>JBGAGD010000007.1:0-236987 GCA_044226875.1 Bacteroidia bacterium
GATCTTAATGCTTCTGCAAGTACCTTTACTACTTCTCCTAATGGTATGGTGGCAACTCCGGTGCTTACCATCACTACCCAGTACACCCTCGCTGTTACTGATTTTAACGGCTGCAGCGCCGGTCCTAAACCTATTACTGTCAATGTAAGAGCACCACTTGTTGTTACACCTACAACATATACCATTTGCGATCACGGACAAGTAGAATTAGTGCCAACTGTTACCGGCGGACTTGGAGGAACAGCTGTGACCTACAATTGGGGAAATAATATAACTACGCCTAATCATACGATAATTGCAAATTATGCGGCAAATAATCCTACGCTTAATCCAAATACATTTATCTTAACTGTTAGTGATGGTTGCAGCCCTAACGCTACAACTACCTTTAGTGTCTTTGTAAAACCTTTACCAAAAGCAAGCTTTACACCAACCTTAAGCCAGGGCTGTGCGCCTCTAACGGTAACGTATAACGGTATCGGTGATTCAACTACCACCAACTCAAATCCATTCTTATGGTCGTTTGGTGGACAAACTGAATTATCAAATCCATTCTTAGCGCAACAGGTTATTACTTATCCAAACCCTGGAACGTATTCGTTAACGTTAACGGTGATAAATAAATATGATTGCCAGCAAATTATAACCAGTCCGCTTGTGGCAGAAGCATGGGCCGTGCCGGTTGCAGGTTTCTTCCCAAGCCCGCAAAGTGTGAACCTGATGGAGCCTACTGTTAATTTTACAAACACATCTACTAATGCAAATAGTTATGTGTGGGATTTTGGTGATTACAGTTATCCAAACACTAACTCATCTTATGTAACTAATCCATCGCACATATACAGTTACATTGGCTCGTACCAGATCTATATGGTGGCTATAAATGCCAAAGGCTGTAAAGATACTGCCATTGCCACCATTGATGTAACACCGGATATGGGTGTATATATCCCAAATACATTTACACCTGATGGTAACGGCCGTAACGATGTATTTATGCCTTATGGTTATGGTATCAACGAAGACAAATATAAAATGGAGATCTATGACCGTTGGGGTGAATTGATCTTTAGTTCAACAGCGTTCAGAAAAGGCTGGGATGGCACAGTAAAAGGCTCATCGCAGATAGCACAGGATGATGTGTATATTTATAAGATCCTGATAACCGACCTGGAGAATAACAAGAAAAATTATGTGGGTCATGTTACACTGATCAAACAATAATATTTTAAAAGATCTAAACAATAAAAAGCCGCTCTGTTTTACCGAGCGGCTTTTTTGTTTTTAAAAATTCGCCGCAATAAAAGCAGTTTTTACCTAAAATCAGCACATTTCAGTTTAGATTTTTTGTTTTCCCGAAATTATTTGCTTTATTTATTAAAAATAAAATCAAATGCAAAAAAGATTACATCTAACACTATTAATTTTTTCTTTATTAGTGAGCCAAATTAGTTTGGCTCAGATAACTAATATCGGTCAATTGCCAAATAGAGGTTGTGCAACCCCAATACCACCACAACAGTGGGAAGCCCAGTTTCAGCAATTGGTTTCACAATACCTGCAGCAAAATCCTGCACAAGCAAAAATGATAGCCAGTTCTTCTTCAAACATGTCAGGTTATTCAATACCGGTTATTATGCACGTGATACATGGTGGACAAGCTGTTGGAACATTTCCTAATTTATTACAGGGACAGTTAAACTCACAAGTTACAGTATTGGACAATGATTATGCTGGTATAGGACAGAACGTTGGAAATTATCCGGCAACCGCATTTTCAACTTACGCCACAAATACGGTTGTGCTTGCTTCAAGCAAAGATGCAAGCGGGCGTGTTGCGATTGCTAACTTTAATATCAATTTTTGCCTTGCCACAATGGATACTTTGGGTAATATCTTAACAGAGCCGGGAATCCATCGCGTAGATTATAACACGCTTCCTGCTTTAACAGGAACATTTACTTCTAAAAATCCGGCAAATACAATATATAACAATCAAAATAAGTTTATGGCTTTTATGGATGGTTATATTAAAAAGAATACGATCTGGAACGTAAGTAAGTATTTAAATATATGGGTAACAGATCAACCAACGGGTTTGGGATTGTTAGGTTATGCAACCTTTCCTCCATTAAGCACATTAACAGGAATTCCGGCGGGGCCTGGTACAGCAACAACAGACGGGTTCTGGAGCTGGGCGGCATCATTTGGCTCAAGTACAATTTTTCCGGGCGGAACTTATTCGGCGCCTTATGATAAAGGAAGGACCTGTACACACGAGATAGGACACTGGCTGGGTTTAAGACACATTTGGGGAGATGGTAACTGTTTAACAGACTACTGTAATGATACGCCACCGGCAGCAGGCGCAAATTTCGGTTCACCAACCTATCCGTATCAGCCTAACACCTGTACTTCTGCAACACCACCAAACGGGCCAAACGGGGTAATGTTCATGAATTTTATGGATTATACCGATGATCTGGCTATGTATATGTTTACAAGCGATCAACGTACGCGGGCACACGTTGCTATGTCAAACAGCCCATACAGAAAATTTTTGGGCACCCACGGTTTATGTAATCTACCTGCGCCAATTGCTAATTTTACAGTAGCTCCAAACCCAGTGTGTGTTGGCTCTGTACTTAATATAGGCGACCTCTCTTTAAATGTACCAACATCGTGGTCGTATACTATGACAGGAGGAACACCTGCCACTTCAAGCGCGCAGAACCCAACCGTTTCTTATGCAAGCGCCGGTGTTTACACAATTACTTTAGTTGCTACTAACGGGGCGGGCGCCAGCACACCGGTTACAAAAACGGTGAGCGTAATATCGGGCCCTGCATTTACTCTTACATCAAATCCTGCATCTACAGTTTGTGCGGGCGGTAATGTTACCATTACACCATCCGGCGCAACAAGCTACACACTGGTAAACAATAGTTCTACAACCACGCCGTTTGTGGTTACACCTACAACGGCTACAGTATATTCTGTAACAGGGGTTAGTAGCGGAACCAATACATGTAAAAACACGCAAACATTAAGTATAACAATAGGCACTATTAATATCACTATCAGCCCTGCCTCGCCAAGTGTTTGTCCGGGACAGTCAGTTGCTTTAACCGGAAGCGGCGCTACCACCTATACCTGGAGCACAGGAGCAAATACCGCTTCAATAAGCGTGTCGCCAACAGTTGCAACTACGTATACTCTGAACGGGAAGAATGGTGGATGTACAGGAACAAAAACGGTACAGGTGTCTATGAATCCGTCACCTACCATCACTGTTAACAATGCAACTATTTGCCCTGCAGGAACTGCCACTTTAACTGCCAGCGGTGCAACCAGCTACTCGTGGAGCACAGGTGCAACCACATCGGTAATTACTGTTTCGCCTGCTTCAAATACAACTTACACCGTTACAGGCACAGGACCACTAGGTTGCACAACAATCAAAACCGTTAGTGTAACCATTGGAACCGGCTTAACCATAAATGCAAGCGCTTCGCCAACGGCTATTTGCCCGGCGGGCTCAAGTACTTTAACAGCAACCGGCGCTACTACCTATACATGGAACCCGGGAGCAATGACAGGCGCAACAGTTGTTGTTACACCTGCCGCAACTACTATTTACACAGTTACCGGAGTAAGCGGAACTTGTAATGGAACAAAAACAATCAGCATATTGGTAAATGCAAACCCAACGGTAAACGCAACAGCCGGATCGCCTTCGGTATGTTTGGGTAACGGAACCAATTTAACAGCAACCGGCGCTACTACTTATACATGGAACCCGGGTAATTTTGTTGGCGCCACGTATTCAGTAACACCGGGCTCAACTACAACATATACGGTAGTTGGATCAAACGCAAGCGGTTGCACCAATACCAAAACCGTTAGTGTTTTTGTGGTTACTCCACCTATTATAAACGTATCGGCAAGTCCAACGGTAGTTTGTGTTGGAAGCTCAAGTACATTAACAGCAAGCGGCGCTACCAGTTATAGCTGGAGTGGCGGCGGAACCGGGCCAACTAAAACAGTGACCCCTCTTAGTACAACGGTATATACTGTAACCGGAACGGCAGGTATCTGTAATGCATCAAATACAATAAATGTTGTGGCAAATCCAATTCCAACGGTTTCGGTAAACAACGCTACGATTTGCCCGTCGGGTACGGCAACTTTAATTGCAAGTGGTGCCACCACTTATTCGTGGAGCACAAGTGCAACAACTTCTTCTATAGCAGTATCGCCTTCGAGCAACACAACTTATACAGTTACAGGTACATCTTTAGGATGCAACAATACCAAAACCGTTAGTGTAACAATTGGCACTGCCATCAGCATTAACATTGCAGCCAATCCTACAATAATCTGTTCAGGTGGATCGAGCACGCTAACGGCGAGCGGGGCTACCACTTATACATGGAGTACCGGACCAACAGGCGCAAGTATTGTGGTTTCGCCAACATCTAATACAACTTATACCGTTGCCGGCACAAGCGGATCGTGCATGGGAACAAAAACCATTAATATTGCAGTTTCTTCAGGCGTTTCTGCATTAGCCGGACCAAATCAAACCTTATGTATAAATAATCCATCTACTACTTTAGCCGCCAATACGGCAACAGCAGGAAGTGGTTCGTGGACGTTATTGGCGGGTTCTGCAACAATTGCCAATACATTATCACCAAATAGCGCAGTTACAGCTATTGGAACAGGAACAAATATCCTGCAATGGAGCGTTACCAATGGAGCCTGTTCTAATTCATCAACTGTTTCAATAACGGTAGATCCGCTTCCAAGTATTGCTAATGCTGGTTCTTCACAAACATTGTGCAGCAATAGTACTAACTTAAACGGAAATACACCAACCGTTGGCTCGGGCAGCTGGTTCTTACTTTCAGGCAGTGGTTCAATTACCAATTCAACTTCGCCAACAACTGCCGTAACAGGTTTGGGTGCAGGAACAAATGTTTTCCAGTGGAGTGTATCTAACAGCGTTTGTGCGCCATCCACATCAACGGTGGCTATAATAGTTTCGAATGCGCCAACAGTAACGGCTAATAGCAGCTCAAGCATCATCTGTACAGGCTCGTCGGTTAACTTATCTGCAAGTGGCGCTACCAGCTATAGCTGGAGCACAGGAGCAACTACGTCTGTTATAGCTGTGAGTCCGTCTGTTACAACTACCTACACTGTAACGGGCACAAGCGGCCCTTGTTCATCAATCATAACTATCACACAAACAGTTTCGGCCTGCACTGGTATTAACCAGGTAGCAGCAAATTATAATATACTTGTTTATCCAAATCCGTTCAAAGAAGAATTAAATATTAATTCGGGAGAAATGGTAAATGCTGAAGTGTTTAATACGCTGGGACAACTGATCATTATAAAAACGATTAATGGTGCCGGTATAATTAATACCAGCGAGTTAGCAAAAGGTGTTTATTACCTGCATGTAAAAGGAGCATCAGGAAGCAAAGCAATGAAAATTGTGAAAGAATAATATTACTGAACACAAAAACAAAATCCCGGTTGCCATAGGCGCCGGGATTTTTTATTTAAAAAAATAGGTAAAATTACCTATTGTGGTTTAAAACACCTTTCAATACCTTTCCTTTAACTTTTAACACCAACTAATTTATGGCAAATAAATTCAGAATATTAAGTATTGACGGCGGGGGCCTTAGGGGTCTTATTCCTGTTTTGATATTAAAGGAAATAGAAAAAAGAACCGGTAAACGCATTACCGATATGTTTGACATGGTGGCCGGAACATCAACCGGCGGGCTCATTGCAGCCGGCATTACGGTTTCTGACGATGGAAAGAACCCAAAATACGGATTGGAGGATATCGAAAAAATATATAGCGAAAGGGGTAAAGATATTTTTCCAAAAAAGAATTGGCTAAAAAGTTTTATTTCGAATGTTTCATCTTTAAAAAATCCAAAATTCAGCGCAGATGGATTGCAGAAAGTATTAGAAGAGCTTCTTGGCGATAAACATATCAGCGATTGTATGAAACCGATATTTATCACATCTTTTGATCTTTTTAATAATGAGGCTTTATTGTTTAAATACCGCCAGGCAATAACAGATGCATCGGCAAACGCAAGACTGGTAGATGTTTGCAGGGCCACATCTGCAGCGCCCACTTATTTACCGGCTTATGATTTTAATTATAGAGGTGAAAAACGAGTTTGTGTAGACGGAGGAATATATATGAATAACCCCTCTCTTGGCGCATTAATTGAAATTGTTAAATTCCATAAAGAAGCACCTTATAATATAGATAGTTTAAAACTGGATGATATTGTTGTTTTATCATTAGGAACGGGGCATTATTCTTCTGAAATAGCCCGAAAAAAGGTGGAAGGCTGGGGATTGCTTGACTGGGCCGGAAATATAACAGATGTAATGATGCAGGCTGTTAACCAAACAACTACTTATGAAACAGATGAATTAATTGCCGATGATAATTTTTTAAGAATAAACATTGATATAACCGACCCCAAATATTCGGATATGGCAGATTCATCAGATGAGGCCAGGGCCTATTTAACGAAAGAAGTAAACGTTCAATTGTTTCAAAACGCCACATTGATGAAACAGCTGGACGACCTGCTAAACAAGGCGCAAATGCCTATTGTGTAGTTTTGAACGGGTAGCTGATTGTATCAAAAAAAGGCTAAATCTTACATATGTATATTTTAAAAAAAGGTAACTAAAATAAATAGGTGGTTTGTTCAGAAATTTGTTGTGTAATAAAATGTATAACACCATAAAAGAATAAACCATGAATATAATTGCAAAACACTTAGCCTTATTTTTTGCCGCCGTATTATTTGCCTCAAACGGTTTCGGTAAAAGTCCCGATACAACTTCCTGCCTTCAGTTTAGCGGCAAGATCCTTAAAATAAAAACAACGGCTTCTAACGAATATACAGTTGCTTTGATGAATGGAAATAACGTTATCGAAACAAAGATCGTAAAAGGCAACAATAGTTTTAAGTTTAACCTTAAAAAAAACATCTGGTATACTATAAGAATAGAAAAAGAAGGGTATGTAACCAGAACATTGAGTATAGATACAAAACTGAAAGATACCGAGGCAGGGTTTTATAAATTTCATTTTGATACCGAATTAATTGATGCAGATGAAGCCATCGGTTTAAATAAAAAAGCGTTAAGCATGCCAATTGCACATATTTCTTACGATCCGAAAAAGCATTGGTTTACACATAATCCTTCGTACACCAATCTTATCAGCAAAAATATTTATAACAGGCATATACAATTAAATAAATAGCTAGTTTTTAATTATTTTTTTTGCATAGAATTGTTGTGAACCACTCTCTAATATTAAAAAATAAAATCCAGGTGATAATCCTGTCAAAGAAGCATAATACTTATCGGTAGAGATAAAACCTTTTTTACGGATATCCCCCGTTCCATCAAGAATTTTTAAGGTTACCTGTTCCTCCTGCGGAGTTAATAGCTCGATGGTTAAATTATCGCTGGTAACAGTTGGGTAAACAAGAATATCAACAGCATTCAAAGTCGATTCTTTTACTGTAAGTGTGTTGGGCGGGCTTAATCGTAAAATCGTTTCTGTATTGGGATCTACGCCATTTGGATCTGCGCCATCTGTTGCGATATAGATCTCATTATTTGGACCCACACAGATGTCCCTCATCCGGCCAAACATATTTGTTAACCAATAAGCTTGCGCAACCGAAGCAGTACCGGCAGAATTTAATTTTATAGCAACAAGTTCTTTATCTTTTAAAACTGTCATAATATAACGATCGTGAAATTCGGGAAAGCCAGGATTGTTATAATAAATGAAATCTGATGGCGCAATAGTAGGTGTCCAGTTTAGTAATGGCTCTTTTACGTTGTTTGCAGTGCAAAATGTTTGTTCTGACGGTAAATTGCAAAAGCCTTCTACATTTGGCCAGCCGTAATTTCTTCCCGCTTCAAGGATCTGAAATTCATCATCGTTAGCAGGGCCATGTTCCGATTCATAAATGGTTCCATTAGCTGATAACAGTAAGCCTTGGGGGTTTCTATGACCAAGGGTATAAACATAACTTCCCGCAAAAGGATTGTTTGAAGGAATAGTTCCGTTTGTATTTAAGCGCAACACTTTTCCATTCTTTGAATTGAGGTTTTGCGCATCGCCCGAATTTAAAGCGTCGCCGGTGGTCATTAGCAAAGTATTATCTGGTAAAAAAAGCAGGCGTGATCCGTTATGGTTTACACCGGCATTTATACTATCTATCAATACCTGCGGATTTACCAGTGCATTATTGTTATAGGTATATTTTACCAAACGTTCTTTAACATTGCTGGCCGGCCCGTAAGTGTATACAAGGTAAACTTCTTTAGTGCCCGCAAAATTGGGGTGCAGTTTCATGCCCAGTAATCCGCCCTCCGATTGCGCATATATGGAAGCCGTTAGATCGAGAATAACCTGTTTGGTTTTGTTTACAGGATCGATGCGGCTTACTATTCCTTTTCTTTCTGTTACCCACAAATAATTATCGGGCCCGTAAATGATCTCCCATGGCACATCAAGGCCAATATAAACGGTATCTATACCAACTGTTGTAGTACCTATTTGAATTGTTGATTGCGCATCTATCCTGGTAATAGAATTCAAAAAGAAAAAAGAACAAAAGATAAATTTAAATTTTTTCATAACAACACTTTAAATGGCCAGGTCTTTAACTCCTTTTTCTAATAGATTTTTTAAGCTATTTGAAACTTTTTTCCAATTCTCTTCCGAATGGGCTTTCATTTTTTCGTCAGGAATATTTTCCTGGCTAATGGTAAGCGTGGTCTTGTTTTTTTCACTGGATAAAAAATACGTTATGGTTACGTAATTTTCCGGTTTGTCCTCTATTCCCGACATGGAGCTCCAATAATCATATTGAAGCATTTTATTAGGTTCAAATTTTAAAACAGTGCCTTTGTCTTCATACGATTTTCCTTCCCATTCGCCTGTAAACTTAATAGGGCCGCCAACTTTCCAATCGGTAATGGTATTGGTGCCAAAAAAATACTGTTTTATTATTTTAGGATTTGTAAGAGCCTCCCAAACGGTTGCAATAGGGGCGTTAATTACCGTACTTACTTTTGCTGATATACAATTTTTCATGGCTTTGCGTTTTTGTAAAACCCCGAAAATTCATGCCAGTTATTCTTTTAATAAAATGGTTAAAATTATCCTCAGTAAGGATCGGTTTTATGCAAGATCTGCAAAATAAGATTCGGTTTTTTTGAAATAGGCCAGGCCAATAATAAAGATCACTAGCGAAGACGCAATACTTACCAGATCGGCCTCCCAGTTAACCGGGCTTTTCGAAATACCGGCCCTGAAAATATCCAACGGCGCACTCATTGGGTTTAATGCCAGTAAGCCTTTTAAATACATATTTTGTGTAATATTTGTTGGATAAATTACCGGGGTTATAAACAATAAGAACTGTACTAAAAAAGGAATGATATACCTTACATCGCGATACTTTACATTTAATGCAGCTAAAAACGAGCCTGCACCAAAGGCAGCAACACTGGTCAGTAAAATTGCAAGAGGAAAATAAAACAAACAACTCAACGAAAAGGTAACATGATTGAACAAACAGTAAACAATAAAAACCGAAAAGGCCATTAAAAAATCAAACAAGCCAACCAGCACCGATGAGATGGGAATAATTAACCTGGGGAAATATATTTTTTTTATGATGTTGGCATTTGATACCATACTGTTGCCCGCATTATTTATACCTGACGAAAAAACGCCCCATAACACCAACCCACTTAATGCAAATATTTCGTAAGGCATTGGCAACGTGGTATAATTTGAAATAGCTTTTCCTAAAAAGAAAGAAAACAAGAGCGCCATTATTAACGGCTGAAGAACCGCCCATAAAAACCCTAAAATGGTTTGTTTGTATTTAACTTTTATATCACGTAAAGTAAAAAAATAAAACAACTCGCGATATTCCCATAGTTCTTCCAAACCAAGGCTTAATTTTTTTTGAGGTTTTATTTCGAATTCCATTTATGTAAAAATAACGATTTAGAAGCAACGCAGCAATCTTTAAACAGGGGCAATTTATGAAACTGCCTGCAAACGTTCTTTGCCAAAATCTAAAATTTTATCTATGAATTCGTAAGGTTTGTAATGGTTGATAGCAGCCTGGTGAAAGATACAGGTAGCAGGTGTCATACCCGGTAAAGAATTTACTTCAATAAAAATAACTTCGGCTCGACAATCAGAGTATACACGCACAAAAGCATCAATACGACAATAACCGGTAACCCCCAATGCTTTTGCGGCACCGCCTAATGCAGCCTTTACCTGGTCGCTTACTTTTTGGCGGTCTTTTTGATCTTTGGCGTAGCGTGCCGGTGTAATATTCTGGCCCTGGCCGGCAAGAAACTTTTCTTCAAGACTTAAAATTTCGCCATCGGCCAAAGCTTCAGAGGCCTCAAATACTTCGTATTCCAGTTCACCTTGTTTATTATAACGTGTAAGCATACCGCCGGTTATTTCTAAAAAATGAGCGGCATCTTTTTTACTGATAAGTTCTTCTACTAACACAACCTGTTTTTGCGGGAACTCTTCCTTTGGTTTTATATGCAATTTTTCGGCAGATTGTGGATCAAGGTCTTCGCTGGTGCGGAAGATGAGTTTGCAAAAAGCTTCAAATTCCTCTAAGGTCTTTATTTTTTTTACCGCACTGCTGCAACCGTCATCAACCGGTTTGGCAATAAAAGGATATTTGATCTTATTCTGCAAGACCTCTGTAAATTTATTTTTCTCATTTGCCCATTCCTCTTTCGAAATTAAAATATGTTCGGCAATCAGGAAACCGTTAGCTCTCAAGATCTCGTTTGTGCGGTATTTATCAATAGTGATCGAAGAACTTTCTTTATTAGAACCGTTATATGGAAGATTTATCTTGTCCAACTGTTCTTGTATGGCACCATCCTCGCCCGGGCGACCGTGTAAAGCAATAAACACTTCGTCGGCTTTTTCCTTTAACGAGGTATAACTTAATTTTTCGGGCGCGGCAATATGGCTGGCCGAAGCGTATTTCTGCGTGATAGCTTCGCAGGCTTTCATGATCTCTTTAATTACCGGATGCACTTTAAAAAGCTCTACTTTTTCTTTTATATCATCGGCATTATCCTTTAATAAAAGATTGATGGGAATGTGATACATCTGGTGATCCTGCGAATTGCCGGTTAAAAAAACAGGAAAGGGCGCATACTTTTCTGACGACGCTAACTTCTCAAACACATTTCGGCCGCTTTCAACAGATATGTGCCTTTCAGATGAATAACCGCCAAGTACAACCGCCACGCGGGTTTTATTACTTGCAGCTGTTTTTTCTTTTTGAATTTGCTGATCCAACTTATTTAGTAAGTGTTTGTATCTTACATTTCCTTTAGATTGGATCAGGCGTTTTGAAAGAGAAGTTCGAATGATGAATGTAAGAAATTGAGAAGGGTTCAATCCAATTTCTGCAGCCTGGTGAAAAAAGAATGAGGATGGCATCATGCCGCTGGTTGTATTCGGATCGTTCAAAAATATTTTGCCATCTTTACTCAAAAAGCCATCAATACGTGCGTACACATCAAAATGCAATTCGTAAAATAATCTTTCACAATCTTTTCGTATAGCTTCAATTTGCGCATCCGGCAAATCAATGGGGGTTATCTTTCTAGATAACCCGGGTAAATATTTACTACGGTAGTCAAATAATTCTTTTCCTTTTTTTATTTCGGTAGGCGGCAAGGCTATGGCTGTTCCGTTTTCGTCTTCCAACACAATACAACTAAACTCTTTGCCTTCTATAAACCCTTCCACTAAAACAGTGCTTTCGCCATCAATACTTTCCACTACAAAACCATCTGTTTTTAAATTAGCATTTAAAAAGTCTATCAATTTATTTGGATCGTAAATTACAGGTGCGTTCAGTTCCTTTGGGTGGCTTATTACCACCGGCATGCCCATACCTTCGCGAATATCGGCAAGTGTTTTTACATAATTGAATTTTTCGTCAGCACTAAAATCCTGCCACTCTTTTGCATCGATCCAGCGTGTGAACAGTGCTTTTTCAACAGCACTCATAAATTCAAACTCATTATCTGAATTTAAAATACTCACACCAATGCTTGATCCTTGATTAGCAGGTTTTACTACACATGGCAAACCAATAGTTTCTTTTACAACCTTAAAATTATTTTTGTTCTTTCCTGCTATCCAATCCTGGCGATTAATGGTAAGGTATTTTGGGCTATTGAACCCTTTGCTTACCATCATTTCTTTTTGCACTGCTTTATCAATGCCAATAGCCGAAGCTAAAATACCAGAACCGCTGTATGGTATTTGGTGATACTCGAACAGGCCTTGTATACGGCCGTCTTCGCCATAAGGGCCATGCAAACATAAAAATGCAAAATCAATTTTCGATTTAAGATCTGAAGGCGTTAATTTTTTGCCGATCTTTTCGATGAGCTCATTTTGTTGCGCTTCGTTAAGGTCGCCTAAATTTTCTGCATATAATTGAAAGTGTGAGTTGCCCGGAAGAAATTCAACCGGCGGATAAAAATCGCGAATGGTGCCTTTGTAAATAAACTCCCAATTAAGTTCAATAAAATTTCCAAAGCTGTCAACAAAAACAGGAACTGCTTCAAATAAAAATTTATTCAGGTTATCGTAAACCGTTCTTCCTCCTGCAAATGATATTTCGCGCTCCTTACTTTGTCCTCCAAAAATGATCCCGATCTTTATTTTATTAGCCATACTTAAAATTACAATACAAAGGTGAATATTATTCAAAAATAGAAGAAAGCTTTAGCCCCGGAACACCTGAATTTGGAATTAATTAACATTCGTATGTAGATACCGTAATGGCTATTTGTGCCGTTCGTCAAGCCTTTGAGCGGATCCAAAATCACGCGGGTCGGTTTTTACCGAAAAACGGGCGGTAAAACTCTGTTATTTGTCGGTAAAATAAGACGCGTTTTTTAAAGCGCCATTCACGTAAAAATAAAACAATAATCAATGCTTTATGTTTAATTTTACGCTCTATGTTTGTACGTATCTTAATTTTTTCAACGCTCATAATTCTTATTGAATTATATTTTTTACAGGCTGTAAAAACATTTACACAAGATTTTTCGCAGGGCAAAAGAAATGCAATACTTTATACCACTTATATTATTGCGGGCATTAGTATTTTAATGGCTATTGTTGCTGTAATTTATCCGCCACCAAACTGGATCCCGTTCTTCAGGCTGCTCTCTTCTATTTTTGTGATCATAGTATTATGCAAATTATTAGGCTGCACTTTTTTATTGATCGATGATATCATCCGCTTGTTCAGGTGGGTATTTTCTTTCTTTAAAAGTAAACCGGTAGAAGTTACTGATGCTGCAGAAGGAATTAGTCGCTTAAAATTTTTGAGCCAGGTAGCAATTACCTTTACAGTGGTGCCGGCTGTTGGCTTTATTTACGGGATGATCAGCGGCGCGTATAAATACCGCGTACATAAAGTTAAATTACCTTCATCAAAGATCCCTAAAGAATTTGATGGTTTTAAAATTGTTCAGCTGTCAGATATTCACACCGGTTCTTTTTTATCTGAAGATGGATTAAAAAGGGCTTTTGAAATTGTGCAGGAACAAAATCCCGATCTTATTTTATTTACAGGCGATCTTGTAAATAACGAAGCTAAAGAAGTAGAAGGGTATGAGCATTTGTTTTCGAGCTTAAAAGCACCACACGGCGTGTTCTCTGTTTTGGGCAATCATGATTATGGCGATTATGTGCAATGGGACAGCCAAACAGCCAAGCACGAAAATTTAGAGAAGCTAAAAGCAAAACAAAAAAGTTTTGGCTGGCGTTTATTAATGAACGAGCATTTGCCGATAGAAAAGAACGGAGCTCAAATAGGATTGTTGGGCATAGAGAACTGGGGCGGCAATATGCGCTTTCCGCGCTATGGTAAAATGAAAGAAGCTTATGAAGGAGCAGACAAATATCCTTTTAAAATTTTAATGAGTCACGACCCAAGCCATTGGGATATGCAGGTGTTGTTAGACTATCCTGAAGTTGACCTTACATTAAGCGGCCACACACACGGTATGCAATTGGGCATCGAAATTCCTGGCTTTAAATGGAGCCCCGTAAAATATCTATACAAGAATTGGGCAGGTTTATATAAACAGGATAATCAATTCTTGTACGTTAATCGTGGTCTTGGGTTTTTGGGCTATCCCGGTCGTTTGGGCATTTGGCCTGAAATAACAGTGATTGAACTTCAAAGCACTAAGGCTTAATACGCCGCAGATTTCACGCATCACGCAGATTTTTTTATTTTTACATTAATTAAAATAAATTTTTTCAATATAAATTAGTGAAATCTGTGGCTTATTAAATATGCATTCCTTTAAATCAATTATTCAAAAATTTGCAAGCAAAGGCGAAAAAACCGGTTGGACATACATTGATGTGCCACAGGATATTCTTTTGAAATTAAAAAGAAAAGACAAAAAAGAATTTCGTATAAAAGGTGTTATTGATGATGTAAAAATAGAACGCCTGGCTACCTACCCAATTGGCGATGGCAATTTTATCATTGCACTTAACGCAGAGCTCCGCAAAAAATTAGGAAAAAAAGAAGGCGCCACGATTTCTTTAAAGATAGAACTCGATAAAAGTGAAACGTTGCAGGCGCAGGAACTTACAGATGCACTTGCCGAAGATAAGGTCGCTAAAAAACAATTTGATGCAATGCTGCTTTCGCAGCGCAATTATTTTCATCGCTATGTTTATGATGCCAAAGGTATTGATACTAAAGCGGGACGAATCGTTAACATTATTAACGCCATGTATAAAAAACAAGATTTTGGCGAGATGATAAGAAGTTTAAAAAAGGAAAAATAAGTTAATTCTGTTGATACAAATACTGCGTATCATCCCATTCTTTTTCTTTTACCAAGTAATATATGTGGCCATTTTGTACCTGAATATTCTTTGCAAATATTTTTTCGAGTTTTATTCCTTTGCTTATTTCGCCCGAATAAATATTTATGCGTTGTAAACTGGCATTGTCATAGCCTTTTGTTTTTATATAGAATACCTGCTTTTGTTTATCACAGATAACTTCAAAATCATGCAATGACGAATATTGGGCGTTATTTAATGATACCTGCTGCAATAAAACGCCGTTTTTATTTAAAAAAACAATTGCATTTTCCTGGAAATTAAAAACAACAACCGTATCATTTTTTAGAAATACCGGCGCATATATTGGCCCGGCAATTTTCGAATAAAACAGTTGATGAAAATTTTCCATTGCCGCCGGGCTTAATTTCATGAATTGCTCGTCAAATATTTCATACTTTATCATTTCTCTTATATTTTTAGTATACATGGCCGTATAAAAGGGGAGGCGGCTGTTTTTTGAGAGTTTTATATAAGTTAAAAAGAAAGGGTTTTGAAGAAACTTGCCTTGTACTAAAGTTGGTGGCGGTGAATATTTTATTATTACCTGCGAATCTACCTTTAATACACACAAGGCAATTGTGCTGTCAAATCTGGCCTTAGTGTATTTTGACAGAAAATCAAAAGTGCTGTCTGAATCAAAGAATACCTGGCGCGAAAAACCATTCGTTACCAGGTGAATATTCTTAAAACAATCAAAGAACAGGTGCTCTCCGCCTTCGTTTTTAAATTTTTTAGTACAGGTAATACCAATGTCTTTTTTGTAATACACAACTTCAAAACCTTTTTTATTGATGCGGGTCGTTATCAATAAAAAATCATTATTTGGTAATACTAAATAATCATCTACGTAAAAACGTTTATTTTTTACAATAGTATCAATAATTTTTGCAGTAACAGTTATTTCATTTAACGATAGAATATCTTCAGTTAAAAAAACTGTATCTCTTTTTAATAGCTCAGCAATTGAAATTGTTTTTTTTAGATAACCAATTTTGTAGAATGAAAAAGCAACGGCTTTTCCGTCGTCGATCAATATAAAGCCTCCATCTTTAGTGCTAAGCAGGTTTATTTTTTTGTCGGTTGAGCTGATGTAAACATAGTCAATAGGTAATTTTGTTTTAGCATCAACAATTATCTTTGTAAGCGATCTTTGCGAAAAGCCGGCCATCCAAAAAAAAGCACTTAGTATTATGAGTAAAATAAATTTTGATTTCATTTACTCAAATATACCTAATAGGCGGCGGCTAAAGTTTACCACTTACAAATCTAAACAAGCAGTTTGTAAATATAAAGGCCTAAAAGAGAGGCGTTAATTTATAAGCTTAAATGTTTTGGGTTTTGAATTACCAATCTGTGCTTTTAGGATGTAGACACTTTTAGAATGCGTGGTAAGATCTATTGAAACAGTTTCTGTAAGCACCTCGTTAATAACGTCGTTTTTTAATATTTTCCCGCTAAGGTCCTGTAAGCTGATTGTTACACTTTCAGGAGATAAAAGATGAAATTGCAAAGCATAAGACCCTGTACTTTTTGTAACAAGTAACACCGCCTCCTCTCCCGTGTTTTCGGCTAATTCGGTCAGATCATTAATTACTGTTATCTGTTTTGTGATCGTATCGTTACAAAACGAATTGCTTTGCGCGATTAACTGAACATTATAATTGCCTGCGGCAGTGTAATTGTAATATGGATTATTGGAGGATGAGTTGCCAAGATTATCGCCAAAATCCCAATATACTGTTTGTGCGTTTGAAGAAGTATTTGTAAAAATTACCTGCCCCGAATTAGAGAAATAAGTTGTATCAACATTAGAATTAAAGGCAGCAACCGGCAGCGCAACCGAAGTAATCGTAAATGTTTGCGAGTAATTATCACATTGGCCTACGGTGTTTATTTTTATAGAATAATTTCCTCCGGACAGTAAGGTTAAAGAATCTGCTGTGCTTTTATTTAAAGACGTTTTTATAATGGTGTTACCACTTTTCCACTCGTAATCCCATGGGCCGGCATTATTGCCCACAGCGGTTATTGAACCACTCGGCAGTGTACAATTCGGTTGCACAGCGTTACTCGTTCCTGCCAATGGTGTAGAGAAAAAGCTTAGTGAAAACCTGGCAGTAGTGGTTGTGTCGTATAACGTACAGGCATAATCTGATGTAAGTAGATTGGTGCTTATGTTTGTAAATGAATCGTACAGATTAATACAAACCGCGTTAGGAAAATCACTTTGTAATAACGAAAAAGTAAAAGAATCTGTTGAAGGTGTTATTGCTTTTACAGGAACCGTTATGTTTGATGTAAGCGCCGGCAATCCATTAATGCAGGTTAAAATACTATCACTCATACTTGCAACATATGGAAACGACGCGTCAAATATCATTTTATAAGAATCAAAGTCTGTTTGAAAATGCAACGCGCCTCCCTGCTCAAAATAAAAAGTAGCCATATCATGAGTATTGTTTGTACCGTCTAAAACCAGGCGCGCTATGGGTTTTGTAGTAGCGGTGTTATTTGTTTTTAAAAATGTTGGATTGGCGTTTACTTTTATATTTTCGCCCGCCGTTAAATTGGTTGAACCTGTAGCGTGAATATAAAAGCCCTGGCACATGGGTATAACATCGGTAATGCCGCCTGCAATATCGCTGCTTACGCCATTAATGTAACTGGTGTGCGCACCCGATCCGCTGTTCAGATCAGCATTATACGCATAAATGGCGTCATCCACATTTGCGTTGCCGTTTCTGAGGGCCGTCCAGCTAATTGGGGATGGTAAAGGATTGGCGATCAGGTTCCATCCATCGTCAAACACACCGTTATTAACCGTACGCGAAACAGGAATTGTAATGGCCGGGCCACAGGTTAAACAACTGCTTTTAGCAACCGGCCCGGTAACGTCAAACATAATGGCTGATGTATTAATGCTGCTGTTACCTAAATAGGTCCAGTAGCCTACGCCATTTGTTATTGGATTGGCAATAGTGGTAATGGGAATATATTTGGCTACAGCACTATAGGTGCCGGCAATCGTTTCGTTATAAGAATAAATTGAGGTAAAGGGCACAGATGCAACCAGCGAACCGTTAGGACAACTTTGGCAAGTAATAAAAAAATTGTCATTCCAGCTTGCCATAGTTGCGCCCGAAGATAATGGCGAGCCCAATAAAGCCCAGCCGGTAGCGCCACCCGGGGCATATTGTTGCACTGTAACCTGGTTAATGATGTCGGCAGCCGGATTAATAGCGCCTATTCTGGCAGCCCCGGAAGCGTTAGCTATCATGGTTAACTGACTGTTCGTATTAAAGGTTCCGGCATTTAATTGTAAAGTGCCTTTTAATTGTTGTGGCGATGATAAGCTGGCGCCAAATGAATTAGTTAATGTAAGATCATAAAATGAAGTAACGCCCGAACCGCTTAATGTTTGGGCTGCAGAGCCTGTAAAGGTAACTAAACCCTGCTGCGAATTAAACGTACCGTTATTGATCCAGTTACCAAATACATTTAAGGTTTGTGTGCTTTGAACAGATACAGAAGCACTTGCAGCAATGGTAATATTCTTTACATTGGCAGCAGTAGCGCCGCTTATTAAGGGATAGAAATTAGAAGCGGTCACCGCAGGTACGGTAGCATTTGTAACACTTCCACATACACAATTGCTCCAGTTATTTGAATCAAACCAATCGGTAGATACTGTTCCGTTCCAAACGCTTGCAGGCTGCGGGCCTTTTACGGTAATAGAAAATGTTGTAGCTGTACCAGTGCAGCCGCTTAATGATGCAGTTACTGATATTACACCTACCTGGTCGGGCGGCGATGAAATAACAGGCGAAGCAAAAGAAGAGATATTGCCCGAACCACTAGAGGGCAAGCCTATTAGGGTATTTGAGTTGGTCCAGCTAAATGTTGCACCGGCGGTGGGGCTGCTAAAATTAATGGCGTTTATTGTTTTACCTCCGCAAATTGTTTGGTTTGCTATTGTATTAGTTGCCGGCGATGGGTTTATTGTTATTGTTGCATTACCGTTCATAGCGCTTGTGCATGAAGTAACAGCGTTTGTAGCTAAAACAGTATATGTACCTGCTGCGGTTTGATTACCGAACGAAAGAGCAGAGCCTGTGCCCGCCAAAGGTGAGCCTACATTTGTTGCTCCGTTTTTTAACTGGTAATTTGTACCGCTTTGTGAACCGCTTAAGCCTATAGGTAAACCGCTTCCACCACTACAATAACTGCCGCCTCCGGTAATCGAAAAAGTACTAACAACCGGGTCGCTTGACACATTGATATCGGTTAAATAGATCTCATCGCTTGTTGTTGTTCCTGAGCCGGCATAATAATAGGCCCAGCGCAATTCAACAACTGCCTGGTTATTGCAGGCAGCAGGTAATGTTATCGGACCAAAATTTGTTGCTCCACCGGGGCTGGTATATTCTATTTGCGATAATGAAGAATTTGGCAGATCTGTATAACTTCCGGTTGTGCCCACCCTGTATTGCGCGCGCAATTTATACGGCACACCGTTATTTGATAGGGTGCCAGCATGCCATGAAACCTGTATGTTGTTTCGGCAGCTTGTATTTAAAGCAACAACACTTTCCCCTATGTTTCCTGCCCCAATACCTGAATTGCCCGGATTGGTATTAATAAATGAAATACCGTTAGTGCCCTGCCCATTAATTTTTGAATCACATGAAAAAGAAAGATTGTAAGCCAGGGCATAATTTTGCGAAGCAGTTATTTGAGTAAGGGTAGGGTGAATAACGTTTAGCGCAGCATAGTGAAAGATCATATTAGAGGGATAAGTTCCTGCTGTATTTGTTGCGGCCCAATTATTAAAAGTAAAGGCCGTGGGCCAGCCATTATAAGGTGTGGGGTTGGTTGGTGCTACAATAGTTCCGGCGAGCTTAACATCGTCTATTCTGAAATCGGAGCCACCCGAAGCATGTGTAAACCTGATAAATAGGTTAGGAGTGTTGGGAATAGTACCGGTACAGGTTTCGTTCGACCACCCGGGAAAAAGCCAGAAATTGCCGGGCCGTGTCAGGGCTGTATAGGTTATGCCATTCGTGCTGGTTTCAACTGTCAGGCCGGTTCCGGTTGTAAGAAAACCCGAACAATAAACACCATAAGATAAACTTAACCCAGTATAACTAATTGTATTGATCCCCGAAATAATAAGTGATTTTGATGAGCTAAGGTAAACGTTGTTAATGCCCGACGCGCCTGTGTATCCAGAAGAGGTTGTATTATTTCTAACGTCGCCGCTGCCGGTGTAGGCGTAAGAACAATTTGAATTTTGAAAAGAGGAAAAAGAGATGATAGCCGGATTTGATCCCGCACCTGTAGTACCCATATTTTCAGCGTAAATGGTGATCTGTGCATTGTAAAAGGCTATATTCAAATACAGGCACAGAAAAACAACGACAAATTTCTTGCAGGAGAACGCAATATATTTAGTGCAGGCCAAGAACGAAGTAGTAGTAAGGTTAGGTTTTGTATCAACTAAAATAGTAATTTGCAAAAAAGGATTTTTACTTTTTCGACCAACGTACGGTTTACCGTACTAAAATTAAATCTAAAATAGGTTTAGGAAGGGAGGGTTTTATTTAGTTTTTGTTTCCAGGTCAAAATGCCATTCTTTTGAAAACCTTATCTGCTCTGCACGGATCTTATCATATACTTTGCTGTAATCGGCATCAAATTTTGTTGCCAAAGCATTTATCTTGTCCAGATCGGCCTGGGTAATTTGTGTGCTGTCTTTCGACATAATGTCTACCATTTCTTTACCTTCGTTATTTGCTATAGAATTTAAGGCCGTAAAATATTCATGCGCAACATCGCTAAATTCTTTTTTATTGGCAAAAGGAGCAATTTTATTACTTTCTTCTAAACTGCTTTTTGCTTTGGCGGCAAATAACTTATGTGTTAGTTGTAGCGAATCAATATTATGCCCATCTATCTGGTTTAAGAACAGAGTATGCTCAACCGCAAGGTTATCGATCATGTCCATTATTGCGTCATTATATTTGATAGCCTCGTTTTGTGTTGGCCCGCAAGAAAACAAAAAAACTGTAAGGCCGGCCACTAATAATAATTTTTTCATGTTGTTATAGTAATTAAAAAAATGATCCGCACTATGGCGGATCATTTAAGCAATTCGGATCTTTTGGATATTAGTATCTGTAAGCGTCGGTTTTAAACGGCCCTTCAACTTTTACACCAATATAATCGGCTTGTTCTTTATTAAGAACATCTAACTCAACACCAATTTTAGCAAGGTGTAAGCGCGCTACTTTCTCATCTAAGATTTTTGGCAACACGTATACTTTTTTCTCATAAGCAGCTGTGTTTGTCCATAATTCTAACTGAGCTAAAGTTTGGTTTGTAAATGAGTTACTCATTACAAAGCTTGGGTGGCCGGTAGCACAACCTAAGTTAACCAAACGGCCTTCTGCCAATACAATAATATCTTTACCGTTAATAGTATATTTATCAACCTGCGGTTTAATAGTATCTTTGGTTTTACCGTGGGTTTTGTTTAACCATGCCATATCTATCTCTGTATCAAAGTGGCCAATGTTACAAACGATAGCGCCATGTTTCATTTTTTCGAAATGACGGCCAACTACAATATCTTTGTTACCTGTAGTGGTAACAATAATATCTGCAATGCCAACAACGTTATCCATTTTAAGAACCTGGTAACCATCCATTGCAGCCTGTAAAGCGCAAATAGGATCGATCTCGGTTACAATAACACGTACACCCTGAGAAGATAAAGATTCTGCAGAACCTTTTCCAACATCACCGTAACCTGCAACTACTGCAACCTTACCAGCCATCATTACATCGGTAGCACGACGGATAGCATCTACCAATGATTCACGACAACCGTATTTATTATCAAATTTAGATTTGGTAACTGAATCGTTAATGTTGATAGCAGGAATCAATAATGTTCCGTTTTTCATACGTTCATGTAAACGGTGAACGCCTGTAGTAGTTTCTTCCGATAAACCTTTAATACCGGCAGCTAACTCAGGAAATTTATCAAATACCATGTTTGTTAGATCGCCGCCATCATCAAGGATCATGTTTAAAGGTTTGCGGTCTTCGCCAAACCATAAGGTTTGCTCAATACACCAGTCAAATTCTTCGGCAGTCATACCCTTCCAGGCATAAACGCTAATGCCTGCAGCAGCAATAGCAGCAGCAGCATGATCTTGCGTAGAGAAAATATTACAAGAGCTCCAGGTAACCTCTGCACCCAAAGCAGTTAATGTTTCAATTAAAACAGCTGTTTGAATGGTCATGTGTAAACAACCGGCAATACGCGCACCTTTTAATGGTTGTGATTTTCCGTATTCTGCACGAAGGGCCATTAAGCCCGGCATTTCTTCTTCAGCTAATTTGATTTCTTTACGCCCCCATTCTGCTAAGGACATATCTTTAACTTTGTGTTTTACAAACTTTGTTGTTGTTACTGACATGTTATATATATTTTTAGTTTTTATTTTTAAGGAATACAAAGATAAGTCATAAGTTTGTAATTCTCAACTAATTGTTTGTGATTAATATTAAAAAAATAGAGCCTTTAATAACGGTTGGAATACTGGACCTTGCTGCCTTTGCTGCTAAAAGAAAAGGTCTTACAAAGCGAGAACTTGAAAAGGCAGGAACCCTTTTTTTATTAGAACAAATGTTAAATACCAACGCATTTAACCTTGAATACAGCCTTACCAACAAGCCTTTTTTAAAGAACAGGGCAGAACATATTTCTATTTCGCACTCGCACGACAAACTGGCTGTTATCATTAACCAAAAAGAAAATACAGGTATTGATATTGAGCTAATGAGAGATAAGGTTTTACATATCAGGCATAAATTTTTAAGCGAAGCAGAAGCTCTTTTTGCTAAGGATGATGTGGAAAAACTGATCACTATATGGGCTGCAAAAGAAACCATGTATAAAGTGTATGGCTTAAAAGAGCTGGATTTTAAAACACATTTGTTTGTTGATGCATTTGAAGAAGAAATTATTTTTGGTAAAATTAATAATGGTAGCTTTAATAAGCGATACAGATTGAAGTGTGAGAATATAGACAACTATAAAATGGTATATGTTTTAAATGAAATTTAAAGAACTTATAAAAAAACTACAGGCAAAAAAAAAGCCATTATTGGCCGTGCTTATCGATCCGGATAAATTTAATCCGGAGCTGATAAGAATTGCCAATAAAAACAAAGTAGCCTGTTTTTTAGTTGGGGGCAGTGAGTTGGAAAAAGGCGATGTAACCAAAACAATACGGGCAATAAAAAAGATCTCTCAAATACCTGTGGTTCTTTTTCCGGGCAACGAAACACAATTATCTGGCCTGGCAGATGGCCTGTTATTGTTAAGTTTATTATCTGGCCGCAATCCCGATTATCTTATAAGCAAACACATTACTGCTGCACCTGTTATTAAAAAAATGAAGCTGGTGCATTTGCCTACGGCTTATTTATTGATTAATGGTGGCAATACCTCAACTACAGAGCGTGTTACCGGTACAAAACCCTTAGATCCATCTAAAAGATCACTGATCATAAATACTGTTATAGCGGCCGAACAGTTGGGCTTTAGAGCAGTTTACCTGGAAGCCGGAAGCGGTGCTAAAACAAGTATTGCGGGTTCGTTGGTTAAACAAATAAAAAACCAAACCGGTCTGCCTTTGATCGTTGGCGGAGGCATAGATTCAAAGCGAAAAGCACAGCAAATAATAAATGCCGGGGCAAATATGATAGTAATTGGTAATGCATTGGAAAAAAATGTATTTTTATTAACTGAAATAAGTCTGTGTTTTAATTAATAGGTATGAAACAGTAATATGAAGTTATTTGTAATAACATCTTCAAAAGATGTGCCCGATGAGATAAGTTTGATAACAAAAATGTTTGAAAGCGGTTTAACCAATTTGCATTTGCGTAAACCAAAATATTCAACTAATCAAATGACGGATTATTTGAACGAGATCCCCGCGCACTTTCATAAATACATTGTTATTCACTCTCATCACCAGCTGGCTTTAAAGTTTAATTTAAAAGGCATTCATTTAACAAGCACCCATCTTTCAAAAAAATGGAAATACTTTTTTGTAAGGCAACGCCTTAGATTAAAGCTTAGCAAGGTTTCTAAAAGCCGCTCTTATTCAAGGCTGCAGCAGGTATATAATAAAGAGGAGTATGCTTTTGATTATTTTTTAATTGGCACTATGTTTAATAGTATTACCGGTGAGTTTTACAGCGGCTTTTACGAAATGGGTGTAAAGGCAGCATTAAAAAACAGTGGTAAACGCTTTGTGGCGCGTGGCGGCACGTCGCCAAAAATAGTAGCCAAAGCTGCAGAGCTGGGTTTTTATGGCCTGGCGTTTAACTCCTATCTTTGGGATCACGCCTCCCCGTTCGAACATTTTACAAAAATACTCGAAGCCTATAAGGAAAATAACCTCGAGATCTAAAAAAGAATGTCTGTTTTTGGAATACCTTTATTAGAAATAATTGCTTTTATCAGTGGCGTACTTGGAGTTTGGCTCACTATAAAAGAGAGTATCTGGTGCTGGCCAACGGCCATTGTATCCGTTCTCGCCTCTATGGTAGAATTTTATGAGCAGCGCTTATTTGGCGATATGGGCCTGCAGGTATTTTATCTTGGTGCAGCAATTTATGGTTGGTACTTTTGGCAAAGAAATAAAGAGAAAAAATTCGAAGTACAAAAAACACCATCAAAGCTTATCCCGCTTTTATTTCTTGTTACCCTGGCGCAAATAATTTTATTTTATTTTTTAATAGATTTTTTAAAGGGCGACAGGGCCTTATTTGACGCAACGCTAACAGCATGTAGCTTAACAGCTACTTACATGATGACAAAAAAATGGGTAGAGAACTGGTTAACCTGGGTGTTGATTGATGGCGCTTATGTTATTTTGTATGGTGTAAAATTTATGTGGGGCTTTGCGTTGCTATATTTGTTTTTTACAATAATAGCTTTTTACGGCTGGATAAAATGGAGAAAAGCAGCATCATCAAAATAGGCGTGATAGGCGCCGAAAGTACCGGCAAATCTGAGCTTTGCGAAAGCCTGGCAAAATATTACAATACAGTTTGGGTGCCTGAGTATGCACGCGAGTATTTTAATGATTCAGATATCTATAACTATACGCTTAACGATCTTATTATTATTGCCAAAAAACAAATTGAGTTAGAGAATGAATTCATAAAAAAGGCCAACCGCTTTTTATTTTGCGATACCACTTTAATTACTCTTAAGATCTGGGCTGAACTCGAGTTTAAGCACACACCGGAGTTCATCGAAAAAAATCTCCCCAAAATAAGCTATCATCATTATTTTATTATGGCTAACGAGGTGCCCTGGATGCAGGATCCGTTACGGCAAAATAAATTTAGCCGTGATATGCTTTTTGATATGAATAAAGCCGAGGTTGAAAAGTTAAAAATACCGTATACCGTAATTACAGGTTTGGGGGAAGAAAGGCCAGACAATGCTATAAAAGAACTTGGCCGTTTATTTTAGATCAACTCCACCCATTTCACAGATCTTTTTAAACTCTTCTGCAGATACCTTACCCGTACTTAAACGCGAAAGCCTTACAAGGTCCATATTCTTAAAAAACGGGTCTTTTTTAAGCACCTCTAGTTTAACAGGTTTTTTAAGATCTTTAAAAGGGGCTACCTCAACGGCCAGCCAGGCTGTTTCTTCGGTGGTAGGGTCCTGAAAATGCTCTTTTGTTACTTTGGCAATTCCAACAATCTCGGTTCCGTCGTTACTATGGTAAAAAAAAGCAAGATCGCCTTTTTTCATATCCCTGATATTATTTCGGGCAGCATAATTTCTAACGCCGGTCCAGTCTGTTTTTTTATCTTTTTTAAGCTGGTCCCAGCTATATGTAGCGGGTTCAGATTTAATGAGCCAGTAATTCATAAGTGTATATAAAGGGCTGAATTTAAGAAAATTATTAATATTGAGAGTAATAATGAAGTGGGGGAAAGGCGTTGTAAAAACCTTAAAATTGTAAACTTTTCAACCTTTAATTAAAAAAATTATAAACATTCTCGAAAGCAGCTAAAATTGGTGCTTCAAAAAGGAAATTTCATCTAAAATAATCTTGTTTTTGAGGAAAAAACCCATACATTTGCACCCGAAATAAAAGCTTTCAAAATTCAAATTCGTGTAATGACCAGTAAAATTAGCATATACAAGAGATCTTCAGGTGTCTTTTTTGTGATCTTTGCCCTGTTTTTCTCACTTTCTGTAAAATTAAACGCTTCAGAGCCTGTTGAAAATTCTACCGAAGAAAAAACAGCCGTTGTAGGCCCGGCAGAAGCCAACGCCCCTAAAGAGAAAAAAGGCGTAGATATTGCGGCTGTTGCTTTTGAGCATATTTTGGATTCGCACTCGTGGCATTTTTGGGGCGAGCACGAACATGCTGTTTCTATGCCTTTACCGGTAATTCTTAAAACAAGTAACGGCATTGTTACGTTTATGTCTTCTGCTTTTCATCATGATACGCACGGAAAGCATGTAGCCGAGATCAATGGTCAGCGTTTTGTTAATTTTGAAGAGACCATTTACCTTGCTTCTGATATGCCAAATGAGCATGGCCAGTATTTAAACTTTATTAAAAACGAAAAAGGTGAAGAAACAATTACCAATGTAGCGCCGTTAGATTTTTCGATCACTAAAAACGTTACCCAGTTATTTATCTCAGCCATTGTTCTTGTATTATTATTTTCTTCAATTGCAAGAGCATACAAAAAAACAGGCGTTACATCTGCACCAAAAGGCAAACAATCTTTCTTAGAGCCGCTTATTGTTTTTGTACGCGATGATCTTGCCAAAGGAAACATTGGTGCTAAAGGGGAAAAATTCACGCCTTATTTATTGACCGTATTCTTTATCATACTTATTAATAACGTTTTTGGTTTAATTCCTATTAGCGCCAACTTAACAGGTAACATCGCATTTACGCTTGTGCTTTCGGTATTTACTTTATTACTTACCATATTTAATGGTAACAAACAATACTGGGGTCATATTTTTACGCCCCATGCTCCAAAAGCTTTATGGATCATTTTGATCCCTATCGAGATCATCGGCATTTTTACCAAGCCATTTGCCTTAATGATCCGTTTATTCGCTAACATCAGCGCCGGCCACATTATCATCATCTCTTTGGTTGGTTTGATCTTTATGTTCGAAAGCCTTTTGGTTTCGCCATTAGCTGTAGGTTTTGCCCTTTTTATAGATGTTCTTGAAGTTTTGGTTGCTGTGTTGCAGGCCTATATCTTCACGTTATTAACTGCGCTTTTCATTGGTTCGGCAGTAGCCGATGCAAATGGAGACGGGCATCACGATTCTGATGACGAACTGGTAGCTGCAGGAGGCCATCATTAAACAAAAAAAAATTGAATAATCAATATATAAACAAAAACAAAAACAAAAAATCATGGTAGGAAGTATCTCAGTAGTAGGTGCAGGTTTAGCCGTAATTGGCGCCGGTATCGGTATCGGACAAATTGGTGGTCATGCAATGGACGCAATTGCCCGTCAACCGGAAGCATCTGGAAAAATTACAACAACTATGCTAATTGCAGCGGCCCTTGTAGAAGGTGTTGCTCTTTTCGGTGTGGTAGTATCTTTGATCAAGTAATTTTACCAAAACCCGGAGCTTGTGCGGTTGGCACGGGCTCAGGGTTTTAAATTAAATTTAAAAACGATTTTAAATAATATATCATGAACAATTTGTTTATCCTTGCAGGTCTTACAGAACCAGGTATCGGTCTGATTTTCTGGACAACTATCGTATTCCTTCTATTGGTGGGAATTCTTGGAAAATACGCGTGGAAACCGATTTTAGGTGCTATTAAAACCCGCGAAGAGGGAATTGAAAAAGCATTGGCAAGCGCTGAAAGTGCATTGAACGATATGCGCGAGCTAAAAGCTAATAACGAAAAGATCTTAATTGAAGCACGCAACGAGCGCGACGCTTTAATTAAAGAAGCACGCGAAGCTAAAGACGCTATTATTAACGAAGCAAAAAGCAAAGCTCAAAAAGATGCAGACAGAATATTGACTGCGGCCCGCGAGCAAATTGTGAACGAAAAAAATGCAGCAGTTACCGAGTTAAAAAACCAGGTAGCTACTTTATCTATCGAAATTGCAGAAAAAATATTGCGCAGCGAATTATCTTCTGACGAAAAGCAAAAAGCTTTGGTTAATACTTTAATGAAAGACGTAAACCTGAACTAAAATGATAGTTGGTACAAGATACGCTAAATCACTGATCGATCTTTCAATTGAGAATAAACAACTGGAAGAAACAAGGAAAGATATGCAACTGGTAAAACAGGTTTGCAACGAAAATCACGATTTTGTTGTTTTACTTAACAGCCCCGTAATTAAAATAGATAAAAAGCTGGCGGTTATTAACGCTGTTTTTAGCGGCAAGATCTCAAAATTATCTTTATCATTCTTAAATCTGTTAGCTACAAAACGCCGCGAGGCTTATATTCCCGAAATTGCAACAGCATACGATGAGCAATTTAAAAGCAAAAAGAATATTACAACTGCCGTTATTAAAACCGCAACAGGTTTAGATGCGAAATTAAAAACACGTGTTTTAGAGATCGTAAAACAAAGCGTTGGTGCCGGCGAAGTAGAATTGGTTGAAAAGGTAGATGCATCTATTTTAGGGGGCTTTATCCTTTCTATCAGCGATAAGCAATTAGACAATAGCGTAAAACGCAAATTAAATGATCTGAGAAAAAATTTATCTAGTAATAAATATATACCAAGTAGTAATTAATAATTGAATCCAAAATAAAATGGCTGAGATAAAACCGGCAGAAGTATCTGCAATTTTAAGACAACAATTAAGCGGCTTTAAAAGCGAAGCGGAATTAGAAGAAGTAGGAACCGTATTACAAGTGGGTGATGGTATTGCCCGTATTTATGGTTTGTCTAAAGTTCAATCAGGGGAGTTGATTGAATTTGAAACAGGCTTACAGGCCATTGTATTAAATCTTGAAGAAGATAACGTGGGTGCTGTATTATTAGGACCAAGCGAAGGTATTAGTGAAGGCAGCCCGGTTAAACGTACCGGCCGTATTGCTTCCCTTAAAGTTGGCGAAGGCATGTTAGGCCGCGTAGTTGATACTTTAGGAAACCCGATCGATGGCAAAGGCCCTATCTCTGGCACCACTTACGAAATGCCATTAGAGCGTAAAGCCCCGGGTGTAATTTACCGCCAGCCGGTAACAGAGCCTTTACAAACAGGTATCAAAGCTATTGATGCGATGATCCCTATTGGCCGTGGTCAGCGTGAGTTAGTGATCGGCGATCGCCAGATCGGTAAAACTGCAGTTTGTATCGATACTATCATTAATCAAAAAGAATTTTATGAAGCAGGGCAACCTGTATTCTGTATATATGTTGCAGTTGGGCAAAAAGCTTCAACCGTTGCAAACATTGTTCGTATTTTAGAAGAAAATGGCGCTATGCCTTACACAGTAGTTGTTTCGGCATCTGCTGCAGATCCTTCTCCATTACAGTTCTACGCTCCGTTTGCGGGCGCTGCTATTGGCGAATTTTTCCGCGATACCGGTCGTCCGGCTTTGATCGTATTTGATGACCTTTCAAAACAAGCGGTTGCTTACCGCGAGGTATCATTATTATTACGTCGTCCTCCAGGACGTGAAGCGTACCCTGGTGACGTATTCTATTTACATAGCCGTTTATTAGAACGTGCCGCTAAGATCAATGCTAACGATGCAATCGCTCAAAGCATGAATGATCTTCCGGCTTCTATCAAACATTTGGTAAAAGGTGGCGGTTCATTAACAGCGTTACCAATTATCGAAACACAAGCGGGTGACGTTTCTGCGTATATCCCAACAAACGTTATCTCTATCACTGATGGTCAGATCTTCTTAGAGTCTAACTTATTTAACTCTGGTATCCGTCCTGCAATTAACGTAGGTATCTCGGTATCGCGTGTGGGTGGTAATGCTCAGATCAAGTCAATGAAAAAAGTAGCAGGTACTTTAAAATTAGACCAGGCGCAATTCCGCGAATTAGAAGCTTTCTCTAAATTTGGTTCTGACCTGGATGCAGCTACAAAATCGGTATTGGATAAAGGTTCTCGTAATACAGAGATCTTAAAACAAGGTCAGTTCTCTCCATTCCGCGTTGAGCAACAAATTGCCATTATTTATTTAGGAACTAAAAATTTATTAAGAAACGTTCCTGTAAATAAAGTAAGTGAATTTGAGAAAGACTTCTTAGACCTGTTAGAGCGTAAACACAAAAACACGTTAAACGATCTTAAAGCAGGAAAATATACTGACGAGATCACTAATACTTTAGAAGCTGCCGCAAAAGAATTAACTGCAAAGTATAACTAATTTGACAATTCGACAATGAGTCAATGTGATAATTGACTCATTAATTAATTGACTAATTAACTAATTAAATAAAATGCCTAGTTTAAAGGAAGTAAGAAATAGAATAGTATCGGTTGGATCGACCATGCAAATTACCAGCGCTATGAAAATGGTGAGTGCTGCTAAATTAAAGCGTGCCCAGGATGCTATTACACAAATGCGCCCTTACGCAAATAAGCTAAAAGAGCTTTTAGAGAACGTAAGCGCAAGTGTTGATGCAAGTGAAAATGTTTACGCGCGTAACAGTGGTGGTAAAAACACGTTGATCATTGCCATTTCTTCTAACCGTGGTTTAGCAGGTGGCTTTAATTCAAATATCATTAAAAAAACAAACCAGCTTATTAAGAGTGAATATGCCGGACATAATGTAACGGTTCTATCTATCGGTAAAAAAGTTCAGGATGCATTTAAGCGTACTCAGTATGGTATCAGCGGCAGCGATCTGCCTCACCATGCAAGTACTTTATTTGACAAATTAAATTTTGAGAATACATCGGTTATTGCCGAAAAAATAATGGAAGCGTTTTTAACCAAACAATTTGACAGGGTGGTTTTGGTATATAACCAATTTAAAAATGCTGCTGTTCAAATTCCAACCGAAGAACAATTACTGCCTTTAATTCCTTCAAAAACCGAAGGCAATTCAAACAGTAAAGCAGATTATATTTTTGAGCCAAGCCAGGAAACGATCATTAATGAGTTAATTCCACGCTCTATCAGAACGCAGTTTTACAAAGCCATTTTAGATTCTGTAGCCAGCGAGCACGGCGCACGTATGACAGCCATGCACAAAGCAACAGATAATGCCAAGGCAATGCAAAAAGAATTAAAGATCACTTATAACAAAGCCCGCCAGGCAGCTATTACCAAAGAGATCCTCGAGATCGTTGGTGGAGCAGAAGCTTTGAACGGATAAATGAAAGAATAACATTAAGATAAAAACCCTTTGCATTTGTGAAGGGTTTTTTGTTTACTTAACATTAGTTTTACCCAAAGTGTAAAACATAACAAAAGGTTTTATCGTATATATCAATATTAAACTTAATATTACAACCGAAAAAGCATAAACATTAAATGGTAATTTTTGTTTTCTTAATTCTTCACTGGTACCTATCCTTGTTTGGGCAAACATTTTTTTTGCACCGTTATTCGGCCCACAAAATGTTTACCATGAATAAATTCTGGGAAAAATTCTTTTACATTTTTGCCTGGGTAACACAGGGCTCTTCTTATTTAAATGCACGCGCTTATGCCATATTGCACCGCATGCACCATGCTTATAGCGATACCGAAAAAGACCCTCACACACCACATTTTTTTAAAGAAGTATTTAGCATGATGGTGCATACCAAACGCATATATAGCGATGTGCACAATAAAAGAGTAGCAGTGGATGCTAAATTTGACCGCAACTTTCCCGAATACCCTGTAATCGATAAAATTGCCGATAGCTGGGCGTCGCGCTTACTATTTGCCGCTGGGTATATTGTATTTTACATTGCTTTTGCCAATTACTGGTGGATGTATCTTTTGCTGCCAATACATTTTGTTATCGGGCCAATACAAGGCGCCATGGTTAACTGGGCCGGCCACAAATATGGCTACCGTAATTTTGATTGTCCTGATAAATCAAAGAACACATTCTTTTTTGATTTTTTATTAATGGGCGAATTATTCCAGAACAATCATCACCAGGCCGGGGCAAAGCCAAATTTTGCTGCAAAATGGTGGGAGTTCGATCCTACCTATCCTATCATCTGGTTGTTTGATAAGATGCGCATTATTAAGCTGGCAAAGTAGTTTTCGATTGTAATTTGGGCGCCTTAACGGGCTGCTAGGGGCTCGGCTGGCGCCTCGGTTTTTGCCTCAGCAGGCAAAAGAACTAAACCCTTCACATCCCTGGCGCGGCAACTTCAAAACAATTCCATCTGTTTACTCTCGCTTAGCGCTTTCTTATAAACGGCAATTGCGGTTAGCCTGGCCTTTGCATGATCTACAATAGGCTCAGCATATTTTGAACTGCCAAATTCAGGGACCCATTTTTTAATATATTCAAATTTCGGGTCGAATTTTTTTTGTTGTTCGGTTGGGTTAAATACTCTAAAATAAGGTGCAGCGTCGCAACCGCTGCCAGCCGCCCATTGCCAGCCACCATTATTGGCGCTGAGGTCAAAATCATTTAACTTTTGCGCAAAATAAGCCTCGCCCCAGCGCCAGTCTATTAAAAGATCTTTAATTAAAAAACTGCTAACGATCATACGCACGCGGTTATGCATAAAGCCGGTTGCATTTAATTCACGCATACCAGCATCAACAATAGGAAAACCGGTTTTGCCTTCGCACCACTTTTTAAAAAGGGCTTCGTTATCTCTCCACGGAATTGCATCGTATTGTTTTTTAAAGGAGTTTTTTGCAACATGCGGAAAGTGATAAAGGATCATCATATAAAAATCACGCCATATCAATTCGTTTAACCAGGTTTCGCTTTGCGGTAAACTTTTTTCTACTAAACTTCTTATGCTTATTACGCCAAAACGCAAATAAACACTTATTTTGCTGGTGCCGTCAATAGCCGGAAAGTCGCGCTGTTGCTTGTATTTTTGAAGAAGCTCGGTATTTACATGTATCTTTTTATTTAAAACAATATCTGTTTTTTTAAAGCCAATTTTTTGCAGAGTTAGAATTTCCTGCGGATTTATTTTTATGAAATTTTTAAAATATTTTTTGGTAGGATAGGCTTTGTAATAGAATGGTTTTAGTTTTTTCTTCCACTTGTTACTGTATGGCGTAAAAACAGTATATGGTTTTCCGTCGTCTTTTATTACTTCATCTTTTTCAAAAACACATTGATCTTTATATGTTCTAAGATCAATATTGTTTTTTGCAAGCAATTGTTTTATTTCTTCATCACGTTCTTTTGCCTGCGGTTCATAATCATGATTGGTGTATACATTTTTTATTTTATATTCTTTCAGTAATTTTTTGAATGTTTCAATGGCTGTGCTGTAGTACACTGTTAGCGACGATCCCAACCCGATCAACTCCTCATTTATTACTGTTAATGCCTGGTGTATAAAGTCAACCCTTCGGTCGTTCTTATCTTCCAGCTGGTCAAGAATGTTTTTATCAAAAATAAAAACAGGTAATACGTTCTTATTTTCTTTTAGGGCATAATATAAACCTGCATTATCCTGCAAACGCAGGTCGCGCCTAAACCAAAAAATTGTTACCTCGTTCATAAAACAAAAAAACCCTACAGCTATTGTAGGGTTAATTTAAACAACACACAAAATTTTAGAAAATTAATTTCTAAAATGTTTTAAGCCTCCCATTAAAATTTTGCGGGCAATAAATATCCGGCTTTTAACGGTTCCTAGCGGCAATTTCATTTCACTGGCAATTTCTTCGTACTTATAACCATTATAATAACGGGTAAAAGGTACTTTATATTCATCGCCTAAATTTTCAATTTGTCTAATAATTTCTTTGGCATTTAAACGGCTTTCGCTATGATCATAGCTGTTTTGTTTAAAGGCCCTGTCAAGCGCAATATCATCGCCTTTGCTAATAAGTTGTTTGGTTTTTACATTACGGCGGTAGGCATTAATAAACGTGTTTTTCATGATGGTAAATAACCACGCTTTGATATTGGTACTTTCTTCAAATTTTTCGCGGTAGGTAATTGCTTTTAAATACGTGTCTTGCAATAGATCTAAAGCATCATCTGTGTTGCGGGTAAGACTTAAAGCAAAATTTTTTAATGAACTCTTTTCGTTCATGATCCTGGAGTTAAATTCAATCGCTGTCATAGTCTGTTCTTTAAGGTGAATACTTATATAAAATTATAGCACTTTACCAGGCTTTATTACAGATTAAACAAAAAGCTTGTTAAATACATAATCCTGTGATTATGCAAATGGCATGCCCATGCTTTACAGCCTGTTTTGGGGAATTTTTTACGCAAAGAGGGACTTGGAGGGGCAATAGTAGTATACAAACAATTCCACGATTTGTTTAAAAAATTTAGATGAGTTTGCAGTGTTTTATCTTAAAAACCATAAAATTTATGTTAAAACAAGGGTTTTAACGTTCAAAACCTGTTTATTTTGGAAAGAGATAAAAATGTATTTTTACTACTTAAAAATTTAAAAAATATGTCGGCACACCTGAGCGAACAAGAATTACAAAGAAGACAAAAATTAACTGACCTGAGAGCATTGGGCATTGACCCATACCCCGCCGAAGAATTTAAGGTAAATGTTACAGCATTGGATATTAAAGATAATTACGAGCGCGATAAATTAAACTATAAGGATATTTCTATTGCCGGCAGGATCATGAGCGTGCGCGATATGGGAAAAGCCTGCTTTGCGGTGATACAGGATGCTACAGGGCGCATACAACTTTATGTACGTAAAGATGATATTTGCCCGGGAGAAGATAAAACATTATATGATGTTGTTTGGAAGAAACTGATAGATATTGGTGATATTATTGGCGTGAACGGCTATGTGTTTACCACAAAAACCGGCGAGATATCGGTGCATGTTACCTCTTTAAAAATATTAAGCAAGGCATTAAAACCGTTGCCAATAGTTAAAACCGATGAAGCAGGTAATTCGTTTGATGAAGTGAGCGATCCGGAATTCAGGTATCGTCAGCGTTACGTAGATCTGATCATTAACCCGCAGGTGCGCGATACATTTAAAAAACGTTCGCAAATAATCAATTCAATAAGAACCACCTTAACCAATGCCGGCCTGCTTGAGGTTGAAACGCCTATCCTGCAAAGCATTCCGGGTGGTGCAACAGCACGCCCTTTTATTACACACCATAATGCGTTAAATATGCCATTGTATTTGCGCATTGCCAACGAGTTGTATTTAAAACGCTTAATTGTTGGCGGTTTTGAAGGTGTATTTGAGTTTGCAAAAGATTTTCGTAACGAAGGGATGGATCGCACGCACAATCCTGAATTTACAGTACTCGAATTTTATATTGCCTATAAAGATTACAATTGGATGATGGATTTTACCGAAAAAATGCTCGAGAAAATTGTAACCGACCTATACGGGCAAACAGAAATTGCCGTAGGCGATAAACAAATAGATTTTAAGGCACCGTTTAAACGGGTTACCATGTATGAAGCCATTAAAGAATTTACAGGCTTTGATATTAGCGGTATGAACGAAGAACAATTGCGCGATGTTTGTAAAAAACTGAACATACATGTTGAACCCCACGCAGGCAAAGGAAAATTGATAGACGAGATCTTTGGCGAAAAATGCGAAGGCAATTATATACAACCAACTTTTATTACAGATTATCCTGTAGAAATGAGCCCGCTTACCAAAAAACACCGCAGTGTTGAAGGATTGGTAGAACGTTTTGAGCTAATGATAAACGGAAAAGAAATTGCCAATGCCTACAGCGAGTTAAACGATCCGCTCGACCAGCGCGAGCGTTTTGAAGAGCAATTAAAACTGCAGGAAAGAGGTGACGATGAGGCGATGTTCATAGATCACGACTTTTTAAGGGCGCTTGAATACGGTATGCCGCCAACCGCCGGTATTGGTATTGGTATTGATCGTTTGACCATGCTTTTAACAAATAATGCGGCCATCCAGGAGGTATTGTTCTTTCCGCAAATGAGGCCCGAGCTTGTAAATCAAGAAATCGGCTCGAATTCATGAGCCCATTAATTAGAAACAATAAAAAGCGAACTAAATGGGACCCGAAGTGGTCGCTGTATCTGAAGAAGCGTAAGTATTTATACCTGTATTTAACAAACTTTAAAAACAATAACTTGTTAGTTACTTGCGTTGACCTTATTTTTAAAACTACATAAATAAGTATATTTGTTTTAGTTTAACTTTTATTGAGAACGATCTGTAAAATAGTCATTTGTTTTGTTCTTTTTTTTGTGGCAGCCTGCCACGAAGAAAAGAAAGAAGAGGTTAAAACAAAACCGCGCATTTTTAATGGTTATCATCCGTTATTGGACGAGATCATTCGTTCAAAAGATGGTGTTTTCAGAGGCATTAACCTTAACAGCAAACCCGAGGTAATTAAAACCATCGAAAGTGCCGCGCCAATAGAAAAATCGCCGGGACACCTATATTTTGAATATAAAATAAATGATGATACCAATTATTCTATTGATTATACTTTAAACAAGGATAGTCTTGAAGAGATCAATGTGCAGATAAATAGTACAGATCTTGAGCTTGCCAATTATTTATTTTGCGACCTTAAAGATTATTACGCTAACAAATTACCAAACCCTACAGAAGATAAAGGTTACGTTGTGTATAATTGTTTTGAAGGCCAGCGCAAACCTTTTGTGGTGTCGTTAAGCGATAATTCCAGCCCAACGCTTGGCAGCATTAATATGGTTATTTATAAAGATAAGTAGCCGTTAATAATTATCAGATCAGTTGATGTTGAGTAGCCAGCTTAATTAAAGCAGCCGTATTATTTACCTCAAATTTCATTAATAGATTTTTTCGGTGCGAGTTGATGGTGGTAACGCTCACAAATAATTTTTCAGCGATCTGATTATTGGTGTCGCCACCGGCGATCAATAACAGAACTTCTTTTTCGCGTTTGGTTAAAAAAGGAATTTTCCCTGCGGGAGAGTCGTTAGAAGTAAGATCGGATAAAGGTACTTTTAAATACATACCACCACGGTTTACCTGTTCAATGGCTTCCAGTATTTCTTCGCGCGAAGAGTTTTTTAATAAATAACCCGCTGCCCCGCTTTGTATCATTTTAGAGATATAACTGCGCTCGCTAAAGGTAGAGAGCGCCAAGCATTTTACCGCTGGGTGATCCTGCCTTATTTTTTTACAGAGATCGATGCCGTTCATATCCGGTAAATTAATATCCAAAAAAGCAATATCAACAGCGTTGTTCTTTAAAAATGCAAGCGCGCTTTGCCCGTCAGTGGCAGAACCCATAACCGTTAACCCTTTTTCGGTGCCCAGCATATTCTTTAGCCCTTCAATAACAAGCGGATGATCGTCTACAATGAATAATTTAATAGTTGTCATTTTTTATACTTTAAATTCAATATGAACAGAAGTGCCGGTATTTATGGTGGATTGTATGTCCAGTTTTCCGCTAAGGTATTCAACGCGCGATAATATATTTTTAAACCCCGCGCCTTTTAATTTTTCGGGAGAGCGCGTGTCAAACCCAATACCGTTATCTTCCACCGTTAAAGCTAATTCGTTTTCGTTCTTAAGAAGCTGTACATAAATATCTTTTGCCCCGGCGTGCTTAAAGGCATTATTTATTAACTCCTGTATAATGCGAAACAGAACAACCTCAGTGCTTTGACTTAAGCGGGTTTCAAGGCCATACAATTGTAAGTGGATCATTGTTTTGCCAGAGGCAGAAAGTGTTTCGCAAAAGTCTTTTAACGCCTCATTTAATCCAAATTGCACCAGCACTTCAGGCATCATACTATGCGCAATCCTTCTCATTTCAACAATGGCATTATCTAATTGCGAAAGTATGGCAATATTTTTTTCGGCAACATTGCCATGTGTGTTATTAGTAATTGAGAATTTTATTCCTGATAACAACCCCCCAAGCCCATCGTGCAGATCCCTGGCAAGCCTTGTTCTCTCTTCTTCCTGGCCCTGCATAATTAAATTGGCGGCGCTTAACTGCTGCTCTTTTTGCAACTGTTTAATAGCATTGTCTTTGGTAATTGTTTCCTGTATGGCTATTTTTTTTTGGTTCTGAATATTTTTATAGATAAAAAAACTTAAGCAAGCTGCAATTAAAAGAATGGACGCCAATCCAATGATCAAAAGATTCTTTTGTTGTTTTTCTCTTTCAAGGCTTAAGATCTGTTTTTCTTTTTGCGCTGTTTTGTAACTGATCTCCAGCTGTTCTATTTTTTTTGATACTTCTTCATTGTTCAGCGAGTCTTTTAATTTATCAACAATATCAAGGCTCTCATAAGCCAGCTTATAATCTTTTTTTAGATAATAATTATAAGCCAGCATATCATATAATTTATAAATGTCAGAATCAAAGCCGTTGGTTTTGCCAAAAACAATTGCAATATTAAAATATTTGATCGCACTGTCTGTGTTTCCCATTCTTGAATAAGCACGGCTAATTATTTTTAAGGCTTCCATTTGCCCATATTTTGAATCTATTTTTTTTGTAAGTTCTAATCCATTTTTTGAGATGGGAATACTTTTATCATACTCGCCTTTTTTGGTGTATACTTCTGCAAGTGTTAATATGGCCTGGCTTTGAGAATAAGGATTTTTGAGAAGGCGGCTAATGGTCAACCCTTCAGATAAATAAAGTTCCGACTCCGATAAACGGTTCATCTGTTCTAAAGAAATTCCGTAATTAATTAATATAGAGGATAACGATAAGCTATCTTTTCTTAAACGCGAAAGTTTAATGGCCTTTTCAAAATAAGGAAGCGCTTTTTCATTTTTACCGCTGTTTCCCAAAACACCGCCAATATTGCTGTAAACTACCGTCAGCCCTTTTGTATCATTAAGCACCTGGTATATTTTTTCGGCCTTTAAATAAAACTCAATGGCCTTGTCATGTTTGTTTAAATTGGTGTAGCTTGAGCCAACGTTTAAAAGACTGTTGGCAATGAGCGTTTTATTTTTACTTTCGTTTGCAATATCAAGTGCTTTTGTATTTAAAACAAGGCCCGAGTCTAAATATCCTTTTTGATTTAATATATAAGTACAATTGGCAATAGATTTTAATTCGCCTTTTACAAAACCTATTTTTTCTGAAAGATGAAGCGCTAAATTATAATACCTCATAGCGCTATCCAGGTTAACGGATTCTTTCAAATATCCGTATTCTATTAAAGAATATACTTTATTCGAATCATTTATTGGCGAGCGCACAGATCTTAAAATGGTCGAAGTATCATTGTCCTGCGCAAAAGTAACAAGCTGTATAACAGCCGTAAAAAATAGCACTATCAACTTTTTTTGCATAGAGGTAATTAACCAATTAAAAGTACAAAATATATTTTCTTAAGGTAAGCGATTTTAAAATATCCTCTTTTTAGAGGAGAAGAAAAATCCTGTTTTTAGGGAATTGCCCCGGTTTTTTATCCCCCTTAATTTTGTGTAAATATTTTATTGTAATGAAAATAACCAAAATATGTATAGTGCTGTTGTTCGCTCTTTCGGCCAACGCTCAAAACGAATTAAAGGTCTATCAAAACTATGATTTTGTAAGTGGCGATAAAATACTCTTTGAAGATAATTTTAATGATGACCAGGATGGCGAATTTCCGGCACATTGGGCCCTTGAAGGTGGACAGGGTGTGATAAATAAAATGGGCGATGAAAGAGTGTTTGCTATTATAAAATACTACAGTCTTTACTCGCCAAATATAAAATATGCCAATGCCAAAAATAAGAGTTATTTACCCGATGATTATACTATCGAATTTGATACCTGGCTCGATGCCGCATACGACTCGAACGAAGGGGTTTTTATAGAATTCAGAGCGAACGGCGAAAAACAAGCGAATATAAGAACGAGTAATAGCGCTATTTTATGTGAGTTCGGCGATAAAAAACTAAGCGGCGATCTGCCCTCGGCGCTTGCAGGGGATCAATATTTCAATAAATGGCACCATTTAGCAATTGCTGTTAAAGGCACACAAATAAAGGTGTATTTAGATCAATACCGTATACTGGTGGTGCCAAACTCAGGCTTTAAAGCCGCAAGCCTTGCTTTTGGCGGTAACGCCAGCGATGGCATGCCAATGCTATTTAAAAATGTAAAAGTTGCTGCCGGCGCAGGCATGAACCTGTTAGGAAAAAAATTTACCGACGCAAAGATCATTACGCATGGTATTCATTTCGATGTAAATAAAGCCACCATTAAGCCAGAAAGTATGGGCACCCTGAATATGATCGCTCAATTAATGAAAGAAGACGCAACCTTAAAATTTGAAATTGGAGGACATACCGATAGTGACGGCGATGATGCAGAAAATATTAAGCTATCACAACAACGCGCAGATGCTGTAAAAACGCAATTGGTATGTATGGGTATTACCGCTTCAAGATTAAATACAAAGGGCTATGGCGAACAAAAGCCAATTAACGATAATACCTCGATAGAAGGAAAAGCCAATAACAGGCGCGTTGAATTTGTAAAAATATAATCTAAAAAAATATACCATGAAAAAGCAATTACTTTTTATCATAACAACAGTTGGCTTTGCCTTTTGTGCTTTAGCCCAGGCGCCAACATACAGTTGGGCAAAGCAAACATCAGGCATCACAAATCCGGATGCTTCGGCTAACAGTAGCGCTATTGCTGTTGATACTGTCAATCATTTTGTTTATACCGGCGGAAATTTTTCGGGCGGAAGTATCAACTTTGGATCCGGCGAGTTAGATGGTAATAGCGGATCATCCAACATCTATCTTGCAAAACATAATTTAAACGGGGGGCTTATATGGGCAAAATCGTTTTATGGAAACCACGGTTGCTCACTTACCGGCGTAGCAGTGGACAATAGCGGCAACGTTTTTATTACTGGTATGTCAGAGAATGACACTATGCATATAGGATCGCAATACCTTATAAACACGGTACCAGATGATGCAGATCATGAGCTTGGGTTTGTGGCTAAGCTGGATGCAAATGGCAATACATTATGGCTAAAAGGCAGTTCAGGAGGGGGTAGCGTATTATGTAATGCTATTGCTATTGATGCTGCCGGTAATGTTTACGTAACGGGTCATGTGTTTGATGCCGCAGGTATGGCTTTTGGAAATACCGCAACGGAAGGAGGTTTTTTTATGAAATTGAATGGCAGCACCGGTACTGCTGCCTGGTTCAAACAAACTACTCCGGCGGCGGCGTTTATTTCTCAAGGAACCTCTATTGCAGTTGATAAAGCGGGTAACTGTATTGTAGCAGGAACCTACGCGCACGATATTTCTTTTGGATCGATAAACGTTTCGCACTCGGTTGGTACAAATGTATGGGATAGGTTTGTAACAAAAATAAATGCTACTACCGGCGCCTTTGTTTGGGCCTATGGAAGTGGTATCTGGCAAGGGCCCGATTATAACTATGCTGTTTCTTTAGATCTGCAGAACAATATTTATCTTACAGGTTTTCTTTCTATTGCAACTGCAGGTTCTTTAAGTACGTCTTACATTGAAAAACAATTTGTAGAAAAACTAAATCCCTCGGGTGTTACACAGTGGATGCATACTTATAAACTGGCCGCGCCATTGGGCATCTCATCAATTGCTACAGATAAAAAAGGATTTACTTTTGTAACCTACAATGTTGCTGATACGGTTATTTATGGTAACGATACCGTTATTCCAAATCCATCATTGCCGCAAAACGCAACTATTAAATTAGCTATATTAAAATTAAACAGCGCGGGCAATGTGTTATATGCTAAAACAAATGGCGACCCTGTTATGCTTTCGTATGCGGTTGCAAGCAGCATTGCGGTTGATACTGCCGGAGCGGCTTATATTTGCGGAACAGTAAGCCAGGTTTGTAAATTTGACGCTACTACTTTGAACGCTGGTAGTGGAAATGAATTTTTACTGGCAAAACTTGGCGGCTCCTTTGTTTCGGGAATACACGAAAATAAAAATAAGAATGCGAAATTCAGTATTTATCCTAATCCCGCTGCAAATAAAATAACTGTTAACTCTCAATTTGAAAAAAGCACTTTGCGTATATTGGATCTAAATGGGAAGGAGATAAATAAATATCAGTTGAATGAAAGGGAAAATGAAATAGATACAGCGCAGTTACCAGCGGGTGTTTATTTTGTAGAACTCCAAATCAATGGCAATAGGTCTTATCAAAAGATGATCATCGAAAAATAAAATCAAAGCGGTAAGCGCAGAAAAATTTATCGATCCACGAAAAAAGCCACTCTTTTTGGGAGTGGCTTTTTAATTTGTTTAGCTATAAAAATTAAGCTGTACCGGTTTTTCTTACCCCGGTTGTTTTTTTAACACCTGCTACAGCTTTTGTTTTGCCTGTATCTTTTGTGTTTGTTTTTTTCACAGCGGCTTTTTTATCGTCAGTTTTAACGGCTTTTTTCTCTTCGCCCTCTTTTTCTTCACCTTTTTCTTTAAGATTGCCGGTTGTTTGCAACGAATTGTACCAGCTAAATAATTTACGCATGTTACTTACATATACACGGTCTTTATCATACTCTGGTAAAATAGCAGCAAAATATTTTTCTACCGCTTTATCATCCGCTTTATTATCAATTGCAGGTCCGCCTTTTTCTTTTTCAAAAATGGAGGTCATAATTTCTTCAATTGGTTTATCATCACCTGTTGTAAACATGCTTATATCTGATAAAGTCGAAACTTTAGTAGAGGCGTAAACATTCACTCTTTTTTTGTCGGCTAAACCTTCAACAATAATACCATTCTTGCTTTGCGCAACAATTTTAAACAAACCCGGTTGGCCTGAAATGGAAATAATCCCTGTTAAATCAATCATACAATTTTATTTTTATTCTATTAGCAAATATAAGTTTTTAATTAAAAAGAAAAGCCTTTTTTTTGTAAAATAGTAGCTTAAATTGACCGCAGAAATTGATATCACCCTGAGTTTAGAGGACTTGCAAAAGTTCTATACCTCCTATTTTTCTTATTACAATACCCTAAATACCCAGTACCAGCAGCTTTTTTTGAAACGCTGCAGCCGGTTTATTTACGAAAAAACTATTATTGGCGCTGAAGGCTTTGTGCCTACCAATAAGGTTAAAGCCATTATTGCTGCCAGCGCGGTGCAATTAACACTGGGGCTCCAAAGCTGGAACTTTAATTATTTTGAAACGATCATTATACACCCTTCTGATTTTGATGATAAGGTAACCGGCCTAAAATTTAAAGGAGAGACCAATCTTGCCGGATACATTCGCTTAAGCTGGAAAGGTTTTATTGCCGGCTATAGGATTGGCGATGATAACATTAATCTGGGCTTACACGAATTTATGCACGCCATAAGGTTTAGCGCGGTAAGAGGCGATATACAGGATTATTTTATTGAACACTATTTTGATAAATGGCTGGCTGCTGCCACAGAAGCCTATATGGATACGCGTAATGAACGCGAGACTGTTTTCAGAAAATATGGCGGTACCAATATTAATGAATTTTTAAGCGTTTGTATTGAACACTATTTTGAATCGCCCCAGGAAATAAAGAACGAATACCCGCATTTATATTATTGCACGGCCATTTTGTTGAATCAGCAAACGCAAAATAAGATCACACAAATAAATATACGCGACCTTTTTTTGCGCGAAAGCAATGCCCTGCAAACCGAATTTGCCGATAGGGTAATGCGCTCGGTGCCGCGCAAATCGGCAACTATGACAATTTCGCTGCTAATAGCCGCACTATTGCTGAATGCAATTTATGAGGCAGGTTTGTTTAGCGCTCCTGCCGTGTTCTTATTTATTTTGTTTGCAATAGCTTATACTCTGTTTGATTCGAGGCACACTAAAATAAGTTTTTACAAAAAAGAAATAGTAGTAAGTAAAGGACTATTTTTATTTAAAGGCTGGAAAAAACATAGCGTCATGATCTCGGAACTGGTAAGCTTTAGGGTGTATAATAACAAAGAAAATGATAACGATTGGGAAATTGTTTTTTACGACCAAAAAAGCGAACACTTTTATGAAGAAACTGTTCGTACCAATCAGCCAATAGACCCTTTGTTTGTGAACGAACTGGTAAGCAACAAAATAGCCTATTTTAAATCGTAGCGCGCCAGGGATGGGAAAGGTTTAGTTCTTTTGCCTGGTAAGGCAAAAAACCGGAGCGATAGCGCAGCCTGTAGCAGCCCGCCCGGGCGCCCAAAAGATAAATGGCCTTACTATTTTTTGTAATTTTTTATTTCTACTTTAGCATTTCAAATTAAAAATTATGAAATACCAACCAATTGATAGCACCTTGTTTATTGAGAACAGGAATAAATTTAAAAACAATTTAAAACACAACTCGCTTGCAATTTTTGTGAGCAACGACATTATGCCCACCAATGCCGATGGCAGTATGGGCTTTAGGCAAAACAGCGACTTGTTTTATTTAACCGGCATAGACCAGGAAGAGACCATTTTGGTTATTTTTCCCGATGTGAAGGATGGCAAACACAAAGAGATCTTGTTTGTAAAAGAAACCAGCGAGTTAATAGCCATTTGGGAAGGTGCTAAATTAAATAAGCTGCAAACCACAGCCGTTAGCGGCGTTGAGCATGTATATTGGTTTCATGAATTCGATAAAGTAATGAAAGCCTTTTTCTTTCAGGCAGAGAATATTTATTTGAATTCGAATGAGCATACGCGTAATAGCAATTTAACTGAAACCGCGCAGGACCGTTTTAATAAAATGATCCAGGCAAAATATCCTTTGCACAAATACGAACGCAGCGCGCCCATTATGCAGAAGATACGTGCCATTAAAAGTACGCAGGAGATCGACCTTATTCAACAGGCCTGCGATATTACCGAAAAAGGATTCAGAAGATTATTATCGTTTATTAAACCGGGCGTTTGGGAATATGAGATTGAAGCAGAATTAATTCACGAATTTGTTCGTAACCGCTCGCAGGGCTTTGCCTATGGGCCAATTGTAGCCAGTGGCAAGAATGCCTGCGTATTACATTATGTTGAGAATAACCAGCAATGTAAAGATGGCGATGTTATTTTACTGGATGTTGCTGCCGAATATGCAAATTATGCCAGCGACCTTACACGTTGTGTGCCGGTAAACGGTAAATTCACAAAACGCCAGAAAGAAGTTTATAACGCTGTGTTACGCGTGCACCGCGCCGCTGCAAAATTATTAATGCCGGGCCAAACCTTTGATAAATATAACAAAGCTGTTGGCGATATGATGACAGAAGAACTATTACAGTTAGGATTAATAAAAACCGACGATGTAAAAAAACAAAACCCTGCATGGCCCGCTTACAAAAAATATTTTATGCACGGTACCTCGCACTTTTTGGGTTTGGATGTTCATGATGTTGGTTTCTTTACTGAGCCAATGCAAGCCGGCATGGTATTTACCGTTGAGCCGGGCATTTATATTCCTGAAGAAGGATTGGGCATTCGTATTGAAAATAATTTACTGATAACTACAAAAGGTCAGTTAGACCTGATGAAGAACATACCTATTGAAGCGGATGAGATTGAAGCGCTGATGAAGAAGTAATTCTTTCGTAAATACTTAACCACAAAGAACACAAAGACCGCACGAAGCACGCAAAAAACTGTTGAAAAATAAAAACATTGTGCTCTTTGTGCCTTCTTTGTGAACTCAGTGGTTAAAGTTTAATCCTCAGCTAAAACAATAATAAAATCGTTTTCGCTGAAGGTTACTTTTTTAGATTTATCGGGATTGATGTTTACACCAAATTGTTTATCAGAATCGCTGCTTTGCGACGAGATCCTGTAACCAACGGCAGATTCGTTTATTTGTGCGGCGCTTTCAATAACGGTATAAAAATTTACCGCCTGCCCTGGTTTAACGTAATTACTTACAGGTTTTAAATATACTTCAGAACCCTCGGCCTGGAATAATACATCGTAAACTTTTTTAAGGTCCTGGTTCTCGCTTAACTGGCTTAGCATTAAGCTCACTAAATTATCGCTTACAATAAAATCGTCGGCCTTTGCAACAACACCCAATTCGCGGTTGCGTATATCCAGCATTTCAGAAACAATGCTGTAATCTTTACCGGCTTTTTCGCTTAAATTACGTAAATGCAATAAGCATATCAGTGTTTTGGCATCGCTCTCTTGTGTATCAATATCTGTATAACTCAATAAAATAATATGATCGAAGGTTTCTGTTTTTAAATTAACCAGCGTTGCTTTATCGTTGATATTTCCTTTTTGCAGTTTTATTTTTTGTTTGTCGAGCGAAGACTGAAGTTCTGCAATATCTTCTTCAATGGTATCGTGTTCGGCTACGATCAATACTTCAGAACCTTTTGCAACATAATTATCAAGCTCTTCAATAATTCTTATTCCGCGGGCGTTCCAGCCAAGTATCAGTGTTTTTTCAACACTGGCGGCCTTTTGTTCACTTCTGCTAAATAAATTCTCCTGGATATCAAAAGAAGTTTTGCCGCTTAAAACCACGGTATCGTCATCTTCAGAAATGGCAATGATCTTATCACCTTTATTAATAACGGTATCCATTGGCGGATTAATTAAAGCAGAACCATCTTTTGTAAACACGCCAATTACTGATGATTTTTCGTATGCTAATAACGAGTCTTTATATTTTTTACCAACTAATTTTTGTTCTTCCTGGAAATAGATCTCATCACCTTCAAACTGCAACAGATCGCTGTAAACAATACTTAAACCCGATTGGCGACAGGTTTGGGCCGTGATGCGCGAAATAAGATCGGATGACAATACAAAAACGGTTTCATCATTACCAACCAGTTCTGCGGCTTCCATATTCTTTGGATCTTTAATTTCGGCTACAATAGCGTATGGACTTTCTTTCCTGTTCTTGCCATTGGTTAATGCTAAAACAGATTTAATAACATAAGTATCTGCGTTATCTTCAGTACCTGCCAAAACAATAATAGAACGTGCTTCGTTAGGGTTTACCAGTGTAATGTTGGTTGATTCTAAGGGGCTGCCGCTTCTTACAATCAATTTTGTGTTTTTAAAATCTTCAATCTTTCCGCGGATCTCATCTTCCATCTCGCCTTTATCACGATCGGCCAAAATAACAATGCTTGGTTTTTTTTGATTTTCGTTAGCTTCAATTATTTCAGAAATTATGGAGAACACCTTTTCGCTCCAACCTAAAATCAGTGTATGATTACTTTCTAATACACGCGATTTACCCTTTTTTAATTCATCTAATTTTTCATCAATACCCGATGAAATAGTACCAATTAAAATAGAGATCAAAAAGATACCGCCCAAGGTTGCTATAAAACGAACCGCGCGGAAAGCCCAGCCTTCGTCGCCACCCATAGTACCCGAATCCAGCGTAGCCATTAAACTTTGCCAGGCGCCTTCTATAAAACCTAAATTTTCGGCCTCGGGCTCGGGTGAGCTTTTTATACCGAATACTAAAATTAACAGGCCTAATATTAATACCATAAATAAAGAAAATATGGCCAGCCATTTAATTACACCTGCCGGCCCGGCCGACATGGTATTTTCAAAATAATAGCGCGTTTTTTCGCGAAACGATGGTTGATTCATGATGGATTTTTTTATATGTGTAAATGATTTATTCGCTTATTAAAACTAAAAAACTTTTATAAATTATCTATAAAATAGTTACAAACTTTTTCCATTAAATGCGCCCTGTCTTTACCCAACACATTATGCTCATGGCCGGGATAAACATAATAATCTAACTGAATGCCTTTATCTACCGCCTTTTTTTGGTACATAATACTGTGCTGCCAAACCACAACCGGATCCTGCGCACCATGGATCATTAATAATTTACCTTTTAATTTATCTACATAATTCAATAAATTATTCTTATCGTAACCTTCTTTATTTTCCTGCGGCGAATCATTGTAACGCTCACCATACATGATCTCGTAATAACTCCAGTCAATAACCGGCCCACCGCAGGCACCCACTTTAAAAGTACCCGGATAGCGTGTCATTAAAGACGTGGTCATAAAACCGCCGTAGCTCCAGCCATGAACGCCTAAGCGTGTTGCATCAACATAAGGTAATGATTTTAAATAGTTAACTCCGCTTATCTGGTCCTCCATCTCTTTGGTGCCCACCTGCCTGTGTATGGCCTGCTCAAAAGCTTTACCACGGTAGTTAGTTCCCCTTCCATCCAATGTAAAAACAATAAAACCCTTTTGCGCCATGTACTGGTACCATAATTCTCCGCCGGCCATCCAGGTATTGGTAACCATTTGCGAATGTGGGCCGTTATATAAATAAACAAGTACCGGGTATTTTTTTGTACTGTCAAAATTTACCGGTTTAAACATGCGGCAATACAGGTCGGTACCTTCCACGTTCTTAATGGTAAACATATTCCATTTTCCTAACTGATAATCTTTAATTGGGTTTTCTGCTTTATAAATGGTTACCGATTTGCCGGTTGAGGTATTTATAACGCGATATTCGCGGGGAGTATAACAAGAGGTAAAGTTATCAATACAAAAATCTCCTGTTTTACTCAATGCTGCAGTGTGGTAACCGTTATCCTGCGTTAATTTTTTCATTTTACCACTTTTTAGATTAACCGAATAAAAATCCTGGTTAACCGGGCTTTGTTCTGCCGCGTTAAAGAACAGGTTTTCGCCTTTTTCATCAAAACCGGCATCGTCTTTTACTTCCCAATTGCCCTTGGTAAGTTGTTTAACAAGCTTGCCATCAACATTATATAAATAAAAATGATTGTAACCATCTCTTCTGCTTTGCCATATAAATTGAGAAGGATTGTTTTTCACAAATAACATTGGGTTTAAAGGCTCTGCATACTTCTCATCCTTTTCTTCGAAAAGTGTTCTTACAAAATCGCCGCTTGCCACATCGTATTCATTTACTTTAAAATGGTTTTGCTCGCGGTTTAACACGACAATATAAATGTGCTTTTCATCCGGCGCCCAGGCAATGTTAGTAAGGTATTGGTCTTTTGGCCCTTCTGTTTTTATTTTAATGCTACTGTTATTTTTTAAATTATAGATAAATACCGTTACATAATGGCTTTTTTTACCGGCCATAGGATATTTGATGTTTTTGTTTTTTGCCGGGTAGGTGGTCCAGTCAATGATAGGATAATCATCTACATCGCTTTGATCCATCCTGTAATAAGCCAGGGCACTGCCGTTCGGGCTCCAGAACAAGCCTTTGGTAATACCAAACTCATCGCGGTGAACACTTTTGCCATTTACAATTTCGTATGAGCCGTCCGTTGTAACCTGGTTTACTTTTCCGTTAGTTGAAACATAAATATTGTTATCTGTAACATACGCAAAAACTTCGCCTTCTTTAAACACTTCAAGATTGCCAAGCGAAAAATCATTTTGTTTTCTTTCTGATTTTACGGTTGTTTTTTTATCGAGCGAATGAAGAAATTCTCCCTTTTTGTTATTGAAATAAAACTGGTTTTCGTTTTGCCATAAAACACCGTCAAAAGAAGAGATGGTATCTATAGACGCGGCCACCAGGTTTTTATTTAATCCGATCGTAGATAAAGTAGAAACTGTTTTACCTGTTTCGGCATCCACTACTATCAATTCATTTTTTTCGATATACGCTACCTTTTTTGAACCCGGAATAAAACCAAGCGCCTGTAAACGTTTTGGTGCAAGGGCTGTACGGCCTTTATTTAAAGCATCTTGTATGGTCAGCAATTTATCCTGCGAAAATGTGAATGATGAAATACCAACTAATAGTAAAGAGAGTATGCTTTTTTTCATGATCTTTTTTGTTAATTTAGAGCATTAAATATAGGAATAAAATAATTATATCGTGCTTTTTGCTGGCATATTTACTGCTGCATTTTGGCGCTGTATTGGTATATTCAAATCCCTTTAGTTCTGAAAAAACAAAGCCTGCATTTTACGCACAGGCCTTTATTTATCCCTATTTCCACCAAAACTGGAATTTATTTGCACCCGTGCCCGATTCAAATTATCATTTGTATTGTGTATTTGAGGATAGGGGTATTCAAAAAACAGACGTATTTAACGAAATTGAAACGTTGCACCAGCAAAACCGTTTAAAAGGGTACGCGCCTTTATTGCTTACCTTTGCAAACAGTATACACTATTTTGAAAAAAATACTGAGTTAAAAGCGTTATATAACGGCCCGATAAATGGAGATAGGAATTTTGATATACTTGTAAATACGGCAAAAAGATATTTAAATTACAGTCGTAGCATAAAGATTCAGAACCTGAAACTGATCCTTGTTGTGGAACCAAAAAACAAACAACAAAAATTTTATTTTAATTAGATTTTTAAATTGAATATAGGTATTTTTAAACCATGACAAAAGTGAAGAAAATTGATGTGGCCTTACAAGGCGGAGGCGCTCATGGCGCATACTCCTGGGGAGTGATAGACAGATTGCTGGATGACGAACGTATTGAAATTGATGGCGTATGTGGCACAAGCGCAGGAGCCATGAATGGCGTGTGTACAATTTACGGACTGAATAAGGGAGGAAAAAATTTAGCGAAACATTTATTGGTTAAATTCTGGCATAAGATCTCTGAAGCCGGAAAATTATCACCCTTGCAACCAACCTGGTTTGATAAAGTGATGAGTCCTGGAAATATGGATTATTCACCATCGTATAAATTTTTTACAATGGCTTCAGAAAATATGTCGCCGGCGCAAATGAATCCTTTAGGCATTAATCCACTCGAAAAAATATTGAACGAATTAATTGATTTTGAGGAATTGCATAAGATGAGCCCGCCAAAATTATTTGTGTGCGCTACAAATGTAAAAACCTGTGCGCCAAAAATTTTTGGGCCTAAAGAAATTACCTCAAAAGCCATTATGGCTAGCGCTTGTTTACCATATATGTACAAAGCGGTTGAGATTGATGGCGAATTTTATTGGGATGGCGGTTACATGGGAAATCCACCACTAGGGCCATTAACAGAGCATACCGAAGGAACGGATGATATTTTATTGATTGAAGTAAACCCTTTTATCATAAAAAAAGTACCTGATAATATTGAAGAAATTAAAGACCGCGTTAACGAGATCTCTTTCAACTCTTCGCTATCGTTGGAGATACAGCATATGGAATTTGTAAACAACCTGGTAGAAAAAGGAATTACGTTGGATGGTAAATTAAAAAAAATAAATCTTCACCGCGTAAGCTCAAACAATGCCTTAGGAGAATTTAATCTTTCAAGTAAACTAAATACCGACTGGGGATTTTTAATGCACTTAAAAAATCTTGGCTACAATGCTTGCGGTGCCTGGCTCGATGCCAACTACAACAACATCGGAAAAAAATCAACATTTCATTTATAATTTATGCAAAGACATTTTGTTAAACCCGATTTTACGGTTACAACCTGGGAGTTATTAAAACCTTATTTTAATGAGTTACAAAACAGGCCAATCAATTCAGTTCCTGAATTAGAAAAATGGCTTAAAGATTATAGCGAGCTAAGCGCGGTAATTAGCGAGAACATGGCATGGCGTTATATTAAAATGACCTGCGATACCGCTAATACAGAGTTGCGCGATAGTTTTAACGATTTTGTACAAAATATTGAGCCGCACATGAGCCCGGTGGCCAACGAGTTGAATAAAAAAATAATGTCAACTTCTTTTAAAGATAAGTTAGACAAACCCGGTTATGATATTTATTTAAGAGGAATAAAGAACAGCATCGATCTTTTCAGGGAAGAAAATATTCCTTTAAATACAAAACTGCAGGAGCTTGAACAACAGTTTGGCGAAATTAACGGTGCGCAAAGTATTGAGTACGCCGGCGAAAAAATGACATTGCAAAAAGCCGGTATTTTTTTGAAGGATCTTAACCGCGCTGTGCGGGAAGAAGTGTATCAAAAAGTACAGGCACGCCGCGCACAGGATGAGGATACCCTGAACGATCTTTTTACAAAACTAATTGAATTGAGAAACCAGGTGGCTATTAACGCGGGCTTTAAGAATTTTCGTGATTACAAGCACCAGGCTCTGGCCCGTTTTGATTATACCGTGCAGGATTGTTTAAATTTTCACGAAGCTGTTAAACTGCATGCTGTACCATTAATTAATGAGCATGATAAAAAACGTAAAGAGAAATTAAAACTGGACGATTACCGCCCCTGGGATACATCGGTGGATGAAGAAGGATTGCCTCCGCTAAAACCATTTTCAACCGCGCGGGAATTAATTGATAAAACAATTGCCTGCTTTAATAAACTAGATCCTTTTTTTGGCGATTGTATTAGCACTATGCAAAAGATGAAACGTCTTGACCTGGAAAGCAGGTTGGGAAAAGCGCCCGGAGGCTATCAATACCCATTGTATGAAACAGATGTACCCTTTATTTTTATGAATTCGGTTGGCTTGCATCGCGATCTTGTTACCATGGTACACGAAGGCGGGCATGCCATTCATTCGTTTCTGGATTTTGACCTGGAGTTGGTTGATTTTAAATCGCCACCAAGCGAAGTAGCAGAACTTGCCAGCATGAGTATGGAATTAATGAGTATGGAACACTGGGATGAGTTTTTTAAGACCGACGAAGAGTTAAAACGCGCCAAGCGTCAGCAATTAGAAGGAGTGATGGATACGTTGCCCTGGATAGCGGCGATAGATAAATTTCAGCACTGGATCTATGAAAACCCTAAGCACACGGTTGCAGAACGTTATGAGCAGTGGCAAAAAATAATTAACGATTTTGGAAGCAACGTAATTAATTACAAAGGCCTTGAAAGTAATTTAAAACGTCGCTGGCAGGTGCAATTGCATTTATACGAAGTACCTTTTTATTATATAGAATATGGCTTCGCGCAACTAGGTGCTATTGCAGTTTGGCGTAATTACAAACGTAATCCAAAAGAAGCAATTGAAAAATACAAAAAGGCGTTAGCGCTTGGGTACACCCGGCCTATCCCAAAAATTTATGAAGCTGCAGGTATTAAATTCGATTTTAGTCCGGCCTATATAAAAGAGCTAATGGATTTTGTAAAAGAAGAATATAATAAGATTTAATAGAACGCTGATAACACAGATAGTTACACCCCCAAAGGCATTAATCATAATTGATCATATTGATCAGCGTTATCCGCGTTCTATCTTTATTTACACTTAGCGCAGTTGTCTTTTTTATTGCCAAAGCCACAATCGTTGCATAGTTTGGCCTCAATTTTTGTGCTTCCTATCCATTTGTTGCACTTTGCACAATTATCCTTTTTATTACCGAAGCCGCAATCGCTGCATAATTTAGCGGCGATCTTTGTGCTTCCAACCCATTTGCCACAGGCAACGCAATTATCTTTTTTATTGCCAAAGCCACAATCATTGCAAAGCATGGCCTGAACGCCCGAACTGGCAATCCATTTATCGCAACGCTTACAATCGTTACCCACAACAGATTTAGTCGTTGTTGGATTGTGGACGGCAGTAGTTTTATTTCCGTACAAATACACAGAGCATCCCATAATAATGGAAATTACAAGCGCGATGGCTACACTATATTTAGAATTTTTCATATATCAAATTTATAAAATTCAATTACAAACCAAACTATTCAAAGGTAATTCTTATTAAAAATTATTACTTTTTTAGAAACTGAAAAATAATTCCAACAAGTAAACCTAATAAACCACCGATGTACCCAAAGTTGTGAATGGATCCCACGTTTATAAAACTTTGTTTATCAATCAGGTTTTCCGGAAAATACCAATCCGGATTGCTGAGGGAGTATTTGCCATATAGAAAACCAACCAAGCCCATAAATATTGTAATTAATAGAACAATAAAAACCGATTTGAAAACTAATCTAAACATCGTTTTATAGTCTTTATGTATAAAACCCACAAGGCCTTGTATTAAGCCAATAATCAAGCCTGTCCACCAGGTTGCCATAAAACCAACCTGCATAACTTTTATTCTCGGGTTTGGAAAAATGGCTTCATTGCCTGAATAAGCCAATCTGAATTGGAAGAATTTAAATTTTGTATAATACTCATGCGAAATCGAATAAGTAATTTGATCGTGCAGGATGCCATATATCCCTGCGATTAAAGGGGTAACCAGTAAAACTATTAAAAAAACGCCAAGTTTTTTAAGATGATTTGAATACTGGAGTTGATATGAATTAGAAAGGTTGCTCAATTTTTTTCGATCACTTTTCCATTCTCGAAAAGTAAAGTGCGCGATTTAAACTTATTGTACACCAACATATCATGTGTAGCGAATAGAACCGCGCAGCCGCTTTCGCTTAATTTTTTCAGAAGCACTAAGATCTCTTCGGATGTTTCGGGATCTAAATTACCGGTGGGCTCATCTGCCAAAATCAATTCGGGGCTGTTTACCAATGCCCGCGCAATGCTAACACGTTGCTGCTCGCCACCCGAAAGTTCATGAGGCATTTTATTTTCTTTGCCATCCAGGTTTACTTTTTTAAGCACATCCAACACGCGCTCTTTAATTTTCGCTTCTTCCTTCCATCCCGTAGATTTCATTACAAATTTTAAATTCTCGTAAATGGTCCTGTCTCCAAGCAATTGAAAATCCTGGAAAACAATTCCTAATCGTCTTCTTAAAAATGGAATTTCTTTTTGCTTAAGATCATTGAGGCTAAAACCGCACACCCTGGCACTTCCGTTATTTAATGTTAAATCACCGTAAATGGTTTTTAAAAAACTACTCTTACCGCTACCGGTCTTACCAAGCAAATAAACAAACTCACCCTTCTTTACTTCAACAGTTAAATTGCCAACCACAGGACGATCGTCCTGGAAAATAGTAACGTTATCAAACTTTATCAATTCGCTCATAGCAGAAATAAACTTCTAAGTTAAATCTATTGTAACTTTTATTCCAAAAAGAGTTATTCCAATATCAACACGCTGGGGTTAATAACTGCATTAACTCTGCAGCAAAGTATAGCGTAGCGAAGGGTAAATTTAGTGAGGTAAAATTTTGGCAAATTAGATTAATGAAGTACACCATAAGAACAAGTGCACTGGCACTCTTTATATTTTTTAGTTCTACTTTTTTGGCGCAAAAAACAGCCATTTTTACCGATAAAGATGCGCTTTACAAACAAGGGTTAGATCTGCTTGACAAAAAACAATATGTTCAGGCGCAAAAAAGTTTTTTAGAATATGCTGCCACCAGTACCACCCGCGTTTTAAGAACAGATGCCTTGTATTACTCTGCTGCCTGTGCTATTGAACTGTTTAATAAGGATGGGGAGTTTCAAATGAAACAATTTGTTGAAAGATATCCTGAGAGCAATAAAATTAACAGCGCTAATTTTTACCTGGCAAAATCAAATTTCAGGAAGAAAAAATATCCGGAGACAATTGAGTATTTTGAAAAGGTAGATATTTATAAACTAGATAAAGAACAGCTGGCCGAAATGTATTTTAAGCGCGGCTATAGTTATTTGGAAACCGGGCAGGATGCTAAAGCAAAAACAGATTTTTACGAGATAAAAGATGTAGACAATAAATATGCTTTTCCGGCAAATTATTATTATTCGCACATTGCTTATAAAGAAAAAAATTACGAAATAGCATTACAGGGATTTAACCGTTTGGTTGGCAACGAAACCTTTGGCAGCGTGGTGCCATATTACATCACACAAATTTATTTTATACAAGGTAAATACAGTAACGTTGTTAAAGAAGCGCCGGCACTTTTAAACGACAGCGCCAATATTCAAAAGGCAGATGAAATAAACAGGATGATAGGCGAGAGTTATTTCAACCTGAAGGATTATCCGAATGCTTTAACCTATTTAAAAAAGACCAACCTTGGTACCGGCAATCCTGAGGGTAATTATGCTTTAGGCTATTGTTATTATAAAATGAACGATTGCGCCAACGCAGTAAGCAGTTTAGAAAAAGTTACAATTAATAAAGATTCGCTGGCACAAAATGCATGGTACCACATGGCAGATTGCTACGTAAAATTGAATGAAAAATTAAAAGCAAAAAATTCATATTATAGCGCTTATCAATTAGCTTTTGATAAAAAGATTACCGAAGATGCGTTATTTGCCTTTGCTAAATTAAGCTACGAATTAGATTTTTCTCCTTTTAACGATGCTGTAAAAGCGTTTACAAAATATTTAAAGGAATATCCGGAATCGCCAAAGAAAGAAGAGTGCTATAATTTTTTAATTAACGTGTACTCTACTACAAAAAATTACGACATGGCAATAAAGAGCATTGAAGCCATTGGTACTATCGACCCTATTTTAAAAGTAACTTACCAAAAATTAATTTATTTTAAAGGTGTAGAATATTTCAACAACAATGACCTTGAAAACGCCGAAAAACAATTTAAAAAATCACTGCAGCAAAATACAGATCTCAAATTAAACGCATTAAACCAATATTGGCTGGGTGAGATCTCATACATCCGCAAGGATTACACCACGTCGATAGATACCTGGAAAAAATTCCAGGTTATGGATGGGGCGCTACAATTAAAAGAATACGACCTAAGTAATTATGCTTTAGGTTACGCCTACTTTCAGCGTAAAGAAAAAGACGATTACACCAATGCCAATATCTCTTTCCGTAAATTTTTATTGACCAAAAACACTTACGACGAAAAGAAAATTGCCGATGCGCATATTCGTGTTGGCGATACTTATTTTATGAACCGTGATTTTGCGCAGGCATCAGATAATTACAAGACAGCCATTGAACAAAATAAATTGGATGTGGATTATTGTTTATATCAAAAAGCATTGTGCGATGGGTTGAATAAAAATTTTACTGAAAAAGTTTCGGAGTTAAAGAAAATAGAATCGCGTTACCCCGGCTCTAACTATTTAAGCGCGGCCATGAACGAAATAGCCGATACTTATTACAATAATTTAAAAGACCAGGAAAATGCAATTGTATACTATAACAAAATATTAAAGAATTATCCTAACTCTTCTTTTACATCCAACGCTAACGCCCAACTGGGAAATATTTATTACGAGAAAAAACAGGATGATAAAGCCTTTGAATATTTTGACAAGTTTGTGAAAGCCGATTCTAAGAGCGATGCAGCTAAAGAAGCAATGGAAGTGATAAAGAAGATCTTTACTGAAAAAGGGAAAATAGACGAAATGGAAAAATATTTTGCGGCGCTTGGTAATCCCTTATCCGAGAACCAGATTGAAAAAGCCACTTATGTATCTGCTTACGACGCTTTTTATACACAAAAGGATTGTGATGCCGCTATGCCAAAATGGGAAGCTTACATCAGCAAATTTCCAAATGGTAAATATATAAATGAAGCGCAGTTCAGTAATGCTGAATGTGCTTATGATAAAGGTATGTTCGAAAAAGCCTTGCCGGGGTATTTATTTGTGATTCAAAAACCACGAAGTGTATACAGCGAGGTGGCATTATCAAAAGCGTCTTACTTATATTATAAAGATAAAAAATACCAGGAGGCCTTACCGCTGTATTTACAAATGCAGGAAATTGCCGAAACACCAAATAACAAAAATCTTGCGCGGTTAGGTGCTATGCGCTGTGCTTTTTATTTGAACCAGTACGAGGCGGCGTTAGCCGAAGTAAATAAGGTATTAACGATCGAAAAATTAACGCCTCAGCAAATTACAGAGGCAAAATATATTAAAGCAAAATCGTTATATGAAACCGCAAGGTACGATGATGCCATGCTTGAATTTAAAGCAATGACAAAAGCATCTAAGAACAGTACTGGTGCCGAAGCCTATTATTACATTGCAAAAATACAGTTCAATAAAAAAGATTATAAAGAAGTTGAAAAGACCATCAATAAACTGATCAGTTATGAATACAGTAATGACGATTGGAATAATAAAGGCATGTTATTATTGGCTGATGCTTATGTGGAGAAAGGTGATGATGCCGATGCACAGGTGATACTGGAAAGCTTAATAGATAATAAAGCAAAACAGGAATATATTGATGAAGCTAAAAAACGCCTGGAAAGCATAAAAGCAAAACAAGCTGCAAAAGCCGAAGCAGAGAAAAAAATAACTTATGACGAGATGAAAGTAAAATTCAATCAAACCAATAAGGACGAGGATATTATGCAGGAAATAAAATTTGAGGCTGAAAAAACTGCACCAAAAGATTCAACAAACACAATTGAGCAACCTAAATAAAAGTAGGAAATGAGCGTATTAGACATACCAAAAAGAAAAACAGAAGAGGAAGAAAAAGAACGTCTTACTAAACGTCGTAAAAGACAATTAGAGTGGGCTTTAATTCTGTTGATCGTTTTAGGCTATGCCATGGCTGTTATGGCGCAAACACAAACCGGGTTAAACGATCTTAATTACCAGGCCCAAAGCGAATTTCAGCCTACTATAAAAGATGCTATTAAATTTTCAGATGTTCCCGAAATAAAAGATACTGTTAAACGCATTCAAAATTTAAAATATGGTATTACAAGCATCCCAATGTTTCCAAAATACCAGGTGCAAACCATTACCCAGGCAAAGCTGCAAAACGAGCCTTTGCCAAAGTTATATCATTCTCTTTTAAAAGTTGGTTATGGCCCAATTTATAATATGCCTTACGGCGAGTTTTGGATAGGTAACACACGCTCGCGCGAAAATAATTTTGGCGCGCATTTAAAACATCTTTCGGGCACGCCAACATTAGATGGAGTGGGTTATGGCGGATACAGTACCAATGAGGCAAATCTTTTTGCTAAGCAATTTTATAAGAAGCATACACTTTCGGGCGATTTTAATTACGAACGCAACGTTATTCATTATTATGGCTACGATACGCAATTGAACACACTGGATAATGATTTTACAAAACAACGCTACCAGTTCATTAATCCTAAGATACAACTGCAAAGCCACTATGCCGACAGTACACATATCAATCACGACATAACTTTAGGCTATTATAATTTACAAAATCTAAATCACGAAACTGAAAACAATATCCGTTTAAATGCATTGGGAAGCATGTTCGTGAATAAAGAAAAGCTCAACATAAATTTCCTTACTGATTTTTACAATCATAAACAGGCAAACGATACTTTAAATGATCTTATTGTTAGTCTTAACCCCTCGTTTGCAGCAGGTGGAAGCAAGTGGCATGCTGATATTGGTTTAACCGGAACGCTGGATAATTTTAAAAGCGCAACACGCTTTTATTTTTTCCCGAAATTAAATGTGCATTATAATGTTTATGAGAACATGATCATTCCATATGCCGGTGTGGATGGAGGATTGATCAAGAACAGCTTCAAAACACTAAGCAAAGAAAATATGTTTGTAGATACCACTTTGCGTTATGTGAATACGAACAATAAATACAATGCTTTTATTGGTTTGCGCGGTAACCTCAGCAGCAAAATGTCGTACGATGCCAAAGTAAGTTATTCGCAGTATGACAGCCTGCAATTTTTTGTGATCAATTACGGCGGCAGCAACCAGGTTTATAACCGCTTTAGCGTGGTGTATGATAATACAACATTGCTTACGGTTGGTGGAAGTTTAAAATACCAGCTTAACGAAAAATTTAATGTAATAGCCAAAGGAAACTATTACATGTACAAACCAAAAAATCTAACGCGCGCTTATCAAAAACCCGATTACGATCTTACTTTCTCGGGCATTTATAATTTAAAAAGCAAGTTCATTATTAAAGCCGATATATTTGTGGTTGGCAAACAATGGGCGCTTTCGCCAATTACCGACGCCAACAACGTAACTACTTTTGGCCCTAAACAAATAAAAGGTTGGTTAGATGCCAATCTTGGTGCCGAGTATCGTTATAGTAAAATGTTAAGTTTCTTCGCCCAATTCAATAACATTGCCAACCAGCGTTACTATCGTTGGGACAGGTACCCAAGCCAGCGCTTTAACTTTATGATCGGTGTAACTTTTGTACCGTTTTAATCTTTAATTACTTTTTTCGTAATTGTTCCCTTTTCAGTTTTAATGGTAACGAAATAAACACCTTGTTTAATATCAGAGGTGTTTACAAATATTTCTGATTGATCTGAAACATAAATTTCTTTTATAGTTTTTCCCAAAACATCATTCATAATAATGCTTTTAATGATCGCATCCGATCTGATACTTAAACTTTCTTTTGCGGGATTTGGAAATAAAGATAGATGGAAAGCATTCAAACTATTCTCATTTATAGCTGTGGGATAATTTATAAAGCTCCAGAGCTCAAGCCCATTAACACCGTCGTTTGCTGCAAAGTAAATGTTATTTGAGGTAACAATTCCATTAATCGAACCAAATGAAAGATAGTTGCTGGCCGGTGCGCCCGGATTACAAAAAGAAGAATTACCCGGATAAATGTCCTTTAACAAAAAAGTTCCGGCACTTGTAAGATCGGTTTCATAAAACTCTTCGCCGGTTGCAGGTGTATTTGCAATAAAATAATTTTTGTTGTTTAACCTGTAAAGTTTAAGGTTCCAGATTGCCGCAGCAGAAAAATAATAAGAGCTTGCGCTACCACCTGTAAGATCGTTGGTTTGTATCAGGGTGTCATTTTGTACATCAATATAACCTGGCTCAACACCATTTGAAGTGTTATAACTGGTTGGGAAATATAATTTATTATTTAAGGAGTCAAATTTAATTGAATAACCGCTTGTGTAATCAGCACCCTGGCATGCGTTTAAAAATATTTTACCATTTCCCACTGTTCCGTTCGATAAGATCAGGTAATTTAAATTTGTTTGGTTTATGCCCCATAAGGTAATAACCATTTTAGAATTAGCAGTTTGGTTAAATAGCGCTTTAATGGGCGAGAGGCTATTGCCAAGATGAAACGATTTAATGGTTTGTTGATTTGCTAAACCCAGATCTACCGATTTAATTTTAAAGGTGTCTGAAATTGCAGCAGATACTTTTGCAACATAATGCAAAACGTTATTAAATAAATAAAGCGAACTGATGGGCGTTTGACTAACCGTTATAGAACTTGTACCAGCAGCGGTTCCATTTGTCTTTATTAATTTTAGATTGTAAAAAAAATAAACATTGTTACCATTAAAAATGGTAGGTGTTCCAAAACTTCCGTTAACACCCGCATTCAGGTCTGTTATTAAATTTGTTCCGGCTGTTGTTCCATTTGTAAACCAGGGCTCTGCACCCACAACACCATCATTAGCAACAAAATAAACGCCATTGGCAGCAGGTTTAATTGCAGAAACGTTTGAAGCGTTTGATCCCGGATTGATATCTTTTAACAGAACAGTGCCGGCAGAAGTACCGTCTGATTTCCAAAGCTCTTCGCCGTTAATACCATCATTGGCCATAAAATACAGTTCATTATTATATACATAAAAGCCACTAAAATTTGATGTTAAACCACTGTTTGTTCCCGACCAAATATCTTTTACAAGGTAAGTACCGGCACTGGTACCATCTGTGCGCCATAATTCTTTTCCTTCAGCAGTTGTTTGCCCGGAAAAATAAATTATATTATTCATAATTATGGCAAAATTTGCGCTCAATAGATTTGCTGCTGCAATAGAATCTGTGCCTGGGGCTGTACCATTTGTTTTCCACCAGATGTAACCCGGGGTATTCGAAGTGAAGAATTTTTTAGACAAATAGTCAATAAATCCGGTGGATACATAACCTCCCGTCACGCATAATGAAATTGGTGAGGGAGTTATATTTGCTTTGTATTTATTTGTTCCGGCCGTTGAACCGTCTGTTTTCCATAAGCCCTTAGAAATAACCGGATTTGAAACGCCAAAAATCACATCGTTATTTGGAAAAGATGAAAACCAGTTTATACTCGATCCGCCACTTCCGGGGTTAAGATCCTTTAACATGTTAGGCACCTGGCCAAATGAGGGAAACGGTAATAGGATTACTAGTTGTAATATTTTTTTCATCGATAAAAAATTAGTATTAGATAAAAATACAAAAAACACAAGAAATCTGCTATAATTGAGTAGTTAAGTGCCCTAATTATATAAGTGGTATAGATTATTGAGTGATAAGAAAATCCCTTATATTTACTATTCATTTAATAAAGTAAAATGGCGCGTTTAAACGTTTTAAAAACATACAAAATATATATCGGCGGGCAATTTCCGCGCACCGAAAGTGGTCGCTATTACGACTTACTGGATAAAAAAGGCAATACACTTGCCAATGTTTGTTTATCATCCCGGAAAGATTTTAGGAATGCTGTAGTTGCTGCCCGTGCTGCATTTGGCGGGTGGAGTGGAAGAGCGGCATTTAACCGCAGCCAGATCCTGTACCGCATTGCAGAAATGCTTGAAGGCAGAAAAGCACAATTCATAGAAGAACTCACCGCACAGGGCATTGCTCCAAAAGCCGCAGAAACAGAGGTACTGCAAAGCATTGATCGCCTGGTGTATTATGCCGGCTGGTGCGATAAATATATTGCATTATACAGCTCCGTTAATCCTGTAGCTTCATCGCACTTTAACTTTTCTGTGCCCGAACCTACAGGCGTTGTTTCTGTAATAGCACCAGAAAATTCTGGTTTATTAGGCCTGGTAAGTGTTATTGCGCCCGTTATTTGTGGCGGCAATACCTGCGTTGTTTTAGCATCAAACAGTTTACCGTTATGTGCTGTTACCTTTGCAGAAGTGTTGGCCACATCCGATCTTCCGGGTGGCGTTGTAAATATTTTAACCGGCACTTCAAAAGAATTGCATGGGCATTTTTCTTCGCATATGGATGTGAATGCAGTTATTTATTGTGGAAATAATAAAGATGAGCAAAAGGTTATTTCAGAAAATGCAGCATTAAATGTTAAGCGCTCTTTTACCTGGAATAAAGATTGGTTAAAAGAAGAAAATCAAAACCCATACCTGATCTTAGATCTGCAGGAAATAAAAACCACCTGGCACCCTATTGAAAATATTGGTATTGGCGGCGCAAAGTATTAATTTTTATTTTAATGTAACTTATTTTCTCCCGGCAACGTCTTATCTTAAAAAACGTTTTATGAAACAAGTTTGCTTCCTTTTTTTAATTGTAAGTTTTACTTCGGTATTTTCTCAAAAAAACTGCAAAGGTATTTTGGTAGATAGTGCTACTGCAAAGCCAATAGAATTTGCAAACGTGGGTATTGTTGGCAAAGGCTTTGGCACGGTAACAAACGAGCAGGGCGAATTTAATTTTTCGGTTCCAGACAGTGTAACTAATGAGCCAGTAAAAATTTCTATGATCGGTTATCGGTCAAAGGTCTTATCACTGGATAATTTAAATAAACAGGGTAAAATAATGTTATCGCCGGCAGCAACAAACTTAAACGAAGTAGCTGTGTCTGCAAAAAAAACCAAGGTTACTATTCTTGGCAACGAAACCCAAACAAAACATGTTACAGCCGGGTTTGTAAAAAACACGCTGGGTTCAGAGTTAGCCGTAAGATTAAATATCAAACATCCAAAAACGCACCTTCGCAAATTTTATCTTAACATAGCCAGGAATAGTATCGAGAATCCTATTTTCAGGTTTAACGTTTATAATAAAGATGAAAAAGGTTTTCCAAAAGAAAATATCTTAACGCAAAATGTTATTATTGAAACAAAAGAAAAAACGGGCCTTATAGAAGTAGATCTAACGCCTTACAACTTGTTTGTAGATGATGATGTGTTTATTTCAGTAGAATGGATAAAAGACCTTGGCGATGTAAAAGGCTTGTTCTTTTCTACCAAACTTGCCGGCAATAAAACCTATTATAGAATGGCCAGCCAGGGTAACTGGCATACTATTGCTGTTGGATTAGGTTTATATGCTGAAGTAGCTTATTAAAGCCTAGAGCGAGCCTTTACTTGATTTTCTTACTTTTTTCTTTTTTACCAGGCCGGGACAGCCATCGCACTTGTTTTTATTGAACAGGCAGCTTTCCATTGTGCAGCTTATAATAGCTAAGATCGAAAAGATAATGAGGGCTCTTTTAAACATAATTGGTATTACAAATATACGGGAATAATTTAGTATTTTTAAAAACTAAAAATGAACTTGTTTTTTCATATAGGCCGTTACTTTATGCTTATGTTCAGGGTGTTTAAAAAACCTCAGAATGCCCGCGTTTATATGAGGCAAATTATTTTTGAGATCGATAGCATTGGTATTACCTCGTTGCCCATTGTTGCCATTATCTCTGTTTTTATGGGAGGCATTATTGCCTACCAGGCAGCTTATGCTATTGATAGTCCTTTAGTGCCAATATATACCGTGGGTTTTACTACACGCGAAAGTATGATCCTTGAATTTAGCTCTACGATCTTGTGTTTGATCTTAGCGGGAAAGGTAGGTTCAAACATCGCCTCTGAAGTAGGCGCCATGCGTATTTCCGAGCAAATAGACGCGTTGGAGATTATGGGCATTAATTCAGCAAGCTACCTCATTTTTCCAAAAATTGCAGGAGCAATCATCATATTTCCTTTTTTGGTTGTACTAAGTATGTTTCTTGGTTTGGCAGGCGGTTACGTAATGGGAATTTTAACCGACGCATTTACCGGGTATCAATATATATATGGTATCCAGGCCTTTTTTATGCCGTGGAAAGTGGGTTATTCTATTGGAAAAAGTGTCACTTTTGCTTTCATCATCACTTCGGTTTCTTCTTATTATGGCTATTATACTTCTGGTGGTGCCCTGGAAGTTGGGCGCAGTAGTACAAACGCTGTAGTGTACAGCAGTATTTTGATTTTACTTTTCAGTTTAATTTACACCAAGTTGTTTATCGGGCATTGATAGAAATAAAAAATATAAGAAAATCATTTGACGGCAGACAGGTTGTAAAAGACGTATCGTTTAAATTTATGCAGGGCAAAACCAATTTAATTATTGGCGAAAGCGGTTGCGGAAAAAGTACGATTTTAAAAATGATGGTGGGTTTACACGAGGTGGATAGCGGCGAGGTGTTGTATGACGGGCAAAATTTTCCGGCATTGGATATTGATGGAAAGCAAGAGGTGAGGAAAAAAATTGGAATGCTGTTCCAGGGTGGCGCTTTGTTTGATTCTCAAACTCTGGAAGAAAATGTACGTTTTCCATTAGATATGTTTACCAACATGAGCACAGAAGAAAAATTAGCGCGCGTTAATTTTTGCCTGGAGCGCGTTCAATTGGTTGGAAGAAATAAATTATACCCTGCAGAATTAAGCGGGGGTATGAAAAAGCGCGCAGCTTTGGCTCGCGCTATTGCTAACAATCCTCATTATTTATTTTGTGATGAGCCTAACTCGGGCCTCGATCCAAAAACATCCATTGTAATTGATGATCTGATAAAGGACATAACAGAAGAATATAATATTACAACCATTATTGTAACACACGATATGAATAGTGTGATAGAGATCGGTGATAATATTATGTTTGTTTACAAAGGCGAAAACTGGTGGACAGGAAACAGATCAGAGATCCTTAAAACAAAAAATAAAGAATTGTTCGATTTCGTTTTTGCCAGCGAGTTTATGAAACAGGTGCTGGGACCTAAACTCACGTGAACCCATACATTCTGGCGTCACTGGCACTTCCCGAACAGCCAAAATCATATCCTCACGTTCTAACGCATTTGGAGAAGAAAGTTTTTTTTAACGCAAGATCAAATCTTAGTGCAACTCCGTGTTCTCTGTGTCTTGGTGGTTTAACCTTCGTCCTGTATCTCTAACCAACGCATCGATTTTTCATCCAGATCGTTGCTTACTTTTTTCAATTCGTCGCTTAGTTTTTGAATCTCATTATAGTCAGTTATGCCCGATGCCAGCTTATTCTCCAGCTCGGCCTTTTTTGCTTCCAGCTTTGGCATCTCTGCTTCGATCATTTCCAGTTCGCGCTGTGTTTTGTAAGATAATTTTTTTGCAGGCGTTTCGCTTTTTGCTGTTTCGGTAACAGAGATCTTTTCTTCAACCGGGATCTCAATTTTTAACTCCGGAAAAACTTCGTCTTTTTTATTTGCTTTCCATTCGCGATACTCGGTATAATTTCCGGGAAAATCTTTGATAGAACCATTACCTTCCAATACAAAAGTATGATCTACCAACCTGTCAATAAAATAACGGTCGTGCGAAACGATCAATACACAACCTTTAAATTCCTCTAAAAATTCTTCAAGCGTTTGTAGGGTAACAATGTCCAAATCGTTAGTAGGCTCATCCAGGATCAAAAAATTCGGATTCTTCATTAACACGGTCAATAAATACAATCTTCTTTTTTCGCCACCACTTAAAGTATGCGCATAACTGAATTGCACAGCCGGTGTAAAATTAAAACGCGTTAATAATTGCGATGCGCTAAGGCTCGTTCCATTAGCCAGCGGAATATGGTCGGCAATATCCTGCACAATTTCAATAATACGTTTATCGTTATTAATGATCATGCCGGCCTGCGAATAATAACCAAACACAATGGTATCACCTAAAGATACTTTTCCGGTATCCACAGCTTCTTTGCCTTGAATAATGTTTAATAAAGTTGTTTTACCAACGCCATTCTTTCCAACTACACCAATTTTTTCGCCGGGAATGAACGTGTAAGTGAAAGGATCGTTTAAAATAGTTTTGTTAGGATAATTTTTGGTGATCTTATGCAGCTCAACTACTTTCGATCCCATACGTTCCATCTTTACAGTGAGCTCTATTTTTTTCTCAATACGTTTTTGTTTTGCCTTTTTTTCTATTTCGTAAAAAGCATCTACGCGCGATTTTGATTTGGTACCGCGGGCCTTTGGCATCTTACGTACCCAAACTACTTCACGGCGGTAGGCGTTTCTTGCTTTATCAATTTCGGCATTGGCAATTTGTTCGCGTTCTGCTTTTTTCTCTAAATAGTAATCAAAGTTGCCATTATATTCGTACAATTGATAATTATCTATTTCAATTATTTTATCGCACACCTCATCTAAAAAATAACGGTCGTGCGTAACCAGTAAAATACTTAAAGAGGCATCCTGTAAATAATTCTCTAACCATTCTATCATGTCAATGTCCAAATGGTTAGTAGGCTCATCCATAATAATTAAATTCGGACGATTAATTAAAGTTAAAGCAAGCGCCACGCGTTTTTTTTGCCCACCCGAAAGCGTTTTTGCAATTTGCGAAGTATCCCTTATTTCCAAACGCGAAAGAATTTCGATAATATTCTTTTCATAATCCCATGCTTCGATCTCGTTCATGTGATTTAAAGCAGCTTCCATCCGATCGGCAATTTTTGGATCGGTAGAAGTTTCGCTTAGTTTAATAACCTCATCGTATTCTTTAATAGCTTTTACAAATTTGTTATCGGCTGTATCAATTAATTGTTGTATGCTTAACGACTCATCAAATGCAAAATTCTGATCTAAAAAACCAATGGTAATATCTTTTCTGAACACAACTTCTCCTTCATCGGCAATTTCAATACCTTTTAAGATTTTAAAAAGTGTTGTTTTGCCCGAGCCATTCTTTGCAACAAGGGCCAGCTTTTCGCCATAATTAATACCAAAACTTATTTTATTGAATAGTTTTTTTGCGCCGTAGGCTTTAGAAAGATTGTTTATAGAGAGTAAGTTCATCGGCGGCAAAGGTACGGTCTTTTTAACAAATCGGAGCATTTTTATTTCGATAAGAAAATAAAGCGTTGGCTACGTTTTTCTTCGCTTTATAATTTCGAAAATTCCCAATGCAATAATAGCAATAATAACTCCTTGAATAAACACAATAAGTACTGTAAATAAATAGGAATTAATAAAGTCAGAGTTCCCATTTCCGCTGGAATCATTACGAAAAAAAGTGGTGACAAATATTATAAAGCGTTCTAAATAAAATCCTATTTTCATAAATATTGCGACAAACAGAATATATAAAAAATTTGATGCTAATTTTTTTACAAATAAAGTGAAGGGCAAGATCAAAGCGCACGAGAGCATAATCCAATGCGTTAATTCATAAGACTTAATAAACATAAAGCTTTCAGAATAAATTATATTTGAAACTAATAAATAACCCCAGGTAATTATTGCGTAAATTATAATTGACCAACGAATTAAATTCAGAACTTTTTTAGTTTCGAAACGTTTTTTAAAAAGAAATTCAGCAAGCATTAAAGTAAGAATTATTGGAATCAAACAGTAGATCAGATTAAAGTCTATCAGTTTGATTATGCTGTTACACACTTCCATTTTTAATTACACGCGCTTGTCATAAAACTACAAACTATTTCAAACAAAAAAGCCCCCGAATTTCGGGGGCTTTTTTATTCTATATAAAAACTAAAATTAATTAGCATTATAATTTTTTGTGCTTGCAACAGCGCCATTTTCATCCCAATTGGTCCAAACTCCCGTTTTTTCGCCATTGTTGTAATTCATTTCAAAACGTTTTTTACCGGTTTCATCATACACTAACCAGGTACCTGTTTTTTTGCCAAGATTGTAAAACGCAATGGCAGAAACAGTTCCGTTCTCGTTATAACGTGTCCATTTTTGATCTTTTTGACCTTTTGTAAAAGTCCCGGTCTCCATTTTATTGCCCGAAGCATAAAAATATGTGGCTTCGCCATCAATTATACCTTCTTTTACAGTAAAATCCGCTTTAACCCCATCCTGTACTTTTGATATAACACCATTAAACAAAGGTCCGTTAAATAAACCCGGATTACTGCTGTTATCTATATATAAACCTTTTTCGTTTTGTATTTGAGCGTTTATAACGCCTGTTATTAAAACCGATAAAACTATTACTACTAACTTTTTCATAATTGTTTGTTTTAAAAATTAATGGATCAATTTCTTATATCAAATATATTAAGATAACGCTTAGGAAACAATGACGTAATGCAGATTTAACCTTAACTTTACTATATGTGGCGTTAAAAAGCGTGAAAGCCTTATGAATAAAGGGCTATCAGTGTTAACTAGTTAAGTTCTTTAAGAGAAAGGTCAGAAAAATAAGAAAGCGTATTGGATTTTACTTCCAAAGACTGGTACCCGATAGTATTTACAGAGATAGAATATACTTTATCTGTTTTAACTGAGATCTTAAAATTGCCATCCAGATCAGCAAAAAAAGTTTCTCCTGTTTCGTTGATCGTGATCTTTGCACCCGCAATAGATTCGCCGCTTACATCGGTTATTTTGCCGGTAACTGTTTTAATGGTAACAGCTACAGCTTTTTTTTCCTTATCGTTATTTCCCGCAAATGAAACAGCGCTAAAGCTTAAAAATAAAAGTATGTAAAGTAAGTTTTTCACTGATATAAAATTAAGATCACTACTTCTTTAAATCTTTAGGCTAATGTTACCAAATCGTTAATGATGATTCTCGTGTATAAACTGCTACTGATTTTGCTGATTTCACCGATAGATTAAGCCGATTATCTACTTATTAATTACTCTAACCTGTGCCATCTGCGAAATCTGCGGCTTTAAGGTTCGGATTTGTTAAAATTCCTATCTTTGGGCTATGAGAATTGATATTATTAGTGCCGTGCCCGACCTTATGACAAGTGCCTTCAGTCATTCTATCCTTAAAAGGGCCATTAATAATAAGCTGGTAGAGGTTAACCTTATAAACCTGCGCGACTATTCTACCAATAAACAAAAACAGATTGATGATTATGCTTTTGGTGGGGGTGCCGGCATGGTTCTATCCATTGAGCCTATTGCTGCCTGCCTTAACGATCTTAAAAGTAAACGTCAATATGATGAGGTAATATACATGAGCCCGGATGGTGAGTTGCTCACACAAAAAATGTGCAATCATTATTCACTGCTTAAAAATATCGTTATTCTTTGCGGGCATTACAAAGGTGTTGATGAGAGGGTACGCCAGCACTTAATTACAAAAGAAATAAGTATTGGCGATTATGTACTAAGTGGCGGCGAGATCCCGGCTGTTGTATTCAGCGACGCCGTTATCCGTTTATTACCGGGTGTTTTAAACGACGAAACATCTGCCTTAAGCGATTCTTTCCAGGATAATTTACTGGCCCCGCCAGTATACACAAGGCCTGCCGAGTTTAATGGCTGGACGATTCCCGAGATCTTGCTAAGCGGACATACCGCCAACATTGAAAAGTGGCGCCATGAGCAAAGTATAGAGCGCACAAAACTCAGGCGGCCAGACCTTCTAAAATAGGGCAAATTGTTAAAAATACCTTTTAATTTCCCGGAAATTTTGCGTTATTTGGGTTTCCTAAATTTTAATCTGTGAAATGGCCTTTTTGCTTAAAAATAAAACATCAGGCCATTCCATATAACAATTAAAAAAACGATAAATATCTTATATGAAAGTTGGAATCCCCGCGGAAATATCCCCAAACGAACTAAGGGTAGCCGCAACTCCTAAAACCGTTAAACGCCTGCAAAAACAAGGCTTTGAGGTACAAATTCAAAAAGGTGCAGGCACCAAAGCAAATTTTTCTGATAAAGAGTTTGAAGAAGCGGGCGCAAAGATCGTTAATTCTGCTGCTGATATTTATGGCCATTCAGATATAGTTCTTAAAGTAAAAGAACCAACTCCGCAAGAGGTGGATATGATGAAAGAAGGCCTGGTAATGCTAAGCTATTTGTGGCCTGCACAAAACCAGGATCTGCTTAAAAAACTAGCCGATAAAAAAGTAAATGCCATTGCTATGGATGCCATTCCGCGTATTTCACGCGCTCAAAAAATGGATGTGCTTTCTTCTATGGCAAACATTGCCGGTTACAGGGCAGTTATTGAAGGCTCTTTTTATTTTGGGCGTTTTTTAAACGGACAAATTACAGCAGCGGGTAAGGTAGAACCTGCTAAGGTATTGGTAATTGGCGCTGGTGTGGCTGGTTTAGCGTCTATTGGCGCTGCAAACTCATTAGGGGCAATTGTTCGCGCATTCGATACACGTAAAGAAGTGGCAGAACAAATTGAATCGATGGGCGCAAGTTTTTTAACGGTTGAAATAAACGAAGATGGCGCTACATCATCGGGCTACTCAAAAGAAATGAGTAAAGAATTCATTGAAGCGGAGATGAAACTCTTTTTAGAACAAGCCAAAGAAGTAGATATTGTTATTACCACGGCACAAATTCCGGGTAAGCCTGCTCCTAAATTATGGATGGATTACCATGTAGCTGCTATGAAACCGGGCTCTGTTGTTGTCGATTTAGCGGCCTCTACCGGTGGTAACTGTATGCTTACCAAAAACGGAGAAGTATTTACAACAGATAACGGTGTAACTATTGTGGGTAAGCTAAATCAACTACCAACACAGGCTTCTCAGCTATATGGCAACAACCTTTGCCATTTGCTGGATGATATGGGCAAAGCCGAGAAATTTAAAATTGATATGGAAGATGCCGTTGTTTCAAGGGCAATGGTTACTTATAACGGAAAAATTAACTGGCCACCGGCTCCGCTCCCTGTAAGCCCTACAGCCGGCGGCAATGTAAAAAAAGTGGCTGCCCCTACTGCCGAAGAAGAAAAATTATCGGCCGAAGAAAAAGCGAAAAAAGCAACTATGTCTATGATCATTAGTTTAGCTGTGGTTGGTGGCTTATTATTTTTGGTAGGTAAGTTTGCACCACCAGAATTTATACAGCACTTTACCGTATTTATTTTAGCGGTGTTTGTAGGCTGGCAATTGATCACCAATGTAGCCCATGCGTTACACACGCCGTTAATGGCTGTAACCAATGCTATCAGCGGCATCATTGTTGTGGGTGGTTTATTGCAAACCACCAATGATATTTCTAACCCAATGACGATACTTGCTTTTATTGCCATTTTGGTTGCCAGCATTAATATTGTTGGCGGTTTCGTAGTTACTCACCGTATGTTGAAAATGTTTAAAAAATAAGATCTTATGTTATTCATTGCAAAAGAAATACAAACAGCAGCTTACTTATTTGCAAGTATCCTGTTTATTTTAAGTTTAGGAGGTTTATCTTCACAAGAATCGGCAAAGCGTGGCGTTTTTTATGGTATCATTGGTATGATCGTTGCCATCATTGCAACGGTTTTAGGCCAGGGTGTTGCCGGGCACGTTTACATTATTTCAGCTATTGCTGTTGCTTCTGTTATTGGTTTAATGCTGGCGCGCAAAGTAGAAATGACCGCCATGCCCCAATTAGTGGCTATTTTACACAGCTTTGTTGGTTTGGCAGCTGTGCTAGTTGGTTTTGGTTCTTACTTAGATCCTAAATCGCATGAGCTTACAGGTGCGGCACACAGCATTCACCTGGTAGAGGTATTTGTTGGCATTTTTATCGGTGCTATTACCTTTACGGGTTCTATTATAGCATGGGGAAAATTAGATGGTAAAATACCTTCAAAACCATGGGCGTTTAAAGGACTTCAAGCCATGAACCTGCTATTACTTACTGCTTGCACCGTGCTTGGTGTTTTCTTTTGTAATGCAGAAGGTACTGGCGGTATGCTTTACCTTTGTATTATGACCGCCATTGCTTCGTTTATTGGCGTTGTATTGGTAATGGCCATTGGCGGCGGCGATATGCCGGTGGTGGTTTCTATGCTTAACTCTTATTCGGGCTGGGCTGCTTCTGCAGCAGGCTTTATGTTAGGTAACGATCTATTGATCGTAACCGGTGCCCTGGTAGGAAGCTCTGGTGCAATTCTTTCTATGCACATGTGTCATGCTATGAACCGTTCGTTCTTCTCGGTGATATTTGCCAATGGCTCTGGTAATGGCTCTGGTGGCGAGAAAAAAGCCATTGAAGGAGAAGTGACCGCATTGAACCACGAAGAAGTTGCAGCCTTATTAAAAGAAGCTAAATCGGTGGTTATTGTTCCGGGCTATGGTATGGCTGTTGCAAAGGCTCAGTATCCTATTTACGATATGGTTCAAACATTGCGTAAAGCGGGTAAAAATGTACGATTCGCCATTCACCCGGTAGCGGGGCGTTTACCGGGCCATATGAACGTATTGCTGGCAGAGGCCAATGTGCCTTACGATATTGTGCTGGAAATGGATGAGATCAACGACGATATGCCTGATACCGATGTGGTAATGGTTATTGGTGCTAATGATGTGGTAAACCCAAGCGCGCAGGATGATCCGGCAAGTTCTATTTACGGTATGCCTGTAATTGAAGCATGGAAGGCAGAAAAAGTGATCATTATGAAACGCTCTATGAGTGCAGGTTACTCGGGCGAAGACAATCCTTTGTTCTACAAACCAAATTCAGAAATGTTGTATGGTGATGCAAAAGCCAGCGTTGAAAAACTTTTAGGGTTTTTAAAAGCGTAATTAAAAGATCTTCATGAAAAAAATCGCATGGCTAATATTATTTTCCATCTCGGCTAAAATAATAACGGCTCAATGCGATAATGAAGTTAAACAGGCAGATTCGGAAAGTAGCGACACGCTGAGGTTTAAAAAATACCGCCGTGTACTCGATTGTTTTTATAAAACAGATGATTACGAAGGCGCCGCCAAAGTATTTGAAAAATTAAGATCGTTATCAGGTGCTCTTGTAAAAAAATACAACGATTCTATTTATTACCGCTCTCATCTTGCAGAACAAACAACGTTTTATTTTTATAAAGGAGATATTCAAAAATGTCTCGATATTTCGAACGAATTACTTAATTACGATTTCCGAAATTCCGATTCGTCTGAAATTGCCGGTTCTTTAGGCAACATTGCCATCCTTTACCGCAAAATAGGTAATTATCCAAAAGCCATTTACTACCTGCAGGAAGCCATAAAAATAAATGAAGCCGGCGGAAGAAAAGAGCTGGCAGGAAATTATTCTAACATCGCCAATGTATACAGCGACCTGGGCCAGCACGAACGATCGGGAGGGTTTTTTTATAAAGCGCTTAAATTGCGTATTGAACAAAAAGATGAAAAAGGACTTGCCTTATCTTATTCAAATCTTGGAAATTATTTTTCTAACATCGGCAGAGGAGATTCGGCGATCGTATATTATTTAAAAGCTATTCATCTAAACGAAAAGCTAAAAGCGCCCGATTCAAAAAAACTGGTTACATATAATAACCTTACCGGCGAATATATTCGGCTGCATATATTAGATTCTGCAGTTAAGTACCTGGGCATTACCGAAAAACTTGTAAGCGAAAAATCAAACCCGTTTTTGCTGGCCCATTTTTACGAGAACAAAGGAGACATTTTTAAGCAACAAGGCAAGTATAAAGAAGCTATAACCGAGTACAACAAAGCGTTTAGATCTGCAAATTTAAATAACGATATCAGCCGTTTTGTGTCGTTATATTATTCCAAGTCAGAGTGTTTTTATCATCTTAAGAATATAGATTCTACGTTCAATAACCGCATTAAAGCAGAAGAGTTTAAAGATTCTCTGTTTAATACCTCAAAATCATCTCAAATTACGCGTTACGAGATGCAATACCAGTTTGATAAAGAGCAGGAAGCAATAAAGAGTGAACAGCAAAAAAAAGAAATAGAAACAAAACACGCGCTGGAAAGAAAACAACTCTTAATTTATGCAGCATTGCTTGCGTTGATACTGTTATCGGGCCTGGTATTACTGGTATTAAAAAATAACAATCAAAAAAAGAAAGACAACATTTTATTACAGCAAAAGAATGATCTTATTGAATCGCAAAAAAAGGATATTATAGATAGCATTAATTATGCAAGAAATTTACAGCAGGCAATTTTACCGCCAATCACAAAAATAAAACAGGAAATTGGCGATGGTTTTATTTATTATAAACCCAAAGATATTATTGCAGGCGATTTTTATTGGCTGCATAAAACCAAATTGCCAAACAGTAATGAAGAAATATTTTTATTTGCTGTTGCCGATTGTACCGGGCACGGTGTGCCGGGGGCTTTGGTAAGCGTGGTTTGCAGCAATGCGTTAGATAGCGCAGTTAAAGAATTTGGCCTTGTTGAGCCAGGAAAGATCCTTGACAAAACCAAAGAAATAGTTTTAGCAACATTTACTAAAACGGGGCAAAATGTAAAAGACGGTATGGATATATCGCTGTGCGCCATTCGGCGGAATGCCAATAAAATAAACATACAATGGGCCGGGGCCAATAATTCGCTTTGGTATATTCATAATAACGAAATAAAAGAACTTACCGCCAATAAGCAACCGATTGGCCTTTCTGAACACAGCCAGCCATTTACCACACACAGTCTTGAATTGGTAAAAGGCGATACACTGTATTTTTCTACAGATGGTTATTACGACCAGTTTGGCGGCGATAAAGCAAACCCTACCGGTAAAAAATTTATGCGAAAAAGATTAGCGCAGTTATTCTACAACATAAAAGATAAATCTATAGACGAACAATTAAAAACAGTAGATGAAACCTTTAATAACTGGAAAGGCGCACTTGAACAAATAGACGACGTTTGTATTGCCGGCATTAAATTATAAGATTATAGTTTTTTGATAAGTGGTATTGCTCCCTCAAAAACTGATTTGTATATTTGATATATACTAATCTTTGAAATTATTCGTCTTGAGATCTTTAAAAACATATAATTCCGAAATTAATTTTGACGAGAGGGGCTTTTTAAGAATTGCCTTTAACGATACAGATGATGAAATTGATTTTGATGAGATCAAACAACAGGTAGATGCCTGTTATATTATAACCGAAGGAAAAGCTACACCCATTTTGATCGATGTTAGGAACGGTCGTAAAAACCTTTCTGAAGAAGCCCGCAACTACGCCGGAAAAAATAATCCGTACAGGCATTTAAAATTAGCCGAAGCGCTTTTAATTAAAAGTTTACCTCAACGTATATTCGCTAATTTTTTTATAAGGATAGGAAAGAACCGGCACCCGTCAAAAGTATTTACCCGCGAAGAGGCTGCTGTTAAATGGCTTCTTGAATTTGTAAAAAAACAATAATTTATTCGGGCATAGGTGGTCGTTTAGATTCAAGAATGCAGGGCAGGTTCCAGGGACAGATCTCTATGATCACATTTTTTTCAAAGATTTTAACGTCTTTTTTTGTGATCACAATTTCTTTGATCTCTTTTTTCCATTCTTCTTTTAAACAATCTTTATCAAAATCGCTTAACGGTATACCGCCATTTGCTTTTTTATAATAGCGCCAGGCCTCCATTAATTTATAGTTGCCGGGTTTTAAGTTTGTTTTTAATAAACCATCGGCATTGGTTTTAACAGAATCTGTTTTTCCTTTTGAAGAAAGGATGACAATTGTTTTATTGGCATAGGCCTTTGGCTTTTCGGCCTCAGCCAGTATTTCGGCAGATGGCCTTGCGCCGCCACAATATTGTTGGGTAAAGCTAATAGTGGTGCTTACCAGTTTTTTTTGCGAACACGAGATCAGCGTTGCAAAAAACAAAACCATCAGCATTATTTTTTTTGAAGCTTGCATGATCAAATATAAATACATTTTTGCTGGATTTAGTTGTTAAAAGGCTTTGACCACGTTCTTTTTTTTTGTATCTTAGATACTTGCATTACTATTAACTTTAACACACAAAAAATAAGCAAATGAAAAAAGTTCTACTGTTTCTTGCCGCTGCAATTTTATTTACAACAAATCTATTTTCGCAAGAAAAATACTGTGGTTCTACCGAAGCACAAAATGAGTGGTTTGCAAGCCATCCTGAATTAAAAGCAATATTTGATCAGCAACAACAAGCGGCAAGCGACCTGGATAAAGAACAATTTAAAACGGGGTATCATCAACAACAACGTACCGCCGCAGTTTCGGCGGTTCCATTATATACTATTCCTGTAGTGTTCCATATTTTGCACCAGGGTGGCACAGAAAATATTACTGACGCACAAGTGCAGGATGCCGTAACTATTTTAACCCGGGATTACAATAAATTAAACGCTGACACTTCTGTTGTGGTAACGCAGTTTAAAAATATTATCGGTAACGCAAAGTTTCAGTTTCAATTAGCAACTATCGACCCCAATGGCAATTGCACAAACGGTATTATCAGGCACTGGGATCCTAAAACAAATTGGGTATCCTCATTCTCGGATTATATTTACAGCTGGCCTCGTAATAAATATTTAAATGTGTATGTTGTAAAAACAATTGCAAGTGGTGCGGCCGGGTATACTTATTTACCGGGATCAGGTGTGCCCGCATCTGCGGACGCCATTGTTATCTTAAGCAGCTATGTTGGAAGCATTGGTACCGGTAATGTTAGCACATCAAGAGCATTAACGCATGAAGTTGGGCATTGGTTTAATTTGCCACATGTTTGGGGTGGAACCAATCAACCCGGAGTGGCTTGTGGCGATGAGGGTGTAAGCGATACGCCTGTAACCAAAGGTTTTTCTACATGTGCATTGGCAAATGCTATTATTTGTACGCCAGGCATAACTGAAAATGTTCAAAATTATATGGATTATTCATATTGTTCAAGAATGTTTACTCTCGGGCAGGCTACGCGTATGACCAACGCAATCAACAGCACGGTTGCGGGCAGAAATAATTTATCTTCGGCTTCTAATTTAGCCGCCACGGGAATTACAACTTCTACAACCAATTGTATACCCATGATGAACATTGCTGCTTTACCATCTACCACTGTTTGTTCAGGCTCATCATTAAGCATGGTTTCATATACATCAAACGCTAATCCTACATCATATATGTGGACCGCAACCAGCGGAGCCGTTGTTGCCAGCCCTTCATCCGGCAATACTTCAGTAACATTTAACGTGGTTGGAACTGTTACGGTTAATTGTACGGCTTCTACAATAAGCGGCAGCATCAGTCAAAGCGTTGTTGTTACCGTATTAAATGGCGTTCCGCAAATTGCAGCAGGTAATTCAGAAAGTTTTGAGAATGCAACACTTCCTACTTTCTGGAATGTTTCGACGCCTAACACTTCACCGGGACTATGGTCTATTACTAACGCTGCATCTTCAAACGGAGTACAAAGCATGTATGTGCCGGGAGAAACTTTGCCGGCAAATGCCATTGATATTTTAGATAGTCCGAGTTATGATTTTTTAAATAACCAAGGCGCTGCGTTTACATTTAAATATGCTTATGCAAGGTACTCAACCACTACAGCAGATCTTTTTAAAGTTCAGGCCAGCAAAGATTGCGGTAGTAGCTGGAATGATATATGGGTTCCAACCATTTCCTCTTTAGCTTCGGGTTCGGGTGGAATAATGCAATCTTTATTTATTCCTACGGCTTCACAATGGGTATTTTATGATCTGACGCAACACCCTAATTTTACAAATTTTTTAAATTCAGATCACGTTGTGGTTCGTTTTTATTTCCAGGAAGATATTGGCGGAAGCGGTAATGGAAACAGGATGTATTTAGACGAAATTAATTTTAATGCTACTCCACTTGGTGTAAATGAGTTAACAAAATCGATCGGATTTAATGTTTATCCAAATCCAACCAATTCAGATTTCAATATTAAATTCACGCTGTCAAACGAAGCTAAAATAAAATACACTTTAACTTCGGTTGCAGGATCTGTGATCATACAAGAAAACGAAAAAACACTTGCGCAAGGAACACACGAAATAAAATTAAACACCAAAAACCAGTTAGCGCAAGGTATTTACTTTGTTAACCTTGAAATGAACGGCACTAAAATGACAAGGAAAATAATTATCAATTAATTTTTTTAATAAAAATAAGCAAATGAAAAAAGTTTTACTATTTCTTGCCGCAGCAATTTCATCAAACAATTATTTTAGCCAGGAGTGGGTGGAAAAAGCTCAAAAGCCGGACGCTAATCTCTACGAGATACAAAAAGATTTTTACGAATATTTTAAAGACAAGGATATTACCGTAAAAAGTACAGGCTACAAAGCGTTTAAACGTTGGGAGTATTTTGTTGAACCACGTGTGTACCCAAGTGGTAATATTGGCGTGCTTGGCCAAACCTATAAAAATTACAAAGATTTTTTGGATAAATACAATGCCGATAATTCCAGCGGTAATAAATTTAACAGCAGTAATAATTCTGTTATGTCGGCCACATGGACATCGGTTGGTCCGTATGGTGCGCCAACAGGCTCTGTTGGAGGTTTTCCAAGAAAAGCGGGACGTGATAATTTTGTTACCTTTCATCCTACCAACCCGGCCATCATTTACGCAGGCGCGGCAGGTGGCGGCTTATGGGTTACTACAGATGGCGGAAGTACATGGACCACCAATACAGATAACCTTCCTGCTACTACTGCAATTTCCGACCTTGCGATCGATCCTACAAATACAAACATTATGTATATGGCTACAGGTGGCGGCGATGATATATTATCTGCTTTCCCTGTTAGTTCAGACGGGCTTTATAAAACCACTAATGGCGGTACTACCTGGGCTGTTACAGGGTTAACATTTACGCCATCGCAAAACAGGGTTATTCATAAAGTAGTACTAGATCCAACAAACCCGCAAATAATATTGGTAGCTACAAATGCAGGTATATACAGAAGTACAAACGGAGGAACCTCCTTTACATCTGTAAGTGGTATCAATTGCTGGGACCTAAAATTTAACCCGGGTAATCCATCAATTGTTTATGCGGCAAGCGGCTCTTTTTATCGCTCTACAAATGGCGGAACAAGTTTTTCAATTGTATCGGCAGGTATTCCAACATCAGGTATTAACCGGATGTCGATCGCTGTAACACCTACAAACCCTTCTTACGTTTACGTACTTGCCAGTAAAAATTCCGACAGCCAGTTTTATGGATTTTACAGATCTACAAATGATGGTGTTAACTTTACTGTAATGTCTACCACTCCAAATATTATTGGTAATTCGTGCGCAGGAACATCTACCGGCGCCGGCCAGGGATGGTACGATCTTGCTATAGCGGCGTCTCCTATTACTCCGGGCGAAGTAGTTATTGGCGGTGTAAACATCTGGAGATCATCAAACGACGGTGCCACCTGGGCTTGCACCGGTTGTTGGATAGGCACAGGCTCACCGCCTTATGTGCATGCAGATATCCACGAACTGGAATACACCCCTAGCGGTACACTTTATTCAACTAACGACGGAGGTATATATTCATACACTGGCAGCAGCTGGACAGACCTTACATCAACAAGAAATATTGCACAGATCTACAAAATAGGTTTATCATCATTAACTGCAAATAAATGGATAACCGGCCACCAGGATAACGGAACAAATGTAAAGAACGGAGCAACGTATTTTGCTAGTTTATCTGGTGATGGGATGGATTGTTTTATTGATAGAACAAATGATAATTACATGTACGCCGAACAGTATAACGGAAGCTTTAACCGTTCAACCAACGGTGGTGTAACATGGTTAAGCATTGTTACGGGTATGACCGGTACCGGCGCATGGGTAACGCCGTGGAAACAGGATCCGGTTACTGCAGGTACAATTTATGGAGGAAGGAATCAAATGTTCAAATCAACCAATTTTGGAACCAATTGGTCGCAGATCGGTAACACCGGTGGCGGCGCACAATCTGTTACTGAGTTTGCCGTTGCGTCTTCAAACAACCAGGTTATTTATGTGGTATACCCAGGCTCCATCCGTAAAACTGTTGATGGTGGCGTTACCTGGACAAACGTAACAGGAACTGTGCCTGCAGGTAATTTAACCAATGTAGCTATCGACCCAACAGACCCAAACACAGCATGGGTTACCATAAGCGGATACACTGCCGGAAGTAAGATCTTTGAAACGGTTGATGGCGGCGCTACCTGGATGAATATTTCTTCTAACCTTCCAAATATTCCGGCCAACTGTGTGTTATACGAACCGGGTTCAAACGACCGTGTATACGTTGGCATGGACGTAGGTGTTTATTATAAAGATAATTCAACAACAAACTGGACACTATATAACGCCGGTTTACCAAATGCGGCGGTAATGGATATGGAAATGACGCCCGCAGTACCGGGACAGATCTTTGCTGCCACATACGGCCGTGGTGTATACCAGGCAGACGCCATTCCTACAACAGCAGCGCCGGTTCCGAATTTTTCATTTTATGGAAGCCTTTGTGCAGGAGTAAGCAAAACATTTAATGATAATTCGTCAAACACACCAACAAGCTGGAGCTGGAGTATTACACCAACAACGGGCGTAACCTTTAATACACTTAGCACACAAAACCCAACAGTAACATTTGCAAACCCGGGAACCTATACAGTTTCAATGCAATCAGGAAACAGTTTTGGGAATGGGCCGGTTAATACGCAAACCATCACCGTTTCTACAATACCTGCAATTGTGCTTACACCAAGTAACGCAGTTATTGAGTGCGAGAACGATCCAATCGTTGTTAACGCGTCAGGCGCTACAACCTACACCTGGAGCAACGGTGGCGGCAACGCAGCAACCGTTAGTTACAGTTATGGCATTAGTTTTACATACAGTGTAACCGGGGCAAATGGCGGTTGTATTTCTACTGCAACATTGGCGGTTACTGATGTTTTAAAACCAATACTTTCGCTTTCGGTAGCAAATGATACCGTGTGCGATCAAAGCCCTTTTATTATTACAGCGGGGGGCGCAAATACTTATACCTGGAGTAATAGCGGTGGTAATTCAGCTACGGCAACTTATACTCCGGCAGGTAATATGACCTATTACGTTACCGGAACAGATGCAACTACCGGTTGCAAACAAACAGATTCTATTGCTATTGTAAACATTGTTTGTACAGGTTTAATTGAGTTGGGTAACGGTAACGCAAGTTTTAATGTTTATCCCAACCCGGTGTCGGATAAGATCACTTTAAAACTTAATTCGGCAACACAACCTCTTGATGTGAATATTGAATTATATGATGTAACATCAAAATTGATTGTGAAGCAAAACGCAAACTTTAACAAGGATAAAACAGAATATAAACTAAACATGTCATCTCTGGCAGAAGGCGTTTATTATTTAAAACTCAATTCAAAAGAAGGAAGTTCGAAATCCGTTAAGGTTATCAAAAAATAATCTTTAAATAGCGAAAGAGAAAGCCATGGCATTTTTGCTGTGGCTTTTTTATTTAGAACAGTAACCTGTATTGCGGGATCACAAAAAACTTTAGCTGGTAATCGGTAATAATGGTTTGCGTTCTTATATCGTAGGTTTGCTGAAATACATTAGCGTTATGGGTAATGTTTTGGATATCGACCGTAAACTCGTGTGTTACTTTTTTTGAATTAAAACGGTAGCCGGGTTTTACATCCATCCTAAAATAATCGGGGTATTGATATTGGTACGCATGTGTGCCATCGCGTACCTCGTCTTTAGCTGCCATGCTCGCTGCCAGGTCAATGGGTGTATAGCGCTTGCCACCCGCATAGGTGCTCCTTATGTCGATGCTTAATACATGTTTTTGATTGATCTTGAATTCTTTTCCTCCCAACAAATTAAAAACATAATTGCCGTTAAAAGCCGTATTGCGCAATACGTTATCGCTGCCGCGATATTTACTTTCAAACAAACTGGTTGTAAATAAAATGTAATAGCCCTTGCTGTAAAATTTTTCGAGTGTAAGTTCAATACCATAATTATTACCGGTGCCCTTGCTCACCAGGTTGTTTACATTAGGGCTATTAAAATCTGCACCTAAATTTAAAGCAGAAAAGTAGCTGGGAAAATTTTGTACCGGCGCATTATAAATGTATTGATAGTAAGCTTCTATCTTTAAACGAAAATTTGTTGCAAAACTATTATCATACGCAATTACGCCATGTGCCGCCCTCGTAAAATCAAGATTGCGATTGGTCTCTACCCGTTTGCCATTAACCGAATCGGTTGCAAAATAAATGTAAATGGGTTGCAACTGGCTATGTAAACCACCGCCAATACTAATTGCCTGCTTGTTGTTAAGCGAATATTTTAGACCTACCCGCGGCTCAACAGCATTTGAATTATTCAATAAAAAGAATTGATCGCTCAAACCTGCTGTAATTAAAAAATTATCGGTGAATTTATGTTGCCATTGTGCAAAGCCACGCAAAAGCGCGGTTGTGCCTTTATAATCGCGTAACGTAACAAAGGTGTGATTGCCAAATAAATTATCCACACTATCAATAAATAGTGTATTATACAACTCGCTGTAAATACCACCATTAACAAAATCGCGTGAATTGAATTTTTTATTATATGTTGTATTAAAAGAATAGCGTATTGTTTGGGTTGTTTGCCTGTACTCTGGTTTTAAATTTTTCGCCGTATGAAAAGAGGTGTCTATCCTGTCGGCCATTACATTATTGTATTGACCGCTAACACCGCAATTTGTTTTTATATAAGCATTGTTCTTAAAAAGATAAGTGTGCGAAACGCCAGTGGCGCCAACATTGGAGCGAAAATAGGTATCGCGCGAACTATAACCCACAAGATCCTGCCCTGGTTTTTTATCGCTGTCCAGAAGGGCAATATAGCTTAAGCCGCCAACGCCCCAAAAAGAAAATTTACCGAAACGTTCGGTATTAAAATCAGTTTTAAAAGTTACGTCTTGATATTGTGGCACAGCAGAGCCGGTTCCAAAATCTATATTTAAGGCTTTAAAAACCGCCAAAGTAGAGTAGCGGTAGTTGAACAGGAAAGAAGAATTTTTCTTTTTAGTAAAAGGGCCTTCTGCGCCAAGCTCGAAACCGTTAAACCCCATTTGTACTAAAAACTCATGTTTTTCGTTATTACCTTTCCGCATCCTCAGGTCAAACACGCCGGATGTGGCATTGCCATAATCTGCAGCAAAGGCACCGCTCATAAAATCAGAATTATCGAGCGTATTGTTGTTTAAAATGCTTACCGGCCCACCGGTAGAACCCGAGTTACCAAAATGATTTGGATTAGGAATGTCCATTCCGTTTAGTCGCCATAAAATACCAATCGGCGAATTTCCCCTTATTATAATATCGTTCCGTGAATCGTTGGCACCGCTAACACCTGCAAAATTAGCGGCCATACGGGCCGGATCATTACGGCTGCCGGCATAACGCGCAGCTTCTTCAGAACTGAACAGGCGTGAGCTAACGGTGCTCATTTTATTATTTGTTTTTGTTTTATCCTGCTCAACGGTAACCACCACTTCCTGGCCCTGCACAACACTTTCTTCCAATTCTACGTTTGAAACAGACTCTTTGCCCGCGTTTAAAATAACGGTAACGTATTTTTCCTTATAACCAATTACATAAAATTTTATTTGCCAGCGGCCAATAGGTACGTTTTGAATTTTAAACTCGCCTTTTTCATTTGTAGTCGTTCCCAGTAAAGGATCTGAATTTAATAATTGAATGACCGCTCCGGGAATAGGGCTCTGGCTTTGCTTATCAACAACAACACCTTTTACGGTTTGCGTAATTGTTTGTGAAAAAAGATGAGAAAATAGAAATGATAAAAATATCAAACAATATTTTTTCATTTACTTTTTAATTAACGTTGGCAAGTGCCGTACTTTTAAACATGGGTACTGAAAAGAACAACGGCTGGCACTTATTTCCATATAATCCATTTTATAAGTGCCATCCATTTCAATGGTTAAATAATAATTTGGCTTTACCCATTCTTTTGCTAAGCAATCAGGAAAAAAATCTGACATGGGCGAACCATCGGGTGTTCTTTTAAAATGTTTCCAGGGTTCATACAAATAAAATCTTCCGGGAGGATATTTAAGCATCACAAGCCCGCTATCGTCTGTTTTTATACTATCTACACACCGCCCGCTTTGGTATATATAAAAGCGCTGGTTGGCCAAAGGTTTATCTATTTTAGAGTTTTGAATTTGCGCGTCGGTTTTGCATTTACCACTACAGTCGGGTTGGCCATAACGAAACTCTATTTGCAGTTTGATACGTTGTGCGTGGCAAAAGATGGATGAACAAAAACAAATAATAAAAAATAATTTATTCATGGTTATGGGGTTGTAGATGACACGGGGATAATTTTTCCATTAAAATAAGTGTGGCCGGTTAATGCAAAATTGCAAATAAATTCTGCCATTTGGCTGGCTTTTAAAGGCGCTTTATAACCCGGAAAAGCCTTGCTTAACATTTCTGTTTGTACTGCACCAATTGCCAAACAATTAACCGAAATATTTTTTGGCTTTAATTCTTCGGCCAAACATTCAGTTAAACCGCACAGGGCGGCCTTGCTACTTGAGTATGCGCTTAAGCCTGCAAATTTAGCGCTGCCCTGAAAACCGCCCATACTGCTGATGTTTACAATATGTGTTTTTGTTTTTTTATTAAAAAAAGGCAAAAGGGTTTGTATCAAGGTAAATGGTCCAAAAACATTGGTGGTGTATACCAATTGAAGTTCTTTAGCACTGATCTTTTCAAAGGGCTTGTTCACTATTTGGCCGGCATTATTTATTAATACATCAATTTTTAAATTTAAAGATCTTAAAGTTTTAATGATCCTTTTTTGATCTGCAGGGCTTGTAATATCTGCTTTTATTGGTAAAACGGCATATGTGTTTTTTTGATTAACAAATTTTGACAATGTATCTAAATTGCGTGATACGGCTATTACAAGAGTATTAGGCTGTTCAGAAAAATGCTTCACCATTTCAAAGCCAATTCCTTTTGAGGCCCCTGTAATTAATATGATCATATTTTGTAAATTTGTAATACGAAGATACTTTTTAATTGGATGAAAAGCGGAATTTTGTGTATAGTTTTTTTGTTATTTTTTTGTTTGGATAACCGGGCTCAAACAGATAGTGTTTATTATGGCAAACGGACAAAGGACACCGCCTCTAGGGCAAAAAAATTTGATTCGAGTAAGTTGGATAAATTTAATTATGGAGGCGATTTTCAGGCCTATTTCATAAACAGCTATACCTATGTTTATTTAGCGCCAACCATTGGCTACACGCCGTTTAATAATTTCACGATCGGTGCCGGACCATTATATATTTATGCAAGTGTAAACTACCTTGGTTACGGCCGCATTTCGCAATCTGTTTATGGCCTGCACTCATACGGACGGTATTTTTTTAAAGGCGGTTTTTTTGCGCAGGGCCAGTTCGATCATTTGCTTCAGCCAAATGTTTACAATTATAACAACCCCGAACAAAAAGTATGGGTAGATTATACTTTGGTTGGTGGCGGCTTTAGGCGTTCTTTGGGTAAAAACTCGGCCCTGATAACCTCCATCATGATCAATGTAACACCAAATAAATTATCAATATATCAAAACCCTATTTTCCAGATAGGCTTTGTTGGTGGATTTTAATTAGTGTTCAAAATTAACCACATAGAAAAAAATTCAGAAAGTAAATAGAATTTCATCGGCATGCCAATGAAATTATGTGAGTTAAATAAAACCAGGAAGAGTTTACACTATGAGATCGATGTGGTTTAATAAACTAACCGGTTAAAACTTCTTCTTGGTATTAAAAGGTTTGGTCGCTTTTTCGCTGCTGGTTAAAATGATCTTTATCTTGCTTTGATCGCTCAACAGCCTTAAGCCTTCTTTAAGATCGTCGTCGTTTTTTAGGGCAATTTCAATCCTTCCTTTTTGAAAATAATAACGGGCAGCAATTTCTTCTTCCAGATATTTTTTGATCTGTTCTTTATTCTTTACAAGGTCGTCTTTTTTATTTGCCGCCATCTTATTGAGTAGTGTTTCAAACTCGGGTTTTATATCTGCAAAATATTTTTCTTCCTCAGCGTTCTTCTTAAGGTCTTCCAACTCTAATTCGCTGCGGGTTTTATAATTGTAATCTTTATCCTTTAAATAAGTAACAAACTCATTATATTCAGCATCTGTTAAGTTAAAATTACCGGGTGTTGCCAATTGCGAATGTGCTAAATAATATTTTGTAGCATAATTAAAGATGAGGTTCTTTGAGATAAGTGAAATTAAAATATTGCTGTATTTTTCATCTACGGTTTTTACATCGGGCATAATGCCAGCACCATCGTATACAACCCTTCCGCCCTTGGTTTTAAAAGCAGTGATCAAACTATCGGGTACTTTTTCAACTCTTCCTTCTTCATCTTTATTCGAGTAATCCAATGCCTGCACACAACGGCCGCTTGGTATATAATATTTTGCAACGGTAACTTTTATCTGGGCATTGTACACCAGTGGTTTTGTTTGCTGCACAAGGCCTTTGCCATAGGTGCGTTTGCCAATGATCAATGCGCGATCAAGATCCTGCAATGCACCGCTAACGATCTCAGATGCCGATGCCGAGTTTTCGTTTACCAATACCACTAACGGTATTTGTGTATCTATTGGATTATTTACCGCCAAATAACTTTTATCCCATTCAGGTACCTTGCCTTTTGTAAATACTATCTCCTGGCCTTTGTCAACAAAAAAATTGACAATATTCACGGCTTCATTCAATAAGCCGCCAAGGTTCTCTCTAAGATCTAATACAATACTTTTACAGCCTTTGCTCTTAAGATCGAGCAGGGCCTCTTTAACTTCGCCACTGCAATTTTCGGTAAACGAAATTAATTTAATATAACCGGTCTCGCCGTTTGGCAATACATTATAATAAGGAACCGCTTTTGTTTTAATTTCTTCGCGCACCAGGTTTAATTCGGTAGTTGCGGTTTGGCCAACCTTAATGATCTTTAATTTTATAGGCGTTCCTGCGTTTCCTTTTAAAAGGTTGCCTATCTCATCACTGCGTTTGCCTTCAACATTTACGCCATTAACACCAACTAACTGATCGCCGGCCCTGATACCTGCTTTATAAGCGGCAAAGCCCTCGTAGGGATCGCCAATAATTATTTTCCCATCAATATCGTTTACCTGAGCGCCAATGCCACCATATTCACCGGTGGTAATAAATCTGAAATCCTCAATATCATTTTCGGTATAATAAACAGTGTAAGGGTCTAAAGAGCCCAACATAGCATCAATACTGGTTTTCATCAGCTGCCCGGGTTTGGTCTCATCTACATAAGAAATGTTCAATTCGCGGTAAACGGCATTAAAAATATCAAGGTTCTTACTTATCTCGAAATAATCGGGGGTATACGAAACCCCAATAAGGATAGCTGCTGTAAGAGATAATATAGCCCCCCATTTTTTTATATTTTTCTTCACAAACATTACGTTTTCCTCCTGAAATATCAACCTAAATTAGCTAAAATAGTTCAGTTGAACGGGGTTTTGTGCTCATTTTGCTATTTTTTTATGGTTTTTTAGTAAAAATCCCTAAAAAATAATGTATCTTTGCCCTCCGAATTAATCCCGTAAGATTATGACATTTATTTTTTAGTCAGTATGCTTGAGCCGGATACTGTTATTTACGCAAGGCTCTCTTCTGAAAGAAATCAATTTCATTTTCCTGCATTAAAAAAAAGAAAGAAGATCTATGAAATTATCCATGTTTAAATTTAATCTGCCTAAAGAACTTATAGCAGAGCATCCGGCAAAGAACCGCGAAGACGCACGATTAATGGTAGTTGAGCGCGCCACCGGAAAGATCACACATAAAAAATTTAAAGACATTATTAATTATTTTGACGACGGGGATGTTTTGATATTGAACGATACAAAAGTTTTTCCGGCGCGTATGTATGGCAATAAAGAAAAAACAGGTGCCAAGATAGAAGTGTTTTTATTACGCGAATTAAATGCAGAAAGCCGTTTGTGGGATGTGTTGGTAGACCCTGCCCGTAAGATCCGTATTGGTAATAAATTGTATTTTGGCGAGAACGATAACCTGGTAGCCGAGGTAATTGATAACACTACTTCACGTGGTCGTACGTTACGTTTTTTATATGATGGCAGCTACGAAGAATTCAGAAAAGTATTATACGACCTAGGCGAAACGCCATTACCTAAATATATTAAGCGTGCCAACGAGCCTGAAGATACCGAGCGTTACCAAACTGTTTTTGCAAAGAATGAAGGCGCGGTGGCTGCGCCAACTGCAGGTTTGCACTTTAGCCGCGAGTTATTAAAACGTTTAGAGATAAAAGGTGTACAGTTTGCGCCATTAACGTTGCACGTGGGGTTAGGTACATTCAGAACAGTTGAGGTGGAAGACCTTACCAAACACAAGATGGAAAGCGAAGAGGCATTGATCTCGAGCGATGCCTGCAAAATTGTAAATAACGCTAAAGCAAAAAGAAAAAAAGTTTGCGCTGTTGGTACAACTGTAATGCGTGGTATAGAATCATCTGTATCTACAACCGGCGAATTGAATCCATATGTAGGTTGGACAAATAAATTTATTTTCCCGCCGTACGAATTCAGCGTAGCTAATTGCATGATCACTAATTTTCATATGCCTGAGAGTACATTGTTAATGATGGTTAGCGCTTTTGGCGGTTACGACCTTATCAATAAGGCATACAAAGAAGCCATAAAGGAAAAATACCGTTTCTATTCTTATGGCGATGCCATGTTGATCTTATAATTTAAAAATTAAGAAATAAAAAAAGCCCGTTGTTTTTACAACGGGCTTTTTTGTTTGCTATTAAGATCAATTCAGTTTAAGGCTGCTGCTGCCAATTACCACACCATCGCAGGTAATTTCTATGGTGTAATTGCCGGGTACCAGTTCGCCCTGGCCTTCGCAATAGGTTACGCCCGTAATTTCAACATTGGCATAATTAAGGGTTTCTTTACCGGCATAATAACCGCTGCTTTTATCAAAGCTGAACTTATAGGTTTCGTCGTAGCTCTTGGCCATTTCTTTACCATCCGGCGTCATAATGCGTATGTAAACTGTTTTTTCGCCCGCTTTGGCAATTTTATTTTCGCCAAGACTAAACGTTACTTTTATTTTTTCTGTTTTACGGGCTTTTGTGGTTTCAATTTCTTTTTTGCCGCCGCGTTTAAATGCAACACCTTTGGCATTTACATTAAAGCAGGTTAAAATACTTCCTTTGGCAATGGTACTTTTTAGTTCTTCTTTTTCTTTTACCAAAGTGTTTTGTTTTTCTTTCTCAACATCCAATTGTTTTAAAACGGTTTTCTTTTCTGCAACTAAATTTTGGTTTAATGTATTTAACGAATCAATTGTTCTTACGTAGCCTTGCATAATAGCACGCAGGGTTTCGGCCTCTTTACGCAGTTTAGAAAGCATATATGCATCGCCTTTATGTTTTTCGGCTTCAATGATCAGTTCTTCAATACGGGCTTTCTTTTCGTCGATATCTTTTTGCATGGCGGCGTCTTTGGCAACCAGGCCTTCATAATCTTTTTGTAATACGAGAAGGTCAGATTTTACATTATCGCGTTCAACAATAATAGTTTCGGTTACTATTTTTTGTTCAACAACTTTATTTTGCTCTTTTAAAAGCAACCAAATGGTGTAACCGTTTGACCCCATTAAAAGAAGGATGATTACCCAAAGAATAATACCCCTTTTTTTGTTTGAATTTTGTTTTTCTTCACTCATATAGCAAAAATAATACACAAAAATTGTATTTTAGGGCTAATTGTATGTCACTTATTAACGATTTCATGTCATTAATTTACCCGAGGCGCTGCGAGGCCTGTGTAAATAACCTTTTTAAACATGAAACCTTTATTTGTAACAGGTGTAAATTAAACCTTCCAAAAAGCAATTATCATCAGGGCACACAAAATGAGTTAAGCCAAACTTTTGCCGGCAGAGTGCCTTTAGAAAAGAGTTTGTGCTTTTATATATTCGAAAAAAGCGGCAAGGTTCAACGCTTGCTGCATGCCATAAAATACCAGGGCCAAAAAGAGCTGGCGCAATACCTTGGCACATTATATGCGCAGGAGCTTTTAAAAGAAAAGGTACTGAGCGAAATCGATTTAGTTATTCCGATACCGCTGCATAAAAAGAAACTAAAAACAAGAGGCTTTAATCAAAGTGAATGGTTTGCAAAAGGCCTGGCCGAAGCACTTGAAAAACCTTTAAATACAACTTTAGTTGAACGCGTGCAGGAAACAAGTACGCAAACAAAGAAGAAAAAATACCAGCGTTGGGAAAACGTGGAAGGGATCTTTAAGTTAAAAGACAAAGTAACACTGGCAAATAAACATATTTTGCTGGTAGATGATGTAATAACTACCGGCGCCACAATTGAAGCCGCCTGGATGGCATTAAAGGATACAGAGGGGATAAAGATCTCTGTAATTAGCATTGCCTTTGCAGCAAGGGCATAAACTATTGCTCCTTTAAATATTAAAATTTACGTAAGCATTGTTATGTTCTGAAAAATTCACTTACTTTAGGTATAAGTATGAAAAGGGCCTTTAATCTTATTTTTTTACAACTGTTTATGCTTTGCATTAATGCGCAGGAAGTATTTGTTGTAACAGATAAAAAAGTACCCGAGCGCATAGGTAACAAATTTGTTTTTTTTGAAGATGTAAGCGCTAAACTTACTTTTGAAGAAGCACAAACCGCTAAGGCCTTTGTTTCGCAAAATACCGAGATCCCTAATTTTAATATAACCAGTTCGGCCATTTGGGGCAAGGCAAAATTTACCTGTGTTACAGATGCAGATTGGTACCTGTCTTTAGATCCGGCATCGTTTAACCGTGTAAATGTATTTCAGAAAAAAGGCAATGGCAGCTGGCAGCAGACAACTATTGGTAATGCGTTACCAACAGCTTTAAGGCCCTTGCCTGTAAATCATTTTATGTTTAAGCTGCATGTAACTGCCGGCGATACTACCACCCTGCTTTTAAGGGTAGCCGATTATTATCCTATGCAGTTCGATCTGAAGATTGGCACCCTCGAATCTTTTGTTGGGCCAACACACGATACTGATATTTATAACGGCATTTGTTATGGTATTATGATCATGATGCTGATCTATAACTTCTATTTATTTATTTCGCAGCGCAGTATTGTTTATCTGTATTATGTATTGTACGTGTTCTTTAGTATGCTGTTCTCGGCCTATTTAGCCGGTTATGCTTTGCATTTTCCAGGTATAATCGGTAAAGCGTTGCGGTTTGCTCCAATTATTCCGCCGGCCTGCTTTGGTATTTTTGGGATGCTCTTCACCATCAAATTTTTTAAAGAGGCTCTGTCACCGCGTTTCGTAAAATTTATTTACTGCTTTATGTTTGTGGCGTTTTTAAATATTGTTTTAAGCGTTACAAAATACGTACACCTTTCTGAGAATATCATTCAACCATTGGGCCTTATGCTTGGTATTTTAAGTATTAGCGCCGCCATTATTGCTTTAAGAAAAAAACACAGCAGCGCTATTTATTATTTAGTGGGGTTTGGCGCATACATGCTTTCGTTGTTTTATCTTATTCTATCAGCGCAGGGCATATTTAAAGTGAATGATTTTACCTGGCATTCGTTAGTAACCGGCTCGGCCATTGAAAGTATAATGCTTTCGTTTGCGCTTGGCGATAAATTAAAGATCTCGCAACATGAAAAAGAAAAAGCACAACAGGAAACATTGATCCAGGCAAGAGAAAATGAAAGGCTGGTGACCGAACAAAATACAGTACTCGAGCAAAAAGTAAAGGAAAGGACCGCAGAACTTGCCGAAAAAAATAAAGATATTACCGATAGTATAAATTATGCGCGCCGCATACAATACGGGATCTTGCCAAGCGATGAGGATCTTAAAAAATGTTTTAATGATTATTTTGTATTGTACCAGCCAAAAGATATTTTAAGCGGTGATTTTTATTGGTGCATTCATATGGATTCTGCGATCACAAAAAACCAGTTGAGCATTATTGCTGCTGCAGATTGCACCGGGCATGGGGTTCCTGGCGCCTTTATGAGCATGCTGGGACATACTTTATTAAATCAAACAATAACCAATCCGGCTGTTAAATCGCCGGGTGATGTACTTGATTTTTTAAATGTGGAGTTGCCAAAGAATTTAAAATCACACGAGCAGGATGTTACCATAAGAGATGGAATGGATATTGCGTTATGCGCATTTGATTTTAAAACAAAACAATTATTTTTTGCAGGTGCAAACAACCCCTGCTGGATCGTTAGGAATGGCTCCATTATAGAGTTAAATGCCGATAAACAGGCTATTAGCGCCAGTAACGATATGGAGAAGAACGGTTTTACAAACCAGGCATTCGATCTTCAAAAAAATGATTGTGTGTATTTATTTACCGATGGTTATGCCGATCAGTTTGGTGGGCCAAAAGGTAAAAAATTTAAATACAAAAAATTACAGGAAACGTTGATAGCACTTAATCAGTTATCATTAAGCGAGCAAAAAAGTCAGCTGGCCAAGATCTTTAAAGAGTGGAAAGGGGATCTTGAACAAATTGATGACGTTTTAATTATTGGGATAAAAATTTGATCTTTATAGAACGGATGTATTCAATGAAAAAAATAACCGTTTCTTTTAGCCGGACTTTTGTTTTTGGTTTGGCACTGATGTGTTCAGTTAATTTAATTTCTCAAACCCGCGAAACCGATTCGCTTGTTAATATTCTAAAAACAGCTAAAGAAGACTCTTCCAAAGTAAACTCGCTTATTCTTTTAAGTAAAAAGTTAAATAATCTTGGCGAGTTGGATGCATCATTTCAATATGCCAATAAAGCTCGCGACCTTTCCATTAAAATAAAATTTCTAAAGGGCGAGGCTAAAGCATATAACCGCATTGCAAATCTTTGTATGGAATTTGGCAATAACCAGGCAGCCTTAAAGAATCACCAGGCGGCCATTAAAATAAGAAAAGAAATTGGCGATAACGCTGGCCTTGCAAATTCTTATAATGACATTGGCAATTCGTATTATACTCTTGGCGATTACGTTTCGGCATTGGAAAATTATTTTGCCTCGTTAAAAATAAAAGAGGAACTAAAAGATCGAAAAGGATTGATAAGCATTTACAATAACATCGGCAATGTGTATTATGATCTTGGAAATTATAAGGAAGCAATTAAAAATCACGCATTGTCGTTAAAACTTTCTGAACAAGCAAATGATAAAAGGGGTATCGCTTCGTCGTACAACAATCTTGGCATAGTATATTACGGGTTACACAATTATAGCGAGGCGCTTAAAAACCATACTGCGTCATTAGCTATAAACGAAGAGCTTGGCGATAAGATGGCTATTGCAAGGGCGTATTCAAACATTGCTATTGTGCAGGATAATACAAATGAGTTTGAAAGCTCGGTAAAGAACAGCCTCGCAGCGCTTGCCATATACCAGGAAGTAGGCGATGAACAGGGAATGGAAATGGTTTACACCAACCTGTCTGTGGCATATTTTAATTTAAAAAAATACAAGGAAGCTGAAGAATATGGCGTTAATGCGCTACAGATCTCTCAAAAGCTTGATGATCTTAAAGGAATAAAAGAATCGGCACTGGCATTGAGTAATTTATATAATGTGCAGGAAAAATATGATAAGGCCATAGTCAACTATAAATTGTACGTAAATGCAAAGGATAGTTTACTGAACGTTGATAATGCAAAAAAAACAGTACGCCTTGAAATGAATTATCTTTTTCAGAAAAAAACATCTGCAGATAGTTTAAAGGCCGCCGATGAAAAAAAGATAGTTGCTATTCAATTAAAACAGGAAAAACTACAACGTTATGTTTTATACGGCGGCCTTGGCCTCGTTTTTTTATTTGCTGTTTTTATGGTAAGCCGCTTTCGCATCTCTCAAAAACAAAAAAAGATTATTGAACAACAAAAGAAAGAGGTTGAGCATCAAAAAGAATTGGTAGATGAGAAACAAAAAGAAGTGATGGATTCTATTCACTACGCGCAACGCATTCAAAAGGCATTATTGGCAAGTGATGGTTTGTTGAAACAACATTTACCAGACTATTTTATTTTGTATAAACCCAAAGATATTGTGAGCGGCGATTTTTACTGGGCAACAAAAAGCAATAATAAGTTTTATATGGTGGCGGCAGATAGTACCGGGCATGGTGTGCCGGGCGCATTTATGAGCCTGTTAAACATTAGTTTTTTAAATGAAGCCATTACTGAAAAAGGCCTGCAAAGGCCAAACGAAATTCTTGATCACGCGCGTTTACGATTGATCGACGCGCTTAAGTTAGATGGCAGTGCAGAAGGAGGAAGGGATGGGATGGATTGTACTTTGCTTGTATTTGATCAGTTTAACACCACACTGAATTATGCCGCAGCCAACAATAATTTTTTTATTATCCGTAGTAAAGAAATAATTATTTGCGAAGCGGATAAAATGCCGGTAGGCAAATCGCCAAAAGACAAAGAGCCTTTTAGTTTAAAAAAAGTTGAACTGCAAAAAGGAGATATTATTTATATGATGACCGATGGGTTGCAGGATCAGTTTGGCGGGCCGAATGGAAAAAAATTTAAAAGTCAGCGCCTGCAGGAATTGATCGTAGCGAATTGTCATTTAGCTTTAAACGAACAAAAAGCGGTAATTGAAAATGCTTTTGAGAACTGGAAAGGTAAGCTGGAACAGGTAGATGATGTTTGCCTGATCGGAATAAAAGTTTAACTACAGGTCCAAAAAACGTTGCCTGTCTTCGGCCGGAAGTAATTCGCAATTTTTTACACGCCCAAATATCTTCATGCGCCGTTTTGCGATCATATCATACACCCAATTGCGTATAAAAGGAGGTATCACCACAAATACGATCATAAGCGGGCGTAAACCTTTTAGATAAGGAAATAAACGTAACGCTGCGCAGGATTTGATATAAGCCGAATGATCACGGATCAAAATAATGCTATCTATCTTTTCGTCGATCTCAAAATAAGCCCTTAACTCTTTTCCGGTTTTTGAATTCAACGGTGCAAAGTGCATACTCTTGTTTTTTTCGTGACGTAAAAAGTAAAGTACACTTCTGTTGCAAAAGCCACACTCGCCATCAAATAATAAAATAGGCTGTTTTTTTAATAATTCATTAATATCCATTAAGGTCGCGCAAATATATAATAAGGGTCAACACTAAGCTCAAATTTTTTAGGCAACAAAGTAAAAGAAAAAAGATCGATAAAACTCACAAAGCCATTGCGTCCAAGGCACTGGCTGGTATGGTGCGGCGCCGGACCATTTGAGAGCACATTTCTTGAAGTTACATATAATACGCCTTTTGTTTCATCAATCGCCATACCATGAGGCTGGTAGCCTACCTTAACATTGGTAACAGCATAACTGGCAGCATTTATTTTTGATACTACGCCCATTGAATTTGAAAAAGTAGTGCTATCAAATGTACAACTCACAAAATAACTATTAAATGCAGGCGAATAAATAATTTCCTGTGGATATTTGCCTGTATTTACTACAGCGGTAACCGAGCCGGTTGGAATATGAAACACGCGCACATCGTTGGAGGTTTGACAGGTGATTAACAGATCGTGATTGTTCGGAGAAAGGATCATATCATGCGGATCTAACGAAGACAAATTATTAATTGGCGCGTTCTCAAGCACAAATTGCGCAGATGATGAGAAAGCAGTATCAAAAGCGGTAATAAAATTCCCTTGCTGCGCGCCAACATAAACAGTATCGTTTGTAGCATTTAAACATACGGCGTGAGGGTAATAATTCTGACCACCGATAAATTTTAAAAGTTTCATATTCTCAAGATCAACTGCAGCTATGCAGCCACTGGCTGTCCACGAAACGCAATACGCTTTTTTACCATCTTTTGAAATTACAAATGTATTCCAGTCCTGGGCATTAGCAGCGCCTGTTCCTGCAGCCAGCGGTGTTAAAGGAATCTGTCCAACATAACTGTCATCACTGCAGCGGTATTTTTGCATGATATTATTCTTTATAAAAATAACATACCAGTATTTACCATCCGGCGAAACCCTTACCTGGTGGGGTGTTTCAACAACCGCGGGATTGGTGCCCACTTCAATAAAGCGCATGGGCAATTGCGATGCCTCATCAAAAACTGTAACCACATCGCAACCCTGGTTGGCGGCATATAATTTTTTTCGCAAAGGGTCGTCGGCCCACATTACTTTGCCATTAATATTTGGCGCACCAACATCTATCCAGTCTTTTATTTTTTTTACATCATCATATGAAAGTGCTTTACCGTTAAGTGGCATGGTTGGCGAATTTTGAATGCCAAGCTGAGGATAGGTATTTATATAATAACATAAAGATGAAAACCGACTGTTATACGGAACAACCGGCGAACCATTACTACTACCACCAAACATGTTCTCCCAGGTTTCAAGATTAAGGTTGCTGGCGCCCTGGTAGCTTTTGCTGTTGTGACAACCCGATACCGAGCAATTTTGCGTCACGATCCTGCCAATATCTGCAGGGTAATTGCCATGATTAACAAGGCCAACATCTTTTTTGCAGGATAAAATGCAAAAGAAAAAGATACAGGCAGAATATTTATAGTAACGGAACAAGCTAGTTAATAATTATTTTTTTGGTAACACTAACGGTTTGCAGGTTGTGTGTTAAGGTTATTTTTGCAAAATAAATGCCGGTATTTATATTGGTTGTTGCAAATGTTTGTGTGTTTGAAACAATTGTCATGTTTTCAATTTCTTTACCAAGCATGTCGTAAAGTATCAGTCTGCCGTTCTCAAATTCCAAACCATTTATACGTAAATTTAAATAAGCGTTTGCCGGGTTTGGATATAAAGTGATCAGATCATTTAAATAGCCGGGAGCGTTATCTTTTATACCCACAAATTGGTTTATTGACGAGAAAAAGCTTAACCCGCCAGAACCGTTACCAACAAACAGGTCGGGTTTGTTATCGTTATTCACATCCTCAAAATAAATAGTTGCCATGCCGCCTTCATTAATATTATTTGCCGTAGCATTAATTAAGTTACAACTATTGGTCAGTATCGATGGTACATCATAATAATATAATTGCCCCGCTACGTTACCCACCAATAATTTTGTAGCAGAGCCCGCTTTAAAAAAATGAGGTGCCGCATAACCATCAATTCCAAAATGAAAAATATTGCCTTTTACGTCTACGCTTCCAAAAAAATTAGATATCAAACTAAAAGACGGAGCGGCAAATGTGCCAATATTCTTGTAATAGGCAATGCGGCCGTTCTTGCCACCTATCATAAGATCCAGTTTAAGATCGCCGTCAATATCAAATAATTGTGGGGCGGCTTCTGCAGATTGGGTGGTAATAGAAAAACTGTTTGCGTGGAAAAGATAATTGCCAATACCACCGGTATTTTCAAGCCAGTGGATCTGCCCGCTGGATGTACCAACAAGAATATCAACATCGCCATCTGTATCAATATCGCCAATAGTTGGGTTAGCGTGCGTAAGATTTTGCACGCTTAAATTGGCAAAATCTCTTGTTATTAACGAGTAAGAAGGTTGTGCAGTTGTGCCAATGTTCTTATAAAGTGTAAGTTTTGCCTTAAGCGAACCGTTTGTAAAATAACCCCAACTGCCAATTAAAAGATCTTTTCTTCCGTCAAGATCATAATCCAAAACAACAGGATAAGAATTCTGACCTACCTCAATCATTTCGTCCTGCAAAAAATTATCTTTCACAAACTGAAAATTTACTGTACCGGTTGCGCTGGTGTTTTTATAGAACCAAAGGCTGTTTACATTTTCGCTGCCGTTAACATTGGGTGTTGCAACAAGATCTTTTTTTCCGTTACCATCGCAATCTACCTTATAAGCGCATGGAAAAACGTACATTTTAGTTTGTAGGGTATTGTTTTTATTCGGATAATTGGGATACATTTTTGTTGTATCGCTAATTAATGCATTTAACGGGGTGCCCGAGTTGTAGGCATATTGTAATGTATTGCAGGAATTGCTCATACCGCCAATATCTCCCATAATAATATCCTGGTCCCCATCACTGTCAGTATCGTAACAGGTTAAACAAGAGCCTGCATGGTGGGTTACATTTTGTGTTTTAGAGGTTAACTGATTAACATCATTATGTGCAGGCTTTGGCGAGCAGTTGTTAAGATCGAAAGTACAATTGCTCTCCTGCACTTTGCCCCAGCAAGGATCTGCAAGTTCATAATTTAAACTATCGCAGCCATGATTGTTTTCTATACTTGTATTTTTATGATATTCAATATAAAAACCGCCCGAAGCAAAAGTTAAAAAATCAAGATCGCCATCGCCGTCAATATCTGCAATACCCGGAACCCCAATGCTGCTGGCATAAAGCGGTGTTAATCCCGAGGTGCTTGGCGGCGAATAATTAGTATATAGAATGGATTTTACAAGAACAAAATTTATACCGGTAGAAACGCTGCTGATGTTCTTATATACCATCACATTACCATTTGCCGAACAAAAGATATCTTCCATGCTATCGCAATTGTAATCTAAAAGCATTGCCCAGTCGGTTACTTCTGGAAAAGAATAACTTAGATCGGGAGCGGCGGTATATTTTATCTGGCCCGGAGATCCGTTATTTATGAAGCAACGAAAGCGCCCAACAGAAAAGCCGGTAGGCTTATCAAAAGCAACAATATCTTTTTTTCCGTCAAAATTAAGATCGATGTTTGAAACGTTTGACGAATTGATGCCATTACCCCATGGCATTTTTAACACATAATTATTTTCACGCACAGTAATTGTATCGCGCCCAACTACTAACTGACCATAAAAGCCTGCAGCAAAAAAAAGAAGTAAAAATGTAAAAATGTGTTTGCCCATATTCATACAAAAATATGCAAAAAAACCCCGAAAAGCGAAAATGTTAAAACCAATTAAAAGTTAAATAACCCCAGTTGTAAAAGGATTGCGGGCGTGCTTTATTTTTTGTAATTTAACCCATGCATTTAATGAAGTGAAAAAATTATTTTTCATAGTCAGTTGGTTTTTATGTTTAAAAATTTCTGCTACGCACATTGTTGGCGGAGAAATAATTTATAATCAATTTAACGATAGTGTTTATAAAATCACACTTAAGATCTATAGAGATTGCTCGGGAATTGAGATGGACGGAACAGGCGGATCGGGTATTCCAAATGCTTATTTAACTGTTTTAACCGGGGGTGATAGTTTAATTGGTGTGTTTAATATGGGCGCGCCTATTTTATCGCTGGTGCCGCCGGCTTTTTCAAACCCATGCATCCTGGCTCCTAACACAACATGTATACAGGAAGGAATTTATTCTTATACGATGATTCTGCGGCCACGTGTTGGCGGTTATGTGCTTGCCTATCAACGCTGTTGCCGCAACGGCACCATTGTTAATATTGTAAACCCGGGGTTAACTGGTTCCACTTATTTTACGCGCATCCCCGGCACCGAGGTTACAGCAAATAACAACTCTCCACGATTTAAGAATTTGCCGCCTATTTATGTTTGTAATAATATTCCCTTCACATTTGATCATTCTGCAACCGATCCGGACGGCGATGTATTGAAATACTCTATTTGCGCGCCATATACCGGGCTTGATGGCTGTTGTCCTTTTTTATTTGATGTTCCGCCCGCAACATCCAATTCAAATTGCATTTCGCCACCGGCAAGCTGTCCGTCAAGGGCGCCATTACCGCCATACTCAAATGTTACCTTTCTTCCGCCGTATAGCGGTTCATATCCTATTGCAAGTAATCCCGCCTTTTCGATCGACCCCACAACAGGTATATTAACAGGGGTTCCAACCATTAACGGATTATGGGTTTTCGGTATTTGTGTTGAGGAGTACAGGAACAATCAATTGATCAATACCCATTTTCGTGATTTTCAATTAACCGTTTTCAATTGCAGTGTTACAACGGTTGCAGCTGTACCTAATGATGGTTTTAATAAATGCCGTGGCTTAACGGTTGATTTTGGAAACAACAGCACTACTACCAGTTCTATTCCTATGACCTTTGACTGGGATTTTGGCGTACCTAATATTTTTAGCGATACCTCGCATCTTGCTACACCAACATTCGCTTATCCCGATACGGGGCAATATATGGTTACGCTTATTGTAAATCCTGGTAAGCCCTGTACAGATACTGCAAGAAAACTCGTTTTTGTGTATGAGAAATTTGAAGTGGACGTGCCACACAACGCAAAACAATGTTTAAAGAACAATTCTTTTAATTTTACTGTAACCGGCGAAAACCTTAGCCCTGCCACCTTTACATGGAACTTTACACCCATTGCCACACCAAGCGTTTCAAATGCGCAGAGCCCGGTAAATATTAATTTCAGTCAACCGGGCAAACATGTCGTCAAGCTTATTGCGCAGCAAAGAACCTGTAAAGATACTGTGATAGACACCGTTGGAATATATTTTCCGCCAACAGCAAAAATAAACAATCTGCCAAATAGCCTCTGCGACCCGGCAACAGTGGCGTTTAGCAATGGAAGCAGTTGCGATTTTCCTTTAACATTTAACTGGGCTTTTAGTAATGGGAACAGTTCAACCGCTTACGAACCTACCCAGGTGTTTACACCCGTTGGGATTTATGGTGTAACACTCACGGCGGTAAATAACACATGTAAAGACACGGCTATTACTTCGGTCTCAAATGTAACGGTCAATCCGTCTCCACATGCAGGTTTTAAGTTATCGCCAGAGGTAACTTCTATCTTTGATCCGCAAATTACTATTAAGAATACTGCCAGCTCAGATGTTCAGTATTGGGAATACGAGTTTGGTGATGGCGCTACTTCTATATTTCCTAATGGCTATCATACTTACCAGGATTATGGTGATTACGTCATACAGCAAACCGTTACCAATAAATTTGGCTGTAAAGACAGAACCGACCAGGTGGTAAAAATATTACCGGAGTTCAGGTTCTGGGTGCCCAACGCCTTTACGCCTGATGAAAATTTATTGAATGATTCTTTTATGCCAGTTGCAATTGGCGTTGTTAATTATAGTTTTGAAATTTTTGACCGTTGGGGAGAACGCATTTTTAAAACCAATGATCTGCAACAAGGCTGGAATGGTTTTTATAAAGCCCACCCCTGCAAACAGGATATTTACGTTTGGCGCATTACCTTTACCAATGTGGTGAGCCAGAAAAATGAAGTGCATTACGGACATGTTACTTTGCTAAGGAATCTTTAACTTTTAAATTCTTAGTTTTTAGACCAGATTACAGGCCAATTAAAAACCAAACCCCTCCACATATAAAAGCTGGTTGGCATATATTTTATTTTTAGTATTTTAACGCCTAACTTTGTTAAATGAAAAGGGCGTTTCTTATACTCATCTTTTTTTTGAGCTTAAAAGCTTCTGCTTCTCATATTGTTGGAGGCGAGATGATCTATGACGACCTTGGTAATGGAGACTATAAGATCACGTTAAAGCTTTACCGCGATTGTTTTAACGGGCAAGCTCCTTTTGATGGTTCAAATTCTCCGTCTCACGCATTTATAACTATTTATGCAGGCAGTCAAAACCTGATCGGCCTTTATGATATTGGCGACCCGGTTATAACTACTGTGCCTCCTGCATTTAGTTCGCCCTGCATTCAAGTGCCAAATACAACATGTATAGAGCAAGGCCTTTATACATACACCATTAATTTGCCGCCAATCGCCGGGGGATACGATGTTATCTATCAAACCTGTTGTAGAAACGCAGCAACTAATAACATTGTAAATCCAGCGTCAGGAGGTATTACCTGTTACGCACATATTACAGGCTCTGATGTTTTAGCCACAAACAGTTCGCCACGGTTTACACAAGTACCGCCTATTTATATATGTAACGGGCGTAACTTTGTTTTCAACCACTCTGCTACAGATCCGGATGGTGACCAACTTGTGTATTCATTGTGCTCGCCATATAACGGAGCATCGGCTTGCTGTCCTTCAATAAACGGACCTCCAAACCAGCCTGGCGGAAATTGCATATCCCCACCGTCTTCTTGCCCAACCGAAGCACCACCACCACCTTATATCCCGGTGATGTTTCAATCGCCTTATTCGGCGTCTTACCCAATCGCTAGTAGTGTTCCTTTTTCAATAGATCCAAATACAGGTATTTTTTCAGGCACTCCCAATTTAAGTGGTCAGTGGCTTTTTGGTGTATGTGTTCAGGAATTCAGGAATAACCAACTTATAGAAACGCATTTCAGGGATTTCCAGGTAACAGTTATTAATTGCTCGGTAGCTGTTCAGGGTGTTATCACCGACCAGGGCACTTTAAATTCCCAGATTCACCCTGGTAGTGTTAACCCGCAATGCCAGGGATTAAAGATCGATTTTGTGAATCAAAGTATCAATCAGTCTACTTCACCGGTTTATCATTGGGATTTTGGCGTATTGCCATTAACCACCGATACCTCAAATTTAGTTAGCCCATCGTATACCTATGCCGATACCGGAACCTATGTGGTAACGCTAATTGTTAATCCCGGCAAGGCCTGCGCCGATACCGTTAAAAAAACAATGTATATCTATCCACCTTTGCTTATAAACTTTAAAGCACCAAACGATCAGTGCCTGAAAAACAATTCATTCAGTTTTTCGCCGCAAGGAACTTTTCTTCCGCAATCTACCTTTAACTGGAATTTTACTTCTAATGCAACGCCCAGTACATCCACTTTAAAAAACCCCGTCAATATTGTGTATAACCAAAGCGGGCACTACCAGGTAACACTTATTGCCAAACAATTTGCCTGCCGCGATACTTTTATAGATACTATATACGTTATTCCCCGGCCGGTAGCAAAAATAAATAACCTGCCTGCCATTTTATGCGATCCGGCAACAGTAGCCTTTAGCAATGGAAGCAGCAGCGAATTGCCTTTAAAATATTATTGGCATTTTAGCAACGGCTTTAACTCAACAGCCTATGAGCCGGTACAGGTATTTACCCCATCGGGGGTTTACGGTGTAACATTAACGGTAGTTACCGATAGTGTGTGCCAGGATACGAGTATGTTCTCGATAACCAACCTAACGGTTAACCCATTGCCGCATGCAGGTTTTACATTTTCGCCACAGGTAACCAGTATTTTTGATCCGGGAATTACTATAAATAACGCGGCAAGTTCGGATGTTTTATACTGGCAGTATTTATTTGGCGATGGTACCGATTCGCCATATCCTTATGAATACCATGTTTACCAGGAGTATGGCGATTATGTAATTAAACAAACCGTTACCAATAAATTTGGTTGTACCGATGAATTAGAGCAGGTTGTGAAAATATTACCCGAATACAGGTTTTGGGCGCCAAATGCCTTTACACCTGATGAAAATCTATTGAATGATTATTTTATGCCCATTGCCATTGGCGTTATAAACTATGATTTTGAGATCTTTGACCGCTGGGGCGAGCGTGTTTTTAAAACAAAAAACCCAAAACAGGGTTGGAATGGCGTTTACAGATCGCAACAATGCCAGGAAGGGATCTACGCATGGAAAGTTACGTTTACAAATGTGGTGAGCCAACAGGAGGAAGTGCATTACGGCCACGTAACGTTACTTAGAAACCAATAATAGTAAACCTCTTAACTCTTTTGTCCACCCATACTAATAAGGGTATCAACAACAAAGCGCCGTAGGTAAGGATCTTGTAGTGATCGTAATAAACATTAAACATGCCTAATAATAATTTTAAATTAGCTGTTAAATATATTAATACTAACAAAGAGCAAACCGTTAGTTTGTTATTTTTTGAAAGCGTATTATAGTTTAACATCAAAAAAAGCAGTATAAGCGAAAAAGCCGGCACAGAAAACAAAAAGGCATAATGTTGCTGGTGCGGAAAGATTAGCGGGATGATTAAAAGCACATAACTGATCTCAATGAACTGTTGCCAGGTATTTTTTGCTTTAACGAATGGTTTCCATTTCAAAAAATAGAGCGTTAGTGAAACCAGTACCAGCCTTGTAACCAAAAGAATTTTGCTTAACGTTTCAATACTTACATCTGCAATGTTTCTTTTTAACGGCAAAGCGTATACATCCGGCACATCTTTTACAAAAAGTGTGGATAAAAGTGTTGACAGGCCGTGAAAACTTCTTTCTTCCACATCCAGTACATGGTTTTGATTGGCCGGATTAATTAAAGCCAGCCAGGTTTTTAATAATGTTAGATTATAATCATTGCCGATAAAAACAGCCGGTAAAAACAAATACAGGGCGTAAAATAAAACCGTAAAAGCGAAGGCCTTAAAATAACCACGGTAAAACAAATAGGGTAAAAAAACAATTGGTAGCAATTTAATATTTATACCAAGTGCAAGAATAGCCGCTCCCAAAACAGGTTTATTGTTAGCAATTAAATAAAGTCCGTGTATACAACACCAAAGTATAACCAGGGTTATTTGCGAAGCATGCATATTATCAAGAAAAAAACGCAACGAAAAAATAAACACTAAAAACACAAACCATAATTGCTGCTTGTTGTTTAATGCTGCTACCAATTTATTTTTAACAAGCAGTTGAAATAGTTTTAAATAAATAAGTGTATTTAAAAGCAACCAACAGAATTTTACCCAAAAAAAAGGCAGGTAATAAAAGGGTTTTAAAATAAGTGCAAATAAAACAGAGTAAAAAAAATGGTAACCATCTACGTACTTATTTTCATAGATATTCCCTCCCTTTATCAGGTCTCCGGTAGCAGAAAGAAAAATGTAAAAATCGCCGGTGCCGCCTGCTTCAATAAAGCAAAAGGCAATAGCAATAAGTAAAATAACTGCGATCCAAATTTTATTTTTAAAAACCCACATTAATTATAAAAGGTAAAAAATAACATCTAAATTTAGCTATTTAATATCAATTCTATTTGAAAAAGCTTACCGCATATTTTTTTGACGGATTTAATTTTAGCATTCAAACGCTAAGGTTCAAACAGCTTTTGTATGTTTTTTTGATCACAAAGATCAGTTACTGGCTCTATTATTATGATCTTTATTTTGGCAATAATGCCATTGCTTACACAAAACCTCAATCACTTGGCAAAATAAAAGATCTTGCTTTTTTACTATATCATCATACAGCGCCTGCTTTTGGATATTTTTTTATTTTTGGGAGTCTTTTGTTTTTAGTGTTAAGCTATTTGGTAAAAAAGATTCCTTTTTTATTCGAATTTCTTTTATGGTTTGCAATTATCAATATTCACAATAAGATATATCCAACCTTAACCGGCGGAGACCTTTTATTGAACCAGTTCTTGTTTTTTAATTGTTTTTTGGCAAAAAAATATGATACAACCGAAGATCAAAACAATTCGCTTTTAAAATGCCTGCATAATTTTGGCGTTCTTGCCATTATTATTCAAATACAAATTGTGTACCTGGTTGCGGGCCTTGCAAAAATAAATAATAATGCCTGGCTTCAGGGCCTTGCAATAAACGATCTGGGATATGTAAAGCACTTTAATTTATATTCAGGGCCAGTGGTTAAAAGTGCATTCATAAATTATTGTTTGGATTATAGTGTTATGTTTTACCAATTACTTTTCCCTATTTTAATATGGATCCCAAAAATAAAAAAGCCGCTTATCATTTTAGGGATCTGCATGCACCTTTATATCTCCTTTATTACAGGCCTGGTGGGTTTTGGCCTTATAATGATGATCGGGTACATCTTTTTTTGGCCAATAAAAAAGCAAATAGCTTAAATTTTTAGTATCTTTGCACCATGTTTACAAATGAGCAACTAAAAGACTTGAATGATCGCAGTACCGCGTTGAGGGGGTTTCTTTGACTATGATAAGAAGAAACACGATCTTGAATTATTAGAAGAAAAGACCCTGGATCCAAATTTCTGGAACGATTCAAAGAAGGCAGAAAAAATCTTAAACGAAGTAAAACAAATTAAATCGTGGACAAGCGCTTATGATAATTTGCATAAGCAATTGGATGACCTTAATACGTTATACGAATTCTTTAAAAGCGGCGATGCTACCGAAGAGGAGACCAATGCCGAATACACAAAGGTTTTTAAGGATCTTGAAAGCATTGAGTTCAAGAACATGCTTCGCGACGAGGAAGATGCCCTTGGCTGTGTATTACAAATAAATGCCGGCGCAGGTGGAACTGAAAGCTGTGATTGGGCCAGTATCCTGTTGCGCATGTACCAGATGTGGGCCGAAAAGAACGGTTATAAAGTAACCGAACTCGATTACAATGCAGGCGATACTGCAGGAATAAAATCAGTATCTATACAAATTGAAGGAGATTTTGCTTACGGCTATTTAAAAGGTGAAAATGGCGTACACCGTTTGGTGCGTATAAGTCCCTTTGATTCGAATGCCAAACGCCATACCAGCTTCGCCTCAGTATATGTTTACCCGATAGTGGATGATACCATCGAAATTGAAATTAAACCACAGGATATTGAAATGAGTACTTCGCGAAGCGGTGGTGCAGGCGGGCAAAATGTGAATAAGGTAGAAAGTAAAGTGCAGTTGCTTCATAAACCAACAGGTATAGTTGTTGTGTGCCAGGTGGAACGTTCGCAGCTCGGTAATCGCGAGCGCGCCATGCAAATGTTACGTTCGCAACTATATGAGTTGGAAATGCGTAAACGTAACGAAGCAAAAAATGCCATTGAAGATGGCAAGATGAAAATAGAGTGGGGATCACAAATTCGTAGTTATGTTCTGCATCCATATAAAATGGTAAATGATCACCGCACCGAGTTTAAAGTAACCGATGCCGAAGGGGTATTAAATGGCGACCTGGATGAGCTGATAAAGGTTTACCTGATGGCCCTTGGCGGCAAACAATATCAAAAAAATTAATAAAGTGCAACCGGTAAGAGCAAAAAAACATTTAGGCCAGCATTTTTTGAACGACGAGAACATCGCCAGAAATACTGTGGAAGCTCTTTTAGAAAAAGACAGAACTTCTTTTATTGTTGAGGTTGGCCCCGGAACAGGTGTGTTGACACAGTTTTTGATAAACACAGTAGACGGTTTTTTAGCTATGGATGTTGACCAGGAATCGGTAGATTATTTAAAAGAAAAATATCCTGAGAAAAAAGAGAAGATCGTTTTTTCGGATTTTTTGCAAGCCGATCTTCAAAAAACAGCTGGTAATAAATTCAATGTGGTTGGCAATTTTCCTTATAACATTTCGAGCCAGATCATGTTTAAAGTACTGGAAAATAAAAATTCGGTTAATTATGTGGTTGGCATGTTTCAGAAAGAAGTGGCTATGCGCCTTGCCGAAAAACCGGGATCAAAAGTATACGGTATATTAAGTGTGTTGCTGCAGGCTTTTTATGATATAGAATATTTATTTACGGTGCACGAAAACGTTTTTACACCACCGCCAAAAGTAAAAAGCGCTGTTATTCGTTTAACAAGAAACAATGTTCAGAAACTGGATTGTGACGAAGAGTTATTTAAGAAAGTAGTTAAAACAACATTTAATCAAAGAAGAAAAACGATCCGAAATTCAATAAGAACATTGTTTAACAATAATGAGTTACGGCACCCGTTGTTAGATAAAAGGCCCGAACAGCTTTCTGTAGCGCAGTTTGTAGAACTTACAAAATTTGTTCAGGATCAAAGGCCCGAATAATAATTGGCTAATTTTTTCCCAACAATTTCCTGCGATGCGTTTTGTGAAATGAATTCAACCATTTTTTCAGGATCAAATTTTAATTTTCCTTCCAAAAATAAACTCAAATTTTCTTTTAATTCGTCTTCTGCGTTCACCGCAACTATTCTGCCAAGTTCGTCGGTTACTAAATGCGGCAGGTGGCCTACGTTACTCACAAAAACAGGCAATCCCGTGGCAAGCGCTTCTAATACTACAACTGGCATACCTTCATAATTGCTAAATAAGATCAGCGCATGCGCTTTTTGCATATAAGCTGCTACTTCATTTTGCGTTTTTTCGCCAACAAAAGTAGTATTGGTTAAATTTAATTGTTTGGCTTTTTCTTTATAATGTAAAACAGTTGCAGCATCTCCTCCCACAATCACAAAATCAAAATCGGGTATTGTTTTATGTAATTTTTGTATGGCTTTTAATGTGCCACTAATATTTTTTTCTTTTTCTATTAACGACGAAACATGCAGCAGTATGGGTTTTTTACTTTTCGCGTTTTTATCCGGATAAAAGAGTGCAGTATCCACTACGTTATAAAGCAATTCATAATTTCCGGCTAAGCCATGATCAAGCATGGCTTGTTTTTGTTTTTCGGAAACGTAGTAGATCTTTGAGGCACCTTTAACCGCCCGTTGTGTGATGCGTTTCTGCATACTTCCTTTGTAATTGCCGTCTTCGGGCAAATAGCCGCTCCAGTGCTCTACAATGGTGTAAGGCACCTTAAAATGCTTTTTAAACAAAGGTAATACAAGGGCTGCCGGTAAAATAGTATTTAGCTGAATGGCTTTTACAGATATCCCCGAAGCTATTAATTCGTTTAGCAATAATTTATACGCTTTTTTAAAGCGGGTATATTTTAAAAGGGTTGAGATCAACGGCAGGCCTGAACTTTTTCTATATTCTAACAACCATTCTTCAAAATTACCCTGTTTGTTTTTTGTGATCTTAAAACCTGCTGCTGTCGTTGAAGAATAGGCATAAACAACAATAACGGGCAAATGCCTGCTTAGTGCAAGTGCGTGGTTTTTAATAAAAATGCCGTGATTAATGTTGGTTGGTGTTGGATACCAGGAAGCTAAAAAAAGAATTGCCGGTTGTTTGTGCGACATTGTTGCGCTTACTCAATATTTATTTTTACTTCTAATAAAAACAAAGAGTATTTTTCGTTGATCATTTCAAAAGAAGGAACGATCTTGTTTCCGCTTTTCATGGCAATGGTTATAAAGCCAAGGCCAGCGCCGCCTTTATCGCTAAGCTCATTGTTCTCTAAATGTTCAAGGTAATAGGCTTTTAAAGCTGCCGGATCGTCAAATGAATTTATTTTTTCGATCTGTGCTTTTACTTTTTCTGCGGCAACATTGGTAATTAAATTAGCAGAAATAATATTTACAGAGGTAGCCGAATGAGCTAATAAAAAGAAATTGTGTTGAGAGCCTTTATCATCTTTATGGCCATGGATCAATTGATTTTGAAGAGACTCAACGCAGATAAAGAAAACTTTTTTTACAACTTGTTTTGGAAAATTCTTATCAAGGATCTTACTTTCAATTTCGCTTTCAAGTTTAGAAATTGTTTCATTATTTAAAACTCCATCATAAGCCAATATCAATTGGCCGGATTGATTTACGTTTTTTACCTGTTTCGCAAAATGCAGGTCAAAAAATTCTGATTCCTTATTTAAAGTCAAGCTCAATGTTATTTAAATAAACCATTTAATTCACCATCAATCATCCTGATAACTTTACCAAGATCCTCTTTACTTTCACTGAAATTAATATCATCAACATCCACAACCAATATCTTTCCAGATTCGTAAGATGTACTCCATGCTTCATAACGCTCGTTCAATCTTTTCAAATAATCCAAACGAATGCTGTTCTCATAATCTCTTCCGCGTTTCTGAATTTGTTTTACGAGGGTTGGAACACTTGCTCTTAAATAGATAATAAGATCAGGCGCTTTTATTAAGCTTTCCATCAATTTAAATAATGAAAAGTAATTATCGTAATCGCGCGAGGTCATTAACCCCATGGCGTGTAAGTTTGGTGCAAAAATGTAAGCATCCTCATATATTGTTCTGTCCTGAACAACCGAGTGTTTACCTTTTCTGATTTCAAGGATCTGGTTAAATCTGTTATTTAGAAAATACACCTGCAAATTAAAAGACCAACGCTGCATATCTTCATAAAAATCGTTCAAATAAGGATTATCGTCTGCATCTTCATAGTGGGCGTGCCACTTGTAATGTTTCGCTAGTAATGATGTTAATGTTGTTTTCCCAGACCCTATATTCCCAGCAATTGCAATGTGCATATATATTCCTTAAAATTTCTTAAAATAATAGACTAAATTAGATATTTAATCTACAAAAACAAAAATTTAATTGATAAAATTTGAGTTTTACTAAAAAAACAGGGTTTTTTAGTTACCGCCTTGTTTTTTCTGCCAAAAAATCGGCGCAAACCTTCTCAATTGCCTGATTTACAGGGATAAACCCATGGTCAAAAACTGCCTTGATTTTGGTATTTGAGAACAATTGTTTGTTTAAGCCTGCATAAATAACCGGTTTGGTGATCTGGCGCGGTTTTCCAGAAAATATACAAATAAAAGCATCTAAAAAGGCTGCAAGCTGAAGTATGGTTTTGCCAGCGTTTATGCTTGGTTTGGGCTTCTTTAAGTGTGTCTGAATTTTACCAAGGATCTCTTTAAAAGAATAATTTTCTTCTATTAAAATGTAACGGTTATTGAATAAACGTTGGTCTGTTACCTGTAACATGCAGGCAGCAACATCTTGCGCAGCAATGTACGGGGCCATTCCATCAGTATAAAATTTATTTCCCTTATAACAGGCATCGAATAATTTTGAGCTGCTTTGATCCCAGAAGCCGGAAGATAAAATAACGCCGGGGTTAACGATAACTGCATTTAACCCTTCTTCAATGCCGCGCCAAACCTCTCTTTCGCCATTGTATTTACTAATTGCGTAATCACTTTCTTTGCCGGATGATTTCCAGAAAACGCTTTCGTTTAGCGGCAGTGTATAATCTGAATTGTTGACCGTTGCAACAGAGCTAACATGGCAAAGCGCATCGATCTTTTTGTGTAAGCAGGCATTAACAACATTTGCCGCACCTGTTTCATTTACAAGAAACATTTTTTTGCGATCTTTTTTTTCGAAAGATACAAAGCCCGAACAGTTATATACTGTTTTAATATTTTCTAAAGCCGCTTCAATAGAATAAACATCGGTTACGTCAACATCTACCCATTTGATCTTTGAAAAAAGCTCAGCGGCATTATCATTATAATAAGAAAAAAGCTTCTCAACTTTTTTAAGATCGCTGGTTGGCTGCTTGCAAGCAATAACCGGCTTATTGTTTTGAAGCAGTTTCAAAACAACATGACTCCCTACAATACCGGTGGCACCAATTACTAAATTCAAAACATTTTTATTTTATGCAAAGATCATTTTTTGTAAGCCAAAAAATAAACTGCTTTGCACGATTAATCCTAAAAAAAAGCCCAAATACAATTGAGCCGGCTTATGCTCCTGCAGTACCAAACGCGCAAAAGCAACAAGGCCGGCAATAATTATAGTTGCAATATAATAAGGTGTCATGTTAAATTGTATAAGATAAGATACCGAGATGAGTACCCCCAAAACGCCACCAAGGCCAACCATATGGGCGCTTATCTTATACCTTAAATTTATTAGCGTGGTAATAAGTATGGCTACGGCACCACCTATAACGAATAGTTTTACGCTATTCCAGATATTTACATCCATTAATAAATAAAAAAGGCCAAAATAAAACAAGGCCGTTATAAATAAAGGAAAAGTTCTGTCTTTTTGATCAGAGAGTGTGAAGTTTGGAATGCGTTTTAGTTTTACCAGAATATAGATATTTAATACCGGAAATACGAAAGAGAACATAAATACAATAATAGAGATGCGCCACTTGGTATCAAAGGGAGTAAGGTAATCGTAAACAGTATTATGGATACCGAAAAAAAGTAACAGGCACATGTAAGTGGCCATTAACAACGGGTGCATGATAACAGAAATAACTAAAGCAAAATTTTTCAAAATGTTTACGATAATAAATTAGATAATTCAGTTATTTCTTTACGCGCATCTTTGTTATTGTAAATGATATTATATACAGTATTGGTAATTGGCATATGGATATTATAATTCTTATTTATCTCATACACGCATTTTACGGCGTAATACCCTTCGGCGATCATATTCATTTCAAGTTGCGCACGCTTTACACCATAGCCCTTGCCAAGCATAGTGCCAAACATACGGTTGCGGCTAAATTGCGAATAGGCAGTTACCAAAAGATCCCCTAAATAAGCCGATGCGTTTATATCCCTGTCAATAGGGTGCACGGCATCCACAAAACGTTTTATTTCCTGGATGGCGTTACTGATCAGTACTGCCAAAAAATTATCGCCATAACCTAAACCATGGCAAATGCCACCGGCCACGGCAATTACGTTCTTTAATACAGCAGAATATTCGGTACCATAAATATCGTCGCTTACAGATGATTTAAGATAGCGGCAGTTTAATAAATGGCTTAACGTTGTTGCGTTATCAATATTTTGAGAGGCGATTGTCAGGTAACTTAATTTTTCGAGTGCCACTTCTTCGGCGTGGCATGGGCCGGTAATAACACCAATGTTTTGCAACGGAACGTTATAAACGGTATTCAAGTATTCGCCAACAATTAAATTATGCTCGGGCACAATACCTTTAATGGCCGAAAAAATAATTTTATCCTTAAGATCTTTTTCGGTAAGATCTTTAAAGGAAGTATGTAAAAATGCGGAAGGTATAGCTAAAATAACAAAATCTGAGTTTTGAATACAATCTGAGATAGAATCGAAAAAAGAAATTTTAGTTATGTCAAAATCTACTGAGCTTAAATATTTGGGGTTATTTTTATATTCTTTAAAAGCAGCAATATCTTCGGCTTTACGAATAAACCAATTTATGTTTTTGGTATTATTCAATAATAACTTTGCCAGTGCAGTTGCCCAACTTCCGCTACCAATAATTGCTATACGTGGCGCCATAAGAGCGTGTTTAAATTTTGTTTGAAGTTACACAAAAATAATGTCTTCATCATTTAAATTTCCAAGGCCTGCAAAACGGTTATAAACCCTTGCCAGGGTAATCACATCTTTTTTACAGTACTTTTCAATTTTCTCAAGATCATTCTCCTCGTAAAAGGTTTTGCCTACCATACTGCCATCCATTTCATCTTTTGGTGATGGAACGCCAAGCACATGTGCCAACAGGTTAAGTGAACTGAAATTCTTTACGTCTCCGAATTTCCAAAGGTCCATTGTATCAATGTGTTTTACCTCCCATGGGCGCATGCCCTGAATTTGCAATATTTTAGGAAGTGGCAGGTTATTGATCAAAAAGCGGCGGCATAAAAAGGGAAAATCAAACTCTTTGCCATTGTGGGCACAAAGCAAATGGCTGTAGGTATTAAAATGGGTTTTTAAAAGCTCTGCAAATTGTGTTAAGATCTCTACCTCGTTACCCGATGCAATAGATTTTATCCTGAATTTTTTTTGATTGTAAAATCCCAATCCAATACAAACCACTTTGGCAAACTCGGCATAAATGCCCGCTTTAGTGTATTGCTCATTGGGCGAAATATCCTTGTTATATTGCCATTTTTTATCCCAAAGTTCTTTGGTTGGCTCATCCAGATCGGCATACTTATAGGTTACAGGCACCGTTTCAATATCAATGAATAATATTTTTTCAATTTCTGTTTTTGTCATATGCAGTGATTAATTAATTTTCATAATCGTTGGGTGTAATTATAAAAGAATAAATAAACTTATTTTCCCTGTCTTTATACCTGTATTCAAAACTTGATTTAATACGTTTTAGCTCGGCCAGGTCGGCATTTGTTTTAATTGTATTGATAATGCCCGGCCTTAATGCTGAGTTAAATTTGGTGGTATCCACGTTCTCTACATGTAAATTTATTAATGTGTATTTGTAAACAATGGTATTCTTGTCTTTTATTTCAATGCCATCCATTCTTGTTTCGGCGTCTATCATCATAGGGCACTTTTCATTAAATTGTGTTACCACTTTTAAGGCCTTATTATCAATAGATTCAGCGGGCTCACAACCAATAAAAAAAACACAAAATAAAGCGCAGATTATAAATAGATTTTTTTTCATGGCTAAAGAGTTTAAAAGTATCAAATAATGTAATAGAAACAAAAAAGCCCCGCAATTTTTTCGCAGGGCTTTTAAAAGTAACGAGTGGTTATTTAAGATCGTAATATTTTTTCGCGATAATATCTTTTGTTTCTGTAACTGTTTTCAGATCTTTTTCTAAAGCTACTACATCTTTATTCTCTTTTTTAGCAGCATCTATCTGGTTTTTTAATGTTTTCTCTTTGTTCTCCCAAACTGTTAAAACATCTTTTATGCCTTTGGTAGCACTAAATTTGGTAAACTTACTGCCACCTTTGCCTAAAGTATAAAAATCTCCGGTAGCTGTAATTGCCGAAACAGGCAAGGTGCTGCGTTTAGCAGTTTTAGAATAAGCACTTAAAAAACCCATCAATTCAAAACCATTTAATTGTTTTAAGTTGTTCTGAAAGAAAGAAATTTGTTCGTCGCCTCCGTTGTTGGCATATATATCTGCAACGGCAAACAACACATCTTTTCCTGTTTCTTTTTCAAACTGTTTTGCTTTTTCCATAGCTAATTTAGGATCGTTCTTTGCAATAGCTTCCAAAGCTTCGCCGCAAATGGCATATGATTGTTCGTTAAGCGCTTTAAGATCCAAGTCTTTAATATCAGCATCTGCACCAAATTTTTTATTTAATATATTCAGTGCTTTTGCGCGTGTTCTTGTTTTTGCATCTTTATTGTATACGCCTAGCAATGTTGTTTTTACATCTGCCATTTTATCTGCCGGCGCATCTTTTAAAGCGTTGATGGAATAATTGCGAATAACGTGAAATTTATCGTTTTCTGCAGCCCACTTAAAAAGTGCATATACATTGGCATCTGCCAATTTAGAATCTAATTTTTTTAAAGCTTCGTAACGGTCTTCAAACAACGGTGCATTTTTAAACTGAAAAATGTATTCATCCTGTGTTTTTTCATAATCAAGATTACAAAGCAATTGTCTTTCTGCATCGAAATTTACCAATTGAGGAGTACCGCTTACTTTAATGGTAAAGGTTTGCTTTACATCGGTAACTAAAATTTTTGTGCGCTCTGCTTTATCATTCACATATACATCAATATTAATTGGTAAAGTATATAAAGGATATTTTTTAAAATTCTGAGTTTGTTCAACTGTTAATTCCAAAGTGCTGTTTGCCGCATTATAATTTTTTGTGAATTTTATAGAAGGGCGGCCACGACTTAAGAACCATTGGTTAAAGAACCAGTTAAGGTCCTGGCCGGTTGTTTCTTCAAAAGCTAAGCGCAGGTTGTGTATTTCTGCTGCTTTGTATTTATTGGTTTCAAGATAATTTTTTAAAGAAGCAAAAAAAGCATCATCGCCAACGGCTTTACGTAACATGTGCAATACCTGCCCGCCTTTATTGTAGCTAAACTGGTCAAACATATCTTCGCGCTCTTCATAACCAAAACGAATAAGGTTAACTTCTTTATCCGACCCCATGTAACCTTCACGGCTATTGTGGTGGTGGTAATCGGCCGCATCGCGTCCAAATTTATATTCTTCCCATAAATATTCGCCATAGGTGGCAAAACTTTCATTTAAAGGCAAATTGCTCCAGCTCTCGCAGGTAGCAAGGTCGCCAAACCATTGGTGAAATAATTCGTGTGCAATGATATCTTCTCCTTTTTTACCGTCAATGGTTTCGCGGGTAGTTTGGTAAACGGCAAAATCGCCATGCAATGTGGCGCTGGTGTTTTCCATAGCGCCGCTTACATAGTCACGTACTGCAATTTGTGCATATTTAGACCAGGCATAAGGCACACCAAGCTTTGTAGAATAAAACTCGATCATTTCTTTGGTATCGCCAAAGATCGCTTTTGCATGGGCCTCATATTCTTTTTCTACATAATAACTTACTTCTTTACCATTCCATGGCTCATCTACAACTTTTTTAAATTCGCCAACCGCCATCATAGCAAGGTAAGGCGAATGTGGCTGATCTTGTTTCCAGTGATCTGTTCTTGTGCCGTCTCCATTCTTTTTTGAGTCAACCAGCAAACCGTTAGAGAGTGTGGTGAATTTTTCATGAACGGTCATGTAAATATCCTGAGTCATTTTTTCGTTCGGACTATCAATGGTTGGAAACCAGGCCGAGTTGGACTGTGTTTCGCCCTGTGTCCATATTTGGGGCATTTTATAAACGTTCTCGCCTGTAGGATTAATAAAGTATAAACCTTTATCGCTGCTAATAGCGTTACTGCCACCAACTTTTAATTCATTTGGTTTTGCTACGTACTCAATGGTTACGTAATAGGTATCTTTATTGGTAAAGGTTTTACCAAGACTTATTTTTAAAGAGTCGTTCTCATATTTGTAAGATGAGGTTGCAACAGGAGCTAAACTTTCCTGAGCCTCTTCGGTTGTTTTATTGCCGGTCTTTTTTTGTACCGATTTGTAAAACACTTCTGAAACCACAACACTTTTAACATCCATACCGCGTGCGTTGAGGTATAACATATTGGTTGCATAGAAATACGGTTTTATTTGGATCTCGGCTTTACCATTCATACGGGATGTATTCCAGTCAAAATTCACATCCAGCCTGGTATGTATAATATCGTTACTGCGTGTATTAGATGCGCGGTAAATTTCTTTTTTTGGTGTTTCGTTTGCTACAATATTTATGGTGTCTAATAAAATAGCGGGTTCATCATTTACAACTGCAGTGTTGGTTGTTGCTGTTTTTTTTGTGCTATGGCAGGCTGCAATAAGGGCTATACCTGTTGCGCATCCTAAAATACGTTGGATCATTTTTGTAATAATTTAGGATGCAAAAATGTAATTAATTTATTGAATACCAAAATATTAGAACCCTTTTGTTGCTAATGGGTATTTTTAAGGATAAACGTTGAATTTTGTTGATTAAGAAAGCAGCTGGTAGGCCCCGAAGGCAGACAAATAAGCAAGAACCGACATAAATGCAAACTGGGCAGCTACCCATTTCCAGCTTTTGGTTTCGCGTTTAACTACAGCAATTGTGCTCATGCATTGCAGGGCAAACGCGTAAAATAATAACAGCGACCAGCAAACGGCCGGTGTATACTTTAAAGCTCCGTTCGCATCTTTCTCAACCAGCAATTTTTGTTTTATACCAACATCTTTTTCGGTATCGTTGGCCTGGTAAATGGTGGCCATGGTACCAACAAACACTTCGCGCGCGGCAAAAGAAGTAATAAGTGCAATACCAATTTTCCAATCGTAACCCAAAGGCTTAATAGCAGGCTCAATAAACTGTCCAAAATTCCCAATATAAGAGTGTTCTAATTTTTGTGTTTCTACTCTTTTTAATTCTGCACCGTTGTTTCCGGAGCTAGTTTGCAGGGCGATCTCTTCTTTTTCGGCAGCTTTAAATTTATCGCTTATGCCGTGAGTGCTTAAAAACCAAAGTACAATAGAAATGGCTAAAATTACTTTTCCGGCTTCTTTAACAAACACTTTTACTTTTGAGAATACCATTAAACCAATATTTTTTGCCTGCGGCCAGCGATAAACAGGTAACTCCATTACATAAAAAGAAGCCTCCTTTGTTTTTAAGATCTTTTTAAGCACAAAAGCGGTAGCAAGTGTTACCAGGAATCCCAAAAAATATAATAAAAAAAGTACGGCGCCCTTTGAATTAAAAATACCAAGAAATTTACTATCGGGATACATGACAGAAATTAAAAGTGTATAAACCGGTAATCTTGCCGAGCAACTTATAAGCGGCAATATAAAAACCGTTATTAACCTTTCTTTTGTATTGCTTATAGCACGTGTGGCCATAATTGCCGGTACCGCGCAGGCTGTACCGCTAATTAAAGGAATAACAGATTTGCCGTTAAGGCCAAAGCGCCGCATGATCTTATCCATGATAAAGCTGGCGCGGGCCATATAGCCTGAGTCTTCGAGAAAGCCAATAAAAATAAATAAAAATGCAATTTGTGGAATGAACATAACTACACCGCTGATGCCGGCTATAATACCATTTACGATAAGATCATTGAGTTGGCCTTTTGGCAAATTCTCATGAACCAGATCACCAAGACTTAAAAAGGCTGCTTCGATCCAATTCATAGGTGTTTCTGAAATAAAGAAGATGAATTGAAAGACCAGGAACAAAACAAGCAAAAGAACAATATAGCCATAAACCTTATGTGTGGTGATGGCGTCAATTTTTGAGGAGGTTCTTTTTAAAGATAACTGTTCGGGGCTTTGTACACTTTTGGCAATTAAATAATTGATGCTGTTAAAGCGGTAGATCTTATCCGCATTTTCAAGGTTAACGATTACGCTGTTTTTATGGGTAAGGTAATGTGTGATAAATGCCCTGTATGTTTTGTGGTCTTTTAAATAAGTGGCATTAAGATCATAAAAAATACTGTTGCTTGTCTTTGCATTTACGATAGCCTCTTTTAATTTTGAAAAACCTTTTTGCCTGCGCGAATCAAGCGGTATTACTGGTACACCAAGGCTTTCTTCGAGTGCAGGGATATTTATCTGAATGTTCTGTTTCTCGGCCTCATCGATCATGTTCAGGGCCACAATGGTTTTAAACTTAAGGTCTATCAGTTGCGTGGCCAGTAATAAATTGCGTTTAAGGTTAGAGGCATCGGCAACAATAACGATCACATCAATATTTTCGTTTTCATCGAGTAAAGTCTTACAGGCAATTTCCTCATCGTTGGATTTTGGAAAAAGGCTGTAAATGCCTGGCAGATCAAGAATAGAGAGCGTTATTTTATTTCCACCCTTAACAAAAATTGTTTTTCCTTCCTGCCTGTCTACTGTAACGCCGGCGTAGTTGCCGGTTTTTTGCGACAAGCCTGTTAATCCGTTAAAAATGCTGGATTTACCGGCATTTGGATTTCCTAATAGGGCAACTTTTAAATAATTATTTTTAAGATCAGACAAATGATTTATGCCACCAGCTCTATTATTACCGAGGCCGCTTCATCCTTACGAAGACTTAGTTCATAACCTGCAATATTAATAGCCATGGGGCAACCCAGAGGTGCCGTTTTAGATAAACTAACTGTTTCGCCGGGTAAACAACCCATTTCAATTAATTTAGAACTGAGGGCCTCGTTTACAAACGATTTTATAACAGCCTTTTGGCCTATTTTTAAACGATCTAAAGAGTTCATAATGAACCATAAAATTAGCGGTTTTAGCCTTTAAAACATATACCATAAATATGGTATAACAGGCCATTTTATGACTTATTATGATTTAGATTTTTTTTAAATTTACAAGCAACCATATGCTTAAAACAGCGCGCTATAAAAACGAAAGGGTTACTTTTTTTGACAAAGGTAAGGGCAAAGTAGTAGTGCTTTTGCATGGTTATTTGGGTTCGCATAAGATCTGGGAACAAACCATTAACGACCTTTCGCGGTCATACAGGGTAATAGCCATTGATTTGCCGGGGCACGGCCAAACCGAATGTGTGGGCTATGCGCACAGTATGAACCTGATGGCAAAGTGTGTAAAGGCAGTATTGGATACGCTGCGGGTAAAAAAATACGTAATCATTGGTCACAGTATGGGTGGTTATGTTGGCCTGGCCTTTGCCGATCTTTTTCCCGACCATTTGCGCGGCCTTTGTTTGTATCACAGCACCGCTTATGCCGATAGTGATGAAAAGAAAAAAGACAGGTTACGCGCCATTAACGCCGTTAAAGCAAACCGCAGTATCTATACCAGAAATACGATTAAAAATTTGTTTGCCACAAAAAACTTAAAATATTTAAAAGAAGAAATTGCCTTTGCCACTAATATTGCTAAAGCCACTACGCAAAAAGGCATTATCGCAGCTCTGCACGGCATGAAAGACCGGCCACGCCGCGATATTATCCTGGGATTGGTGCAGTACCCTATAATGATGGTAATTGGCGAACATGATAATATTTTACCTTACGATCAGTTGCTTGAACAATCGCAGATCATAAAAAATAAAACGGTTTTGTATTTAGAGCACGATGGGCACTTTGGTTTTTTAGAATCGCCTAAACAAAGCAACGCTGCTTTAAGAAAATTTTTGAGGAAGTGTTTTTAGCCCCACATTTTGCAGATAGCGCGGCCCGCCTTTATAAGCGTTGTTTAACCGCTTCAAATAAAACAATACCCGATGCTACCGAAACATTTAACGACGCTATTTTGCCAGCCATAGGAATTTTAACCTGCATATCGCTGCGTTTTAAATATTCATTGCTGATGCCGTTTTCTTCGCTGCCCATAATAATAGCGGTTGGTTTGGTGAAATCCGCATCATAAATCAGGTTTTCTGTTTTTTCGTGGCATGAAACAATCTGCAGGCCACCTTCTTTTAAATATTCGATGGTGTTCTTTAAATTATCTTCCCTGCACACCTTAACGCGGTGTAAAGCCCCGGCACTGGTTTTTATGGCATCGCCTGTAATTTGCGCCGCCCCGCGGCTAGGAATAATAATAAAATCAACTCCTGCACATTCGGCACCACGCGCAATAGCGCCAAAATTGCGAACATCCGTTACACGATCCAGTATTAACACTAAAGGAATTTTTCCTTTCTCAAAAACATCTGCCAGCAGATCTTCGGTGTTGTAATAATTTATTTCGGTTAGGTAGGCCACTACCCCCTGATGGTTTTTTTCGGTAATGCGCTTTAATTTTTCGGGTGGTACAATTTGAATTGGCACGGTTTGCCCTTTAAGGGCATTTCTTAACTGATGATATAACTCATTAGATAGCCCTTTCTGAATAAAGATCTTTTCAATGTCTTTTCCTGCTTCAACGGCTTCAATTACGGCCCGTGTACCAAATATTAAATTGTCTTCCTGCATAAAGGGCAAAGTACTTAAATTTTAATGCATTTAGCAAGTTAAAAGCAGTTTAAAGGCAAGCCCCTAAGGTATTAGTTTTTGGTAAGTTGCTCTTTACTCGTATCTTTGCCTTAAATTTAAACAATGGATTCGTTACACAAAAAAGTTGAAGACGCCCTGGATTCGATACGCCCGTACTTAGAGGCTGATGGCGGCAACGTGGAGATAGTGGAGATCAGTAATGATAATATCCTTAAGCTGGAATTAAAAGGGGCCTGCAAAACCTGTAATATGAGCCATATGACCATGAAAGCCGGTATTGAAGAGACCATCAAACGCGCGGTTCCCGAAATAAAAGAAATTATCTCAGTCAATTAATATCGTAAATGAAATGAGCCAGGAAATAAAATCCCATTTATTGGTACGAAAAATCGAATGCGAATTCCATATCTCCAAAAAGTACAAACAATAACATTATATGAAATTAACCCAAAAGCTTTCTCAAAGTAAAAAGCCATTATTTTCTATTGAAATTCTTCCACCTTTAAAAGGAAAAAGTATACAAAGTATTTATGATGGTATTGATCCCTTGATGGAATTTAAGCCAGCATTTGTTGACGTTACATATCACCGCGAGGAATACATATACAAAAAGCGCGATGGCGGGTATCTTGAAAAAGTTAGCATTCGTAAACGCCCTGGTACTGTTGGTATTTGTGCGGCTATTATGAATAAGTATAATGTTGATGCGGTACCACATATTATTTGTGGTGGTTTTACAAAAGAAGAAACCGAAAACGCTTTGATAGATCTGCATTTTCTTGGGATCGATAACGTACTTGCGTTAAGAGGGGATAGTATAAAAACAGAACCTTCTTTTGTGCCTGAACCCGGTGGCAATGCTTATGCCATAGATCTTGTAAAGCAGATCACCGATATGAACAGGGGAAAATATATGGATGAGGATATGACAGAAGCGGCGCCTACAAATTTTTGCATTGGTGTTGCCTGCTACCCCGAAAAACATTTTGAAGCGCCAAATATGATCAGCGATCTTAAGAACCTGAAAGCAAAAGTAGAAGCTGGCGCCGAATATGTGGTAACACAAATGTTCTTTGATAATAAAAAATACTTTGAGTTTGTTAAGCTTTGCCGCGATCACGGCATTAACGTGCCCATCATTCCGGGATTAAAGATCTTAACCAGTATGAAACAAATTACCGCACTTCCTAAGATATTTCAATGCGATATTCCACAACCGTTTTACGAAGAGCTTGAAAAATGTAAAGATGATAAGGCAATTAAAGAAATTGGTATTAAATGGTGCATTGAACAAAGCAAAGAGTTAATAAAAGCAAATGTGCCATGTTTACATTTTTACACCATGGGTACATCTGAAGCTACAAAAAGAGTGGCTAAAGAAGTGTTTTAATGACTTACAATTTTTATACCGGCGAAGTTTTATTAATTGATAAACCTTATACCTGGAGCAGCTTTCAGGCAGTTAATAAATTAAAGTACGCCATAAAAAATCATCCTTCTTTTATTGTAGACGGAAAAAAAGTTAACGTAAAAATTGGTCACGCCGGCACGCTCGATCCTTTAGCAACCGGTTTGCTGATAGTTTGCACCGGTAAAAAAACCAAAACCATTAACGAGTTAATGGGCATGGAAAAAGAATATACCGGTACATTTTTATTGGGGGCTACCACACCTTGTTATGATCTTGAAAAACCTGTAGACAAGACCTTTGCAACCGAACATATTACCATAGAAGCCATAAAGCAGGCAGCAAAGGATTTTACCGGTATACAACAACAGGTGCCTCCGATCTTTAGTGCTGTTATGATCAACGGCAAACGTGCATATGAAATGGCCAGGGCAGGTGAAGAAGTGGAAATGAAATCGCGCGAAATAGAAATTAAAGAATTTGAGATCACCAACGTCAATATGCCAAGCGTTAGTTTTAGAATTGTTTGCAGCAAAGGAACATATATAAGAAGCATTGTCCGCGATTTTGGTTTAGCCCTAAATAGTGGCGCCCATCTTACAGCGCTTTGCCGCACGCGTATTGGCAGTTATAAGTTAGAGGATGCGGTAACACCGCAGGAGTTTTCTGAGAAATTAGTAAATCGTTAGCCACAGATTTCACGGATAACGCAGATACTTTTTTAATCAACAATAAATTTCATTTGAATTATTCTTACAAAATAATTTGTGTAAATCAGTGAAATCTGCGGCAAAAAAGTTTGGATTAGATATTCAGAAAATGTAAGAACTCGTTCAAGCGATCTTTCATTCCGCTTTCATAATCGCTATGCGAATATGTAGCTTTAATAATATAATTGTAACGGTTAAATGTTTGAATAATGCTTGCAAGATTTTCGCGGTTCACTTTAATGGTCACTTCCATTTTCATACTATCCGGTTGAGAAGAAACGTGTAAACTTAAAATTTTGGCATCGTTGCCTTCAATAATATTTCCAATTTGTGTAACCGAATAATCGTTTTGATTTAACTCTAAAACGATAACACCACCCGGGCTTTGTACCGAGATCATGTTATTTAAATTTTGTACTATTCCTTTTAAAGTAATACAGCCTTTGTATTTTTCGTTTTCATCCAACACGGGCATTAATGTTAAATTAAGGCCGCTCATTAATTTTACCAATTCGTAAGTATGTTGGTGCAGGTGAATAACAGGGCGCATTAAATGCAATTTGCTGTCTTCGATGGTTTGCTCCGGGTGATTATAATCCATCAGGTCGGTTTCAGAAACAAGGCCTATCAATTCACGATCCTTCACCACAGGCAAATGCGATACTTTAAACTGTTCCATCCAATCCAAAGCAAGCTCAACAGTGTCGCTGGTTTTAAGAGGTGGAATTTCGTCTGTTATAAGGTCAACAACTAACATATTCTTTCTCAAATTTATGTAAATTAATTAGCTTTACTGCGGATTTTAGCAAAAAGTAACAAAAAAATTAATTGCCTCACAATGACTAAATTAAGTGTAAACATAAATAAAATAGCAACCTTGCGTAACGCCCGTGGTGGCAATGTTCCTGATGTTTTAAAAGCAGCGTTGGATATTGAACGTTTTGGTGCGCAGGGCATTACTGTTCATCCAAGGCCTGATGAAAGACATATTACCTATAAAGATGTACGCAATTTAAAGCCACTTTTAAAGACAGAATTTAATATTGAAGGCAATCCAAAAGAACAAAAATTCGTAGAGCTTGTTTTAGAGGTAAGACCGCAACAGGTAACACTGGTGCCTGATACACAAGGGCAGCTAACCAGCGACCATGGATGGGACACAATTAAAAACAAAGAATATTTAAAAGAAATGATCGCGCTGTTTAAAAAGAATAATATCCGTACTTCTATTTTTGTGGATGCTGACCTGGAAATGATAAAGGGGGCAAAAGAAACCGGCACAGACAGGATCGAATTATATACCGAGGAATACGCACGTTTATACAACTCACAAAAAGAAAAAATAATACAACCATTTGCTGCGGCAGCAAAATTAGCAGCCGAATTAAGTATTGGTGTTAACGCGGGCCACGACCTGAGTTTGGATAATTTAAAATACTTTAAACAACAGGTGCCAAATTTATTAGAAGTTTCGATAGGGCATGCGTTAATAAGCGATGCGTTATATTTTGGTTTAGAAAATACGGTACAATTATATTTACGACAGTTGAAATGAAATTAGCATACAGAGAATTTGGCCAGGGACAACCATTAATAATTATGCACGGTTTGTTTGGCCAAAGCGATAACTGGAACACCCTGGCAAAACAATTTGCAGAAAAAGGCCTGCATGTTTTTACGCTGGATCTTCGTAACCATGGTCTTTCGCCGCACAGCGATGTGTGGAATTATGAAGTAATGGCCGACGACCTGAAAGAATTTATTGACGATCACCAGTTAAAAGATCCAATTATTTTAGGGCATAGCATGGGCGGTAAAGTAACCATGTTCTTCGAAATGAAATACAAGGGCATTGCCGCAAAAATAATTATTGCAGATATGTCGCCAAGGGCATATGAACCTCACCACGACTCGGTTTTAAAAGCACTTAACGCAGTTGATTTTACAAAGATAAAAACACGTAAAGAGGCAGAGGCTATTTTAAATTCGTACCTGGATGATTTTGGTACCAAACAATTTTTATTAAAAAATATTTATTGGAAAGATACCGAGAACAACATTATGGATTGGCGTTTTGATCTGAAAACAATTAGCGCTAATTACAACACCATTATTATTGGTGTGCCACAAGGAATGAGCGAAGTGCCAACATTGGTTGTGCGTGGAGAGAGATCGAATTACGTTGAAGAAAGCGATCTTATAGATTTTAAAGCACATTTTCCAAATTATAAACTAGAAACCATAATGGGTGCTGGCCATTGGATACATGCCGAAAAACCAAAAGAGTTTTTTGAAGCCGTGATGATGTTTATACGATCACTTTAAAAAAATTAATTATATATTTAGATTAAAATCAGAGATGAAAAATCTTATTTGCATTTTCTTTTTTATCGGTTTTTTTAGTAAGGCTCAAAATCCTGCTTCTTTCAATAATCAATATACTCAGCCATCTTGGTTTGGTGTTTCTGATGCTGTTTTTAAAAACAGTAATTCTTACATTTTATTTGGTTCCAGTGATTATTTTAACCCAAATGGTCAATACTACGCTATTTCATCACTTGTTGTTGATTTAAGTGGTAATTATTTAACAAACAAAATGATCCATAATCCCGTCAATAATGCATCAACTTATGGAATGATATTTAATAAAGTTGAGAAAATAAATGCTAGTCAGGTGTTATGTTCAGGCCAAACATTGAATAGTTATACAATGCCATATACTTACTACGGTTTTCCTACTTTAATTAAATTTAATTGTAATACAGGGGATACCAGCTGGCTAAAAAATTACCATCAAATGGGTGATAGTGCGGAGCTTTCATCAACAATAATGCTAACTGATAGCTCTAACATTTCTTTTGGTACCAAGCGGTTTTCTGCTTCAAATAGTTATACAAGTATGCCTTTTATGGTGAAAACCGATAAAAAAGGCAATTACAAATGGCATAAATGGATCAGCGGCAACACAAATATATACAGCTCTTATCAAAAAGTAATTAAAAGAAATGACAATGATTTTATAATAATTGGTAATGATGATATTGATTCAACTTTTGCCTTGCGTATTGATACGAATGCTGTTGTAAATTATAAAATTACTTTAAGCGGAGCTCGATTGGTTAATGATGCGATAGTTCTCCACGATGGAAATATACTGGCAGTTGGATATTATTTTCATCCGCAACTTAATGGCGGAAACAAATTTGCCTATAAGTTTGATCCTTTAACCGGCTCAAAAATTAGCTCGCGAACCTACAACAAACCAGGGTATGCAGATGCGGCATTCAGTGTTGCAGAAAAGTCAAACGGGACTATTTTAATTGGTGGTGGTACCACGGGCCCGTTAAATAGCAATGTGACCACAAATAATTATCCAATTGCTGATGTTTTAACGTTGAACAGCAACCTCGATAGTTTGTGTACCCAATATGTAGTTAACAATTTTAATAATCTTATTTCCCAAGGATATACCAGCGGCATTCAAATTGCAGGCGATGGAGGGTATGTTGGTTCAATAAGGCCTATTACGCACGCGAGTTATTTCTGGTTGGTAAAGGCCGATAGTACAACTTGTAATAACAACGCAGCTCCATTTGTTGGAATCAATGCTCAAAATAGGGATAAAATAAATATTCAAATTTTCCCCAACCCTGCGTCAGAGCGTTTAAATATTCAATTAAATACAACTGAAAAGTGTAAAATGGAAATAATAAACACGTTGGGACAAGTGATTTATAATTCCCAAATAATAGTAGAAAATAACAGTGTTCAAATAAATACATTTTCTCTTGAAAGAGGATTATATCTTTTAAAAATTTCCTTCAAAAGCGCTTTTGGAGATGAATATATTGCTACCAAGCAATTTATTATTGAAAGATAACATTCTAAATCAATTCCAACCCTTTTAAAAACTCGCCTATCTCTTCGTTCTTAGGCAATAAAAAAGCGCTGATACCGCAAGCCCCGGCGCCTTTTACGTGTTGAATGGAGTCGTCGATAAAAACGGTCTCTTCGGGTTTTAGATTGTTTTTTTCAAGCACAAATTCAAAGATCTCTTTATCGGGTTTGCGCATGCCCATACGGCAGGAGTAATAAACTTCGTCAAAATAATCATTAAAATTCTTCACACCATGATCCATGTAAAGAGCGTGCTCAAAGGCCGTTATATGCGTTTCGTTGGTATTGCTCAATAAAAAGGAGTTGTAGTTCTGTTTCATTTTTACCAACACATCCAGCCGTCTTTCCGGTACGTCAAGGAGCATGGCGTTCCAGGCCCTTAGTAATTCATGATCGGGGCCATCGTAACGGATCTGTTTTCTTATCTGGTAAAAAAACTCTTCGGCAGAAATAAGGCCTTTATCAAAGGCATCAAACAATTCGCTTTGTTCTGCCTGCGTATAAATGGACTCAAATGGCATATAGGTTAGTTTATTAAATTCAGTGATGGTTTTATTGATATCAAGTTTAATGATAACACCGCCAAGGTCGAAAATGATATTTTTTATATGCTGCATTATTATTTTGCAAATATGGGGCTTTTATCTATTTTTGCAATCCCTCCCAAGGGAAATTTTGGTCCTATAGCTCATTCGGTTAGAGCAACTGACTCATAATCAGTAGGTGCTTGGTTCGATTCCAAGTGGGACCACCCAAAACCCCGATCTTTTTCGGGGTTTTTTGTTTTTATGAATTGCTGTTATATTTTACATAGCGAGAGTTTGAAAAGGCATTACGTTGGAGCCTGTCACGACGACCTGGAAAGCCGGATCGCTAAACATATTGCTCATGAATACGGAGAGCATAGATACACATCAAAAGCTGAAGACTGGAAGTTAATTTTAAAGATCGAATGCGAAACATATTCGCAGGCATTAAAAATAGAGAAGCATATAAAAAGCATGAAAAGTAGTGTATACATAAACAATCTTTTAAAATATCCAGAAATGGTCACCAAATTAAAAGAGAAATATAAATAGAGCAACTGACTCCCCCGATAGCTATCGGGGCAGTAGGTGCTTGGTTCGATTCCAAGTGGGACCACCCAAAACCCCGATCTTTTTCGGGGTTTTTTGTTTTTATGAATTGCTGTTATATTTTACATAGCGAGAGTTTGAAAAGGCATGACGTTGGAGCCAGTTGCATGGTTCGATTCCAAGTGGGACCACAAAAAAGCCCCATTTCTTTTACGAGATGGGGCTTTTAATTTTAATAATTACTTTTTTTATTACTGAAAGGTGTTTTGGCAAATTGAGCCGGTGAACAGATCTCTTTTAACATAAAAAATTAAAATTAATTATCTACCACTATTTTTCTTATTAACTGTTTGCCGTCTATGTTTATTTTTAAAAAATAAACGCCTGTCTTCTCATTATTCAATATAATATTTTGTTTGCCGGCATTTAATTGTTTGGCGTATACTATTCTTCCTAAAGCGTCAATTACTTCAACATTTGCTGTTGCAGGAAGATCGATCATAAAATTACCGTTATTAGGATTTGGCCATACGGACACATTAGCATTAGAATTATTTGTTTTAATGCCGGTAGTTATAACGGTTACGCAGGAGGATGTAGCCGAACAACCGTTTTCAAAAATAGTTACTGCGAAACTACCATTAGCGGTTGATGTATAAGCAGAAACCGTTGCGCCCGGAATGGCCTGGTTGCTGTTATTACAATCTATCCATTGATATGAAGCGGCTACGGTATTATTTGCCGAAATAACCAGGTTGTTAAGTGTTGTTGATACGTCAATAGGATTTTGTACGGTTAAATTTGTAGTTACTGTGCTATCGCAACCATTAACTGCAGTAAATGTATCGGTATAAATACCCGAAGATGTATATGTGTTTGTACCAATCGTGTAGGATTGACCCGCGCAAACGCTGGCTGTTTGTGAAGAAACAATAGCCGCCGGTTGTGTTGCCGTTGCCGAAGCCGTGCTTAAGCAGCCGTTGCTATCAGTAACAGTATAACTGGTAGTGCCTGCAAACATTGTGTACGTGCCCGCGCCGGTGTAAGAAGGTGTACCACCCACTGCCGAAACTGTTACAGTAGAAACCCCTCCGTTACAGGAAATAGCAGAAGCAAACGCATTCGCCGACAGAACAGGAGGCTGTGTAACAGAAATGGAAACAGTAGCTGAACAATTATTTGCATCGGTTATTGTATAACTTGCAACGCCTGCCATTGCTGTAAAAGTACCAACGCCTGTGTAAGACGGGGTGCCACCAATTGCAGTTACGGTTACGGTTGCATTATCGCCATTACATAAAATAGAAGAAGCAGATACACCCGGAGACAATAAAGCAGGTTGGATAATATTAAGCGAGGTTGTAACCGGGCAGCCGTTAGCGTCAGTTATTGTATAATTTGATGTTCCGGCAAGCGCTGTAAATGTACCAATACCTATATAAGGCGAAACACCACCGGTTGCAGATACTGTAACTGTTGCAGCATCACCATTACATAAAATAGCAGAAGAATTGACAACAGGAATTATTGCCGATGGTGCTGTAATATTCACAGATTTAATGCTTGTGCAGCTGTTAGCGTCGGTTACCGTTGCAGTATATACACCGGCAATTACCGATGAGATATTAAAAGTAGTGGCACCATTAGACCATAAGTAAGAGTATCCGCCAGCGCCGCCGGATACGGATAGGGTAGCACTGCCGGTGCCTCCGTTACATGCAGCGTTAGTAACTGCTGTAGTTGTAACAATTGACGAAGGTTGAGTAATGTTTACAGATTTAATGCTTGTGCAACCGTTAGCATCGGTAACTGTAGCGGTATATATGCCGGGCAGCAGGCCGGTAATTACCGAGGTAGTGGCGCCGTTAGACCATAGATAGGTTTTTGTGCCCGTACCACCCGAGGCCGTTATAGCGGCAACGCCGTTACTTCCGCCATTGCAGGAAACATTTGTAACCGAAGTGCTTGTAACAAGCGCAGAAGGTTGTGTTACAATTACTGATTTTATGGAAGTGCAGCTGTTAGCGTCGGTTACAGTTGCAGTATATATGCCAGCCATTAGCCCGGTAATAGCCGAGGTAGAAGCGCCGTTAGACCATAAGTACGAATAGCCGCCTGCACCACCCGAGGCCGTTATAGAAGCAACACCATTGCTTCCGCCGTTGCATGCTACAGTAGTAACCGCAGTGGTGGTTACAAGTGCCGAAGGTTGGGTAACAACAGCGTTCTTTGTAGCTTTGCAACCGTTGGCGTCGGTAACGGTTGCTGTATATACACCGGCCATAAGCCCCGTAATAACCGAAGTGCTGCCGCCATTTGACCATAAATAGCTATAACCTCCGGCACCACCAAAGCCGCTAATTGCTGCAACGCCGTTACTACCGCCATTGCAGGCTACATTGGTTATGGCTGTACTCGTACCAAGTGCGGAGGGTTGTGTGATGGTAACGGTTTTACTTGCTGATAATGAACAACTATTTGTGACCACACAAGTGTATATACCGGCGGTAAGGCCTGATGCTGTAGCGACATTGCCACCGCTTGGCGACCAGGTATAGGTAAACGGCCCCGATCCGGTTGCCGAAACAGTTGCCGTGCCATTGGCACCACCATTACAACTTACGTTGGAAGAGCCGCTAAGCGTAAGGGTTGGGTTGGTAGCACAGCTCGCAGCGCCAATAGTAATTTCTTCAATAAAATAAATACTGTTACATGTTGTAGAATTAGGTGCAAACCTGATCTCATCTACATTATTAAAGGCGGGGTTACCTGTAAAGGTTATGCTAATGGTATTTAAAATGCCTGTACCTGCAGGTGTATTTGCGTAGAGCGTGGCACCGGGCACAGGTAAACCATTCGAGTAACCAACATAGGTCATGGGTTTTGAAACCCAGCTGCTGGTAGATACGCCGATAAGCATATTTTGCATGGCAAAATTACTGCCATCATCAGAACCAAACGTTCCTTGCGTAAGCGTTCCAAAACCAACCAGGTATTGGATACGACCGTCGCCACCGGTAGAATTGGTCCAGTTAAAGCCACAGTTGGAGGTGCTTTGAACAGAAAATAACCAGCCGGATACGCTTGTTGTTTTAGTTACTGAACAGGCGGTGTTTGCTTGTAACGGGGTAGTAGTATTCGTAAAAAAAGTAGTGGTTCCGTTAACCGGCTGAGCTTTTATTATTGAAAATGAAAATAATATAGCTGCTGCTATTAGTTTGTAAATTTTTATCATAATTTTTTGTTTGGGTATTTTAATGACGCAAATATAATAAGCTGCAATCATATAAAAACGAACAAAAAAGTGTGTTTTCTTACATATACATGATAACCATACAATTATGTAAATTCTTTCGGCAAAGTTTGACACAGATCAAAAAGTGCTTATTGTAAAATAAATTTTTTTGGGATGATCTTAAGGCTATTTATAATATTCCTGCAAATTATAGATCACTGCATTGATAGCCAGTTGAAATTTACTTTTAAACGCAGGAGATTCTATCTCTTCCTTTTGAGATCTGAAACTTAGAAAAATAAATAAGGTTTTTATTTCGTCGTTAATAAAGGTTTTTAATTCAGAAGGGATTCTGTTGTTCAATAAAATAAGATCGAGATAAGAAACGCATTTTTGCGCAGTAGGTGGTATCCAGATGTTCTTGTGCGTTAAAATATGCACAAATGTTTCAAACGCCTGCGCATCATTTTTGGGTTCACCCAAATAAACTTCTTTAACCGCATGTAATTGCATAATATAAAAGTAAAGCCTTTATAGTGTAAAAACTATAAATATCGAAGAACGCTTGGTTTTTGCGGCTAAATACGCGTATTATATGCCGGCATTTTATTAAACAGGAAGGTGACGTGAATTAGTTTTTAAGCTACGCTTATTATACTATTGTAAAAATTGTATCATAATTAATACAAGCAGTTTTTTCAAAAAATAAAAAAACAAAAAACCCCTCTCCGTAAATGAAGAAGGGCTTATTTTTTACTTAAACAATAATTAAAATTCGAATTTGTAACCTACACCTTTTACGGTTTTAAAATAATCATCGCCAATTTTTTCGCGTAGTTTGCGAATGTGTACATCAATGGTTCTGTCGCCTACAACTACTTCATCGCCCCAAACCTGGTCTAAAATAAATTCGCGTGTAAAAACCTTGCCGGGTTTGCTGCTAAGTAGTGAAAACAATTTAAATTCTTTTTTAGGCAAAGCGATCTCGTTATCATCTTTAAAAACAACATGCTTTTCTTTATCAATACGAATATTGCCAAACTCAATAACCGATTCAGAAATGTTGGTGGATTGTAACCTGCGCAGCAGTGCTTTTACGCGGCTAATAAATACCCGCGGTTTAATAGGCTTTGTAATATAATCATCTGCGCCCACTTCAAAACCCGCAATTTGGGTGTAATCCTCGCTGCGTGCAGTTAAAAAAGCTATTAAAACATCCTGCAGGTTTTTTTGTTCGCGTAACTCCCTGCAGGTTTCAATGCCATCCATATCGGGCATCATCACATCCAGTATAATAAGGTGGGGAATTTCTTTTTTTGCGATCTCAACGGCATCTTTACCATTGTTGGCAGTTAATATGGTGTAGCCTTCTTTTTTTAAATTATAACCTAAAAATTCTACAATATCCGGCTCATCATCAACTAAAAGTATTTTAAAATTAGAATTATTCATATTAGGTCTAAGATTTGTGGTCAAAATTAACCATAATGCCCAGCGTCAAAGTTAACTAATTATTAAATTATAAAGTAAAAATAACAATTAAGTTAAACTTTTGGTAACATCAAATTTAAGTACCCATAATTTAAGATTGCTTTTTTTGTCGCGAATTATAAGTTAATTATGCAAAAGGTATTCATTTCAATTTTATTAAGTTGTTTTTTTTCAATTGGGTTTGGTCAAACAGGCAGAATTTCGGGGACGATCATGGATTCAAAGACCGGCGAAACGCTACCCGGCGCAACTGTATTAATTGATGGTACCGCAAAGGGCGCCAGCGCCGATTTTGATGGCAAATTTGCCCTGAATAATGTACCGGTTGGCAAAGTAACCCTGATGGTAAGCTATATTTCGTACAACACAAAAAAAATAGCAGATGTTATTGTAAAAGAAGGCGACCCCACAGATATAAATGTTCTGTTAGACCCATCTACCTCGCAGGATCTTACAGAAGTGGAGGTAGTAGTTACGTTAAATAAAGAAAACAATACAGCATTGGTGCTTCAGCAAAAGAACAATGCCAGCGTAAGCGATGGTATTAGCGCAGAAACAATAAGAAGAACGCCTGATAAAAATACCAGCGATGTATTAAAGCGCGTAAGCGGCGCCAGCATACAGGATAATAAATTTGCAATTGTACGTGGGTTAAATGAGCGTTATAATGCAGCCTATTTAAATGGCGCTCCTTTGCCAAGTTCAGAAAGCGATAGAAAAGCATTTGCTTTTGATATTTTTCCAAGTAACATGTTGGATAATTTAGTGATTACTAAAACTGCCAGGCCCGATATGCCGGGTGAATTTGCAGGAGGTATTATTGATATTACTACAAAAAGCATTCCTGAAAAGAATTTTATTTCTATTTCTGTGAACGGCGGTTATAATACAATTACAACAGGTAAAAACCAGGCTTATTATAAAGGCGGTTCTAAAGACTGGCTGGGAATGGATGATGGGACGAGAAAAATGCCCGTTGTAATTCCTGAGATCGAGAACTTCCCTATTCCTTCTAAAGATAAAGCAACTTTAGCAAAATCTTTACCTGAGCAGGACTGGGGTACTTATAATAAAAAGTATTCACCTAATTCGTCATATCAAATTTCTACCGGTTATAATATAAAATTAAAAGACCGCGATTTTATTGGCATTATTGCTTCTGTAACATACAATAAAACCAACTCCTTTTTAAAGGCAAGTCGTAATACGTATTCCGACAATAATGATCCAGGGCGGCCATCACAGTTAGATGCTACATTTGACGACCAGATCTATTCTACGCAAATACTAGCCGGCGGCCTGTTAAATTTTACCTGTAAGATAAGCTCTAATCACTCTATTAGCTCTAAAAACCTTTACAGCATAAATTCGGATGACAGGACTATTTTAAGGTTAGGCGAAGCAAATAAAACAGACCCTGATCCAAACCTTTCAAAAACAACGGCCTTTTGGTTTACCTCTAATAAAATTGCTTCATCGCAGTTAATAGGCGATCATTATTTTCAAAAACCAAAAATTAAAATAACATGGGTGGGCGCCACCAGCAATGTAAAGCGCGATGTGCCAAACCTTAGAAGAAATTCGTACGGTAGGTATAAATACATTTCTGACCCGAGCGATCCGAATCCCAACGATACAATTTACCAGGCTATTATATCACCAAGCAGTGTAGGTAATGATTATGGCGGATACATGTTCTGGTCGAGTTTATCAGAGAACATAAAAAGTTTTAAGCTGGATATTTCGAGGCAATTTAAAATATCAGAGTCGTTTAATTTTGATATTAAGGCCGGAGGCCAGGTTCAACAACGTGCAAGAAGCTTTACAGCACGGCAATTTGGTTACACCGCTTATTCTGGCAACGGTAATTATTTTAGTTACGATCTTTTAACCTTACCCGAAAATCAAATATTTGCCAATCAAAATATGGGTGTTATTAGCCCGGGTGTTGGTGGTTTTAAATTAACTGAAGGAACGCATCCGCAGGATTCTTATCACGCTTCATCTAACTTAAACGCTGGTTATTTAATGGGAGATATAAAATACAAGCAATGGTTTAGGGCTGTTATTGGCGCAAGGGTAGAAGCCTACAACCAAAAACTTATTTACCCTGATGCGTTGTATAACATCAATAAAAAAGAAATTACAAAAGACACAACGGTTGTGGATGTGTTGCCTTCAGGAAATTTAATTTTCTCTTTAACGGAGAAGCAAAATGTGCGTGTAAGTTATTCAAAAACATTAAACAGACCTGAGTTTAGGGAAATAGCACCGTTTGGATTTTATGACTTTACTACTTTGTTTTTTACAAGCGGTAACGATACATTACAGCGTGCAAAGATCACAAACTACGATCTGCGTTATGAAATATACCCGGGTAGGGGACAATTATTTTCCGCCTCTTTGTTTTATAAAGACTTTTTAAATCCTATTGAGCAAATTGCAAGAACAAATGCGGGTGAGTTGTCTTATGCCAACGCGCCAAAAGCAAATTGCAAAGGCCTTGAATTAGAATACAGAATTATTTTAGGAACCTTTTTTAAAAGCGATTCAAGTTTAATTGGAAAAATATTGAACAACCTTACATTGTTTACCAATTTTGCATATATAAAATCGGAAGTAGATGTTTCAAAAATAAAAAAGCCCGATGGTACACCGGATGTTAGAACATTGCAAGGCCAATCACCTTATCTTTTTAACGCTGGTTTATCTTACATCGATAACGATTACGGTTATAGTATTAGTGCCATAGCAAACAGAGTTGGTCAAAGAATTGCAGTTGTGGGTAACTATGGCACACAGCAAGATATTTGGGAAAGTGGAAGAACAGTATTGGATCTGCAGGCATCAAAAAGTTTCTTAAAGAACAGGCTGGAGATACGTGTTACAGCACGTGATATTCTAGCGAAAACACAGTTACAATACCTGTACAATAAAAAAGATTATAATGATAAAGATACCCGCTTAAATAAACAGAAAGATGATATTATCAGAACAGTGCAAAACGGAACTACGTATTCTTTCCAACTGTCTTTTAAGTTTTAGATGTTTGTTAATTTTTCTGCTTAACCTTAACGTAACACACACTTCATTGTTTTTTAATTTTTGAATAATAATAAACACACACAAATGATGGAGCTTTGTCGAACAAAAAATAAAATCAAAAACAAAATGAAAAAAAATTTATTTAACCTAATAGCTGCAGTTGCTTTAACAGGTACTGTTGCTAACGCACAGTTTTTACAAAAAGTGTGCTACCGTGGCGCTTTTGCTCCGGCTCCAACACCAATGTGGACAAACACTTGGACAGAATGGGATCCAAACAATAAAATATATCCTGCTCCAACGGTAACTGTTAGCGCAAACATCACTGCTAATGCTACATGGTCTACAGGTCAAACTGTTTTATTACAAGGCCCTATTTATGTTACAAATAATGCTGTATTAACTATCCAACCAGGTGTAGTTGTAAGAGGTTCTTCTGCAGTTGCAGGTTCTGGTTTATTTATCTGCACTGGTTCTAAATTAATGGCAGTTGGTACTGCGTCAAATCCAATTGTTTTTACATCCGATCAGGCTCCGGGTGCCAGAAATCCTGGTGATTGGGGTGGTGTAATTTTAATGGGTTTAGCAAGTAACAATAACCCGGGTGGTGTTAACAACATCGAAGGTATCACACCAAGTGCTTTAACACAATACGGTGGGGGTACTTCTCCAAACGATAACGACAACTCAGGTGATTTAGAATATGTGCGTATTGAGTTTGGTGGTTATGTTTATGCTCCAAATAAAGAGATCAACGGTTTAACCTTTGGTGCTGTAGGTGCCGGAACCACTATTGATTATGTACAATGCTCATTTACAAACGACGATTCATACGAATGGTTTGGTGGTGCAGTAAATTGCAGGCACTTAGTAGCTTACCGCGGTGTTGATGATGATTTTGATACTGATAACGGGTTTCACGGTTCAGTACAATTTTGTTTAGGTGTTCGCGATCCGAACTTAGCGGACCCTACTTATGCAGTTGCTGGTGGTTCTACTTCCGAAGGTTTTGAATCAGATAACGATCCTACTGGTTCAACAACTGGTCCGTTAACTACTGCTATTTTCTCAAACGTTACGGATATTGGTCCGTTAAGAGGTTCGGTAACTAATACCTGCCATCCTGGGTTCCGTCGTGGTGCCCGCATCCGTCGTAATTCAAGTTTAAAAATCGTTAACTCTATTTTAATGGATCACGCTACACGTGGTTTATACATTGATGGTGCACTTAGTGAGGGCGATGCTGCTGCCGGTACATTAGTTTTCCAAAATAATATTGTTGCAGGTTATGGTGTAAGAGCTACTGAGCAAAACACTACTGTTATTAATACTAACACGTTTGTTGCTGCTAACTCTAATGATACTTTGGTTTCAAGCGCAAACATTTTAACTACACCATATAACTACTTAGCTCCTGACTACCGTCCAACTGCAACATCTATTGCTAATGGCGGTGCTAGTTTTGTAAACACTTACGTTGCTGCTGCTACTGCTGCCTCAACAGTGAATTGCGCAACAAGCATCAACGAAATTAAAAACAAAATTGGTACCGTTAGTTTATATCCAAACCCAACTTCTGAGTCAACTACTTTAATGATCCAAACTCAAAATGCTATGACATTAGACGTTGTTATCTCTGATATTACAGGCAAAATAGTATCTGTTCCAGCTCAAAGCCAAAACTTAATTGGTGGAGAAAATACAATTACTATCAGTACTAAAGAATTAAACAGCGGAATTTACTTTGTAACACTAAGCACCAGCGAAGGTAAAGAAACCGTTAAATTAGTAGTGAACAAATAATTTCATCCGTACTTTGTTAAAAACGCCTGCTATATTAGCGGGCGTTTTGCATTTATATGACTCAAAAGAAAACAATCTCAACTTTAAAAAAAATTGAAACTACTTTTAACAAAGGCTTCGTATTAGAAGCGCTTCTCGAAAACTATCATTTAAATATAGATCTTTTAAAACTCATTTGCTCAAGATCTGAGTTAACCGGTTTTGATCCTGAAAAAAAGATCAAGAACATTATCAGCGAACTATCTAAAGAAATTGATGATAACCAAACTTTAAAAAGTATCATCAGCAAAAAAAATCTCAAGATAATTAAAGTATGGAGTGTAAAAATGGATGGCTTCTTTAAAGAGCTTAAACATAAACATCCCAACAATTTAAAAGCATTATTTAGCGAAACCCAAAAAATATCGGGCGTTCTTAATATTTCGGCGCACAAAATATTTGCTAAGGGCAAACGTGTGCAACACGCTTGAGCCTGCTTGTGCGATAGCTGTATAAATGAACTTCATCTAAACTTTATCACCACTGGGCTAAATTAACTTTGAGTTAATTATACCTTGGCTTTGTTGTTATTTCCGTTAGGTTTCTTTGCCCGCGTATGACAACAGAACTATTTATACACGAAAATCCATCGCACGACATCTCAAAAGCTTACCAGGTACTTGAAAAAAAGAATAAAGATCTGATAGACGGGCTCTACTACGCATCCTTTGTACAACAAGGTATGATGCCCCAGGAACGGCACTTTAAAAAGAACGGACATCCATATTTTGTTTTTTATAACCCGCTGCAGATCATTGGCGGCGATTTTTTTTGGTTAGGCAAAAAAGACGGCTGGAGTTATTATGCCGTTGGCGATTGCACCGGCCATGGAGTAGGCGGGGCCATGCTTTCTACTTTAGCCATTGGTTTCTTAAATTATTTGGTGTACTCAAAAGAATATTCAGAACTGGGCGAGATCTTAAATGAGGTAGATAAAAAATGGATAGAAACATTTAAACGCCACGAAGACGATATAGATCTTAATAACGACTGGATGGAAATTTCGTTGATAGCTTTTAATCCCGAAAGCCGCGATTTTCAATTCGCCGGCGCCAATTCTTCTATTTTTATTACGGGTAACGATTTTGAACCTATCCACCTTCACGGCGATAGTTTTCCGATCGGTGGCTGGCAAATAGAAAAAAACAGAAAATACACCACCAAATACTGTAAGTTTAAAAATCCTATAAATGTATATTTATACAGCGATGGTTTCCAGGACCAGTTTGGGGGCAATAACAACAAAAAAATGGGCAGCCGCCATTTCAGGAGTTATTTAAGTTCTATAGCCCATCTGCCTATGAAACAGCAATTTTTAGATGTAGAAAGGCAATTTCAGCTCTGGAAAGGCATAAACGAGCAAACAGATGATGTGTGTTTGCTGGGAATTGAATTTATTTAATATTAAATTAACTTTTGCTTCGCTTAGAGTTAAACTTAATAAGCAAACTTTACGTTTCTTGTTATGGGCTTTAGCGACTACTCTATAGTATTTTTTGACAATTCGATCAACCGGATCTTTAAGACCATTGATCTGATAAAAGCTACTTTTCCAAATGTTTCTATCTGTAACCAGGAGGCCGATTTTTTTGACCTAATTGAAAAGAACGAATGTGATATTATTTTTTTGAACCTCGACCTTGCGCCGAATGACGCGGTTTTAATTACCAAAGAAGTTAAGTTGCGTAATTTAAGCAGCAAGCCCTTCATTATTATTTATTCAGATAAGCAGGATGATTTTGCGCAGGAGATCGCTTTTAATTCAGGCGCAGATTCCTTTATTAATTTTCACGCAAAACCCGGCGTGATGATCCTGTTCTTAAAAAATCTATTAAAGCGCAGAGTAAAGCTACAGGCTACCTCAAACAAAGAAGTTATTTTGGATGACGAGCGTTTCTTGATCTTTAATAAAGGAGAGCCTATTCAATTACCGAGAAAAGAATTTAAAGTATTTGAATTATTATATAACACACCTGATAAATTTTTTAGTAAGACCGAAATTGCCGGCCTTATTTGGATGGATGAAAGCGTTGCCAACAAGCGCACCATCGATGTTCATATTTATAACATTCGCCAGTTCTTTGGCAAACGCATTATTCAATCACAAAAAGGAAAGGGCTACCGGATCAATAAAAAAGTGATCGGTTAAAAAGCGTGCGATAAATTAAAGAAGAACTGTTTGTCTTCCTGCGATACCGCATAATCAAAACGCAAAATAGTATTTACATTCCAGGCAATTCTTAAGCCTAAACCTTCTGATACGCGGTAATTATTAAAATTACCAACACGCGAAAGATCATCCCACACACCGCCGGCGTCTGCAAAAGGCACAGCGCTGAAAGCAAAGTGTTGTTTAAAAAGATCGCACTGCGCAAAACGGTAACGCAATTCAAAATTATTAAAACTCATGGCTCGTGCTAAAAACCGCGATTGTTTGTAACCTCTTAATGTATTTGGCCCACCAAGGCCTTCAATACTTCCTTCAGAGCTCCATTCATCCTGGTACTCAAAAAAAGGAGCATCGAGTGCAGTGTAGCCAAAGGCCACGCGGCCTGCAACAACCATTTTTTTAAATGTATTCGGAAATATCTTTTTGTAAATATTAAAATGCGCAAAGGTTTTGTTGATGTCGTAAAGCGATCCAAAGGCTTTTAAAGAAAGCTCGTTGGTAACTTCTGCAAACACACCATTGCTGGGGTCTGTCTCGAGGTCGCGTGTATCGTAAATAAGACCGGTTTGTATAAATTGAACAATACCTTTTTTTAAGCCAATGATCTTACCGCTCTCATCATCTTTTTGTATAAGCGAGTTGCCTTTAAAAGGCGTAAAATCAACATAGGCAGCTTCGTAACCAATCAATAAACGCAGTTTGCCTTCTAAAAAAGAATGTTCCATGCTTACATTTAAAACGCCTTCTTTCTTAAAATAAGTATTGTAAAAAGTATTATCGCCCACCAAACTTTTTTCATAATCGCTGTAAGCGGCATTATGGATAATGGTTTTACTGCTATCGTTATTAGGGTAATAACTTAAACCGTTTAACGACTGCTCGGTAGTTCCAAAATAAAGCAGGTTGGGATTGGCCTCATAACCGCCTTCTAAACGTAGCCGCCATTTGCTGTTAAAAATGTAAGGTACATCCAGCCTGAGCATTAATTCGCGCTGATTGCGCGTAGTATTAAATACCGTAATGCCCAGCTCTGCACGATAAGGGGTGTACGCAAAAAAAGGATCTGTTTTTTTACCGTTAAAAAAGATGGAAGCCTCGCCACCATAACCAAAACCGTTTATGGGATCGCTGCTTAGGTCCGGAGCGCCGGTAACATAAGCGCCTTCTTTTTTATCTTCAAGATCTTCGTCAGACAATCTTTTTTCTTTTGCAATGGCAAATGGCAGGGTGGTTGTATCGTTAGGAACTATCTGCGCCACAAAATAATTGCACAACAATAAAAAAATATAGAGAAACTTTTTCACGATAGAAGAATTGTTTGCCTCAAAGGTAAAACAAGAATCTAAAGCAATTCTTTAGTCCTTAATGGCAGTAAAGATGATGTGCACCGAGCTTTCGTTATTTTTTGGATATAGTTTTTTAGAAAGATCCACTACCTTAAAATTATTTTTTTTGAGATAATCCGTCAAATAATCTTCCTGGTGATAATAAACGAACATGCTGTGCTCGCCATTGCTGCTGGTTTCATAAGCCGATTTCCGGTAATCGCCTTCAATAGCGCTGAAATATAAAATGCCTTTAGCGTTTAACAGGTAAGCACAATCCTTTATAAATTTTTCGCAATCTTCTTTAGAGAGATATGGCAAACAAAAACCGCATAAAATGGCATCGTACTTTTCAGTTAATGTATCAATGTTACGGCAATCCATCACTTTAAAAGTAGCTGTAGGATTATTTTCTTTGGCCAGCTTAAGCATGTTAGGCGCCATGTCCATACCTTCAATTATCAGATCGGGGCGTTTGCCTAAAATGTATTTGGTAATATTACCCGGCCCGCAGCCGATCTCCAGCACCTTCGCGTTTTGCTTTTCCACCAGTTTGCAAAACAGGTCGTAGGTATCGTTATACAGATCCAGGTGCATGAATTTTTCCTGGTATGCATCCGCTAATTTATCCCAGGTGTTAAAAGTAATAGTGTACTTATCCATTGTTGTAAATGCGGTTTACTTATCGGGATATGTTTTTTTAATGTATTTAATAGAAGCGTCTATTAATTTTCCCAGGATCTTTGTATCAATGTCTTCGAGCGCTTTAATGTGAACACAGCCGCCGCTTAGTTTGTGTTTGCCTAATTTTTTAAGCAGCTCGGCATTTTCTTTTAAGTTATAAAGATAAATAACAATAGACGAAGCCCTTGGCGCAAAGGCCGAAAGTGGTGCATCGCCTTCTCGGCCGCTATCGTAAACGTAATGGTAACTGCCAAAACCAACAATGGCCGTGCCCCACATCTTCGCTTTCATGCCGGTATGTTTACCAATAAAATCCATTATTGCTTTACAATCATTACGTTTTTTTTCGTCTTTGATCTTTTTCAAAAAATCAGCAACGCTGTCTTTTGTTTCGATAGTTTTATTTGCTGTGCTTTTTGCCATTTTTATTCAATAGATAATTTACCTGTTTGTAGCTGCGTTTTATTTTTGATTATGATATAACTATATAACCCGGAGGCAAGGTTTTGAATACTAATATCGTTTTGTCCAAAAAATATTTTTTGTTCATAAACTTTATTTCCATAGGAGTTGATCACGTGTAATTCTGCATTTTCAATACCACTATTTAATTGCAAATTAAACGAACCGTTATTTGGGTTAGGATAAAGTAATGCATTTTTATCATTTATGCTGTATGCAGTAATACCTGCAACGCAATTGGTTGAACAGATGGTTCTCACGCGCTGATTATGTTGGTCGCATATATACAAATTGTCAAACGCATCAATGCTTAAACCTATTGGCGCATTTAATTGTGAGTTGATTGCTACGTTGCCATCGCCGCCGAACGCAGCAATACCATTGCCTGCAACGGTTGAAATAATGCCACTCGTATTTATTTTCCTGATGCGGTTATTATCGGTATCAGCAATATACATATTGCCACCGGAGTCAAAAGCCATTGCCGTCATGCGGTTTAGTTCTGCCGAAGTTGCTGCACCCCCGTCGCCGTTAGAGCCAGCATTACCAGTGCCGGCAATAGTTGAAATGATGCCTGAAGTATTTATCTTTCGGATCTTATTATTAAAATAATCAGAAATATAGATGTTGCCGGCTGCATCTAGAAGCACCCTTGCCGGGAAATTTAATTGCGCTGAGGTGGCTAGGGAGCCATCGCCTGCTGCGCCAACAGTTCCTATACCTGCGATGGTTGAGATGATGCCGGAAGTGTTCACTTTTCTTATGCGTTGGTTGGCTTTATCACAAATATAAACATTGCCACTTGCGTCTATGGCAACACCTGTAGGATCTGACAATTGGGCTGTGGTTGCGGCGGCACCATCACCGCTAAAACCAGCATTGCCATTTCCCGCAAAAGTGGAAATGATGCCGGAAGGAGTAACTTTCCTGATAACATTATTAAGTCTATCAACTATATAGCCATTGCCTGGCGCGTCAAAGACAATGCCGTATGGATATTGCAATGCTGCAGCGACAGCATTCCCTCCATCACCGCCATAGGCGCTTGTGCCGTTGCCTGCGTAAGTGGTTATAATGCCCGATGCGTTTATCATACGGATACGTGAGTTTAAGACATCGGCAACATAAATATTTCCTGAAGCATCTGTTGTTACAGAGGTTGGAAGGTTGAGCTGCGAAGCGGTGGCCATTCCTCCCTCTCCATTGTACCCTGCTATGCCGGTACCCGCTACTGTAAAGATATTTTGCGCGTCAGATAAATAAATTGTAAATATCAGAACTAACACTAATAAGACAGTGATTTTATTTTTTGCCATGTTTTTTATTTTAGTTTTAACCATTCTTCTTTGGTGATCTTTAACCAATCGCAGGTAAGGTCCTTCCATTTAAATTTTTCAATATACGTTAAGCCGCATTTTTCGAGCACTCTTCTCGAGGCTTTGTTATCTATATGTGCAGTTCCAATTATTTCTTTAAGGTTTAAGTTTGTAAATCCATATTCCAGCCAGGTTTTGGTTACCTCGGTAGCATAGCCCTTGCCCCAGTATGCCGGAATAAAACGATAACCTACATCATAAAAATTAACCCTGTTATTTTCGGGTTCGGTAATAAATTTTAAGCCGCTCCAGCCAATAAAATTGCCGCTCGACTTTTCGAAGGTTGCGTAACGCCCGATACCGTTATCAAGATATTGTTTTTGAATGCCGGCTATTACCTTATTGATCTCCTCCATTTTTTTAACCGGGGTCTCTCCTAAATATTTATGTACAAGTGGGTCCGAATCCAGCTGAAACATACCGTCAGCGTCCGTTATAACCAATTCGCGCATCATTAGCCTGTCTGTTTCTAAAGTTTTCATAATAAAATGTTCTAACGTTTGTAAAAAATATAATCAGTGATCAAAGGCTCTATACCAGCCTGTTTAAGATCGCTGGCTATTTGCCCGCGGTGGTAAGTAGAGTGGTTGCTTACGTGAAACAAAATATCTTTAATAGTATTGCTGTAGGCCTGCCCGCTGCTGTTGGTGTACTCTATCACTTTTGCCAGGTCAAAATTATCGAGGATGCGCACCGAGTTTTTGTAATTGGTCTCATCCAGTTGTTTGTGTTCGGCTGCCGGACGGATCTCCCAGACCTTGCAGGGTGCCTGGATCAGTTCTATCCGGCAATTCCATATTTGGTGGGCGTTAAGAATGTGGTTAAACAATTTCACTGATTTCTCCGGCACCTTGCCCTGGTTGGCCTCAAACAAGGCAATTAATTTTTGATTGTAATGATTGCTGTATTCAAACAATTCTTTAAAAAAAGTATTCATATGCTTTTCTTTATGAAAAATTAATTTTTCCTGTTCCCGATCGTTGAAAAAAAGTCCATTACCTTTTCTTCGATCTCTGTACGTAAAATGATGGTATCATCGTAAAGCGTGTTGCGCAGCTCGCGATACAACTTTACCGAATCTTTTAAACTCTGCAACAAGGCTTCCCTGTTGTATGCTCCAAGTGTTAACAACAATTTATCAAGGTCTTCTTTTTGCAACAGCATTTCTGCTTTTCTTACACCGCGTGGCAACTGCTTGTTTTTAATATGCAGTAAAGGCCCGAAGATCTTCACCCGTAAAAAGCCAAAACTATCCAGTGCATCCAGGTATTCGCCGCGACCAATTTTTACCAGCGAGTAATGCACCCAGGTCCAGAAGCGGTCTTCTATCCATTGATAATCGGGGTACGGAAATTTTGCGGTAGAATTATTTAGAACGTTTTGCAGTTGCTTGTCCCTTTCAAAAAGTATCACTGGTGTTTCTACCCTTGTACGAAACTCTTCAAGCGTAACAAATTTAAGATCTACGTGCAGCAAAGGATCGTCGAACATACAAATTAAAAGGCGGGGCTCGCCTACATGCTCGCCGGTAAAGCCCGAAAGGAATTTGCCCAAACGTTTAGCGTAGGCCAGCATGTTGTTTTTATCGCCTGTAATTTTTGTTTTGATAACAATAATAAGATCAAGATCAGAGAATTCATCCAGCTCATGCGTTAGCCACGATCCGGCAACGGCAAGCCCGATCACGGACTCGTCTTTTTCCAGGATCTCTTTTGCTCTTTGCGCAAATTGTTGCTGCATCATTTTTTCTTAAATACTTAAAGGTGGTATAAATGTACTAAAGCACGAGGAAAATGTCAAAACCCTTTTTGTATTTCTTTTACGGGTATTTTACGGAATAGTATTTTAGAACTAGTTTAGGCGTCACTTTTTGTCTTAACACAGTTCACTGGCTTGCAAAAGATTGCCGCATTGCTTACGATTTTATCATTGCAAATCCTGATAAAGTATTGCAAATGCTCAATTGAGCATTTTGTTTATGTATATAAAAACGGGCAACCAAACCGCATTCCAAAACCCAACAAAAAATAAAATCATACCTTTACCTTAATTAAAAAAGCAATATGTTAAACAAGTTCTTACAGATCGTTTCAAAGCAGGTAAAGCTTCTGCCCGCCGATGAAGAGCTTTGCGGGCAATATTTTGAGCCGGTGCTCGTGCCTAAGAACAGTTTATTGGAAGAAGAGGGCCAGGTACCTCAATATATTTATTTTGTGATATCGGGTTATGTGCGGCTATTTAGTTATGATGACGATGGTAATGAACACACTTCGCATTTTAATTGCCCGCCGGGTTTTATTACTTCTTATCATCATTTTAATCAGCAAACAGTATCCAATGAAAATGTGGAAACCATTACCGATTGCGAATTGCTGCGTATCTCTAAAAAAAACCTCGACCTGCTCATTTCGAAAAGCGTCGCGCTGAAGGATTTTAGCATTTATGTGCTTCAGCAATCTATGACCTATAACGAGAACCGCTCAAAGGAGCTGGCTACTTTATCTGCCGAGCAACGCTACGTTAACCTTATCGCCAATTACCCGGGCATAGTGCACAATGTGCCGCTTCAATACATTGCTTCTTTTTTAGGCATGAATGCTAAAAGCTTAAGCCGCATTCGCCGCGCCATCATTAAGTAACATTTGCGAAGTGTTATTGGTAAATTGATCCCCAACTTTGCTAAAAATAAATCTATTTAACATGACAACAAAAAATTTAGCATTGGTTACAGGTGCAAATGGCCACCTGGGCAACAACATGGTAAGGCACTTAATTAGTAAAGGCATTCCTGTAAGAGCTTCGGTTCGTAATATTAATAATAACGCCTGTTTTGCGGGCTTAAACTGCGAAGTGGTGCAAGCCGATATTACCAACAAAAATTCTCTGGTAAATGCCATGCAGGGAGTACACACACTTTACGCCGTGGGTGCGGTGTTTAAGCTTTGGGCAAAAGATCCTGTAAAAGAGATCTACGATGTAAACCTGGTAGGAACAAAGAACACGATTGAAGCCGCTGTTGAAGCGGGTGTTAAGCGTATTGTATATGTGAGCTCCATCGCTGCATTAAATTACAAACAACTGCCTGCAAAAGAAGATCAGGGTTATAACAGCGATCGTCGCGACTGGTACTATAATTCAAAGAACGATGGTGAGATACTTGCTTTTGAATTGGCAAAAAAACACAATATCGAATTGGTAGCAGTTTTACCGTCGGCTATGATCGGCAGCACAGCTTTTTTACCATTAAGCACATCTTATAATTTTATTGATCTTGTATTAAAAAAGAAAGTGCCGGTAGAAACGAACATGGCCATTAACTGGATAGACGTGAAGGATGTTGCTGAAGGTTGTTATTTAGCGGCTACCAGAGGTAAAAATGGCGAACGTTATATTTTAGCCAATCCTAAACACACCTCTATAAAAGAAACCACGCAAATAGCCAAAGATCTTTTTCCGGAATTAAAAATAAAAATGCCCATGCCCGTACCAAAAGTGGTGCTGTATATTATAGCAGCATTGATGCAGGTTGTAAGCAAATTAAATGGCAAAGCCCCTGTACTTTCGGTTAAAGATGTAAATATATTTTACGGACTTAAGCCCGATTTTGATATCTCAAAAGCAAGAAATGAACTGGGCTTTGATCCCAAACCCCCTATAATTGCAGTAAAAGAAGCTATGCTTTATTTGATGCAAAAAACGAGATAATAATTTTGGATTCAAAATTGAATTTCTTTTGTCAATTGGGGGCTCAAAAGTAATCAATCCCGATAGCGTTCGACTGAGATCACGCCGAAGTCTATTGAGATCGGTTAACCTTTCGCATAAACTCGCTCAATGCTTTGCATTGCCGTGATCAAACCAAAAAGGTGAGACTAATTATAGTAAAAAAGATAACTCAACTTTTTCTTGATAAAAATTTCAGGCGTCACTTTTTGTCTTGATACAAAAAGTGACCAAAAAAATCAAGGCTTATTAAAAATTTGCTAAAAACCTTTCTCTTCAAAGCTGATGATTTAAGCGCTTCGCGAACAGCCAAAATCATCTTGCTTTTGCCAATGCATTTTGAAGAGGAAGGTTTTTTTAACGCAAATTTTTAAAAGGCCGACTCACATTGTGTGCTTACGCTGGACAAATTCGCGTTAGCACACGATGTTTACGGGTTCTATAATTTAGGTCTTTTGCAGAGATAGTTGCGAGCTAAGCTAGGCGGTTAGTATAATTTTGGCCTCACTTTTTCCTTGATGAAAAAGTAAGCAAAAAATCAAGGCTCCCAAATAAATTCCTTGATTTGATGTTTCTAATTTTTTGCTGTCGCCCTGAATTGACCTTCTTTGGAATTATAGACTAGCCAGGGCTCAAAGTAATTTTAAAATGGCATTGTGCCTAAATGAATTAATCGAACTACATTTTAAAATTACCAGTAGTTAAAAAATTAAAACACAAATCTTACGGAATTTCTTTGAGGCCGACTCACATTGTGTGCTTACGCTGAACTAATCCGCGTAAGCACACAATGTGAGCGGGTTCTGCAATTTCGGTCTTTTGCAGAGATAGTTGCAGGCTAAGCTAGGCGTTTAATAGTTTAGGCATACAGAAAAGAGCTTAGACAGACAGCGGTTTTCGATTCGCTGCAACTACATCGCGAATCGAAAAATCTCCTTCAAAAGATCGAAAGCGTTTTGGTTACTTTTGAGCGCCAAAAGCGACAAAAGAAATATTAAATAATTTCTTGCGTCATTTTTTGTCTTAACGCTAAAAGTGACGCCAGAAGCCAATTCGACTAAGGAAAAGTAAAGAAAAATTGTAATACAATAATTTTTGTTTTTAATTTTTTAAAAGGCCATAATAAACCAGATCTACGATCTCTCCGCTGGTAGTTCTGTAATCCTTACGAAGTACACCTTCCTGTTCAAAGCCCAGTTTTTCGGCAAGGCCGCGGGCTTCTTTATTGGTAAGGTGTGTGCGGAGGAATACTTTTGTAAAACCAAGATCGTTGAATAAATGATCAATAACAATTTGCATGGCTTGTTTGGAAACGCCTTTACCTAAAGCTTCTTTGGCTAAAAAGCAACCAAACTCTGCTTTGGGAATTTTCCAGTCAATACTTTTAACATCAATGTAACCGATAATGGCTTGTCTGGTTGTATCCGTGATCACAAAAGGATAATAGCTCTTCTCCTCGCGGCGCTGCATATTATTGGCCACAAACTCTTCGGTATCTTTTAATGTTTTTGTTTTGCTTAAGGTACCGGCAAAAAAATCTTCTAACCGTGGCCGGTTCTCATCTATCAATTTAAAATAACCGGCCGCATCGCCTTGCTGCATGGGGCGAATGAGGTAGCTGTTGAGAAAGGGAGTAGGGTGCATTGTAATATTATTAAGCTAAAAGTTTTTCAAGTTTTGATTTCCACTTTTTCCAATCTTTCATTTCCTTTGTTTGTAAATCGATAAATTTTTGAGTGTGATCATGATGAATGAGGTGACAAAGTTCATGAATAATTACATATTCAATGCATCCTTTAGGGGCTTTTATTAGTTCTGGATTTAAAATTATTTTTCCGTTTGGTGTACAACTTCCCCAGCGTGTTGCCATTTCTCTTAAAACAATTGAACTTGGTTCAACTTTATATTTTTTGAACTTAAGAATAATTGGCTGGGCAATCGCATTGAATTTAGCTTTTGCATTATTCAAATACCATTCAGTCATTAGTTGTTTTACTTTTGATTTTTCTAATGTTGTTACTTCAATAAATTTTCCTTTAAGTTTTACAGTTTCTTGTTTCCCAGTATTAATTTTTAATCGATACTGCCGGCCTAAATACAAATGTGTTTCACCACTTATATACCGCCTGTCCGGTGTTTTTGGATGAAACGACAAAAAAAAACTTTGCTGCTTAATTATCCACGGTGCTTTTTTTTGTAATTTTTGCTTTACTTTTTCGAGAGAGGTATTCTCTGGCGCTTTAACCAAAATGTTTAAGTCCGGCGTGACAGTAATGCCTAACGATTTTCTGTTTGAATATTCTAAACGAAAATCTAATTTTTTAGAGCCGAATTGAATATGAGTACTCATTATTTATAGCGAATTTTTGCAACCTCAATACATTTGTTAGCGATGTCATCCATTTCACCAAATGATAAGTTTATGTTGTACTTGTCTCTTACTTCATCAATTAAATAGTCGCCAATTTCAATAAGTAATTTACCTGTAATGTTTGTTTTATATTGCCAGTCGATAATTGGTTTGTTATTATCTAAAACAGCAACTTTTATTAATTCATCAATTTGCAAGGCTGTATACGATGCAATTTCTTTTCTTACAATTGGGTCTTGAAGTTTTTCGCTTATTGATTCTAAGGTTAAACCATAAAATGCTTTAGCAGCATCTTTATTTTTTAGTACTTCAGGAATGTCGCTATCGGTATGCGTTAAAACATTTTCCATAATTTCCTTAACTTTATTAAGATATTGTGCTTCGCTAATTCTCTTAGCTTCATAATCTGCTATTGTTTCTCGCAACATTTGAGAGAATTTTTTATAAAAAGCAGGGTCTTCGTCCATTTTCTCTGAAATATGTTTTGCGGTTCTACTTGCAATTTTATCTGCCTTTGCTGCTTTTCCGGTTGTATTCTCAACTTCTTGTTGAAATTTTTCCTTATCAAATATGTTTACAAGTTCAGTTATAGTTTCTACTTTTTCTGTAGTGATATGGGTATCAATTAGTTTTTGAATCTGTCCTTCGTATTGTTTGTAATCAACAGTATCACTGTAGCGTTCAGTTACAGCGATGCGAAGTTTTAAGAACATAATTAAATCTTCTTTATAGCGACTAATTATTTTTTCATCTCCATGTGTATGAAATTCAATTGATGAAAGTGCCAATTTAAGACCTTTTGCAAACGCGGCAAGCTTGTCATAAAACACAACGCGTATTGCTTCGTCTTTTAATAATAATTGATATGCTTCTGCATCTCGTTTGTTGGCAATGGTTTTAAAAATATCCCATAGTTCTGAATGTTTTTGTGGTAGTTTTTTTATTTCATCGGCAATATTTACTAAAGTGCCTTCCAAATCTTCTGCATCAAAATCTTCAAACGAAGAATATAATTCCAATGCATCATCCAGGTTTTCAATCACACCGTAATAATCAACAATGTATCCAAATTCTTTATCAGGATAAATTCGATTTATCCTTGCTATTGCTTGTAATAGTTTATGCCCTTGTAAGTTCCTTGTAAGATATAAAACAGTATTTTTTGGCTCGTCAAAACCTGTCAATAATTTGTCTACTACAATAATAATTTCGGGATCTTTTTGATTTTTAAACCTGCTAATGATATTTTTTTCATAGCTTTTAGCATTGCTATGTTCATCCATCATTTTTTTCCAGAACTGATTTTCTTTTTCAGTAGATTTTGCAAAAGCACTGTCCTCACCTTCTCTTTCATCTATGGATGAAATTAAGACTTCGCTACTCACAATTCCTATTTCATCTAAAAATTCTTTATAACGAATGGCATTAATTTTTTTATCACAAACCAGTTGCGCTTTAAATGGAGTGCCTTGCCAATTATCTCGAAAATGATAACTAATATTCCAGGCAATCATTCGCATTTTTTGTTCGGCTGCATTTAAATGATCCGCGCGCGCGAATTTTTTCTTTAAGTCGGCTTTTTCATATTCGTTTAAGGGCTCAGATACCATTCCGAAAAATGTATCTAATGGACTTGCATTTACATCTTGCTTAGCTAACCGCCCTTCATATAATAATGGTACAACCGCTTTATCTTTTACTGCCTGGTCAACGGTATATGCATCTATAATGCCTCCAAATTTTGCCGCTGTACTTTTGTCTTTTTTAAAAAGTGGGGTTCCAGTCATTGCAATAAAGCAAGCGTTGGGCAATGTTTTTTGCATTTCAATGTTAAATGTACCGTGTTGCGTTCTATGTCCTTCATCTACCAGAACGAAAATATCATGACTTTCTAATGGCTTAGTTATTTTTTTTATTGCTGCAACAAATTTATTTATGATAGTAGTAACAACAGAATCGCTTTTACTTTCAAGTAATTCTACCAAACGTTGACCCGTAGTTGCGTTTTCTACAAATTTTCCGCATTTTTGAAACGTACCTGTTATTTGCCTGTCTAAATCTGTTCGGTCTGTTACTAAAACAATTTTTGGATTGCGGATGGATGGTTCCATTGCAATTGCTTGTGCCAACATTACCATTGTTAAAGATTTTCCACTGCCTTGTGTATGCCAAATTACACCACCATTTCTTCTGCCATTTTCTATCTGAAGAATACGCCGCATAGATTTTTTAATTGCGAAAAATTGCTGGTAACGTGCTACTTTTTTTTCACCATTGTCAAACAGAACAAAATTAAAAATCATATCCATTAATCTTTCTGGACGACACAAGCCATATAAGTATTCATCCTGAACCGTTGGTAAAATATTTTCAGTTTCTAAAGCATCAAAGTATTGCCGTACATATTTAAAACGATCTGAAAATAATTTATCTTTTTGTTCAATGGTTAATTGCTCGTTTTTTATTGTTTGTAAATCATTTCTATATTTTTTTTCTTCTGCATCACTAAGAAATTTTTCTTCCCAATGTGCCCAAAAATTTTCGGGTGTTGCATTAGTTGCATATAATGCATGGTTGCAACTAAGTGCCAAAATTATTTGTGAGTAAACATACAAAGCGCGTATACCATCTTCTTGCTGGCTCCGTAAATGTTGACTAATAGCCTGCTTCAAAGGATCTTTCATGTCAGGACGTTTGCATTCAATTATGCATACCGGAATGCCATTTACAAACAAAACAAGATCGGGTCTGTAATGCTCTTTACTAGTGCTTCGCATTACATTGTATTCTTCGGTTACATGGAACACATTGTTTTGGATATTTTTCCAGTCTATATATTGTAGGGTAATACTTTTTTTATCTCCATCAAAACTTTGCTCGAATGCTTTGCCTAAAGTAATTAAGTTATATGCTGTTTCACAGGCAGCAATATAACCTTCATTCATAGGTAATTCTTTTAAAGCCCGAATTCCATTTTCAATATTTGCATCACTTATATAAGTTGTTTTAGTTGAACTAATTCTTTTTTCGGAATTTATTTCTTTGAGCTGTTTGCGTAAAATATCATCTAATAAAACATTGCTTGTTTTACCGCCGCGTAATTTTTCAGCTTCTTCAGGACGTAAATAGGTATAACCCAGCTTTTGCAGCAATTGCAAAGCTGGAATTTGACTGATATGCTCTTCTTTAAAACTGGGTGTATTCATTATCGTTTTATTTTCAACTAGTTAGCCTATAATTTGCTTTTTTTAACAATTTAAAAATCTTTACATGTCGTCCTTGTCATGTAAAAAAAAGCTACTTTTCTTTACATGAAAGCGATGTTGTGTAAACATTTTGACTCTTTTTATACATGAGTGCCATTAGCCAATAGGTTAAAAAGATCTTTATTAATGTAATAATTATCCTTCCCCCACTTTTCTTTTTGTAACACGCCGGCAGTTGAAAGTTCATCTAAATATTTTGTTGCCGTAGGTCGACTTACAGATAAATCGGTCATTACAAAATCAATTTTAGTGTAAGGATGCCTGAATAAATTATTTAATAAATCCTGGCTATAAATTTTAGGCAAATCTGTTCTTATTTTTTGTTTATGCTTAAGCATCAGATTTTTTATACCATGTATTTGTTTAATGGTTTGCAACGATGTTTCTTCGATACTTGAAAGCATATACATTACCCAATCTTCCCAATTATCATTCGTTCTTACATCCTGCAACAATTTATAATAAGCAGCTTTATTTTTATTTATGTAGCGGCTTAAATACAAAATAGGTAGTTGTAGTAAACCTTCTTTTACCAGGTAAAGTATATTTATAATTCTTCCGGTTCTGCCGTTACCATCGTAAAATGGGTGAATGCTTTCGAACTGGTGATGAATAATTGCCATTTTTATTAATGGATCTAAATCGCTTAATGAATTATCGTTTATAAATTTTTCTAGATTGCCCATCAGGTCCATAATCTCATCGTAGCTTTGCGGTGGTGTGTAAACCACCTCGCCGGTTTGCTCATTTTTTAAAGAGGTACCCGGCAGTCTGCGAAAGCCTGCAGCATTTTCTTCTATCACCGATTGAATTTGTAATATATGATTGTTAGATATAAAGCCCTGCTGTTTTACGGTTTCAAAACCATTGCGTAAGGCCATGGCATAGCTGTGCACTTCTTTAGAAGCTATGGTTTTAAAATTTTTACTAATAGCATCTGACTGATACAATTCATCATGCGTAGTAATAATATTTTCAATAGCCGAACTATCTTTTGCTTCCTGCAAAGACAGCGTGCTGATTAAAATATCCTCGTTAGGGATACTGGTAGCCGCGCCTTTTAGCTCTGCCAGCGCACTACGGGCGGCGGCTGCTTTTTTTAGAATAGCTTTGGTTTCTAAATCAATGGTTAGCGGTAATTTTGGTAATTCATATGCCATACTTAATTTTTTAATGTTAATCTTTTTTTACCGGTTAAAAGTTGTTGCATCATGCCTTTTTTTTGTTCACGAAGTTTATCGGTTTTACTTTTGAGTAACTTTATTTCTTTATCTGTTGCTTCAAGTACTTTTGCAATCGCTATTTGCTCTTTTAGTGGAGGTAATTTCATTTCAAGTTGTAAAAATGTTTCAAAATCAAAAGTCATCTTCTCAATATGCACGCCATAACTAGAAATATATGTTTGATGATAGAAATATTTTAACTGAGAGTACCAGTTCAAAAATTCAATGTTTAATATTTTTTTATCACTCGCAACTACTGCTATATATGAACCAGATATTTTTGTTCCATCAAATTCTTCCGTTACTAATGCTGAGGCGCCGTGAAGGATTTGCATTTTTGAAAAAAGGAAGTCGCCAACATTTACTGTTCTTAAGCCTTTTACCAATATTTGATGACCATATAACGACTCTCTAAAAAATATTCCACCAGATCTTCTTCTAACACTGATTAACTTATATAATTCATTTTCATTCCAGTCAAAATTCCTTTTTACAACTTTAAGTAGTTTTCTATATGAATATCTTTTCCATTTCTCATCAAAACCCTTTAACCTTTTTTTGCCGGTTAATAAATTTTGCATTAACCATTTTTTGCGTAATTCTTTTTGGGCTATAAGTTGGTTATTGGTATTGATAGCTTTATCCATTAAGCTCAAAACATGAGCAATAGCTTTTTGTTCGGGGAGGGGGGGAAGCGCAATTTTGACTTTTGATAAATTAGTTTTTGAAACGCCATAAACAGAAGTGCCTGTTGCAATTCTGCGAAGTTCGCGAATTACTTGCTGATGATTTAAAACATACGTTCTAAACCCCAATGCAATTTTTTTCTCATTCGCACGTGCCACAAAAGTATGTAATCCGCCGACAATTTTTCTTTTATTAATGTTTTTAAGTTCTACGCAGTCGCACACACCTTCATAATCTTCTGATGCATCAGCAATAATTAAGTCTCCATCTTTTAATGCTGGAAAACTTTTATTTGTAAAATCTACTTTATTTATTAACCCATCATTCAAAAAAGGAACAGTTTGTTCAACATCAAAATCTAAGATTTCATTTTCGAATGCTGCATGAATATCACCATAATGAATGTTTTGAATTTCATCTTTGGTTTTTTTATTACTCAATTGCTCTCTAGAAAACGAAAAACTTTTTAAGAATGAGAATTCTTTTCCAAATTCCGGAGTATCCCAATCACTTGGAATTGCAGTTTTATAAAATAGTTTTGTGTTTATTGCCTTTGCCATTATTTTCTTTTAATTTCTATTATTATACTAATGGCTTCGCCGGTATTATTAGCAGCTTCGTCATAAGCAGGTTTATCAATCTTTCCGCTATAGGAGTTTAAATATTCTTCAGAAGATTGGCTGTTTATTTCTTCAAAATATATTTTATAGTCGAGCCTGGTATAAATAGTGTTACTTCTAAAATTGGTGTCCAATAAATCTTCAATATTTTTAATGACATCTTTTCTGCTCGTTTCTATTTCGTTTTTGCTCATTGGCTTACCAATATTTTGATAAGACTTAATGCAGCCAAAAAAACAGGAGGTTATGGAATTAGTATCTGAGACATCGTTTGTGATCATGGCATTAGATAGTCTTTGCAAATCATTTAAAGTACCATTGTAATTTGTATTTATTGCTTTAAGTTCAATGCCGTGATAACTTCTTTCGTTATCGTCCACATCTTTACCTATTATAGCAATATCAATGCGTTGTTTTGTGTTTTTCTTTTTGTATTCGCTTTTTATAAAATCAGATTGATTAAAGAGATCATCTTTATTTAATTGCCTTATTTTAGGAAAAGCATTATTATAAAACTGCCATAAAGGATATTCCAGCCTTATTTTTTTATGATTAACTGTTGTCTCAGCATCATTAAGTTCAATACCAACAAATACAGTCAAAAGATACTCCGTCATTTTACCTTCAAAACCCAAAGGCGAATCATCCAGTTGTTTATATTGGTAATAACCGCGGCGTAATCCTAAATGTATAGCTTCAATAATGGTCATTATGCGCCCAATGCTTTTAAATGTTTTGCTAATTCGGCTTGTACGGTTTTTAACTCGTCTTCCAGTTTATTAATTTCTATTTGCACTGCAGCAATATCTACTTCCGCCTCTTCTTCAAAAGTGTCTACATAACGAGGAATGTTTAAGTTAAACTCGTTCTCCTGTATTTCTTCAAAGGTGGCTACGTAACTAAATTTATCTTCAACAACGCCGGCTTTTAATTTTCCTGTGTTAAAATTTTGGTAGGTTGTTACAATATGTTCAATATCTTGTGGGCGTAACCTGTTTTGGTTTTTTACACTTTCAAACTGTTTACTGGCGTCAATAAATAAAACGTTCTTATTTTTGCTTTTACCACGGTTAAAAATTAAAATAGCGGCTGGTATGCCCGTGCCAAAAAATAAGTTGGCAGGTAAGCCAATTACAGCTTCTAAAATGTTTTCTTCAATTGTTTTCTGTCGTATTTTACCTTCACTGCTCCCGCGAAATAAAACACCATGAGGCACAACTACTCCCACCTTGCCGCGTCCTTCGTAAGTTGTTTCTATCATGTGTGAAATAAAAGCCCAATCGCCTTTGCTTTTTGGTGGTGTGCCTCTCCAAAAACGATTGTATTTATCAGTATCCGGATCAAAACTATCTGCTGCTTTACTCTCTTCCTTATCATCACTCTTTCCCCACTTATCTAATGAAAATGGAGGGTTGGCAACAACGGTGTCAAACTTCATTAAAGCATCGCCTTCTTTTAACTTGGGATTACGAATAGTATCTCCCCAACGGATGGTTGCATTATCAAAGCCATGTAAAAACATATTCATAACCGCCAAAGCCCAGGTGCTGCCATTTGCTTCCTGGCCATATAAAGAAAAATTATCGGAGCCCACTTCTTCTCCGGCTTTAATTAATAAAGAGGCAGAGCCGCAGGTTGGATCACAAATTCGTGAGCCGGGTGCAGATTTAGTAAGCTTGGCAATAAGTGTAGAAACTTCTTTAGGTGTAAAAAACTCTCCCGCTTTTTTTCCGGCATCGCTTGCAAAGTTTTCAATTAAAAACATGTATGCGCCACCAATAATATCGTTACCTTCTAAATGCGATGGTCTAAGGTTTAAAGAATCTTTATTGAAGTCAAGTAATAAATTTTTTAGTCGTGTATTTTTATCTTTAACATCTCCCAATACAGAGCTATTAAAATTAATATTTTGAAAAATACCCGCACCATCTTCGCTATAAAGTTTTTCACGATTAGCCTCCTCAAGATCGGTAAGAGCAATATCAATTAATTCACCAATATTAGTTTCATTACGATGATCAAACAAATATTTAAAATGGCTATGTTCGGGAACAATAAAACGTTCGTGCTGCATAGCGCGTTTGGCACGTTCGTTATCGCCGTTATATTTTTTAAGATATGTTTCAAACTTGTCGTCGTGTACGTCACTTAAATACTTAATGAAAAGCATAGTAAGAACATAATCTTTATATACGCTGGGGTCAATACTGCCACGGAAGGTATCACAAGCTTTCCAAACAGCGTCATTAATATCTTTTTGAGTTATTTTTGTCATTTTTATTTAATTAAAGCATTGGTGATTTATAGTATTAATATCGACATTAAATCTGGATGCAAGACAAGATTCTATTTCTTCTTTTACACATTGGTGTTTTTCATATTCTATTTCACCCTTTTTGGTTGGAGTAATTGTGACTTCAAATTCTCCACTTCCATCATTACATCTACAAATTGCAATGCTAACATTCTCGCCGGCATTTGTTTGGGCTTCACAATATTGGCAGCCACATTTTATGCATGGTATAGTTATTTTCATAATTAATTTAATACTTTAAATATTTCTTGATGTATCTGTTTTTCTTTCAAAATTTCAATCTGTTGAATCAATTTTTTTTCTTTAATGCAAAGCGCCGTAATTTTTAGTATCGTTTCTTGTTTTTGAATACTTGGAATAAAAATTTCTAAATCCTGTAATACAGCTTTTGAAATAGAAACTATAGAGGTGCCAATAGCCTTACTTTTTAAAATTTTTTGAGAATTTGGATGATTAATGTACCATACTAAAAAAGCAGGCAAAATTTTATGTTTAAAATCATTTTGCAAACGAACAACAAAAAATGAAGTTGACGCAACGGCCGGCTGATTTTTATTTTCGAACCAGGTAGCGAAATTTTTTGTGCCTTTAGCTGCAAACAGGATGTCGCCATGCTTAAGCAGATGTTTTTTGTTAGAGTCATCCGACAAAAGATCAGGCTGAAGAGTAGAATTCAATTGGCCATTTTCGTCAAAGTGTTTAGCTTGTAAATACACAATATCACCTTCAGAAACCATCTTAGCGAAGATTCCTGTTTGAATGCTAGCAATATAATTCAGCTTTAATTTCATTTTATTTCTTCATTCGCTGGGTAGGCTCTATAATACATTGTTACTTTATATTTATTTACTCCTGCGGCAGTCATTATTCTGATATCAATATTAGTTCCACCAATCTCTATTAAAAAATCAGCGATCTCTTTTGTGTCCAAAATAAATTTTCCATTTTGGTGAATAAATTGCGTTCTGTTTTTATAAAAATAAAATGGAACAACTTTTTTTGCAAATGCTTCAGTGGTTATTACAACTATTAGATCACTTGGATTATCTATATCCTCCACTTCAATTAGTTCAATTTTGAGTCTGCTTTTGCGAACAAATTCTAATTTCTGCTCTTCAGTTAATTTTAAAATTGGCTTACTTTCTGTAAGTGTAAATTTCTCTATTTTTATTCCCGTATACATGACTTTAGATTTAATGTTAAGTAATCGTTCTACAAATATACTAAGTTAATTTATATTATGCAAGAAAATTATTAAGTAATTGAGCTACAAATTTGATAGAAGTATAAACAGTTAAATTTTATGTGTTAAATGATTAAAAATCAACCTAATAAAAAAAGCCGCCCTTTCAATTAAGAAAAAGCGACCTCATTTAAACAATCTCATTAACACCCCTCAGGGTAAAAACCTACTCCGTAGGCGCAGCCTCAGCCATGAGCGCAGCTTTAATTTTATCTTCAATTTCCTGTGCCAAATCAGGGTTCTCGGCAAACAATGCTTTTACAGCGTCGCGGCCTTGTCCTAATTTAGTGTCGTCGTAACTAAACCACGAACCTGCTTTTTTAATGATATTTTTTTCTACACCAATATCAATGATCTCGCCCACCTTGCTAATGCCTTCTCCAAAAATAATATCAAACTCTGCTGTGCGGAATGGCGGCGCTAATTTATTCTTGATCACTTTTACGCGTGCGCGGTTACCCATTACATTATCGCCATCTTTTAACTGGCTTACACGGCGAATATCCAAACGTACCGAAGCATAGAATTTTAAAGCGTTACCACCGGTTGTTGTTTCGGGATTACCAAACATGATACCGATCTTTTCGCGCAACTGATTAATGAAGATACAGCAGCAACCTGTTTTATTGATGGTACCTGTTAATTTACGAAGTGCCTGGCTCATTAAACGTGCCTGTAACCCCATTCTGCTATCACCCATTTCACCCTCGATCTCGGCTTTTGGCGTAAGCGCAGCAACGGAGTCTACCACCACAAGATCAACAGCACCCGAACGTATCAAATTATCGGCGATCTCTAAAGCCTGCTCACCATTATCCGGTTGCGAGATCAATAAACTGCCGGTATCTACTCCTAATTTTTCCGCATAAAAACGATCAAAAGCGTGCTCTGCATCAATAAATGCGGCAATACCGCCTGCACGTTGCACACTGGCAATAGCGTGTATGGCCAATGTTGTTTTACCTGAAGATTCAGGACCATAGATCTCTACCACGCGGCCTTTTGGCAAACCGCCAATGCCAAGGGCTATATCCAAACCAAGCGAGCCGGTAGAGATAGCTTCTATCTGTTCTACTTTAGCATCACCCAATTTCATAATGGTGCCTTTACCATATGTTTTTTCTAACTTATCTAATGTTAACTGAAGCGCTTTTAATTTTTCTGAATTAACTGCTTTTTTAGAAGCCGAATTTGTTTCTTCCATTACGTCTTCTGCATTTTTTTTTGCCATGATATATAGTTTATTTGATTACGCTTTAAATAAAGTTAGGGCTTGTTTTTCTTTTCCCTCAACCCCTTCTGCACTTTTTACCCTAACTTATACACAAAGGTATATGCAATTTGTAGCAATCTCTTGCTACAGTTTATAGTATTTTTAAAATAAGGTAATTTTCAATTATGCAGCAATGGTAAGTACTTGATTTTTGCGCCAGGGATTGCAGCGGAAAGCCCACAGCCGCGAGGTTCTTTGCTCACTCGCGGCGAGGACTTGTAGCGAAAAGCCCGGCCCGCATCGTCAGGCTCAGCGCAAGCTGCGGGGGCGCCCTCATTCCTGGCGCTATACCGGTATATATAACGCCACGCAAACTTTGCTAATTCTTCCAATTAAATGGCCGCATGGTCGATAAATATTGTTTTTGGCCCGTAAAAAACTTAACTTTAAAAGACTAAAACATACTAACATGATAAAAACATTTACAACTTTATTGGCCCTAGGTACCTTTGCAGCAGGTGCCCAGAATGCCGCCCGAACAGGGGTATCTGACATGAAAGCCAAAATGGCCATCAGGAAACAAATGGTCGTTGATAAAGACAAAGCCTCTGCTATACGCGGAAAAGAAAAGCCGGCCGGTGCAACAGCTACTGTTTTGCAAAACGGCAAGCTTAGCAGCATTACCAATTTTACTTCTTTTTCTACCTCCTCTAACATTTACGGTGTAACCTTAAATACCGAAAAGCCTTTGCAATACAACGATAACGTTAACGTAGTATCGTTTGTGCAACGCCGTGGCGATAATTTTCCGGCACACCCATTCAATAATACCGGCGTTATTACTGCCATGATCTCTTCTAACTGGGGCGCTAACTGGGATAGTACCTGCATTTACAGCAGCAATACCGAGTTTGGCCGTTACCCGCAGGGCGGCGTTTATAACCCTATTGGTAATACCACGGTAGGCAATGCTTATGTAATTGGTTGCGGACCGGTTATTGACGGTGGCGGTGCCTGGGCCGGTAACTTTTATGCCAGCAAACAGCTAAGTGCGTTTACTACAACAGCAAGCCAGGTAGCCAACGCCCAACAATTTTTTGATACCAATGGTCCGTTTGGGCCAAGTGTATTCTCTAACGATTGGCCAACATATGGTTTTACTTCTACCGACGATGGTGTGGTAAGATCGTTAGGCCAGTTAACCTACGACCCGGACGCTGCGCCAATTGATGCGCGTGGCGCTGTTATACAAAAAGGTGTTTTTAATGCCGGTGTTTTTTCGTGGAGCACCGATTCATTGCTTCCGCCGGTGGTAATAAAATCTGACGCTACATTGCAAATGAGCCAAAATGGTTTAATGGCCTGGAATGAAGCAGGAACTGTAGGTTACGTAGTTTTTATTGGCAGCAGAATAGGCGCAACCCTATCAAACACAGGCTGGCAGCCAATTGTGTATAAAACCACAAACAGCGGCACCTCGTGGAATATTATACCGGGCATTGATTTTAACAGCCCGACTTTTCAATTCATTAAAAACAGGTTAGATGCCGTAAATGGTAACCCTGGTCTTCAAATTCCAATGTTCGATCCGTTTGAAGGTATTGATTGCGCTGTAGATGCAAATAATAAATTACATATTGCATCGATACTCGCCACTACTGCAAGTTCAGATCCTGATTCGCTGGCCTATACACCAGAGTATGGTGTTGATCAGTATACCTGGTTACACGGGCCGGGCAGACACCCATATTTATACGATTTTATTGGTGATGGAACCGCAGCATGGTCATTTTTGGTGCTTGATTCTTTAAGCAGCGAAGCACCCAACTCAGTTGCCGGATACCCTGGCTTTAGCGATAACCCATGGGATGATGACGGAGGAAAAGTAACATCGGATGCGCGCGTGCAATTAAGCCGTTCACCAAACGGGCAAACGATTGTTTATACCTACGCAGAGTCTGATACTAATTTTACCAATGGCGCAAGGAAATGGAACACCTTGCCGAACGTAAAGGCAAGGGCCTGGAATAGCTTAAACCCTCTTGCAAGTATTAACGAAATAAATGTTACAAAACCAAGTGTTGGTTTAAACCCGAATGTTGCCAACAGGGCCATGTTTCACTTTGTAGCAATTACAAGCAGCAACCCGTTAAGCATTTCGCAAACAAGTGTGCAGGTAAAAATGCCGCTAACCGTTACAAACAGTAACCCGTATATACAGGGCTCTTCAAATACGCATTATTACAGTACAGAAACGTTGAACTTTACATTCCCTCCAATGGCAGGAATAAGCGAAAATCATTACAGCGCTGTTTCGGCATTTGATATGTATCCAAATCCTGCAAGTCAAAAATGTACAGTATTAATATCGGCGGCAGATGCTGCAGATCTTGAAATATCGGTAACAAATTATTTAGGCCAGGTTGTAAAAAAACAAAATTACAAAGCACAACAAGGCATGAATGAAGTAAATGTTGATCTTACTTCTGTAAAAACAGGTATTTATTTTGTTACTGTTAAGAACGGAATTAATGTTTCAACTAAAAAACTGGTTGTAGAATAAATTAACCACAAAGTGCTCAAAGAAAGCACAGAGTTCACAAAGTTTAAAAGCCTGCTAGAAATAGCAGGCTTTTTATTTCCATGTTAATATATATCGGCCTCAAAGAAATTCCGTAAGATTTGTGTTTTAATTTTTTAACCGTGGTAATTTTAAAATGTAAACCAATTACTGCATTTAGGCAGTACGCCATTTTAAAATTACTATGAGCCCTGACTAGTCTTTAATTCCAAAAAAGTTCAATTCAGGGCGACAGAAAAAAATTAAAACATCAAATCAAGGAATTTGTTTGAAGCCTTGATTTTTGTTCAACTTTTTATCAAGAAAAAGTTGAGTTCTTTTCTTAATGAAAATTGGCCTTACTTTTTTGCTTGATCAAAAAAGTAAGAAAAAAAATCAAGGCTTCTTAAAATTTTACTAAAAATCTTTCTTCTTCAAGCTGATGATTTTAAACGCTTCGCGAACAGCCAAAATCATCTTCGCACAAGCCAACTCATTTGAAGAAGAAACATTTTTTTAACGCAAAATTTTAAAAGGCCGTATCACTAAAGGAGCTTACGCGGACAACATTTTTATATTTTAATTTTCTGATTCGTATTTGAATTATCTGCGTAAGCAAACAATGTGAGCGGGTTATGCAATTTCGATCTTTTGCAGAGATAGCTGCTGGCTAAGCATGGCAGTTAGTAGTTTAGGCGTGCAGAAGAGAGCTTAGACAGACAGCGGTTTTCTATTCGCTGTTCTACATCGCGAATAGAAAAATCTCCTTCAAAAGATCGAAAGCGTTTTGGTTACTCTCACACACAACCTGGCTCAAATATGCGCTGCATATTTGCCCTGCGCCAAAAGTGACAAAAAGAATATTATGTAAATTTGTTCTCACTTTTTACTTGATCAAAAAAGTAAGCAATCCCGATAGCTATGGGGACAAGGCTCATAAAATTAAACTTAAATCTCTGCTACTCTGTGTCTCTGTGGTGAATTTTAACCGATAAGCTATACCCATTACCATGTAAATTATTTATTTCAACCGAAGCATCGGCTGCTAAGTATTTGCGCAACTTTACAATATAAACATCCATACTGCGGGCGGTAAAATAATTATCCTCTGTCCAAATTTGTTTTAAAGCCTTTTCGCGCAACAACACATCGTTCTTATGCTGGCATAATAAATTTAAAAGGGCCGCTTCTTTAGGCGATAATTTTATTTCATGTGATTTGATCTTAAGCGAACGTAGTTTGGCGTTAAAGTTAAACTGGCCTATCTGGTGTAAAAAGTCGTTTTCAGTTACATCGTTGTTTTGTAAATTTAAAATAGCGCGGATCTTTAATAACAATAATTCAGAGTCGAAGGGTTTGGTAATATAATCGGCAGCACCCAGTTTATAACCTTTTATCATATCATCGCGCATGCCACGGGCCGTTAAAAAAAGCAGGGGCACGTTCTTATCAATTGCTTTTATTTCGGCGCTTAATGTAAAGCCATCTTTTTTGGGCATCATTACATCAATAATGCAAAGGTCAAATTTAGAGGCTTTAAAAGCATTCAGTCCCTGTTCGCCATCTTCGCATAACTCCACTGCAAAGCCATTCATCTTTAAATAATCTTTTAAGATGGAAGCAAAATTCTTTTCGTCCTCTACCAATAATAATTTAGTTGGCATGTGTTTTAAATTTTAAAATAAATTCAGCGCCTTTATTTTTCTCGCTTTTTAATTCTATACTTCCGCCATGCGCTTCCACTATCGATCTTACGTAACTCAATCCAAGGCCAAACCCTTTTGTATCGTGAAGGTTACCGCCCTGTACCCTGTAAAATTTTTCGAATATTTTTTCGTGCAGTACAGCGTCAATACCCATGCCGTTGTCTTTTACTGTAATGATCATTTTATCGGCCAGTTCCTGGGCTGTGATATTTATTTCGGCATTGTTACCCGAGTATTTTAAGGCATTATCAATTAAATTACTGATGGCAGTTTGTAAATGATAGTTATCGGCATTCATTCTTATTTCGTGACGCAGGGTATGAAAATTGATCTTTGCATGTTGTTGCAGCGCTTGTAGTTTAAACGTATCCACAACTTTTTCAATAACAGCAACCATGTTAATATTTGTCTTGTGTAACCTGAGTTCACCTTTATCGAGCAGGGCTATTTGCAGCACGCGCTCCACATGATTATTTAATTTATTATTCTCTTCCTTAAGTATGCGGGTGTAATTATTGAATTTTTCGCTATCGTTCTTTACCAGTGGGTTGTTTAAGCCATCAACAGCTAAAGAAATGGTGGCAATAGGCGTTTTTAATTCGTGCGTCATATTATTTATAAAATCATTTTTCACATCACTTATTTTTTTCTGCTTTAATATCAAACGCAGTGTATAATAAAAAGTGCCAATAATAAGTAAAGAGAACAGCAACGATAAAAGCAAAATACTTTGCATACCTTTTAAGATAAAACTGTTTTCATTGGGAAACTGGATGGAAAGAAAATTATGGTCGCCCAGTATTTTATCGGCTGTAAGATCGCTTTTGTAGAACTTTAAATTTTGATCGAAATTTTTTGATTGTACCAATACACGTTCTTTTGGCCGGCTTGCTTTTTTAAGAGAAAATTCAAAGGGGAGCAGTATCCCATTATTTGCAAATTCTTTCCGGATGAGGTTTTTAAGAGTATCGGCATTGGTGTTTTCGGTATACGAAGCATCTGCCGATTTTATTTCAAGCAGCATTTTATCGAGCAGTTTTTTTATCTCGTCATCTTTTTCTCTGACGCTTTCTTTTTTAACGATCACCGTTTTTTTATGATCGTTGATCTGTATCAAAGAGTCGGTAACGATCAAATGCCCGTTATTATCTGAAATATAACTAAGAGCGGTTTGTCCCGAACCGTTTTCGGCAGTAGCGCTTTTTATAATGGTATTGCCGTTTGAAGAAACGATCACATTTACCTTGGTCTTTTTTTTAAATGTTTTTTTAGGAAGCGACGTTTCGTTTAGTTTTATGGAGTGTTTAATGATCTGTATATTCTCACGCTCCTGTAATTTTGAAGCCAGCCTGTTAAGCGATTGGTAAACGCTGTGATTGAACTCATCCAGTTTTTGATAATAGAAATTACGGATCCAAAAGCCCTGAAGCAAAAGAATAAAACACACGGCACTGCTTAGCAAAGCAAAGATCAACTTATAAGGCTTAGAGCTCATACTAACCAAATTTAACCACTATTTAACTCACTCATTGCAACTTTAACTTTTCTTTAACAGTGTTTAACCGGGCCTTAACCCTCTCGCGCCATGGCCTGCAATAATTTTGTTGCATAAATATTAACCAAAAAAAATAAATTATGAAAACAACAATTATTACAGCGGCCCTTTTAATGAGCGTTGGCTTATTATCGGCCCAAACAGAAAAAAAACAGGCAACCGTACACATTAAAAAGGTTGAGAATATTAACGGTGTGGAAAAAATAACCGATACCACTTACACCACAAGCGATGCTTCGGTAATTAATACCAATGGCGATAATATACAGGTTCTTGAAATGAACGATGGAAAACCCGGCGACATGAAAAAGATGGTGATCATAAATGGTAAAGAAGGCGGAGATGCAGATATAAAGATCATGAGTGGTAACAGCGAGACGGATGAAGAGATCGCAAAGGCTTTGAAAGAAGCGGGCGTTGACCCAAATGCAAAAGGCACGCAAAAAACGATCATTATAAATAATGATGTAACAAGCGATAAAAAAGGCGGAAAGACCTGCACAAAAATTGTGATGATTAAAAAGGTGAACATTACCGACGCTGATGCCAGTGATATGAAAAAAATAAACCAGGCAGCAACCACCGATGGAAAATTAGCGATGGATGATATGAGCTTTTATCCCAACCCAAACAACGGTAAGTTCAATTTAAAATTCAATTTAAAAGATAAAGGCGATACGCAAATTTCCGTTCTTAATGAAGAAGGCAAAAAAGTGTATAGCGAAAAGCTTTCTGAGTTTACAGGATCTTACGATAAAGAAATTGACATCAGCAAAAATCCAAAAGGTATTTATTTTGTAAGGATAGAGCAAGGTAAACATGCACAGGTGAAGAAAGTGGTGTTAGATTAAAACATTTAACCACAAAGGTGCAGAGAAGGCACAATGTGCACAAAGATTTTTCTTAGTGTGCTTAGTGCAAACTTTGTGTTCTTTGTGGTTAAATTTAACCACCGGCTTTTTTGGATTTATATCCTTCTTTTAAAAGCAATAAAATAAGTTTATCCCGCTGATCGCCTTGTATCAATATTTCGCGGTCTTTAACAGAACCGCCAACCCCGCATTTTTGTTTCAATAATTTTCCAAGTGCTTCAATATCGCCGGTCTTTCCTGTAAAACCATTGATACGGCTTACAAATTTTCCACCGCCCAGCCTGTCTAAATAGATCTTTAATTGTTCCTGTTTTGGCGCAACGGTACTTTCCTCTTCCTGCGCATCATCATTATCTATTTTAAAATCAGGATTGGTAGAGTATACAAAGCCATCCTTATTTTTATCTTTTTTGCTCATTACTTATTCTTTAAAATAAAACCGGTGCAGCCTAATGCTACCAATACTAAAACACCCAGTAAAAAGTAAGGAAACTCTTTTGCCTGTTCTTTAACTACAGGCTCCTCGGCAGTGGTCTCAATAAAATTATCTTCGCTTATCTTTTTATTTTCTTTAGCAAGGCTGTCTGTTAAGGCAGTAGCGCGCTGTAACGACTCAAATGCCTTTTCGTAGTTGTTGTTTAATTTATAATATTCAGAGTATGTTTTTAATGCATCGATCTTTGCGGCCAGGTAATTAAATTTTACAATGATGCTATCTGCAATTATTAAATTTTCCAAAGCGTGTAAGGCCTCTTTTTTATTAATGTAAGCGGCTGCAATATTTAAATAACTATCGGCCATTTCCATTTCATTCTCCATCAGGTCTTTTATTTTAATGGAGTTTAAACAATTGGCAATAGCTGCATCGTAATTTTGTTTTTGAATGTTTATATACGCCAAATTATTAAGGCACGATGCCTGCACCTCGTAATCAAATCTTTTTTCCGCATTTTTTAAAGCGCGCATAAAGTAACTTTCGGCAACATTTATCATTTTTAATTCAACACTTAATACACCTAAATTTAAAAGGCAATTATCAATTTGTTTAGGCAGTTTTAATTCGTTATTAATATCGAGGGCTTTTAAATAGGCTTCTTCTGCAGATTTGAATCTGCCAAGGTCTGAATAAATATTACCCAAATTGGCCTGGCTTAGCGCAACCCCATATTTATCGTTAATTATTGTACGCAGCTTTAATGCTTTTTTGTGAAAAGATAAGGCAGTATTAAGATCGCCCTTACGGTAAAATAAAATGCCCAATAAATTAAAGGCCTTTGCCGTATAAAAAGGCTCACTTGCTTTTTGCGCATAATTCTCGGCCAGGCGCGCACAATCATAACTGTATTGTACATCGGTAGCGCGGTGTAAAAAACCTTCATCGTAAAATAAATTTACACGGTCTGTATCATGCGCTAAGGTTTGGCCAACTTTTTTTAGCGAATCAATATCCTGGCTGCTTACATTTAATAAGTTGAGGATAAAATAAATTAAAAATATACGTCTCACAATAATTCAAATATATACATTTATCACAAAACTTAAAATACGCTCTTAATATGATAAAATACTTAATGTATCAAAAAAACCCGGCATCTCATTATGTGTATATTGATATGTTTGTTGATGCTGTTAACCAGGACTCTATGCAGCTGCAGCTTCCGGCATGGCGCCCGGGCCGTTACGAACTGGGTAACTTTGCCAAAAACGTAAAGCGGGTAGATATGTTCAACGAAAAAGACGAAGCGTTAACCTATACCAAGTTAAATAAAGATCTGTGGCAGGTAAACACAAAAGGTTGTTCTTCTGTAAAGATCACCTATAGTTATTATTCGGCAGAGTTAAATGCCGGCGCTTGTTTTGCAGATGCAACACAATTATATATCAACCCGGTGCATTGTTGCATGTACGTGGTTGGCAGAACAAATGAAGAACACCGGGTAGAATTGAATGTGCCCGAAAATTATAAGATAGTTGGCTCTTTAAAAAAAGAGAATACAACTTTGATCGCTGCAAACTTTGATGAGTTGGTGGATTCGCCATTTGTTGCGTCAGAAAAAATTCAGAGCGATGTGTATGAGGTGAACGGAATAAAATTTCACTTACATTTTATTGGCGAATGCAGGCCCGATTTTAAATTGATAAAATATCACTTCTCGGCTTTCACGCAAAAGCAGTTTGAATTCTGGAATGGTTTTACAACCGACGAGTATCATTTTATTTTCCAGGTGTTGCCGTTTAAATTTTACCACGGAGTAGAGCATGTAAAGAATACCGTTATTGCCATAGGCCCGGGCTACGCCATTAATTCGGGCAAAACCTACGAAGATGTTTTGGGTGTAAGCTGCCATGAATTATTTCATTCGTGGAATATTAAGACCATTCGCCCCAAAGAAATGTTGCCCTATGATTACACCAAAGAAAATTATGCCCGTACGGGTTATGTTTACGAGGGATTTACCACCTATTATGGCGATAAATTATTATTAAGCAGCGGTGTTTTTTCGTTAGAGCAGTATTTTGAAACGCTGCAGGAACGATTAACAAAACACTTTCATAATTTTGGCCGCTACAATTTAAGTGTAGCCGATAGCAGCTGGGAGAACTGGCTGGATGGTTACGTGCCCGGTGTGCCATATCGTAAAACAAGTATTTACGACGAAGGCAGTTTAATTTCGTTTATGCTGGACGTTAAAATTTTGCAGGCCACACAAAACAAAAGATCTCTGCGCGATGTTTGCGTTCTGTTATATGAACGCTTCGGAAAAAAAGCGATCGGCTATGCTGAACAGGATATTATTGATCTTGTAAACGAAGTAAGCGCAACGGATCTTACCGATTTCTTTAAAAAATATGTATATACACCACAGGATTTTGAAACAGAATTAATGCCTTGCTTCAACTATCTTGGTATAGATTTTATAAAAGAGAACAACAGTCACGAATGCGAACACAGATATGGTTTTAAAGTTACAGACCATGGCCATAGCAGTAAGGTTACTTTGGTGGCGCCGTACTCTCCGGCCTGGAAAGCAGGATTGTTTGGCGGAGATGAAATCATGGCGGTAAATGGTATTGCTTTAAAGAATAATTTTAATAACTGGCTCCAGTACTTTGGTAATAAAGAAGAAATTGTGCTAACCATAAATTCGGGCGAGCATTATATAAGAACAATTACATTGCAAAAGGATAAAAAAGGCAATACTTACTTTTTTAATCCTGTTTTAAAGACAAAAAATAGTTCTAATGCCAATTTTGAGGCATGGAAAGCCTTGTAAAACAGACGAATGCAAAAAGATGTTAAAAACTTTTTTGGATTTGATAAGCTTATTTTAAAAAAACAGGTTAATTTCAAATTATATTAACTAAAAAAACTAAACATGGAAGAAACAACACAATCAACACCAGGTACTGATGCCGCAAAAAGACCGGTATTTTTAACAGTATTATGTATTTTATCATTCATCGCAGCAGGTCTTGCTATTTTGGGTTACATTACCCTTATTACTGTAATGGGCGCTGTAACTGCAGGAGCATCAGCTTTAGAAGGCATGGCTGCTGAAGCAGGTGGAACTATAACAAATACTGGCCCAAGCACTGCTATGACATGGGCTTACATTATTATTGGTTTTTTAACTGTACTTGTATCACTTTTTGGTGTTATCAAAATGTGGAAACTACAAAAAATAGGTTTCTTTTTGTACGTTGGTGCTACAGTGGTTTCAATCATCATGACAATTGTTTATAGCGGTTTTGGAAGCGGTATGATGTCTATCATCTTCGGCGCTTTATTTATCGTTCTTTACGGTTTAAACCTAAAACATTTAAAATAATAGTTTCTGAATTTTTAAAAGATCCCTCTTTACAGTTAAAGAGGGATTTTTTTATTTAGCACAGCTATTATTTGTTAAAAACTTTACAAGGCCTTAATCTCATAATCGATAAAAACAGGCTATTTTCACCCAATTAAAAATTAAAAAACATAAAAAATGGAACAAAACAATACAACAACACCGGCAGGAAATAACGGAAAAGGTTTAGGAATCGCCGGAATGATCTTAGGAATTTTAGCTATCATCTTATCATTCATTCCTTGCTTTGGATGGTGGGCAATCGTTTTAGCGGTTGTGGGCGTTATCTTATCAGCTGTTAGCATGAGCCAGGCAAAAAAAGCCGGCGCACCAAAAGGTATGGCCATTGCAGGTTTGATCTGCTCTATACTTGCTATTATCATTGGTTCTATCTGGATCTTTGTTATTGCAAAAGCAGTAACCGAAGGCGGTGCCATGTTTAAAGAAGTAATGGAAAAATCGGGCGCTATGGATTCGTTGAACAAAGCAATGGAACAACTAAAAAATATCACTGATACTTTAAATGTTCCTCACCAATAAATGCGTAAAGCACCCGGCTATGTTATAATAAGTTTGGTGTTTTTTATATTGATAGGAGTAGGCTTTGCTTACTCCTATTTTTTTTATCCAAATAGTCACCCGCTCGATTGTGCGTTTAAACTGGCAACGGGTAAAGATTGTCCAACCTGCGGTTTTTCAAGAGCTTTCTCGTATTACAGCCATTTTCAGTTTACGCAAGGAAGGAATTTCAACGCCTTATCCTGGCCTGTTTTTTTGTTCTTTTTATTTCAATTTTGTTTAAGAGCCATAATTATTCTGCTTTTTTTTAATAAATCTAAACTTATTGGCGCCACTTTTGTTAAAATAGAGCTGATTATTAGCATTTTACTGTTTTTATTGGCATTTTTACCAATAGTATTAACCATTAAAATTTAAGCAGATGGAAACTAATATTGATTTTACAAACGACATCAAACCAATTGGCCGTCCGAAACTTTTATCAGTTACCTGCATACTCACCTGGATAGCCTGTGGGTTGCTAATGATCTCTGCCCTCTCTGGTTTAATTACCCAATCTCCCGAAAAAGAACAGGAACAGATCGAACAAATGCGAAAGATCAGTCCTGAAGCTGCCGACAAAATGGAAGCTGCGCTTGCAGATAACAGCGGCACCAAAAAGATCCTTACTTCGTTACTTAATATTATTGCTATTGCCCTTTGCGCTTTTGGTGCCGCACAAATGTGGAACCTGAAACAAACCGGTTTTTATTTTTACCTTATCGGTGAGGTAATTCCTTATATTGGTTTGTTTATTAGCGGTACAGGCGCTTTAGCAGCCGCCGGCGCCATGATGGGGGGTATGGGTACGGCAATAGTTGGTGTAGCTATTACATTAATGGTTATTTTTGATGCGGTGTTTATAGTAATGTATGCTGTAAACTTAAAATATATGGTGCCGCCAAGCCAGTTTGATTAATTTATATGGGATCAAAATACCCTAAGGGACTTTTCTTTTTAGTATTTACAGAATTTTGGGAACGTTTCGGTTATTATTTAATGATCGGGATATTTTTCCTGTACATGACCACCGATGTAAAAGATGGTGGCTTTGGTTGGGAAAATGCAGATGCCTCTGATATTTTTGGAACCTTTATTGCATTGGCGTATTTAACGCCATTTATGGGCGGGCTTTTAGCCGATCTTAAATTAGGTTATCGTTTTTCGATCACCCTTGGCGGTATTTTAATGGGCATTGGCTATTGTATGCTGGCCATCCCCGAAAAGTGGGCCTTTTATACCTCGCTGGGTATTATGGTAATTGGTAATGGTTTTTTTAAGCCCAATATCTCAACACTCTTAGGCAACCTCTTTAACGATCCGCGCTACCGCGCTAATAAAGATACCGGCTACAACATTTTTTATATGGGCATAAACATTGGTGCCTTTGTTTGCAATTTTATTGCGGCCATTATGCGAAACAAGATCGGCTGGCATGGCGCATTCATTAGCGCCGGTGTGGGCATGTTCATTGGCGTTATTACCTTTTGGTTGGGAATGAAACATTACAAGCACGTTGATGTGCGTAAGGAACCTAAACCCGAGGATAAACCTTTACTCATGCAATTTGTAAAGGTATTATTGGCCGGCCTTGTATTTGCAGCCGCTGGCTGGTTGTTACCAAGCCTCATAAAAGGTCAGCCATACACTATTATGGGAAGCCAGAGTACCGATGCTTTTTTTATGTTCTGTTTTCCGGTAGCTTATTTTTATGCGTCTATTTATAAAAAAGCAAATGCGGAAGAGCGTAAACCGTTAGGTACCATGTTCACTATTTTTATTATTGTTATTTTATTCTGGGCTATTTTTAAGCAGAACGCTACAGCACTTACTACATACGCGCAAAAATATACCGATAGGGAATGCCCCGCCGCAATTATGAAAGCCACCGAAAAATTAGGCTTTGCCGAAAAACTGGTGGCAGAAAATAAAGAAGTAACCCAGGTGGATGAACAGTTCAGGCCAATAAAGGATGCTAAAGGCGAAGTAATTAAATGCAAAGATTACCCGGCTTACTTTAAGAACATTGATATTAAAAAAATGCCGGCGCAGGGCGAATCGGTGATCCTTGTAAACACAGAGATCTTTCAGTCGGCCAACCCGTTTTTTGTTGTAGTGTTAACCCCATTGGTAATTGCCTTCTTTGCTTTTATGCGCAAGCGCGGCAAAGAACCAACCACGGCATCAAAAATAGCTTATGGTTTATTGATCTCTGCATTGTCTACATTAGTAATGGTTGTAGCAGTGTATGTAACTGATAATGGCATGCATAAAGCGAGCTCGTGGTGGCTAATTGCCTGTTACGGCGTAATAACGGTTGGCGAATTGTTGCTTAGCCCAATGGGCCTTTCTATGGTATCAAAATTATCGCCTATACGTTTAACTGCTTTAATGATGGGCGGCTGGAGTCTTGCAACGTCAATAGGAAATAAATTAAGCGGGGTTCTTGCAAAGAATTGGGATAAGTTCGATAATAAAGCAAATTATTTTTGGCTGAACTTTGCGTTGCTCATGTTTGCCTTCCTGATAATGGTGTTCTTATTAAAACGTTTGAATAAAGTTTTTCACGAAGGAAAAGAGAACTGATTCTCGTCTTATATTTTTACCACGGAGAACCAGAGTACACAGAGAAATATTTATCCACCAATTACACAAATTAAGAAATACGTTTTAATATAATAATTTTGTATAATTCGTAACTTTTTTAATGAAAAACTCTGTGTTCTTCGCGCCTCTGTGGTTAAAAAATCAGGCCCACTCCCAGGCTGTTCTGTAGGTACCGTGCTTCTCGCAATATTCTAAAAAGGAATTATAAAATTTGCTGGCGCCAATTGTTGAGCTATCACCAATCACCACTAATTTTTTCTTTGCGCGGGTAATGGCCACATTCATTCTTCGCAGGTCATTTAAAAATCCAATTTCCTGGCGTTCGTTACTTCGCACTAAAGAAATGTAGATCACATCTCGCTCTTCTCCCTGGAAACCGTCAATGGTTTTTATGCTTAACGAATCTAATTTGGTTCTATCAAATTCATAATCGGTAACATTATCTTTTAGCCATTCGCGTTGCTCACGATATGGCGAAATGATGCCAACGCTTATTGCCGGTAACAGGCCGTGTTGCGAATACTCGGTTAGCAGCTGCTGCAAATGTTTAAACAACACATCACCTTCTTTAGGATTAAAATGACTGAGTGTTTCAGGGTTTTGGATCTCATCAAAATTACAACCTGCCGTATCAATAAATTCTATCGATCTGCTTAACATCGAATTTTCATCATTTACCAAAACCTGCGCTGATACAGACTCATCGGCAATTAACTCGTTGCCATAAAAATAATTATTGCTAAAACCCATAATCGCAGTATTCATACGGTACTGGCGGGTCAATAACGAAACGGCTTCTTTAAATTTAATACAGCGGTCTAAAATAGTTTCATCCAGGCCGCCTTTTTTAGCGTCAATACTTTTTACAACAGGCGGTAATTGAAAATGATCGCCACTTAAAATTAAACGTTTACATTTTAATAGGGGTATCCATACCATTGGCTCCAATGCTTGTGAAGCCTCATCAAAAAACAAAGTATCAAAACGCTTTTTTGATAAACCACGATGCGTGCTTGTTACCGGCGTACAGCAAATTACCTGGCTGTTCTTAAATAATTCATCTACAATATAATCTTCTAAGAGGCGTGCTTCTTTAATACAGTTTTTTGCTTCGGTGTAAAAAGCAGTGCGTTGTTGCGCTTCTTCTTTGCCAAAAACGCGTTTGTATTTTCCTGCCATACGAAAATACTCTTCAGCATTTCGTCTTAAGTTCTTTATATCTTTATAATAAGGCGAAGACGAAATTTTTCCGTCGATGCTGCTATTTTGCAGATCGTCTGAGATCCTTGCGGGGTGACCCATTCGCAATACATCGATGCCTAACTCCAATAATTTTTCGGTAATAAGATCTACTGCCGAATTGGTTGGCGCGCAAACTAAAATTTGTTTTTCGGTTTGTAATGTTAAACGAATGGCCTGTACAATACTTGTTGTTTTGCCTGTGCCCGGTGGGCCGTGCACTACACCAATATCATTTACACTTAAAATATGGCGTACCGCTTTGTTTTGAGATAAATTTAGTTGCGGAACAATAACATCCTTATCAATTTTTTGAAAAGAGAGCGGAAGAGTACCTTCTATCATTTCGCGGAGCTCGGCAATTCGGTTATTTGTAGCGCCAATTACAACATCTAATGCGGTTTGCATTTCATTATAACTGTTATCGTCAAACTGTATGTTTATACCAAGTTTGCCATCGTAAGCCCAATCTGGCAGCTCATCCGAATGAATAATTAATTTTAAAGAGTTCCTGGAAACAGATTTTATAGTGCCCGTGATCTCATGCGTCTCTTCATTTTGATTGCTGAATAAACTTACGTTTTTTCCCGAGCTAAACTGGTGTGCTTTATCCAGATGCGTGGTGCGCTCTATTTCCAGATGTAAAAGATCACCAGAGCCTAATTCTTCAGAATTTATTTTTATCGGGTACCAGGTAACACCGTTCTTTTTTCGTTGATCGAGCGTAACGCGCAAAAATTGTTCTTTGTACAGGCGGTAATCTTCGTCACGCTCAATTTTTAATAACTGTTTTAAGCCTTTTAAACGTTCAATGGCTGAGGTTGTAGCCATTTTAATTTTGATGTTTTGATTTTAGTTCGGCGCGTAATTGGTTGCTGGTTTTTTTAGAGCCATCATGGCTCCAACCCGGCGGACCAAATATATAAAGCAGCTTGGCCTTAAAGGACGATTTCTTTTTCAGATCAATAATTATATTCTTCCATTCGTGAAATACCATTTTAACCGGGTGATAGGTTTTAATATTTTCAGTTAAGCCGTAGCGCACAGGATCGCTTTCTTCTTCTGCCTGGAAGGTGCCAAATAATTTATCCCAAAACACCAAAAGCATGCCCATGTTCTTGTCTAAGTAACGCACATTGCTGCCATGATGCACACGATGATGCGAAGGGGTAATGATGATATATTCTAAAAAGCCTAATTTGTGAATGGTTTGCGTATGGGCAAGTATTCCAAAAATTTGCGTGGCACTATAAACAAACATTATATCTAAACCATTAAAACCAAATAATGCCAGTGGAATAAAATAAATAAAACGATAAAGCGGCTGAAAAACAGAAGAGCGGAAGCCAACGGTGAAATTAAATTCTTCGCTGCTATGATGTGTTACGTGTACTGCCCAAAAGAAACGGCAATAATGATCTACACGATGTAACCAGTAATACATAAAATCTTCGGCTACTACCAAAACAGCCCAGTATAAAATAATGCTCCCGGTCCAGGTATAAAAACGAAATTGAAAAAAATAATCGAGTATCAATAAACACAAGCCTCTTATTAAAATATCGAGGCCCATGTTTAAGGAGGTTAAATAAATATTTGATAATAACCCTTTGGTGGTATACAAGCCTTTGTTCTTGAAATAAGAATAGAAAAATTCAAAGCCAATAACTATAGCATAGATAGGCACCGAGATCAACACCAATAAAGATTCTCTAAACTCATTCATTTAGGCGCAAATTTACTCAGAATCTTTTAGATTTGATATGATTAAAGCCAGCCTTTTGTTTTTTTAAGATTGGTAATATGCGCCAGGTGGTGATCGCAATGCCAGGCATACATGCCGGTGCTTTCGTGAAGGGATAATTGCCTTCCGTGTTCGGGGTGAATATAATTCCGTTCATACTCTTGTTCTTTCATGTTTTTGAGTATTGTTGCCCAACGAAAATGTACTCCTTCTAATATTAAAAGGGAAGAGTGAATTGGTAAATTTTTTGTGTCGGCTAATTCGGCCCACAAAGCTTCTGCATAAGGTTTTATAGTTGGCGTATCTTCGGTAATGGTTACTTTTAAGCGGATAATGGCGTTCATATGGCTATCGGCGCAATGGTGCACTACCTGTCTTATCGTCCAGCCATCAGGGCGATAAGGTGTATCCAGTTGCATGTCGGTAAGATGTTCAACCTCCTGTTTTAATTTTTTTGGAAAGTGTTCTATCACTGAGATCGCAGCGTTTAAAATTTCCTTTGTAAATATTTCAGGTTTTTGATAGTGACCAACAGGATATTTTAATTCTTCCATAAATTTATTTTATGATATAAAAGTAAATTGTTTAACAGAAAAATAAAAATAGAATAATGCTAAAAGATCTCTTTAAAAAAACTAACGTATAATGGCAATATGGCCGGTTTTGCTAAGTACTTTGCCATTATATAAAGTATAAGAAACCAGGTAATTGTAAACGCCTTCTTCTACTTTCTGGCCGCGGTATGTGCCGTCCCAGTTGTCCTGGATGTTCTTCCATTTAAAGATCTCGGTGCCCCAGCGGTCAAAAACAGAACCGCTAAATTGAGTAACACAAGAACCGCCCATTATTTTATACGCGTCGTTCAAGCCATCGCCATTTGGTGTAAATGTATTAGGCATGTAAAAATCACCTTTGCTGCAACCTGCTTCTATTACATAAAATGCGGTATCGCTGCACCCCATACTGTTTTCGGCAACAAGAGCAACCAGGTATTTTCCCGGATTTTCGTAATAAGCTGTGTGAACAGAAAGTGTATCGGTTTGGCCGTTACCAAAATCCCATGCAATATGTGTGGCACCGGTAGAGGTATTTGTAAATGTTAAACTGCCCGGATAATCAACATAATTGCTTTCAGATACAAATGATGCCACAACAGGGTTTACATGTAAGATACTCAGAGAAGTTGTAGCGCAGCCTCCATTGGATCCGATGAGCGTTACAGTTGAGTTTTGTGTTGCTGTAACGGTTAGTGGATTGCCAAAATGATACACACCATTTACATACCACTCGTAAATATTTGCACCGCTGGCACTATAGGTTACCGGTGTATTTGGGCAAACCAAAAGATCGGACGGAGAGAGATTTAAAACCGGTTTTGTATTAACGGTTACCTGCGTAGTAGCTGTAGCCGGGCAAAGGCCGCCTGCACTTGTTACAACATAATTTGTTGAACTTGTTGGGCTAACGGTTATGGTATTGCCAGATAAATTTCCCGGATTCCAGGTATAACCTCCTGTGGCACCCGAAGCCGAAAGTGTTGCTACATCGCCTAAACAGATAGACGAACTGTTAACCATAATAGAAGGTGTAGGAACCACTGTTACCGTTGAGCTGCCAGTGTAACTGCAACTTCCGGCAACCACCAACACCGTATAGTTAGTGGTAGCGGCAGGCGAAACAGTAATGCTTTGTGTTGTTGCGCCGTTGCTCCATAAATACGAGGTACCACTTAAAGTTGTTCCGATAGTTGCCAATTGGCCCTGGCAAATATTGGCTGTGTTTACAGAAGTAGTTAAACCATTTAAGACGGTTACTGTAGAGGTTGCCTGCGAACTACATGTGCCATTGGCCCCAACTACCGTGTAAGTAGTATTAACAGATGGGTTAACGGTTATAGAATTACTATGCGCTCCGGATGGTAACCATGTATAGCTGGCGGCGCCATTCGCACTTAACGTTGCTGTTCCGCCATTACAAATACTTGCATTTGCCGTAATTACAGTTGGAGAGGGACTAATGGTTAAATTGTAAACGGCCGCTGTTGTACACAAACCGGTGCTTCCAATAGCCGTATAGGTGGTGTTACTTAATGGACTAACAACAATTTGAGTTACATTATTTGAGCCATTAGACCATGACGCTGTTGACGCACCACTCAGATTTAAAGTAGCAGATCCGCCCGCACAAATTGGCGTAGCTGTAATGGTAAGGTTGGGAGATGGATTTACAATGACATTAGCAACCGCACTTCCCGTACAAGCACCTTTGCTGCCGGTTACGGTATATGATGTGTTAGTGGCAGGGGTTACTAAAATAGTTTGAGTAACCGCGGTAGTGCTCCATAAATAATTTGTGGCAGTGCTAACTGCAGTTAGTGTAGCAGTTTCTCCAGAACATATAGTTGGTGTATTAACACTGATCGAAAGATTTGAGCCGATCACAATTGAAGCAGTTGTACTGGCTGTGCAGCCATTAACCGCGCCTATTACTGTATAAATTGTAGTTGCAGCCGGCGCATCTGTAAACGATGGGCTAACAACATTAAAGCCTGTAGGATCCCATGTATATGTATTCGCGCCACTTGCTGTTAACGTGGCACCCTGGCCCGCGCATACGGTAGCGCTTGTTGCGCTTAAGGTAGGTGGTGGCACAATAAAAATAGTCATAGAACTCATAGCATAACAACCGTTTGGCAGTATGCCTGTAAATGTATAGCCCGTAGACACGGTTGGCGAAAGAACAACTACCGCAGTGGTTCCGCCAAAGGTCCACGTAAAGTTTGGAGCGCCAACAGCCGTTATGGTGGCCGATTGTCCTACACAAATACTGGCGTTGTTAGCGCTTACTGTTGGTGTTGTATTAACGGTAACATTACTTGTGTTGGTAACCACACAACCTCCGGGTAATGCAGCGGTAACTGTATACACAGTATTTACCGAAGGAGTTACTAAAACTGTTTGTGTATTGGCCCCTGTGCTCCAGGTATAAGAAGTAGCAGGGCCAGCACCAAGTATAGCCGGTTGGCCATTACAAATGGTTGGTGAATTGACACTTATTGAGCCTGGATTAACCGTGATAGTGGCAGTAGCAGATGTTGTACACGTTCCATTGGCACCCGTTACGGTGTAAGTAGAAGTCGTGCCCGGATTATCTGTTATGGATGAAGTAGTTGCACTTGTGTTCCATGTATAGGTTGTTGCACCCGATGCAGAAATAGTGCCCGTTTGTCCTGTACAAACAGTTGCATTCGTAACAGACAATACTGGATTTGAATTAACGGTTACCGTTGACGTGCCGGTAACATTACATCCCCCGGCGGTAACAGCATTTACATTGTAAGTAGTTGTTGTAACCGGTGTAACGGCAATGCTTTGGGTGTTAGCGCCGGTGTTCCAGGTATATGATACAGCAGGGCCAGCGGTTAATGTTGCAGATTGGCCAACACAGATAGTTGAAGAATTAATAACGATCGATCCGATGGCACCAACGGTTATACTTGCCGTTGCCGATGAGGTACAGCTTCCGTTTGCACCGGTAACCGCATAAGTTGTGGTAATGGCTGGCGAAGCAGTAATACTTGAACTGTTAGATCCTGTATTCCAAGTATAAGTTGTTGCCCCGCTTGCAGAAAGCGTTCCTGTTTGGCCTACACAAATAGTAGTGCTTGCCAAAGCAAGTGTAGGCGTTGCGTTTACAGTTACTGTGGCGGTGTTTGTAGCAACGCAGCCTCCGGGTAGTGTAGCGTTAATAGTATAAGTTGTAGTTGACGAAGGATTTACACTAACGCTTTGCGTATTGGCAGTTGTGCTCCAGGTATATGAATTAGCCGCACCGGCAGTTAACGTGGCAGATTGCCCGCTGCAAATGGTGGCAGAGTTTACTGTAATTGAACCCGCAGGGTTAACCGTTATTGTTCCTGTTGCAGAAGAAGTACAAGTGCCACTTGTTCCGTTTACGGTATAAATTGTAGTTGCCGCAGGTGTTGCAGTAAATGTAGGATTGGTTGATCCTGTCGATGTCCACGTATAAGAGCCTGCCCCCGAAGCCACAATGGTACCGGTTTGCCCGGCACATACCGTTGAGCTAACTACCGAAATAGTGGGATTGGGAATAACGGTTATCGTTGCTGTTGCAGAAGAGGTGCAGGTTCCGTTTGCACCAATAACCGAATAGTTTGTAGTTGTTAATGGTGAAGCAGATGTTGAAAAAGTATTGGCGCCTGTTATGGCCCAGGTATAATTGGCAGCGCCCGATGCAGAGATGGTACCTGTTTTACCGGCACAAATGGTTGTGCTCACAGCGCTTATTGTAGGCGTTGAATTTACCGTTACAACCGCCGTGTTAGATACCACGCAGCCGCCAGGCAATGTTGCGTTTACAACATATGTTGTATTCGTTGACGGACTTACACTAATGCTTGATGTATTCGCGCCCGTACTCCAGGTATAGGATGTTGCAGCTCCGGCAGTTAATGTTGCTGATTGCCCGTTACAAATGGTTGCCGAGTTAACACCAATGGTTGAACTGGCGTTAACCGTAATAGTTGCTGTAGTTGCAGTTGTACATGTGCCAATGGAGCCCGTAACAGTGTAAACCGTTGTTGAAAGAGGAGTTGCAGTGAGTGTTGGGCTGTTCGATCCCGATGGTGCCCACGTGTAGGTTGTAGCACCGGATACAGAAATAGTGCCTTGTTGTCCGGCACATACAGTTGCCGAAACAGGTGTAAGTGTTGGTCCGTTTGTAACAGTAATAATAACGGCGTCCCGATAAATACCGCCAGGGCAAAAGCCAGCGGCAACCGTATAAACGCCGGGTGTAGTAAATACAGAAGTAGTAAAGGCAGCGCCTGTTCCTATCTGCGTAACACCGGCAATGGCATCATACCACATAATGGTAGCGCCTACCGCTGTGGTGGTTGCCGTTAAGTTAACCGAATTATTTACGCAAATAGTAACATCAGGGCTCGCAGTAATTGTTGGAACCACAGAAAGTGAAGAAGTAATGGTACCGCTCCCACCAATGGTTGCACCGTTTGCCGGGAAACAATTCGTAGCCGGAACAATATCTATCTGGCAGTTTTCGGTACCTGATAAATATTGAACAGTACCGTTTACACCGCCGGCAGCATTAGTTGTAATGGCTGCAGCTGTAGTGCCAATATAACCACCACCGCCGCCGCCGCCAGGCCCGTAAGCTTGTGCACTTGTACCGCCACCGTTTTTCATTTGCTGGTTGCCGCCATCTCCGCCTTTTACAGAAATAGTAATTCCAGAGATCATACCAATAGAATTAACTACAACGGCACCGCCACCGCCCGCACCACCCGCGCCATCACGGCCACTAACGTTCCCAAAAACGGCAGGTGTTAATGTATTGAAACCATTTTGTCCGTTAGATACTATTTGCCCGGCACCGCTCACAGTGCCGTAACTGATCACATTTATAATTCCTCCGCCATTTCCGCCACCGCCACCAAAAGCATCATTCTCATCGGCTGCACCACCACCACCACCGCAATATAATCTACCCGTATTATAGTTCAGAGGTCTACCACCTTGTCCACCCGAAACGCGGCGTTGATCTCCGGTCCATCCGGCAATTCCCGGAGCGTTAGTACGGGGGTTAAGATTTGTATTGGCATAAGAGTATCCTCCGCGACCTCCACCTGAGGAGGTTGTAGTTGAAAATGCAGCTGTTTCTAAATTCCAGGCTGTAACGTAACCGGCAACCGATATATCGGGATTTCCAGAGCCGGTGTATAAAGATGTATCGCCACCATTGGCGCCGCCACCGCCGCCAGCATTGTTTCCGTTTCCGCCGCCGCCGCCGTTCGCAACAGCACCCCTGCAATAGGGTCCGTTAAAGTTAGCCAGGTAGGTAGCAACGTCGCCCGCAATACTTTCTCCTTTATAGCCACCTTCATTTACATTTGTATGACCCCACGAGCCACCTGCAAAAACACTCGAAACCGTTTTACCAATTACAATGCCGCCTCTAAAACCAAGCCCGCTGGCATCGATCTTCCCGCCTGCAGCAATACTTGTATTTCCATCTACTTCAATAGCTATAACGCCCCCGGTTGTGCCGTTCCATTGAGGGCAGGTAATAATTCCGGTAGCAGTAATTGTAAGTGCTGTGTAGCGTGGAACCTTAACTACCTGTACTTTGCCGGCAGCTGTGTAATTATTTTTCAGGGGGCAATCAATTGTGATCGCATTTCCAGAAACAGAAAGTATCTCGGCATATTCGTTATTTCCCGCGTTATTGTAATTTGTTATTTTACCAAATTCTGGTCCGTAAGGCCCCGGGCTTTGAGGATTGCCCCAGGGGATAAGATAACAGTTTACGCTTGCACCCTGCATCTGGATAATATAGATCAGGTCGCCAACACCATAGCCAGCGGCACTGGCCACATTAATAGTTGTATTTCCTGCAAAAGCATCTGCACTTAAAGCCGTGTAAGCATTTACAACAGTGCTTGCAGAAATATTGCCCGCACCATTTTTTCCTTTTTGAGAAAAAACAGAAGTGCAGCACAAAACAATAAAAAGTAAGAAATTGTACTTTTTCATAATTGAAACTAATATAAGGATTTAGATTTTAGTTTTTAAGTTTTTTACTGAGTAAAAGCGCCGTTTAACTCAGTAATTTGCCGGTTTTAATAGTTATTTTAGTATTAAGTATCATTAAATTGACTTATTGGACCTAAATTTGGGTAATTATGCTGTTTGATCAGAAGGAATTTGAATATAAAATAGCTGAAGCGAAATTAAAAAAAGGCTTAAAATTTTTTGATCAAAAGAAGGTGGAGCTTATAAACAGATCGGCCACGGGCGAATTTATCTTTTTGGTTCGCGATCAAATTCCCGCTGAAGTATTGCTGAAAAAAAAGGGAGAAAAAATCTTAAGTTATTCCTGTTCGTGCAGGAATAAAATTTTTTGCGAGCATTTGGCAGCGTCACTTTTTTACTTGCAGGAAGGATTTTTGGAGCTTACAAAAAAGCAAAGATCACAGAGGCGTAAGAGCGAGGTTTCAGGAAAAAGCAAAAACGAATTTGAAAATTACCTAAAGAAGATAAAAACGACCCTGAGATCATTTTTGATACCTGATAAGTTAAAAGAAAAAGATCTAAACGAACTTTTAAAAAAAATAAATTCTGAAAGAACAGTTGCTTCTGCTTTGCGCCATGACTTTTATTTTGATCTTGCCCTTATTTTGCAATTGCACCAGGTTATAAATTTTAACACGCAAATTGTTTTAGAACCTGTAATAAAAAATTCGGTTAAAAATCTTGAAGCGGCTTATAATAAAGGATTGTCGAAGCAGCAGACAGAAGCGTGGATACTGGCCGCAGAACAATCGTTAAGATCACAAACCTATTTCCGGACGGGGATGTTTTATTATTTGATCTCCAAAATAATTTCGCGTTTAAAAGATAAAAGAACCGTTGAAAATTTATTAACGGCCATTAAAAAAAGAAAAGAAAGTAAAAACAATCTATCTCCCATAAGCAAAAAATTGATTGTTGAAATTGAACTTTCTATTTTGCTGGCAGATTTTTCTGATAAAAAATATGTCTCAAAAAATTATGAAAACACACTTGAGTTGCCAATAGCTTTATCGGAAATAGAATTTGCTAAAAAAAATAATTACAAAGGGTTTAAACTACTGGAAAACTACGCGGAAAAAATAAGAAGTAAAAATATAAACCGGTATCTTGATCTTGTAGAGCATATTTTAAGTAAAGCGCAAGAAAAAAACAATAAAGCCCTGGAAAAGTACTACCTGGCCGAAAAATTTATTTATGGCTATTATATTGACAGTAATGAATTGAAGAATTATTTTGTATTGACAGATACTGAGCAGTATAACAACGCGGCAAGCAAGCTAATTAAAGAAATAAAAGCGCGTTCTGTTTTTTACACTTTTGATAAAGTTGCTGATATTTTATTTTTTTGTGAGCGGTACGAAGAACTGATCGGTGAAATAAAGAAAGAGAAAAATAAATTTACCCTATTACATAAAATAGCGCTGCAAAGAGCAGTTAAATGGGATAATGGTTTTTTACTATTGTATGCTAAACAACTTGTACAGGCCATTGTGGATGCAAAATTCCCTTACTTTCAGCAGGAAGTATTTAATAAAGCCAAACTATTTTTGGATATTTTGCCACTGCACGACAGGAACAGTGTTATTAAAATTGTGAAGGAAAAAATGTTGTACGATAAGCAGATGTTGCAGTATATTGAGAAGGTTTATCAGTAAAAGTAATTGTCACTTCAGGTTTCGAGGAAACGAGCATATCGAGAAGCTTTTAAAAGCCATTTCTTGATATGTCGCGTAAAAAAACGCAATTACCCGAAACGACGAATTCATAATATTAAGAATCCTCAAGCATAAAAATAGCTTCACCAAATTCGTTAATAGCTTTGTTATTTTTTGCTGCCTTTGCTTTTTCCAGGCCTGTTCTGTAAAATTCAAGCGCTTCGGTATTTTTTAAAACCGATTCAAATAATTTCCCTAATTGGTAATAAGCAGCAATATAATCGGGCTGCATGCGCAATACTTTTTTAAATTGGATCTCGGCATGTTCAACATCCAGCTCGCCAACATATTCTATGCCTAAAGCGTAATTCAAAAAAACATCTTCCGGCTCTTTTTCAAGCATAGCAAGTAACATGTCTATCCGGTTTAGACGTTCCATAAAAAAATAAATTAAGCAGAAGTAAATTGTTTTAAGAAACGAACATCGTTCTCAAAAAATAAACGAAGATCTTTTACCTGGTATTTAAGCATGGTAATTCTTTCAATACCCATACCAAAAGCAAAGCCTTTGTATTTGTTGGCATCAATTCCACAATTGGTCAATACTTGCGGATCGACCATGCCACAGCCCAGGATCTCAACCCAGCCGGTGTATTTGCAAACATTGCAACCGGCACCTTTACAAATAGTACAGCTTATATCCATCTCGGCACTTGGCTCTGTAAATGGGAAATAACTTGGGCGCAAACGAATTTTTGTTTCGGCACCAAACATTTCTTTCGAAAAATATAATAAGGTTTGTTTAAGATCGGCAAAAGAAACCTGCTCATCAATATACAAACCTTCTACCTGGTGAAACTGGCAATGCGCGCGGGCACTGATGGCTTCGTTGCGGTATACACGGCCCGGAGAAATTGTGCGTATGGGCGGTTTTTGGTATTCCATAATATGTACCTGCACGCTGGATGTTTGTGTTCTTAAAACCATCTCCGGATTGATGTTCACATAAAAGGTATCCTGCATATCACGCGCCGGATGATTTTCGGGCGTATTTAATGCAGAAAAATTATGCCAGTCATCTTCAATTTCTTTTCCATCACTTACTGTAAAACCAATACGCGAAAAAATATCGATGATCTGGTTTTTAACGATCGATAAAGGATGGCGGCCGCCTGTTTGCAGGGTGGGTAACGACGGTAATGTAAGGTCTATTCCTTTTTTTTCGCCGGCCTCGGCTTCTGCATCAAATTTTTCTTTCAGGGCATTTATTTTTTCCTGCGCTTTGTTCTTTAAAAGATTTAATTGTTGGCCTACTTCTTTTTTAAGATCAGAAGGCACATTTTTAAAATCATCAAACAGCGCAGTCACTTCTCCTTTTTTACTTAACCACTTAATGCGGTATTCTTCTACCTGGTCTTTGGTTTGCGCGCCAAAAGCGTCTACTTCCTCTAATAACTTATGTATTTTTTCGAGCATATTTGCTTAATTACTTGATAATCTGTGCAAAAATAAACAAATTTAAAGATTAATATGTTCAGGTTTTTATCGCTTATAGTTTTTTTTATGATAAATGTGCCCCTTACAAAAGCACAGCTTATCAGTTATTCTATGCACGACGGCGATACCATTAACGCTATTGATAAAGATAGCCTGAAACAGGGGGTGTGGCGCACGTTTTGGCCAAGCGGTAAATTGAGCAGCGAAACCGTTTACCGGGATAATAAAAAGCAGGGACTCGAGATAAGCTGGTATAATCATAGCGGCTGCGTAAAGCAGGAAACCTATTATAACAATGGGCAATTAGACGGGCCTGTAACTTTTTACAATAAAAATTGCACCAAAGAATTTATTGAGACCTATAAAAATGGTGTAAAAGAAGGGTTGGAGATCTCGTACTACCCTAATGGGCGCATTAAAGCAGAGGGTTATTACAAGAGAGGGAACCTGGATGGTGTTTATAAAGTATATACCAAAACAGGCAAATTTGATTTTGAAAGCAGAACTACCACAGGCCCGGTTGAGTTTGAGGCAGATATGGCAGATACTGCCAATAACAGTGTTTACCAGGTGTTAAAACGCAACCCTAAATGGAAAAAGAACATTATTGTTACCGACCTTACTTCAAGCATGTATCCTTATGCTAAACAAATTAACACCTGGCTTAAATTATTTTTTGTGAAGGATACAGCACAGCAATATTTTGTTTTTTTTAATGATGGTGATAATAAACGCGACGTAGATAAAAAATTAGGCGTAACCGGCGGTATTTATATTTGCCGGGCTAAAACCTGCGAAGACCTGGTGAACACTATGAAACTGACCATAAAAAAAGGAGCCGGCGGCGACTCTCCCGAAAATGTTATTGAGGCCATTTTAACGGGCCTTAAAAAAATAAGAAAGCCCGATAACGTTATTTTAATAGCCGACAACTGGGCCAAAGTGCGCGATATTGCATTATTGCCCCGCATAAAAGTACCGGTGCGGGTTATTTTATGCGGTGTTTTTGAAGGGATGGAAATTAATACCGATTATTTGAATATTGCTTACAAAACAAAAGGCTCTATACATACTATTGAGCAGGATATCACCGAACTCATTAACCAAACCTCGGGTAAAAAATTTAATATTAACGGCTTTGATTATATTATTAAGAACGGGAGTATACGGGCTAATTAGTTGTATGATTGAATGAATTAAAACAAAAAAGCCACTCAAAATTTGAGTGGCTTTTTTTAATCTAAAATTACAGATTATTTTAATTTGCAATCTTCAACGGTTTCTGCAGAAGTAGTACCATAAGTTGTTGTATATTTTTTAGACACACAACGAGATGCAGCTTCGTGTTTTGTTACGTGGCTCCAAGTGTCAACATCAGTTGTTGTTGAAGAACCTCCAGCTGTAGTTGTAGTTGCTGTACAAGTACAAGTTCTTGATTTGTGACATGATGTAATGCTTAATGATGCAGCAATTACAAATAAAGAGATAAATATTTTTTTCATTTTTTTAATTTTTTAAGGTTAATGTTTAGCTTAATTTGCAATCGTTAACGTAAGCAGTAGATGTAGTACCTGCAGCATTAGTTGATGTATGGGTACCAGATGTTTTTTGACAAGCATCTTTAGCAGGTCCTTTTTTAACTTTTGTGTAAGTTTGTGTTGTAGAGGTTCCTGTAGTACCTGTACAAGTACAAGTCCTGTCTTTTTTACAAGACGCAAAGCTAATTGCTAAAGCAGCAACCGCTAGTAAAGTAATTTTTTTCATTTTTGAGTTTTTTTAAAGTTTAAGCGAAATAACACATAAATAATTAACTGGGCAAACTTTTTTGATAAGTGGAACATACCCATTATTGGGTATTTTGGGCAAAATTGACGATAATTTAACAAAAACTAAACGTTTTTGTCCATTTTGGAGCTAAATTCTATAAAAATCAAGCACTTTTTACCTTAATGCCTTTTGAAGCATATTTAACAGAAAAATCTTTAAGCTATTTTGTATCAATAACTTAAAGATTAGTTAATAATTGATAAAGCAGATCTAAACGAACCTAACCACAAAGCTCACTATGGCATTACAACAGGCGGATTAAGAAAAGGCCTTCAAAAGTGAATACCTTTTCTGCAGCCTCTATGATCAAGGTTTATTTTAACGAGCAAACTGCATCCTCGGTAGTGGTGGTACTTGAGTTGCCCTGCAGTTTTGTATCGGTACTGGTAGTGCTATAACACTGCTGCGTTATCCTGAAATATCTTTTCCGTTCTTTTTCTTTTGTAACATGTGTTGTATATACATCGGTATTACTTACCGATACAGAACCTGTAGAGTGAACTGTAGTTGTGGTTACCGTACATTCACACGAACGTTCTTTTCTGCAGGAGGCAGAGATAAAGGCGATAGTTATAAATGATGAGAATATTATTTTTTTCATGATTTAGTATTTAAAATGAGATTTATTTTAATTTGCAGTCGCTGATGTAAGTATCAGAACCGTTAGAGTCGGTTGTAACGGTGGTTTCTTTTTGGCAAATATTTTTTGCCTCAGATTTTCTGATCTTTTTTATAACCGTGGATGAGGTGTGAACCGATGACGAATTGGTATCGGTATACGTGCATTCGCAGGTTCTGTCTTTTTTGCAGGAAGAAAGAACAATAATGCTAAATACTACAATAGGTAAAACTACTTTTTTCATGCGTATAAAATTTAATTCAAAGAATTTTATATGCAATTACCATACCCGTACTTTTTAACTAAAGATCCGGAACATTTATTTCACGCCCAGGGCGGGGGAGAGGATTTGATAAGTAAAAGAATTATTTACGTTTAAGCAGCACTACATTTTCCACATGCGCGGTTTGAGGAAACATATCTACAGGTTGCACTTTTACAATGGCATAATGTTCTTCCATTAAAGCAAGATCGCGCGCTTGTGTGCTCGGGTTACAACTTACATAAACTATTTTTTCGGGAAGCATAGAAAGTATCACTTTTATAACGCCTTCAAACATGCCAGCACGTGGCGGGTCGGTAATGATCACATCGGGCTTGCCATGTTTTGAAATAAAACTTTCGTTCAATACATCTTTCATATCGCCGGCAAAAAATTCGGTATTGTTTAAATTATTGGCCTTAGAATTTTCTTTTGCGTCTTTAATGGCATCTTCTACATACTCTATTCCAACCACTTTTTTTGCCTGCCTGGCAACAAAGTTAGCAATAGTGCCAGTGCCGGTGTAAAGATCATACACTACTTCATTACCAGTTAAACCGGCAAAATCCCGCGTAATTTTATATAAGTTATATGCCTGCGGTGAGTTGGTTTGGTAAAACGATTTGGGACTGATCTTAAATTTAAGTCCTTCCATTTCTTCCAAAATATGATCGCGGCCATAATAGGTTTTAATATCAAGGCCAAAAAAAGTATCGTTGCCTTTATTATTGTGTGTGTATTGTAACGAAGTAATTTGCGGGAATTTATTTTTCAAAAAATCGAGCAAGCCAAATAATTCTTTTTCCTGCCATTCAAATACTGAAACTACTACCATAATTTCGCCAATGCTGGTTGTGCGGATCAACAGGGTTCGTAACAGGCCCACTTTATCGCGAATGCCAAAAAAAGAAAGGCCGTTCTTTAAAGCATATTCCCTCACCGCATTTCTTATAGAGTTACTGGGCTCAGGTTGCAGATAACAATTTTGAATATCAAGGATCTTATCAAATAAACCGGCAATATGGTAACCAAGTCCGTTCTTGTTTCCAACCTCTTCTTTAGAGGCAATTTGCTCGTTGGTTAACCATTTTTTATTCGAAAAACCAAATTCTAATTTATTGCGATAGTAGTATTCGTCGGCATTACCAAGTATGGGAATAATTTCGGGGAATGTTACTTTACCAATACGAGTAAATGCATCGTAAACATATTTTTGTTTGAATTCTAATTGACTTTTATAAGAAAGATTCTGCCATTTGCAACCACCGCATGTTCCAAAATGTTCGCATTTGGGCGTTACGCGCAGATCAGAGAACTTTATAACTTTATGCACCTTGCCTTCGGCCAGGTTATTTTTTTTGCGGTGCACCATTACGTCTACAACATCGCCAGGCACAGCGCCTTCAATAAAAACAGCCATGCCGTCGTGTTTAGCAATAGCCTTTCCTTCGGTACTGGTATCAATTACTTCAAGGCTCTCAAGAATAAAGTTCTTTTTAATTTTTGTCATGATCAGGCGCAAAATTAACAAAAATATTGCGCCTGATGATGAGTGTATAAAAAGTTAATCGGCAGAATAAAAAGCAGCAAAGTCTTTTGCAAAATCTTCGAGTTTAATTTTTCCCAGTTCTGGTTTGTTTTTCCAGTAATCGGCCTGGGCCACACCTTCGCGAAAAGCCTTGCCCATTTGCACATATGCGTTGGCCATTGTTTTGCTTAAACCTGCCTGTAGCATGCCTTCCAACGATTGCTCATCGGTAAATACCACCCACGGGGTGTTTGGTTTATTTATGGCGGCACTTATTATACCTGCAATTTCAGATGAATATTTTTCGTCGCTGGCAATATATTGAATGCTGTGCCCTGTAAAATCGAGTTTTAGTAAATGTTTGGCGGCAACCTTTGCAATATCTGAAGGGTGCACCATAATTAGTTTTTCTTTATCGCCGCCAAAATTAGATCCCATAATGTTAGCATGTTTTATAAGACCGGCCATGCTAAACAGGTTCAAATAAAAATAAGCCGGGCGAAGCATTTTTACATTTATCTCTTTTAATTTCTCGAGTTGTTCTTCAAGGTAACCAAGTCCATCAATGGGGCCGGCGCCTTTGCGCATATGAGCACCAATACTGCTTAGTAAAACAATATTTTTTACTTTACCACTTTTAACAGCCTCAATATAATTATCAGCCACTTCTTTTTGATAGGCCGGAAAATCCTGTGTGGCAAAGTTTGGCGGTATCATTAAATAAACAGCATCAGATCCGGCAAACGCTTCTGTTAAAAAAGTTTTATCGTTTACAGAACCAATGGCAGCCGTTGCGCCAAGTTGTTCTATTTCCTTTTTCTTTGTGCTGTTACTGCTAATAATTTTTACGTTGTGGCCCGCTGCCAGCAATTCTTTTACTATAGGTAAACTAATGTTTCCTAAAGATCCTGTGATTGTGTAATTCATGATTTTTTATTTTGAAGTTTATGAGAACAAAATTATATTTGTACTTACTTTTATACAAGTACCTACCAAAAAGTATGTGATATGAGAAAAATAAAAGAAACATCTACCAATAACATCAACAAAAAAGCCATTATGGCGCAGTGCCCGGTAACTTATACACTCGACAGGATCGGTGGCCGTTGGAAACCATTGATATTATGGAACCTGACAAAAGGCGAAAAACGATACAGCGAATTAAAAAAGGCCATGCCAGCCATTACAGAAAAAATGTTAATACAACATTTAAAACAATTAGAGGAAGATAGCTTGGTGCAACGCAAAGTTAAAGCTGTAATGCCGCCGCATGTGGAGTATTGCCTGACGCGCTCGGGAAAAGAGCTAATGCCCGTTTTGGATTCGATGGCTTTTTGGGGGTTAAAGAATTTAAGAAAATAACCTCCTAAAAACTTCTTAATTAGTACATTTGTAAAATGGCCCGTTACTTTTTAACGCTTTCTTATAATGGCGCCAACTTTAATGGTTGGCAAATTCAGGATAACACAACTAATACAGTGCAGCAGATTCTTGAAGAAAAAGTATCCATGATCTTAAAAGAAAAAATTGAATTTGTTGGTTGCGGCCGCACCGACGCCGGCGTTAATGCAAAAAATTACGTAGCGCATTTTGAAAGTAATTGTAAAGACCTTATTGAAAATAAAGATCACTGGATCTATAAGTTTAATACCGTATTGCCTTTAGAAATTGCAGTACAAAATATACAGGCTGTAACTTTAGGCGCGCATGCCAGGTTTGATGCTTTTTCGAGAACCTATTATTACTTTATTCACCAACATAAAAATCCGTTCGTTAACGATTTTAGTCTTTATGTTTATGGCGAGCTGGATTTTGACCTGATGAATAAAGCCGCTGCCATTCTTTTAGAATATAAGGATTTTACCAGCTTTAGTAAGTTAAATACGCAAACCAATAATAATGATTGTACTATTACAAAAGCGGTTTGGCAAAAAACAAACATAGGGCAGTGGCGTTTTACCATTTCGGCCAACCGTTTTTTGCGCGGCATGGTGCGTGCTATTGTTGGTACTTTGCTTTTAGTTGGTAAAAATAAGTTATCGCTCGAAGATTTCAGGAAAGTAATAGAAGCAAAGAGCAGGCAGGCTGCCGGAAGTAATGTAAGCGCCAACGCTTTGTTCTTAGTTGGCATTAATTATAAAAAAGATATTTTTATTGAGCAGTAAAGAAAAAAATAAAGGATTAAACCTCGGCCTTATTAAACGTATTTTAAGTTATGCCAATCCCTATAAAAAGCTTTTTTATGGCGCGGTATTTCTTACGCTTAGTTTGGCGGCTATAGCCATTGTTCGCCCATTGTTGATCAGTAAAGCGCTTAATGATTATGTAACTGTTTCGCAGGATGCCGGTGGCTTAAGTTTTATTTGTTTAATAATGCTTATCCTTTTATTTGTTGAGGCTTTCATGCAGATAGTAAATCTGCGTATCACCAATTTACTGGGGCAAAACATTGTAAAAGACCTTCGCAACCAGGTTTACAAACACATCATCCATTTAAAGAATTCGTATTTTGATACAACACCCGTGGGCACGCTGGTTACGCGCGCTATTTCTGATATTGAGAGTTTAAGTGATGTGTTTGCGCAAGGCTTTATTGTTATTGCGGGTGATATTGTAATGTTGGTGATCTTTATATGCGTTATGTTCACCAAGAATTGGATGCTAACGCTACTCGCTCTAAGTACCATTCCAATGTTATTTGTAGCTACTGCGTTGTTTAAACGCGGTGTTAAAAAAACTTTTACTATGGTACGTAATGCCGTTGCAGCCTTAAACACCTTTACCCAGGAACATATTACCGGTATGCGTCTTGTGCAACTCTTTAACCGCGAAGAGCAGGAGTTTGATAAATTTAAAGAGATAAACCGCCAGCACCGTGTGGCTAATATTAAATCTATTTTTTATTACTCTGTTTTTTTTCCTATCGTAGAGATCCTGGCATCCATCTCAAGCGCTTTAATTATTTGGTTTGCGGGCGTAAAAGGCAGTTCGTATAATTTTGGCTTAGGTGATATCACTTTTTTTATCATGATGATAAATATGTTGTTTCGTCCCATACGCATGCTGGCAGATCGTTTAAATACGTTGCAAATGGGAATAGTTTCGGCAGAGCGTGTTTTTAAGGTGTTAGATACGGACGAGAGGATAGAGAGCAGCGGCACCATAAAATTTGAGAGTGTAAAACATACCATAGAATTTAAAAATGTGTGGTTTGCTTATACAGATGAACATTTTGTTTTAAAAGACGTTTCTTTTTCTATAAAAGCCGGCCAAACTATTGCTCTTGTTGGCGCAACAGGTGCCGGAAAATCTACTATTATTAATTTGCTTAGCCGTTTTTATGAATTAAACAAAGGGCAGATTTCAATAGATGGAGTGGATATCCGTAAGTTAGACCTGGACACCTTAAGAAAAAGCACGGGTGTTGTTTTACAGGATGTATATATGTTTAACGACACACTTCTAAACAATATTACTTTAAATAATCCCGATATAAAATTTGAAGATGTGGTTGCTGCCACAAAACAAATTGGTCTGTATGAATATATCATGTCGCTGCCAAACGGGTTTGATTATAAAGTTACAGAACGCGGCCAAGGTTTATCTGCCGGGCAACGCCAGCTGGTAGCATTTATCCGCGCTTTTGTTTACCAGCCAAGTATTTTTATTTTAGATGAGGCCACAGCAACTATTGATACACAGACTGAACAATTGATTCAACGGGCGGCTCAAAAGATCTCTGAAGGACGAACATCCATTATTATTGCTCACCGTTTATCCACCATAAAACATGTAGATAAAATTTTAGTGTTCGATCATGGAAAGATCATTGAAGAAGGAAGCATACAGGAATTACTGAGCACTGATTCAAAATTTAAAAAATTATACGAACTAAATAACATATTGGAAGTTTAAATATTAACTCAACTTTCCAAACTTTCAACTTAATCATATGCCAACAAAACTTGAAAAATTTGCCGAGTTCGAAACCTTCGACAATTGTATCACCCTTTTTTGGGAAAATCTTGATAAAGGATTTCCGTTAAAAGGAAAATGGCATAAAGAGCATTTTAAGAACAATAATCCTATTGTACTTGAATTAGGCTGTGGCAAAGGCGAGTATACTATTGGCCTGGCAGAAAAACATCCTGAAAAGAATTTTATTGGCGTGGATATTAAAGGTAACCGTATATGGACCGGCGCCAAACAAGCTATCGAAAATAAAATGAACCATGTTGCTTTTGTACGCACTAAAATAGATTTTATTGATTATTGTTTTGATACAAACGAAGTAGATGAGATCTGGATCACTTTTCCCGACCCGCAGCCTCAAAAGCCACGCGCGCGTCAACGCCTTACACACCCGCAGTTTTTAGAACGCTATCGTAAATTTTTAAAAAAAGATGGTATTGTACATTTAAAAACAGACAGCACCGGCTTTTATGAATTTACAATGGACGTGATCAAAGAAAATAAATTACCATTGATCTGGCAAACAAATGATCTTTACAAGAATTGCCCTGCAGACAGGGAAGAACTGATCCGTATTAAAACCTATTACGAGGCCATGTTCACCGCTAAAGGCGAAGATATAAAATACATCTGCTTTAAGTTGGGTTAAAATTAAATTAAGCTTATCGCTTATATGATCAAACCCATCTAAAATTCTTTTTATTTCTGAAAATAAAGCGTAATTTAAACCTTTCTTAACGCTATTATTGTATGGAAAAGCAGCCATTGTTGCAAGTTAAAAACCTGGTTACTCAATTTAAGACTGACGAAGAGTTCATTAAAGCCGTTAACGATATTTCGTTTACCTTACATAAAGGCGAAACCATTGGTATTGTTGGCGAGAGCGGTTCGGGTAAATCGGTTACTTCGCTTTCCATCATGCAGCTTATTCCCAATCCCCCGGGCAAAATAACGCAGGGAGAGATCATTTATCATACAAAAGATAATAAAACAATAGATCTTGTTAAGACCAAGAATGACGAAATGCGCCATTACCGTGGTAATGAGATAGCCATGATCTTCCAGGAACCCATGACCTCTTTAAACCCGGTAATTACCTGTGGTAACCAGGTTATGGAAGCCATCCTGCTTCATCAAAAGATCTCAAAAAAAGAAGCGCGCGAAAAAACACTGAAATTATTTGAAGAAGTTCAATTGCCTATACCGGAGTTAATGCTCGACAGGTACCCGCATCAATTATCGGGCGGGCAAAAACAAAGGGTAATGATAGCTATGGCCATGAGCTGTAATCCAAATATTTTAATTGCAGATGAGCCAACCACCGCGCTGGATGTAACTGTTCAAAAAACCATACTGGAGTTAATGAAAAAACTGCAGATGGAACATAATATGGGCATTTTGTTCATCACACACGACTTGGGTGTAATTGCAGAACTTGCAGATACTGTTGCTGTAATGTATAAAGGTAAGATCGTGGAGCAGGGCCCTGTATTAGAAATATTTAGTGATCCAAAACATCCCTACACAAAAAGTTTATTAGCCTGTCGTCCGCCGTTGGATAAGCGTTTGAAGCGCTTGCCCGTGGTTAGCGATTTTATGTTTCGTGGAGAGAATGGCGAGATTGTTGAGCTAAAAACAAAAGTGAACGATGCCATTAACAGTGTAACTATAAGTACCGAAGAGCGTAAAAAAAATCACGAAATATTATACCAGGGCGATAAGATCCTTGAATTAAAAAATGTAAAAACCTGGTTCCCTTCTCAAAAAACATTATTTGGAAAAGTATTAGGTTATACAAAAGCGGTTGACGATGTTTCTTTTGATGTATATGAAGGCGAAACGTTAGGCCTTGTGGGTGAAAGTGGTTGCGGCAAAACAACCTTAGGGCGCACCATTTTAAAACTTACCGAGGCACACGAAGGGCAGATCTTTTACAAGCGCCAGGAAATTTTGCGGATGAAAGAAGTAGATTTCAGGGAGCATAGAAAAGATATGCAAATTATTTTCCAGGATCCCTATTCATCTTTAAATCCGCGTATCACAGTAGGGGATGCGATTATGGAGCCAATGAAGATCCATAATATTTTTGCAACGGGCAAACAACGCCGCGAAAGAGTATACGATCTTTTAAGAAAGGTTGGCCTCGATGAAAAATTCTATAACCGTTATCCGCACGAGTTTAGCGGCGGGCAACGCCAGCGTATTTGCATTGCACGCGCATTAGGCTTAAATCCTAAATTTATTATTTGTGATGAAAGTGTAAGTGCACTGGATGTGAGCGTACAGGCACAGGTTTTAAATCTATTGAACGCGTTAAAAGAAGAATTTAAATTCACTTATATTTTTATCAGTCACGATCTAAGCGTGGTTAAATTTATGAGCGACAGAATGATCGTGATGCAAAAAGGACAGATAGAAGAGATGGGCGATCCTGATGAGATTTACGCAAATCCAAGAAGCGAATATACACGCAAGCTGATCGATTCAATTCCAAAAGGAAATATCGAGAATATAAAAGCGGCCATTGCTCAAAAAGAAAGCGTTCAGCCTTTTTCAGATCGGGTGAGCACGGTCTCAAATAAAGAATAACCATGTGGGATTTTTTAAAACAATTAACTAACCCCAATAGCATTATCGAATATGGGGGGTTATGGTTATTGCTATTTGTGATCTTTGCCGAAACTGGTTTACTGGTTGGCTTTTTTTTGCCGGGGGATAATTTGATTTTACTGGCAGGCATTTTATGCAAAGCAAAACCAAACCTTGTTCATGTAAATTATTTTGTGTTGGTTATATTAATGATAACCGCCGCAGTTTTAGGAAATATTTTTGGTTATTGGTTTGGAAGAATTGTTGGCGAAAAATTATATACGCGAAAGGATGGCTGGTTTTTTAAACAACGGCAAATAGACATTACAAAAACCTATTATAATAAATACGGTGGTAACTTAACATTAATAATTGCGCGTTTCTTGCCGGTAGTAAGAACTTTTGCACCGGTTATTGCCGGCGTTATTAAAATAGATTTTATAAAATTTATGATCTTTAATATAATAGGCGCAGTGGCATGGATAATAAGCCTTAGCGGCATTGGCTATTTTTTAGTACAGATCTTTCCTCAAATTACAGATAATATGGGTTATATTTTTATAGCGCTCATTATTATTACCTCTATACCAATATTGCGAATTCTTTTAAAGAAAAAAGAAGCGTAACAAATCTTATTTAAAAGGTAAGTGGTTTGCCCTGGTAATAATCCAATACTTTTAGCTTAAAAATGTAATCGTACTTGGCTTGCAATAAATTACTCTCTGCTGCAAATAACCTGTTTTTAGAAGTGCTAAAATCAAAAGCACTTATTACACCCGCGTCAAATTTTTGCTGTGCGTATTTAAAAGATTCATTTGCTGCATCTACACTTGCTTTTGAAGCTACGTATTTATTTAACGCTGCTTTTGCACTTACATAGGCTTGCGAAATTGTTTTGTATAGATTTTGTTTTGCGAGGTCTAATGTAAAGCGCGCATTTAATGCGTTTAGTTTGGCATTTTTAACCGAAGTATAAGTTTGCAAACCATTAAACAAAGGAATGTTTAAGGTAAAGCCAAGCGTTTTGTTTACGTTATTTTTAAACTGGTCGTTAAAAGGTGTTTTGCGCGTTATTACCTGTGTAACCGGTGTGTAAACCGTATCGCCATGACTGGTAAAGCCGCTTGGCTGAAAGCCTACATAATTCACTCCTAAAACATCTTTTGCCAAACCCGAGGTTCCGGTACCCATGCTGGCGTTAAAAGTAAGCGTGGGGCTTACCCTGCCTTTACTCGCTTTTAAAGCGCGCTCTGCACTTAAAATAGAATACTCGCCACGTTTAATGCTGGGTTGTGTTTTTAAACTCGATTCATACACGTATTGAATATTATCGGCCAGTAATGGAGTTTCTGAAACATCTATATTGGGGCGCACAATGGTAAAATTGGTAACAGAATCCAGGTTCATTAACTGGCGTAAGCTTAGCATATTAATTGCCAGGTTATTTTCAGCTGTTATTACATTTACCTGTTCGTTGGCCAATTGTGCTTTAATATCGTACTCTACGCTTTTAGCAACGGTACCGGCAGTTACAAGCTTTTGTGTACGCTCCAATTGCTCGGCGGTTACGCTTGCCTGTTGCGCAGAGATCTTTAAGATCTCTTCCGAAAATATAACGCCGATATAAGCATTGGCAATGTTCAAAGAAAGATCGTTCTGTAATTGTTTTACATACTCAACACTGCTCAAATAATTATATTCATTTGCTTTAATATTGTTGTATTGGCTTAAGCCACTCCATAAAACAACACTACTGGCAACATAAAAGTTTTGTGATAAAACTTCTGTATTTGCAAAGGTATTCGTAAACCTGTCAATAGTTTGCCCGAAATTATAATTGTGTTGCACACCAGCGTTTAAAGATGGCAATACGGCCGCTTTGCTTTGCGTGGTATTGTTTTTATTTATTTCAGAATTTAAGGCGGCCTGGTTTACACTAATGTTGTGCTTTAAAGCGTAATTGATACATTGCTGCAGGTCCCAACTTGTTTGCGATCTAACAAACGCCGAGGTTAGAACAAAAAACGCGATCAGTAAAGTTTTCATGGAAAAAACATTTAAACTATAAAATTAAATAAATAATTGCGGTAAAAGATATAAATAAACAAAACTTACACTAACGGTAAATTTTAAGGTTTTTGCAGTAAAATTGGCTGAACCTTAAGAGGCGTTTCGTTTGGTAGCCTTGTTATTTAAAGAAATAACAAAAACCAAAAACACCAAACTGGTGCTTACTATTGTTATTAAACTGTAAGTGGGTTGGTTGAAGAAAATAGTGAGTAGCGAAGCGCCAAGTGTAATGATGCTGAACGAATAGATAATTATAACGGTTTTTGCATGGCTGTATCCGCAATCAATTAACTTATGGTGTAAATGATTTCTATCCGCGTTAAATGGCGATTGCCCTTTTAATGCCCTGATAATAAATACGCGCAATGTATCCAGCAAAGGATAGATCAAAGCAGCGATCGCAAAAACCGGTTTACTTACACTTACCCAAAAAGAATCGAGTTTTTGGATAGGAAATTCTATCATTTTAATGGCCAGGATACAAACAAATACACCGATAACAAGAGAGCCCGAATCTCCCATAAAAATTTTTGCAGGAGAAAAATTAAAGATCAAAAAACCCATTAAAGCACCGGCTAGCGCAAAAGATAAAGCAGCATAAGGAAAATCGTTCGCATAAATAAACCAGATACCAAATGCGGTACTTGTTATAAGGCCAACACCCGCGGCCAGTCCATCCACCCCATCAATTAAATTAATAGAATTAACTACCACTACATATGTAAAAATAGAAATAAAAACACTTCCCCAGATAGGGATATCATACACACCAAAAATGCCGTGCAGGCTGGTAATACGTATATCGCCCATTAACACCAGAATTAATGCAACAACAATGTGCGCAAATAATTTTTTAACCGGGGCCGTTCCAATAATATCATCTTTTACGCCAACAAAAAATAAAATAAGACTTGTGGCAACGATCAGTTTAAATTCTCTTACCGATTCAAAAATGGTTTCGTAATGCACCATTTCATCAATATTATACCAAAGCGAGTAGGCAAATAACGTTCCGGCATAAATAATAATACCGCCAATAGTGGGGATAGATCCTTTATGGATTTTTCGGTCTTCGCTGGGCACATCTATTAAGCGCTTTAACACGGCCACTTTAATAAGCGCCGGTGTTGAATAAAGCACAACGATAAATGCGGTTAAAAAAACCAATATTAAAACTGCCATCTAAAAATCGTAATATAAATTATATATGCTTGTGCGAATGCCTAAATATAAATAATTAGTTTGATTGTTTAAGTTTGTAAAGTTATTAAAATTCTGAGCCCGGTAGGTTATCCCCATATTTACATTAAAATTGTACGCGGGATTTACTAAATATCCAACTTTTGCGTTTAGGAGTTGATTGGTGTAGTAATACTCGCCGTTCTTAAGCAGATCCTGGTAATTGTACTTTACGTTTACAAAAAAGCGCTTCCATTTATAATCGCCAATCACCACAAGCTCTTTGCCCGAACCTGGCGTAAAAGCAAGGTTTTGGTTGTACTGCGAATAAGACTGGTTGGTAACAGTGCCAAGCGGACTTACATAGCTATTCTCATTCACATTATTGAATTCGGCCTGCAAAAATAAATTCCTGACACCCAATACATCAAAATAATTAAAGCCCGCCTGGTAACCCACGCCATTGCCATGCTGCTTGGTGTTACTCAAATCATCGGCCATTACCTGGCCATATAAATTAATTTTGTTGGTTAATTTGATCTTAATATCGCCGCCAATTAAAATGTTGTTCTTATTGTTTAACTGGTATTGTGGTAAATTAGAATAGATCAACGGATTAAAATACTGCCATCCTAAATCTTGTTTATTTCGCTCATCGCCGGCATGCCATATCATTCCCTGGAAAAAACCAATGTTTAAAAATCTTGCAACATTGATACTTAGGTATTGAAACGATGCCGCTTTTTTTTGAAATAGCCTTTCTGCATTTGGTGTTGGATATTTTGAGGCTGAATCAAGATTCATTAAAGCCGCGTAAATGTTGGTGTAGTTTACACGGCCTTTAAACCACTGCTGTGTAATGCGCGCGTAAGGATAATTGAAGGCATTGTCGCTTAAAAGTAACGAGCGGTAACCATTGCCAATTTTATGTTTGCCATGGCCAACCTGTATATTCAAATTCTTTAAAGGCTGCACAGATACAAACCCGGATGAGAATGCATAATCATAACCCCCATTCTTAAATGTTTTCCAACGTCCCTGGCCCGGCACCACAAAGGTTGTCTTAACAGTGTTAGAAAGATAATTTGGAAATACCGACTGGTTCTCGGCAAACATGGTTTCAAAATAAACCTTGCTGCCCACATAACCACTACCAATAAAGCCGCGCGTGTTTGTGTATAAATGCCTGTTTATGGTATCGCTGAGGTCTCTTCCCGCTTCAAAATTTAAAATAGGATCGAGGCGAAGTTTAAAATTTTCATTTTTGGGTTCAACGCGAATAACGTGTTTAAAAAAAAAGGCATCTAAGGCCGGATCGTCAATAATGTATTTAAAGATGCGATGGGTGTCGGGCACGTGAACATATTTCTGATCAAAAAAATGTATGTATGGTTTTACGCCGGTATGAATAGCCGAATCTTTTGCAGCAAGAACTTTTTCGGTAAGCAGCGAAAAATTATAATCGTTGGGCAGGTTATAGAACTGCGAGCGTGAAGTAAAAGAAACAAGAAGCAGTACGATAAGAAGCAGGACGTAACAGTGCTTATGTGAAAATTTTATGTCCAGCATTTTGTCTTGAATCTTGACGTCTCTTTAGTCTTGTATCAATTATATCTTGTGCCTCTTTAGTCTTGTATCCAGCGAACCGAATTACCAAACTTTTACGTTCTCTTTTTTCTTAAAATCTTCGTAAACCTGTTTAATGCCTTCTTCAAGCTCAATGGTGTGTTTCCAGCCGTGGCTGTGCAAATAACTTACATCCATCAGCTTTCTTGGTGTGCCATCGGGTTTGCTTAGGTCGTGTTTTATTTCACCGGTATAACCCACAATTTTCTGGATCATCAGTGCGAGTTCTTTTATAGAAAGATCAACGCCGGTACCAATGTTAACATGCTGCAAACCGTTATAGTTCTGCATTAAATAAACACAGGCGTCAGCCATATCATCGGCATGTAAAAACTCGCGTTTTGGCGAACCTGTTCCCCACATCTCTACAAAAGGCAAATTATTTTGTTTTGCTTCATGAAACTTTCTGATCAATGCCGGCAATACATGTGAATTATTTAAATTATAATTATCGTTTGGCCCATATAAATTAGTTGGCATTACCGAAATAAAATTGCAATCGTACTGCCTGCGGTAATTTTCGCACATTTTTATACCCGTAATTTTTGCAATAGCGTATGGTTCATTCGTATCTTCTAAAAAACCGCTTAATAAATATTCTTCCTTTAAAGGCTGAGGAGCTAATTTTGGATAAATGCAGGATGATCCTAAAAACAATAACTTGGTAACTTTATTTATGTACGATGAATGGATGACGTTGTTTTGGATCATTAAATTTTCGTACAAAAAATCGGCGCGGTAAATATTGTTGGCTTGTATACCACCAACTTTAGCAGCGGCTAAAAAAACGTATTCAGGTTTTTCTTTCTCAAAAAATTCAGCTACCATTTCCTGGTTGCGAAGATCAAGCTCGGCCGACGTTTTAAGAATAAAATTGGTGAAACCTTTTTTTTGCAGGTTTCTTAATATGGCCGAACCCACCATTCCGCGGTGCCCGGCAATATATATTTTTGAATTTAATTTCATTTTAGGTGCTACAGTATATTAGGCAGCTATTCGTTTTAATTCGTAGTTGTTATTCTTTATAGTTTAAAATTTTGTGGCCGCCTTCCAATAAATATTTGTCACGTTTAAATAATTCAACATCTGCCAACACCATTTCTTTGCAAAGTTCTGCAACGGTGTGGGTTGGTGTCCAGCCCATTTTTGTTTTGGCTTTTGTAGCATCGCCTACCAAAAGGTCTACTTCTGCCGGGCGGTAATATTTTGGATCTATTTCAACAACAGTTTTTCCTGTAGCAGTATTAATTCCTTTTTCGTTTTCGGCTTTACCTTCCCATTTTATTTTAATACCCACTTCGGCAAAAGCCATATTAATAAATTCTCTTACAGTGATTTTAATGCCGGTTGCCAATACAAAATCATCCGGTTCATCTTGTTGCAACATACGCCACATACCTTCAACATAATCTTTTGCATGGCCCCAATCCCTTTCAGAATCAATATTGCCCATAAACAGTTTTTCCTGTAGGCCCAAACTTATTTTTGCAACGGCACGCGTAATTTTACGGGTTACAAATGTTTCGCCGCGTAGCGGACTTTCGTGATTAAATAAGATTCCATTGCAGGCATACATACCATAAGCTTCACGGTAGTTTTTAGTGATCCAGAAGCCATATAATTTTGCAACGCCGTATGGGCTGCGCGGATAAAAAGGAGTGGTTTCTTTTTGAGGGATTTCCTGAACAAGACCATATAATTCAGATGTAGAGGCCTGGTAAAAACGCGTTTTCTTTTCAAGGCCTAAAATACGAATGGCCTCTAAAATACGTAAAGTGCCAATACCATCAGCATTGGCAGTATATTCAGGTGTATCAAAACTTACTTTAACGTGCGACATGGCTGCCAGGTTATAGATCTCGTCGGGTTTCACTTCCTGGATGATCCTGATCAGGTTGGTGCTATCCGTCAGATCGCCGTAATGTAACTTAAAGTTAACGTGTTTCTCGTGCTGATCCTGGTATAAATGATCGATCCTGTCGGTATTAAACAATGAGCTGCGGCGTTTTACCCCATGTACTTCATACCCTTTGCTTAATAACAACTCAGAAAGATAAGCGCCATCCTGACCTGTAACCCCTGTAATTAATGCAACTTTTGCCATAATATATAAAGTAACAATATTACAAAAAATTAACGTATAAAACTCAGCTAAAAAGAGCAAATCATACAACGATTTTTAGTTATATTTGAGCTTTATTACAATTAAAAAACAGCAAATGAAAACTACCTTTACAAAAAAGAATTACTACCTTATGTTAGTAGGAATAGCATTTATTGCAATTGGTTATTTATTAATGATCGGTGGCGGTAGTAAAGACAGCAATGTTTTTAACCCGGCTATTTTTGATTTTCAACGCATTACATTAGCGCCAATTTGTTGTTTAATTGGATTTGTAACTATAGTGGTTGCAATTATGTGGAGGCCAAAGCAAGCAGAACCTGCTAACTAATGAGCCCCGAACAGGCCAATACCCCATTACCGCCAAAGAAAAAAAGCAGGTTTAAAAGATTTGCTTTGATCACATCGCTGGTTCTTATTTTGATCTGGTTTATTTATTATTTTATTTGTGGCATGAGCTATAGTGAAGGAAGTCGTGCAGGCATCTTGTTTAAGGTAAGCAAAAAAGGGTATGTTTTTAAAACGTATGAAGGTGAACTGAATGTTGGTGGTATTAACCAGGGCGAAGGTACCATTATGCCAATGACAATTTTTAAATTCTCCATTACAAAAAAACCTGTTTACGACTCGCTGGAAGCATATGAAGGAAAAAGAGTAGTTGTAAAGTACCGCCAGGTGATCAAGAATTTTTTCTGGCAGGGCGAAACCGATTATTTTGTTGACCACGTTTCTTTAGTACATTAAAATTTATGTCGTATTTACAAGCTTTAATTATTGCAATTGTTGAAGGGCTAACAGAGTTTTTGCCTATTTCGTCAACCGGCCACATGATGATAACCACCGCCGTTTTAGGAATGGAAGTAACGCCTTTTGTAAAATTATTTACCATTGCCATTCAATTAGGCGCCATATTAAGCGTGGTTGTTTTATACTTTAAACGTTTTTTTAAATCGGTAAATTTTTATGTAAAGCTGGTGGTAGCATTTATACCAAGCGCCATTGCAGGTGTGCTTTTAGGCGATTGGATAGATGCACAGCTTGAAAATGTTTTTGGAGTTGCTGTAGCACTTTTTGTTGGCGGTATTATTTTGTTGTTTGTAGATAAATGGTTTAAAGATCAAAACATAGAAAAGGAAGAAGACATTTCTTTTTTGAAAGCCTTTAAAATAGGGGCTTTTCAATGTTTGGCATTATTTCCGGGTGTAAGCAGAAGCGCCTCAACCATTATTGGAGGTATGACGCAAAAGCTTACCAGGCAGGCAGCGGCAGAGTTCTCTTTCTTTTTGGCGGTGCCTACTATGTTTGCCGCCACTGCAAAAAAACTTCTCGATTTTTATAAAGAAGGCATCACGATAAATGCCGGCGAAATAAAAATATTGATCTTTGGAAATGTAGTGGCCTTTATTGTTGCCGTGCTGGCCATTAAATTCTTTATTGGTGTATTAAATAAATACGGCTTTAAATACTTTGGTATTTACCGCATTATTGTTGGCGGCGCGCTAATTATACTGTTTTTAGCGGGTATAAAAATAGCTGTTGTGTAAACACAGCCTTGTTAATTAATCTTTTGTATTGGGGTTTTAGCTGCGCGATAAAAAAATAAATTCGCTTATAATTTATTTGCAGTGAGTGATAACCTTACAAAAAAACGTTTACGTACCTCAGGAATAACAGTGATCATTAGCTTGTCGCTGGTATTGTTCATGCTTGGCGCCCTTGGTCTTTTGGTAATTAATGCCAATAAATTATCAAAACATTTTAAAGAGAATGTAGGTTTTCAGATCTATTTAAAAGATACAGCCAGCTCAGCCCAAACAGATGGCTTGTTACAAGAGATCAGCAATTCAAAATACGCAAAAAGCGTAAATCTTATTAATAAAGAGCAGGCTGCCGAAAAGTTAAAAGCAGATCTTGGCGAAGATTTTGTTTCATTTTTAGGAAGCAACCCTTTGCTTAATTCGTTGGAAGTAAAGCTAAACGCCAATTACGCCAATACAGATACATTACAGATCATTGAAAAAACACTTTTGCAAAAAAGTTATATCAAAGAAGTGGTTTATCAAAAAGATATGATCAACAATTTAAATAAGAACACCCGCGCCATTGCTTTTTTTATTTTAATATTCAGCGGGGCTCTTCTTATTGTTGCCATTGCGCTTATCAATAATACCATTCGCCTTTCTATTTATTCGCAACGTTTTTTAATAAGAACTATGTACCTTGTTGGCGCCACACGTGCCTTTATCAGCAAGCCATTTATATTTAAAGGCGTTCGCCAGGGTATCATTGCCGGCATTGTAGCCAGTGTTCTATTGGTTGGTTTATTGGTCATCAGCACGCGTTTTATTCCTGACTTATTACAGTTACAGGATGAAAACCTTTTGCTCATTCTTTTCTCGGCTATTATCCTGGTTGGTGTTATTATCTCGGCATTTAGCGCTATGCTTGCCGTACTAAGGTTTCTGCGCCTTAAAACCAGCGATCTTTACTTTTAATTATTCTTAACCTTTTATTGTTACTTTATTTATTAAATTTGTAATTCAAAATTTAACTATGGAAACAAATTTTAGAAACACGCCTATCGAAAATTTCGACCAGGCATCAATTACTAAACAAAATACAATTTTACGTTCATCGTTTGCGTGGATGAGCCTTGCAATGGTGCTAACCACACTTTCTGCGATCTTATTTGCCTATGTACCTCAATTAACTTCTTTACTATTAGAGCCAACCGAGTATGGGTTTAAGCCATCTATGCTGGCTTATGTTGTAATGTTTGCGCCTCTTTTATTTGTAATGGCCATGAGCTTTGGCATCAATAAAATGTCCTTCCCGGTATTGATCAGCACATTTGTTGCTTATTCGATCATAAACGGTATCAGTTTTAGCTTTATCTTTTTTGTTTATGATATCGGCTCTATTTACAAAGTATTTTTAAGTACAGCAGCGTTATTTGCGGTAATGGCCATTGCGGGCTATACCACTAAAACAGATCTTACAAAATTAGGAAGTTTATTAATGATCGGTTTGATAGGAATTGTGATCGCATCACTAATAAATTTATTTATGCGTAGTGCCGGTATGGATTATATCATCAGCATTTTAGGCGTAATTATTTTTACCGGTTTAACTGCGTACGATGTTCAAAAAATAAAAATGATCGGCGAGCAGGCAGGCGATTCTGCAGAAAGTCGCAAATTTGGTGTAATGGGCGCATTAACCCTTTACCTGGATTTTATTAACTTATTTTTGTTCCTACTTCGTTTATTTGGCGGAAGAAAAAACTAAAAATTTAGAAATCAGATAAATTCGGGCCGGTAGCTTTACCGGCCTTTTTTATGGCCTAAATCGGACAAATGCCGGTTTTAAATGTTAAATTCGGTCAATTGGTCGTTTAAATTAGGGAAATAATAGAATAAATGAGTAAAAAAAAGGCTTTTTTTTTAGGTATGGTTTAGATTTACAATAATTAATAATCACAAATCACAATATGAAGAATTTATTTAAAGTAGCAACCTTTATTTTTTTGGCAGTAAATACGGCATTACATGCACAGACAAATAAAAGTATTTCAAATACACAAACCCCGGGTGGCGCTGTAGTTGCGGATGTAAAAAAGGGATTTGTGGAAGATCAGGGATATTTGAATGCGAACGCTTCTTCATTTAAAAACTATGTTCATTTTTATGCCGATTCATTACAGGGATTTGATGAGAATACTTTAAAAGCTCAACTTTTAGGAAGAGGTTTTTACGGCGCAGAATACATGTACGTAATGAACCTTAAAAAACGCGAGTATATTAAAGCAAAATATAACATTGGTATCGATCCTCAGAGTATTGGCAATAAGCCAATAGCCGGCGGCAACTCAATTAACTCGGCGCCTTGTGTAAACGAAGATTTTGAAGCTACACCGGTTGGATCTTATCCCAACAACGGTGGGGCTGTTGCTGGTTGGACAATTGGAAGCGGAAGCAATGGATTTCCGAATGGTGGCGCTTGTATAACGCCAACATATGGCGCTAACGGTAGCCCCGAATTTTCTGTTGTTGCTACACCGCTTACTGGTGTTTTATATCTTGGCACATTACCAAATTCACCTTTAGGTGGCAACAAGGTTATCCGTATGGGAGATACAAATCCCGGAGTATTGATCAACCAGATAAAACAAACTTTTCCGGTAACTGCTGCCAATACTTTATTTCAATTTGCATATGCCGGATCGTGGGATGGTTCGGGGCACGCATGCTGCGATCAGCCGTTCTTTAAAGTGGATCTATACAACTGTGTAGGTGTTCAGTTACCTTGTTCTTCGGTAAGTTTAACACCATCGGGATCAGGCTGTACCAGTGGTGTTCCGGGATATACAGTGGATCCTACTACCCAGGTTTCATGGACAAACTGGACTGTAAAATATATTGACCTTACACCATACATTGGAAGCTGTGTAACTATCAAGGTAACCAGCGGAGATTGTAATGGTGGGGCGCATCACGGTTCTTGTTATTTTGATGCAAGATGTGGCGGTAACCAGGTTGGTAGTGGTTTAGGTGGTAACGGTGGCCCTATTGGTGGCCCTGTTAGTTTTTGTTTTGGATCTAATATTGCAAGCATAGTAGCACCTTTGGGTTATGCAACTTATCAATGGGTTGGCCCATCAAACGTAACTTATACTCCGGCACTGGCAAATGCTCCAAGTGTTACCGTTCAACCGGTAGCGGCCGGTCAGATATTTACAGTTACAATGGTTTCTGCATCGGGCTGTACTTTTACGGCAATCGACACAATTAAAGTATCAAGCGTTTATATTAATGGTATTGCTACAGCTTCAACCTGCCCTGGGGGCGCCAGTGGAGCCGCAACTGTGTTTGCATCCGGCAGTAGCTCTCAAATTACATATACCTATACAAGTATCAGTAATCCTACTCTTAATTTAACGGCATCTACCGCCTCTGTAATAAATAATTTACCGCCGGGCTCATATTCAATTGCCGTTCAGGGTGGCGGTGGAACCTGCGGTACAGCCTCGTCAACATTTGTTATAGGTACATCACCTCCTAATCTCTTTCAGTTTACAAAACCGTATTGTGGTAACCAGGCCTTTTTAACTACCGCCGGAGGAACAAATTTTCAATGGTATAATAACTTAACGCCAATTGCTCCGCCATTAGGAACGGCGTCGAGTTACACGGTCAATAACCCGGTTAACGGCGCAATTTATTGGTTATCGTATACTACGCCACAGGGCTGTAAAGATTCTGTAAAATATACTTTAGCTGCCACACCGCCCGGAGCAGTTGCCGTACCTAGTATTGGAGTTATATGCCCGGCGGCAACAAATGGTACTGCAGCAATTGTAATAACCCCGGCTGCAAACGGACCAACCGGCTTAAATTCATACCAGGTCTTCTCAACAAGCGGCCCTACCTATTCGGTTACGTTAAACCCAACGGGTTCTAATACATTTGTACCAACAGGCCTGGCCGGAGGAACCTACAGTGTAATTGCTTTTGACGGATCCTGTAAATACACAACAACGTTTACGGTTACACCATATACGTTTACTTATAACCTCGCCCCGTTAACGCCTACTATTTGCCAGGGAAATAATGTGACAACATCGGTTAACCTGGTTAACCAAATTGTAGGAACACCGTGCTCGAATACAGGTGTTGGCCCGGCTTGCGGTAACCCAACCCAGCTGGATGTTGGAACAGGAAATAACACCGGGCAGATCTGGCAATTTCCGCAACCATATTCAAAATATTATTATGATAACCATACCCAGATGTTGTTCAGAGCCTCTGAATTAACTGCAGCTGGCGTGCTACCGGGTTATTTGACAAGTATATCTTTTAATTGCAGCAGCGTTGGAGGAATAAATAACATCCCTAACTATACAATTAAAATAAAATGTACAACGGCTTCGGTTGTTACGGTGATGGATAATGTTGGTTTAACGCAGGTTTACAACGTACCTAATTATTCGCCGGTTAGTGGCTGGAACCAGCATAACTTTACTACTCCTTATTTCTGGGATGGGATCTCAAACATTTTAGTTGATCTTTGCCAGGGTACTGCCACATGGCAATTCCTGGGGTCAACATGTTTGTATACGCCAACCAGTTATAACTCTACTGCATTCAATTATGCATTCAGTAACGTATCAACTTGCGGTACAAATGGTGTTAGCGGCTTTTCGCCAAACAGGCCTAATTCTAAATTTGGTAACTGTCCTACTACCACAGCAAACATGTTCACGTATGCGTGGTCGCCTTCAACATTCTTGTCAAATACCACGCAAACAACAAGTATTGTAACGCCAACCACAGCACCTGGCAGCGTAACAACTATCAATTACTCTGTTGTTGTTACACCAACATTTGTTAACTGTCCTATTACAAACACGTTTGCTGTAACCGTAGTTAATCCGGTAACGCCAACAATAACGCCAATAAGTGATTTTTGTACGAATGCTTCACCGGTAACAATTACGGTTACCCCAACCGGTGGTACCTTTACAACAGGTATTGCGGCGGCGGCCTTAAATCAAAACACCGGTATTATTACTCCTTCTTTAGCGGCTGTTGGAACAAATACATTCATGTACGCAGTGGGTGTGGGTACCTGTGTGGCAACCAATACGGCAACATATAATGTGTCGCAGTTTAATACTGCAGCGCTTACTGCAACCGTGGCAAATTTATGTTATAACAGTCCTAACGTTAACCTGAACAGCATTGTGCAGAGCACTGCAAACGGCATTTGGTCGGGTACAGGTGTTGTGGGTACCTATTCATTTAGTACAGCCAGTCTTGCTACCGGCATTTATACGCTTAATTACAATACAACATCGGCACCAAATGCCACATTATGTCCGGATTCAAGAACTATTGCAGTTTCGGTATTAAACCCACCGGTACCTTCTATTACGCAGGTAGGGCCTTATTGCAACAATTCACCAAATTTCCAGTTAGGCGTTTCGCCAAGTACCGGAACATGGACGGCTACGAACTATAACAGCACTGCAGGATCGTTTACACCGGCCTTAGCTGCGATTGGTGTTAATACAGTTCAATATGTGATAGGAACAAATACATGTAATGTTCAGGACACAAAAACAATTTCCATTGAAGCTTATGTACCGGCAGTAATTAGCGGTAGTATTGCCGATCAGTGTAATACTAATCCGGCAATAAGCCTTGTACCGCTGGCTACAAATAATTTAGGTTTATGGAGTGGCCCCGGTATTACCGGAACTACTTTCAATCCTGGCACTTCAGGGGTTGGAAGTATAGTAATAAGTTATAATACAGCTTCATCGCCAAGCAGTCTTTGTCCTGCGCAGGCAACTTTAGCCATCAATGTATTTTCTTTGGCTACTCCTGCAATAACAAAAGCTGGTCCGTTCTGTAATGTTGGCGCACCTATACAGTTGCAGGTTGCTCCTATAGGTGGTGTATTTGCCGGTGTTAACAATGGCGCTACAACACCAACCGGAGGCTTTAATCCAACTTACGCTATAATTGGAGACAATTTTATTAATTATACGGTTACGTCAGGACCATGTATTGCGTATGCTACAACAACTATTTCTATTGAAAAATTTGTTTCGGCAGATCTTGCAAAATATGCCGGACCATACTGCAGGAACGATGCACCTGTAAACCTTAACAGTATTGTTCAAAATCCGGGCGGTGCCTGGAGCGGCCCTGGCATGGCGGGAAGTATTTTCACACCTGCAAATGCAAATGTTGGCAATAATAATGTGATCACGTATTATACTAATTCGGTTCCTACAACCAGCTTATGCCCTGATAGCAGTGCTATACGTATACTGGTTAATGAAATTCCTGTGGTAACGGTGGTTAGCAATGCAGAAAAAGGTTGCGCTCCGGTTGAAGTAACATTTAATACCCCAAGTGCCAATAATGGAACAGGCCTTTGGAATTTAGGCGATGGATCAGATCCGCAACCGGGATTATCTGTAACACATTTATATACTGTACCAGGTTCTTATACCGTAACCTTTAATTACCAGGATGAAATAGGTTGCTCTGCACAGGCTTTCTTAGAAAACCCGATCGTTGTCTTTGAAGTACCTCATGCGGCATTTACCTACGATCCGGATGAAATAACCATTGCAACGCCCGAAGTGCAATTCAATAATCAAAGTACTATTTTAGGGCACAACAGTTATCAGTGGCAAATAGGAAATTTATACCAGCTTAATGATCTTAATCCTAAAGTTGTTTTCCCGCAGGCTGGCGATTATGAGATTACGTTAACAGCTCTTACAGCAGAAGGCTGTAAAGATGTGATCACAAAAGTAGTGCCTGTAAAAAACGATTATGGTATTTATATCCCAACTTCATTTACACCAAATTATGATGGATTGAATGATATATTTATTCCTGTATTCTCTCCTTATGGGTTAGATCTTAAAACTTACAATTTAGAAGTGTTCGATCGTTGGGGTGAAATGCTATTCTCGACCAAAGACCCAACTGCGGGCTGGAATGGAACAGTTAAGAACAGGGGGGATGAGCCTTTAAAAGAAGATACTTATGTTTATAAAATAAGATTTAAAGACATTGATGGTAAGATCCATAATAAAACAGGACACGTTACTTTAATGAAATAAATGATAAATAACTAATTAAAAAAATCCCTGCCACAAGCGGGGATTTTTTTTTGGAAAAGCGGTAAATAAAAAAGCCGGTTGTTAACCGGCTCCTTCGAATTTAAATTAAATTTTTTTATTGATTCACTAAAAGTTTAAATCCTTTACCGTGAATGTTAATGATCTCTACTTTAGAGTCGTCTTTTAAATACTTACGTAATTTAGCAATGTAAACATCCATACTACGGCCATTAAAATAGTTATCATCCTGCCAGATAGACTTTAAAGCAAAGGTCCTGTCCAATACATCGTTTTGATGCACGCATAATAAACGTAATAACTGGCTTTCTTTAGTGGTTAATTTTTGTTCAATGCCATCGTGTTGTAAAAGCTGTTTTTCTGAATTGAACTGGTATTTACCAATTTTAAAATTAACTTCTTCGCTCTCGGAAGAACGCATTTTATTGGTACGCCTTAACACTGCAGTTACACGTGCCATTAATTCTTCCATGCTAAAAGGTTTGGTAATATAATCATCGGCACCTGCACTAAAACCTTCAATAGTATCTTCTTTCATACTTTTGGCGGTTAAAAATATAATCGGAACGTTTTTATCGGTAACCCTGATCTCTTTTGCTAAAGTTAAACCATCTTTAACCGGCATCATTACGTCTAATAAAAGAAGATCAAAAGAACCCTTAAAGAAAAGATCAGCTCCTTTTTTTCCATCATCTGCCAATTTGGTTTCAAAACCTTTTGCATCTAAATATTCTTGTAAAAGAGGCCCTAAACTCGGATCATCTTCAACTAAAAGTATTTTTGTTTTAACAGTTTCCATTATTTTAAATGTTAAATTATTTACTTAAAGGTAAACACTTACCATGCCAATTTAACATTTTTAACATTAATTATCAAATGGCAAATGAACATTAAATGTGCTGCCTTTTCCCAATTCACTATCAACAGAAATAGTGCCTTTATGTTTTAAAATAACCGCCAAAACATAAGAAAGGCCTAAGCCAAAACCTTTTACGTTATGTACGTTACCTGTTGGCACCCTGTAAAATTTATCAAAGATCTTGCGCTGGTTTTCTTTACTTATGCCAATGCCGTTATCTTTTACTTTTATCATAATACCTTCGGCCGTGTTTACCGTAGAAATAATAATTTCAGGGGCGCCTTTAGAATATTTTATGGCATTATCAATAAGGTTAAAAATAATATTGGTAAGATGCACCCTATCGGCTTGTAATTTATGCCTTTTTGCGTCAAGATTAATTTTTATGGTGCCGTTTCGCTGATCAATTAAAAGTTGTGTATTATTAATGGCAGAATTAATGATCTCGTGCACATCTACTTCGCTTAACTTTAAAATAAATTCTCCCTTATCTAAAATAGAGGTTTGCAAAATACTTTCAACCAAAACACTTAAACGTTTATTCTCATCGCGTATCATTTTAAGATAACGTTGTTGTTTTTCGGGTGTTTGAGAAATGCTGTTATCGCCCAACATTTCGCTTGCCAATGAGATGGTACTTATTGGCGTTTTAAACTCATGCGTCATGTTACTGATAAAATCATTTTTAATGATAGACAATTTTTTCTGCTTCATGTTATTGGCCATAATAAAATAGAAGGAGAAAATAAGAATGGCAATAACAATTATTGACAAGATCAGGAATGGCCACATCTCTTTAAACACGTCGCCTTTTTGATTGGGAAAACGAACGATCAGGTACTCCGGATCGACAAAGCGGTTGCTGGGCGATAGGTTTACTTTGTAGGCCGGGCCTAACGAATCTACCGATGCCTCGGCATTTATAAGGTTGGCGTGATGTGCGCTACCCGGGTATAACAAGGTTAAATAATAAATATGCTTGGCTTTTATGTTCTCCTTTTTTAATTCAAGACTTAATATTGAATCTAATAAAAGAGTATCTACTTTTTGTTTAAAGTCGGTATAATAATTTCTTGTTGAGGTCTCGTCAAAAAAACTATAACCCTTTAAAGGATTAAACAGATCGTTATTGCTTTGCGTAAGCAAACCCGATTTTTCTTTAAGCGCTTTTAAAAAACTGGCAGCCGCTGGATCCAGTTTTAAAGAATCTGCGGCAATATCTTTTGTAGCAAACTCACTATGCGAATAACCGTTACTATCAATACTTGATTCTTTAAATAATTTAAAATTTATCTGGTCAGAGATTTTACCATTTATAGTTGGTACATTAAAGGTAATACCCTGCGTGCGCGTTTTAATTTTTTTGTAAGAACCTTTGGTATCAAGTTTCTCCAATTTAGCGGCCGTATTATTCAATGCTTCGGTAACATGTTGCTCAAAAAGATCCTGCTTTACACCAAAATCATAATTGATCCAGTATACCTGTATAAGAATAAGGATAAGGAGTGCAACAGAGAACGAAATAGAGATAAATAATAAGAGCTGTTTATTCATTGCTCACCAAAGATAGTTTTTAAATGCTAAAACATTATTTAAAAAATGATAAAAATACAAGGCTTATTAAGCCGCAGATTACACAGGTGGCGCAGATTGTTTTTTTAAGATAAATAAGTAAAAATAAAAATCAGTGTAATTTGTGAAATCTGTGGCTTTTGAACAAAAATCTATACAAGACTCTCAACCGGTGTGCATACGCCGCTTTCGCAAACGTAACATTTTAACCTGTCTTTAAAAACATAGGGTTTGTAAATAGATTTATTTAAAAGCATACGTAAACATTCCTGCACACCTTCTATAATACTTGGGTGAGGGTGCATCATATCTGCCAGCTCGCGAATACCCTGGTTGGTATGAATAAGGTAAGCTACAGCCTGTATAGCGCTGCTGGCGTGCTCGCCCACAACACGCATGCCCAAAATACGCATGCCATTATCGTTGGTTACAATTATTTTAAAGAAACCTTTTGTTTTGCGCATGGCAATGGCGCGTGCATTGGTGGTATAATCGAGTTTTACTACTTTATGCGCAATACCCTTTGCAACGCACTCCTGCTCATTCATGCCAACCGCTGCCACTTCAGGATTTAAGAACATAATTGAACTGATATTTTTGTATGTTAGTGGTTTTACCGTTGGGCCAAACATACGTACCACAGCATGGCGCGCCTCGCGCTCGCCAACACTTACCAGGGCCATTTCGGTAGTAACATCGCCGGCTACATAAATATTGCTGATGTTGGTTTGTGTATCATCATCCCAAACGCAACCGCGCTCGTTTAATTTTACGCCGGCATTTTCTAATCCAAGATTTTCAATATTAGGAACCCTTCCAATAGAGATCAAGGCTTTATCAACCTGATGCACTTCGGTTCTGCCGCCATAATATTCCAATTCATATTCAACACCACCGTTTTTAATTTCCATTCTTTTTAACGAAGCGCCCTGGTGAACATGTGCACCATTTGCTTCTAAATTATTTTTGATCACATCGGCAATATCTTCATCTTCAAAAGGTAAAATGCGCGCAGCTTTATCAATAAGCGTAACTTTTGTTTTTCCAAAAGAAGAAAAAATGGTTGCAAACTCGCAACCAATAACACCGGCGCCAAGCACTACCATACTTTTAGGAAAGGACTTGAAATTTTTTATACCGTCGCTGGTAACAATTATATTTTCATCAACGGTAATATTTGCGGGCTTGCGCGGCCTGCTGCCGGTGGCTAGTAAAATATTATCGGCGGTTACATGTTTAATTGTGCCGTCATCTTTGGTAATGCGTACAGTATTTTTGTTCTCTAAAAAAGCAACGCCTTTTTCGTAATAAAAGATATGGCGCCCCATTTTTTCGAGAAGTTTTAAATGTACCATCATTTGTGTTTTGCGCTCAAACACGGCTTCATCAACAATTTTAGAAATAGAATCAAAATCAACTTCGTATCCGGGGATCATTTCGCGGATGGAGGAGACCTTTAAAGCCTGCTCCCACAAGGTTTTTGATGTTAAAACGCCGTCATAAACCCCTGCGCCGCCAACACGTTTTTTTTCGATCAGTAAAACTTTTTTGCCAAAATCAATAGCACGCATAGCGCCTGCATAACCACTGGGCCCACCTCCAATAACGATAAGATCGTAATGATCCATAATGTCGTAATTTGCCATAAATCAAAAGTTGAAGATACGCTTTTTGAAGCATTTATGCGGCAAATATAAGCCCATAACGCACTAACAAACCTAAATAGCCCGCTTTTAAAAAGTGCAGAATTATTCGCTCCATTTTTTTGTTTATTATTGATTATCAACGTATTATATTATTTTTATAATTTTTTATTTCCGACAAAATGCCTATTTTTGCAGCCCTATAAATTATAGAATTATGAATGAAAGTGTTATTTATTTAGTACCTGTTCTTGGTATTGTTGGTTTAATAGTAATGGCAATTAAGTCGGCCTGGGTATCCAAACAGGATGCCGGCGATAAAAATATGCAGGAGTTGGCAGGTTATATTGCCGATGGTGCAATGGCCTTTTTAAAAGCAGAATGGAAAGTGTTAAGTATATTTGTAATTTTTGCCGCTGCTTTATTGGCCTATTCTGGTACAATTCATGAAGTGCATGGTAAAGAGATCCACTCTAGCTGGATCATTTCTATTGCATTTATTATTGGTGCGGTATTTTCTGCTACTGCGGGATATATTGGTATGAAAGTAGCTACCAAAGCTAATGTTCGTACTACACAGGCTGCACGTACAAGTTTAAAACATGCGTTAAAAGTTTCTTTCACCGGTGGAACCGTTATGGGTCTTGGTGTTGCAGGCTTGGCAGTTTTAGGTTTGGGTGGTTTATTTATTGCTTTCTTAGCTATGTTTGTTGGCCTTGGTGAGCACCAGGTAAAAACAGCTGTTGAAGTATTAACTGGTTTTTCTTTAGGTGCTGAATCAATAGCCTTATTTGCGCGTGTTGGCGGTGGTATATACACTAAAGCCGCTGATGTTGGTGCTGATTTAGTAGGTAAGGTGGAAGCAGGTATTCCTGAAGATGACGTTCGTAACCCTGCCACTATTGCTGATAACGTAGGTGATAACGTAGGCGACGTTGCCGGAATGGGTGCCGATTTATTTGGTTCTTATGTAGCAACCATTCTTGCAACCATGGTATTAGGCCAGGAAATTACGGTGGCTGATAAATTCGGCGGTATGTCTCCAATTTTATTACCAATGGTAATTTGTGGTTTAGGTATTTTATTCTCCATAGTTGGTACATGGTTCGTTACTGTTAAAGATGAAAAATCAAACGTACAAAGCGCATTGAATTTAGGTAACTGGTCATCAATGATCTTAACCGTTATTGCTTCTTATTTTGTTGTGAATTGGATGTTACCTGAAGGCGAAATTATGTTGCGCGATACCAAGTTCACTAAGATGGGTGTTTTTCTTGCAATTTTAGTTGGTACTGTTGTAGGCGCTATTATGAGTATTGTTACCGAGTATTACACTGCAATGGGTAAAAAACCGGTATTATCGATCATTCAACAATCTTCTACAGGCCATGCTACTAACATTATTGGTGGTTTATCGGTAGGTATGAAATCTACAGTTATTCCTATTTTAACTTTAGCTGCAGGTATTATGGGTTCTTATTATTGTGCAGGTTTATATGGTGTTGCAATTGCTGCAGCAGGTATGATGGCAACTACAGCTATGCAATTAGCAATTGATGCTTTTGGGCCAATTGCCGATAACGCCGGTGGTATTGCAGAAATGAGCCAGTTACCTCCTGAAGTTCGTGAGCGTACTGATAATTTAGATGCTGTTGGTAACACTACTGCTGCAACTGGTAAAGGTTTTGCTATTGCTTCTGCTGCGTTAACATCATTAGCTTTATTTGCAGCCTTTGTTGGTATTGCGGGTATTGATGCTATTGATATTTACAAAGCACCGGTATTAGCTGGTTTATTTGTAGGTGGTATGATCCCTTTCATTTTCTCTGCATTGTGTATCCAGGCGGTTGGTAAAGCGGCTATGGACATGGTACAGGAGGTTCGTCGCCAGTTCCGCGAAATTCCGGGCATTATGGAATACAAAGCAAAACCTGAATACGAAAAATGCGTTGCTATTTCTACAACTGCTTCTATCCGCGAAATGATGATGCCGGGCGCGATCGCTTTGATCACGCCTGTAATTGTTGGTTTTGTTTTTGGTCCTGAAGTATTAGGTGGCGTATTAGCCGGCGTTACTGTATCTGGTGTGTTAATGGGTATCTTCCAGTCTAACGCCGGTGGTGCATGGGATAATGCAAAAAAATCTTTCGAGAAAGGTGTTGTAATTAATGGCGAGACTTTCTACAAAAAATCAGAGCCGCATAAAGCATCTGTAACTGGTGATACTGTGGGTGATCCGTTCAAAGATACATCTGGCCCATCTATGAACATCTTAATTAAGTTAATGAGTATCGTTTCTCTTGTTATTGCACCATACATTGCAGTTAATGAATTAGCGATGCACAATCCTGAAATTAAAGAAGTAGTTAAATTAAATATTAACGGACAGGAATATACTTTCTCTTCAAAAGCACAGGCTGATAGCGCTATGGCTGCTAACGTAAAAGATATTGCTGAAGTTAAAGGTATGTATATGGTAGATGGCGCTCACAGCTCAGTTGCTTTCAGCGTAAAACACATTGTTACGGATACCCGTGGTACAATCAATATTGATAGCGGTTATGTGAATTTAGATAACGCTAACGGACCAAAAATTTTCATCGAGTTAGATATGACAAGTTTAAATACACAAAACTCTTTCCGCGATGGTCATTTAAAAGATAAGCCTGAGTTTTTTGATGTTGCTAAGTTTAAAAAAGCAACTTTCGAAGCTACCAGCGTAGAAAAAAATACTGCCGAGCCAGGTAAATACGCTTATACAGCAAAAGGTAAATTAACCTTAAAAGGCGTTACTAAAGATGTTGAATTGCGTTTTAATTATGTTGGTACTTCTCAACAAGAGTGGGATGGCAAGAAAATTGATGTTGCAGGCTTTAATGGCGAAACCGTTATTAAACGCACCGATTTTGGTGTTGGCGAAGGCGGCGGTGTTGGCGAAGATGTAAGAATTGAAATTACATTGGAAGCAGGACAGAATAAATAGACCTTAGTTAAGCTTAATATTAGGAAATCCCCGATCAGAAATGGTTGGGGATTTTTGTTTTAAATAATCATGAAATTAGCTTCATATAAAATAAATAGCACAACGCAATCTATTCATGGAATACCAAATCTACCAATGCTGCAATTGTTATTTCTCTAACGGTAATTACAATCTATAGAGTTACCGCTACAGATCTTAACAATTGCGAGAATAGCCATTTCAGTTTCTAAAATTGTAAAGTAATGACTTAGGGCTCAGGTTTACGCACTCAAAAATACTACCACTTATATAACTTTATGTATAAATCGTAAGGCTCTTGCGTTTTAAGGCCCCTTAATTAGTATATTTACATTGCTCGATGAAAAAGAGATCAATATTTTTTTTAATTGTTTTTATCGCGATTAGTTTTAAAATTAATTCACAAACTCAATTTCAACCAGATTCGTTAATTGGGTTTGATAGCAGTGCTGCTAAGCAATATATCGTTCAAAATAATTTAAATTCGTTCGAACAAACGCTTTATCTTTCTAAAAAGAAACGAGATTATAAAAATTTAAAATACAATTTAGTAACACCAATCCCGCCTGCCTTATCCGTATCAAAAATTATTAGCTCGAATAATTCGGTTATGTCGGGCAATTTAGATTTTGAGGCCGGTAACCTTAGTGGCTGGAATATTGCAACGTCCCAAAATTTAAACAGTGTGCCCACGCAAAGCTGCTGTGCTAATTCAACCGTATTAGCTGTTGCGCTAAACGGAGGTGCCGATCCTTATTTTGGATTTAATTTAACTTCACCCCTTGGCGGTAATTATATTGCGAGGCTTAATTCTACAACAAATAAGGGCTATACCATAACAACTATTTCCAATACAATTCCTGTTAATGCTTCATCAAATCTTTTAAAGATTGCAGGCAAATATGTTTTTGAAATGGCGCAACATAATTGTAACCAGCAGCCTTATGTAAATATTAAAGTAACAGATCTTTCAGGTACAACGGTAATTTTCAGCAAATTCATACAAGCAAATGAAGCGGGTATGGGAGGATTTTGCTCTGGGATTAATCTTAACGGGCAGATATACACAAATAATACCAGTACATATTTTACTAATGCTTACTGGGATGTTTTATGTATTGATCTCAGTTCTTTGATGGGTTCAACGGCAGTAGTAGAAATTACAGTTTCAGAATGTTCGCAAGGTGGCCATGGTGGTTATGCTTATTTCGACCTTTTAAATACCGGTTTTACGCCGGCAAATAACACCATTAGTATTAATAATACTACATATTCAATCACGTCTCAGCCATTTAATATTGGCGTTTGTAATTCAAATACAGCTGCCGCTATAGCGCCGGCAACAGCTTTAAGTTATACATGGTTTGGCACAGGCATTAACGGCGCTACTACGCCAAGCGTACAAATAAATCAAGCAGGCAATTATACTTTGGTTTCTACCATGCCAAATAACTCTGGTTGCGGTAATGCTACAAATAATTCAACCGTTCAATTCACGGTTGGCTCGAGTGCTGCAATAACAGCAAACGCAAGTCCAACTTTAATATGCGGCACAGCGCCGGTAAATTTTACACTTTTTGGCGCAAGCAATTATTCAATAAGTTCTACTTACGGTTATAACACTATTTTTTCGGGATATAATATCAGTATAATACCGCCTGTTTCGTGCAGCTATTTTATTACAGGATTAAATTACTCCGGGTGCTCGGCTACCAAAACTATTAATGTACAGGTAAGCCCGCAGCCAACGTTATCTATATCGGGTAATAATTTTTGCGCGGGAAATACCGGAACGATCACTGTTGCCGGCGCCGATACTTACACATGGGTGCAAGGAACCACAACGGTTTCCACAAGTAACCAATTAGTATTGACACCCACCAATTCGGCTTTTTACACCATCACAGGTACAAATACGATAACAGGTTGCACAAACAGTTATGGCTTTTATTCGCAGGTTAGTTTTAATACACTTTCCGTATCACCTCTCCCGACCATTTGTATGGGCAATTCTATCGCGCTTACGGCTTCGGGTAGTGCAGGTACTTATACCTGGAATCTCGGTAGTTCTACAACTACCAATATTGCAATAACAGTAAATCCAATAACTACAACAACATATACACTGTCATCGAATAACGCTTGTGGCAATATTGTAACACCCATTACGGTAACCGTAAATCCATTACCGGTTTTAGCTGTCAGCGGGCCAACTGCACTTTGCCCGGGTAAAAGCTATACCTGGACTGCCACGGGTGCAGATTACTATGTTTTTAGTGGTTTAACTTTTTATGCCGGAATTTATCCCACTATTGCCACAACAATTAGTACCAGTTCTACTCCTTATATAAATTTAGCCGGAACGGATGTAAACGGTTGCCAATCTACATCAACTTTAAATCTTACGGTTTTATCAAGTCCGTTTCTATCGTTAAGTAATACTTTACCACTTAATATATGCACCGGCAATTCAATCACGTTAAATGGGCAGGGTGCAAGCACTTATACCTGGAACACTGGCAGTAATTTAAACAGTATAAATGTTTCGCCTACAATAACAACCTGTTACAGTTTTACAGGAACTGCCGCCAATGGCTGCGAATCATCAATAAATAATTGTGTTACGGTAAACCCAACACCAACATTAGCAGTAACCTTATCGCCTTCTACGGGCAGCATATGTCCGCCTCCAACGGCCAGTTCAGCTTTTTTGAATGTTAGTGGAGCAAGCACTTATACCTGGATGCCCGGTTCAATGGTTTCAAGTTCTCCTATTGTTCAGCCAACCGTTAGCACAAATTATACTGTTACAGGTTCAGATGTGAATGGATGCACCAGTAGCGCTACCCAATTTTTATTTGTTTACCCATCCCCAATTTTAAATATAAATTCACCATCAGCTCTTTGTAGTGGTAATTCGGCTTGTTTTACAACCAGTGGAGATGTGGTAGCCTTTAATTGGAATGGTCCTTGCGGTGATGCCTCAGGTTCCCCAAATCCTTGTTTAATGGCTAATACAGGTTGTGGACATACTTATTCGGTGGGTGGAACAAATGTAAATGGTTGTTTGATTATCACTTCGTTTAGTATTTCTATAAATCCTTCGCCAACTATATCGGTAAACAGCGGTACAATTTGCGCGGGCCAAATATTTACTTTAAATCCTTCAGGCGCTTTAACATATACCTATTCATCAGGATCATCCACTGTTTCGCCAGCTTTTACTACTTCATATACTGTTGATGGTACCGATGTAAATGGTTGCCAGAGCCAGGCATCAGCTGTAAGTAACATAACGGTTAACAACTTGCCAACTGTAAATATTGCATCCAATGCATCTTTAATTTGCGTGGGCCAACAGGCAACATTAACTGCAAATGGCGCCAACACGTATTTATGGAATACTGCGTCAACCAACACAACAATTGTTATTTCTCCAACTGTAAATACCACTTACACTGTTACGGGAACCGATATAAATAACTGCCAAAACATAGCAACGGTTACACAAAATGTAAGTTTGTGTACCGCAAATGGTGCGCTTAACGGCAATGAAGCACAACAATTTTTCATTTATCCAAACCCTTCAAAGAATATCTTTAATATTGAATGCGATTGCGCGGGAGATAAAAATTCTATAGAAATTTATAATTCGCTGGGTCAACTTATTTTTGAACAAAAAGCGATCTCACCTTCTTTTAAAGTCGATCTTTCAGAATATTCTGCGGGTTTATATTCTTTAAAGATAAAAGCCGGTAATGAAACGGTAGTCAAGAGGATCATAAAAGAATAATGCGGATTAATCTTTTATTTTCTTTAAAAGAGCATAATTATTCCAATTAAAAATTTTGCTTTTGAGTAATTCTTTTGAAATGATCAATATCTTAAATTCGTATTTGGCACTTACATTGGTGATAAAATTACCATAGATATTAATGTAAGCGCGGCCGGCTTCAAACGAAGGTTGAAAAGAAACGATCCTTCGTACCTGGTAATAATTAAATGGCAGGGCAAGGTATTTACTTCCTTCTATGAGGTAGATCATTACTAGGCCTTCATCTAAAACGCTTTCAGATATTTCTTTAATGGCAATTTCAACATAACGTTCAGAACAATTTACGATCTGCCAGTTTTTTGCAGATACAATAACGGTGTATTCGTGTACATGCCCAATGCTGTCATTTTTTATGATCGTTGGCTGTGACATGTCATTTCTTTTTTGTTCTTCAGTTTTGCAATATGTAAAAGCCATTTCTGAAATAAGTAAAAGCATCATATAAAATTTAATTTTCTGCATTTTACGGTATAAATACATCCGGAGCAATTGCAAATGTACTATTATTTGTTACAAAATGTAATATTATTTAGTGCAAAATGCAAAAATTTTTCTGTTTAGGGCAGTTAACTTTGTCTCATGGCAATTCACATTGGGAAAAAGGTAAAAGAAGAAATGAAAAGACAGGGAATTTCGGTGATCGAATTTGGCCAAAGGATAAACCGTACCCGAAATGTGGTTTATAACATTTTTGAGCGCGAAAGCATAGATACCGAACTTTTAAATAAAATTGGTAAAGTGTTAAAATGCGATTTCTTTTCGCTTTACTCTATTCAAAAAGAATATAACGCTATTAATACAAAAAGTTATTTTGTGAACGAACCGTCTACCTTATACAATAAACTTCAAAACGAAGAAGTAAAGAATTTACAAAAAGAAATAGAGGCTTTGCAAAATGAAGTAGCCTATCTTAAAAAGATAAATAGTCTTTTAGAGAACAAAAAGAAAAAATAATTTACCTTGTTTATTTACAGGCGTTTTTGGTTAGCTCTTCCGCTGCGCCAGTGTAGTTTAGAGCTTTTGCCTGTTTAAGATCGGCACACGAGCCCGAAAGATCATTCATGTATTTTTTTAATTTACCTCTGTAAAAATAAGCTCTTCCGCTTTTGTTATCCAATTCAATGGCTTTTGTAAGATCAGTTAAAGCCAACGCATCTTTTTCGGTTTGATAATAAGTAACGCCTCTTTCTAAAAGTGCAAGTTTATAATCGGGTTTCAGCTTCAGCGACTCTGTAAAATCTTCTATAGCTCCTGCATAATCTTTTAATTGATAACGGCTTGCCCCACGCTGATAATAAGTATCATAAGATTTTTTTAAAGCCAGGGCAGCAGTACAGTCATCTACAACACCCTTATCATCTTCCTGGGCATATTTTACCAATGCCCTGTAATAATAAGCTAACTCATTATCTTTCTTTTTTTGCACAGCCATATTCAGGTCGGCCAGTGCAAGTTCGTCTTTGCCCTGGTAATAATAGTTAACCCCGCGCCATAAATAATGTTTGGCATCGTCCAATTTAAGATCAATAGCGGCATTAAAATCAGGTTCTGCTTCTTTATATTTCTGTAATTCAAATTTTGCAAGGCCGCGGTTATAGTAAGCTTCCGGTTTTGAAGGATCCAGCTCAATAGCTTTGTTGTTATCTGATAATGCTTTTTCGTAATTTTTTAATTCGTAATAGCTAATTGCCCTGTTGTAATAGGCTGTGGAATATTTTGGGTCGTGCGCAATTACGGTGTCATAATCTGTAATGGATTCTTTATATCTTTTAAGATCGATATAAATTAAGCCACGCCAGAAATAAGTATCGTAATATGATTTTATAGATAAGGATTTATTGCAATCGGCAAGCCCGCCTTCAAAATCATTCAGGTAATATTTTACTATTGCCCTGTAATAATATGCACTTTCATATCCGGGGTCAGATTCTACCGCTTTATCTAAAGAGCTTAAAGCCTCTTTGTATTTTTTTAACTCGCGCAACGAAGCGCCTTTATAGGTTAATGCTTTTGTGTAGCCCGGCTTAAATGAAATGGAAGTATCAAAATCGGCAACCGCCAATTCAAAATCCTGTAACTTATAATAACATAAGCCCCTGTTATAAAAAGCATCAGATTTTTTTCTGCCATTGTATATACTTTTGCTAAAATTGGTAATAGCATCTTTGTAATCCTGCATTTCAAAAGCGCACAAGCCCCTGTTATACAAAGCATTATTATCAGTTGGCTTTTTTGATAAATATTCGGTGTATTCATTATAGGCTTCTTTGTATTCACCTTTTTCAAATTTATCGTAAGCGCTTCTAAAAGCCGGGTCCGATTCGTCTTTATCGCGCTGTGCAAATGTTAACTGAGCGCCAAATAAAATAAATACGATAATAAAGAATTGTTTTTTCAAATTTTTCATGCAATAGAAAGTTGGAACATAAAAATAATAAAAATATTAGCATTGCACAGCAATATTATAACGCATAATGCATAATTAAACGTAAAAAAATTTTGTCTTTGTCTTTTTTTTAAATTAAAATTGTAACTCACCTGATAAAATGAGGATAATTACCTATAACGTAAACGGAATAAGGGCTGCCATGGGGCACGGCCTGGTAGAATGGATAAAAAGCGCAAAGCCCGACGTGTTGTGTTTACAAGAGGTAAAGGCCAGCCCCGACCAGGTAGGGGTTTTTGAATTCGAAGAAATGGGCTACCATCATTATTGGTACCCGGCCCAAAAAAAAGGCTATAGCGGTGTTGCTATTTTTTCAAAAAAAGAGCCAAAGCAAGTGGTGTATGGCTGTGGTATTAAAGAGTATGATGATGAAGGAAGGATAATACGGGTTGATTTTGAAGATTTTTCGGTAATGAGTGTATACCATCCAAGCGGCAGCAGTGGCGATCTGCGCCAGGTTTTTAAAATGAAATGGCTCAACGATTTTAATACATATATAGGCGAATTAAAAAAAAACATCCCAAATCTAGTTTTATGTGGCGATTTTAATATTTGCCATAAAGAAATAGATATTCACAACCCCAAGGCCAACGCAAATACCAGTGGCTTTTTACCCGAAGAGCGCGAGTGGATGGAGCAATTTATTAATACCGGGTTTATTGATACATTCAGGCATTTTAACCAGCAACCACATCAATATAGCTGGTGGAGTTACAGAGCAGGATCAAGAGCTAAAAATTTAGGTTGGCGTATCGATTATAATATGGCTACTGCATCTCTGGGGCCCAGACTTAAAAGAGCAGTTATTTTGGCAGATGCTGTGCATAGTGATCATTGCCCTGTTTTACTTGAAATCGAATAAAAAATATTTTTTGCACATTTTTGGCAAAAAAATTAGCAAAAATCAATCAAAAACCTATATTTGTTGTTCAAAACTTTGTTATTAAAATCACTATGAATAAATTATTTCTATTTAGTTCCATCTCTTTATCCCTATTGTTAACATCTTGCGGCGGCGAGAAAAAAAACAACAATAGCGAGACTTCTGAAGCAAAAGGAGGCGTTTACATGGGAGGAATCTTAAGGTTAAATGAAGTAGAGAACATCAAAAGCCTTATGCCTATTGCCATTAACGAGATAAATAGTTTTCACATCGGTTCGCAGGTTTATGAAGGCTTAGTGAAATATAACCAGGTAGATCTGACATTAATGCCAGGTATTGCTAAAAGCTGGGAAGTTAGTGAAGATCAGACAGAGTATACCTTTCACTTAAGAAGCAATGCCAAATTTCACGACGATCCTTGTTTTCCGGAAGGAAAAGGAAGGATGGCCAATGCTGCAGACGTAAAGTTTTGCCTTGAAAAAGTATGTACCCAGGATCCTAACAACAATCAATTTGATATTACTTTAAAAGACCGTGTACTTGGAGCGAACGAAAATTTCGAAGCTTCTAAAACGGGTAAAGGTGCCGGCGTAAATGGTATTACAGTTGTAAACGACAGCACACTGAAAATAAAATTAATTCATCCTGACGGAAGTTTTTTAAGCCTGTTGGCAATGCCAGGTTGTTATGTTTATCCAAAAGAAGCCGTTACTAAATATGGTGCAGAAATGCGCACCAAATGTGTTGGCACAGGCCCTTTCTTTGTAGAAACAGTAAAAGAAGGCGAAGTGATCATCATGAAAAAAAATCAGAACTATTGGGGCATTGATGAATTTGGAAATAAACTTCCTTATTTAGATGGTATCAAATGGTCGTTCATCCGCGATAAAAAATCTGAGATCCTTGAATTTAAAAGAGGTAACCTGGATATGGTTTACAAGATCCCTGTTGAAATGTTCCACGAATTTATGGGCGATCTTGGCAGCGCAAAAACCAATACAGAATTTGATATTTTATCTTCTACTGCATTGAACACTAACTTTTATGGATTTAATTTACAGGCAAACCCTGTATTTGCTAAAAAAGAGGTGCGTTTGGCATTTAACTATGCGATCGATCGCCATAAGATAGCAGATTTTACCATTCAGGGCGAAGGTACTGCGGCTGATTATGGTATGGTACCTTATACCGAAGCGTTTGAAAAAGAAGGTTACGATTACAAATCATTAAAAGGATATTCATACGATCCTGCGAAAGCAAAAGAATTGTTTAAAGCCGCTGGTTATGCCAATGGTAAAGGTTTTCCGGAAATTACCCTTGAAATTAACAGTGGTGGTGGTACCAACATTTTAGTGGCAGAAGTAGTTCAGCAAATGCTGAAAGAAAATTTAGGTGTTACTATAAATATAAACACTGTTCCTTTTGCAGAACATATTGAGAATATACAAGCCGGCAAATCAGATTTCTTCCGTTTTGCATGGGTGAGCGATTATCCGGATCCTGAATCGTTCTTAACTTTATTTTATGGTAAACACGTTCCGGCAAATGCTACAGAAAAATCGTATATCAATTTTTTCCGTTATAAAAACGCAAGATTTGATTCGTTATTTATGGCAGCCCGTGTTGAACCTGATAAAGCAAAACGTTTTGGTTTACTGGCACAGGCAGAACAAGTGATGTTGGATGAAGCACCGTTTATGCCAATTTATTACGATGAGAACTTCAGGTTAGAGCAAAAAAATGTGCGTAATTTGCCTGAAAACCCTATGAATTATATTAATGCTGCTACAACTTATTTAATTCCATTAGATAAATTAGCAAAAAAATAATACAGGATAATATTAAAAAATCCCGGACTAAAACAGTCCGGGATTTTTTTTTTAAGCTAATTGTGCCTAATTTTAATTGTGGATCAGCAATACCTTATAATTGTAGCAGGCGGCACAGGAAGCCGGATGCAAAGCAATATACCCAAACAGTTTATAGAGATAAATGGCCAGCCAATTATTATAAGAACTATAAACGCTTTTTTAAAATATAATACTGCCATTAAAATAATAATAAGCGTGCATGTTGATTTTAAAAGTTACCTGGAAGAATTGATTACAGCACATGATCTTAATAAACACGAAATTAAAATTACAATTGGCGGCGATACGCGTTTTCAATCTGTAAAAAACGGATTATCATTAATTAACGACGATCATGCGATCGTCGGGATCCATGATGCAGCAAGGCCTTTCGTGTCACTACAAACAATTAAAAATTGTTTTAAGGGAGCAAAAGAAAACGGAAATGCAGTGCCATGCGTTAACATTAGTGAAAGCTTGCGTCATATAAATGAAAACAAAAATACCTTTGTTAACCGTAACGAATTTAAGATCATTCAAACCCCGCAATGTTTTTTAGTGTCAAAAATAAAGAAAGCATTTTTGCAGGAGTATAAGAACTCATTTACCGATGATGCCACCGTTTTAGAATCTGTTGGCGAAAAAATAAACCTGGTGGATGGTAATATAGAAAATATAAAGATCACCGGCCCGTTTGATTTATCCATCGCCAAAGCCTTACTACATAATGAATAGCGACGAAATAACAGATGCTCTGGAAATTACTGCAAAGTTAATGGAGCTTCACAACGAAAACCCGTTTAAAATAAAATCCATTGCAGCAGCAGCCTATAAATTAGGAAAATTAAGATATGAGTTTGAAGGAAAAACGCAGGAAGAGATTTCTGCTGTTGACGGTATTGGTAAAAGCATTGCTTCAAAAATTCACGAACTTTTAACTACTGGTACAACAAAAGAGTTAACGGAATTACTTGAAAAAACACCGCCAGGTGTGGTTGAAATGCTTGGTATTAAAGGCCTTGGACCAAAAAAAGTAAGACAACTATGGCTTGAGTTAAATTTGGAAAGCGTTGGTGAACTATTATATGCCTGCAACGAAAACCGTTTAACCACGCTAAAAGGTTTTGGCGAAAAAACGCAAACCGCAATAAAACAAAGCATAGAATTTAAGCTGTCAAATAGCAACAAATTTCATTATGCTGCCATAGAAACACCTGTAAAAAAACTGATTGAATTTATTACAGAACAACAAAGTGAATTGCAGGTGGCCGCCGTTGGTCAATTGGCGAGAAAATGCGAGATAATTGATAAGATACAGATTTTAACTGATGGCGAAATTACAGCGGATATTTCTTCGTTTGAAAAAACAATTCCATTGAAAATTAATTTTATTTTATGTGAACCAGCAGAGTTTTTTTATAAGTATGTTGAACTAACGTCAACACCAGAGCATCTTGAGAAAATTAATTTTAGCGGGTTGGAATCAACCGAATTTTTTGACGATGAAGAAATTTATGCCGCGTTGAATTTACAATACATTGAACCGGAATTACGCGAGGGGTTAAATGAAGTCGATCTTGCACTGCAACACGATATTCCCAAATTAATTGAAATGGAAGATCTGAAAGGTATACTTCATAATCATACTACTTATAGCGATGGTGTGCATACTTTATCAGAAATGGCGGGCTATTGCAAGGATCTGGGGTATGAATATTTAGGTATTTGCGATCACTCCAGGTCTGCTTTTTATGCTAACGGTTTACAAATTGACAGGGTACTTGAGCAACAAAATGCAATTGATAAGTTGAACCTAACGTTTAGTAACTTTACGGTGCTAAAAGGAATTGAAAGCGATATTTTGAATGACGGCACTTTGGATTACCCGGAAGAGATTTTAAAAACCTTTGATTTTATTGTTGCATCGGTGCATTCCAATTTAAAAATGAATGAAGAAAAAGCAACGGAAAGATTGATAAAAGCAATTGAAAATCCATATACTTCTATTTTAGGGCACCCTACAGGGCGCTTGCTATTAGGTCGCCCCGGCTATCCTATCAATCATAAAAAAGTAATTGATGCCTGCGCTGCAAATAAAGTAAGTATGGAATTAAATGCACATCCATACCGACTTGATATTGATTGGAGATGGATCTGGTATTGTCTTGAAAAAAATGTAAAGATCTCTATAAACCCCGACGCGCATCATAAGGAAGGTTTCCTGGACATGTATTATGGAGTTTGCGTTGCGCGAAAAGGAATGCTGAGTAAAGAATTTTGTTTAAACGCACTGAGCTTGGCTGATCTAAAACAGCAGTTTAAAAAATAATTTTTCAGATTACTTTGTGTTTTTTTGCGCTTACATTTTTCAAAAGAATTATCTGTTTCGTTTTAGGTTTTTCGACAAATTTTTCGCATTTTTTGACCCAGTGAGTGAGTGTTTTTTTTGAATTTGATAACTATTTGATTATCAAAATATTGAAAAAATAAATTTATAAAAAATCTAAGTTTTTTTAGCGAAGCATCGCTCAATTATCCATAAAATGTTTTAGCTTTATATCTGCTAAAAAACCACGCTATCAGGGCATTTCACATAACTTCTTTAAAAAGGGGAATGGTATTCTATACTTTTCTCTTTTTTACTTTTTTAAATATTTCTAATGGTTATGCAATAGTTCCGGGCTACAGTTATTTTAAAAAACTAACTACACAGGAAGCAGAGATCTCTGTTGGTACAACTAACCTTGCGAATTTTCCTGTTTTGGTTCGCCTTACAGATAATGATCTAAAATATACAAGTAGCGGAGGAAAAGTTCAAAACATAAATGGTTATGACATTGTGTTTACAGCTTCTGATGGAACAACACTTATCAATCATCAGCTTGAAAAATATAACCCTGTAACCGGCGAGCTTGTTGCTTGGGTACAAATACCGTTGCTTAGTGCTACGCTAAATACTGATTTTTATTTATACTTTGGAAATGGGGCTGTATCCATTGATCCATCAACCGTGTCTACCTGGGATGCGAACTATATGGCAGCGTATCATCTTAATTTGAACCAGGCAGATGCCACAAGTAATGGTAATAATTTGAGCCTTGTTGGCACACCTTCTAACACCCTTGGGGTTGCCGCAAACGGAAAAGATCTTACTATTACTGATAATTTTAATTGTGCCGGAAACGCCGGACTGAGTATTAATGGCGATCTTACATTGCAAACCTGGGTGTATTTTAACAGCATACAGGCAGCTGCTGGTGATAATGTTATGATTTCTTGCGGTGCTCCGGGTAATGTAGGCGCAACAGATAACATGTATTATTCTTTTAATTACACAGGTGCAGGCATTAACATATATAAACCCCGTATTTATTGGGAGTATGGAGTTGGTGGACTTAAAGAAACGATTGTTTCAACAGCTAGCGTTGCAATTGCAACCGGTACCTGGCATCATTTTGCAGTAACACGCGATTTTACAAATTCATGGGTAAATTTTTATGTGGATGGCATACAGGTTGGAACAAGCATAACTTATACAAATGCGCCTGCAGGTGGAACAAACGCCAATTTACAAATAGGAGAACGTCAGGAAAATGTGAATCATGATATGGATGGTGACATGGATGAGATAAAAATATCCAATACCGTCCGCCTTCCCGAATGGATGCAGGCTGCTTATCAAAGCGAACGCATTGGTTCAACATTTATAATTTATAATACTACTTCATGTGTACCTCCCGATATTTCTGTTGCGGGCACTAACCAAACCATTTGTGCAACCTCTGCAACTATGGCGGCGAATACACCAACTACAGGGGTAGGTACCTGGTCATTGATCTCCGGGGCAGGAACAATTACCAATTCATTATCACCAACAACGGGTATAACGGCTTTGGGATTGGGTGATAATATTTTTGAATGGACAATCACAAGCGGCACATGTACGTCGATATCGGATGTTACAATAACGGTTGAAGCAAATCCTACAATTGCGAATGCCGGAACAAATCAGACAATTTGCGTGTCAACCGGTTCAGCAACGTTAAATGGCAACGCACCAGCAGTTGGCACTGGCACCTGGTCGGTGGTATCGGGAACGGCAACAATTACAAATCCAAATTTAAATAATACAACCGTTACCGGATTAGCAGCCGGAAACAATGTATTGCAATGGGTTATTAGCAATGGATCTTGCCCAAACAGCAGTTCAACGGTGACCATCCAGGTGGACCCTGCAACAGACATTGCAAATGCAGGCCCGTCACAAACTCTTTGTGTCACCACTAATTCAACAACATTGGCGGCTAACACTCCAACTACCGGAACCGGAACATGGTCAGTGGTATCTGGTGCAGCGGTGTATACCAATTCAAATAGCCCAACCACAACGGTTACGGGATTAGGTCTTGGTATCAATGTATTGCTATGGAATATCACTTCTGTAGGAACCTGCTCAAGTACTTCTAGCACAATGACGATACAAGTTGATCCTGCCACAAGCATTGCTAACGCTGGTCCATCGCAAACTCTTTGTATCACAACTAACTCTACAACTCTAGCGGCTAACACTCCAACTACGGGCGTTGGTTCATGGTCTGTTGTATCCGGAACTGCTGTATTCACTAACTCAAATAATCCAACAACAACGGTTAGCGGTTTGGGCCTGGGAATAAATGTTCTTCAATGGAACATTTCGAGTGCGGGAACCTGTTCGTCAACATCAAGTACGATGACCATCCAGGTGGACCCCGCAACAGATATTGCTAATGCTGGCCCATCACAAACAGTTTGTATTACAACGAACAGTACAACGCTCGCCGCCAATACGCCAACCACTGGTACAGGAACATGGTCAGTTGTGTCAGGAACTGCAATCATCACTAACACCAACAGCCCTACCAGCACAGTAACTGGATTAGGTTTAGGTATTAATGTATTGCAATGGAATATCACTTCCGCCGGAACCTGTTCAAGTACGGGTTCAACGATGACGATACAAGTTGATCCCGCAACAGATATTTCTAATGCTGGGCCATCACAAACAGTGTGTATCACTACTAACTCAACAACACTTGCTGCGAATACACCAACCACCGGAACGGGAACATGGTTGGTTGTGTCAGGAACTGCAATCATTACTAACACCAACAGCCCTACCAGTACAGTAACGGGATTAGGTTTGGGTATTAATATATTGCAATGGAATATTACCAGCGCAGGAACTTGTTCATCAACATCAAGTACGATGACCATCCAGGTGGATCCTGCGACAAGTAATTCTAACGCTGGTCCAAGTCAAACAGTATGTATTACGACTAACTCTACAACTCTAGCTGCTAATACTCCTACAACCGGAACGGGAACATGGTCGGTTGTGTCAGGAACTGCAATCATTACTAACACCAACAGCCCTACCAGTACAGTAACGGGATTAGGTTTAGGTATTAATGTATTGCAATGGAATATAACGTCTGCGGGAACCTGTTCAAGTACAAGTTCAACGATGACGATACAAGTTGATCCTGCGACAGATATTGCTAATGCCGGCCCTAGTCAAACAATTTGTATCACTACCAACTCAACAACATTGGCGGCTAATACTCCTACAACAGGAACCGGCACCTGGAGTTTGGTGTCTGGCTCCGCTGTATTTACGAACTCGAATAGCCCAACCACAACGGTTAGCGGTTTGGGACTGGGAATAAATGTTCTTCAATGGAACATCACGTCTGCCGGAACCTGCTCAAGTACTTCTAGTACAATGACCATCCAGGTGGATCCTGCCACGAGTATTGCTAATGCCGGTCCATCACAAACTCTTTGTATCACAACAAACAGTACAACTCTAGTGGCTAACACTCCAACTACGGGCGTTGGTTCGTGGTCTGTTGTATCTGGTACCGCAGTATTCACTAACTCGAATAGCCCAACCTCAACGGTTAGTGGTTTGGGTCTTGGCATCAACGTTCTTCAATGGAATATTGCCAGTGCGGGAACCTGCTCAAGTACTTCTAGTACAATGACCATACAAGTTGATCCTGCAACAAGTATTGCTAACGCTGGTCCATCGCAAACTCTTTGTATCACAACTAACTCTACAACTCTAGCGGCTAACACTCCAACTACGGGCGTTGGTTCATGGTCTGTTGTATCCGGAACTGCTGTATTCACTAACTCAAATAATCCAACCACAACGGTTAGCGGTTTGGGCCTGGGAATAAATGTTCTTCAATGGAATATCACTTCTGCAGGAACCTGCTCAAGTACTTCGAGTACAATGACGATACAAGTTGATCCCGCAACAGATATTGCAAATGCAGGCCCGTCACAAACAGTGTGTATCACTAGTAACTCAACAACATTGGCTGCCAATACTCCTACAACCGGAACCGGAACATGGTCAGTGGTATCTGGTGCAGCGGTGTTTACCAATTCAAATAATCCAACCACAACGGTTACTGGATTAGGTCTTGGTATCAATGTATTGCAATGGAATATCACTTCCGCCGGAACCTGCTCAAGTACTTCTAGCACAATGACCATTCAGGTGGATCCTGCCACGAGTATTGCTAATGCAGGCCCGTCACAAACAGTTTGTATCACTAGTAACTCAACAACACTTGCTGCCAATACACCAACCACCGGAACCGGAACATGGTCAGTGGTATCTGGTGCAGCGGTGTTTACCAATTCAAATAATCCAACCACAACTGTTACGGGCTTGGGTCTTGGTGTCAATGTATTGCAATGGAATATCACTTCCGCCGGAACCTGCTCAAGTACGAGTTCAACAATGACGATACAAGTTGATCCCGCAACAGATATCTCTAATGCTGGGCCATCACAAACAGTTTGTATTACAACAAACAGTACAACGCTAGCGGCTAACACTCCAACTACGGGCGTTGGTTCATGGTCTGTTGTATCCGGAACTGCTGTATTCACTAACTCAAATAATCCAACCACAACGGTTAGCGGTTTGGGCCTTGGCATAAATGTTCTTCAATGGAACATTTCGAGTGCGGGAACCTGTTCAAGTACGAGTTCAACGATGACGATACAAGTTGATCCCGCTACGGATATTGCTAATGCAGGCCC
>JBGAGD010000008.1:0-231774 GCA_044226875.1 Bacteroidia bacterium
AAATGGCTCAGACATTTGGTGGTTTTAATTTGACAAAATAAACGACCGCCTAACAGCACCTACTTGCAATTTTTTGCGTGTTAACGCTCAAATGCATAAATTGGACATAGCAAAAAACTGCAAGTAGCCGCAAAACGTTATAGCGCATTGCCGCGGACAGACATTTCGTATGAAAAAAAACAAACGGGACATATACTTTGACAAGATTAACGAATACAAAACGTGTTTCGAGAAACTTGACACAGACGTCTTAAAAAAGCGTTTGAGTAATGGATCTTTGTTTAAAGAAGCGGCAATTGCAATTCGGCAAATTCTCGAAGAACGAAACGAAGCTTAAATGGAAACTCGACAAATAGAATTCGCCAAACTCAGACTCGCCTATATCACGGTAAAAAGTTTCATAGACAAAGAAGCTGACGGCTATAACGAATTAAAATCGTTAGACACAAAAATAGAAGCGGACATTGGTCTTTCTGGCGACGACAATTTAGAATTATTAGAGAAGTTTGTGAAAAAGTTTGAGCTTGACTACAAAAATTTTGAATACGACAAACACTTTTATTCAGAAGGTGAACTATTTGGCTCAGACGCAGCGTTGATTAATCTCTTAAATTTATCCGTTTGGCTACCTTTAAAGACAATAGAATTACTGACATTCAATAAAATTAAAATAAATAAGCCACAACTTCCGACAACTCCTAATCGACAAGTTCTAGACTTAACTTTTAAAGATATGTTGACCTGGTACATTGAGAAAGAATTCAAACCCAGTGACAAAATTAAATATGTAATTAAAACGTAACAGGCGGACACGTAAGCGTGTCGCACCTGTGTGGCGGCAACTAGCTATAACAGCGGTCTCGCACCATTTTTTGCGTGTTAACGCTCAAATGCTTAACTTGGACTTAGCAAAAAACGGCGCAAGGCCGCAAAACGTTACCTGCAATATAAGAACGACCATCATAGACAATTCGGTTTGACAAAATATTATTTATAAGGTAATGACATTTAAAACCCTATTCGATTTAACGACAGAAAAAGTGGACTATTTCTATGGCCCGCTTGCCATGGTCTATCTTTTTTTAATTATTGGAATATGTGTAATTATATCTTTGTTCTTAAAAGACAAACAATACAAAGGAATATTTACTGGGGATATCAAGGCAATCAAAAAATTATTAATTGGCGGCGCATTCATTGCAATGCCAATTCTTTTTATGGCAATTTTTTTAGGCTCTCAAATTAGTGGGGCTTCTAAAGCAAAACAAATAATGGAAAAAGGAAAATTTAAGATTGTAGAAGGTAAACCTGAGAATTATCATCCCATGCCGAAAGAAGGACACGACCAAGAAAGTTTTGACATTGGAGGAGTTCATTTTGAATATAGTGACTTCATTCTCAAATTTGGCTACTCGAATGCAGCCTCCTTGGGTGGAGTAATCCGACCTGACAACTATTATCGCATTACATATTATGAGGAGCCATATAATAATGCAATTATCAAAATCGAAATAAAGGAGTAATTAGACAGTAAAACAAATTCTCCGAAATCTAATGGTTCGACAGCTATGTATTACGACTGTTACTGAATGGGGATATTGTACTGTTGGTAACAGCGCTCTTCCTAATGCGGGCGGGCGTGCAAGCCCGCAATCCATTACTTACTCAACATCACAAACGCGCTCCAAAAGAATGGCTCTTTATATTTTACTTTAAGTTGTTTAATAGCATCTGAAAAGGCCTGCTGCTTGTTACCGCTTTTTGCGTAATTGTTATAAAATAGCGTCATTAATTCCATGGTGGCAGCATCGCTCACACTCCACAAACTCATAATAATGCTTTTAGCGCCGGCAATTAAAAAAGCGCGCTGCAGGCCATAAACACCTTCACCCTGCTTTACACTGCCCAGCCCGGTTTCGCAGGCGCTTAACACAACAAGATCGGTCTTATCTAAATTTAAGCTCATGGCTTCATAAGCTGTTAACACACCATTTTCTGTATTTGGAGATGGATGAAAATTCTCATCGAACACATTTTCGCAATTGGCTAAAAGCACGCCGCTTCTTAATAACGGGTTCTCCTTTGCCGCAGAAACATCTACGCCTAAAACTTTAGAAGTTTCAAGTTGGCTAAGGTCCGCTAAAAAATAACCGTGCGTGGCAATATGCAAAATGCTTGGCGAGTTAATATTCTTTACAGTGGCTTCGGTAGCGTCTTTGCCATATAAAGCTGTTGTTTTAACTTTATAGGTGGTCAACAGTTTGGTAATGTTCTTTACCTCAGCTTCCGTGCCGGGCAATTGCGCAATTACACCATTGGTGCCATATTGCGGGTTACCAATTAAAAAGGCAGTGGTTGGTTTTACAGAAGCGCTTTCGGTTTGTTTTACTTCTATAATATCTTTTGTGTTGCCTGTAAACTGCAGCGCATATTTATCTACTAAGTATTTTCCTGATCCATCTTTTAAGGCGTTAATACTTAATTGATGATAAGCGCCATCTAACGACAGGTAAATTTTTGTTATCCCTTTTAACTGTTCGTCTAACGCTTTCCAGGTTGGCGCGTACGCTTCATTTTCCGGTTTTTGGTCGATCGTTTTTTCGCGGAACGCACTAATAGCATCGTTAATTGTTTTTACATTACCAAGATCAACCAGTTTTAGATCAGATGGGGTTAAAACCAAAGCAATATAATTGCCATTGCCGGTAAAACCATTTTTGTATTCATTTAGCTCCAATATTTCAACAGCAGCTTCGTTAGACTTTAATTGCTTTTGAATGGTTTCGTAAGTAACGGTTTCCGCAGTGGCGCTTTCTTTAAATAAGGCGCTTTTTTGTGATAGTTCGCGCTCTAACTCATCAGCCCTCCTTTTTAAACTATCTACATTTATCTTTTCCTGCTCTAACTCCTCTTTACTTAATTGGTAAGCCTGGTTTAAATTCTCTTTGGTTTCCAGCCATTGGCTGTAAGTTGTTTTTAAAGATTCGTCTGTGCTTGATGAAATAATATTCCTGATCTTGGAAGAGTTGTTCAATAAAAAACCTTTTGTATTAATTACCGTGTTATATAATTGCTGAATCAACCCGGCATCTGATGAATTGGCATATGCAAAGGCATAAAAGCGTTGTAAACGGGTATTTGTTTTTTCCCAATACAAGGTTTTTTCGTTATCGTTCAACGAATTAAAAAACGTGTTAATATAATTGAGGGTATTATCAATAACGGTTTTATAGCTAGCTTTTGTTTCGGCAATTTTATTGTTTTGCCATTGCGCCAGTGCAAGATCTTCTAACGCTTGTATGTAGTTGGGATGATTTTCGCCGTAAATTAATTTTTTTGTTTCTACTACTTTTGTCATTAACTCAAGTGCTTTTGCCGGGTTGTTGTTAAAGCGGTAAAAATTAGCCAGCTCTTGTTGGGTTGACACCGTGGCCGGATTTTTCTCGCCCAGCTTACGCTTATTGATATCGTAGGCGCTTTGTAATAATTTTTCTACTTCGCCGGGTTTTCCCATTTCCATATATAATTGGGCCAGGCCGGTTTTAAGATGTGCAAGATCAGGATGTGCGCCTAATTTTTTTTCTTTTATGTCGATTGCTTTTAAATATAATTTTTCAGACTCGTCGTACTTTTTTTCGAAGCGGTAAATATTAGCAAGGTTAATTTGAAGTTTAATAAAATTGCTCGATTCTTCTTTTAAAATAGCCTTTGCTTCAGTTATACTAGTATTCATCTGGTTGTCGGCGTCTTTTAATTTATTCATGTCCAGGTAGGTCATGGCCAGGTTGTTATAAATAAGCGCTTTGGCTAACTGATCGTTCTCTCCTTTTGCCAGTTCAAGAGCCTTTTTAAGGTCGGCCTCTGCTTCGGTATAAAACCCAGTTTCTTTTTTTAATACAGCGTTATTGTTAATGGAAACAATTTGCATGCCTTTATTGCTAAGGCTTTCGCGAAGTTTAATGGCGTCCTCGTCAAATGGCTTGGCTTTTGTATAGCGCCCGCGCGATTGATATAATAAACCCAGATCGCTAATGGTTTGCGCATAATTGTCGGTTCCTTTTTTGCCGTCGGTTTCGTATAAGGTCTTTGCCAGTTTAAAGCTGCTTTCGGCCATATTAAATTTGTTACTGGCCATTAAGATCTCGCCGTTTTTTAAATTGGTATAGGCCCTGTCTTCAATACTTTTTTCTTCGTGTGTTGCCAGTTTGGCGCCGCTTAATAAAGTGCTGCTAAAGGAGTTTCCTTTTTCATCGGCCTCAAAAAGACCGCTGTTATCTAAAAAAGAAATGGCATAGTTAAAATTGCTGGCATCGTATTCTTTTTGATGCTTTTCCCAACCCTGCGTCATTTGATCTTTGGTTTTTTGTTTTGCTTTATCTTTTAGTTCGTTGGCCCTATCTTTCATAAAGCCACCCAATTGCGAAAGCCCGTTTAAACTAAACAAAACAGTAATTATTACACCAATAAATGTTTTCTTTTTCATGCTAACTATTTTAAACATTAAAATTAGAAAAATATCCCCATACTTAAAGGTTTTAGATTGGAGAACTTATTTTTTAATATTTCAAATAAAATTTTATATTTAGTGTTTTAATACATTCTAAATGAAACATAATTACTTATTAGCACTTCTTGTTTTTTGTTTATTTACCGCCAGGGCACAAGATACCGTTAAGGTGGCAAGCAATTTAACTCCCGAACAACTTGCAGAGCAGGATTATAACAGCGGCCTTGCTGCACTTAAAAAAAACGAATGCGCTGCAGCGGTTGATCTTTTTAATAAATCGCTTACGGTAAAACCAAATTTTGATAAAGCCCTTGCAAACCGCGCTATTGCTTATACACATTTAAAAAAACACAGCGAAGCGTTGGCAGACATAAACAGTGCCATTAAGATCAACGCGCAAAATCCTGAATTTTACTTTAATAAAAGTTTAATATTTTATGATATGAGTTTAAAGGATAGCCAGGCAGTTGCGTTGGATAATTGCTTAAGACTAAATCCTGCTCATGCAGAAGGTTGCTATTACAAAGGCATTTCGCTTTACGATTCAAGAGATTATGATAAATCTATTGAGTTCTTTACAAAAGCTATTACTGCCAATCCAAATTACGTGTATGCCTATAACGACAGGGCCAGCGCCAAACGCGCAAAAGAAGATTATACAGGCGCCATTGCCGATTACGAAAAAGCTATAAGCCTCGATAACTCTTTGGTTTTTATTCATAATAATCTTGGTTCTGCTTATCGTTTAAATAAAAATTACGCTAAAGCTATTGAAGAATACAGCAAGGCTTTACAAGCCAATCCAAATTACCTGGTGGCTTTAAACAACCGCGGTTCTGCCAATTTCGAAAATAATAATTTAAAAGCCGCGCAAACAGATTTTGAAGAGGTACTTAAAAAAGATCCGAAAAACTCTTATGCCTATAATAACCTTTCATCTATTGCCATAAAAAATAAGGATTATAAAAAAGCAAAAGATATGGCCACGCGCTCTATTGAAAGCGATCCAAAAAACGGGCCCGCTTATTACAACCGTGGTATTGCCCGCCAAATGCTGCGCGAAGAAGCGGAGTGCTGCGCCGATTGGAAAAAAGCATTAGAACTTGGCGTTACCGGCGCTAAGTCATTTATCAATTCATCTTGCATGGACTAATTTATTTTATGACTACTATGAAGAAAAATTTATTTTATACGATCTCCTTTTCGTTTTTATCGCTTGTGTCGTTTTCACAATCTATCGAGTTTGAAAAAGATAATTTTCCCGGCAAAAAAGATGAAATGAAAGCTGCACGTAAACAGCTTGACATTGGTACTGAATTTTATATGCAAGGCAGAAAAGAATTTGAAGATTTTAAAAAATCCTATATCTCAGAGCACCGCTACTGCCCGGTAAGTCATTACGATTATCAAAAATCAGGATACCAGAATTTCAGGGATGCCCTTGCGCCTTTATCTACTGCGCAGGCATTCAATCCAAACAACGCGCGTTTAAATTACATGTTGGGTTTTGTTTCTTTTATTACCGATCCCACAACCCCTCAAACATTAAAATTCTTTGAAACAGCGTATAAATTAGATCCTGCCGCAGAAGAAGACTGCGCTTTTTGGCTGGCATGGAGTTATCATCTAAACAGCCGTTGGGATGAAGCGATAAAATATTACCAGGCTTATCTGCAAAGCGGCAACAAAAAAAACGCGATGGAGATGGAAGATATTAATAAGAAAATCACTGAATGTAATAACGGAAAAAAATTCAGCGCCAACCCTGAACGTGTTTTTGTAGATAACCTTGGTTCTTCCATCAACACTGCTTTTCCGGAATACGGCCCTTCTATTTCTGCAGATGAAGAGAATATTATTTTTACTGCCCGAAGAGATAACTCAACCGGTGGGAAACGCGATGAAAACGATAATGGTTATTATGAAGATGTATACAGTTCAACAAAACTTAACGGTAAATGGCAGGCATCAAAACTGTTAAGTAAAAACGTAAATACCGAAAACCATGATGCCGCGGCCGGCCTTTCGCCGGATGGCAGTAAATTATATGTATACAGGCATTCGGGTAAAGATGGCGGCGACCTTTATGAATCGGTTTTGTTTGGTGCGGATTGGGAAGAACCAGTTCACATGAATAAAAACATCAATACAAAATATCACGAATCAAGCGTGAGTTTAAGTTTTGACGGAAGACGTTTGTATTTTGTAAGCGATAAAGAATCGGGCATGGGCGATAGGGATATTTACTACAGCGATATGGATGTGAAAGGCGAATGGGGCCCTTCAAAAAACATTGGCCCTGTAATTAATACCAAATACGGCGAAGAGGCTGTATTTATGCACCCTGATGGTGTAACGCTTTATTTTAGCAGTAAAGGGCATAATTCTATGGGTGGTTACGACATTTTTAAATCCACATTAAACAATGGCGTTTGGTCGGCACCAGAAAACCTGGGTTACCCGATTAACGGCCCTGATGATGATGTATTCTTTGTTGTGAGTGGCAGTGGAAGCCGCGCCTATTTTGCATCTTCTAAAACCGGCGGGTTTGGCGAAAAAGATCTTTATAAGATCACTTTTTTAGGTCCCGAAAAACACCCGTTATTAAATACACAGGATCAGCTAATGGCAATGGCCGCCAACCCTGTAAGCAATTTAAAAGTTGAGAACGCTGTAGAAGTTTCTTCTGCCAAGCTAACCATTTTAAAAGGCGTTGTTACCGATGCCAAAACCTCGCAACCGTTAGAGTCTTCTATCGACCTCATCGATAATGATAAGAACGTGGTACTTGCCACCTTTAAATCGAACAGTAGCACCGGTAAATATTTAGTTACTTTGCCTAGTGGTAAAAACTACGGTATTGCCGTAAAACGCGACGGCTATTTGTTTCATTCAGAGAATTTCAATATTCCTGATAACGCCGCTTTCCAGGAGTTTACAAAAGACGTGGCCTTAAAAAAGATCGAGATCGGAAACACGATCGTATTACGTAATATCTTTTTTGATTTTGATAAAGCAACCATTCGCCCGGAATCTGCCAATGAGTTGGAGCGTTTAATTAAATTACTAAATGATAATCCAACCATTAAAATAGAATTAGGTAGCCATACAGATAGCAAAGGTTCTGATGATTATAACTGGAAACTAAGCGACAGCCGCTCGAAATCAGTGGTGGATTACCTGATCGGCAAAGGTATTCCGGCAACACGCCTGGTGGCTAAAGGTTATGGCGAGACCAAACCAATTGATACCAACGAAACAGATGAAGGACGCCAGAATAACAGGAGAACGGAATTTAAGATCCTTGAAAAATAATTTATTCTTTCTTTTTTAGATTGCGTGCAATATATTTTTCGCTTGGTAATAACGAAGTTTGAATTCTTTTAGCGTACCGGATGCTATCCATTACTTCTTTTTGTTTTTCTTCAACCAGCGCTTTTTGTTTTTCTACCTCGTACTTTTGAAGCTCGATAATACTTTTTTGCTTTTGCGTGATTTTAAACCGGCTATACGCAAAAATAGCAAAGCACAATATCAATCCAAGGCCGCCATATAAGGCAAAGCGTTGCGTTCTTTCCTGTTTTAATTGCGAGCCCTGGAGCTTTATTTCTGTATCTTTTACCTTTTGTGCTTCCGCGTTCTTAATACTGTCTGCCGCTGCCCTTTTATTATATTCATATTGTATCTCTGTCCGGGCAATTTCATCACGCAGGTTTTGATTTTGCAAACTGTCACGCAAAAACATGCTTCGCTTAAGTGCCGCAAGAGCCATGCTCTTATTTCCAAGTTTATCGTATGTTTCACTTAAGCTTTCCTGAACATTTGCTTCCTCGTCAAGAGCTCCTGTTTCTTTTATTAGTTTAAGCGCACGATTAAGAAATTTTTCGGCCTCTTTAAAATTGTTTATTGCAAAATAAGCCGAGCCAATGTCAGAAAAATTAATACAGCTAATGCGTTTTTCACCGATTTCTTCGCTTATCTTAAGTGATTGCATGTGATAGTCAATTGCTTTTTTAAATTTTTCTTCTTTCGTTAAATTAAGTTTAGCGCTTTCCTTCTCCGGTAAATTATAATAATAAAAACCAAGTGTTTGCAACGAATTGGCAATGCCCGATAAAGACCCCATCTGTTTTTGCACTTCATAAGCTTTAAGTATAATGTCAAGCGATTCTTTATATCTTTTTAATTGTAACAGAGCGTGGCTCGCATTTGTAAGAGAAATACACAAACCTCTTTTATTGCCGATCTCTTCTTTTAGTTTTACGCTTTTCTCGAAATAGTTAAGTGCCCGCTGATCTTCATGAAGAGATAAATAAACCAAGCCAATATTATTAAGGTTATTGGCCTGTAAGCTCTTATCAGCAAGCTCCTCGGCCATCTTTAAGCTTTTTATATAACAATTAATTGCCAGGCGCGTTTGGTTAATATGTTTGTAGGTATTACCTAGATTGGCATAAACGTTGGCAAGTCCTTTTTTATCTTTTGTTTCCTCATAAATTTTTAACGCTTTTTGTTTGTATTCGAGAGAGGTGAAATAGTTGGAAAGATTGTCGTGAACAAGCCCGATATTAATTAAAGCGGCCGCCATTTTGTTTTTATCATTTAATGTTTCCGAAATGGTATAACAAAGATCAAAGGCTTTTATAGCTTTGTCACTGCTATCAAGATTCATGTAATTTACGCCCAAATTATTATACGCAGCGGCTTCCAGTTTTTTATAATGCCCTTGTTGTGCTTGTTTTATTACCTGCAACGCAATTATACGACCGGTGTCAGCATTAATTTGCGAATAACTATAAGAAATAAAATTTAGGGTTTTAATTCTGCTGGTATCTTGCGCGGCTGGTTTTTTATAATCTTGCCATAATGAATCTAATCGCCGGTTTTGAGCGCTTAATAATATACATGATAAAAAACACAAAATAAAAAAGCGCCTTCTCATACTTTAAATCTATTAAAAAAACCAGGATATTGTACTGTTATAGGGCCAAATGTTTTGATTTTACCTCTTTGCCATAAAATAAGGTGGCGGCTTTGTCAAACGTTTCAGGCAAATCGGTAGTATAAAAATTAACGGTTGCCGATTTGCTGCACTTTGCTTCCATTTCGGGGTGCCTTTGCAGATAATCTTTTAAACCATGCGATACTATTTTTCCCTGCGAAAGCAACTGAACGTTTTCTGGCAAATATTTTTTTATTTTATCAGTGATCAAAGGGTAATGTGTGCAACCTAGAATTATAGCATCAATACCGGGTTGTTGTTGCATTAAATTTGTTACATGTCTTTTAATAAAAAAATCGGCGCCTTCGTTCTCATATTCATTATTCTCTATCAACGGAACCCACATAGGACAAGCCTCCTGGTATACGTTTAGTTTTGGAAAGAACTTTCCTATCTCTACAAGATAAGAACCCGAGCTAACGGTTCCGGCTGTGCCAAGCACGCCTACGTTTCCTGTTTTACTGTAATTGCCAATTATTTCGGTAGTTGGCCTTATAACTCCCAACACTCTTTTTGCCGGATCGATCTTTGGAAGATCTTTTTGCTGGATGGTTCTTAGTGCCTTTGCCGAAGCCGTATTACAAGCCAGCACTACCAATTCGCAACCCATGTCAAACAGGTGTTTAACACACTCCAGGGTGTATTCATAAACAGTTTCAAAACTCCTCGAGCCGTATGGCGCGCGCGCATTATCGCCAAGATACAGATAATCGTACTGCGGCATCTCGTTCACAATTTCTTTTAATACCGTTAAACCGCCAAAGCCACTGTCAAATACACCAATAGGTTTATATGTTTTTTTTTCTTCCACGCTTCAGAACCACAAATCTAAGCAAAGATTAAGCTCGTTGCGCCGGTTGGTCATTTTATTTCCCTGACGGAAGATGAGTTTATCCGATTCAAGCACCCGCCACTCAGCGCTAAAGCTAACACCTTTGTATGGCATATATTCCAACCCAAGTGTTGTGCCATCAATATAATTGCCAATATCCAGGCTGCCGCTTAAGATCTGGTTTGGGTCTGAGAATTCATCGAGCCTTGCGTAAGGTGCCAGTTGTTTTAATATATGATACTTCGCAACTACCAGGGCTCCATAAACGAAACCCGGTTGCGTAACATCCGATTTTAAAGAATTTTGCTGTATACCAAAATTAAGGTCAACGCCCACCGTTAACTTGTTGTTTGTATAAGTAGAGTAAAAGTTGTTATAAAAGCGCTGGTGTTTTATTGTAACGCTATCGGGCGTTTCGTCGGAGGTTAAAAAATTATACGTAAACGTTAGGTTTTTATTGGCATTGTAAATGGCAGTAAAGCCAAAAGCTTTATTCTTGTTATTATCAAGATACTCGTTATAGCCGTTAAATGCGCTTACCTGCAGCGTTAATTTTGAACTTGCCATGTATGTTAGTTTTGCTCCGCTCAAAAAGTAAGGATCATAAAAATTCATGATAGACATGCTGGACGCAATATTTTCGCGCGGTTGAAAGCTCTCAATACCAATGTGTGTTTTAAAGAAGCCGGCATCAAACCATAGTTTTTTAAAGATCCTGAAGCCACCGTTCGCTTCCTGAATAAGGTTAAAGGTCTTTGGCCACGAGCTTTCAGGCACATCACCATAATGAAGAATGATGCTTCCGCGTACGTTCTGACTTTTATAGCTCATACTTATCAGCGCCATGTTTAACGAGAACTGGTCTTTTCTGGGCTCCAACGTAGGAAATTGAACAAAGCCATTTGGCAGGTTATCGTCATCGTTAGCCGAAAAATAAGTAGAAACATAGCCCCCGATCTGCAATTCGGGATGTTTTAAATTTTCAAGTTCCATCATTACTCTTGAGCGGTTAAAAACCAGGTCGGTATCTGAGCCAAGACTAATTTTTGGGATATATTTGTTCTTTTTATGCAAAGAATCGTTGTTTTGGGCCAAAAACACGTTTTTTAAGAACAAAAAGCCGATTATTGCTGTTATTTTTCTCATGAATACAACTACAAACAAAAGCAAAAAAATACAATAAATCATCTATTTTTACGTTTTATTATTTGATTTGTTAAAAAGATTTTTGCCATATCTATTGTGCCTGTTGGTTTTAAGCGGTTTTTCGCAAAGAAACAAGCGTAATTTTCGCCAGCGCGAAATTGGGGTTTTTGGTGGTGCATCGTATTATATTGGCGATCTTAACCCACGCGGGCACTTCTCTATGTCGAAACCCGCTGCCGGCATTTTTTTCAGGTATTCAACGCATTATCGCTATGCCTTTCGCTTTGGGTTTAATTATGGCTCTGTTATGGGCGACGATTCTAAAACAAAAGAATTTGATCAGCTAGAAAGGAATTTGGCTTTTAAAACAAAGATCTACGACCTGCATGCTATTGCCGAATTTAATTTTGTTGATTACCGTATTGGAATAGATAAGCACCGTTTTACCATGTTTATTTTTGCAGGCATTGGCGGTTATCATTTTAATACAGAAGTTAGCAGCGGCTCCGGGCACTTTTCAGACAGTATGCACGGCGGCGTTGTATATAAGCGCGTGCCAAAATACCAGATTAATGTGCCTTATGGCGTTGGCTTTAAATGGAACCTTGGAAGGGTTTTAGGTGTAGGTATAGAATGGAGCCCGCGTAAGCTGTTTACCGATTATTTAGACGGCGTAAGTGCAGAATATGCGGATGGTTATATGCGTGGCAATCCGCGCACTAAAGACTGGTACTTTTTTTATGGCGCCACGCTCAGTTTAAAGTTGCCTACTCCTAACAAGCCTTGCTTTCAGAATTTGTAGTTACGTTTAAATAAAAACAAAAAAGCCGATGCGGAACATTCTGCATCGGCTTTTTAATTATTATTATTTCTTAAATTTTATTTTGAGTAAAGCTTGCTCCTAAATATTCGCGGTTCATACGCGCAATATTTTCTAACGAGATGCTTTTTGGGCATTCTGCTTCGCAGGCCCCGGTATTGGTACAATTACCAAATCCTTCTTCGTCCATTTGTTTTACCATGTTCAATACACGGTCTTGTTTTTCAACTTTACCTTGTGGTAATAAAGATAACTGAGAAACTTTTGCAGATACAAATAACATAGCACTTGAATTTTTACAAGCTGCAACGCAGGCGCCACAACCAATACAAGCTGCCGCATCAAATGCAGTATCTGCATCATCTTTCGGAATTAAAATATTATTGGCATCTTTTGCATTACCGGTGTTTACAGAAACGAAACCGCCTGCAGACATGATCCTGTCAAACGAAGAGCGGTCTACAGCAAGATCTTTTATTACCGGGAAAGCAGCGCTTCTCCATGGTTCAACAACAATGGTATCGCCATTTTTAAAGCTGCGCATGTGCAACTGGCAGGTAGTAATACCTTGTTTTGGACCGTGCGGGCGGCCGTTAATGTACATACTGCACATACCACAAATACCTTCGCGGCAATCGTGATCAAAAGCAATTGGCTCTTTGCCGCTGCTTATTAATTGTTCATTAACAACATCGAACATTTCCAAAAAGCTCATGTCGGGCGAAATGCCTTTAGCTTCGTAGGTTTCAAAACGTCCTTTGCTTTCTTTATTTTTTTGTTTCCAAACCTTTAAGGTTAGATTCATATTTCCGTGACTCATACTTTAATTTGTTAATTTGACAATGCGGCAATTTGACAATTAGCACATTGACTAATTGACTAATTGACTAATTATTTAAGCGTAATTACGTTGTGCTAATTTAATGTTCTCAAATTTCAATTCTTCTTTGTGCAATTCAAAATTGCTTTCTCCTTTATATTCCCAGGCTGCCACGTAAGCAAAATTAGCATCATCGCGTAAAGCCTCACCATCCGGTGTTTGGTACTCTTCGCGGAAATGTCCGCCGCAGCTCTCATTACGGTTCAATGCGTCTTTACACATTAATTCACCTAACTCAATAAAATCGGCAACGCGGTGTGCTTTTTCCAGTTCGGTATTAAATTCGTTTTGCTCTCCGGGTACGCGCACATCGCTCCAAAAATCTTTTTTCAATTGTTGTATCTCTGCAATAGCCTCAGTTAATCCTTTTGCATTACGTGCCATCCCACATTTTTCCCACATAATACGGCCTAAAGCTTTGTGGAAATGATCTACCGATTTTGTTCCCTTTATAGAGAATAGTTTATTGATGCGCTCCTGTACATCCGCCTCTGCTTTTACAAATGCTTCGTGAGTGGTTGCTATTGCTTTTGTGCGGATCTCTTCAGATAAATAATCACCAATAGTGTATGGTATTACAAAATAACCATCGGCCAAACCTTGCATTAATGCAGAAGCACCTAAACGGTTAGCGCCGTGATCTGAGAAGTTGGCCTCGCCCAAAGCATACAAGCCCGGAACCGTTGTCATTAGATTATAATCTACCCAAAGGCCGCCCATTGTGTAATGCACCGCAGGATAGATACGCATTGGCATTTCATAAGGATCTTCGTCGGTAATTTGTTTGTACATATCAAACAGGTTACCATATTTTTCTTTCACCACATCTTTTCCTAAAGCGCGGATCTCTTCTTTGCTTGGGTTGTGAAGATTTTTCTTGTTGGCCTCAATTTGTCCGTAACGCATCATGTTAGCTTCAAAATCAAGATACACGGCCATTTTAGAGGTGCCTACACCGTAACCGGCGTCGCAACGCTCTTTAGCGGCGCGGCTGGCCACATCGCGCGGTACCAGGTTACCAAATGCCGGATAGCGGCGCTCCAAATAATAATCTCTTTCATCTTCAGGAATATCTTTTGGTTTACGCTTATCATCTTTTTGTTTTGGAACCCAGATCCTGCCATCGTTACGTAAAGACTCTGACATTAGCGTTAATTTAGACTGATGATCTCCCGAAACAGGGATACAGGTTGGGTGAATTTGAGTATAGCACGGGTTACCAAAGAAAGCGCCTTTTTTATGAGCTTTCCAGGCTGCAGTAACATTACAACCCATAGCATTGGTAGATAAATAAAACACGTTACCATAACCGCCGGTACATAATAACACCGCGTGTCCAAAATGTCTTTCCAGTTTTCCGGTAACAAGGTTGCGGGCAATAATACCACGGGCCTTGCCATCAATAGTAACCACGTCCATCATTTCGTGACGTGCCAATAATTGAACGGCGCCCATACCTACCTGGCGTTGTAAGGCGCTATAAGCACCTAATAACAATTGCTGACCTGTTTGGCCCGCCGCGTAGAATGTACGTTGCACCTGTGTTCCGCCAAACGAACGGTTACTTAAAGTTCCGCCGTATTCGCGGGCAAAAGGCACACCTTGTGCCACACACTGGTCAATAATATTTCCCGACACCTCAGCCAAACGGTGTACGTTTGCCTCGCGGGCGCGATAATCGCCGCCTTTAATGGTGTCGTAAAACAAACGGTAAACGCTGTCACCATCGTTTTGATAATTTTTTGCGGCGTTAACACCCCCTTGCGCGGCAATAGAGTGCGCGCGGCGTGGCGAATCCTGGAAACAAAATACTTTTACTTTATACCCCATTTCCGCTAACGAAGCAGCTGCAGACGACCCCGCAAGGCCCGAACCCACAACAATTACTTCAAGGCTACGTTTGTTGGCAGGGTTAACCAAGTGAACGGTAGAGCGGTATTTTGTCCATTTATTTTCTAATACTCCTTCAGGGATCTTAGCATTTAATTTTGATGAACTGGCCATAATATATTTTTAGTTTTTAGTTATTAGTGCTTAGCGTTTTAATTTCTACGCAGCTAATTATTTTAATGTTTATTTTATTATTCCAAAGTGCATTGTTATTGGCATTAAAGCAAAGATCAAAGGAATGATGATTGAAAATGCAGTACCTGTCATTTTAATGATAGGTGTATGTTTTTTGTGATTCATTCCTAATGTTTGAAATGCGGACTGAAAGCCGTGTAATAAGTGGTAAGCTAAAGAAACCATGGCAAGACAGTATACTATAACTACCCAAAGTTGAGAAAACGTGGTTTGCATCACTGCGTAAAGGTTTTCGTGTCCGTTGGCATCTTCGCCCGGAAGGCCGGTAAAACGTGATTTAACCCAGAAGTGAGCTAAGTGAATGATAAGGAACATTAATAATAAAGTGCCTAAAAGGCCCATAGAACGGCTGTACCAGCTTGAATTGGCGGCGCCATTGATTTGCGCATAACCAACCGGACGGGCTTTTTTATTGGCCATTGTTAACACCAGGGCCTGCACCATATGCAGGATCAATCCGCCAAAAAGCACGATCTCGCCAAAGCGGATAAGCCAGTTGGTAGCCATAAAATGCGCACCTGTATTGAAGGTTAAACCACCGTCGTTAAAAAATATAAGGCTGTTAATGAAACAGTGCACCACTAAAAACGAAATTAAAAACAGGCCGGTTGTACCCATTATAAATTTTTTTCCGATAGAGGAAGATAAAAATCCTGGTTTTTTACTCATAATAGTATAAAATAAATACTTGAAATTTGATAGGCAAATGTATTAAGCAAAACGCTTAGAATCAAGTTTTAAGCCAATTGTTTTTTAAAACACTAAAATTACTTTAGCTCTCAAGTCGTTCATTTGTAGGACTAAGCAGCAAAACTCTTATTTAGAATTATTTTAAATATTCTTAAGCCCTAAAGCCAAGAATGGTTACATCATCCACCTGCCCCAAATTGCCTTTCCAGTTGTTAAAGTGGTTGCGCACCAATTTATATTGCTCATCGCAAGGCATATCCGAAATTTCTATAAACAGCTTTTGCATGTTCTTTTTCATCATTTTTTTGCCCTTTTCGCCGCCAAACTGATCGGCATAACCATCAGAGCCCATGAACACCATGTCGTTTTGCTGCAGCTGAATGCTTTGTTGGGTAAATGTATGTTTTGTTTCGTAAGCCATTTTGCCGAGGCCCATTTTATCGGGTCTTAACTCTATTAATTTTTTGTCCCTAATAACATAAACACCTGTATTGGCGCCGCCAAAATGCATTTCTTTTTTTGCAGGGTAATAAACACAAATGGCAAGGTCCATACCGTCATAAGCTGTTTTTTGCGACACGTTTTGCTTTAACGAGAAGTAAAGTTCGTTGTTTACTTCTGTTAGGATCTTTTCGGGAGCCCGTATCTTTTTTTCGCGTATAACTTTATTTAAAAGATTATTGGCCACCATGCTCATAATGGCCCCTGGCACCCCGTGGCCGGTACAATCAACTACTGCTACCAAAACAAGGTCTTCCGTTTTTTCGATAAAATAAAAATCGCCGCTTACAATATCTTTAGGCTCAAAAAATAAAAACGATTCAGGAAGCGCTTGTTTAAATTCTTCCTGCGCTGGCAATAAAATTTCCTGTAAACGCTGAGCGTAATTTATGCTGTCAATAATATCTTTGTTTTTTTCTTCAATAATTGTACTTTGTTCTTCTACCTTTTTGTTTTTTAGATTAAGTTCGGCGTTAATCCGCTTGTTTGCCCTTAAGCTTCTTAAAATAAAAAAGGCAAATACAACAATTAAAAGCACAAGGCCAAGCAAGCCATAATTTACAAAGCGCTGCCGTTTAATTTCAAGATCTTTTATGGCCTGGTTTTTTTGCAAAAGCTCAACATCTTTTTGTCTTTTTTGGTTAGAAATATCGTTCTCCATTTTAGAGATCTTCTCTGACAGATCAGATGAAAACACAGAATCGTTCAGAGCCACCCTTTGTTCTGTTAATTCTAATGCCTCTTTGTAATTGTTTCCTGCTTTTAAAAATTCTATTCGTAAGCCCATCAGCGACCTACGGCTTTTAATATCTTTTTTACCTGTAAAATCTTTTATGGCAAGATCGAAATAACTGTTGGCAAGATTTTGCTTGCCCCAGGTTTTGTAAAGCAGGGCAAGACTTTCGTAAATGTTGCCCAGGATCTCGGTATTGCCCATTTCTTTTGAATATTGTAAGCCTTTTAGATAATATTTTTCGGCCTGCGCGTAATTTTTTTCGTGGATATAAACGCCGGCAATAAGATCATAAAGATTTAATGCGCTGGTTGATTTTATCTTCTTTAGCATTACCAGTTTTTCGGTATACAAAGCCAGGTCTTTTACTTCTGCCAACCTGCCCAATTCTTTTAAGGCAGTACACTTATTAGAGTTGTTTTTAACGATAGAGTTGGTGTCTTTTAATATACGGTAAACAGAATCGCAGGTATTATAATAATCAATGGCGCGTTTTGGGTTTTTAAGGTTTTTATATACTACGCCAATGTTCATATAAATAGTAGCAAAGCGCGATTTATCTTTCTCCCTGTCTAATGGCTCTATAGCTTTATAATAATACTCTAACGATTTTATAAAATTATTACGGTTCTTTTCCATGATACCAAGGCCGTTATAAGCCAACGAAATCCCTGAATTGTCTTTTAATTTTTTATAAAGTGCTAATCCCGCAAACTGGTATTTTTCGCAGGAGTCGTATTCTTTAACGTTTTTAAAGGCTGTGCCTATCATACAAAGCATAATGGCCCGCTTTTTTTCCAGGCGTTTGTTTTCGGGTTTAATGCGTTGCGGCTCAAAACGGTATTTAATGATCAGGTTATCGTTAACGCTGCCCAATTCTTTAAAATATTCTTCATAGCGTTTTATTTTAACGCTGTCTTGTTTTTCGAGTGCAACGTCCTGCAGCATTTTTTCGCTTATTTCTTTTTGCGAAAAAGCGTTAAAGCTGCAACTAAAAAAGAAGGCCAAAAAAAGAATGGCTTTTGTTTTACAGATATTTTTTTTTGATTTGATACGTTATAAAACTACTAAAAACTATTTCGTTTTAAAAGAAAAGCTTTTTAATATTTCCCATTTGTTTTCGAGCTTTAACAACGAAAAATTAGCGCAGTTAAAAATTCCTCCAAATTCTTTTGCCGAAAAAACAGGTTGTAACTCGTAAAAATTTGCTTTCTTAAGATCTCGCGAGGCAATGGTAATATGAGGGTTAAAGCCCCGCAGATCTTCTGCTTCATTAAAAAGTGCTAACTCTTTTTTAGCAAATTTAGTGAGCTGTGTGTGTAATTTTTCGAGCGCGTTATTTGGCTTTATATCAATATAAATTACGCGCGGTTCAAAAAAAGAAAAGTTGTTGAATTCGACATTAAACTCTGTTTCAAACTTAAATTTACTCAGGGTTTCTGTCAATAAAAACTCTTTTTCTTCTTTCCATATAAATGGCCGGTGCAGGGTAATATGTGCCGGGCTGCGCAATGCCCCTTTAAGGCCATGCTCTTCAAATAATTTTTCTTTTATGGTTTCTGCTTTTGTAAAAAACGGCTCCGGAATTACAATAGCCAAAAAGTATTTTTTAACGCTCATTTTACCCTTTTACATCAGTAAATTATGTTATTTTTGTGAGATTATAAAATAATATGCAAATTATCATTCCTATGGCCGGTAAGGGCAAACGCATGCGCCCTCACACTCTTACAACAGCAAAACCCCTTATCCCTGTTGCCGGAAAGCCAATTGTACAGCGTTTAGTAGAAGACATTACAAAAGTTTGCGGACAGAAAGTAACTGAAATTGCCTTTGTTATAGGGCCCGATTTTGGTGCCGAAGTAGAGCAAAACCTTATAAAAGTAGCCGAAAGCCAGGGCGCAAAAGGCAGCATCTATTACCAGGAAGTTGCTTTAGGCACCGCTCACGCCATTATGTGTGCAAAAGACGCCATAAAGGGTAAAACGGTTGTAGCATTTGCCGATACCTTGTTTAAAGCCGATTTTGTAATGGACACAGAAAAAGAAGGTGTTATTTGGGTTCAAAAAATTGAAGACCCAAGCCAGTTTGGTGTGGTAAAATTAAATAAAGAGGGCGTTATAACTGATTTTGTAGAGAAACCAACGCAATTTGTAAGCGATCTTGCCATTATTGGCATTTATTACTTTAAAGATGGCGATTATTTAAAAAGTGAATTACAGTATTTGCTGGATAATAAGATTACCGAAAAAGGCGAATACCAGCTCACCAACGCGCTTGAAAATATGAAACAAAAGGGCACAAAATTTATGCCCGGGCAGGTCACTGAGTGGTTAGATTGCGGAAATAAGAATGCAACGGTTTATACTAACCAGCGTGTATTGGAGTTTGATAAAGGAAAAGCACATCTTAAAGGCAAGAACATTAAAAACAATAACAGCTTAATTATTGAGCCGTGTTTTATTGGCGAAAATGTTGAACTAACCGACTCAATTGTTGGTCCGCACGCAAGCATAGGTTCCAATTCCAAAATAAAAAGCAGCATTGTTCAAAACTCCATTGTTCAAACAGATGCTAAGATAAACAGTGCCAATATTGCAAACAGTATGGTGGGCATTGGCGCTGAGGTTAGCGGCAAGGCTCTTGATATAAGCATTAGCGATTACACACAATTATTTGTTTAAACAATTTAAATATTCTTTTTTAATACTAACGGTTTGCGGATTGTGTGTTTCTGGCTGCAAAACAAAAAAAGAATCAAGCGCCGATCATGCAAAAAAAGAATTTGCAGATGATTTGAAGCTAAGCACAAAGGCAACTGAGATAGAGTTCACAAAATCGTTCATAGATGGTTGTATTGCCATGCAACCCGGAAAACAAAACTTAACAGAAGCCTTAAGATATTTTACTGCCTGTAAAAAAATAGATCCAAACAGCATTCCTTTAAAATACGAATTGGCAAAAACATACAAAGCGTTGGGGGCAAACGAGCTGGCCATTCAAAATGCCAAGGCCTGCGCAGAAGGCGATCCAAAAAACGAATGGTACCAGTTGTTGCTTATAGATTGTTACGCGTCTATGAAGCAATACAACCAATCTATTAAATTAAGAGAACAGCTTGTAAAGAATTTTCCGGGCAAAACAGAGTTCAAAGAAGATCTTGCTATTGAATATTCAATTATTGGCGATTATGATAAGGCTTATAAAATTTATGATGAGCTTGAACGCACTTATGGCATAAACGAACAGATCACCTTAAACAAAATAAAACTTTTAAAAGGCCAGAAAAAGTACAAAGAGTGCGAAGATGAGCTTATAAAACTTTCTAACTCCAATAAAACCGAACCCCGGTATTATGCTTACCTGGCCGATTTTTATATAGAGCAAAATAAACTTGATCTTGCAAAATCAATGTACGATAAAATATTGCAGATCGATCCAAACAATCCTTCCATTAATCTTGCCTTACACGATTATTACAGTGCCCAGGGCAAAGATGTGGAGGCATTTGATTGCCTTAAAAAAGCGTTCTTAAACCCCGATCTTGAGATAGAATACAAATTAGATGCCGCAAAATATTACCTGGCGCGTGCAGAAAAACAACCTGAATCAAATTATTTTTCGCGTGGGCTTGAGTTGTGCGAAATACTTGTTAAGGTTCATCCTAAAGATGGAAGAGGAAATGAGGTTTATGCCGATTTTTTACTGTTGGATTCTAAAACCAGGGAGGCTGCCAAACAATATTACCTTGCTGCGGTAAGTGAAACTATTGATTACAGGGTTTGGAGCCAGTTGCTTTTTGCAGACAGTGAATTAAAGCTGTACGACTCGCTTGAGCACCACAGCGCAAAAGCCATGGAGCTTTTTCCGAGCCAGGCCATACCTTATTTTTTTAACGGCGTTGCAAACATTCAACTTAAAAATCATAAAAAAGCGGCTCAATCTTTAAAAGACGGTTTAGAATTTGTATCAGACAACAAAGCCTTAATGATGGATTTTTATACCAATTTGGGCGACGCTTATTTTTATTCTAAAGATTACGCCAGATCGGATAAAGCTTTTGATGATGCCTTAAAAATTGATTCGGATAATACTTACGTTTTAAACAATTACGCTTATTATCTGTCTTTAAGAAACGAAAGCCTTGAAAAAGCAGAAAAGCTTTCGAGAAAAGCGAACGAATTAACGCACGATAACCGTAATTATATGGATACTTATGGTTGGATACTATACCAGCAAAAAAAATACAAAGAAGCAGAAGAGTGGCTTTCTAAGGCTGCTAAAATGGGCCCGCCAAAGGCAGATATACTGGAACATTACGGTGATGTTCTGTACCGTTTAAATAAAATTGATGAAGCGGTAACTCAATGGAACTTGTCGAAACAAGCCGGCGGAAATTCAGAAGCATTATTAAATAAACTAAAATCAAAAAAACTGAATGATTAGCCCTTTTGCGTTCTTAAAACAATTCTCAATAGCAATTGTGCTGCTTTGTTTATTTGCCACTGCATGTAAACATAAAAAGAAAATTCAAAAAACCGAATTGGCAAATACTGCTGTAACCGATACAACAAATAACAAATGCCGTTTGGATTTTAAAAGCGCCAAAACGCTTACCAAACATATAAAAGAAAATGCGTTTGAATATAATTGGGTAAGCGCAAAAGCAAATGTAGAGGCAACTATTGATGGCGAAGAAAACGCCTTTGATGTAAGGGTAAAAGCAAAAAAAGACAGTGCCATTTTAATTACGATAGAAAAACTTTCTATTTCTGTGGCGAAGATCCTGATCACAAAAGACTCTGTTAAAATGCGAATAGACCTTAACAAGAAACAATACTTTAAAGGCGATTTTCAATACATAAACGATGTTTTAAAGGCCGATCTTGACTTTGATGTTTTGCAGGCCGTAATGTTTGGAAACAGCGCCGAATTTTATGACGACGACGAATCTAAGTTAAAACCTGTAACCGATCGCACCAATTGCCATTATTTACTTAGTACCGAAAGAAAAAGACGTTTAAGAAGGATACAACAGGGCGATTCTGAGTTAAAAAAAGCCCTGCAAACCCTTACTTTAAACCCCGATAACTATAAAATCATTAAAAACGAATTTATTGATCCGAGCACTAACCGCATATTTACTGCCAATTACCGCAATTTTACGCAAAAAGACAGTGTTTATGCACCATACAATGTTGATATTGATATAGTGGCAGAGAAAAAAGCAACTGTAAAAATTGAGTATGTTCGCATAGAGAAAAATACGCCGCAAAACTTAAGCCTCAACATACCAAAAAACTATGACCCAATTCAAATACAAAAAAAATAAACTCGCAGTTTTAATTGCGATCTTATTTTCTTTTGTATTAATTCCCGGTTATCATTCTCAAACCGGTTCTAAAAACACCAAAAAAGATCTCGAAAACAAAAAGAAAAAGATCAACGACGAGATCAATGAAATTAACTCGATGCTTAGCGAGACAAAAGCAAACAAAAAATCTTCAATTGGTGCGCTGGTAAATATTAATATGAAGCTTGAAAAGCGTCAAGACCTTATCAATACCATTAATGCCGAAATTCAGGCCCTTAACCGCGAAATTAAACAGAACGAAAAACAGGCCGAACAACTTAAAGCCAATTTAGAAAAACTAAAAGGCGAATACGCCCGCATGATCGTTTTTGCGCAGCGCAACCAGGATGCCTACAGCAAAATAATGTTTGTGTTTGCCTCTGAGAATTTTAACCAGGCCTATGCGCGCTTAAAATACATGCAGCAGTATTCTGAATTCAGAAAAAAACAGGCCGCAGAAATTATCGCCACACAAACCAACCTCATTGCAAAACTTAAAGAGCTTAAAGACCAGCGCCACGAAAAAAATGTGTTGCTTGGAAATGAAGAAGTAGAGAAAGAGAACCTCAGCAGTGAGAAACAAGAACAAGAGCAGGTTTTAACTGAGCTTCAGAAAAAAGAAAAAGAATTAAAGGTAGAGCTTGATAAAAAGAAACAAGATGCAGTTGAATTGCAGCTAGCCATTAAACGGTTAATTGAAGCCGAGATAAAACGTAAACTAGAAGAAGCAAGAAAAGCCGAAGAGGCCGCGCTTGCAGCTAAAAAAGCAAAAGAAGAAAAAGAGAATAAAACAAAAGCCACCAAAGAAACAAAGAACCCTAAAATTCCTAAAGAGAAAATCGTTGCCGACGTAAAACCAAATACAGAAAAAAAGGAAAATTTATTTATGCCTGCCTTAACCGAAGAAAGCGAGGCCCTTAGTACCGATTTTTCGAATAACCGGGGCAAATTGCCATGGCCTGTTGGTAAAGGAGTTATTTGCGAAACCTATGGCGAGCACGAACATCCTGCTATTAAAGGCTTTATGATGTTTAACAACGGTGTTGAGATCTGCGCCACCAAAGGTACACAAGCCAGGGCTGTTTTTGATGGAGAAGTAACGGGCATTGCCGTATCGCCAACAGGCGGAAAATTAGTGATCATTCGTCATGGCGAATATTTAAGTGTGTATAGTAACATTACGGATGTAACTGTAAAAACCGGGCAAAAAGTAACCGTAAAACAAGTTATTGGTACGGTGGCCTCCGACGAAGAGGAGGGTAAAACTTCTATGAACCTGCAGATCTGGAAAGGCCAAAAAACAATGGACCCGAGCGGCTGGTTGTTTAACGCGCGTTAGTGTATTCTATTATTTGACATAAAAAAAGCCGTTCATGTTTTGAACGGCTTTTTGTTATTATGATTTTTGCTCTTACGCTTTAAAGAAATCTTCGTAGCTTACTTCTTTTGTTTGAAGCGTGCATTTTTCTTTAATTAGATCCAATACTTTTTTGCTGTAAAGATTTTCGAAAATGCGTTGCGCTTCTTTTTCTTTACTTAAAATATCCCTTGAGATCTTTTCCAGATCTTCTTCTGTTGGTACTTGTCCGTAACGCGCGTATTCGCTCTTAATAAAGGCTTTGGCTTCGTCTTTGGCTTCGTTAGCATCTACTTTAATTTCGTTATCCTTAATGATCTTGTTCTCGATCAATTTCCATTTCATCGATTTAGAATAATTAGGATAATCTTTTTCCAACTCTTCCTGTGTAATTGGTTTTTCGTTTGCCATCATTAACCAACGTTTTAAGAAAGTATCGGGCAATTGAATATTTACTTTTTCTACCAGATTATTTTCTACTTCCGTTCTTAAAAATTTATCAGCATCGGCGTTAAACATTAAACCAAGTTCTTCGCGGATCTTGTTTCTGAACTCTTCTTCGTTTGCTATTTTACCCGGACCATAAACTTTATCAAATAACTCCTGGTTAAGATCAGCATCTTCTAAACGCGCAATGTTCTTTACTGTTAATTGTAGGTTGCTGCCAAAATTTTCGGCCGCTTCTTTATCGATGCCTAACGAAACACTTTTATCCAAAGCGGTATCGTACAATTCGTTTGCATTAAGCGTTATTTTATCTTCTTTTTTTACACCCAGGATTTTAGATTTTGCAGTTTCATTTTTTAAACGCTCGTAGCTAATGCTGGTGCTTTTAAAAATACCACCCGGTTTAATGTTTCCGTTTTCATCCAACTCGTTGATATCAACAAATACCACATCCTTCTCGCCTGCTACTTCAGGGTTTAACGGTTTACCAAAATTACGGCGCACATCTTTTACGTATTTCTCAACCAATTCATCATCTATCTTAACTGTTTTGTATGTAAACGTTTGTTTATCGTTAAGATCAATATTGAATTTTGGCGCCAGGCCCAACTGGTAAGTAAATTCAAAATCTTTTTGATTTTCAAAATCTACGCCTGCTTGTTCTTTTGGCAATGGGTTGCCTAAGATCTCAATATTGTTTTCCTGGATATAATTATAAATGGTAGAATCCAAAAGTTTATTCAACTCATCAACTAAGATCTGCGTGCCGTATTGTTTTTTTACTAAACCAACCGGTACTTTTCCTGGTCTGAAACCCGGCATAGAGATCTGTCTTTGTGCTTTTTTTAAAGCGTCGGTTACTTTTGTTTCGTAATCGGCCGGTGTTACAGAAATGGCAATCTCTGCATTCAGGCTATCAATATCTTTTTTGGTAATATTCATTCTTTAAAATTTTGGACTGCGAAAATAGGGATTTTTGTTTGTTTTTCATAGAAAATGCCGGTAAAAACGCCGGAATTAACTAAAAATAAGTGAAAAACTGCCTTTAAACTCACTTACCGGAGGCAGTTGAATAATTCCATCCTTTTTTAGCAATTCCTGGCTGGAGTTTTCGCTGTCGGCAATACCATACCATGGCTCCAAACACACAAACTCATCGGTTCCTTTCTTAGCCCAAACACCAAAATACGGCCAGTTTTTACACTGAAGAGTTATCTTATGCTTTGACGTAGATGAACAGAGGCTGATCGTATTTACCTGGCTGTTCTCAAACACAAGGGCGTCGTTATCGAAAAGGTTTTTTGTAAGTTGAAGTTTATTGTCTTTCAGCTCCAATGTGCTTTTTGCGTTAACCCGCAAACCGTTATTTAATTGCGTTTGCTGTAAATGATTGGTGTCAAATTCAAGGTAATAGTCTTCAAATTTTTCGCCGGGCAGCAACGGGCAATTAAACCCGGGATGTGCACCAACACTATAATATCCCAACAGTGAAGAGGGGTTGAAAATTGTGTATTGTGTGGTTAACTTATTTTCTTCGAGCCCGTACCTGATCTGAAAGATAAACTCAAAAGGAAAGGTCTTTTTTGTTGTTTCATTTGAGCTCAGTTGAAATGTGCAGCTATTATCGTTTTTATCGATCAGCTCAAACTCAAGATCTCTTGCAAAGCCATGCTGCGGTAGTTCATACTGTTGTTGGTTGTAAATAAAAAAATTGTTTTTCAGTTTGCCAACTATTGGAAAAAGTACCGGTGCATGCCGTGCCCAAACCTCTTTTTTTGCCTGCCAGATAAATTCGAGCGCGCTGTTGTTTTTAACACTGCAAACCTCAGCGCCTATTGAATTGATAGTAACAGTAAGGCTTGCCGATCTTAATTGTGTTTGCATAGCGGCAATTATAAAAACATAATTCCTTTAATTTTAGCAGCTTTTTTATAGATCTCCATGATCTCATCAACACTAACAACCACCTGCATACCGGTAATACTGATGTATTTTCCGTTACCACTTTCTTTGGTGTGAATATCTGTTTCGGGATCAAATAAATTTTCAACTAAAGCGATGGTGCGGTGTTCGCTTGGTACAATGAATTTAAACATGTATACACTTGGAAACACAGTGGTCTCAACAATTTTTTCTTTAAATTTTTCCAGTTCTTCCTCTGTCATGCGTGATCAAAAAAGTGATTATAAATAAGTACCACACCAAAAATAACGAGTAAGGTGCCGGTTATTACATTTACCGCCCTCATTGTTTTTTGTGTTAACACCTGTTTTAGTTTATTGGCTGCAGAAACCTTTCCGAGCTCTACCAACAATACAAGGCCAAGCGTAATACTAAAATAAATGATCATGTAAATGATATCATAGTATAACGTTTTACTCACTGCCGTAACGTTGCCGAGCCATAAGAGCCAAACGGCAGGGTTTAAACTGTTAAGAAAAAAGCCTTTAAAGATCATTGCTTTTGCCGATGGAACTTTGATCTCGATAGTAGTGTCTTTGCTTTTATCTACCGGCTCTCTGAAATGCAGGGCGCCAAACACTATCAGGATAATGCCGGCAAGTATGCCCATAAAGCGCTGGCTTTTCTCATCCTGTATAAAGTTGGTTGCTCCGTAATGTACCAAAACAATAATAAGGTTGCAAACTATAAAATCGCTTAGTACAACGCCAATTGCTAAAAGAGAGCCCGATTTATAACCATGGCGGATACCGGTATTTATTAAAGCAAAAAAAGCCGGACCAAAAGAAAAGGTAAGGAGTAAAACAATTATAAATGTTTGATATATTAAACTTAGGATCAATTTTTATTATTTGTTTTTTCTAAAAAAGCAATCCACTCGTTTAATTGTTTACCCTTTAAAACACGTGGAAATTTGCTTTGCCCGCCGAGTTTATTTTTGCTTGCTAAAAAATCAATAAAGGCCTGGTTGGGCAATAATGTTACAATAACGTCGTTTAGCGCATGGTTACGTTCAACGGCATAATCATCATTTAGCTGTTTTAAATATCCATCCAGTTTTTCGCGCAAAACAGCAGCATCGGTTTCTTTATCGGTACCAATATACCAGTGATGTGCAAACATCCCTTTATTGGGTTTGCCTACAACAGAGTATTCATTAATATTAAGCCCAAGATCTTTTGCGGTTAGCTTTACGGCCTGGTTCATATTATCTACACTTAAATGCTCGCCACACAAACTTAAAAAGTGTTTTGTTCTTCCGGTAATTATGATTTCGCAGCGCTTTAAATCGGTAAACTTAATCGTATCGCCAATCAAATAGCGCCAGGCGCCGGCGCAATTAGTTATTACTAAAGCGTATTCCTGGTTTAATTTTACTTCGGTAATATCCAATGCTTTGGCGTTGGGTTTAAAGTTACCATCGTTGTCAAAGTTTTCTTCATTAAACGGAATGAACTCAAAGAACATAGAGTTATCCATCATTAATTTCATAGCCTGCTGCTCGTTAGGCCTCTCCTGGTAGGCAATAAAGCCTTCAGATGCCATATAGGTGTCTAAAAAGATAAGTTCTTTTGCACAAAGAGCGTTAATACTGTTTTTGTATGGCTGAACCGAAACGCCACCGTGTACGTATACGGCAAGGTTAGGCCAAACGTCATGTATGGTCTTTACTTTGTAATGTTTAATGATCCTTTCAAACAAGATCTGGATCCAGGCCGGTACACCACAAATAAAACCAACATCCCATTTTTTTGCATTCACAACAAGGTCTTCCAGTTTTTTTTCCCAATTGGTTTGCGATCTTATCTCCGGACCAGGCAGTGTAAAATTCTGGAACCAGCGGGGTTGTGTGCCTGTGGTTATTCCACTAAGATCGCCGCTAAAATAAGTGCCGTTGTAATTCAAATTCGTGCTTCCGCCAACAAATAAAACTTCGGTTTCATATTGTGCCTGATCAAAATCAAAATGTTTGGTAGAAAGTATTTGTTTTAGTGTGCCTTTATGAATGGTTTTTATCATATCCTTTGTTACAGGAATATGTTTGCTTGCCGATTCGGATGTGCCCGAGCTCAATGCAAAATAATTTATTTTTCCGGGCCAGCATACGTCTTTCTCCCCCTGCAGGGCCCTGTACCACCACGCATCGAAAATAGACTGGTAGTCGTGAATAGGAACTTTATTTTTAAAAGCGGCGATAGGATCTTCACTTAATAAGATCTCGCTAAAATCGTACTGGTTGCCAAAAGAGGTGAACTGCGCTTTGCTTACAAGTTTATTTAATTGTTTAAGCTGCTGTTTATAAACATTTTTTCGCGCAGGAATTCTTCCCCGTATTGTAATTGCCTGTTTTATAATTGAGCCAAGTATAGCCATTCTGTATTATAATTAAAGATGAATGATTCATGATTAAAGACAAGTCTTTAATCACGGGTCTTATCTCTTTTTCTATTTTATGTAACGAAAATCCTGATTATTTTTAATTGCCTTTACGCTGTGATAAATTAATTTGATCACTTCTTCCACATCCTGCTTGTGCACACTTTCTACGGTTGTATGCATGTAGCGTAATGGTAAAGAAATAAGGGCCGAAGCGATACCATCTGTTGCATAGGCAAAAGCATCGGTATCTGTACCGGTTGCGCGCGAAGCGGCCTGGCGTTGAAATGATATTTTGTTTTTCTTTGCAGTGTCGATAATTAATTTTAATAAATTGTTTTGTACTGCCGGCGCATAACTTAATACCGGCCCGCCGCCGCAAGAAAGGTCTCCGCTGGCGATCTTACTCATCATGGGTGTTTGTGTATCGTGGCAAACGTCTGTAACAATGGCAACATCCGGTTTTATTTTCCTGGCTATCATAGTTGCACCATTTAAACCAACTTCTTCCTGCACGGCATTTACAATATATAAACCAAATGGTAATTTATCTTTGTTCTCTTTTAGCATTCTGGCCACTTCCGCAATCATAAAGCCCCCTATTCTATTATCAAGCGCGCGGCCAACATAATAGCGGTCATTCAATTCCATTAACTCATCTTCATAGGTAATTACGCAACCTACATGCACGCCAAGTGCTTCAACCTCTTTATCAGATTTACAACCCAGATCTAAAAAAATATTTTTTAGTGTTGGTGTTTCTTCTTTTGCCGCATCGCGCACATGAATGGCCGGCCAGCCAAATACAGCTTTTACAATTCCTTTTTCTGTATGAATATTTACGCGTTTGGAAGGTGCTATCTGGTGATCGCTGCCACCATTGCGGCGCAGATAAATAAAACCGTCTTTGGTTATATAATGCACAAACCAGCTTATTTCATCTGCATGCGCTTCTATAACAACTTTGTATTGCGCTTTTGGATTAATAACGCCCACAACTGTGCCATATGTATCTACAAAATAGTCATCAATGTATGGCTTAATATAATTTAACCATACCTTTTGACCCGAACTTTCAAAGCCTGTTGGAGACGCTGTATTTAAATATTCGTATAAAAAATCTTTAGATCTTGTATTTAATATCGATTTGCCTTTAGCCATAGTTTAACAATTTAAGGACTTTAAATTAACATAAAAATATTGAATTCGGAACAAAAAAATCTACAGATTTAGTTGCCAAAAAAAATGAGTGAAAAAACTACCGACTAAGATTTTGTTTAATTGAAGTCTGAATTAATTATGAATTTACCGGCTAACTATTTTTTCTTTTTTACTTCGCCCCAGGTTTTGTATTCGTCCTGTTGCTGTGGCCTGAAGGCTGGCATTCTGCGAAGCGGCTCGCAGGCCTTTAATGTTGAATGGCACTCTGAAGGTAATTGCTGATATAACTTTGTGCCTTTTGTCTTCCAGGCAATCATCTCATCGCTCACATCTTTAATAGGCTTTGCCGGATTGCCAACCACTACTTTTCTTTTTTCAATAACCGTATCCGCAGTAACCATTGATAATGCACCAACAATGCATTCATCGCCTATTACAACGTTATCCATAATTACCGAGTTCATTCCTATTAAAGCATTTTTACCAATAGTTGCGCCGTGTATAATTGCACCATGACCAATGTGGGCGCTTTCTTTTAATAAAACCGTAGTGCCCGGAAACATGTGAATGGTACAATTCTCCTGCACGTTACAGCCATCCTCAATAATGATCTGTCCCCAATCTCCCCGTATTGCCGCGCCAGGACCAACATAAACATCTTTACCAATTATTACATTTCCGGTAACTGTTGCATTTGGGTGTATAAAAGAACTGCTATCAATAACAGGTTTGTATCCGTTAAATTCAAATATGTTGGCCATTTTCTATTTTTTCGTAAAATTAATTTTTTTGAGCATACCCGTATGATTTATATTGCATTACTAACAGGAATCGACTTTAATAACGTGTTTTGAAACCCTTTGAGTTTCGACGAACAGATTTTAAGCCTAAAACTCTTTAATTTTAACAGGAATATAATTTTTTGATTAATAGGTAATTAGAAAAAAAGACTATCTTTAATGCCTGTTTTAAAATTTATATGCTTTCGATGAAAATGGTTCTTCTTAGAACCACTTATTGTTTTTTGCTTTTTTTAAGCGGTGTACTTTCTGTGCCCGCACAAGAGAGCAATAAAGATGAGCTTGTATCTGGCTATATAAGATCCTTGAATTTATTATGGGAATCTTCTAATGCTAAAACCTTTGATAAATATATTGTTGATTCTACTCTTACCTTAAACTCTGAACCGTTTAAAATAAACGGCGCCGCTACCAACCAACAGCAAAAAGAATTGTTACTACGCTCTAACCAGCTTTTGCAAACCATAAACAGAAAAGATGCAGGACTTAAATATACTATAAACTACCAGGAAAATTTTAACTCGCCGGTTGCCGACCCGCAAGAGATAGTGGTGTTTAAACGCCGCGCCGTTACGGGTATTGAGTGGGATTTTTTAAAGAGCGGCCTTTACGAGAGCAAAACAAAAAATAAAATACTTAAACTCGAATTTGATGCGCTCGAGAAAAAACAATTCAGCGCCAACCTCAGTGTTTTCCAGGCAAAAAGTACCGAGCAGATCATTCGCCACTTTAACGAAAAAAAAATAGAGATACTTGATTCAAGAAAAAAACTGAATGAAGAGCAAACCACAACCGTTGAAAAACTATGGTCAATAAAACACATTACAAAAGACGATTATCTAAAGGCCATTCAAAACACTACCGATATAAATGCGCAGTATAATTTATACAGGAATTATAACGAAGTAGAATTAAAAAATAAAACCAACTTCGGTTTTGACCTTCCCATCCTGGATATTGATCTTGCTAAATTATTTCAAAGTGCTAACTTAACTACAACAGATACTTCTGTCATCTCATCCAATAAAGAAATTGCAAAATTAAAGTCGGCATTTATAAATGATGTAAGCCTTTCTACATACGCCAGGTATAGTTACTATGATGTTTACAATCCTAATCAACCTAACCGGGCGTTTATGTCGTTAGGGTTGAATTTTGCAATGCCGCTTACTTTTAATCAAAAAGAAAAGAGAGAATATTTTATGGTTCAGAGTCAGCTGGCCTCGCAAAAAGAGGTTCTTGTTACCGAGGATATACAGGCCAACCTGCTTAATTATTATTATGAGTACCAATATAAATTAAAACAGTTTAAAAATCTTTATCATAAACGCCTGGTGTTTTTAGAGTTATTGCGTACCGAGCGGGTAAAACACGACCTCAACGATCTTGAGTTCAATCCAAACACAGCTTTGTTTATTTTGGATGATTACTGGAGCAACGCTATTGAATTGCTGGATCTTAAACAGGATATGTATAAGATACTGCTAAGTTTAAAAACAAAATTCCCTTCCATCAACACTTCTGAATATACCAAACCTTTAAATTTAAGCAACCTCAACATTGCTTCTTCAAACCCGCCATTTAAAGCCGTATATGTTTGGAGCGATGCCTTTAAAAACCATTCAGAAACAGTGATCAACGAATACTGCAAGGTAAACGAGTTCAATCCTATCCTGATCTCGTACAACACAACAAAAACTTACCTTCAACAGGTTTCAGATTTTATTTCTAAGAATTATACATCCAACATTCATTTAATGATAGGAAGTAATAAATTATTAGCCACCGGCCTTGTTGGTTATTTAGATTCTTTAAAGAACAATGTAAAACTTTCGTTTGTTAAAGGCATTCACCTTGACCTTGAGCCCCACACCTTACCGGGCTTTAAAGAAAATAAAGAAAAATTCTTTGAAAATTATATCACAGTTCTCAAACAGGCCAAAAAATTTGCTGATGATAATAAACTGGAGTTATCCGTTTCTATTCCTCTAAGCTATCCCGAAAGCGTGCTGGAAGAATTAAATAAGGCCTGTGCCAACATTTATTTAATGGCTTATGAAAATGTTGACGCTGATTTTATAATTAAAAAAACCGCCGAAGAAAAAGCCATCCTAAAAAACAAATGCGTACTGGCGCTTCGCACAAAAGATTTTGAGAACAGAACCGATATGGACCAGTTATTTAAAAAAATTGGTTTTGAAAAAACAGCGTATCATGATCTGGACGATCTTATAAAATTTGATAATAAAAGCATTAATGTGAAGGAGGACAAGGAAAAATAAAAATGAAAAGTGTAAACTTTCAAAGAAATAAAGCTTTAATAAGAGTTGTTAACGAGCAAAAAATAAAAAAACAACGTAACTGGGACAGGATACTTTATTTAAGCCTGCTTGGTTTTTTTATGCTCTTTGTTATTTATTACCTGGTAACCAAATATTGTTTTATTCATGCATATGGCCACGTAATAATTGAAAGCACCCGCATACGGCTTACCGACGATGCCAGGATAATTGAATTTTATGTTGAAGAAGGAGACCGCGTGAACCAGAACGATACTCTTTTTTCATATGCGCTTGACAGGGACGATGACATCAGCGGCACCTCTGCCTATGCACAATCTGTTAATATAGGCTCAATTGAGCATGCCTCGCGCGATGATTGGTGGGTAAAAGAAATTTATGCGCTTAAGAAAAAAATTGCGCTTAATAATATTGATATTTCAGAAAATGAAAATTTAATTTCAGGATATAAAAAAGAAATTAAGCGCCTTTCTAACGAAGTTATTTTAGATGTTTTGCCAAAAACCCGTTTAGAATATATTCAAAACGAAATGGTAACCCTGCATACCGAGAATAAAAAATTAGAAAAAGAGAACAGGGAGTTAAACAGTTTAATGAAAAGCCTTGGGCCTTCGAAAAAACAAAAAAGGGTAAAAGGTGTAAGCATTCGTAGCAAAGGCGGTAGCGGTGGTGCTGTGGGCGATAAACAGGGTGTTCAAAAGCTGGATTTTAGCGAAGAGCTTTTAACCCAGGCAAAATATTTCAGATCGCCAATGAATGGTATTGCCACACGTATTTATATACATGGTTATGAAACCGCTTTAAAAAGCGAAGAGATAATGGCTATACATGAAGCGCAACCTGCATATATTAAAGCCTATTTTGAACAGGAAGACCTTCGCTATTTTAAAGAAGGCGATCTCTTTTCTATAGAATTTCCGGACGGAACAAAGAGCACCGGTATTTTAAAACGCTTTTATATTGCTACTTATACTTTGCCCGAAGAATTCCAGAAAAAATACGAGCCAACAACGCGCAGCATTGCCGGCGATATTTACCCGGTAGATTCTTTGGAAATAAAAAAATGGAAGACCTTTTACAAAATGGGAGTTGACATCTCTAAATTAAAATTGAATTAGACAACGATGGAAACATTAGTAAAAAACAAATTTGAGTTTCACGATAACGTATTAAATTTTTCTAATAAAACATTTTATTATTTAGAAAGCTTTAGCACGTTAAAAATTGATGCCCTTAATAAATACGATGCGGTGATCCTGGATGCCCGCGATGTAGAATTTGCAAGGATCATCATTAAAAAATTCAGGGGCCACTCTAACATTGAGTTTTATTTAAAGCCAATCTTTTTAATTAATAACAAGGCAACCGACGATCCGTTATTGAAGGAACTGGCTGATGGTATCATTATTTCTTTTGACCAGATTCCTGAAACCATTAACGATATTAACCAGATAAGTATTAAAACCGCCCAGCTCGAAAGTTCAAGTTCTAATTCGTTTGAAGTGCAGTTGTTTAAAAAAGTGTTGAATTTTATGTTCACGCGCGAAACAAATACGTTCACTCCCTATCCGGATATCAATTCATCTATTGGCTATTGTTTTCCAACCGTATCTGTAAACTTTGAAACTTTTGAAGAAGCAAAAGTATTGGAGTTGTTAGACTGGGCCGAAAAAGAAAACCTTATCTGGCCCGATTTTTATGACCGCATTTATTTATGCAGTAATTGTAAAAGCGGCCACTTATCTTATCGCGAGATCTGTCCAAACTGCGATTCTGCCAACATGCGTTCTGAAGATCTTGTTCACCATTTTCCATGTGGTTATATTGGCGCCATCAGCGATTTTAAAAACAATGTAGATACCGTTTTGAATTGCCCAAAATGCACAAAAAATTTAAGGCATATCGGCGTGGATTATGATAAACCTTCTATTATCAATCATTGTCAAAACTGTAACGAGGTTTTCCAGGATTACCTGGTAAAAGCAAAATGTACACTTTGCAAAACAGATACCGATGTTCAGTTTTTGGTTTCAAAGAATATAAACGTTTTTAAATTAACCAAAAAAGGAAGAACTGCTGCCGTTGGTGGCATCTCTGCGTCAGACTTTGCGTTGAGCGATGAGGTGTTTGGTACTGTTAATTTAAAAACATTTGCCACCATGATGCATTACGAACAGGAGCGCATAAAAAACAATCCTTCTTTAAACGCAAACGTGGTGATCATCTATATCGAAAATATTTTTGATCTGTACCGTAAGATCGGCAAATCGAAAGAGCGCGAGTTACTATCTGAATTTGTAAATATTGTTCGGGATAATATTACGCCGGCCGATTTTATTTGCATTAACAACCCATCGGTATTAAGCGTATGTGTTAACGATACACCTTTGGCGAGCGCAGAATTAATGGTAATGAAGATCGTTAATAAACTCGAAGACCTTGTATACAATAATTTTGATCGTTTTGGCCTTAACGTATTAACGCAAACCGTTGAGCTAAGTAAAGAGCAATCATTTGATAAACAATTACACAGCCTTATTAAAGAAATAGTTGAGCAGGGATGATAGACGCCTTTGACGAATTTATAAATTACATTACCACTGTTGGTCCGCTTAAATTATTGCGCATCTTTTGGTTCTTTGTATATTTTGAATTTGCGCGTTTTTTCGTTTTTGAACTGGCGGTTGTGGTTGTTTGGAAAATAAGAGAACCCGTTCGCAAAAAATTATATGAGAATGCCCGCCGGAGGTTATTTATTGAAAGGCCTTTGGTTTCGGTTATTGTGCCCGGCAAAAACGAAGGTCAACACATTTACAAATTAGCCAACTCGCTTAAAGAACAAACCTATAAAAATTTCGAATTCATTGTTATTGACGATGGCTCTGATGATGATACGGAAAGGATCTGTAAAAGTTTACAGAAGAATGGCTTTATCGATCTGTTTTTAAGGAATGATGTGCGTGGTGGAAAAGCATCTGCGGCAAATTTAGGATACCGTTATTCTAAAGGCAGCATTATTGTTCACCTCGATGCCGATTGCAGTTACGATAACGATGCGCTCGAAAAAATAATTATTCCTTTTTATTTAGACGACAATGTGGGAGCCGTTGGCGGAAATATTTTAGTTAGAAATTACCGCGAAAATCTTTGCACCACATTACAGGCCATAGAATATTCAGATACTATATCGGTTGGGCGTATTACCTCAAGCGCGTTAGGTATTTACCGTGTTGTTTCTGGCGCCTTTGGTGCTTTTACACGCGAAGCATTGGATCGCGTGGGCGGTTGGGATATTGGCCCGGGCCTGGATGGCGATATTACGGTTAAACTAAGAAAGCTGGGCTACAGAATTGTTTTTGAGCCCGAAGCCATTTGCCAAACCAGTGTTCCCAATTCATTTAAAAAATTAGTAAAACAACGCCTGCGTTGGGATAAGTCCATTATCCGTTTCAGGGTAAGAAAACACCGCGACGTTTTCTATCCCAACGCTACATTCAGTTTCTCCAACTTTATTTCAAGTGCCGAAAACATTACTTATAACCTGTTGTTAAATATAAAATGGTGGGTTTATTTGGTTGATATGTTGTTTAATTATACCTCGTTATTGTGGTTTATTTTTCCGTTCAACATTCTGCTTTACACCTGCAATAATTTTTTAAAATTCCTTATTTTTTCTTTGTTCAGAAACAGGAAAAATGCGCCGGTTAGCTATTTTATTCCTTATTTACCCTGTATGGTGATCTATTTTGGCTATTACCTGCGCCTGGTGCGTAGCGTGGCCTATGTGCAGGAGTTTTTCTTTAAACGCTCTTATAAAGACAACTGGAATCCCCAAAAATCATCATCTCACGCCAAAGAGCTGGGAATTTAATTTCTTTTTTTACACCCAAAAAGCCCTCCTTTACCGATAAAAATAGTCGGGTGGCGTAATTCCACTTTATCAGATTTTCCGTTTAAAGTAATTTTATATCTCATTCGTCTGCCATAATATGCAGGATGCTTTTGAGATCATAATGACGGAAAAGAACCAAAACATAATTCATGCTGTTGGTCTGTATGGTAAGCAGCTGTTGGGTTTTATTCGGGGCAAAGTGCCAACAGATGAAGATGCAGAAGATATTTTACAAGACGTTTGGTACCAGTACAGTAATTTGGATGAGCTGGATGCTATTGATAGTGTGAGCGGCTGGCTGTACCGGGTTGCCAAAAATAAGATCACCGATCGCTTCAGGAAAAAGAGAACGGAACGTTTGGAAGATTTTTCTTATGAAAACGAAAACGGCGAAATTAATTTTAAAAACGTTTTACTTTCAGATACACAAACCCCTGAAGACGCTTTTTTAAAAAAAATGTTTTGGGAAGAGTTAATGAACGCGCTGGAAGACTTGCCAAAAAAACAACGCGATGTGTTTATTAAGAGCGAATTAGAACATAAAAGCTTGCAGCAAATAGCCGATGAGGCCGGCGAAAACATTAAAACAATCATTTCGCGTAAAGGCTATGCTATAAAATTTTTGCGCGACCGATTAAACAATTTATATAACGATTTTTTAAACTTTTAATACTATGAATTCTTCTTGTAAACACAAACGAAAATTTATTTTTTTTCCGTTAGTAGCCATTGCATTTGTTTTGATGGCCGGCTTTGTTGTTATGCTTTTGTGGAATAACATTTTACCTGCTGTAATAACTTCGGTGGGCACCTTAACCTATATACAGGCTATTGGTTTATTTGTTTTGTGCCGCATTTTATTTGGGGGTTTTAGAGGCCGTGGTGGTTATGGCGGGCGCGGTTATAAAAGTATGCCGCCGTGGAAAGAAAAAATGCTGAATATGAGCGAGGAAGAACGCGAAAAAATTAAAACTGAATGGAGAGAAAGATGTAAGAATTAATTTCTTTTTGTTCAATTTTAGTAAGAATTGTATTTGTTTGCATTACAAAAAGTACACCCGCGGTAATAATAAAACGATCGACCACACGTAAATCAACAACTCTACCCAAAAACAGTGAAGGCGGTGTTTGCCCCGGTTTTACTGTACTATCTTCTATATTACATATGTAAGAAAAAGCTGTTTTAGCTCTGGCCATTGATTTTTAACGGTTTTAACTTTGTGTAGCTATTGTAATTGCTAATTTTCAATACACTGCACATGAAACCTTTGTTTGTTTATATACTTATTGCGGCCGGTCTTTTAACTTACAACAGGCTTTGCTCGCAATGTATTTCAAGCGGAGCAAAAAGTTCAACTATCTTTTCAAACAATACAAGCATTGGCACGGTTGCCTGGCTTACACCCTCTTACACTGCGGTATCAGATAATGTGCGGGCCTCTGCCGGCACAGCTCTTGGTATTTTATCTTCATCAAACGCTAACTGGAATATGGAAAGCGGCTTTGGATTTTCTCTTCCTGCTTATGCTATTATTTGCGGAATAAAGGTTGATATTGAAAAGCGTGCACAGGGCCTTTTAATTGGTAGTTCGGTAACCGATAACTCTGTACGGATACTAAAAAACGGCGTGCTGGCCGGATCAGAGCACGCGTCGGGCGCCGCCTGGGCATCCTCAGATGCAGTTACTTCCTATGGCGGGCCAACAGATACCTGGGGAACAAGCTGGACGGCTGCCGACATAAACGCCTCTAATTTTGGTATCGCTTATTCAGCTCAATTAAATGCGGGCCTGGCTGCTTTGTTTTTATCTGCCGAAGTAGATTATGTACAGATAACCGTTTATTATGATCTTACGCTTCCAATAAAAATTACAGATCTTTCTGCGGTTTGCAATAACAACGGGGTTACATTAAAGTGGAACAGCGAGAGCCCGGCTAATATTTTAAGTTACACCGTTGAAAAAACAAGCAACGGAACCGATTTTGAAGCCCTGGCAACAATTGACGCTTATACTGGATCTGAAAAAGGTTTAAATTATAGCTACGCAGACCTTTCTTTGGCAGATAAGATCTCTTATTACCGCATCAGGGAAAACAACCGCGATGGAACGTATAATTTTTCTTCCTTAGTTTCGGCTGATTGTCGGCTTGAACAAAAAGCAACTTTTGCGCCCAACCCATCATCGGGCAAAATTATTTTTGATGGTACCGGAACGCTTAGCGTATATAACCTACAGGGTGTTGAGATTTATTCGCGGTCCGATCTTTCGGGTAAAACCGAAGTTGACCTAAGTAATAACCCTCCGGGAATTTATTTTTACCAGCTTACATCCGCAAAAAAGATATTATCCTCGGGCAAGTTGATCATTGCAAATTAGCTCTTCTTTACTTTAACTTTTATTTAGACTATTCTTTTTTTGTTTTTAAAGTAAAACGGATTCCTGTTCGTCTTCTTTATAAAACGGCCTTTTCAAACGCGCGCTTGAAAGACTGATTTATAAACTTAAAAAAACAAAAAATGATAACACAAGTTTTAAAAACGATCCTTGCCGGGATATTAGCCGGTGTGGTTTTATTTATGATGCCTTTTATAATTATTAAAGTGCTCATATTTTTCTTATTAATAAAAGCGATCTTTCGTTTAATGGGCGGTCGCAGGCATCGTCATCACTGGCGTTATGCTTATGCTCACAAATACCAGAACATGAGCGAAGAAGAGCGTAAAGCGTTTATTCAAAAATATGGCAACCGTTGTGGCTGGAACTCTAAATGGGATTCGCATAATTGCGATGACGAAACCGAGCCGGCCAAAGACGATAAAACAACTAATGTTTAATTATTAAAAATTTTAATATGAAAAGAGGAACAAGAATTACGATATTTATTGCCAGCATGGCTTTAACTGTAGGAAGTTTAGTGGCATTTGTGGGTCCGCGCCATTGCGGCCACCATGGCATGTATGGGCATTGCAATAGTTGGCAGAACGATCATCATCACAGCCATGGTTCGTGCACCAATTGGAATAATCATTCCGTAACGGATAGTGTAAAGGTAAATTAACCAAAAAAACGCCACAGGTTTCACTGCTATTTTCTAATAAAAAGTATGCGTAATTAACGAAATCTGTGGCTTTTGCTTTTGAAAGATCTAAAAATCAAACAACCTCTGCTTTACTGGTACCATTATATTGTATTACAAGATTGTGCTCTTCTGTTTTGATTTTATGTTCGGTAGAGAATGTTTTGTAATTAAAATTTAAAGGCAAGATCACATAGCGGTATTTGTGGTGGTTTAGTTTGCGCTGTTCTATTACTTTAAATTTTTCGGTATGCGCCAGGTCTTGCATAAACAACTCCTTTGGCTTTACTTTAAAATGTAAATAATAATCTACCGCAATTAATTGTTTTATTACAGGATCGCTGCAATATTCTTTATCTACAAATTGTGTAATAATATCAAACACATCGGTTAAAGAATATTTATGGTAATCGCGTTGCGTACCAAAATACTTGCCCAGGCCCAGTAAAAAATCAAAGATGCTGTAATGTGTAGCTACATATTTTAAAGTGTTTACTGCTTTTTTGCCGTTCCAGTATATTTCTAATGCATGTTCTAGTTTTACGATATCAGCAAGTTGTTCTTTGCTTAAATAATTGCTTTCAATGATCTGGTATGGTGGCATTGGATCAAATACAAAACCATGCTCTTTATATTTATTTCTAACGGGCGTGCCTTTCAGGAATTTTAAAAAGCCAAGCTGCATTTCGGGCGCAAATAGTTTAAACACTTCCTCTATACTGTATTTAATATCATCCCATTCATCTAAGGCTAAGCCAACAATAAGATCAAGGTGCATCTCTATCTTATAATCCAGTTGCTTAATAATGCTTTTTGTTTTTTCGAAGCTTTGTTTGCGGCTAACCTGTAAATTGGCTTTTTGATTAACGGTCTGTATCCCTATTTCAAAACGAAACAAACCTTTTGGCACACGCTCATGAATAAAATTAATAATATCCGGATGTAAAATATCTGCTGTTATCTCGAACTGAAAAACGTTTTGCGGACGATGATGCTCTAAAATAAATTTAAAAATATCTATTGTAAAATCGCGCTTAATATTAAAGGTGCGATCTAAGAATTTTACAACCCTGCCGTGTTGCATCATAAATAATAAGGTTGCCTTTATGCTTGCGTTTGGCAAATAGCGCACTTTATTATCCAGGCTTGCCAGGCAAAACTCACATTTGTAAGGGCAGCCTCTCGATGTTTCTATATATAATACTTTGTTCGATAAGGTTTCCACATTATCAAAGCGGTATGGCATACTGTTCTCAAAATTTTTGAGATCGTACATGGGCGCCTGTGTATTTACTCTTACCTGGCCCTGTTTTTTAAAAACAAGATTAGGCACCTGTTCTACCTCCGGAAAAGCATTTATAAATTCTTTAAAAGGAGTTTCGCCTTCGCCAACAATAATGTAATCTACTTCATCCAAAGCAATTACATCGTTATACTCGTAGCTTACTTCAGGCCCGCCTAATAAGATCTTTGTTTCTGGATTTATTGCTTTTATTTTTTTTACGACCTCAAGCGTTTGTGTAATGTTCCATATATAACAACTAAATGCAACAACATCGTATGCAGCGCATTCTTCCGCTACCTCATCCTTTGGCTCTTTAATGGTAAATTCTTTCCATTCAAGCCCATTATATGCATGATTTAACTCATACAATAACCTTATTGCAAGATTTGTATGAATGTATTTAGCATTAAGCGTGGTAAGTAGTATGCGCATGTAGGGTAAAGATACGGTTTTATACAGTTTTTAGAAATTAAATGCTTTAAAGCGGTGTTTTTTTGCGTTTTTCCAGTATTTGGAAAAGCCCTGTGTTGCTTTATTTATAGGTAATACAAGCTTTCCTGCTCACACAAAACATTTTTTTTGCCGCAAATTATTTAAAAATCTTACATGTGTAGTTTTGATTTTTGTTTTGGATTTTAAAGCGGTTTGGTTCGCTCTACTTTTACATTAACAAAACGATATTAAATAAAACTAAAAACCAACAATATGAAAAAAAGCCTTAACACACTTACATTATGTAGCATGTTATTTATCCCGGCATTTAATTTTGCTCAATTAGCTTCCAATATAGATTTTGAATTCGATTCAGATCATACATCTGAGGTATTAAAAAGTGCGTCATCTGCCATAAGCGTTAACTTTGCAGATGTATTTAATAATTCTTCATTTATTAATGCCTATATGAAACCAACCAAGCTGGCTGGTGGCGTAAACAGCAAATCGCCAGAGCTTGGAGCGTTAGTATCGCCGGATGGCAAAACTCTTTATTTTAGCCGTTACCAGGATGCCAACAATATTGGTGGCGTAAAAGATGAAGAGGATATCTGGTACTCTGAATGGAATGAAGCAACCAACATGTGGGGCGAAGCAAAAAACATTGGCGCGCCCTTAAATAATAAATACCCAAATTATATTAACTCTATTTCGCCTGATGGAAATACGATTTTATTAGGCAATACTTACCTGGCAAATGGTAAAATGGCAAATGGCCTTTCTTTAAGCCACCGCACAAAGGATGGATGGAGTTTTCCGCAGGAAATTAAAATTGATGGTGTAAGCAAACACACTAACTGGGCAGGTTCTTTCTTATCAAAAAATCAAAACGTATTATTACTGGCATATGAACAAAACAAAAACACTTTTGGCGAGCGTGATATTTATGTGAGCTTTATAAAAGCCGATAACACATGGAGCAAGCCCGTTAATCTTGGTTCGGTTATCAATACAAAGGGTACAGAGTCTTCTCCTTTTTTAGCTGCCGATGATAGTACAATGTACTTTACTACCGATGGTATTCCGGGTTATGGCGGAAACGATATATATGTAACACGCAGGTTAGATGATACATGGCAAAACTGGACCACCCCAAAAAATCTTGGTCCTATAGTAAACACAGATAGTCATCAGTCTTTTTTCTCTGTTTCAAACGGTAATATTTATTTTTCTTCAGAAACAGAACTAAGCGGCGACCTGGATCTTTATATGTTAACCTTACCAGAACCTACAGAAAACACAAACGGCGAAAAAGTACCTGCTACTGTTTTTGCTGGCATTAATGGAAACCCGGATTCAGATAATAATTCAACTACCGAAGAGGCAAATAATGAGGTTGTGCTAAGTATTGTAAATTTTGATTTTAACAAAACCGATCTTAAAAAAACAACCATTTATGAATTAAACAGATTATCGGGGATATTAAAAAATTCGCCATCCATGAACATTGAGATCGTTGGGCACACTGATAATGTTGGCTCAAGCAGGTATAATTATTATTTGTCGCAAAAAAGAACGGGTGCTATTGTTTATTATTTAACGCACCAATCGGATATAGATATGAAACGCATTTCGGTTAAAAATTATGGTGAAACAAAACCCGTTGCTGATAATAACACAGATGATGGCCGCAAAAGAAACCGCAGGGTTGAAATGAAATTAAAAGGTGAAAAAACAATTAACTAACAACTAAAACTCAAATAACATGGCAACAGTAACAATATACGATTACAACAGCTTCAGCAAAACAATATTATTTGATAATAACAAGCTTGAGATTGGCACAAAATCTATTTTTGGAAAAGAACCCGTTTTTTACAACGGTATTGCGGTGCCTGTTACAGGCTTTTTTGGCCGTGCAACATGCGTTTTTATAGCAGTTGAAAATAACCGTTACGTGCAATACGATGTTAGTATAAGACTTCGCTGGCATTGCTTGGGCTACTACACAACAGTTACAAGGCAGGGCCGGTTATTATTTTCAGATAAATAACCTATTGTGTATATGTATAAAAAAAGCCGGTAACGTTTTTGCGTGCCGGCTTTTGTATTTAAAAAGTATTAAACGTTATATTCTTACACCAATGATGCAAACATCATCAACCTGCTCTAATTGTCCTCTCCAGTTTTCAAAGGCATCGTGTAGTTTTTGCTTTTGCGTTTCCATTGGCAGATCAACGTTCGATAACAAAAACTCGCCCAGCTGTTTGTATTTGAATTTTTTTCCTTTTGCTCCACCAAACTGATCGGCAAAGCCATCAGTAAATGTATAAACAACATCTCCTTTTTTAAGGTCTATTTTTTGAAGCGTGAATGGTTTGGTCTCATCATGGTATTTTCCAACAGGCATTTTATCGGGTTTGTACTCAATAATTTCTTTATTGCGCACCAGCCAAAGCGGGTTATTGGCTGCAGCAAACTCCATGGTCATATTTTTAAAATCATATGCACACAACACACAATCCATACCATCTTTACTTTCTTCTTCGCTGCCTTCGGGGTTTAGCGACGCAATAATACCTTTACGCATATTATCCAGGATCTCGTTTGGATGAATAAGATTTTTTTCGATGATAGATTCGTTCAGGCGGGAAATGCCCACCATGCTCATTAAAGCACCCGGAACCCCGTGCCCGGTGCAGTCTGCAGTGCACAAATAAAAAATTTCGTTTTGGCTGCCGGCAGGTTTATGCGATTGTGCATAATAAAAATCTCCGCTTACAATATCCTTTGGTTTATAAAGGATAAAAAAGTTTTTTGTTTCAGATGCTGTTGCTGTTTCCATGATTCTAAATTAAGGTTTTTTATTTAAATCTGTCAAATTTCTTGCAATATATTTTTCGGTAGGCAATAACGATTGCTGAATGCGTTTTGCGTAACGTATACTGTCCATTACTTCTTTTTGTTTTTCTTCTACCAGGTGTTTCTGGGCTTCCACCTCTTGTTTTTGCGTTTCAATAATATTTTTTTGCTTTCTTGTGATCTGAAGCCGGTTAAAAACAAATATCAAAAAGCTGATCACTAAAATAAGGCCGCAAACAACTGCCCAAATAATTATTCTTTGTTTTTGATCTTTTTCTTCTGCAACGGCACGTTCTTTTTCCTGTTGTTCTTTTAGTACCGCTTCCTTTTTATCGTATTCATACTGCAACTGGTTTGCCACGCTTGCTTTGCGGGTGTTTTCGTTGTTAAGGCTATCGCGCATCTGTATATACAGCTCATACATTTGCATTGCTTTTGCAGGATCGTTTTGTTTTTGATAAATTGTTTTTAGCGCCAGCGCCGCGTTCTTTATGTTTTCGGGAAAACCTAATTCCCTGGCCGCTTCAAGCGATCGTTGAGCAAATACAAGTGCTTTAGGCAGGTTGTTTTGCGTTACATATAGCTGCGCAAGGGCGGTTAAAGAAAAAGCAATGCCTTGTTTGTCGTTTATCTCTTCTCTTAGTTTTAACGATTCTTCAGTTGTTTCAATGGCCTTTTCTATTTGCCCGTTTTGTTTATAAACGGCCGCCATGTTATTTAGCGATTGTGAGATACCCCAGTTGTCTTTTATTTCGCGCCTTATCTTTAATGCTTCCGAAAAATAAAAGAGCGCGCTATCGGCCGTGTTGCTATGATAAAACACGATGCCAATATTATTCATGGTTAGCGCAATGGCCTTTTTGTTATTTAATTTTGTTTTTATATTAAGGCTTTGCCTGTACAGTTCCAGCGCTTTTTTATTTTCGCCCTGTTGGGCCTTCATATAGCCAATGTTTTGAAGCGCCTCTGCCGTATTTGCCTCATCTTTCACATCCTCAAAAGCCGCCAGGGCTTTATACATGTATTTAAGGGATGTGTTAATATCGCCCTTTTCGTTTAAAATGTAGCCTTTATTTCCATATGCTTCGGCCGACAGCTTTTTTATTGCTGTTTTTTCCTGTAAAGAGATATTGCTGTTTAATTTGGTTTCTATTACAGCAATTGCTTTATCTATTAATTCGATGGTTTTGTTTGGGTCTTGTAAATAAATGATGTTTGCCCAATTTAAATAAGAGGTAATAATGATCGTATCCTGCCTGCTTGTGTTTATTATTTTTTGGATAGAGTCGGTTTGCCTTGTTTGCGCGTTGACGCGGGCAGATAAAAAAATTAAAAAAACACCGGTATTAAAGAGCCGTAACAGCTGTTGCATCTTTTAGTCTTTTTGTTTCAGGTTTCTGGCAATATATTTTTCGGTTGGCAATAACGATTGCTGAATGCGTTTTGCGTAACGTATACTATCCATTACTTCTTTTTGTTTTTCTTCTATAAGATCCTTCTGAAAATGAATTTCGGCGTTTTTTTCCTCTAAAAGCTTATTTGCTTTTTGTTTATTTCGCCAGCTAAAAATAACAATTATTAGTAAAATAAAAACAAGGGCGCCACCGGCAATTGCAAATTTTATTTCGTTCTGTTTTCTTTTTATTTCTTCGTTTTGTAATTGCTGGTTCTTTGTGAGCAGTTTTATCTCTCCTTCTTTTTTCTCGCTTTGGTATTTGGTTTCCAGCTCGCTTATTACTTTGTTGTTCGACTCTTCCTGTAATTTATTGTTTATCTTAACAAATGAGTCAAGGTTTAAATAGGCTTCTCTGTAACTTGCCAGGTGCCCGTATGAAGAAGCCAAGCCTTCAAGTCCCATTTTCTGATACTCAAGGTATCCGGCGTCATTTACTTTTATTAAACCGCTTTTAAATGATGTAATAGCCTGTGCATATTTTTTATTACGCACGTAAGCTTGCCCAAGGCCAATCTCAGATATGCCCAGGCTTACCTTGTTGTTTAATTTCTTCTTTAGCTCAACACATTCGAGCAGTATTTTTTCAGCTTCTTCATTCTTGTTTAAGAACAAACTATTCTCTCCCAAATTATTTAAGCATATAGCGGCCATGGCCTCGTCTTTTTCTGTTTTGGCAATAAGCAGTGCTTTTTTAAACACGCGGTTAGCTTCAATAGATTTTCCCTGCCCGTCAAGTGCAGAGCCAATGCTGTTATAGATCCTGCAAAGCGTTCTGTTCTCTTTATACTCTATAGCGATTTTTTTTGCCGTTTCCAGGCATTTTAAGGCCTGCGGATATTGTTTGTTGTTAAGATATACTAACGACATGTTTTGGTAAGGCCCTATACAAAGGTCTTCTCTTTTTTTGTTTTCATAAATAGTTATTGCCTTAATATAATTCTCTACCGACTTTACACGTTCGCCTTTAATGTCATACATTGTTCCAATATTATTGTAACACTTTCCTACCAGCAACGAATCTTTGTTTTTAATGCCATAACCGGCGGCGGTATTGTAGCAAATAATGGCGCTATCGTATTTTCCTTCGTAATAATACGTTACCCCTATCGAATTATAAACGTCTCCAAGTTTCGAAATTTTATTCAGGCTTAGGTAAATGCTTACCGCTTTATTCATGTAATACCGTCCTTTACTATCCTGCCCCGCATTTGAATACGCCAGGCCCAGGTAATAATACGCAAAGCCCAGGTATTTTTTATTGGTTGCTTTTTGTGCTTTTGATACGGCAACATTAAGATAATTAATGGCAGAGTCTGTTTGATTTTTGTTGCTGTAATAGTCGCCAATGTTTACCAGTATAAATACGATTTCGGTATCGGCGGTTTGTTTTTTTAATTCGCGCTTTAAAGAATCTATCTTTTGTGCATTTAACACACCACAAAATAAAAGTAAAAACCAACAGGTTATTTTTTTAAAGAGATCCATTATAAGTGCTTAATATATCTTTCAAATATAAAGAAAAGCAAGGCACTGTAACCTCTCAAAAACTCACCTTTTTTGGACAAAAACAATACTACAAAACATAGCAATCAACAGCTACTTTGTGTAGTAATTTTACACTATTAATTGTTAGCAACCATGCAAAGGCAAATAGCGCATTTAGATCTGGATAGTTTTTTTGTGTCGGTAGAGCGCCTGCGCAACAGGGCGTACATTGGCAAGCCTTTAATTATTGGCGGCACCAGTAACCGCGGCGTTATTTCGTCTTGCAGCTATGAAGCGCGTCAATACGGTTTAAGATCGGCCATGCCTATTAAACAGGCAAAGCTGCTTTGCCCGGATAATGTGGGCATATACATTACGCCCGATATGGATGTGTACTCCAAATATTCGCAAACAGTTACCCAAATCATAGAAGAAAAATCACCACTATATGAAAAATCAAGTATCGACGAGCACTACATCGACCTTACAGGAATGGACAAGTTTTTTAACTGTCTTAAATGGATCCAGGAACTCCGACAAACCATTATTAAAGAAAGCGGACTCCCCATCTCGTTTGGTTTATCGGTTAACAAAACAGTTTCCAAAATAGCTACCGATCACAGCAAGCCCGATGGCGAATTGTATGTGCCGCCGGAAAGGGTGTTACCATTCCTTTCTCCGCTGGCGGTAAGCAAAATACCTATGGTTGGAGCAAAAACCAACGAGCAGTTAAAACAGCTTGGTATAACTACCATACAAGGCCTGCGCGAAGTGCCCATACAATTATTGCAAAAGGTATTTGGCAAAGGAGGTATTTCTTTATGGGAAAAGGCGCACGGTATTGATACCTCGCCGGTAGAGCCATATAGCGAACGAAAATCCATAAGCAGCGAAATGACCTTTGGTAAGGATACCATTGATGTGAAAATGCTGGACGAATTAATTGCCGGTATGGTAGAAGAAGTGTGTTTTCAATTGCGTAAAGAAGGCAAGGTGTCGGGCTGCGTGGTTATTAAATTGCGTTATTCAAATTTTGATACACACACCATTCAGCAAAAAATTCCGTTAACCTCTTTTGATCACCAGATTGTTTCGGTTGCAAAACAACTCTTTAAAAAGCTTTACGAAAAGCGCATGCTTATTCGCTTGATTGGCGTTAAGCTCACCGATCTTTGCCAGGGCAACCAGCAAATTAGCCTGTTTGATAATTCAGATGAGCAAATTAGCCTTTATCAAACCCTTGATAAAATAAACAAGCGTTTTGGCGATAAGGCGGTGATGCATTGCCCCGGCCTTTTAATGCATCAAAAACCACCGCGTAAACTTAAAATAAAACCCGCCGCCTGATTATGCCATGTGGCTTAACTGTCATACTTTTTACAGCCTTAAATACGGCACATTATCTGTTGAGCAACTCCTTCAATGCGCAACACAGCATGATGCTGGAACTATTGTCGTTACAGATATAAACAATTCTACCGGTATTATAGAGTGTATTGCTTATTGCAGAGACCATGAATTAGATATTAAAGTTATTGCCGGCATCGAGTTTCGCGATAAAGATTCTTTTGATTATTTATATACGGGTATTGCAAAAAATCACGATGGGTTTTCTTTTCTGAATGAGTTTTTAACCGAACACAATTTATCCGGCCATCCCCTACCCTCAAGGCCTCCGCAAAGCGAAAACGTTTACTGGATCTACAGGCTTCAGAATTTTCCCCAACAATTACAGAAAAACGAATTTGTTGGTGCCAACTTAAACGACACCCTCAGGTTGTTCCGTTATAAAAATATCGAAGAGAAAATGGTGTTTTTCCATCCGGTTACTTTTGCCAGAGCCGAGGATTTTGAGACTCATAAACATCTTCGCGCTATTTCTCTTAACACTCTTATCTCTAAATTAACACCGCACCAACATGCCAAAGAAAATGAGTTTTTTGTTGATAAACCCGCACTACAAAAATGCCTTGAAGGCTATGAGTTTTTATTAGAAAACACCAAAGCGCTGCTTATTGACTGCGATTTTAAATTTAAGTTCAAAGGCAATAAAAACAAAAGGCTGTTTACCAAATCGGCCCAGGCAGATACATGGTTACTTAAACGCCTGGCTTACGCGGGACTTGAAAAACGATACGGAACAAACGTTCCAAATAAAAAAGCAAGGGTCGATCATGAACTAAAAATAATTAATGACCTGGGTTTTGCTTCTTACTTTTTAATTACCTGGGATATTATTCGTTATAGCCTATCGCAGGGAATTTACCATGTAGGAAGAGGCTCGGGAGCCAACAGCGTTGTTGCTTATTGCCTAAAAATTACAGATGTAGATCCTATTGCGCTTGATCTTTATTTTGAGCGCTTCTTAAATCCCGAACGTTCAGTTCCACCCGATTTTGATATTGATTACTGTTGGAAAGACCGGGATTGTGTGTTGGATTATGTATTCAATAAATACGGAAAAAAACACACCGCCCTTCTTGGCACCGTTACCAATTTTAAAGACCGCAGTATGGTGCGCGAATTAGGAAAAGTATTTGGTTTGCCAAAAGCACAAATAGAAACATTGGTAAATATGCCAGAAGAGAAAGTGGAAGAGGCGCTTAAAAAAAACGAGCTGGATGAGGTCTCCACCATGATCTTTAAAATAGGATCGAATTTACAACGCACGCCAAATTACAGATCCATTCACGCTGGTGGAATTTTAATTTCTGAATTGCCACTTTCCTATTACACGGCTTTGGATCTTCCACCAAAAGGATATCCAACCGTGCAATGGGATATGCATTTGGCGGAAGAGATCGGATTCGAAAAACTGGATATCCTATCACAAAGAGGAATAGGACATATTAACGATGCCGTAAAACTTATTAAGAAAAATAGAGGAATCGAAATAGACATTCACAAAGTGCATGAGTTTTTTGAAGACAAAAAAATAAAAGAGCATTTGCGCAACGGCGATTCAATTGGTTGTTTTTATGTTGAGAGTCCGGCGATGAGAGGTTTGCTCCGTAAACTAAAATGTGATACCTATTTGATGTTAACCGCGGCAAGTTCCATCATCCGGCCCGGAGTTGCAAGCAGTGGTATGATGAAAGAGTTTATCCGGCGGTTTCATAACCAAAATAATATTTCTTATGCACACGCGATCTTGCAAGAACAGCTTCATGAAACTTTTGGTGTAATGATCTACCAGGAAGACGTACTAAAGATTGGCCATCATTATGGCGGATTGAACCTTGCCGAAGCAGACATGCTTCGCCGTTTAATGAGTGGCAAAAAACGCGGCGTGCAGCATTTAAAAACCATTAAACAAAAATTCTTCGACAATTGTGAAGCAAAAGGATATGACAAAACCGTATCTCAAACCATATGGCATCAAATGGAAAGTTTCGCCGGCTTTAGTTTTAGCAAAGCACATTCGGCCAGTTATGCGGTTGAAAGTTACCAGAGCTTGTATTTAAAAGTGCATTATCCTTTAGAGTTTATTGTAGCCGTTATAAACAATTTTGGAGGCTTTTACCGCACGTGGGTATATATTTATGAGGCAAAGAAGCTTGGAGGTAATTTGCACCTTCCCTGCGTAAATAACAGCGAGAATTTGACCACGCTTTACGGATCGGATATTTACCTTGGCTTTATTCATATAAAAAGCCTTGAAAAGAATTGTATAGAAAGACTTGTTTTGGAGAGGAATTTAGACGGACCGTTTTTAAGCCTGGAAGATCTGATCGAAAGAACCGGCATCAAATTAGAGCAATTATTGATACTTATTAAATCAGGCTCGTGCCGTGTTTTTGATACAAGCAAGAAAAATTTATATTGGAAGGCGTATTATATTTTAGGGAAGGAATCCAAAAAACCCGAAAGCAGTTTGAGTTTGTTCCGCCAACCAGCTTCCAGCTTTTTCCTCCCTAAATTACCCGGTTCATTTGTAGAAGATCTGTATGATGAATTGTCTTTGTTTGGTTTTCCAATAAGTAAAGACTTCTATAGTTTAATTAAAACCCCTTTCAGGGGAGATCTGCTTACGAAAGACCTTATTGCCAATGTTGGTAAAACAGTGCGCCTAATGGGCAATTTTGTAAACGAGCGGGTGGTTTATACCAAACAAGGAGACCGAATGGCATTTGGCACTTTTATAGATGCCGCCGGGGATTTTTTTGATACGGTACATTTCCCGGCGGTATATTCTCAATACCGTTTTGAAGGAATAGGGATCTATTTAATAAAAGGAAAGATAACTGAAGAGTTTGGCTTTCCAATGCTTCAGGTTGAACAAATGGGGAAGGTAAAGATCGTGAACCAGGACGAAGCTCCGGAGTTATTATTGAGATCTCCAAACAAAGGCCTTATGGGTCCATATAAAACCGAATACACCCTTTAGGGTTCCACGTGAAACAATTTTCTTAAAGCCGCCTCCAGCAAAACTCCGTCAACAAACTAATAACTTCCCACCAGTTTTTCCAGGCGTTGTTCCTGTTCGTTTAAAAAGACTTGTTGACGGCATTTGTTCCACGTGAAACATATCGCCACAACACCTTATTACTATCATCGCGAATCCTCAAAAGCCTCTCGGTTTTCTCGCCAATCTTCCCGTCGCGGCGCACAAAAAACAAGGCAAATCTGTGCTGTTACAAAGTGCTTAATTTAAAACACTCGCTAAGCTACTCACTAAACTTGCTCCTGCTTTATCTATGCACTAAATCCATTATTGATCTTTCTCATTAAATAGATGTTGGCTTACCAAATAAAAAAGGCGGCCTTGTAAGCCGCCTTTCTTTTTGTTCCACGTGAAACATTACTTTTGTTTAAAGATATAAATAACACTCGAATACTCCTTTGCTGAACTAGCCCTCATGTTTGACCGAAGTCCATTAGAAAAGGCCTTAATATATTTTATACTCCCGGTTTTATATTTCTCACTAAGCATACTTACATAAAAGCTATCGAACTTCATGGGCTGCGTCTCTATCAATTTAAACCCGTAGGGGGCTAAAAGTCTTTCTATAGTTTCCTGGTGAAAATGATAAAGGTGTCGAGGCACATCATAAGCTGCCCAAAACTCTTTATAATGTTGCGCATCGAAACTTGTGTGATTTGGAACGGCAATAATTAAAACCCCTTTAGGATTAAGGTGCGTCTTAAAAAAGCTAAGCGTGTCTTCAAGATCAGTTACATGTTCTAACACATGCCAAAGGGTAATAGCATCATACTTTTGGCTATTGGTATATTCGTTTGCTTTTATTTTATCAGGAAAAACGGCCAGCCCCATTTGCGCTGCAATTTTGGCTGCGCCTTCATCCGGTTCCATCCCAAAAGATTTCCACCCGGCATCCTGGCAAGCCTTTAAAAACATACCCGTGCCACAGCCGTAATCTAATATTGTTCCACGTGAAACATGTTTAGACACCAGCTGTACCTTTTTCTTTAGCGTGTAACTTCTTACGGCATGGTAAAGCCTTGAAATAATTCCTTTTTTAGTATTAGAGTGTGAGATATAATCTTCAGACTTATAATAGTTGCCCAACACTTCATTTGAGGGACGCGGGTTAGTAAACTTAAAGCCGCAGCTCTCGCAAACAACGATGTTAAAATCTTCTTTACTTACAGTATAGTCTTTACAAACTAAACTCTTTTTAAAATTGGTGGAGTTACAAACCGGGCAATTCGTTAATGTGATCATATATCAAATTAGGTTCCGAAACGGAACAGTGTTATCTTCCTAAATGCACCAAGAGCACCGAAATATCCGCAGGGTTAATTCCGGAAATTCTACTGGCCTGCCCAATAGTATGTGGTTTAAATTTTTTAAACTTTTCAATCGCCTCTGCGCCCAAACTTTTTATATCGTCGTAATTAAAATTTGGATTAATAACATAATCCTCTAAACGTTTTTGTTTATCCGCATTTTCCTTCTCCCTTTCTATATATCCTTCGTACTTCATTAATATTTCTGCCTGCTCAATTGTTTCGGCGTCGTAATCCGAAAGAGCCGAAGAAAGAGAACTATCATAAACGGCCATTTGCTTTGCAGAAATATTTGGACGGGAAAGAATGTTGAATAACCTCGTTTTTTGAGAGAGCGGGGCAGAGCCGATAGATTCGAGAAAAGGATTCAACACAGCGGGCTCGCCACTTGTATTTTTAAAGTGATCAATGATCTTACTATATCCTTCTATTTTAGCGGAAACACGTTTAAGGCGCTCTTCGCTGGCAAGTCCTAAAGCATTTGATAAAGGGGTTAATCGAACATCTGCATTATCCTGGCGTAACAACAGGCGATACTCTGCCCTTGAGGTAAACATGCGATAGGGTTCATCTGTACCTTTGGTAACAAGATCGTCAATTAAAACGCCTATATATGCCTCATAACGGTTCAGTATCAAAGGCTCCTTTTCTCTAACTTTTAAATGAGCGTTTATACCAGCCATCATACCCTGACAGGCAGCTTCTTCATAACCAGTGGTGCCGTTAATTTGCCCGGCAAAATATAAATTATCAACCAGCTTTGTTTCCAGCGTAAGCTTTAATTGCGTAGGTGGAAAATAGTCATATTCTATTGCATATCCTGGGCGGAACATTCTTGCTTTTTCAAAACCAGGGATAAGCGCCAAAGCTTTCTGCTGAACATCGATCGGCAACGAGGTAGAAAAACCATTTACATAGATCTCTACCGTATTCCAGCCCTCTGGCTCAACAAACAATTGGTGTCTTTCGCGTTCGCTAAATCTTGTAATTTTATCTTCTATACTGGGGCAATATCTTGGCCCCAGCCCCTGAATGCGCCCCTGGAACATTGGCGATTTTTCGAACCCGGTCTTTAATATATCGTGTACATCCTGGTTGGTATATGTTACATGGCAAGGAACCTGATTGATTTTATTTGGCCCAATAAATGGTGAGGTATTATCGAGGTATGAAAACTTATCTGCCACCTCATCGCCGCCCTGCACCTCCATTTTAGAATAATCAAGCGATCTACCGTCTATCCGCGGAGGAGTTCCGGTTTTCATACGGCCGCTTTCAAATCCCATTTGGACCAATTGTTCCGTTATTCCGTGACTCGCGGCTTCGCCAGTACGGCCTCCGCCCAATTGTTTTTCGCCAATATGTATAATACCGTTAAGAAAAGTTCCGTTTGTTAATACAACCGCTTTGGCTTTAAACTCAATACCCATGCCGGTTACAACACCTTCAACACGTTTTCCGTCTTTGGAAACGATAAGCGATCTTACCATATCCTGCCAGAAATCAACATTAGAGTTTTGTTCCAACATTTCGCGCCAGATAGCGGCAAACAGCATCCGGTCGTTTTGCGTGCGTGGGCTCCACATGGCGGGTCCCTTACTGCTATTAAGCATTCTGAATTGTATTGCAGAGCGATCAGATACAATACCGCTGTAACCGCCCATGGCATCTATCTCGCGCACTATTTGCCCTTTGGCAATACCGCCCATGGCAGGATTACAGCTCATTTGAGCAATGGTTTGCATGTTCATGGTAACCAATAACACTTTGGAGCCCATGTTAGCAGCAGCGGCAGCGGCTTCGCAGCCCGCGTGGCCTGCGCCAACCACAATTATATCGTAATTTGTTTGCAATTAAAATGCAAAGATACGGATTTATTTTTGCACCCGGTTTTAGAACGCTTAGGGAATTAACAGTAATTTAGAGAGTAACTAATAACCCGCTATGAAACTACTTTATTTTTTATCTGCGCTATTCATTTTTATTACAAAGCCCATTAATGCTACAGTTTGGAGTGTTGGCGCTGCACAAACCTATACAATGCCAAGCCAGGTAGCGAGCCTGGTAAATCATGGCGATACCGTAAATATTGATGCCGGTACTTATAATTCGAATGTTTGTGCGTGGAATAAAAATAATTTATTGATACGCTGCATTAACGGCATGGCGCATTTAAAATCGAATGGTTTAAGTTATGGTGATAAAGCCATTTGGGTGATACAAGGCAATAATACAACTATAGAACATATCGAATTCTCTTTATGCACTTCTACATCTCAAAACGGCGCGGGTATAAGGCAGGAAGGTTTAAACCTTATTGTGCGAAATTGTTATTTTCATGACAATGAAAATGGAATTTTAGCAGGCGCGCTTACGCCTTGTAAAATAACAATTGAGTTTTGCGAATTTAATGCGAACGGGGCTGGCGATGGGTTTTCGCACAATTTATATATTGGCCATATAGATACGTTGCTGTTTCAATATAACTACTCTCACCATTGCAAGATAGGCCACGAACTAAAAAGTCGTGCCAATATAAATTATATTTTATATAACCGTTTAAGCAATGAGGCTACAGGAACAGCCAGCAGGGAAATAGATCTGCCAAACGGCGGCATATCAGTAATAATGGGTAATGTAATTCACCAGGGAACAAATGGAACTAATTCCGGAATAATTGGTTACGGTCTGGAGGGCTTAACTAACAGCGGCTGGCACAACTTGTACCTGATAAATAATACCATTGTTAACGAAAAAACTGCCGGCACTTTTGTAAGTATACCAAATAATGCCAATTTATATAAAGCCTATAATAATATTTTTGCCGGGCAGGGAGCTTTAATAAGTGGCACGGCAATAGTAACAGATACTACCAACAATAAAAAATATACCAGCACTACGACGGCATTTGTAAACAGTGTTAATTATGACTATCATCTTGTATCAAACTGCTCTGCTGTAAACTCTGCTACTGCTGCAGGCACAGCAACTACCGGTTTAAGCTTAACGCCGGCAAAAGAATATTTACATCCGGCATCTCAAACAAATAAGCTAATACAAGGCGTTCTGGATATTGGCGCTTATGAATTCATATCGCCCACTTTCATCCATGAGCCAGATAAAACAACCGAACTTTTGGTTTTTATAGACAACTCACTTCTTAAAATAAAAACAAAAGAAGAGGTATCTTCTGTAAATTTATATGACCTGCAGGGTAAGCTGCAAAATGCAAAAACACCTTTGGATAATCAAACAATTAATGTTGCGCACTTAGCCAAAGGTGTATATATAATAACTGTGTTTTTAAAGAATGGAGATCTGATCAATAAAAAAATTGTTATTTATTGATTTAAATAACGCTTACTTTTCCTCCATGGCTTCTTCCATAGCGTCGATCTTATCTTCGCTGTATTCGCCATTTTGCACATCGATAACAGCGCCGTTTTTATCCAGTACAAAAATGTAAGGGATCTTGCGATCAGTAATTCCTAGTGTTGTTGCCGCTGCTTTCATGTCTGATTTTTTTGTATCTAACACTACAGGCCAATATGCTTTATCAGTACTTGCTTTAAACTCATCAGCTATCATTTTTACACCAGCTATCATGGGCACAAAAACAAAGTTAACATCGTAAGAAGTTGACATATCCATTGTTTTGGCTTTTGATTTTACCATAAAAGTATTATACAATGGATTTAACCATTTCTTTAGTTCAGCCTCTGCGCCCCGGTGAAAGGCAACGGCCATAATGGTCATCTTTCCATTCTTAAAAGGTATGGTCTTGTCTTTATCATCCAAAGTAGCCCCAACTACATCCGGGAAAGTTTTACCTTTTTGAGCAGCTCCCGATAACGCAGCCGCTAATAATACGAGTGTAAATAGTTTTTTCATAGTTTATGTTTTATAGTTATTAAATATCAATTTTTGCCACTCTGTCCTGATGGCGCCCACCTTCAAATTTTTCAGATAAGAAAACATCAATACATTTATATGCTTCTTCAACGGCCATATACCTTGCAGGCAATACTAATATATTAGCATCGTTATGCTGGCGGGCTAAAGCGGCAATTTCGTGATTCCAGCATAAAGCCGCACGAATACCTTTATGCTTATTGGCAGTAATATTAATACCATTCCCACTTCCACACATTAATATTCCAAAGTCTGCATCTCTATTTAATACAGCAATGGCTACCGCGTGTCCGTAATCGGGGTAATCTGCCCGTTCTGCACTATAACATCCTTTATCAATTACAGTATTATTTTTGGATTTTAAATACGTAATTAGCTTTTCTTTTAACTCAAACCCTGCATGATCAGAGCCAATGGCAATTTTTATACTCATAATTTTTTAATAGTACATTATAAAACATAATAATACTCAAAAATACTAATCAACGTTAATTAACACTAATAAATTAACTAACTGATAATGAACCCCACTAAAATAAACAAATAAACATGTTTAATGTTAACTACTTTATTTAGCGTTAATAATTACATAAAAGTTATTACGATAAAATCGGATAATAGTTTCGCATGTAATTTTTTTTCTCAAATCCAAGCAAAGTTATAATTAGCCGTAAGAATTTATAAGAGTAGTTTTAGCCTTGCTAACAATATAAAACACTACAAAGTTATTAAAGCTAATAAGTACTAACTATTGTTAATAGTAGTTACTATATTTGACATTCAGCACTTTAAAGTAGTACTTTTGTTAATTAGGTGTTAACTAGTATTAATAACCCTAAATACCAAATAAAAAAAATAAACTAACTAACAGTACTAACACCCTATATATAGAATACATAAATTAAATTTTTAAAAAATGAAAGATATTATATTAGATAAAGGTTGGTTAAATGTAAAAGTTGATCCTGCTCTTGATTTGGTTAAAGAAATAAACTATCTTAAAAGAGAAAAGAACGCTGTTATTCTTGCGCATTACTATCAAAACGCTGACATACAGGATATTGCTGATTATATTGGCGATTCTTTAGGCCTGGCGCAGGAGGCCCAAAAAACCAAATCTGATATTATTTTATTTGCCGGTGTTCATTTTATGGCCGAAACAGCCAAGATCTTAAATCCAACAAAAAAGGTATTGATCCCGGATCTTAAAGCGGGCTGTTCGCTGGCAGATTCGTGCCCGCCAAATAAATTTGCCGAATTTAAAAAACAACATCCCGATCATATTGTTATTACCTACATTAATTGTACTGCTGATATTAAAGCACTTTCAGATATAATTTGCACGAGCTCAAACGCCGTTCAAATAGTAGAAAGCTTACCGGCAAACCAAAAAATAATATTTGCGCCTGATAAAAATTTAGGAGCTTATATAAATAAAAAAACGGGCCGTAATATGGTGTTATGGGATGGCGCCTGTATGGTACATGAAATATTTAGTTTGGAAAAACTGGTAAAATTAAAGATACAACACCCAAATGCTAAGGTTTTAGCACATCCGGAGTGCGAAGCACCCATTCTTGAACATGCCGATTTTATTGGTAGCACAACAGCCATTTTAAATTATTCAAAAAAATCGGCAGATAAAGAATTTATTGTAGTTACCGAAACCGGTATTTTACATCAAATGCAAAAGAACAGTCCCGATAAAACTTTTATACCCGCACCGCCAAATAACAATTGTGCCTGTAATGATTGCCCATACATGAAGTTAAATACTTTAGAAAAAATATATGTGGCCTTAAAACACGAACAGCCAGAATTATTAATGAGTGATGAACTAATAGAAAAAGCAAAAAAGCCGATCTTAAAAATGCTCGAATTATCGGCAGGTTTTGGATTATAATTGCTATATTTAATATGCTTTAATAATGAACTCAGTAACAAAAATATTTTTCTTTTTAGTTGTAGTTTTTGTAAATGCCAAAATTTCTTTTGCGCAAACAACTTCTACTTCCACAAATAATCCCAACGGTTATAATAAATTTTATTACGATAATGGTGCCATTAGCAGTGAAGGAAGAATGAAGGATGGAAAACCTGAAGGCTATTGGAAAAATTATCACAAAAACGGTAAAATAAAAATAGAAGGGAACCGTAAAAATTTTCAATTGGATAGCACCTGGAAATTTTATGACGAAAAAGGCAGGATAACAAAATCAATAAGTTATAAAGAAGGTAAAAAGAATGGTTTAACAGCCAATTACGATACTTTACAAAAAATAACCAGTTCTGAAAATTACGTGAACGATATTAAACAGGGTTTATTGCGTACTTTTTATAAATCGGGAAAAACAAAAACCGTTGTGCCCTATGAAAAGGGAAAGGCAGATGGAACAGCTTATGAATACAGCGAAGACTCTTTAATTACAGCTATTACCGTTTATAAAGGCGGAATACTGCAGAGTTTTGAAAAAATAAACCAGCGAGATCCTAATAATAAGAAACAAGGTATATGGAAAGATTTTTACGAGAACCTGGAAGTAAAAAAAGAAATGAAATATAATGATGATTCGTTAGATGGCTATGTAAAAGAATATGATAAAAAAGGAAACCTGCTTTCTACAAAAAAATTCAATAATGGTAAACCAATTTTAAATGCTCCTGAAATTGCAAATGTAGAAGTATATACAGAGCAATTTCAGGACGGTACTTTAAAATATGAAGGTGTATACAGTGATGGTGTACCCATTGGAACTCATTTTAAATACAAACAAAAATACCAATGTGATAGTAGTTTGATCTTAAAGGACGATTCAACCACGCAATTAAATTTAAATGCAGAACCTATTTACATAAGTAAATTAGTTTGCCGCAATGTACCGGTGCCCGACAGCGCTATTGAATACTTTGATGGCATTGTGGTTGCCAGGGGAGCTGTTGATAGTGTGAGAAACAGAATAGGTATTTGGTATGAATACCACAACACGGGCGAATTTAAAGGCAAAGGGGTTTATAAAGAGGGAAACCGTACAGGTGAATGGGAATTTTTTTATGCGTCTGGAAAACTCGAACAAAAAGGTAAATACGATAAAAAAGGCAGGGCGCAGGGCGTTTGGAAATGGTATTACCCTAGTGGCCAGATATGGCGTGAAGAATTATATGTGAACGGAAAACGCGATGGAGAATTAAAAGATTATGATGAACAGGGAAAAATAATTTTACAAGGTGTTTTTGTTGAGAACAGGCGCGAAGGAAAATGGATCTACGAAACACCTGACTATAAAGAGATAGGTAATTATGCCAACGACGAACAGGATAGTCTTTGGATAAGCTATTACATGCCTTCAAAAATTAAACGTTACGAAGGAAGATTTAGTGCCGGGGATCCGGTGGGGGTACACACACAATATTATTCTAACGGAAAGAAAATGTTTACCGGTACTTATGAAAGCGGTATGAAAGAAGGAGACTGGAAATACTACGATGAATTAGGCTATAATTATTTAACAATCTTTTATAAGAATGATATTGAAATAAAATGGCAGGGAGATAAGATAAGACCTACGTATGAAGAGGGTTTGCGTACCTATAATATTAAAATAGACGACAATAAAACTCAAACTATTAGAAAGTAATTTATGCAATTGAAAAAAGGGCAGCCTCAACAGGTTGATATAAATACTTTAGATCTGCTACCGGTTGCTGTTGCTATTTTTGATAATAAAAAAGTTTATTTTGTAAATAAAAAAGCTGTTGAACTATTTCAAATATCAAAAGAACAGTTAAAAAAAATAAACACCTTTTCTATTTTTAATTTTCTTGATAAACAATACCATAAAAGAGTAAAAAGCAATAATTCAAAGATCATTGGCGGAGAAGATTTTCCATCCATTGAACTGGAATTTAAAACGTTTAAAAACAAAACTATTTTTATTGAAGCAAAATCAAACAGGGTTTTCTTCGAAAACAAATTTGTAGTTCAATCAACTTTTATTGATATATCGCCATTAAAAGAAAAGCAGGAAGACCTTATCAATTCAGATCAGCTTTTACAAAAGATCAGTCAGAATAGTTTTGATGTTATTTTTAAATTCTCTTTTTATCCGGATAAACTTGTTTTTATCAGCGAATCTGCAAAAAAAGTCCTGGGCTTTTCTGCCGAAGAAATTTATAAGGCAAAAGACCTGCTTTTAAAATCAACACATCCCGAAGACAGGAAATACTTTATTTTTAACAATCCACAGCTATTAAGATCCGGAAAAAAAAATAAAGAAGAAAAAAGAACGATCCGGTTCACGCATAAAAAGGGAAACCTTATTTATCTTGAAACCGCCATTACACCGATTTATGATGAGAAAAATAAAATTATTGGCGTAATAGGCAGCATAAGAGATATAACTGAAAGAATTAATGCCGAAATACTCTTAAACGAAACAAAAGAAAAATTTGACCTCATAACAAAAAGCAGCAGTGATATTATTGCTTTTTTTACATACTTACCAGAAGAAAAATATACTTACGTAAGTCCAAATATCACCAAAATATTAGGATATCAACCTAAGGAGTTATTGAGCGATCATGGCTTTTTTAATAAACGCTTAATAGATGGAAAAGAAACGTTTTTAAAATTGGATAAACAGGCCCGGAGCGATCAAAACAAAAATCACATCAGGAATTATTATTACACGTACAAAACCTTTAAAAAAAATAAGGAAGAAATATGGCTCGAAAATAACCTTACTCCAATTACAAACAGTAAGGGAAAAATTGCTTTTTTCTTAAATATCATTCGCGATATTACCGTTCAAAAAGAAAAAGAAATAGAGCTGCAATCGCAACATTTAAATTACCGCACATTACTAGACAGTTCGCCGGTTGCTTACATTATACATAAACAGGGTGTAACCGTTTTTTGCAATAAATCCATGTTAAAATTGCTGCAGCTAAAAAACGAAAAACAAATGCTGGGCAAATTTGTTTTGGATTATTTAGCAACTGAAGATCGCATGAAAGCCATGGAGCGCATAAAAGGAATTTATAACGGGGAAGATATAGAAAAGCCAAGCAATTATACGGTAGTAGACAGCAAAGGCAATTTAATTGAAACCGAAATGAAATCTATCGTTATTAAATTTAATAACGCGCCCTGTATATTAACCCTTATCAATAACGTATCAGAACAGCGTAAGTACGAAAAAGAAAGAATAAAGGCTGAAATGATAAAGGTTAACAACGAATTTTTGTTACTTGAGATCAAAGAAAGGCAGGAAGCAGAAAAGAAATTACTCGAAAAAACCGCGCATTTATCTTCTATTTTCGAAAGCTCTGATCACCTTATCTGGACGGTAAATAATAAATACGAAGTAACCTCTTTTAATAAAAATTATTACAATGTAATTGAACAAAAACATAAAATAAAAGTAAAAGTAGGGCAGGAGGTTGCAAAATATTTAAAAAGCGGGCAGGAAGAATATACCTCGTTCTGGTATCCAAAATATAATGAAGCTTTTGCCGGAAAAAAATTAGAATTTGAAAAAGAAGACTTTTCTTTCAAAAAAATATATCGTAAAATATATATTAACCCAATATTTAACGAAAAGAATGAGGTTACAGAAGTTAACTGTATAGCCCACGATATTACCGACTCAAAGGTTTACGAACAAAAGCTTTTAAACCAAACCGGAAAATTGCAGGCCATTTTTGAAAGCGGATCGCAATTGATATGGACAATAAATAAAGACTGGGAGCTAACCTCTTATAACCAAAATTATTATAAATTATTAAGCGAGACCGCTAAAAATAAAAAAGTAATTTATCTTAAAGATACGATCATTAGTAAAGACCTTTTAGTTTTTTGGACCGAAAAATTTGATCTCGTTTTTAAAGGAAAAGAGCAGATCTTTATTCATAAAAGCATAATAAACAACAAAGAAGTTTATCGCGAAGTATTTTTACACCCTATTTATTCTAAAGATCAGATCGTTGAAGTTTCGGCCATTGCCCAGGATATTACAGAACGGATCATCAACGAAAATAAAATAATACAACAGTCGGCAAAACTTAACTCCATCATCGAAAGCAGCCACCATTATATATGGACGATTGACGGAGACGGCAAACTTACATCGTTCAATCAAAATTATTTTGAGCTCATTGCCGCACTTTACGATACAACTCCTTTTTTAGGATTTAAATTAGACAGGGGCGTGCTTTCCAATAACCAGGAATATGCCGGGGTTTTAGATTATCACTATGACAAGGCATTTAAAGGTGTTGCCACCAACTTCGAAATAGAAACGCTTGATAAAGACCATAAAAAAGTTTATCTCGATATATTTTTAAACCCGATTGTTGAAAACGAAAAAATAATTGAAGTAAGCGGAATTGCGCACAACATTACCGATAAAAAAGTAGATCATCAGCGGGTTGAGCAATCGTTAAAAGAAAAAGATGTTCTTTTAAAAGAAGTGCACCATCGTGTAAAGAACAATATGCAAATTATAAGCAGTATTTTAAACCTGCAGTCGTCATACGTAACAGATAATTATACTTTAGCGTTATTAAAAGAAAGCCAGAACCGGATTAAGACAATGGCTTATATTCACGAAAGCCTTTACCAGAACAAATCGTTTACCTCGGTTAATTTTTCCGAATACATTCAAACGCTTTCAAAAAACATTATTCAGTCATACGTACTCTCTTCCGAAAAAATAGAACTCATTTTAAATCTTGAAAAAATAAATTTAAATCTCGATATTTCTATTCCGGCCGGCCTAATAATCAATGAATTAATAACAAATGCAATAAAACACGCTTTTCCTGGAGCCAAAAAAGGTACTATTTGTTTAAATTTGAAATCTGAAAACAACAATATCTATCTGGAAGTTACAGATAATGGCAATGGTATTCCTCCGGGAGTTGATTATAACAACACCAATACACTTGGTTTACAATTAGTTAACACCCTCATAGATCAGTTGGATGGTGAAATAAAATTTAAGTCCGAAAAAGACAAAGGAACCGAAGTTTTAATTAAATTTAAGATGTAAATAACATGGAAAAATTAAGAATATTTATTGTTGAAGACGAAAGTATCGTTGCCAAAGACATTCAAAATAGTTTAGTAAAATTAGGATATGAAGTTGTTGGAATTGCCAATAACGGAAAAGAGGCTATTGAAAAGATAATTGAAATGATGCCCGATCTTATTTTGATGGACATTATGATCAAAGGCGACCTTACCGGTATCGATGTAAGCGATAAAATAAAAGAAAAAACAAAAATTCCGGTTATATTCTTAACAGCTTATGCCGATGAAGGCACGCTTTCTAAAGCAAAAGTTACCGAGCCTTACGGATACATCTTAAAACCCTTCAAAGAAATAGATCTGCACTCAACCATCGAAATGGCAGTATACAAACACCAGAAAGATGCCGAGCTGCAAAAAGAAAGAGATTTTTTATATTCTTTAGTTGAGAATAAAGACGATAGCAGTAAAGATATTTTATTTGTAAAAGCAAACAGCCGCCTGGTAAAAGTACTTTTAAAAGATATTTTTTATGTAGAGGCATTAAAAGATTATGTGATCATTAACACGCAGTATGCACGTTACACTGTTCACAGTACGATGAAGGATATTGAGAAGAAATTAGGCACCGTTGATTTCGCGCGCGTTCACCGCTCATTCATTGCGCGTTTGGATAAAATTCAAAGCATCGACTCGCAAAATGTTATTTTAGAGAACGAGAAAAAAGTAATTCCTGTTGGCGGTTCTTTCCGCGAAGAGTTAATGCAAAAATTAAATACACTTTAGTCCCACAGTATCCTCCTCTTGAGGAGGTGTCACGAAGTGACGGAGGAGGGAATCTCACTAATCCTACTTACTATAATTAATAGCAAGCTATTGCGATAATTCGCAGTAATTTTGTTATTGAAATGTCAAAAACCAAAGTCACCTATTTTTGCCAGAATTGCGGCGCGCCCTCTGCCAAGTGGATAGGCAAGTGCCCCAGTTGCAACGAATGGAATACATACGTAGAAGAGGTTATTCATAAAGAAACAAAAAACGACCGCCTTCAGTTATTTTCAGGCAATAAAAATCCCAAACATTCCAACAAATCCATCTTACTACAGGATGTAGGCCTGCAGGATTTTCCTCGCATTCCGGTGCCGGGTAAAGAGCTTACACGCGTACTTGGTGGCGGCATTGTTCCCGGAAGCCTTGTGTTATTTGGCGGCGAACCCGGCATTGGCAAATCAACGCTCATGCTGCAACTGGCATTGCGTTTAAAGAATTTAAAGATCCTTTACGTAAGCGGCGAAGAAAGCGAACAGCAGATAAAAATGCGTGCCGAGCGCATTGGCGTTACAACAGATAATTGTTTTATACTGCAGGAAACCAATACACAAAACATCTTCCAGCAGATTGTTGAAGTTGAGCCGCAGCTGGTGATCATCGATTCCATCCAAACATTACATACCGCGTATATTGATAGTAGTCCCGGCTCGGTAAGCCAGGTACGCGAATGCGCCGCAGAATTATTGCGTTTTGCCAAAGAAACCAATACGCCTGTTTTTATGATTGGCCATATAACCAAAGAAGGTAATTTAGCCGGCCCAAAAGTATTAGAACATATGGTTGATACCGTTTTGCAGTTTGAAGGCGACAGGAACCATATTTACCGCCTTTTAAGGGCTACAAAAAATCGTTTTGGCAGTACTAACGAAATGGGTATTTACGAAATGAACGGCGATGGGCTAAGGGAAGTTTCAAACCCGTCAGAGATCTTAATTACCAATCGCGAAGCGCCAACCAGCGGCGTTGCCATTTCGGCTACTATGGAAGGCAACCGGCCCATGCTTATTGAAACGCAGGCCCTTGTAAGCAGCGCTGCTTATGGCACACCACAACGTTCGTCTACTGGTTTCGACCTTAGAAGGCTATCTATGCTGTTGGCTGTATTGGAAAAACGCTGCGGCTTCAGGCTTGGCGTAAAAGATGTTTTTATTAATATTGCCGGCGGTATCAGGGTAGAAGACCCCGGAATTGACCTGGCGTTGGTTTGCGCTATTTTAAGCAGCAACGAAGATATGCCAATACCGCAAGATACCTGTTTTGCCGGTGAAGTAGGTTTAACAGGCGAGATCCGCCCGGTTAACAGGATAGAGCAACGCATTAGCGAGGCCGAAAAACTGGGGTTCAAAAAAATAATTTTAAGCAGTTATAATCTAAAAGGAATAAACGTAAATTCATACAAAATTAAAATACTATCCGCTTCAAAAATGGAAGAAGTGTTTAGTTTGATATTTGGATGAAAAAAATGCACATAAAACTCTTTTCATTTATTTTATTAATTACAGGCGCGTTTAATTTTGTTGCACAGAACAGCGAAATAAATGAGCTAAGGATCCGCGCAGCAAAAGCAGATAAAGATTCCGCCGCAAGGTGCTATTCGCGCATAGCCTATTTAAATACACAAATCAGCGCAGATAGTGTAATGTATTATGCTAAAAAAGCTATAGCACTTGCTTCAAAAACGAGCCCTACAAAAGGCGATGGTATGATACAAATTGGCAACAGTTTTTCAATGCGCCAAAAAAACGATTCGGCCATTGTGTATTACAAAAAAGGGCTTGAGTTCTTTAAATCTATTAATTACGAAAAGGGAATTGCTAAGGCAGAACAGAGTTTTGCCGTGGTATATTATAATATCGGCGACTACGATCATGCGTTAGAAAAATCAATTTTAGCTTTAAGCATGTATAAAAAAGTTAATTTTTCGCTTGGTGTTGTGGGAGCAGATCTGCTTATCAGTAACTGTTACGTTGCTAAACATAAAACCGATTCGGGCCTTTTTTATATGAGAAGTGCCTTGAGCGAAGCATCAAAAAACAAAACAGATAGCTCAAAGTATTTTCAGATCATGACGGATTACGGCAACAGGCTCATAGATCAAAAACAATACGATTCAACCATTTACTATTTTAATAAAGCGGCCGGCTTTTTAGAACGCAACGGAAATTACGGCGGACTTATTAACCTGTATATAAATTATGCACGCATAAACACTATTATCAACGGTAAAGCAAATCCTAAAATGATAAGGGAATATGCCTTAAAAGCGCTTCATCTGGCAGATAAGTATAATATAAAAGACAATTATAAACTGATCCTGGATTATGTATATGAAAGCTATATATACGAAAGCAGTAACAAGGATAGCATTTTAAAATATCTTTATAAATACCAGGCGTGGATAGATACTTTAAATAATAAAGATCAATATAACATAGTTAAAGAGGTGCAAACCAAATTCGAAACCGAGAAAAAAGACCTGCAGATTAAACAGGCCGGCGCAGAGTTAAATTTCCAGGAAGAAAAGAATAAACAAAAAACAATTATTATATGGCTTGGAGCGGCCGCTTTTATAGGTACACTTTTCTTTCTTGCGCTTGCTTTTATAAATTATCGTAAGGCAAAAAAAGCAAATACGATCATTCAAAACCAAAACCAGGTTTTAGAATTGCAGAAACAGGAAGTAGAAAAACAAAAACATATTGTTGAAGAAAAACAGAACGAGATAATTGCCAGTATTAATTACGCCCAACGCATACAAAGCGCAGTGCTTACTGGCGAGGAAGTGTGGAACAAGATCTCGAAAGAACATTTTATTATTTTTATGCCACGCGATATTGTGAGCGGCGATTTTTACTGGGCCCATGTTCTCTCTAACGGTCGTGCGGTGTTTACATTGGCCGATTGTACCGGCCACGGAGTACCCGGTGGTTTTATGAGCATGCTGGGCAATAGTTTTTTGAACGAACTGGTTGTAGAAAATAAATTATTTAAAGCAGACGAGATTTTAAACCGCCTGCGCGAAAAAGTAATTGCTGCATTGTTTCAAAAAGGGCAAAACGAACAAAAGGACGGTATGGATATGGCATTGTGTGTTTGGAATAAAATGGATAATACACTCGAATTTGCTGGCGCAAATAATGCCTTATACCTGGTAAGAGATAAACAAATTACAGAATACAAAGGCGATAAGATGCCAATAGGAACATATCTGGAAGAGAATCAAAAATTCAGTGCGCAAAAAATTGCTTTAATGCCAAACGATATGATCTATTTAACTACCGACGGATTTGCAGATCAGTTTGGTGGAGATAAGGGAAAAAAATTCAAATCGAAGCAACTGGAAGCACTATTGGTTGAGGTATCAACTGCCGGTGTTAACGAACAAAAACAGGTTCTGTCGGCCTCTTTTGCGCGATGGAAAAAGCAATTTGAACAAACCGACGATGTAAGTTTAATAGGCATAAGAATAAGTTAAATATGAAATTTACACATCTCATCACCCTTCTTTTTCTTTCAACATTTTGTTTTTCTCAAATACAGCACAACCCACACGTTCAATCTGTAAACAACCTGTATCAAAGAATCGATAACGAAAAATTCGAAAAAAAGATCCGCGCAAAATACAGTGCAGAAAAAAAAGAAATCGTTGAGTCCTATATAAACGAATTAAGAGAAGGGCAAAAATATTATTTTACAACCGATCTTGAATATACAGATTGGCAGGCTGGCAATGCTTACCTTAAAAAAGTATTTAACCAACTATACAAAAACGATACAATTGCGCCGGGCGACGTAAGGATAATACTGGTACGCGATCCGGAAATGAACATGTATGCGCACGAAGATGGTACCATATTTGTAAACGCGGGTATGTTGGCGCGATTGAACTCGGAGGCACAGATAGCCTCTATTTTTGGGCACGAGTGGGGCCATGTTACATTAGGCCATCAATTTAAAGGCTATAAATCTTACATCCACTATACTAATTCTTTTTCGTTAGGAAACGAGTTTGGTTTTTTAGGATTTGGCATTACCGGCCTTGTGGTAAGAAGGATGTCTACCTATGAATACGAAAACGCTCTTATTTCGGATGAAGCAGAGGCAGATGAGAATGCTGCCCGCTCAACCCAAAGATCGGAATATAATAACGCAGCCGGCCTGCAGGTGCACGAATGTTTTTTGAAACTGGAAGAAAGAGAAAAAACAAAGGTTGGTTATCAAAAAGCGCGAAACTACATACACACACATCCATCTACCAAAAAAAGGATCGATTTTTTTAAAAAAGCAATTGAAAACGATACGGTAACCAAAAAAAATTTTATTGTTGATAGCAGTTATTTTGCAAACCTAAAAGAGCAGGCCATAGACGAAACCATTTATTTATTATTTAAGCAACATAATTTTGATGAGTGTATAGAGTTTAGTTTTGTTCAACACCTTAAGCACCCAAACGATAATTTTTATCTGTTTTTTTTGATAGAATCTATTCGCCGCGCGATAGCTGCAGATAAATGGCTTGCCGGAAAAAATTTTATAACAGGTAATTATGTTTTAAAACCTAAAAAAGTAAATAAGCCAAAAATGGTTTTTTCAGAAAAGTATAAGACAAATACGATTGGCGATTTTGTTTACCAATACACTATATTTCACCATTTAGATCTTTTGTTTATTGACAGCCTGAAAAGCTTTGCCAACAAAAAACTCTTAGATACAGATACGCTTGAATTTATAACCTATGCCGATGCGCTTAATTATTTTAAGGGCGAAGCCAAAGTAAACGGCTGCTTAGCCTGCAGGTTTGACGAGTCAATAAAAGACTCGACCCTGTTCGCCGGCCTGGTTGCCAAAAATTATATTGAAGAATATTATCGCAAGCTTTCACCGGTATATCATTCTTACATGTTAAACAAAACCGGTACGGGGCAAAAAAACCTGTTGATCATACAAGGATTTAATACCTATTCAATGTATGGCAAAGATGACAATGGCGAAAAAGAATTTAAACAAAACCTTTTAAATTATGGAGAGCAAACCTACCCGGGTACTTACGAAACACATGAAAAATTAAATTTAAAAGAGCTAAATGATATTAGCGGTTATTTTAGCAGCATAAGCAATAATTTGCCAACATCCACTGCAAACTCACCCTACCTTGGTACTATTTACCGCGATTATGATTGTAAAACAATTTTTCCCGAAATAACAGAAATATTAAGTAAATACAATTACGATAAGATCTTTTATGTAAGCGCGGCAACTTACGATTACGTAACATACAGTACCGACCACTGCCTGGTTACCATGATAGATCTTAAAAAGAACAAGATCGCCAAGTCCGGAAGCAGGTTAGGGGCGTTTTCTTCTAAGGAAGCTCATCAAAAGGCTTTTGATATGATCGATGCGCTAAATAAAAAATAGAATTATTTTGAAAGGGATTTCCTGGATTCTTTTTTTACTTCTTTTATTTCGCCGTATTTTTTACCCATGTATTTCCCCCATTCGGCAATTTCCTTAATCATAGGTATTAATGTTTTTCCCTCTTTCGTTAAAAAATACTCAACGCGTGGAGGCACTTCTGCATAGATCTTACGTGTTAAAAGCCCATCTTTTTCTAATTGCCTTAACTGCATCGAAAGCATTTTTTCAGTAATATCCGGAATGTCGCGTTTTAACTCACTAAAGCGTTTTGGCTTATCTAACAAATACCATAATACAACGGTTTTCCATTTGCCGCCAATATAATTCATAGCTACATCCATAGCGCAATGAAAAACTTCGCCGTTAATAACACACTGCATTTCTTTTCCCCCGATAATCATAATAAAATTGTTTAAAAATTTTTTCAAGTCATAATCTTCTCGTACCCGTAAAACTGTTACAGAGGTTCAATACTATACTTTATGACAGTTATTGTATAATATAAATTAACCTATAATATTTGCAGTAAAGTTATTAAGTATACTATAAAAAACAAAGTAATATGAAAAATAAAACAGTTATTGTAACAGGCGCCAATTCAGGCATGGGCAAGGTAACCGCAACAGAACTGGCTAAAAAAGGCGCGCATGTTGTAATGGTTTGCCGCAACAAACAATTGGGTGAAGCGGCAAAAGCTGAAATTATGTCCGCGTCAAACAACAAAAGCATAGATCTATTAATTGGAGATCTTTCTTCGCAGGATTCAATACGCACACTTGCCACAGAAATAAAAAACAAATACCCGCAAATTGATGTGTTGGTAAATAACGCCGGTTTAGCCTTTAGCAATTATCAAACTTCGGTAGATGGCGTTGAAATGACCTTTGCGGTAAACCATATAGGTTACTTTTTATTAACAAATTTATTGCTTGATAATTTAAAGGCGGCGCCAAATGCAAGAATTGTAAACGTGGCCTCATCAACACACGCACAGGCAAAGATGAATTTTGATGACATCGGGCACAAACAAAAATATACCTTATTCGGTGTTTACAATCAATCCAAACTATGTAACGTGTTATTTACATACGATCTTGCAAAACGTTTAAAAGGCACAAACGTTACCGTAAACTGTTTAAATCCCGGGCCGGTAAAAACAAACCTTTCGCGCGACATGAGCGCTGTATTTAAATTTATAGGCGGATTGTTTTTTCTTACTCCGGAAAAGGCTTCCGAAACGGCTGTTTATCTTGCGTCATCACCCGAAGTAGAGCACGTAACGGGAAAATATTTTACAAAGAAAAAAGCAGTTGAATCTTCTAAACTTTCGCAGGACGAGGCAGTGCAAAAAAAATTGTGGAAATTAAGTGAGGATACTATTAAGCAAAAATTTAACTGATTTTTTTGAGAAAAAGCCATCAGGAATTGTTTGTCACAGAACAATTCCTGAACTTTAGTGTTTGACTAAAAAAACTAATTCTCATGAAAAAGATATTATCGGTTGCAATAACATTTTTTGTTCTTCAAACGCAGGCGCAGTTAAAAACCATTGCGTATGCTGATGGTGCTCAAAAACTAAACGGCATGCTGGCCAGCCCTAAAGGCAATGTAAAAAAGAAAGCGGGGGTATTAATAATTCCGGCCTGGATGGGCATTGATGAGAATTCAAAAGAAAAGGCAGAGAAGTTAGCGGCGCAGGGCTATTACGCTTTTATTGCAGATATATACGGAGAAGGAAATTATCCTGAAGGCGATTCAAAGAAAGCAAGAGAAAGATCATCTTACTACAAAAACAACCTAACAGAATATCACAAACGTATAAAACTTGCTTTAGAAGAACTTATTAGATCAGGAGCCGATGCTAACAACGTTGTGGTTATAGGTTTTTGTTTTGGCGGCACAGGCGCTTTAGAGGCCGCACGCATCAATATGCCTTTTAAAGGAGTTGTTTCTTTTCATGGAGGGCTTGGCCGCGATACAACCAAAGCGATTGAGCCAATAAAGCCAAGGGTATTGGTTTGCCATGGCGCTGACGATTTTTTTGTTCCGGATGCGCAGATCAAAGGTTTTCAAAACGAAATGAGAAAAGCAAAAGCAGATTGGGAAATGGTGTATTATGCAAACGCTGTACACGCTTTTACAGATAAGGCTGCAGGCAGCGATAATTCAAAAGGCACCGCCTATAACGAAAAGGCCGATAAACGGTCGTGGGCCTTATTATTGGAGTTTTTACAGGAAGTATTTAACTAAGCAGGCAATTACAGATCATTGGGAGGCCAATCTCCTTGCCTCGTTAATATCCTTTATCCTTTCGCCATTTTTTAAGGCTATCACAAAACAGTCTTTAAAACCGTTTTCACGCAACATATTCTGATGTTTGATCGCATCTTTTATCTGCGAAAAATTTCCGGAAGTATATTTAAAGATATTTTTTTCCTTGTAATAAGCGCCATTATCAACCGCTTTAAATTTGTCCTGTTTTAAATTTAATTCTGTTTCGCTGCTGGCAAACTGTACTTTAAAAACAATGTCGGTTTTTGCTGTGTTTTTTTCTTTTTCGGCCTTGTCTTTTTCTTCTTTAGCTTTTTCCTTTTCAGCCTTTTCTTTCTCTTCTTTTTCCCGTTGCTCTTTTGCCCTTTCTTCTTTTTCCTTTTGTTCTTTCTTGAATTTTTCTGCTATCTCTTTTGCAGAGGCAACCGAATCTACTTTAGGCTCTTTGCTTTTTACAGAGTCTTTTAATTCAATAGAAATGTATTTACCATCATCTACCTTTTCTTTCTCGTCTTTTTTTATTTCGGTTTTTGCTTCTTCTTTTTTCTCTTCCTCATCCTCGTCGTCATCTGCCATTTTCTTGCCGGGAATGTTACCGGCTTTTATATTTTCGTTTTCAATAGGCGCCTGATTTTCTATATCGTCACTGTATTCTTTTTTAGTTCCTTCCACGTCATCCTTATAGCGCCTTAAACCTCTGAATATTGATTTTGCCAAGTAGTCCTGGCCGTTATCGCTTCCTAAAAAAGCTTCTTCAAGCGGGTTGGTTAAATAGCCTATTTCGGTTAAAATGCTTGGCATAGCCGTTCTCCAAAGCACCCAAATACTTTGGCGGTGTACCCCTTTATCAATGCGGCCGGCTTTTTTTGTATACTCTTCCTGTATTTTCATGGCAAGCGTTGCGCTTTGTATTACATAAGCAGATGTATAATTGCTCATAATGATATAACTCTCTTCGCTTTCAGGATCAAAGCCTGCGTATTTTTTTTCGTAATCGTCTTCCATTAAAATAACCGAGTTCTCGCGCGTGGCCACCTTCATTTTACCTTCCTCGTTCTTTAAGCCCATTACATAAGTTTCGGTTCCAAAGTGTATTGGGTTTGGTTTTTCAACCACCACGTATTTTCCCTTTTTGTTTTTATACATTTTAGGCCTTTTTTTGCCTGTTTTAGGGTCTTTTACCATAACAGCCTTACCTGCAGCGTTACAGTGAATGGAAATAAAAAGATCTGCTTTTGCTTTGTTGGCTATTTGGGCGCGGTCTTCCAGTTCAACAAACACATCGGTGGTTCGGGTATAAATTACTTTAACATCTTTTAAATGTTCTTCAATTAACTTGCCCAGTTTTAAAGCAACGGCCAGAGAAACATCTTTTTCTTTAAAGGTAACACCGCTGCACCCCGGATCCTTACCGCCATGGCCCGCATCTATAACAATGGTTTTAATGCCAGTGTTTTTATCTTTTTTAAAATGGGTAAAGGCCGCAAAAAGCCCGCTAACGCATATCAGTACAATAAAATATTTAAATTTTTTAACCATATCAAAAAATAAATCCCTATGCAATACCGTAAAGTATTGTAGCTTTGTGAAATTGCAATGGTTGAATAAATTTATTCCATTCGGCTTGATAAAACCCCAACATAAAAAAGTAGTTTTCTTCTTAGCCATGTTAATATCTTTAAGTATTAACACGTTAAACGCGCAATCGTTACAAAAAGATACGTTAAATAACACCGTTGCCGATACTTTAAACCCCGCCGAAGAGGAAGGAGACGAGGCTGCGCTTAACGACCCCATTAACTATAACGCTAAAGACAGCGTGGTGTTTTTGAGCGCCAGCAAACGTGTTTTGCTTTATGGCAATTCACACGTTGAGTTTGGAGAGATGAACCTTTCTTCTGAATTTATCGAGATTGACTATCAAAAAAACATTGTTACGGCTTACGGTAAAAAAGATAGCCTTGGCAAAAATACAGGAACACCCGTTTTTAAGGATGGCACACAGGAAATGAAAGCAGAAAAGATCATTTATAACCTTAAAACAAAAAAAGGAAAGATCTATAATGCACTAACAACGCAGGGAGAATTGCTGGTAATTGGCAGCGAGATAAAAAAAGACAGCAACAACATTATTTACATGAAGGATATGAAATGCATACCCTGTAAAGATGAAGACGCAAGAACTATTTTCAGGGCAACAAAGGCAAAAATAATTCCTGATGATAAGATCGTTACCGGGCCCATGTATCTTCAGATCGGTGGTGTTCCAACACCATTGGGCTTACCGTTTGGCTTTTTTCCAAACTCAAAAAGGCAGCATAACGGCATTTTAATACCAACTTTTGGTAATTCGGCAACACAGGGCTTTAACCTGCGTAATGGCGGCTATTACTGGGGCATAAACGAAAAAACCGATATGGTCGTTCGTGGAGATATCTATGGCAACGGTAGCTGGGCGCTTAACAGCACCAATAGTTACAATATACTATACAAAGCGGTAGGCAGTACTTACGTTGGGTATAGCGAATTTAATATTGGCGATAGGGATATTCCCCAAACATATACCAAACAAAAAGCCTACGAAGTACGGTGGACACACAGCCAGGATAATAAGAACAACCCAACCGTTCGTTTTGGAGCAAACGTAAATTACGTGAAAAACCAATCCTATAACAGGATCAATGCCGTAAACTCCGGCCAGTTTTTACAAAACTCCTTCCAATCCAACGTAAACTTTACAAAAACATTTAAGCTAAGCTCATTAAGTTTAAATGCCACGCATAGCCAAAACTCAATTTCAAAAGTTGTCGAAATAACATTTCCTTCGCTTACCTATAACGTTAACCGCTTCTTTCCTTTTAAAAGAGAGGGCGCTGTAAAACAAAACGTGTTTGATAAAATAGGTATTAACTATCTACTTGAAGCCAGAAACACTTTACGCGGTTATGACTCTACTATTTTTAAAGGCAATGTTCTGGATTCGGTTAAATATGGTATCAAACACAGTTTACCCATTTCTACAAACTTTAACGTTCTAAAGTATATTACTGTAACACCTGCAGTCAATCTATCGGCAGTAATGTATACCAAGTATACTCAAAAAGATTTTTTAAACGATACGTTAAGAACAAGTACTAAAAAAGGTTTTGCCGGAGGTTATGACGCCAACTTTTCTACCTCATTTAATACAAAAGTGTTTTTTGATTATGCTTTTAAGAAAGGAAAGGTAAAACAGATAAGACATTTATTGATCCCAACAGTGGCGTATACCTACAGGCCTGATTTTGGAAAAGAACAATATGGCATCTGGAAAAGCGTGCAGTACGATACATTAGGGCATAAAACCAACTATTCTGTTTTTCAAAACGGTATTTTTGGCGGGCCGGCGCAGGGCGAACAAAACACCATGTCTATTAATTTAAGCAACAACATTGAAGCCAAATTAAAACAGCGAACAGATACAGGTGTAGTTTACGATAAAAGAACGCTGATGCAAAACATTAGTTTATCAACGGCCTACAATTTTGCAGCAGATAGTTTTAATATGAGCGCTGTGAGTATTACGGCTCGTAACAAATTATTTAAATATTTTGATGTGGTTGCCAATGGTAACCTTGACCCCTATGGTTATGATAAGGTGGCGCAGAGAAGGGTAAAAGAGTTTAACTATACCTACTCGGGTGGCACCCTTGCCAGGTTTACCGATGCTAACTTTGCAGTTAATGCCGCCTTTAGCAGTAATATGCTGGCAGCGGCAAAAAAAACAAGGCAGCCCCCAAGTATGACAAACGGCGCAGAGCAGGGTGCAAAGAACGATCTGAACGACGATGAAAAACTACCCTGGAATTTAAATATCTATTATAACCTGGCATTAAGCAATCCTAATGATCACAGATTGCAGCCAACACAAACACTAAACTTTAGTGGTGATCTTAAACCCACCAAGTATTGGAAAATTGGCGTTACGAGCGGTTACGATTTTACAAATCAAAAAGCAAGTTATACCAGTTTTAATATTTACCGCGACCTTAAATGCTGGGAAGCCCGTATTGACTGGATTCCCTTTGGTTTAAGAAAAAGCTACAACTTAACCATTAATTTAAAAACATCGATGTTAAGTGAGTTTAAAATTCCTAAACGCAGCCCGCCAATAGATAATTTTTGATCCTGAACATTTTGCCACAGATTGCACGGATACCGCAGATTTTATGTGTGGTTGATTACAAAATAATACCTGTGTAATTAGCGAAATCTGTGGCTTTAAATTTTCTCAAATCGTTTTACTAGTTTCCCTTCAACAACCACGCTTTCTGTAAACATACTCAAAGGCCTCACCCATAAATTCTCACCGTCTTTTTGGTAAGTGGCTTTATAAACAACTAATTTTTCTAACGTTTCGCTGTGTGTAGCAATACCAATTACTTCGTAAATTTTTCCTTTATAATGTTTGTATAAACCTAAATCTAACATAATCTAAAATTTTAAACACATAGATACATAGAATTTAAGATAGAAAACAATACTGTATGCCTAAAAGGGAAACAGAGCGTTGAAGCTTCGCTTCAACTATGTTTTCTCTATTACCTCTTGGCGAAAGAAAACCTATGTGTCTATGTGGTAAAATTAGCTGGTGTGGTCCGCCACAATAACCCATTTATTATCTATCTTTTTCCAAAGCAGGGTAAAGTGCCCGCCAACCGGTTTTTGCCTATCCAGTTCCCATTTACCAATTATGTAAACACTTGTTTTTGAAAGTTGCTCGGCCGAAAGTATAGTAAATTTTAAAACACCCATTGTGGCCTTATCCGGATAGCTTTTAATATAATTATCCAGTGTTTTTTGCCAGCCGTATGTAATGCCCTTGCTACCAATAAACTTTAAACTATCACTTTTCCAGTAATGATCCATAAAGCCGTTTATGTCGGCCATATTCCAGGCGGTTTCCTGGGCTTTCATATTATTTAAAACAACATTAACATCTGTTTGTGCCTTAGAATAAACACAACAAAATAAAACAAGTAAAACACATAACCGCCTCATAGTTGTAAAATTACATAAATTGTACTATCTTTGAGCCAGTTCTTTAAAAACACTTATTAAGAAAAGCAGAGGGAAACGCCCTATGAAGCTTTACCAACCCTTATCGAAATGATAAATTAGAGATTTTGAATTTTAAATGATGATCTTCATTTAAAATTTATCATTCAACATTTAACATCTCCAAAGAAGGTGGGAATTCGTCTCGTAAAAACGAGAAAAATAAGTCGGAAATATTAGTTAAGCATTTTATAAAACAACATAAAAACTAATCCCTTCCGGTAAGCCAGGAGGGATTTTTTATTTTAAAGTATATGAGTACAATTGAACAGGAACTTGAAAAGCGTATTTTAGTTATTGATGGCGCTATGGGTACAATGATCCAGCAATACAAGCTGGAAGAAAAAGACTATCGCGGTAAGCGTTTTGCAGATTGGCATAAAGATCTTAAAGGCAACAACGATCTTTTATCAATTACGCAACCGCAGGTTATTAAGGCCATACATAAAGAATATTTAAAGGCAGGCGCTGATATTCTTGAAACAAATACATTTAGCGGAACTACCATTGCCATGGCCGACTACGAAATGGAAAGTCTTATTTACGAATTAAATTACGAGTCGGCTAAAATTGCAAAAGAAGCAATAGCTGAATTTAAAAAGGAAAACCCGGAGTTTGCAAATGTTGCCAAATTTGTGGCGGGCGCTATGGGCCCTACAACCAAGCTGGCATCTATGTCGCCAAATGTTAACGATCCCGGTTTCAGGGCGGTAACCTTTGATGAACTTGTAGAAGCTTACACAGAGCAAATTCGCGGATTGATTGATGGCGGAGCAGATCTTTTATTATTTGAAACCATTACAGATACATTAAATGTAAAAGCGGCTTTATTTGCCACTCAAAACTATTGCGAGAAAATAAATAAAAAAATGCCTGTTATGGTGTCGGGTACAATTACCGATGCCAGCGGCCGTACTTTGTCAGGCCAAACAACCGAAGCGTTCTTAAATTCGGTATCGCACGTCAACCTGCTAAGCGTTGGGTTAAATTGTGCTATGGGCGCAAAAGATCTACGTCCTTATCTTGAAGAATTGGCCAACAAAGCCCCGTTTTATGTTAGCGCGTATCCAAACGCAGGTTTGCCAAACCAGTTTGGCGAGTATGATCAGGATGCTCATGAAATGGGCCACCAGATAGAAGATTTTTTAAAAGCAGGATTTATAAATATTGTGGGAGGCTGCTGTGGTACAACACCGGCACACATTAAACGTATTGCAGAACTCGCAAAACAGGCAACCCCGCGCAAAAAGCCAAAGGCAGATACGCTAATGCACTTAAGCGGATTGGAGCCATTAACGCTTCGCCCTGAAAGTAATTTTTTAAACGTTGGTGAACGTACGAACGTTACAGGATCAAAAAAATTTCTGCGTTTAATTAAAGAAGGTAATTATGAAGAAGCATTATCTATTGCTAAAGACCAGGTAGATGGCGGCGCACAGGTTATTGATGTGAACATGGATGAAGGGATGTTGGATAGCGAACAGGCTATGACCACCTTCTTAAATTTAATTGCATCAGAGCCTGATATTTCACGCGTACCAATTATGATCGATTCTTCTAAATGGAGCGTTATTGAGGCCGGTTTAAAATGTGTGCAAGGTAAAGCCATCGTTAACTCTATCTCGTTAAAAGAAGGCGAAGACAAATTTATAGAACAAGCGCATAGAATAAAACAGTATGGCGCCGCTGTTATCGTGATGGCCTTTGATGAGGTTGGCCAGGCCGATACATTACAAAGAAGAATTGATATTTGCAAACGCGCTTACGATGTGCTTGTAAACAAAGTAAATTTCCCGCCACAGGATATTATTTTTGATCCGAATATCTTTCCGGTTGCTACAGGTATGGAAGAACATCGCTTAAACGCTTTGGATTTCTTTAATGCTACAAAATGGATAAAAGATAATTTACCACACGCAAAAGTTAGTGGAGGCGTAAGTAACGTTTCTTTTTCTTTCCGCGGAAATGATCATGTGCGTGAAGCCATTCACTCCGCATTTTTATTTCATGCAGTAAAGAATGGTATGGATATGGGAATTGTTAATCCCGCACAGCTTGTTATTTATGATGATATAGATAAAAAGCTTTTAGAGTTGGTAGAAGATGTTTTGTTGAATCGTCGCGATGATGCTACAGAAAGATTAGTAGAGCACGCCGATTCATTAAAAGGAATTACAAAAGAAAAAAACGAGAAAGATGAGGAGTGGCGCAAAGGAACTGTTGAAGAAAGATTAAGTCACTCGTTAGTTAAAGGCCTTGTAGAATATATTGATGCCGATACGGAAGAAGCGCGTCAAAAACTTGGCAGACCATTGCACGTTATCGAGGGTCCTTTAATGGACGGAATGAATGTGGTTGGCGATCTGTTTGGAAGCGGAAAAATGTTCTTACCGCAGGTTGTAAAAAGTGCGCGCGTAATGAAAAAAGCGGTAGCTTATTTAGAGCCGTATTTGCAGGCAGAGAAAGAAGAGAATAAAAAGAACGGTGTTGTTGGCGACGGAAGGCAAAACGCTGGTAAGATCTTAATGGCCACCGTAAAAGGCGATGTGCATGATATTGGAAAGAATATTGTTGGTGTTGTTTTAGCCTGTAACAATTACGAGATCGTTGATCTGGGTGTAATGGTAAGCTGCGATAAGATTTTAGAAGAAGCTAAAAAACACAATGTTGATGTTATTGGGCTTAGCGGATTGATCACGCCTTCATTAGATGAAATGGTGCATGTGGCAAAAGAGATGGAGCGTTTAAAATTTAAAACACCATTATTAATTGGTGGGGCAACAACCTCTAAAGTACATACTGCTGTTAAGATCGCGCAAAATTATTCCGGCCCTGTTGTGCATGTAAACGATGCCAGTAAATCCGTACCGGTTGCAAGCAGTTTGATCTCGACCGAATTGCGCGATGCATTTATGGTTGAAGTAAAAAAAGATTATGATCGCGTGCGCGAACAAAATAAAAATGCGCAATCGCAAAATAAATTTATCTCGCTAAAAGAAGCGCGCGAAAATAAATTCCCGATAGATTGGAGTAAGGCCGAAATAGCAAAACCGGTTTTTATTGGTAACAAAGTATTTACAAATTACGATCTAAAAGAAATTGCAGAGTATATCGACTGGACCCCTTTCTTCCACAGTTGGGAAATGAAAGGCGCTTATCCTAAGATCTTAAAAGATGCGGAACGTGGCGCCGAAGCAACAAAATTATTTAACGACGCGCAAAGCATGTTAAAGAAAATTATTGATGAAAAATGGCTGCAGGCAAACGCTGTAATTGGTATTTACCCCGCAAGTACCGTTAACGATGATGATACAGAGGTGTATGACGAAAAAGGAAACAAAAAAGCAACGTTCCATTCTATCCGCCAGCAAACAAAAAAACCCGCAGGGCAATACAATGTGGCGCTTGCAGATTTTGTAAAGCCAAAAAATGGTGTACCTACTCCGCAGGATTATATTGCTTCGTTTGCTTTAACAACCGGTATTGGTATTGATGAGCATGTAAAACGTTTTGAGGCCGATCATGACGATTATAGCGCCATTATGCTTAAAGCACTGGCCGACCGATTGGCCGAAGCCTTTGCAGAATTAATGCACAAAAAAGTGCGTAAAGAATTTTGGGGTTATGCAAAGAACGAAACACTAACTAACGACGAGCTTATTAAAGAAGAATATGCGGGCATTCGCCCTGCGCCGGGATATCCTGCGCAACCAGACCATACCGAAAAATTAACCATATGGAAATTACTGGATGTTGAAAAGAACACGGGTATTGTTTTAACCGAAAGCCTTGCCATGGTACCAACCGCTGCAGTAAGTGGCTTGTATTTTTCGCACCCGCAATCGCATTATTTTGGCATTGGTAAAATTAACAAAGAGCAGGTAGAGGATTATGCAAAACGCAAAGGGATAAATGTTGAGGTAGCAGAACGCTGGCTGGGGCCAAACCTAAGCTATTAATTTATTTTCTATATTTGTTTGCAATGAAAACCTTCGAAACAGATGCATACGTTATGAACGTTCACGATGATCTTTTGATAGAATTTAAGGTTAAAAAAAATGTTAAGCTGCTTGATAAAGATATTTGGGAATCGCGCGAACAATCCGTGAACTATTTGCCCGGTAAAAAATTTTTTGTGTTGTTTGAGGTGGAAGAGGGTTTTGACGTTTCGGCAGATGCAAGAAGGGCAGGCGCATCCGAAGAGTATTCAAGGCACGTGGCAGCCGTTGCCTTATGCAGTAACCGTTTACACGAAAAAATAATCGGCAACCTTTTCTTAAAAGTTAACAACCCTATTGTGCCCACCCGCTTTTTCGACGATCGCAATAAAGCATTAGAATGGTTAAAGGAAAAAGCAAAAACCCAATAAGCTTTCAACCTTTTTAAACAATCGTTCTCTTTTTCAATTCTTAACTTATCTTTGCTCTTTATTTTTAAAAATGAGCAATTCAAAAACAATCAAAAGCGCTTTAATTTCGGTTTATTACAAAGATAATTTAGAACCGATCATTAAAAAATTACACAGCCTTAACGTTAAACTATATAGCACAGGCGGCACTCTTTCGTTCATAGAAAAATTAAATATACCCGTAACGGCCGTTGACTCTGTTACTACTTATCCCGAAATATTTGGCGGCCGCGTAAAAACCCTGCATCCGGCTATCTTTGGGGGCATCCTTAACAGGAGAGATAACGAATCGGACAAGAAAGAAAAAGCGCAACACAATATACCGGATATAGATCTGGTAATTGTTGACCTTTATCCCTTTGAAGAAACGGTGGCCGCAAAAGCATCCGAAGAAGATACGATCGAAAAGATAGACATTGGCGGTATTTCACTTATTCGCGCTGCTGCTAAAAATTTTAATGATGTGGTTATTGTTTCTTCAAGAAATGATTATGGCGTATTATTAAACTTACTCGAAGCAAAAAAAGGAAGTACAGATCTTACAGATAGAAAACATTTTGCTGCAAAAGCTTTTGCTACATCGTCGCATTATGATTCTGCCATCTTTAATTATTTTAATCATTCAGAGAATATTACACAATTTAAACAAAGCATTCAAACTGGCCAAAGCCTGCGTTATGGCGAAAACCCTCATCAAAAAGGAGTTTTTTATGGCGATCTTGATGCCATGTTCACAAAGCTAAGCGGTAAAGAATTATCGTATAATAACCTTTTGGACGTTGACGCAGCGGTTAATTTAATGGCCGATTTTTCTGAACCAACCTTTGCGATCTTAAAACACAACAACGCTTGTGGTGTGGCTTCGCGAAACACCATTCACCAGGCGTATATAGATGCATTGGCCGGCGATCCGGTGTCTGCTTTTGGTGGCATCTTAATTGCCAATCGTAAAATTGATATGGCAACTGCTACAGAGGTAAATAAATTATTTTGCGAAGTGGTTATTGCACCCGGCTATGATGAAGATGCCCTGGCGCTTTTAAAAACAAAGGCTAACCGTATTATCTTAATTCAAAATAAAGTAGCCTTGGGTAATACCGCTTTCCGCACGTTATTAAATGGTGTTATTGAACAGGACAAAGACCTTAAGACCGAAACAGAAGCCGATCTTAAGGTGGTTACCAACACGGCGCCAACTGCTGCCGAAATAAAAGATCTTTTATTTGCGAATAAATTAGTAAAGCACACAAAATCAAATACCATTGTTTTTGTAAAGAATGGTCAGTTACTGGCAAGCGGCACAGGCCAAACATCGCGTGTAGACGCTTTAAAACAGGCCATAATAAAAGCAAATAGTTTTGGTTTTGATCTTAAAGGCGCAGTGATGGCCAGCGATGCTTTTTTCCCTTTTCCCGATTGTGTTGAGCTTGCACATAAGGCAGGTATTACTGCGGTAATACAACCCGGCGGGTCTATAAAAGATAAAGAAAGTATTGATTATTGTAATGCCAATGGTTTAAGCATGGTGCTTACCGGAGTAAGGCATTTTAAACATTAAGCCAAACAATAAAAAAGCCCCCGACGTCGTTATAGTATATGAAATAACTTTTTTTGGCAAAAAACCCCAAACTAAAGCTCTGCCAAAGCGTTTTTAACCTTTGCCGGGATTGTGGGTTTAAATTAAAAAGTTTAATTTTATATATAAGATTTTAGAACGTGAAAAGGCTTTTAGTACTATTATTGATCTTTACATTTGCTTACAGTTTTGCCACACACAATCGCGCTGGCGAGATCCAGTATAAACGTATAGCCCCTTTTACACAGGTAGTTGGTAACCTTACCGTTCAGGTTTATACCTATTCTATTACATTAATAAAATATACCGACCACGGGCAGGGTATTGCCGATAGGTGCGTAGATACCATTTATTTTGGCGACGGGCAAAGGGGTATTGCCAACAGGATAAACGGCGGCACGTCGCTTTGTGGTGATTGCCCCCAGTGCGGCGATCTTATCATTAATAATCCACCATATGTTGTAAAAAGAAATATTTATACCATCATTCATACCTATTCGGGTGCCGGCAGTTATTTGATCCACTCTTACGATCCAAACAGAAATCAAAACGTACATAACATTCCCAACTCGGTAAACCAGCCGTTTTATCTTGAATCATTATTGATCATTAATAATTTTTCGGGAGCAAATACTTCGCCCGAATTTAAATACCCACCAATAGACAGGGCTTGTTTTGATAAATGTTTTTATCATAATCCCGGTGCTTTTGATTCTGACGGTGATAGTTTAAGTTATGAGATCTCTACTTCAAGAGGAGAGAACGGGCAAACCGTTCCGGGATATTTTTTTCCCGAAATAGGCAGCGCATCTAACGCCACCTATGGCATAAACGCTGTTACAGGCTTGTTAAGCTGGTGTTCGCCGCAGTACCAGGGCGAGTATAATATTGCCTTTATTGTTAAAGAATGGAGAAAGAACACCAGTGGCATTTACCAGGTAATTGGTTATGTGTTAAGGGATATGCAGGTGGTTGTTGCTTCCTGCCCCGATAACGATCCGCCTTTTGTAAACACGCCGGCAGACACCTGTGTTGAAGCGGGCACAACAATCTTACGAAACATTGTTTACGGCGATCCCAATCCAACGCCTTACGTTACCATACAGGGTAATGGCGGCGCATTTTCGGGCCCCTCGCCATTGGCAACATTAACAAACACTTTTTATTCGCCTACATCGGCGCAGCCAAGCACTGTGGCCGCTTTCTCGTGGCAAACCAACTGTAGCCATATTAGGTTACAACCCTATCAAACGGTTTTTAAAGTAGAAGATAACGGGCAGCCCTCTTTACTTACCAACCCGGTAAAACTGGTTAATTTTGCCACCTATAATATCAGGGTGGTACCTCCTTCTGTAAAAAATGTAACGGCTACTCCACAAGGTTCTTCAATAAACGTAACCTGGTCTCTTTCGGCCTGTAACCCGGCTAATAACCCTATTATTAATTACAAGATCTACAGGAAGAATGATTGTACACCCATTACTGTTAACCCTTGTGATGTAGGAGCGCCGCCAACATCGGGCTTTTCTTATATCGGGCAGACAACAAACACCACCACTCTTTTTGTAGATAATAATGGCGGCAACGGGCTAACCGTTGGGCAGGATTATAGCTATCTTGTTGTTGCTGTTTATAAAGACGGCTCTCAAAGCTATGGCAGTTCGCCGGTTTGCGCAAAGCTAAAACGTGACATTCCGGTGTTACTGAACGTAGATATCCTTTCCACCTCTGCTACTACCGGTTCTGTTTATATACGGTGGACCAAACCGCTCACCAATACCGGAAACCTTGACACCATTGCTTTTTCCGGCCCATATAAATATAATTTAAAACACAGGTTCAATTCAAGCGGAACGTATACAACTGTATATACAAGCGCAAGCCCTTACTTTTTAAATTTAGATACACAGTTTGTACACTCAAATATTAATACAGATGTTACCAATGTAGAATACCAGGTGGAGTTTGTTGCCAACACCACTACAGTTGGAACGTCCCAAAAAGCATCATCTATTTATCTTACTGCAACGCCGGGTGACAGAAAAATTGCATTAAAATGGGCCGCTGTTACACCCTGGAATAATTATAAATATACTGTGTATCGTAAAGATGCACCTTCGGTTACCTTTACAGCCATTGCAACCACAAGCCTTACAAATTATACAGACACAAGCCACATTGTAAACAGCAACGCTACCCGCAATTATGTATACTGTTATAAAATACTGGGCGAAGGAAAATATTCAGATCCGTCAATATATAACCCGTTGTTAAACAATTCGCAGGAAACCTGTGCTAAGGCAATTGACCTAACGCCGCCATGTACACCAACCCTTACTATTAATGCAGATTGCCCAACCGGCGAAGTTGATATAAGCTGGAACAATGTAAAACTAATTTGCAGCGACGATGTTATAAAATACAACCTGTTTTACAAAGCTACTGTAGATGATAACTACTCGCAGATAGCCACATTGGATGGCGCCAGCTCAACAGCATTTAGTTATGATGGTTTGGAACTGATCTCGGGATGTTATGCCGTTCAGGCGGTTGACTCCAGCAACAACGTAAGCCCAATGAGCTTTGATTTTTGTATAGATAACTGCCCTATTTTTGAATTACCAAATATTGTTACACTTAACAACGATGGTGTAAATGATTTTTTTAAAGCCATTCGCGTGCGGCAGATAAAAGAGATCGACCTTGTTATTTTCGACCGCTGGGGAAATTTAGTTTACAAAACCAAAGACCCATATTTTAAATGGGACGGAACAAGCCTGCAAAGCAAACAAACGGTTAGCGAAGGAACCTTCTTTTATATTTGCGATGTGTTTGAACCACACTTAAAAGGGATTGTAAAACGCAATCTAAAGGGTTATATGCAGGTAGTTAAATAAGATTTTTCTGTTATTTTCAATTCTTTTCTTCTCTAAAAATTGTGCACCTGCTTTAAATGGCCTAACTTTAAAGAAAAGTTTGGGGTTGAAAAAGATCTGTAGTATATTTTTTCTTTTCTTTTCGGTTTTGGCATTAGCCACGCATAACCGAGCCGGCGAAATTCAATATAAACGCATTGCTCCGTATACCCAAAGCGTTGGAGGCATAACAACACCCTACTACAAATATTTAATTACTGTAATAAAATATACCGACGAAACACACGGCAACCACATTGTTGCCGACAGGTGCGCCGACACCGTATATTTTGGAGATGGCACACATGATATTGCCTACAGAACCAACGGCCCGGCAGGCTCATGCGGTTGCGGCAGTACCCCTTGCGGCGATGTTATTATTACGGATCAAACCTACTACGTAAAAGTAAATATTTACACGGTAGAACACGTTTTTCCGGGATCGGGAAGTTATTTAATTCATTCTTACGACCCAAACAGAAACGCAGGAGTGCACAACATTCCCAACTCCGACGATCAGTTTTTTTACCTGGAATCACTATTGGTCATTAATAATTTTTCCGGGGCAAACTCATCGCCGGAATTTCTTTATTTGCCAATAGACAGGGCTTGTTACGGCAAATGTTTTTATCACAATCCTGGAGCATACGATATAGACGGAGACAGCCTTAGTTATGAAATTTCAGCCTCCAGGGGCGAAGACGGGCAACCGGTGCCGGGTTATTTTTCTCCGGCTGTAGAAGGGAGCACTTACGGGATAGACGCTGTTACAGGGCTTTTAACCTGGTGCACACCGCAGGGCCACGGAGAATATAACCTGGCTTTTATTGTAAAAGAGTGGCGTAAGAACACAAGCGGTATATATGTTTTAATAGGTACTGTTTTAAGAGACATGCAGGTGGTGGTTGGCGATTGCCCCGATAATGACCCTCCGTTTGTAACCGTACCACCAGACACCTGCGTAGAGGCGGGCGCGCAAATAACCAAAAGCATTATTTTTGGCGATCCTAATGTTGTAACCACGGTTACTTTGCAAGGCAATGGCGGCGCATTTTCGGGCCCTTTGCCAAACGCGGTGTTAAATAATAACATTTTTACAACCAGCTCAAGCCACATCTCGGCGGCAGCAACCTTTTCGTGGCAAACATCCTGCGACCAGATCCGGCTGCAACCCTATCAAACCGTTTTTAAAGCAACCGACGATGGGTTACCCTCCAGCGTAGCGGCAATAATACAACTGGTTTATTTTACAACCTATAATATTCGTGTGGTGCCCCCTTCTGTAAAAAATGTAAGCGCAACACCGCAGGGCTCTTCTATAAATATTACCTGGTCACTTTCTGCATGCAGTCCTGCAAACAACCCAATAATAGCATATCATATTTATCGTAAGAGCGATTGCACGCCGGTAACTTTCGATCCTTGTAAAACAGGTGTTCCCGCAGGTTCGGGCTTTTCTTTCATCGGGCAAACCTCACCAACCGTTTCTATATTTAACGATAACGGAGGCGGCAACGGGCTAACCGTTGGGCAGGATTATAGCTATATTGTGGTAGCGGTTTATAAAGATGGCTCACAGAGTTTTGGAAGCTCGCAGGTATGCACCAAGTTAAAACGTGATATCCCCGTATTATTAAATGTGGATGTGCTTACAACCTCATCAACCGCCGGTTCTGTTTTTGTACGTTGGGAAAAACCACTTACTAATATCGGTAACCTTGATACCATTGCTTTACCGGGCCCCTACCAGTTTAATTTAAAGTTCAGGTATAGCTCTACAGGAACATACACTACAGTTTATAATTCTTCAAGCCCATTTTTTTTAAATCTCGCCACACAGTTTACACACACTGCAATAAACACCGTTGCCACAGATATGGAGTACGAAATAGAATTTGTAGCTAATACAACAACCGTTGGCACATCACAAAGAGCAACGTCTGTTTTTTTAACCGCCACTCCCGGCGATAGAGAAATCACACTACAATGGTCGGCGTTTACACCCTGGAACAATTATAAATATACGGTGTATCGTAAGGACCCATTGGCGGCGACCTTTAATACCATTGCAGTAACAACGGCTACAAAGTATAAAGACACCAGCAACATTGTTAACAGCAACGCACTGCGTAATTATATTTATTGTTATAAGATCTTGGCAGAAGGGCAATACTCCGATCCGTCAATCACCAAACCGTTATTAAATAACTCGCAGGAAGTGTGCGCAAAAGCCATTGACCTTACCTTGCCCTGTACACCAACACTATCCATCAACGCCGATTGCCCAACCGGCAATGTAGAGGTTAGCTGGACGGATGTAACAAAAAGCTGTAGCGACGATGTTATCAAATATGTTTTATCTTATAAGCAAACAGTAGACGATGATTATAGTATTATAGCAACGCTCACAGGGCCGGCCTCAACGGTATTTGTTTCAGACGGGCTTGAACTGATTTCCGGGTGTTACGCCGTGCAGTCAGTTGATTCGAGTAACAACGTAAGTCCTATGAGTCCTGATTTTTGTATAGATAATTGCCCGTTGTTCGATCTTCCAAACATTGTTACGCTAAATAACGATGGTGTAAACGATTTCTTTAAAGCCATTCGCGTTCGCCAGATAAAAGAGATCGACCTGGTGATCTTTGATCGCTGGGGAAACCTGGTTTACAAAACCAAAGACCCATATTTTAAATGGGACGGTACCAGTTTGCAAAGCAAACAAATTGTTAGCGAAGGCACTTTCTTTTATATTTGCGATGTGTTTGAGCCGCGTTTAAAAGGCATTGTAAAACGAAACCTTAAGGGGTATATGCAAGTGGTGAAATAACAAACACCATTCTTTTAAAATTATGAAACTCTATAAGAATCTTGTTAACTCCGTTGCTGAAACACTTCAGGAAATTTTTGTAAAGAACCGGTATGCAGATAAAGCCATCGAAAAAGTATTTAAAGCACACCCGCAATGGGGTAGTCGCGACAGGCGTTTTGTGGCAGAGGCCGTTTACGACATTGTAAGGAATTTTCGACTGTATTCTGAACTGGCGCAATCCCAAAAAAATTTTTGGTTTATTACGGCAGTGTGGTTGGTTATAAAGGAAATAGAATTTCCCGATTGGCAGGAATTTAAAGATCTTGACAGGAGCGCTATTTTAAAACATAAAGAACATCTAAAAAATAATTTACCCGTTTACGAGTCCTACCCGGACTGGATGTGGATCCTTGGCGTTAATGAGCTTGGCGAAGATGCCTGGAAGAAAGAAGCGCTTGCTATGAACGAACAGGCAGCGGTTGTACTACGCGTAAATACCTTAAAAACTTCTGCAAAAAAACTCGTGGAAGAGTTTTCGAAAACAAATATTGCGGTAAAGGAAATTGAAGGCGTTAATAATGCCTTGCAATTAGTAAAAAGAGAAAATGTTTTTCAGAATAAACTTTTTAAAGAAGGCTGGTTCGAAGTACAGGATGCGGGATCGCAACTGATAAGTATGTTTTTAGACCCAAAGCCAAACCAATTTGTTATTGATGCCTGTGCCGGTGCTGGGGGAAAAAGCCTGCACATAGCCGCCCTGATGAATAATAAAGGCAAACTCATTAGCATGGATGTGGAGGGGTTTAAGTTGGAAGAATTAAAAAAAAGAGGCAAACGCGCAGGTGTTTTTAATGTTGAAACAAGGGTGATCGAAGATACGAAAACAATAAAACGTTTGGAGGCCAAAGCTGATAAGGTTTTGTTAGATGTACCCTGCAGTGGATTAGGTGTTATAAAAAGAAACCCCGACGCCAAATGGAAATTGACAGAAGAAGTGATCGAACGGACAAAAAAGCTACAACAAAAAATTTTAGCAGAGTATTCACAAATGGTAAAAATAAACGGCGAACTTGTTTATAGCACCTGCAGCATTTTACCAAGCGAAAATAAAAAGCAGGTGGATGAATTTTTATTAAATAATGCAAATTTTGAGTTCATAAAAGAACAGACCATATTGCCAAGCACCGGATTTGACGGCTTTTACATGGCATTGTTAAAAAGAACAGCGTAAGGCTTAAAAGGGTAAATTTTGTGTTAAGACGTTAATTTTATAACTATCTTTGATAGATAATTAAGTTGACCCTAACAGAAAAATATTCTATCCTTGAATCCCATCGCGGGCGTATTTCGTTAACCGAATATTGGGATAATGGTATTATTTATATAAAACTTGATGAGAACGCTGAGGTAACACTTAATGATGCTAAGGAGCACCTGGAGTTTTTGAAATCTAAATTTGATGGTAAAAATAAAATGCGGGTTTTAACAGAGCCCGGCCGCTACTCTACCGCAACAAAAGAAGCAAGAGAGTTTTCTACCAAACCCGAAACAAATAAGATGACCCTTGGAAGCGCTGTTATTGTAAAATCATTAGCACACAGGATCGTTATTAATTTTATCATAAGTTTTGCGCGACAGCAAAATGTGCACATGCGTATGTTTGAGAATAAAGATAAAGCAATTGAATGGTTGCTTGCATTAAAACAATAATTACAAGATCATGAAAAGTTTTTTTACTGTACTTGCCCTGGTGTTTTCGTTCTCGGGCTTTGCTCAAATAAAAAAGAATGTAGATGCAGCCACATTTAAAAAACTGCTTGACGAAAAAAAATACGTTTTGATAGATCTGCGCACCAGCGACGAGATAAAGAGTAAAGGGATGATCAAAGGCGCTATGCAAATAGATTTTTTGGACAAAAACGCAGAAGCCAATATCGAAAAATTAGATAAGAATAAAAGCTATTTGATCTATTGTGCCGGCGGTGGCAGAAGCGCAGATTGTGCGGAATTAATGCAAAAACAAGGCTTTAAAGAGGTTATCAATCTTGAAAAAGGGTTTAGCGACTGGAAAAATAAAGGATACGAAATAGAAAGTAAATAATAATTTTACTTTCTTTGTAAGCTGTGGCGGGCAAAAATAAATATCTCCCTTTTTTAATTCTCATTCTTCTTTTATTTATTACCGAACTTTTTATTTTTCCAATTGGAGAGTTTGCCCTTAACGATGATTGGGCATACGCAAAATCTGTTTATCGTTTAAACCAAAGCGGTAATTTTTTTATTGGCTTGTGGCCCGCCATGACGCTTTATTCTCACGCCCTGCTCGGTTTTGCTTTTGTAAAAATATTTGGATTTTCGTTTACAGTATTGCGTTTTGCAAATATGTTTTTGTGTATTGTCACACTCTTACACGTGTATAAATTCTTTTGTAAAAAAAACAGCCCGGGTATTTCAGCGTTGGTTTGCGCCTTTATTGTTTTTAATCCTTTTTACCTGAACATCTTTAACTCCTTCATGACAGACCTTTCGTTTTTCAATTTTTCATTCCTGGCTTTTTACTATCTAAACAACTATTTCCTAAATAGAAAGAACCTCCACCTTTTGATTTTCTTTTTATTTGCCGTATTGGCAATACTTACAAGACAACTGGGTATAGTGCTTTTTTTAGCATTTATTATAGTTGAGGCTTTAAATTACAAACGATCAAAAAAAAATTACTGGCTCATTTCCCTTTTGTCTTTTGGAGCAGCACTCATCCTTCTTTATATCTTCGAGAACGACCAGCTTCCGAAATTTCCGGCCGGCTCTAACTACCAGGGCATATTTTTTTCACCAACAAAAATGCAGTTGGATGATCACATTATCACCTCGGCAATAAAAAAGATATTTAATATTATAAGATACAGTGGTGCCTTATTACTGCTTATATTGGTATTGTTAGCCCCGGCCTTGTTACAACGCCTTAAAAGCGCCAATAAATACTTTTTAAGCGCTATTGCCATAGCATTTGCTTTTTATTTATATGTTTTAAGAGACGAACATGCTCTTGGAAACATTTTTATAAATATTGGTGTTGGTATCGAATCAACTGTAGACATGTTGATGATAAGGTCTTCAGACCTCCATTCTACCAGCAACGCTTTATTTATTTTTTTAATGGCCCTTTTTAGCGCGGGTTACATGCTGTTTGCCTTTTTGATAGGGTCGGTTAATTTAAAAAGCCTTAAACAAATATCCCTTTCACAACAATTTGTGGCACTTGTTTTAATTGGATATTTATGTTTAATAGGCATCGTAGAAACCTCTTTTGACAGGTATTCTATTTTCTTTGCGTTGTTTGTTGTGGTATTTATAATGAGCAATACCATCAGTTTCTCAAAACGCTCTGTTATTGGTTCGTTGTTTTGTTTTTTTGTCTTCTTTCTCTTTTCTGTATTTGCAACAAAGGATTATTTTACGGCGGCAAAAATAAAAAAACAGATATTTAACGAGCTTGTAATAAATGATAAGATAAATCCAATAGAGATAAATGCGGGTTTTGAATATCAGCTTTGGGACCAGGCAGACGGCGAGGTTGACTGGATAAACTGGGATCACTATAACGATAAAAAATATGTTATCGCAAGAGGAAAAATAGAAAATTTTGACGTGATAGGATCGTACCCCTACAGGCGTTTTGTTCCGTTTAAGACCGATACTTTTTTTGTAGTTAAAAACCGAAATAAATAATTGCCGGATGAACCATAACGACCTTTTAAAATTGGCAATTACTGCAGCCCTTAAAGCCGGCCAGGAGATCTTAAAGATCTATGAAACAGATTTTTTTGTGCAAACAAAAAGTGATAACACGCCGGTAACCCTTGCCGATAAAGGCGCCAGTGATGCAATAATCAAAATGTTAGAGCCTGCAAACATTCCGGTTATAAGCGAAGAAGAAGATATCCCCGGGTACGGGATCCGGAAAAAATGGGAGCGCGTTTGGCTGGTAGACCCTTTGGACGGAACAAAAGAATTTGTAAAGCGCAATGGAGAATTTACGGTTAACATAGCGTTGATACAAAACGAACAACCTGTTGTTGGCGTAATTTATTCACCTGTATTTAAAGAAATATACCTTGCGGCAAGTGATTATGGCAGTTTCAAAATTAAACAGCACGATGTGATCGAAGAATTAAATAAAGCAGAAACCGGAATTGCAGAACGCCTTCTTAATAAAACGGTCAAACTGCCATTGCAAGCGCTCCCAAAAAAATATACGATAGTTGCCAGCCGTTCGCATCTTAGTAAAGAATTGAACAAGCATATTGATCAGTTAAAAAATATGTATGGCGATGTGGATACTATTAACGTTGGCAGCAGCATAAAACAATGCTGGGTGGCAGAGGGAAAAGCGCACGAATACTTAAGACTTGGAACAACAATGGAATGGGATACAGCCGCCGGCCAGTGCATTCTTGAGCAAGCGGGTGCCCATCTGATCGATCTTGAAACCAATAAACCAATGTGCTACAATAAAGAAAATATGCAAAATAATTTTTTTATTGCGAAGCATTAAGCCTGTCACGCAGAGCAGAGTTGAAGCGTACCTTATAATTTTTTAGCGCACAGTAGCCTCCTCTTGTGGAGGTGCCCGAAGGGCGAAGGTTTTGCGAAGCAAATAGGATTCACAGATGGATTAACTAGCGTTGATCCATTGAAATCAAAGCTACAAATGCAAAAGCCTTTTTCTTTCAGAAAATGTTTTTTAGTTTTATCCGACCTCACTAAAAGCAAGCTTTTGTTCGTCTTGATAAAACTAAAAAAGCTACTCTTGCGAGTAGCCTTTTTACATTTGCTGTGATCCCAGCTGGATTCGAACCAGCGGCCGCAGGTTTAGAAAACCTGTGCTCTATCCAGCTGAGCTATGGGACCTTTTACCCCGAAAACAGCCCGGATAGTACTAATTTTCGAGAATGCAAATGTAAAAAAAATAATTATTTAAACAATTATAATTATTTTAGTGCATTAAGGTTTATCGTATCTGCAGCTATCTATAATCATAGTTAATTATAATGTAAAGCACTTTTTAGAACAGTGCCTTTTTTCGGTCTTTAAAGCATTAAAAAACATTAATGCAGAGGTTATAGTGGTTGATAATAACTCTGTAGACGGCTCTATTGCACTTATCCGCGATAAATTTCCCCAGGTAAAGCTAATTGCCAACACAACCAATACCGGCTTTTCTGTTGCTAATAACCAGGGCATAAAGATAGCCACCGGCAAATATATACTGCTCCTTAATCCCGATACCGTTGTGCAGGAAGATACCTTCGAAAAAACCCTCGCTTTTATGGAGGCGCATCCCGAAGCCGGTGGCCTGGGCATTAAAATGCTCGACGGAAAAGGCAATTTTTTACCCGAAAGCAAACGCGGCCTTCCTACACCGGCAGTTGCGTTTTATAAAATATTTGGCCTTGCAAAATTATTTCCCGGCTCTAAAAAATTCGGACAATACCATTTAACCTTTTTAGATAAGAATAAAAATCACCAGGTAGATATTTTAAGCGGCGCTTTTATGTTAATGCGTAAAGAGGCTTTGGATAAAGTAGGTTTATTGGACGAAACATTCTTTATGTATGGTGAGGATATTGACCTGTCTTATCGCATTACACAGGGTGGCTACAAAAATTATTATTTTGCCGATAGTAGCATTATTCATTACAAAGGCGAGAGTACAAAAAAAAGCAGCGTAAACTACGTAATTGTTTTTTATAAGGCCATGGCCATTTTTGCTCAAAAACATTTTTCGCAAAAACACGCGCGCGCTTTCAGCTTTTTAATTCACCTGGCAATATACCTTAGGGCTACAGCCGCAATAGGAGCCAGGTTCATAAAACAATGGTTTTTTCCGGCAATAGATTTTACGCTCATATTAATGGGTCTTTATTTTTGTAAAACTATTTATGAGCACAACTTTAAGCTCATGCCAAATTTTTATTCCCGCGAAACGCTTAACTTTTTCTTTCCCATCTATACACTTGTGTGGATGTTTTTTGTATACCTAAGCGGGGGTTACGATGTACCTTTGCGCTTAACAAAAGTAGTAAGGGGTGTATTGGCGGGTACAGCCTTTATTTTAATTGTGTATTCATTATTGCCCGAGTATTATCGCTTTTCAAGGGCGCTTATATTAATTGGTTCGGCTTACACGCTCACCATTTATCTGCTAACAAGGTTAATGTACCATGCTTTAAAAATAAAGAAGTTTAAAATTGGCGGTTACAAAACAAACGCACGCATTGCTATTATTGGCAGCGAAATAGAATTTAACCGCGTAAATAACCTGCTTAAGAACACCAACATTAAATCAGAGTTTATCGGGTTTATCAGTAACGAAAATAACGGCATTAAAAATCAGTCGTATATTGGCCACTTTCACCAGATCAACGAAGCCATTGATGTGCATGAGTTGAACGAAATTATTTTTTGCGCCCGCGATATTTCTTCACAGGAAATTATTGACAAGATGATCACCCTGGTTACAAAAGGCGTTGAGTTTAAAATTGCCCCGCCCGAAAGTCTCTCTATTATTGGCAGTAACAGTATTGATACAGCCGGAGACCTGTATGTAATAGATGTAAATAATGTGGGAAGGCCTGAAAACAGGCGCAAGAAGCGTTTACTCGACCTCGTGGTAAGCGGTATCGCCTTGTTGTTCTTCTGGATCCTGGTATGGTTCCAAAAGAATAAACTTAATTTTATAAGCAATGCCTTTAAAGTTTTATTTGGTATTTATTCATGGGTAGGCTACGGTAAAAACCCAAGAAAAGACCTGCCGGCCATTCGCCCATCTGTGCTTACACCTGCTGATATTCTGGGTGTTGAAGCATCCGACGAAAGGATCAACAAAGCTTTTTTAAATTATTCTAAAGATTATCGGATAGAAAATGACTTAAAGATATTGCTTTCTCAAATTAAAAATTTAGGAAGATAAATGTTAAACTTTGTTTACTGAATTGATTAACTAAAAAAATAGAACCATCTTTATTTAAATATCGTATATAAAAACAGTCATGAAAAAATTTATTTTACTCTTTGTTTCTGTATTTGCTTTTTTAGGAGCTAATGCACAAGGCCAAAACCCTGTAACCTGGGTGGCTACTTACAAATCAATTTCTGCCAACGAAGGCGAAATTATTATTACTGCAAAAATGGAAAAAGGTTGGCATACCTACTCTCAAAAAGTTACCACAGACGGGCCGGTGGCAACTACATTTAAATTTAAAGAAACAGAACAATTTTCTGTGAACGGTACAACAGAAGAAACCAACGTGCACGAAGAATTTGATAAAGCGTTTGGCGCGAAGATCTCTATAGTTACAGATAAGTCAGAATTCAAACAAAAGATAAGATTTAGAAAAACCGGCTTTAATGTTGCCATTGTAATAGACTTTATGTGCTGTAACGATATGATGTGCCTGCCACCAAAAACAAGCGAGATCACCGTTAAAGTTCAATAAAAAATTAATAGTATTTTTACTTTTTAAAATTTATAGATTATCCTATGAAGAAAATTTTTCTGCTTTGTTTAATTGTTGCTTTTAAGCTTTCTGCTGTTGCACAAAAGCAATATGTTACATGGAAATTCTCTTTAAAAAAAATTAAGTCGGATGAATATATGGTGATCTTTAAAGCCAAAATTGAACCGACTTGGCATTTATATTCGCAGATTGAAACACCAGATGGGCCACTGCCAACATTATTTGAATTCGATAAATCTAAAGACTACAAATTAATTGGTAAAACAAGTGAGCCAAAGCCTCATGAAGAAGCAGAACCTGTATGGGAAGGAAAAATTGTGCGGTCGTTTTCAAACTCAGCGATTTTTAAACAAAAAATAAAAGCTTTAACAGATAGACCTTTTGTTATTAAGGGATTTATTGATGGTATGGCTTGTAACGAAAGTATGTGCCAAAAGTTTTCTCCACCTGTTGATTTTATACTTAACTCAAACGACACAGTAAGGTCAACAGCCTCTAACGTGGAAACAATTCCTTCTGATACAACGACTCAAAAAACCGCGGTTGTTGAAAACACCGTTGCGCCCGAAAACACTACCGCAAAAACAGAAGTCAGTGCAGCGCCCCCTCAAAAGAAAGAAGGCAGAAGCAATTGGGGATTATTCATTGCCGGTTTTCTTGGCGGATTGGCCGCATTGCTTACGCCATGCGTGTTCCCAATGATACCGATGACGGTGAGTTTCTTCACCAAACAAAGTAAAACAAAAGCGGCAGGCATTCGTAACGCTTTTATTTATGCGCTTTCTATTATTGTTATTTATATTGCGCTGGGCTTAGGCGTTACACTTATTTTTGGCGCCGATGCCATGAATAACCTTGCCACCAATGTTTGGTTCAACCTGGCCTTCTTTGTGTTATTGGTTGTTTTTGCGATCTCATTTCTTGGTGCTTTCGAGATCACCTTACCTTCCGGCTTCGTTAATAAAATGGATGCAAAATCCGATAAAGGCGGCCTGGTTGGAATTTTCTTTATGGCCTTTACTTTAGGCCTGGTTTCTTTTTCATGCACTGGCCCAATCATTGGCACGTTGCTTGTAGAAGCCGCTTCAACAGGTGCGTTGGCGGGCCCGTTTGTGGGCATGCTGGGTTTTTCTTTAGCACTGGCTTTACCATTTGGATTATTCGCGGCCTTCCCGGGCTGGTTAAATTCTTTACCAAAATCGGGTGGCTGGTTAAACTCTGTAAAAGTTGTTTTAGGATTTTTAGAATTGGCCTTGGCAATGAAATTTTTATCAAATGCCGATCTTGTGGTGCAGGCCGGGATCATTACGCGTGAAATTTTCCTTGTTATCTGGATCGTGATCTTTGCTTTGCTGGGCGCTTATTTAATGGGTTGGTTCAAACTTTCGCACGATAGCGATCTTAAATTTATCTCAACAGGGCGTTTATTATTTGCCGTAATTATTTTTTCTTTTACTGTTTATTTAATTCCCGGCTTGTGGGGCGCACCTTTAAAATTGATCAGCGGCTTTCCTCCACCTGATTTTTATAGTGAATCGCCCGAAGGATTTGGTGGAAGAAAACAAGAAATTGCTGCAGGTAGTAATGCAACGCAAACCAATTTAGCAGAGCACATGCATAAGGGTCCAAACGGTATTCCCGCCTTTGATGATTATTACCATGCCTTAGAATATTCTAAAAAAGTTGGTAAACCTTTAATGATAGATTTTACAGGCTGGGCTTGCGTAAACTGCCGCAAAATGGAAGGCCAGGTTTGGAGTGATCCGAAGGTGAAACAAAAATTAAGCGAAGAATTTATTTTGGTGTCGTTGTATGTAGATGACAAAAAAGATCTTCCGGCAGAATTACAAAAAGAAGTGGACTGGAGCGGCTCAAAACGCACATTACGCAGCATCGGTGATCGTTGGAGCCATTTACAGAACACCAAATATCAATCAAGCACACAGCCACAATACTGGATTGTTGGCGAAAATGAAGAGCATTACAGCGATTCAACCAGCTACGATCCGGATGTTCAAAAATACATAGATTGGTTGGATAGGGGATTGGCAAAGTATAAAGCTGGGAAATAGCACGTGAAAGCCCGCCGATTAATCTTTAAACTTTTTCTTTTTGCGTGTATGTTTTTACTTGTTCCTAAAAGCAGCTTTGCACAGGAACAAGCTTCTTATAGTATGGATTTTTTGCGCGCTGTGCAAATTACCAAAGAGGATAAAAATTATATAATTGTTGTTTTCAGAGTTACCCCAACAATAGAAGACTTTAAATTAATTATGAGTATGAGAGTTTTTTATGAATTGGGCAATGGAGAAAAAATGATTGATGTACAAAAACAAAAAGAGGATAATATAAAAATACAAATATTTGGAAAAGACATAGAAAGTAAAAATAAAGCTATGTATAATCTAATTAAAAGCCGTTTATCTGGAGAAATATTGGAAAAAGAAAGTTTAATTGTTTTTCAATTCTCAGATGTTACAAAAGAAAAAGTGGAGAAAATGAGTATGACATATGGGTTATGGGAAACAAAAGACTCAAATATTAGGCACGAAAAGAGGTATGATTTTAATGTTGAAGCTTTCAAGTAGAAAGCTTACTTCGTCAACAACTTCGACAGCACATAATTGCCATCAATTACCAGCTGCTTAAAATCTTTTCCTTTTTTAATGATCAATTGGTTGGTGGTGTATTTTGAAATAGTATAATCATACTCTATTGCCTCTTTACCTTTTTTCTCCAACGCCAAAAGCACTTTAAGATCTTGTTTCGATAAAATAAAAGAACGTTCATACTTAAAGGCCCAGTAGTCTTTTTCGCGCATTTTTAAACCAGAAAATTTATGGTTAGGAAAAACCGTTAATGATGAAGCGTAATAATTTACAGAATAATTGTCAGTATTTTTTTTAATGACAAATTTTTCGGTGATGGAGTAACGCTGGGGCTTGCCCGTTAATGTTTGTCCTGAAGCCGTTGATAATTGCTGCACAGCCTCTTCTACATGACATTGATAATAGGTAATAGAATCGCCTATGCTTACGGTCTTTAAAATACTGTTCTTTGGAATAGCAACAGAATCTGTTTGCGCCTGAAAGCAGGAAAGGGAGACCAGGAAGAATATTAAAAACAGATTTCTCAATGATGAATTATTTCAATTTGTTTAGCCAGTGAAATTGCTTTTTCTTTTACTGCATTCACATCCGAGCCAGGCATATCATTACAAACTACAACGGCCATTCTTCTGTATGGCCTTGTTGTTGGCTTGCCAAACAATTTTACGTCTGTGTTCTTGTTCTCAAGCACTTTTTCTACACCTTTAAAATCAGGTCTTCCACCTTCATTACTGGCTAATACAACCGCTGACGCGCCGCATTTCACCAATTCAATATTCGGTATTGGCAGGCCTAAAATAGCCCTCGCATGCAACTCAAATTCATTATAATTTTGTGTGTTGGCCAATGTTACCATGCCCGTATCGTGCGGCCTTGGCGATAGCTCTGAAAAGTAAACGCCCTTTTGTGTCAGAAAAAACTCAATGCCCCAGATGCCAAAACCGGTTAACGCTTTGGTAACTTTTTCAGCCATCTCCTGCGCTTCGTTAAGGTCTTTATTACTAATAGCGCAGGGCTGCCAGCTTTCCTGGTAATCGCCGCGCTCTTGCCTGTGGCCAATTGGCGGGCAAAATAAGGTATTGCCATTCTTTTGCGTCACCGTTAAAAGCGTTATCTCCGAATCAAATTTTACAAACTCTTCTATGATCACTTCTTTATAATCACCCCGCGAACCTTCCATGGCATAATTCCAGGCCTTTTCTACATCGGCTTCTGTTTTAATAACACTTTGCCCTTTGCCGCTGCTGCTCATTAAAGGCTTCACCACGCATGGAATGCCAATTTTTGCAACGGCCCCTTTAAAATCTTCCAATGTTGTAGCATATAGATAATTAGCGGTGCGCAATCCTAATTCTTTTGCTGCAAGATCACGAATGGCTTTACGGTTCATAGTAAAGTTTGCAGCCTTAGCGCTTGGCACAACCGTAATGCCCTGTTTTTCATAATCGTAAAAACGTTCAGTGCGTATGGCTTCAATTTCAGGCACTATAAGATCGGGCTTATGTTTGGCAACTATCCTATCCAGCGCCTCGCCATCCAGCATATTTATTACTTCAAACTCGTGTGCCACCTGCATGGCCGGTGCTCCATTATAACTGTCAACAGCAATCACGTGCTGACCTAATCTTTGTAAAGCAATCACTACTTCTTTTCCTAACTCTCCGCTGCCAAGCAGCATTACTTTTTTTTGCATAATTTTTTAAGAACCTTATTTTGTAAATTTAGAATTATAAATAACAGCACCATTTTGTTTCATACGAACAAAATAAACGCCGGCGTTTAACGAAGATGTATTTACAGTGCTGGTGTTTTCTCCTTCATTGATACGATCAACAGTTTGCATCAAGCAAATTTTTCCTAATACATCAACGATTTCTAATTGAATTGCCGATTTACTTTTTAATGTATAGCTAATGTTCAGCAACTCGCTGGCAGGGTTAGGAAACACTTTTATAATACCGGTAAAAAAATTATTTTTAATGCCAACCGTATTGTTTCCGCTTAGGTTAACATCATCCACGTAAATATTATTTCCGCCACCGCTTGTAAACGAAAATTTAAATCTTACAGAGTTGGATAGGTATTGATCATCTAAATTGATGTTTTCCAAACGCCACTCGGTTGAACCAACCGATGGTGTAAATGCGCCGCCCGGCTGGTTTGATGCAACGGTTTTTAAAGTTACGCCCGATTTGGAATAAATAGGATACCAGGTTAGCCCGCAATTATCAAACGAAACAGAAACCTCTAATTTGTCTGTGTTTGTTGTTGATGTAGCTGTAGCATTTAATCTAAAGCTTAAGGTGTTTGTATTGGTTGTGCTTAGGTCATAGGCTGGAGAGATCAGATCGTCTGTTGAGGGGGCCATCGCTCCAAAATTTGAAATGCTCATACAGTTGGCGCCGGAGTAGCTGGTACTGTTATCCAGTTTCCAGGTGGCAATATCGCTGTTCCTGTTTACAATTATCCATTCATTGCTAACATCAATGGCGTTTTCATAACTTTCAACAAAAGGAACAATATAATTTGGATTGGCGGTACTGTTTAATACATACACCTTATTAGTAAAAGTTGCCGTTTTGCTTGATGATAAATAGTTTTTTGTAAGCGATACGGTGTAAACCCCGGCCGTAGTGTATTTTACTTTTACTATGCTATCTGTTAAGCTTGATGCGGGATTACCATAAAAATTCCATTGGCGTGAAGTAGAAAGGCCGCCGTAAGAATAATCGGTAAACTTTACCGAATCGCCCACACAAGCCATTATTGGGCCGTATGGAAGAATATCAGGCACGGCAGCGCAGGCAACCGGGTAAACATAAGGATCTGCTGTACCTGTTGCAATTAAATTAGCGTTGGTCCATAAGTTGTTTTTTCCTGAAGCAGATGAGTTTAATGCAGCCGTCATTCTTGCCACCTGCCCGGCGGTAAACATGTTTAAACAAGGGCCGTTGGTGTAATCCATATAATCTGTATACATTTCGCCGTTAGGCCCGCCACCACAGGAGTTGTTTGGGTTGCGAGGAAATGACGGACAACCGCTGTTATCAATTACATGAGGCGGCGTATCGGCTACAAAATCGTTACCGCAATTGGCGTCGCCCCAAATGTGGCGCAGGTTAAACCAATGGCCCAGTTCGTGAACAAGGTAACGGCCTTTAAAGTTGCCCCAACCGCTGTTGGTTACAGCGGTACCAATGTTACTAATAAGATCGCCCCGAATGTTTACACCATCTAATGTGGCAAGGCCTCCGGGAAAAGTAGCATAACCACCGCCATTGCAGGTATTGCTTCCTGCATAATGCATAGATTGTACGAGCCAGATGTTTAAATATTTGTTGCTTGGCCAATAGGATAAAGATTTTACGTCATCCTGTTGTACAGAACAATTGCTTAATGAATTATAAATGCGGTTAATGCCATTGGTGCAATTGCCATTAGGGTCAATGGTTGCCAATCTAAACTCAACATTTAAACCCGCAGCAAATGCTTTAAACGGGGCCGGTGTTAAAACAGTATCTGCTTGCTGGCGCGGAAATTCTTTATTTAAGATCTGAATTTGATCAATTACCTGCGCATCAGAAATATTGCCCGGGCCGCCGGTATGTATGATGTGAAACACAACAGGAATAATATAGGGCGCCGTTGTAGCCGAACGACTGGCCTGGTTGTTCTTAACAAACTCAGCGGTAAATTTTTCAAGCTCTTCCTGGTTCTTCCTGAATTCAGGATTGTTTTGCATCTGTTGCTCGTAATACAAATGGCTGATGCAGCCGTGTTGATTTTGAGAAAATGTTTGCAACCAAAGCAAACTTGCAACGATCAAAAATAATAGTTTTTTCATGCGGTTTATTTTAATTATTTTTTAAATCCAATATCTATTGTTTCTGGGTAACTGGAGTGGAACAAGGCGTAAAAGGTATATCCAACTACTAAACCAACGGTGCCGCCAATAACAGCCTTTATTCTGCGCTTTTGCCTTGCTACTCTCTCATAACCCAAAATATAGGCGTCGCTTTCTACGTAGGCAGGATTACTTATGGTGTTGTGTTTTATTTTTACTTTAGGTAAACCTGTTAATGCCATAAAACCATACGGCGCTACGGGCCCCCAAAAGGTTCCGGTCATTCCGCCAATTATACCGGCAATACCGGCGCCTATCATTGCGCCGCGGGCTTTAAAGCCTTTACGCGCATCGTTCTCACCCTTCATGTACATCCACATCTCATCGCGCGTAAACCAATTGCTTAACAACGAATCCTGTTTGTAATAATAGCGTTTGTCGCCATTTGCAAAGTGCACCATAAAAAGCTGGTCCCATTCATAATGAATTTTTTTATTGGGCTTTTTAGGATTCACAATTGTAACAGCTCCTAAAAGTGTATCAATCACTTTTTCGCCAACTACCTGGCCATTCATTAAGTAAATAGTGTCCTGAACTTTTGTTTGAGCAGAAACAGTTTGAAACAAGAAACAAGAAAGAAATAACAGAAATACTTTTTTAAGCATGTACCAAAGATAATTTATTAGAATTCAAATATCTAATTTATGCTATAAAATCTGCCTAACGAATAGACAGATGTGGCCTAATAATTAACAACCTGCTCTTCTATGTTAGAAGGGATTTGCCTGAACTCATATTGCTGGTTGCGCAACTGCGGTTCAAAGCCAGCTTCGCGAATAGCATCCTGTATGGTTTTATAGGTAAAGCGGTGTGGCGCGCCTGCAGCACTTACAACATTCTCTTCTATCATAATACTTCCAAAATCATTGGCACCGGCCTGCAAACAAATTTGTGCCGTGGCCTTGCCAACGGTTAACCAGCTGGCCTGTATATTAATGATATTAGGAAGCATGATCCTGCTCAGCGCGATCATACGGATGTATTCATCGGGAGTTACCGTGTTTTTTACTCCTTTTACGCGGTTCAACAAAGTACCGTCGTCCATAAAAGGCCAGGGAATAAAGGCCAGGAAGCCTTTCGCATCTTTTGGTTTTTGAGCCTGCACTTCGCGTATCCACACCAAATGCTCAAAACGTTCGTAAATGGTTTCTACATGGCCAAACATCATGGTGGCGCTTGTGGTGATATTTAATTGATGGCAGGCTTTCATCACTTCCAGCCATTCGCGGCCGGTGCATTTCCCTTTGCTTATCAGGCGGCGAACACGATCGTTCAATATCTCGGCGCCAGCACCCGGCAAGCTATCCAAACCAGCTTCTACCAATGCTTTTAAAACTTCGGTATGCGTGCTTTTTTCTAATTTGGTAATATGCGCTATCTCTGGCGGACCAAGAGAGTGTAATTTTATTTGCGGAAAATGTTTTTTTATTTCTTTAAAAAGATTTACGTAAAACGAAAGACCAAGGTCGGGATGATGCCCTCCCTGTAGCAACAGCTGGTCTCCACCGTATCTAATAGTTTCTTCTATCTTCTTTTTATAGGTTTCAATATCGGTAATGTACGACTCTTTGTGACCGGGAATTCTGTAGAAATTACAGAATTTACAATTGGCAATACAAACGTTGGTGGTATTCAAATTCCTGTCTATTTGCCAGGTAACTTTATTCGAATTTTTTTTCTGGATCTTTCGCAGCTCGTTGGCAACAAACATCAGTTCTGCCGTTGGTGCATTTTCGTATAAGAACACACCTTCTTCAATGCTCAAAAATTCAAATTTTAATGCGCGGTCTAAAAGTTCAGTTACGTTCATGTTTGCGTGAAAGGATCATACAAATATACACAGCCTTTTGTTGAGATTAACGTTAAAAGAAAATAATTAGGGATTATAAGGATAAAAGCCGCAGGACGCAAGCAAGATCTAACAGGAAACCAGGAACAAAAAACTTGAAATTATTAACTTTTTAATAGTTCGTCCCTCTGCTTTTTTGGCAAGGATTGTACGATCAGGTCATAGGAATCATCTATCCATTCAAAAATTTGTTTTTTGGTAGCGCGGCCATCGCAAATTATTGTATTCCAATGTACTTTGCTCATGTGGTAACCTGGCAAAACAAAATCGTATTTTTCCCGCAGGTCAATAGCTTTTTGAGGCTCACATTTTACATTAAACTGTACAGGGCTCGCATTTAATCCTGTTAATAAAAACATTTTTCCGCCGGCTTTAAAAACCAGTGTTTCGTTATCAAAAGGAAAGCCCTCTGTTACTCCTTTTTTTAGGAGGCAATAATTGCGTATTTCTTCAACACTCATGTTTAACGATTTCTTAATATGCTTGCCAAATATGCTAAAAAATAAGCCAGATGTAAAACAAAGCATTTTTTATTGCTAAAACATGCCAATATTTGCGCTCAAATGCCGTTTAAATATAAAAAATAGTTTGCGAATAGATTCTATTTTATTAAGTTTGGCATTCATTTTAAATCAAGAAAATTTAACTAAATCAATAAATAACAACAACTATGAGCACAAAAAAAACATCGGGAGGTTTCCCACTAATTGTTTCGGCATTGGCAATTGTAATTTGCTTAGGCATCGGGGTCTTTATTTACAAAAGCATCTTAGGGGCAGCATCAAATTTTGAAGGTGGAGACGCTGATAAAGGACATCCGCACAACATTTTAGGCACCATGTACAAAGGTGGTTTTATCGTGCCTATCCTTATCGGGTTCTTTTTAACCGTAATTACTTTTGCTATTGAGCGTTTTATTACCATTATGCGTGCCAGCGGAAGCGGCGCTACCGATAAATTTGTAGCTAAGATCAAAACGTTGATCGCTAACCACGATTTTGAAGGTGCTGTTGCCGAGTGCGACCGTCAAAAAGGTTCTTTAGCTAATGTAGTACGCGAAGGCATTAAAAAATACGAATTCGTACAAAGCGATTCGCATATGGATAAAGAAGCAAAAGTACACGCTATTCAAAAAGCTTTAGAAGAAGCAACTGCTTTAGAGTTACCAATGCTTTCTAAGAACATGGTGGTTATCTCAACTTTAGCTTCTATTGGTACATTAGCGGGTCTTATTGGTACGGTTGTGGGTATGATCCGTGCGTTTGCGGCTTTATCTGCTGCAGGTGCTCCTGATACTTCTGCTCTTGCAACGGGTATCTCTGAAGCTCTTGTAAACACTTTGGTAGGGATCTTAACCTCGGCTTTTGCCATCATTTTCTATAACTATTTCAGCAATAGGATTGACCAGATCACTTACGCTATGGATGAAGCAGGATTCTCAATTATCCAGGAATTTCAGGCAAGCGGAAAATAACCGAACGCAGAAAACGCAGATTAATATGATAAAGGCAGATGTTTTTAAGTTTCAGGAATTCAATGAAAACAAAATCATATCTAATCATAAAAAATCTGTTAAATCAGCGTTCAATTTATGGAATTTAAATTAATTATTCATCTTAATTAAAAAAACAAGAAGCAATGTCAAAAAAACCATCAAAAGGAGGAGCCCCTGCGTTAGATATGACGCCTATGGTGGACTTGGCTTTCCTGCTGGTAACGTTCTTTATGTTAACAGCTTCGTTTCGTATGGCAGAGCCGGTTGTGGTAGATCCCCCTTCATCTATTGGTAAGGTCGATCTTCCGGACAACCACATTATGGTTACTGTTGATAAGGACGGACGCGCTTTTTTTGGGATCAGCAATTCAACTGCAAAAATGAATGCTTTGCGCCAGATGGCAGCAAAATATAAAGTAGGTTTTACCGAAGAACAAATTAAAAAATTTAGTGGTTTACCTAGCTTTGGCGTTGATCTTAAAGATCTGCCAAGATATATTGATTCTAAAGAGGAACAACGTAAGAACTTTCAGCCGCAAAAAGGTGTGCCTTTGGATACGATTACACCAAACAACCAGTTAAAAGACTGGATCGCTATAGGCGGCGCCGAAGCTGTAAAAGTTTACCAGGAAGCAAAGGAAAAAGCAGCAGAATCAAACACTGATTTTAAAGCCGAAAAACCACGCTACGCCATTAAAAGCGCAGCCAATACAAAATACATCTTTGTAAAAGATATCATTAAACAATTTACTGATCTTAAAATTTATCAGTTCAATTTAATTACATCTTTAGAAGGTGGTGGAACAGTCATAGAACCTGAAAAGTAATATTAACTAAAACATTTAAATAATGGCAGAGATACAAGAAGGCGGTGGCGGTGGCCACAAGGGCGGTAAGAAAAGGGCCAAGAAACAAAGCACCCGTATAGATATGACACCCATGGTGGATTTGGCGTTTTTGTTATTAACGTTCTTCGTTTTAACAGCCACATTCAGCAAGCCAAAATCTATGGAGTTAACCTTTCCTGCACCACCCGAAAAAATAGAAGACCAACCGCCAATTAAAAAGGGTATCACCTTTTTATTAAGCAAAAACGACAGGATCTTTTATTACGAAGGAGAATTTAAACCAACTGATGATCCGGTTAAAGGACCAAAAACGACCTTAAACGAATTGAATTTTTCTAAAGAAAGCCTGCGCAAATATTTGTTGGATAAGAACAAAGAAATGCAAACTAAAGTGTTGGCTTTAAAAACAAAATTCGACAATAAGCAGTTGGTTGATACCGCATACAAGCGTATGGTAAGAGAAGTTAAGGCAGATAAAGAATCTTATACTTACCTTATTAAAACCGACGACCAGGCAACTTACAAGAACGTAATTGATGTTATTGATGAGTTGAACTACAACGCCGTTGGTAAATACGTAATGGTAGATATTTTAAAACCCGAACTTGATCTTGTAAAAGAAAAAGTAGGAATGTAATTAATAAAAGGAGGCACAAATGCTACAGAACTGGAATGATGTAACCTTAGACGAACGTAACGAACTGGTTTTTGAAGGAAGAAACCAAAGTTATGGCGCCTACGAGTTAAGACAAAATTATAATAGACGTGTAACGTTTATTGTTGGTGGTATGCTTGTATTCTCTATTGCTTTATTTGGCTTTAAAAAGTTTATGGACAGGCCAAAAGAGGAAGAAGAGGTAAAAGAAACCCTTAAAGTAGAACAAATTGATCTAACGCCACCTCCTCCTATCGAGGAAGTGCCACCACCACCACCACCGCCACCGCCACCGCCAATGGTTGAGATGGTGAAATTTACCCCTCCGGTAATTAAAGATGATGCTGTTGAAGAAGAGCCTCAAAAATTACAGGAAGAGGTAAAAGAAACCAACGTGGGTACTAAAGACCAGGAAGGTGATAAAGATATCGTGGCTCCGCCAACAGAGGTAAAAGGCCCGGTTGAAACCGCAGCACCAGAGATCTTTACCATTGTGGAAGAGCAGGCAGAATTTCCGGGCGGTATTGCCGAGTTAGGAAAATTCATCCAAAAAAACCTTCAATACCCTGCTATGGCCCGCGAAGCCGGCATCAGCGGTAAATGTTTCTTAAAATTCGTTGTTAACGAAAACGGAGAGATCAGTAACGTTGAGGTTTTAAAAGGCGTTTCGGGTTGTTCAGATTGCGACAAAGAAGCCGTGCGTGTTGTTAAATCAATGCCTAAGTGGAAAGCTGCAAAAATGACTGGCCGCTCGGTAAAATGCTACTTTAACTTACCAATCAGCTTTAAAATTCAATAATTAAATTCTAATAATTAAAAAGCCATAACCCCCCTGCGCGTTGTGGCTTTTTTTATTCTATAAAAAATGAAACCGCTTTTAAATACATTCACCATCTGGTCGGGCGCCTTTATGATAGTATTGGTGCTGGGTGGCGCCATTGCCTTTGCCACTACCGATCTTATGATCGATAGATTGTATGGTGGCAAACGCACCGGTTTTATTATTATGTTATTTGCGTATGCTGTATACCGCGGCTTCAGGATCTACCAAACGCTAAAACAACAAAAACGAAATGAAGAATAAAACGCGTTCCAAATTTCTTATTCCTGGTTTCCTGGGGGCCGCGTCCTGCATCCTTTGTCTTGTATCGTTAATCCTTTTATACGGGTGCAACAATTATTTCAAAAACGATTATGCAGATAACTCGCCAACATCGGGCAAATTAAAGATCTATTGCGATGAGGGCGTTGAATTGCATGTAAAAAGCCAGGTGTATATTTTCGAATCCTTTTATTCTGAAGCCCATTTAGAAACGGTTGTAACCTCAGAAGATGAAGCCATACAAGCGTTGTATAATGATAGTTGCGAGGCCATTGTAGTAACAAGGCCATTGAATGCCAAAGAAAAAAAGGCCTTTGCTTCAAGGGATTATACGGTAGTACCCACGGCAGTGGCTAAAAGCGGCATAGCACTTATTACAAATGTAGGCACAGCAATCAAAAAACTAACGGTTTCGGAGGTTACAGAATTGTTGGGTAATTCATTATCACTAAAAGATTCGGCTGGTAACGAAATAAGGCCAACCGTTATCCTTGATAAAAATAATTCGTCGGTAGTGCATTATCTTATCGATTCGGTTTTAAAAGGGCATAAACTTTCTTCAAACTGCTCGGTACTTAACTCCTCTCTTGAAACCATTAATTATGTTGCAAAGAATAAGAACACCATTGGCTTTGTGGATTTTGCCTGGCTAAGCGATGTGGATGATTCTATTACCAAAGCCAATAAAGATCTCATAAAATTTATTGCCCTTGGCAAAGCAAATAGTAACGAATATGAATATCCCAGCCAAAGCAGTTTTAAGCTGGCAACATATCCTTTTACAAGAACTATTTACGTGATGAAGAAAACCGGCGAGTTTAGTCTTGCCAAAGGCTTTGAAACTTTTGTGGCAGGACCAAAAGGCCAGAATGCCTTTTTAAAACAAGGCCTGTTACCAACAAAACAGCAGGAAAGAAGTATTGAGGTTAAAATGGGGCAATAAACACGCATTATTGGCTCTTAAAAAATGCTAAAACAGCCAATTTATAATTAACTGGTACCTAACTTGCAATACAAATTATTGTGTTATTTTTACCAAGATTTAAAATACAATGAAAAAAACGATCATACTAAGTGCCATAACCTTAACAGGTTTTTTAAACGCACAAACATTACAGGATGCCGTAGCAAAGACCGAGAACGAGCGCTTTGCCGCAGCCGCAGCCGATTTTAAAACACTGATAGCAAAAGATCCTGCCAAAGGTGAGAACTACTTTTATTTTGGCGAGAATTATTTTGATAACGACCAGGCCGATAGCGCGGATATTTTTTACAAAAAAGGAGTTGAAGCCAACGCTACTTATCCTTTAAATTATGTGGGTTTAGGTAAAGTTCTTTTATCAAAAGGCAATGTAGCCGATGCAAAAACCCAGTTTTACAAAGCGGCTGCATTAGGCGCAAATAAAAATGCAGAACTGTTGCGCAAAATTGCCGAAGCGTGGATCGCTACAGATACAAAAAACCCTGATGAAGCATTGACACAAATCAATGCCGCCATTAAACTGGAGCCTAAGAACGCCGAGAACTACATTATTTTAGGGGATGTACAGTTGGAAAAAAATCCAACAGATGGCAGCGGACCGATCAAAAATTATAAGCAAGCTACCACTTTAAACCCTAAAAGTGCAAAAGGTATTTTACGTGAAGGTACTTTATACCGTCGTGGCCGCAATTACCAGTTGGCTATTGATAAATACAAGGAAGCTATTGCTGTTGATGCAACATTTGCTCCGGCTTACCGTCAGTTGGCCGAAGTATACGGCTTATACCAGCAATACACTAAAGCCATCGAGAACTGGAAAAAATATTTAGAATTAAATAACAGCGATGAAGCGCGTTACCGTTTTATGAGCGCATTGTTCTCTAACAAACAATACCCTGAAGCTATTACCGAATACGAAGGCTTAAAAAAACAGGGCTTTAATAACCTTTATCTTGAACGTTTGGCTGGTTACAGTTATGCAGAAATCGGGGTAAAAGATACTTCTGCCAATCGTAAGGGCTTAAAGGCAATAAATTCATTCTTTGATATGGCTGGCCCAAACTTTAAATATTTATACAACGATTACAAATACAAAGGATTATTACTTGCTAAATTAGGTAAAGATTCGTTAGGCGTACTGGAGATGGAAAAAGCAATTGCACTCGACCCTACAGCTGCAGGAGAATTAAATACCGAGATCGCTAACATTTATTATAAATCAAAAAAATACGACAAAACAATTAAAGCCTTTGAACGTAAAATGAATGGCGATTGGAAAAATTTAACCAACAACGATTATTTTGCATTGGGCCGCGCGTATTATTTTTCGGGCGGTAACATTCAAAGAGATGCCAGTGCTATAAAAGATGTAAAACAAAAAGAAAAGAAAGAAGCAGAAGCGATACCGTTCTTTATTAGCGCTGATTCATCTTTCTCTAAATTAACGCAATTAAACCCAAGCTGGCCAACCGGCTATTTCTGGAGAGGGAAAGCAAGCGTACAATTAGATCCTAAAAACGAAAAAGCATTGGCAAAACCACATTTCGAAAAAGCCATCTCGTTGGTAAAACCAGAAGAGAAAGCAACGCCAACCTACAAAAACAATATGATAGAGGCGTTAGAATATCTTGCGGGTTACTATACGTCGGTTGCAAAAGATAAAACAAAGGCAGACGAATACTGGAAATCTGTTCAGGAAATTGATCCGAATAATGCCAAAGCAAAGATCTATTTCAATCCGCCAAAACAAGGCACCACAAAGCCTGCAGGCAAATAACAATTTTATAGTATAAAAATAAAACGCTCATCAATATTTGATGAGCGTTTTTGTTTAATAGATGGCAAAACTTTAAACTTTCCAAACCTTTAACTTTATAACCCAATCTACCTGTTAAAAATAGCAAAACACCCCAAATTAAGCCCCTCATTTTGACTATTTTACTATCTTTGCCTACCCCGGTAACCCATGGATTTAAAGCAATCGATCGATAAGAATAACATTCCGCAACACATAGCCATTATTATGGATGGCAACGGACGTTGGGCCAAACAACAAGGCGAAGACCGTATCTTCGGTCACCACGAAGGCGTGAACTCGGTGCGCGAGATCGTTGAAGCCTGTGGCGAGATAGGAGTAAAATATCTTACCCTTTACGCTTTTAGTACCGAGAACTGGAACAGGCCTAAAGATGAGGTAGATGCGTTGATGGAACTGCTTGTTGCCACCATCAGTATGGAAACCCCTAACCTTAATAAAAAAGGGGTAAAGCTTCAGGCCATTGGCGATATTAAGAGCCTGCCCGAATCATGCCAGAAGGAATTACAGGAATCTATCGATATTACTTCAAAGAACAGCACCGTAACTTTGATCTTAGCCTTAAGTTATTCAAGCAAATGGGAAATAACCCACTCTGTAAAAGAAATTGCAAAACAGGTTGAAGAAGGAAAATTAAAAGCTTCCGAAATTACTTCAAAGCATATCGAAAAACATTTAAACACCAGCATCTTCCCCGACCCTGAGTTAATGATCCGTACAAGCGGAGAACACCGCATCAGTAATTTTTTACTTTGGCAATTAGCCTATGCCGAATTTTATTTTACAGATACATTGTGGCCTGATTTCAGGAAGAACGATTTCTTTAAAGCAATTTTATCATACCAAAATCGTGAGCGTCGCTTCGGGCAAACAAGCGAACAAATCTCAAAGAACTAAAATGAAAAAACGGATAACAAAACTGGTTTTTCTGCTGGTAATTTGCCTTAATGGATTTGCGCAGGTTGATTCGTTGTTCCTGGAAAACATTAAAAGCCCAAAAAAATACATTATTGGCGGTATTGCTATTGAGGGCGCCGATAATACAGATAAAAATGTGCTGGCCTTGTTGTCGGGTTTAGCCGTTGGTGATGAGATCTCGGTTCCTGGCGATAAAATTAGCGACGCCATAAAAGCGCTTTGGAAACAGAACATTTTTGAAGACATTCAAATTTCGCAGGATAAAATTATTGGCGAAAATATCTTTTTGATCATCAAAGTAACTGAACGCCCACGCTTATCAAAATTTGCTTTTAAAGGCGACGTTAAAAAAAGCGATGCCGATGATATACGAAACAAGATCCGTTTACTAAAGGGCCGCGTGGTAACAGATTATATGGTGGGTACCATCAAAAATACCGTTCACGATTTTTATTTAGATAAAGGATACTATCACAACAAGGTAGATATTATCCAGGTAAGAGATACAACGCAAAGAACACCGCATACCATTGTAACTATCAAAGTAACAAAAGGCAAAAAAGTTCGTATACAGGATGTAAATATTTACGGTAATACTGTTTTTAAAGACTGGCAGCTGCGTCGTAAGCTTGAAGATAGCAAGCCCCGCCGCTGGTGGAACCCTTTTAACTCAGGAAAATATTTAGAAGACAATCTTAAAAAAGCGTTGCCCGCCATTGCCACCAAATATAATGGCAAAGGGTATCGCGATGCCCGGGTAGTAAAAGACACAACCTATTTTGTTGGCCCAAACCGCGTAGCTATTGATATTACAATAGACGAAGGGCATAAGTATTATTTCGGTAATTTTAAATGGTTTGGTAACAGCAAATATCGCAGTGGCCAGCTCGATACTATTTTAAATATTCCGGCCGGAAGCGTTTACGATCAAAGCAAATTAGAACAAAAACTATTTATGAATCCAAATGGCTTTGATATCCAGAGTTTATATATGGATGATGGTTATTTGTTCTTCCAGCTTAACCCGCAGGAAAGCAACGTACACAATGATACTATTGACTTTGATATATTAATGTTTGAAGGCAGGCAGGCCACCATTAATAAAGTTACCGTTTCGGGTAATGATAAAACCAACGATCACGTTATCTACCGCGAGATCTGGACCAAGCCGGGTGCACTTTTCAGGCGTTCGGATATTATTCGTACCCAACGCCAGTTATCGCAGTTAGGCTATTTCAACCCAGAAAAATTGGATGTAAAACCTCAGCCAAATACTGCCGATGGAACGGTAGATATAGAATATATTGTAGAAGAAAAACCAAGCGATCAGATAGAATTAAGTGGCGGTTGGGGCGGCCGTAATGCATTGAACGGGCAAACCGGCCAGGCTGGTATTGGTATTATTGGTACACTGGGCGTTACCTTTAATAATTTCTCTGCAAAAAATCTCTTCAAGAAAAACTCATGGCGCCCGTTGCCTAGCGGTGATGGGCAACGCTTAAGCGTGCGTGCCCAAACCAATGGTATTTATTATCAGTCGTATAACTTCTCTTTTACCGAACCATGGTTAGGCGGCAAAAAGCCAAACTCACTAACGGTTTCGGCCTTTCACTCTTTATTTAGTAATGGTGTAAGCAAATACATTAACAGCGAAGTAGGTAAGATCCCTAATCCCGGTCGCCAGAGCATGAGTATTATTGGTGGCTCCGTTGGTTTGGGCAAGCGTTTAAAATGGCCCGATAACTACTTCAATATGTTTAGCAACATAAATTATAATTATTACGATCTTAAAAACTATGGCGCATTTATTTTTGCGAACGGTTACGCAAATGATCTTAACTTAAGCATCAACATTTCCCGTAACTCTGTCGATCAGCCAATATATCCTAAAACAGGATCTAACTTTGTATTCCATGGCCAGTTTACACCACCTTACTCTTTAGTTAACAATAAAGATTATACAAACCTTACCGCAGCGCAGTTATATAAATTTATAGAATATCAAAAATACAAGATCACCGGCGAGTGGTTTACACAACTCACCAACAAAAAAGCATCAGAAGGTAAAGAAGCTCGCAATTTGGTGTTGCGTACAAAAATTGGTTATGGCTTTTTAGCCAGGTATAACAAAGCGGTTGGTTATTCTCCTTTCGAACGTTTTTATATGGGTGGTAGCGGTATCAGTGGTTTCCAAAACTTTGTGGCCAGAGAGATCATTGCCTTAAGAGGTTATCCTGATAATAGTCTTTCATCCAGCTATGGCGATCCTATCTGCGCGCGTTACACCATGGAGTTGCGTTACCCTATCAGCTTAAACCCACAGGCAACTATTTTTGTGCTGGGCTTTGCAGAAGCGGGCAACACCTGGACAGATTATAAGTATTTTAATCCCTTCCAGGTTAAGCGTAGTGCAGGTTTTGGCTTGCGTGTGTTTTTACCAATGTTTGGTTTACTGGGTATTGATTATGGTTGGGGCTTTGATAATGTGCCGGGCCAACCGGGCATTGGCAACGGCAAAGGGCAGTTCCACTTTACCATTGGCGGTCAGCTGGGCGAATTATAATAAAAGCCAACAAGCGAAATATTTTTTAATTTGGCACGTTTTATGATTAAATTTAAAAACTTAAATATGAAAATAAAAAACAGCATAATTTGTTTCTTTTTTGTGATCCTTTCGGGGTTTGCAATGGCGCAAAGTACCGGTACTGCAAAATTCGGTTATGTAGATACGGATTATATTTTATCTCAAATTCCCGAATACAAAGCGGCGCAAAGCGAGTTGGATAAAACCAGCGTACAATGGCAAAAAGAAATTGAAGGAAAATACTCTGAAATTGATAAACTATACAAAGCTTACCAGGCCGATGCTATTTTGCTTACCGATGAAATGAAAAAGAAACGCGAGAATGAGATCGTGAACAGGGAAAAAGAAGTAAAAGATCTTCAAAAATCGCGTTTTGGTGTGGATGGCGAGCTTTTTAAAAAACGCCAGGAGCTCGTAAAACCAATACAGGATAAAGTTTATAACGCCATTAAAACCGTTGCCGAAAAAAGAGGTATGGGATTTATTCTCGACAAAAGCGGACAGGTATCTATCTTATACGCCAACAGCAAATACGATATCAGTGATGATATATTGGTGCACCTTGGATACAAAAAATAAGTTTAATAGTTAAAAAACAAATAAAAACCCGTATAATTACGGCGCATAAAAAACAACAATTATGAATAAACCTACATTTAAAAGAGTAGCATTGATTATTGCAGCAATTGCATTATTTTCTTTTGCAAACGCACAAAAAATAGCACATCTTAGTTTAGATTCTTTGATCAGCATGATGCCTGAAACAAAGATCGCTAAAGAAACTGCGCAAAATTATTTAAAAGGTATAGATGCAGAGTCTATAAGCATGCAAGGAGAGTTGGAGACAAAGTATAAGGATTACATGGAAAAACAGGCTACCATGAGCGACCTGGTTAAAAAAACAAAAGAAGATGAATTAAACCAGTTACAACGCCGCATAGAAGACTTTAAACAACAGGCACAACAGGATTACCAACGTAAAACAGCCGAATTAACTGCCCCTATTATGGAAAAAGCTAAAAAAGGTATTGAAGCCGTTGCTAAAGAAGGTGGTTACAAATATGTATTTGATACAAGTGCAGGAAGCGTTTTATACAGCGAAGCCTCTGAAGATGTTCTGATGGCCGTTAAAAAGAAATTAGATGCTATGCCGGCAGCAGTTATCCCGGGCGCAAGCAACCAGCAAGGTGGCGTTAAAACCCCTCCAAATGGCGGCACTAAAACCCCTCCAAAAGGAAAATAAATAAAAACAATATTCTCTTAAAGCCCTCTGCGATAAACAGGGGGCTTTTTAGTTTAAAACCACCTAATAACAAGCAACATAGATTAACTTTTTTAAAAAAACATAATGCTCCCCTCAATACAGTTTAAAATTAGTCGTACAAATTCTTAAGCTCGTCTAATTTATGCCAAAATGCACTGTAATTGTTAATAACTCCAGGTTACGGTTAAGTTAAATAAACAGTTGATTTATTAACTTCAATATAACAAAAATTGTTAATATGAGATTCATACTATTTTTCGCTTTAAGTGTGGGGTATTTTATTACCTGCTTTGGGCAAACATATGAGGTGATTCCTAATACAAAAGACACTATCAATTGTATTGACGAGTTTGGAAAGAAGCAAGGTAAATGGATCTTATTTGGAAAACACAAACCAAACACTTGTTATGCGCCTACTCAAAAAGCCGAAGAGGGTTCATACAAAGAGAACCGTAAAACAGGCATTTGGATGGAATACTTTTGCAACGGAAACACAAAAAATAAAATAACCTTTGTTAACGGCCGTCCGGATGGATATGCGATCATTTTTCACGAAAATGGTAAAATAGAAGAAGAAGGGCAATGGAAAAACAACCGTTGGGTTGGTAACTTTAAACAATACTACGAGAACGGTGAAGTGCAACACGAATTTAAGTTTAACGCCAGCGGCAAACGCGAAGGTGTGCAAACCTACAAATACGAAAACGGGCAGGTAGCGGTTCAGGGAAATTTTATTGACGGCAAGGAAACCGGAACCGTGAAAGAATTTCATGAGAACGGGCAATTAAAAGCCGAGAAAAAATACGATAATGGAAATGTAGATGTTGCTTCTATCAAAACATACGAGTCAACAGAAAAGATTGTAAAGAAAGTTGAAACACCGGATAACGCACCAAAAATTGCCATTAAGGCCGACGAAAAACCAGCTACTGGTCCATTGGTATTAAACGGCAAGCAAACATTGTATAACAAAAACAAACAGGTTACTAAAGACGGTATCTTTAAAGACAACCGTTTTATGGAAGGCAAAGCCTATATCTATAACGACAATGGCATCCTTACACAAGTAGCGGTATACAAAAACGGTATTTATATTGGCGATGCGCCAATAGAGAACTAAGAATATTTATTTAATATAATTTAAGGCGGAAAATTTTTTCCGCCTTTTTTTATTGCGTAATTTAGTCTTCTTATGCAGCCATTATTTCTATACAATACACTTACTCGTAAGAAAGAAGAATTTAAACCCATTAAGCCACCATTGGTTGGTTTGTATGTTTGCGGCCCAACGGTTTACAGCGATGTGCATTTAGGCAATTGCCGCACATTTATTTCTTTTGATATGATCTATCGTTACCTGGTGCATATTGGCTATAAAGTGCGCTATGTGCGTAATATTACCGACGCCGGCCACCTGGAAGGCGATCGTGATGAAGGCGATGATAAATTCGCTAAAAAAGCAAAGCTCGAGCAGGTAGAACCCATGGAGATCGTACAAAAATATACTGTTGGTTTTCATGATGTAATGCAGGCCTTTAACAATATGCCGCCGAGCATTGAACCTACTGCCACCGGCCATATTTGCGAGCAGATTGAAATGGTGAAAGAGATTATCGCAAAAGGTTTTGCATATGAAGTAAATGGCACTGTTTACTTTGATGTAGAAAAATACAATAAAGATTTTTCTTACGGCCAGTTAACGAACAGAAAATTAGAAGAACTTTTAGAAGGCACACGCGAACTAAGCGGGCAAGACGAGAAAAAAGGAAGATTGGATTTTGCATTGTGGATAAAAGCAAAACCAGAAACCCTGATGCGCTGGCCATCGCCATGGGGCTGGGGCTTTCCGGGCTGGCATATAGAATGCTCTGCTATGAGCAGTAAATATTTAGGCGAAGTGTTTGACATACACGGTGGCGGAATGGATCTGCAGGCCACACATCACACTAACGAAATTGCACAATCACAGGCGTGTAATCATAAAGCGCCAGTAAATTACTGGATGCATACGAACATGTTAACCGTTAACGGTACGCGTATGTCTAAATCAGCAGGCAATGGTTTTTTACCCGGTGAATTATTTACCGGCGATCATCCTTTATTGGAAAGAGGTTATAGCCCAATGGCCGTGCGCTTTTTTATGATGCAAACCCATTATCACAGCACGCTCGATTTTTCTAACGAAGCCCTTCAGGCCAGCGAAAAAGGCTTTGAACGCTTAATGGATAGTCATAACACGCTACAAACTTTAAAAGCGTCTGCAACATCATCAGAAGATATAAAAGCATTGCAACAAAAATGTTACGATGCCATGAATGATGATTTTAATACGCCTGTTTTAGTAGCGCATTTATTTGACGCTGTAAGAATAATAAATTCGGCCAACGACAATAAATTAACATTAACGCAAAACGATATTGATCTTTTAAAGACCATTTACCAAAACTTTGTATTTGATATTATGGGCCTTAAAAAAGAAACAGAAAATTCTAAAGCCACTGTTGCCTTAGATAAAGTAATTCATTTGGTATTAGATATTCGCAACAAGGCAAAGATCGAAAAGAATTTTCCGCTTAGCGATGAGATCCGCAATAAATTAACTGATGCCGGCGTGCAGATAAAGGATGGTAAAGAAGGCAGTACCTGGAAAATATGAAAAGAGCATTTATAAAAATAATTTCTGTTCTGGTTCTTTGTTTGATCATTGTTTCATGCGGCGATCCCGATAAAACAAAAGAGGAAATAAAAGTAAAACCGATCGAGAACGAAAAACCAGCTATTCCTGTTTTAGAATATTCGGTGGCTGCAGCTTTGCCACACGATACTACGGCCTTCATTGAAGGCTTGCTGATACACGATGGTAAATTATATGAAAGCACAGGTTCGCCGGATAATATGCCTGAGTTAAGATCTGTGCTTGGTATTGTAGACTGGAAGACAGGTAAGCTGGATGCTAAAGTAGAACTTGATAAAAAAACTTATCCATTTGGGGAAGGCATGGTTGTTTTTAAAAACAAAATTTACCAGGTAACCTATAAAGAGCAAACCGGTTTTATTTACGACGCCAAAACATTTAAAAAAATCGGGCAGTTTAATTATTCCAACAAAGAAGGCTGGGGCTTAACACATGATGGCACATATATCATTATGAGCGATGGCACCAACAATCTTACTTATTTTGATGCCGATATGAAACCCGTAAAAGTATTGAGTGTAAACGAAAACGGTTATGCAGCCGATGCTTTAAATGAGTTGGAATATATTAAGGGGTTTATTTATGCCAATGTTTATACAACAGGGTATATTGTAAAGATCGACCCAAAAACAGGCAATGTGGTGGCCAAGATCAATTTTACGCCTTTAAACTACGATATGCATAATCTTCACCCTAATACTTTAGAGATGAATGGTATTGCCTATGATTCTATTGCCGATAAAATTTATGTTACCGGTAAACTCTGGCCAAAAATGTACGAAGTTAAATTTCAGCACTAACTTTTCCACACTTTCCAAACAACGCTTTTTTTAGAGGCAAAATTTAAGTTTCTTTAGATTCTTAAAAATTAATTCATGAAAGCAACGCTACTGGCCTTTTTTCTAAGCTTTATAACCATTTCAACCAACGCACAAATAACATTTGTTAAAGGGTACATTGTAAACGAAAAAGGCGATACTGTAAAAGGCGAAGTAAAAATAAATCCAAAAAAAGAACAGGATAATTACAACAAGGTTTTTTTTAAGGATGAAGGCGGCATGCAAAAGAACTACAAGCCCAATAAAGTAAAGGCCTATGGTTTTGATAAACAAAACTATATTGCCATGGATTATGAAGGCGAACTTAAATTCTACAAAGCCATCGTTCGCGGCGAGATCTCGCTTTACAAAATGATGTTTGAAGTAACCAATATGAACGCTACAAGCTATGACGGAGAATACTATATCGTAAGAAACGACGATAAAAAGATGACGACCGTTAAAGAAGGAAAATTTAAAAGACAACTGCAGGAAATGATGAGCGGAGCTGCCGGGTATGCTAACGATTACGAAGACGAGAAAAAGCTGAACGAAGAAAAAGCCGCAGAAGTAATAAACAAATACAACAACAGGAAGTAGCGTTGTCTACACCATAAACGAAATTAAAATGATCACAAAAGATACTGACAAAAAATTATTTTTATTAGACGCCTACGCACTTATTTACCGCGCCTTTTTTGCATTTAGCAATAGCCCGCGCATTAACTCAAAAGGCTTTAACACATCTGCTATTTTTGGTTTTACAAATACTTTGTTGGAAATTCTGAATAAAGAAAAACCAACACACATTGCCGTGGTGTTTGATATGGAAGGGCCAACACAACGCCACGTAGAGTTTGAAGCTTACAAAGCCAATCGCGAAGAAATGCCCGAAGATCTCAAAAAATCAATTCCTTTAATTATGGAACTGATCAAAGGCTTTAACATCCAACAGCTTGGTATCTCGGGCCACGAGGCCGATGACCTTATTGGCACACTGGCACTAAAAGCAGAAAAAGCAGGCTTCACTACCTACATGATGACGCCGGATAAAGATTACGGTCAGCTGGTTGACGCGAATACGTTTATTTACAAACCCGCACGTTTTGGCAATGGCGCTGAGGTTTTGGGCGTGGAAGAGATCTGTAAGAAATGGGAAATAAATAATGTGTCGCAGTTAATAGATATTTTAGGTTTAATGGGCGATAAGGTGGATAACATCCCCGGCATCCCCGGAGTGGGCGAGAAAACAGCCATTCAGTTAGTAAAAGATTTTGGCAGCGTAGAAAACCTCTTGCAAAATACCGATAAACTAAAAGGCAAATTAAAAGAGAAGGTTGAGAATAATAAAGAAATGGCCTTGCAATCAAAACGCCTTGCAACAATTACTTTAGATTGCCCGGTTGATTTGGATGAGGCCGAATTAATCATTAAACCCGTAAATAAAGAAATACTATTAGAGCTTTTTAAAGAATTAGAATTCAGAACTATTGCCAAAAAAGTTTTAGGAGAAGATATTGGCGGTAACGAAAAACTTCCCGCAGAAAAACCTGTGGCAGCCGCTAAACAAGATCTTTTCAGCGATCCCGATCTTTTTTCGGCCTCTAACGAAACAGTTGAAACACAAGCACCGGTTACCAATTTTAAAACCATTAATGATATTGAACACACTTACGAGTTGGTAGATTCAATAGAAAAAATAAAAGCGCTTGCTGCGGCTTTAGAAAAAGAAAAAGAATTTTGTTTTGATAGTGAAACAACCGGCCTGGATACGATCAACGCCGAACTGGTTGGTCTTTCATTTTCTATAAAAGAACACCACGCGTATTATGTTCCTATCTCTGCTAACCAGGCAGAGGCCATGGAACAACTAAAACCATTTCACCCGGTTTTTGAGGATACTTCAAAAATACTGATCGGGCAAAATATTAAATACGATTACCAGATCTTATTAAATTATGGTATCGAAATAAAAAATAAATTATTTGATACCATGGTAGCGCATTTTTTAATTATGCCCGATATGCGCCATGGTATGGACATCCTGGCACAAACTTATTTAAATTATTCGCCGGTAAGCATTACAGAATTAATTGGCAAAAAAGGTAAAGAGCAATTAAGCATGCGCGATGTGGAGATCAATTTAATTAAAGATTATGCCGCAGAAGATGCTGATATCACACTTCAGCTAAAGAATAAATTTGCACCACTATTAAAAGAAAACGATGTAGAAAAATTATTTAACGAGGTAGAGGTACCATTAATAAACGTGCTGGCAAATATCGAACGTGAAGGCATTAATTTGGATGTACCGGTGTTGCGAGAGTTTTCGGCACAATTGCAAAACGACATTGCAACGGTTGAAAAAGAGATCCAGGACCTTGCCGGAACAAAATTCAACGTGTCATCTCCAAAACAGGTCGGCGAAATTTTATTTGAATACCTGAAAATTACCGATAAAGCAAAAAAGACCAAAACGGGTCAGTATGCAACCGGCGAAGATGTTTTAAGCAAGCTGGAGAGTGCTCATCCTATCGTTTCAAAAATATTGGATTACCGCGAGCTGGTAAAATTAAAATCTACTTATGTAGACACGTTACCGGAGCTGGTAAATAAAAAAACCAATCGCATCCACACGTCCTTTAACCAGGTAGTGGCTGTAACAGGGCGATTAAGCAGTGATAATCCTAATCTTCAAAACATCCCTATCCGTACAGAGCGTGGCAGGCAAATACGTAAAGCATTTATTCCGCGGGATAAAGAACATATTTTGTTAAGTGCCGATTATTCGCAAATAGAATTGCGCATTGTGGCAAGTATTAGCGGCGACAAAAATATGTGCGAAGCCTTTCAATCCGGAAAAGATATTCATACGGCCACTGCGGCAAAAGTATTTAATGTTGCAGAAAGCGATGTTACAAAAGAAATGCGCTATAAAGCAAAAAGTGTAAACTTTGGGATCATATACGGCCAGGGCGCTTTTGGCCTTGCCGAAAATCTCGGTATTAGCCGCACAGAGGCAAAAGAGATCATTGATAATTACAAAAAAGAATTCTCTGCTATTGATAAATACATGAGCGATTCAATAAACTTTGCACGAGAAAACGGTTATGTAAAAACATTGCTTGGCCGTAAACGCTGGTTACGCGATATCAATTCAAACAACGCAACGGTTCGCAGCTTTGCAGAACGAAACGCTATTAACGCTCCAATACAAGGAAGCGCGGCGGATATGATAAAAGTGGCGATGATAAATATTTACAACGAGCTTAAAAAGCAAAACCTTAAAACAAAAATGCTGTTGCAGGTGCATGACGAGTTGATCTTTGATGTGTATAAGCCGGAACTCGAAACCGTAAAACCCATTATAGAAAAACATATGCGCAACGCTCTGCCGCTTAACGTACCGGTTGAAGTAGGGATGGGCACCGGAGAGAACTGGCTGGTAGCGCATTAATATATTTATGAAAAGAAAGAAAATATATAATAGAAAATTAGTTCTGCTGGTATATTTTCTTTCTTTTGTTTTTCAAAAAAACTTTGCACAAAGCGATAGTGTTTATTTTGGTAAGCTGGCCCAGCAATTCAGAACCTATTTAAATTCCAACCTCGATTCGGCTAAGATCGTTGCTTCAAAAATAAACAACGAGGCAACCGCAAAACAATACACAAAGGGAATGGGGCTTGGCGCTAATTACATTGGCCTGTGCCATTTAACCGAAGGCAGATACGATAGCGCTGTTGTTTATTTTAACAGAGCAATAAAGTTCTATGGCGCAAAAAATTTCTCTAAGGGTTTATGCGATGCCTATTCAAATCTTGGTATTTGTTACGATTACCAGGGTAATTTTCCAACAGCCATACAAAACCATTTAAAGGCCCTAAAAATAGCAGAGATCATTTCTGATGAAAATACTGTTTCACGGGCCTCTAACAACCTGGGCACCGTATTTTACCAGCAGCGTAATTTTAAAATGGCCCTGGGTTATTTTGAACGCTCTTTAAAGATCAGGGAAGAAAAAAAGGACGTTTATGGCATTGCCTCCTGTTGCTTAAATATTGCTTCTTGTTTAAGCGAACTTAAATTAGAAGATAAGTCGACCTACTTTTTAAATAAATCCATTAGCAGCGCCCGGCAAGTTGGCGATTCGGCATTATTGGCCGATGGGTACACATCCCTGGCGCAAAATTATTCACGCAAAAAAGACTACAAGAACGCAATTTTCCATTACAACAAAGCGGTTGCTATTTATAAACAGTTCAACGATTTAAGAGCGCTTTCGCAAATATATTCGTTTATGGGTATTAATTATGGCAATTTAAAAGAGCAAAAACTATCACACCAGCATTTTTTACTGGCATATAAACTTTCCACACAGATTCATAACCTGGAAGAAATTAAAGCAAGCGCCGCGGGGCTGGTGGTTACCTACGCTTATTTTTCGAAACCCGACAGCGTGGCTTATTTCTTAACTCAATATGGCAAAATGCGCGATACACTTTATTCTGCAAGTAGCAGCGAACAGATCGCAGATATGCAAACCAAATACGAAACAGATAAAAAAGATAAAGAGATAAAATTAAAAGACCTCGAGATCGATAAACAGGCCATTGAATCACAAAAAAAATCTTTTCAGCGTAACGCGTTTATCATTGGTTTTGCGTTAATGCTGGGGCTTTCGTTTTTTATTTACAGGGGCTATCGACAAAAGCAGCAAGCTAATATAGAGATCAACAAACAAAAAGATATTATTGTAGAACAAAAATCAATTGTTGAAGAAAAGAATAAAGAGATAACCGATAGTATTACCTATGCACAACGTATACAGCAGGCCCTACTGGCAGGTAAAAGTTTATTGGATAAACAGCTTAAAAATTACTTTATATTCTTTCAACCAAAAGATATTGTGAGCGGAGATTTTTATTGGGGAACAGAAGCGCATAATAAATTTTATTTCATCATTGCCGATTGTACAGGACACGGTGTGCCCGGAGCCTTTATGAGCCTGCTCAATATTAGTTTTTTGAACGAAGCCATTAACGAAAAAAACCTGCAAAAAACAAACCAGATCCTTGATCACGTGCGTCATAAGCTGATACAAAACCTTGCTGAAGACGGAAGCACAGAAGGAGGAAAAGACGGGATGGATTGCAGCCTGCTTTGTTTTGACCTGAAAAATAATAAGCTCGAATTTAGTTGCGCCAACAATCCAATTATGATAGTGCGCAATAACGAGGTTTTACAATTTGGCTCCGACCGCATGGCCGTTGGCCGATCGCCAAAAGAAAACGAGCCGTTTACAACACATTATTTTGATCTGCAAAAGGGCGATACAGTTTACGCGTTTACAGATGGTTATCCTGATCAGTTTGGCGGACCAAAAGGAAAAAAATTCAAGCAGAAAAAACTTACAGAGATCCTGTTAGAAAATTCTTCGAACGACTTGATCAAACAGCAAGACATCTTGAAAGAAACATTTACCAACTGGAAAGGAAGCCTTGAGCAGGTGGACGATGTTTTGGTGGTTGGTATCAAGGTGTAGCGCCTTACTCAGCAGTGGAGGCAATTGGTAGCCTCTAAATCAATTTAAACTTTTTATAACTTGTATTTTATCGATTCATGTTTATATTCGTGATTCAAAAATATACTATGAATAAAAAACTACTCTTAGCATTTTCTTTTTTATTTTTTCTTAGCATAAATTCTCAAACGCCTACACCAAAAGATTGTTCTGTTGAACTTTGGGCAAATGTATTGGTTAGTCCACCAACAATTACACTTAATTGGGTACCAAATGTTGGAACCATTAGCTACGGCATTGACAGAAAACCGAAGAACAGCTCTACCTGGACACCGCTTGCAGCAAATCTTCCAAGCACAACCACGCAATATGTAGATAATACTGTTTCTCTTGGTACACACTACGAATACCGTGTTACACGTAGTGCACAAACAGGTACATTAAATTACCCCGGTTACGGTTATATTAATTCCGGCATTCAAATTCCGGAAGTAGCAAGCAGGGGAAAATTAATTTTGTTGATCGCTAACACTTTCAGCACTTCGCTTGCAACAGAATTAAACCGTTTGGTAGATGATCTTGAAGGTGATGGCTGGGAGGTATTAAAAAGTTATGTAAGCACAACCGCATCTGTTACAACTATAAAAACACAGATCGTAAATACCTACAATTTAGATCCTGTTAATACTAAAGCCTTATTTTTATTCGGACACATTCCCGTACCCTATAGCGGAAACTTTGGCCCTGATGGGCACCCCGACCACCAGGGCGCCTGGCCTGCCGATGTTTATTATGGAGATGTGAATGGCAACTGGACGGATGTATCAGTTACTTCAACCACAGCTTCTCCGGCCCGCACGCAAAATGTGCCGGGCGATGGTAAATTTGATCAGTGGTTAATTCCAAGCGCAGTAGAGTTACAGGTTGGGCGTGTAGATCTTTATGGCATGACCTCTTTCACCGCAACAGAAACACAGTTACTACAAAACTATTTAAATAAAGACCACGATTACCGCAAAAAAATATATTCGCCAATAAAACGTGCCGTGCTGGAAGATAATTTTGGATATTTTACGCCCGGAGAAACCTTTGCCTCCAGCGGATTTAAGAATTTTGGCCCCCTTGTATCTCCAACAAATGTAGCGGTTAGCGATTATACAGCAACTATGACCGGCAATAGCTATCAGTGGTCGTACGGTTGCGGCGGCGGCGATTTTTACAGCGCACAAAATATTGCAAGCACATCGTATCTTGCATCGGCAGACTTGCAGGGCACATTTACCATGCTGTTTGGAAGTTATTTTGGAGATTGGGATGTGAACAATAATTTTTTACGAGCGCCGCTATGCCAGGGCAGGGTGTTAACCAACGCCTGGGCAGGCCGCCCCAACTGGATGTTCCATCACATGGCCATGGGCGAAAATATAGGATACAGCGCGCAGCTAACCCAAAACAATACAACCACTTATTTTCCTTCGCCTTATCCGATCAATTACGGTTTATACAACGTTGTTAGCATTGCGCTGATGGGCGATCCTACGTTAAGGAACGATGTTGTAGCGCCTGTATCAAATGTAGTGGCCACCAAAGTTGGAAATAATTGTAATATCAGTTGGTCGGCTTCAACCGAAACAACATTAGCGGGTTACAATATATATATGAAAAATGCAGTTAACACCAGCTATACAAAAATCAATGCAGTGCCTGTAACCGGCACAACCTATACCGATAATTGTTTGATCTATCCGGGCATCTATAAATACATGGTACGCGCCTTAAAACTAGAGAACACGCCAAGCGGTACCTATTATAATATGAGCGAAGGTATTGCAGATACCGCCAATAATACTAATAATTATGTGATCGCGGCCTCGTTCACAAATGCAATTCTCGGCAACTCGGTAACCGTTGCCAATACGTCAACAAATGCAACCGCTTATGCCTGGGATTTTGGAAACTCAGTAACCAGCACCTCAGTAAACCCGTCACCCGTAACATATACTGCCAATGGGCAATATACTATTACCTTAATTGCCTCAAATGCTTGCAACAGCGATACAACTTACAGCGTAATAAATATTTTAACCGTTGGCCTTCCCGATAAATTAATGAGCAGTTCTATCCTGATCTGGCCAAACCCTTGTAACGGAAAAATTAAAATCGATAATTCAGTTAACGAAAACATGGAAGTAAGCATATATAGTTTAGAAGGACGATTGGTATTTTATAAAAACAACGCTACAAAAACGGAAGAACTTAACCTTAGCAAATTAAACAAAGGGCTTTATGAAATAAGAATAAAAGCCGGAGATAAGACCGTGAATAAAAAATTAGTGATAGAATAAAAAAAGAGCCGCAGATTTCGCGGATCCCACAATTATTTTAAAATAAATCTGCGCTATCTGTAAAATCTGTGGCTTTAAATTCCTAGATCTCCTTACGCATTCTTCCAACCGGGATCTCCAGCTGCTCGCGGTATTTGGCAACTGTGCGGCGCGCAATGTTGTAGCCTTTTTCTTTTAGGATATTGCAAAGCTCGTCGTCGGTATAAGGATGTTTTTTATCTTCGGCACTGATACAATCCTGTAATATTTTTTTGATCTCGCGGCTGCTTACTTCCTCGCCGCTATCAGTGCTCATACTTTCGCTGAAAAAAGTTTTAAGTAAAAAAGTACCGTAAGGGGTTTGAACATATTTGCTGTTAGCCACACGCGAAACGGTTGAAAGGTCTAAATTTACTTTTGTGGCAATGTCTTTCAGGATCATTGGTTTTAGTTTACTTTCATCGCCGGTAATAAAATATTCGTTCTGGTAATCTAAAATGGCGTGCATGCACAATGCTAATGTGGCATGGCGTTGTTGCAGCGCTTCAATGAACCATTCGGCGCTTTCAATTTTACTTTTTATAAAACCAGTTGCTTCTTTGGCCGATTTATCTTTGTTCTTAGAGTATTCTCTAAGCATTTCATAATAGTCGCGGCTTATTTTCAGATCAGGAAGGTTGCGGCCGTTAATGCTTAATTCGGGCACACCATCATTTACCGAAATAATAAAATCAGGAATAACTTCGGTAAAATTACTTTCTTTTGTTTCGCTGTTGCCCGGGCGTGGATTTAAGTGTTTGATCACATCTATCACTTCTTTCAGCTCTTCATTTTCAATGTGCAAACGCTTTAAGATCTTATCGTAATGTTTTTTAGAGAACTCTTCCATCTGGTACTTGATCACATCCATAGCCTGGGAGATCTCTTTGGTCTTTTCGGGTTTGCGTTCGAGTTGCAGCAATAAACACTCCTGCAAATTTCTGGCACCTACACCGGGCGGATCAAAACTTTGTATAAGCTTTAGAATTTTTTCCAATTCGCCAATGGTAGTGGTTATATTGTAATTAAAAGCAAGATCATCTACTATCAGCTCTAATTCCCTTCGTAAATACCCATCCTCATCAAGGCAACCAATTAAATAAACGCCAATGGTATATTCTGTTTCGGTAATGTCCTTTAAACCTAATTGCTGTTCTAATTGTTCCTGAAAACCTATACCCTCAACAACAACAAATTCACGCGTTTCATCATCGGCGCCTTTGTTAGAGATCTCATATTTATAGGAATCCAACTCTTCATCATCCATATAATCTTCCATCACCACATCGTTCTCAATCACTTTACTTTCGTCTTCTTTGGCCTCCCCTTGTTCATCAAACTCTACATCTTCTCCCAGTTCCGGCTCTTCGTTGCTATAAAGTTCTTCATCGGTTGATGTATCAAGGTCCTCTTCCAATGCGGGATTGGCTTCGAGTTCTTCTTTAATGCGTTCTTCAAGGGCAAGCGTAGGCAACTGCAACAATTTCATTAACAGAATTTGTTGCGGCAATAACTTTTGCGAAAGTTTTAGCTGTTGCGAATGCTTGAGTGCCATAATCAGTTAACGTTACACAGGTAATAATTGTTTTTACCTTTTTGTATAAGAATATATTTGTTTTTAATTAATTGAGAAGTAGTGATCATTAGCTCGTGGCTATCAACCTTTTCTTTATTAAGGCGAATGCCGCCGCCCTGTATCATTTTGCGCGCTTCGCCTTTGCTTGGAAAGATCTTTGTTTTATCTGCCAGAAGATCGGTGATAGAAGTGCCCGCTTCAATATCTGACTTCAAAACCGGAAACTGTGGTACACCATCAAAAATATCCAAAAACAATTCGTCGTTTAAGTTGGAGAGATCGCTGATGGTACCGTTAAATAAAATAGCACTTGCTTCCACGGCGGCGGTGTAATCGGCAGCACCATGTATAAGCGTGGTTAACTCTTTTGCCAGTGTTTTTTGCAGTACACGTTTACCGGGGTCTTTAGTATGTTCAGCAATTAAACCGTCTATTTCTTCTTTTGATAGAAAGGTAAATACCTTTATCCAGTTCATGGCGTCAGCATCCGAGGTATTTATCCAAAACTGGTAAAATTTATAAGGCGATGTTTTTGTTCTGTCTAACCAAACGGCACCGCTTTCGGTTTTTCCAAACTTTGTACCATCTGCTTTTTTGATCAGTGTGGTTGTAATAGCAAATGCTTCGCCGCTTACTTTACGGCGAATAAGCTCAGTACCACTGGTAATATTGCCCCACTGGTCAGAGCCGCCCATTTGTAATTTGCAATTCTTTGTTTTATATAACTGGTAAAAATCAAAGGCCTGTAATAATTGATAGCTGAACTCGGTAAAGCTCATACCGGTTTCAAGGCGGTTTTTAACCGAATCTTTAGCCATCATATAACTAACGGTTAGGTGCTTGCCAATATCGCGGATAAAAGTAAGGAAAGAATAATCTTTCATCCAGTCGTAATTGTTTACCAGTTCGGCGCCGGTTTGCGGGTTGCTGAAATCGAGCAGTTTTTCTAATTGCTTTTTCATGCCGGCCACATTTTTATTAAGGGCCTCTTCATCCAGCAAATTACGCTCGGCCGATTTACCGCTTGGGTCGCCAACCATACCGGTGGCGCCGCCAATAAGGGCAATAGGTTTGTGGCCTGCCTTTTGTAAACGCAATAGAGTAAATACCTGGGTTAAGTGCCCAATATGTAAAGAGTCGGCCGTTGGATCGAAACCAATATAACCGGTAACTGTTTCTTTTTTTAATAATTCTTCTGTGCCGGGCATTATGTCCTGCAATAGTCCGCGCCAGCGCAGCTCTTCAATAAAATCCGTCTTCATTTTTTAATATGATCTTTAAACAACACCAGGGATGTTGCCTTAAAATTACAAATATTATACCAAGGAATTAGAGTTTGGCACGATGTTATTTTTGCAGATTTATAGCTATATTTAGTGCTGCTATGTTCATATATAACGTTACTGTAAATATTGCCGATGAAGCACAGGGCGAGTGGCTTAAGTGGATGAAAGAGATCCATATACCCGATGTAATGAGAACAGGTTGTTTTATTGATAGCCAGATCTTAAAAGTGCTGTACGTGGAAGACGAAGGTCATACCTATTCTATTCAATATAAGTTTTTAGAGATGGTGGATATAGAAAAATACCAGAAAGAATTTGCGCCAGGCTTGCAGGAAGAACATAAAAAGAGATTTGATGGCAAGTATGCCGCTTTCCGAACGTTGTTGCAAATAGTGGATTAAGTTTTACCACGGAGGCACTGAGAGCACAGGGTTCTTTTGCTGTATAGCTTAACTATTAAATATTTTATGACCTCTGTGTACTCTGTTTCTTTGTGGTGAAAAAACAGCGTAGGGGTAAAACAAAAAAGCCGGTAACCAACCGACTTTTTCAACCAAAGTAACTAATTGTTTAACCCTTAATTATGACAATTGTGCTACTTATCTCTTAAACAAGAAAACAACGCTAGTTCATTTTAAATGGTGGAATTTTTCCTTCCTCCATTAATTGCAAGCTTTTCTTTTTATGCGCTTCAAAATTGCCAAACGCTAAAGCGTCTAACATTTCGCTGCGGCTCATATCAGGGTTGCCAAATTGTTTGCGGATCTCATCCGAACAACGGTCAACATATTTCTCAAATTTATTTGGCGCCCAAACGTATTCTTTTTTTACGGCGTCTTTTTTAATTTCAAATTCTTTTGGTAAACCACCTTCAATTTTGGCTTTAATATCCAAACCTTCATATGTTTTTGGTAACAAACGGTTATCAAACATAAATGGCTTACTTACCATAATTACATGTTTTTTACGTTTTGGGTCGATCATCGATAAACCCTCAATACGCAAGCCTTTTTTCTTTAAGGTGCCGTATTTGCTTTCAAAATGTTTTAGTATCTCAAACATGATATTCGGTATTAGGGTATAAAGTTAACCATATAATTGTTAATAACTTTATTTATTAGACGAAAATATTTTGTTAAATCGCAATTGGGAATTAAAACCTGTTTATTTTAGGTTTAAAAGCTGTTCATCTAACTTTAATAAACCTATAATTTATTGATTTAAAACAACTTCCGTACTTAATTCAATTAACAAGATTTAGCAGCCGTTTAGAGGCAAAAAGCCCAAAAAACCGACGAACGCTTTTTTATTTACAGAATTTACAGATTTAATCTTTTTTGTAAACCAGTACGTTAAAAACATATGGGTTTATACGTTTGATCTGCTCGGTGCGCTTTAAACCTTTAAGCGCTTGTTTTTTAGGCTGGCTTAACAGCGCCGTTTTAACGCTATCAATAGTTATAGCCGAAATAGATTTAAAGATCTCGTTTGATTTAATGGCAAAACCTGTAGCCTCGGCGCCGGTAATTTTACCGCGAATAACACCAATTACATTGCCCTGGTCGTTCAATAACGGACCGCCGCTATTACCCGGGTTTACAGGAATAGAGATCTGGTACATAGTTGTATCATTAGAGTAGCCACTTAACGAACTTAACGAACCTTCGCCGTATACCATATCTTTTCTTGGGTAGCCTAACGTGTATACTTTCTCCCCAATATCTGTGGTTTTTTGGTTAAAGGTAAAAGGTACATCCCATTTTTTAATAACATCGGCATTAAGGATCTTTAAAATAGCAATATCCAGTTTAGGGTCATTCAAAACCACTTCAGTTAACGTTCTTTCAAGGCTTCCGTTTTGTACGAACACACTGTCGGCGCCATTAACCATGTGCGAACTGGTAATAATATATCCTTTATTGTTAAGTGCAAAAGCACTACCTTCCATATTAGCAGGTGCAGGTGTCGGCTTTAAACGATTGCCTTCTTTAATGCCTTCTACAACAGCATCGCTCGAAGCTTTTAATTTTAAGCCTAATTCGGTTATTTCGTTATTGGTTTGTTTAACACCAGGGCTTATTGCAGCTACGGTGCTTAATACAACTATTGCAGCGGTACTTGCAGCTACCAATACAGTTTTACCATAACGTTTTACAAAGCCTTCTTCTGTTTTAATAGAAATAATTTTAGCATCATTGCCAAAAGCAGAAGTATGAATGGCCTTTAATTTATTTTTAAACGCATTACGTTTTTCGTTGGCATTTAAAGTATCTATTAATGTTTTGTGTTGTTCAAAAGCACTGGCAAATGTTTCGTCTGTATTTAATCTTGTTTCAAAATCAGCAACTTCCAGGGCGCTTAGCTTTCCGCTCAAATAATCATCAAATAAATCTATCGGTCTCATTTTCTTTCTATTTGTTCAACTTGTAATAATTCAAAAAAACTTTTCTTTAATCGTTGTAAACATTTGTACTTCTGATTTTTTGCGTTATCGGCATTGGTATAACCAAATTTTTCGGCTATTTCATCCATGCTTAATTTTTGCACGTAAAAATCTTTTATCAGTGTGGCGCAAGGTTCTCCAAGCTCGGCAAGACTTTGGTTCATTTTTTCAAGCTCTGCTTCTTTGGTTTCGTATGCAGCAACATCTTCTGTTACATCCACTACTTCGTTTTCATCATCGTCTTTAAATAAAAATGTTTTGCTGTTTTTTTTCAATTGCTTTAACCAAAGGCGTTTTGCTATTGAATAAATATAGGTTTGCAGCTGGCAGTTCAATTCAAAGCCGGGCTTTTGTACATTTTCATATAAAACAATAATTGTTTCCTGGTAAATATCTTGTGCCGCTTCTTGCGAACCACTGTTGTTTACAATAAATTTAAGAACGACGTTATAGTACTTTTTATACAAAGCATTCAATATCTCGTTATTTCCGGTGCGCAACCCATCAATAAATTGATCTTCGGTATACTGCACTTTAGGTTTAGACATAAGGCCCTGTTTAGATTAATACTTTAAATTGATAAAGGTAACCTTTAGCTATTTAAGATTTATGATTTTAGATTGAAAAATTTAGGTCACCTAAATAAATATTAAATTTATTTAACTGATTGTCAAATAGTTATAAATTTTATTTCTAAAATCTTAAATTTCTTGGGTTACTATTTTTAAAAAAAAGGATAAATGGGAAATTAACCAACAACTTAAAAAAAACTAAAATGAAAAAAGTATTTTCAATCGTAATGTTAGCTGCTTTAACTACAGCTTTCGTATCATGTGGTCCTTCTGCTGAAGAAAAAGCTAAAATGGAAGAAAGAGCTAAACAAGTAGCTGATTCAATCGCTGCTGCAATTAGCGAATCAATGAACCAAGTTACTGAAACTCCAGCTGCTGATACTACTGCTGCTGCAACTACTGAAACTGCTGCTGCAACTACAGAAGCAAAAAAATAATTTGTGTTTAGTTAGTTAGCTGATAGGCCTCGAAGCATTGCTTTGGGGCCTTTCTGTTTTTAAACCTTTTTTAGATTAAAGTTAATATTTACCGTTACGCGTTCAATCGGCCTGATCTGTGAAATCTGTGGCTGTTTATTTCCTATCTTTGTAAACCAAATTATATTATCTTATGAAAAAAACAGTTTTGTTCTTTAGTTTGATGCTTGCCATTGCTTTTACCTCTTGCGGACCGGCTGCCGAAAGCCGCGATACTATGCACGCCCGCGCTAAACAGGTTCAGGATTCTATTGCCAACGCAATCAAATCGGCCATTGATGAAGTAAGTGCAACACCAAATGCCGCAGTTGTACCCGATACTTCAGCAAAAACACCGCATTAAGATCATTATTAACTGCAACAAGGCGGGTTTAACCAACTAGCCTTAAAATTTATATTATGGAAATTACCGTTCAAAAAGTTTTAGATGCTTTAAAATATGTAGATGACCCGGATCTTAAAAAAGACCTGGTAACTCTTAACATGGTTAAAGATGTAGTAGTTGATGGAAAGAACATAGCTTTTACAGTTGTGCTTACAACACCCGCCTGTCCTATGAAGGATATGATACACAATGCCTGCATGAATGCTGTTTTGCATTATGTGGATAAGGAGGCGAAAGTAAAAATAAACATGACCGCAACCGTTACTTCTAAAAAAGAAAAAGACGAAACGACTTTGCGTGATGTAAAAAATATTATTGCCGTAGCCAGCGGTAAGGGCGGCGTTGGAAAAAGTACTGTTGCCGCAAACCTTGCACTGGGCCTTGCGCGCCAGGGAGCTAAAGTAGGAATTGTTGACGCCGATATTTATGGCCCGTCGCAACACATTATGTTTGGTGTTGAACGCGATGCACCGGGCCCGGCAGAGTTTAACGGGCAAAGAAAAATGGCGCCCATAGAAAGCTACGGTGTAAAAATAAATTCAGTAGGATTTTTAGCAGGCCCCGGCCAGGTAATTGCACTGCGCGGCCCAATGGCTACCAAAGCGCTTTCGCAATTGTTTTACGATACCGTTTGGGGAGAGTTGGATTATTTAATAGTTGATCTTCCTCCGGGCACAGGCGATATTCAAATAAGCTTATGCAGCCAGGTACCTTTAACCGGGGCAGTTATTGTTTGTACACCGCAGCCGGTGGCACTTGCAGATGCACGAAAAGGGATCAGCCTGTTTCAATTACCACAAACCAATATTCCTATTTTAGGATTGATAGAAAATATGGCATGGTTTACCCCGGCCGAATTGCCAGAAAACAAATATTATATTTTTGGCAAAGATGGTGTTAAGGATCTTTCTGAAGAATTAGACCTGCCCCTTTTAGCTCAATTGCCTTTGGTACAAAGCATTCGCGAAGCAGCAGACGCAGGCCGCCCCGCAGTTATGCAGGATAGTACCCCGCAAGCCATAGCGTTTATGGAGTTGGCGCAAAATGTGGCGCAACAAGTTGCAATTAAAAATGCAAGCCTGGTTGAAGCTTAAAATCAATAAACTAAAAAATAAAAAAAGCCCGCTAAAAAATTAGCGGGCTTTTTTTATTTTACAAGATCGTGCTTTTTTAAATTCACCAGCATGTTCTCTACCAGTTTAGGAAGATCGTAATGTTCTTTCCAGCCCCAGTCGTTTCGGGCCTCTGCATCATTAATGCTTTTTGGCCAGCTATCGGCAATGGCCTGCCTGAAATCGGGCTTGTATGTAATAGTAAAGTCGGGAATGTGTTTTTTTATTTCGTTAGCAATTTCTTTTGGGCTAAAACTAATGCCCGATAAATTATAAGCACCCCTGATCTTTATTTTTTCCGCAGGCGCATGCATGATCTCAATTGTTGCGCGAATAGCGTCTTCCATGTGCATCATTGGCAAAGCCGTGTTCTCGCTCAAAAAGCACTCGTAACTTCCTTTTTTCAATGCTTCATGAAAAATATGAACGGCGTAGTCGGTGGTTCCTCCGCCGGGCGCGCTTTTCCATCCAATTAAACCGGGGTAACGAATGCTGCGTGTATCTACACCGTGCTTTTTAAAATACCATTCGCACCAGCGCTCTCCGGCCTGTTTACTTACGCCGTATACCGTGCTTGGTTCCATTACTGTATACTGTGGCGTGTTTTGCTGTGGCGTGGTAGGACCAAAAACAGCAATTGAGCTTGGCCAGTATATTTGTTTAATATGTTTTTCTTTTCCTAATTCTAAAACATGAAATAAACTTTCCATATTTAATTTCCATGCAAACATGGGGTTTTGCTCGCCCGTTGCCGAAAGCATAGCCGCCAGATGATAAATATGGGTGATGCCATGTTTTTTCACGATCTCAAAAAGCGCTTTTCCATCCAACGCATCTAACACCTCAAATTGGTTATCTGTTTTTACAGCCGGGGCTTTAAGATCGGAAGGAAAAACATTTCCCGCACCGTATATTTTAGAGAGCTCAGCCGTTAATTCAACACCTATTTGACCTCCGGCGCCTATAATTAAAACTTTTTCGTTTTTGGTTGACATGATTAGGATCAGTTATTAGTTAACAAACAATTTTGTATCTTTACAAACGTAATTATAATTTTTGAAATCGGGTACAATGTACGGTACACAAGCGAAAACACAAAATTATAAATACAAATGATAATATAAATTGCAATTATTTTTATCAAATGGCATTATTAGTAAATCGTGAGAACAAAGACGTTCTGAAGCAACGTTTAAAAGAAGAGAACATAGAACGCAAAACCGTTTCGTTTTACCGTTATGTCAACATCCCCAACCCGCAAGCCTTAAGAGATGAACTTTATAAAACCTGGAGCAATTGGAAATGCTTTGGCAGGATCTATATTGCGCAGGAAGGTATTAACGCACAAATGAGTGTGCCATTGATGTATTGGGAGGAGTTTGAAAAACGGCTTAATGAAATAACTTATTTTGCCGGCGTTCCCTTTAAACATGCGGTGGATGGTAATGGCAAATCGTTTTATAAACTGGTAATTAAAGTAAAAGAAAAAATAGTGGCCGATGGAATCAATGACCCTGGTTTTGATCCATCCAATACCGGAAAATATTTAAATGCAGTAGAATTTAATAAGGCATTGGAAGATCCGGATACAATAGTAGTGGATATGCGTAACCATTACGAAAGCGAAGTGGGAAGGTTTGAAAAGGCTTTTACGCCCGATGCCGATACCTTTAGAGAAGAATTGCCTTTGGTAATTGATCATTTGAACGGGCAGGAGGATAAAAAGATCATCATGTACTGCACCGGCGGTATTCGCTGCGAAAAGGCCAGCGCTTATTTTAAGCATAAAGGCTTTAAGGATGTTAATCACCTGCAGGGAGGTATCATTCAGTATGCAAAAGAAGTAAAAGAGCAAGGACTTGAAAGCAAATTTAAAGGCATTAATTTTGTGTTTGACGAGCGCATAGGCGAACGAATAACCGATGATATTTTAAGCGAATGCCACCAATGTGGCGCCCCTTGCGATACGCATGTAAATTGCAAAAATGACGACTGTCATTTGCTGTTCATACAATGCGCGGCCTGCGCCGAAAAAATGAATGGCTGCTGCACACCCGAATGCGTTAGTATTGCCGCCCTGCCTATTGAAGAACAGCGTAAATTAAGAAAAGGCCGTGTAAAGAACGGGCCCGAATGTTTAGCCGTATACAAAAGCCGCTTAAGACCAAATTTAAAAGAGATCATAAAAAATAATAATATATCTTTAAAGCAGATTAAATAAAACATGAAGAAGATCTTAGTAGCAGTTGTTATCATTTTAACCTGGATGGGCCTGATGCTCTCCTGCAAAAAAAGCAAACCGGTTGAATTTGATATTGCCTACAATACAACGCTTGCTTTGCCCTCTACAAGTGTTTCGGTAAATGTGCCCGCAGATTTTACAACGCCCGATATTAACACCGATTCAAAAAATAAATTTACCTCGCAAAAAACAGTTCAAAACCTGGTAGACGAAATAAAATTCACGCGGTTTGACCTTTCGGTAGATAACGGTAATTTAAATTTTTTAAAGTCGCTTAATATTTATATTAAAACCTCGGGCCTTGGCGATGTGCTAATAGCTACCAAAACCAGCATCCCGCAAAACGTATCTTCTTTTGGCATGGATTTGCAGGATGTAAATATTAAAGAATATATTTTTAATGATAAAATTCAATTCAGGGTTACTGTTACCATTCAAACAGGATTAACAGCAACACAGCAAATAAAAATGAACCAAACGGTTCATGTAAAAGCAAAAACCTCTAAATAATAATTTAAAAAAAGTACCATGCCAATCTATCATAAACTAGGAAAAATTCCGCAAAAAAGACACACTGTTTTTAAAAGCGAAAAAGGAAACTATTATTACGAGCAACTTTTTGGCACCGAAGGATTTTCGGGCATGGACTCTCTGTTATACCATGTTCACAGGCCTACACAGGTAAAAGAGATCTTAAAGAGTTATTCGGTGGAACCTAAAATTGCTATTGGCAAGAATATAAAAGCGCTATTGTTAAAAGGGTTTGAAATAAAACCTACCGCCGATTATTTAGAAAGCCGCAAAACACTTTTAATAAACAGTGATTGTGCTATTGGTCTTGCTGCGCCAACCGAAAGCCAAACAAAATATTTTTATAAGAATGCCGATGCCGATGAATTATTATTCATTCACAAAGGCAAAGGCACTTTAAAAACATTTATGGGAAATATTCCCTTTGAATACGGCGATTACCTTATCATTCCACGCGGTATGATCTACCAGATACATTTTGAGACCAAAGAGAACCGGTTATTATTTTGCGAGAGCCATTCGCCATACTACACACCAAAACGTTATAAAAATTCGCAAGGCCAGCTATTAGAGCATTCGCCATTTTGCGAGCGTGACTATAAATTGCCAACCGAGTTGGAAACGCATGATGAAAAAGGTGATTTTATTGTGAAGATAAAAAAAGAAGGGATGATGCATGAATTGCTTTATGCCACGCATCCTTTTGATGTTGTTGGTTGGGATGGATATAATTTTCCATGGGGTTTTTCTATTCATAATTTTGAACCTATTACCGGCCGTGTGCATCAGCCACCACCCGTACATCAAACTTTTGAGACCAATAGTTTTGTAGTTTGCAGTTTCTGTCCGCGTGTGTATGATTATCATCCGCTGGCCATTCCTGCGCCTTATAACCACAGTAATATTGATAGCGACGAGGTATTGTATTATGTGGATGGCGATTTTATGAGCCGTAACAATATTGAGCAAGGCCATATTACATTGCATCCAAAAGGCATTCCGCATGGGCCTGCACCTGGGGCAATGGAGCGCAGTATCGGGCAAAAAGATACTCAGGAACTGGCTGTAATGATCGATACCTTCCGTCCGCTAATGGTTACAGAAGAAGCCATGGCAATTGACGATGGGAAATATTATAAAAGTTGGGTAGAATAATTAATTATACCCAACCACTTCTCTTACCTGTTTAATTTTTTCGTTAGCTATTTTAGAAGCTTTGGCCTCACCAATAGATAATTCTTTTTCAAGAATATCGGTGTTAGACATTAAACGGTCGTAAGCGGCACGTTGCTCTTTAAATTTATCCAATATCAATTCAAATAAAGCGGTTTTGGCGTGGCCATAACCAAAGTTGCCTTTAATATAATTCTGGCGCAACTCTTCTGTTTGCTTTTCGTTGCCTAATAAACGATATAATTTAAAAACGTTATCCGTATCCGGATCTTTAGGTTCTTCGAGCCCTTTACTATCGGTAACAATACCCATTATTACCTTTTTTAATTCCTTTTCGGGTAAAAAAAGATTAATAAAGTTATTGTACGATTTGCTCATTTTTTGTCCGTCTGTTCCCGGCACTATCATAACGCGTTCGTCAGTTAAGGCTTCGGGTATCACAAAGATCTCTTTACCGTATTTATAATTAAAAGCGCGGGCAATATCAGCAGTTATCTCTAAATGCTGTAACTGATCTTTACCCACCGGTACTTTATTGGTATCGTACATTAAAATATCTGCAGCCATTAAAACAGGATAAATAAATAAACCAGCATTCACTTCGCTTAGCCTGCTGCTTTTATCTTTGAATGAATGCGCATTAGCAAGCATCGGATAAGGAGCAAAACAGTTTAAGTACCAGGTCATTTCTGTAACCTGTGGCACGCGGCTTTGGCGATAAAAAAGTGTTTTTTGAGTATCAACGCCAAACGCTAACCAGGTTGCCGCAACCGCATTTGTGCTTTGTTTAATAAATTCAGCATCTTTAGTGCTTATTAACGTGTGCATATCGGCAATAAACAACAAACTTTCTACGTTTGGTTTTTTGCTTAGCTCAATAGCGGGAATGATGGCACCAAGCAGGTTGCCCATGTGCGGAACATTTGTGCTTTGTATACCGGTTAAAATTCGTGTCATAATTAATAACACGAATTTAGTGATTTTTAAGCTGACAGATTAAAACTTAGCCTTAATAATTTTTTGAAGATAAAAGCCGGCGCCTTGTTTTGCCGGTAGTTATATTAAACGGGCTAAAGTTTAATGATGATAACGATTTATTTTTTTACGAAAGGCGAACAGAGACAAGGGTTACATCATCTGTTTGCTCTACATTGCTTTTCCAGCCATCAAAGCTGGTCTTAAAAACTGCTTCCTGTTCTTTTAAGGAAGACCCGCTGCTTTGCAAAAGCAGGTCCTGTAGTTGTTTAGACATGAATTTTTTTCCTTTTGCTCCACCAAACTGGTCAGGAACCCCGTCGGTAAATAAAAATAATTGGGTAGGTTCTTCAATTTTAATTTCGTGCAATAAATAATTTACTTCTTCGGTATCATAAATACCGCCAATAGAATATTTATCGGCTTTATAAATAGTAAGCGCTTTATTTTTTATAATATACAGTGGCCTTCCGGCGCCGGCAAACAATACAGTTTTGTTTTTTGGTTCAATGCGTATCAGGGCAATGTCCATTCCATCTTTCGAATCGCGTTGTTTTATATTTTCATTCAATGTTTTTACCACATGAAAATGTAATTCTTTTAAAATATCTGCCGGCGATTCGGTTTTTGAATTTAGTACGATCTGGTTTAAAAGGCTTGCGCCAAGCATAGACATCATGGCGCCCGGAACCCCATGGCCCGTGCAATCGGCCACAGCAAGATAAATGTAATTGTTGTTTTGCACCAGCCAGTAAAAATCGCCGCTAACAATATCTTTTGGCCTGAAATAGATGAACGAATCGGGTAATAATGTATTTACAAGGTTGGTGGATGGCAACACCGAGCCCTGGATACGTTTGGCATAATTGATGCTATCTGTAATTTCTTTGTTCTTGTGCTGTAGTTCTTCTTTTTGTTTTTCAATCTCGTTTTTTTGAGAAGCAATGGCGGCATTTTTTTCCTGTAATAAATTATTGTCCTTTTTCTTTTCAGTAAAACGATAGATAAAGAACACACTTAGCAATAAAAGTAAAACGGCAACAACAGCGGTAAATATTTTTATATAACGATCTTTTTCGATGGTTTGTTCTTTTAACTGTTTATCCTGGGTAAGCAATTGGATTTGTTGTTGTTTTTTTTCGGTTTCATATTTGGTAGAGAGTTCGTTAATGGCCCGTGTATTTTCGTCTGCCAATGTTTCTTCCATAGAATTTATTACCTCGCGGTAATAGGCGGTAGATTTTTCAAAATCCCCCAGTGCGTCATACAAATTGGTAAGGCTTAGGGCAGCTTCTTTTACCTGCGATGGGATCTTCAGGCTTTTTGCAAGTGCAAAAGATCTTTCAAGGAAAGGTGTTGCTTGCTTTAGCTTACCGGTTTGAAAATATACTTTACCCATATATAAATTTGCCAGTTGAAAAGCATAATCACTGTTCAACGCCTTGTCAATATCATAAGCTTTTATGAAATAAAGTTCGGCCTCTTTATATTTTTTTAAATTTAACAAGGTAGAACCAATATTGATATAACTTTCGGCGATCCTTACAGAGTCGTTTAACTGTTCAATAATGGTTACTGCTTTTTTCTGGTAACCAAGTGCAGAATCGAGCAGGTTTAAGTTAGAAAAACCAAGCCCTATATTGTCTAGTGTGTAGGCATATTTTTCTAGATTATCCTCGGGTTTAAGATAACTAAGGGCTTTCTTGTAAAATTTTACAGCGCTTTTGTGGTCGCGGCGATAGAAATTCACACTTCCGAGATGATCAAACGCGGTGCTTACCAGTGCAGTATCATTTTCTTTTTCAGCATACCTTATGCAAGAGTAAAAATCTTCCGTTGCTTTTTCGTAACTACCCATTCTCATGTAAGTTAACCCCCGGTAATCATATACATTAGCATACTGCTCTTGTAATTTATTTTCAAAAGCAAAATTCAGAGCGCTATCGGCATAAAAAATGGACGTGTCAAAAGAGCTCCGCGATCTGTAAAAGCGGTTAAATAACAGATAAAAGCTAATTACAGCGTCTTTTTGTTCAATTTTACGTGCAAGTTTTAACCCTTCACTACCATACAAAATAAATAATTTTGGATTTTCTTTACGATAGCTAAACGCAACAGAATCTAATACTTTGGTTTGTAATTTTGGATCAAGGCCCTCTAAAAGCTTTTGTACATTTTTAGATAGGGTTTGGCACCACACAAATTGCGCTACAAAAATTAGAAACACTATAAATGCAATTCGCTTCATTGGTAATACAAACTTAAAAAAATAAGTAAGAGAAGAAAGCTTTTTTAAGTAACAGGTAATAACCCTTTGTGTTTTATACAAAAAGTTTGTCGGCGCATCTTTCACCATCCATGGCGGCGCTTACAATGCCACCGGCGTAACCGGCTCCTTCGCCACAGGGAAAAAGATTTTTAAGCTGCGGATGTTGCAAAGTGTCCTTATCCCTCGGAATTCGTACCGGTGTTGAGGTGCGGGATTCAACGCCAACAATAAGCGCCTCGTTGGTTAAATACCCCCGCATTTTGCCACCAAAGGCTTTAAAGCCGTCTTTTAACGCTGGGCCAATTAGTTTTCCCAATACCTGTTGCATTTCCACACTTTTTAGCCCTGGCTGATAGCTGCAATCGGGTAGTGATGTGCTTGGTTTTCCGTTAGTAAAATCAACCAGCCTTTGTGCTGGCGCTGTTTGTGTTTTACCGCCAAAAACCCAGGCCGTTTTTTCTAATTGTTTTTGAAATTCAAGGCCTGCAAGCGGGCCATGTTTTTTGAAAGGCTCAAAATCCTTTAACTCTAAACCAACAACAATACCGCTGTTGGCATAAGGGTTATTGCGTTTACTCGGGCTCCAGCCATTTGTAACCACCTCTTCCTGAGCGGTAGCGCACGGCGCAATAATGCCCCCCGGGCACATACAAAAAGAGTATACACCGCGGCCTTTAACCTGTTGCACCAGGCTGTAACTTGCTGCCGGTAAAAAATCACGCTTATACATAACCTCTTGCAGGTTGCCGCAATGATATTGTATCTTATCAATTAACGATTGTGGATGCTCTGCCCTTACACCCAAAGCAAAAGGTTTGGCTTCGATCAAAATATTTTTACGGTTTAAAAGCTCATAGATATCGCGGGCAGAGTGGCCGGTAGCAAGGATCAGTTTTTGCACCGGCATTTCATTTTCACCGTTTTCATTTAAAATTGTTACCGAAGAAATAACCTCAGAAGAAAATTTAAGGTCGATCAATTTAGAATTAAAGAATACCTGGCCGCCAAACTTTAAAATGGTTTCGCGGATCTTTTCTATTAACTGGGGTAATTTGTTGGTGCCAATGTGCGGGTGGGCATCTACCAATATTTCTTCGCTTGCGCCGTGGTATACAAATGTTTTTAAGATCTTGTCAATATCACCACGTTTGTTTGATCGTGTGTAAAGCTTGCCATCACTATAGGTACCGGCGCCACCTTCGCCAAAGCAATAATTGCTTTCGGGGTTTACAATATGTTCTTTATTTATTGCTGCAAGATCACGCCTTCTGTCTTTAATGTTTTTTCCACGTTCAAAAACAATAGGTTTAATGCCTAATTCAATACAACGCAACGCGGCAAATAAACCGGCCGGCCCGCTACCAATTATATGGCAGCTTTGTTTGGCATGGGTTACATCTAAATAATTAAAGCTGATTTTTTCGGGGGTCAATTCTTCATCTACCAAAGCCAAAACCGTTAAGTTGATCTCTACTTTTCTTGAACGCGCATCAATACTGCGTTTTAAGAGTTTTATAGAAAGAGTTTGATCATCTTTAAGTTGAAGTTGTTGTTTTACTTCTTCTTTTAAGAGTTGCTCATTTACGGCAACCTGTGGACTAACTTTAAGTTGTAATTTTATTTGCATATTATAATGGAAGGATTTTACCCTTCAAATTCTTAAATACTAACCTTCAAAAGTAACAGTAAAAACAACCATTCGCGAGCGAACCTTGTCTAAACTATTTGTAAAGATACTGTTTTCGGGGCGTAATAAATTTTTTGTGCCAATTAGCAGCTTCAACTCCAGGCCCAGTTTAAAATATTGCAAATAAAAATCGGTGCCAGCGCCGGCGCTGTAATAAATATCGTCTCGTTTTAATTTTACGTTATCATCTAATTGATTTGGCCCGCCGGCAGAAACCCCGGCCGCTTTTTTTCGCGAAGCAAGATCTAACGAATAGCCGCCGCCGCCAATTACATAAGCGCTAAAATTACCCAGGCGTTTTGATTGGATCTTGGCCTCTAACGGAAAAAGTAAAAAAGCAGACTCTACCAGTTTTTGAAATATTTTAGAACTATCGCGCGTGGCATTGGATAAGTGGTATTCTATTTTTCGCGAAGCGAAGCTAATGCTTGGTGTAAACCGTAGTCTTAAATACTCAAAAATGCGCGCATCGGTAACAATGCCAATGGCAAAGCCAGGCGCTGGTTGTGAGTATACGCTCTTTAGCCTGTAGCGCGTTTTACCAATAACTGTATCTGGAAATTGAGATGTTGGCTTGGTGTTTAATCTAAAATCGGTTGAGTTACCCGCAATTGTAAAACCAAAGTGTAAACGTTGCTTATAAAACTTTGGTAGATGAACGCCGTACCCATCATTTTCCTGCGAAAAAGAGCAAAACGAAATTAAAAACGAGACAACTATGATAACAAGCCTTTTCAGAGCAATAGTATTAATTTAAAAATTACGTAAAGTTATTGATTTTAATAATACCCGAACGATAAAAAAGCTAAAATGGAGTTGTTGTAAAGGTCAGGATCCTTCGAATGTGATAGTAAAAACAACCATTCGCGAGCGCACTTTTTCTATACTGTTTGTAAAGATGCTGTTTTCGGGACGTAATAGATTTTTTGTACCGATCAATAATTTTAATTCAAAACCAAGCTTAAAATATTGCAAATAAAAATCGGTGCCCGCGCCCGCGCTGTAATAAATATCATCGCGTTTTAGCTTTACATTATCATCTAACTGATTTGGCCCGCCGGTAGAAACTCCTGCGGCTTTTTTTCGCGAAGCAAGATCTAACGAATAACCACCGCCGCCAATAACGTAAGCGCTAAAATTGCCCAGGCGCTTAGATTGGATCTTGCCCTCTAATGGAAAAAGTAAAAATGCAGACTCTACCCGTTTTTGAAAGATCTTTGAACTATCGCGCCTGTTATTTGATAAATGATATTCGATTTTTCGCGAAGCAAAACTAATACTGGGTGTAAACCTTAGCCTTAAGTATTCAAATATTCTAAAATCGGTAACAATACCAATTGCAAACCCCGGGGCGGGCCTTGAGTATACGGTTTTTAAATGGTAGCGTGTTTCGCCAATAACGGTATCGGGAAATAAAAAGGTTGGCTTGGTGTTTAATCTAAAATCTGTAGAATTACCGGCAATTGTAAAACCAAAATGCACCGGGGTTTTATAATATTTTGGAAGATGCACGCCATACCCATCATTTTCCTGCGAAAAAGCGTTAAAAACAAGAAGAAACAGAAGGGTAATATTTAAAACTCTATTCAGAACAATATAACGTTTGTACAAATATTAAATTGTGTGAAGTATTACTTTTGTTAAGGTTAATAATACTGTAAAAACGAATAAAAGTCATAAATTTGCCCCGTTATGGAAATTCAGGTTATTAAATCCAAATTGCATTGTGTAACGGTTACCCAGGCCGAATTGGATTATATTGGAAGCGTAACCATTGATGAGGATCTGATGGATGCGGCAAATTTAATTGAGAACGAACAAGTACATATTTTAAATAAAAATAACGGCGAGCGCTTTATCACATATGTTATTAAAGGCGAGCGTGGAAGCGGCACCATTTGTTTAAATGGCCCCGCAGCCCTGCGTGTTAAACTGGGCGATGTTGTGATAATTATTTCTTATGCCAATATGGATTTTGAAAAGGCCAAAAGCTTTCGTCCATGGATCGTTTTCCCCGATACAAAAACCAATAAACTAAAGTAAAGTGGCCGCAGCAAAAAGCACTAGATCCATAATACAATTTATTGTTTTACTAGGCATTGGTGTTTTATTTATCTGGCTTTCTGTTAGGGCAATTACGCCCGAGCAACGGGATAAAATTATTGACGCCTTTAAACAGGCAGATTATTTTTGGATAATTGTTTCGCTTATTATTTCCTGGTTTAGCCATTTTTTAAGGGCCTACCGTTGGAATTATTTACTAAAACCAACAGGGCATAAAGTAAAGTTATTAAACGCCAACTGCCACGTATTGATCGGATACCTTGCAAATTATGGCATTCCGAGGATGGGTGAAATTTCGCGATGCACACTGGCCGCCAAGTACGATGATACGCCTTTTGAAGTAGCGCTTGGCACTGTTATTACCGAAAGGATAATTGATTTTATGTTGTTTCTTGCAATTTTTGCGTTAACACTTTTTGTTCAGTTCAACGAACTTATTGGCCTGGCCAATAAATATATTTTCGATCCTTTTAAAACAAAACTTTCAGGAATAAGCGAAAGCCCTGTAAAGATCATTATTGTTGCCGCCGTTGTTTTAATAATAGTGGCTGCATTTTTTGTGTTAAGAAAAAAATTCTCTTCGCTTTTAAAAGGAAAGTTAGGCGGTATAATTAAAGGCATGGGGCAGGGCTTAAGTTCTATTGCAAAAATGGACAAACCGCTTCAATTTGTTGTTTTAAGCCTGCTTATTTGGGCTTGTTATTTTTATTCGTTATTCGTTTGTTTTTTTGCGCTCAAGGGTACTTCTCAGCTGGGGCAATCAGAGTGTTTAACGTTATTATTATTTGGCACTTTTGGCGTTATATTTGCACCAGGCGGCTTAGGGGCTTATCCTGCAATCATCAGCTGGATATTACTTAATACCTATCACATTGACGAGGTATCTGCTTTTGCGTTGCCATGGCTTGCATGGACAAGCCAGTTTGTTTTGATCTTGTTTTTAGGACTGGCAAGTTTGATCATTTTACCACTTTACAACAAAGAAAAAAATGTCGTTTCACCAACAACTGAAAAATAAAATTGTATCGAAAGAAGATGCGCAACATAAAATTAACGCGCAGAAGCTAATTGGTAAAAAAATTGTTTTTACAAATGGGTGTTTTGATATCATTCATCCGGGGCATGTAGATTATTTAAGCCAGGCAAGAGACCTTGGCGACTTTTTAATTCTTGGATTAAATACCGACAATTCTGTTAAGCGTTTGCAGAAAGCACCTAACCGGCCAATAAATAATGAACAGGCGCGTGCTATGGTTTTAGCGGCGTTGGGATGTATTGATTGTATTGTGTTGTTTGATGAAGATACTCCTTATGAATTGATAAAATTTTTGCAGCCAGATGTTTTGGTAAAAGGTAACGATTACGAAGTGGAAAAAATAGTTGGCTACGATGTTGTAACAGCGAATGGCGGCAAGGTTATTACGATTCCTTTTTTAGAAGGATTTTCAACAACGAATTTGATCAAAAAAATTCTCTCTTAGTTTACCTCACCGTTTGCTTTAACGGAATGTATGTTTTGCCATTCTCAATTACAATGTGATTTGATGAAGAAAGTACTTCTATTGCTTCCATAAATATTTTTTTAAGCAACACCCTGTCTTGCTCCCAAAACTGATCCATAACAGCTTTTAACGAGTCTTCTATTTTTTCTATTTTGCAGGCAGCGATTCGCCCTAAATAAAAAATAACTATTTCTGATTTTAATTTTAACTGTCCGTTATCCGTATTAATTTCTTCAGAATTTATTTTTGATTCAACAACAATTTCTTTTTCTTTTTGAATTTTTGGCGCTGTAATAATTTTAGCGTTGCTCTGTGTGCTAATATCTATGCGCTTTACAGCCCATCCTTGTCCGTTCACTAATGCGCCACAAGTAAACTTTAAGCCGCATGTTTTTTCAATATATTTTACTAACGTGCTCGGGCTTGCCTTACGATTCCAGTCTTTTTTCTCAATAAGAACGGCTTCTCCTACATTAAGATTGACAATTGAATTAAAAATGGGCGAACTACGGCCTTTACCTTTAAGTGCAAGGTTGTTAAACTCATCTTCTTTAAGAATTCTCATAATTTTAGTGCAAAAATGTTGTGTATAATGGATTTAAACGTCGTTTTAGTAAAAAAGGTTACGAAATGGCAGCCTTTGATCGATCTATAAATGTTGTTTAACTGTTGTTTAAAATAGTTTTAATATAGATTTAGCGCTAAAAATTATAGTGTAAAATATTCTGAATCAATAAATTAACATTTTATTTTTAATGTTGAAAAGCCTAATTTAATAGCCGACAGTATTAACAAAAAAATGTGGTTATAAACAATTTTAAGCTGTTTTAGGAGCGTTTTATGCCTGACTTTGGTTATTCTTAATAAGGAAAAGAAAGGCGCTTAAAAGACCTTTAATAAAGTCAAAATCTTCAGAAAACAAAAAAGCCCGCTATTTAGCGGGCTTTTTACTGATTTTTTAATGTAAATTTTAAAGTTTTGCTTTTACTTCTATCATATCGTAGCCTTCAATAATGTCGCCTACTTTAATATCATCAAAACCTTCTATGTTTAAGCCGCACTCGTAGCCCGAAGCAACTTCTTTTACATCGTCTTTAAAACGCTTTAACGAACCAAGCGCACCCGTATGAATTACAATACCATCGCGGATCACACGCACTTTTGTATTACGTGTAACTTTTCCATCCAGCACATAACAACCTGCAATTGTACCAACACGAGTAATTTTAAACACATCGCGTATCTCAATATTGCAAACGATCTTCTCTTCAAACTCAGGCGCCAACATACCTTCCATTGCCGCTTTAATTTCGTTGATAGCATCGTAAATAATAGAATATAAACGAATATCAATTTCTTCAACCTCAGCTAATTTTCTCGCACTTGTACTAGGGCGTACCTGGAAACCAATAATGATGGCATTTGAAGCAGATGCTAATAATACATCACTCTCGCTAATTGCACCAACTGATTTATGAATAATATTTACAGCAACTTTTTCGGTAGATAATTTTAATAACGAATCTGATAAGGCTTCAATAGATCCATCCACATCACCTTTTACGATCACGTTCAACTCTTTAAAATCACCTATCGCTAAACGACGGCCGATCTCATCCAAAGTAATATGTTTGTGAGTACGGATACCTTGCTCGCGTTGTAACTGTAAACGTTTGTTCGCTATCTCACGCGCTTCGCGCTCATCGGTCATCACGTTAAATTTATCACCAGCTGTTGGCGCACCACTTAAGCCCAGCACTTTAACAGGATGTGACGGACCGGCAGCATCCACTTTTTGTCCACGCTCGTTAAACATAGCGCGCACACGGCCACTATATGATCCGGCCAACATAACATCGCCAACTTTTAACGTTCCGTTTTGTACTAATATGGTAGCAACATAACCGCGGCCTTCTTCCATACTTGCTTCAATTACCGAACCAATTGCATTTCTGTCAGGATTTGCTTTAAGGTCCATCATATCTGATTCAAGAATTACTTTTTCTAAAAGCAGATCAATGTTTTTGCCCATTTTAGCAGATACTTCCTGGCACTGGTATTTACCACCCCATTCTTCTACCAAAATATTCATTACCGATAATGCCTCGCGTATCTTATCAGGATTGGCTCCCGGTTTATCAATTTTATTTATTGCAAAGATCATGGATACACCTGCAGCCTGTGCATGGTTAATGGCTTCTTTGGTTTGAGGCATGATGCTATCATCTGCCGCAATTACAATAATGGCAATATCCGTTAATTTGGCACCACGTGCACGCATGGCGGTAAACGCCTCGTGACCCGGTGTATCTAAGAACGTCATACTTTTGCCATTGGCCATTTTTACATTATATGCACCTATATGCTGAGTGATACCTCCGGCCTCACCGGCAACCACGTTGGCTTTACGGATAAAGTCAAGTAAAGATGTTTTACCATGATCTACGTGACCCATAACCGTAACTACCGGTGGGCGCGAGATCAGATCTTCAGGATTATCTTTTTCGTCTTCCTTAATGGTTTCAATATCTTCGGCACTTGCAAATTCTACTTTATAACCAAATTCTTCGGCAACGATCGAAATGGTTTCAGCATCCAAACGCTGATTAATGGATACAAATAAACCTAACGACATGCAGGTAGAAATAATTTGCGTTACCTGCACATCCATCATTTGCGCCAATTGATTTGCACTTACGAACTCGGCAACTTTTAAAATTTTTCTGTCTGCCTCATCAATAACTGCTTTTTCGGCCATTTTTTCGCGAATATCTTCACGTTTTTCACGGCGGTATTTAGATGTTTTTGATTTTGTTCCTTTACTGCTTAAGCGCGCAAGTGTTTCTTTAATTTGTGCCTGGATCTCTTCTTCGGTTAATTCGTGACGAGGCTTGCCAGGTGTGTTAACTGGTTTTTTAGCACGCGGATCGCCATATTTTTCTTTGGCTTTTTCGCGGGCAATAGCAGATTGTTCTTTACCTACTTTTTTAATTTCTTCCTGCGATAAGCCGCCTTTACGGATACGTTTACGTTTTTTCTTATCGGCGTTAGGATCAATAGAAGATTTTTTTGCAGTTTCTTTAACTACCGGCAATTCAATACTTCTTAAGATCTTTGGCCCTTCAAGCTTTTCGTATTTTGTTTCTAAGAATTCTTCTTTTGGCTCTTCTTTAACAACATCTGTTTCTTCAGTTGTTTGCACTTCATCAACAGGCAGTTCTTCTTCTGTTGAATTTTTTTTGCCTTTTGTTTCTTTTTTCTCAGGCTCTTTTTTGGCTTTCTTGTCCGGCTTGGTTTTTAAGTTCATCGAATCAAGATCGAGCTTGCCTAATACTTTAGGGCCATCTGTAGTAACAGTTTCTTTTTTTATAACGTCGGCATCTTTTGTTTTCGACGTTTCTTTAACAGGTTCAATTTTTTCGGGAACAACAGTTTTCGTTTTAAGAGTAAGATCTTTGATCATGAACTCATCTGCTTCTTCCTCTTCTTTTTGCTTTTTTGTTTTAATGTCAGACAATATAATTGTCTCGCGCTTCACTTTAGTGATATTTTGCGCAACATTTTCTGCTTCTTCCCTGGCTGATTTATCGCCCGAAAATTCTTTAAGCAATAGATTGTATTCCGCATCGCCAAGCTTGGCGTTGGGATTACTATCTACCTTGTGGCCTTTAGAGGCAAGAAACTCCACTATCTTTCCTAAAGACAGGTTAAATTCTTTGGCCACTTTACTTAATCGAAGTGTTTTAGCTCCTTCTGACATATTTTATCTATCCTTTTTATTTATTTTTAATTCCGGCGAAGATTTTGGCACTTCGCAATTCCAGCGCTTGGCTTGGAGGCCATGAACTTAGTTCATCATTAGTCTTCAAACTCAGAAGCTAATACATCGCGCACGCTTTGAACGGTATCTTCGTTAAGTCCCGTACGACGGATCAATTCTTCGTTGCTTAATTCCAACACAGATTTTGCAGTATCGCAGCCAATTGCTTTTAACTGGTCAATAATATCTGCTTCAATTTCGTCAGAGAATTCTTCCAGGTCAACGTCTTCTGTTTCTACATCTACATCTGTATCGCGGAACACGTCAATTTCGTAACCGGTTAATTTACCTGCCAGTTTAATATTGAAACCGCCTTTACCAATAGCCAAGCTGATTTGATCGGGCTTTAAGAATACTTCTGCGCGTTTTGAATCTTCGTCTATTTTGATAGAAGTGATCTTTGCGGGAGATAAAGTACGTTGAATTAATAATTGAGCATTGTTTGTAAAATTAATTACGTCAATATTCTCATTTTTTAATTCGCGAACAATACCGTGAATACGAGAACCTTTCATCCCAACACAAGCACCAACCGGATCGATCCTGTCATCATAAGATTCAACAGCAACTTTAGCTCTTTCACCTGGTTCACGAACAATCTTTTTAATGGTAATTAAACCATCAAAGATCTCTGGTACTTCGTTCTCAAATAAACGCTCTAAGAATACAGGCGATGTTCTTGAAACAACGATAGAAGGCGTTCCGTTCTTAAGATCAACTTTAGAAACCACAGCTTTTACAGTGTCTCCTTTTTTGAAAAAATCAGAAGGGATCTGTTCAGTTTTTGGTAATAAAAGTTCATTGCCTTCATCATCCATTAACATAATTTCTTTTTTCCAAACCTGGTAAACTTCGGCAGTAATAATATCGCCAACTTTTTCTTTGTACTTATTGTAAATTTCGCTTTTCTCAAGCTCAAGAATCTTTTGAACTAAGTTTTGACGCACTGATAATACGGCACGACGACCAAAATCTTCTAATTTTACTTTTTCAGAAAGGTCTTCGCCAATTTCAAAATCAGGTTCTATTTTTTGAGCTTCTGTAAAGCTGATATGTTTATTCTCGTCAAAGTCAAAAGAATCTTCGGCAAATTCATCATCTACGATCTTACGGTTTTTATATATTTCCACGTCGCCTTTATCAGGGTTAACGATGATGTCAAAATTTTTGTCGCTTCCGTATTTCTTGATCAGCATACTTCTAAAAACATCTTCAATAATGCTCATAAGAGTAGCACGATCAATGTTTTTATTGTCTTTAAATTCTGAAAACGATTCAATAAGGTTAACAGCTTCCATGGTTTCTTTCTTTTTTAAAATTTGAGTTTAACTTTTGATTCTTTTATTTGATTATATTTTATTTTTTGTTGTTTTGTAACGGTAATCTTTCCTTTGCCAACTGGTTTATTCTCTCTTACACTGTTTTCTAAAACTATTTCATCGCCATTAAATTCAACTAAATTTCCTTCTGTTTTTGTTCCGTCCTCTAATTTAATTTCAAACTCGCGGCCAATATGTTTTTTGTATTGCCTTGGCAGTATTAGCGGCGTTGTAGCCCCGTGCGAACTTACATCCAAAGCAAAATCGGCACCCTCTTCCAGCAAGCTTTTTTCTATGTGGCGGCTCAGGTCAACACAATTTTTAATTGTTACACCATCATCACCATCTAAAAAAATGGTTATTTGGTTATCGGCACTGATTTTAAGGCCGGTAACAAAAATAGGACCATCGCCCAAATGCTGCGCTATTAATGCCGAAATATGTTCTTTTGTTATCAATTCTTTAACAATAAAAGAGGGGACTTCTGTCCCCTCTGTTTTTCTTAGTTATTTTTTCGGATACAAATATACGTATATATTTTTTAATAAAAAAACAAAAAAACAGTTAAATAGGCACATAGTTTGCCAACTATACAGGAGGTAAATACGTTTATATAAGCAGAAACATCATAAAACTGAACTATATGAAAACAACAACTTTAAAAGCACAATTGATCCTGATAGGGTCTATGCTGATTGGTAGCCAAAGAATGAGCGCAGGTGTAATAGATAACGTAAAAAAGATCGTGGGAGACGAAATGTCAAGCTTTAATATGACCGGCTTGTTTATTATAGCCGGTGTGGTTGGGGCCGGGTTATTGGTTTACATTATTTCTAACCACCTGATCAAAGAAAAAGACGACGAAAATGTGGTGCCGCACCATCATGTTAACAGGCACCACCACCACAGACACCATCATACAAGGCCAATAGTGAAAAAAACCGCTTAAAAATAAGATTTTGTTAATTGCTAATTTTCAATCACTTAACGGCTTTTTAACGTTAGTAATGAAGAAAATATCAAAAAAACCATCTTATTTTTGAGTTTAAATTTTGTTTTAGCTGCGATATAATTATTTTTGTGCCAAATTTTAAAAGTAATTATAATGTCAGACATTGCAAACAAAGTAAAATCAATCATCGTTGATAAATTAGGCGTTGATGAAAAAGAAGTAACACCAACAGCTAGCTTTACTAATGATTTAGGAGCAGACTCGTTAGATACAGTTGAATTGATCATGGAATTTGAAAAAGAATTCAACATTGCAATTCCTGACGAACAAGCAGAAAAGATCGGTACCGTAGGTGACGCAATTGCTTACATTGAGGCAAACGCAAAAAACTAATTTTATTTTATGCAATTAAAACGTGTAGTTGTTACCGGCCTTGGCGCCATAACTCCATTAGGCAATAATGTTAATGATTATTGGAATAACCTGATAAATGGGGTAAGCGGGGCTGCGCCTATTACACGTTTTGATGCATCAAAATTTAAAACACGGTTTGCCTGCGAAGTAAAAGGCTTTAACCCCGAAGAGTATTTTGATAAGAAAGAAGCCCGTAAACTGGATGCTTTTTCATGGTACGGGATCGCCGCAAGCGATCAGGCATTTAAAGATAGTGGTCTTGATGCTGAGGGAATTGACAGGAACGAGATAGGTGTTATCTGGGGAAGCGGTATTGGCGGCCTTGATACATTTCAAACAGAAACCTTTGCTTTTGCAAAAGGTGATGGAACCCCTCGTTTTAACCCTTTCTTTATCCCTAAAATGATCTCTGATATTTGCAGCGGTCATATTTCTATGCGTTTTGGCCTTCGCGGACCAAATTTTACAACTGTTTCGGCCTGCGCTTCATCAACCAACGCTTTAATTGACGCTTTCAACTACATCCGTATGGGCAAGGCAAATGCCATTGTTACCGGGGGTAGCGAGGCTGCCATTAACGAAAGTGGGATGGGTGGCTTTAACGCTTGCCAGGCCATGAGTACCCGCAACGACGAGCCTCAAAAAGCTTCGCGCCCTTATGATAAAGACCGTGATGGTTTTGTTTTGGGCGAAGGCGCCGGTGCAATTGTTCTTGAAGAGCTTGAACACGCTCTTGCCCGTGGGGCAAAGATCTATGCAGAAGTTATTGGTGGTGGTATGAGTGCCGATGCACATCATATTACAGCACCGCATCCTGAAGGATTAGGTGCAACGCTTGTTATGAGCCGCGCTATAAAAGACGCAGAGATCAGTCCGAACGAAATAGACTATATTAATACCCATGGTACAAGCACTCCCTTAGGAGATACTGCCGAGTTAAAAGCGATCGTAAATGTTTTTGGCGAAAACGCTTATAAAATGAATATCAGTTCTACAAAAAGTATGACCGGCCACTTGTTAGGCGCCGCAGGTGCTATAGAAGGCATTGCTACCATACTTGCCGTTAAAAACGATATTATCCCACCAACCATTAATCACACAACTCCCGATCCGGAAGTTGATCCAAAATTAAACCTTACATTCAATAAAATGCAAAAACGCACTGTTAATGCGGCAATAAGCAATACGTTTGGTTTTGGAGGACACAACGCTGCCGTTGTGATCAAAAAATTTAAAGCATAGGATCTTGGCAATTAAAAAATTACTGTCGCAATTTAATTTTAAAAAAACTAAGAGCGATAAGGATTTTGCTGCCTGGGTGCGAACAACTACCGGCTATGCGCCAAAAAACATTGTACTTTATAAGCAGGCTTTTTTACACAGCAGTGCTGCCGCCAAAAGCAACGGCAAACCCATAAGCAATGAGCGTTTGGAGTTTTTGGGCGACGCAGTTTTGGGCGCTATCATTGCCGAGCATTTATTTAAAATGTATCCGTATAAAGATGAAGGTTTTTTAACGCAATTAAGAAGCAAGATCGTAAACGGACAAAATTTAAAAGACCTTTCTATAAAATTTGGATTTAACTCGCAGTTAAAAACAAATTTAACCAAAGAAGAAAAAGTAAAATCGAGCGCTTTTGGCGATGCTTTTGAAGCCTTTATTGGCGCGGTTTACCTCGATCTTGGATATGAGAAGACAAAAAAATTCGTTATCTCCAAGATCATCAAATTTCATGTGGATATTGCCGAACTGGTAAATACCGATAGCGACTACAAAAGCCAACTACAGATCTTTTGCCAAAAAAATAAGCTTAATCTTGAATACAAATTAATAAGCGAAGAAAAACAAGGCGCCAATAAAATTTATGCCATACAGGTTTTTATAAACGAAAAACCGTACATAAAATTTGAAAACTTCAGTAAACGCGTTGCCGAACAAAAGGCCGCACAGCTTACCTTAGAGGAATTACAAAAAGAAATTGGCTAAACATGTTTTAAATACAAACGAAGATGATTTTGATTTTGTACTGATAGGACTCGTTTGCCTCGAAAATCAATACCATATTATTAACGCAGTAAACGATGCGCTGAAGATAAACTTAACCCTAAACGATTTCTTACCCTTTAATTTAAAAGATGGAAAGCTGTTTAAATTTTCTTTATACCGCTTTTTAGATGAAGAATTGGGAATTGATTATTACCTGATACCGAACACAAGCAATTTTGACGAACCCGATGTGAACGGAAATAGTAATAACGACCTGTTTGCAAGTATTGATGTGGACGAAAGCGTAAAGCTTGTAAAAGAACTACCAAAAACAGATTATTTTATTCTACTGAAAGGCGAAGACCTATATAATTATCAATTTAAGATCATTGATAAATTAAAGACCATTCCCGAAATGATCCAGGTACAATCTATAGAGCCAAAAGAGCTCACAAGCAAGCGCAACCTTATCTTTTAGTTATAAAAGCCCAAAATTTTATCGGGTTTCAAATTTCTCTCTATCTTTACATTATGGACGATCTGCATAAGTATATCTCTAAGTTGCGTGAAGATTTTACAAATGGTACATTAAATGAAGAGGATGTAAATCCGGATCCTTTTGCCCAATTCGAAAAATGGTTGCAACAGGCCGTAGATTCTAAGATCCACGAGGTACAGGCCATGCATTTAAGCACCGTTTCGCCAGAAAATAAACCCTCTTCGCGCATTGTTTATTTGCGCGAGTTTGAAAACAACACATTCTCATTTTATACCAATTACAATTCTAAAAAAGCGCAAGAACTGTTTAAAAACCCCAATGCCGCTTTTACTTTTTTTTGGCCCGAATTAGAAAGGCAAATCCGTATTGAAGGAATTGTTGAAAAGGCCAGCAACCTGCAAAGCGATACCTATTACGATCAACGGCCATACGAATCGAAGATCGGCGCCTGGGCCAGCGAACAAAGTCATTTGCTTTCTTCGCGCGATGAGCTTGAAAAAAAAGTAGAACAATTAAAAAAACAATATAGCCCCCAAACCATTGAGAGGCCTGCCTTTTGGGGAGGCTTAATTTTAAAGGCAAATTATTACGAATTCTGGCAGGGTCGTAAAAGCCGCCTGCACGATAGAATTTGTTATGAACTGGAAAATAATACCTGGAAAATAAAACGACTTGCACCTTAAGTATGACAAAACAAGAAAAAATAAAAAACTTTGATGCCAACGGTATCGGACAATTAAACGATGGCATGTTTGGATTGCCATTTACTTTAGAAGAATCTGAAACCGTTTTAATTCCCGTGCCATGGGAAGTAACTGTGAGCTATGGTGGTGGCACTGCAGAAGGCCCGCAAGCCATACTGGATGCGAGCTACCAGGTAGATCTTTACGATCCCGTAGTTAAAGATGCCTGGCATAAAGGCATAGCTATGGATGAGATCAGCGCCGAAGTAAAAGAAAAAAGTTTAGCGCTGCGCGAAAAAGCAGAAGAATATATCGATGCCCTGGCGCAGGGAGCCAACGAAAATAACCAGGATCTTAAACATATCTCCGAAAAAATAAAAAAAGAATGTTTGTGGCTCAATGATTGGGTAAAGAACCGTGCGTTACATTTTTTAAATAAAAATAAATATGTAGGCTTAATTGGCGGCGATCACTCTACACCGTTGGGCATGATGCAGGCTTTGGCTACCAAATATGAAAGTTTTTGCGTGTTGCAGATCGATGCACATGCCGATCTTCGCGATGCTTACGAAGGATTTGAATTCTCGCATGCCTCTATTATGTACAATGCTTTAAAAATTAAACAGGTTGAAAAACTTGTGCAGGTGGGTATTCGTGATTACTGCGAAGAAGAATTAAATGTAATTAAAAACAGCAATGGCCGTGTAAAAACTTTTTTTGACCGCGATATTAAATACGCACAATATAATGGCGATAGCTGGAACAGGATCTGCGACCGCATAATTAAAGAACTGCCGCAAAACATTTATCTGAGCTTTGATATTGATGGTTTGGATCCAAAATTATGCCCACACACCGGAACGCCGGTGGCCGGAGGGTTTGAGACTGAACAGGTTTTATTTTTAATAGAAAAGATCGTTAAAAGCGGGCGCAAATTAATTGCTTTTGATATTAACGAAGTTAGTCCCGGGCCAGATGGCGATGAGTGGGATGCAAATGTTGCGGCACGCTTATTATACCGCATTGCCAACATGGCAAAAATGAGTATGGAAAAATAATAAATGCACTTTTCAAAAATCACATATCTGTTTATTTTTTTACTGTTAAGTTCTTTTGTTTTTTGTAAAAAATTAAAAGAAGGAACCTATCGCGCCCTATTGATATTAAATGAAAAAGAAGGCATTGAACTGCCTTTTAATTTTGATGTTAAATACAAAGGCAAAAAGCCAAACATTATCATTAAAAATGCCGATGAACGCATTGTTGTTGACGAAATAACCGTGAAAGGCGATTCGGTAATTTTTAAAATGCCGGTGTTTGATACAGAATTCAGAACGGTTTTAAAAGATGATACCTTAAGCGGATTATGGATCAATAATTACAAAACCTCTAACAATAAAATAAAATTTAAAGCTTGTTACGGTCAAACAAACCGATTTGCCTTTGTGCCAGGTAAAGCCAATCCTTATTTTGAAGGGCGTTGGGAAACCACATTTTCGCCCGATACAAAAGACAGTTCAAAAGCAATAGGTGTTTTTCATCATGCAGAACAAACGGATTACATGACCGGCACTTTTTTAACAGAAACCGGCGATTACCGTTACCTGGAAGGCATGAAACATGGTAATAAATTATACCTGTCGTGCTTTGATGGCAGTCATGCTTTTTTATTTATCGCGGCATTAAACGATAACGGTATTTTGAACGGTATTTTTTATAGCGGCGCCTCATGGCAAGAATCATGGAGAGCAAGATTGAACCCGGGATTTAAATTAGCGAATGCCGACGAAATAACCTTTGTAAAAAATAAAGACGAGAAAATCAATTTTTCTTTTCCCAACCTTGAAAAAAAAATCGTTTCGTTAAATGATAAAAAATTTGAGAACAAAGCCATCATCATCCAGGTAATGGGCAGTTGGTGCCCAAATTGTATGGATGAAAGTGCTTACCTGGCGCAGGTTTACAAACAGTATCAAAAAGAAGGCCTCGAAATTGTTGCATTGGCTTTTGAAAAAACAAATGATATAGAAAAGGCAAAGAGTAATTTGTTGAGGTTAAAAAAAAGATTTGGTATGGATTATGAGATCTTAATTACACAGCAAACCGGCAAAGAAAAAGCGAGCGAGGTTTTATCGGCGTTAAATAAAATTACCGCCTTTCCAACCACTATTTTTTTAAATAAAGAACATAAGGTAATTAAAGTGCACACCGGTTTTAGCGGCCCTGCTACCGGTAACGAATATGAAGTGTTTAAACAGAACACAGAGGGTTTGGTCAAACAACTGATAAAGGAATAATGTCAGTTCGAGTATATTTTTGCCTGCCTCTTGCAAAAATTGTATCGGGAACATCTCGATACGAATCCCGATAGCTATCGGGATAAAGAGACAAAATTTTCTACTCGATGTGGCAATAAAAAGTTAATTTTAATTTATGTTTACAGGAATTATTGAAACACTAGCGAAAGCAGAAAATATAGAAAAAGAAAATTCAAACGTACACTTTACTTTTTCGAGTGCTATTACGGGCGAATTAAAAATAGACCAAAGTGTTTCGCACAATGGCGTTTGTTTAACCGTTGTAAAAATTGCCGGAAATAATTATGTGGTAACGGCCATTGACGAAACATTAAAGCGTACCAATTTGGGGGAGTTAAAAACAGGCGACCTTGTTAACCTCGAGCGCTGTATGCCGGCAAACGGCAGGTTTGATGGGCACATTGTGCAAGGGCATGTAGATACTACTGCAAAATGCATTGAGGTAAAAGATCTTAACGGCAGCTGGGAATTTGTATTTGAACACGAAAAAAACGCAAATAACATTACGGTAGAAAAAGGAAGTATTACTATTAACGGCGTAAGCCTTACTGTTGTTAAATCAACAGAAACAACCTTCTCGGTACATATTATTCCATATACCTTTGAGCATACGAATTTTAAGAATATTAAAAGTGGCACAAAAGTAAATTTAGAATTTGATGTGATTGGTAAATATGTGTCGAAGATATTATCTAAAAAGTAAACAGTTTACTCCTTAATAAACGCTCAATAGATAGTACCAGATATAAAGCAAATTTGGCAAAACATCATTAAATCCGGCACGGCAGAAAATATTTTGTACTTTAGAGTTGCATAATATATATCATGAAATTTCATTTTGTTTTTATTATTTTATTGACCGTAAATGTAATGTTTGCACAACCTGGTAAAGATGGCGCTCAAACTGTATCAGGTAATAACGTGCTTAATAAATACAGCCCGGTTACTTCAAATATAAACGCGGGTAGCAGCAGCATTTCTGTATTGGCTCAAAGCAATTCGCTGGGCCTCTGTCCCGGAGACCTGATCATGGTTTACCAGGCCCAGGGCGCAACTATTTCGTCAACCAACAACATAGGTTATGGTGCTATTACCGCATACAACAATGCGGGGTTATATGAATTTGTTTATGTGCAATCCGTTAATGCTAATGTTATTACAACGGCATCCAACCTTTTAAATAACTACACAGTTGGTGGAATGACGCAGGTAATTAAAGTGCCGCAATATACAACCTTAACGGTTAATGCCGGGGCTAACGTCATATCAAAAGCATGGAAAGATACCATCGTTTCTTCTGTAATATACAGGATGGGGGGTATTGTTTGCATCCATGCTGCCAACATTATCAATAACGGAACAATACATACTAACGGTGCAGGCTTTAGGGGCGGTCAGCTTGATATGATCAATCAATCACAATACACGAACAACATTACCGGATACGTATCGAATATCAATTATTACGGTGGAGAAAAAGGCGAGGGTATTGCGGGATACCAGCCCGAATACGATCTGCTTGGCGGACGTTATGGTCGTGGCGCACCTGCAAATGGCGGTGGTGGTGGCAATGCCTGGAATTCGGGTGGCGGCGGCGGCGCAAACGCAAATAACAATAACGCCTGGACAGGCCAGGGAATAATGATCGTAGACGCCTTTAACCCACTTGCGGCCTGGCAGCTCGATCCGGGTTATGTAGCAAACGCAAATTCGTTAACCAATTCATCTGGCGGCGGCCGCGGAGGTTATTCCAATTCCTATCAAAATCAAAATGCAACTGTTACGCCACTTGGCGATCCTTTATGGTGGCTGGATAATAGGCACGAAGTAGGTGGTTTAGGCGGCAGGCCGCTTACAAATATTAATTACACCAACCGTATTTACATGGGCGGTGGCGGTGGGGCCGGCGACGAGAATGACGGAAACAGCAGTAATGGCGGTAGTGGCGGTGGAATAATTTATTTAATTGCTACAAATGCAATATCAGGGACGGGAATTATTTCTTCAAACGGAAGCAACGGGGGAAACACGGTGGGCAATGGTTATGACGGGCCAAGTGGCGCGGGCGCGGGAGGAAGTATTGTTATCTTGTCAACAGTAATTTCCAGTAATCAAAACATACAAGCTAACGGCGGTGATGGCGGCAACCAGTTTATTTTAAATAGTGAGGCTGAAGGTCCAGGCGGCGGCGGTGGTGGTGGTTTTGTAGCATTAAGTACTCCGGCAGTAATAGCATCGGTTACGGGCGGTATTAATGGCAATACCAATTCTTCATCCTTAACCGAATTTCCTTCAAATGGCGCCACCACAGGCGCCGCCGGCCAAACAGTGCCTGCAAATAACTCATTTATTTCATTTAACGCCTCGGCAATTCTTAATGCATCAAGCAATGCACCAATATGTGCCGGTAATGTTTTAAACTTAAGCGCGGGAACAATTAATGGGGCTGTTTATAGCTGGATGGGTCCAAACAGCTATAGTGCAGGGCAACAAAATCCGAGCATTGTTAATGCGCAGCAAAACATGTCGGGTGCTTATATTGTTTCGGCTTCACTACCCGGATGCATGGCTATAACCAATACGGTTAATGTAATTGTAAATCCCGGTGTTAACCTTTCTGTTACATCGTCAACATTAATTTGCCAGGGTCAGGGGGCCGTCTTAAGCGCTTCGGGTGCAAGTAACTATCTTTGGAGCAATGGTTCAACTTCATCATCTATATCTGTTTCGCCGGCTAGCTCCACTAACTATACTGTTACCGGGTCAAGCGCCGGTTGCGGCTCTGCCAGCGCAATAATAACCGTGCAGGTGTCTGATTGTACAGGCATTGATGAGCAGAACGAAAAAGAAAACCTTGTAAACATATATCCTGTACCTGCTAGTGGGAATATAACAGTTGAATTAAGCACGAATAACGTGTTTGACCTCGTGGTTTATAATACCGTTGGACAGGTTATTTTAAATCAAAAAAATAACCAGGGTAGGGCAGTAATTGATTCAAAAAATTATTCTCCCGGATTATATTTTGCTGTTATTTCAGTTAACAGCGCCAGCATTTTAAAAAGAATAATAATTGAATAAATTTTTTAATGCCAGGTAATTCCACCGATCGAATAAAGATAATAAGAACATACACTTACACCGTTTAATTTTGCCGGATGCCAGCCTTCCATAGTAAGAAACTCGGTTCGTAGTTTTGCACTGCAATAATCGCTTAACTCTGGTTTTAAAAAATCTACGGCAATTACCTTACCGTTTTCAGCTATGGTAAATTTTATTTCCATGCTATAAACAAATTCCATTTTTTGCTTAATACAATCGCCTAAAATGGGTAATATTTTAGAGCTCACGTAGCGCGGCAGATCGTTTCTTTCTTTTTTGTAATGTGCTGTGCTGTCAGGTTTCTCACAGATTTTTTCGCAGGTTTTTGTTTGAGAAAAAGCAGGCGATACAAAAAGCAACGGCAGTAGTATGGTTATTAATTTTTGCATTAATGAGCGGTGTGTAAAAGCAAATCGCTTTTATTATTTTTTAAAAGCATGATATTAAAAAAACTAAGTTCGTTTTGTTTTAATGTGGTGGCAATATCATCTACATGCATGCCGTTTTTTAGTTTTAAAAAATCGTAACTGCTAAGTTTGTATTTAGCGGCCAAGCCGTCAAAATAGCTATTTGACCTGTTTACAGAAGCACTTATATTTTCAATGTCTTTTGAAAGCAGGATCAGGGCGTTTACATTACTATCAATTTCGTTTGGGTTAAAATGTAAAGAGTCTAACTGAACACTATCCTGGTTCAATAATTTTATCCGGGCCGCTATTTCTTTATAAACAGGCCCGTCAATTTTGCTATTCTTATTACCGCTGCTGCCGCAGGCAAAAACTAAAACAGTTGAAAAAAACAATAAAATATTTTTCATGTATAGCGTATCATTATAAACCCAGTTTCTTTTTTACTTCTTCGGTAATTTTTAATACTGCCGGGCAAACCAGGGTGTTTCTATAAGTAATATCAAGAATTTGTTGCATTTTTTTTCGGTTGGTATGCGGATACTCACGGCAGGCTGTAGGCCGGTGTTCGTATATGGAGCAATAATTGTCTTTGTCTAAAAAAGGACAAGGTGCCTGTTTTAATACAAAGTCGCCATCTTCATCCATCTCTAAATAGCTTTGTAAAAAATCGCCCGGTTTTATTTTAAGCCCTTTGGCGGCTCTTTCAATATCTCGCTGGTAAAATATGGGTGATGTTGTTTTGCAGCAGTTAGCGCAGGTTAAACAATCGATCTTTTCAAATGCTTTATCGTGGGCTGAATGAAAAAGTGTGTCGAGGTTTTTAGGTGTTTTATTTTTAAGACCTCTATAAAAAGCCTGGTTCTCTTTTTTAAGAGCTTTCGCTTGTTTATTAAAGTCCTTCAGATCCATTTGCAAACCGCTTCTTAAGAGGGATTTTTTTATAGCAAAAAAGCTGCCGGGGTGCGGCAGCTTTTAAGAGTTTTTATTCAGCTTTTTTTGCTGCTTTTTTTGGAGCCGCTTTTTTTGCCGCTGCTTTTTTTGGAGCTGCTTTTGATGCAGATTTTTTAGCAGATTTTTTCTTTTTTTGACGTGTTACGCCAGTTGAACCGATATGTATTTTGCCACGTTTAGTTCTTTTGTCTCCTTTTCCCATAATTATGTTATTTGTTTATATGTGTAAAAGTAAAAAATTATCTTTACCAATCAAACTATTGCGCTAATTGCAAACTAAATTTAATAAGCAGGAACGTCTTTGCAGTAAAAAGCAAATTGACCTTTTGTTTCAAAAAGGTAACACAGTAATTTCATTTCCGTTAAAACTGATATGGATGGAAACCGATGCAGATTATGTAAACCCTTGCCAGGTAATGTTTGTAGCGCCTAAGCGAACATTTAAAAGGGCGCACGACCGTAATAAATTAAAACGCCGTATGCGCGAAGCATACCGTTTAAATAAAGCAACGCTTTACGAAACGGCAACATCAAAGAATAAAAAAATCATCCTGGCAGTGTTGTTCATAGGCAAAAAGATAGAGGAATACAAAGAGATCGAAACAGCAACGATCTATTATCTTAAAAGGATAGAAGCAAACTTAAAATAAGTAAACGCTGATATTAACGTTTATTGGATTCGCGAAGATAAGATTCAATGGCGCCCGACATACTTGGGTTTAACGGGTTAGGGGCAAAAACATCCAAACGATAACCCATTTCTTTTACCGTTTGCGCAGCAACATGGCCAAAGGCGGCAATACGGGTGTTGCCTTGTTTAAAGTTTGGAAAATTCTGGCGCAACGATTTTATACCTGCAGGGGTAAAGAAAACAAGCATATCAAAATCAACCAAAGATTTAATATCGGAAAGGTCTGCGCTGATGGTCTTATAAAACGTGGCTTTTGTGTAAGTGATCTTTAACTCATCTAAAAATTCAACGATCTGTTCTTTGGTAACATCACTGGCTGGCAATAAAAACTTCTCGTCTTTATTCTTACGAATTACATCAACCAGATCTAAGATAGTGCCATGGCCAAAAAAGATCTTGCGTTTGCGGTACTGTATGTATTTTTGAAGATAATAAGCGGTTTGTTCGTTAATGCAAAAGTATTTCATGCTTTCAGGCACAGTAATTCGCATTTCGTTACAGATCCTGAAATAATGATCAACCGATAAACGGCTGGTTAAAATTACAGCGCCGTGCTCTAAAATATCCACGCGCTGAGTTCTGAAATCCTGTGAGTTTAAACCTTCAATTTTAATGAACTGCCTGAAGGTTAGGTTTAAATTGTATTTTTTTGAAAGTTCTACATAAGGGTTTTTGTCTCCTTCGCCTGGTTTTGGCTGAGAGATCAAAATGTTTTTTACCTTATTTTTTGGATAATTGCTTACCTCGATTTTTGGAGGAGGAGGCAAAGTAATAACCGGTTTTTTTGAAGATTTACGGGGGCGTTTAATGTTAACTGCCTTTTCAATATTTTCTTTAATGTTTTTTTGAACTAAAACTTTTTTTTCTTTTGCTGGCTTAATTTTAGGTACGTCAACGGCTTTAACAACGGGCTTAGCAACCACTTTAATTTTTTTGGCTGCTACTTTTTTAGCCACAGCTTTTTTAACTGCTTTTTTTGGAAGCGCTTTAGCTTTTTTGGCAACTGCCTTAGTTTTATTTTTTATTTTAGTTGAAGAAGCTTTTTTAGTAGAAGCTTTAGATTTTTTAATGAGCTTTTTAACTAACTTTTTTTTAACTAACTTTTTTTTTGCTGACATTAATTAAGCCTTATTAAAATGTTTCAATTATATATTTTACCAACACAATTATGGGTAAAATTTCTAAGGCGCAAAAGTACGTAAAAGTTTGTAATAATCCTATTCTTTCTTCTATAAGACCAATTATTATGCCCCTGTACCATTGGTATACAAGAGATACTGCAATAACAACAAACGCGCACGAAATAAAGATAAGCGAATTAAACTGCGTGAACTCAACCAGTATTAACCACGGAAAGATAAAGATACCAAAGGTTTGATTGATCTTTAAAGAATTATAAGAGTATTCAGAAATAGTTTTTCTATCATCCGTTAAAAAAGATATAAATTGATTTAGTAAAATTTTGAACGCAGAAAAAAGTAAAATAATTAAAAGGATATAGATAAACTGCATGAACAGGCTGCTTCCGGTAAAAACAAGGTTGTAAAAACTATTTACTTTGTATAAAAGAAAAGATATGTTCAATATAAAAAATGCCGAAAGCAAAACCGAATGTAACTTAAAGCTCTTGGTTTCTTCGCGCTCTAACTCATGCAATGCATTTGAATTAAAAGTAGATTGCACGATCTTAACCACTTTAGAATAAGATGTAACTTTAATAAATACCAATAACCCCAGGCAAAACAACAGAAAAACAGAGGTCCATACCACATCATAATGCTCTCTGATAAGAGGCGTAAAATTATGCTTTGGTAATAAATGATCTGAGAAAAGATGGTTATTAACTAACTGGTTCAAATTTACAGGGCAAATGTGCGGGAGATACAGAAACCAAACTTAACCTGGCCTTTTGCCCAGCTATCAGTAGTGTATGGAATAAAGTTGTTTTCAATTAAACCACCCGCATTTGTAAACACAAGGCTAAACACGTGCCCACCGGTTTCTATCTCAATACCTAAAGCTAAAGGATTAAAGATGTTTTTATTGTTTTGGTAATACGGGCTAACATTATAAAAATAATCTCCTATAATGCTTGTACGTTTGTTAAGTTTTATCCTTCCGCCAAATCCAATACTAAAAAATCCGTTCACATCTGCCGCTTTGTTAGCGGGGTTTATACTTTCCCTAATAAAATTGCGGTACATGTAACTTGGTAACAATTCTAACGATAACCAATTGTTTATTTTACTGGCAATAATTAGCTGGTTAAAATAATTAAACCTGTGCAATTCGTTGGTGGGAAAATCTTTGATCACACCATTGTAAAAAGTAGAAGGGGGATCGTGTGTATAACCAGTGCTTGAGAAAAAAGCAAGTGAAATGGGCATGCTAAAATTAGCAGTTTGCTTCAGGATCTTCCATTTCAAACTCCCGTCAATGATATGGTTCATTTTACTGCGCCCAATACCAATGGTTATATCATCTGTAAGCCCATAATCAAAACTAAAACGGATATCGGTTACATTATCAAAACCCACAAAGGTTTGGCCCATAGAGTTAAGCGGGTTTGAAAGATCGGTATTATAAATATTACCAAAACGGTGGCTGATACGAAAATCCAAATGTTTCTTTTTTACCGTCTCAATGGTTTGTGCATTGCAAATGCGCACGGTTTTAAACGTAGCATAAACCTTTTGCGGCGGCTCATCTTTTTTATCCGTTACCAGGTCTAAAAGGTCCGGTTCCTGCGAGAACGCCATTTGTGAAGAAAGTGCAAGACTAAATACTAAAAGGGATTTTTTAAAAACGATCATGTGAAAGACTAATTATTTTTTTACAAACGGTTCAAGTGTGCTTGTTAATGTAACATCAACAACCTCTGCTATATTCTTTACGTATAAAGATGGAACCTGGATGTTGTAATCTGCCACTTTAATTTTAAATTTTGTATCCAGCAGGATCTCATTACCTTTTTTTGTTAAAGTGCCTTCAAGGGTAACATCCTTGCTAACACCATGCAGATCCATTTTACCGGTTACAGTAACTTTATTATCTCCTTCTACGGTATAATCCACTTTTTCATTGATCTTACCTTTAAAAACGCAGTTTGGATATTTGGTAGATTCAAGGTAATTCTCATTAAAATGCTCTTCCATTAAGGCATTTTTGAACTTAAAATTTTGAATGGTAACCCTTACCTGTATATCGTTTGAAGTAGTGTTAAGAACAATTACCGCACCTTTATTGGCGGCATCAATATCTTCTAACGGCGATTTGGAATAAAAATGGATGAGGGTCGTTCCGTCTTTTGCTTTATAAATTTGTGAAAACCCGGTTAAACTAAAAAACAAGGCAAATGCTAGTAATAGTTTTTTCATAGATTTAATTTTAATCAAATTTAAACTATTTCTTTCAAATCGCAATCATTTAAGAACTTTTCGGTAAGCCGGGCAAAAGCAAAGTCTGTTAAATTTTTGAGAGTTGTTTTTGTTTGTGTTTTTGCAAAAGCAACGTTGCTTTTTATCACATAAAACTTTGCATATAAATGCTGGTGACTTAACACATGCTTGTACGATTGCGAAGTATGCAAAAGTTCAATTTTTGTGCCGGTAATATTTTTAAGTTTTAGCTGTTTAAGTAATTGCGCGGTTGTTATTTCCTTATCGGTCTCTACCAGGTAAAATTCGTACAGGCCTTTCCAGATGTCGTTTGCAGAGCGTTTATTTAAATAGATGTTATTATTTTTATCGAGCAAAACAATGTAATTTAAAAAGCGGTTGCTAACCTTTGTTTTCTTTGCTTTAACAGGAAGTTGAGCTACACTGGCGGTTTTAAAAGCAATACATTTTGAATTAAAAATGCAGTTAGGGCAATCGGGATTTACTGGTTTGCAATATTGTGAACCAAACTCCATAATGGCCTGGTTGTATTGGGCAGGATCTTTTTTATCCAGTAATTCATTGGCCAGGGCCTGAAATTCCTTTTTCCCCGGCCCGCTATCTATTGCGGTTTTTATACCAAACAAGCGGCTTAAAAGCCGGTAAACATTACCATCCACCACAGCATAAGGCAGGTTATAGGCAAAACTGCTAATGGCAGCGGCTGTATAATCGCCCACGCCTTTTAACGCCTTTATTTCTTCATAAGTTGAGGGAAACCGGCCTTTATACTCGTCTTTAACCACTTTAGCGGCGGCATGAAGGTTCCTTGCCCTTGAGTAATAGCCCAGCCCCTGCCACAGTTTTAACACTTCATCCTCGTTGGCATTGGCCAAATGGGTAATTTTTGGGTACTTATCAATAAACCTAAGGTAATAGCTGGTGCCCTGAACCACCTGTGTTTGCTGTAAAATTATCTCAGAAAGCCATATTTTATAGGCGTCGGTCTGGTTGCGCCAGGGCAGGTTGCGTTTGTTTGTTTTATACCATGTAATAAGCCCCCGGCCCAACCAATTTTCCATAATTTTGAGGTAAAATTAAGGCTTAAAGCCCTATTAACACTAAAAAAGAGCAAAATCTTAAAAAAGTTTTCATTTAATAATAATAATACTATCTTTGCTGCCCGTTTTAAAATACAATTAATTGATTTTAAATAGTTTGTAAAATGACCAAAGCAGATATCGTTAACGAAATTTCAGAAAAAACAGGCATTGAAAAAATGGCTGTACAGGCCACTGTAGAAGCGTTTATGAAAACCATACGCAACTCAATGGTAGAAGGTAAAAATGTGTATTTAAGAGGTTTTGGAACCTTTGTAGTAAAAAAACGTGCCGAAAAAATCGGACGTAATATTTCTAAAAATACAACTGTAGTAATTCCAGCGCATTACATCCCGGCGTTTAAAGCTTCAAAAACTTTTTCAGACAGGGTAAAGCGTAATGTAAAAACGGCAGAACCGATACAAAAAAACATGGATTAAGATAAGACCCAATGAGCGTTAAAAAAACACAGTTACTTTTAGTTGTTAGCGCCCTGGTTTTATTCGTTCTTTTATTTATTGCACCAAAAATTGCACCCAAACACAGTGATGAGGATGGGCACGATCATTCAGGAAAAGCAAAAACGCTTAATTCTGATGCTAATTTGGAAGTTTATTTAACCATGGCCTTAAAAGGTCTTGAACCTTCAAAAAAAGCATTGAATGATAAGTTGCTTGCATCAAAACAGTTGGATAGTGTGGTTGTTTTCTGGGACAAACAAAAACGCCCCGATCTTGCGGCTCATTATACAGAAGAACTGGCAAAGAAAGAAAACAAAGCGGAGGCCTGGCGTAAAGCCGGAAACCGTTATTATTACGCCATCCAGTTCATCCAGGATAAAACAGCGATCCCGGTATTGTATCAATCTGCAAGCCGTTGTTTTGCAAAAAGCCTTGAGCAGGAACCAAATAATACCGATGCCAAGATCATGTTGGCTTCCTGTTATGTAGAAGGATCTGAAGATCCGATGGAAGGGATAAAACGACTGAGGGAAATAGAGAAAATAGATAGCAACAATGTAAAGCTGCAATTAACCTTTGCATTCTTCTCGGTAAAAAGCGGCCAGGTAGATAAAGCCATTGCAAGGTTTAATAAGGTGTTAAAGGTAGATAGTAATTACATTGAAGCATATTTACATTTAGCCGATGCCTACGAACAACAAAACAATACTGCAAAAACAATAGAAATGTTAGAGAAGTATTCGGCAAAAACAAATGATATAACAGCGCGCATAGAAATAAACAAGTATATAGAGCAGCTGAAAACAAAATAAAGAGTGCGAAAAAACTAAAGAATATTAAAACAAAACAAGTATTAACAATTTAAATTAAAATTATGCCAAGCGGAAAGAAAAGAAAAAGACATAAAATGGCGACACACAAACGCAAAAAACGTTTGAGAAAAAATCGTCATAAGAAAAAATAATTAGCGGTTAGCTAATTATTTTTCTGTATAAAAATTTCTAGAACGGAAGGCATGTTGCTTGTTCCGTTTTAGTTATTTAGTTAAGTATAATAAATAACACTATGGTGTGCAGGTCTTTACTATATAAACGATCTGTTTGGTGCTACCCAATATTTATTATAATCATAATACTATTAATAATTTAAAATATTACGCGCGTGAACCAAGAATTAATAATTAATTCCACGCCTAACGAAGTTGTTATAGCCCTGCTGCACGATAAACGTTTAGTAGAGTTACACCGCGAAAAGAATAACTCAAAATTTTCGGTAGGCGATATTTACTTAGGCAAAGCTAAAAAGGTTATGACAGGCCTTAATGCCGCTTTTGTGGATGTGGGATATGAAAAAGATGCATTTCTGCATTACCTCGATCTGGGCCCCCAGGCCAACTCTTTAATAAAATACGTTAACCAGGCGCAAAGCGGCAAACAAAACGTAAGCAACCTGATGTATTTTAAAAATGAGCCCGAAATTAAAAAAGACGGCAAGATCAATGAAGTTATAAAATCGGGCCAAAATGTTTTGGTGCAGGTTGCCAAAGAACCTATTAGCGCCAAAGGGCCAAGAATTACTACCGAAATAAGCCTTGCCGGACGCTACCTGGTGTTGATCCCTTTTTCAGATAAGATCTCTGTTTCTTCCAAGATCAGAAATTTTGATGAGAAAAAACGTTTAAAAGAATTAATGCAAACTATCAAGCCAAAAAACTTTGGTGTGATCGTGCGCACGGTTGCCGAAAATAAATCGGTAGCCGATCTTGAAGGCGATCTTAACGATCTTGTAAAACGTTGGGATGAATGTTTTAATATGCTAAAGACCGGCCAGCCGCCATTGCGCGTGTTGGGCGAGGTAGACAGGACAAACGCTATTCTTCGTGATTTTTTAAACCCAACGTTTAACGCTATTCACGTTAACGATGTTAAGGTTTACGAAGATCTTAAACAATACATTAAAACCATCTCTCCCGATAAAGTTGATATATTAAAATTATACTCTGGTAAACTGCCAATATTTGATGCATACGGTATTGAAAAACAAATAAAGAGTTTGTTTGGAAAGACCGTACATATGAAAAGCGGCGCCTACCTTGTGGTTGAGCATACCGAAGCGCTACACGTGTTTGATGTGAACAGCGGTAACCGCGCAAAAAGCGATAGCACACAGGAAGAGAATGCACTGGAAGTGAATTTAGAATCTGCCGCTGAGGTAGCGCGCCAGTTACGTTTACGCGATATGGGCGGTATTATTGTGGTTGATTTTATTGACATGCACAATGCCGATAACCGTAAGTTGCTTTACGATAAGCTGAAAGAGGAGATGAAAAGCGACCGTGCCAAGCACAACATTTTACCTCCGAGTAAATTCGGTTTAATTCAGATCACCCGCCAGCGTTTGCGCCCCGAAGTAAATGTAGAAGTATTAGAGACCTGCCCAAGCTGCGGCGGCACAGGTAAAGTACAACCAAGTATTTTATTTGTAGATCAAATTGAAAATACTTTGAGATTTATAATCAAAGAACAAAATCAAAAAAATATTACGCTAAACGTTCACCCATATATTGAAGCTTTTATTAAAAAAGGTAAATGGTTCAAAAGCCCGCAATGGAAATGGTATTTTGAACACAAACAATGGGTAAAGGTACAAAGCATGGCCAGCCAGGGCTTTATGGAATTTAAATTCTTTAATAAAGATGGCGATGAGATTGTGGTTTAATAACCGTTTATTTTTGCCACAGATTTCGCAGATTGCACAGAAATGATTTTAAAGAGCTGTTTATAAAACGGCTCTTTTTATTTTGAATAAAATCTGCGAAATCAGCGGCTTTCAATTTATAAAGCGATCAAAGAAATCTGTTTTGCGGTAGCGGCTTAATTTTAAAAATTTACCATCGGTCATTTCTACTTCTTCATCTGCTTTATTATAACCTTTTACATAACGCAAATTAACAATGGTACTTTGGTGTATCCTAAAAAAGCCAAAATCATTCAGCAGGTCTTCATATTCACCCATTGTTTTGCTGGTTGTAATTTTTTTATCGTTCAATAAAATAAAACGGGTATAGTTGCGGTCGCCCTCTAATCGTAATATTTCTTCAATATTTAAAACCTGAAATCCTTCGGCATCCGTTACAACCAGTTTTTTTATTTTTTTATCATCACCATAATTTTCGAGCAGTACTTTCATCCTGCTTTCGGTAGCGCTTCTTAAAAGTTGCAAATGGCCCTGCAATCTTTCTACAATCAATTTTAATTCAGATGTTTTAATGGGTTTTAATAAATAGCCAAAAGCGCTAAATTGAAAAGCTTTAAGTGCGTAGTTATCGTAGGCGGTAACAAACACAACTTCAAAATCAGGATTTTTAAATTCCTGCAACAGGTCAAAGCCGGTGCCCGAGTGCATTTTAATATCTAAAAAAACAACATCGGGTTTTAATTCTTTTATGGTCTTAACGCCACTTTCAATACCCTCGGCTTCGCCAACAATTTTTATGATATCAGAAAAATGTTTGGTGAGCTGGATGGCAAGCAGAAAGCGCGCGTCTTTTTCATCATCTATGATCAGTGCGTTTATCATGAGTTAAGGGGGATGGTAATTAAAATGCTTGTGCCACCACCTGGTGGTTGATTAATGATAATTTTTTTACCAAGGCGCTGCTCGGTTATTTCAATACCTTTTGAAGGATGAGCTCCCGGTTTTTTATTTCCAAAACCAACACCATTGTCTTCAATCATACAGATCAAATTTTGTTCGGCGTTTTGAGAGATGCTTATTTTAATATTGCCTTTTTGCTTTTTTGGCAATATGCCATGCCAGATAGCATTTTCAACAAAAGGCTGAATAATGAGCGGCGGAACTTTGGTATTTAAAAGGTCAAGAGTTTCTTCCACATCAAACTCAAAATCAAAACAATTGTCGCAACGCATTTTTTCAATGTCGAGATAAAGTTTAAGCGTATCTATTTCTTCCTTTAAGCTGATCTTATCTTTACCACTGTTGTTTAGTATACGCCGCAGTAAATTCCCAAAATCGGCCATGGCGTCGTTGGCGCTGTCGGTCTTGCCTTCAATAAACATGCGTTGTATGCTGTTAAGGCTGTTAAATAAAAAATGCGGGTTCATTTGTGCGCGGAGTGCTTTATGCTCCAGCTCAATTTTATTTTTAGCATACTCGGTTTCTAATTGTTTCTTTTTACTTTTATTTCTGTAAAGAATGAATATTATCAATAAAATAAAAAGCAAACTAATAGAAATGGTTATGATCGAAATAACTTTTCGCTGTTCGGATAATATAATTACATCCGCATTATTTTTTTCCAGTAAAGCGATTTCTTTTTCTTTTTTTTCAGTTTCGTATTCAATATTTAATTCGTTAATACGTGCTTCTTTTTCAACAGAGGTAAGAGAGTCTTGCAAAGTGCCAAAACGACGATAATATATATAAGCACTATCCTGGATATTTAATTTCCAAAACACTTCTGCTTTACGTTTATAGATCTCTGCTTCTAAAGAATTAAAGCCAAACTTTTTTGCCATTATCTCGGCCGAATCAATGAGCCTTAAGCTTTTTTCGAATTCAGCTTTTTTTCCCGGAACAAGATGCTCTGCTTCTGCCATATTAAAATGTATGGCCGCCAGCGAAATAAAACAGGTAATAATACCTTCGGGCTCTTTAATAGTTTTGTAAATGGATAAAGCTTTTTGCGAATAAACGGCTGCCTGGTTATCATCTTCGGCATCAATAAAAACAGAAGCCATATTTTCATATACATCTGCAATGTTTAATTCGCGCTGTCCGCCACTATCTTTCATGAACTCTTTTTCCGACAATTTTAAATAGTCTTGAGCAAGGTCTGTTTTATGCAGCATCTTGTAAGAGATACCTATATGCTCATAAATATTGCCACTGAGTTCGGGATTATTGCTTGTGTTTTTTAAAGTCCGGATAAGATACGACAATGCTTTTTCGGGATGGTTCATCCTTAAATTTAATATACCAAGATTTAATAATGTGGCAGATGCGCTGTTAAAATCTTTAATACTTTCAAAACTACTTAGCGCAAGCAATAAATTTTCGGCGCCCTTTTCGTAATTACCGATTTTATTATATACCCGCCCAAGGTTGTTATAAATTTTTGCAAGTTCAGGAATATTGTGTTTTTTTTGGTGAATAATTATTAGGTCTTTATAAATAGCTTCGCTTTTTTTATAATCACCGGTTAATATAGCCACATGTGCCATATTTTTTTTGGTGGTTTCGTTACCGGTTTCGTAATTAATTTCTTTTGAAATTTTTTCAGCTTCGTTAAGTAATTCAAATGCCTGCGATGGATTTGTAAAGGATAGTTCATAGGCTTTTTCGTTTAATATTTTGCAAACCTCTTGCTTATCGGGATTTTTTTTAAGTGCCGTTTTTAGGCTGTCGGTATTTAAGCCTCTTAAAGGAGAAATAAAACTACTTATAAAAACAAGACATAGTATAAACCATGTCTTATTTAGTGTTTGCTGCAAAAACATTATCTATTATCCTTTCCGAAATTAAATCTTTTTTAGTAAAAAAACTTTAGTTTTTTAATGTTATTATTTTTCTTTGGCAGCATCTTTCTCTGCTTTAGCTTTTGCCTTTTCTTCTTTTTCTTTTGCTTTCTCTTCTTTTGTTTTTGCTTTGGCAATGGGGCCGGTTCCCAACCAATCCGGTAAATTCTCAACGCATTCATATTTTGTATGACGGATCTCGCCGCTTACCCAACCCCCGTATAATGGGCCATACTGGCCACCTCCCATATAATCGCGGGTAAACGCAACATATGCAACCTTTAATTTACCGCTCTTTTTTCTTACAATAGCAGTAACGTACACTCTCATGGCCGTAATAACGCCAAACTCATTTTTTACAATAGATGTTTCGTTATTATATACATGGCGTACATACCTGCCAAAAGGCCCTGCCAAACCAAGCCCTTTAAAGGTGGTCCAGATCTCCCTGCAGCCTTCGGCTATTTCAACATTCACCTGCCTGTCGGTATTTTTTGGGACAAGCTTTGAACATGGGATCGGAAAGAATGGTAAGCTGCTTTGCGCGTAATGCTGGCCGGCAGTAATCATTGCCAGCAAAAGGACTAATGTTTTAATTGTTTTTTTCATTGCTATTCGTTTTTAAATACGAAGCAAAATTCCATCTTTTTCGGGGTTTGAATGCTACCATGCGATAATTGACAATTACCAACCGATAAATAAAAAAGGCTTCTGTATACAGAAGCCTTTTAGTTTTATAAAAACAAGGTGTTTTTTATGTTCTTCTTGGCAAGGCCAGTTGTTTTACGAATAATTTTTTCATTAATGGCAGGCACACAATAAAAATAACAATAGGAACGTATTTACAGATCAAAAACCATTGGTCATACTCATCCTGCCAATAAGAATATAAATATTGGTCTAAATAATAACGATAATCATAAATGGCAACGGTTTCGCCATTTTTGCTGATAACCGTTTTTGCAATTTCGGTTGTGTAATCGTAATTATAATTGTTATAATGAAACAACGATGTTGCTCTTCTTAAATAATAAACAATAAGCATTGGCATATAAATGCTGATCAGAAAAAATGCCTGGTTTAAAATATTAAAGAAAGGTTTAAATGTTCTTTGCTGCTTTGCAGTAATGAATAAACTAACAATACAGGTTATAAAGAATAAAAACACAAACCACGTAAAGGCATCATCGGCATTTGAATGCCTGAAAAGGATCTGCGTTAAAATAAAAATAACCAAAGGATATAAAGCCATTACTATGGCCATTATCAAGAACTGTTTCCAGTGATTTAATTTAAAAAGTACCAGTAACAGGCTTAAAGAAAATATCACGTAAAACATAGCCCATAAAAAATCGGCGTTCCACAAAAACAAAGTACCAAATTTTGCTTCAAATAAATTATTAAAGGCGGTGCGTAATTCTTCTTTATAATAATCGTTGCCCATATTCATTTCCTGTATGTCCATCCACCCGGCCTTTTGAGCCTTAAGATACATTTTGGCCATAGCATCTGCATTAAAGGTTGGATAGATGCCATACTTATTACAAATAGAAATATGCTTTTCGATCTTAGCGATCACATTATTATAATTGGCCGATGGCTGATAAGAAAGATGTAATTGGTAGTTGCTTAAAATAGATGGATAATTAACGGTATCATTCAGATAACGCCATGGCGTGTAGGTGTTATAGGTATTGATCTTATTAACGTTAAAGAAGGTTTGTTTTTTTATGGTATCATAGGTGTTCTCATATGAATAGTAATTGGTTGGCACAAAAGGTTCTATTTCGTTCAAGGCATTTACATCGTCAATAATTTCTTTATCAGTAAAGAGGTTTGCCATTTTTGTATTGTAGCTTAGCACAAAGGGCGAACCAAACCATGCAAAAACAGCAATGCAAATAAATACCAAAAAGAAATTCTTGTATTCATCGCTCAGTTTTAAATTCCCGAAATTCTTTTCTTTGTTAAAGATGAGGTAACGATAACCCCAAAACCACGAGAGGATAAATGCCAAAACACTTAACAATACATACCATAGCCCATCGTCGGCTCTACTGGTAAGATCAATTGGCACCAGCCAGCCAATGGCCGCCGAAATTAAATAAAGTAATAATCCAAACCATAAAATATAATGGATCTTGCTTATCCAGATAACAGGATATTTTGTGAGTAAGTAGGTGTCTAGCCGGTTTAAAAAACCAGGCGCAATTTTTTTGAACATATTAAATATCTTTATGAAATAATTGACGGGTACTTTGACTGATATCGCGGTAATAATTTAATTCAAGGCCTTGATTTTGAATAACCGATAAAACATCAAACCATTTTACGGTAACATCGCAGCTAATAATAAAGGCCGTTCCGGCATCTTCAATCTTATAACCTTTATTTTCGGGCAGGCAATTTTGTAATTGTTGCAAAGTAAAATTACCGGCCACTTCAAAATTATTTGCAGCGCGATCAACGCCAAAATTACTTTGCCTGCCATTGTAAATGGTTTTGCCCTGGCGAATGAAAATGATATTATCGGCAATGCGCTCTATTTCATGCAGCTGCTGCGAGCTTAAAATAATAGAGAGCGGACTGCTTTGTGATTGTGCAAAGAATTTAAGATCCTGCAAAAATAATTGCTGCGCATTAATATCAAGATTGGCCAACGGTTCATCTAAAATTAATAAATGCGGGCGCCACAATAACATTTTTGCCAATTCAAAACGCATGCGGTAACCGCTCGAGATCTGGCTCCAGGTAAGGTCACGAAATTTATCGAGACCCAAACGAAATAAAATATAATCTATCTGTTTTAAATTTTGCTCGCCGGTAATATTGTGTATGGTAGCAAAGAACAATAAATTCTCTAATAGGGTACCGTGCCATTTTGGAATACGTTGAGGGATGAAGGCGAATTTATTTTTGGCCTGGTACCAATTGTTAGAAAAATTACCCAAAGCCGGAAACTCAATATTACCATAGTCTGCAGAAAGTTGACCGGAAACTATACGTAATAAGGTTGTTTTACCATTACCATTTTCGCCAACCACACCGGTAATTTCGCCTAATTTAAGTTCAAACGAAACGGGATGTAATTTAAAAGGATTGCGCCCGCTGTGAAATTGTTTGGTAATATCCTCTGCTTTAAATACAATATCAGAGTTTGTTGCCGATGTATTTATTAAAGCAGCATCCTGTGTTTTTATTTTTTCAAGCAAGTGCGCGGCACTGCCGTTAATACTTTCCTGCTCGGCGGGATTGATATCAATAATGCTTAAATAATTTTTTCTGAGTTCAAAGATCTCGGCAACCAGGTTTTCGGGTAATTGATAATCGTTGGTGTAATCCAGGCAGCGGCGGGTAAATAGGCTGTAATCTTTTGAGTTAAAAGATTCCTGGAGTTGTTGTATGAATTTATTTTCTGTCATATGACACTGCAATTTTATATTCGGTCATGCTGAACTTGATTCAGCATCTCAGTTCTAAAAAATAGTTTTTAGTGCTGAGATTCCGGCTCAAGGCCGGAATGACATTTTAATAGTTAAGTTTCTTTTCTTTCTCAAATATTAATATTAAATTTAATGAAAGGTTTTTGATAAACAACATTTCAAAGTACAGGAACTTTAAAATTTCTAAAATTTAACTTTAAACCCATTTATCATGAAAACAAAATACTATTTAATCCCTTTGCTGTTATTGTGGAGCATGATCATAAATGCCTCACCAACTGTAACTGTTCAATTCATAAAAACCGATCAGTTTGGATACAGACTTACCGCGCAAAAAATTGCCGTGATCTCAAACCCGATCACGGGATATAATAATGGAACACCTTTTAGCCCCGGGGCAACTTACCAGGTACGCGATTGGGTAACCGATGCAGTTGTTTATACTTCATCAATAACCGCCTGGAACGGGGGCGCTACACAAGCACAAAGTGGTGATAAAGCCTGGTGGTTCGATTTTTCAACCTATACGGTGCAAGGCTCATATTATATTTACGACGTTTCCAATAATGTAGGCTCTTATCGTTTCGAGATCAATGATTGTGTTTACAATACAGTACTAGAACAGGCCATGCGTATGTATTATTTTGCACGCTGCGGTGCCCCGAAGTTAGCGGCAAATGCCACCACCGCGTGGACCGACGCTGCCTGCCATGCCGGTACACAACAGGATCTGGATTGCCGCTTATACAATAATACCAATGTTTCTACTTCGCACAATTTAAGCGGTGGCTGGCACGATGCCGGTGATTATAATAAATATGTGAACTTTACCTGGAGCACTTTAACCGATCTTTTATTGGCATACGAAGAAAATCCAACCGTTTGGATGGATAATTATAATATCCCCGAAAGTAATAATGGTATTCCTGATATTTTAGATGAAATAAAATATGAATTAGATTGGCTTTTAAAAATGCAACAGCCTAACGGTTCGGTGCTTTCCGTAGTTGGCGGCGGTGGTGTTAGTCCACCAAGCGCCGATGTGGCATTCAGAAAATATGGCCCTGCCAATACATCTGCAGCTTTAACCACTGCAGCCATGTTCGCATTGGCAGCCATGCAATATACAGCAGCAAGCCAGGCAGCTTATGCTGCTACTTTGCAAACAGCAGCCATTAATGCATACAACTGGGCGGTTGCCAACCCAACGGTTACATTTTATAACACCGGTTTATTGGCAGCTGGCGAGCAGGAATTATCGACTTACGACCTGGCTACGCACAAAATTTGCGCCGCCGTTTATTTATATGCCTTAACAGGAAATGCTACTTACAAAGCATTTGTAGATGCTAATTACGCTTCTGTGCATTTGGTGGCCTGGAGTTTTGCATACCCATTTGAAGGGCCGGAGCAGGATGCACTTTTATACTATACAAAAATTCCGGGCGCCACTGCTTCTGTGAAAACCGCTATTTTAAATGCCTACACCGGGTCTATGCAAACAAATAATGCCGATAATTTACCTGCCTACACTAATAGCACTGATGCCTACCGCGCGTGGCTGGCCAATAATAATTATACCTGGAACAGTAACCAGACAAAATCAAAACAAGGCAATATGTTCTTAAGCATGAATCAGTATTCTTTGAACACTGCCAATGCAACAAAATACAGGAACGCGGCTTCGGGCTTTATACATTATATGCATGGTGTTAATCCCAATTCAAAAACCTATTTAAGCAATATGGGAAGTTATGGTGCAGAAAATTCGGTAACGCAATTTTATAACGGTTGGTTCAACGACGGAAATATTTTGTGGGATGAAGTAGGCGTATCTACTTATGGTCCGGCGCCGGGTTATATTCCAGGAGGGCCAAACCCGGGTTATACGTTGGATGGCTGTTGCCCAAGTTCTTGTGGAAGCCCCGGCAACAATGCATTATGCAATACCAATGTAACACCACCTATGAACCAGCCCATTCAAAAATCGTATAAAGATTTTAATAACGACTGGCCGGTAAACTCATGGACGATCAGCGAAGCGGGTATATACACCAATGCCGCGTATGTGCGTATGCTTTCTAAATTTTGCACCAATGTTATTTGTACAAGCACAGTAACCACGGGCGTAAAAAGCAACGACAAAAATGTGAACGCCCTGGTGCAAACCATTTACCCGCAACCGGCAGAAAATAAAATGACGGTTAAATTTTATGCCAGCGAAAACAATGTAGATCTAATTTTATTTGATGTAAGCGGCAAACAATTACTTTCTAAAAACGAGAACGTCTCTAATGGCCTTATAGATATTGACCTCTCCAACATTGCGCCCGGTATTTATTTTTTGAAAGTAAGCTCGAAGAACAGAACGGAGACGAGGAAGGTAATTAAAGAATGATCTCATTTTGGGGAATAGATAAGCAATCTCAAACAATGTTAGATTTCTTTGGTAACAAAACATGGGTGTACCCAAACGGTCGATAAGGTTAATGTATTATTGCAATCATTTAGTCCTTAATTATTTTTTTTGTGTAAACCGAATTCTCTGTTTGAATTTTTATGAAATAGATCCCAGTTTTTAGATCATCTGTATTCAGTATTAAATTATTTACATTCAGTCCTGTAAGAAAATTAACCATCTTATTGTTCGCATCATAAATTGAAACAGTTACTATCATATCTTTAGTATTTAAAAAAATGTTTAGATTGCGGGAGACAGGATTTGGAAAAATATTTATTGATTCGTTTTCGATTGGATCTTTGTTTACACTTGTTATAAGACCCATTCTTAGTGGACTTGATTGATAGTTAGTAAAATTTACCGCTGCTGTGGAATAAAAGTGATCATTTTTGCTTAGTTGAGCCAAAGGAACAGAATTACTAACGGTTACCGGAACGCTAAAAGTTACTGATGAAGAGGATGAGGTGGCCTCAATGGCTGGAGAAATATGATGAAAGAAGGCCTGATTTGGTATTCTTATGTTTGAACATGTGGAAGTAATATCGGCCTCTTCTGAAACCTTATTGTTATTGGCATCCCAAGCCCTTAATTTTATATTAGGAAATTCGTTCCAATGCAAATGATTGGTTGTATTATTCGTATCTGATTCTGCCCAGGAATAAATAATATGTTGTCCTGTTGCATTTCTGGAGGCCTGAATACGCATGCCGGAAGTTACTTTGTTTCCACTGCCGTCTGTGTCCCAGGGATTGCTATTAAAGCCATAAGAATAGAATGATAAACCCGGCCCCTCTGTTTCAACCGAATCAATAATATTACCATTCCATGCGCTGGCTCCGTCGCCAAAAAAATCATAAATGTAGGGATAATAAAAATTTGTCATTGGCCATCCGTAGCCCTCAGTACTGAAATGATTTGCAAAATTCAATGAATCGAAATCATTGGAGAACGCACTCCCAACGGTTGCAACAATATGCAATTTGTTATTTATGTCAACTACGCATGAAACGCCTTCATCCTCTCTAAATATTGGTTTGGTTATAACCGAGTTATTATTAATGGAGCACAAAGAGGCTTTAACCCCATTATATGCTGGCAAATTAAAATCAATAGAATTTACTTGCGCCCAACTTAAACCTGAATTTGTGGTTTTGTAAATAATCGGTTGAGGCGCCCGGTTTGATAAAGATGCGTTTGTTTGTACTCCTAAAGTAACAATATATCCAACGGTACCATTTTCATTCCAAGCCTGGTAACCTGAACCACTTATATATTTTTTACCGCTTAAATTAACCATTACATTTGGCACAAAAGAATCTGTTTTCCAAACCATCACTCCTGCATTAAATACGCCTGTAACTAACATTACACCCCTGGTTGCAGAATAAGAGGCGTTAATATTATCGACCATCGACGCCATACTTCGTACTTTACCATCGTCCGTTGAAACAAAATTATTTCGAGATAGTGAATGCTTTGCTTGATTCGTAGGATATGAATTGAGCATATCAGATAAATATTGCTGATCTGCACCTGGCGTATTTGTGCCCGCACCATTTAACGATTTACTGGCATAGAAATTGCCTTCCCATCCGGTATTACCAAATACAGGACCAGTTGCAACAATATACGCGTTATTTAAATTTACATTTCCAACAGGATTATAAATGCCGCCTTGGGGATATCTTCCTAATTCGACTGAATTAGTCCACAGACATGTGCTATCCCATACCGCTCCAAAATTTTGTCCTATCATGGCAACGATACTCCCTGAATTGTTGTCTGGCGATGATATATAGGTTGGACTTTTTCGGTGTATAAATGAAACGGTATTTAAATTATCATTGTATTGCAGGGGAGAACTTTCACTGAACAGTACGCTAAGTATATTTTCTGATGAAGATAGGTAGTTGAAGTTTGCCGAAACAGTGGAGTTAATTTTTTTTGATTTTATTTGCGCATTTGTTTCGCTAATAACAATTAAAAATAATACAGAAAGGGTTACTTTTAGTTTCATAATTAAATTTTAAAGATGTTAAAATATTTAACAATAACCATGCCAATAAAAAACCCTCACCAATCCGGTGAGGGTTTTTTATTTTATTTTTTTATCAGTTCGAGTAACGTAGCGATAGCAAAGTGTATCGAGAACGCGTCTCGATACGAAAATTCAAAGAGGCAGAATTGCTTTCGCGCTAGCCCGCTCAAAAGTCTACTAGACTTTTGCCGTTCGACGCGACAGCGATTAACTACTTCTTACTCTCCGCAGCTTTAGCGGCAGCTTTGGCCTGTGCATCGGCAATGCTTTGCTGGCATTTGGCTTCGGCTTCGTCAATTGTTTTTTGCACTTTTTCGTCTACTTTTTTCTTGGCGGCTTCTGCAGCTTTTTTAGCGGCAATCTTCGCAATAGGGTTAGAGGCCTGTTCTACTAACTTATCTGCTTCGGCATAACCATCTGCTTTTTGTTTTTCGGCGTTGGCCTGTGCCTCTGCTTTATTTTTTTCGCATTGTGCTTTGGCATCTTCCAGTATTTTTTGTGCTTCGGCAGCTGCCTTATCAATTCCTGCATTCAGGGCTTGTGTAGTAACAGTTGCAACGGTGTTAACCGCATCTTCTTTTAAAGATGTTTTTACTTCCGGTTTCATTACTGTTCCGCCAAATAAGGCAGTTACTTTTATTTTATCGCCAACGGTTACGTTAGTACCGGCTGCGGCATTACCTTGCGCCAATAAACTTGTTAAAGCAGAGTTGGCAGCGCCACCAAACATGGCTTTAGGTATTTCCATTTTCCATTTGTAATCAATGGTTTGGTCAAAGCCGGTGCTACCGCTAATGTTTGTTGGTACGTTGGCAACTTTAGTATCGAACGGCGCCATTACTACGCGGCCATCTTTTATCTGGTAGTTCACTAAAAGATTATCCACGTCCATATTTTTTAGTTGCTCAATTTTTAAAGCTTCACCTAATTTTGCAAATGGAGGGAAACCGCCCACACTTACTTTTGCAGTTTTAAATACACCGTTTGCTTTAACAGCGTTCAAATCCGGTTCCATTTTTTCATTTAACGATGTATTGAAGTTTTCTAATGTAGCTGTGAATTTACCTTTGGCATATTGCCCAACGGGAGCAAGCTTTTGAACCGTGTTAAACGATTTAAATGTTTCCTGGATATCAAAATTCTCTACTTTTAAATTTAAACCGGTGGTTGGTTTTTTAAGATTGCTTGTCTCGTAAAAGCCATTCACCGTTAATGCGCCGCCCATAGTGTTCATACGCAAATTGGTCATATCTACTTTTTGGTTGCGAACCACAATGTTACCAACCATATTATCCAGTACTAAATTGGTATAAATTACTTTCGTAATTTTTGCGTCTAAATTAAAATCGATATTGGCAGGTACAGCTGCAACACCTGTAGAGGCTGTTGACGTTGCCGCTGCTGTTGGTGTAGCTGCCGCAGTTGTTGGTGTAGGCGGGCCCATTAATTCGTTAAGGTCCATTAACGAAGAGTTTAACGCAAATGATCCTTTAATAAGATCATCTTTAAATAAATACTGCATAAAGTTTTCGATCTTACCTGCAGCTTGTATATCGCTCTTACCCATCTTTGCATCAAATTTTGCTAATTCTACAAACTGCGTAGTGAAGTTTAAGATCATGGTATTTAATAACACTTCGTACGTTAAGCTGGCGCTTTTGTAATTGATCTTATCAATTTCCAAAGATCCTTTTGCATTAAATTTATCGTATTCTTTTTTATCAAGCGCGCTCATGTGGCCGGCAATGCTAATGTCAGACTTGATCATCCCGCTTAAGGCATCTGTTTTTTCTAAAGGAATAAAATCTTTTACCGAAGCAAGGTCGATCACCCCTTTTAACTCGGCCTGTAAACCGGGATCAGAGATAGGCGTTTTTACGTGCGCAGTAATATCAATAGGGTTGCCGGCCAATTCCATATGAAATTTATTTACATCAATGGTAGTTGCATCCAGCACACCGGTTGGGTTCAATACTTTTACATCAATATTAATATTGTTAACCGATTTTGGTAAGCTCGGGTATTTGAACATCGCATCTTTAATATCAAGATTCACACCAAAGGCCGGCATTTGCGCCGCGTTGTAGGTGCCTTTTGCGTAACCATCCAGCATAAGTTTGCCAGCGGTTTTTACCGAAGCAAAATCTTTTGAATACACAGACGGAATTAAAGAAAGGATGGATTTAAATTCTGTTTGGTTGGCTTTAAATTTAAGGTCCATTTTAATATTAGTATCCGGCATTTCTACAAAACCGTCAAAGCCAAGGGTAAGATCATTTAAACTAAATTCATTTTCTTTAAAAGTGAATTTCATTTTTGGCATATCCATATCCAGGTCGGCTTTTAAATGTGTGTGCACTTCGTTTAAGTAAGCAACACCTCCCATTTTAAAAGTTGTTTTTGCAATGTCCAGCAAATTATTCAGCACAAAATTATCCTGTGTAAAATCGCCGTTCAATTCATAATTAAAATTATCCAGCTTGGCATACATGCCGCCTTGCTGATCATCGTAAACGATATAGGCCTCTTTAATTTTAAACTCTTTTAATTTTACCGAGAATTTTGTGGCCGATGTATCTGCAGGTGTTGCAGCAGCAGTAGTATCCGTACTTGCTTTTGCAATATCCCAGTTGGCCTTACCATCTTTCAACACTTTTCCTAAAATACGCGCTTTATCAATAACAATTGCGTTTACACCATAAGGGCCGCCACTGATCACCGATTTTAAATTAATATCGGTACTTAATTGTGTGATAAACGCCAGTGTATCGTCTTTAAATTCGTTAATACCAATTACACTTACGTTATTGATCTTAAACCTGAAATCAGGAAATGAAGAAAACAATGTCAGGTCAAATTCACCAAAATCTACTTTCGCATTTAAATTATTGTTGGCCTGTTCTTTTACAATGGCAACAATTTTATCTTTAAAAATAAAAGGTGCGGCTATTAATAAAATAATAATTACCAATAACGATATCCCGCTCCATTTAAGAATACGGCGAAACAATGATTTTTTTGGTTTTGTACTGCTCATAAGTCAATTTTTTATTGAGCTATAAAAATAAGAAGAATTACCTAAAAAACAGGATTTATAACATATAAAATATGTGCTAAAAGTGAAATAAAAGTTATATTTAGCTAAATTAAAAAAGCCCTGCCGCCCGTCCAGATGAAAGAGATCATCAAAAAAATAACTTACGCTGGTTTTTCTGAAGCCAAAAATTCGCACGATAGAAAAAGTGTGCTCATAGTAAACCGAATGAGCCTGATCTTAATTATTTTGATGATATTATTCGTTGTTTTATCGCCAATTATTGCCATTGAGAAGGCGTTTTATTTTTCAATAAGTTTTTTAATTATATTTTCATTAACACCTTTTTTTAATACAAGGGGCTGGCTTACTTTTTCAAAATACTATTTTTCTTTTGTACCTGTTTTAGGTGTAATGGTTATTTGCTACAATAACCCGGGCGCCCTGGGCGACAGGTATTTCTTTCTTACTACCGCTGTAATACCCATTCTTTTATTTAGGAAAACCTGGGTGGTGTATAGTATTTTTTATGTGAGTGTGGCTGCATTTATTGCCATGTCGTTTTACCAGTGGGCACATCCGGTTGTTTTGAACATTTCGGAAAGGATACAGGTACAATATTTTTATTTTGTAATGCTTTCGGTTTTTGCCATATTATTTTATGTGGTGCGTTATTTTAAACAAGATTCGGATGAGTTTGAAAAAATAATAGAAGAAAAGAAAACGGAACTTGCCGAAAAGAACAAAGAAATTGTAGATAGTATTAACTACGCTAAACGCATTCAGCATACACTACTTGCCAATACAAGCCTGCTGAACAAGAACCTGCCTGAATATTTTTTGTTATTTAAACCAAAAGATATTGTAAGCGGCGATTTTTATTGGGCAACCCAACATAACAACAAATTTTACCTGGCGGTATGCGATAGTACCGGCCATGGTGTGCCTGGCGCATTTATGAGCCTGCTCAATATCTCTTTTTTAAACGAGGCCATCAGCGAAAGAAAGATCGAGCAGCCGCATGAAATATTAAATCATTGCAGAAGGAGATTGATAGAGAATATAAGCCAGGAGGGCGCTAAAGATGGCATGGATGGTATTTTGGTGTGTTTTGAAAAAGTGGCCGCATTAGCAGAGACAAGAATTACATATGCCGCTGCCAACAATGCGCCGGTAATAGTAAGTAATAATACAGTAACCTATTTGCCTTGCGATAAAATGCCGGTGGGGCATGGCGAGAAAGAAGAGTCGTTTACTTTGCAAACGGTTCAGGCAAAAAAAGGCGACAGGTTTTATTTATATACAGATGGCTATGCCGATCAGTTTGGCGGCCCAAAAGGAAAGAAATTCAAATACAAACAATTGAATGAATTGCTTTTGAATAGCTCAAACCGTTCGTTAAACGATCAAAAAACAATTCTTGAAAAAACGTTTACCGATTGGCAAGGCAGGCTTGAGCAGGTGGATGATGTTTGTATTATTGGGATAAAGGTTTAGCGGCTTTTCACGTTGAATGGCGAAGCGTATCGAGACACGCTAACCGTTCCCGTTGTGCTGCCCGAACTGACGCTTTATCTGATCATGCTAAATAGAAAAACCCCTCTGTTGCGATGTTCAGAAGGGTTTTTCATGGATCTAACTATGAATTTAAACTTAATTGCAAAAGGGTTAATGTAAAAAAGCCGGGCATTGAGTTTAAAACATTTTCCCTGGGTTGGCTTTCTTACACTTTCCCTTTAACTATCCTAAATATGCTTTTAATAAACGGCTGCGACTGCCATGTTTTAAGCGACGCACCGCTTTTTCTTTTATCTGGCGTACACGCTCGCGTGTAAGATCAAATTTTTCTCCGATCTCTTCTAATGAGTGTGGGTGTTTGCCACCTAAGCCAAAAAATAATTTCACCACATCTGCTTCGCGCTCTGTTAAAGTGGCCAGCGCACGAGTAATTTCCAGCTGTAAACTTTCGCCAATTAATTCTTTATCGGGCGCCTGCGAACTTTCGTTCTGCATCAGGTCGTACATACTTCCGCCATCTTCGCCAACAGATAAAGGTGCATCCATACTTAAGTGGCGATTATTGTTGCGCATGGTATCCTGTATATCCTGCGGCAACATTTCCAGCATTTCGCCGATCTCATCGTAGCTTGGCTCTCTCTCAAGATCCTGCTCCATTTTAGAAAGCGCTTTATTTATTTTATTAATGGCACCGATTTTATTTAAAGGTAAACGCACAATACGGCTTTGTTCTGCCAACGCTTGTAAAATGCTTTGGCGGATCCACCAAACGGCGTAAGAAATAAATTTAAAACCTCTTGTTTCATCAAAACGCTGCGCGGCTTTAATTAAGCCCAGGTTACCTTCGTTAATAAGGTCGGGCAGGCTTAAGCCCTGGTTTTGGTATTGTTTACTAACAGAAACCACAAAACGTAAGTTGGCACGAACCAATTTATCAAGCGCACGCTGGTCGCCCGATTTAATTTTTTGGGCAAGAATAACTTCTTCTTCAGCAGTAATTAATTCTACACGGCCAATATCGTGCAAATACATGTCTAAAGAAGCCGTTTCGCGGTTGGTGATCTGTTTGGTTATTTTGAGCTGTCTCATAAAAAGGGGTATTTTAAGTATAAATACGTATATATTGACTATTACGTTGGGTAAAAGTTTAGATACATTAAAAAAATATAAAGAAAGAGGTGAAATATTGAGTTAAAGAGGTAAAATGCTGAGTAAGCGAAACAAACCTGTTGAAAATAAAGCCGCTTTTTTGTTAAAAAACGTTTTTTTAACTGTGCAAATTGTGCGAAATTGGCGCTATGCTTAAGCGGTTATACATAAGCAATTTTGCGCTTATTAACGAGATGGATGTTTCCTTTCCGGGAAAATTATCAGTAATTACGGGAGAAACAGGCGCCGGAAAGTCTATTTTTTTAGAAGCCCTTGGCCTGGTTTTGGGCAACAGGGCCGATTTGGCGGCTTTACAGAACAAAAACAAAAAATGCATTATTGAGGCAGAATTTGATACCAAAGGCCTTGAGCTTAAAGCTTTTTTTGAGGAGAACGACCTCGATTATGATACCACTGTTTTATTGCGAAGAGAGATAAGCACCGAAGGAAAATCGCGGAGTTTTTTAAACGATACGCCGGTAGGACTGAACAGTTTAAAATTATTATCAGAAAAGCTAATTGACATTCATTCGCAACATCAAACTTTGTTATTGAATCAAACTAATTTTCAGTTAGAAGTGCTGGATGCTTTTGCCGGAAGTTTAAGTGATTTTAAAGAGTATAAAACCGAATTTGGAAGGCTAAATAAACTGAACGGGGTTTTAAAAAATCTGCAAGAGCAGGAAACGCAGGCAAAAAAAGAGCTTGATTATTTTCAATTCTTGTTTAATGAACTGGAAGAAACGGAGATTAAACCCGGCGCATTAAAAACGTTAGAGGATGAAAGCGCAGAACTTGAAAATGCCGAAACCATTAAAAGTACTTTATTAAACTCTTCAAATACTATTAATGGTGGTGAAGTTAATGTTATTAGTGCGTTGGCACAGGTAAAACAAAATTTGCAGTCGCTTTCAAAATACGGAAAGAATTATAATGAATTTTTTGAACGCGTTAATTCTGCTTACATCGAGCTAAAAGATCTGGCTTCTGAATTAGAAGACGCAGAAACAAATGTCAATTTTGATCCTGTAAAACTGGACGAGGTAAACGGCAAATTAGATAAACTGAACCGTTTGCTTAAAAAACATAATGTAAGCACCGAAGAAGAATTGCTTAAAGTAAAAGAAGAAATTGAAAGTAAATTAACGCAATTTGAATCGATTGAAAAAGATATTAATGAAACGCAAAAACAAATTGATAAGTTAAATGCCCTTTGCATTAAGATCGCAAAAAAATTAAGCGAAACACGGGCAAAGGCTATTGCAAATATCGAAAAGCAGGTAAAAGAAATGCTGTCTGACCTTTCGATGCCAAATGCTGTTTTTAAAATTGAATTAACGCAAACAAAAGAGTTAAACAACAATGGTTTTGACCAGGTTAAATTTTTATTCTCGGCCAATAAAGGTGCACCATTGAACGAATTGCATAAAGTTGCCAGTGGCGGCGAATTATCGAGATTAATGTTGTGCTTAAAAGCATTACTGGCTTCCAAAAAACAATTGCCAACCATTATTTTTGATGAGATAGATACTGGTGTAAGTGGCGATGTGGCCGATAAGATAGGCACCATTCTATTAAAAATGGGCAAGAGCATGCAGGTGGTAACCATTACGCATTTGCCGCAAATGGCCAGCAAAGGCGATCATCATTTGTTTGTATATAAGAATGATGAAGCAGATAAAACCGTATCGCACATTAAACAATTAAATAAAGAAGAACGCATAACAGAGATCGCAAAAATGTTAAGCACAGGCAATCCAACACAATCTGCTTTAAAAAATGCCAAAGAGCTTTTAAATGCTTAAAAACATCTTAGAAAAAATTCCGGCGCACATTAAACTCTTAATAAAGCTTTATTTATTAAACCTCTTCCTTTTTTTTGTTATCCGCTTTATTTTTTATTTCGTAAACCGGTCAACGGATGTTAACTCTGTTTCGTTTTTTGAAAAACTTATGGCCTTTAGAATGGGCCTTGAGTTTGATACCGCTGTATTTAGCTGGATAGCTTTTTTACCAGCGTTATTTTTTTCTATCAGTCTTTTTTTAAAACATAAGATCAAAATTATTTATGGTTTTGGCTTCTATTCTTTTTTAGCTTTAGAATTTATTTATTTTTTTATTTGCCTTGCCAACATTCCATATTTTCATCAATTTGGCAATCATTTAAATAAAAACGCATTGTTGTGGAACGAAAGCCCGGCCTTTATAACCGGCATGATCTTTGGGAGTTTTTCGTACTGGGGTTATTTGCTTTTGTATTTTTTATTTTTGTTTGTATTTGTAAAATTCGTACATCGTTTTTATAACACGTTTAAAATTCAAATACGTGCTGAGATCAACACTAAAATAATTTATGTTGTCCTTGCATTTATTCTTCTTGCCGGAGTTGTTACCATTGGTGCAAGGGGCCGTACTTCCGACAGGTCCGAGCTTCACGAAGGGCTCGCTATTGTATCGCAAAACGGGTTTGTTAACCAGGTGGCCATTAACCCCAACTTTACTTTTTGGAAATCGATAGTGCTTAACGATAATAAAAAACCTTACACAACGCCAACAAACATTAACGAACAAATTGCTTTTACACGAAATTATCTTGGCATAAAAACACCATTTGAGCCAACCATAGAGCGCGTAATAACTGATACGTTGCATAAAAAATACAATTTTGTGATTGTTGTAATGGAAAGCATGTCTGTTTTTAAAATGGGCTATTATAATGGCAAAAAATTAACACCACATCTTGATAAACTCATTCAGCAATCGGTCTTCTTTAATAATTTTTTCTCTTCGGGTATTCATACCTTTAATGGTTTATTTTCAACAACCACAGGCTTTCCGAGCATACTGGCCGAAAAATCGATGAAGAGTTACGTTAAAAGACCTTTTGATGGTATTGGACCTTTATTAAGCGCGCAAGGATACGAGACTTATTTTTATATCACACACGATCCGCATTTTGATAACATGGAAGGGTTTTTTAAGTTCAATAAATTTGAACACGCCATCAGCCAATACGATTTTAATTTTGCACAGGCCGAAAGTTCTTTAGGAGTTCCCGATCATTTATTATTTGATAAATTAATTGAAGTAACAAATAACAGAAAAAATACCAGGCCTTTTTTATCGGTGCTGATGACGGCCTCAGATCATGGCCCATGGAAAATACCACAGGATATTCCATTTAAACCAACCGAAGAAAGAGAACAGGATAATTGCACACTATACGCTGATTGGTCGATTGGAAGATTTATTGAAATGACAAAAAAGCAAAGCTGGTTTAATAATACCGTATTTATCTTTTTGGGGGATCATGGTTTGTCAATGGGCCATACTTACGAAATGCCTTTATCATACAATCATGTGCCACTTGTAATTTACCAGCCAAATTTATTTAAGGCCGATACTATTTCTTCTCCGGCATACCAGCCCGATATACCTGCAACAGTAATGGGCATTATAGGCGCAACCTATACAAATACAACTTTTGGCATTAATGTTTTAAAAGAAAAACACCCCTATGTTGTTTTCTCTGCCGATGATAAAATTGGTTGTGTAGATAGTTCGGGCTTTTATTATTACAAAACGCTTAGCAACAACCAGCGGTATTTAAGAAAATACAAAAACCTGGACCCGGAAAACTACGTTTACAAATTCAAAAACAAAAGCGATAGTATGGAGAGAAACATGATGATGATCTACGAAACAGCAAAATATTTTATCAGGAAAGATCATTTTCTATATGATCAATAGCTGTTTCTTTTAATTTCTTTTTTTCAGAAAGAAGATCGCTAAACATAAACACCATTATTACTGTTGGAAAAATAGCTTTTACATGATAAGGCCTGATAACTGCATCTCGAAAAAATTTCGGGCAAAGATCTGTATACATTAACGACGAAAACACAAAACAAAGTATAACCAAAGTTAACCTGCTTTTTGTAAGGCCGTTAAAATAAATCCATAGCGCACAACCAACCATTACAATAATATACGAAGGCGATTCGGCCTTATAATTAAAAAGAACGATCCAGAGAAAAATAAAAAAAAGATAATTTTGGCGATACAGGCCGTCTTTCCATTTGCTGAATTTAATTTCCGGAAGTAACAACAGTAATAATCCAAAGGCAAGTAAAATATCTTTGTTAAAGGCCAGCAAATGAAATCCTTCCAAAATGCCATATACGCTTAACCCGGTTGAAATAGACTCATCGCTCTGAAGCATTAGAAGCCAATTCTGGTACTGCTGTATCAACGACGCCGGGCTAACGCATATAAGCGGAAGACAAGCAAAAACAAGCGTCCATATAAAAACATAGAAAGCGCTTTTTAAACGCCCCGGATAAAACAGGAATAATAAAAAGGCAACAGCAGTAAATAATTTTATAAAAATTGTTGAAACAATTAATGCCGCCGCCAAACCTTTTTTTTGTTTTTCGAGGGCCTGGAATGCCAATAAAAGCAAGCCGGCTAATAACGCATTGGATTGAGAATTTTGAGTAGTAAGAATAAGTTCGGGTAAAATAAAAACAAGGGCAATAAAAAACGCTTTCTTTTCACTGATAAAACTCTTGAGCGCAAAACACAGTACAAAAAGGCCGGCGAAATTCCATAAAAAAAGCCCCAACCAGTCGGGAAAAAAATAAAATGCAGCCATAAAAACTGCAAATGTTGGACTGTATTTATAAAGGTCGGCATATTCGCCGGCATAAATAGTATAAAGATTTTGATCGTGAATTAAGTGTGAGAAAGAATTTCTGAAAATAATAAAGTTGTTGTAAAATGTATATGTTAGTTTTCCCCAAAAATGGTTTTCACCCAATAAAACATTTTGTAAAGTAATAATTGCTGCAAAGCAAAAAATAAATATCCATAGAAAAAATGAAAGGGAAAAGGGCTTTTTCATTTATAGGCATATAAGACGTTACAAATGTACAAAATCTATAAGCTATAAAGGTTATGTAAAAGATAATTAATAGTATATTTGTAACAAATTTTAAATATATGGCTTACAACTTATTAAAAGGAAAACGCGGTATCATTACCGGTGCTTTAGATGAAAATTCAATTGCCTGGCAAGTGGCCCTTAAGGCCCACGAAGAAGGGGCAACTTTTGTATTGACCAATGCCCCAATTGCTATGCGCATGGGCGAAATAAATAAACTGGCGGCTCAAACAAATTCAAAGATCATTCCGGCAGACGCAACTTCTGTTGAAGAAATAGAAAAATTATATACAGAATCAATGGCGCATTTAGGTGGAAAAATTGATTTTGTATTACACTCAATAGGCATGAGTGTTAATATGCGTAAAGATATTCCATATACAGAATTAAATTACGATTATTATCAAAAAGGTGCGGATATCTCTGCTTTATCTTTTCATAAGATGCTTGCAGTTGCTTATAAGCTTGATGCTATTAGCGACTGGGGATCTGTAGTGGCGCTTACTTATATGGGTGCTCAACGTGCATTTCCTTTTTATACCGATATGTCTGATATTAAGGCTATGCTTGAGAGCATTGCGCGCAGTTTTGGCTATCATTATGGAAAAAGAAATAATGTGAGAATAAATACCGTTTCGCAATCTCCAACAAAAACAAAGGCAGGAACTAGTATTAAAGGTTTTTTGGATTTTTATGATTTTGCGGAATTACAAGCACCATTGGGGAATGCAAGCGCTGAAGACTGCGCAAATTTTTGTGTAGCTCTTTTCAGTGATATGACTAAAATGGTTACCATGCAAAACCTGTTTCATGATGGCGGTTACTCGTCAACCGGTGTTAGCCAGGAGCAGTTGAATGCTATGTCAAAATAAATTAAATGAAAAAGATCTATCTGATCATATGGATAACTCTTTTTTATTTTACATTTAAAGCACAAACTTTAAACATACCAACACGTTTAAGTACAGCAATGAGTGGCAGCCAGTTTACGGCTGCCATTTCTCCTTTATCACTAACCGCCCGCGAAAATTTAATTTACAATGAATTCATCAGCGGCAATGTTCCAAACTTTTTACGTGCGTTAACACCTGTAACATCAACGGCTGTTATTAGCAGCGTTACACAAAGCGTTACCTATTATGTAATACCCGATTATATTGCCATAGGCCACGATACCGATTATTTTTTATGTCCCATGTCGCCGATGGTAGCAAAAAAAATTGCCGATAGTATTGGCTGTACTCTGCCAACCCGCAAAATGGTGAATGATATTTACGCCCAGGCAAATCTAAAATTACCACCGCTAACAATTCCGGCCAGTGGTACTATGACAACGGTTCAGGCCTTTGCGCAACACAATGGCTCGGTTTGCGCACAGAGGGCAACCTACACCAACTCATTAGGCACATTAACCGGCGGAGATAAAAAAGATGTGGTTATCTCCAATTTAATTTATTCTACCGCGAATCGCGTAGTTATTTATGGCTGGCATACTTCTGTTGGTAATCCTATTCAACCATTAAGCAATGTACATGCCGATACCTACATGGATTATAGCCATGGCATCCGTTTAGTACAGGATGCAGTGATCTACAACAGCAATCCAACTTCTGTAAAGAATATTTTGCAATCTTCAACATTAAACTCTTTATTGAGCGATGAAGGATCAATGGCCCAGCCCTATTATCCTTATTACTTAACCTTGGGTTCTTTAGCAACACCTGCTTCTTTTGCGGTAATAAATAAAGCTAATAATACTATTGAGGTAAAAGTAAAGAATGATCCAAACGTTACACATTATAAAGTGTATACAAGCGCAAACGGCATTAGCTTTAATGCACCGGTTACGCAAATAAAAACCAATTTGATCTTCTCACCGCCTCTAAATCAAATATGTTATATAAAAATTGCGGCGTATAATTCTACATATTCTGTTACATCCAATATCTCAGAAGTGCTGGCTGCCGTACCCTGTAATTACCAGGACAGTGTTTTGGTTGTAAACGGTTTTGACAGGATAGTTACCGGAAATACATTTGATTTTTTGAGACAACATGGCGCGGCTATAAAAAACTGTAATAAGAATTTTTCTTCTGCTACTAACGAAGCAATACAAGATGGCATTTTAAGTTTGAATACTTATAAAGCAGTTGATTGGCTTTTGGGAAAAGAAAGTACAGCTAACGAAACATATAACAGCAATGAGCAAACGTTGGTTCAAAATTATTTAAAGCAAGGCGGTAATTTATTTACCAGTGGCTCTGAAATAGCCTGGGATCTTGATAACAATGGAACTGCATCTGATAAATCTTTTTTTAATAATTATTTAAAAGCAGGTTATGTGGCAGATGCGCCAAACAGCCAGGCAAGCACCTGGTATAAATCGATAAATGAAACAACAAACAGTATCTTTAACTTTAACGATACGATTTTTTACGATAACGGCACAAACGGTACCTATAATGTAGATTATCCTGATGTTATTAATCCAATGAATGGTAGTGTGGCCACGTTAAGGTATACCAATGCGGGCACAAGCAAAGCAGCCGTTTATTTTTCAGGTCTGTTCAATGGCGGTACAGCAAATGGCAAACTGGTTTATTTTGGTTTTCCTTTTGAGGCCATTTATAGTGTTACCAAACGAAATGAATTAATGCAGGGGATCCTGAATTTCTTTTTTAGCAGTTCAGTTATTACAGATCTTGGGCTAAATGATAAAAACACGAGCGGAATAATTTTTCCAAATCCATGCAGCAACAGGCTTACTATTAGTTGTAACGAACCTATACTTAAATTAGAGTTAGTGGACACGAATGGAAAATTGATCTTTGAAAAAAATACCAGCTCAATGAATGAAATAATAGATGTAAATGAAATAAACAATGGAATTTATTTTTTAAAGATCCAGCAGCAAAAAACAACTTCCATCAAAAAGATCTCGGTTACCCATTAATTGTTATTCTACAATTATTTTTTTGGTGTAGGTTCTTTTGGCGCCTTCAATTGAAATCAAATAAATGCCTTTTGCAAAAGTGCTCACATCAATTTCCTTGGTCATGTGATTTGTTTCAAACACCGTTCTTCCAAGATTATCGCGTATTGTAACAAACCTGATAGTTTCGGTAGAATTAAAAACAATATTTAATTTATCACTTGTTGGATTGGGATAAACATCAAATAAAGAAATTTCCTGCAAAGGCGATCTTATTTCTGTAGTAATGGAACTTGCATTTAAATTAACATTATCAATATAAATAACGTTGCCAAAATTTCCACGATTCTGGAACGTGAACATCACCTCCGGCTGCCCTATGTACGGCGTTAAGTTTATTGTATCGGTACGCCACTGTGTTGCGGTTGGCGTAAAGTAGTTAGAACTGAAAGCCGTGGTTGCTAAAACACTGCCGGTTTTTACATACACCATATTAAACGTTTGCCCGCAATTAACCGAAACGCCAACAAGCAACGAATCAAAGGTAGAATTACTATAGGGTGCATGAGCAACATCAAAATACAATTTTGGGTTGGTAACTGAGATTAAATTATAGTTTTGAGTTATAAAGGCATCCCGTTTGCCAATCGTATTATGATTGTAGTTGTCAAAATATACACTTTCTGTGCTGGTATTATATCCACCAACAGTGGTACTTTTTTTCCATTCTATTAAGTCCTGGCCATCATCAAACACTTTCCAGTTGTTTGGTGGAAATACGCCTGCAAAGCTTTCAGTGATTGGAAGCAATGCAGCACCGGTTACATTAATAAAAGCGGTTTGTGTAAGCACGCTGGTGCCATTTGTATTGGTTACACTTAAAGATACCGGGTACAGGCCGGGAGCCGTGTAAGTAACTGATGGGTTTGTTAATGTTGATGTTAAGGGGATGCCGCCCGTGAAGGTCCATTGCCAGGTGGTTGGATTGCCATAACTCTGATCTGAAAAAAGAACCGTAGTGTTTGGACATATAAGTTGTTTGTTGGCCGTGAAGCCCGGGGCAGGAGGCTGCGATGTATTTATAGGAAGTTCCCAGATACCCCGGCCATAAAAGGAAATACGTAATACCGATGCAGCGTTACCTGAATTATATACAATTAAATCGTTTATATCTGCTATTGTTGGCAGATTATAACTAATGTCTTGCCACGAACTCATAAAAGCATTTCTATAATATACTTTTTTAGCGGTGCAGGCGTAAACACTTTCATCAGTGCTAAACTCGTCGTGGTATAGCGCTATGATACCTAAGCCGCCGGTAATTCCGGTATTATAATTAGTAAAGGTTTGGCCCTTATTTATTGAGCGATAGATAATGTTTGAGCTGGCAACAATAACAACATTGCTGTTTGTTGAGATGGTGGTGATTGGTGCATTTATCATTGTAGCGCCTGGCGCTGGAAAATTAGTGAATGAAGGACTGCTTGCAAAAATATTATCACATCGGTACAAAAGACCGTTTTGTGTAAAAGCATATACAACCGAAGAGTCTGCTAATGAAGAGTGCAAGGTAACAACCGAGCCACTTGTGGCACAAATTTGTGTCCAGGTAGGTGTTGTGTTAGTAATGGCGGTACATAAATAAATATTTTGACAAGCGCATAACGCGGCATTTTGAATTTTTTTGTTGAACTCCAGGTTAATATAATTGAAGTTTGTAACAGCAGGATTAAAAGGCAGGTTGTAAGTTGTTTCTACGCCGGTTACGGGGCGGCGTTTTCCGTTCTCATAATAATAAACGGTATTAGCATTATTGTAAGAAAATTGCATTCTTGTATACCAATCTCCTCCGCGATTGGTATACCATGTTGGAGCGTTTAAAAATAATTCTCCATTATCCTGTGTACCAATGCTGATGATATTACGTTGCAACTTGCTTTGCGCGGCGTGGGTAATTTCTGTTGCTGCAAGCCCGTTAGAGCGTGGCACCCAGCTTACTCCACCATTTCTGCTTAAAAATATACCACCGTCGTTTACATCAAATAACATATTTGTATATACCGGATGTTGGTTAATGCCATGCATATCGGTATGGCATTCATCATACCAATTGGTTAATTTTGTCCAGGCTACACCACCGTTGGTACTTTTCCAAACGCAATGTGCGGCAATGTAAATGGTGTTGGCATTGTTTTGATCGGCAGTCATTGCGAAATTATAATCGCCCTGGCCGGGCGTTGTTGCGTTATAGCCAACCAAACTCTGCGAAGGGTTATTATAAACAGTTGTAAAACTGGTTCCAAAATTGGTAGATTTTAAAGTAAGGCCTTCATTAGCTATCATCGTAATATAAACTATAGCAGGGTTAACTTTACTTACGGCAAGGCGCATACCCTGGCCATTATTAGACGGAACGGTAACACCATTGGTAATTTGTTGCCAGCTGTTTCCAAAATCAACCGAACGCCAAAATTCAGACGAAGTAACAGCGTAGACCGTATCAACGCTATTTGGTTTTAGCAACATAGCTTTAAAATCACCACCGGTTTTTACTACACTCCAACTTGCACCGGCATTGGTAGATCTATAAATGCCATTATCAGTGGCGGTAATTAAATTTTGCGTGTTAGAGGGGTGCATAATAATTTCAACAGCCAAACGATTACCCATACCCGTATTGGAAAGCGTCCAATTAACCCCGCCATTTGTGCTTTTCCAAACACCAAAGCCCGGGTTATACAGATTTGGGTCGCCACTGCCCAAATACAAAACAGAGTTATTGCTATGATCGATACAAACGGAAGCGAAGCCCATGTTTGGTAAATGGTCGGTACCGGCGTTATGCCAGGTGGCACCCGTATCGTTGCTACGCCATAAACCGCCATTTGCGGTTGTAACATACACACGGTTTACATTTACCGGATCAAATTTTATTTGTGTTGTTCGGCCAATACCATTTATTTGACCCGAAGCATTAACCGGAAACTGAACAGGCCCGATCTCAGACCAAACGGTACCCGGCTGTGCGGCTATTGGCAGATAAATAACCAAAATAAACTTTAACAGGCATCTTGTTACTTTTGCTCCCATAATTTAAATTGCTCTTCTTTGCTAAGTATATGCCCATCGGCCTGTACGTAGGGCCTCACCATTATTTTCCAACGCTCAAATTTTTTACAGTCCAGTCCGTATTTTTTATAAAGTTCTTTTTCCCTGCGTTTTTCCCTTATTTCTCTGCGGCTTTCTGGTTTTTCTTCTTTGTTGTTCTCTCCTTTTTTCTGACCAATCAATTCGTCTTCCTCTAACGGTTTGCGCTTGTTCTTCCAGAACGTTTCGTAGGCATTAAGAGCTTCAAAATAATTTACATTTGGATCTTTGATCATTTCGATCCAATAGGGATGCTTCCTGTAATTTTTATTTTCTTGAGCATAGCAAAAAACAATAGAAGCAAAAAAACAGGCTGTTAAAATATATTTAGTGTACTTCATTTTTACTAAAGTAGACTAATATCTATGGTTAAAGCCGCCTTAATTTTTTATCGGTCGGAAATTTTTTTTATCGAAAAAAGAGGATGAGGGATTATAGAGAATGGCTAATGATATTAGAACATCATACCATAACGGTACAGTATACTGAAAACGATTTGGCGTAAGCGAATGTTTCCAAACAAAACGCAATACCCAACAAAAAAATATTATTGTACAATTATTTTTTTGGTGTAAGTTTTTTTCGCGCCTTCAACAGAAATTAAATAAATACCTTTTGCAAAAGTGCTCACATCAATTTCTTTGGTCATGCGATTTGTTTCAAACACCGTTCTTCCGAGGTTATCGAGTATTATTACAGACCTGATAGTTTCGGAAGAATTAAAAACAATATTTAATTTATCGCTGGTTGGATTTGGATAAACGTCAAATAGAGAAGTTTCCTGCAACGGCGATCTTATTTCTGTGGTGATAACGCTTGCGCTTAAATTAATATTATCAACATAAATAACGTTACCGTAATTTCCACGATTTTGAAACGTGAACATTACTTCGGGCTGCCCTATGTACGGCGTTAAACTAATTGTATCGGTGCGCCACTGCGTGGCGGTTGGTGTAAAAAACCCGGTATTGTCGGGGGCTGTTGCCAACACGGTTCCACTTTTTACATAAGCAATATTGTATGATTGACCACAATTGGTTGATATTCCAACCGCCAGCGAATCAAAATTTACATTATCGTAGCGCGCGTAAGCTACGTCAAAATAAAGTTTTGGATTGAGCACACCGGTTAAATTATAGTTTTGAGTTGTGATAGCGTCGCGTTTTCCGAGCTCGGCAAAATTATAATTATCAAAGAATGCGCACTCGCTACTGGCACTATAACCACCAACAGTATTGCTTTGTTGCCATACTACCTGGTCTTGCGAGTCATCAAACAACTGCCAGTTACTAGGAGGGAAGGGGCCAGCAAAAGTTTCGGTTACCGGTAACACCAGCGATGAAATTACATTTATATAAGCCGTTTGCGTTAACACACTTGTGCCGTTTGCGTTGGTAACGCTTAACGTTACAGGATAAAGCCCCGGGTTAGGATAGGTAACAGATGGGTTGGTAAGTGTTGATGTTGCCGGACTGCCCCCCGTAAAGGTCCATTGCCACGAAGATGGATTGCCATAACTAAGATCAGAAAAATTAACTGTTGCATTCGGGCAAATAATTTGTTTATCTACCGTAAAATTTGGTGCGGGTGGTAAAGAGGTATTAATTGGCAACTCCCAAACACCGCGGCCATAATAGCCAACACGTAATGCAGATGATGCTGTGCCTGAGTTGAAGAACATAAATTCATTCATATCGGCAATAGTTGGTAAGTTATAAGTGATATTTTGCCACGAGCTCATGCTTGAATTGCGATAGTACACTTTTTTTGCTGTGCAGGCATAAACGCTTTCATCATTACTGAATTCATCATGATACAGGCCTATGATATTTAAGCCGCCGGTTATGCCGGTATTATAATTGGTAAAGGTTTGTCCTTTATTGGCAGAGCGGTAAATAGTAGTTCCGCACGAAACAACAACAACATTGCTGTTTGTTGAGATAGTTGTGATGAAGGCGTAATTATTTGTTGGCCCGGGCGCAGTAAATGATGTAAAAGTTGGAGTGGCCGCAAAAACGTTATCGCAGCGGTATAATAAATTGGTTTTAGTAAATGCGTATAAGGCAGATGAGTCGGCAACAGAAGAATGTAATGCAACAAGTGTGCTGCTTGGCGTTCCTATTTGCACCCAGGTTGGAGTGGCCGCCGTTACATTTTGGGATAAATAAATGTTTTGTAAAGCACAAAAGGCTTTGTTCGGTATTTTTTTATTGAACTCTAAATTAACATTGTTACTTGCAGTAAAAGGTAAATTGTAACTTGTTTCAGAGCCATTAACCGGCCTCCGGTTGCCATTCTCGTAATAATAAACAGTATTGCCGCTATTGTAAGAGAATAACATTTTGCTTCCCCAATCGCCACCGCGGTTGGTAAACCAGGTGTTACCCGATAAAAACAATTCGCCGTTATCCTGTGTGCCAATGCTTACAAGGTTACGTTGCAATTTACTTTGAGCCGCGTGATAGATCTCTGTAGCGCCCAGGCCGTTTGATCTTTGTTCCCAATTAACACCGCCATTCCTGCTTAAAAAAACACCACCATCATTCACATCAAACAACATATTTGTATAAACCGGATGTTGTTTGATACCATGCATATCTGTATGGCATTTATCATACCAGTTGGTTAATTTGGTCCAGGCCACACCACCATTAGTGCTTTTCCAAACACAATGTGCGGCAATGTACACTACGTTAGCATTGTTTATATCCGCCGTCATGCCAAAGTTGTAATCTCCCTGGCCGGGCGTTGTAGCATCATAGCCAACAAGGCTTTGCGCCGGGTTATTATATACCGTTGTAAAACTGGTTCCAAAATTGGTTGATTTTAGGGTAAGGCCTTCATTGGCGATCATCGAAATGTAAACTACCGCAGGATTGGCTTTACTTACCGCAAGGCGCATGCCCTGGCCATTACTCGATGGAACAGTAACACCATTTGTAATTTGCTGCCAGGTATTTCCAAAATCTACAGAGCGCCAAAATTCAGAAGAGGTTACAGCGTAAACAGTATCCAGGCTATTTGGTTTTAAAACCATGGCTTTAAAATCGCCCCCTGTTTTTACCTGGGTCCAGCTGGTACCGGCTGTTGTAGATTTATAGATACCGTTTTCGGTTGCAGCAATTAGATTCTGCGTGCTCGAAGGATCCATTAAGATCTCAACCACCAGGCGGTTGCCCATTCCGGTATTCGAGAGGGCCCAGTTGGTACCGCCATTTGTACTTTTCCAAACACCATAATCGGTTGAATAATAATTTGGGTCGCCGCTGCCTAAATATAAGATATTAGGGTTGGTATAATCCATACAAATAGATGCGCAACTCATCTTAGCTAAAGCATCGGTTCCAAGATGGCTCCACGTTGCACCCGTGTCATTACTTCTCCAAACACCACCCGAGGCGGTGGTCACATATATCCTGTTTACATTGATGGGATCGAATTTAATTTGAGTAGTACGGCCAATGCCGTTTATTTGTCCGCTTGCATTAATTGGAAAATTTATAGGGCCGGTTGGCGACCATAACGTGCCCGGTTGTGCCAGAGCTGAACCGCAGGCAAATAAAAACAAGGTAAATTGTAATAACTTTCTCATTATTTTTGCTCCCACAGTTTTAATTGTTCGTCTTTACTAAGGATGTGTCCATCCGGCTGCACATAAGGTTTTACCTGCAGTTTCCAGTGTTCAAATTTTTTGCATTCGAGCCCGTATTTTTTAAACAGTTCTTTTTCTTTACGCTTTTCTCTTATCTCGCGGCGGCTTTCCATTTTCTCTTCCTTACTGGCCTCGCCTTTTGTCTGGCCAATTACATCATCTTCCTCCAACGGTTTGTGTTTGTTTTTCCAAAAGGTTTCGTAGGCATCAATAGCTTCAAAATAATTTACATTAGGATCTTTGATCATTTCTATCCAATAGGGATACTTCTTGTAATTTTTGTTTTTGTTTTGTTGCGCTTTGGTATAGCTAAAAGCAATCAACAAAATAAGAGTTAAAATGTATTTCATTTTTGTGTCAGGATAAAGGCCTTTTCTGCAATAAGCCTTAACAAAGTTAAAAGGTTTTAGTGGCAAAACAAAAATACTTCATAGCTAGAGCATATTACACTACTAAAACATTTAGATTTTTGTTGCATAATTATTTTTTAGTATTCGATTTACAAGTACCTTTACAAAAATTTTAAAAATGGCTACACTTAATACTTACAGCGAAAAAGGAGTTAAGCTTACAATTTATATAACAACCATAGCTGTTTGCGGGTTGGTAGTTATCTTAAATCAGAAGTGGATCCCGCACCCGGATACTTTTCCTGCCTTTATCTATAAATTGCCCATGGTAAATGCCTTTTTAAATGGCAGCTGTACCATACTTTTAATTGCCTCGTTTCTTGCTATTAAAAAAAGAAACATAGCATTGCACAAAAAATTAAACCTTACTGCCTTTTTATTCAGCACACTGTTTTTAATAAGTTACGTAACGGCACATTATTTTATTCCCGATACAAAATATGGCGACATTGATCATGATGGTATTATGAGCGCCGCCGAAAGCACCATGGTTAGTGGTATTAAGCCGTTATACCTTATTATTTTATTAACGCATATTTTTTTAGCAGTTGCCGTTTTACCAATGATACTGCTTTCGTTTTATTACGGGCTAACCGATCAGCGCGAAAAGCACAAAAAGCTTACACGCTTTAGCTACCCGATTTGGTTATATGTTACAGTAACCGGTGTAATTGTGTATTTAATGATAGCACCATATTATAATTACTGATTTGAACGCTTACCGGAGAAACAAAAAGAAAAAGAGACACACAAAGATTCTTTTTTGTGCTTCATTGTTTTTTATTTTCTCTGTGTTCCTTTTCTCATGTGCCCCATCTCCAAAAGCTGAAGAAATAAACCTTAACGGAAAAGAAATTACCTGGAGTAATAACATTGCATCAATTGTATACAAGAATTGCACACCCTGCCACCGCCCCGGCGAAAGCGGGCCGTTTAATTTAGTGAGTTATGCCGATGCTGTAAAAAAAGCAAAGCTTATAAAATTTGTAACCCAAACAGGCTATATGCCCCCGTGGCCAGCTGATGCCGGGTACTCGCACTTTATTGGCGAACGCGTTTTAAGCAAAACAGAAATTGAATTATTAAAAATTTGGGCAGATAATAATTGTTTGCGCGGTGATAGTTTGAACGAACCAAAAGCGCCACTGTTTTATACCGGATCTTTTTTTGGAAAACCCGACCTTGTTATTAAAGCCCAAAAACCTTATGCCGTAAAAGGAAACGGAACGGATGCTTTTTTAATTATGAAATACCCCTACGAAATTGAAAAAGATACATTGATCGATTTTGTTGAATTTGTACCGAACCAGCGAAAACTGATCCATCATGTTAACGGGCATTTAGTAAGTTACGATAACAACCGGCAGTTTAATTATTTGAGCGGCGCATCTATTCACGAAGATAACCGCGCGCAGTTAATGGACGCATACGCAAAAATGCATATACCGTATATTGATAAAATGCAGCCGCAGTTTCCAACATTAACACCAAACGTGGTTTATTATTTGCCAGGGTTCATACCACCTTCTTATCCAAAAGAAATTGGCGGATACAGATTTAAAAAGAACGGCGCTTTTTTGCTCAACAATATTCATTATGGGCCAAGCAACAAAGATGTTTTAGACAGTAGTTATATAAATGTATTTTATCGTAAAACAAAAATTGAACGACCGGTAACAGAAACGCAACTTGGCACTTTGGGTATCTCAAACATCGAACCTGAATTTATTATCCCGCCAAACGAAATAAAAACCTTTCGCACACAAAAAACCTTAGGGCAGCCAATTTCTGTTTTATCGGTAAATCCGCATATGCATTTAATTGGCAAAACATTTTGGGCCTTTGCCATTAAACCAAATGGAGATACCATACCTTTAATTAAAATAAACAAATGGGATTTTAGATGGCAGTATTATTACACATTCAAACATCCGGTAAAATTAGAAAGTGGAAGCACGATCTTTGTGTATGGTACGTTTGACAATACCAAAAAGAACCCAAACAATCCTTTTTCGCCGCCACGCACTATTACTCAGGGTAATGGGGTTGAGAGCATGAAAACCACCGAAGAGATGTTCCAGTTTATTTTTACATACCTGCCGTATAAACAGGATGACGAGAAGATAGACCTGGAGAGAAAATAATTTAGATCTTTTTGTAATACGATATGTGCTTTGCAAAAAAGATGGGCAAAGAACCATTTTTTCAGGATCTTTAAGAAGGGATGTTTATGAAGATGAAAGTCCGGGTAATAAACAAGCATTAGCCATTAGCGGGCTTTTGTGTTAATTTTTTTGATTTATCCCGCTATTTTATCACTAAAAGAATACATTTCAGCAAAAAAACAGTAGGATATTAAAATATTCATTATCTTAGCGTTACAAAAATCTAAAAGCATTTAAATACATATCAGAATGAAAAAATTTATCCTTCAAACAGTTTTATTTTTGTTCGCATTAAATACGTATGCGCAATTACCAGGCGATACAATTATTATTAAAGCCTTTAAGTATGGGAGTACAACAAGGGATACCTCGATCACTTTTCCGCCCAGTAACCTTACGTACGAAAAAATACTTTTAAAATATAACATGCGTTGCAAAAACGCTATGATCTCTACATCGGCATTGCCCAACCAGGGCTGTGGCCAGTGGGATTATTCCTGTAACACTTATATAGTTGATTCAACCAAGATCGATAACGACCTTAATACAACTCCAAGCCATATAATCTCTAATTTTACTGGCACAACGTTTCCCTATGTGACGCAACCCGTTTATGATTATTATAATTATAGTCAAACTACACTTACACTTAGCAATATTGTTTCTGAAAATCAATATACAGTGGGCGCCGGGGCTTTATCTGTTCCAAATTTCCTAAAGGCTAATGAACGTTCGGGCCGCTCGCAGATCCTTTATACGGCAGCTGAATTAACGGCTGCAGGTTTTGTTGCCGGCAATATAGACGGCATACTGCTAAACGTTGCCAATACAGGCGGCGGTGTTAACTTTTTTAAAGTGGGCATTCAACACAGCAGCGCTACTTCTTTAAGCTCGGGCACGATCATTACTACGGGTTTTACCAATGTATTCAATCAAAATTATACGTTCGTTAATGGTAGTAACAGGTTGCAATTTTATACGCCATTTGTGTGGAATGGCACAAGCAATGTGTTAATAGATTTTTCTTTTACCAACACTGTGCCTACCAACCCAATTGTTTTTAACGGCGTTACCACCGCTGCTAACATGGCGCTTTATGCTAAAAATAATTACGCGCTCGATCTTTCAGCTTTAGGCCATTGTTATTTAAATACTTCTTTACTATCGGCCATTAATAATGAAATGTCGGTTACGTTTTGGGCCTTTGGTAATGCTTCGCAAATGCCAACATCTACCAACTTTATGTATGGATACGACAGTAACCCCAACAACAGGCAATTCAGTTTACAATTGCCATGGGGAGACAACAACGTTTATTTTGATTGCGGTTTTACCAGCGGTAATTTTGACAGGCTTAGCAAATTATCTGTTGCTGCAGAGCAAGGCGGCCAGTGGAACCATTGGGCCTTCACTAAAAATGCAACCACCGGTAATATGAATATTTATTTTAATGGGGCATTATGGGCAACCATCACTGGTAAAACAAAACCCATCACTATTTTAAATTTAATTTTAGGTAAAGATCAAAACCTGCTTAACAATTACAAAGGAAGGGTGAATGAATTAACTATCTGGAATAAAGAATTGGGCATAACAGATGTACAAAACTGGATGAACAAACCGATCAACAACACGCATCCTTTTTATTCAAACTTATTGGCCTATTATAAATTAGATGAAGGCACAGGCTTAAATATTACAGACGTAAAGAACAGTTTAACATCCACCGGTGTTAACCTGCAATGGACCTATGACCGCGGCTATAATCTGAACAGGATGTTTACAGCTACCAACCTGCGCCCTAACATTGTATTCTTAAAAGGTACATATGCGTTAACAACAGCAACTGTAATTACAAAAGATTCTGTGGCGCGTAACCCAAATGTGGTTCAACAATATTCGGTTACTTCAAATGCCACAGTAATGCCCGTAATAAATGATGCAGTTAATCTGGTATCTACAACAAATTTATACTCTGCTTCACCAATAAAAATTTATGATGGTGATACAGGAACACTAACATCAACGCTTGCCGTTACGCCAACAGGTACAATCAATATCACCAATCTGCCATACTACAACCGTTATCCTTTTTATAACGAGATCATGTCGTTTGTTACGCCTTACGGTATCGGCCTTGATCTTGGGCCTAACGGTAAAACATGGTATTATGATATAACAGATTTTACACCACTCTTAAAAAACACCAAACGTCTTGTAATGACATTAGGTGGCGAATACCAGGAACAAATGGATGTTGACTTTATATTTATTGTTGGAACACCTCCACGCAATGTTTTGGAATACAACCAGCTTTGGCAGGGCGGCGCCATGTATGGCAGCGTACCTATTGCCAACATACTTAATAATTCGCGCTTTAATGTGTTAAATGTGCCAATGCTTAGTACCGGGCAAAAATTCAAAATGCGTTCAACCATTACCGGGCACGGGGCTCAAGGCGAATTTAAACAAAACGGTGGCGCTATTCATCACTATATAAATGTAAATGGTGGCGCAAACGAATACGATTGGCAAAACACGATCAAATGTTCATTTAACCCTGTTTTCCCGCAAGGGGGCACATGGATCTACGACAGGCAGGGCTGGTGCCCGGGCCTAAGCTCGCTGTTAACCGAAATGGATATTACACCTTATGTTACGCCGGGGTCAACCGTTACGCTGGATTATCATATTTCAAACCCGGCAATACCAACGGGCGACTATAGATATATTGTAGCTAATCAATTAATAACATATGGCGGCCCTAACCATAACCTGGATGCGGCCATTCTTGAAGTAATGGCACCAACAGATAAAGTTTTTTATTCAAGAAAAAACCCAATATGTAATAACCCATCTATATTGGTAAGAAACACCGGCGCAACAACACTATCAAGCCTTGATATTGAATACTGGGTAAATAATGCTACTGTTAAGCAAACCTATACCTGGAATGGTTCTTTAGCCTTTATGGATACAGTTACAATTTCTTTACCTGTAAATGCATTGTGGCAATCGGGTATACAGCCCAATAACAATAAATTTAAAGTAGAATTAAAAAAAGCAAATGGTGTTGTTGATGATTATTTCTTCAACAACATTTATATCTCGCCATTTAATGTACCAGAGTGGGTACCTGGCGCTTTCTCTATAGAGGTAAAAACAAATAACTTCTATTATCAAAATAATTATACATTGTATGATGACCAGGGAAATATTGTTGGCCAAAGTAATTTTTCAGCTTCAAATACGGTTTACAACGACCCCTATTTTTTGAATGGTTGTTATAAGTTGGTTTTTACTGATACCGGTAATGATGGTATCTCGTGGTGGGCAAATACTTCGCAGGGCACCGGCTATATTGTGCTAATAGATAATTCTAACACCAATATCATTAAAACATTTCAACCCGATTTTGGAGGGGGATTTGAGTATAATTTTACAACCGATCAGCCGCTATCGGTTAGGAAAAACGAACTGGACGCGCATTTAAATTTATATCCAAATCCGGCAAACAACAAATTTACATTAGAGGGAACAGACATTGATGGAGCACAAATTAACGTTACCAATGTAATTGGGCAAACAGTTATTATTCCTCAAAGCAAAAAGAATGATAAAATAGAATTTAATACCTCAAACGTAACACGCGGTATTTATTTTGTTACAATCACTAAAAACGGCGAAAGCGTAACTAAAAAAGTGATCCTGAATTAATTTTCGGGATCGCTTTAATCTGTGTAAATTATTTTTTGAAAGAGGACTTCGTTATTCGTTTGTTGAACACGAACAATAAATAAACCTTTATTTATATTTAAAGTAGTTAGGTCAAGTGAAGATTCGTTTTCAAGCGAAAGTTCTTTAGTTAAGATCAGTTTTCCCTGCGCATCATAAAGCTGAATCGAGCTTATGTTAGCCGAATCAAAAAACAATTTACCGGCAGTTGGGTTTGGATAAATCACAAGATCTGAAGTATTATCATAACTGGTTAAACCTGTAACAACTGTTTGAGGTGTGCAGGATCTGATGGCTTTAAAACCAAAAGTATTAGTAGCGCCATCGCTTTTAAAACGTAATGTTAGTGCTTGTCCTGTAGAGGTAATTGTACCGGGCGAATTTGTTCCGGTATAACTTCCGATTAAAGGCGCGGCAACGCTGGAACCGTTATATAAGAATAAACTGTCGTATCCTTGTTCTGTTCCAAAGCTTTTAAATTGTAATTTAACCAGGCTGCCGGTAGGGGCCGATAACGAAAAGGCATAACTTTCGTTATCATAATAATTGCGCATTGGGCCCCCCATATCAAAAATACTGTCGTTACAAACAATTGGCGCACAGTTACTGAATTTGTTCTGTAGCAACGTCCAGTAGCTGGTTGTACCGGCATCATAACCTAATGCCCAAATGCCAATACCACCCAGGCCCCGTTCAATCACCATATCGTATTTCCTTCCCAGGCTATACACATCATCAATAAAACACTGGCGCCACATACTTGAGCTCTGGTAGGCGTAATAAGGGCTGTAGCAGGTTCCTTCCCAATGTTTATTAGCTGCACTGTATGTTGCAGGATTATTTAAAAGATAACTCAAAGTGCGCGACGAATTAAAATTACCGGTTGTAGCAGCGGGTGTGGTATTGGCTGTAACCTCCCATTCTTCACCGTAGTAAGGTAAACCTAATAATACTTTTGCCGGGCTTGCGCCTGCTTTTATATAAGTGGTAACAGATTTTGCAATGGTGTAATTATAAGATGTCTGGTAATTATATAAAGGCGACGACGGGCCTGCGGTTCCGCTTCCTCCATAATAGTAATCATAACCCATTATCGTAAAATAATCCACCACATTATTTAATACAGGCATATCAAAAGTGCCGCTCCAATCTACCGCATACAGGCAAACCGATAATTTGTAATTGGGATTAGCCGTATTTAAAGCCGCATTTAAATTACTCATAAATGTGGTAAAAGGAACCTTATCTGAAGAACCCATGCCCTCAAAGTCAATATTTACGCCATCTCCGCCCCTTGCATTTAAAAGCGATACAATATTATTTATAAATGTGGTTTGCGCAGTGCTGCTTGCCCAAAAAGTAGAGTGGCCACTAAACATGGTGGCGCAGATATGAATTTTTGTGCCATTCGCTTTTGCAACCGTAACAACGCTTGCCGTGCTCCAGGCAAAAGAAGTATTGGTATTATTGCCGGTTGAAGGCGATGCATCATAACTAAAATAACAAAGATCGCTTAAGAGGTTCCATTGATAAGCCGTGTATGTTGATCCTACCCAATAAGGGTGCCAGCCAAAGACCCTTTTATTTAATACACAGGTAGAAGTGGTTGTAGTTTGAAGTTTCTGGTTTAATGTTTCTGGTCCGTTGTTCTCGGCCTTTCTTAAGCTGTCAAATTGAGCGTCGGTACTAAGTTTTAAGCTGCCATAATATTCGCTTTGTCGCTGCATGATAGACTTAAAATTTTTATCCTGTGGCAATACAGTGGCAGATAAAAACAATAAAACGGATAAAACAGTTGTTTTCATTGGTATTCCGAAAGTAGCGCCAAATTCTTATAATACCAATAAAAACGCAGTATAAAAGGCAAATTTTCGTATATTTGCCACTAAATTAATTTAGAGAGAGAAGACGTTTTAGAAAATGAAGAACATTCGTAACTTTTGTATTATTGCCCACATTGATCATGGCAAAAGCACTTTAGCAGATCGTTTATTGGAGTATACCGGAACCGTTAGCCAGCGTGATATGCAGGCGCAGGTGTTAGATGATATGGACCTTGAAAAAGAGCGCGGTATTACCATTAAGAGCCATGCCATACAAATGGATTATCCCTACAAAGGCGAAAAATTTGTTTTAAATTTAATTGATACACCGGGTCACGTTGATTTTAGTTACGAGGTATCGCGCTCTATTGCCGCCTGCGAAGGCGCACTATTGATAGTAGACGCAGCGCAGGGCATACAGGCGCAAACTATTTCAAATTTATATTTAGCCTTAGAACATGATCTTACTATCATTCCTATCCTGAACAAAATGGACCTGCCAAGTGCAGAACCAGAATTGGTAAAAGACCAGATCGTTGAACTTATTGGCTGCGATCGTGATGATATAATTCCGGCAAGCGGAAAAACCGGTATGGGTATTGAACAGATTCTTGCCGCAATTATTGAGCGCGTGAAACCACCGGTAGGAGACCCTGAAGCGCCTTTGCAGGCATTGATCTTTGACTCTGTGTTCAATTCTTTCCGCGGCATTATTGCTTATTTTAAAATTGAGAACGGTGTAGTTAAAAAAGGCGATAAAGTAAAATTTGTAAACACGGGTTCTATTTATAATGCCGATGAGATAGGCGTATTACGCTTAAAGCCGGAGCCCCGCAATGAACTGCGTACTGGCGATGTAGGTTACATTATTTCGGGTATTAAAAGTGCCAAGGAAGTAAAAGTGGGCGATACCATTACGCATTTTGATCGTCCTTGTGCCGAAGGTATTAAAGGGTTTGAGGAAGTAAAACCAATGGTGTTTGCCGGAATTTATCCGGTAGATACTGAGGATTTTGAAGAGCTGCGTTACAGTATGGAAAAACTCCAGCTTAACGATGCCTCATTAACCTGGGAGCCTGAATCATCGCTGGCATTGGGTTTTGGATTTCGTTGCGGCTTTTTGGGAATGCTGCATATGGAAATTGTTCAGGAACGTTTAGAGCGTGAATTTGGCATGACGGTTATTACAACAGTTCCTAACGTTTCGTACATTGCCTACAAAACAAATGGCGAAGTTGTTACCGTAAATAATCCAAGCGACCTGCCCGATCCGGGACGTATAGAATATATAGAAGAGCCTTACATTAAAGCAAACATCATTACTAAATCAGAATTTATTGGGCCTGTAATGAGTTTGTGCATAGAAAAACGCGGGCAAATAGTTACTCAAAATTATTTAACTGCCGATCGCGTTGAATTGATATTTGAAATGCCTTTAGGTGAAGTGGTGTTCGATTTTTTCGATCGTTTAAAATCTATCTCAAAAGGGTATGCATCATTCGACTATCATCCTATTGGTATGCGCGATTCTGATCTCGTTAAATTAGATATACTTTTAAAAGGCGAACCTGTAGATGCTTTATCATGTCTTATTCACAGAAGCAACTCTTACCAGTTTGGTAAAAAGATCTGCGAAAAATTAAAAGAGCTTATTCCAAAACAACAATTCGAAATTCCGATACAAGCCGCAATTGGCGCTAAGATCATTTCACGCGAAACAATTAGTGCGATGCGTAAAGATGTGACCGCAAAATGTTACGGGGGCGATATTAGCCGTAAGCGTAAATTACTCGAAAAACAAAAAGAAGGTAAAAAACGTATGAAGGCTGTTGGTAATGTTGAGATCCCGCAAAGTGCCTTTATGGCTGTTTTGAAACTGAACGATTAGAGTTTTATAGTTAAGCCTACTTAATTTAATTGCAAGAGCAAACGTGTTAAAGATCTTAAAAACTCTGGGCATACTACTTTTGCTCGGGCTCATTCAGCGCCTTTGTTTATACGCTATTTGTTTTAAGTTCTCCTTTCATTTTTCAGATATCATTGTATCATTGCTTACCGGCCTTATTTTTGATATCAGTTTTTTAAGCTGCCTGTTTATACTCTTTTTTTTACTCAGAACTTTAATTAAAGAAAAGGCTTCTGCTTTCCTTTATATACTGGCCCTGGTAATTTGGGTAATGTTAAATGCCTTTGATATCTTTTCAATAAGATACACCAGCACCCGCGCAAGTTTAAATTCTTTTAATTTATTTAAGATAAGCGATATTGCCACAAAATTAAGCGATCTAAAACTCATCGTTTTTTTTGCTGCATTTACCCTGGCGTTTTTGTACCTGGCAATAAAGAACAGAAAGAAAATTACTCCACAGTTACCACTTCTTCTTAAAGAAAAGATAATTGTTTTTGTTGGTTTGTTTTCAGCTTCACTTATGTACCTGCCTTATCCGCTTAATTATTATTCCGACCAGCTAAAGATCTCAAAAGAGGCAAAGCAGCTGGCCATTAATCCTTATTTTTTTTGGGCTACATCGTTCATGTATTCTTCAGAAAAATATATAATGGATACAGACCTTGCACTAAAAAACTTTAAGCAACAATTAAATTATCCCATTGCAAAAAATAATTTTTTGGTAAGGGATGTTAACTATTCAGATTCGGCTTATAATTCAATTATTTTAATTGTTATGGAAAGTTTTGGCGCTAACAGAATCGGCGCCCTGAATGGCGAAAAAAATTTAAGCCCTTATTTTGATACATTATGTAAAGAAGGTACGCTGTATACAAAATGTTTTTCCTGCGGGCCAAGAACACAGTACGCCATATCATCCATCTTATTTGGCTTTCCACATATTTTGCAATACAATTTATTTCGCGAAAATAAATTAAAACTGCCGTTTAATGGCCTTGCGAATTTGCTTGCAAAAAACAAATACAAAATGCATTTTCTGCATGCAGGAAAGGCCGATTATGATGATATGCGTTTGCTTATAAATGCCGAAAACAATACTGAGATCAGAGATAAAACAAACATAAACAGTTTTAAATTTAAGAACGAGTGGGGCATAGATGACGAATCATTTTTTGATTTTTCTGAAAGATATATAGCAGAGACAAAAGGCAATAATTTATTTTGTTTATTATCTATGTCTAACCACGAGCCTTTTCAGCTTCCTGAAGATTTTAAGCTAAATACTAACTATAATGATCTTTCACCCGCCGAAAAAACATTTCTATATTCAGATCAGGCCTTGGGAAAATTTATTGAAAAACTAAAAACCAACGGGCAATTTCAAAGATCCCTTATAATAGTTACCGGCGATCATGGCGAACTTTATTCGCCAAACGATGGAGACTCCAAGCTTTTTCATGTGCCTTTATTAGTACTAGACCATAAGAATAAGAATATTAAAAATACAGCTACCTGTTCTCATGCAGATATTGCCGAATATATTTTAAGCAAAACAAAATATAAAGATAAAAGCCATTTGATAGGCCAGGGCCTTGTTGCAAAAGAAAAAAAGCAAACGTATTACAGAAATTACAACAACAGTATTTACCAGGTTACCGATTCGGTAATTTATAAGTACGATATTATTAATAAAACCCTAAGCAAATTACTTTATAACCAAAATATGTATGTTAGCAACGAACAAAAACTGCCGTTGTTAAACAAAAGCAATCAGCAAATTGCCCAGGGCATAAAAGCATATTACACAGCAACACAATTTATTTTCCAAAATGGCGTATACTATGCAAATTGATCAAAAGCATAACTTTTCAAAGTAATATTGTTTACAAAACCTGTAACTAACCCCGTTATTTAGCGTTATGGCACGTAAATTTACATAATGCGATTTTTAACCACCATCTTTCTTTTTGCCTTTAGCCTAACGGTTATCTCTCAAACAAAAAAAGAGTATTACGATGCTAAAGAAACTCAATTAAAATCAGAAACAGATTATTACAAAGGCGTGCCTTATGGCGCATATTTTGAATACTACAAAAGCGGCAACGTGCTTTGTAAAGGATATTATTATGCGGGCAAACAAAGCGTTTTTTTAGGGAAAGAAGACAGCGTATGGACCTTTTATTATGAAGATGGCACTAAAAAAGCAGTAGAACGCTTTAACAAAGGCCAAAAAAACGGCACCAATGTGTACTATTTTAAATCGGGCAAGATCTCTCAACTTACCAGGTTTGTAGATAATGCCGGAGATAGCATCTGGACCTCTTTCTACGAAAATGGCAAAGTAAAAAGCCGCGAACCTTTTGAAAAAGGAAAAAAAGAAGGCGAATGGACCTATTATTTTGATAACGGGCAACTCGAAAGTAAAGGCACTTTTGAGAAAGATAAACGCAATGGTAAAGTAGAAACCTATTCTAAAACAGGAAAATTATTAGCCGCCCAAAACTTTTGCAACGGTAAGCCCTGCGGGCGCTGGGAAGAATACTATGAGAACGGGCAACAAAAATTTGTAAAAGAATATAAAGACAGCATCCTTTATTTAAACGACCTGTGGGATACTAAAGGTCGCCAGCTTGTTACAAATGGCAATGGAAGCATTACTGCCAATTACGATAACGGTGTTATAAGAGCCATGGGCTTTTACAAGGCTGGCTTGCAGGATGGCGTTTGGCGCACTTTTCACGCAAACGGAGAGCTTGATTACGAAGCAACTTATGCCGATGGGGCGTTAAACGGTTATTATTCATCCTATTTTGCCAATCACAAAATTAAAAGCGAAGGCAATTTCACTAACAATAAAAAAAATGGCTTTTGGAAATTTTATACCGAAGATGGAAAACTGGAAATGACCGGTACATTAAAGGATGACCTGCGCGACGATAAATGGACCTATTATTACTCTAACGGAAAAGTAGAAAGCGAAGGATATTATTTAAACGATAAGCAAACGTCAACCTGGAATTATTTTTACCGCGGCGGCGAAAAATGGCGTCAGGGTAATTATGATAACAATTTAAAAACCGGTGTGTGGACAACCTGGTTCGAAAACGGTAAAAAACTGCAGGAAGGCCCCTATGTTTTAGGAAAAGAAAACGGGCTGTGGACAAGCTGGTGGGATAACGGGGTTAAAAAAGATGAAGGAATGCTGCAGCCCGGTGTAAAAGGTGATGGCAACCCAAAAGGTTCGATATTAGTGGGCGAATGGAAGGGGTGGTATGCTAACGGCAAACCTAATTATTTAGGAAACTATAACAGTAAAGGCAGTAAAACAGGAAAATGGGATTATTTTTACGAAAATGGACAACCGCGTGAAACCTGTTCGTATATAAACGGTATAAAACATGGGAACTATATTCAATGGTTTGAAAGAGGAAGCTTTGTTGATACAAAAGGAAAGTATAGAAAAGGACATCAGAACGGCGAATGGACCTATTATTATGAAACAGGCGGCATTAACCGCATACAACACTTTAAAAACGGTAAACTAAGTGGCCAGAGCCTTTCATACTATACTAATACCAAACTGCAAAGCGAGTGTAATTATAAAATAATAAACGATCGAAGAAAAGGAAAAGTACAAAGTGTTCCTCACGGTACCTGGGTATTTTACGATAAAAACGGAAAAGAAATCAATAGAATAACGTACGAAAATGGAGTAAAAAAATAATTGCAGAATTTTTTGTTATATTTGTCAGGTACATTATGATAAAGTTTGGTTATAAAATAATTTTAGTAGCATCTGTTTTCACACTTACTTTTTGTAAAAATGGTGAAAAAATGGATGAGAACATAGATATTGACGAGAATACGAAACAGGCCGTTCAGGAAACAAAATTAAATGCACAAAACGTATTTAATTCAATGCCCGATAGAAAAGTGATCTTAAAATTAATTGATGATAATAAGATCGAATACAACCCCGATTTTTTAAACGATCCAAATTCAGTTTCAAAATACACGGTAGAGTTTTATAAAGCCGCTAACCTTGGTATTTATGGCTCTGATCTTAGTATTGCCAATTCTTTTGATCAAACACAAGAGAGCATGGTGTTCTTAAAATGTGTTAACTCGTTGGCTGCAAATATTGGTGTAAACAACGCTTTCGATCAAACCATGTTTGATAGGATGGAAGCCAACCGCGAAAATAAAGATTCAACATTAGAGATCATTACCGCCGCCTTTAAAAAGGCAGATGAGATCTTAAAAGTAAATAACCGTCCCGCCACATCGGCTGTGATCCTTGCCGGCTCTTGGATTGAAGGTATGTATGTTTCCTGCCAAATGGCCAAAAACGCAAACGGCGATAAGATCATCCCAACAATTATCCAGCAGAATGAATCTTTAAAGAATCTTATCATTATGTTGGAAGCCTCAAACCTTGCCGAAGGAACAAAATTCATTGTTTCAGATCTTAAAGGTATTCGCGATGCATTTGAAGTTGCGGAGGCAAATACCATACAAAATCTTGAAACCATCAAAACCATTGATGAAAAAGTAACGGCGCTTAGAAATAAGCTTATCGCAGGTGCTTAACAGGTTTTCGAACCGTATCATTTAACTTTTTTTCCCTAAAGTAGCCTGGTTGATTCATTCAATTATGTGTAAATTAGTATGCATAAAATGAAAAAAATTGCAACTATAATTTTTATCCTTTTTTTGGGAAGCAGGTCTTTTGCGTCATACATATTAATACCGATGGATGATGAACAAAAGAATCATCTTAAAGCATATGGTTTGGCATATTGGGCGCTTAAAGGCGAGCTTGAGATCCACTGGCTTTTAAATTATCGTGGCGGTAGTTTTATGATCCCCAATGCAAAACCTGTTTCAAACGAATGTGTTATCCGTGGCATCAGTTACGAAACCATTTCCGATGCACAAAGTAATTCTATTTTAGCAGAGATAGCTAATCCTGAAGTGAATATGGACGCGATCAAACTTGAAAAAGCGCCGCGCATTGCCGTATATTCGCCAAAAGGTAAACAACCCTGGGATGATGCAGTAACGCTGGTTTTAAAATATGCCGAAATTCCGTACGATATTGTTTACGACGAAGAAATTTATCTCGATAAATTAAAAGATTACGATTGGCTGCATTTGCATCACGAAGATTTTACCGGGCAGTATGGTAAGTTCTTTGCACAGTTTCAAAACGCAGCATGGTATCAAAACGATGTAAAAGAGAATGAGGCACTGGCAAAAAAGCTGGGTTTCTCAAAAGTATCGTTAATGAAATTAAACTCGGCAAAAAAAATAAAGGATTTTGTTTTTAGCGGCGGCTTTTTATTTGCCATGTGCAGCGCCACCGATAGTTATGATATTGCCCTGGCTGCTGAAGGGGTTGATATTTGCGAAAGCATGTTCGATCATGATCCGATGGATAAAAACGCCAACTCAAAGCTCGATTTTTCGAAAGATTTTGCATTTGAGAATTACCAGTTAAAAACAAACCCATACGAGTACGAATATTCTAACATAGATACCTATATCACAAGAAGGAATTACGGCATGACACAAAAAACAGATCTGTTTACGTTGTTTGAATTTTCAGCTAAGTGGGATCCCGTTCCAACCATGTTGTGCCAGAATCATACAAACACTATCCAGGGTTTTTGGGGACAAACTGTGGCTTTCGATAAAAAATTCATTAAAAAAAATGTGCTGATAATGGGCGAAGCAAAAGCTTTTGGCGAGGCACGTTATATTCATGGCGAAATCGGTAAAGGCACCTGGACATTCTACAGCGGCCACGATCCGGAGGATTATGAGCACAGGGTAGAAGAGCCGCCAACCGACCTTTCATTGCACCCAAACTCTCCGGGTTACAGGTTGATCTTAAATAATATTTTGTTTCCGGCCGCAAAAAAGAAAAAACAAAAAACTTAAGCCACCCTTCTGCTTTTGCAAAAAGGGAAACAGGGAGTTTTTTTATTCGATAACTAAAAACTATATATTTACACCATCAATTTTATTTTAAAAATAATCGTATCGGCGCTGGCAGTTTTTATTGTTGCTAAAATTTTACCGCATGTAACTATTGATGATTATTTAACGGCGTTATTGGTGGCAATAGTTTTAGCATTTTTAAATACCATCGTAAAACCTATTTTAACCATCTTAACAATTCCTATAACGGTTTTTACATTGGGGCTTTTTTTGCTGGCCATAAACGCCTTCATTATTATTTTTGCCGAAAAATTGGTTAAAGGCTTTCATGTAGATGGCTTTTGGTGGGCACTGTTATTCAGCCTTATTTTATCGCTTTGCACCGGTATTTTAAACATGATCTTTGGTGTAAACGATAACAAAGAAAACTGACATACTCCCCCTTTAAAAAAGGGAAAAAGAGCGAGGGTTTATTAAAAACAAGATCAACAACGGTATTAAAACAAAAAAGGGGCCATTAAGCCCCTTCTTTATTTTATTCAAATAAAATTATTTACTGGTCAAATTTATTATAGTTTGCGGGCACTTCTAAACTCGCATCATCCGGTACGGTTTTATTGATCTTAACCACTTCCAGCTTGGTAAGCAATTTACCATCGCTAAGTTGTTTTTCTTCACTTAATAAAGGCATACTTCCTTCCGGCAGATCTTTAATTTGATTAAAGTAAACACTTTGTTTGTCTTTCCTGTTCCACAATTTAATAATTGGCATAAAAAAAGTAAACTTGTTTTCGGCCACCCAATAGGTAATGCTTGTATTTTCTTCGGTATTTTTTACCGTATACTCTGTACACTTAATACCCTGAATAGTTTTAGTGCCACCTTTTGTAACATTACAAACACCTTTAACAATAGGCGGTGTTTCGCTTTTATGCTCGCCCCATACTTTACGCTTTGGGTTTACAAACTTAATTTTATTGGTGTTAAGGTCAAAAATAAAACTTCCTTCAATGGCGTTCGATTTTTTACCGTATTGATCTAATTTAATTAACTTATCTTTTACTAAGTAAATGTTGGTGGTTGTATCTTTTTGAGTGGAGTATTTAAACTCAATGCTGCCACTAAAATTTTGCGCAATAATTTGGCTTATTCCAAAACACAACGCTAAAGCAAGTAAAATTTTTTTCATTTTTAATTTAGAATTTAGAATACTAAAATATGTATTTTCGGGATAATATTGCAATGAAAAGCAAAAATTCACATAATTTTGGTCTTGAAGGTGAAAAAATAGCCAAAAAACATCTTTTAGATAAAGGTTATGTAATACTTGAGCAAAACTGGCGTTTTCAGAAATTAGAGGTTGATATTATAGCATCTTACTTAAACGTAGTAGTGTTTGTTGAGGTAAAAGCCCGCAGTACAAGCGAGTTTGGCGATCCCGAAGTGTTTGTTACAAAAAAGAAACAAGGCTTTTTGGTAAAGGCGGCACACGAATATTTAACTGCAAATAATATTGAGGCCGAATGCAGGTTTGATATAGTTTCGATTTTACAGTTTAATAACAATCTTAATGTAAAACATTTAGAGGGAGCCTTTTATCCATCAATAAAGTAGCGTATATTTGTGCCATCATGCGCAAAACAAATAATACCAGGTCTGGCCTGGGAAGCAAAGCAAAACCCTTTAGTAAAAAATCAAAAAGCGATAGGGCAAGAAAGGAAGAATCATCATTTTCTGACAGATCTGAAAAACCAAAAAAGAACTTTGTAAGATCTGAAGAAAAAGGATCTTACAAAAGCAATTACGGAAACAAAGGGAAAAAACCATTCAAAAAAGAGTTTGGAGATGCTGACTATAACGACAAACCAAAAAGAAGTTTTGGAAATTCGGATGAAAAGAAACCGTTTAAGAAAGAATTCGATAAAAATTCAAAATACAGCGATAAACCAAAAAGAAATTTTGGTAACGAAAATAAAGCAAAATACGATTTCAAAGCAAAAGGCGATATAGACGGTTCTGAAGAAAGAAAACCGTTTAAAAAAGATTTCAGGTTTGGCGATAAGCCGCGTAAAAATTTTGGCGAAGGAAAAAAAGAACATGCTTTTAAAAAGTTCGATAAAAAATTTAACGACTCACCAAAATTCGAAAAGGATAAAGAAAAACCTCACCGTAAAAGCAAAAGAAGCTTTATGGAAGAGAATGATAAAGCCAAGCGCGTAAAGTTCGACGAGTTTGAAGATGGAAGAACATTTTCAAACGCATCAAAAAACACCGCAGATAAAAAGAGCTTTAAAAAACCCGATCTTATTAAAAAAACCGCTAATGCAGATGGCCTTACCCGTTTAAACAAATACCTTTCTAATGCCGGTATTGCCTCACGGAGAGATGCAGACCTGCTTATTCAAAGTGGCGTAGTTAAGGTAAACGGCGTAGTGATCGATCAGTTAGGATACAAAATAAAAGAAGGCGACGTTGTTACCTATAGCGATGCAACCGTTAAAAGCGAACGCAAAGTGTACCTGCTTTTAAACAAGCCAAAAGATTATATAACCACCGTTGACGATCCGCAGGAACGCAAAACTGTAATGGAATTGATAAAAGGAGCCTGCAAAGAGCGTGTTTACCCTGTTGGCAGGTTAGACAGGAATACCACCGGCCTGCTTTTGTTTACAAACGATGGAGAGATAACTACAAAATTAACGCACCCAAAATTCGGAATTAAAAAAATATACCACGTTAGTTTAAACAAGGGGCTGAAACCCGACGATTTTAAAGCTATAACAGAAGGGGTAGAGTTAGAGGACGGCTTTGTTAAAGCAGATGACCTGGCCTTTGTAGGCGAAGGAAAAAAAGAAATAGGTATCGAGATCCACAGCGGCCGCAACCGCATTGTAAGGCGTTTGTTCGAGCACCTGGGTTATGATGTGATCAAACTGGATAGGGTGGTTTTTGCCGGCCTTACAAAAAAAGATCTGCCCCGTGGCAAGTACCGCTTTTTAACGGCAAAAGAAATAGGTTTTTTACAAATGATTGGTTAAAATTTTGTATTTTTAAAGGATAGAATAACTTTTTGAATTAATAACTATGTGTGGAATTGTAGCATATATTGGCAAGCGTGAAGCTTACCCGATCTTAATAAAAGGTTTACAACGTTTAGAGTATCGTGGATACGATAGCGCGGGCGTTGCTATGATCAATAAAGCCGGAACCTTAAATGTATATAAGCGTAAGGGTAAGGTAAGCGATCTGTTGGCCTTTGTAAAGAACGAAGATACATCTGGTAATATTGGTATTGGACACACACGCTGGGCCACACACGGCGAGCCAAACGATGTTAACTCACATCCGCATTATTCGCAAACAAAAGATCTTGTTATGATCCATAACGGGATCATCGAAAATTACGCAGCCATTAAAGAAGGTTTAACAAAACGCGGTCACACATTTTTATCGCAAACAGATACCGAAGTACTTATTCATTTGATCGAAGAAATTCAGACACATGAAAAAATGAAACTGGGCCATGCTGTGCAAGCCGCGTTAAAACAGGTTATAGGCGCCTATGCTATTGTTGTACTCGATAAAAATGATCCTGATACCATTGTGGCGGCAAAAAAAGGAAGTCCGATGGTTATTGGTATTGGCTCTGATGATTTTTTTATCGCTTCAGATGCTTCGCCAATTGTTGAGTACACAAAAAATGTTGTATACCTGGAAGATGAGCAGGTAGCCGTTTTAAGGAGAGGTCAGGACTTAAAGATCCGAAATTTAAAAGATAAAGAAGTTACGCCTTACGTTCAGGAATTAACATTGGAGATCGAATCGATCGAAAAAGGAGGTTACGATCACTTTATGTTAAAAGAGATATATGAACAACCGCGTTCGGTTTTAGATAGCATGCGTGGCAGATTAAATGCAAATGCCGGCGAAATTAAAATGGGCGGTATTGTTGACCATGAGAAGAAATTTGAAAAAGCCAAACGCATTATTTTTGTGGCTTGCGGTACTTCCTGGCATGCGGGCCTAGTGGGCGAATATTTATTTGAAGAATTTGCACGCGTACCCGTTGAGGTAGAATATGCCTCTGAGTTTAGGTACCGTAACCCGATTCTTTTTCAGGATGATATTGTAATTGCTATTTCGCAAAGTGGCGAAACAGCAGATACGCTTGCGGCCATTGAACTTGCAAAATCAAAAGGCGCAACTGTATTAGGAGTTTGTAATGTTGTTGGTTCATCAATTGCCCGCGCAACACATGGCGGTAGTTATACCCACGCTGGCCCTGAAATTGGCGTTGCCTCTACAAAAGCCTTTACTGCGCAGGTTACCGTACTAACGCTTATGGCCCTGCATATGGCAAAGGTTCGCGGTACATTATCCGAAAGCCGTTATCGCCAGTTATGTTACGAAATGGAAGCAATTCCATCAAAAATAGAGGAAGTATTAAAATTAAATGATAAACTGCGCGAGATAGCGTTCATGCATAAAGATTCTGGCAACGCTTTATATTTAGGCAGAGGGGTTTCTTTTCCGGTGGCCTTAGAAGGCGCATTAAAATTAAAAGAGATCTCATATATTCATGCCGAAGGTTACCCTGCTGCTGAAATGAAACACGGGCCAATAGCTTTAATTGATGAAGAAATGCCTGTATTTGTAATTGCCACAAAAGGGGCAAACTACGAAAAAGTAGTAAGCAATATCCAGGAAGTAAAAGCACGCAAAGGAAAAATAATTGCGGTTGTAACTTCCGGCGATACCGAAGTAAAACATATGGCCGATTACGTGATCGAAATTCCGGAAACGGATGAATTTTTGGTACCGTTGATCTCTGTTATCCCTTTACAGCTATTATCGTACCACATTGCTGTTATGCGTGGCTGTAATGTAGATCAGCCAAGAAATCTGGCAAAGAGCGTTACTGTAGAATAAAAATGCCCAGGGTAGCAATAATCATCTTTTTTTTGAGCTATTGTTTTTCCTGTTTTTCACAACCCGTTTACAGCAGAGATTTTGAGACACGTAAAAAAAACGTGCCTCTTTCTATTATCAATAACCACGCTAATTATTTTTCTTTATTAAGGTATAATAAAGCCGCGCACGATATTACTATTGAAAGACGGGCAAAACCAAGCGCCGAAATTATTGCTTTTACACCGTTAAAATTAGATAGTTTAAATGCCAGCTGGTTTGATTACGAAAAACTCGATTACCTTTTTTTTGAGCACAGGTATTACAACTATTTTGTATTTACAAAAGAACTAAATTCAAAAAAAGAGATTTATTTAAAAATAATAGATACGCTTGGCAAAGCAAGCGGTTTTATACAATTGGCGCTGCTCGAAAAAGAAAGGAATGTTACTGATATTGAGTTTGAGTTTAAACAAACACAAAATGATAATATTTTAGTTATTGCAACCGAAAATTTTGGAAGATTTGCGGTAAAAAAAACAGCCATTTTATTTGACATTGAAAAAAGAAAAATAACCTGGAAAAAAAAGCTGCCGTTAGAAAATGATGCTACCGGTTTTTCTACCGCGTTTGAGTGTAATGAGGACGGAGAGCTATTTTATATGCTTGTAAAAGCGCACGTGGCTTCTTATAAAAGAAAATACGTTAACAGAACACAAGCCTTACTACCGGTACTTTTTTTTGATTCGCTAAGGGTTATGGCTTTTTTAAACAGTTCGGCTTTTCCAGTTAAAAGAGACCTGGCTTTAAACAATTTATCGGCACTTAACAGCATAAGGCTTATTGCCGTTAAGCAACAACTTTCTGTAATTGCGCATTTTGCAAAGCAGGATACAACCGAAATTATAAATACATATTTCCTGAATCAAAAATTCAACAACGATCTTTCCGAAGTAATTTATCAAACGATCGCGCCTTTGGATACTTCCATAAAAAAAAGCTTAACCTTTTACGATGGCTCTGATTATAATGCTGCCAGCGAAAAGGAATATAAACACTTTAAAAATTTTAGCAGAAATAATTACGAGTTCCAACTTTCTGAAAGGGTAGATGAATATTACTATAAAGAACTGATAAGTTGGAAAAGCGATCTTGAGAACGGGAAAATATCTTCGCAAAATATCATTCCGCGCAAGATCTATTCTTTCCAGGGAAGAACAAGGTTCAAAAGCCTTGCAAAGGCAATGCCTTTTATTTATAACGATCAGTTAAATGTAGTTGTACTCGAAAATGCCGTAAATTTTAAAAAAGATCCAAATAGTTTTAATTTTCATCAATTTAAAAAAGAAACAAATTTGTGGAGAGCCAACCTGGTTATGTATATAGTAAATAGTGAGGGCAAACTGGAAAAAAAACTGGTGTACCACAATTCAAATTACGATGCTGTACCGTTAAATTATCAAACCAACAACCGGCAGGAATTGATATTGTATCTGAATGGCGGAAAAAGTGAGAAGTTTGTTATTTTGCAGCTGGGCCAGCTTTAACAGAATCGGTTTTTACCTGCATTTTGCTTAAAGCCACTAAAACATCTTCGTATATTTTTTTATAAAGCAGCGGGTGTTTTGAATAAAATGCAATTGCCGAATCATATTCAGATTTTGTTACGCCATTTTCTTTAAGCGGGTTAAATGCATAAACAGAATCTGTTTTATCTGATGAAATATTTTTAATATTAAGATTAACGGTACTTTCTGCCAAAGCAAAATCAACCAACAGTTTTGTGAATCTTTCTTCATTCAATATATTTTCAGGAACGTCTATTTCCTCATCGCCGCCTTTACTGCAGGCAACCAACATTAAAATAAAAAAAAGAAAAAGTGCGTTTTTTTTAATAAAAGAAAAAATCATTTATACTTAATCGTTTAAAATATAATCACCGGTTTTAGAGATGCCGATCTTTGGTAAGGTATTGTTTTTATCAAACCAGGCATAAGGCTTTTTTAAAGTTTCCCAAAATTTATTTTTTTCCTCGCTGTAATTTTTAGCAAGCATGAGGTTGTTTTTTTCGGTAAAGCGGCAAGGATAAATAGCCATTTGCGGGTTATTTTTTTTGTTTTTTGCTTCGGTGGCCAAAACATATACTTCCTCTACAGGATCATCCTCAAGCGGAATGCAGCCAATGGTAACACAATTGCCATGTATCATAATATCGCCACCCGGATCGGTTGCTGTTTTTTTTATCTTATCGCTTTGGTTAGGGTAATTTATTTTCATTGCCAAATGATAACTGCTGTTTGGATTAAACGTTGCAATTTCATAAAAGCCTTCAGGTACCTGGTAATCGCCTTGTTTTCTTTTTGGCCCAAGATCACCGCTTGAGGCGCAGATAGAAATCGTTTTTAGTAGGGTATATTTAACATCGTTCTTGTTTTTTACCCAGAGCTCAAACTCTTTTTCAAGCTTAAATATTCTGAAATAAACTTCAAAATTATCTTTATTTATCTTTTTAGCTTCGAGCTGCGCCTGCAAATTAACCCATTTTTTGTCATAAGCCACTCTTACACGCTTGTTGCTTAATTGCGCTGTTTTAAAACCATCATCAAATGCCGGTCGGAAAGAAAATAAGCTAACCAAAATAACTAACAGGCAGGTATTGATAATCTTTTTTTTCATTTTTGATTTAAAGGGAGTTTCTATTTTATCTTTGGTAATACTAAATTAAGATGTTTTTATTTAAAATAATAAAGAATAAGTACTTTTTAACTGTAATTGGGATTATAGTTTGGCTGCTTTTTTTTGATAAAAATGATGTGTTCACACAAATGGATCTGATCCAGAAACGCAATAAACTTCAAAAAGAAAAAGAGTATTACATTTCTGAGATCCAAAATAACAAAACCAATTTAAGCGAATTGCAAACCAATACAAAAAGTTTAGAAACTTTTGCAAGAGAAAAATACTTAATGAAAAAAGATAATGAAGATGTTTTTGTCTTTGTTACAAAATAGCTTTATTTGCCCTCTGTTTTCCCTTCTTTAGCCGCTTCTACTTTAGCCATTGCTTCAAGGTCACGATCAAAAAAATACAAACCGCTTTTATCATCACCTATCAGTTTTAGTTTGTCAACGATCTGTCTTGCCAAAGCCTCTTCTTCTATCTGCTCGCTAACATACCACTGTAAAAAATTATGCGTTGTATAATCTTTTTCTTTTAAAGTAATTTCAACCAGGTTGTTTATTTCGGCGGTTACTTTCATTTCATGTTTTAAGATCTCTTCAAAAACAGATTTTACCGATTTAAAAGTAACAGGTGGCTGCTTTAATGCAGGAACAACGCCATGCCCGCCACGCTCATTCACAAACTTCAAAAGTTTTAACATATGCATACGTTCTTCGTCTGTATGTGTATATAAAAAGGCCGATACACCGTTCAGGCCTTGTGTTTCTGCCCAACTTGCCATTGCAAGATAATATTGTGAGGATGAACCCTCCATTTCAATTTGCTTATTTAAAGCGGCACTTACTTTAGCTGATAACATATTATTTTTTTGTCAAATATACCTAAAAATTCATTCTTCTATTTTTTTAGGCAAATAGTCTAAAACGATTAACTTTTGATTAACAATTTGGCTTTTTTGTTCCTAAGAAGTGAATTCAGAAACTCTTCGATAATTTTTCGGTAGATGTCATTAAATTTTCCGTCTTTTTCTATAAAATTGGCTTAATTGTCAATAACGACGGGCTTTTTAAGCTTTTTTTCAATCTTAAGATTATATAAGCTTAAATAGCGTATTAACAGCCAATTAACAGGTTATAAACAATAACCATTCTTTAATACTTAGTGAACGGTCAATTTAAATGAGTGAACGATTTTTGCCGTGTAATTAATGTTGTTAAATTTAACAAAAAATGGAATGCCTATGAAAAATTTTACCTCACTTACAAAAGCTACAATTCTGTTCTTTCTGTTTGCTTTTAACGTTTCTGTTATTAAAGCACAGGACCAAAGCTATTATAGTTCCAGGCTTGCGTATACTTTTTCGTTAGATTCTCTTTCAGGATTTAATGAAGAAGAAGCTGTTAAGGGGTTTTCCACCAATGGTTTTGAGGGCAGAGAATTGCGTTGGGTTTTATACAATGCAAAAAGAAATTATGTCAATGCAAAATACAACCTTATTAAACCCCCAAAACTTGTAATAGATCCTAACACAAGTAATTTTAAACCTATTGGTGGTAATAATGCTGTAAACGCGGCACCTTGTGTGAATGAAGATTTTGAAGCAAGTCCGGTTGGGCAGATCGTTGGTAACTCCTTAGCAGGCTGGGTAGTTTCAAGTATGAACAACCCATGTTGCGGTGCTGGCCAAGCCTGTGTGAATATTGCAAGTACAACCGTAGGGTCGCCTGAGTGCTGGGTTAGAGCTACACCTGTGGCAGATCCGTGGATGGGAACATTACCAAACTCACCTTTAGGCGGAACAAAGGTTTTACAAATGAATGATAACAACTGGGGATCTCTTTGTACCAGGATATCACAAACATTTCCGGTAACTTCTTCAAACGCTTTATTTCAGTTTGCTTATGCAGGTGTTTGGGATGGTTCGGGCCACGCGTGTTGCGATCAGCCATCTTTAACCATCAAACTTAAGAATTGTGCGGGTACTCCATTAGCATGCCCGGCCATTAGCTTAACGCCATCAGGCGCTGCTTGTGCCAGTGGTGTTCCGGGGTATACGCTTACCGGTGGTGTTTCGTGGACCAATTGGGTGGTTAAATCATTAGATTTAACACCGTATATCAGTTCATGTATCACCATTGAAGTAACTGTATCTGATTGTAATGGTGGTGCGCATCAGGGATATTGTTATTTTGATGCAATTTGTAAACCGATGACCATTTCGGTGAATAATTCACTTTTCCCTGCCGGTACTTCGGCCGCTACGGTTGTTTCATGTGGTATTACCACTGCTACTATGTCTGCACCTACTGGTTTAGGGCCATACAATTGGAATGGACCCGCCGGATCAGGTATAACCAATAATACAAATCAAACCATTCAAACTTCAACAGGTGGAAATTATACTTTAACAATGACTCCTCCGGGATCATGCGCTCCAATTGTAAAGATCGTTACCGTTCAATTTGCGCCGTTACCAAATGCCAGCTTTAACAGTAGCAATAATTGTAATGTATTTACTTTTAATAATACGGGTAATGGCCCACCCGCAATTCAAACCTATTCCTTTGTTGGTGCAAGTCCACCCGCCAGTTTTACTACTACTGCAACGAGTACGGTCGTCACGTTTCCGGCAGCAGGTACCTATACGGTACTTCATTATATTGACAACTCGGGTTGTACAGCCACGGTTCAGGCCGTTATTACGGTTCCTCCACCTCAAAACCCAGCGTTTACAGTACCTACGCCTACTCAATGTTTAAATGGTAATAGTTATAGTTTTGTTGCCGCCACTCCAGGTGGAGTTCATAGTTATACATTTAATCCTACCGCCGGTGCTCCGGCAGCAGGTGGTTCGGCTAATTACGGCCCAGGAAGCTTTACTGCTCCCGGAACGTATACAGTATTTCACTCGGTAACCAATGGTGGTTGTACAGCAATAACAACTTCTGTAATAACTATTAACCCTCACCCGAGTTTAACTTTAATACCAAACAATGCAATTTGTGGCAATAATAATGGTAGCATTATCATTAATAATACAACTCCTGCCGGACAGTCTGTTGTAAGCTTTTCGTTAAATGGATCGGCTATTGCAACGTTTACACCTGCAAATTTGGCTCCGGGGCCATATACAATAGCCTTTACCAATAATTTTGGTTGTATTACATCTTCTGTAGTTAACGTGGGTAATACTCCCGGTATAACAAATTTAGCTACCACGTTTACTAATCCTGCCTGCGGTAACTCTAATGGTAGTATAGCACTTGGAGCTGTAACCGGTGGCACAGGTCCTTTTCAATACAATGTAAACAACGGGCCATTTTCGGCTACGCCTCCTTTAACTAACCTGGCTGCAGGAAGTTATTCAATAGTGGTTAAAGACGTTAACAACTGTACTTATACGGTAGTTGTTAATCTTGTAAATACTCCTCCCCCCACCAATATTACGTTTACTACGAGTCCAACGGCATGTGTAGGTAATACCGGTGTGATAGGTATAACGGGAGTAACTGGGGGCACCCCGGCGTATAGTTTTAGTGTGGATGGCACCCCAACTGGCTCAGTAACC
>JBGAGD010000003.1:0-698047 GCA_044226875.1 Bacteroidia bacterium
CTTAAATCTTCTTAATGAACTTCAGCCCCCTCTACCCTTCCGCTTCTTCTATCCTTCCTTTGGGGGGTGCAAAAGTAATAACTCTTTTTCTATCCGCCAAATCTTTTTTCAAAAAAATTAATCTTTTTTAATCTTTTTTTATCCAACACTACAAACCTCCTCCAAAACCTTCCTCAAAAAACGGAGGGCAAAGATAGATAGAGTTTTATTGTTTGCAAAATTTATTTTCAATTTTTTAGCATTTTTTTAATATTCGACATCTACTGCTGCGTTAGGGATTGACGCGAAAAGCCCGCAGGCAAAGGTTTTTGAAAGAAAACCGCGCCGAGGACTTGCAGCAAAAAGCCCGCCCATTGTTGAAAACTTTGTTCTTGTTTTAAACAATGGGAACGCCCAAACGATTATGATTTGACTATTGTTAAGCTTAATTTTACCTGGTAAAACTTAAAATAAAGAGACATGGCAGGAGTAAATAAAGTGATTTTAGTAGGACATTTAGGAAAAGACCCTGAAATAAAGTACCTGGAGGGGAATATTGCACGCACGCATTTTAGCCTGGCTACAACAGATGCTTATAAAGATAAGAATGGGAACCGGGTTGAACAGACCGAATGGCACAATATTGTTATTTGGCGGGCCCTGGCAGAAAGCGCAGAAAAAATATTAAAAAAAGGCATGCAGGTTTATATTGAAGGAAAGATACAAACGCGCCAATGGAACGATAAAGAAGGGATTAAACGGCAAATTACCGAAATAAACTGCGAAAGCTTTGTGATACTGCAACGTAAAGATGGTACCAGCAATGATATTAAGGGTTTTGATGCAAACAGCAATTTAGAAAACCTTGATAGTGCCGGCCTGCCTTATTAACAAAATTAATTTAAAACAAAAAGAAACAGAAAGTAAATAATACAAACTGTTATTTATTTTTGTGATTGTTATGAGGTTAAATTACAAAACTATTTTTCTTGCGCTGAGCATTATTACTACAATTACTTTTGTAAGTTGTGATGAGGATGATGAAGTTTTTTCGCCAAAACCGCGGGGTTATTTCAGAATTAATTTTCCGGAAAAAGAATACAAAGTATATGATAGTATTTGCCCTTATACATTTGAGATACCAACCTACTCAAAAATAACACCCGACCCGCACAAAGGCGCAGAGCCTTGCTGGCTTAACATAGAGTTTCCGAAGTTTAATGCTACCATTTATTTAAGTTATAAATTACTGCAGCATGATACGGATATAATAAGAAACCTTGAGAACTCACATTATTTTGCAAACAAACACCAGGTAAAAGCTACGGGGCTTGAAGAAATACCTGTAATAAGAGACAGCGCTAAAGTGTATGGATTGGTGTTTGATATTGCGGGCAACACAGCCTCATCGGTACAATTTTATTTAACGGATAGTACGCATCATTTTTTACGCGGATCGCTTTATTTTAACAGTGTGCCAAACATTGACTCTTTAAGGATTGTAGTTGATTTTATTAAGAAGGATATTTTGCATTTAATAAATACCACTACCTGGAAAACAGGCGACACCAAACCTTTGTTTATAAAGAAAGAGAAAAATTAGTTTGTGATGCGAACCGCATTACCATCATAAGTGGTGCCGTATATGCGCAAACCCCATTGAGCCGGGCCCTGGGTTACCGCTCCATCAAAAATACGCCAGCGCGAATCGCTTATTGTATCTCTAACCGTAAAATTATCTGACATTACTTTTGCTTTTGCATTTGCATTATCCGGCAAATAAGAAGATGTACGTTCTACTGCAACAAATTCCTGCTGCGATTTGCGATATAGGATAATACCATTAATACCCCCGTTAATATAGATCCAGCCACCAATTGCCTGAACTTTAAAGTTGATAGGATCGTTTGGATATATGGTTAGATTAACCGGCACAGAAGGTACCGGGTTATTAGCTGCCTGCTGCGTTTTTTTCTTTTTGCAGGCAACAGCCAACATTGCAAAAACAAACGCCAGTATAACTATGTTCCTTGAATTCATTTTTATTAAATTAAGTTATAATTTACAATGAAAGCCACTAATTAATTACATTTGAGAATTAATATTACAAAAATACAAAATAGATTGTGCTAATCCCAGAAAATAACCCGGAAGAAAACTCACAAAAAAAGTTTAATCCATTTATGCCCTTGTACTTTGCCCTGATACTTGCACTTGGTGTTGGTATTGGTTATTATTTAACCTTTAACTCGGATTTTGCCAGTAAACAAACAGTGCTTCATAAAAAAACCGATGGTAATAAGATAAATAATTTATTGGACTATATTGAATTGCAATATGTTGATACCGTTAACAGAACGCAGCTGGAAAACAAGACCATATCATCTATGTTAAAGAGTTTAGACCCGCATAGTGACTATATTCCGGCATCGGAGTTTAACGCTGTTAACGAACCATTGGAAGGGAATTTTGATGGTATTGGTATTGAATTTAATATTATTAACGATACCATACGCGTTATCAACCCTATAATTGGCGGGCCATCAGAAAAGCTTGGAATTAAGGCTGGCGATAAATTGATCAAAGTAGAAGGAAAAAGTTTAACCGGAAAAAAAATAACAAATAAAGAGGTTTTTGATAAATTAAGAGGCAAAAGCGGCAGTATGGTAACCGTTAGCGTTCTACGATCGGGCATAAAAAACCCTATAGATTATAAAATTACACGTGGCAAGATTCCTTTATACAGCCTTGATATAGCCTATATGGTAAAACCCGGTATTGGTTATATAAAGATAAGCCGCTTTGCCAGCACCACTTACGACGAATACCTTGACGCATTTAATGCCTTAAGCAAACAGGGTATGAAAAAACTGATAATAGACCTGCGCGGCAACGGCGGTGGCTTTTTGAAAACAGCCGTTGAACTGGCAGATGAATTTTTAATGGATGGCCTACAAATAGTATACACCGAAGGAAAAGCCCATCCTAAAAAGGTATATAATGCATCGTCAAGAGGTGGTTTTGAAAAAAACGACATGGTTGTTTTAATTGACGAAGGAAGCGCCAGCGCCAGCGAAATTGTTGCCGGTGCTTTACAGGATAACGATCGTGCTACTATTATTGGCCGCCGGAGTTTTGGAAAAGGCCTGGTACAGGATCAAATAGACCTGCCGGATGGTTCGGCCGTAAGGTTAACAATTGCGCGTTACTACACTCCTACGGGGCGTTGCATACAAAAGCCATACAATAAGGGTTTGGATGATTATTACAATGAGGAATATTCGCGCTACGAGCAAGGCGAGCTTTATAATTTTGACAGTATTAAAGTAGATAAAACAAAAAAATACAGAACCCCCGGCGGAAAGATCGTTTACGGCGGTGGCGGCATCATTCCGGATATTTTTGTGCCATTAGATAGTGTAAAATACAGCGCCGTTGTAAACCGTTTATTTTATAGCAGCGTATTAAACAATTTTGCTTTTGAATATACTGATAAAAACAGGAGCCAGTTTTTAAGCAAGTATAAAACTGCAACAGATTTTATTACCAATTTTAAAATAAGCTCAAAAGAAATTGCCGAATTAAATAGTTACCTTGACGCTAAAAAAATAACTGCTATTCGGGTAACGGGTAATGAAAAAGGATTTGACCAGATCTTAAAAGCGTTAATAGGAAGGATATTGTTTGATAAGGATGCTTACTACCCTATTTTAAACCAAACCGATAATTCTATTTTAAAAGCGATCTCGGTTTTAAATTCAAATAAATAAAAGCTATTTTTGAGCGCTTAATAAATTAACGGAGACTTGTCAGAGTGGTCGAACGAGCAAGCCTGGAAAGTTTGTATACGCGCAAGTGTATCGAGGGTTCGAATCCCTCAGTCTCCGCATCTTTTATCGGACTTTTTAATTACTTTTTCGCTTCAAAAACTTAAACATTTTATTACCGATACGGCTTTGTATCGCTGCTAAAACTCAAAAGAAAGCTTACCTTATTGGGAAACTAATTTTATAATTATTATTTTTAAGTTTATATTTACGTATCTAAAATGTATTTGAATCTTAAACATATAGTTGTTGTTTTTTGTTTTCTTGTTTTTGCAATTAGTGCTCAAACATACACAGAGCCCTCCAAACAAAAAAAGTTCAACATTACTGTTAACCACGATGACTACACGGTTAAAACTCAAATGTTAAGCCATAATAAAGATATCAAAATCAATAATGAACGTACTTATATGTGGTATAGTTCACAAAAAATAATGGAAACAAAAGGCGGTTTTGAAGGAAAACTAATACACGGCCAATACACTTCTTTTTATTTAAATAATCAGTTAAGGGAGCAAGGAACAGTTAATTACGGGCTAAAAGATAAAGAATGGAAATACTGGTATCCAGATGGGCAATTACGCGAAATAATTACGTGGAAAAATGGCGTAAAGAACGGGACGTATTGTTTATACAATGATTATGGTCAGTTAATGGCAAAAAGCACATTTAAAAATGATAAATTGAATGGTAAATTTTATACCTATGCACCGAACGGTATTGTAACTGATAAGAAAAGATATAAAGACGGTAATGAAATATTCCAAAAGGAAAAAACAGAAAAACCAAAAAAGGAAAAAAAACCTAAAGAAGTTAAGCCAATAGAACAGAAAAAAGAAAAAGAACCTAAACAGCCAAAAGAAAAGCCCGTAAAAAAAAGAAAAAAAACGCCATCAGATTCGACTGATATTAAAAAAGAAAAAATTATAACTTCTTAAACGGTTATAATGTGTTTAGGCAGAAATATAATTTATATTAATTTCCAAAAAATTATTGCTCAAAAAGTAAAAGGTGGTGCGTTATATATTGCCCTACTCGTAAGTATTATTATTGGTATTATTTTATGCATGTTTGTAATGATAGCAAATTACAATCAAAAAAACATAACTGCATATATCCAAACTACCCAATTATATTATAATTTAAATAGCGCTTTTGAGATAGTTCAATCTGCTAATTTTACGGAGGAAAGAAATAACAAATGGATAAAAAACAATTTTAATGATGATTCTTTAAAGATAAAAAAAAACATATGGGGAGCGTATTTATTAATTAATGTGCAAACAAAGAACCGGCACCAGGCCATGTCGCAATGCGGTATTTTTGGCACTTATATGTTAGCAGATACAGGCCTTGTGATCTCTGATAATGGTCGCCCCGTTGGCTTAAGTGGAAATGTAAATTTAAAAGCAAATTGTTATCTGCCTTCGGCCGGAATTAAAGCTGCTTATATTGAAGGACGCTCATATGTTGGTTCTCAGCAAAACGCCGGCTTTATTAAAAAAGCTGCGGCATCTATTCCATCAATTGACGAAGAAATTTTTAAAGATATGATCCTTTTACAGAAAAGTTCCAACTTAACTAATGATAGCAGTGTTTTTAGTTTGCCCGCAAAATTTTCTCAGCCCTTTAATTCAAAAACCGCTGTATGGGAGTCTGCACCACAACATTTAAACAATGTTATACTTAAGAATAATATAAAGATAATCGCAAAAAATATAGAAGTAGATAATACCTGCGATATTGACAATATTTTAATTATTTGTGATAAAATTAAATTTAAAGAAGGTTTTAAAGGAAAAATTCATGTTATTGCCCGTGATAGCATTATTATTGAAAAAAAATGCGAATTTAATTACCCCTCTTCATTCGTGTTGCTTCCATCAGGAGAAATATCAAACACTTTAAAATGCATCATATTTAAAGAAGATTGTAAGTTTTTTGGGGGTATTTTGGCAATACATAACGCTGACCAAATGTCTTCAAGCAAAGTATTTATAAAATTAAACGCTACCTCAGAAATTAATGGCTTTGTATACTCCTCTGACTATGTTCATTTAGAGGGAAAACTAAATGCAACTGTTATTGCGGATAAATTACTATTAATTACCCCTTCGGCAGTTTATGAAAATCATTTTCTCGGTTGTGATATTGATCCAAAAAAATATTCAAGATCCATAGCTATACCTTTTTTTAAAAAATCGGGAAAATTAATGTGTTGCGAAAAACTAAATTAATGAAACTATACAAAAACAAATATCTAAAAGGCAATACTATTATTGAAGTATTGGTTGCGCTGGCAATAACAAGTTTTTGTTCTAGTCTTGCAGTTATTATTTACTTAAATATTCAAAAAAGCAGTTTACCTTTTTTTAAGCTTAAAGCCGTTGAATTGTGTGAAAAACACATGAAAGAAACCCTTGATAAAAGAACATTTACCGAAGAAACGTATAAAGATGAAGAGTTCACGGTAAAAAAAACAATTTCACTACACGAAACATTTAGCGATTGTTATATAATTAGGCTGGTTGTATTTGACGGAAACAAAAAGAAGATCCATGAATTAGAAACTCTTGTTTACCGTGGAAATTGATGAAAAACAAACAAAAATATGCAGTGAAAGGCTTTACCCTTGCAGAAGTTTTAGTGACTTTAGCGCTTACCTCGCTGGCTATTACGCTTTCATATTCTACTTTAACCTATATTCAAAAATTATTTAACGGATATAAGGAACAGAACAAATTTATAAATCAGTATACGGATCTTAAAAAACGTATGGACTATGAGGCACTTAAAGCATCTGTAATAATTGAAGAAAGCGAAAACACTTTCATAATAAAAAGGGATAGTATTACAAGTTCATTAAAAATACTTGAAAAAGTAATTTTAATGGAACGTAATAACCATTGCGATACTTTTCACATAGAAGCAAAAAAAATAGAAAAAGAATTTGAGTCTATTAAAAATCCTGCATTTGCTAATAAATTACTTAAATCTTTAAAATTTGAAACACAATTTACAAAACAAAAATTTAATTTCTATTTTTATAAAAAATATGATGCATCCGTAAAATTAGAATTTGACAAAGAAGAATAAAATTGGCTAGTATTGATATTTCAAAATATTCAGAAAAGGAAAAAATAAAATTACCCTCAAAAAAGGATAACGATGGCAACCGTTTTAATACAATTTTAAATACAGAAATTTCTTTCTTTGAAAAAAAATTCGGGCCAAAGGAAAAAGAAGCATTTTATTCTGAGCTGGGGTTACTTTTATCCACCGGCGTAGATATTAAAACGGCCTTTGAAATTATTGAAGAGGATATTCCAAATAAAAAACACAAACTACTATTGGAGCAGATAAAAAATGACATCATAAGCGGTAAACGCATTTATGAATCAATTTCTGTTCATGAAAAAATATTTAGCAAATACGAAGCCCAAAGTATAAAAATAGGCGAAGAAACGGGTAAACTATCTGATGTATTAAAAGAACTTGGCGCTTTTTACGAGTCAACCATAAAACTAAAACGTCAAATAGTTGGCGTATTAACCTACCCGGTAGTGGTTATTAGTATGGCAATACTCATCGTGTACTTTATGTTATCATTTGTAGTGCCCATTTTTAGCGATATTTTTACACAAACTGGTAACGAACTGCCCGCTATTACGCAATTTTTAATAAAATTAAGTAATAAAAGCGGAACCATTTTTGGCGTACTATTTTCGGTAATACTAATTTTTGTTGTTATACATAAAACACAAAATAAAAAAGAATGGTATCGTAAGTATACCTCTGCCCTATTCTTAAAAGTGCCGGTTTTTAATAAGCTTATACAAAAAATATACCTGGCCAGGTTTTGTCAAAGCATGAAACTTTTATCAGGAGCAAAAGTGATGATCAACGACGCGTTAGATCTTGTCAGGAATATGATTGAATACTATCCAATGGAAAAAGCACTGGAACAAGCAAAACTTGAGGTAGTAAAAGAAGGTAAACTATTAAATGAGAGTTTAGCAAAACATACTATTTTTCCAAAAAAGCTAATAGCCCTGATAAAATTAAGCGAAGAAGTAAATGCGCCCGAAATAATTTTCGAAAAACTTCACAAACAATATTCTGCCGAAATTGAACACCAGCAAGCTGTTGTGGGCAAATTAATTGAGCCGGTATTTATTATTTTATTAGGTTTATTTGTTGGTTTTATATTGGTTGCCATGTATTTACCTATGTTTGAAATGAGTAGTGGTTCTTTTTAATAATTTTTTTAGATATTTTCGTTTTTTTTTATCAATTTTGGATATACAAATGAAAATCAATAAAATATTTTTTACTAAAGCTTTTACTTATAAGGTAAATGGTATGACTTTGATCGAACTTTTATTGGTTTTAGCATTGATCGGGATATTATTATCAATGGCTGTTCCAAAGTTAATGCCTTTAATAGGAAGAACAAAATCTCTTGAAGCCCAGATGCAATTAAAGCACGTGTTGAACCTGGAAAAAAATTATTTTTACATTAATTCAAAATATTCGAATAATTTAGATGATATTGGATTTGAACAATCTAAACTGGTAACAGAAGAAGGTAAGGCCAATTACAAAATCGAAGTTGTTGAATCAAGCAATAAATCGTTTACTGCAAAAGCAACATCTGTTACCGATTTTGACCAGGACGGCCAGATCAATGTATGGCAAATTAACCAGGACGAAGAAATCAAAGAAATTACAAAGGACTAATTCCTTATAAACCTCAATATGCTTTGGTTTACTTCTACCATACTTATTCTAGTTGGAGCATTAATAACCTGGCAGGACCTCAAAACTCGTTTAATAAATTTATGGCTAATTGTTGTTTTCGCTGCGATCAATTTCTTGCACTATCTTTTGCTTCATCCTATTTGTCAATTTCTTGAAAATTCTGCTTTTTGTATAATTTATTTTTTATTCTGTTATTTAGTATTATTAATTTTTTATTATCTGAAAAACAAGCGTTTTGAAAAAATAATTGATTCAAAAATCGGGTTAGGCGACGTATTGATTTTCCTGTCTATTGGTTGCAGCATCGATCCTTTGAATTTAGTTCCATTCTTTACATTATCTTTTATTATCTCCATTATAATTCATTTAATTTTCATTCCAAAAAACACCATACCACTTGTTGGTATAATTCTTCCCTGTTATTTTTTTTATCTTTTTGCTTTCCCATTTGGGTTATTTTAATATCACTGTAATATTTTTGTACGTTTAAAAACGTACGGCAAACCGAACATATTATTTCTTTTTGTTTACAAGAAATTAATTGTTAAAAACTAAATAAATTAAAAAAACTGCCACTTATATCTTAAAGTCAGCAAACTACATTTAATTACTTACCAATTAAAAATATACGGGTGTTAAAATTATTAACATTTGACACTTAGGTAACTTTTCTAAATATTAAAAGCGTTAAAATTGAGGAAATAATTTCACGTAATTTTTTTTGACTTGAAACCTGTACTAAATATCAAGATTTTGCTTTGATGTAATTTTTAGAATATAGAAAACTAGATATAAAATTTAAGAACATATTGTAGAACACCGTTAAAAATACCATTGGATGAAAAAATTCTTTAAAAATAAAATGAGGTTCTTACCTGTTATAATTCTATTATACTTCCTGGGTATAAATAAATCTTTTGCTCAATGTTCAGGATGTACGATAAGTGCAAATAACTCAACTTCGGCTTACACGATAGTATCCGGCCAAACTCTCTGTTGCAGCATTAGTTATACAGGCAGTATCACTTTAAAAGGTGGTGTTGTTTGCAATACGGGCACAATAGTTAATATGACTTTTTTGCAAGGAATATTTTTAAACTATGGTATTTACAACCAACCTTCAAGTTTTTCAATAGCAAATACTGCAACTGTTAATGTGCATAGTTTTAACGGTTCAAAAATAATATTTGATAAACCAACATTTACGCCAGGTAAACTTTTTTCAATGAATATTTATAAAGGCGCTTCTCTTACTTTTAATAACGTTGCTACAGAAAACTCGGGGGCTTTATATATTGAAGTTGGAACCAGTAACCCCTCGGGTAACCCGGTGATAACATCAACACTCAATGCCCGCTCTTCCTTTGCCGCTAAAAGCGATTTTACTTTATCGCTTCTTCAGGACGCTACCGCAACTTTTACCGGAGCAGTTACGTTGCCAGGAACAGGCGTAAAATCTATAACCAATAACAATGTGCTTACTATGTTAGGCGACTTTTCTGCCATTTCAGCCGGTTCTGCAACATCAGCTGTTAATATCACAAATAACAGAAACATGAGCATCAATAACTTTACTGCAAATTACACAGCAGGAAGCGTAACATTCTCAAATAGTTCTGCGCTTACGGTTACCCAAACAATGGTATTTTCCAGTTCAACAAATACTCTAATCAATACTAACAATGCCAATATCACCAGCTCGCAAAATTTTAGCATGCAGGCCGGATTTGCCATCAACACCGGAACGATGATTCAAAACTCAATGTCAATAACTAACGGTACGGTCACAAATGATAATTTTTTAAGAAACAATAATGATGTGATATTGACCGGAACATCTGCCTATCTCAATAATAATTCCCTGATAAACATTAATGGCGATTTTAATAATCAGGGAAATGTCTTTTTAGGTTTAAAATCAATTATAAAAACCAATCAATATGATAATTTAGGCAGCGGTGCAAAAATTAATGGCCCTTCTTCCGTTCCGGATTCTTTATCTTACGGTAAGATAATTATAACGGGGAGTTCAAATAATACTGGTAATATAACTGGTAAAGTAATGATAAATGACGAATCAATTGTAAGTGGCGCTACAAATATTGGATACGGTTTTGATGCCATAACAACACCCGCATTAATACAATCATCTGTTCTATTTGGTGCTATTGGAGCAAGCCCCGGCACTGGTAATCCAGCAACGGTACAATGCGGAATTATGAAAAACATTTATGGTGCTAATGCAATTAGCATATCCCCTTCTTCAACCCCACCATGCGGGCAGCCGGTTAACCTTAACTGTCAAATACAAACAACCTATTACATTTATTCATGGCCAACCTTAGCTCAAGCAACAGTAACATATGTGGTTGGCATGAGCGCGCCCACTTTTACATGGAAGCCAACAGCATCTTTCACTAACCCAAACTTGCAGGCAGAGTCAGCAACGCCTGTTGTAAATACCACTTACACGTCGTCAATAACCTTTTTAGGTTGTGTTTATGTTCAAACCATAACTGTTTCGCCGGTTATAAGCATTACTTCGGTATTACCAGCAACTGCAACAAAATGCACAAATAGCTTTTTAACCTTAACTGCAACCGGCGGTGGCGGTACTGCACCTTATTCATATACCTGGGCTCCAACTACCGGATTAACTCCGGGTAATACGCCCCCGAACGCCACACAAACAGTAGCAGTTAATTCAAATACAAATTATACGGTAACAGTTGCCGATACATATGGCTGTGCAAAAACTTTTACATCTGGTGTAAGTATTATTGGAACGGCGATTACATCAGGTATACCATCAACGTATAATATCTGCTCTGGTGATAATGTGTCTTGGTATCCCTCTCCAGCTGGCGGGGGTGGTGGCCCTTATACATATTCCTGGACACCTGTTACGAGCACCTATTCAAATCTGATAATAATTAATGTAACAAGCAGCTTTGTTGAGCAATTGCAAATCACGAGCAGTCTTGGTTGTGTAATGATCTTTCCTCTTACCGTTAATGTTAGCCCGCCAATTATATTGAATAGCGGTCCAACAACTCTATATACAAACGCTTCTGTTCCTATTTCTTTAGGCACAACGCCTATGGCCACTGGCGGTTTTGGAACACTTAGTTACTTGTGGACTGGCGGTACTTTTTCGCCGAGTTCAAGTACTCAAAATCCTTTTGTTACCGTGTCCACAAGTCCTACTACTTATACGGTCACAGTTTCTGATGCAACTGTTCCTCCATGCACCGCTACCCAAGTATTTACTGTTAATCTGATAAATTCGCCTTCATACGGTACTTTCAAAAAACATGTAGATGCGGGTTATTACCAGATCCTGAACAATACAATTTATTTTACTATAGATGGTGAGTATAACGGAACATCTAACTTAAACTATAAATTATATGATATAAACCATACTGTTCTTCCGGTAACATTCCCGACACAGACATTAAAAAACGGAGACAATAGGTATTCTTTAAATGTTTCAACTTTTGGTTTAGTTACTGGTGAATATTACTCGTTGGAATTAACTAATGAAAAAAAGGAAGTGTTTTTACTTAAGGTTAAAAAATAATTTGTATGAATTTAAAAAACATAGTTCTTGTTATAATTTTAATTAGTGCCGGATTTATTGTTGGCTATTTTTTAAATGCTGGTTCTGAAAAAAATGTTTGGGTTGATATTAAAAAAATTTACGCAGAATTTAATATGAAAAAAGAGCTTGAAACCAAATTTAAACAGGTAGAAAGCCAGCGAAAAAATATTTTAGACAGCTTAGAGATGGATTTAAATTTATTAGCCAGGGAGCTTAACACATCGAAGGTAAGTAATGAAGATGTAAAAGCATTTGAAATAAAAAAACAAAATTATCTCTATAAAAAAGAACAATTTATCCGTGACAATGAGCAAACGCAACAAACCTATAACGAACAAATATTAACTCAACTAAACCAATATGTAAAAGATTACTGCAAAATTAAAGATTATGATTTTGTTTTTGGTGCTGATGGCAACGGCTCTTTAATGTATTCTAAAGAATCAAAAGAAATTACTGACGAAGTGGTACTATATATAAACGAAAAATACCAAGGATTAAATTAATTTGAAACGTAAAATCACATATTTATCAATTGCCATTTTTATTTTGATGGCTGCAACTTTATTGTATTCTTTTTCGGGTAACAGAAATGCATTAAAAAACAACTCCACTAACAATAACGACGAAAATAAAACTTTTACTGAAAAAATAACATCGTTATTTGAGTCAAAAAAAAGTGCACCAAAAGAATTAGCACCGGCGGAACTCATTGCCTGGTGCGAAAATAATGAGAACGGCCTTATTCCTTCAAAAGTAATCTCAGATATTGAATATACAGCATTTTATAAACCAACCAGTTATATTGCATTAAAGGAATACCACGAAAATGATCTTTATACAATTACCGATACAAGCATCAACAAAAAAATAAAAAACTTAGGGGATATGGAATATTTTAATTTTCGTATAAAATCCTTAACAGAATCGACAGAGTTATTAAAAGTAAAATTAAAAAATGAAAGTGAATATTATAGCCGGATAGAATATTTTTCGTTTAATATGCAAAACGATTTTATTTTATTGGATGGCACTGACACGTTGAACTGTTTGCTATATCATTTTGAAAGAGTGTACGGCTTAAGTAATTCAGCTACCATGATCCTGGGTTTTGAAAAAAGAAAAAACAAAGCCGATTTAAAAATATTATTTAACGACAAGGTATTTAATAGTGGCAACATTATTTTAAATATTAAACAATCTGATATTGACAATATTCCAAAACTAAAATTATGAGCGAAAGATTTAAAAGAATTATAGCTATTTTTTTTATTTTAAACATAACGTTTGAAGTGATATCGCCAACCATGGCCCTTGCTTTAACAGGTGGCCCTTCCCAACCGGAAGTCCAGTCTTTTACTCCGGTTAGTACAAGTGATATGGTAAATGTATTTAGCGGAGATTTTAATTACAACATTCCACTTATGGATGTGGAGGGATACCCGGTTAACCTTGCGTATAACGCCGGTGCAACAATGGACCAGGAAGCGAGTTGGGTTGGCCTTGGCTGGAACATCAATCCGGGTACCGTTAATCGTAATATGCGTGGTTTGCCAGATGATTTTAAAGGTGACGCCGTTGAAAAAAAATTCTCAACAAAAGCAAACCAAACTTTTGGTGTATCACTTTCGCCTGGAGTTGAGCTTTTTGGAAAGGATATTAAAGGCACATCTTTAGGCTTAAAAATGTCATTTGGATTGAATTTTAATAATTACCGCGGTGTTGGCGTAGATCTAAGTGCGAACCTTTCTATGAGAGGTACCGATGAAAGCAAATCAAGTATGACCGGGAATTTAGGTTTAAGTTCGGGCACAGGTAAAGGATTGGGAATTACTGCAGATGTGGGATACGAAAAAGTAAATCAAACAAAACAGGATGGGGCTACCAAAACAGAAAAAAAATCAACATCACTGGGTTTAAATTTCAATTCTGTTAGCGGTTTACATTCCTTAAATATTGCTGCAGCGGCAAGCAGTTCAAATGTAGCCGCAAATGGAGACAAATCTTATGGCCCAAGCGAAAATGGTGGCTTTTCTTTTGGTTTTGCCAATCCTACTTATGTTCCAATGGCCGGCCCTTCCATGATCAATATGGGCTTAAGCTTAACCGGTTCTTTTGGTGGTGAGTTAGTTGGATCGCATCCAAAAGGAAAACTAACGGCTTACTATTCGGGGCAATTTATCAGAGATAAATCGCTAACATATAGTTCTTATGGTTACTTATATTCTGATGCAGCAAACGATGGCGGCCGCGAAGATCTTTTACATGATTTTAACCGCGAAAAAGATGCAGGCTTTACTATGAATACCCCTAACCTACCTGTTACCAATTATTCATACGACTCATATGGCTATTCGGGCCAGGGTATTTCAGGGAATTTTCGCCCTTTCAGAAACGATGTAGGAACAGTGTTTGACCCGCTTGTGAAAAATTTTCCAGACATAAATGCTAATGTTGGGTTTGAAATTGGTGGTGGAAACTTATTGCATTGCGGTTTAAATGTTGCGCTTAGTATAACACGTACAAAAAGTGGTAAATGGACGAAATTAAATGAAGCGAGTAAAGAAGCAACCTTTAAAGGTGTGCAGGGAGGTTTTGCTGAAAACATTTATTTTAAACAAGGTGGCGAAAAAGAAGCAGAAACAGATATGAACTATTTTAATAATGTTATTAATGGTTTTAACCCTACTTATTTTGATCTGCAAAAAGTTGGTCTCGAAGCCGCTTGTACAAAAAATATGAAGACTGAATATGGAAGCGTTAAAACATTAGCCAATAGTTTAAAAACTTCACGTGCTAACAGAAATGAAAACGTAACTGTTTTAACCGGTGAAATGGCAAGCGTTAACGGAGTTGAAACAGTAATAAAAAATTATCCTAAAAATGTATTTACTGTTTTTGATCCTACACCGGTTGGAACCATTTCGCCAATTGCAAGAGGATTTTATAGCAAAAACCACATCAGCGAAATTTCAACGATACGCGATGACGGCGCAAGGTATGTTTATGGCTTACCTGTGTATAATATTGAACAAAAAGATGTAACCTTTGCAGTAGATAATGATGGTGGCGGTAGCTCAGTTAATTATTACAAGGGGCAGGTACAATATCCAATTGCAGATGATAACATAAATAATAGCAAAGGGTTGGATCACTTTTTTCAAAGTTCAAAGATCCCGGCCTATGCTCATTCGTTTATGTTAACCTCCGTACTTTCTGCAGATTTTGTTGACAGAACTGGTAACGGCCCAAGTACAGATGATTTTGGAAAATACACCAAGTTCAATTATTCACGTATAAACGATAGTTATGACTGGCGTGTACCATATGGTATTAATTCAACCGTGAACAATCAAGGCACCTTTAATGCAGGATTACGATCGGTAAAAGGTCAGGGCGGCGATGATAAGGCAAGTTACGTAATTGGTAAAAAAGAATTATGGATGTTGCACTCTATTGAAACAAAAAACTACATAGCTGTATTTAAATTAAAAAACAGGGATGATGCTTTTCCTGTAGATAATAATAACCTTGGTGGAGTTCCTACTAACGCCTCTAACCCATCTGATCCATATAGATCTATGTGTCTTGACAAGATTGAATTATATACAAGACAGGAAATTAAACGTGCCAATGGCATCGCTAACGCGGTACCGTTAAAAGTAGTACATTTTGAATACGACTATTCCTTATGCACCGGCATTGAAAACAATAAAAATTTCAATCCAAGCAGCACAACACCTGTTGCTAACCAGGGTAAGTTAACGCTAAAAAAAGTTTACTTTACCTACCAGGGCTCTTTTAAAGGCCAGTTATCACCATATGAGTTCTTTTATGCAGATAACGATCACAATGGTTCAGATGAAGCTAACTTTCCATATAACATTAAAGGGTATGACAGGTGGGGTACCTGCCAAACTAATACTTCAACAACCGGATATTCTCCGGATGTTACTACAAACGTTCCTCTTGCTGACGAATTTCCTTATACAAACCAGGATGCAAGTGTAACTAACACAACAAACAATCCTGATAAAAATGCATGTGCCTGGAATCTCACATCCATTAAATTACCAAGTGGCGGAGAAATAAAGGTAACCTACGAGGCAGATGATTATGCTTATGTGCAGGATAAAAAGGCAATGAAAATGTTTATAACCGCTGGTACCAATACATCAGCGGGTGGCGTTACTCCATCTAACGTTGCCGATCTTACAAACAATAATAATAGTTTTATTTATTTAAAACCAACGGCTAGTGATCTTGCTGCAATAACAGCCTATGGTGGAACTACTGCTAATGCAGTAAGAAATTTATTTTTTAAGGATGAGAATGGATATGACATAAAATACCTTTATTTCAGATGCCTTGTAAACGTAGAAAGAAATTTGAGTGCTTATACCCCAAAGTGGGAGTATGTAAGCGGCTACGCAAAAATAGATTTTAATACCGCGCCCGATCTTGTGGGAGGATATATTATGTTTAAGTTACAGGATGTACCGATCTTTGATAATATAGATCTTCCAACCGTAACTGTTAACCCCGTTACTATGGCGGGCATTAATTTTGTTCGCAAGTACATGCCACATGTAGCTTTCGACAATTACCAGGATCCGTTCGGCGGGCCACTTAATCTATTAAGCCTTGTAAGCGCCATAAAATCTTCCGTAACACCTATTGTTCAGTTTTTTAAAGGAGGTATGTCAAATGCGCTTAGATTAAGCAAAGCCTCATCGCAATTTCAAACCAATCGCTCATTTGTAAGACTATATGCCGGCGATGGTTTCAAAAAAGGAGGTGGCTGCAGAGTTAAACGTATTGAATTAAATGACCATTGGCAAACAATTAGTGGTAATACAAATAATGCCGACAATATGTATGGGCAAGAGTATTTTTATAATACAAAAGCCGCGGATGGCAGAATAATCAGCTCAGGTGTTGCCTCTTACGAGCCTCTGATCGGGGGCGATGAAAACCCTTTCAGGCAGCCCGTTATGTATGAAGAAAAACATATACTGGCACCGGATGATGATTATTACCAGGAGGAACCTTACGGTGAAGCAATGTTCCCTGGCCCTTCGGTTGGATATAGCAGAATTACTGTGCGTAATCTTGTTAAGGATAATGGTCCTTCAAAAGTAAGGCGTCATGCAACCGGTGCAGTGGTTCATGAATTTTATACAGCAAAGGATTTCCCAACAATTCCAACACGGACCAATTTACATAAGGATAGGCATAAACCTAACCCCGTTGTAAAATTCCTGAAATTTTTTGTGAAAGATTATATGTCTACAACCCAAGGTTATCAGGTAGTATTAAATGATATGCATGGAAAACCAAAAGCGCAATGGGTATATAAAGAGCCCGACGCTGCATTAACCACTCAAAGCAGTATATTAAATGAATACTACGGTAATAATTACATATCTGGTGTTGAATATAAGTATAAACGCAATAATGATCAGCTGGTAAACAATGTAGATGTGATTCAAAAATCCGGGCAGATCATTAATACGCAAGTTGGAGTAGATTATGACATGGTGGTGGATTCTAAAGACAGTCAAACGTTTACTTCCAACCCTTCAACGAATGGTAACCTTGATGGCTTTTTATTGGCTATATGGCCGGGCATAGTACCAACTATATTCCCCGGCTATAATCAGGAAAGGGTAAAATACCATTCTTCCGTTATTACAAAAGTATTATTCAGGTACGGTATGTTAGAAGAAACAATTGCGCACGATAATGGAGCTACTGTAAGTACAAAAAATAAATTATGGGATGCAGAAACAGGAGAGGTTGTTTTAACTGAAACTGTAAATAATTTTAATGATCCAGTTTACGATCTTTCTTATCCTGCGCACTTTGCTTATGACAGAATGGGCCAGGCAGGTAAAAATATTTTAGCCAGTTCTGCCATTTCGGGCGGGGCTCTTTCGCAGCCACAGGTTTTTGTAGTTGGTGATGAAGTGCTTTTAAAAGGAACCAGTTCATCTGCAAAAGCGTGGGTTGTAAAAACCAGTCCGTCAGTTGTATTTATTGATAACACCGGTACAACTATTAACATTACAAGTTATGTGAACGCAACGGTAACACGATCGGGCAATAGAAATCAACAAAATGTGCCAGTAGCAAAAATGACATCTTTAGTAAATCCGGTAAGTGGTGGTGCGTTGGTTATTAATAATTCTTCTAAAGTGACCAATTCAAGCGCTGCTGAATTTAATGATGAATGGCCGATATTTTGTAATTGTGGTACAACAGCAGCGTCTATTAAAAATCCTTTTTTAACCGGTCAAAAAGGTAACTGGCGGCCAAGTGCGAGCTATGTCTACTTAACCAGCCGCGAACAGAGTAAACAAAATCAAAATACCAATCTTAGAAAAGATGGCCCTTATAAATCATTCAGTCCTTTTTGGATGCCGAATGCAACTCAAACGTCTGACAATTGGACAAAAACAACAGATGTTGCGTGGCAATTCACATCTAAGATGACAAAATATAGTCCTTACGGTTTCGAGATCGAAAACCAGGACGCATTAGGCCGCAATTCTGCAGCCCTTTACGGTTATGGTAATACATTACCTATTGGAGTTGCCAGCAATGCACAATATCAGCAAATTGCCTACGATGGTTTTGAGGATTATGATTATAATATTGCTTGCGAAAAAGATAGATTTACCTATGTAGAGTTTAATGATGGATCAACCATATATACATATCCTTATGCAGCTCCTTATCAATTTAGCATCACAAAAAGTGGTAGTGCTAATCAAAATTACGCTCATACGGGCAGAAGAAGTATAAAAATCCCTACCGGCAAAACCTTTAAGGTAACTGTGGTCCCTCCAGCTCCAAGTTGCGGTAACCCTCCGGTAATAACACCTTAAAAAAAATAATAAAACTATATTATGAAAATACAACCATATTTATTTTTACTGCTTTTGTTACTGGCAACACGGTTAACAATAATGGCGCAGACTTATCCCCCTTGCGGTAACATGTGTTTTAATGCACCCAACGCAATAAGCCTACTCGACCCTACACAACAGCTTTGTGCAGGAAATCAAATTCAATTTCAATTTACGGGAGGGCTTTGCGGTTCTGATTATATCACTATGGGTGATGGATGCTCTGGCCCTAGCGCAATGCAAGCCTATAACCCTACAAACATTGGTTATACTTATGGAACGCCCGGCACGTACACAATAGAAGTTTATAGCACAGGTACCTATTGTACTTATTGTACATTTGTTATAACAATTGTGGGTGATTGCACCCCTCCCAATAATGAAGGAGTTACCCCAAAATGCCAATCACCTTTTTCTCCAACACCCGGAGATTACATTTTAAGCTTTTGGGTCCGTGAAGATATTCCTGGTTTTAATGGCGCAACATATACATCCGGCATGGACGTTGTATTATATAATAGCTTCGGTCCAACTTTCATATCCGTGCCACCAACCACACAATTCGCAATTATTGATGGTTGGCAAAAGGTCGAAAAAACAATAAATATACCCGTAGGCACAACAACTATTGACCTTAAATTGAAAAACTCTATTGCAACAAACGATGTTTTTTTTGACGACATCCGTTTTCATCCTGTCAACTCGGGCTTTAAATCATATGTATACGACCCTATAACGCTAAGACTTGCGGCCGAACTCGACGACAGAAATTATGCTACTTTTTATGAATATGACGAAGAAGGGCAGTTAATAAGGGTAAAAAAGGAAACTGAAAAAGGTATTAAAACTATAAAAGAAAGCAGAACAAGTGTCAAGAAAAAATAATTTATATTCATTATATATACTCGCTGTGGCATTTTCATTTTTTGCCGCTACAAGCTTTGCGCAAAATTTAAAGAAAGATATTTTGGCCATAAACATGGCATATAAAAACACAAACAAAATGAGCCTTGTTATGGTGTTAGATATGTATGAAACCTACACGTCCAACAAATTATATTTCAGCCAAAAAGTAACACTTAAAAAAAACGGTAAAAATACGCTACATGCTTCTGACGAAACTGAAAGCATTAATACACCCGATTACACAATAGTAAAGGACGATGACGAAAAATTAATAACCTACATGCCTAAAAAAACTGTTCAAAACGAAGATGAGATAAATTTCATGGTTGATATTGATAGCATTGGTGCGCTTTGCAAGTCTTTTAAATTTAATAAAGAAGGTAATACTACGAATAGTTATGATTTTATAATGCTGGATGCGTATCCTAATTATACCCGGATAAAATTTTTCTATAATTCAAAAACCTATTTTATAGAGAAAATGGTCTTTTTTTGCGAAGAAGAAGATATTTCTGTGCATAACCAAAAAGAAAAATATTCGAAAGCCAGGATCGAAATTAATTACACAGAGATTGACACAAAACCATCTTTTAAAGATTCAGACTTTTCGTATCAAAGGTACATGCAAAAAAAAGGGAACAAATTTGAATTGAATCCAGATCTTAAAAAATATGAATTAAGCGTCTTATCATTTTAATTATTTATATATGAATAAAATAATGAAATTATCCGGTAAACTAAAAAATCAGCTTGTTATTATTTTAACGGTGATTATTTCGTTTAATGCTCAGGCAGGAAAAGAAAAATACAGTAACAACGCTTCAACAAAAGCTGGCAGTACTGCTATGTTAACAAATAATACGGTACTGATAGTGCAGGACCCTTATTATACACAATATGCCAGTACCCCAACAACATGGAAAGGTGCGGGTGCTAATCCGGGCACAACACCAGGCACATTTTTTGATAAAAGCATTACTAACAGGGTAATTTTCAGTATTGATTACAGTGATATTGCGTACAATGGTGCATATATATATACTGCAACAGTTAACTTTAATGTTATCTATAGTGTTTATAATAATTCAACAAGCAGCTTTCAAAATTTAACACAGGCAAAAACTTTAACTATCTCAAGCAACCAGGCAACTATTGATAAAGATAAAGCGGTGTTTGAATTTACCGGAGGTAATAATTTACAGGTACAGGTTACTGGTGTTTCATTCTCCAATTCATCTATAAACTTTACAAATGCAAGGGTACAATTAGAAGCAGAGATCGAACTGGAACGGTATTATTTTTTCAATCCGGCAATTGCTTATTCCCATAATAATTTATCACACTGTTCTGCAAATATGGCAAACTCGGGCGAGTTAGATGTATTTTGGAAAGATACAATTGGCGCCGAAGAATATGAACTGGAGTGGGTTTTTCTAAACAACTATGGAGGCTTTGCTACTACCGATCCTGCTACGGCAGCCGCATCTATTACCTTTGATGAAAAACTATTCGATTTTAATGCCACACGGATCACTACTGCAAATCATTATTATAAGATACCATACATTTATGAAAGAGGTTATATTTTATACCGCGTACGAGCTGTTGGAAGAACCGCTGCCACTGGATGGGCATATAATATACCTGGGCGCTGGAGTACAGATATGTACGTTACTTCTCCACCAACAAATGTTGGTGCATTTTTAAATAAATTTCCCAGCAGTTTATCAGGTGGTTGTAATACCGGTGAAACTTTTTTTGGCTTGAACGAGGCTTTAAACTGGCAATCCAGCACCAGTTATGCTGAAGAAGGTAAAAGCAAAGCAGTGGTAAATTTTAACGATGGTAGTTTACGCAGCCGCCAAAGCATTACAAAATTAAAATCAAAGAACGACATTATAATTGGTGAAACCATTTATGATTTTCAAGGGCGACCTGCCGTGAATGTGTTGCCAGTGCCAAGTAACACACAAAAAATTCAATACACCGCCAATTTTAACATGCTCGCAAGTTCAAATGTTTTTGATGCAGCCGATTTTGATTACGACAATGGAGGTAATTGTGGTGCCGCCGCCCCTGCCCTGGTTAATACCGCAGGTGCGTCAAATTACTATTCGGCAAATAACCCAACTTTTACTGCCGAAAATGCCCTTATTCCGGATGCACAAGGTTACCCATACACACAAACAGAATATACACCCGATAACACAGGCCGCATACGCAATCAAAGTGGCGTTGGCATTAACCATGTAATCGGTTCAGGGCACGAAACCAAATATTATTATGGTGCACCTGAACAAAAAGATCTAGACAGGCTATTCGGATCAGAAGTTGGGGATGGCCTGCGTTACAAAAAGAACATGGTGATTGATGCGAACGGGCAACCAAGTATAACCTATTTAGACCCGCTTGGTAAAACAATTGCAACTTCGCTGGCCGGAAATAATCCGGCAAACCTTGACCCTTTGGTTAGCCAGGCAAGTAATTTAACAACATACGATCTTTTAAATAAAACGCTCTCTACTGATAAGAGCGGCTCGTTAAATTTGCTGGATATTCCAAATAAAAAGGTAAGCTTAAGTAAAACATTACTCGTTCCATCTAATGGGCCGTATACATTTACATACCAGGTAATACCTCCAACATTTACAGAAACATGCGGTGCTACTTTATTTGTTCCACCGGGTTCTCATGTTACAACAACCGGTAATAAATGTTACGACTGTGTTTTAGATACCAAGATCAGCTTAAAGAACGAATGCGGTGAAGAGTTGTTAACCATGCTATATGCACCAACTACTACCGTTGCCAATACTGTTTATAATTTTACAACAACCGGCAATGTAACAACTGTTTGTGGTAGCCCGCCCAATGCAACCTTAACATCAGTTTTTACACCAACCGATCCAACAAATACCAGCCCTTATTATTTAAAGCCGGGAAGTTATGTACTTGAAAAATCGCTATCAATTAATCAACCAGCATTAGATCTATATACCAAAAATTATTTAGATACGCTTTTAAATCCGTGTATTTTAAAATTAAGCGATTTCAAAAACGCACAAAATTTAATAATGGATGTAAGCGGTTGCGGTATCCCTTGTTCAACATGCGTAAGCCAGTTAGGTGGATTTGCGCAATATGATATTACTACAACTCCTACCTGCACAGTATGTTTAACTATTGATGAGTATAATGCTTTATTGCGCGAGTGTAATGAAATGTGCAGTGAGAAATCGAGTAAATGTGAGAATGCGTTGGCGCAGTTGCTTGCCGATATGAGCCCCAGCGGGCAATATGGGCAATACAGTCTTGGTAATGGGGGTTCAACTGTTAACGGTAACATAGTAGTGCCAAACCCAAGCCAGGCATTTAGCCCCGGTTCGTTTCCTCTCTCTATTTTTAACGAAACATCAAATCAATTACCTTTTAAATCTGCCACTGATGGAATATTTACTGCCGGAAGCGGACATCAATATTCTGGCAGCCACTATGCCCCTAACTGGCGCCACCCATATAATGCAACACAAACCGTTACGGCTAAACAATTTGCTTACCTGGATGAATTTTATAATATTGTTTACATAAACCTTACGCCAAACGCCGGAAATTATTTACCAGCGGTAGATCCAACTCAATTAGGAAAGGTTATAATTACCAATGGTCAGGCACAAGTAGAACCCCGTTATTTACAGAATTTCTCTGATTTCTTAACCGCCTGGGATCCCCAATGGGCTTATTCATTGATAGCTCACCATCCTGAATATATTTTTTACCAGAGATGTTTACAAGATACTATTTCACATGATTTTGATGCCTCTTATATTGAAAAAGATGCTGTGTCTTCATCAACCGGTATTGCAACTTATGTTGCAACTTTAGGTTATACTAATGCTGATGATTTTATGTATCCCGTGGGAAGATACAGTGGTTCATCATGGTCCGGATCGGTAATTGATCCATATTTTGCTACCGGTGGAAACGGTGTAGGGCAATTGACCAACATCCGTAACTCAATGGTTAATTATCTCGAAGACCCAAATACTCCCGGAAGTTTTATTACTATTTGGGATGCCGCATATAGAATTGTGAATTGTCCTAATGGAGGTTCTACAGGAATATGTCCATCAAGTTCGATCCCGTCAAGCTACACATTTAATGACCTTGAATGGCAAACATTCAGAGGTTTGTATGAAAGCTTAAAGCAAACCTATCAAGACAGGGTTAATATAGTTTATGGGATAAATAACGAAGGATATAACCAATGTATTGGCGCAAACCCTTTTGATGCCTTTGAAAATAATTTTTATGATCCAAATAATAACGTAGTTACCTGGACATTCGGGCCGTTATATTCTTTCTGGAATGGCTCTCCTTTTTTCTGGAATTTCCCGTTTGGCCCGTTTTGGGCATTTCCATCGATACATAATTTATCACAATACAATAACCCTGAACAAACTTGTAATAGTAACAGGTACTATTTATATGCTAATAAACAAGCTCGTTTTCCAACCATGAAAATGTTAATGCCTGATGCATTTGGCCAGGGAGGAGCGCCATGTTATGATGATCAAAATTTAATTATACCTTGTCCGCAAACCAATAGTGTTTTGGTTGCAGAAATGGGCAACCAGGCAGACATGGCATTATATCAAAGCTGCGGCCAATGCCCTACTGCTGTTAATTTTCAACAGTTAATTAAAGCACTTGCTACTTTATCTACCAATGCAACGTTCCAGGATCTTACATATAGTGGCTCTCCGGGTGTTAAACTAACCTGTGCGCCAAACGCTACCGCACATAAAGAATTTACGCCTGAATTGTTTAATGACCTGTTTGGTTCATCCGTACCTACAAGCAATGTATACTGGCAGTATGACAACGTAAATTCCAACCCGCTTTTTTTAAGAGCTACGCTTACTCACAATGCCACCACACGCGAAGTTGCCATGCAAATGCCTTCACTAATTGTACCATCACCGGCTGCTCCAACATTAACTATTACCAATTCACCGCTTTTAACTAATTACATGCCATTTAATAACATGTATTCGTTCAATGATGTAATAGATATATGTTGCGTAAAATACAATCAGAGTGCTTTTACTTTTTCAACTCCAGTAGGTGCTAAATCCGGCAATACCCGTTTTACTGCATTGGTAACTGTAACCTGCAAATCAGGTGATCCTTTATACATTTCATCAACCAATTTAACTTACAGGCAAATTGCAGTTGAAGGCAATGTACAGAATGAGGATTTTAAAAACTGCAGTTTTAATAATATATGCAAGCCAAGCGACCAGATCAAGCGCGTGCAAAATTTACTTAACGCGTTATTATTCAAAAACCCCGATCCGGCTAACCCGGGATCATTTTTGGCGCGAGATATAGATAATACTTCAGCCAGCCCAATCAAGTTAACGAACAACGCTACGCCTATAACTGTTTACGATGGTTTTATGCAAACTTCATCATCACAACCAAGTCTTATTAAAGATCTTGATTTTGTGATTGCACCAAGCTCAACCCCAAACAATTTAACCGATCCTTGGTATTGGTCAGGCTCTTCAACTTCTAATTTAATTGTTGGTACTCTCAAACCACAATCTTCTTCACCAGCAACTCAACAATGTACAGTATCGCTTCAGATACCAGCTTATGGTGCAGGATATCCTGCATTTTACTCTTCTTATTCCACAGCTGATCTTATAAAATTAACCGGTGTAAAACCAGTAAGCGGCGGCCCAACGGGTGCCTTTACTATTTATGGTTTATTCAGAAAAACAGGCGTTAACTCGGGAAACTCAGCATGGTTACCCCTTACCGGAACTATTAGTTGCTTAAGCGCAGGCAGTTGCGGACAGGAGGTATCAAATAATTTTGCATTGAACCAGGGCAGCGGTGAGTCGAATAACGAGTTTGGATATCAATCGCCCGACTTTCCATGTAATGATGTGGCCCCGGCTGGTTTTTTAAATCATTATGAAGGTACTTACACAATTACTTCAAGCCCATATTATTCCGAACTGCAAGCTTTTACATCTATACCAAATGGCCAGACCACTTATGTTGGCACAAATGCCGGCTGTTCATACACATTAACCATACCTACGGGTTTTAATTTTAACCAGGTGGCATCTACATCATTAGCAAATGTAATTACCACCGGTGGTGGGGTTTGTTATTCTTTTTATATCAATGCCACTACAACTATGGCACAAAGCATTGTTATTACAGGTGTATCGTCTTGCCCGCTAAGAAATTGTCCTTTACCGCATTCATGTAGCAATGTAGGTAACATACTTATCAATAGCGATTTTGAAGAAGGCAATTATGGCTTTTACTCTGATTTTGATTATACACCTAATTCATCATTGGCAATGGGTGCAGGTCAAACGCCATCGGCCTTTCCTCCTTTAGGAAGCGTAAATGAAAAAAAATATAACGTTTATGCCATTAAACCAACTTTCAATGCTACCCCTCCTACTTTTGCTCCTGTTTGGATAAGTGATCATACCGGTGTTTTAAATTCTGTACCTCCTAAAACTTATTTTTCTTGCGACAGTGCAGGTAACGGTAACGCGCTTGCCGCACGTAACCAAAAAAGTGCAACATCTACAGGTAACGGACCAGGTTTATCAAACACAAATTATGTATGGTATGAATATGTAAACCTTGCGCCTAACCAGCCTTATAATTTTACCGCTTATTTCAGAGGTGTTCCTGATTTTACGTGCGTGCCAACTGTTGTAAATACAATTGTTGGTGAGTTATATATAAATGGAGTTTTCCAACAAGAATTTTATAACGCGCCAAGTACAAGTGATCCTACTTTACCACTAAAAAGCTGGAAAAAAATGTCGTTTACCTATAACTCCGGAACAACTAACCTTTCAAATGTTCAGGTTGCAGTAAAAATCTATTATGCAACAGTTACTTCTGGTGTTATACAACAACTCACGGGTTCTGATGGCCGAAAAGATGATCTTTTCTTATTAGATGATATTTCTTTTGAAGGCTGTATGCTTGCTAATTCAATTGCCTGTAATGTAACACATTCATTGGATATGGATGAGGAAGATGATTGTACAAAGGATGCTCAAAATACAGGTTTAGAGGGTGCAGAGTATTTATATCAACAATACCTTGATAGTTTAAGAAAAGCCTTCCAGGCAAAATATGTTGCAAAATGTTTGAATACTTATGAAGATTTTTTTATGAAATGTAATGATACCGAACATCATTTTACATTGTATTATTATGACCAGGCGGGTAATTTAGTGAAGACAATTCCGCCCCAAGGTGTTAACCGGATACCGGATGGAGATCCTAAATTGCAGCAAATAAAATTAGACAGGCAAAACAATACGCAATCTGTATATACAACACATACATATGCTACAAATTATAAATACAACTCATTAAATCAATTAGTTTCTCAAAGTATGCCCGATAATAATGATCTGGCAATCTGGAATACTAATTCTTTTCTAGGAGTTAATTCGGGCTACAATATCCAAAGCGTGGCATTTAATGGCACCAGTGGCTTTTTGGTAGCCAACGCCGGTGGAGTTGGACACTTATATACTTTTAATTCAAGCACCAGCACCTGGGTAGAAATTCCAAGCTTAAATGTAAGCACCCTTAACTCTGTTGTATACATTGGTACCAGCAGCACGGCATTTGCTGTTGGCAAAAATGGCACTATCTTAAATACAGTTAATAACGGAACAAACTGGAGCGTTATGCCGTTTTCGGATGGCGCTGCCGAACTTATAAAAGTATGCCAATACCTTGCAACCGGCGAGGTTATTGTATTTGACAGAAACGGTAACAGATATATCTCTAATCCGGCTGGTACTTTATGGACTAAAACAACCAATGTATTTGGCTTAGCTGTTGGTGAAACTTTAAAAGATGTTGAATATGATTATACCACAACCACGCCTACCGGTATTGCGATTAGCAATTTGAATCGTATTTATACATATAATGGTACAAATTGGATCTTAAACAATAATAACTATTACCAGGCGGCCCTTAATAAGGTTGCGGGCGATGGCAGCAATATTATGTATGCCGCCGGTAAAGACGGAACGATTTTAAGAAGTACAAACAGTGGCTTAAACTGGATAGAAAATTCGACCAATATCAGCGCTGAAATTATTGATATGAATTTTTATAATGCAAGTAGCGGTTATTTACTTGATAATACTGGTATTGTTTACCAGACATCAAATAGCGGATCGTTTATGTTTTCTTTACCAACTACAATAGGAACTGCGATCGATATCGATTATTTTAACGGTAACCTATTTGCATTAACTACAACCAATGATGTGTATCAATACAGCGGTGGTTTTTGGTCTTTCGCTATATCCCCTCCCGGAGGCGTAACATTTAAAACAATAAATGCTATTACCGCAACTACGTTTTATGCTGGCACTAACAATGGTGTGCTTTATTTTTATAACGGAAGTTCATATTCAACCGTGAGCCTAAGTCCGGCGCTGGGTGCTACGGAGGTGCTTAAACAAATCGATATTAAGTTGTCCAATAATGGTTATATATTAACCCAGGCAGGCCTTTTATATTACAAAAGCGGTGGTACTTTAACTAATATTTCCGGCACATTTAATGCTTTCTATTATGATGGCACCAACTGTATAGCAATTACAAGTGGTGGTGATATTAGAAATTATACCGGCACAACATTAATTGGTTTAGCTGCCAACTTAAGTGGTGTTGCCAATTTTAAAAGTGTGTATTTAAATACTGCTGGCAACATGGTAACCGTTGGTAATAATACATCTGTTACATCCATTGCCGAAATATCTGTTGGTAGTCCATTTGCCGCTTCGCCAGGTTATAGCTCAAAATCCGGAAGCACTTTACCGGTTACTTTAAATGCTGTTACGACCAATGGTGGTGGGCTAATAACCGGCAACGACGGAACCGTTGCCAAATTTAACTCTGCCAACTTACGCTGGGAAACTCAAATAACAAATACGAATACGCAATTAAATACGATCAGCGCCAATGGTAGCAATATTGTTGCCGCCGGTGTAAAAGGGGTGAATTCTGGCTTTAACGATATTGTTTATTTTAACGGATCATCGTGGAACAAAACACCAAATACGGTGGATGATTATTATGCTTCTAAAATAGTTGGTACAAATGTTTATTTTACAGGTGCCAACCGTAAAATTGTAAGTGCACCTTTTTCAACAATGGCTCAAAGTATTGTAGCGCTGACACCTGCTACAACCGGGCCAGAAAAATTATTGGCCGTAAATGTAAATAATACCGGAAATGTGAATGTCGTTGGCGAATCAGGATTGATCTATTACGGTAACACGTCCACTGCTACACAACAAGGTAATATCAATCCACCGGTATTAAACGACATAAAATGGTTTGATAACACGCATTTAATTGCAGTAGGTAATAACGGGCAGGTTATAGCCAGCGATAACGCCGGCGCAGTTTGGAAAGTAATTACTCTATCTCCTACAACCGTTAACAATTTTAATGCAGTAGATATTTTAAATGCTACAACCGCCATTGCAGTTGGTGATAATAATACGGTTTATCAAATTTCATTTAGCTGCGCAAGTTCTGTTTGTGCTTATACTGCTGTTCCATACGCAACTGCAATAACAGGTGCAGCTAACCTGGTGGATATTGAAATTAAAAACAATGAATTACTTACTGTGGATAATACAGGCAAAGTATTTTACAAAACAGTATCAGCGGGTTGGACAACCATAAACACAACGGTTTCAGGTCTGAAGGCAATTTCTTTTGTTGATAACACATTTGCTTTTGCGGTTGGCGCCAGTGCAGCTGTGGTAAAAATTAATCCTTCTGCACCTTCTTATGTTATCATGCCTTCGCTTGTGCCAACGCCACTGGCAACTGCTATTAACTTAAACGCAGTGTATTTTAAGGATTACACCACAGGTTACGCAGTAGGTAATTCAGGAACTATTGTTAAAACAACAAACGGTGGCAGTAGCTGGTTAAGCCAAACCACACCTACTTCGGTTACCACTAATAATCTAAACTTTGTTATTCCTACAAGCAATAATTCATTTGTTGTAGGCGGCGCAGGTGGCGCTAACGGAAATGCTATTGATAATAAAGATGAGATGAGTTCCCGCTTTTATTACGATAAACTTGGCCGTTTGGTAGCTTCTCAAAATTCAAGACAATATGCTAAAAATGCATTAACTTACAGTTACACACGTTACGATAATCTAGGTCGTATAATTGAAGTTGGTGAAGTATTGGCAACCACCGCTATTGAATCATTGCCAAACACCAATAATGCGCAGGTCGATCTTAGCGCTTTCAACACCTGGTTAACAACGGGTACTTTCAGCGAAATAACAAAAACATATTACACAGATCCTATTGTTTCTTTACCGGCAACTTACGACGGATCGGGCACCTTTACACAAACCAATTTACGTAACCGTGTTTCTTATACAACCTATGCCGATGTTCTTTCAAGTAGCATTGATCACGCTACCTACTACAGTTATGATGTACACGGCAATGTTAATTCGCTATATCAGTACAATAACAGCATGATAGCGGGTAATAAATTTAAACGTGTTGATTACGAATACGATCTTATAAGCGGTAAGGTAAATGCCGTTTATTATCAAAAAGGTGCTAAAGATCAATACAGCCATAAATACGATTACGATGATGATAACCGCATAACTAACGCCAATACCAGTAAAGATGGTGTTATCTGGGATCAGGATGCGAAATATTTTTATTACCGTCACGGGCCATTGGCTAGAACCGAGTTGGGAGATAATAAAGTACAGGGTGAAGATTTTGCCTATACTTTACAAGGCTGGATAAAAGGTGTTAACTCAGATAAACCGGCTTTTCAAAACGACCAGGGTGCTGATGCCATACCATTGGCTGTAAACTCGATCAATAATTTTATAAGTCGAGATGCGGTTGGTTATCATTTAGGTTATTTTGCCGGCGACTACAAGAGTATCAACCAGGCAACTGTTGCTACAGCCAACTATTTTTTAGCTGATAAAACAGGTAGCCCTTTACTTGCCGCTACTAAAGATCTTTACAACGGCAATATCAGTGAAGCCAGTTACACTATTAAAAAACTAATTGACCAGCCGGGGCCAAATGGCGGGCTTAACGCTTACCGAAGTGCCGCGTACAATTACGACCAGTTAAACAGGTTGGTGGCTACTGCTAACTTTAATAATTTTGATGTAACCAACAATAAATACACTACTCCATTAACCGCAAACGCATACAACGAACAATTTACTTACGACGATAACGGAAATATTTTAACGTTGCAGCGTAAAGACGATGCGGCGGCTGTTATAGATAATCTTACTTATAAATATAATACCATTGCAAACAGCAACATTAAAAACACCAACCAGCTGGGCGCGGCTCAGGATGCAATAAGTACGCCTTCGTATACGGATGATATTGAAACAGGGCAGGTATTTACAAGTGGAAACCATAATTACGATTACGATAACATTGGTAATCTTATTAAAGATACTCAAGAGCAAATTGCTAATGTTGAATGGACCGTTTATGGAAAAATTAAACGCATTACCCGTACAAGCGGTAGCACAAGATCTGATCTTGAATATAATTATGATGCAGGAGGCAACCGCATAAGCAAAGTTGAAAAAACAAAGAATGGTTCAGGGGTCTTAAATCCTTCGAGCCAGTGGGTATATACTTATTATACGCGCGATGCCCAGGGCAATGTGATGAGTACCTACCAGGTAAACCCTGTTAATTCGCCTAATTTGTTTTTAACAGAGCAAAATGTATACGGAAGCTCCCGTTTAGGTGTATTAAGCCGCAGCGAAGATATGACCACCGCTTATGCTCCAAATAATGTTTACGAGCGTTTTGCGGGCAATAAGAATTTTGAATTAAGCAACCACCTTGGCAACGTTTTAAGCACCGTAAGCGATCGCAAGATTGCAGTAGATGATGGCGTGTATAACTCAACCACCGGTGCGCAAACAAGTTCTACTGCTGATGGTAACATAGATTATCATGTACCGGATATAACCACCGCCACCGATTACTATGCCTTTGGCAGCCCTATGCCCAAAAGACAAGTTAATTCTCCTAACTACAGGTACGGCTTTAATGGTAAGGAAAATGATAATGAGGTGAAAGGCAGCCCTGGTAGCCAGCAGGATTATGGTTCTAGGATATACGATTCAAGACTAGGGAGATGGTTGAGTTTAGATCCTATGCAAACAAAATATCCGGATTTGTCGCCGTATAATTTTGTTAACAATAACCCAATGCTTTATGTAGACCCCACAGGTGAAGACTACGTAGCTTATTTAATAACAATAAAAAAAGATGGCAGTGTAAGTGTAAATATAATACAATACTGGTCTTATTGGCCAGATGCTGCGTCTATTATTATACAATATGAAGGAAGTCCTGGAATGCAAACATATGACTTTACTAATTATGGTACTTTAGGGCATAATAATCAACAAAAAGGCGGAAGTGGAAATAATTTAAATCAGTTCTGGACATTTGTTAGAGAATTTGGTGCTGATCCAGAGGGAACATTAAAAAGTAAAAAGTATATTACTCAAACGCAAATGCAGATAGACGATATTAAAGCTATCTCTACAGCCCTAATTATTGGTAGACTTGTAAAACAAAAAGCTTCGCATACAGAGGCGAAAAACAAGCAGCATGCAGCTTCAAATAATGGCGTAGATAAAAACGGTGTGTCTAAAAACTCTGCTAAATATCAAAAAATGAAAAAAGATTTAGCGAAACAAGAAATGTCTTCAATTTTTAATTCGGATGGAACGATGACAAATGAAGCAATATCTAAATCAACACCAATTATGAACGGCACCCAACTAAATAATACAAACTTAAAAAATAATCTGACTGCAGATGGCAGCAGTTTAGCTGATTGGAATAAAATGTCATATACCGTCAAGACCGGGGTTGACGGAAAACAACAATTCGACGTTCATTATTATTACAATAGTAAAACACAAAAGGCATATTATGGTGAAGATTACAAATCGAAAGAATATCAAGATAAATCCAATTCAACAAAGTAATTAGATAATTAATGTTATGTTAGTAAAATTAAAAAAAGCAGTCAACGGTTTAAATATTGACACAGAGTTTTTAGTGATAGCAATTTTGATAAAACAATCTAATTCTCCTGAAATATGGTATCATGTGTTAAATGAAGATCATAAATTATTGATGGTGGAATCTAGTAATATAGAAATAACTAATCATAAATTAGATTCTGATTTAGTATTCAAATATTTGGGAGACAATTGTTATAATATACTACCCGAATCAATTAGTTATACTGGTTTTTTTGAAGATTTCTTTAATGATGACGAAAATGCAATAAATATTTTTGTTAATAGATTTCCAAGAAACCCCTAGTGAATGTACTTATTTAAAATTTCTAGCACATAATCGAGGGATTTTTTCTAGACAGTAGAAATTACTCTTGTTCCTGCAATTTTATCATGCAATCCTCTAAAATTTTTATCGAAAAAAATTGTAAATAAAACAAGTAGGGAAGCAAAATAAGAGAAATCCATAAAAAAACCTGTAAAAAAGTATGGGAAAATGAAATTTGTTCCAATATGAATTGCTGCTGCAAGAATCCAAATAATTTCACGAAGAAATGCCTGTTTCAAAGAGATTTTTGACTCTGTAATATTGCTTACAATTTTGATATTAAATGCCCTTTTCCCATAAGTTTGTCCTGTTCTATAATTCAAATAAATAAAGTAAGAGAAGGTAATAATATCACTAAATATTATAGATAAAATCTCAGGAAGTTGAATAAAATAAGTAACAAAAAAAAGAACTATAGTTAAAATAAGAACATCTAAAGCGTATGCAACAATACGAGCGAAGAAAATACGGAAATCCCTATTCATAATGCAAATTTACTTCTTTTTTATGTACACATCAGATTTGATTGATTTATCTCCTTCTGTCGTTGTATTAGACACTCCAACTTTATAGTCTGTTACTCCACTCTTTTTATCTGTTGTAGCTTCACCGAATACTTTAAATTGCGTATTGTGGGTAGGTTCGCCAAGTTTTTGTGTTCCTATACTTACTTTTCCTGACGTTTTGTCATCAGTTGTTTTTGCTGAACCCTCTAAAGATATTGGTAACTTTCTAACTGTTGTATTTTTTTCAATTTTAGATTCATTGGTCACTTTGCCCTCTATACTCACACGCTGAGAATTAGTCATAGTTACACCTCCATTGACAGCTATCTGAACTTGAGTTTCAGTTCCCGTTTCGGATTCATTTGTTACTTTTATTATTGGTTCAGGATTTCCTTTATTAGTGTTATGATATTTAATATAGTCAAAATTCCCTCTGAAATTTGTCGAGCCTTCGGTAGTTGTGGTTGCATAAGTACTCGTTGTCTTTAATGTGAAAGAGTTAATTTGGTCTCTACTTGTTGTAAACTTAACTTCCTCTTTATTTCCAACCGTCCAAGAATCGAACCAAGAAGCTGCTGCACCAACTAAATCTCCAAAACCTTGCCATATTGGTTGCATTGGGTCAGTATACGGTACGCCCTCAAGTCCATCAAGGTCTATATTCTGAATAGGATTATTACTTGCAAATTGGAACGGCGTAAGCATTGGAAAACTTCTTGTCATAGGGTCAACCGATAAGAACTTACCCAGCCTTGGGTCATAAATCCTCATGCCATAATCCTGCTGGCTACCAGGGCTGCCTTTCACCTCATTATCATTTTCCTTACCATTAAAGCCATACCTGTAGTTAGGTGTATTAACTTGTCTTTTGGGCATAGGGCTGCCAAAGGCATAGTAATAATAATACCGGTAAGGCTTATTATTAGTGCAGTTCAAAGAACGTTTACTCTTTCAAAATTAGCTTAAAATTTGCTTTTTGGCTAGTTTTCTACGGCAAATTCCAGCTTCTTTTTTGTTAATTTTTCGTGTACGTTATCTATTTCTGTGTCAATATACGTTTGTGCGAACGATACGTATCTAAAGAACTCTTTACTGTTTGCCGCATGCCCGCTTATCTGCCTTACCATCTGCTCATTCATGCCCAGGCTTAACATGGTGGTTATGGCCGAGCGGCGCATGGTATGTGTAGTTATGGCATCACAAAACCTGAAGATGTTTTTACCATTGGCATTTTTATAAACCGGTTCGGGTATACCTCTTTTTTGCCTTGTGCGTGTAATGGGTTCAATAAAGCCATAATGCTCCATCACTGTTTTTATTTTTTTATTGAGGTAGGCTTTTGTAAACTGCGGTAATAATTTATGCGTGTACAATTTTGCATATTTATCCAGTATTTTAATCGCAAAATCCGGCAGCTTAACGCGGGTAAAAGTTTGTGTTTTTTTAGATTGTATCTTAATATATATCCTGTTGTTTATGTTCTCAACATTTGCTTTTGTAAGACTCATTAGGTCTGAGTACCTTAAAGCTACAGCGCAACCAAATACAAATACATCTTTTACTTTTTTTAATTCACCGCTTAATTTATTTTCAAGTTGTATGTTATCAATTAAATAATTCAAACGTTCGGGAGATATTACTACAATATCTACTTCTTCTGCGGGTGCGTAAAACTTACGATGAAAAAAACCAATGTTCATTCCTTTTTCATTAATAAGGTAATTGAAAAAACTTCTTAATAGTTTTATCATCCTTCCTACATAATTGTCGTGATGCTTCAGGTCATCATATAAATAAGATGTAAACTCAAGGTAAAATTCTTTCCAGTATTTTTTCTCATCGTCAAATTGCTTTTTGCTAAAATTAGATGCGTTTTTAAGACGGATCTTAAACCCGCGTTTTTCGCTAAAACGGGTTAACAGCAATTCAAGGTAATAATAATTTCTTATGCTGGCAGGTTTAATACGCTTGCCATTTTTTTGCAAATGTTTTCCTTTTTTTACTTCGTTGATAAATTTATGTAATAAAGGCAATAGTTCGTATTCTGTATTTTTTTTTGGCATAATAATCAATAATAAATATAATTATTTTAATCTAAAAAAGTATCTTTAACAGTATGCTTAAATATTGTTTTTTACTTTTCACGTTAAGTACTTTTTCGCAAACGGATAGTTTGCTTTTAGCTAAAAAAGATAGTATTTATAAAAGCAAAGCCATTAGTTTTTATTCTGACGAGATTTATTCAACCACAATTTATAAAAATACCGCAACTAATACTGCTATGGGCTCTGCCACTTCACGCAGCATTAGGTTTAATTTTAAAGTTGGCAACAACAGCGTTATTAATATTGGCCGTAAGGGTAAAAACCTGCGCGACGCGTTAAAAGATGACCATGAAGCAATTGCCGAACTAAATAAAGCATACAAGTATCATTTACGAAAAAAGAGAATCAATAATACGCTGGAATATGTTTCATACCTGGTGGCGTTCGGTTCTTTTGTTCCTTTTTTTATTGGTATAACTAATGACAATGATCCCGCTAACGCATTAACTATTGGCGGAGGTGCAGGCGTTGTTGCCGGCTGGGTTGGTATCTATTATTTTAAGAACCGAACCAATAAGCATATGGATAATTTTGCTTATTCCCTGCGCAGGTCTGTTGAGATCTATAATACAAATCTTTTCCAAAAAACAAGATAATGCATTTACCATTGGTAATATCGTATTTTAATAACCGGTTTTTATTATATTTGGTTCCGTACACCTACCTTCTCTTCATATAAAATTTGGATACTATCAATGTAAAATATACACGTTTTGGAATTATACTCCTTTGTATTATTTCTTTTTTTCCGGTTCTAAACGCAGGTTTTGTTAATTACGACGATCCTGAATATGTGATCAATAACAATTATATTAAACATTTTACAATTGATAATATTTGGGCTATTTTTTCGGGGAAGGCAACAATTCTTTATGTACCGCTAACCATCTTTAGTTATCTTATAGAATATTGTTTTTTTGGCCTAAACGCCAAGGCGTTTCATTTTTTCAACCTGTTACTGCACATTGTTAATTGCCTGTTATTATTGAAAATTTTATTAAAGCTTCAAATAAAAGAGAGAAATTTAATTTTTGTTGTACTTCTCTTCTTTTCTATTAATCCCTTAATTACTGAAAGCGTTTGCTGGATCACCGAAAGAAAAGATGTGCTTTATACTTTTTTTTACTTATTAGCAGTTATACAATTTTTAAAATATAACCAAACTAAGAACACAAAACCTTTGCTGTTTTGTTTTGTATATTTTGTACTCTCCTGCTTTAGTAAACCAATGGCCATTAGCCTGCCCGTACTGTTAAGTATTTTTGTGATCTATAAAAACAATGGCTTTAGCTTTAAAAATTTAATGCCTCTTTTACCTTTTTATATTGTAGCATTTATTTTTGCTATGGTTTCAATTTTGGCAATCCAACACGGTACTTCCACAGTACGCGAATTAGCCGCCTACAGCTTCCCTGAAAAAGTATTTTTAATTCTTTCCGAAATTGGCTACTATTTTTTTAAACCCTTTTTTCCTTTTAACCAGCAGTTAATTCATTTATTTCCCGAAAGCGGCAAATTATTCTCCAATCATTTATTGCTTATATATTGTTTTCTTTCATTTATCATCACCGCAATAGTTATATGGTTATACTCAATTAAAAAAAACAAGATCATACCGGCATTATTCATATTGTGGCTGGTGTTTATGGCGCCTGTATTACAGATCTATCCCAATACGCATTCTTATGTAAGCGAACGTTATTTTTATGTGTCCCTTATTTTTCCTGTTATTATATTTTATCTTTTCCTGCAATATTTAAAAATTCCACAAACTTATTTTAAGCAAACTATTATTATACTTACGACATGCCTTATTGTTTTAACCTTTAAACGCAGTTTGGTATGGAAGGATTCTGAAACGCTGTTTGTAAACGAATTAAAAACAACACCCAATAATTCATATGCTTTAAATAATCTTGGACAATACTATAATTCGAAAGGACAATTTACGCGCGCAATGCCTTTGCTGAAAAAGGCTGTTTTTCTGGAGCCTTCGAACGGTTTGTATTTAACAAATTATGGTTGGTCGTTAGCTGCAACCGGCAAAACAGACAGTGCCATTGTTTATTTTGAAGGATCACTTCAATTTAAAAAAAATAATTTTGAAGCGTTTAATAATTTAGGAATTTGTTATATGCAACTTAATTTACACAACAAAGCACTAGAGTGTTTTTTAAAAGCTGAAAAGCTGCAACCAAACAATAACGAAGTGCTTTACAACCTCGGTGCTTATTATCTAAAAATAGGAGATAAAGAAAAAGCGAGACCTTTTATAAAAAAAGCATATTACTTCGGTAATAAAAATGCCGAAAAGTACCTTAATTATTAGCGCCGATCTTTACTCATTATTATTGGATTGCTAGTGCAAAACCGATCGAAAAATATCCGGGTATAAACCGCTTTAGTTAATAAATAATACGGTATTCCACACTAAAAAAACAGCCAGTTGTAAAGCAGAATCTACCACCCACTCAATACATTGATATATAATGATTTACATTTTGTCATATTAAGTAATTGTTTTAAACACTTATAATTTTCCTCAGCAAAAAGCCGTATTTTAGTTACCCCCACTTTATGGAAGTTGTAAAGCTAAATAACGACATTAAGAACTTAATTACTATAGACCAGGCCTGGTATTATAGTATCGTTCCTTTTCAGTTAGATGGAAATACTTTACACGTGCTTATTAACGAACAAAAAAATACTCCGGAATTAAAAAGTGAGCTGGAAATAATTTTTGGAAAAAGGATTATTTTACAAAACGAAACTGCAGAACAGTTAGAACAATTGTTACTTAGTAATTATCCAAAAGCTATACCTGGAGAACGCCTGGATTCGGCGTCCACCGGAACTTATCGCTTAAACGTTAATGATAATAATTTTTTAGAAACCCTTGTCAGAGAAGCTAAAGACCTTCATAGCTCAGATATTCATATTGAAACATACAGCGAAAAATGCAGGATACGGTTTAGAGTTGACGGTGTCTTAATTGACAGGCATAAATTAAATAAGGCTGAATACCCTACTCTGATTAATAAAATTAAAATTGCCGCATCTTGCGATATTGCTGAAAAACGTATGCCGCAGGACGGGCGTATACGTTTTAAATTCAATAATTCTAATTTAGACATCCGCGTTTCGATACTGCCAACCCTATATGGCGAAAAGATCGTATTACGTTTATTGGGTAGCGATGCAAGTCACATCAATATTCAAAAACTTGGCTTTAATAAAGAAGAAATAGAGCGCTATGAATTGGCAGTAAAAAAACCAAACGGCATAATTTTGATCAGTGGACCAACTGGCTCAGGCAAAACAACTACTTTGTATGCTACCTTAAAAGTAATTAATAAGCCAACAAATAATATTCTTACCATTGAAGACCCTATTGAATATACCTTAGACGGTATTAACCAGGTTCAGTTAAAAGAAGATATAGGATTAACTTATACTGAAGCGCTGCGGACATTTTTAAGGCAGGATCCGGATATTATTATGCTTGGTGAGATCCGCGACGCACAAACAGCGCAAATGGCAATTCGAGCAGCATTAACAGGGCACCTGGTATTATCCACCATTCATACCAACTCTGCATGGGGCACCATCTCGAGGTTGGTAGATATGGGTATTGCACCATACCTGTTGGCAAGTGTTCTTAATTTATCGGTTGCCCAAAGGTTGATCCGCACCCTTTGTCCACACTGTAAAACCAAACAAGAACTAAATAAAAAAGAGTTGCCCGATAATTACAAAAACCTGCCTGTAACGCATCACTATGCAGCAAAAGGTTGCCAGCAATGTTATTATACGGGATACAAAGGGCGTAAGGCTATTTACGAAGTAATAAATATAACCCGCGAATTAAGCGAGCATATTAAAAATAATGTTACATCTGTTGATGATTATTTAAAAGCCAATAAAATAGATAAACTCTCGGAAAATGCCATACAGGTATTTGCTGCCGGAGAAACAAGTCTTGAAGAAATTTATCCCTATTTGATCAATGAAGTATAAAATTGTAATAACCGTTTTATTGTTCCTTTCCTTGGCTATTAAAGCGCAAGACAGGTTTGATGTATTAGAAGAAAAACTAACCCAATTGGCAAAAAGCTATCCTGGAATAGATGATAAAGTGGAATTGTCAATGAACAATGTTTCCATCCAGGAATATATAAGGGCTATTGGCCAAACCAACAATATAAATGTAAATGTTGACCCTACCTTAGATATTAAAATAACTAATTCCTTTAGTAAAGTAACTGCAAAAGAGGTGTTTTTATTCCTTTGCAAACGTTACGATCTTGATATTTTATTTGTTGGGCCCATAATTACGTTCAATAAATATGTTCAACCAATAGTTGAGAAAAAGCAACCGCTAGCAAGAAAAATAAATATTGCCTACGAAAAAACGGCTGATCTTTTAAGTTATGACCTTATAAACGATACTTTAGGCAATGTAGTAAAGGAGATCACAAAATTAAGTGGTAAAAACATCATTTTCAGCCCCGATCTTGCGGGTAAAATGGTAAATGGTTTTATGCAAACTGCGCCATTTAACAACGCACTCGAAAAATTAGCCTTTGCAAATGATATGAAGGTTACCAAAACACCTGACGACTTTTATATTTTTGAAAAAAAGCAAAACGTAGTAAATCAAAATAATACCCAACCAACAAATCCTTTCGGAAACCTAACCGGTACCAATAACGATAATAATCCAAATAAAAACTCAAGCATTAAAATAAAAGATGGTTTGATAAGTATGGATGTGCAGAATATGCCCATTACAGAGATTGTTAGCACGATCTCAAAACAACTCGGAAAAAACTATTTTTTATTCAGCGAATTAAAAGGCAATACCACGTTAAAAGTAGATGAAGCGCCCTATGACGAATTTTTAAAATTATTATTCAATGGTACCGAAATAACGTTTAAAAAAGAAGGGGAAAGTTATTTGTTTGGTGACAGGAATTTAGAAGGCCTTAGACAAAGTAAATTAATATCCTTAAAGAACCGTACCATTGAAAAAGTAATAGACGCCATTCCTGCCGAATTAAAAAAAGGTGTAGAAATAAAAATATTCAAAGACCTGAATGGCCTTATTGTTAGCGGTTCGCAGCCCAGAATAGTTGAACTGGAAACTTTTATGCGCCAGATTGACCTCGTGGTTCCGATGATCCATATTGAAGTAATAATTGCCGACGTAAGGAAAAGCAACTCACTTTCTGCAGGCATATCTGCAGGCCTTGGAACAAAACCGGCAGTGACAACAGGCTCTCTTGTCCCGGATTATAATGTTTCCTTAAATTCTAATTCTATTAATAACCTTATTAGCGGCATAAATGGTTTGGGTATTATTAACCTGGGCAATGTAACGCCAAACTTCTATTTAAATTTAAAAGCTATGGAATCTAACGGCGTTTTAAAATTACGTTCAACGCCACAAATAGCTACATTAAATGGCCATGAGGCTAAAGTAAGTATCGGGCAAACACAATACTACTCCGAAGTAAACAATAATCTGGTTAATTCGGGTGTTCAGCAAAACCTTTTACAAAGCGTTAGTTATAAACCCGTAAATGCAGATCTATCCATTACAATCGATCCACAGGTTTCGGGCGATGAGCAAATTACCATGACCATTAATGTAAAACAATCCAGCTTTACAGAAAGGATCTCAAATACTGCACCGCCCGGAACCATTAACCGCGATTTTCAGTCGCTGATAAGGGTAAAAAATGGAGAAATGGTTATGCTGGGCGGTTTGGAAGAAAATCAGACAAACAATTCCGGCAGCGGCCTTCCTTTCCTTTCAAGGGTTCCTGTATTAAAATGGATATTTGGGAATCGTACAAAAGCAAAATCTCAAAATAAACTTACCATTTTTATTAAGCCCACTGTTATATACAGCTAACCATGTTCTGGGATAATTGGATACCCAAAAAATATCTCGTAAAATCTGAGATATGTGTTGTTGAAGCCAGCTTCAATGAGCAGACTCTTGTTTATTATTTTACGCATTTAAAAAGCAAAAACAATAAACTTGAAATAATAGAAACGGGGCATTGCGAAGATAAGATTGACCTGCCACAGAATATAAAAAAAAATAAAGTTGCTGTTTTGCTTATTATAAATGGCAAAGGCGTTATTCTAAAAAAAATAACATTACAACCCGAGGGAGAGCAACCGTTTGAAGAACTCCTCAGGCAAAATTTACCGGCAATTAATTCTTCCGAATTTTTTATTCAGTTATACAAACAAACAGACAACACTGCCTTTATAGCCCTGTGCCGAAAAGAGCAGGCATTAAATATAATACAAACCCTTACCCAGAAACAATATGATATTGCTGGAGTTTTATTAGGGGCCCCTTCAATAAACGGTTTACAGCCATTGTGGTCTGATTTTAATAATATACAAACCAGTGTTCATAAAATAGAGTTAACCAATAATGTTATAGATACAATTAATCCAAGCGTTAATAAAGAAACTATAAAGATCGGAGACCTTAACTTTTCTTCAGACAATGCCTTAGGTTTTGCAGGCGGTTTAAGTTATCTAATGCAACGAAAAATTGCTGAAAATAACAGCAACGATCTTACGGAAATTGAAAATTTGCACATCGAAAAAAATAAATTCAGGTTTTTAATGGTGATGGCCGTGGCTATTGCCTTTGTAACGTCGATAGTAAATGTTATTTTTTATACTTCTTATTTTGATAAAAACAATAAATTAGAAACAGAGTTATCTGTGTACCAGGGAAAATACGACCAGATCAATAAATTATTAACCGATTACCAGCAAAAGAAAGGTTTGATAGAAAACGCAGGCATTCTAAATAAAAATAAATTGAGCGAATATGCAGACAAAATAGGAAAAACAATCCCTAACGAAGTAATATTAAGCGAGCTTTATTTTAACCCAAAAAATGAAGACATTGAAAATGAAGATAGCCTTGTTACCTTTTATAATAAACAATTAGTATTAAAAGGCAATTGCAACAAAAGTCTCACTATTAATGAATGGATAAATGTTTTAAAAATGCAAAAATTTGTGAGGGACGTAACGCTCGAAAAATTCAATTACAATAACGATGGATTGCTACCAAATTTTGAAATAAAAGTAACTACTGAGTAATGCTGGACAAATTAGATCATAAGAAAAAATGTTACCTGCTTTTTGCCGGACTAATATTATTTTTTATTGTCGGGTATCAATTCAGTTTTTCTGATACATTTAAAATGGTAAAAGAAATTGATGAAAAAACTGAAAAATTAAAATGGTTAAAGGAAAAAGAGAAAGAATTACCGGCGCTTAAAATTAAAATGGCCGAATTTGAAAAAGCCTATACAAAAAATGATTCTATGGCTGTTCGGGATAAATTAACAGCTTATATATCTGATTTCTCCGAAAAAAATCACTGCCTTGTAACTGAAATTCCGGTTAATTCATCATTTAAGAACGATAACTTAAAAGTGCAGACGAATACCTTTACTGTTAAGGGCAATTTCCACGATTTATTATCTTTATTATATCTTTTAGAGAACGATTATAAATATGTGGCAAAAATAATGTCCGCTAAATTTTACACTGTAAAAGATATGCAAACAAAAAAAAAGAATTTATACTTAACAATGGTCACTCAGTCATTTGAACAAAAACTAAACTAAATGAAAAAAACAGTCATCATAAGCCTCTGCCTTATTGCTTTATATGCTTGCCAAAAAGATTTTGTTGTGAAGGATATAAAGAACAAAACCATAACAGTAAACGCACCTGCCGATAATCTGGTTACATCCATAAACTCAGTTACTTTTTGGTGGGAGGAAGTTGACGGTGCTGAAAAATATAACGTACAGGTTGTGAAACCAAATTTTACCAGCGTGGCTCAATTAATTGCCGATACAAATGTTACAAGTACGAAACTTACACTGTCTCTTAATCCAGGAATATATCAATGGCGTATCAAGGCAACCAATGCCGGTAGCAGCACGGCCTATCAGACATATAATTTAAAAGTAGATTCCACTACCAACCTTACAAACCAGGTTGTTGTTCCCATAAGTCCATTGTCTGGCACAGTAACAGCAAGTAAAACGTTTAATTTTTTATGGAACCCTCTTCCATCAGCTACAAGCTATTCTATTGAGATCTCTCTTAATAATTCTGTTTTAAACTATTCGACTACCACTAATACAACGTATGCATACACTTTTACTTTAGCTTCTGCAACAACTTATACAGCATCTTGGAGAGTAAAAGCATTAAATTCAAACAGCATTTCACAATATAATACTCCGCAAACCTTTACCATCGATCTTCAGGCTCCCGGTGCAGTTTCTACCCCAACCTACCCCACTTCGAACCCATTAACAAAAGATACTACCGAGTTAAGATGGAACAGGTCATCAACCGACACGCAATATGATAGTTTGTTCATATACACAGACGCTGGTTTCACTAATTTGGCGAGAACAACCACAGTAACTGCAACAAAAATAAAAATTAATGCTATCAGCCCTGCAAACCCTCTGTCTGCCGGAACGTCGTCCGCCTCTCCGATTTCGTATTGGTGGCGGTTAAAATCAGTAGATAACGTTGGTAATACAACGGGGTTTAGCCCGTCTTTAAATTTTCAACTTATTCAATAAACATGTTAAAAGGCAAGAAAGCCATATATATCCTAATTCCCTTAAATATTGCCATCTGGGGCTTTTTTATTTATCGTTTCTATACTGCTTATACAGAAACAAATGATATTGATCTTGCCACTAAAACCGAGACTATTAAATTAGACGTTGTAAAAGACAGCGTATCTTATAAACTAAACCTAAACTATCCTGACCCGTTTTTACGGGAAGGTGAAGGATCTAAAAAAAAATCTGAAAATAGTTTGACAAATGTTCAGCCTAAAGAAAAAAAAATAGTTGTGGTTAAAACACCAACTATTGAAGCAATAAAACAAATGCCTGATATTAAGTACTTAGGTTTAATAAAAAACAACTCAAGTGGCGCAGCAACAGCACTGGTAACTGTAAATGGACAATCCAGGTTAATAAAAATAAACGATGTTATTGACGGAATTGTATTTAAAAACTTTGATCAGGATAACCTTAGCGCGGTATGGGGCAAAGAAAAAATTACAATTCGAAAGTAACCCCGCTATTTATTTGATTTTCATCAAATCTTTCGTTTTGTAAAAACTTCCTAAATTATCTACACAGCAGCCATTCATAAAAAGCATTCTTTAAAAATAGCTTTAAAAATATCCAACTTATAAAGATTTTACCCTTTCCTGTTTTTTTATTATTTAAATAAAAATTTGCGTAACTGAATGATTACACATATATTTGTAACCGAATAGTTACATAATATGAGAAGAGACGTTTTTCAGGCTATCGCCGACCCCAATAGGCGTGCCATTATTAATTTATTAGCAAATAAAACTTTAAACCTTAACCAGGTAGCCGACAATTTTGACATTAGCCGGCCTGCTATATCAAAACATATTAAAATATTAACAGAGTGCGGCCTTATTACCATATACCAGGAAGGCCGTGAACGTTATTGCACAGCGCAACTCAAAAAATTACACGAGGTAGAGGTTTGGGTAGAACAATACAAAAAATTCTGGAACGATAAGCTCGATGCACTGGAACTTTACCTTGATAAATTACAGGCAGAACCTGACCTGAAGGAAAAAAAGAAAAAAGACAAAAAAAAGAAAAAAAAGAAATAATAAATAACCCTTTAACCCAGAAAACATGCAAGACAAAGAAATTACAACAGATCGTGAGTTAAGCATCTCGCGCTTACTAAATGCACCAATTGAATTGGTTTGGAAAGTATGGACCGAGCCCGAACACATTGCCAATTGGTGGGGCCCCAACGGATTTACAAATACTATACACATCATGGATGTTAAACCCGGTGGCGAATGGAAATTTGTTATGCATGGCCCCGATGGAAAGAACTATCCTAACAAAAGTACTTTTAAAGAAATAGTGCTGCACAAAAAAATAGTGTATCAGCATTTTAACCCCAATTTTACCGCCACCATTGAGTTTGAAAAGCAAGATAAAAAAACGCTATTGAATTGGCGCATGGTATTTGATACCAAAGAAGAATTTATTGCTGTTGTAAAACAACATAATGCAGCAGAAGGCATGAAACAAAATGTGGAAAAACTCGAAAACTATTTATCTGATCAATTAAAATAAAAAACATGAAAACAGAGCCCTTTGTAATTGAACGCCTCCTAAACTCGCCGGTAGAAAAAGTATGGAGTGCTATAACCAATAAAAATGAAATGAAACAATGGTATTTTGACCTTGCTGAATTTAATCCGGAAATTGGCTTTACCTTTGAATTTACCGGTGGCCCCGAAGACAGGCTATACGTACACGTCTGCAAAATAACAGAGGTAATTCCAAATAAAAAGCTAACCTATAGCTGGTCGTATAAAGGTTACGAAGGCATGTCGTTTGTTACTTTTGAATTATTTAAAGAAGGAGACAAAACAAGATTAAAATTAACACATACCGGCCTTGAATCCTTTCCTGCTAATAATACAGATTTTGCTAAAAGTAATTTTGAAGCTGGCTGGACCGACATTATTGGAAGATCGTTACCTGCGTATCTGGAAAAGAAATAAATAAAGAAAAATTGTAAGGCATTTTGTTAAACAGATGCCTTACATTTTTGCAAGATCAAGCTCAAAAGTATACCCAAACTTTTTAAGCATACGCATATGAGAGCCAAAAGCCTCGGCTACGCTTGGTGTACATAAATAAGGCACATTAAATTCTTTAGCGGTTTGTTCTACAATGGCAGAAATGTTGGGATAATGAACATGGCAAATATTTGGGAAAAGATGATGTTCCACCTGGTAATTTAGCCCGCCAACATACCAGGATAATAATTTATTTTCGCGGGCAAAATTAACTGTAGTTTCCATTTGATGTATTGCCCATTCGTTTTCAATAATATTCTGGTCGTTAGGTAAGGGAAACTCTGCCTCTTCTACCGAATGCGCCAGTTGAAAGATTATTCCCAATACCAGGCCGCCAATAGCCTGCATTAATATAAAACTCCATACTATCAGGCTTACAGAATAGCCTTGTATAACAATTGGTAAAACGATCATGTAAGTAAAGAACATAAGCTTTAAAAACACCATACTGATAAAATATTTTGTATTTTCTTTATTTGTAAACCGGTTCGTACCTTCTTTTCTGTACCTGAAATATTGAATGAAATCTTTAGCAATGAACCAGTAAAGCGTTAAAATGGAATAGAAAAAGAAAACATAAATAAATTGATACTTGTGTACTTTTTTGGCTTCAGAATGCGGCGAAAAGCGTAAAATAAGCTTATTGGCTATATCGTCGTCTACTTTATGAACGTTGGTGTAAGTATGGTGCAAAACGTTATGTTGCAATTTCCAGTTAAACACCATACCGCCAATTAAGTTAAGCGAATAGCCCAGCCAGTTATTTACTTTTTGTTTTTTAGAATAAGCACCATGGTTAGCATCGTGCATGATAGACATGCCAATACCTGCAAGGGCCAGGCCCATAATTGCAAATAGTGTGATTACCGCCCAGCTTTTTAATACCAAAAGATTGATCATTAATACCGGAATGATAAAGGCCGATAACAAAATAATGGTTTTAATAACCATAGTGCTGTTGGCATTTTTAGAGATATTGTTTTCTTTAAAATATTCGTTTACCCTTTTTTGCAGGGTTGGAAAAAATAAAGACTTATCCTTTGGTACAAACCTTGGAAATTTTTTTTGCGTGACAGCTTTCATCAAATTAACAATATTCTATAAATATACCCATTAAAAATGAAAAAAGCCCCTGAATTTCAGGGGCTTTTTAACAATAAAGAATAATTGTTAAAGATTAGTTAGGTGTAAATGCGTTGTAACCAGTGTTAGTTGCATTTCTGATCTCAGTATTATAAACACCGTTAGTTGTAATAGTTACTTTTTGGTAAACACCCGAAACGCCGTTAGTTTTATTTAAGAACGATGCAGGTGTAGTAGAACCGTTATAGTTCATTGTATCGCGGCTGGTAGCCCAGTCGTTGATCCAGATAGTAGCATCCTGGTTAAAGCCTGGTTGGCTAGAAGCAACAGTAGTTACGTTAAATGTATAGTTACCTGCAGCATCAGTAGTTGTTTGATACATTTTTGGAGCTAAGATCGTAGGATCTTTGTCAAAACTTAAATAAACCGGAGTGTTTGCAGGAACAGCTACGTTAGTTGTGCTCATTGCAATAACAGTTCCAGTGATCACTTTTCTAACATAGTTTACGCTGATAGAACCAGTAATGATAGCAGTACCTACGTTAAAGTTGTTAGGGTTAGATGATACGTTTGTAGCTGTAAAATTCCAGTCAAATGTAGTGTTTTGGCCCATAAACAATGTTTTTGTTGTAGATGTACCAACGTAAGTAGCATATAAACCAGGGTGATTGTTACCATTGATAATAGTATCTTGTGTACCAGTAAAGCCATCAATTGTAATGATAGCCTGAACACCGCTAGCGTTTGATTTTACGTTAATAGCGTAGTTACCGTTTGCATCTGTAGTTGCAGAATAAACATCGGCACCATTTGCAGTTGAGTTAGGATATAATCCATTTGCACCACCTTTGTTTACTTTAACAGTAACAACAATACCCGACATGTTAACGCGGTTTGTATTTTGCCATCCGCCAGAACCATTTGGGGTAATAACGTTTTTATTTACGTTACCTTTTACTACAGAGTTACCTGTAACATCAGTTGCAGAAAAATCGCTTTCTTTTTCTTTTTTCTTACAAGAAAACAAAGCTAAAGTGATCGAAAGTACTAATAATGATTTTTTCATGATATTTTATGTTTTATTAATTTATAATTTATGTTTTTAATGTTTTGCTTAGAAATGGAAAATAAGAGTTAATGCACCGGCACCACCACTTAAAACTGTGTTACCACCAAGTGTATTATTCATAGAAAATACAGAACCACTATTATTATCTACTGAAAAACCTTTTGTTTTTTCTGAGTTATCTGTATTTACTTTTTCCTGGAAAACTTCAGGTCCTTTTTGACCATTGTTATATACTTCCTGTGTTGAAGTTGCGCCTCTCCTGGTTGTAATTGAATAGCTCCAGCCATATTCAGCGCCAATTGAGATCTTAGAGAAGATAAAATACTCAATTCCGATAAAACCTCTAACACCAAAACGGATACCGCCACGGTTTTTTGCATCTAAATTTCTAACAGTTCTACCGGCAGTTGTTGGATTTTCGGTAGCAACAGTTGCAGTATTAAAGTTACTTGTAAATTGAACAGGGTATTGATCAGAGAATTTGTTGCCATATTCTACAGATTGTTTAGAACCATTGGTTCCAAAACCGATCTCACCACCATAAACACCTTGTAATCTGCGGTAACCTCTTCTTTTTTCGTAACCAACAGTTAGCATGATGTTGCTTTTTGTATATTTTAATTTGTCATCTACCCTGATAAGGCTTGCTGCAGCAATATCATCGGCAGTACCTAAAGTTGCTTTATACATTGCTTCTGCATCCTGAACCTGGTTTGTAAACGAACCTGATAAGGTATTTACACCAAAACGTACACGAATAGCAGTTTTAGCATCTAAAAAGTATTTTCCAACGATCTGGTTATTTGAAGCCTGAACATAAGAAACCACGTTAGAAGAACCTGCAAACGGTGTAGCACGGTTTAAGGTACCTAAAAACATATCAAGAATTGGAATTGTGTTAAAACCAAGACCGATATCGCCTGCTTTAGGCAATATTTCATAGCCTTTCTTATTCTTTACTACTTCGTCAGAACCTGACTCCTGAGCGTAAGTTAACATTGAGGATAACAATGTTGTTACAATGAGTACTTTTTTCTTCATATTATTTTATTTTTGGTTAAATTTTAACTTTTACAATGGTAAATTTTCGACAAAACTTACCTATACGAGGCCAAAAGTAAACCTTTTTTCTTTCAAAATAAAATAAAGTGATTAAAATAACTGTTAATAAGTAAAGCAAAATTACCTTAAAACAGTTACATGACCTTTCAGATCATGCTTCTTCCCGATATTATCGGAAATGTTAATACGCCAAAAATAAACGCCTAAAGGATCAATAATATCATCGTTCATTTTTCCATCCCAGCCTTGCGTAATATCAGTTGTTTTAAAGATCCTGGATCCCCAGCGGTTATAAACTTCAAAAATATAATTATCTGACAACCATCCGGTTCCGAGAGGAATTAACACATCGTTGCGATTATCATGGTTTACGGTAATGCAGTTTGGCATGTAAAAATTAAAGCCTTCTATCACACAAATAAATTTAGCGGTTGTGTCTGAACAGCCATTCATATTTTTGGCAATTAAGCTTACATGGTAGCAGCCTGTATCTGAAAAAGTATGCGTAATATCTTCGGTATTTCCCATAAAAATCCCATTTATATCCCAGGTGTAAAAACTACCATTAATGGTAGTATTTTCGATCTGCACATTTTCGGCGTTATTTAATGTGATCAATTGGGGGTTGGTTGTAAAATCTGTTTTTGGACTTGATAAAACCCTAACTACGTTAGAAAAGGTAAAAGAAGCTCTGCAGTTATTAGAATCGTTAACAGTTAACTCAATATTATAATAGCCTGCCTTTTGATAACAATAATTAGTAGTATTACCGCCTAGTTCGAACGGCTTATCCCCATAATTCCATATTGCATTCGAGGATTTTGGGGTTGTATTATTAAAAATAGCGCAAAATGGCTCGCAACCAACAGTATCGCTAACCACAAACTGTGGTATAGTTACCGGAAATAAATTGATAGGTATGATTTTTACGGCCGTTGGCGAACCACAACCATCGTTAACGCTAAGGGTGTAAACCGGTACCGAAACATTTGTAAGAAAGATGGAAGGACTGGTTGAACCCCCAGGTTGCCAAGTGTATGAATAATTGCCATCGCCGCCGGCAACGGTAGGAGTTACCTGCGCTGTAGTACCGGGACATATACCAACATTTGAACTGCTTATGTTAATAGAAATTGGCGCACTTACATTTACAGTAACCTGGTAAGGTGCTAATGTGCAGCCATTGGCATCGTATACATTTAAACTGTAAACCGTTGTGCCGCTCGGTATCAAACTAACCGCCTGACCCGAAATATTGCCCGGATTCCAGACATAATTGTAGCCCCCTGCTCCACCAAGTGCAGAGGCCTGTAATAAAACCGGTTTGCCAGAACACACGGTTGCCGGCGTGTTGGCAGAATATGAAAAAACGGGAGGTGCGGGAAAATTAACAGTTGTTGTGGCCGGACAGCCAATGGCATCAACCACTTTAACAACATAAAAACCTGCGCATAAATTTGTTATGATATTACTGCTTGTTGATGGTGTGTTGGATGCACTGAACGTTAAAGGGGGCACACCATTTTGTACAGATAACTGAACGCTACCGTTGCATTGGTTGTAACACAATACCGGCGATACGTTGGCAATTGATACACTAACGGTACTCAGGTTGCCAATATTAAACACCAACGTATCCAAACAGTTATTGGCATCTTTAATAACCGTTGTATAACTGCCGCTACTTAAAGCATTTATTATATTACTTGAATGCGGCCCCACCAACGGAGAAGTATTATAGTTGAAAGGAGAGTTGCCCCCGCTTACATTTAATGTAGCTGTACCATCGGCTGCACTACAATTTTCGGGTTGGGTTAAAGCTGTAACCGACATCGAAGCAGCAGGTGATACCACAACTACACTCTTGGTAATACAGGCACTTCCATCCTTTACCGTTAAAGTATATGTGCCAACCGGAATACCCGACGTAAACGGAAGGCCTGACGGCACTGGCTGCCAGGTATAACTAAGAGGTGACGGTGCAGATGTAACTGTAGACGAAATGGCACCATCGGTTTTACCCGGGCAACTTGGCTTTGTTACCGAAAAAGAAATTATTGGTTGCGCCACTTGTGTGGCAGTAACAATGTTTGTACGAAGGCACCCGTTATTATCTTTAGTTACTATAGTTGAATTACCTGCCGAAATTGCAGCGGTGTTTCCTGCAACGGCTACCCCATTTACGGAATAAGTATAAGGAGACACACCACCCGTAGAGGTAATGGCTGTGCTTACCGTGCCGCCAAAGCAAGGCACCAGGGTATTTGTAATTGTACTGTTTATAACAGGTGGTTCTGTTAAACTTACCGAATTGGTTACCGTGCAACCTTTGCTATCCTGAACTGTAACAGAATAAATAGTATTGGCCAAAAGGTTACCTGCAGTCTGCGTATTAGCTCCGCTCGTCCAGGTATACGTAAAAGGCGGTGTAAAAAATGCGGTGGTAAGATTTACAGAAGATACGCCGTTACTGCCTCCAAAACAACTTACGTTTGTATTTGTAAATGCTACATTGGCCGAAGAAAAAGGAATTGTTACTGAAAAATAAGAAATGTATGTGCAACTATTTGCCGACATGATATAGATCGTATAACTGCCAACGGGCATAGCTGTTACAGACCCTGTATTACCAACAGTTGTGCCAATGGCAACGGTTGAGTTGCTGCCTGTTACAAAAGTACAGGTATAGGGCGCAACGCCTCCATTTATGGTATAACTCGTGCTCGACTGGTTGGTGATGCAGTTATAATCGTTTGAAAAAAAAGGGAACAAGGAGCACTGAGCCCCTGCTTTTTGAATTCCAAATAAGACAATAAAAATGAAACAGGTATATTTTAAAGTTTTCAATTTAACACTATAAATGTACTAAATTGAAGGGGAAAAATAAGTAAAATTCAATAAATGGCAGCTATAAGTAAATAACTGGATTGTTATATAGTAGCCGAAATACCAAAAATGCTTGAATTGCCCGGGAAGGCCATTTTTGAGAAAGAATAAGAAAAACCAAAGCGTTTAACCCTGAAATTAAATCCAAAACTTAACCCGTTCGCGCCTCGTCTTTCCGGTAAGGTCATTTCGCGCTGGCGGCGGTAATTATACGCAATACGAAGACTGAAATTTTTCGTTAAAATAATTTCGGTACCAAATGTAATATGTCTCATCAGGTTATCGCTTTTACTGCCAAAACGTTTTGAGAACTTTTGAAAATGCGTTGAATCTGTTTTGGTATCGGTAGTATTAAAAGGATTTGATTTTCCCGTAGTATCAATAGGGCTTATATATTTTAAATTCCATTTTAATAACTGATCGTAAACCATAAATACTTTGAATGGCGCTTTAGAAACCTTGTAGCTTAACCCTAATTGCACGTCCTGCGGTAAGGTTTGGGTTTGGGTTTGCGTTGTTGAATATTGTTTCCAAACAACCCCCACATTTTTTGCAAGTACACTAACTACCAGGTTCTTTTTATTATGATAGGTTATTCCAAAATCAAGGGCACTGGCATACGATCTGTAAATATCATATTGCGAGATAATTGTTTTTAAAGACACTCCAACATTAAAGGACGTATCCTGAAAAGGTTTGGCATAATTTAAATTTATAGAATAATCGTTGGCCTTAAAATTATTTGTTTTTTGACCAAACTCATCGTAGCCAACAAATTTACCATAATCAAAAAACTGAATACCACCGGCCACTGTGCCATGTTGTTTTAAGCTATGGGCGTAAGCTACATATCCAAAATTAAGATCGCCAACATAATTGCTGTAATTAAGGGCCACTTGTTTTGACATAGAGGCGTTTAACAATGCAGGATTACTGAATATAAGGTTAACATCTTCCCCCCAAATGCTCATATTAGAGCCGCCGAGCGCTGCAGCGCGTGCTGTCATTGGAATATCTAAGAAACGGTAAGAGGTTGTCCCGCCAATTTGCGAATACCCCCTGGTAAAAAAAGAAACGAATATAAGTAGAGCTATTTTTTTCAACTCAATAATAACGCTAAAATTAAAAAAATATTGTAGGCAAAATGCTCAATTTTATAAACTCATCATATCTTTTAATTTTACAGCTTGCCTGCGCGAGATCTCTACTTCTTTTCCATCCTTTAATTTAACATTTAAACCGCCATTAAACCACGATTCTACACTTGCAATATAATTTAAATTAATAATGTGCCTTCTGCTGGCCCTGAAAAATTCTTTTTCGTTAAGGCGCGATTCGAGACTGTTTAAACTACGAAGAATAAGCGGCCTGAAGGTTTCAAAATAAACGCGCACGTAATTACCTTCCGATTCAAATAAACGAATATCATTTAATCGCACAAACCAGCACTTTTCGCCATCTTTAATAAAAACCATGTCGTTTTTTACGAGAGGAGAATTATTATCTGTTTTTGTTGAAGTATCTTTTATAGATAACTTTTTAATGGTTTCGGCAAGGCGTTGGGGTTGAATAGGCTTTAACAAATAATCAAAAGCATTCAGTTCAAAAGCTTTAATAGCGTGCTCATCGTGTGCAGTAATAAATACAATATCCACCGCGCCTGAGATCTCTTCAGCCAGCTCTAATCCACTTTTACCCGGCATTTGTATATCACAAAAAATAACATCGGGTTTTAATTCATTTATTTTTTCTTTTGCCTGTTGCGCATCCGAACATTCGGCAATTATTTCAATTTCTTTATGTGCAGCCAATAAATTTTTCAGCTCCTGGCGGGCCAAACGTTCATCATCAATAATGATTGCTTTCATATAATAATTATTTATTTGTTTAATTAAGCTAACTCAAAGGTATGTTAATCTCTACAACCACCAAATTGTTTATTTCGTTTATAAATATTTTTCCGTGGGTGCCATACAAAAGCTCTAACCTTTGAATTGAATTTTTAAAACCAACACCCGTTAAAGGTTTTTCGCCATTTATCTTCCCGGTATTGGAGATCTTTACTTTAAGCATATTCAATAATTTATAAGCCTCAATAATAATCTTTCCGTTACCCGGTAATTTTGAGATGCCGTGTTTAATTGCATTTTCTACCTGCGTTTGAATAATAAATGGCGGTATTCGGCAATTTAAAACATCTTCAGATATTTTAAACTCATAACTCAAACGCTCCTCATACCTTATGTGCTCAAGATTTAAATAATCTTTCACAAGATTGATCTCGTCTTTTAAAAAGATCTCCTTGCCTTTATCCATCAATAATGTATTACGCAAAATGTTTGAGAGTTGCGTAATGGCCATTTTTGCCTTTACGGGGTCTTCATCTACAAGCGCCCTTATACTATTCATACTATTAAACATAAAATGTGGATTTAGCTGCGCTTTTAAGTTATTTAATTCCGATTCGCGGCTGGCTGCCAGGTAGCGCAAAGAGTTGATCTCTGTTCGTTTATAATTCTGAAAATACTGGAATCCAAAATAGATCACATTCCATAAACAAAATACAACGGTAAAATTAATTACAGAAGAAGAAATATAAACGTAGTTAAGATCTGTTTTAATTAAACCAAAAAATTTTGAAAGCCCAACGGTCATAAAAAAGAAAACAATGGCCTTAATAAAACTAAATAAGATAATAAGGAAGAGCTGAACGGGGAGTTTAAAATTTAAAACTTTGTATTTGATTATTACTATCCTGTAAACATGCGAAATACCAATACCAATGGGCATTGTAAGAAAGTAAAAAATATAATCCTTAATACTGGTTTGATAACTTAACCCTAAAAAAATAGAATTGATAATAACAAAGAATGCCCAACCAAAAATTTGACAATACCAATAAATATTTTTTTTGTTTGTCAAACCAGGTTTTAATTTTTCAGCCGTTCAAAAAATTAATTACTGATGGTCCAGTTGTTTTCGAAAGTGCAGGTATACTCCGGATCAAGTTTAATGTACGTTATTTTTGAGCGTTTCCTGATCCATTCCTTTACTTGTTTTTTATTATAATCTGCATTTGCAAGATTGGCTAACTTTTGATAGTCGTCCTTCATATTGGTTTTGTGCGGGTCGATACGGTTCTTTAATTTAAGTAACCTGAAACCTGGTTTACCATCCACCGGACTTTGGTATTTCATTGGCTTGCTGATGTCGCCAATTTGCATGGCATTTATTGTTGCGATCAAACCATCAGGATCGATTGCATTAAGATCTTCATCATCAAATTTTGTACTGGCAGTGTTCCGGTTAATCATTAAACCGCCATTTTGTTTAGTGTCATTATCATCGCTGTATTTTTTTGCAGCATCTTCAAACGTAATTTCGCCTGCTTTTATTTTAGAGTAAATTGTATCTAAAAAAAGCTTACTGTTATAAAAATCGGCGTTAGACATTTTTGGGATAATTAAAATATGACGGATATCCAGCAACTCACCTTTACGCTCAATTAACTGTATAAAATGATACCCATGGGCCGATTCAAATACTTCAGATACTTCTCCCTTCTTTAAACGGAACATTACCGATTCAAAGGCTGGATCCATCACACCGCGGGCCACATTATCATATTCGCCACCGGTTTGCTGAGAGCCCGGATCTTCGGTATAAAGTTTGGCAAGTGTCGACATTTTCTCGCCATTTTTTACGCGATCGCGCAGTGCCTGTAATTGCTCTTTTGCGGCTAATTTGGCCGACGGGCTAAATGTTGGTCTTTTAACTATTTGTTGTAATTCAACTTCTGAATTGATCAATGGCAAACTATCTTGCGGAATGGAATTGTAAAACTGCCTTACTTCGGCAGGTGTTAATTTTACATCACCTGTAATCTTGCCCTGCATTTTTTGCGCTATTAATTGCTCTGCAACATCGGCACGCAACTCGTCTTTAATAACATTGGTACGCTTTCCATAAAACTCTTCCAGCTTTTCTTCACTGCCAAATTGCTGAATGTAGTACATCATACGTTGGTTCAATTCATGATCAACTTCAGAGTCGGCAACGGTTACGCTATCCCTATCTGCCTGTGCTACCAATAATTTTTGAAACACCAGCATTTCAAAAGCCTTGCACTTATCAAGATTGGCATTTTGTTTTTCGCGTTCAAGCATAGCGTTTTGAAGATCTGATAACAGGATCGGGTATTTTCCCACAACGCCAATTATTTTATCTATTACCGGTTTTTGACTAAAAGAAGCAAAACCAATTATTGTAAAAAGAAGTATGAATTTTAATTTTTGCATGCAGGGTAAATTTACGCAATAAATAGGTTGAGCTTTGGGCTAAACTCTTAAAAAAATAAAAAAAGCCGCGGTATTTAACACCGCATATGGTTATTATTTTGCCTCTTTAGGAACTATTAAAATATGTCTGAGATCCAATACATCTCCCCGCTTTTGAACTAACTGAATAAAATGATAACCATAAATGGTTTCAAAAACAGGAGAAATTTGTCCTTGCTTTAAACTAAATGCAACATTTTCAAATGCCGGATCCATAACGCCTTTTTTTACACCATAATACATGCCGCCATTTTTTGCAGAGCCCGGATCTTGGCTATATAATGCGGCCAGGTCTTTCATTTTTTCGCCTTTAAGTACACGTAAACGATAGCCTTCTATTTTTGCTTTGGCTTTATTTTTTGCTTCGGCGCTATACGATTGAGCCTGGCTGAACAGGCCCGAAAAGATAATGAGAAAAAGAAACGTAAGGCCTGTTTTTTTCATAAGTTCTATTTTCTTATCTCAAAGGTTTGGAAGCCTACAACCTCTGTTTCTTCGGCCGCAACTTCTGTAACTTTTGCGAGGCGCGAGCCAAGATAACACCAATCTATAAACTTATTAATATCTTCTTCTTTACCTTCTGCATGAGCAAGTACAGATCCATCAAACTGGTTTTTTACATAGCCGGTTAAGTTTAATTTGTGAGCCACCGCCTGTGCGTTAAAACGGTAAGAAACGCCTTGCACTTTACCTTTAATGGTGATCTTATAACTTCGGAATACTTGTTTTTCCACGATATTAAAACAATTGCAAAAGATTAAGGTTTATTTATAAAAAAAGGAAAATGCATGTTACTACATTTTCCTTTTAACCTCTTACATTTTAAGTTAACTTATTTGGTTTTATTGATGATGTTAATGTTTGATTCGCCAATAACCCTAAAGGCTGTACGGCGGTTTTTTTGATGCGCCGTTTCAAACTCCTCGCTTTTTGGCACCATTTTATTGATCTCAGACTCGGGAATAATAGGTTTTGTTTCACCATAACCGGTAGCTTTTATCCTGCTTTTGGAAATGCCCTTGCCCACAATATAATCCACGCAACTTTGCGCGCGCCCTTGCGATAGTTTCATATTGTATTCATCATTACCACGGGCATCCGTATGCGAGCTTAATTCAATAGTTAAGTTATCATTGATCTTAAGTACTTCTACGATCTTATCCAATATCTCCATTGATTTTGGGCGCAATGTATATTTATTAAAGTCGTATTCTACCCCTTCGATCTCAATATCGCCTTCCGGAATTTTTCCTAAAAAGAAGTCCTGTTGAAAATCTTCAGATTCGGTTTTACCTTTAGTAGCAACGCTAGCTGCCTGACCAAAATATTTATTTTTTTGAGCTTTTAAAAAGTATTCAAGATTTGGTTTTAACGGTGTGGCGTAATTTCCTTTATCATCAGTTACCAAAAAGAAAGGCTCCTCGCCGTCATGAACATCCCTGATAGTAACAAGCGCGCTTGGAATAGGATCGTTAGTTTCCTGGTCAAAAACGGCACCACTTAAATTAAAAAAGATAGGTGCATTGATAAATGAATAAATATCGTAGCAATGTCCGCTTGGGCAATCTTCCCTGTCGCTTGAGAAAAAACCTTTTTCACCCAAACGGTCCATAATATAATAGGCATCGTCTTTACTTGAGTTAATTGGTGCGTTTAAGTTTACCGGAAATTGATAAACACTGTCATCAACATTTAAGCTTGATTTAAAAATATCCAAACCGCCGAGGCCAGGCATACCGTTAGATGCGTAAAACAAAGTACTTGCCAGGTCGTGAAAGAACGGTGTTACTTCGTCTCCACTTGTATTAACAGGTTCTTTTAAATTTTGTGCTTCACCAATAAAACCATTATCGTCGATCGGTGCCATCCAGATATCAAAACCGCCTTTACCACCGGGGCGGTTTGATGAAAAGAACAATTTTTTTCCATCGGTACTTACAAATGGCTGCTGTGACTTATAGCCAGGTAAATTAACATTGGTACCTAATTTCATGGCGTCGTAAAACTTACCGTCAATACTACGGGCCATATAAATAAAAGCTTCGTTCTTATTATTATCGCTCCAGCGGGTAAATAGCATTACTCCATCTTTTGTAAAAAAGCTGGCTCCTTCGTGCAATGAGGTGTTTACCGGACGTCCGAAATTTACCGGGCGTTGCCAGATAGTGTCTTCCACAACAGAAGTATAAACATCACAATAATATCTTGAATCTTGTTTTTCGGGATCGGTTACAACACCACCTTTTCTTGCACTGGTAAAAAGGATCTTAGTATCATTTTCGTAATACATAGCCCCAAAGCTGCTTGTTCCTCTGTTAAATACAATAGAATCCATCATTCTAACCTTAATAGGTTTTCTTGGCGAAAGGGTATCTAAAGCAAAGTAGCATGATTTTTCTTTTTTTACAGCTTGTTTTACCAACGAATCAGTTCCTGGTTTTGGCATTGTACCAGTAGAATCAGGTTTAGGATGTGTATAATTTTCAAACACCTTAAGAGCATCAGAATATTTTTTAAGGCTCATTAAAGATAATGCATAATAATACGGCGCATCGGGGTAAATATTTCTATCTACACATTTTTTGTATTGATCAACAGCGTGCTTATAATCGTAATTTAAACGGTAGCTTGTTGCCAAACGGTACATAATAAAATCATATTTACTTGAATTTATTAATGTTTCTTTAACGAGGTTGGTACTGTCTTTTCTTTTAGTAACCCTTAGTTCGGGAACTTTGAACAAGGCCTTTGAATTTAAGTTAACCAGTTGGGCTTCGTAAGGTATTACGTAGCTTCTTAAAACAGTAGTATCATCTAACACTTTGGCGTAGTTAACAGCAGCCGTTGCATAATCTTTTTTAGCAAAAGCATCATCGGCAATCTCAGTCCACAATTTTTTAGATTGAGAAAATGCAATTGAGCTTACTAAAATAAATACTATATGGAGAACTGATTTTCGTTTTAGCATAAATATATTATAGTCTAGGACAGTTTTTAACATCTTGATTTTTTCCTTTTTTTCCTAACCAGGTAATTGAAAGTTCGTAGGCTCCCCTGGTTTTAGAAGTACTTCTTAAAGATGATGTATTAAAATCGTACGCAACTTTTATAATATAATTATCTTTTTTAAAGCCGATATAAGCCACGCTGGCATCCTTAACGCGATATACATAGCCAGCCAAAGCATAAAACTTTTCGCCTTTAAAGAAATAGCCGCCATCCATTGCATATGTTTGTTGAACAATGCTTGTTTGGTTATAAATTAAGACTTTTGGAATTACGTATAACAATTCGCTAATGTTTATCCTTACACCAGCATGTGTATACATTCTGATAGGCAACCTGTTATCCCCTCCAAAAAAAGTTTCTTTTGGGCGGGTTAAATTAAAAGCGCTAAAACCGGCAAAAGGATTAAAACGTGATTGCTGCTTTGCGTAATAATATAAAACACCAAAATTCACTGCTTCCTGGAATTGAACACCGCTATTAAAGTTTTCGTTGTTTGGAAGGGATTTATCAAATGAGCCACCATCCTGCCCGCTCCATTGGTTATCGTATGTATAGATCTGGTATTCTATTTTCTTTTGAGTAAAACCCAACTGCGCTCCCATTGAGATATTGTGATATTTTCTTTTATCAATTGGCACCGCATAAGAAACAGAACCTAAAGCCTGAAAAACATTATAATTACCAAAACCGGCGCGCATATTACTTACCTGGCCACCAAAACCCCATTTGCCTTTTGGCATATCAAAGCTTACCAGAGCGGTTGTAAATGGCTTATAAGCAATAGCATTCCACTGATTCCTGTATTGCGCATGTAATCTCATCTTTCCATCTACTAAACCCGTCATGGCCGGATTTAAAAATAACGGCGCAGCGTCGTACATACTTAAATGAAAATCCTGAGCTCTAATGGCTGTAACCAATAACAAGCAAAAGATAATTGAATATTTTTTTATAGTTCTCATCATTTTTATCTAATAATAGTTACATCGCCATTTTTCTTCACCTGGCGGTTGTTATACATATCAACAACTAATGTCCAAACATATACACCAACAGGCTGATCTTTACCTTTAAAAGTACCATCCCATCCTTTTGACTGGTCTTCTGTTTCAAATAATAGCTGACCCCAGTTGTCATATACCTTGAATGTCATTTTTTCAAAAGGTCCGCCTTTTACAAATAATAAATCGTTATTGTTGTCTTTATTCGGAGTAAAAGCAGTTGGTACCTGCGGCAGCACCTGAACATCAATGTTTTTACTGATCGTATCGGTACAACCATTATTGTCAAAAACAGTTAATGTAATTACATAGATACCGGCATTTTGATAAATATGGGTTGGCGAAGGACCGCTACCAGAGCCTTCATCACCGAATGACCAAAGCCAGGATGAAATAGAACCGGTAGGTGCCGAGAAGTCAGAAAAATAAACAGGCTCCAGTGCCACTGTTGGATCGTTGGTCATACCAAACTGCGCATTGGGTTGGAAATTGATGTTAACCGCTTTTGTAACGCTGGAAACGCAAGAGTTGTTAGATATTGCTGTTAGGATTACGTTATAGGTACCGGCCGTAGTATAGGTATGAACAGGATTTCTTACCGGTGAGCCCGGACTTCCGTCTCCAAAGGTCCAGTTCCATCCTAAAATATTTCCCGGAATTACAATTGATGAATCTTTAAACTGAACCGGTAAACCCTGGCAGGCATTTAAATAATTAAAATTAGCCAATGGCAAGTTATTTACAGTAATGCGTTTACTAATTGTATCGGGGCATTGAATGTTTGGAATTACAAGTGTATTAGTACCTGTAACAGTGAGGGTAATAACGTAACTGCCAGCATTTGTATATGTGTACAGTGCATTGCCTGGTGTAAAGGATTGTACAACAGTATTACTTGAAGCCGTACCAAAATTCCATTGGCTGGTTAAATTGCTTGTTCCATTAGGTTGCGAACCGTTAATAAAAGTAAGGGTCGAATCTTTACATCTAACGGCCGCCGGGGTAAACAAAGCTTTAGGCGCCTGTATAAAACTAACAGTAAATTGCGAAGGCGGTCCGGGGCATTGCGACACAATCGACGATAAACTAATCACAACACTTCCCGTTGCCACATCGCCTGTAGAAGGAAAATATTGTGTGTTTATTGTAGTGTAAGAAGGCACAAAACCACTGAACCCTTGCGATGATGAGCTCCATTGCACCCCGGTAACGTTCGTACCTATTATCGTTCCGGTTAAAGCAACTGGTGCATTTTCGCAAACGGCAGTATTATTCGGAACTAATACTTTTGGAACTTTTATAATAGTAACCGTAAATGAATTAGTGTCGGGAGGACAAGAATAAACCCCTCCATCGGTAGCTAAAGAAAAAGTAACTGTACCATTCAAAGTATCGTTTTGACTCATTGTATAGGTACACAATACCGATGGCGACGTACCAAAAGGTATACCAAATGCACCTGAACCATTTCCGCTCCATGTGGCTGATGAAGCAGCTCCTGCCCATGAACCGTTAAGATTAATTACATTGGCACTCGCACAAACAGTTGCATTGCTTGGAACGACAGCCGTTGGTTTAGGGTGCATATTGATCTGGAAATTATCTGATACTGCAGCGCACTGCCCCGTTGCCGGAATAGTAACCGTCATATTAATAACGCTTAAAGAATGATCGCTTGCGCTAAACTGATAAGTTGGCGTTAATGTTTGGTTACTTGGATAAAAAAGACCTGTGCCTGTTGTTGTCCAGGTAGGTGCGCCGGCAAAGCCGGTTATAACAGGTGTTAAAGTTATAGTTTGAGTATTGGTACAGGCATCCCGGTCTATAGAACTTATCGTTGGTGGATTCTGGAATGTTATAGAAAGCGTTCGCTGTGTAATAGAACAGCCTCCAACGCTGCTTAAAGTAAGCGTTACTGCCCCCGCAGCAATGTCCTGCGGTGTAGGTGTATAAGTAATATTTGTTCCCGGAGAGAAAAAGCCGCCATTAGCAGGAGGCCCAGACCATGCGCCCGTAACAGCGTTAGTAATTGTACCGGTTAAAGAAATAGGTGTTATATTATTTTTACACATGGTTATGCCAGTGCCAATAAATACTTTAGGCCTTTGTACAATTGGGATTGTAATGCTATTCGTATCCGGATGACAACCGGTAGAAATGAGCGAAAATGTAATGCTCGGTAAAAGCGTATCGGCATTAGAAAGCGTATACGGTACAGAAATTGTATTAACAGTAGATGTATAAGCGCCAAATGTACCTGTACCGTTGCCGGTAGTCCAATAACCCTGTATTGCCCCGCCGGATATTGTACCTGTTAAAGGAATAGTAACTGCCGGGCTTACACAAATAGGTGTAGGTGTTTGAACAGTAATAATGGTTTTACGTAAAAAAGATGACATATAATGAAATAAGCATCCTGTAGAGGCGTTGCCGTGAAAAATACCCAATGCAAATACGTCCAGGTTATTCGATAATAAATTCGATGATAATTGTGGTATATCCGTTAAGTTAAACTGGATTTGAGCTCCTGAATATTGGCCTGAAGTACCCGGTACCAGCGAAAAGGCAGATGCAGGAACAAGTGTATTTGTTGCATTTAATGTAAAGCCTCCTATTGCGGTTGTTTTACATAAAACATTTATGTAAAAAGGCTGTCCGTTATTTCTTGTAAAAGAAACCTGGTTAGAGCCCGCACAATTCAATGGAGGTAAGATAGCTTCCCCTTGCTCACATCCAAAACCACTTACATCCATCACGTAAATATTTTTATCGGCAATAATATGTGTTAGAGGTTGTGTTACTTTGTAAAAGTAAGTATCGCCTTTATTAAGGGTTACAACTGTGCTTGTAACAGCGGTTATCGTTACCGTTGTTAGATTTTGTGAAGCAACAATATAAGGACCTTCAAATTGAGCTGCATTTAAACCACCTTTATTAACTATATATTCGGTGCCAATAATATCAGTTGGAACCAGCTGATCGCCCATGTAATCAAAGCAACCGTTAACACCGGCAACCGAGTCGTCATTAACATTAACAGCTATTGGTTTGTTAGATACTACAATTGTACCAGAAAGGTTATTTCCAGGAATAGAGCTCATGTGCGTGGCGTTCTCTACATTATACGACTGTCCGTAATTTAAGCCAATCGAATAGGTAATATTAGCTGGATGCCCGACCACCGCACATTTAGGGGTGATCCAAACAACCGTGTTATTATCCGTTGCAACTATGGTTATCTGCGATTTTGGTTGAGGGGAATACGGACCATTATTGCCATATTGTTGGAAAGGACATAAAAATTCTGTTCCCAAACCATTCTGGCCTTTAACAGAGTATGTTTCAGGATTATTCTGAACTGTTATGATATCATATACTACAGTGATAGGAAAATCGGAAGATATCTTGAGCCCTCTGTTCAAAACCGTATTAGCAGGTGTATTTTCAACTATACCAACAATGTGACTTAACGATTTTGTAAAGTTTGTATTTGGAGGAACTGAAAAAGTAGTATCATAAGTTCCGGCCGGTTGCCTAACACGCACCTGGGTAGTTGTACTAAATGTTCCTATCTGCAGGGCAATGGGTGTTTTTTGGGCGTGGCCCGCAGTTACCCATGGTGCGGCAAACCAAAATACTGTATCTACCTGTGCAAAGGATACGCTTAGTTCTACAAAGAAAAATAAAACCAGTAAGGCTATTTTATTTCTTTTCATCTTTCTTATTTTTTAAGTTAGTTTTAATACTATTATCAATGTTGTTCAATTCTTCTTCATCGGCATCCTGGATCTTATCACCCACGGTTTTCTTTTTCTTGGCCGATTTAGTATAAGTCAGAACTATTTCATGGCTGCCATTAGAATATTTTTGAAGGGCAGTAGTTGAATAATCATAACTATAAGCTACTGTAAATTGTTTGTTAATGGTTGCTCCAAACATGGCATTGGCAGATGCATCAACACGATAACCTCCTGCAATCCAGAACATATCCCTGTAAGTACATTTTAAATTAAATTCAAGCTGATAAGGGGCTGGGTCGTTATATCTTATAAGCATAGATGGCTGTAATACCCATTCTTTTTTCTTTTTATCCAATGTAAAATTATATCCCATAAAACCATAAAGATGTGGTGTTAACCTGCCAACTGTATTTTGCCAATAAATCTTTCCTTTAGAAAGTTGTTGGCTGCTTAAACCCATAAAAAAATTTCTGCTGTAAATGTATAAACCTGCATTAGCATCAAAAGCATTGGCATTTAAAATATTGCTTTTCAAAAATTCATCATCTTTGTCGTAAGTTTTTGCATTATAAATTTTTACATTATACTGTACACCGCCTAACCCTACTCCAAGACCTAAGTTTACCTTTTTACTCAACTTTACATGATAGCTGTAGGTTCCATAAAAAGAAGTTCTTGATAATAAACCGCTTTTATCATTAATAAGAGCCCCGCCAATTGCCATATTTGGGCGTTTTTTTAAAGTGCCGTAACCGTTTGCTACATACGTAACAGGTGCGCCATCAAAACCGGTCCACTGATTACGGTAACCAAGGTTAAATTGTGCACCTCTATTAGCGCCGGCATAGGCCGGATTATACAAATACTGGTTTAAAATAAAATTAGTAAATAACGTTTGTTGCTGTGCGTTTACAACAGTACAACAACATAATATCACAGCCAGAATATAGAGCTTTTTGATCTTCATAGATTATTTAAGAATAGTTACAGTTCCTTTATAAATTTTGTCATCCTTTGGGTCGTGCAGATTAATGGTATAAAAATAAGCTCCTACAGGTAACGGATTGCCTTTATAGCTGCCATCCCAGGCATTTGAATAACCAACACTTCTAAATAACAATTCTCCCCAACGGTTATAAACCTCTATTTCAGCTTCAGGATAAAAAACATCAATAAAATCCAGGCGCCATATATCATTTTTGCCATCGTTGTTTGGCGATATCATATTTGGAATAAGCTGAGTAATCTCTGCGGCGATATTGGATATTTTAATAACACTGGTATAAGTACTTGAACAGCCAAACTGATCGGTTCCGATCAATGTTACCGTATAAGAACCATTTGTAGAATATACTGTTGTTGGATTTTGCTGGTTGCTTGTTAAAGTATTACCAAAATCCCAACTCCAGTTTATTACAGAAACGTTTGAAGAGTCGATAAACGAAATATTTGCCCCGAGGCTTAACGCTACGTTATTAATGTATATAAACTTGGCAATTGGCCTTGGCGTAATGTTTACAAATTGGGTGAATGTAGAAACACATCCATTATTGGAAGTTACCTGGTGAGTTATATTATAGCTACCCTGCGTTGGAAATATTAAAGAAGTATCTTTTGAAAATGAGAATCCAAATCCTCCAAAATCCCAATAATAACCAGTTGCAGGAATACTTGCCGGAGGAGCGATAGAAGACTGATCATTAAAACTTATTAATTGCGCCGACCCCGTACATGCCCGCGAAACGGACATACTCGCCGTAGGCAGCGCATAAACCTTAACCGTACGGTAAGCTGTATCAAAACAATTAAAAGTATTATTTACGATCAATTGGGCGGTGTAGGTACCTGCGGTAGTATAAGTATAAATCGGGTTATTGGCATTTGACGTTCCGCCATCACCCATATGCCATTGCCAACCGCTCAAAGAACTTAAGTTGGATGTGTTTATAGTTTGGTCATTAAATATGGTTGTTTGATTTAAACAAACTGTGTTCACAGAAAAATTAGCGATTGGCCTGTCCTGAAAATTAATTTGAACCTGGTCAGATACACCGGCACAAATTCCATTACCGGTTGTACTAAAAGTCAATATTACAAAACCATTTGTTGTTTCGGTAGATGTAGCCATATAAGTTGGCGTTAACGCGGTATTGCTAGGGGCAAATGTTCCGCTGCCACCATACCATACTCCGGTATTTGACGCGGTGCCGGTAATTATAGCATTCAAATTTACAACCGGATTATTTTTGCAACTATTAAGGTCTACCCCGGTGGTTACAGCTGCGGGTTGAGTAAATACCACATCTACACTGTCGGAAACCGCCTTACATTGTAAATTATTTGTGCTTGTAAGTTTTAACCTTACTGTTCCGGCGGCTATATCCGCTGCGCTTGGTATATAATTACAAATAAGCGAAAGTTGATTAGGTACAAAGATACCCGTTCCGTTTGTTGTCCATTTACCTGTTGAAGTAGTGGTTCCTGAAATTGCACCTGCTAAATTAACCGTAGAATTATTAGAACATCTTATAATTGGGTTCGTTAAACTTGCCTTGACTAAAGGAGCATGATTAATAACAATTGTGACCGAATTTGAAACCGCATTACAAAATCCATTATTGGTACTTGTGAGCACAAATTGTAATTGAGACAAGGCAGTATCGGCATTAGATAAATAATAACTTGGAGTGAATGTATTTACGCCCGGAACAAAAGTACCGCTACCCGGCGATTGTACAGACCACACACCAGCAGTACTTGCTCCAAACACATTTCCGCTTAAATTAATTGTAGGTGTATTTGAACAGATCACAGAACTTGATCCGGCAGTAACAATTGGTTGTTGTTTAACATATAATCTTAATGTATCAGATTTGCTTGGGCATATACCTGTAGTTGTTAATACAAGTTTAACCAAACCGCCAGAAACCGGTGGTGTTGGGGTTGGCGTGATAGCTAATGCTGTATCTATCTGATTGGGTATATAAACATTATTTATTATTTGAGTTGGTCCACCAGATAAAGTTCCAAAACCATTATAAGTCCATATCCCAGTGTTGGGGCCACCACCCATTAAGCCGTTTAAAGTAAAAGATGTGTTTGAACATATTGTTGCAGTAGGAGCCGCATTAGCATTAACAAATGTTTTGCTATCAAAGCTGGTATGCTGCGAAAATAGGTTACCGCCCGGATTACTGCTGTTTTGAGTTGAGAAACCAAACAGGTCGGCACTGTTCTTTAATATACAATATGCGCCTACCGGTATAGTAGATGTATTATAATAAATTCTTGCTCCAACGAGATTATTGGATGAGCCTGGAACTACTGTAAACGCTGATGCTGGTACTGTATTAGGTACAGAATTGATCATTAAGGTAAATGTACTCTGATATCCATTCCTGATATATACCTGTAAGAATAATGAGTCTGCACTTGACCTTGAAAATCCGGCAGTGTAAGATCCCGCACAATAGGCCGGAGCAATTTGCGCGCCACCGAGTTTACAGCCATTTCCGGCGACGTTAAGAACATACACCGGTTTATCGGTTTGTATAAATGTGAGGTCTGTAGCTGAAGTATTTACAGTAAAGGTTTCGCCGGAATTAATTAACCAGTTAGTTGTTGTTGCAGATGTAATAGCAAGGCTGGTTGAGTTTACAGGCGCTAAAATATATGCGATGTCACTGTTAGAATTGCTTTTATGAATTACGTGGTGCATACCGATCTTAGACGAATTAGTGATCTGATCGGTAAAAAAACTGTTGCAGGTTGTAGGTGTACCTACGGTACTTTTTAAAGTAATAGCAACCTTTTTATCGCAAGAAATGATAGATCCTGCCAAGTCACTGATAAAAGGGGTTGTATATCCGTAAGTGTATTTGTTAGCGGCCGATAACGTACTGGTTCCATTACCCAACACCCTGCCAAAATCAACAGAAAGGTAATTTGTTGTTATAAAATCAGGAAACCCATCATTGTCAAAATCGTCGGTTGCAATTGAATAAGGTGCAAGTGATAAAGCAAGATTGGGTTGGATGGCAAAAGTACCGGTAGCGGCACTTGAACCTGTTAAAACCGAAAGATTGTTACCGCCGTAATTAGTAGTAACCAGATCGGGATAAATATCAGCATTCACACTTGTTGTAACAATCGACGACGGATTGTTACCCGTTGCATAATAAACTACGTTGTTACTAAATGTCATGTTGGTGGTTGTGCCAATTGGAACGGCTCTTAGGATACCAACGCGGGCGCTTCCGTAGCAGGCAACAGCAAGATCTTCATTTCCATCATTACTAAAATCTTTTATTACAACTGCCGAAGGATTATTTCCTACAGTGAGTGTTGAATATGTGACAAAAGCCCCGATTGGCGTTGTCCCGGTTAAAACAGTTAAGTTGTTTGAGCCATAATTTGTAACTGCCAGATCTTTATCACCGTCGTTATCAAAATCCATTGTAGCTACATCTGATGGATTTGAACCTACGGTATAGGTTACAGCAGCGGCAAAAGAACCAAGGCCATTACCTTTAAGTACGCCAATCCTATTGGTTGCACTATTTACAACAATAAGATCGAGTTTCGAATCATTATCAATATCATCTGCCGCAACAGATACCGGCGCAGGATTTACGCCACCTGTTGGAAAATTGGTAGGGGCACCAAAATTACCATTACCAGCACCCAAAAACACCGAAACGTTGTGAGATCCTGAGTTGGTAACGATCAGATCCTGGTTTGAATCGCCATTAACATCGGCTGCAATTACCTTGGTTGGAGCATTTCCTAAAGGATAATTGTTCACTTCGGTAAAATCGCCACTTCCGTTTCCAAGAAAAATAAAAAGAAGATTGTTCAGATCATCAACAATAGCCATGTCTTTAAAAGCGTCTCCGTTAAAATTACCGTTTACTACCGATCTGGGCCTTCTGTTATTGTTAATCGTTTCTACACATGAAAATGTTTCGCCCTGGTTCAGCGTTTTAACAAAGGTGTTATTTTTTATCCTGGGGCCAATAAGGTTACCTCTTGGCGTAATAGCTATGGTTGTAAGACCGGGTTCTGTAGAAACAATATCAAAACCAGAGTAACGCGGCTGGTTAGTAGTTGTTACAACAATTGAGGGTGTAAGAGGCGAATAAAATGTAGTTTGATATGGAAGATAAAAATCATCACCAATGGCATTTGTACCTTTTAAACTTATATTTTCCTGGCTATTGGAGGAGGCAATTATATAATTTACTGATATAAGATTATTAGAGCTAATATATATTCCTTTATTATCGGTAGCATTTACAGCCGTACTTGTTATTAAAGCCTGTGAAGCGGTTAAGTTAATAAGAGTTGAGGTATTTGCCGGTAAAGTAATCGTAAAATTAATCCCGCTTACATTGGCAGGTTGCTTCACATAAACAGTAGCTGCCTGGTTATATGAACCAATTTGTAACCCAACCGAGTTTACACTTATAGCTGCCGGCACTTCGGGCGCCACAAACCAAAAACTCGTATCAATCTGAGCCTTAGGCTTAATCAAAAAAATAAAAAAGAAAATAGCTACAAATAAATATTTTGTCATAGGTAACTTTGAAAAGTAATTAATTTGACGAATATACAAAAAAAATTGAGATTTTGCATAAATTAACAAAAAAATGAAGGTAAATTTACCAACATAACTATGCCAATAAACCGCCTAAAAATAGAGCCTTTTAAAAAACTAGAACTCTTCGCAAAAAAAGTAGTTGAAGGATTTATCACTGGTCTCCATAAAAGTCCTTTTCACGGTTTTTCGGTAGAATTTGCCGAACACAGATTATATAACACCGGCGAGAGCACGAGGCATATTGACTGGAAATTATTTGCGCGTTCGGGTAAATTATTCGTAAAACGTTATGAAGAAGAAACCAATCTGCGTTGCCAGATAGTTATCGATATCTCTGCAAGTATGCTGTTTCCGAAAGATTCGGAAAACAATAAATTAAATTTTAGTGTTTATTCGGCAGCAGCACTGTGCGAACTTTTAAAACAGCAACGCGATGCTTTTGGATTAACTTTATTTGAGAACGACATTGTAAAACATTTTGCGCCTAAAGGAAGTCCTTCGCATCAAAAATTGATTTACAATACGCTTGAAGAAATTTTAGATAAAAAGATTGAAAGCAAACATACGTCTGCCGCAAACACCCTTAACCAAATTGCAGAGATCATTCATCAACGATCGCTTGTGATAATTTTTAGCGATATGTTTGAGAACAATGCAGAGAATGAAGAACTCTTTTCTGCCCTACAGCACCTTAAATACAGAAAACATGAGGTTATTTTATTTCATGTGGTTGACAAATCAAAAGAGATCGATTTTGAGTTTGAAAACAAACCTTATCATTTTATCGATCTTGAAAGTGGTGAAGAGATAAAACTAAATCCAAGCCAGATAAAAGAGCAGTATCAACAATCCATCAATCAATATAAAGACCTTTTAAAATTAAAATGCGGGCAATACAAAATTGATTTTATTGAAGCCGATATCAATAAAGGTTTTGAAAATATTTTGTATACTTACCTTGTGAAAAGGAATATGATGATCTGAGAATAATTTATTTTTATCCCAAATAAAAGAACATGAGCGATCAAACTTTTGAATCAACGGCGCAAACAGCAAGCACAATAAAATGTAAAAATTGCGGCGCCAATTTAAGCTTTAAACCCGGCACCGACAGCCTTACCTGCCAATATTGCCAAACGCAAAATACTATTGAAGTAGAAAAAACAGAGATAGTAGAAAATGATTATAATCGTTTTTTGGAACAAAATGTATCTTCATCCGAAAAACAAACCATTTCAACGGTTAAATGCGACAGTTGTGGCTCTGCCACTACTCTGCCGCCAAACGTTACCTCAAGCAGCTGCCCATATTGCGATACGCCATTGGTTGTAAAGAACGCATCTACCTGCAACATCATTAAACCAAAATATTTATTGCCCTTTAAAATAGAGCGTAATAAAGCAAAAGAAGGCTTTATAAAATGGGTTGGCGGTTTATGGTTTGCGCCAAGTCAGCTAAAAATGTACGCGCAAAACAGTTTAGAAAAACTAAAAGGCGTTTATATGCCGTACTGGACGTATGATAGCAATACTGTAAGCCGTTATCACGGCATGCGTGGTATTTATTATTATGCAACCGAGACTTACCGCGACAGCCAGGGTAAAACACAAACCCGCCAGGTGCGCCATACCAATTGGTTTCCGGCAAGCGGCACCGTGCATAATAATTTCGATGATATTTTAGTTTGCGCATCCAACTCATTGCCAAAAAAACTGGTTCAGGACCTTGAGCCCTGGGATCTGCCGGAATTAGTAGCGCACAACGATCAGTTTTTAGCAGGTTTTGTAACAGAAAGCTATCAAACAGAACTTAAACCGGGATTTGAAGAAGCAAAATTACGTATGCAACCCGTTATTCAAAGCGCCGTTAGATCTGATATTGGTGGCGATACACAGCAGATCACATCTATTAGCACAGATTATAACGATATCTCGTTTAAACATATTTTGTTACCATTGTGGATAAGCGCTTACAAATACAATAACAAAGTATACCGCTTTACCATTAATGCCAGAACAGGCGAGGTTCAGGGCGAACGCCCTTACAGCGCCTGGAAGATCTTCTTCTTTAGCTTAGCGTGCGTTGCAGCAATTGGCACTATAATTTACTTTGTAAGACACAAAAGCTGATCAGAACAAGCTAAATTTCTGTTAAATTTTATTTATAGTTAAACCTTTTGGTTAAAATGGAGTCATATCTCAAAAGCAGCTATGACTCCAAAAATTTTAATTCTTGCCGATATCAATTCATCCCATACTCAAAAGTGGGTTTTAGGATTGGCAAATGATAATTTTGAGATCGGTCTCTTTTCTTTTAATAGTTCTGACAGTAACTGGTTTGAAGCCAACAAAAATATTACCTGCTTAAATAAAAAAAACAACAGATCGGGGTTATCGTTCTTAAATAAAGTTGCTTATTTACTTTTGTGGCCAAAGTTAGTTTACCAGGTTTTAAAATTTAAACCCAACGTTATTCATTCTCATTATGCATCAAGCTATGGGCTGTTAGGTGCATTAACCTTCTTTAAGCCATTTATCGTTTCGGCCTGGGGAAGCGATGTGATGGAGTTTCCGAAGAAAAGTATTTTAAATAAAATCATCTTAAAACTTGTTTTGGCAAGAGCAAATAAGATCTGTGTTACTTCTACTGTTCTTAAAAAAGAGATCTCTCTATACTCTAAAAAAGACGTTTATGTTATACCTTTTGGCGTTAATTTAAATATGTTTTATTCTAACCAAAGCGAGCATAAAGACAATACTTTTACTTTTGGTTGTGTAAAAAATTTAGAGCCTATTTATAATATTGATAAAGCTATTATTGCCTTTAACCTGGTGAGAAAAAAATATCCGTTTTTACCTTTAAAATTAAGGATCGTGGGCAACGGCAGTCAAAAAGAGGAACTGCAGGAAATGATCAACTATTATGGTTTACAAAACAGTGTTGATCTTGTTGGCGCTGTTCCCCACGAACAGATACCACTATTCTTAAACACCATGGATGTTTTGATAAATGTATCAGAGATAGAAAGTTTTGGGGTAAGCGTGGCCGAGGCCATGGCCTGCAAAATACCTGTAATTGTGAGCAATGCAGAAGGTTTTAAAGATCTGATACCCGACGAAAGTGTTGGCCTTATTACCCATTCTACATCGCCAACAGATATTCGTTTGGCAATGGAAAAATATTTAATGAATAATGAATTAAGGAACGCTATTGCAAAAAATGCCTTTCAAAGGATCTCCGAAAAATTTAGCTGGAATGAGAACCTTTACGAAATGGAAAAAATTTATTTTGAAATGGCATAATAAAAAAGCCCGTAACATTTTGTTACGGGCTTTTTTATTTGAATCACAGATCATTACGGCAAATCATATTTTCTAACTACATTATGAATATCAAGAACGGGTTTTAAAAACTCTTCAAGGTCGTAAACACATAGCTGCGAAGCAGCATCACACAATGCTTTTGCGGGCTCCGGGTGTGTTTCAATGAACATACCATCAATACCGCTGGCCACTCCTGCCCTGCTTAACACCGGTAAAAACTCCCTGGCACCGCCTTTTGCATCAGCGCTTGGGATGCCGTATTTACGCACACAATGTGTTACATCAAACACCACAGGATACCCTAAATTATTCATATGAAAAAAACTGCGTGGATCAACGATCAGGTCGTTATATCCGAAAACATAACCCCGCTCGGTAAGTATCACATTATCATTTCCAGCTTCAATACATTTTTGTAACGGATGTTTCATGTTATCCGGTGCTAAGAACTGGCCGTGTTTAATATTTACCACCTTACCTGTTTTTGCTGCAGCTACCAACAACGAACTCTGCATACATAAATAAGCCGGTATTTGTAATACATCGCAAACTTCGCCTGCAATAGCTGCCTGGTGGCTTTCATGAATATCTGTTAACAAAGGAAAACCAAACTGCTCTTTTACTTTAGCAAGTATCTTCATTCCTTTTTCCAAACCGGGTCCATCATAATATTTTAAGCTGCTACGATTGTCTTTTAAAAAACTTGACTTATAAATGATCTTGATCTTTAACCGCTCGCCAACCTCTTTTAATTTTTCCGCAGTTTTCATCATGATGGTCTCATCCTCTATTACACAAGGGCCCGAGATCAGGAATAATTCTTTTGAACCGCATTCTATATTTCCAACTTTAACAATTTTCTTTTGCATACATTCTTATTTTGAATTGGCTTACAAGATAAACAATTTTATGTGCATAATAATGTTACTTTATTATAAAAATGCAAGCACCAAAGCGTTTTCTTTATAACATGGAAAAAGTTCACTTAATTGCTATTGGCGGAAGCGCCATGCATAATATGGCATTAGCCTTACACGAAAAAGGATTTAAGGTTACCGGCAGCGATGACGAAATAAACGAACCCAGCAAAAGCCGCTTAGCAAAAGCGGGCATTTTACCGGCAGAGATCGGATGGTTTCCAGAAAAAATAACAGCCGATATAAACGCTGTAATACTTGGCATGCACGCCCGTGCCGATAATCCCGAACTTATCCGCGCAAAAGAACTTGGTTTAAAGATCTATTCATATCCTGAATATATCTACGAAGCAACAAAAAATAAAACACGCATTGTTATTGGAGGCAGCCATGGCAAAACAACCATCACCGCTATGATCCTGCACGTAATGCATTTTCATAAAATAGAAACCGATTTTTTAGTTGGTGCGCAGCTGGCCGGTTTTGATACCATGGTAAGTTTGACCAATACTTCAAAATACTCAGTTATTGAAGGCGATGAATACCTGGCCTCGCCAATAGACCGCCGGCCTAAATTTCATTTATACAAACCAAATATTGCAATTTTAAGCGGTATTGCCTGGGATCATATTAATGTGTTTCCAACGTTCGAAAATTACGTAGAGCAATTTACCAAATTCATAAATTTAATTGAACCGCAAGGACATTTAATTTATTGCGCAGAAGATAAAGTACTTAAAGAAACCTGCGAGAAGGCGGAAAATAAAAATATCACTAAAACACCTTACTCGATTCCAAAAAATGAGATCCTGGAAGGTATCACCTATTTATTGGCTGATGATAAAAGGATCCCGCTTCAGATATTCGGCAACCACAATTTAATGAACCTTAATGGCGCCCGTTTAGTTTGTAATAACATTGGCATCACTAACGAGCAATTTTATGAGGCCATTCAAAGCTTTAAAGGCGCAGCAAAACGTTTAGAGCTGGTTTATACAAGCGGGCATTTTAATTTTTATAAAGACTTTGCGCACTCGCCTTCCAAATTAAAAGCAACAACCGAAGCGGTAAAAAAACAATTTACCAGCCGCCATGTTGTTGCTTGTATGGAGTTGCATACATTTAGCAGCTTAAACGAAGAGTTTTTGAACCAATACAACGGCTCTATGGATCTTGCAGATGAAGCTATTGTATATTTTAACCCGCACACCATTGCCCATAAAAAATTAAAAGAGATCACGCAAGAACAGGTCCACAAAGCCTTTAACCGTAAAGATCTTAAAGTATTTACAAAAAGTGCCGATGTTACCGATTATTTGAAAACAAAAAAATGGGATAATAAAGTGTTGCTAATGATGAGCAGCGGCAATTTTGACGGCGTTGATTTTAACGCACTTGCAGGCACTTTATCCATTAAATAATTACATAATATCTTAGGCTTTTTTTAGTATTTTTAAGCCGTTGAAATTTTATGTTATTTAGTTCTCCGATATTTTTATTCCTGTTTCTGCCTATAACTTTATTTGGTTATTATTTAAGTGACAGAAAAATAAAAAATTATTTTCTTCTTTTTGCCAGCCTCGTTTTTTTTGCCTGGGGCGGGGTAAGTTATACCATTATTCTTATCGCCTCTATTGTACTCAACTATATTTTTGGGCTTTTAATTCAAAAAAATCTTAATAAAAGATCCGGGTATTGGTTCTTATTTGCCGGTGTAAGCGTTAATATTTTGTTATTAGGTGTTTTTAAATATGCCAATTTTATTACCCTTAATATTAATTTGCTGTGTACCGAGTTAAATTGGAAACCTATAACAGAAACAGATATTGTGCTGCCCGTAGGGATCTCTTTTTACACCTTTCACTCGCTATCTTATTTAGTAGATATATACAGGCAAAAAACCCTCGCTCAAAAAAATATTTTTAACCTGGCTTTATACATCAGTATGTTCTCGCAATTAATAGCGGGCCCTATAATCAGGTATAGTGATGTTTGGGAACAATTAACGCAACGCACACATTCTCTTGCAAAATTTTCTTCGGGTGTTGAACGTTTTCTTATTGGCCTGGCTAAAAAAGTTTTACTGGCCAATACTTTTGGCAGGGTTGCAGATATTTTGTTTGCACATGACCCGCAATATCTATCGGCGTTAAGCGCCTGGCTTGCTATAACATGCTACACGTTACAGATATATCTTGATTTTGCCGGCTATTCTGACATGGCCATTGGGCTTGGTAGAATGTTCGGTTTTGAATTTATGGAGAATTTTAATTTCCCTTACATTGCAAAATCAGTAAAAGAATTCTGGAGAAGGTGGCATATTTCGCTCTCTACCTTTTTTAGAGATTATGTATACATACCACTGGGCGGAAACAGGGTAAAAAAGGGCCGTCAATATTTAAATCTGATAATAGTGTTTTTATTAACCGGGTTTTGGCACGGCGCCAGTTGGAACTTTGTTGTATGGGGTCTTTTTCATGGCTTTTTTCTATTGATTGAGCGGCTTTTTTTGGGAAAGGTTCTGGAAAAAACCTGGGGTATCGTTTCAAATTTATACACATTGTTAGTTGTTATGTTTGCCTGGGTTTTATTTCGTGCAGATACGCTGGATTACGCTGTTCGTTTTTGGGGTGCTATGTTTCATTTTGAACTTACCTTTGATCAGCTAAATCAGTTTTCGCTACTTATGAATAAAGAATTTTACACGGCTTTTGTTGTTGCACTACTCGGCTGTTCTGGTTTTTTCAAATTTCTTTCAACTAACATTGATAAATTGCTCAACCGAAACACTATTCTATCTACTGGTTTAACGTTTACTTATCAAATAAGTTCTGTAATTGTTTACGCCGCGATCCTGATCTTATGTTCGCTTTATCTTATATCAAATACATATAATCCTTTTATCTACTATAAGTTTTAAAATGAAATTTGAAAGGCTAAGAATATTATCTGTTACTTTGATGTTTATATGCATCATTTGCTTTCCTTTTTTTAACGACAGGCTTCATTTTATAAAAGATATACAAAATTCAGAGAACAGGAAACTTGCGCCCGATCCGGCATTTGATGTTGAGCACCTTGATCTTTTTCCGGCAGCCTACGAAAAATTTTATAACGATACTTTTTCTTTAAGGTCAAGAATGATAAGTCTCTTTAGCTTGTATAATCTATTCGTATTTAAAAAATCGCCCTGCCCCGATCTGGTAGTAGTTGGTAACGACGGATGGCTGTTTCTTGTGGGTGATGAATTAGATACCTATACCGGTCGAAACCCCCTTACCGATAAAGAACTGGCCGATTTTAAAAAAGAACTTGAGTACAGAAAAGATTACCTGGCAAAAAGAAATTGTAAATTTTATTTTTTAATTGCTCCCACAAAAGCAAATATTTATCCCGAAAAAGTTCCGATCGAATTATTAAGAAAGCGCAAATTATGCGATGGTGAAGAATTAATTCAATATCTCAGAAAAAACAGTACTGTTGACCCTATTGATCTTTATGGCGTATTAAAAGAAAATAAAGACCTTTATAATAATTACTATAAACTTGACAATCATTGGTCGCCAATAGGCGCATTTTATGGTACAAATGCCTTTTTAAGCCGGTTACATAAGGATTATCCGGATATAGATACCTTATCATTAAACGATTATAACATAGCAGAATCGGATCTTACAACTGGTAATACTGCAAAGATCCTGCTTCACGATGTGGTTTTATACCACGAAACCAAATACGTTCTCACAAGTAAGAAAAAGACAAATGCTGTAGATGGTAAAAGATCCAATTATACCCCTCCTGAAAAATTTCCTTATACAGATGAATATGAATTTGTAAAAGAAACAAAGGATACCACAAAACCTAAATTATTAATAATTTCAGATTCTTTTGGCGAGCACCCCTTTTCTTACTTAGCAGGAAGTTTTAAAAAAACAGTTAAGATATGGGATAACTGGGAATATAAGTTAAATGAGCCTATTGTTGAGAATGAAAAGCCGGACATTATTTTACTCATCGTTCATGAAAAAAATTTAAGGCTTCTTCTTAAGAACGCCTCCGGCCTTGCAAAATAAAAATTAGTAAAACAGTAAAGCACTTTCAGCTACAGTTAAAGTTTAACAGTAGCTTTTTTAATCGGGCTCTTAATTTGCTATCTTTACGGGGCTTTGAGAGGATTAACCATATTTATTTTTGTTTTCTTTTTTTGCAAAACATTTTCGCAAAACTTCTCTATTGGCGGTAGCATAAAAGATGCGACAAACGGCGAAACGGTTGTTGGCGCCTCTATACTTTTAAAAGAAGCAAATAAGGCTACATCCAGCAACCAATATGGCTTCTTCTCGGTTACTGCGCCCAAAGGCAAATACACGCTTGTTATCTCTTATATAGGTTATAAAACCATTACGCAGGAAGTTGACCTGGATAAGAACACGACGCTAAATGTTTCTTTTTCGCCTGCTGAAACTAACTTAACCGAAGTAGAAGTAACTACTAAAAGAGGGGCTGATAATGTGAACAATACACAAATGAGCAGTGTTCAATTAGACATGGCAGAGATCAAAAAAATTCCGGCGTTTATGGGCGAGGTAGATATTTTAAAAACAATACAACTCTTACCCGGTGTAAAAAATGCAGGAGATGGTAATACCGGTTTTTATGTGCGTGGCGGCGGCCCTGATCAGAATTTAATTTTATTGGATGAAGCGCCAATCTATAACGCCTCTCACCTGCTTGGTTTTTTTTCGGTATTTAATGGTGATGCTATTAAAAACGTTAATCTTATTAAAGGCGGGATGCCTGCGCAATATGGCGGGCGCCTCTCATCTGTTCTGGATATAAGTATGAAGGATGGAAATAACCAACATTTCCAGGTAGAAGGAGGTATTGGCGTAATTGCATCGCGCTTAACCATACAAGGGCCGCTGGTAAAAAATAAAGGCTCGTTCATTATTAGCGGTCGCCGTACTTATGTAGATGTTGTTGCCAAACCGTGGATAGAAAAATCGGATTTTAAAGGCACCTCTTATTATTTTTACGACCTGAATGCAAAATTAAACTACATTCTTGATGATAAGAACCGCTTGTATTTAAGTGGCTATTTTGGACGGGATAAATTTTTATTTACAGATAACGAAGGTGGTTTTAAAACAAAGATCTCATGGGGCAATGCTTCGGCTTGCTTAAGATGGAACCACATCTTTAACTCAAAGGTATTTGCCAACATGTCGGCTGTGTATACCAATTACGATTTTAGTTTTGGTGCCACACAGGATGATTTTGAAGTGATCATACGTTCAGGCATTTCTGATTACAACTTAAAATATGATGTAAATTATTTTCCAAACTCGCGCCACAATATAAAAGTAGGCGCCAATTATATTTTTCATGTATTTGTACCAACCAGTGTAAGCGCCAAACAAGGTGAAACAACTTTTGATCTCGGAAAAACAATTAAGCTTTATTCGCACGATGCAGCAGTTTATGTTGGCGATGACTGGGACATAACGCAAAAAATAAGAATAAACGGAGGATTAAGATTTGGCAACTTTACACAGGTTGGGCCTTTTAACCGTTACAAAAAAGATTTTACCGGAAAAATAACCGATACTGTTTCTTATAAAGCCAACCAGGTAGTGGCTAACTATAATGGCCTGGAGCCAAGATTTTCGATCCGTTACTCCCTTACCAAAACAGCATCGTTAAAAGCTTCCTATACACGCAATTTTCAATACATCCACTTAGCGTCCATCTCTTCGGTAAGCCTGCCAACTGATGTTTGGATGCCTTGCACCGAGGTGATAAAGCCGCAACAATCCAACCAGGTTGCTTTAGGTTTTTTTAAAAATTTAAAAGACAATATGTTTGAAACCAGCGTGGAGGTGTATTACAAAACCATGAGTAATCAAATAGATTACAAAGAGGGCGCCCAACCAAGTGATAACGTATTTGATAATCCTGATAATGCTTTTACTTTTGGAAAAGGCTGGGCCTATGGCGCCGAATTTTTTATAAAGAAAAATGTTGGAAAATTTACAGGCTGGATCGGTTATACCTACTCATGGACCTGGCGACAATTTAATGAGATCAATTACGGTGAAAAATATTTGGCCAAGTACGACAGAAGGCACGATGCCTCTATAGTACTTACTTACGATGCAAATAAACTCTGGAACTTTGGCCTGGTTTGGGTGTATGGCTCTGGTAACAGAGGCACGTTACCAAACGGCTTTTTTCTTTATGAAGGAAGTTTAAGCAATGATTATGGTTTAAGAAATTCGTACCAGTTCATTCCCTATCACCGGTTAGATCTTAATGTTACTTTTACACCAAACCGAACAAAAAAATTAGAAAAAAGAAAACAGGTGCTGATCGAAAAGTATAAACAGGAAGGGAAAGATACTTTAAACATCAATGTAACAAAAAAATGGGCGAAAAATTTCAGCAACAGTTTTACATTAAGTGTGTTTAATGTATATGATCGCTACAACCCTTATTTTATATACCTTACAAGAGAGGGCGATTTTGCAAAAGGCACTTTAAAAGTTGGCGCTAAACAGGTATCGTTATTTCCGATATTACCAAGCTTAACATGGAATTTTAAATTTTAATGAAACGTTTTTTATACATATCATTTGTTTTTATACTTTTTTCCTGCAGAAAAGATGTAAAACTAAAGCTGCCACCATACCAGCCAAAAGTTGTTGTAGAAGCCAGTATTGAAACAGGAAGCGGTGCTATTGTACTTTTATCCAACTCCGTTCCGTACTTTGGTAATTTTGATTATTCTCAACCGGAAAAAACTTTTATTAAAGGTGCTTTTGTAACGGTTACTGATGGAACATTAATTGATACACTAAAGGAATTTGATCCGAACACGGGTTATTTTTATTTTGGAACCAAGGTAATTGGCCAGCAGGGAAGATCGTATACAATAAAAGTTAGTGTTGACGGTAATACGTACGAAACCAGTACAAGTATACTAAGCCCGCCAAGTTTAGATAGTTTATATTTTAAAGGTGAGGAAGATACACTCGGTTTTATATGGCAAAAATTCTCTGAACCTGCTGGTTCTGGCGATTGTTACCGTTGGTTTGCAAAACGTTTGGGGCGCGATAAATATTATGCAGCCCCTTTTGCTTCGGCCTTTGACGATAAATTCATTGATGGCAAAAAATTTGATTTTTCGTACGACAGAGGCCCGCAGCCTAATGAAGTGCAGGAATACAGGGATGACCCAGAGAGAGGGTTTTATAAACGCGGAGATACAGTAGTGGTTAAATTCTGTAAAATAGGACGGAATGAATATGATTTCTGGAACACTTATTATCAAAATAAATCAAGTAACAGCAATCCGTTTAGCGCACCTGCAAATATTAAAAGTATGTTTGGCAATAACAAAGGGGTGTTTGGCGCATTTGTTGGTTATTCGCCGTTTTACGATACAATTATCATTCCTAAAAATCCCTGAAAAACAAAAAAATGGAAAAAAATTTAATAGAAAAATATATTGAACAGAATTATTTTGGAAAACTTCTCGGCATGGATTTCAGCATCGTTTCTGATGGCGTAATTGATTATTTTATTACCATTAAACAAGATCACCTGGCCACCCCAAACGCCGCACACGGTGGCGTAATTGCCGCGTTAATTGATGGTGCATTGGGTGTAGCCGGATTATCAACTGTTTATCAAGAAAATAAAGTGGTAAGCACCATTGAATATAAATCCAACTTTTTGGCGCCCGCTTTCCTGGATGACAAGCTCGTTGCAAAAGCCCGGGTTGAGCAAAAAGGCAAACACATAATTGTAGTAAGTTGCGATGTTTTTTGTTTGAACCGTGAGAATAAATTACTCGCTAAAGCTATGGGCACGTTTAATATTTACAGTGCCGAAAAAGCAGGATACAAATAAAAAAAGCCGTTCGGTTGAACGGCTTTTAAAATATTCTTTCTTTATTTCTGTATTATCAGTCGCGTTGTTTTAGTTATTTTTCCATTATCTGTTCTCAGGAAATAGATACCATTATCAAAAGCTTGCAGGTTTATCGTTTTATTTAATTCGCCATTAATAACCGTTTCATCTGTTTTAAATACAACCTGCCCCAGCGTGTTATAAATTTCTATTGCAAGCTGCCCGGTATTTGTTTCAATATCTGCGCTACTTAATATAAACTCGCCATTATTTGGGTTTGGATATATTTTAATTGAAGCAACAGGAGTATTATTGTTTTTTATTCCGGTAATGGCTGAAGTTGTGACCACAATATAGACGGAATCGTTACATAAAGAATCGTTCACATGCAAAATAACATAATACTGTGCCAAAGGTGAATAAGTATGGGTTACTGAGCTGCCTGTGCCGGTATGCGAATCGCCAAAATCCCACCAATAGGTCGTAGCAGGCGTTGTACCTGTTGATGTGCTCACAAAATGCACTACCCCATTTGGACTAACGGTATACGTGAAATTAGCGTTAAGGCTGCATGGAAGACCGGTGACATTAATGTATAAAAGAACTGTATCAGAACATAATGTATCAAACACAGTTAAATAAACAGGATAGATGCCGTTGTTGGCGTAATAATTTGTGGCCGTTGAACCCGTAGCGGTATTTGCCGGTGGAAAGTACCAGGAATAAGTTGCTGCAGATGTTGTGCCTGTTGATGTACTTGCAAAATTTACTATACCATTCGAATTAACGGTATAAGAAAAATTTGCATGCACATTACAGGTAACCTGCCCAACATAAATAGATATTACCATTGAATCGTTACACGCAAACAACGAATCATAAACGTGAAAATTAATTGTATATAAACCTATAGGCGAATAAGTGTGTGTTACATTTTGCCCGTAAGCGCTTTGTATGTCGCCAAAGTCCCAAAAATATACTGTTGTTGGCGTAGTACCCGTTGAAGTATTTGAGAATTGAACTACACCATTTGGCAGTACCGTATAACTAAAACTTGCGTTTATATTACAGGTGGTTGTATTAATGGGGATATAACCGGTTACCGAATCAGTACAATTTCCATTATTTACAAGCAACGTAACAGGATAATTTCCGTTACTTGAAAAAGTATGTGTTGTTGTTGCACCGCTTGCGCTACCCGGGTAAAAATACCATTGAAAAACCGAGCTCGAAGTAGTGCCGGTTGAAGTACTGGCTAACGTAACAGTGCCATTTGCGCCTAAAGTATAAGTATAACCTGCTGATAAATTGCAGGTAGCCGTAGTTACCGTAATATAAATAGTTAACGAATCCTGGCAGCTGCTATCGCTCGCAAATAACGATACACCATAGGTACCATTATTATTGTATGTATGCGTTACATTAGCACCGGTAGCAAAGCCCGGGCCAAAATACCACTGATAACTGGTTGTTGAAGTAGTACCCGTTGAAGTGCTTTCGAAATTTACTACCCCACCTGCGCCAACAGTGTAATTAAACCCGGCATTTAAATTACAACTGCCCGTTGGTACCGTAATGTATATAACTATTGAATCGTAGCAATTATTTTCGCTAGTTACCAGTGAAACCGGGTATACGCCAGAATTTGGAAATGAATGCGATGCAGACGCACCAGTAGCACTACCCGGATTAAAATACCATAAAAAAGATGTGTTGACATTTGTACCGGTAGAAGTGCTTGTAAAATTAACCAGGCCATTGCTTCCAACAGTATATGTGAAGTTGGCATTTAAATTACAGGTGCTTGTATTTACCGTTACATAAACCACAGTAGAATCAAAACAGGGTGAATCATATACATACAAAGCAACCGGGTAAACGCCATTGCTTGCAAAAGTATGTGTAACAGTAGCACCTACTCCACCACCCGGATAAAAATACCATTGATAGTTTGCAGAAGCGGTTGTTCCGGTGGAAGTGCTTGCGAAGTTTACAACGCCATTGGCGCCAACTGTGTAACTAAAGCTGGCTGCTAAATTACATGTGGCTTTAGCCGTTAAATTCGTTTGCGCTAAAAATAAACTCGCCGCCAATAAAAAAAATTTAAGGCCGATCTTTTTTACCTGTTCTAAAATTGTTTTTTTCATAACTTAATAGTTTTAATAAATAGATATAATTGAAGGAGATTTAGAACCGTATTCAATATACCTATACAAGATAGGTCTAAAAAAGGTTGGGTGATCTTTAGATCAAAAAAAGAAACCGCTCATTTTACTGAGGTGGCATAGTTATTCGCTGGTAAATAATTTTACCAAAACAGACAGTACTTAGTATTTTGCTAATTTTTCTTCAAAAGCAAGGTCGCGGTTGGCCGCGTGAATCTTAATATTCAATATCAGTTCGTCGCAACCATTTTTTAATATCTCAGTCTGAATGCCGGATATAAGTTTATATACTTCTTCGGGTTTTCCTTCTACAACGGTTTCAAACGGGCAAACTTTATAATTTAAACCGCTTTTATTAATTAGTTCAATAGCTTTATCTACTACAGAGTACCTGTCTTCGTTGGTTTTTAATGGTAATAACTGAATGGCGGCATTGATTTTCATATTAATCTAATTTTAGTTGAGACAATTTTAAAGACATGGTGTTAGTTAAAGCACCTAAAGGCTTTTCGGCCATAGCTTTTATAAAAGGGTTAAGATCGCCCATTAATTCTACTTTGCATTGCCCGGTTTGCTCTGCGGCGCCAATAAAAAAAACTTTTAAGCTAAAATTAAATTTGGCAAGGCCTTCACTTGAAAATAAAATATACTCGTATGGTTTTGCTTCTGTTTTTTTAATCTTCATAGGAGTAATGCCTTTTATATTAAAAGAGCATTCAGAGTCGGTAAATTTAAAATCTTCCACTTTATCTTCCGGTAAAATAGAGCCAAAGTTTTTAAAATCACTTAAAAAATCAAATAAACTTTTTAAAGAAGATTGAGTGGAGTTTAACTCACTTATAATAGTAAAAGCCGACACAAGAAATTATTTAACCGCTGTTTGTCCCCAACCGGCAGGATTTGCACGCCATTGCTTAAGGCTTTCCATATCCTTATCGGTTATATATTCTTTAGCAAGAGCTGTTTTAATTAAAGTATTATAATCGGTAAGCGTTTTTAAATTACACTTTGCCTTTTTAAAATTTTGTTCTGCCTCATCAAATCCATAAGTAAAAATAGCGGCCATACCTTTTACGGTACATCCCTTTTCGCGTAAAGCTTCAACGGCTTTTAAACTGCTTCCACCGGTACTTATAAGATCTTCAATAACTACTACGTTCTGCCCGCTTTCCACATCGCCCTCTATCATATTTGTTAAGCCATGTTTTTTTGCTTCACTTCTCACATAAACAAATGGCAAGCCCATTTCCTGCGCAATTAAAGCTCCAATGGCAATGCCTCCGGTTGCAACACCTGCAATCACATCGGGTTTTGCAAAGTGTTTATTGATAGTATCAACAAATGTTTGACGAATAAAAGTACGGATCTGAGGATATGAAAGCGTTTTACGGTTATCGCAATAAATGGGCGATTTATTTCCGCTGGCCCATGTAAATGGTTTTTCGGGTTGAAGCTTTACAGCTTTTATTTGTAATAAAAATTCAGCAACTTTATACGCTGGGTTATCAAACGATGTCATGCCGCAAATTTAGATTTAGTTTTAACGCTTAACGCACTTTTTTATGAACAAAAAAATATATTTTAATGATAAATTTATTGAATTTGCTGCAGGCGAAACTCAATCTTCGCACAATCAAACAATTAAGATCTATGATAGCAACAACCCACAAACGTTAAAAAACATTATTGATAATTTTCTTGATCCTAACAATGTAAATTCTATACGGATACTTAATTACGATTTTGAAACTTTACTTAATTATTTCAAAAATTCGTTTTCATATATTGAAGCCGCCGGCGGTTTTGTAGAAAAAGAGAAACACTATTTATTTATCCACAGATTGGGGAAATGGGATCTGCCAAAAGGAAAACTTGATGCCGGAGAAGCAATTGAACATGCGGCCATAAGAGAATGTGAAGAAGAATGCGCGGTAGCAAATTTGAAGATAATTAAACAACTTTCATCGACGTTTCATCTATATTCATATAAAAATGGTTTTGCTTTAAAACAAACATTTTGGTTTTATATGCACACAGATTTTAATGAAAAACTGATCCCACAGGTTGAAGAAAATATAGATGCTGCGCTCTGGTTTTCGGCCCAGGAAGTCAAAAATATTGCCTTTAACGACACTTATTTGACCATAAAAGATGTCATAACTGAGGCTCTAGGCCCCGTAAACACTGAGAATCATAAAATTTAACAAATATTTGGAGATTTAGTTATTTTAATTACCTTTATAATATCAAAATCCAAGATTAAATTATTATGAACATTTTTGTTAGCAACATCAGCTTTAAAGTTAGAGAACAAGCTCTTAGTGAATTATTTGCGCAATATGGGGAAGTAACCAGTGTAAGGATCATTAAAGATAAAGAAACACGCCGCAGCAAAGGCTATGGTTTTGTTGAGATGCCAAATGATGCAGAAGCAAACGCTGCTATTGCCGCTTTAAATGGAACCAACCACCATGAGCGTGATATAGTTGTTGCTGAGGCCAAAGGTAAAAAAGAAGCCGACAGCCAGGCATCGAGCTCGGCAGAGTAATTAAACGAAATAAAATTCAGGAAGCTGTTTTTCAGCTTCTTTGCCCCGAAACAACAAGTTTCGGGTTTTTTATTGCCTTTTTGAATTTTCACAGCTCTTAATATCTGGTCAATATCTTTCTTTTAACAATCTCCTGGCTGTATTATCTTTGCAGGAATTTGAATTTTAATTTTTTTATCCCCTTATGCCAAAAGATACATCAATAAAATCTGTTTTAATTATCGGTTCAGGTCCAATCATCATAGGTCAGGCCTGCGAATTTGATTATTCAGGTTCACAAGCAGCTAAAAGTTTACGCGAAGAAGGAATTGAGGTAACCCTTATCAACTCCAACCCAGCAACAATTATGACAGATAAGGTTACCGCCGATAACATTTACCTGTTGCCACTTGAAGTAAAATCTATTATAAAAATTCTTGAAGCACATAAGATAGATGCCGTATTGCCAACCATGGGCGGGCAAACTGCACTTAATCTTGCTTTAAAATGCGAAGATCTTGGTATCTGGAAAAAATACAATGTGCGCATGATAGGCGTTGATATTGACGCTATTAAAGTTACCGAAGACCGCGACCTGTTTCGCATCCGCATGAATGAAATTGGCGTTAACATGGCGCCAAGCAAAATTGCAAAATCATTTTTAGAAGGAAAAAGTATAGCGCAGGAATTCGGATTTCCTTTGGTGATACGCCCATCTTTTACCCTTGGTGGCAGCGGCGGATCTGTAGTATACGAAAAAGAGAATTTTGATGCGTTATTGAATCGTGGTTTGCAAACATCGCCAATACACGAAGTGTTAATTGATAAAGCCGTTTTAGGCTGGAAAGAATTTGAGTTGGAATTGCTGCGCGATGCCAGTGATAATGTGGCCATTATTTGTTCGATAGAAAATTTTGACCCAATGGGTGTGCATACCGGCGATAGTATTACCGTAGCGCCTGCAATGACATTAAGCGACAGCACCTACCAACGCATGCGTACCATGGCCATTAAAATGATGCGCAGCATTGGAAATTTTGCCGGTGGTTGTAACGTACAATTTGCAGTTAGCAATGATGAAAAAGAAGAGATCATTGCGATTGAGATCAATCCACGTGTATCCCGCTCTTCGGCTTTGGCAAGTAAAGCAACAGGTTACCCGATTGCACGTATCGCCTCTAAATTAGCCATTGGTTACCGTTTGGATGAACTGATCAATCAAATTACCAAATCAACTTCAGCCTATTTTGAACCAACATTGGATTATGTTATCGTAAAGATCCCGCGTTGGAATTTTGATAAATTCAAAGGCTCTAACCGCGAACTGGGTTTCCAGATGAAATCGGTTGGCGAGGTAATGGGCATTGGCCGCAGTTTCCAGGAAGCATTACAAAAGGCCTGCCAGAGCCTGGAAATAAAGCGTAACGGTTTGGGGGCTGACGGAAAAGAAATTACTAACCAGCAGGAATTATTAAATGCTTTGGAGCGCCCTAGCTGGAACCGTTTATTTATGATCTATGATGCCATGAAAATTGGAATCTCTATAAAAACCATTCAAAAACTAACTAAAATTGATATGTGGTTCTTAACGCAGATCGAAGAGATGATCGCTTTGGAGAATGAGATATCTAAGTTTGGAGTTGGCAATGTACCTAAAGATCTTTTACACGAAGCAAAACAAAAAGGTTATGCCGACAGGCAGGTAGCCCACCTTTTAAAATGTCTTGAGAGCGAGGTGTATAATAAACGTAACGAATTAGGCATTAAACGTGTGTTTAAATTGGTAGACACCTGCGCTGCCGAGTTTGAGGCAAAAACACCATACTACTACTCTACTTTTGAAGATGAGAATGAAAGTGTTCGTTCTGATAAAAAGAAGATTGTGATACTGGGTAGTGGCCCTAACCGAATTGGCCAGGGAATTGAATTTGATTATAGTTGTGTGCATGGCGTTTTAGCAGCAAAAGAAATGGGTTACGAAACCATTATGATAAACTGCAATCCCGAAACCGTTAGTACCGATTTTAGCACCGCAGATAAATTATATTTTGAACCTGTTTTTTGGGAGCACATTTACGATATCATCCTTCATGAAAAGCCGGAAGGCGTGATCGTGCAGTTAGGCGGGCAAACCGCATTAAAGCTGGCCGAAAAGCTCGAACGTTATGGTATCAAAATAATTGGTACTGATTACAAATCGCTGGATTTAGCTGAAGACCGTGGATCTTTCTCGAACCTTTTAAAAGATAACAACATCCCATACCCGAAATTTGGTGTTATTAATAATGCCGAAGAAAGTATCGAACTTTCAAAATCATTAGGTTTTCCTTTACTGGTACGGCCAAGTTACGTACTTGGCGGCCAAAGCATGAAGATCGTGATCAACGAAGAAGAATTAGAGCAGCACGTAGTGAAGTTATTGAACGATCTTCCGGATAACAAAGTGTTGCTTGACCACTTTTTGGAGGGCGCTATTGAAGCCGAATCAGATTCAATATGCGATGGAGAGAATGTATACATTATTGGTATTATGGAGCATATTGAGCCCGCGGGAATCCATAGTGGCGATAGTTATGCCGTGCTTCCACCGTTTGATCTGAGCCCCGGTGTTTTAAAACAAATAGAAGACCATACCCGCAAAATTGCTTTGGCATTAAAAACCGTTGGTCTATTGAACATACAATTCGCTATTAAAGACGAAGTGGTTTATATAATAGAAGCTAACCCACGTGCAAGCCGCACTGTGCCTTTCATAGCAAAAGCATATGGCGAACCTTATGTAAATTACGCAACAAAAGTAATGTTGGGTGCAAAGTTAAAAGACTTTAAATTTACACCTAAGTTAAAAGGATACGCAATTAAGGTACCTGTTTTCAGTTATGAAAAATTCCCGGAGATACAGAAAGAGCTTGGGCCTGAAATGAAGAGCACAGGTGAAGCCATTTATTTTATAGACGATCTGTACGATGAATATTTTCAGAATGTGTATAGCGAGCGTAATTTGTACCTGAGTAAATAATGTTGTAACTTTAATAAACTAAAAACAACAAGATGCAAAATTCAATTTTAAAGATCGGCGGTTTGCTGATAATTGTAGCGATAATTGCAATTACATGGGCAGGCACATCAAAAAGATCTAAAAGTATAAATACCCCTGCAAAAGGCAGCATTTATGATTTTAAATTAAAAACAATTGATGGCGAGGAGATCACCCTGGCAAAATTTAAAGGCAAAAAACTACTTTTAATTAATACTGCCAGCGAATGTGGATTTACACCTCAATACAAAAACTTACAGGCCCTGCACGAACAATACGGCAACAAAGTTGTGCTGGTGGGTTTTCCGGCTAACAATTTTGGCAAGCAAGAACCTGGTACAGATGCAGAGATCAAAAGCTTTTGTACAAAAAACTACGGTGTAACCTTTCAAATGATGGACAAAATAAGTGTAGTTGGGGCAGATGCTGACCCGCTTTATAAATGGCTAAGCAATAAAGATGAGAACGGTACTTGTTCTGACGCGCCAAACTGGAATTTCTGCAAATACTTAATCGATGAAAAAGGAAACATCATTAAGTTCTTTCCAAGTAAGGTAGATCCATTAAGCAAGGATATTACATCTTTACTTTAATTATTATTTATTTTATCGGTTGCTCTTTTAATAAAGAGAACAAAAAAATTTAAACATGGTAAGATCAACTCTTATTACTTTTTTATTAGCGCTTTCGTGGCTTTTACATGCGCAGAGCAAACAGATCACATTTGAAACCGGGAATCTTGCTTCTGTTTTTTCGCGGGCGGAAAAAGAGGGCAAATATATTTTTATAGATGCTTATACAGTTTGGTGTGGCCCGTGTAAAAAAATGTCGAAAGAGACCTTTACAAAAGATACAGTAGCCACCTACTTTAACAAAACTTTCGTTAACTATAAACTGGATATGGAAAAAGGCGAAGGAATAGAGTTCGCTAAAAAATACCAGGTAAATTGTTACCCCAATTTATTGATCATAGATAGTAAAGGTAATCTTGTACATCGCGCTGCAGGCTATATGGGCACTAAAGAATTTATATCATTTGCTCAAGCTGCCCAAACCGCGGACAAAAATTTTAGCGCATTAAAAACCGATTTTGAAAAAACAGGCATTACCGAAAGGAACATTAACGATTATATTAATTTATTGGATGGCGCCTGCCTGGATGCATCTGAAGGTGTGCTACAGTATTTGAGTACTCTTAAAAAAGAAAGTCTTATCAATAAAACCAATTGGGACCTTTTAAAGGATCATGTTACTGATGTTAACTCAAGGGAAGTAAAATACCTGATCGCCAATTATTCTGAGTTTGAGGCCCGCTACCATAAAGAAGTTGAGAATAAGATCTTAAAATTAGGCTTGTCTTATTTTTCAGAGTATTTAAAAGCAAAAGAATTTAATAAGATCGCTTTTGAAAAAACGAAATCAGAATTTCTGCAATTAAACTGGCCTTACAGCAACAAAATTATGTTTGAGACAGAATTAAAATTGAATAAGCGTTTTAATAAACCTGCCTATTATGCCATGGCCGCTCAACCTGATTTTTTTACTTATAACGGGGATAATGCTTCTGCTCTTAATTCGATGGCGTGGACATTTTATGAAGAAGTAACTGATAAAACCCAACTGGAAGCAGCTGTAAAAGCAGCTAAACGTGCCAGTGAGTTAGAACCTGATTATATGCATTTTGATACGTATGCAGCCATTTTGTATAAAAGCGGTAATTATAAAGAGGCCGAAACAGAAGCCGAAAAGGCGATTGACAAAGCAAAACTGGCCAAGATGGGCGCTGATGAGTATAAAGAAACAACCGATTTGCTTAAAAAAATAAAAGCAAAAATAAAAAGTTAAGACAATAAAGCAGCTGCCTGGCACACATAAAGGCCGGCAGTTTCTGTCCTTAAGCGGTTCTCGCCAAAGCTAACGGCCTTAAATTTGTTTTTTAACGCAAGATCAATTTCATCCCTCGAAAAATCTCCTTCGGGGCCTATCAAAATTAAAGTAGACCTGTTTTTAAAATCAATTTGTTTTATGCCAGCTTTTTCAGAATCTTCACAATGCGCAATTAATTTTTGATCGGCCGAAACAGAATTGACCACTTCTTTAAATGCAGTTAGCTCGTTTATTTTTGGGAGATATGCCTGGAGGCTTTGTTTTACAGCGCTTTCAACTATCTTAATTATTCTGTCGGTTTTTATCACGGTTCTTTCCGAATTATGGCAATTCATAAAACTTATCTCATCAATACCAATCTCTACAGCTTTTTCTATCATCCACTCTATTCTATCCATTTGCTTGGTAGGCGCAATAGCCAGGTGCAAATAATAATTTCTTTTTAATTGTGCAGTTGGCCCGGAGGTAATAACCGCAACACATTTTTTATCAGATACCAGTTCGAGCTTACCATCGTAAAAATTGCCAATACCATCTATCAGCCGAACAGCGTCGCCGGTTTTTTTTCGTAACACTTTTGCACAATGCCAGCTTTCTTCGGCTGTAAGGGTTGCGGTTTTATCATTAACAGTGGCAATAAAAATATTCATGTTATAAAAATAAGTATTTATCTTTTGATTGAGTACTTTTAGGCTAATGAATTATTTAGCTCACGCTTTTTTATCAAACAATAACAAAGATCTGCTTATCGGAAATTTTATTGCAGATCATTTGCGTGGTAATGATTTTAAGGATTATGCACCCGGGATAATTGAAGGCATTTACTTACACAGAAAAATAGATGCTTTTACAGATGCACATCCTGATTTTAAAGCATCAAAACGTATATTTTATAATGGCTTTGAACGTTATAGCGGTGTTTTGATCGATATTTATTTTGACCATCTGCTGGCTAAAAATTTTTATGAATATTCTTCGGTGGCCCTTAAAGATTTTTGCGATACTGTTTATACAGTTTATTCAGAAAACCAACACCTTTTGCCAAAGAGCAGTTCAAATTTTCTGGATTATGTTTTAAAGAATAATATTTATTACGAATATTCTACGATCACAGGCATCGAAAAAGTGCTCTTTCATTTGTCGCATCGCATAAAACACGGTGTTATGCTCGATAGGTCGGTTGAGCTTTTTAACCAGCACGAGGAGGAATTACAAAGGCATTTCGGGATCTTTTTTAAAGATATTATGACGGAGTTTATGTTGTAGTGTTTATCTATACCAATTATCAAAACATAACGGTGTGTTGGTCAGTTCCTGGCGGCAAAAGGTTAACGTATTGCGAATTGGTTTCATTGCTCATTTTCAAATAAGCTTAATCGCTTTTTAAGCGAAAGGACTTCGTGTTGCAATGTGTTTACCTTATTTAAGAGGTGCGAAATAGCTTCTATCCCTTCAATATTTATATCCAGTTCATAATGCATACGAATTAATTTTTCTAACTCTTTTAATTTCTCTTTTTCGATGTATGGTACTTCTTCCAGTATTACAAAAGAGATCAGGCCAATCTCATTCAATGAGTTTACAAAAGCAAAATCTACATTGTAGATCTCGCAAAAATAGTTAGCAGGTATAAAATTTTCAATTTCCATGATCTCTTACTTTTGCTAATTCGTTAAACAATTCTTTTTCTTTGTCGCTTAAGCCGGTTGGTAGTTTAATTTTGAAAGTGATGTAGAGGTCGCCAAACTCACCTTCTTTTTTATAAACCGGAAAGCCTTTGCCTTTTAGCTTAACTTTTGTGTTGTTTTGCGTTTCGGGCTTAACCGATAATTTAACCTTTCCTTCAAAAGTATCAATCGTAATTTCACCTCCTAAAACGGCTTTGTAAAGATCAAGGTCAACATCCCGAAGTAAATTACTGCCTTCACGTTTAAATCCAGTTGAATTTGTTATAGAAAATGTTATGTACAGGTCGCCGTTTGGCCCGCCATTCACACCCTCTGCCCCGTGGCCCGAAATTTTTATTACCTGGCCATGCTCTACGCCGGCAGGAATTGTGATGCGGATATTCTTCCCATTAACAGTAAGAGTTTGTTTGTGTGTTGTATACACGTCTTTAAGATCCAGATGCAATTCGGCGTTAAAGTCCTGGCCACGATATTTTGCCTGGCTTCTTTTACCCTGCGATCCACCAAACATAAATCCAAAAAAATCTGAAAAATCGCTGTCAGAGAAATCGCCGCTACTCCACTGCTGGCCGCCAAAGCCGCTATTACCCTGAGACGATTGCCCACCAGACTGTTGTTGATATTTGTTGAACTCATCAGCATGTTTCCAATCTTTACCATACTGATCATATTTTTTTCTCTTTTCGGGATCGCTTAAAACTTCATTAGCCTCGTTTATCTGTTGAAATTTTTTTTTAGCGCTTGCATCGTTAGGGTTAAGATCGGGATGGTATTTTCGCGCTAACTTACGGTAAGCTTTTTTAATCTCGGCCTCTGTAGCTGTTTTATCTAATTCTAATACTTTATAATAATCAATAAATTCCATATTGGTTTATTTCACACTATACATTGGTATAACAACATTTGTAGCACTATTGTTTTGTGAAATAAAATTAAAAAAGCGGCACGGTTAAATGAATGACCGGTATCATAAGCGGTACTGAAAAAGATCAGTGCATAATTCAGTCAACAACAAGCCATTTTATTGTTTGAACGGCATCGTTATCGGTTTTTACTTTTAGAAAATATGCGCCGGCGGGCAAAGCAGCCCTGTTCAATAAAACTTTATTTGAGCCTTCGTTTAAACGGTCATTAAATAAAATAGCATTAACCTGCCCCAATATATTTACGGCTTCTATTTCTATATTTTGCCTGCGATCCAAATAAAATTCTACAGTAAATTCAGATGATGCAGGATTTGGAAAAACACGAAGGTTATTTATTGTATTTGTTTGCACGGCAATACCTGTAATAGTTGTAAAAGGTGGCAAAACGGCAGTGCAAGGGCCTCCATAAGCACCCATATCGTTATGTAATAAAGCAAGAGAAGGAAATAAAGCGTTGCCAAGGTTTGCCTGGTCTTCTATATCATTATATAGTGCCGCTGCATCGCCCGCATCAATACAGGGTGAGCCGCTTGCCAGGTAATAATTATTAGAAGTAAAAGCAGGGTTTTGATTAATGTTTCCTGTGCCGGCATAGCCGCCCTGTATATTACAATAACTTACCGATGGAGCAATAGAAAGGCTTTTTATTTGTGCGGCCGGAAGATTACCATAAATAATATTATTTTTTATAGTTACATAATTTGCCCCCTGCATAAAAATGCCGCCCGTACCTGCAACTAAAGAAGAATAATTATTTACGATGGTGTTATTTTCGATAATGATAGGTGTTGTACTTAAATTATTTACAGCCCAAATACCCGAACCTCCGTTAAAGCTTTGCCCGCCGGTATTTGACGCTATTACATTATTGGATAATTTAACACCGGTATAATTTAATACCACGCCGGGGCCGTAACCCGCCTGGTTAAACATAATGGCGTTACTGCAAACTGTTGGATTACCATCGCCAATACGAATACCACCGCCCCCCATTCCGCTTACGCCTGTTGAATTGGTAATAAGATTGTTAACGATCATATTATGTTTAATGGTAGGCGAACAAAGTTCAATCAATATTCCACCGCCTTCCCTGTATGTTCCCGCGCCATGAATATCAACCCATTTGGTACCTTTGCCCCCGGTTAAAGTAAATCCCTGCAACGTAGCTGCAGAGGTTTCGCCATGGTTAAAAATAACACAGCTTGCAGTATCGGCAAACACAGGTGTGCTACCGTTTATGATCGTAGAAGAAATGAAAGAAACATTTTGCGCTAAATAATATTGACTGGTTACAACAATATTTTTTCCCCTGAAATTAATATTCTCGAAATAAGTGCCCGGTGCTACAACAACAGTATCGCCATTTACCGATGCATTAATAGCCGTTTGAATAGTAGTATAAGTGGCCGGTACGTTAAGAATAGTTGAGTAAAAATTGCAGGACGCAATTACGTTAAAAAATAAAACAAAAGAGTAGATTTTTTTCATGTGATTTTTTTTGCTTATCAAACCTAAGGATAATTAGTGCAATACAGTTGCCATTTATTTGATAATAACAGCCACATATGTAATTTTGTTTTTACACAAAAACTGCTATTGGTAGGTTTAAAAATGTTGTTTGGATACTTTATAATGCTTTGAGTAAGCAAAAACCGGGAAAACGATCTTTAGTGTTGCAAAGGTCGTTTTTTTATCATGCCGCCTTTGGTATCTTTTACGCTGCTCATTACAACAAAGGCGTTAGGATCTATTTTTTCAATCTCGGTATTTAATTTATTAAGCTCTAACCTTGTTATTACTGTATATATTATATCAATATTTTTTGAAGACTCGCCCGATTTGCCAAAGCCCCGCTTACCATTATATACTGTTACACCGCGGCCCATACTGTTAATGATCATAGAACGGATCTGCTCGCTATGGGAAGAGATAATAGTAACGCCGGTATATTCTTCAATACCTTCAATAATAAAATCCAGCGTTTTTGATGCTGCCAAATAAGTGATCATCGAATACAACGCAATTTCGACAGAAAGAAAATAAGCTGCAGCCGAAAAAATAAGTATATTAATTACAATAATTATATCGCCAATGGTTGTTCCGAATTTTCTGCTTAAATAAATTGCCAATACTTCGGTACCATCAATAACCGCACCACCCCTAACCGAAAGGCCAATGCCGGCGCCAAGAAAAAAACCACCAAATACAGCCACCAGCAAAGGATCCTGGGTTATATCAGGAAAATTCACTAATCCAACACACAAGGCCAATCCCGAAATAGCCAGCGCCGTTTTAACAGCAAAGGCCTTGCCAATGATCTTATAACCCAATGCAATAAATGGGATGTTGATACAAATGATCAACAAGTACAATGGCACATTGGTAAGTGCAGATACCAATAGTGAGATTCCCGTGGCGCCACCATCAATAAAATGATTGGTCAGTAAAAAGCCTTTAAAACCAAATGCTGCAGAAAAAATACCGGTAACAATAAGTATAAAATCCTTGACCAAACGAAAGGCCATGATCTTTAATTCGCGTAATCCTCTTGCTAACTGATAACTCGAATACTGATTACCCTGGCCAGTGGTTTTGGTGCGGTTAAGCGTGGTTTTAGTGATTATCCGTGTCCAGATAGAATTCATTTATTTGATGGTTCTTGCGATCATCTTAAATATACGTTTTAATACGCAAAAATGAAAATCCCGGAAAACAAAGATCACTTATTATTTTCTTCCGGTTTTTGTTCGGGGGTCTTTCCTGCCTCATCCTTAGCGCTATTGCGCCTGTATAGTTTTACGCACAGCATTAATATGGCTGCAAAAGCAATTAAACCTAAAACGCCCCACAATAAACCAGCGGTAGATTTTACTACTACCAAAAAAACAATGGCTACCAAAAATACAGTGGCCAGTTCGTTTAATAAGCGTAGTTTAAAAGAACTGTGTTTAAACACACCCTGCTTTTGTGACCGTAAGATGCGTTCACATTCTAAATGATATAATGTAAGAAGGCCTACAACAATTAACTTTAACCACATCCAGGGTTGAGATAAATAATAAGATGCGTTGGTAAAGATCAGCCAAAAACCAAAAATATAAGTACCTATCATAGATGGCCAGCCAATAATGTACCAGAGTTTTCTTTGCATGATAAGCAATTGCTGGGTTAAGATAGGCCTGGCCACTTCATCCTTATTTTGAGCGTCGGTAGTATATATGAACAGCCTTACCATGTAAAACAAAGCTGCAAACCAACAAACTACAAATATTATGTGTAAAGCTTTTATATATAAAAAATCCATACTGCAAAAATAAAGTATTATGACTAATTTTACACGGATTATTTACCCAAAAAGTTATGAAAGCAAAAACACCTTCACAATCATTAACCATTAATACAGAAGTAGTTTTACCCAACGATACCAATAACATTGGCAATTTATTTGGTGGCAAATTAATGCAATGGGTAGATATTACCGCTGCTATAGCGGCACAACGCCATTGCGGACATGTAGTTGTAACAGCTTCTGTTAACCAGGTGTCGTTTGATAAACCGATTAAGCAAACCAGCATTGTAACGCTGGAAGCCAAGGTTAGCCGCGCTTTTTCTACCAGTATGGAAATTTTTGTGGATGTTTTTGTAGAGAATACAACCACCGGCGAAAAAACAAAATGTAACGAAGCTATTTTAACTTTTGTTGCTATTGATCAGAATGGAAGCCCATTGCCGGTACCGCCAATTGAGCCCGAGTCTGATCTTGAGAAAGCCCGTTTTGCAAGCGCATTAAGAAGACGACAATTATCGCTGGTATTGGCCGGAAGGTTAAAACCGCATGATGCTACAGAACTTAAGGCCTTATTTATTTAAGGATTTTTTTTCTTTTTATCTTTTTCTTTCGGTGTTGGCGCTTCTTTTATGTTGCCATCTTCAGGCTTTTCTTTTTTATTGGCTTCGGCCGGTTTATTTTTTTCGTGCAGTTCCCATCTTGATCTCGGCCGCTTATCGTATTGCCAGTTAAAACCTTTTATCTTTGTAGCTTCAGGATCAACATCTTTAATTGGTGTGATATTGCCAACCACTTCCGGCTTTAGCGTTGAACGGTCTATATCTCCGTTCTTAAACCACATATTTATTTCGGCGCAGGTAGTTTTATTTAACCCTGCAATGGTCTTTTTATTCTTCACATAATACAGGGCCTCTGCGTTACCTAATATAATTACTTTTCTGATGGTATCGTTTTTTATAAAACCTTCAATACTTCTACCCGAAAGCTGGTTAAATTTATCAATGGTATCTGCCTGGTTAATTAAAAAAGAATTGCTCTCCAGTTTAAAACCGTTTACGGTGTTTTTGCCGAGATAAATTTTAATAAGCTTACCCGTTGCCTGCGAGCGGGTGCTCCACAAAACGGGGTTACGAAATAATTGCAATAAAGAATCTTTTGTATTTAAAGAGGCAGAATCTGCCCTGGCCTGAAGATCACTCTTATAGATCTTAACATGGTGATACGCATTTAAAAAATTATCTACAGAGTCGATATCGCGGTGGTAGAGGGTATCTGCTGCAATGAATAAAGTGTCTTTTTCTACAATACGCGCATACACCGGATCGATCGTTACCAGTGCTTCTGATCGTTTTTCTTTAAATTCAGCATAACCGCCATAAATAATGGATTTTTGCGTTGTATCTATCAAACGTACATGTCTGAAAGCCCTGCCTATCTTTGTATTGCGATCAAAGTACAAACTATCGCCGGTTAATTTTTGCTGAGGGGTAACCAATACTGCATTAACGCTAAACTGCCCTAATTCTTTATTGGTATCGTACCAGCCATTTTCGCAATAAATATAATCTGTTTTACTGGTAATAATACTTGGCCCCAAAAAGAAGGCTGTTTTTGAAATTGTATTGTATCTCAGGGTATCCGACCTCATTTTATAATCGGGATTTGTAAGTACCACATCGTAATGAAACGCTACATCTTTAGTTGCAGAATAATAATGGCCCACGATACTTGTTAAGGTGTTTTCTTTATTTACAATGGTGCCTCCATCGTAATAATTAGCAATGCCATTGCCAACATCGTAAGTAAGGATGTTGGTGGTAAGGACCATATCTTTTTCTGTACAGGTAACACTGTTTTGAAGTGTGGCCATTTTTGTTTTACCATCGTATTGCAGTTTACCACCGGTAACTGTAATACTATCGCCTTTGGTAATAACAATATGTCCTGATGCGTCCATCCTGTTCTCTTTATCATATAACCAGGCTGTATCACAATTTAAAATAGCGCCATCGTGCTCAAATTGCGCGTTATTGGTTAGAAGTTTTGCTGTGCTTTTACTCTGATCGTACGAAAGATTACCGTGCAAAATATTTATTGCTTTTGCGGACGCCTGTGTAGCGGTTTTAACAGCAGGTATATTTTTTTTTGTTTGCGAAAAAAAAACCTGGTTTATTAAAACAAAAATAAATATGTAAATAAATTTATTCAATATTACGTTTTGTAGGTTGCCAGATGCTTGTTTTTACACCTTTGGCAAACATAAAGAAGCCTTTTAATAACGCCAGGTTCATTAAAAAAAAGTGGCTGATAAATTTAAATAAAGAGAATTTAAACGGAACAACAAGTTCAATTAACGGAAATAGCATTAATAAAAACTGAATCAGGAACAAGATCAAAAATAACGGATAACTGCAAGCCAGCATGCCAGAACTTATTAAACAGATCAGCAAAAAGAAAGGTGTGAACCAGCGCAGAACTTTATGCGACAAAAAAGCGAAGGCACTCCCTTTCCAGAAAGGCAGTAAAAGTTTTTTATACCTGAAAAGGTTTTGAAAATTACCTATCGAGATCCTTACTTTTCGCTTAAACTCTTCTTTGGCTTGTGTTGGTACATCTTCAAAACAAATAGCATCTGAATCAAAAACAATTTTCTTATCTTTTTCTATTACATTCATAGTAATATAAAAATCATCCATAAAAAAATTCTTTGGTACCGGCGCGTAATATTCTCTGCGAATGGCGTAACAGCCACCTTCGGCGCCCATAACTACATCCCACCGCACAAACTCGGCAAATTTAATGCGGTTCTCAAAAACGATATATGATTTTTCCTGTTTGGCAATGCCATGGTCAGAACCTGAGACTTTAATAATATTGGCACAAACCTGGGCATACTTTTGATCTTTAAAATGCCTTATCAAATTAAAAATAGTATCTTCTTTAAAAAGAACGTTTGCGTCTGTTAATATAAAAATCTGTTCATTTGCTTTTTCTGCCAGGGCGTTAATAATGTTTGCTTTACCGCTCCGCCCCCCAAATTTTACAAGTTCAATATTCTTGTTCTGTTTAATGAGCCCATCAATAATCGCTTCTGTTCTGTCTGTTGAAGCATCTGAACCCACATAAATTTTAATTTTTGAAAGAGGATATGTTGTTTTAAGAACCGACATTATTTTTTCGCCGATTATTTTCTCTTCGTTATATGCTGCAATTAAAACTCCAACGGTTGGTAATTCCTCCTCTTTTGAATAAAGTACATTATTTTTTTTTGACCCCGTAAACAATAGTAACCACGCAGGATAGAATAGATAACTTTGCAATATTAAAAATACTGCCAGCAAAAAAAGTATAATTAAAAAACTATGCATTTAATAGGCTGTTATAAAAATCTACCAGTTTTAAAACTATTTGTTTGTTATCAAATTCTTTGTAAGCAAAAGCCGAGGCGTTCTTTTCCAACTCATGGCGTTTATTATCATTCGTTAAAAGTTCAATAACGGCATTACAAAAATCTTCAGGTTTATCTGCAATTATGAGGTCTTTTTTTGGATCGCAGTTTATGCCCTCGGCGCCAATAGATGTGCTTACAATAGGCTTGCCATAGGCCATGCCTTCAATTATCTTTATTCGCAGGCCGCTGCCTGAAAGCAAAGGCACTGCCATAACCTGGTGTTGTTCAAAAAACTTTTTCCCTTCTTTTACATTCTCTATTACGAGCACATTTGGTAAATTTAATTGCTTAAAATTTTGCGGCATGCCCCTACCCGCAATTACAAATTTAGAATCGGGAACAGCTTTACTTATAACCGACCAGCAATTATCGAGAAACCATTTTACGGCTTCCTGGTTAGGCATCCAATCCATCGATCCAAAATAAAAAACAGTTTTATTTTTTACCGGTAAATTATCTTTGGCCTGGTATTGTTTTACATCAACACCGGTAATACAGGTAAACATATTTTTTTTGAAGCCCATTTTTTCGAATATCTCTTTATCCTTATCTGTAATAGGTACTATGGCATCTATTTGCTGCAATACCTGCTCTTCATATTTTTTAAGGCGTTTATTCTGAATAGACAAATAGGTATTTACAATATTTTTTTTAGAGTTAATTAAATGTCGTTCCCAGATCTTATGTTCTATGTTATGCGCGCGCAAAACGATCTTTGCCTTACTGTGTTTTTTTATAGTATTTATATATACCGCCATAAACACCCCTTCCAGTTGAACAATATCAAAAGTATTTTTAGTTAACACCTCTATTAATTTATGTTCAAAATCGGCAAAATAAAAGCGTGATACAAAGTAAGAGCTTGAAGAGAATAAGTTTAGCAAAGCCCCAATAGCGCTGGTATCTGTATTTTGGTAAACAGAGGTGTATTTAGACCTGCTTTTAAAATCTGCAGGAACTTCATTATCATCTTTAAAATGTTTTTTTGTATTTATCGTTAGTAACACCAGATCAACATTATTTTCTATTAATCCCTGTGCCATATTGTATATAGCAATACTGCTTCCATCGTTTGCCGGGTAAGGCGCTTTATTGCAAATTTGTAAGATCTTAAGCACTTGTTTTCTTTTTAAATAATTTACCTATCCATAAATAATAAATAGTTACATCAAAAATAGCAGAATCTTTTGCCGCTTTGTAAGTTAAGAAAATACTTATTGGTAAAAAAATCACCAATGGGGTCCACATGGCCCGCCAAACAGGCATAGCCCCTTCATAAGCCAAACTTGTATAGGCTTCAGTTAAAATAAAATAGGCCAAAAAGAAAAATACAGCTACCACAACGGGTAAACCTAAACCGCCTTTTTTTATGATTGCGCCCAAAGGGGCTCCAACAAAAAATAGAATAATGCAGGCAAAACAAACTACAATTTTCTTATGCCACTCTATATTCAATTTATCAATGGTGTCAATTTCGTTCTTTTGATTTTGTTCAGACGAATCAATATAACTTGCCGCCGAACGTACAATATTTAAAGCATTTTCAATACATCTGAAATGCTCGTTTGGTTTTAAACTGTCATAAAATTGTTTTATTGAGGCAAATTTTGTTTTGCTGCTGTCATTAACAAAATTGGATGTTCGCGCATAAAAATACAACAGAGATTGTTTTTGCAATTCGTTTAACCGTTTATTTAGCATTTTTTTAGTAGAATCGGCAATGGAATCTATTTGCCATATATTCATCATTTCTTCGTAGCCTTTAAACTGGTTCTCGTCAGATCGTTTTAATTTAAAATCTATCAACTCTATATTTACCTGTAATTGTTTAAAATTTAGTTGTGCGAGCGGTTTTTTATGTGGCGATACTGCACCCTGGTTCGCATCTTCTTCGCTATAGCGGTTACCATCCCTTAATACTAAAACCAAAGCGCTGGTATCGGCAGTAGTGCTAAGCTTACCGGTATTGGCATACATTTGCACTTTATTACCCAAATGGGCGCTGTGATCATAAATATAAATATCTTTTAAAGTATCTTTATTAATCGATTTTTTGCCAACCCTTATCGTATAATTATCTATCTTATTATAAAAAATGCCCTCTTTAATATTAACAGTTGGCTTTTTTTGACGGATATCGTATAAAAGCGATTGAAATTTTAAATGCACAACGGGCAAAATAAAATTATTGAATAAAAAGGTCATAGCTGCTAAAACAACTATAAACACAAACACCGGCCGTATTATTTTAAATAAAGAAAGGCCCGAAGATTTCATAGCGGCGAGTTCGTAGTTTTCTGCCATATTACCAAAACTCATAATAGACGCAAGAAGCACCGCCAGTGGGATGCATTGGGGTATAAGTGTGATCCAGGCAAATCCAAATAACTTTATCAGGTCAATGGTTTTCAGGCCTTTTCCAATAAATTCATCTAAATAGGTTATAACAATAGTTACCAAAAAAAACAAAAACACGCTAATAAATAGTGTAGAGATAAAAGGTGGTAAAAACGACTTTAGCGTTAGTGTATGTAGTTTTTTCAGTAACACAATAATTGCTTAAAATTACATTAATTTAGTTATTTTTAAGGTGATAAATTAATTAAACTTTGTTATTTTTGTTGGCTTATGATTAATGGAAAAAAAATAGTAGCTGTTTTGCCGGCATACAATGCTGCATTAACGTTAAAAAAAACATATGATGAGATTCCCTTTGATATTGTGGATGATGTTGTTCTTGTTGATGACCATAGCAAAGACAATACTTCTGAAGTAGCAAGAAGTATTGGTATCAAACATGTTATAAGGCATGAAAAGAATAAAGGTTATGGCGGCAATCAAAAAACATGCTACGATACTGCAATGAGTTTAGGCGCAGATATTGTAATTATGCTGCACCCGGATTATCAATATACTCCAAAACTTATTCAGAGTTTAAGTTATCTTATTGCCAACGACCTGTATCCTGTGGCATTTGGCTCCAGAATATTAGGAAAAGGCGCATTAAAAGGTGGTATGCCAATGTATAAATACATCTTTAACCGCATGCTTACTTTTACACAAAATGTTTTGATCAATCAAAAACTTTCCGAATATCATACCGGTTACCGTGCATTTTCGAAGGAAGTTATTCAAAAGATCAATTATCACGCAAATTCAGATGATTTTGTTTTTGATAATCAAATGATCTCGCAGATATTTTATGCCGGCTTTGATATTGCAGAAGTAACCTGCCCAACAAAATATTTTCCTGAAGCAAGTTCTATTAATTTTGCGAGAAGCTCAAAATATGGCTTAGGCGTTTTAGGCGTTTCGTTTACCCATTTTTTTAATAAACTGGGGTTAATGAAATCAGAGATTTATAAAACAAAAAAATAAAAATAATGGCTGTTTATCGTTTTAGGGTTTATTTAGAAGAAAACGAGGATATTTATAGAGATATTGATATTCGCGCAGTTCAAACATTTGAACAATTTCATAATGTTATTCAGGATAGCTTTAAGTTTGATAATAAGCACTCTGCCTCTTTTTTTGTAAGCGATGATTATTGGCGCAAAGGCCAGGAAATCACCTTAAAAAAGGAAGATCTTCCGTTAGATGAGGATGAGATCCGTAAAAATGTTGATCCAAAAAAATTAATGGCAGAAGTGAAAATTGCCAAATTTATTGAACAACCTCATCAACGTTTTGTGTATGTGTTTGATCCGAACGTGCAATGGAGCTTTTTGATAGAAATGCTTAAAATTGCGGATGAAAACGCTAAAGTAAATTACCCCGTTTGTGTAAAGAGTTTTGGTACAGCGCCAAAACAATACAAACAAATTAATATGGCTAAAGAAGAGCTTAGCCCCGATCTTGCAATGGCAGGCTTATTGAACGAGCCCGAAGTTGAAGATGAAGAGATTTACAAAACCATTGATACGGGCGAAGAACGCGTTGAAGATTCAGATATTGATAGTTTGGAAGGTGAAGAAGGCGAGGAAGAAATGGATGAAGACAATAATGAGGAGGAAAGTGAAGATTATGGTTTTGATGAATCGGATGAAGACCATTAAACGTTCCAGGTTTCATGTTTAAAGTTTCTTGTTTAAACCAGGAACGAAAAACTAGAAATTTTTTATTTTTTTGTAGAACGCTTCATAATTCTTTTCAGCGTTTGCAACGGTACCATATCTCAGGCGCGCATTCTTTCTCCTTATCTCAATTTCATTATTATCCAGTTTAAAAAATTGAGTAATACTCTCTGCAAGATCTTTAGCCTCAAGGTCTGGCTCTAATAAGGCACCAACGTATTTATCTACTAACTCTGCAGTGCCGCCAACATTAGTAGCTATAACAGGTACGCCAAAAGATAAGGCTTCCATTATCGAAACCGGTAAACCTTCGGTTGTACTTACATTTAAAAATAAATTTAAAGGCTGCTGTTTATAAAAATCCATTACTGCTTTATTATCAACATGTCCGTAAAATTCAATATTAAGGCCTTCTCTTTTTTGCTTGATCAATGCTTTAAGTTCGTTTGCCAGGGGCCCATCACCAAAATGATGCCAGGTAATTTTCAGATCTGTTTTTTGCAGGGCCTCAAAAATTAAGTGAATTCTTTTTAACGCCACCATATTTGAAACACTTATTACATGATAGCTATCGCCTTTTGGCGCAGGGTTTAGCCCATTATCTACCACACCAAGGCGCGATAAGAATAATTTATGTTTATAAACCGGATATTTTTCGGTTATATAATTTTTACCATTCTCTGATATCGGGACAATAAGATCTGCGGCCGAAAAAATATCCCGGCGCAAAGGCGCGTAATTAGCCTTTACATGCTCATAAAGATCAGAGCCATGTAACCTTAAAACAATCTTTAAATTTTTGTTCTTTATTTTCTTCCTTAAATAAGGAATTGTCCACGCCAGGTTATCGCCCCAGTAAAAATAAAGAAGGGGCTGTTTCGAACTTTCTATTTGCGTTATTAGCTCTTTATACGCCTTTGATGATAATGCTATGCGGGTTATTAAAGCACTGATGTAAAACCAATAGAATTTTTTTGGAGAAAAAAATAACGCTTTGCCAAAAAGCTCCTTAAAATGAAAATCAAAGGGGGCAAGATTAAATTTTCCCTTTAAGAATAATTCTGTTTTATTGCCCGGCGAATCTAAAATTGGCGGTAGTAAGGTTACTAAAGATGAGTTTTGTAACCGAGCATCTTCTGTTTTGCCATACAGCGTGCAAACAGTAACGGATGCAGCGTGTTTTTTTGTGAACTCAAATTCGTTTACCAAAAAAGGCTCGGCCTTTTTGTAAGGAAAAAAATTGGTAAACAAAAAAATGTCCATCAGGCCAGTTTGCTCTTTAGATTTTCGGTACCAAGCGCCAGTTTACTTTTTACAGTATAATGGTCTTTCTCCATATTTTTTTTCAATACAATACAGGTATAATCCGGCTCGGTATATTGTAAGCAGTATGAATTCATAGAATAAAGCTTAAAACCATGAGGATAGCTGTTGTTTAACAGGTCCTGCATGCTTAAAGACTGATCAATGATCTGCAATTTTTCTGGATGATGTTTGCGGGCCCAGTTTAAACAATTAGGCTCCGGAATGTTGATCAGAACAACGGCATCTTTGGTTGTAACGCTGCTTAGTACTTTAAACAGGTTATTGTGCTGCTCAACAGGGATATGCTCTAAAACATCGGGTAACACAACAAAATCAAATTTTAATTTATGGGTAAAGGCAGCCATATCATTTACAATAAATTCGGCATTTTTATAACCTGCATAAATTTTTTGTGCCATTTCAATACTCTCCTTACTAATATCAACGCCAACAAAATTACCACCGGTAATATATTTTAAAATAAGGCTGCTTACTGTACCAATACCACAACCTACTTCTATTACATTTGAGTTTGACTTTAGTCCGATATTTTTAAGGTTTTTAAAAATGGTACGGTGGCGGATATTTACACCCAGTTTTTTTTGGTGCTCTTTAAATGTGTTATAAAATTCCTCTACCTGCTCTTTAGAGGCCATATTTTGCTGATTATTCATTTTAAAAACCGATTTTTAATAAGTTTTAGCCAAAGCCTGTTAAAGTTTAGCCGTTAATTTACAAATTTATACAATTATTGCGTTATACCGAAAATCCTGAATGATAAGTAAGTCATTTTTAAAATCGTCTATTGTTTTTACTGTTGGTGGCGCTTTGCCTATGCTGGCCGGTATTATTTTATTGCCTTTTTATACCAATTACCTCAGCGACATACATTATACCCAGGTACTTTTTCACATAAGCGTTTCTCTTCTGTTCCAGATCTTGTTCTCATTCTCAATAGAATCTTATTTTGGCATTAAATACACGCAATTAAGCGGCGACCCTACGCAGCAAAAAAAATTCATTGGCACAGTATCTATGCTGCTTTTATTTATCGGGGCAGGGCTTTTATTGCTTTCAGCTTTGTTTGGCAATAGTTTATTCAGATCCATTTACAAAGCCGATCTGCAGATGGAATTCTGGCCTTATGGTTTCTACTCCATTCTTACTGCTTTTTTTAATTCTTACTTTAAAGCTTCTACCGTTTGTTTGATCTATTTGCAGCGCTCTAAATTATTTTTAACCGCCAACATTATTAATTTTATTGCCACTATTGTTATTTCTATTGGTGGTTTATACCTGTTCCCAAACACCATTGTAGGCCCCATGTATGGCCGTTTACTTTCGGGATTGATCATTTTTTTAATAGGCCATTACATCTTTACTAAAAACGGGGTTATTACTTTTGAGAGGTCATTTTTACGAGACCTTAGCAGGTTTTGTGCGCCTTATGTGTTTTATGTTATTTGCGGTTGGGTGTTAGGTCAAATAGATCGTTATTTTTTACAATCATACATTGCAAAAACCGATCTTAATGCATACGATCTTATTTTAAAATGTTTTTTTGGTATCGAATTTTTACAGAACAGTTTATCAGCCGTGATCTTCCCAAAACTTTACGAGATCTGGAACAGGAATAAAACCCACGAAACCACTACAGAAAGTAATCGTTATTTTAATGTATTTACGGTTATTAATATTGTGCAGCTGATCCTGTTCTGCATTTTTATTCCCATTATCTATAAACTCATTATTAAAAACCAAACCTTCTATCAAAGCGAAATATACATTGGCATTTTAGCGGCTGGTTATGCCTTTAGAAGCATTTTAAATTTTTACCTGTCTACGATCTTATTTACAAAAAAAATAAATGTGTTGTTAAAGATCTTTGGTTTTAGCGCCGTGTTTCAGATAGTGATTACGTTGTTTGCCGTAAAGTATTATGGCCTAATGGGGGCCATTTATGCCGGGCTGGCAACAAAAGTATTACAGGTAGCGTTTTGTATGCTATTTACAAAAGGCGTTTTTAAATACGAATTCAATTATTTTAAGATCATTTTTATTCCATTCATTTACCTGATTGTAAACCTTGTTCAGTTCATAGTTTTTAAAGAATATAATATTCTTTTGTATGCCATACAGTTAGTTATTTTCAGCATAGTATTTTATGCTATTTTTAAGAACGAGATCAGGAAGGTGCTGGTAAGTTTTAAGCTAATAAAAGACCGCTAATTCATGATCAGCTCAGGCAAGCCAATAGGTGCGGCATCGTAAAATGCCAGCTCATGAATATTTATCTTAACTTCTTTGATGATGGGAAAAGTGCTTAAAATATCCATTACGGCACTTTCGTCTTTTGCCTCAATAAATACCCAAACGTTTTTACGCTCCATATCTAATGAGTAATTTAAAATAACCCGCTTTTCCAAAAGGTCGTTAATGCGTTGCGTTTGTTTTGGAATAAGATCCCAAAATTTTGGAGTAAATACCTCTGGCAAACTAATATGTACTAAAAACACATCTTTCATACGGGTATTACAAATTTAAGCTAAAATAGAACTGCTTTTACAAGAAAATAACCTAAAATGACATTTTATGTACGGTTTTAGCCCAAACCCAATGCTGGCAGGCTTTGACAATTAAATATTATTAGTTATTTTTGATTGGAAGCAAATAATTTTTAAGAAAATTTTGGCCATGCAACCAGTAAATGATACTAAAGTTTTTGAAGGCGAACTTGCCACTTTTTGGTTTGATGATAATGGCATTTTATGCGCTATTGCGAAAGGCGTAGAGCGTAACGTAGAAAAACAAAAGAAAAATTATGATTTTATTGCTGAGATAACAAACCGTAAAAAAGTCTGTTTACTTTCTGATACAACATCATCAAAACCACAAGATCTTGAAACCCGTAATTACGCCGCCTCGCAATTACCCAATTACTTTAAGGCCATGGCAGTAATATCCGGATCATCGCTGGGCCGTTATATTGCCAATTTATTTATTACACTAAAGCATCAGCCCATTCCCATAAAAATGTTTGCTAACGAAGAAGAGGCAAAAGAGTGGTTAAAGCAGTATCTATAACCAATTATCCGCTATTTAATAAATCAAAGCTTAATATACTCTTCAAAAGAAATGCCTTTCATAAACTCGGGCGAGTAAATGTATTTATATACCAGCTCAGACCATTGGCCGTGCGTTTTACTGTTATCAAATACTTTAGTAGCATCAAATGGCTTGCTGTAATGAATGCGTACCGTTTTTTTATTGGCCATAAACATTTCATCCGGCAAAAAAAGCATTTCAATATTAGCTTTAATGCCAAGACGTTTACGCCAGCGGGCAAAATTGTAAAAGAATTTAGAGTTTTCGCCCTCAATAAAAACCGGTTGAACCAGGCGCTTATGATCTATAGATTGAGTAACAAAACTTTTACGCCATTTAAGATCGCGCACCAGGCCATCTTGCTTTCTAGATACCAAACCCGAAGGAAATATCAAAACGGCATTCTCTAACCTGAAAGTTTCTTCCATAACCCTTAATGAACCTGCGGAAACAGAGCCAACCTTATTTACAGCCACAAATACATCGCCGTAATTTTTTAAATTCTTTAAAATATCATTTACAAAAAAACGTACATCCGGTCTTACCTCTCCAACAGATTTAATAAGCGACATGCCATCCAACCCGCCCAGAGGGTGATTGGAAGCAATGGTAACCTTACCGGTTTTAGGGATCAAATGCGCATTAACAGACTCTAATTTTGAACCAAGTATATCAAGGGCCTTACGGTTAAAATCAAGTGCATGATCATCCTTTAATTTGATCATGGCATCGTTGATCTCCTCTTCGTGCAGTTTTCTTTTAAGCCAGTTAATGGCAAAACGGGGAAGCCACCTATATAATTTATAGGCCTTTTCTTTAAGAACTTTTTCTACGTCAATAAATTTTGCGGTTTCCATAAAATACGGAGAGCAAAGATAAAAAATTTGCTAATACTGCAATAACATTAAAATAACCTTAAACAATGGCTTATAAAGCCTTTTTCAAATAAAAAAAGCACCTTTTCAGGTGCTTTTTTACGATTGGTATATTTACATGTTTCAATCAAACGGTATAAGTCTTACACCTACTGTAAAAGCATTTAACTGCGGACCTTTACCCGATTGAAACATGGAAGTTAAATTATATTCGCCAAACACTGTAAACTCTCTATAGCCAATATTTACCAGGGCTTTTGCGCCAAAAGGGCTTAAATTATAACTGTCTTTTCTTGTTTTGGTAAATTCAAACCCGCCCTGCCCAAGTTCTTGCTTGGTGCGCGACGAAATAAGATATTGCCCTACTACACCAAAAGCCATGTGAAAGGATTTGTTTGGATTGTTACTGGTATTGAACTCCAACAACAAAGGCACCTGTATGTATGTAGCCCTGAATTTATTTTTATTGTAGGCATAAAAATTTGTAGTATCAACCGATGCAAAAGAGCCAAGGCTATCTGAATTTGGATTTAAATTTGTTTTGCGGTTAAAGGCATAAGAATGGTAATCAAAACCAAAACCGGTAACCAATTTTAAATTGTTCTTTACAAGATTTAAATGGCGCTCTATTAAATTAAACTGAAAATTAAAACTACGGCCATAGTTAAGATCCATATAATTTGTTGCTTTTGGCATAGTAATGCTGCCATTTGATCCAACGTAACCATTAACACCCATCGAAAAACCTGCCCAGTGATGAAAATCTTCATCTGAAATATGATGTTTTCTTTTAACCGTATCTGTGAGGTTATCACCGTCTTTATCAGTATCAATTATAATTATCCTTTTACTTTTCCACGAATAAACAGTGGTATCTTTTCCGCCTTTATTAATAGTTTTAGCCTGCTCGTAGGTTTTTATAATGCTGGCAGCAGGCGTAGCTTCTGCGCTAATATCTTTTGCATCGCCTTTTATTTTTATACTGCTGGCACCACTTGCATTAGCTGTAAGCTTGTCGTTTACAAAAACCTTTGCCGTAGAAGCACCAGTAGTACTTACCTTTGCAACACTTACAACCAGGTCATATCCTTTTAAAGTAGAAGCGCCTGAAAGTTCGGTAAATAAGTTAGTTGAGGATCCTGATAACTTAAGATCACTGGCGCCGCTTTGTATTGATCTTACAGAACGGGATTCTACAGAAGCTTTAACATTGGCAGAGCCTGATACGCTGAAGTTAATGGAATCGCTCTTTAAAACATTTGAGGTTTTAAAAGAAGATGCGCCGCTGCTTTCTACATTGATCAGAGCATTATTTTTCACATACACATAAACTGCTTCGTTAAAGCGGCCTTTGTTATGGATATGAAGCGTTGAGTTTTCGAACCTGGTCTCTACGTTATCAATTTCTTTTGCGGCGGCCTGCACGCTTACCGATAAGCTATCAGAGTTAGTATAAATAACGTTTACCGAGCCCGATGTTTCGATCTTGTTAAAAGGTAAAGCAGCCCTGGTTTGAACCTGTTGTGCTTTTATACTTATTACCGAGGTAATTAATGCGATAGATAAAAATTTAGTGTTCATGATCTTGGTTTTAATATTTTTTGTTTAATGAAAAGCGCTTTTGTGGTTATTTTAAGAGTAAGACGCGCCACACCTTTTAAAAGTTACAGGCAGATCAAAAAAAAATTAAAATAGGGCAAAAACCGTAAATTCTATAAAATGGTAAAAAAAATCCCCAAAAAGGCCGTTTTTTACACATTTAAATACTAATCATCCCTTAAAACCGTTACAAAAAGGGCTTTTTTGAAACTGGAATAAGAATTGCACAGTTAAACTGTACTTTGTAAAATGATCTATGAAAACTTATGATTTAACAAATAATAATGCTCAACTTTTAAATCTGGTTGATTATGAAGTTGATCTTTTATCGTCGCCTCCTGAAATTAAGGAAACCGTTAAAAAAACGGAAGAATTTACCATTATCCCGAACGAAGAATTTAGCCCCGAAAATAAAAACACAACATGGGAAGAAGGTCGCTTAAATGTATTTGTTTGTGATTTTAGTAATGAAAAATACTGCATTTATATTTATGGCCGAATTAATGGCCAGAATATTTATAGTAAAAAAGAATTTAAATGGTCGAGCAATGTGAGCACCAGTTTTAAGAATACACGAATTAAATATATTCTTATACATAGCCGTAATATCTTAAAAAATTACTATTTAAGTTCTGACGCAAAAAGTATAGAAAAACACTTAACTACTTTTTTAGCGCCGCTATAAAAAGTTCTCTTTTCTTTCCTCAATAAAACAGTAAATCTTATAAATTTTAAAAATTCAGAAGGTAAAACAGTAAATCTTGTAAGTTTTTACGGCAATTTTATAATTTATTGTTTGAATATTTTCTCATTTTTGTTTTAACGCCATGACAAAGATCTATATTAAGAATATGGCTTGCGAAAGTTGCAAGACAGTTGTTAAAACTGAGCTTCAAAAGCTTCATATTCCATATACAAAAGTTGAATTTGGAGAAGCGGAAATAAAACAAAACTTAAGCGTGGAAAAAAGAACAAAACTGAACAATGCCATAAAAAAATCCGGCCTCGAGATCCAGGAAAACAAACAAGGGATATTAACGGAAAAAATAAAGATCATCATAAATGAACTACTCGAAAAACCTGAAAGCTGGCCTAAAGTAAAATTCTCTGTTTACCTTAAAGAAAAATTGGGTTACGATTACAATTACATGTCTAACCTTTTTTCAGAAACACAAGCCACCACAATTGAACAATATATTATTTTAAAGAAAGCCGAAAAAATAAAAGAGCTTATACTTTTTAGCGAACTTAGTTTAACTGAGATCTCGCATAAACTAAAATACAATAATGTTTCTCACATGTCGGCCCAATTTAAAAAAGCTACAGGCTTAACACCATCACATTTTAAAAAATTAAAAAAACTTCGGGAAACGCGGGCCGATTCTTAATTATCTTTTTTCTACGCTAAAGGAGTTAAAAGAAAGGGCATAGTTTTTACCCTGGGTCTCTTCGCCATCAATTGCCTTAACCCCTAATTTATTTACCTGTTGGGCCACTTTAACAGCCCGTTGCCAAAAACCTTTTTTTACTGGTGGCGTAGTAACCGCAACCTCATCATCCTCCTCTTCAACGGTTATTAAATAGTTTTGCTTTGAATATTCTGACGCATTTAAATTTGTAACTGCCAGGCTGGTATTGCTCGTATCAATAACAGATTTATTGTTTGCCACATTCTCTTTAACGGTATCTTCAGGGGCATTATTTACTAAAGGATCACTTGTTTTCTTTTCTTTAACTACAGCTACCGAATTGCTCACTGCTTCATTAAGATCATCATGCCCGATACTATTATTTGTTTTATACTGCCCCGGTTCATTTGTTTTTTTTGCAATAAGATCAGTGCTTTGGGGCTCAATAGTATTTAATTCATTGCTTGAATTAACTTTGTTAACCGACTGATAATTAATGTTTTTTGCAGGCTTTATGAAAGTAATTTTTGCCAGTGTTTTAGCAAAGGTTGGCTTTGTGTTATAATAGTTAAACATAAAAGCAAAACCAAATAATAATAAAATGGCGGCAGCCATAGATGTTACGGTTCTTAAACTGAATAAAGCAATAACCTTTGCTTCTTTTTTTAATGTTTCTTTATTTTTGAATACAATTGTATCATCTGCCGTTAATTTTGTTTTTTGGAAGGAGGCAAGTTCTTTTTGAAGAGATGCATTTGTTGCTAATTCCTTTTCAAAATGTAATTTATCAGATGTGTTTAATTGTCCCTCTACATATGCCAAAACTTTATTATTTAAAACAAGGTCATCTTCTGTTTTATATAAACCTGTTTTATTAACGCCCGTAGTGTTATCAAACCTTAAAATAGTTTTTTTGTAAGCTTCTAATTTAAGAGCTAAATCTCTATTGGTTAACAAATTAAACTCTATTACTTTTCGTTCTTCTTCAGGTAAATTATTCTCTAAATAATTAATAAGTTGTTCATCTTCTAAAAAAAGTTCCGGCTTTTTGAGTTCGTTCTTAAAATCAATTTTAATGTCTTCGGTTGTAAATGCAGGCAGGTCAAGATCGTCCAGGTCTATCTCCAGCTGCGGGTTGGCAAGTATAAAAGCCCTTAATTCAATAATAGAAGTTTCATTTAAACTACCATCCAGGTAATCTATCAAAAAAGCCTCGTAATTATGTAAATTAATTTTGCTCATTAAATAACTGTTTCCACCTTGCCTATATAATTCTTTAAAAATGTTCTTGCCCTGAAAATATAAACCTTTACCTGGCTTTCGGTTAACTGTGTAATCTCCCCTATTTCCGCATAATCGTAGCCTTCGTAATCGCGCAACAGTAATACTGTTTTTTGGATCTCCGGCAATTGTTCAAGGCCCTGGTTCAGTATCTCTTTCAGATCAGAGTACTGCGAGGTATGACTATGCTGGTTAAGATCTACCTCATTCATCTTGGCGCTTTTCGAATTTTTACGGGTATAATCTACTAACGTATGGTATGCTGTTGTAAACAAATAAGTTTTGGCTTTGGCACCGTCAATGCTATCTATCTTACGCCACATTTTCTCAAACGAATCCTGTACAATATCCTTTGCCGCGTCTTTATCGCGTATCTGCTTTAATACAAAACGATAAACACCATCTGCATGGTTATCTACACATTGATTATATTCGGTCAGGTTCAATTTATAAGAGTAAGACGTGGTTATACCCGTAAAGTTACAAGCTTATATCAATTTTAATTAATTGATATTCAATAAATTAACTAAACATCGAAATGTTTTACGTTTGGATTGGTGGTTAAATAATCTATTAAAACCCCATGATTGGATTCTGAACCTCTTACTTCATATTCGATAATAAGATCGTTATTTGATTTTGTTTGCCGCATGCGCTCATGTTTTAATTTGCAATTGGCATTCATATGCGCTTCTATATCGGCTTTTAATGCAAGATCGTTGGCAATAATAATTTTATAGATCTTTTCCTGGTTGTAACGGTCAATAAATTTTTGAACGCCTGTAAAACCCAGCAAAATTACCAGGGTTGTAAATGTTACTATTATGGCAAATTCGTATTGGGCGATACCGCAAGCCATACCAATAGCGGCGCTTATCCATATTAACGATGCGGTGGTCATACCCCTTACGCTGGCACCTTCCCTGAAGATAGCACCGGCGCCTAAAAAACCAACGCCTGTTACAATGTTAGAGGCTATCCTTCCGGGATCGGAATGTGTGCCTAAAATAAGAGAGAGAATGGTAAATAAAGTTGAGCCAAGGGTAATTAAAATAATGGTACGGAAACCAATATTACGGCCTTTGTATTCGCGCTCGGCTCCTATCATAGCGCCAAGTATTAACGATACGCCCAGCTTTACTGAATTTTCGTATATAAATGAATTGCTAAGCTCCACTTTATAATTGTTTTAAAATTTCTGTCTCTACTTCTTTCGAATCCCATTTGGCTTCAATATTTGGCAAGGCCATAATTTTATCCATTATTGCCTGTTGTTTTAAACCTTCACTTAAAGCTTTACTATAACGAATATCGGGTGTGTAAGTAACCATACTATATAACGGGATCCATTTATCAGGATGATTTTTTGAGAAAGCAGCCTCTATTTTTTTTTGCAGTAAAAATTTCGGATCGGCTGTTTTATCACGCATCTCAATAAAATTACCAACGGCCAGGTCGGCAATTGCATCGGCATCGGGCTTACGCAGGCTCTGATATTCGGGAAAGATCTTTTCCCAGTTATCGTTATGTTTTGAGATGAGGTCGTTTAGTACCACACAATCCTCAAAACCACAGTTCATACCCTGGCCATAGAACGGAACAATGGCGTGGGCCGCATCGCCTATCAACCCTATTTTGTGATCGAAGGTCCAGGGAAAACATTTTACAGTTACCAATGATGAAACAGGGTTATCCATAAAATCTTCTATCAGTGTAGGCATTAAAGGCACGGCGCTGGCAAACTCTTCATCAAAAAATTGTTTAACGGCTTCTTTGGTCTTTAATTTTTCAAAGGATCTTTCTCCCTCAAACGGCAAAAACAAAGTGCAGGTAAAATTACCATCGGGGTTTGGAAGAGCTATCATCATAAAACTACCACGAGGCCAAATGTGAAGGGCATTCTTTTCCAATAAAAATTCGCCGTTCTTTCCCGGTGGAATGATCAGTTCTTTATACCCGCTTTCAATATAATGCTGGTTGTATTCAAACCTGTCGTTATGCAATTGCATATTTAAACGTGCTGCCGAAAAAGCCCCATCAGCTCCAAACAAAAGGTCTGATTGTATGGTTTCTGTTATTTTTGTGTTATTATCTTCAAAAGAACTTTCGAGTTTATGGCGATCGATAGTAGTGCAGCGTTTGTCAAAATGGATCTTTACATTGGCTTGTTGCTCAGCCAGATCCATTAATTTCATATTGATATCTGCCCTCGAAACAGAATAAATGGCCTGGTTATCTTTACCGTAAGGCTGGTAAGCGTTAGAACCATCTTTATGATGAATAAAACGCCCGTACATGGGAATAGCAATTTTTTTGATCTCATCGGCAATGCCAACACCCTCTAAACCACGCCAGCCGCGATCGCTTAAAGCCAGGTTAATGGATTTACCGGCAGAGATATTTGTGGTGCGCATATCGGGCCTGCGCTCAAAGATATTAACCTTGTATCCTTTTTTTGCTAAATAGATAGACAATAAAGAACCCACTAAACCGGCGCCAACTATAGTAACACTTTTACCCATTTTTTTTATAATTAATATTGTTTCAAATTTATTCAAAAGAACAGTAATAAAACAGCTGTTTATTACTTTTTATACTTATCCATTATTTTTTCTTTTTTTCCAAGCATTATAACAGCTTTCTCTATCCTGCTTTTACGGGTTTCTTCCCTTTTGGCCGTTTCTATCCACCTTATATATTCTTTGCGATGCGAATAGGCAAGGCTTTCAAAGTAACCCAATAAACCGGCCAGTTTAAATTCTCGCTTAACATCTTTGGCAATTTCAACGGTTCTGTCTTTTGGAACAATAATTTTTTTACCTTTTTTATTCAGGTCAATAGCCTCAATAAGGTATTCAAGTAAAATATCCTCATTAATTTCTTTCACATCTTTAAACCTGAAGTTACGTGTATTAACGCTGCCATCATTTAAATGCAATAGCTTTCGTTTATCTTTTAGTAAGATACCTTTAAAGAACACAAAATTAACGTGCTTTTGAAAGCCTGCAAAACCGCAAACCATACCATCCAGGTAATAGTTTGGCCCCCATTTCCAGTCCTCAATTAATTTTGGGTCGGCTTTTAAAATAATTGTGCGCAGGCGTTTACATATCTTTTGGCTCCAGTCAGGCAAATTATCAATGTAATCGCTTATTTTTAAAGAGGCATCTGCAACGTGCTTTGGTGCTGCCATTTTATTATCTTTGTTAGGTGCAAAAAAAATTTGAATCAAACATACTTAAAAATCAACTTTTTAGCAAGCAGGATAAGCTCTTATTAGCTATCAGCGGCGGAGTAGACTCTGTAGTGCTGGCGCATTTATTAAAAAGAGGCGGCTTTAATTTTTCGCTGGCGCATTGTAATTTTAAATTGCGTGGTAAAGATAGCGACGCGGATGAAGCTTTTTGCAAAGCACTTGCCAAATCACTTAAAGTAAAACTTCACGTACATACCTTTGATGTTGATGAATATTGCAAAAAAAATAAGGTAAGCATTCAAATGGCTGCCCGCCAGCTAAGGTACTCCTGGTTTAATGATCTTTTAAAAAAACACAAACTCAAGTGCCTTATAACGGCGCACCATGCTAACGACGTGGTAGAAACCGTTTTTATTAACCTTGGCCGTGGTACAGGTATTAAAGGATTAAAAGGCATTGCCGAAAAAACTGAAACAATTGCAAGGCCATTATTGGTTTTTACCAAAGAAGAAATAGAACAATTTGCCCGTAAAGAAAAGATCGCTTACCGCCTTGATAAAAGTAACCTTGAAGCAAAATACCAGCGTAACCTTTTAAGGTTAGAGATCATCCCAAAATTAAAAAAACTGTATCCCAACCTTGAGCAAACATTCTTAAATAATGCAGCTAATTTTAAAGAGGAATCTGATATTATAAACGATTTTTTGGAAGCAAGGAGTCTTGAGCTTGTTTCTAAAAAACGTAACCTGGTGTTGATTGACAAATCCAAATTAAAAAATGAAAGATACATTAAAACCATTTTGCATTATTTATTGGAGCCCTATGGTTTTACCCTTTCGCAGGTAAACGATATTAAAACAAACCTGCACAAAAGAGGCGAAAGCGGAAAGTTGTTTTATACACCGGCTTTTGCTTTAACGATAGACAGGGATGTTATTATTATAAGGCCGGGTGGTAATACTGATATTGAGCCGGTACAAATTAATTCGTTACACGAACTTAAACGTTCTGAATTAGTGAAGACAGAAGAGATAAAAGGTCTTATGCCGGTTAAGATTAATGAATTGATAATTGAAAAAGACAAGCTTATTTACCCGTTAACCATACGTACAAAAAAAACCGGCGATAGGTTCAGGCCTTTTGGTATGAAAGGTTTTAAAAAATTAAGCGACTTTTTAAAAGATCAAAAATTAAATGCTTTCGAAAAAGAAACCTGTCGCTTATTAGAAAACGGTAATGGCGATATTATTTGGGTAATTGGCCACCGCAGCGACGATCGCTATAAAATAACAAGCCCTGATCAAAAACTTTTAAAACTAACTGTCGTTGAATAAGAACGAAATATTATTTGAAGAAAAGCAATACATGGGCCACAACCGTTTAAGTATTGTTATTCGTTCGCTTATAACCTTGTTTTGTTTTGTTGCTTACTATTGGAGCGAGAACCCAAAACCGGTGCAGGTATCGTTTGTTAAAATTGGCTCTTATCCTATTGATAATGTGGGCGAATCGGGCCTTATCTTTTTTATTATTGGCATAAGTATTTTGGTTTTTTCAACCGGTTTAACCTACATTTTGCACATACAAACCAAAGTGTATAACGACTTTGTAACCCTGGATGGTTTTTGGACGGCCCGGAAAGTGAAGATAGACCTGAAAAATATAGTATCTATCAGAAAAAGCCGTTACAAAAAAAACATGCTTAGAAGGGCTGTTTATAACCTTCATAACAAGGGGGTGATACGGTTTTATACAAGCGGCGAAGATTTTATAGAATTAGTTGATAATGATGGATTTACATATAGGATTGGAAGCCAAAAAGCGGCAGAATTGTACAAGACCCTTAAAAATCAATTAAACAATTAACAACTGCAACCTTTTTAATTAATATTCGTTTTATATAACGGAAAAAATCAATTATTAATCTCTAATATTTTTATGCAATGGTTATAGCTGAATTTCAAGCAATCGAAAAGGAAGAAATTGAGAATTTAAAATTTCCTTCTACCGAAGTTTTAAATAATCCTGAAAAGATAAAAGAAAGACGTGCTGAACTGGATAGAGCTTTAACCCTTGGTAATAGAGAACATACCAAGATCAAAATTTATTTTGAGGACGATTCATCCTGCAAAGTGGTAGAAACAACTGTTTGGGGAGTAACCGATAAAAGGGTTATTTTAAAACAAGGTGTTGTTATTCCTATACACCGTGTGCATTCGGTAAAACTTTAAACTAGATTAAATATTATAAAAGCAAAAGGCGAAACAAAGATCAGGCTGTCAAACCTGTCTAAAACGCCACCGTGCCCGGGCATAATATTGCCACTATCTTTAACACCTGCTTCACGCTTTAATTTACTCTCTACAAGATCGCCAACTGTTGCCAATATAGGTACAGCAACACCTAAAACCGGCCAGGTATAAGTTCCCAGATCATACACCCAATAATTAAAAGTAAAACTCAAGCCAAAAGTAACAAGCACGCCAATAAGTGTGCCTTCCCATGTTTTGCCGGGAGAAACGCGTTCTATCATTTTATTTTTGCCGGCCAGGCTTCCTCCCAAATAAGCAAAGGTGTCGTTACTCCATATTAAAAATATGATCCCTAAGATCAACTTTGGTGTAAAATAAGAACCGTCGCAACCTGTTTCCCGGTATACGGTAAGGTTAAGCAATCCAAAAGGTATTACAGCATACATAATACCCGCAATAGTAAATATGGCATTTTTAATGGAGTTGGCTTCTTTACTAAGCATAGCAAGTGCCATTAAAATAAAAGGACTTAACAGAACCAATATCATAGCTGCTTTTTGCAGATCTTTAAGAATGGAAAATAAAGAGGCCGGTTCGTGATAACCGATATGAACAAAACCGCAATACGTTAAGATGCCAAAAAGGAAGCCAGCTACTTTTAAAGGTTTGGCGCCCATGTTCTCTGAGATCTTATAAAACTCGTGCAGACCAATAACAGATACAACAAAAAAGAAAGCCGTAAAAGAAATATAACTAAAGTAAACACAGCCAACCAATAGTATTACAAATACTACAGCGCTCATGCTTCTTGTTGCCAGTGTTTTTAAATTTAATGCCATATTGGTTATTACCGAAACAAAAATAAGGTTTTATTTGTTTGTATTTTATTAACGAATATATCATTCATTTTAGATAGAGATCTTTTTAAAATAACTGTAATTTTGCACCATGTTTGACGCATCAGTTTTTTTAACCACGTTAATAGGCCTCTTCTCGCTTATTAACCCTTTGGGCGGATTGCCTGTATATATTAGCCTTACACAGGATTCGAGCGAGGAAAATAAACTAAAAACACTTAAAAAAACCTGCATGTACATTATTTTAATATGTGTGATATCGTATTTTATAGGTGTTTACCTGCTTAATTTCTTTGGTATTACCATACCTGCATTGCGTGTTGCCGGCGGTATTGTTATTTTCAGATCAGGCTGGCAGTTATTAAATGTAAAACACAAAGAAGAGATCTCGGGCAAGATCCAGGAAGAAAACGATAAAAAAGAAGATATCTCCTTCTCCCCGCTTGCAATGCCTTTATTGGCCGGCCCTGGCTCTATGTCGTTTTTAATTACCCTATACGCCAGCCGGGATAAGGATTGGCATAAGGCCATTTCGCAAGATGTTGTTGCCGTTGCCGCTATTATTATTGTATCTCTTTCTATCTATTTTATTTTTAAATACGCACCGCGTTTAATGAAGTATGCCGGCCAGGCTGGTTTAACCTCTCTTTCAAAGATCATGGGCTTTTTGGTAATTGGCATTGGCGTGCAAATGATCATATCCAGCATCGGGCAAGTGGTGCACAATATTTTTACAGAGTTACAGCAACTTTCATGATCCTGCGTAATTGATCGCACACCTCTTCCGTCCTTCAACATCTTTTCTCCGAAAAAATAATTGAATACCTGATATTAATCATATTAATAAAGGCAGAGCTTTTTTAAATTGGTTAAAAAAATAACAATGAGTTTAAATAACCTGCACAATAACTTAAAAGATTTTGCGCTTGATTGCCTAAGCTCCGGTAAAAATTTTGACGAGATCGAAAAGTTATTACTTCAAAAAACAAACAATACGGCCTTGGTAGCCGAGATTATCAGGGAATTAAAAATAATTAGTCATGCCGCCAAACGTAAAAAAGGATTGGAAAAACTGGCCTTAGCACTGGTGTTGCTTATAGCAGGTTTTATTGTTACCTGCGTTAATTATCATTGCAACCAGCCTTTTTCACTGGCCTTATACAGCCTTACCGGGGCTGGTATGATATTTTTGTTTTGGGGCCTTTACGAAATAATAGGTTAAAATGCACTGCCGCGAATTGATTTAAATCATAGTTAGTTCGCTGCTGCCCGCCTACCTTTACAAAAAAAACTTGACAACACTCGATAAAATAAATTACAGCAACATCTTTCTTATTATACTAAGCATGCTGCTTGCTCTTTTTTTGCCATTTGAGCTTTTCCTGTTTTCGTATGCCGTGCTTGGCCCACTGCATTATTTAACCGAAGTAAGCTGGCTGCATAACAAACAGTATTATACCAAAAAGAAGTATGATTTTGTATTGCTGGTTGTTTTGTCAATAGTGATAGCTCTTCCGGTAGCGGGCAACTTACTAGGCCTTAAAGTTAAGATAAGTGGTGATCATCTTAACCAGCTTATTTATCTATCTGTGGTTGCATCTGTCATTTTTGTTTTTGTTGATAAAACGATCTACCGGGCGCTCGCTTTTTTATTAGCGTTGGTAACCTTAAAATTTTCGGGAAATGCATTCCTGGTCCTGTCAGTTTTTTTACCAACCCTTATTCACGTATTTTTATTTACGGCATTATTCATGCTTTACGGGGCTTTAAAAACAAAAAGCAAAAGCGGCTACCTTTCGTTTTGGGTAATGTTAATTGTTCCGGTTGCGGTATTGAGTATCTTTTCTGGACCTGCTTCCTATAAGATCTCGGATTATGCATTCAACGCTTACAAAAGTTTTGAAGGCACAAACTATTTTACATTAAAACAATTTACCAGCCTCAATATGTCTTCAGGTCAAACGGTAACTAACAGCATTTACTTTTCACAACAAGGTCTTATAGTGATGAGGTTTATTGCTTTTGCCTATACGTATCATTATTTAAACTGGTTCTCAAAAACAGAGGTTATAGCCTGGCACAAAGTTCCAAAGCAAAGACTGCTTATTATTGCACTATTATGGGCTTTGGCTTTGGCAGCGTATGCTTATGATTACAAAACAGGGTTTCAGTGCCTGTTCTTTCTCAGCTTTTTGCATGTATTGCTCGAGCTGCCTTTAAACGTTGTGTCAATAAAAGGAATTTTATCAGAGTTTACTCTTACAAAACGAGCGTCCTGAAAAATGATCAATTTTTAGCCAGGGTTAAAAATTCAGTATAAAATCTTTTCATGTCTTCACTGAACATATCGTTGTGAAAAATAGAAATTAACTGCCCGTTGTATTTTTTTACTTCGTTAATTATAGGCATTGCCAGTTGCATTAGATCTTTATTTTCTTTTTTAGAATAGTGCAGCAAGGTATTTTCGGCTATACAAAACGAATTTATGGTTAAAGGCGTAAGCATTTCATTTTCTATATTATACCATTGATACGGAAAACAGTAGGAAGCCCTGAAGCCGTTGAAGTTGGTATAACCCATAGAAAAATCCTGCTCGATACCGGCCTGCAATAAGCTTTGGTATGTTTGCGGGAATTTAAGGATTGAAAAATGCTGCCGGCTATTGATAACGGGCGAATGTATAATATTTGACAGGCGGCTTACCTCTATTTTTAATTGCTGGATCTTATTTGTAGAACCAAAAGAAGGATGAATACCAACCTGCGAATAATCCGCCATACTTTTGATCAAAGATTGAAAGGAAAAGTTATTGGCAGATTGATTTTTATCGTTTGGCCCGTAATCGCCAAGCAGAAAAAAATACATAGCTTTTGTGTTAAAGCGTTTATGTGTTTCTATAAGAAATTCATAACAATCAAAAGGATCTTTTTTTTGCCCCGAAATAACTTTGAAGCGACTCTTAAAACTTGCGCCATCTTTTGAAATAGCATCTTTGGCATAACCTGCCAGTGCTCTCACAAACCCTTTATGCTTATATTTAAACGCATTGTCAATATCAATGGTAGAAAGAAGTCTGAATTTCTGTTCTTTAAATTTTATAATAGGAAATTTTTCTTTTAAAAGATTTTGTAATTGATCGAGCCAGAAATTAATTAAAGGAAATTGTATAAAATCGTATTGGTAAGCCAGGCTGGAACGGTAGCTAAAGCGATTGTATTTATCGGTTTTAAAAGGCAGGTACTCTTCATACCTTGTTAGCAGCCAAAAGGCAGCTCCAAAAAGATCGAAGGGGATTACCGGATCTGAAGTTTTAAAAAACACTTTTGCAAATTGTGCGTGATTATTTACTTCGACAGGATAATCTTTTATACCAACATCAAATAAAACAGAATGCGGTTTTATGTTTAAACAATCCTCCAGTTTTACATCCGAATAATTGATCTTTGGTAACGTTGAACTTTTAAACTCGTCCAGGTTAAAGGTTTGGGTTACGTCTGCCCCTAATGCATCTGAAAGAAGCGTACGCAAAACGTAATGCAACCGGTTACTGTTCTTTACCGAATATACTAGTATAGAATTGATGATCTAAATTAAGCAAGACAGCGGCTTAAATACTTATTGATGCAAAAAGTTATTGAACAGGCTTATGTTAGTTGTTAAACAACTGTTTTATATAAGGTAAAAATATAACGATCCCTGTAATTGCCGCAAAAAAGGAGGCCACCAAAACTGAAGCAGCCATTACATCTTTAACGTATTTTATCTTTGGATTTTGTTCTTTAGAATAAAGGTCGCAAAGTTTTTCTGCGGCTGAGTTAGCCAGTTCTAAAGATATAACAAGGGTAATGCATAACCCAACTGCGAACCACTCTGCTTTTGAAATAGAAAAATAACAACCGGCACCAATAACCACCAGGGCAATGATCACGTGCAGCTGCAAATGCACCTCACTCCTAAAAGCCTGCCACAAGCCCGAAAAAGCATAAGTAAAAGCGTTCTTCCTGTTTTTAAGATAACTCATTTTGCTGCGTATTAGTCGCTTTTAATGAAGCTACAATTTCAAAAACTAAATATAAAAAAATAGTGAACGTAATGGTTACTGCAAACGTTTCTTTATAATAATTATGGCTAAATACTGAAAGCAGCATGTGCTTTGCCAGATCAAAAGGGTTTATTACTACATCCCAGCTATTAAACCTCAGGTAGCGGCCAAGGTATATCCCGTAAGAGCTTGAAAGCATAATGATAAATTTTATGCCGCTCGTTATCCACCGTGAGCGAAACAAAAGATCAGAAATAGCCAACAGATGGTTTACACTTAAAATAAAAAATACCATTCCTAAAAACGCAAAACTTAAGATGAGTACCAGGTCGAGCCACATAGGCGCCGCAATACGTTCTCTTAAATGAAAAAGGTCGGTTAAGATATACGGTGCATTTGGCAAGAATAAAATAGTTGTTGCAATGATCAGTAATTGAAACCATATTTTACTATCCGCCTTATAGCGTTTAATAAGCCAATACGGAATAAAAGCAAGAAACAGATTCCATGTTAAAAAAATATAAGAATACTGCCCGGTGCTTATAATTCTGGCTGTTAGCAAAAGCAGGCAAAACAAAAATAATTTTAGAAGTTTATCTGCCTGCATAACCTGTCTCTTTAATAGTGAATGATAATCTGTGGTTCTTTACAAACTCCCGTTGCTCGTCATACATTGTATTTAGCTGCAATAGTTTTAAAGAAGGATGTCCGTTTAACTTAAGCAATTCATCGTTGGTGACGTTTGGTAACGAAAGCGTTTCCAGATTTTTAAGGAATTTAAAATACTCCAAATGCCTGTCACCATCAAGATAATAAAGGATCTCAAACTTCTTTAGATTTTTATTATGTAAAATATTCGTTAACCGGTTTGCCTGTAAATTGCCAAGGGTCAATTCTTCAAGATCAGTAAAAAAAGCTATTAATTCAAAATCGGCCGGCGCATTACTAAGCGTTAATGTTCTTAATTTTTTTAATACTAAAATATTCTTTAGTTCAATATTTCCTTTGTAATCCAGCGCTATATCTGTAATAAGGTTGTTTTTAAATTGTGTTTTCATTCTTTTGGCAATAGCTCTGTCTCGCAGGTTAAAACTCTGCCAGGTTTCCTGTTGATCTTCTACCATAAAATCATAAAGGTGCGACGAAAGGTATTTGAACTCGTAATGCTTTTGAAAACTGCCAGAATCGCTGAATAAGCTGTCTTTTTTATTTTTAAAGAATAGCTCCGTAAGATCTGGCAGGTTGGCATTTGAAAGGTTTACCAGGTATGATTTATCGAGTGCTTTAATGCTTTTTGCGTTGGAAATATTGTAATCGGAAATAATTTTATCCCAATTAATAAGAGAGCAAATGCTAAGAAGAAGAAACCATGCTTCAAAATTCTGACGCACCAGGTACCATGCGCTTTTGGTTTTATTTATCTTTAAAAATGTAATAAATAAACCCACAAGGCTTAATGACAAAAATACGTACACGCCAATTCGTAAATACGTTAACTGGTATTCGGCAACATACCACGCATTACGCACCATGGCAGAAATGACCATGATAGCACTTTGAAGGATCCATAAATAAACAAGGTATTTTAAGGCCCTTGATTGTTTGTTAAAATTTAGTTCACCTTTAAAAAACCACATAATTAAACCAACGGCAATGATGATCGAAAATACCAGGCTCCAAACGGCGTTATGCACAAAGTCTGACAGGTAAACACCTTTTGGCAATTGTTGAGAACCGAATAAATTGGTAAGATCCAATGTATTGATCAAAACAAGCATCACATTTAAAAGGCCAAATAGTGCTAAAGCAATAATGGCATTATTTCCGGGTTCCTTTGTTTGGTCCGATTCAGCAGTTTTATTTTCTAACGTACGGTTAAAATAAATATCCCAACCCGACAACGCTTTAATATCGCGGTAATACACCAAGCCGTATATTACCAAAAAGCCCCAGATAGTAAATAAACACCAGCCAATACTGATCCAGCTGAGATCGATATTTTTTGTAAAATCTTTAAATAATGGGTTGGCCTGCTGGTACAAAGCAAAAAACACAATGGCAATTACGAGCGCAACAAAAATTCCGAAATATATTTTTCGTGATCTTTTATTTTCAGAAACTACTTTTTCTTTTCTAAGGGCAATAAAATCAATTATTACAAAAACCACCGATGAAATAACCGAGCCAATACTAAAACCCAGGTTTACAATAATTGAATTCTTATAATTAAAACTTTTTCCCGAAAGGATAAATAAAGATAAGATAGTAGCAAATATGCTTAAATTACTGTTGCAATAAAACACAGCAAAGCCACAGAGGTTGGTTAATGCAGCATAATACCACCATTGCCATTTCCTGGTATTTTCAGGATTAAAATAAGCGATAACGCCGGTCACAAGACCCGTAAATAATAAATAATTTAAACCGGTGGCTTGTTTATAAAACAAAATACTAAATGTAATTGCCGTAGCAATCAGTAACCAATCGTTTCTTTTCATTTTAATTTTTAATTTTTAGTGATGTGTAAATGGAATACGTTACCGGAAAAAGCATTAATAAAAAACCAACAAAAAATAACGGACTATTAAATTCAACAGGCACATAATTATCAATTTCGGCAAACAAATTCTTATCAGACAGTACCGACCAAACGCCACCGTTAAAGCGCAAATAATCCCACATAAAAGAAATAATACAAACAACTGCACCTAAAATAAGTAACCACCAATAGAAGCGCCCTACTCTATAACCAGGCTGTTCATCTACCTTATAAATAATAAATACCGAGCCAACGATCATTAATAAAGATAACAGGCATGGCGCCCAAACCGGCCCTACCCAGGGCACGGGGATCAGGAATAATATATCCCAGGTGCTTAAAGCCTGTGGCCAGCCAAGGCAAATATATAAGAACACATAGTAAAAGATATCCCAAATGGCAAAGGCCAAAACAAAATAGGCAAAACGCTGCAACTTACTTTTGCCCGCCATAATACCGCAACCTACAAGCATAATAATAGTTGCTATTTCTCTGAAAAATTCGACCTTGGCAACAAACGGCGAGATCTGTTTTAATGGAAATTCAAAACCGGTTTTATAATACAGTTCCCGTAGGTAAATAACCACAGCGCTTTCCATAAAACCCATTGCTATTGCAAAAAGGCTTACCCAGGTAATTAATTTTTTAGTTGAATGCATATTTTTTTTGTTTTGAGATTTCTAAATGACCAATTTTTTTATATACGAACCATAAAGGAAAAAAGCCTATAAAACCAAACGCGCAATCTATTAACTGATGAAAAAAAGGAATGCCTCGCACAGGCCCACACACAAAAGCCAGGATAAATACAGCGCCGCATGCGGTAATGGCTACCAGTAAATTTGCTTTGTATCTAACAGGGTTAATATAAACCGGAATAAAAAACAAAGCAATGATAATATGGGCGAAGGCCAGCCAGTCTGTTCCATAAAGCACCACATCAGGTGTTTGTCTAACAGCATCATAAACAGTTTGTATCCAATTGGCCAACGGTTCGGGAAAAGAATTTTTATGAGCGATTAAAAAATCTGTTTCCGTTCGTAAAGGAAAAGCAGTTATTCCACTTAAAATTAACAAGGCCATAAATACCGAAATGGCCATTCTTATTTTAGTTAGATCTTTCATAGTTATTTTGTTTTAAATAAGTATTCAGTTCTTGTTTTGGATAATATTGTTTTGCAATTCTATCTTCCGGTTTTCTATCAAACAGGTAAAGCCATAATAAGAACATCCATTCGAGGGGTTTCATTACAACGTAAAGCACATTGGCAAAACGTTTGTGTTTAGACCATTCGTTTACAGGAATGTTGCAGGCATCGTAAGAATTTCTTACCACATGGTGTAATTTTGGAGTATGCTCTTCTAACCAATTCTCAAAAGCATTGGCAATTAACAACTGCCTGTTTACCACAATACGTTCATTGGCCCTAATGCCAAAGCGCGTAGGCTTAACCAGTTTTTTATTTCCGTTTGCCGCAATAGAACAGAGATAATGACCTCCGCCACAAGAACAATCCTGGTATTTTGATAATAAAAAACCGCAGCTTTCGGTAAACTGCGAAATAACAGAATCAGGTTGCTGGCCAAACAAGAATAAAATTGCTTGCATTAACGCCAGCAATGGCGCAGTAATAACTGTAACCAAACCAAGATGGTTTTGCTGAATTGAAAAATAAAATGTGTTTACAAGGTGACCTGCCGTTGTATTTTGTTTTTCGAGATAGGTTTTAAGGAATTTATTTAATTGAACGATCTCTTTTAGCAGGTAAAAGAAACAAATGAAGGGAGAAAGATAAAGCAGGCCAATACCCGGAAACACAGCCGCCGGAAACATGGGTATAAAATGAATGCATATTGCCAGCGTAAATAAAAAGCCGGCCACCATTAAACTTGTAACAAGTGTAATAAAAACCGGCGATAAATATTTTTTTAAATATTTAGATACAAAATACGCAATGGCAAAAACGATCCATAAAGTGTAAGCCGTTGCTACGCTTTCGTTTTGAAAAGGGTGCTCTTCGCATTTCTTATCTGTAAAGGCAATACCAATACCGGGTAAAATACCTACAAATAAAACCTGCGCAATGATTTTCATAATAAATGAAAAGCTTACTCTCTCTTCTTCTTTTTTGGCTCGTATAAGATCGATTATAGCAAAAACTATTACCAGTAAAGAAGCTGCCACCAGCAGCGATATTAAAATCATTCTTAAAGTGCTTTGCATTTCAAAGTATTTTTTTAAATTTTTTTAATCCAGTTTCTTGATCAATTTTTCAAGGGCGTCCAAATGATCTTCAAAAGCTTTTACGCCAATTTTAGTGGCGCTGTAGGTTGTCGACGTTTTCTTCCCGACAAATTCTTTTTTAATATGAATAAAGCCTTCTTTTTCTAAAGCAGAAGCATGGCTGGCCAAATTACCATCGGTTACCTGCAACAGATCTTTAAGAGAGTTAAAATCCACTTTATCATTCACCATCAAAACGCTCATAATACCAAGCCTAACCCTGCTTTCGAAGGCTTTGTGAAGTTTATGTATGTTTGGGTTGATCATTATTACAGTTGTTAGTCTTTAGTTTTGTATCTCTTTATTTTCTATCGTATTTAAACCACATAAAAGTGCCATATATAATATGAAGCACACCAAAACCAAGGGCCCAAAAAAGCAGGCTGTAATTTAAAAAGAAGCTTGAAAGTATGCCTAATAGTATTTCGAGGCAGCCCAGGTAGCGAATATCGTGCAAGGTATATTTACTGCCATTTACCAACGCCAGTCCATAAAATATAAGCATGGCCGGACCAACCAAAACAACAAAACCGTTACCGTGAAACAACATGGCAATACAAAAAATGCCGCCTGCCGCCAATGGAATGAACATATTAATTAATAACTGCCAGGCGGTATGATCAAATAATTTCTGGCCATTTTTCTTTGCCTTTCTTCCCGATAGAATAAGGGCTGTTATTAACGACATGGCTAAAACCAAAGCACAAATAACAATGCACATCAACAGCATTTGATTGTATTTTACCTCGGTATAATCATTCAACCTGCAATCGGCAATAAAATCTTTAATAAGAGTATATCCGGCATAGGCACCTATTAAAGCGTATATGCCTGCAAAAACACCCGTTAAGCCGCTCAACGATAAAAAGCGGTTAGATTGTTTCATCATTTGCCTGATATCTTTCAGGGCCTCTAAATGTTGTTGTTGATCTTCCATATTAAAGCACTTTGAGATACAAAGTTAAAAAGAAAATTTAAACCCGCAAGTCTTTTTTGATTTTTTTAACAACACGGGAGATGGAACACTGATTTAACGGATAGAACTGATCAAATACAGATAATTAAAACCCGTGTAAACCCGCTTCATCCGTAATATCTGTGTTCTATCACGTAGTTCCTAATAGCCCCCTGTTAATATAAAATGTTTCTTTACCCTCTTCCACCTTTAAATGAAACCTATTTTTATTTAAATTTCTTATAACATGAGCGATATTGCCCACTTTTTTAGTCCGGTTAATACTGACAATATTTTAAATAATTATAATTTAAAAGAGACCCAGCTTGGTAACTTATTTTCTATCCACAAAGAAGGGGCCGATTTTCCGGACCTGGATGATGTGCACATTGCTTTGGTGGGCGTTTGTGAGGACAGGAACAGCGAAAACAATGAAGGCTGTAAACTGGCACCTGATGCGGTTCGCGAATACCTGTATAAATTATACGATACCGGTTTTAGGGGCGTAATTGCCGATCTTGGAAACATCAATGCAGGCCATAGTACAGAAGATACTTTTTTTGCTTTAAGAACAACCGTTGATTACCTGATCCGTAAAAACATAATTCCTGTTATCATTGGCGGCTCTCAGGATCTCACCTACGCGCAATTTTTAGGTTATAAAGACCTTGAGCAAACCATTAACGTTGCTGCTATTGATAGCGTATTCGATCTTGGAAATCCGGATGAAGATATTACCAGTAATTCGTATTTGGGAAAAATTATTTTACACCAGCCGAATTACCTTTTTAATTACAGTAATATTGGTTACCAAACTTATTTGGTAGATCAGAACAGTTTACAAATGATGAACCGTTTGTATTTTGACGTATACCGTTTGGGGCAGATCCGCGATAAGATTGAGGAAGCAGAACCTATTATCCGCCAGTCAGACATGATCTCGTTTGATATTTCGTGTATAAAACATTCTGATGCGCCTGCAAACCCTAATGCCTCACCAAACGGTTTTTATGCAGAAGAAGCTTGCCAGATAATGCGTTACGCGGGTATGAATGATAAATTATCCTCAATTGGCATTTATGAAATCAATCCAAAGTTTGATGAGAATGGAAAAACCGCTCACCTTGCCGCACAAATGATCTGGTGTTTTTTTGACGGTTTTTATAACCGTAAAAATGATTTTCCGAGCCGTACCAATCCTGATTACATTCGCTTTCATGTAGTGTTGCAGGATGATAAATACGAAATTAATTTTTATAAGAGCAAAAAAAGCGATCGTTGGTGGATGGAGATCCCCTACCCGCCGCATAAAGACCTAAAATTTGAAAGGCATACATTAATACCTTGCAGTTATAAAGATTACGAACTGGCCATCAGCAACGAAATTCCTGACCGCTGGTGGCAAACCTATCAGAAGTTAAGTTAACGCGATGGAACACTGATAAAACAGATTTTACTGGTTTTCGCTGATCTTTCTTCTTACTTTAATTAATCCGTGCTTATCTGTTTGATCAGTTTAATCCGTGTTCTATCTCCTGATTTATATTGTTAAATAGATTTGTTTCTATTAAAGATTATTTTATCTTTAAGATACAATTCTGTTATGTTAGAAGAACAAGAAGTAAACCTTTTAGAAGAATTAAACAATATCTCAAAGATCCATTTCTTAAGCAGAAGTGATATTGATGTGATAATGAGTGATTTTGCCAAACGCATCCTTCCCTGCATTAAAATGGAAAGGATGAATGTATGGCTTTTTAACCAGGAAAGAACAGCCCTTATTTCGATTGGCGAATATGATACCCGTACTAAAAAATTCACTAAAAACAGTGTATTGTCGGCAAAAGAATACCCAACTTATTTTAAAGCCTTAAACTCTAACGAAATAATTATTGCAGAAGATATCTTTAACCACCCGCTAACAAAAGAATTTAGCGAAACCTACTCTAAGCCCAACAATATTTATTCTTTACTGGATATCCCACTACGTATTTCGGGAGAGTTGATCGGTGTGATGTGTTACGAAAAAACCGATAATCCAAAAGAATTCAGCAAAGATGAGATCAGTTTTTGTTTAAGCGTATCTATGGTATTGGCCTCTACACTCGAAAGCCGTAAACGCCGGGCCGTTCAGCATAAACTGGAAAAAGCGCTGAACGAACAGGATCTTTTGTTGCGCGAGATCAATCACCGGGTTAAGAATAACCTAACCATATTGATAAGTTTAATGCGTTTAACCAAAACCCGCGTTAAAACAGAAGAATCAAAGAACTTAATGGATGAATACGAGCACCGGATCTTTTCTATGCTTAAGATCCACGATATGCTGGATAAGAATAACCGTTACTCCGAGATCAATCTATCCGAATACATTAAAGAGCTTATTATCGAATTCAGGGTTACTTATCCGCAGATCAATCATAGTTTTAAAGTAGACATCCGCTACATTGCATTTTTGATCTCTACAAAAAAAGCCATTCATCTCGGATTAATTATTTCAGAGATCTTATTGAATTCGATCAAATATGCTTCTTCAAAACAAAAAAACTACGAAGTTTTTGTTGAATTGAAACAAACTTCAGATCAGGGTATTGAATTAAAGATAGGTGATAACGGTTCGGGCTTTGACTTTGAAAAAGAAAATGCTAAAGATACCCTTGGCCTTGATCTTATAAAAGACCTGGCAGAATCGCTGGAACTGGAAGCAAAATACCCTACTCTCAATAACAGTTATTATACCTTTGATTTCAGGATCTGAAAAGAGCACAAAAAAAGCGGACCAAATTGATCCGCTTTTTTTATTTTAAAAATCTACTTCTTTCTCTTTACTTTTTTCGAGGTTTGAATTCTTTTTGCTGTAAGCAAAATAAACAATGATACCTATTACGCCCCAGATCATAAAAGCGATCCAGGTTTCTTTTCTTACAAAGCACATTAAAAAGATATTGAAAGCAACACCTAAAGTACCCACAACATAAACGGCCGGCGTTCTATAAGGCCTTTCCAGTTCTGGTTTTTTATAACGTAGCATCATTACAGCAACACACACCATTGCAAATGCCAATAATGTACCCATACTGCATAATTTAGAAATAGCATCGATCGGAAAAAACGCTGCAACTAAAGATACTATTGCGCCAACTAAAATAGTACTCTTATGTGGCGTTTTAAAAGTTGGGTGAAGGTTTTTAAAAAATCTAGGTAATAATCCATCTTTGGCCATACCTAAAAAGATCCTTGTTTGTCCCAACATCATAACAAGCATTACAGAAGTTAAACCCGCCGTCGCTGCAATGGTGATAATAAACACCGCCCAGTTAATGCCAATACCTGAGAATGCCGAAGCAACAGGCGCTGCTTTATCCAGCTGGTCGTATTTTACCATACCAGTTAATACTAACGACACAAGTATATACAATACAGTACAAATTATTAATGATGCTACAATTGCAAACGGAACGTCTTTTTTAGGATTGATAGCCTCGCCTGCTTGTGTAGATACTGCATCAAAGCCAATATACGCAAAGAACACAATAGTAGCGGCTGTTAACACTCCTCCAAAACCAAAATTAAACTCTCCTGTCGGAACTCCTTTTGCGTCTAAAACAGGAACTTTTTCAGGAATAAATGGTGTCCAGTTTTCGGTATTGATGTAAAAAGCTCCTACAAGGATTACAAATAAAACAACAGCAATTTTTACGATTACGATAATATTATTGGTACTAGCCGCTTCTTTGATGCCTTTTACAAGAATTACCGTAACTATCCAGGTAATGATAAAAGCGGGCAGGTTAAACGCAAAGCCTGGCGCAACCAATCCAGCGGCTGTGCATTTTTCGGTGGCCGTTGCAAGATCGTTGCACAGCCAGATCGGGAAATCGATGTGACACAGATGTAAAAGCTTTACAAAATAACCGCTCCAGGCAACAGCCACGGTAGTAGCACCCATCATGTACTCTAATATCAAATTCCAGCCAATGAACCAGGCAAATAATTCGCCAACAGTACCATAAGCATAGGCATAAGCAGAACCCTCAACCGGTAACACCGAAGCAAACTCAGCATAACACAGTGACGCGAATAAACAGCCAATACCCGCAATTACAAATGATAAAGCCAATGCGGGGCCGGCATGCTCATTTGCAGCAACACCTGTTAAAGTAAAGATCCCGCCGCCAATAATGGCCCCAATACCAAGGGATGTTAAGCCCCATTTTGTAAGTACGCGTTTAAGATCACTTTTTTTCATATCGGCCTCAAAAGCCGATACGGGTTTAACTCTCCAAATTGACATATTTATAGTTTATAGATTAAATTTATACAATTACTCAAATTAACTAATTTATCGCTTAATATGCAAAACTAATAATGCAAAGCTATTTTGTACCATTTAACAAAAATTGAAACCGTAAAAGACGTTTTTACCTTATTTCTTTTTAAATTTGCTCTATCAACGCTTTCAAAAAATATTTATTTGGTTTGGTGGTTGTTACCTATGTTTTTACGGTAATGGGCATACCCGTATTTTTGCATTACTGTGGTGGCGAGCTTGAAAAGGTAAATTACGTAGTTAAAGGAACAGGCTGCTGCGGTGACGATGAAAACGAAGCTGACAATAGCGGTTGCTGTAAAGATGAAAAACTGGTTATTACCAATACTACAGATTTTACAATAAAGCAGATCAATAACTACGATCTTGTAAAAACATTTTGCGACCTTTTTTATACAGCGCTACCTTTTTCCGAAAAAACAATTAAAGCACCAACGGCATTTAATAGAGACTTTTCTTTTGAATCCCCTCCAAAACTCCAAAACACTTTAGTGATTTCTACTTCTGTTCTCAGGATCTGATGATGACCGGCATCCGGTAAAATTTTATTTTCAAAAAATTAATCATTAAAAATCAAAATCATGAGAACTATTTTCATTTTATTATCTTTTTTCCTGGCCTTAAATATAAAAGCGCAGGATACAGGAGTAAAAACTGCCACCATTGCTGTTAAAGGTAATTGTGAGGAATGCAAAAAACGTATTGAGAACGCGGCAGACATTAAAGGCGTAAAATTGGCCGTTTGGGATGAAACCACACAGGCAATTACCGTAACTTACAAGGCAGATAAAGTTACTTTAAAACAAATTGAAGATGCTATTGCCGCAAGTGGCCACGATGTTGGTGCTACAAAAGGCAACGATGTTAGTTACAACAAACTTCCTTCCTGCTGTAAGTATCGCGATAAAAAATGTGAACTTCCAAAAAAGTAAAACATGAAACGGCGATATTTACTTGCTTTAATTTGCATAGTAAATACAATATGCGTTAAAGCGCAAATTACAGGTAAAGTAGTTGAGATCCTGCCAAAGGGCGACACCACGGTTGTACCGGGCGTTACCCTGTTATGGGATAAAACTCCGGTTGCCTCTACTACCGATAAGAATGGTGATTTTAAGATCAATACATCGTTGCAAACAAACCGTTTGATCGTTAATGCCATTGGTTATAAAAGCGATACTTTAATAGTAAACGATACCACTAAATTTTTATTATTGGTTTTAAAAAGCGGCGTTGATCTGCAGGAAGTACAAATTGTTTATTATAGTAACGGTACCGAAATCTCTTATTTAAATCCCATTAAAACAGAAATTTTGACCGAACGGTCGTTAATGAAGGCCGCCTGCTGTAACCTTTCTGAAAGTTTTGAGACCAACCCCAGTATTGATGTGAATTTTGCCGATGCAGTAAGCGGCACAAAACAAATACAAATGCTTGGCCTTTCAGGACAATATGCGCAGATCACCAAAGAGAATATGCCTTACATGCGTGGCCTTGCTAATAATTACGGGCTCACTTTTATTCCAGGCACGTGGATACAATCTATACAATTAAGCAAAGGCGCAGGTTCTGTGGTTAACGGTTACGAGAGTTTTACAGGCCAAATAAATACGGAGCTTCAAAACCCTGAGCATTCTGACAAACTGAATTTTAATGCCTACGCGAATGAAAATGGGCGTAACGAATATAATCTGAATTTAGCAAGACGAATGAACGAAAAATTCTCTATCGGATTATTAAGTCACGCCAGTTTTAATCCACTGGCGCAAGACCTTAATGGCGATGGCTTTGCAGACATACCAACCGGAAAACAATACAATTTAATGAACAAATATGCTTATAACAGCGGTAAAGGTTTTGAAGCTCAATTTGGAGGTTCGTATTTAAAAGATTCCCGCGATGGAGGACAATTCCTGTCGCTGGTAAAAAACGATTCAACACCGTTATATAAAATTGGTATTGAAAACGAAAAATGGGAATTGTATAGTAAAACGGGTTATGTGTTTCGTAAAAAGCCCGGTACCAGTATGGGTTTACAGCTTTCGTACTTAAATCATGATCAGAATAATTTTTATGGAAACAATAAATATACAGGCCTGCAAAAAACATTTTACGCCAATTATATTTTCCAGGGTATTATTAATACAACCAGCAATACCTATAAAGTTGGCGCCAGTTTTATGAACGACGATGTGAACGAAACCTTTGCTCTTTACAAATACAAACGCCTTGAACAGGTTGCGGGTACATTTTTAGAGTTTGCACATAACACCAACGAAAAATTTAATTTAGTGGCCGGTATTCGTGCCGATTATCATAATTATTACGGGTTATTTTTTACGCCGCGGTTACATTTACGTTATGCATTTACCAAAAACTCTGTTGCCAGGTTAAGTGGTGGCAGGGCTTTGCGAACAGCCAATATTTTTTCAGATAATGCTTATTTAATGGCTTCATCAAGAGAATGGATCGTTCAAAGCTCAGACCTGAGTTTACCTTATGGATTAAAACCTGAAATAGGTTATAACTACGGGTTAAATTTTACGCAAAAATTTAAGATCAATTACCGCGATGCCTATATTACACTAGATGTTTACAGAACTGATTTTAAAGACCAGGTGGTTGTAGACGTAGATAATAACACGCAACAGGTATTGATCTATAATTTAAAAGGTCCATCCTACTCTAACACCGCGCAGTTTGAATTTAATATGGAACCCAGGAAACGCTTTTTTGTAAAAACTGCTTACCGTTATGTAGATACAAAGGTAATGTATAAACAAGGTTTGTTACAAAAATCAATGGTATCAAAACACAGGGCTTTTATTAATTTAAGCTACGAAACAAAAAACGATCATTGGCAATTTGATTTTACCACGCAATACAACGGCGCTAAGCGTTTACCAACAACCATCAGCAATCCAAAAGATTACCAAAGGGCGGCTTATTCGCCGGAATATTTTAATCTGTTGGGGCAAATAACCTATCTGACAAAAATAAACCAGGCCGAATTTAATATTTATTTAGGTGTAGAAAATGCGTTGAACTATAAACAAAACAATCCGATCGTAGCCAGCGATCTGCCTTATTCTAAGTATTTTGATGCCAGCATGGTTTGGGGGCCCATTTATGGAAGAATGTTATACATGGGACTGAGGTTTAAGCTCAAGTGATTTTTGTTGTACCGGCGAAGGATGCATCTGTTCTTTCAGATCCTTCCTTTCGTCGTATAACATACTGTGATTAGCTACACTTAATGCAACCCCATTTTGTGTTGTAAATTCCGGATCCTTAAACCTTCTTCCTCATGCAATTTTTTCATGATCCATAAAATAATAACGCTTAATATGGCGGCAAAAAAACACCATACAGATATCAGGTATACTTCATAAAATATCTTGGTAATAACAAGCATCACTGCAATACAGAGCGCCATAGTTTTCATACCTTTTATTTTAGAAATAAATCCCGGCAAAATAATTGCAATTACATATAATATGCTGCTCATTACAATTATCATTTTTGGCGATTCAATTGCATAATGAATATGATGTCCTAAAATTTCCGCATCTACGTTATAGTTAAACAATCTATAAATAAGCATGAATGAAGTAATAACGCCTGCTGCAACTATGAAGTAAATTATATTTTTTCTTTTCTGGTCGCGCTCAAGCAATAGTATAGAAAATGGAACATAAATTGGCCACAGGAATTGGGCAAAAAATAAAAAGAAATAAATGGCGGGTTCTTTCCATTCTTCATAACCATCCTTACCCAATGCCAACCACAACAAGCCTTCGGCAAATTGTTGCATTCCAAATAATAATGGCAAAGTTGAAAACGCGATCTCTGAACGTGAAGTTACCCTTCGTAAAGAGACTATTCCTGTAATTCCTAAAACCGCTGCGGCTCCGAAACTTGCTCCTGCAGAAAAGCACATAATTATCAGTTTTTATTCTGATTATTACAATTCAAATTTGATGCCAGTACTTAGTGATTTTACTAAATAAATATCAGATCGGCCCGTCCTGGAAATGAGTATTTAAAACAACCAAAACAATGGGCGCTACGAAAATAAAAAGGTAAAACATAACAACTAAAATACGTTTAAGCGTATTAAGATCTGATATTAGATTTATTTGCAGCACAGACGAAATATGTTGTATAAATAAAGGCTCAGCCATAGTATATTCATATTTTCCGGGTTCAATGCCCACGTATTTTTTTGGGAAAGACATGATCAGGCAATCGCGGATCAACCAATAATCCTTATTCGGTAAATTCTCATAGTCTGTACGATAATTTATTTTTTCCTGTCCAAGATAATCCCTTATTTTTTGATGTTTTGTTTCGTTATAAATTTCGAGTGCAATTAAAACCGGAACAATTAACATTATAAAACTCTGAACAAAAAGAAATAATAAACCTAAACAAATAATCGAGATGATCCCAAACACCAAACGAATAACGTAATTCTCTTTAAAGAACAATGTTTCAATCAAACGTCCTCCATCTAAAGGATAAAAAGGCAAACAGTTTAAAAGATTGATCACCAGAAAAGTATTGGCAAGCATTTTTATGGTATCGTTCTGCAGATCGATATTCAACCAAAAAAGCACGCAGCCAATTATTATGCCGGGCACCGGGCCTGCCAAAATAATAATGCTTAACTGCGCCTGCGATACCTGTTGTTTTTTACCGCTTGTAAAAGCGCCCAATAATGGCACAATAAAAATTTTTACGTTGCTGTAATTAAATAATTTCATGAATAAAAAATGGCCCATTTCATGAATGATGATCACAATTAAAATGGCCGCTATATAAGCCAGGTTTTGGCCAAACACAAAATAAAACAATAGGCCGTAAATAAAAAGGCTTATCAAAGATCTTACCATTGCATTTTGGCTCTTTACGGCTAACACAGGCTTTGGCGGAAATACACCGCCGGAATTTGTTTGTTCTGTATTAAAAAAATCATCCATTTGCCTGTTGCTTCTTGTTAAATAAATGAAAGAGTAAATATATGCAACTTAAAAACAAAAAGAAGGCCCCTGTTTGATGTAAGGCCCCGATCACTACCGGAACCTGGTAAATCAAGGTTAATACGCCTAAAATAAACTGCAATGTAACACCGTATATCAATAACGTAATTCCAAAATTTTGTTGTTTGGTCAATTGCATTTTATTTGACCGGTACCAAATGATACAAATTAAAATAACAATAATAAAAGCGGTTGTTCTGTGCACAAATTGTATGCCGCTCGCATTCTCAAACATATTCTCAAAAAAAGTATCTTTCATGGTTACCTGCTCGGGCATCCATTCATCGCCCATCTTTGGCCATGTATTAAAGATATAACCCGGCCTAACATGCGCGGCATCGCCTTCTACATAACCCGCTGTAAAAGCGCCAAAAATAATTTGAAAGATCAGTACGCAGAAGAATAAAACAGTTATCCCTTTTAATTTTTTCCCGTCCGATTCAATTACATTTTCTTTTGGATATAATAAACGTAATGCAAACCAAAACGTAAAGGCAAATAATGTAAAGGCACTCATTAAATGTGTAGCCAGGCGGTAATGGCTAACTGCGGGTTTACTCTGCAGGCCGCTATATACCATCCACCAGCCTATTACAGCCTGCATAGCGCCCATAAAAAACAGCAGCACAAAACCCGGCCACATCTCTTTTTTAATTTTCTTTTTTATTAAAAAATAAATAAAACCAATGGCAAAAACATACATCATGGTTCTGCCGATCATGCGGTGAATATATTCCCATAAAAAAATAGGCTTAAATTCCTGCAGGGTCATAGTATAATTTATTTTTTTAAACTCAGGACTTTGCTGGTATTTCTCAAAACGCTCCTGCCACATTTGCTCGTTTAACGGAGGCACCGAACCCATAAAACTCCAGTCGGTAATAGAAAGGCCTGAATGCGTTAAGCGTGTTAAGCCGCCTACCACAACCATTATATAAATTAAAAAACAACCGGCAAAAAGCCAGTAAATAATTTGTTTGTGCGGTGAAGCTGAGATAGGATTCATTTTACTGAACGCAAATTTACTGTGAAAAGAGGTAAGCTGCAAATACTATTTTAATGACACTCGCATGACAATTGAAAGTGGAACAAAAATTATAACTTAATCATTTCAAATATTTCGTTGAAGTTGCTTTTTGTTTTATCTGATACTAAATTAACAATCTTTTGTTTTTCACTAGAAAAGAACAACGCAGCAATCATTTTTTCAAAACTTGTAGATTTATCAAGTTTTAATTTTTCTTTAATTAACAAAATATCCGTGCCTTCGAATAAATCTTGAATTATACGTTTATGTTTTTTGCTTCGCGTTTCAAGTGTGAAAAATCTATTTTTTGCTTGTTCTTCGCCAAAATATCTTATCGCTTTTTTATAAAATTCATTTCCTTCATCGTCATTATCCCATACAACTCGATAATCAATTCTAAACCCAATCATCATAGAAATTAAATCAATCAAAGATTTAGCGCTTTTTCCAGGTAAAAAATTAAATGCTGAATTAGTTTGAAATAATGAAAAAGAATAATAATCGTAAATACCTTCAACCAATACTATATTTTTGATTGATATATCTAATAAAAAAGGTCTTAATTGCAAGGCATCATAAATAGTTTGAAAAGAATTTTCTTGCGTTTTACTCGTGCTATGATATGAATGATAAGGAACTAATTGAATATTTCCATCTGAATTTTTAGCTGTAATTTGAATATTGCTAAGAGGAATAATTTCCGGGTTTAATAAATAATGAGAATGAGTGCAAAAAAGCACTTTATTTGTTTCAGAAAGTTCTTTTAACTTTTTGCAAAGCTTAGTTTGGGCGTATGGATGTAAATAAGAGCCAGGTTCATCCAGCAAGTATATAGCATCATAATCTGAGCCCATTCGCCTATGATTGAATTCTAACTTCATTACAAAATTAAAAAACCAATAAAATCCCTTGCTTCTGTCTCTAACATAAAAAAATCTTTCGTTGTTTTCAATATCCCTTTCAATAATTTCAAACTTCAAAAAAGATCGTTTTTTATTCGGTCTTCCCAGTGCATTTGGAATATCTTTCTCTTCATATATAATTGAAATTGACAAAGGATCATTGTCGTCTAAATTAAAATTCGTCCACTCTTTAATTAAGGTCTCATTTAATTTTTTGGTAACGTCGGATAAAACCGATCTCCTTTGCCTATTTTCCAATTCCTGTAAGTCATAAACACTATAATCTTCATTTGTTTTTTCAAACAAACGTTCAATGTAATCTAACCAATTATTACTATCGCTTTCTGGTTCGCTTTCAGGAATTTCTATTTCTTCAGGAAAAGAATCTCGAAAGTCATCAAAATATAGTATATATGGCAAGTTAGATATGATACAAACGCAGATATCTTCATGCTCTTCTTCACTTAAACTGAATTTAGGCTCTATTAATGTATATGTATAATCGTTTTCGTTTTCTATAGTTCTACTTATTACAACTTTTGATTTAAATGCTTTATTAATTGTAATATTTTTCCTTCTATTTTTTTTTACATCCTCACTTAATCCTTTATAATATTTTTTAATAATTTCCTTTAAATCTTCTGCAGATATATTTATTTCTGCAACAATTTCAGCTGGATCTTTATTGATTTTGTATAAATTTTTAACATCTGTTAGGTGCCTTACTTTATCGTTTATATCGTCATTGAAGTAATCAAAAGCGCAAATCGCGTTTAAAATAGTTGTCTTCCCGCATTCATTTACACCGATAATAGGAACTAAAGATTTTTTAGATAGGTCTATTTCGAGTTCTTGTGAAATACCTTTATAATTTTTGATGATAAATTTTGAATACTTCATTAAACAAGTTTTTCAATAAATTTTGAATTTTAACAGATAATCAAATATCGCAAAATATCAAAAATCAAAATCCACATGTTGATAACTTACACCTGTGCTCTAATTCTCATAAGCACCAATGGTTACACTGGTTGTGGTATTTCTGGGTGTGCCATTAAGATCAAAAGGAAATTTACCCGCGTTAGCAAACGTTCTTGAACCCGTAAAACCACGTATTTGTGCATCTGTATGAATTTGAAATTTATACAGATCATAATTATCATAATCCAATGCAGAACCCGTTCTTATATTTTTATAGATATTGGTATCTGCCGTATTGTTGCTTGTTTTTAACCAGTTACTACTAAAAATAAGGTGTGGTTTATGCAGGTTATCTGAATAATTAAGATCAAGGTTTAATTCGTTGCTCAGTTTGCCGTCAAAGATACAATTGCCAAAATAGGCCGAATCCATTGCCCATACCTGCGAATCGGTATGGTTGTTAATGTTTAAAGTTGGCTTATCCCGGGCTTTATCTTTTCCCCAAAAATTAGCAAAGGTACAATGCAAAAATGTATATGTGCCTCCTAATTCAAGATTTATACTATGTTCCTGGCAACTGCTAAACACATTGTTACCGCCATACACTTTAAAATTTAACGCGTAAAAACCCCACAAACTCATATTCTGGATCTTGGTATTGGTTATTTTTAAACGTCGGGTGGCCGTAGTATCAAGTCCTGCACTGGTACCGAGGTTTTCTACCTGCACACCAATGTAACCATTTTTAATTATTGCATAATCTATTTCATTCTTGTCGCTGCCTTCATTTATCCAGATCCTGTCCCATTGCCCCGGTTCATCGGCATAATCCTTTTCGCGCCTGGCACCCTGGAAGGTAACCTCATTGCCTTTGGCGCCGTTAATATGGATCTCGCCATTCTGATAAACCCATAAACCAGCTTTGTAATTCATATAAACACGCACGCCCGCCTGTATATATAATGTTTGGCTCGAATCAACCACCAGGTAACCATAAATCACATGCGGCTTATCGTTTGTCCAGGTTACAACGGCATTATCATTTGCGGCAATACGCGAATATGCTAAATAAGAACCATCTTTAAACTTAATGGCATCTGTTGGGTAATGATAGTAAGCGTTTTGCCCCCAGGCCTCCAGGCCTACTTTTTGTTCGTTACCATTTGTTACAAATTTAATGGCATCATTCACAATTACCGGCGAGTTGGCACTATTTGGATTTATATGTACCTGTATAAAAATGTACATGCTGTCGTGCGCAGCAATTTCAATATCGCTGAACGAAACGCCGGGTTTACCATCTACATTTATTATAAATGGCGAGCTGCTTCCCCCTGCCAATTCAATAGAAGAGATCTTTATCTTTTGATTATTTTTATTGCGGATGCGGATATTTTGAGTCGCAGAACCGATAGTTGTAAATACTGTATCAAATAATACAGAATCCTGCGAGAACTCGAGTTTAGCGCCAGGATCGGTAATAAGTTTATCTTTTTTACAAGCTGTAAAATCAAACAACAATATAAAACCGAATAAAATTAATATTGATATTTTAAAAACTATTTTCACTACTGTATATATAAACGCGTAAATCTTTTAAAAAGTATGTTTACTGAACAACTATTTTTTCTTTAATGATAATATTATTGACCATTCCGGTAATAAAATAAATACCTTTTGAAAGGTCTTTTATTATAATTTTTCCATCAGAACTTAAAACAATATTTTTTACTATCTGCCCCATTTCATTGATGATAATAAGTTTTGTATCTGTACCGGCCTCTATCATAAATTCACCATTATTTGGGTTTGGATAAATCTGCAGCAAATCATTTGCTAATGTATTTTTATTGATTGACGTGCACGGCGAAACACTTTGAGAAATGGTAAATGAACTTGAACATGTATTTGCAGCGGTGCCTGTTACAGTATAAGTTGTATTAATTGTAGGTGAAACAACAATAGCAGTATTTGTTGAAGTTGTACTCCATGAATAAGAGTTGGCGCCACTTGCTGTAAGGGTAGCTTGCTGTCCCATACAAATTATAGAATTGCTTGAGGTTACAGTTATTAGTGGTGCAGGAAACACGGTATAAGCAAAATTACTTACAACGTTTGCGCATTGCCCTGTGGCCGTTAGCGAAAGTGTAAAAAAGCCGGCAGCCATGTCTGCTGCTGAAGGAAAATAATTTGTATTTGGACCGGATGGAATCAAAATGCCAGTACCGGAAGTTGACCAGCTGGAACCTGTAGCATTAGTAACTGTACTACTTAATACTATTGGATTAGGATCATTATTACAAATGGACGTTACAAGTGATGTGCTAATTAAAGGGGAGGGAATTATATTAACTATAACTGAATCTTTTACCGGTTTACAACTTCCCATTGAAGTCAAATAAAATTTAACACTACCCGAGAATACATCAAAGGAAGAAAGAGAATACGTTGTAGAGATTGTATTTAATGTAGAGGTATATACCCCAAAGGTTCCAGTTCCATTTGCGGTTGTCCATGTACCCGTATTGGCCACACCATTTATTATTCCGGAAAGGGAAACTGCGGTATTAGGGCATACAGAAAAATTAGGGCCCGCAACAACATTTATCTTTTTTGCAAATTCCGTCATATAATGATAATACGAACCAGTTGACAAACCCCCGTTACAAATACTTAACCCAAAATCATCAACGCTGTTTGCTATTGTATAGGAACCTACCGGCACAAACGTGGTATTTGGATTTATTTTAGCACCATAATAAGGGCCTCCGGTTAAAGCTGAAGTTCCGGGAATAACCGTAAATGCGGCTGCGGTAACAAGGGTAGTAGAACCGTTTACTGTAAAAGTACTTTGAGAACCGTTCTTACAATAAATATTTAAATTTAAGGATTGCCCGTTATTGCGGGTGAAGTGTGTTTCCTTCGACCCTGCACAACCTAACGGCGGAACCAGTCCTTCAGATAATTCACAGCCTTCTCCACTAACATGCATAACGTAAATATCTTTTGATGCAATTACGGAAGTAAGCGGCTGATTAGTTTTATAAAAATAAGTGTCTCCCGTATTTATTACAGTTGTTGTAACAACACCATCATCAATTGTTAACGATGTATTATTATTAGTTGCTACAACATACAGTCCTTCCATTTCGGCTGCGAATGTATCACCCCTCACAATAACGTATTCGGTGCCAACAATATTTACAGGCACGATCTGATCACCGATCAGGTCCCAACATCCCCCTGAGGTACCTCTCACAGCATCGTCCGCTACTGTTACTGAAATGGGTTTATCGGAAGTAATATGAGAGCCTGAAAGATTATTTGCCTGCACAGTGGTTGTTTGCGACGCATTTTCAACTGTATAAGCACTGCCCGGATTTGGTAACAGGATGGTATAGGTGATATTTGCCGGATGACCTATGACAGCACATTTTGGTGTGATAGAAACCGTTGTATTTGCCTTGGTAGCAACAATATTGATTTGTTGTTTGGGTTGAACAATTCCGGGAGGTGTATTTGCCGCGTTTGATCCAACGGTTAAATTATTTCCTTTTTGTTGAAACGGACAGTAAAAATCCAGGCCTGCACCATTGGCCAATCCCTTTAAAGAAAAAGTTTCCGGGTTTATAGTAAAAGCAATAATATCGTACACAACACTTATATTACTTGTTGAAGAAATATATAAACCATATGGCAATACAGCATCAGGCGGCTTTACTTCTAAAGAATCATAACCTGCATTGCTGATATTTACATTTACATCTCTCCATAAAGTATAAATTTGATCCGTGTATGGGCCAATTACAAAAACCGTGTCGTATTTATTAGACCCTGTAATTGCGGGTTGCTTTAAACTAACCGTTGTAGATGGCGAACTATATGTATAAATATGTAATCTGTAAGGGCTTCTGTTTGTAGCATCAGGCGAAACGAAGGGCGCTGCAAACCAAAAAGCAGTATCCACCTGCGCAGAAACTGTAAAGTTTTGAAAAGCCAAAAAAATAAACAATAATAACGTAAATATTTTTTTCATTATAAATTTAATAAGTTACCAAAAATACACAAAAACCTGACTTCTAGAGCTTTTTAACGCTAATAAAAACTATTGAAAAATTTACAAATCCGGTCTCCAAAAAATTCTTAATTTCAAAGCCTTAACTTACCAAATTATGTCATTTATAAATAATATCACCGCCCGTCAGATCCTGGATTCGCGAGGCAACCCAACCATTGAAGTGGACGTTATAACCGAAAGCGGAACACTTGGCCGCGCTGCTGTGCCCTCAGGTGCATCAACAGGCTCACACGAAGCCGTAGAACTACGCGATAACGACAAAAAGATTTACATGGGTAAAAGCGTTTATCACGCCGTAAATAATGTAAACACAGTTATCCGCGAAAACTTAAAGGGTTCTTATGTTTTTGATCAATCAGAAATTGACGCAAAAATGATAGAACTGGATGCTTCACCAAACAAAGCTAACCTGGGTGCCAATGCTATTTTAGGTGTTTCATTGGCAGTTGCAAAAGCAGCCGCTGAAGAAAGCAGAACCCCGTTGTATCGCTATGTGGGTGGTGTAAATGCTAATTTATTGCCTATTCCCATGATGAACATTTTAAACGGCGGATCGCATGCTGATAACGGTATCGATTTCCAGGAATTTATGATCATGCCGGTAGGCGCCGAATCGTTTAGCGATGGTTTAAGGATGGGAACAGAGATCTTCCATCATTTAAAAGCCGTTTTAAAAGACCTTAAAATGAGTACCAATGTGGGCGACGAAGGCGGTTTTGCCCCTAATTTTAAAAATAATGAAGATGCTATTAAAGCCGTAATGCAGGCCATTGATAAAGCAGGTTATAAGGCCGGTGAAGATATCTTTATTGCCATGGATGCCGCTGCATCTGAGTTTTACGACGCTAAAGAAAAAGTGTACCATTTCAAGAAATCTACCGGCGATAAATTAACCTCTGCACAAATGGTTACCTATTGGGCCGACTGGTGCAAAAAATACCCGATCATTTCTATTGAAGATGGTTTTGGCGAAGATGATTGGGATGGCTGGAAATCAGTAACAGATGCTTTAGGCAATAAAATTCAGTTGGTTGGCGATGATCTTTTTGTAACCAATGTAAACCGCCTGGCAGATGGTATAAACCAGGGCGTGGCTAACTCCATTCTTGTAAAAGTGAACCAGATTGGTACATTAACCGAAACAATAAACGCCGTGCAAATGGCCCAAACAAATAGTTATACCTCGGTAATGAGCCACAGAAGCGGAGAAACTGAAGATACAACCATTGCCGATCTTGCTGTTGCTTTAAGCTGCGGACAGATCAAAACGGGTTCGGCTTCCCGTAGCGACAGGATCGCAAAATATAACCAGTTATTACGTATAGAAGAGCAATTGGGTGGTGCGGCAAGGTATTTGGGTAAATCTTTTAAATTTGTTCCTTAACAAACCTGTCACTTCGAGTAGGCCGACACGTTAGTGAAGGCCGTATCGAGAAGTCTCTGCAAAGTCAGTTCTCGATACAATTTTTCATAGAAAAATCACTCGAACTGACACGACAGAAAAAAATAAATTTAAAATAACGCAAAATAACTTTGTTTATATAAGATCAGATTGTAAATTTATAACCATATAAAAGTTTATCCCAATGGATCCGTTGAAAGAAAAATTTAAAGCTAAGGCAGATGTTTTAGCTGCAGACATTAAAGACATTATAAAAAATCATGGTGACCTTAAATTAGGAGACATCACCGTAGCGCAGGTATACCAAGGTATGCGTGGCATGGTGGGTATGGTTACCGAAACTTCACGTTTAGATCCTGAAGAAGGAATTCGCTTCAGAGGCTACTCTATTCCTGAGTTACGTGCTAAATTACCAAAGGCACCAGGTGGTACAGAGCCTTTACCTGAAGGAATTTTTTACCTGATGTTAGTTGGAGAATTACCAACACAGGAAGATGTAACATTCATTACAACTGAATGGACAAAACGTAACAACGTTCCAAAACACGTATTTGACGTAATTGAGAAATTACCAGCCGATACGCATCCTATGACACAATTTGTAATTGCTGTTATGGCCATGCAAACTGAATCTGTTTTTGCTAAAGCTTACGCTAAAGGCATGAGCAAAAAAGAATATTGGGATTATGCTTACGAAGACAGCATGAATTTAATTGCCCGTCTTCCACGCATTGCAGCATACATTTACCGTCGCAAATACAAAGGCGGCATTCATATTGAACCGGATCATAAACTGGATTGGGCTGCAAACTTTGCGCACATGTTAGGTTATGAAGAATTTGATATGAAACGTTTAATGCGTTTATATCTAACCATTCACGTGGATCATGAAGGCGGAAACGTTTCTGCTCACACTACTCACCTGGTTGGTTCTGCATTATCAGATCCTTATTTGGCTTTTGCTGCTGGTATGAATGGTTTAGCTGGTCCGTTACACGGTCTTGCCAACCAGGAAGTGCTAGGCTGGATCATGGAGCTAAAAGAAACTTTAGGCGGCGGTTTACCAACTAAAGAACAAATTGCAGAGTATATTAAAAAGACCTTAACTGAAGGAAAAGTTGTTCCGGGATATGGCCACGCAGTATTACGTAAAACAGATCCGCGCTTTAGCGCACAACAGGATTTTTACAAAACATACATCAAGCATGATGATATTTGTGAGATAGTACAAATGGTTTATGAAGTAGCTCCTCCTATTTTAGAGAGCACTGGAAAAATTAAAAACCCATGGCCAAATGTTGATGCTCACTCAGGTGCATTATTAGTACACTATGGCATGCACGAATATGATTTTTACACCGTATTATTTGGTGTAAGCCGTGCATTAGGTGTATTGGCAAGTTTGATCTGGGATAGGGCAACCGGTTCTCCTATTGAGCGTCCAGGTTCATTAACTACAGAGAATATCAAAGCAAAAATAAAAGCGGCAAAAGAAGCTGCAAAATAATAAATTCATATTCTGATTATAAATGCCGGGCTTTTTGTCCGGCATTTTATTTTTAACCCAACTCTATTTTATTTGATATCGTATACTAAATGGTTAATTACTTTAAATAACCGGTAAATTATAAATTATTACATTTGAATTAATGAGTTTAAAAACTACCACTGCCTGTATTTTAAGTTGTGTTATTATTTTGATGTCTTGCAAAAAACCCAAGAATGGTGAATATGCGTATGATGAGAGAGGCCTTAAATCGAGCTACCTGAGCGAGAATAATGGGCCCTACAATCTCGTAAAAAAGATAGATTACGTTAACACAAACAATGTAAAGTTTAAAAACAAACATAATAAAACCCTGTTAGTTGATAATGTTGAGTGGACCATTAATGGAGACTCTGCTATATATGTTGGCAATACAAATAGCAGTCCGGGGCCAAATAATACCATTACTTCGGCGTATAGTTACCGCGGACACATTAATAATAAAAAAGAAATTGAAGGAATATTTATTATAGTGCAGCTAACAAAAAGTTACACCAATAAAACACTGGATACTTTAAAAGGTACGTTTACTTACAAAAGAAAATAGCTCAGCCTTTCAATTCCTTTTTCAGAAATGGCGCAGTGTAACTTCTTTTTTCCTTCACCAGGTCTTCAGGAGTTCCTGCAAACAAAACCTCTCCTCCGCCTCTTCCACCTTCCGGGCCAATATCAATAATATGATCGGCCACTTTAATAATGTCCATGTTATGTTCGATCACCAGCACTGTATTGCCATTATTGACCAAACGATCCAATACCTGTAATAAAATACGAATATCCTCAAAATGTAAACCTGTTGTAGGTTCATCTAAAATATAAAACGTATTTCCTGTATCGCGTTTACTAAGCTCTGTGGCCAGCTTAACACGTTGCGCTTCGCCACCGCTAAGCGTTGTAGCCTGTTGCCCCAAAGTAATGTATCCTAAACCTACATCCTGCAATGTTTTTATCTGGCGATAAATAGTTGGCACCATTTCAAAGAACTCGCAGGCCTGGTCGATGGTCATATTCAATACATCAGAAATGGATTTACCCTTATACCTTACCTCTAACGTTTCGCGGTTGTAACGCTTACCATTACAAACATCGCAAACCACATACACATCGGGTAAAAAATTCATTTCAATGGTTTTTACACCCGCACCGCCACATGTTTCGCAACGGCCACCCTTTACGTTAAAAGAAAAACGTCCTGGTTTATAGCCACGAATCTTGGCTTCGGGCAACTCGGCAAATAAATTGCGAATATCTGAAAACACGTTTGTATACGTAGCCGGGTTACTGCGTGGCGTACGACCAATTGGCGATTGATCGATCTCAATGACCTTATCAATATTATCTAACCCGGTGATAGATTTATACGCCAAAGGCTTTTTTTCTGAATTATAAAAATGAGCAGATAACAACGGGTAAAGCGTTTCGTTGATCAGGCTGCTTTTACCGCTGCCGCTAACGCCCGTAACACAAATAAACTTACCTAAAGGAAAATCGACTGTTATGTTCTTTAAATTATGACCAGTGCAGCCTTTTAAAGTTATTTTTTTTCCGTTGCCTTTTCTTCGCTCTTCAGGCGTTTCTATTTTTAATTTACCGGTAATATATTTAGCGGTGATGGTATTGAACTTAAGCATTTCTTTCGGATGTGCTGCAGCTATTACTTTACCGCCGTGAATGCCGGCGCCGGGGCCGATATCAATCACGTAATCGCTTTCTACCATCATATCTTTATCGTGCTCAACTACCAGTATGCTATTGCCTACATCACGTAAATTCTTTAAAGCGGTAATTAATCTAACGTTATCGCGTTGGTGCAAACCAATACTTGGCTCATCTAAAATGTATAGCACACCAACCAGCTGTGAGCCAATTTGCGTTGCCAGGCGAATACGCTGCGCCTCGCCCCCGCTAAGCGTTTTAGAAGAACGGTTAAGCGTTACATAATCCAAACCCACTTCCATTAAAAATTGAATGCGCGCGCGGATCTCTTTTAAAACTTCGGTAGCAATTACGTTCTGATTCTTTGTTAATCGTTTTTCTACATCTTTAAACCAGGTTTGCAAAATAGAAATATCCATTTCTGCCAGCTCTGAAATATTTTTATCAGCGATCTTAAAATAAAGTGATTCTTTTTTTAAGCGCGTACCATGACAAACGGGACAGGCTGTTTTATTTGTAAAACCCTGCGCCCAACGCAACATTCCCGGGCTCGGATCGTCTTCGGCCTGGCGGGTAATAAACGTGGCAATGCCTTCAAACGCAGTATCGTAGGTACCCCCTTCGGTAGTTACCTTAAATAATTCGTCGCTACCATATAAAATAACATTTACAGCCTCTTCGCTCAGATCTTCAAAAGGCGTATCCAGGTTAAATTCATAAACCGCGCCAATAGATTCCAGTTGTTTAAAGATCCAGCTGCCACCGCTTTTTTGATTACCAATGGGCGCAATAGCGCCTTTACCTATCGAGAGCTTAGGATTTGAAACGATCTTCGAAATATCGATCTCCGAAACTTCGCCAAGGCCATTACATTTAGGGCAAGCGCCATAGGGAGAGTTAAATGAAAATAAATTAGGCGCTGGCTCATCGTAACTGATGCCACTGGTTGGGCACATAAGTAAACGACTAAAGAACCTTACTTTATTTTGATTGGCTGGTGTTTTCTTTTTTTGTTTCGGACCTTCTTCTTCGTGTTCAATAACCATTAGCACGCCCTTACCATGTTTCATGGCCATTTGCAACGATGCATTTAACCGCGACCGAATATCTTTTGTAATTTCAAGGCGATCGATCACAATTTCTATATCGTGAATTTTATAACGATCTACCTGCATTTTTGGAGTGATGTCCAGAATTTGTCCATCCACTCTTACCTTATTAAAGCCGCGTTTGCGGATATCCTCAAATAACTCCCGGTAATGCCCCTTACGCGCGCGAATGATCGGCGCAAGCAGATTGATCTTTTTATTCTTATAATCACTTTCTATAAGATCCATGATCTGATCATCGCTGTAGCGCACCATTTTTTCGCCGCTAACATAAGAGTATGCAATGCCGGCGCGCGCAAACAACAAGCGCATAAAATCGTAGATCTCTGTAATAGTACCAACTGTTGAACGCGGGTTTTTATTTACCGTTTTTTGCTCGATAGAAATAACGGGGCTAAGGCCTGAGATCTTATCTACATCGGGTCTTTCGAGATTACCTAAGAACTGGCGGGCGTAAGAAGAAAAACTCTCGATATAACGACGCTGGCCTTCGGCATAAATTGTATCAAACGCCAGCGAAGACTTACCGCTTCCGCTTAAACCGGTAATTACAACTAATTTATTTCTTGGTATGGTAAGCGAAATATCTTTTAAGTTATGAGAGCGGGCGCCAATAACTTCAATAATTTCTTCATCAACAATATCTTCCTTCATAAGTAAAAGCTAAACTAAGAACAACAAACCTTTTTAATGGTTTAAAGAAAAATAAAAAAATTAAGAATGTAAAATAAGTTTAACAACAAAGTTTACAGTGAGTATTAACGTTGTTCCGGCAAAAAAGATAACAATATTTTTTGGGCCATTTTTAAATGAAAAAATAAGATGGCTTATTGTATAAAATACCGTAAAAAGAAAAGGCAACAAACTTGCATTTAATTTTAAACTTTCGAGCAGGTTGCCTTTTAATAACGCTATAAAGGCCCGTTGCATGCCGCATCCCGGGCAATCTACACCAAACATACTTTTTATGGAGCAGGTAAATAAATGCTGTTCTAAAAAAGTTGTTAATGTTTCCATTTACGATTTTAATGCCAGGCACCAAATTTTGAAGCGCCAAAAAGCATAGCGCCAAAAACAACAAAATAAATTATTAAAAGTATTATGTACAGCGCAGACAGGCATAAACCAATAATAGCACAGATCCTCCCGGCTTTCATATTTTTATAAGAGGCCAAAGAATATTTATACATATTTAATTTATATTCTTTTTCGGCAGTGCCCGAAAGAACGAGGGCTATAATACCCATAATAATAGAAAGGATACCGTAACACCAGCAAAAACAAATAGAAAGAATCCCTAAAACCAAAATAGCTACACTGTTTGGAAGGTTTTGCGTTCCGTTCGAAGCATTAGGATCAAAATTTGTTGGATTTATTTTTGAAGAAGCTGTTTCAAACTTTGGAATATCATCGTTCGGATTTAAATTATTATTTTCAGGAGGATTCATAATGTTTATTTGTTATGTTTTAAAATTAAACATAAAATCCAGTAAAAAGTGGTTTTAAATATACACGGGTTTAGTTTAAATTTAAATTAATGATATTCAAATATTTACATTATATATAATGAAAGATTTCAACTTATAACTAAAACGATTTAAAATTTTACTAATTTTATACAAAACTACTACTGATGAGAAGATCATTTATTCAGAAAACCTTTATTGCAATTTTATTTTTGCAATTTTCATTTTCGCTAAAAGCAAACCCGGGAGACACTACCTGGATCACCATTTATAATTTAAGGCAGATTACCCAATACGGTAATTATGATACTACGGCTACTTTTCCAACGGGTGTGCAATACCGTAAAATGCGGTTGCATTATATCTTAGGTCGTTACGTATGCCCAGGAAATCCACAGTATTGTGGCTCGTGGGATTATACAACGCGTGTATTTGCAATGCCTCCGGGCAAAGATACCATGGAAATAGGGCGCGTGATAACACCCTACGCCACCGATTGGAATCTTACCAACCGCAAACATGATTATGTTATTGAGGTTTCTGATTATGCAGATCTTTTACAGGGTACTATTGGTATCAGGTACCAGTACCAGGGTTATTCGTGGGGTTTTACCGTTACTTTAAAACTTGAGCTGATAGAAGGAACGCCGCCAATGAATGCTTTATCTGCGAAAAACATTTATGATGGTTATTATGCTTTCGGGAAATTAGCAGATCCGATCGAAAGTCATTTAGTACCTGTGCCTCTTACCTACCCGGCACCTGTTACACGCCCTTTCATTAAAAATTTTATAAGCGGGCATGGTTCGGATGATAACTATTGCGCCGAATTTTGCAGCCATTATTACAATTTAAAAATAAACAACAGCAATGTAGCTCAAAAAACATTATGGCGCAACGATTGCGGGTTAAACGATATTTATCCGCAAACCGGTACCTGGGTTTACGAAAGGGCCAACTGGTGCCCTGGCGCTACCGTATGGCCGATCTATCATGATATTACAAGCCTTACGATGGCCAATACACAATTTACCGCAGATATAGATATGGAGCCTTATACAGCGCCAACACAAACAAACGCGTCGGCCGGTTACCAGGTTACTTCTCAATTGATCAAATACGGTACGCCTAATTTTTCGACCGATATTTCTATTGAAGATATCATCTCACCAACAAAAGATGATAATTATTACAGAAGTAATCCTACATGCCGCAACCCTGTTATTAAAGTAAAGAACGTTGGAACAAACGTTGTAAACAACATCGTATTTAGTTATGGTTTAATTGGTAACCCTCCGTTAACGTATACATGGACAGGCTCTTTGAATTTTTTGGATGAGTCGGCCATTGTTTTTCCTCCATCCGTATCTATTTATACCAATAACGTTTCAACTGCTTTCCAGGCATCTGTAGTTGCGGTAAACGGAACGAACGGAGATCAGAATTTATTTAATAACGTATACAATTCACAAACAATGCCTGTTTCAGTTTACCCGGCAAGTTTTGTGATAAAGATCTATACAAACAATTCTACTAATTCAACCATGCCGTATAATCAAACTTCTTACCATTTGTACGACGAGAATAATGTTTTAATTAAGAAAAGAGATAGCTTAAATAATTATACCATGTATATTGATACCGTTAACTTAGCACCGGGTTGTTATAAATTAGTAGTAGATGACGAAGGCTGCGACGGTTACAAATGGTGGGCAAATACTGCAGATGGTAATGGGAATGTAAGGTTTGAGAACCTGGTGATCGGGAACATCTTTTATAATCCTAACGGCGATATTGGTTGCCAGTTAAAAAAATATTTCAGGGTGGCTAATACAACAACCGGCCTGGCCGAGGCCATAGAGCGCAAAAATGAAATTGATATCTATCCAAACCCTGCAAGCGGTTTAGCATACTTCAGATTTGACCTTAGCAAAAGCCAAAATGTAAACTATAACATTACAGATGTTACGGGAAAACTGATCCAGCAAAGATCGTTTAGCAAAATGACAGGTGGTTACGAAAGTATTGACGTGAGTAAATTAAACAACGGCGTTTATTTTGTTTCCTTCGAGTTAGAAGATAATGTAAAGATCACTAAAAAACTGATTATCCAGAATTAATTTTTACCCGTCACGTCGAGTAAAAAATTCTGTCTCCTTGAATTTTTGTATCGAGACGCTTTAAATGTTCTCGATACAATTTTTGCAAAAACAAAGCAAAAATTTACTCGAACTGACAGGATATTAATCAAAAAGCTCAGTCCTTAAATTCTATTTTTACGTGACTGCCATCGCAATAAGGTTTATTGCCCGACGCACCACAACGGCAAAAAGCGGTTACTTTGCTTTTTTGGATCTCGCTTCCATCTTTGTGTTTTACTTTTAAATTACCATACACAAGCAGCGGACCGTTAGGTTGCACTTCAACTATATTTTCAGAAAATATCTCTTCTTTATTTTTTGCAGGATCGTTATAATAAAAACTTAGCGCGCCTGACGGGCAATTATTTATGCGTTGAATTATTTCGGAAGTAGCTGCGGCATTTGGTTTTATCCATGGCTTTTCTGCCGGGTTAAAAACGTTTCGCAATCCACTTTCACCTTTCCAGCATTTGGTAGAATGAATACATACGTTCGGTTTCCAAACTATAGTTATTTCATCATTGCTATATGTTTTTGTAATATCAGCCATGGAACAAAATTATGAAATTATTTATGATGGAACACTGATTTAACGGATCAAACAGGTTTACACAGATAAAAAGATCAGCGAAAATCGGTCCAATCAGTGTTATCTGTGTTCCATCAAACATAGATGTCTAATACAAAAACCCCATTTTACCTTGCTGATAATCGCGCATGGCTTCCATAATTTCAGTTTCAGAATTCATTACAAAAGGTCCGTGCGTTACCAAAGGCTCATTCAATGGCTCTCCGGCCATTAATAGCAACGCTGCATTTTTGGTGGCTTTTAACAAAATATCTGCTGCTTCATTGTCAAATGTAATAAGATCATGTTGTTTAGCTGCAACTTTATCATTTATCGTCACTTCGCCTTCTAATACATAAAAAGCAATATTATTGGTTTGCGGAAATGTAAATGTTTGATCACTGCCTTCTTTCATGCGTAACATAGCTGTAAATACATCCGAACGGGCCGGTCCTTTTTTATCACCGTATTTTCCCGACACCAGCCTGAATTGCACACCTTCCTTTTCGATCAACACAATTTCATTCTTTGTTATTGGCTGATAGGTGGCAGCATCCATTTTATGCGCTTTAGGGGTATTGATCCATAACTGAATGCCATGAAAACGTCCTCCTCTTTCTGCGAATTCTTTTCCGGCTTTTTCGCCATGAATGATGCCACGGCCCGCATTTATCCATTGTACTTCGTTATCGCCAATTACTTTTTTATTTCCCAACGAATCTTCATGTTCAATTTCGCCTTCAAACATAAATGTTACCGGGCTAAAGCCGCGGTGCGGATGTGGCGGTACATTAAAATCATTTTCGTGAGGTTTACTTGTAAAATCAAAATGATGTAACAAAATAAATGGATCGACCTGTTGCATACCCTGCAATGGGAACGCCTGGCGTATAATGGCGGGCCCCATTCTTGTTTCGGGTGCGTTGTGTATCGATCTGATTTTTCTATAATTGTTCATTTTGTATCCTTTCTATTATTTCTTTTAATTTCTTATCGAGATCTGTATTTATTATTTTATCGTCTTTAAAATTCTCATCAAAACTTGGTAATGAAAATGTTTGCAGGATCCTGGCACCAAATCGCGGAAAATATTTTTCAGATATTTCGAGTACACTTGCCCCTCCTCTTGCCCCGGTAGATGTGGCCATAAGTAGCATAGGTTTACCCTGGAATATGTTCACGTCTATACGCGATGCCCAATCGGTTATATTTTTAAAGGCAGCAGAATAATTCCTGTTATTTTCGGCCATGGAAACAACCAAAAGATCTGCCGACTTCATTTTATCAATAAAAGCATGCGCTAATTTTGGCTGTCCTAACGTTTTTTCAATATCAACACTAAATAATGGTAATTCAAAATCATTAAGGTCCAATATTTCCACCTCTGCATTTTTAAATTGTTTTGCAGCGTAAGTGGCCAATTTTTTATTGATAGATTGTTTACTGTTACTTCCACCAAAGGCTATTATTTTCATGCGTTATTTAGTTTATAGGCAAATATAGCTTTTATAAGTTCCGATCAAGGTTGTTTTACCAATTGGATCTCGGAATGGATCTTTAAATCTTCGCCAACCATCACACCTCCGGCTTCTGTAACCGCGTTCCAGGTCAAACCAAAATCTTTACGGTTAATTTTTCCTTCTACTGTAAAACCTGCTTTAATATTTCCGTAAGGGTCTTTTGCTATGCCGCCAAACTCCGCTTTTAATTTTACAGGTTTGGTAACATCACGAATAGTTAAGTTGCCATCCACTGAAAACTCATCGTCAGAAACTTTATTCACTTTAATGGCCTCAAATTTTATTTGCGGGTATTTTCCGGCGTCAAAAAAATCGCCTGACTTTAAATGCCCGTCACGTTGTTCGTTTTTGGTATTGATAGAATTAACATCGGCAGTAAAAGAAACTTTTGACTTTGAAAAATCATCACCTTCAGTTTCTGCAGTAACATTAAAATTACCGAAATGGCCTGTAACGTGAGAGATCATCATGTGTTTTATTTTGAAGCTTACGTCGCTATGCGCTGGGTCTAACACCCATTTTGTTGTGTTCATATTCTTTATTTTTTATTTGATTTATTTTTTAAACTGTCATTGGAACTTCCATGATCAGGAATTCTGCGTCCGATTTTGCATTCAGGGTAATTTTATCAACATCCCAAATACCAAACCCATCGCGCGAATTCAACAACTGGCCATTTACTTCAAGATCGCCTTTTAAATTAAAAATATAAATACCATTACCCTTTAATTTTAAGTTATAATCTTTAGAGAACCCTTTATCAAATTTGCCTAAATGAAACCAGGCGTTTTGATAGATCCACACTCCGGCATCATCAGCATTTGGTGATAAGATCTGTTGTAATTTATTATGACGGTCTGCCTCGTTAAGTGTTATCTGGTCGTATCGGGGCGTTACATTTTTTTTGTTTGGAAACACCCAGATCTGTAAAAATTTTACAGCGTTATCTTTACTTTTATTGTATTCGCTGTGTTTAATACCTGTGCCGGCACTCATTACCTGGATGTCGCCGTTTTTAATAACAGCCACATTGCCCATGCTATCTTTATGTTCAAGATCGCCTTCTAATGGAATGCTTATAATTTCCATATTATCATGCGGGTGCGTTCCAAAACCCATGCCACCACTAACGGTATCGTCGTTTAAAACGCGTAGTACACCAAAGTGCATACGTTCGGGGTTATAATAGTTTGCAAAACTAAAAGTATGTTTACTGTGTAACCATCCATGATCAGCATCACCACGGGTTTCTGCTTTGTGCAAGATTGAATTTTCCATAATTTTTGAATTTGTGTTTGGGATATGATTAAAACCTAATACCTCAAGTTCTTTTAATTCGTCAATATCATTTTTAATAACATTACCGAATGAATTGGCGGCAACAAACATTCCTGTGCCAAGCAACCCTTTTTTTAAGAAATCTTTTCTGTCCATTGTATGTGCTTTAATTCTATATCAAAGGTACAAACAGAACAATGAAATGTTCTTAATCTAGGTTAAGAAATATACGTCACAGGATAGAACACAGATGACGCGGATGGAACAGATTTGCACTGATCTTTTATCTGTGTAAACCGGTATAATCCGTCAAATCAGTGTTCCATCAACTAATGAGACTTTAAATACTTGGCTTTTAGCTTACTTAAAAACTCGGGTGTAACGCCAATATAAGCGGCTACTTGTTTTTGAGGGATCGTATTGATGATTGCAGGGTAAGTGGTGCAAAATTTTAAATAACGTTCTTGTGCAGTAAGACTCAAATTATCCATTAAGCGTTGCTGGTAGGCTACCAAAGATTTTTCGGTAATAATGCGAAAAAAACGTTCAAACTTTGGGACTTTATCGTATAAGGTTTCCTGGTCTTTTTTAGAAAGAAGTGTTACTTCAGTATCTACCATGGCTTCAATATTTAAATTGCCCGGTTTTTGAGATAACATGCTGTACATATCTCCTATCCACCAGTCTTGCGGCGCAAATGTAAGAATGTGTTCCACACCTTCTTTATCTACAGTATATCCCCTTAAGCAACCCATAGTTACAAAAGCCGATTCTTTACAGATATCGCCAGCTTTAAGCAAAAATTGTTTGGCTTTAATTTTTTTTGAACCCAGTAATGAAACGAAATACCCCTGTTCGGTGTTATTTAGTGCAATGTGTTTTGAAATATTTTTTAAGATCAGCTCGTGCGCCATTATTTAGCTGTTTTTGCAGGATCCTGTTTAAATACATCTAGTTCTGTTAACTCTGCTTTTACATTATCATACCAACGTGTTATCGCTGCTTCAAATGTACCTCCCTTAGATTCTTTTTTAAATTGTTTGATCCTATCCATTTGGCCTATTTGTGCCGCTTTAATTTTTTCTTCAAATGTAACGGGGTATGGATCAAGTTTAATTTCTTTAATAGATTTCCTTAATTTACGGCTATACAACTCGCCAATATCAAACATTACCTGGAAATATTTTAAAAACATCTCCGAATCCATTGTAGGTTTTACCCAGGATTTGCGACGATCCAAAATAGTGACAACATAGGTATTTGAAAAAGAATATTTAGCCGCATTTTTACTGCTTGCCACTATTTCAACATCTGCGTATCCTTCGGTGTTTGCTGTATCAGGCACTTCGCCTTTAAAATCACTCCAGGTTAATTGTTTTGCTGCAGACCAATGTAATGTGTCGTTTTGGCTAAATAAAGATGAAATGCCGCATAAAAGCGCAAATAAAATAAAAGTCTTTTTCATAAATGATTTATAGAAATAAAGATAAGAAAATATTTATGATTTAATAGTACTTTTGCATTCAAAATCAAAATATTTGAACCGCTACTTTATAGTTTACAAGCCTTACAAAATGATATCGCAGTTTGTAAGCCCATATGATCAAAGAAAATTGGGAGAACTGGACTTTGATTTTCCGGAAGGTACAAACGCTGTTGGCCGCCTGGATGACGACAGTGAAGGATTACTGATATTAACAACAGATAAATCTATAACCAAGCGCTTATTGCACCCTGACAGGAAGCACAAACGCAATTATATTGTACAGGTAGAAAAAAAAATTGGCGAAGAGGCCCTGAACAAATTACGCAATGGTATTGAAATTATAGTAAAGCGAAAAGGGAATTATGTTACACTACCCTGCGAAGTAAATGTGATCGAAAAACCAAAAGATCTGCCGGAGCGTGCGCACGCATTCAGGGAAGAATTACCGCAATCGTGGCTGGAATTTGTTTTAATGGAAGGCAAGAACAGGCAGATAAGAAAAATGTGCGCCGCAGTAAGGCATGATTGTAAACGTTTAATACGTACTAAAATTGAGAACCTGGAACTTGGAGACATGAAGCCCGGGGAAGTGAGAGAGATTGAGCAAAAAGAGCTGTTTGAACTGTTGTTGTTAACTAACGAAAATAATTTAACCACATAGAAACATAGAATGTAGTAAAGTCTAAACGCTGAAAAGGGACACAAAGTTTTCTTCGCATGCGAAGAAAACACTTTGTTTAACTTATTTGAACCCTAAATACAAAGAAAACTATGTGTCTATGTGATTTAAAAATTACAGTGTTGGCCTGAAGATCTTAAATTTACCTTTGGTCATATCGGCAAAATTAAACGGACTTAAACCTACTTTTTTACCAGAGCGGCCCGTGTTTTGATCGGCCATTACCAATTCTTCTTTTCCCTTTACCTCGTAAATAACAGCCGTGTGATGTTGCAACTGTTCCATATATATTTTTGAACCCACCTGGTATTTTAAAGTTACCCCTTCAAACTGCATAATATCTCCGGGAAAAACACAATCTTTCTTATAATTAACCTCCTTGCCAAATTTATAAGATCCATCCCATTTGGCATTTACAGAATTTAAAGCCTCCGCGGCAACATCCCAACACTCGCCTTTACCAACCTTTTTACCGATCTTGGTTTTTACAAATGCAATTATACTTTTATTTAATGGTGGAATACTATCGCAAGAAACGATTAAGGCCCTGTTAAAGATATATTTGTTTACACTAAACGAAGTTAACGCAAAGAAAAGTGTAACAGCAATTATTTTATTTATAGATCTCATTAATATGCTAATTTAAAAATTGTTCAAAAAACCCGCCAATCTGTTTTTGAGCATCTACAAAATGGATCTCGTAGATCCAGAACCTTTCGTTTCCATTCCCATCCTTTTCGCTCATTAAACTGGTATTATCAGGGTGAATATAATTAATTGTTTCATCGCCAATAATTTTTTCGTGCGGAAAGTTTCCTATCAAGTGCCCGCAATGGATATTGCCAAAATGCCAACCGTATTTTTTTGCAAGCTCTTTTGTATAATTATAAAACCCTGCACCGGTAAGCATTGTCTTATTTTTTAAATAAAATTCCTTCCCTTCGTGCCAGGCTTGTTCAACATCTGACTGCAATTTTATTTTATCTGCATTATTGCCAATAACATATGTTTTTCCAATATCAGCTTCCCAATTCTCAAATACGGGTCCAAAATCAAAAAAAAGAATATCGTCTGGCTGAAGGATAAGATCGGGCGGATTTTCTTTATAAGGGCAAAGCGTATTTTTACCAGATCTCACAATACGTTTATGCCAGTATTTTTTTATTCCGAACAGATCAAAAGCAAGATCAAAGATCTCTTTATTTAGTTCATGTTCAGATTTACCGGGTACAATTAAGCCACGCTGTTTAACAGCATTAAAAAGATCCAGTGCCTTCTCTTCCGCTTCAATTAATTGCTGTTTTGGATCCATTAACTATAACTTCTTCTTTAAATTCTCTTTTACAAAGTCAAACCACTCGTTTCTGAGAATACTTAAAATAATACTATCGCGGCGGCTGCCATTTAAATTATACATACTGCTACGAATAACACCTTCAACCGTGCAACCAATACTTTTCATTGCTGCAATACTTTTTTCATTACTGTTATCGGCCCTGAACTCTACACGTTGCATACCCATTGTTTCAAAAGCAAATTGCAATAAAAGAAATTTACAATGTTTGTTTAAGCCAGTGCCCTGAAATTTTTTACCGTACCAGGTATAACCCAGTTGCAGCGCATCCTGTGCTAGCTGAATATCGTAAAAACGGGTGCTGCCGGCATAAGCATTTTGTTTTTTATCGAATACTATAAAAGGATATTCTTTTTTTGCATTACGTGCTTCCAAAGCAATGTCGATGTAATGTTTCATATTTGCCTCCCCTCCACCGGCCTGTGCCAAAGAGTATTTCCATATCTCTGGTTCGTTTAACGAAAAAGGCAAAAGATTATTGAGGTCGCTTGCTTCAAGCGGACGTAACATTACCTGTTCATCCTCTAAAATTATTTTTTGGTTAAGATCAAAATCAGACATAATTTAAATATACTAATGTTTAATAAGATAAAAATGTAAGTCTCTCTTAAAAAATTATAATTTTTACAGCGCTGTATTTAAAACTTCCGCTGATGTTTTACCCTTATTAGAAATATCCATACTTACAACAGCAGCAATGGATACAAATACAGGCATCGCAATTTTATCGCTCTCTATAAATCCATTAAAAAGACCATGAATAAAATAGGTTATCAGACCAAGAAATACAAAAAGGCAAATATTTCTGGTGTGGGTGTTATGAGTTGTATTTATTACCCTGATCGCTTTAAAACAAACAATAACTACCAGTAAAAGAAAATTAATAAACCCAAAAAGGCCGGTCTCACTAAGATAACCAAGATACTCCGAATGTGCGTGCCCTTTATCGCCCTGAAAAGTGCTAATTTGTGTCATATCTTTTCTTACCTGGAATTGCCCATAAAAAAACTGGTAAGTTCCCGGACCAAAACCAAAAACAGGTTTTACTTTAAACATTTTCCAGGCACATTTCCACCTGTTAATGCGCTCTGTATTCGACACATCTGTTTTTACATTGGTAACCGACTTAAAATGCATTCCAAGATCGTTTTTTTGACTTACCGATTTTGACCTGTTAAGATAATCTGAAACATTATCCCTTAAAATAAACAAAGTTCCAAGAAATACCAAACTACTGATAATAATAAATGTTGCTTTGATCTTTAATTTTATGATCACAAAAACAAGCCCGGCTATTAAAAGGCTTGCCAATGCAGCCCTTGAAAAAGAAAGATACGCTGCCACCATAAACCCCAATACTAAACCAATATAAAATAACCTGAAAAACAATTTACGGTTTTTGTAAAAGGCATTATAGATTAAAAAAGGAATAAAAAACACCAGTGCTGCTCCATAGATAGTATGATCGTTATAAAACGGCTGGCTGGCCATGTTAGCGCTTCCTGTAGAAAAACCATAGTCCTTATGATGATCCATAGTGACTAAGATTGGCCATATTAAACCGATGCATTGAATAAGAAATATTAAAATAATATTTTTTTGATTTATTTTAAATAGCTCATAAAAAAACACATAATAGGTTAAAACATAAATTAACCGAATGATAAATCTTTTATAAGAAACATCAGGCATGGAGCTTTGATAGCTGGTAATTAACAGCCAAATGAGATCGAATATCAAAAGAAGCGTTACGGGATGTTTTAAGAAAGCTTTTTCTACCTTGTAACCAATGCATAATCTAAAACAAAAATAGGCCGATAAAAAAACGCAAATAAGTTCGGAAGGGAAATTGACATTTGAACCATTAAAGATGGTAATAGGAATAGTTAATGGCACCGAAAAACTTAGAATATAAAGCAGGTATTCTTTCTTATAAACCAATAATACAATGGCAGCAAAGGCCACCAATGTCATTACAACAATAATAAATTTAGGGTCGTTGCCATCTAAAAAATAATTAAAGCCAAGCAACAATAAAAAAATACCGAGCAGGTAAAACTCAAAACCTGTTTTAGAAAAAGTATAATTTTTTAATCTCGCGATCACAGCCCGTTATTTCTTTTTTAATATCAATACAATGGTTGTAATCAATAAAGTAATAAATGCGCTTACTAATGCATTTATGGTGAAAGACGGCGATACTTTTTTAAATGAAGGTATTGCCTTATCCAACACATAAATCCCCGGTACCGGGTCTTCCATCATTTTTTTTACCCTGATAAATTTACCTTCAAAATCATTTTGCCTGTCGAGTTGATGACGGTATTTTAATACATTTTCGCCAAGATTAACGTTTTCAGGCAACTCAGAGTTGACTTTAGAAACGTAGTCAAAATTTAAATGCGCACTGGGAGCCAATAAAACCAAACCACTTATATGGAGGCTTTCTATATCTTTTTTTAATTTAACAAGCATAGAATCTGTTATGTGTTTTTGCACTATAAAATCTGATTCTGCTTTATTGTATGCCATTAAAATGTTTTGTTTGTATAACCTTTCGCGAACCCGGTTAGCCATATTTATAATATAATTTACAATGCTTGCAGACATTTCGGGTTTTTTTGTTTGCGCCGATACTATTATGGACATATAAGCTGTTCTTTCAAACTGAATATCGCCTTTATATTCTTTCATCAATTTATCATGCCAATCCAGATCTTCTCTATCCAATTCGTAATAATCAAATAAATTAAACTTTTTGGATACAGAATCCATCACGGTATTAGATTGAAAGATCTGCAATAAGCGATCAGCCTCAATATCATACCCAAAATTAGGATTTGAAATATTATTGTCGAGGCTTGGATGATCTGGCGGAAACACAATGCCGGAAGAAGCGTATTGTTTCGGGATAAAAAAAGTAATTATAACTGATAATACAATAGCAATGAACGGATAAAGCATTAACCGCTTTTTGTGCTTTTGTATAAATTGAATAATATTAACAGATTCCTGTTTTTGTTCGTTCTCAGAAAGCATAAATTTGATTTGGATAATAAATATAAGAAATATTTATTACTCAACTGCCTTCAAATGCGGTAGCTTAATGAACAGTTAAATTAATTGTTTTTTGGGTAAGGTTTCCGTCCCTGTCAACAATACTAAATATCCATTTTTCGCTACCGGCCTGGTTCCTGGCTATGATCTGCACATCGTGAGAATAACCATTTGCCTCGCCGGAGCTAAGTACATAATTATAAAATGTGGTGCTGGTAGCATTACCATCGTATGCATATGAAACATTGTATGATTTAAGATCATCTTCTGTTTTTGTAGCAATAATGCCAACAGTTATGGTATCTTTTTTATTCAGTGTTCTATCGCCACTTGTATAAATACCACCGGTTTTAAAAACCACATCAGGCGGCACATGCGCGTCTTTCTTTTTCTTTTTGCAGGATAGTGCGGCAATTAAAAACAAAATAGTTAACGAGATAAGTGTTAGTTTTTTCATGGTATATTTAATTAAATTGAAATTTTAAATTAAGTGAAACCGATCTGCCTATATTATAAATGCCAAAATATTTAAAACGCGAAAGATGATCGTAGTAAGCCTTGTTTAATAAGTTGGTGCCTACAAGCGAAATGATAAAATTATTTTTCTTACCACGCAATTCCGTTCCCATGCCCGCATTAACCAGATCGTAAGCAGGTGTACTGGTTTCAAACTGATTAGGTGTATTTTGGGCCCACACGTAAGTATAACCAACCATAATAAAAGAATTATTTAACTTGCCCAATTCGCTTGCTTTTAATTTAAGTTCGTTATTTATTTTTTGTGCCGGTATAAATGGCAAATATTCATGCGCGTTGGTTTGCCCAACAATACCAGAGTACGTAGACTGAAGATTTAAAAACTTTAAATTACCCGGATGAATATTTACACCACCTTCTGCACCCTGTATCGTAGCATCTTTTTGAATATAGTTGTAGATCCTGAAACCTAAGTAATCATCGTTACTTGGCTGCAAATAAATGTAATTAAAAAAGTGGTTGATGTAAGCGGTTCCAAAAAGTGTAAAATGCCTTGTATAATATTCCGCATAAATATCTGCACAAACATTTTGTTCAACCTTAAGATCAACGTTACCTAATTCATAACGCAAACTCCCTTCGTGCAAGCCGTTTGATGAAAGCTCTGCAAGATTAGGCCCGCGATAACCCGACGAGGCATTTAACTTAACGTTAACATGTTTAGTATCAAAAATACTCATCCCAAGCGCCGCATTAACCGTATTATAGTTCTTATTTACGGGTATGATATTTGTTCCGGGATCGTACGGACTGCCGGAATTTAAAACGCCTGTTGGCAAAGTAGTAATATTTTTATAATCATATCTTACACCGCCTTCAAAAACAATATATTTTAGATGTTTTTTCAAATAGGTAAACACTGATGATTCAAACAAATTGGCGTTGGGTACAATAATACGCGACCCAACATTTAAATTAGTTTGAAATTGATTCTGTGAGCCGATCACAAGCTGGGTGGTTTCATTAAAATCTTTTGTCCAGTTAATTAAACCGGTAAATGTATTCAGTATCATATCCAGGCTTATACCTCCTGCTCCTTCCTGTTCCTGCCTATTGTTAGAATGAAAACCAAGATCTACTTTTAATTTTGACGCATTTAGCAAAAAGGTATTTTGTGTGGTAAACATGTTGATGAGCACTGTATGATGCGGGCGCTCAAAACTCCGCGACAGGCGATCATCAGGCTTATCAAACACCTGGTAAGCATCCATTAAAAAGCCAAAATTATTAAGCGAAAACTGGTAGTTGTTCTCATTTATCCAGCGTTTACGATTAAAGCCCAAAGAAGCCTTGGCAACATAACCGCCAAACCTCGAATTTAAAATACGGTTATTATTTCCATCACTGTAATCGGCATGCGATTCGGTTCCCAGTCTTATCTTCCAGTTTAATTTTTGTGTACTGTGTTTAACACCGGCATCAACAGCATAACCATAGGTATTAGAAAAAAAACGCGAAGAAATATCTGCCTGCGTTTTACCAACCGGCGCATTTTTTTCGTTAATGATATTTAGTACACCACCCATTGCTTCGCTGCCATAGAATAAAGACGATGGCCCTTTAATGATCTCTATCTTATCTACTCCGATATCTGAAAGGCCCAAACCGTGTTCATCCTGCCATTGCTGGTTATCAAAACGCATACCCAATAACACTGTTTGTATGCGATTACCAAATAAACCTCTTATTACAGGTTTGGATATTCCTGCGCCGGTACTAAGTTGATTAACCCCCGGTAATTTGGCAATGCCATCGCTTAGGGATAAGGCGCCAAGCTCTCGCATGGTTTTGGTATCCAAAACATCAATGGTATTTGCTGTTTCTGATTTTTTTGATTCCTGGTTACCGTAAATTACAATTTCATTAAGGTAATTAGGATCTTCTTTTAACTGAAAGTTTTTGGTTATAACTGAATCGTTAACCCAAATAACGTTTGTAACCTGCGTAAACCCGAACTTAATAACCTGTACCTGGTAATAGCCCTTTAAAATATTATTAAACCCAAAAGCTCCAACACTATCTGTTTCTGCCTGCAGGTTAAGCGATGGTATGTTAACAATAACGTTAGCCAGGGGTTTATTATCCATACCTGTTACCGTTCCTGTTAATTTACCCTGCGCTATAGTATTGCCTGCAAAACAAATTACGCTAAAAACAAATATTATTTTTAAAGTGTGAGGCATAAAAAAAGAGGTTATCCAAATCAATGAATAACCTCTGTTACATTTTATTGTTTGTATTTAACTATTGTAGCATCGCCGTTAGATGCCGTGCTTTTTAACCAAAGCTCTTTTGATTTTAAGCGCAATATTTTATTTGATTGCTCGGTTGCGCCAGGCTTGCTTGAAGTAAAATAAACGTCGTCCTTATCTTCGCCAAGTTTCCAGGTTCCGTCATCAGGCGCATTGCCACTTACTTTATATTTACCGTCTTTTTCAATATCAAGAACATAATTTTCGCCAACCAATGTTTTATATAGCGCAGTTTGGTCGTTTCCGTTAAACGTTACCGACTCAATGGTCCAATCGCCGGTAAGACGTTGTTTTTTTGTTAATAGACTAAATTTTGGTCCATCGGGGTATTTGCTACACGATGGAAGTACAGCTGTTGCAAGTAATGCGACAGTTACAATTTGGATAATTTTTGTTTTCATTTTTTATTTTATTTGTTTGTTGTTTAATATAAATAAATTACACCTTCAGGTATAAAAAGGTTGTAACGTGATTACTGTAAGTATGAATTAAAACTTAAAAAGAAAAAATTTAAGCTAATTGTGGAGGTTTGATCTGCTTTAAAAAATGACTTGATTCAATAAATTGAATACTGGCATAGATTTTTGAGTGTGATCTGGTAAGATCGTGGTTTAGCAGATCGTAATAATTCTCATCAATACAATTCAGATCTAAAAGCAATTTAATAAGATCGGTATACCCCTTATTAACATCATTATTCAAACTAAAATAAGTTTGAAAAAGAGTGTCTTCTGCCGCATCAGAAATAATTTTAACGGTGTACGTATCTTTTACCTTTGTTACAGAAACAACTTCGTAATAATTGCCATTAATAACCAGCTCGTTATTATTCTCTTTCCACTCGTAACCATCTTTATCATTAAATATATCGCCGGCTTTAAATTTTAATTGCAGCACATGTGCTTCTTTGCTGTTAATTAACTGTGTTCTGAAATCCGCCTTTTGAAATTCGAGGTAAGCGGTAAAGCATAAAAAACGAAAAGCTATTAAACCAATAATTAACAAAAAAATAGCCGGAACCAGTTTTTTTAACACTTTCATACCTTACAAAACTAACAATTTTCCATCATAAAAAAAATCCCTTCTGCAAACACAAAGCAGAAGGGATCGTACTCTTTAAACACAGAACTTAACACAGAACCAGCAAAATTGTTATCCTTCCTTTAAATACGCTGGGCATTATTAAAAGGTTGGGTCAAAAATTTTATTATTTGTATGCAATTGCAATTACGGCCTCTCCATCTTTAACATCAAGAGCTTCGGTGCCGTTATAAACCGTGCAGCTAAACCTGATCTTAACCTTTTTCAATAACTGGTTGCTGTCACTGGCCTTGTAATCTTCTACCGAAACAATTTCAAATTTACTATTAGAGGGTTGGTTATTTTGTGATAATGAATATACCTTACCTTTTGGATCGTTAACCTGTATAGAAATAGCTGAAAGCGCATCTGTATTTAACACAGGTGTAAAAAATGCCATAAAATTAGATTGACCAAAAGAGCCGTTAAATGCCGGTACCTGGTAATAAGATACGCATGTATCGTGATTGGCATCTATAACAGTTAATTTTGCGGTATAAACATTAGAAACAATATATTCATGCGTTGGAGAGGCGTCGGGCGATTTGTAACCATCTCCAAAATCCCAGAAGTAAGTAAAAGGCGCCGTGCCGGTTAAATTGGGCGTTGAGAATTTATAATAAAAAGCGGTTAAAGGGTTTATTCTAACTGCCGTAATATTTGTTTGAACCGGATTACCAATACGGTAAACATTGCTGTGAGTAATAGAACCGAACTGAGCACTATTTGTAGTTAAAGAAGCGGTATACGTTGTATTTGTCTTCAGGCTCCTGGTGCAGTTAGTGGTGCTGCCTGTGCCGCCATCGCTAAACAGCCAGTTGCAGGTACCGTATTGTGACGTTTGAGCTGAAGTAAAATTGCCGATATATTTTAGCGGTAAAAGGTTACCATCATTATACTGATAAGAAGCCAATGCCAGCGTGCTATCAATATACATTTGTGAGTTTGCCGATGAAACTTTATAATCATTTATCAAAATGGTTAAGCCAAAGCCGCAATTGCCCGAACACTCTTTTTGTTTTAGCTCTCCTTTAAATACATAAACTGAGTTTGAATCCTGGTAGTAAGACGATTTCATGTAATAAGCATTTACACCCGCTTCTATATCTACAGAAAAACCTCCGGCATTGCACTTAGCATAAAATACCGGTTCGGGCTCTTCATCTTTTGGAGGAAGGGATTTTTTATTGCAGGCGTTAAAAATTAATGCAATAAATAAAATAAACAGTACATGTATCTTCATAAATTCTTATTTCTCAAATAAAGTATATTGTAATCCTAATCTAAATCCTAAAGGTTTTTGTATATAATTATTCGTGTTGGTATTTTTAAATATATCGCGCAGGCCATAAACAGCCTCGGCGTTAACAAACATGCGTTTATTTATTTTTACCTTATAAAAAGCCGATACTAAAATATTGTTTAACCTAACACCCTCGTAAATACCCGAAGTTTTTACTTTTGATTCGTTTGACCTGATGTTATCAGTTAACCGGTAAGTTTCTATAATGTTATTTGAGCTGAATAAAAAGCTTGAGTTAACCCCTACCCCAACCTGGTGGGCCGGTTTAATAGCATAATAAAATTTAACGGGTACAGAAAAATAGGAAAGAGATTGTGTTGTGATAACAGTATTGCTGGATGTTGATCCAAGGCCATAAACAGATTTAGAACTTTCGTAAAACGGTTGCTTAATGTTACCAATATTATAACATTGGGCACCAACGCTAAATCCGATTTTTCTGTTAATGAATTTACCATAATTTACGCCTGCATACCAATTTAGGCCTCTGCCATCTTTACCTGCTTTAGAATCCCAGCCGGTCATAAATGCACCACCAGCCTCAGCATTTAAGAAACTAAGTCTTTTCTTACCGATTTTGTGATAATCTTCTTCGTACCAGTTAGGTATTTTCAGGGCGCCTAATTTTACATTCCTGTTTGAAAACGAAACGGGGATCCTTGCATCGATCCTGTCAAGCACATTATGCTCTAAACTAATGCCGCCTGCAAGGCCGCTGTATGTTTTATCCGGAGACACCATACCATTTGCTTCGCCATTGTTTGCCTCACTTTCTTTTGATCCGGAAAGGTTGTTTTTAGCCATATGGTTTATAGCTTTTGCCGAAGAATTGTATTTTGCCGTTTTTTCAGAATTATTTTTTTGATTCGAAGTCGCGTTAACGTTTATTTCACCGGATGATACTGTTTTATTATTTTTTTCGCTAGCCGAACCATTGCTGGTTAATACATTATTCGAGGCATCGGAAGCTAAACTAATTGCTGATGTTACATTAGATGTTGTTGTTGCATCATTTACGGTTTCTGAAGTTGTATTATTTTTATCATTTAAAGCCAGTAATTTATTTTGTGAATTGGTAATTGAAGTTTTATTTTCATTTACACCATGAGCTTGTGTAGATGTACCATTAACGTTTGATGTAATATTGCCTGCTAATTTATCTTTAAAACCCATAGGGCCCTGGATCTTATAAAGTGCAATACTTGCAGAAGTGATACCAAGGAACAGCAATCCTAAAAACAGGAATTTGCCCCAGCCTTTACTGGCAGCAAGCCTTCTTTCAGCATCTAACTGCATACTCAGCTTATTCCAGTTTTGCTCATCAAAAGGAAATTCGGCCTCATCTACTTTTTTCTTGATAATCTTATCAAACTTTTGTTCCTGGTTCATTTTTTTTACACTCTAATTAATATATTTTTTCCAATTTGTTCTTTTAATTTTTCTCTGGCGGCATTTAAATGCCACTTAGAGGTTCCTTCGCTAATGCCAAGCATTTCGCCCACTTCTTTGTGCGAGTAACCATCTATTACATATAAGTTAAACACCTGCTTTGTAGCCTGTGGTAATTTATTTATCTCGTCGTAAATTTGTTTGCAGCTAATATTACTTAACGCATCGTTCACCTCTGCATAATCAGATGAATCGTAATATTCTTCAACATAGGTAACGCGCTCTTTTTCGCGTTTTTGTTTTCTGTATTCATCAATTAAAGTATTTACCATAATTCTACGGATCCAAACTTTAAAAGGAATTTCGGGATTATAAGCGGAGATATTCTTTAAGATCTTCATAAAACCCATATTCAGGATTTCAGAAGCTGTGTCTTTATCTTTATTATACCTCATACAAATACTCATTAAGTAACTGTACGAAAGTTTATACAATTCATATTCACCTCTTCGGTCCTGCTTTATGCACTTTGCTATAAGTTCCGGCTGAATGTTCATGAATAGAATTTCTCTATATATTATACGAGGAAAGGTAGCGAAAAGTTGGGTATTTACATTAATGTAAATCGTTAAAAACCAGTTAAATAGAGTGAATGAAGGGGTTGACTGAGTGAAAAACAAAAATCCCAAAGGCCTAAACAGCCTTTGGGATCTGGAAATGTGTTACAAAAGATCTGTTCTAATTTTTGAACAGGCTCAGCAGTGTACCAAGTTTTTCTTTTAATTCGGTACGAGGCACAATTTTGTCAAGAAACCCGTGTTCTAAAACAAACTCAGCTGTTTGAAATCCTTTTGGAAGATCTTTACCAATGGTTTCTTTTACAACGCGCGGGCCGGCAAAACCAATAAGCGAGCCGGGCTCTGCAATATTAAGATCGCCTAACATGGCGTAACTGGCAGTAACACCACCGGTTGTAGGATCTGTCAATAACGAGATATAAGGGATCTGGGCTTTAGCCAGCTGACTTAACTTTGCTGATGTTTTTGCCATTTGCATTAAAGAAAAAGCAGCTTCCATCATACGCGCGCCACCACTTTTTGAAATGATCAATAATGGTGTTTTTGTTTTAAGGCAATAATCAATAGCACGCGCAATTTTTTCGCCCACAACGCTTCCCATACTGCCGCCTATAAAACCGAAGTCCATACAACAAATAACAAGATCGTTACCGTTAACTTTTCCGTAAGCGCTTCTTAAAGCATCTTTTAAGCCGGTTTTTTTAATGGTATCGGTTAACCTGTCTGTATATTTTTTTGTATCCGAAAACTCAAGCGGGTCGCCGCTTACAAGGTTTTCATTTAATTCGGTAAATTGATTGTTGTCAAAAATAACTTCAAAATACTCTTTACTTCCTATTCTTTCGTGATGCCCGCATTCTGTACAAACATATTTATTAGCGGCATGCTCTTGTGCAGTATTTATTTTTTTACACGACGGACATTTGTACCAAAGGCCTTCAGGGGTTTCCTTCTTTTCTTTTGTAGAAGTAGTAATACCTTCTTTTAATCTTTTAAACCAACCCATCTTTTGAGAATTATAAATTATAAATTATAAATTATAAATGTCTTTAATTCAACATTCATAATTTTTCATTCAACATTTCTTATGCAATAGTTATAGATTTATCCAAATACACATCTTGTATGGTATTCAATAATTGAACGCCTTCTGCAATTGGTTTTTGGAATGCTTTACGGCCGCTGATAAGACCCTGGCCACCTGCTCTTTTATTAATAACCGCCGTTGTTACAGCTTCGCCAAGATCTGTTGCTCCTTTACTTTCGCCACCACTGTTAATTAAGCCAAAACGGCCCATATAACAATTGGCAACCTGGTAACGGCAAAGATCGATCGGATGATCGGTAGTTAATTCTGAATATACTTTTGGATGTGTTTTACCAAAGTTAATAGCGTTGTACCCGCCATTTTTATCGGATAATTTTTGTTTAATGATATCTGCCTGGATGGTTACGCCCAAATGATTTGCCTGTGAAGACAGATCGGCAGCCGTATGATAATCTACACCATCTTTTTTGAAGGCATTGTTACGGGTATAGCACCACAGAATGGTTGCCATTCCTAATTCGTGTGCTCTTTCAAAAGCAGCGGCCACTTCTACGATCTGGCGCGAAGATTCAGGCGATCCAAAATAAATGGTAGCGCCAACCGCTACAGCGCCCATGTTCCATGCTTCTTCAACAGAGCCAAACATGATCTGGTCAAATTTATTCGGGTACGATAAAAATTCGTTATGATTGATCTTAACGATAAAAGGTATTTTATGGGCATATTTTCTTGACACCGAGGCCAGCACGCCATATGTTGATGCTACGGCATTGCAACCGCCTTCAATAGCCAGTTTTACAATGTTCTCACTGTCAAAATAGATAGGGTTTGGAGCAAAACTCGCTCCTGCGCTGTGCTCAATACCTTGATCTACCGGTAAAATGCTCATGTAACCTGTGCCCGCTAAACGGCCGGTATTATAAAGCTGGTTAAGGCTTCGTAATACCTGTGGGTTGCGGTTAGATGGTGCAAACATACGATCAACAAAATCGTTGCCGGGTAAATGAATGTGTTCTTTAGAAATTGTTTTGCAGGTATGGTTCAATAAATTGTTGGCGTTAGAGCCCAATAATTCTACTATTTTACTTGTCATTTAACTTAAAATTTAAGGTAGCAAATATACGGAAAGTAGTTGAGTTTTTGGTAAAAAAACAACCTGTAATTGGTGAATAGCGAACATGTATCTTTTAATAAAAACACGGCACTGGCATATAACAAAAAAACCCCGCCAACCGGCAGGGTAATATATTTTTGAATAAAAAACTATTATTCGTTAACCATTACCATTTTAAATGGCACATTGATGATGGCCTGGTAGTCTTCTCCAGCTTCCAACATATCCTCATCATCCTCTTCATAATGCCAGTTAATAGTAACAGCGCTACCACCTTTGTTAATACCTTCTAGTTTTTTAAATACATCTAAAATGCATTTTGAAGACGATGTATTAAAATATTCCAACTGTACATTAACAGTTGTAGCAGATTTTGCTGCGCTAGAGTATTTATCTAATGCATCCACTAAAGGTTTGTAAAATTCAATAGAATTTTCAGGAATTGAACGTCCTTTGATTTCTAGAATCCCACCATTTAAGTCAAAACTGATACTTGGTGTTTTTGGTGTGCCTTCGATAGCGTATTTGTCCATAATTGTATTTTTTAATTTTGTTGTGATACTTTTATATTGAGTGTAAAGAAAGAAACTTTATTGTCAATTTCCAAAAAATCGTACTCTAATTTTTCACCAGTTTTTCTGGCAATGTCAATCATCCCTAATCCGCCCCCGCCTTTTAACGACATTTCGCCGTTATTTAGTACTTGTTTATAATATTCTTTTAGTTCTTCTTTAGATAGAGAATTTACCTCATCTAAACGTCTTTTTAAGCCGCTAATGTTCTCTTTTAAAATATAATTTCCGGTAAAAATAGAGTATTTACCATCCAGTTTACCGATCATGAAAATGGCCGAACGGTTATTGTCCCCGGTAAAATTAGAAGAATCATCCAAATGATGATAAAGGTTTTGCAAGCATTCTACAAGAACATTGTAAACCTTCTTTTTCATTTTAGGTTCTTCCTGCATATTTTCCATTTTATTCTCCATTATCTGGAGAATAGACGTTAAAAGGTCTGAAGTAATTTCGCCTTTAAATGAAAGCAAAATATTATTTCGCTCCATTTTGTCATATATGTCAAATACATCTACCATTTTGTGGCTAATCGGAATCTCTAGCAAGGCTATTTTAATTTAAATGCTACTGTACTTCCGTTAACTGTAAATGTGGCGTCATCATCACAAGTACCGTTACCGAAATCCACGGTTCTTGTTTTAAAGCCTTCCGGGGTAAGTTCCAATATTCCTTTGTCAATAAACTGACATGATTTATGTTTAACCAGAGGAGATCCGCCTGGGATGTTCACATCAAACTTTTTACCTGCACGGTTAACACCGTTTGCAGTACCTGTAACTTCAGCAACCGGGTCACCGCCGGATGGATTACCTTTTGAATACGTGGTAAATGTCCTGTCAAAATTGTACTTGATATTCCAGTTAGGGCTTTGACATACGCCGTTAAGTAATTTGATATTGAAAGAAGTGCTAACAGTACTTGTTGAAGCCACTGTAACCACTATGCTATCGCAAGAATACGAAATCCCAGATGCTAAATGATTAACCAATTTTAGGATCATCTGATTACCAGCATATTTTAACGGCCCGGTCATATAAACAATCCATTTACCTGAACGTATTTTTCCGTCTGTAAATGATTGTGAACAACCATTGGTAAGGTTTAATTCATAAACAGGAGCTTTTCTGTATTTAGTTGGCCTGTTATTTAATGAGTCAAGTAATGTATCGGCTTTCGCAAAAGTAGTATTTCCTGAAGCATACGTTGTAGTATAAGATCCGCTTCTGTTTAACCATTTTAAAGTATCACAAACAGATAATACTCTTCCATTTGCAGTTGCGCCTGTTCCTTTGGTATTAATAGCATGATTATTTACGGCTGGTACAATGGCCATATATTCCTGATCGGCAACCGCATTATCAACTGATGATTGGGTTTCATTATCCACTTCAACAGTTTCTTTCTTATGGCAACCAACAAAAAATAATGATAAAGTACAGCTAAATACTAAAACTATTTTATACACTTTTTTCATGTTTACTTTTTAAGGATAGACAAATATAATAAATTATTTTAAATTCCAAATTTAACATTAAATTCCTATTCCCACCACCAAAACATCATCTACCTGCTCGTGGTTTTCCCTCCATCGATCAAAATTATGTTGCAGCACTCTTTTTTGTTCTTCAGGGCTTTTTAAATGTATTGTACTTAGGAGATCGTGAAAGCGTTTTACCATGAATTTTTTGCCTTTCTCGCCGCCAAACTGATCTGCATAACCATCAGAGGTCATGTATGCCATGGCAGGATTTTTAAGCACTATATTCTGGGTTGTGAACACCCTGTTAATATCCAACTGGGCACCACCTACCGGGAATTTATTACCGTCGTATTTTAAGAATTCGCCGGTATTATCTATTGTAACGAGCGGCCTGTTTGCCCCAGCCCATTTTACTTCTTTAGTAATGTTATTAATAGCAATTAAAGACACATCCATACCGTCGTTGGTGTTTATCTCGTTTTGCCCTTGCCTTAAGGCTTCCTGAACACCTTTATGTAAATTATTTAGAATCTCTGCCGGATCTGTTATTCCTTTTTCTGATACGATCTGGTGCAGTAAATTATGCCCGATCATACTCATAAATGCTCCTGGCACACCATGCCCCGTGCAATCTACTACAGCAAATATCTTTATGTTATTTTTTTCGGCAAACCAGTAAAAATCGCCACTCACAATATCTTTTGGCTGGTATAGGATAAAGGCCTTGTCAAGTTTTTTAAAGATCTGTTCTTTAGAAGGGAGAATGGCCTCCTGTATACGTTTAGCATAAGTTATACTGCTGGTGATATCATTATTTTTTTCTTCCAGCTCGCGTGTTCGTTCAGCAACGCGGTTCTCGAGCACCTTGTTCTCTTTTTTAATGGCTTTGGTCCTGTATTGAGTAAAGGCATAAATACTTCCCCCTGCAAAAATGATCAAGAAAAAGTAAAAGAGTTTTGTTTTCCAGAAAGGTGGTACTACTTCAATATTGATCTCAAAAGGCGTTTCATTCCAAATACCATCGTTATTGGTTGATTTTACCAGGAATTTATACTCGCCACCGGGCAGCTCGGTATATGAAACATAACGCACATTGGTAGGTGTAGACCAATCGTTATCATAACCTTCTAACTTATATTTGAATTTATTTTTGCCCGGATCGGTATAATCGGATGCTGCCAACTCGAACTGGAAATAATTTTCGCGCCAGCTTAGTTTTAAATATTTTTTGTAGGCAATAAAGGAGTCTACGGCTACATCCTTACCCCCTCTTTTGTAGCCAATAATAAATGAATTCGGTGCGTGCAAATTATCTTTGATCATAGTTGGCCTGAAAACATTATACCCTTTTGAGCCGCCAAAATACATGGTTCCGGAAGGGGAAACAAAAGCAGCGCCAACATTGTATTCGTTATTCAGCAAACCATCTTTGATACCGTAGCTTTTAAATGTGATGTCGCTTTCTTTGCCAATGGGATTGAATTTAACGATGCCATAATTAGAGCTCATCCAAAAATTATCCACACTGTCTTTTAAGATGGAATAGAGATAGGTATTTGGCAAGCCATCTTTTTCATAAAAATTATAAAAGGTTTTATTGGGTAATAGCTTACTTAAACCGGCAGACGTGGCCACCCAAATGTTGCCGCTTTTATCTTCATTCACGCCAAAAACAATATTCGTAGCAATGTTCTCTGTCTTTCCTTCGTTTTTAAAGATACTTTCTACCTCTAACTTATCGCCCTGAGGAAATTCTTTTAGTTTTATTAATCCGCCATCGTAAGTTCCTACCCACACACCCTCTTTGGAATCGGAAAAAATAGTGTTGATGTTTAAGTTGGATAGGCCTTCTTTATTTCCAAAATGTTTGGTTTCAAAAGTTTTTAAATTAACCCTGAATAAACCATCACCAAAAGTACCAACAAATAAATTCCCTTTATTATCGCCCTTTAAGCAAATAACAGTGCCACCAAACTGGTTACTTAAAAGTGTTTTGGTTTGTTTTGTAGATTTGTCAAACCTTATTAAGCCTATGCCCCAGGTACCTATCCAAAAAACGTTATCGCTTTCCTGGTAAATACATAAAGCGGTGTTTACGCCTAAAATATTAGAGTGCTCGGTAAGTTCTTTATTTTTATTGATGAATGCCAGAACATTTTCGCCACCAATGATCCTGTCTCCGTTCCTGGTTTCGTAAAAAGAATACAGGTTCTCAAACTGGTGTTGTTTATCATCCTGCAGGTCGGGAAATTTTATAGATCGTGAGAAAGAAATATTTACACCGCCTAATTGCGATCCAAGCCAAACATTTCCCTGGTCATCCAAAAAAACCGATTTAATAATATTGTCGTTTATCTTAAACAGGTTATTGATATTGTCTTTATTCTCATTATTAATGATCTTTCCATTTAATAAATTATAAACCACAAAGCCATAGTTGGTACCGGCATATAAGCGGTTGCCTTCAATAACAAAATGATTGATAAAATTTAAACTGGCATTTTCCAGAGAAGTAAAAACGATCTTATCTTCAACATCAAAACTTCCAAGATCAACTTTAAAGATACCTGAACCGTTTGTGCCTATATATATTTTTCCGGCATATTCCTGTAAGCTTGAAATAACCTCTAATTCATTCAGTTTAAAATTGAGATGATCAGGCACGGTAAAGTTGATCCTGTCGAGCTTATTTACCTTTAAGAGCCACAAACCTTTTTCTTTTGTGCCAATAAAAAAACGATGATCAACCTCTTTCACGCAATTGATAACAACCTGGCCATCTATAGGAAAATCATATTTCTTAAATGCCTTGGTTACAATATTTACCGAGAACAAACCTTCATCGGTGCCTAAAAGTATGTTATCATTATCAAAAAGTATAATAGAGTTGACCTTAACATTGGTGCCTTTTACTGAATTTAACCGTGTAAATTTTAAAGTAACAGGATTAAAAAAGTTAAGTCCATCGCGGGTACCAACGGCTATCAGATCTGGCCTTAACTGTTTAATGCAGGTAATTTCAGAACTTGAAAGTGATTTTTGATTGGTAGGATCGTTCTTTAGCACTGTAAAATTATGGCCATCGTATTTATTTAAGCCATCCTGCGTGCCAAACCACATAAAGCCTTTATCATCCTGTATAATAGAGGTTACATAATTGGTGCTTAATCCATCATCATTTGTAATATGCTTGAAACGCAACTGTTGCGAATAAAAATTGCCGGCAACAACAAAGAATACAACTAAAAATATATATTTTAAGAGCTTCAAAATAAACAACTAATATAATTATAATTTATACATTTCAACAAGTATATTTACAAACAAAATGTGCGGCTTAGCGGGTATATTATATTTTGACGAAAAATCGTTAAAAAAGTTTAACGACCACCAAAAAACACTGGTTTTGTCAAAGCGCTACGGCTCCGACGATCAGGACTATAAAGCATTTAATAATTTTACCTTAGTTCATTCGCGGTTACAAAAACCGTATACTGCCGGCACCTGTAACCAACCGTTTTCAGGGAGCAAAAATAAAACAGGTTTAGTGTTTAACGGTGAGGTATTCAATTACAAGGCAAAAGGAAATTTTATAGTATTTAAAAATTGGCCGGCTAATTTTAAAGGATATATTAAACACAATGCCTAAAGTATTACGTATAATTAACCGTTTTAACCTGGGAGGCATTACTTATAACGTTTCTTACCTAAGCAAATACCTGCCTGATGAATATGAAACGCTTTTAATTGGAGGTCCCGAAGAAGACGGCGAAGAAAGTTCTTTATACATTCCTGAATCGCTTGGTTTAAAACCCATACTTGTAAATGAATTAAAAAGAAGCATCAATCCTTTATCGGATTATTATGCTTATAAAAAAATAAAAAAAATAATTAAAGAATTTAAGCCCGACATTGTACATACACATGCCAGCAAAGCCGGCGCTGTTGGCCGTTTAGCAGCATATCACTGCAAAGTGCCGGTGATCGTACATACCTTTCACGGGCATGTTTTTAAAGGTTATTTTTCTGACCTGAAAACAAATATTTTTAAAGCTATTGAGCGTTTTCTTTCTAAAAAAAGCAACGCCATTGTTGCTATTAGCGAAATTCAAAAAAACGAATTAACGCAGCAATACAAAGTTTGCGATGCAAGAAAAACACATGTAATAAAACTTGGTTTTGATCTTAATCGTTTTATTGAGCAAAAAGAAGAAAAAAGGAAAAATTTCAGAGCAAAGTATCTTTTGCAGGAAAACGAATTGGCAATTGGTATTATTGGAAGGCTGGCGCCTATTAAAAATCACTTTTTGTTTATTGATGCCGTTGAGCAGGTGGTAAAAAATTCAAACAAAAAAATAAAAGCTTTTATTATTGGCGATGGTGAAACAAAGCAGGAGTTGATAAACTATCTTGAAAAAAGATCACTCACGTATACTCTTGAAGCAAATGCAAATGCAACATTTGTTTTTACAAGCTGGATAAAAGAAGTAGATAAAGCACTAGCTGGGTTGGACCTTGTATGCCTGACCTCAAAAAATGAGGGTACACCGGTAAGTTTAATAGAAGCGCAGGCAGCGGGGAAATTTGTTGTAACCACAAATGTGGGTGGCATAAAAGATATCTTACATTCAAAATGCGGATTACTATCTGAAGCCGACGATGCCGAAACCTATAAAAAGAATTTATTACATGCTGTTGTAAACTTTGAACAGGTGTCGCAAAACGCCAATATTGCAAGCCAGGAAGTAATTAAAGAATTTAGTTATACAAGATTGTGTAAGGAAATGGATGAGCTTTATAGAAAACTATTGAACGTTTAACCACAAAGATCACTAAGAAGGCACTAAGTACACAATGAAATTTTCTTTGTGTACTTAGTGGAAAAATTTTGTGCGCTTTGTGGTTAAGAGTTCGGAATTAAAACTCGCTCTTTAAATGGAATTTAATATCGGGAAATTTTTCCTGGGCCATTTGCAATAACCAGGCACTCTCGGCTAAAAATACCGGCCTGCCTTCTTTATCTAATGCAATATGCGCATTTCTATCCTGCATAAAAGCATCCAGCTTCTTTTTGTCGTCTGAACTTATCCAAAGTGCCTTAAATAAATTTATCTGGTCAAAAGTAGCGCTGGCATTGTATTCAGATTTTAAACGGTGCTGAATAACTTCAAATTGTAATGCGCCCACAGTACCAATTACTTTTCTGCCGTCTACTTTCCTGGTAAACAATTGCGCCACACCTTCATCCGTTAATTGCTCCAAACCTTTTTGCAATTGCTTGGTCTTCATAGGATCGGTGTTATTTACATACCTGAACAATTCGGGCGAGAAGCTTGGAATCCCTTTAAATTGAAAGTTAGCGCCTTCTGTTAATGTATCGCCTATTTTAAAATTGCCCGCGTCATATAAGCCCACCACATCGCCCGGAAAAGCCTCATCGATAATAGATTTTTGCTGCGCCATAAAGGCCGTTGGATTACTAAAGCGTAATTCTTTTTTTTCGCGTACATGGTGATAATATTTATTCCTTTCAAATGTACCCGAACAGATCCTTAAAAAGGCGATCCTGTCGCGGTGTTTAGGATCAAGATTGGCATGGATCTTGAAAACAAATCCACTGAATTTTTTATCTTCTGGCTTTACAATGCCATTATCAGTATCGCGCTCTTTTGGCCCCGGCGCTATACCAACAAAACAATCCAGCAACTCATTGATACCAAAATTATTTACAGCACTTCCAAAAAATACAGGACTTAAAACTCCATCCAGGTATTTTTTTATATCCAAAGGATCGTAAACACCGTCAATAAGATCTACATCTGCCCTTAATTGCTCAGCAAAATCAACACCAACCCTTTTGTCAATTTCTTTATCGTTAATATCTTTTATTTCCAGGCGTTCTTCAACCGTAGTTTTACTATCGCCCTGGAAAAGGTTCAATGATTTTTCGGTTAAATTATAAACGCCTTTAAATGATTTACCAATACCAATTGGCCAGGTTAAGGGGCGAACTTTTATTTTAAGTTCTTTTTCTATTTCATCTAAAAGATCGAAAGGATTTTGGCCTTCGCGATCCATTTTATTTATAAAAACAATTACCGGTGTATTGCGCATACGGCAAACCTCAAGCAATTTGCGGGTTTGAGGTTCAACGCCCTTCACACAATCGATCACCATAATAACACTATCTACCGCACTTAAAGTACGATATGTATCTTCTGCAAAATCTTCGTGGCCGGGTGTATCTAAAATATTTACTTTGTAATTCTTATAATCAAAAGCCATTACGGAAGTAGACACGGAGATCCCACGCTGCTTCTCAATTTCCATAAAATCGGAAGTGGTAGATTTTTTAATTTTATTTGATTTTACAGCGCCCGCAGTTTGAATAGCTCCTCCAAACAACAACAATTTCTCGGTTAAAGTGGTTTTACCCGCATCGGGGTGAGCAATAATTGCAAAAGTACGGCGTCTGTTTATCTCCTCTGTAAAGGTCATTCATCAATATTATAAGGGCGCAAATATAAATATTTAAGCATTTTAAACCATGAAAAAGAAATTATAGTTAGGGAAATGATGAGTTTATACACTTTTAAACGTTCATAAATCCTCGATAAAACGTTGATTTTTGCCCATTAACCTAAGCCTTTTTGAAATATAATTATATCTTTGCTTCATCTTTAGAAAATAAAAAATGAGAAAATTATTTATTTTAGTTTTACTTAACATAACCTTAATTAGCCAGGCGCAGGTAAAGTCTGGCGCATCTTATAAAGAATATTTCCAGGAAGGCTCTTTTCTTTTACTGGAGGATAATTTTGGCCAGGCACAGGAAAATTTTGAGGAGGCATATAAAATTGATTCTACAAATGCGAATATCAATTACATGATGGGTATTTGTTACCTCCACTCTGCTTTACAAAAATCAAAAGCCGAGTATTATCTTGAAAAAGCGGTAAAAAATGTTTCGAGAACATATAAAACTGACGACCCAAGTGAAAAAGCGGCTGCACCAATGGCCCATTTATTTTACGGTGAAGCCCTACATATCAATTATAAATTTGATGAAGCGATTAAACAATTTGATGAGTTTAAAAAATATGTAAACGCAAAAGATAAAGAATGGCAAAAATTAATTACAAAAGGTAAAACAACTGCTGCTTACGCTAAAGATCTTACTTCTTACCCAATGAATGTGCAGATAACAAACATGGGAGATAGTGTAAATAGTGTATACCCTGATTACAGCCCGGTATTAAGTGCAGATGAACGTACCCTGATCTTTACCACCCGCCGCCCTAACACAACAGGCGGCTTTAAAGAACTTAACGGCTTATATAACGAAGATGTGGTTGTTTGTTATAAAGATGATAATGGCAAATGGTCGTCGCCTCAATCTATTTCTCCAAACATTAACAGCAGCGCGATGGAAGCTGTTATAAACCTAAGCCCGGATGGACAAACATTGATAATTTACAAGGATGGCGGCGAAGGAATGGCAGGAAATATTTATTACAGTAATTATGATGGAAAAGACTGGACCACTTTAAAAGAATTTGGATCGGATGTGAATAGCAAGTACCAGGAATCGCACGCCTGTTTAAACGCCGATGGAAGCGTTTTATTTTTTGTGTCGGACAGGCCAGGCGGATACGGAGGCAAAGATATATACCGCTGCATTAAATTACCAAACGGTATATGGAGTAAGGCCTTAAACATGGGCCCAACCATTAATACAGAATATGATGAAGATGGCGCTTTTATTCACCCCGACGGGATCACCTTTTTCTTCTCGTCTAACGGACATAAGTCTATGGGTGGATATGATATATTCTTTGCCACTTTAAACCCTGATAATAAATTTTCGGAAGTAACAAACATTGGCTACCCCATTAACACCACAGATGATGATGTATTCTATGTTACATCGCCGGATGGAAAAAGAAGTTATTTATCTTCTGCAAAAGATGGTGGCTATGGCGAGAAAGATATTTATATGATCTCTATTCCGGGAGCAAAAGAAAAACCTCTGGCTTTATTTAAAGGCCAGATCTTACCGGCCGACGGAGAAAAATTACCCGAAGACATTATCATTTTGGTTAAGGATAAGCAAACCGGCGAAGTTGTTGGCTCATACAGGCCTAAATTGGTGAACGGAACCTTCTCAACCATTTTGCCTCCTGGCAAAGAGTATAACTTTTCTTACCAGGCACCTGCAGGCGAGGAATTTTACAATGAAGATGTGTTTGTAACCGGAGACCTCACTTACCAGGAAATTGCTCGCGAAGTTAATTTAGAGCCGGTAAAACTATTAGGCAAAATTGTTGCTAAGAAAAAATCTATTACTTTAAACCCGCTTGTTTTGGATAACAGCAAAAGTAAGAAACCGGTTAGCGGCGCTAAATTAATTTTACAGGAAAAAGGCGGCGAGGCCCAAACCATTGAAGCAAATGCACAAGGTAAATTTGATGCAATAAGTTTAAAAACGGAAAAAAAGTATAGCATTTACGCAGAAGTAAACGGTAAAAAATCACCTGTAGCCGAATTAAGTACTGTTGGCATAAAATCAGGAAAAGTAATGAACCAGATCTTATACATGGATAGCAAAGCCGAAAGTTCTGCCTCAAAAGATCTGATTTTGGATGTAACGGTAAAGAATTCGAAAAACAAAAAACCAATTGCTAACGCCAGTATTACGTTAACCGATGCTGATGGCGGTAAATTTGATGCTACTACAGATGAAAAAGGACAGGCCAAAGGAATTGATCTTGCTGCAAATACAAAATACACACTGGTAGCTGTAAATGATGGATCAACCTCTGAACCAGTAACATTTACAACACCTAAAACAGCTTCAAAAAACCATATTACAAAAACATTGCTTGTTGGCCAGGAAACAATTGTTAATAATAACAGCAGCTCTGAAGTTCCTTCTGATCTTCCTGCAAGCGAGTACCAATTCTTCTTTAAATACAATCAAAAAAATAACGACAACGATGCCATTTGGACAAATTTTATTGATAAAGTGGTTGAGTTAAGCAAACAAAAAACAGTAAAAGTAACCATTAACTCGAGTGCATCGAGAGTGCCATGCCGCAGAGGTAATAAAAATCTTGCAGCAGCAAGAGCTAAAAAATTACAAACAAAAATAAAAGAAGCCGTTGAAGCTAAAGGCGGCGATGTAGCTAAACTTACCTTTGTTAAGCGTTCAAAAGTTAGCGGTCCAAAATACCGCGGCGATTTTAATGTGGGACGCAAAAAATACGAGAAGTATCAATTTGTAAAAGCAAAGGCGAGCTAAAAGCCAAATAAAAACCAAAATTTACTAAATAAAACACCGGCAATTAAAGTCGGTGTTTTTGTTTTTAGTACCTTTACCGGATGAAATCTGCCGAGTGGTTTAAAGATTGGTTCAATTCACCCTATTATCATTTATTGTACAATAACCGTAACGAAAATGAAGCTAATTTTTTTATCGACAATCTTTGCTCTTATTTAAACCTGGCACCAAATTCAAAAGTATGGGATCTGGCCTGTGGTAAAGGAAGGCACGCCATAGCGCTTAATAAAAAAGGGTTAAATGTTATTGGTACAGATCTTTCGAGAAACAGCATAAAAGAAGCAGCAACGCATAATAACGCCACTTTGGATTTCTTTGTGCACGATATGCGCGACCCTTTCAGAATAAATTACTTTGATGCTGTTTTTAACCTGTTTACCAGCATGGGTTATTTTGAAAACTTTAATGATAACTATACTGTTTTCAAGAATGTAGCAAAATCATTAAAACCAAATGGCATTTTTGTAATTGATTTTTTAAACTCTGCAAAAGTTTTAGCTTCAATAAAAGATGATTATATTGAAGAGCGTGGCGAAATTGTTTTTAAAATAAAAAAGAAAGTAATAAATAACGCTATTCATAAACGAATTGAATTTAATTGTCATAATAAAGATTATTATTTTGAAGAATTGGTAAGCCTTTTTACAAAACAGGATTTTGAAAAATTTGCGGCGGTAGCAGGCTTAAAGATTGAGAATACCTTTGGCAATTATAAATTAGAACCATTCGATCAAAAAACATCCGATAGATTAATTGTATTATTTAAAAAGTAATTGAATCCACTACTCTCTATAATCTGTTTAATAGCGCCTATTTTACTGGCGGGCGGTATTGCTTTGCAAATAAAAATAAACCAGGTTAATTTAAGATTACTACTGGCCTTTAGTGCTGCATATCTTTTTGCCTTATCTATTATTCATTTATTACCCGAGGCATTTGAACTGGGCAATGTTAAACAAATGGGCCTGTTTATTGTGCTTGGCTTTTGTTTACAGTTACTGATAGATACTTTTAGTACCGGAATAGAGCACGGCCATGTTCATTTACACAGTCACGAATGCAAAAATCATTTACCAAAAGGCATTATTGTTGGTTTACTGTTACACTCTTTTTTAGAAGGACTTCCTATTTATAATTTAAGCGCCGATAAAACATCTACCATTAACCACCAGTTAATTTTAGGTTTGGCCTTACATAATATACCAATTACCATTGCTTTTGTGTCTCTATTAAAAGAACATGAATCGAAGAATTCTAAAAAATGGTTATTGCTTTTATTATTTTCTGTTATGACACCTTTGGGTTACCTGAGCAGTTATGTATTGCAAACCTTTGGCCTTAACAATTATCAAACCTATAGCCAAATAGCATTTGCCGTTGTTATCGGAATTTTTCTGCATATTTCAACCGCCATTTTATTTGAGACCAGCGAGCATCATAAATACAATAAAACAAAAGTATTGATGATGGCCTGCGGAATAATTTTAGCTTACCTTATTAGTTAATGCAAAACGAAACCCTGTTTGTAGATGTGATCGTTCCTTTAGGCGTACCAAATAAATACACCTACAGGGTTCCTAAAGAATTAAATACGAGCGTAGGAACAGGCAAACGCGTTTTAGTTCAGTTCGGCAAAACAAAGATCTATACCGGAATCATTTATAAGATACACTCTTCTGCCCCAACCGATTACCAGGCAAAATATATTGAAAGTATTTTAGACGATAAACCTATAGTAACAGAACTGCAATTAAAGTTCTGGGACTGGATAGCTTTTTATTACTGCGCCAACCCGGGCGACGTAATGAATGCGGCACTGCCTTCGGGATTAAAATTAAGCAGCACTTCTCACATTCAATTAAACCCTGAATTTAATTTTGAAGAGATCAGTCACGATTATTTTACAGAGAAAGAACATTTTTTAATTGATACCTTATTAGCGAGCCAAAGCCTTAGTTTTGATGATGTTGCCAAATTACTAAAACAAAAATCAGCGCAGGGGATCATTAATACGCTTATCAAAAAAAGATCCATTATTGTTTATGAAGACGTAAAAGATAAATATAAACCCAAGCTACAATCTTTTATTCGTTTAAACGAAAAATACAATGATGAAAAAAACTTAAGCGAGACCCTAAATGCCTTAGAAAAAAAATCGTTCAAGCAAGCAGAAGCCTTGCTCTATTTTTTACAATTACAAAAAAACAAAGAGGTTAATTTAAATGGGTGGATCAAAAAAACAGATCTGACAAAAAAAGTTGAGGCCACTGCCATATCAGCGCTGGTAAAAAAACTAATATTTACCGAAGAGCAGTTTGAAGTTGGCCGTTTGTTATTTGAAAAAAGTAATAACATCGTTAAAGCAATTAGCAAAAGTCAGGAAGAAGCTTATGACAGTATAAAAAAAGGTTTTAGCGAAAGCAAACCCGTTCTATTGCATGGCGTTACCGGTAGCGGCAAAACCGAGATCTATATTCAATTAATAAAAGATCAATTAAAAGAAGACAAACAAGTTTTATTTTTAATCCCTGAAATTGCGTTAACAACACAATTAATAACGCGCTTGCGAGCTGTATTTGGAGAGCTTGTTGGCGTTTATCATTCGCGTTTTAGCGAAAATGAACGTGTAGAGATATGGAGCAACATCCTTCATAACGGAGCTCAAGACTCAGGACTCGAGACTCAAAACTTAACACTTGCTGAACAAGAAACCAGAAATCAGAAACCAGAAACTTCAAACAAGAAACAATATAAAATTATTCTGGGGGCCCGTTCGTGCCTGTTCCTGCCTTTTAATAATTTAGGATTAATCATTGTTGATGAAGAACACGATAACTCTTTTAAGCAGCACGATCCATCTCCACGCTATCACGCCAGGGATTCTGCGCTTTATTTGTCAACCCTTCATAAAGCTTCGGTATTGCTGGGCAGCGCTACACCTTCGGTAGAAAGCTTTTACAATGTTGAGCAGGGAAAATATAATTTAGTTGAATTAAAAAATCAATATGTAGAAAGTGGTGGCACAAATATAGAAGTGTGCGACATCAATTATTTTGAAAATTCAAATCAAATGAAGGCCTGTTTAACCCCGCCTTTATTTAACGCTATTGAAGCGGCACTTTCAAAAAAACAACAGGTTATTTTATTTCAGAACCGCCGGGGCTTTGCGCCTTATACAGAATGTAAACAATGTGGCCACGTACCGCAATGTGTGCAATGCGATGTATCGCTGATCTATCATAAACATCAGCAAAAATTAATTTGTCATTATTGCGGTTATTCCATTACGCCACCAAAAACCTGTTCGGCCTGCGGAAGTAATAACCTGCAATACAAAGGCATGGGTACAGAAAAAATTGAAGAAGATATTGAGATACTTTTTCCGAATGCTAAAATTGCACGGATGGACCTTGACAGTACGAGAAGCAAATATGCCTATAAACAATTGATAGACGACTTTGAAATTGGGAACATTGATATTTTGATAGGCACGCAAATGGTAACAAAAGGTTTAGACTTTAATAATGTGAGTGTTGTTGGAGTTTTAAATGCCGATTCAATTTTAAACTTTCCCGATTTCAGGTCCTTTGAAAAAGCCTTTCAGCTGATTACCCAGGTAAAGGGGCGCGCCGGCAGAAGCGCAGATAAAGGCAAAGTGTTTATACAAACTACCCAGCCGCAACATCATGTGTTAAATTATATTTCTGAAAATAAAATAAAGAATTTTTTTAAAGATACTTTGGCAGAAAGGCAGCAATTCAATTACCCGCCTTTTTCGCGCTTATTCGAAATAAATGTTATTTCAAAAGATGTAAACGAAGTCAATCACCTGGCTAACGAATTGTTTTTGTTATTAAAACCTTCTTTTAATGAAAATTTATTGGGCCCCGAGTTCCCTTTAATATCAAGGATCAAGAACCAATACTATAAACGCATCTTAATTAAAACCTCTAAAAAAGAAACGGCGCTAACGTTAAGAAAAACGATCTATTCTGCGTTAGACGATCTGCAAAATAATTTTAAGAACTGGAAATATAGGATATCAATTGATGTAGATCCGGTGTAACATTTCGTGATTGAACACTGATCTGACTGATTAAACGGGTCTTCACTGTTTTTTTATCTGTGTTAGATCTGTAAAATCAGTGTTATCTGTGTTCCATCCCCTGAAGTTACTCTACTAAAAGCTCTTTTAATTTTCTTATTTGATCAGGCGAGCCTAAAACAAATATTTTTGATTGAGGTATAATTTTGGTATCGGCGCTTGGGTTTACAATATATTCGCCCAATACAGTTTTAAAGCCAATGATATTGGCACCGCTTTTATTTCTTATTTCAAGGTCTTTTAAGGTTTTATTTTTTAAAGTATCCGAAACGGAATCAAAAACAATTTCTTCAAGATTGATGCTATCTGCGCTTTGCGCTGTTATATTATCCAAAAACTCCATCACATCGGGTTTCATCACCAAACTTGCCATATGCGCACCGCCAACTTTATCGGGCATTATAACATTATTGGCCCCGGCAATTTTTAATTTAGCGTCGCTACCATCATCACTTGCGCGCGAAATAATGGTAAGGTTTGGATTTAAATTACGCGCCGTTAACACAATAAATAAATTAGCCGAATCTGCCGGAAGCGTTGTAATAAGCGCTTTTGCTTTCATGATACCGGCTTTTAATAGTATCTCGTCCTGCGTGGCATCGCCGGTTAATACTAAATGCGAAAATCTGTGATTTATGCCGGAAGTAACTTTTTCATTATCTTCAATAACAACAAAACGCTTATCGTGCTTTTTAAGCACCTGCGCAGCCTGTTTACCGTTACGGCCATAACCGCAAATAATAACATGATCTGATAATTTTTCTACCGCAGCGTTCAAACGTTTATTTTTAAAGAATTGTTTTAACTCACCATCAGTTATAAATTTTGTAATAGTAGAGATGGCATAAGCAAATGTAATAAAACTTGTTATAATTAAAAAAGAAGTGAACATTTTACCGGTGGCAGAAAGCGGTTCAACTTCCCCGTACCCCACAGTTGCAACGGTAATAATGGTCATATAAAAGGCGTTAAGCCATCCGTAATCATCAATTACAACATAGCCTATGGTGCCAACAATGATCAATGCCACCAATAAGAAAATAGGTATTAAAAAACGGTAATATTCCCGTAAAAATTTTCTCATACTTATACTTCAATAACAACAGTAGTGCCTTTATTAACGGTTGAGTCAAAGTGCACCGTGCCGTTTATAAATTCAATCCTTGAAATGATGTTCTTTAATCCGATTCCCTCAAATGTATTAATTTTTGTTGTATCAAACCCAATTCCGTTATCTTCTATAATTACCGATAATTCTTTTTCGTGTTTTATTAGTTGAATACTTATTTCGGTAGCTTTTGCGTGCTTTATGATATTTGACACTATTTCCTGGATCACGCGATAGAGTACTGTTTCTTTTTCCTGGTCTAATCTTTTATCCAGGCCAACCATTTCTAAATTTACTTTTAAATTTGGTGTACCCTGTATCTTGGTAATAAACTCTTTTACAGCACTTGCCAACCCCAGTTTAATAAGTGTATTAGGCATCATATTGTGCGACACCACCCTCACTTCCTTCACAGAATCGTCTATAAGTGAAATAGCATTTTTAAACGCATCTTTTTGCTTTTGATCAATTAAATTGATCTGCGATTCCAGCCCGCTTAGATTTAACTTAGCAGCAGAAAGTATTTGCCCTACTCCATCATGCAGATCCTGGGCAATACGCCGGCGTTCTTTTTCTTCGGCATCAATAATGGCTTTAGAGCGGATCTCTTTTTGAAACGCAATTTCTGCGTCTAATTTTGCCTTTTGCTGAATTTGTTTTTTACGGTAAGCTAACGATGCAACTATTGCCAGAAGGCACATTAATGCAACAATAGAAACAATGATACTATTTTTTATAAAATGTTGTTTTTCCTGTGTTTCTATTTCTGCTTTGTTCCTGGCCAGTTCAAGGTCTTTTTTCTCTACATCAAAACGCGTTTGCGCTTCTGAAAAACGCAGGGCTGTTTCTTTAGAGAATACCGAATCTTTCAGATCTGAGTGTTTTTGAAAATAAAGAGCTGCCTTATCCGGATCTTTTTTATGGATATATAATTCGGTCAGATATTTATAGGCGATCAATTCTGTATCGCCGCTCCCCAGTTCTTTTGCCGCAGCCAGTGCGTTCAAAAGAAGTGTTTCTGCTTCGCCGTACTTACCTTTTTCAATATACAAACTTGCCAGGCAGGTTTCTGCAAATGCCAGCAGCTCTTGTTCTTCAATTTCTTTAGCCATTTTAATGGCAGAGTTATAATTTAGCTCGGCATTTACAAGATCGCCTTTTGCCTGGTATGCAGAGCCAATATTGTTATAAGCGTTTGCCACGTTCGTTTGATCACCGATCTCTTCAAATGTTTTTTGCGCTTCTTTATAGCTGTAAATGCTCGAATCTACAAGGTTCAGGTTTTTATAGTTATCGCCCATCATAGCCATAGTAAGAGCCTGTGTTTGACGGTACGGAACAGTGTTACCTTTTACTTCAAGTGCTTTCTTTAAATAAATATTACTTAATTTATAATTTTTAATACTTGTGTAATTTGACCCAATGGCATTGCAGGTAATAGCAACATAATGCGGTTTTTTTACTTCTTCGTAAAGCTTAAGCGCTTCTAACTGCAATTCCAGTGCGTTTGCAAATTCGTTGTTATGCCCTTTAATACTTGCCAGGTTTATCAACGCGCCGGCAATGTCCTTTTTATTCCCGGCCTGTCTTGCAATTACCAACGCTTTCTCGGCATAATCCTGAGCTTTGTTCACTTCTCCTTTAAATAAGTGAATGCTGCAAAGATCGCTTAAGGCACGCACTATCCATTTTTGATTGTTTGCAGCTGTGGCTTCATCTAGCAGTTTATTTGCGTATGTAAATGCAAGGGTTTTATTACTTTCTTTTAGATTCCACGATAAAAATGTATAAGCATTAAAACGAATACTATCTGTAGGTGAAGATGTAAGTGCGGTTAAACTGTCAATATATCTTTTATCCTGGCAAAAAGCAGTGGTGCACAAAAAAAACAATTGTACGATCAAAATACTTTTAAGCACCGTAATTTTCATATTACTGTTAGAGCAATAATTTAATTTATATTTTAAATATATATTAATTTACTGATTTATGAAAATATGCTTTCCTTTAGTTTAACGGGGTTTCGACAATAACAGTGGTGCCCCGGCCGGGAGTTGAATCAAAATGCACGGTTCCGTTTATAAATTCAATTCTTGAAATGATGTTTTTTAACCCTATGCCTTCAAAACTATTTATTTTTGAAGTATCAAAGCCTACCCCGTTATCTTCAATAATAATTGATAATTCATTATCGTGTTTAATTAATTGCAGGCCAAGCTCTGATGCCTTTGCATGTTTAATGATATTAGAAACTACTTCCTGGATGATACGATACAGCACGGTTTCTTTTTCTTGCCCCATTCTTTCGTCCAGCCCAACTATCTCAAGGTTTACCTTTAGGTTGGGTATGCCTTGTATTTTGGTAATAAACTCTTTAATAGCGCTGGCTAAACCTAATTTTAATAACGTATTTGGCATCATATTATGCGAAACGGTTCTTACTTCTCTTACCGAATCGTCTAAAAGCGCCAGTGCGTTCTTTAAAGCAATCTCGTCATCTTTGTTTTGTAGTTGCAATTTACTTTCCAGTCCGCTTAAATTTAATTTGGCTGCAGATAATAACTGGCCAACGCCATCGTGCAGATCTTTGGCAATACGGATCCTTTCTTTCTCTTCTGCTTCGATAACGGCCTTTGAGCGGATATCTTTTTGTTTAGCGATCTCATCGTTCAATTTAGCCTTTTGCTCAACCTGTTTTTTACGGTAAAAAGTCGTAGCAATAATGAATAATAAGACGATGAACACACTACCCGAAACAATTATTATATTCTTAATAAAATTTTGTTTTTCTTTTGTTTCAAGCGTTGCTGCGTTTTTAGCAAGCTCAAGATCTTTTTTTTCAACTTCGTATTTGGTTTGCAATTCTGCTATCTGCTCTTTTTCTTTAATGCTCATTATGCTATCCTTTATTTCCTGGTAAGCTATGCGATAAGATAAGGCCTGCTTATCATTACCTGCCTCTTGAAATAAATAGGCGAGCATTTCGTAGGCAGACATAACGCCTTCTTTATCACCCAGCTTATTAAGTATGGTCAACCCTTTATTTATGTATTCCTCGCCTTTTTTAAAATCTCTCAGGCCAGAGTATGCGTTACCAATATTAATATAAGTTGATGCCAGTGTATTTGAATCTGTTACATCCTTATCCACTTCAAGACACAGCAAATAATAATCCTTTGCCTCTTTAAATTTTTTAAATTCAAATTTAAGATCGCCCATACACGAAATAACCATGGCCTGGCTGCTAATGTTTCCGTATTTTTTATGTAAAGTAAGCGAGCGGCCGTAATAGAACATGGCCGAATCTTCATTTTTTTTATGCTTATAAACATTCCCAATATTCTGGTAGGTAGAACCAAGGCTCTTTTCATCCGCTTTTTTTCTGATGCCGGCAGCTTTTAAATAATACACCAGCGCGTCGTCATCCTTTTTTAGGTTCTTATAAATGATGCCAATCATATTGTAGCCATAACCCATTCCTTTTTGATCGTTTAATTCTTCATATATCCTTAGCGATTTTAATTGCCAATCGAGGGCTTTTACATATTCGGCCTTTCGCCAGTAGATAAGGCAGATATCTCCATAAACTTTTGCGATGCCTTTAATATGATTAAGTTTTTTATAGATCGTTAACGATTGGTTTTGAAGCACCAATGCTGAATCGTAATTACCGTTTTTTTGAACAAGAACCCCAAGGTTATTAATAGCTTTTGCCTCTCCGTTTAAAAATTTAAGGATCTTTGCCAGTTTTAAGGCCTCGGTATTATAATAAGTTGTTTTTTCTTTATCGCGGTTAAAATAAGCAGCGCATAGATCATTTAACAGTATTACCTTATTGGTATCTTCTTTTGCCTTGCCAAGAGCCATTTCAAGAGAATCGATCTTACTTTGCGCAAAGATCGTTTTAGGACATAAAAGAAGGACAATGATCAAAAAAACCAGTGAAATAAGCTGTTTTGAACGTTTATTGATTTTCATTTAACGTTATTATAAAAAATGTTTAAACGGATATTTTCACGAAAATAGGCATCTTTTTGCCTCGTAAAATACCCATTATTTGGTATCTTTGCATCACTAATGAAAACCAAAACTTTAAAAAAGAACAAAGTAAATGTTGTAACACTTGGCTGTAGTAAAAACCTGGTAGATAGTGAAGTGCTAATGGGTCAGTTAAAAGCCAATAAATTTGATGTTGAACATGAAGGCGAAGGCGACGATCACCAGATAGTGATCATAAACACCTGCGGGTTTGTTGATAATGCAAAGCAGGAAAGTATTGATACTATTTTACGTTATGTAGAAGCAAAAAAGGAAGGAGCCGTTGAAAAAGTATACGTTACAGGATGTTTGAGCGAACGTTATAAAAAAGACCTTGAAGTAGAGATACCGGAAGTAGACGCTTATTTTGGCACCCGCGAATTACCAAAAATACTAAAAACCTTAAAAGCCGATTATAAACATGAATTGGTTGGCGAACGTTTATTAACCACGCCGCAGCATTACGCTTACTTTAAAATTAGCGAAGGCTGCGACAGGCCTTGTAGTTTTTGCGCCATACCTTTAATGCGTGGAAAACATGTAAGTGTTGAAATGGATGAATTGGTTAACCGCGCTAAAACCCTTGCTACTAAAGGCACTAAAGAGTTATTATTGATTGCACAGGATCTTACCTATTATGGTTTGGATATTTACAAAAAACGTGAGCTGGCAAATTTAGTAAGTAAATTAAGCGAAGTTGAAGGCATTGACTGGTTGAGATTGCATTATGCTTTCCCAAGCGGTTTTCCGATGGAAGTGCTGGATGTGATGAAAACAAAAACAAATGTTTGTAATTACCTGGATATGCCTTTACAGCACATAAGCGATAACATGCTTACCAGTATGCGTCGCGGTATTACCAAGCAAAAAACGATCGATCTTGTAAATAAAATTCGGGATACAGTGCCTGGCATTGCCTTGCGTACCACTTTAATTGCAGGTTACCCGGGCGAAACAGAAAAAGATCATGAAGAAATGCTGCGATGGGTAGAAGAAAGTAAATTTGAACGTTTAGGGATCTTTACCTACTCGCACGAAGAAAATACGCATGCACATTTATTAAAAGATGATGTTTCTGAAAAAATAAAACGCAAACGCGCAGATGCTGTAATGGCAATACAGCAGGAGATCTCTTATAAATTAAACCAGCAAAAAGTTGGACAAATCTTTAAGGTTTTATTTGACAGAAAAGAAGGCGAATACTTTATTGGCCGTACCGAATTTGACAGCCCCGATGTTGATAACGAAGTGCTGGTAAAAGCAGTTGGCGATACTTACGCACGCATAGGCGATTTTGCTACGGTAAAAATTACCGAGGCAAATGATTTTGACCTTTATGGCGAATTAATTTAAACCAAAACAATATAACATGAAACAGCTATTTTTATTTGCGTTTGCATTACTAACCTTAAATGGTTTTTCACAAAGTATTCAAAACAGTAATTACCAAACCGAGGGATATATAAAACCCGATGGCACCGTGCAAAACCAAAATTATCAAACCATTGGTTATTTTAAGTCAGATGGATCGGTGCAAAATCAAAATTACCAAACCATTGGCTATATAAAATCGGACGGATCGGTGCAAAACCAAAACTATCAAACAATAGGCTATATTAAAAGCGACGGAGGGGTTCAAAACCAAAATTACCAAACCATTGGCTATATAAAAGATGGCTCTTTACAAAACCAGAACTATCAAACAATTGGCTATTTTAAAGAAGTTTCGAAAAACTGGGCTGCCGCAGCTGTTTTCTTTTTCTTTTACAAGTTAAATTAACCGGCATTTCATCTTTTTTGCTTCAAACGCTTTTTTAAACAATTTAGATTTTGACTTGTTTTTTTTTATAGTTATATTTGAAATACAATGACCAACAGGAAAATATTAAGGGCCCTTTCAATGGCAATGTGGAGCTGAATTTCCATTTAAAATGTAATACAGAAACCAGATAAGTAGTATTTGGTCATACATTTTACTTCTTCCTTTATATTTATTCATCATAAAAAATTATATCATGTCAAAAGAAATTAAAAACGTAGAATACGGTTTAGAAAAAATATTTGAAGGCGCACAAGATTTTTTGCCTTTATTGGGAACAGATTATGTGGAGTTTTATGTTGGCAACGCCAAACAATCTGCACACTTTTATAAAACAGCATTTGGTTTTCAATCATACGCCTATGCCGGATTGGAAACAGGTTTAAAAGACCGAACATCTTATGTTTTAAAGCAGGATAAGATCCGTATTGTATTAACAACGGCTTTAAACAGCAACTCTCCAATTGGTGAGCATGTTAAAAAGCATGGCGACGGCGTAAAAGTAATTGCCCTTTGGGTAGATGATGCGCGCAAATCTTTTGAGGAAACTACAAAACGTGGCGCCAAACCATTTATGGAACCAACCGTTGAAAAAGATGAGCACGGCGAAGTGGTACGTTCAGGTATTTACACATATGGCGAAACTGTGCATATGTTTGTAGAGCGTAAAAATTACAAAGGCGCATTTTTACCAGGTTTTAAAGAGTGGAAAAGTGATTATAACCCAACACCCGTTGGCTTAAAATTTATCGATCATATGGTTGGTAATGTTGGCTGGAATCAAATGAACGCTACAGTAAAATGGTACGAAGATGTAATGGGCTTTGTAAACTTTTTGAGCTTCGACGACAAACAAATTACCACAGAATATTCTGCTTTAATGAGTAAAGTAATGAGTAATGGTAACGGCCGTATTAAATTTCCAATTAACGAACCTGCAGAAGGAAAGAAAAAATCGCAGATAGAAGAATATATTGATTTTTATGAAAGTGCCGGGGTACAACATTTGGCGCTTGCTACAGATGATATTATCAAAACTGTATCGGAGTTAAAGGCACGTGGGGTCGAATTCTTACCTCCTCCTCCGCAGGCTTATTACGATGATATTCCGCGACGTTTGGGTGTGCATATGGATATTATGAAAGAAGATATTAAAGAACTTCAAAAATTATCTATACTTGTTGACGCCGATGAAGAAGGTTATTTGTTACAGATCTTCACAAAACCTGTTGAAGACCGTCCTACTTTGTTTTATGAAGTAATTCAGCGTATGGGCGCCAAAGGCTTTGGGGCAGGTAATTTTAAAGCCTTATTCGAGTCTATTGAAAGAGAGCAGGCTTTAAGAGGCACTTTATAACACTAAATTGATCTTTTTGAAAGCAAACATCTTAAAAGGTGTTTGCTTTTTTATTTCCAGTTAAAACAAAGGTCAATATGGCCGTTATTTTTTTTATGCGAAGCTAATTTTCCAAAAAAATGACGTTTAAACTTTGCCACTTTTTTACTGAAGGTACGCGATCTGGAGTGTGAAGATGAAGAAGATGCTGAACGGGCCACCGATCTGCTTTTTAAATTGAAGGAAACATCAACATTTGTATTTATTTGTAAAGGCACCGCATCTATACTGCTTTTTTGTTGCACAAAAAGGTTGTTATCTTCATTGGCAACATTCGCAATACCTTGCTGGTTTTGAAGATCAAAACCATTGCCTAAATTATTTGGTAAAATAAAATTCTGTAACGGCGTTTTTACATTGCCGGCGTTAAGTAATTGATTATTTACAGGCGTATTAATAACATTAACGGTTTGAGGCGATACAACAACCTGAGGAGTTGTACTGGCTGTGCGGGGACGTGCACTGCGTCTTACCCGGGAAACCGGATTATTTGTAGTACTAACCGCTCTTACCTGTGTATACCGTCTTACCGGCGCAACCCGGGCAACATTCGTAACTACCTGTTGTTTTTGCTGATTACTGAAATTTGTTTGTACGTTCGTTAGCAAAACATTATTAAGAACATTAACATTGCTCATGTTATTTGTTATAAAAACACGTTGAGGCGCCTGCTGTTGCTGTTGTTGCGAAAACACTGCCTGCGCAATGGTACTAAAGCTTAAAATAATAATTGCCTTCATTTGTTTTATTTTTATCAAATATCACAAATGCAAATAATGGCATGTAATAAATACTGTTAACGAAAGATAAAATAAAATTGATTTAACTGTTTTTATGAAACTGATCTTTGATCAGTAAACAGTAAAGGTTTTTTCGGTTTTGGCTTTTTCAAGCAATTGAAATTTATATTGATTGATCAATTCGGTTTTCTTTTTATTAATGATAAAGTTTTTAATATTTTGTTTTTCAAAATTTAAAGGAGATAAACCGTTCTTTACTTTAACCTCTTTAATGCGCAGGTAGTAATAATAAAGTTCATCGCTAAACTCTATTACCCTGCCCTGCGTTAAATTAAAATCAGGCTGATCGCGGAGTTTAGGCATTTCTTTTTTAATATCTTCAAGGTAAAGCCAGGTACTATCGTTCATAAAAAAATTCTCCGCATTTTGCGAGGCAAGGTTCTTTAACTGATCTACATCTTTTGGCACATAAATATAAGAATGCAATAACCGCTTTATTTTTTCGAGCCCTGCAGCTTTTACGGGGATCTTAAAATAGTGCACCTTCACAATATTTTCTTTTAAGATAAAATTTGCTTCGTGATCGCTATAGTATTGCTCTATTTCGCGACGGCTGATATTAGTATCTAAATTGGCCTCAATCAATTTTGTTTGGTAAATATAATTAACCAGCGATTTTTTATACGCCTCTACTTGCTTATCGATCTCAATTTCATCGGCATTTAATTTACTTTTTGCTTCCTGGTAAAACAGCGATTCAATGGCCCAGTTCTCGATAGATTTTTTTGCAAGGATAGTGCTATCGTGTATGGATTCTATTGCAATATAATTTTCCTTATAATCGTTCAGGTTTAATACTTCGTTACCGGCCTTTGCAACAGGTTTTGATACTATTTCTGTTTTATCAGATTCATGTTTGCACGAAACTAAAACAAACATCACAATTATATACTTAAATAAACGCAAACAGCTTGTAATTATACTCTAAAAATAATTTAATTTTTTATAACATTCTCAAAAATCTTTTCCCAAAAAGTTTTGCCAAATAAGATACTAAATCCAACCTGCACATAAGGGCTGGGCTTAAGGGCATATTTAGTTGGCACCCCGTCGTTTTTTGTATATTGTAAATTTTGATAAAAAACATAACCCGCTTCAATTCTTCCAACTAACGATCGCGAAAATTTATAACGAAAGTTAGCGTAAGTATAACCCGCATAATAATTTAAATTGGTGCGTTTTCTTAAATACATTATTCCATTCCTGTAGCCATCTGCGCTTACACCAGCGGTTATTAAGCTCCGCTTATCATCTTTATATTGTAAATTTATCTGAACCGGCAAAGTATAATTAAAAACAAAATGCTTGCCAATTGGTTCACTTCCTCCAAAAAAAGGTGACGGAATAAATAATCCGTCGCTATATGTTGCAGCAAGGCCATAAAAAAAATTCTTTTTAAAACCTCTTAAATGTAGCTGACCAAATAGTGCCGAAAATCTGGGCACTGCGTTGTTAACCGTTTTATCCTGCTCGGCAATTGTAACAGTGGCCGAGTAAAACTGCACTCTGTATTTTTTTGATAGCCTTAACCCCATTAAACCCGCTGTGGCGTTTGCTATATTTTTTTGAGGCAAAGTATCAAAACCCATGTTTATTTGTCTTGCCGTAACCCTTAAAATGCCTAATGTTTGTGATGCTTTAAAGCGCACACTGTTCTTTAAAATATCTTTTAGTTTTAAACTACTCATATCTAACTTTACATCGGCGCTGAATTTTGATCTTATAGGAAATGTAAAAACGCTGTTCACTTCTTTTTGATTGAACACACCGCTGGTATCTTTAAAGCCGGCATCGGTAATATATTTTGTTTCTACCCTTAGCCTGGGCCTGAACAATTGTTCTATTTGCTCTACTTCAAAAGTTTGTGCTTTTAAAAAAGTGCTCAAAACAATACAAAAAATACATATCAGGTTTTTGTTCATGCTTAAAAAAAAACCGGCTGCTTTTAATTTAAAACAGCCGGTTAATACATTTACCAGTAGATCATTTAATAGTGCTTAAAACGTCTTTATTTACAGTAACAACATATTTCTTTTTAAGATAATCCAACCATTCTTTCTCTAAATAGGTTTGATAATCTGCTGTAACCATACCACGCGATTCTGCCAATGTTTTAGGTGATTGTGGCATGATCTTGTTTACCACAATTACAAATATCTTTTTCTCCACATCATCGTTTATATCTTTTTGCACAACACCGGCTTGCCAGTTAGCATCAACATTTTTATTCTCTCCTTTTAAATAAGTAACATTATCAACGCTTAAATTTAGCTGAGATGGTTTATTGATCGTTTCGGTAATTACTTTTTCTGATTTACCTTCTTTCAGTAATTTTCTTACTTCTTTTGCTACTTTTTCGTTCAGGCACTTGTAAGTAGTTACATCGGCACGTTCTCCCCAAAGGTAATTGTTCTTGTTTTTTTCATAAAAGTCTTTTAAACCGCTGGTGTCTTTTACAGCTTTGCTCCATACTTTTTGATCAGTAAGATCAAATAACAAAATACCATCGCGGTATTCTCTTAATAAGTTTCTGAAGTCAGCATATTTTTTTTCTAATTGTGCATCTTCAAAATCCACGATAGATTGTTCTACCCAGGTTTTGTAAATGGTTTTCATTACTTCATTCACATCGGTTGGGCTTCTAAAGGTCATTTGGGTTTCAAGGAATTTTGCAAAATCGTTTTGTGTGTATGATTTGCCTCCAAGGTTAAAGATCTCTTTATTTCCTAATTTAGCGGCGCGTGCAGCGGTCCAGCTTGCTTTCAGGTAAGTTGTATCCAACACTTTTTCAAACTCATCCCTGTTCTTTAAATTCTCTTTAAAATTATTTTCTTTTTTAACGCGTTCGATCAATGCTACTCTTCCCATTTGTGAGCGGCTATCGCGGGCAATACGGGTTTTTAGCTCGGCTTTAATATCGTTAAATTCAGGAATTGGTTTGTAATCGTTACGTTTAATGATATGCCAGCCGTATTGAGTCATTACAGGCTCTGAAACATCGCCATTAGCTTTTAAAGCAAATGCTGCATCTTCAAAAGATTTTGGCAGTTTACCGCTTTTAAATGGCTGTAATTGGCCGCCCCGGTCGCTGGTTTGTTTATCGTCGCTGAACTGGCGAGCAAGGTCTTCAAAATTTTGTCCGCTTTTTACTTTACCGTAGATCTCATCAATTTTTATTTTAGCATTTTCTTTATCTTTTGCTGAGCCATCTTTACCAAATTTTGCCATAATGTGCGAAACAAAGATCTCTCCATGTGCATCGCGTTTATCGTACACTTTAAAAACGTGATAACCAAAACGTGTTCTTATAACCGGGCCAACCTCTCCTACTTTTGTATTATACATCGCAGTTTCGAAAGGATAAACAAGATCTAATGTAGAGCGGTAATTCAGATCGCCTTTATTATCCAAAACAGAAGGATCATCGCTTGTTTTTGGAGCAATATCCATAAATTTATCGGTTGCGTTTTTATAATATTCTGCTAAATTTTTTACAGAATTTAATTTAACTTTATATAAAGAGCTGTCTTTTGCTCTTAAACCTTTAGCAACATCGCCCTGGTTTTTTAATATTTTTTCGTAGTTGGCTATTTCTGCTGCGGTAGGTAATTTGCCTAATACGGCATTTCTTACAATATGCGCCCTGGTCCATGCTTCAAGAGTATCTTTAGGAAGAGCGGTTTCATCGAGCCTGAATAAGATGTGGCTTGCACGCACTTCGGTTTTCATGCGGCTGTAAGCCTCGGTAAGCAGATTTTCGTTTGTGTTTTTATCTGTAAGGTAAGGGGCTGCTAACTGGCGGCGGTATCCTGCCAATTCATTCTTAAAAGAAGTAAGGGTATCAAGTCCCATACTTTCGGCCTCAAATACTTTGCTTTTAAATAAAGAAAAAAGATCAACGTATTCGTTAACTGATTTTGTAGTGTTGTTAACTTCTTTACCATTGTTCTTGTGATAAACTGCTTCAAATTCTGATTTTGAGATTGGCTTACCGTTAATGGTCATTACTACAGGTTCTTGTGCCTTACTGTAGTTTACAAATGCTCCCAGTGCTAAAGCCAAGGTAACAACTTTATTCATTTTCATATTTATAGATAATTTATTTTTAGTTTATACTTAACGGCCATAAAATATGGCAATTATATACACATTAAAGTCAGGGCAAAAATAGTTTTTTTTTGACAAAAACGGTTATTTAATTAGCTCTGCTAATTTTTCATCCAAAGCTGGTCCGCGCAGATTTTTTGCAACGATCTTGCCTTCTTTATCCAATAATATATTTTGAGGGATGCTGGTAATGCTATAAAGCTTTCCGGCTTCATTTCCCCAGCCTTTAAGATCGCTTACGTGCTGCCAGGTTAAATTATCTTTTTGGATAGCAGCCAGCCAGGCGTCTTTATTTGAATCGAAAGATACGCCCAGTACGGTAAATCCTTTATCTTTAAAACGGTTATAGGCAGAAACAACGTTTGGATTTTCCATCCTGCAGGGCCCGCACCAGCTGGCCCAAAAATCAACCAAAACATATTTACCTTTAAAATCAGTTAAACTTATCGGTTTTCCTTCGGGCGAATTTTGAGAAAAATTAGTTGCTTTGTTGCCAACCATGGTGCCTTTTACAGCATCAACACGTTTGGTGGCCAGCTTAATGAATTTTGTCTCTGAAATACTTTTGTCGATATAACCTAACGATTCTACCACAATTTCAAAGGGTATATTTGGATTATTAAAATCATTATAAATAATAAAACCGCTTACGGCCGATTTTGGATGGGTTTTTACAAAGTTCTTTAATCCGTCGATGAACTGACCGTTAAGCACCTGAAAAGCATCTTTGATCTTATTCATTTCGTTTACATCGTTTGACTGAGCCGCCACATTATAATTATTCTGCATTTGTTGCTGCTGGCCAACAAAATTATTTATCATATTGCGGTATTCAATATAATCTTTTTGTGTTTGCCCGCCGGTAACTGTAGAATATGGGATAGAATCGCCAATTAAAGATGCTTTTAAAGGGTCTGCATCTGCAAAAAAGATATAATTTGGTTGTTGGTTAATGTCGCTGCCTGTGGTAAACCAATACATGTTAGGATCGACACTTTTTAAATTAAAGGTAAATTTACCATTTACAACTTTTGCCGAATCAGTATAATTTTTTTCGTCCCATTTATGGTGCAGGTATATTGTTTTACCCGAAAAATTGCGAATAGAGCCATCAATTTTTACAGAGAAGGCTTTGGGTTGTTTTTGGGCAAAAACGGTTCCAAAAGCTAAAAAAGGGATAATTATAAAGAGTTTTTTCATCATGAATAGTGTAATACAACAAATATACCAAAGCTTTAAGTTAATTGATTTTGTTTTAGAAATTTTAACAACAAAAAACCCTTCAATTTCTTGAAGGGTTTTTTAAGGTTTTTATGTAAGATTAGAAGTGCCAAAGATCATGTTCCCATCTAAAAATATCCATTTTGATACGGTCAGATTCGAGCAGGGCATCTATACCACGAGAGTACTCGTTGATATTTCTTCCGTACACGTTGGTTTCTTTTGTAATAGTGCTTGAGAATTGTCTTTTCCAGAAAATATCTTCAAAGGTTCTGCGCTCACTGTCGTTTTTAACGTTAAATACTTCGTGTTTTGCAAAGAAAGGGCGGCAAGAAGGGAAATATACAAAGAATTGTTCCCTCATAGCTTCTTTCTCATCATCATAAGTATAAACACCCATTCCAATGATACGCACCTCTAAAACAGATTTTTGCTTGTCAAAGAACCAATCTTCTTTTAATCTGAAAGATCTGATCTGCCTTAAAATACTCAATGAATCGCATTGGAATATTTTAGTACTTACTTCAGTTCCGTCAGGAGTATAAGAAGTTTGATCTGTAGAGTCACATTTTTTCAGTTTATCACGGATCGCAGATAATTCTAAAGGAATTTGAAATTCTTCATCAGCAAAGGCAATGATCTGCCCTTGTAAGATATATTTAGCCAATACCTGGAAAAGAGACATTCTTCCGGTAACAAATTCAACAGGGTAATATAACTGTTGATTTATTTTTTCACGCATATCAACATCACGCCAAACACGTTTTTCCCAGGTAACATCTCCTTCACGAAGATGAGTATATGGAATGAAACGGCGGTTTACTGCATTTTCTTTATCGTAGATTCCATCTTTATAATCGCCGGGCTGAAATACGCCCTGTTGAGCAGATGCTGCTACAGATAAAATCGTTAATATGGCAAAAAATAGATTTTTCATATTATTTTACTTTTAATGTTACACCAGGTATATTCCTTATTGTTCCATCAGGACCTTTGGCCTTAACGTTTTCAAAGAAAATTTTACTACCCACACCGGCTGAACTTAAAATGCTTCGTGCTTCTGAAGATAAACTATTTCCAGGGCAACCTACAGATTTTAAAGCTCCTTTTACAACGGCACTTAATTCGAACGAAACAACAATAAATTTAGCGTCAAAGTCAAAACCTGCTAACTCAGCACCAACACCACCAATTTGACCTAACTCTACTTTTTTAACCTCTACGTTACCAGTTTTACCACCCACTTTTGCAACCGGATCAGGAATTTTCTTAACACGGATAGCTTGTGGAGGACCTTGTGATTTACCTTTAGCCGAAACGCTAACCATACAAGTACCAGGGCTTGTTGCTCTAACAACAAATTTACCGTTACCACCTGTTTTAGTTGCACCGCAACCAGATAAATTTACCTGAAGATCGGTTGGAGATACACCGGCAGCAGAAACCTGGATCGGGTTATCAACACCAATGTACATTACATTCATTTTTGTTAACTGAACCGCTACTGCAGGCGCAGCAACCATGTAAGATCCATGGAAAGGATAATTCTCATAAGTTCCGTCAGGTTTTTTAAATTTAATAACCCCACCGAATTTTTGCTCACCTTGTCCACCAGTACCAACTGAATATTTACCCATACCGCCTTCGATAGGAACCGGAGTTCCGCCTGCAGCGTTAACTGAATCAGCACCCATTAATACCTGCATCATATCAGCAGTCATCGCGCTTGACGATGCAGCTAAGAAGATATCAGCAGTATAAGGTTGTCCAGCCTGGATATAAGATGAAGGAGCGATTACCTTTGCAGATAATTTATCAAATTTGATCGCCAATTTACCACTTGCACCAGAGAAGATGTTCAATAACTCTGCTTCGGTGTTTTTAAGATCAGCAGCCATTTTGTTTAAGTTAACCACAACGGCAGCCATTGGTAAGTGATAAAAATTCTCAACCTCCCAAGACATTTTAACGCCATCTTCTTCAGCGCCTGAAGCTACTGGTTTAAGGGCATTGATTTTTCTTTTTAAAGATTGATAATCATCATCCAGTAATTTGGTTTTTGGATTAGTTTGCATTCCATCCAACATACTTGTAAGATTAGAAACCAACTTTTCCATTTTACCTTTTAGTTCCTGAGCGGTCATATCTCCGCCAATAGGACTGCTAGGTTCTGCTACACCTAAAACACGTGAAGGGTTATCGTAATCATCGATCCTTTGCGCGTATTTTAAATGCACGGTATCTGCTTTTGTACTTTCTTCAGAAACACCAATAATATTGAATTTTACTTTATCAATATATTGTTCCATTTCCTTTAATTGTTTTTGAGCTTCTTTTGCTTTCTCAAAATATCCAGCAGCAGCCGGATTTCCGTTGATAGTATGCTCAAAAGATTCAGTTACACGTTTATTATTTTCCGCTAAATTTTCGCGGCTTTTTTCCATGCTCTCATTTACGGTAATATAACCGTGTAAGATTTGTTTAGAAACGTTCATGGCCAGAAGAGCGGTTAGTACAAGGTACATCATACCAATCATCTTCTGCCTAGGGGTTTCTTTGCCTCCACCTGCCATTTTTTAATACTTGTTTTATATGTTGTTAAACAATAATAATAATTAAATAATACTAACTCGTTGTTTGGTTACAAACGCAGATTAAGCTTTGTTAAAGTTCATAGCACTTAACATGTTGCCATAAACTGTATTTAACGCAGTTAAGTTAGTAGATAACTGAGACATTTCCTGACGATATTTTTTAGTATCATCCACAGAATCGTGTAAGTTTTTCATTAGATCTGCCAAGCCATCGTAGAATTTATTGGTAGCATCCAAATGAGTTTTGCTACCTTGTAATTGTAACTCATAAGTTGCATTTAACGCAGATAAGTTTTTAGAAACTTTATTTAATGACTCACCGATAGAATAACCGGCATCGTTTGAATTTGCAAGATCTGACATTGAAGCAGCTGCTTTTTGATAAGTATCTGCTAATGTAGCAACATTACTTGATGCTTTTTTCACGCTGTCAACGTATTCGTTGGTTGCAACAGTTGCATTGCTGATATCTGCCATTTTTGTAGCGTTATCACCAATAGCGCGCATACCTGCGCCTAAGCTTTCGATCAATTCAGGACCAATTTTTGCATCAGCCAATAAATTATCTAATTGTTCAGTTATAGGTAAATTTTTCTCTTCTTCTTCTGCCTCAACGTGTCCGCCCATACCTGCTAATTCAGGATATGCTAAAGTCCAATCAACTTCCTCATGAGGAATATCAGAAGCGAAAAGGCAGAACAGGAATGCCTCAGTACCCAGACCTACGATAAGCATTTGATTACACCCAGGCCAGTGCATAATTTTGAATAGAGCTCCTAAAATAACGATCGCTGCTCCGATACATGAAGAGATGTGAACAAATCTCTTAAACCCTTTTACTTTTCCTAATTTACTCATAGCTGTTTTGTGTTTGTGTTAGTTGTTTTGTGTTTGTGTTTATTTTTGTTTTGTGTTTTCTCTTTAAATATCGTCACCTTTTGCACGACCTAAATAGGTCATTACGTTCCTAAATCCAAGGTAACATTTTGCCGTATCCTGGTATTCGTAGGTACGGGTACTTGTTTGCAGGTAATAACCAACATCTTTCCAGCTTCCACCACGAATTACTTTACGTTTTAAAACATTTGCGTCTTTATCCTGAGCTTCGTAAACATAATCAGGGTTCAAGTCATGATCAAAATCGTAAGCTGATTCATCAAATGCATTGCTTGTCCACTCTGATACGTTACCAGCCATGCAATATAAACCATAATCATTAGGGTTATATGAGTAAATATATACTGAGTGGAAACCACCATCATCAATATACGAACCACGCATTGGTTTAAAGTTACCCAAGAAACAACCACGTGAGTTACGGATATAAGGACCGCCCCAAGGATATGGAGATTTATCCAGACCGCCACGGGCTGCATACTCCCACTCGCTTTCGGTTGGTAAACGGAAATCATTTACAATGGTTTGGCCGGTACCAATTAAGAAGTTGTTTAATAATAATGAACGCCAGATAGAGAATGCGCGAACCTGTTTCCAGTTAACACCAACTACAGGATAATCGTCATAAGCCGGGTGCCAAAAGTACATATTGGTTAAAGGCTCGTTAAATGAATAGGTATAATCATGTACCCATGCTAAGGTATCAGGATATACGTTAATAATATCTTTTAAGATAAATACCGAACGGTCAACACCTTTACGCTCTCTTGGCACGTAGTTACCTTGCCCAACAGAAACCTGGTCTTTAACATTATAAGTACCTAAAACTTTACTGTCTTTTGAAGGATCACCTACTAAAGATGAAGGAGACCCCGGAGCACCGTTTTGACCATCATTTAAAGTAACACCGTTCATATAATCTGCTTTTTTGTATTCATGAGCAGCATCCTGAATATCGGGTGATTTGTTAGGTAAAAAACGGTTGCTTTTAGAAGCAGCTAAACGGATATCGATCCTGTAATATTCATAGTTCAATTTACGTGCATCGATCTCTTTACGGTTATAAAAACGCTCACCTTCAGGTAGATACATAGGTTGAAGATCGGCTCTATAATCATCATCATCACTGTTCCAGTTAATTTTTTGGTCCCAGTTAATATACGGATCCTGTAAATTGTTATCTCCTTTATATATAGGCCACATAGCCAGGAAGTCATCCTGGGTGATCTGGAAATCTTCGGCATCGCCGTTAGATCCAAAGGCTAATAATTTACGTGCAATAGAGTCACGTACCCAATAAACGAATTGGCGGTACTCATTATTTGAAATTTCAGAGTCGTCGATATAAAATGCCTGCACCGACACCATTTTTGATTTAGTGGTGTGTGCCATAGGGTTTTCTTCATCATCGGGTCCCATGTGGTAACTTCCCATAGGTATGAAAAGTGTACCAAACGGATCGGGTTGAAACCATTTTTCACGGCCTGCAACTCCTACCAATTCGGCTTCGTGTTTGTTGCAACCTGCAACAAAAGCGACGAATGAAGCTAATACCAATAGTTTTTTCATATTACTTGTTTTAGTTTATAACCACAACCAACATTAAAGTTACAGTGCATTTTTTGTTTAAAGTTATTAACATTAATTGTTAGTTGTAAGTGGTTTAAACGAAATTATATATAAAAGGTTACAATTATTAATTATTAATCTAAGAAACGATCGTTACCACTGGTTGTTAATGTCTTTGGTTTTGGAGACATACAGAAACCTAATATAATTTCATGGGTACCACTTGTATAACCTTTTATCTTAGACATTGTTAAATCGTAAGAATATCCAATTCTATAAGTTAAACCTCTTGGGGTAGCGTGTTGATAACCTAACATTAAAGCCGTAGCATCGCTTACACGGTAGGTTGCTCCCACCCAGATCATATTATCATACATATATGTTAAGTTTGCATCAACAGCAGTTGCAGCCACATCTGATTTTACCTTAACATTTGGCGTGATCTTATTTCTAGGGTTAATATCAAAGCTATAGCCTGCCATAATATAATAGTGGCGAGACATATCGTAGCTGATCTTATCGGCACCCTTAACTGTTTGTGCAGGTAAGTGAGTACTTGATAAACCAACATACATTTTACCGGGAATTTGGTAAAAAGCACCAAAACCAAGGTCATAAGTTAATTTGTTTAAAGATGGGTTACTTAGCGCATCGTAAGAACCAGGGATATTTGGATCTACTTTACCTGGTTCAGGAGTGATCCAGTTATTGTTGATTTTCTTTTGTAATACACCACCATCAATACCAATACCTAAAGTACCACCGGCCAATGGCAGGTTATACGAAACAGGTATCCTGATGAAAGTAGTGTTCATAGGACCGATTTTATCAGTGATAACGTTTAAACCCACGCCTAGTGGAACGCTCGGCAAACGCATATCAAACGCTATAGCAGCAGATTGAGGCGCACCATCAAAACTAACCCATTGTTGGCGGAACTGCCCAACGCCGCAAATAGCGCCAGAAGTACCGGCATAACCCGGATTGTAGATCAATTTATTTTGCATGAATTGGGTAAATTGCGGATCTTGCTGTGCTACCGCTACCCCTGTAAAACCTGCTACTGCAATAGCAATTTTGGTAAAGAGATTTCTCATACTTTGTTTTAAAGTTAAATAAATAAGCGTTTTTAAAATCTTACACTTAGGCTGCTAAATTAGTTAAAGAATTTTAAAAAACAAATATTCGTCCGCATTTTTTTGCGAATTGTTAAATTTTTAGATCATTTTAGATGCTATTTTTATTCAATATATTTTGTTAGAGAATAATATTTGTGATTTAAAATAATTGATGTATATTTGCGTCCCAATTTTGAATCTTAAAGAAAATGAAAAAAGAAATCCATCCAGAAAATTATAGATTGTGCGTATTTAAAGATATGAGCAACGGTTACGCCTTTCTTACCCGTTCTTGCGCTGAAACTAAAGAAAACATCAAATGGGAAGATGGCAATGAATATCCTTTGGTAAAATTAGATATTTCGATGACCTCTCACCCTTTTTATACCGGTAAACAAGTATTGGTTGATACTGCTGGCCGTGTGGATAAATTCCGTACCCGTTACGGTAAAAAGAAATAATCTTTTACCCCGAATAATATTATAAAACCCTGTTTGGTAAGCCTTACAGGGTTTTTTATTTTTAAGATAATTGCAATGTTCTGTTCTTTTTAGGCTTATTTCTTAAACCTTCAAGCCATTTTATCGCTTCTTTCTCATCAGTAAATAACCTTGTAGCAACTTTTGGCTTGGTAACATTAATAAAAAAATTGGCGATCAATCTAACGGCCAGCGACTTTACTAAAAATGCATCGGCAAGCCTGTTGTTAATAAGATAAGCAGACTCGGCATATGCTTTTCTGCCCTCGGTTGTAGAGCCCAGGCTGGAGCCAAAATCAATCACCGCATAATGCGTTTTATTGCCCATCACTTCCTGCACATAACCTATCATTTCTTTTATCTCGGCAATATCAACTACAATATCCTGTTTTACCCTAAAAAATAAAATATTCTTTTCCTCATCTAATTCTAATGTGGCCAAAGGAAAATTTTTAATTTTTAGCATATACAATTGGTTTAGCTTTAAACGAAAATAAAAAAAAGATTTTTAAAAAACAGCAAATTAACTCTCACGGCCATTATATTTTTATTCCGATAACACAAACATCGTCAACCTGCTCCAGACCTTTTTTCCAATCAATAAATGTTGTTTCCAGTATCTTCTTTTGCTCATGCAAGGCTTTTGCATTTATAGACAAAAATAATTCGTTTAATGGCCGGTACTTAAATTTCTTTCCTTTTGGGCCGCCAAACTGGTCGGCATAACCATCCGTGTAGAGATATATACAATCTCCTTTTTTTGCATTAACAGTTCTCAATGTAAAGGGCGCATCTTTTTCTCCTTTTCCTACCGGCATCTTATCTGCTTCCAATGATCTTATCTCGTTGTTACTAATAACTACAACCGAATTATTGGCGCCTGCATACGTAATGTTGTTTTCTTCGATACACAACAATACTGCATCCATTCCATCCTGCCCACCATCTTTAGAAATGTTCTCTATTAAACGGTTGCGAACATGATCTAATATTTGGTTTGGCTTGGCGATATTTTTTTCGTTGATGGCCTCATTTAAGAAACTTATGTTTAACAGGCTCATAAAAGCGCCGGGCACACCATGCCCCGTGCTATCGCAAACAGCGAGATAAAAACGATTTTCTTTTTTTGAAGCCCAATAAAAATCGCCGCTAACAATATCTTTTGGTTTAAACAATACAAAATGCTCGGGCAAGTGCTCGTTTAAATATTCCTCATGTGCCAGTAAAGTGTTTTGGATTCGCTTTGCATAAGTAATTGAATCAATTATTTCTTTTTGTTTTTCTTCAATCAAACTATTTTTCTCCTCAACGGTTTGTTTCTGTTTTTCGATTATCTTATTTTGATTATTCGAAATTCGTAAACGTATAAAAACAAATACGGCAAAGGTGATCATAAGGATCAATCCTATGGCAACCGAAATGCTTATAATGCGTTGTTTTTGTTCGCGCTCGGCGGCAACAACCATTTCCTGGTCGTGCACTGCCTGATCTACCGCTTTTTGTTTTTCGTAATCGAACCTTATTTTTTCTTCAATTGCTGTTTTGGCATTTTGCAAACTATGAATGCTATCTTGCGCTGCCACATAAATCTTATAGTACTTTAATGCTTCCTGCCAGTTTCCGAGCTTGGATTCTACTTTATATAAGGAAATAGCGGGCGCTCTTATACTCAATGGAGACCGCATTTCTTCGGCCAGCTTATAAGCTTTTAAAAGATATGTTTTTGCTTCAGCGTATTTATTTTGTCTCATCAACACTTCGGCAATGTTGGCCAAAGCAAAAGTAACGCCTTTTTTATTTTGCACCTGCTGCTGCATATCCAGGCTCTTTTTTAAATAGTCTATTGCCTTTCCATAATCCTTATTGCGTGAATAAATAGTGCCAAAGTTGTTATAGATAACAGCTATTCTTTCAAAATTATTATGCCGTTCATGAATTTTAAGAGCTTTGTTATAAAATTCCAAGGCAGTGTCTTGCCTGCCTCTTGCATCATAAATGGAAGCTATATTGGCGTAACATTGTGCGGTACCGTCCTCATTACCTATTTGTGCATACAAAGCAAGGCTTTTATTAAAAAACACAAGGGCGTTGTCGTTTAAATTCTGATCCATGTATACGCCGGCAATATTATTATACATGATGGCGGCGTTATTTTTGTTATCCACTTTATTGCCAATTTTAATGGATAAATTATAATCGTCTACCGCTTTTTTATAATTACCCTGCATATAAAATAAAAACCCCCGGTCTCCTATAGCAGAACTCAGTTTTTGATAATAAAACGTATCTAAGGCAGATTTTGGTTGACCTGTTTCTTTAATATTTTGCTCAGCAATAGCGATGATTTCTTCATTGTATTTTGGCCATATTTTATCGTCCTGCTCGGTTTCTACTAAAATTGACAGGGTTTTAATGCGCTCTTGCGAATTAGTAAGGCTTTTTAAACGCGTTAGCAAGGAGTCTTTGCTTTTTTCGGACGCTATTTGCGAGTTAATATCTATACACAAGACAAAACATAGCAAGAAAAAAAAGGCTCTTTTTGTATTTTCAACTCTTATCATTTTCCGATACAGAATTTGCTGAAAATATTTGTGAGAAGATCTTCGTTGGTTACTTCACCGGTTAATGCGCCTATTTCATCCAAGGCATAACGAATATCAAGGGCAAGCAGATCTGCAACAATGTTCCTGTCCAACCCATCCAATACTTTTTCCAAAGCAATGCCTACGTTCTTTAAAGAATTGGCATGGCGCGCATTGGTAACAATTGTATCTGTGGCCGAAACAGTTCGCGCATCGAATAAGCTTAATAATTTAAGTTTAAGATCTTTAATATGATCGTGTGTTTTTGCAGAAATAAAAATGATCTCCGGAAAATCGGAAAATTCTTTTTTAAGATCAGCAATATTCTCGGTATCTATTTTATTGGCAACTATCAGTAATTGTGATGTACCAATATGCTCTTTCAGCATGTCTATCTCTATTTTAAGATCGCCGCTGCTTATCTCATGCGAATCGAAAAGGTAAATAACAATTGCCGATTTTTTTATAGCTTCAAAAGCTTTATTTACGCCAATTTGTTCTATTACATCGGTAGTGGTTCTTATCCCTGCCGTATCAATGAACCTGAACAGTACGCCATCAATGGTTATTTCATCCTCAATGGTATCTCTGGTGGTGCCGGCAATTTCACTTACAATGGCACGTTCATCTTCCAATAAAACATTTAATAACGTAGATTTGCCTGCGTTTGGTTTGCCTACAATGGCAACGGGAATACCGTTTTTTATAACATTGCCCAATTCAAAACTACTAACCAGTTTTTGTACGATGTTATTTATAGAATGAATGAGGTTTTTAAGATCGGTTCTGTTCGCAAACTCTACATCTTCTTCACTAAAATCCAGCTCCAATTCAATTAAAGAAGCAAAATTGATAAGATTTTCCCTTAACAATCTTATTTTACTGCTAAAACCACCCCGCATTTGCTGCATGGCCACCTGGTGTGAAATGGCAGAGTTGCTGGCTATAAGATCGGCAACCGCTTCGGCCTGGCTAAGATCAAATTTTCCATTCAAAAATGCCCTTAAGGTAAACTCGCCGGGCTGTGCGTGTCGCGCACCGGCAGCTAAAAACAGTTGTATAAGTTGTTGTTGTATGAAAGGAGAGCCATGACAGGACACTTCAACACTATCTTCTCCGGTAAATGAATGCGGAGCTTTAAAAACACTTGCCAATACTTCGTCTATGATCACCTCCTGGTGAACAATTAGGCCAAAATGAATGGTATGCGATGCTTTATTTTTGATCTGCTTTTTTTGCAGTTTTTTTGAATAAAAATTCTCTTCAACTATTTTAAAAGCATTTGGGCCGCTTAAACGAATAACTGCAATAGCCGCACTTCCGTGAGCAGTAGCTAAAGCAACAATGGTATCGTTCGTATTAAGTTTCATTAAAATAACTATCTAATCTATTAAAATTATTGAAGAAAAAAAAGAAATTTAATTCGCTCAAATCTTTTATACAGACCAATTATACTTTTAAAGGCTTTACTTTATTGAAAACAATAACAACCAAAATAGAAAAGAACACTGCAAAATAGCCCAAATACGGATAATTATGCAGTTTAAGATCGCTAGATTGTACCACAATAAAGCCACCTACCAACGACGTGATAGATGTACCAAATTGCTGTACAGAAGAATTAATAATTAAAAAAGCGCCCCTGATGTTTGGTTGTGCGGTAGACGTGGTATGAGCCATAGCAATGATCATTCTTGACCCGCTAAAAACAAAGAGCGACGCGGTAAAGCACAATAAAATAAATTTATTATCTGTTTGCAGGTTTGGAATACCAATTAATGGCATAACCGAAAGTATTGAAAGGGCCAGCAACACTTTAAACCTTCCTATCCTATCGCTTAATTTACCTATCATTGGCGAGGTAAAGGCCGTAATGGCGCCTCCAACTATGTAAACCAAGGGAACGGTTGACGAGTAATCAAACCCTAAATTTGAAGTGAAATAATCCGTTAAAAAAGGAATAATGAAAAAGTGCGAAGGCATTATCAATAAAGTTAATAATAATGCCCAGCGGCGGTTCTTATCCTCTAAAACGCTTCGCATAACCCCCACAAATGTTTGGGGTTTATAAGTTGCTAAATGCATGGTAAATGATGGCACCACAAATAAGATCCCTATAAAAACGATAGCGCAAAGCGCGCCTAATATTAAAAAAGGCGTGTACCAGTGATTATGGGCAGCCAGGTATAAGCCACCCGGCACACCAATAATACTTGCCAGGGCAAAACCCATCATTAAAATGCCCATTGCCTGCCCTCTTTTTGGAGCCGGAATGGCGTCTCCAACAATAGATTGAATGATAGATCCGGAAACACCGCCAAACAACCCCGTAATAAAACGCGCTGCTACCAACATGTAATAACTGGTGGCAAAGCCGCAAAAAAATGTGCCAATTGTAAAGCCTGCGTAAATAACTACCAGCACCTTTTTACGATCAAACCTATCTACCTTATTTACGCAGATAAGCGAAGAAATAAAGGCGCCAAAACCATAGGCAAATACGGCAATACCAAACTGGCTTGGTGTAATGTTCCAAAGCTCGGTAAGCTTCGGTTTAAGAGGCATTAGCACCATAAAATCAACTATTCCTGTAAATTGAACAAATGCCAGGATAAGCAACAAAATAATATCAGAACGTTTCATAGAAAGTTAAAAAATAGAGAACGCAAAGTTAGGTTAAAAAACAAGGCCAAAATAAATTTATGGGCGAATTAAAAAAATAATATATTTGATAAACTTTAAAAAAAATTAAAACTATGTTCGATTTAAAAACTGCAATGAAAAATATTTCTGACAAGTGGAAATATAAGCTAGATGAAGTAAGCCCCGGTGTATGGAAAATAGACGTGGCCTTAAAAATGAAAGATGGCTCTTGGCGTTATCAAAATGTATGGGTTTGGGAGATCAAAGGCCGTCATTTTGGAAAAGATGTTATTTATATGAATAGCCGTTGCGGTGAGTACAATCCAAACCTTAACCATTACAAAATGCTTAAAGAAGGTGGATACGGTACCTTTGCACAGGTAACAATAACAACCGATAAGCGTGTAGATGGTACGCCATGCGAAACAGTTATTGTACAAGCGGTTCAGCCGGTAGAATTAACCAACGAAACTATTTTGAACGAGGTTATTTATGATGTGGCATTTAACGCCGACATTATTGAAGAAACCTATTTTGGTGGTGATAATCACTAAAATGTTTTTAACAATTAAAAAACTGAATTGTGGGGAATTTTTATTTGCCCAATTCAGTTTTTTTGCTTTACTTGCGCAAATTAATCTTAAAAAAACATCAATTTATCGATGAAAATTTATACAAAAATGCTAAATAGAAACGTTTTAGCGTTAACAGTTGCAGTAGCTCTTCTTTCTTCATGTGGAGATAAAAAAGAAGAAGGTAAAGACGAGATAGTTGAAACGGTTGATACCGTTAAAACTTCGGTTGTAAATGTTGGTGGCGAATTGTTTAGCGTTCCTTCTCCAATACAAACCGCTTTACTTATCCAAAAAAGCGGCATCACTTACGACAAATCAATTTTGCATTCATCAAGTAAGGTTAATACTTTTTCTACTGATTTTGCAAAATCAATTAATTTAGGAATTTACGGTGCAGACTTAGGTTATGTATCTTTATATAATCAAACCCAGGATGCTTTAGGTTACCTGGCATCAGTTAAGCAATTAGCTGATAAACTTGGCATCTCGGCAGCTTTTGATGCTTCTACTATGGAGCGCATTAAAAACAATGTTACCAATAAAGACAGTATGATGGTTTTAGTAGGTATTGCTTACAGAGGAAGCGATGCTTATTTAAAGAACAATCAAAGAAGCAATGTAAGCAGCCTTATTCTTACAGGCGGCTGGATAGAAAGTATGCACTTTTCGGTTACAGCTTATAAAACAAAACCTACCGAAGGCATCAGATTTAGAATCGCTGAGCAAAAACAAGCTTTAGGAAGTTTAATTAAGATCTTAGGAGGCAGCACAGAACCGGAAGTTGTAGCGCTAACTGCTCAATTAACCGACCTTTCAAAAATTTATGATGGTATTCAGTTCAAATATAATTTTGTTGAACCTGTAACAGACACAACTAAAAAACTAACGTATATTAATAGTACCACAGAGGTAATTGTTAGTGATGAACAAATTGCACTTATCACAGATAAGATCAAAGAAATCAGGAATAAAATAATTAACACTACCCAATCATAAAATAAACACATCAACTAAAATGAAGAAATTTATTATAGCCTTATCATTTGTTTCAATTACGGCTTGTTTTAATAAAGTAAATGCGCAGTGTGATACTATTGCAAATATCTGCGCTAAACACATTATCTCTACCTTTATTTCAGATGGTCAACAATATCGTGCACTTTTATTAAATTCTGAAGAAACTGCAGAATTTCAAACCACCTTTTTTGGAGAAACCACATACAGAATTGCAGCCTGCAGTGGTACATCTGATGGAAATCTGATCTTTAATATTTATGACCAGGACCGTCATTTACTATTTACCAACAGAGACAAAAAAAATGCTCCGTATTGGGATTTTAAAGTAAAATCAACGCTTGAAACGATCATAGAAGCGCAATTGGACGCTAATAAAAATCCGGGATCAGGATGCGCTGTAATGTTAATTGGCTTTAAGCAAAAATAATCTATAGAGCTAAGTATTTTTCAAAAAAAAATTTAAAGGATAAAGCTCAACTTTATCCTTTTTTTGTATCTTAGAATTCGCTTTAAATATGAGGTATATTTTATTAATTATTGTTACTGTTTTTTTTGGACGTATAGGATACTCCCAAAAATCTGCTGACTTTACTTTTTTAAAAGATACCGTTCGAATTCCAAAAGAAGGTAAAGCACTGGATAGTGAATATTTGATCACCACTTTAAAAAATGGTTCTACCCTTCAACTTCTTAAAGCCTCAAACAATAAATTCTATTTAAGGATCTGCACCTCTGAAAACATTTATTTTAATAAAACCGATATGCTTGAGATACGCTCTGGTTCTAAGAGTTTTTATGCAAAAGAAACCACAAACTACCAATTGGGTAAAAACAGCGGCTATTTTGTAATTGAGGTTTTTAAAAATTATATAGCAACATTAAAAGATGATGGCATTACCGGCTTTATTTTTGGTAAAGCAGAAACCTCCTATTCTAAACAAGACTGTAACCAGGTAAAACAAATGGCGAAGTTCTTTTACGAAACCCATTGGCCAAAAAAATAATACAAAATGAGTGAACGAATATTAAGAGCCCTTATGCAGATGTTTGCAATTATTGCAAAGGTTGATGGCATAAACAACACAGGAAGACAGATCGTACAATCTTTCTTAAAAGGACAATTAAATTTAGAGCAGGTTGAAACATACTTAAAAATATTTGATGAATATTTAGAGTCTCACCAGGCCTCTAACAAGAAAAAAGAAGGCGCCGCTAAAAGAACATCTTTAAACTCGGTAAAGATCTTAAAGATCTGCACACAAATAAACCAGGAACTTGAACAGCCACAAAAAGTGATCGTGTTGATACGTTTGCTTGAATTTATTCACTCCAGCAACGAGATCTCTGAACAGGAAAATGAATTTGTTGTTACCGTGGCCGATACATTTAATATTCCAACCGAAGAATTTAATTTATTAACTTCTTTCATTGTTGATGGTATTGAAGTTGTACCTAACAACCCAAACATACTTGTAATAAATAATAACGAACAGGGACTTCAAAATCAAAGCAAACATATTTATTGCGAAACATTACCACAGGATGTAAGGGTTGTACAGATCGAAAGCGTTGCCATGTATGCGTTAAGGATCTACGGTAATTACGAGCTTCAACTTAACGGACAAGGTATCTCTAAAGAGCGTGTGCATATATTTACACCTGGTTCATCTATCCGTTCAAGCAAAATAAAACCGATTTATTATAGTGATGTTATTGGCCGTTTTTTAAGTGATGAATCGCAGGCCCGTATCACCTTTGAAGTAAAGAATCTTGAATACAAATTTAAAGGCGGTAAACTTGGTTTACGCGATATTAATATCAACGAAGAAAGCGGTAAGCTTATCGGTATTATGGGCGGCTCCGGTGCCGGTAAATCTACTTTATTGAACGTTTTAAACAGTATGGAAACCCCAAGCGCGGGTTCTGTAAAAATAAACGGTAAAAATATTCATACTGAAAGAGCAGCGATACAAGGCGTAATTGGCCATGTTAGCCAGGATGATCTTTTGATAGAAGAACTAACGGTATATGAAAATCTTTTTTATAATGCCAAATTATGTTTCGGCAATTTAGATGATGCCGAGATCTCGAGACGTTGTAACAGTTTATTGGCCGACTTAGGCTTAAGTGAAACACGCCATTTAAAAGTTGGTTCTCCGTTAGAAAAAACAATTTCGGGTGGCCAGCGTAAGCGTTTAAATATATCGTTAGAGTTAATTCGCGAACCAAGCGTATTATTTGTAGATGAGCCAACTTCCGGTTTATCTTCGCGCGACTCTGAAAACATTATGGACCTTTTAAAAGAACTCGCTTTAAAAGGGAAATTGATTTTTGTTGTAATTCACCAGCCATCATCAGAGATCTATAAGATGTTTGATAAACTTATGATCTTAGACGTAGGCGGCTATCCTATTTATTATGGCAACCCCGTTGATGCTGTTAGTTATTTTAAACGATTGGTAAACCATGTCAATGCCGAAGAATCTGAATGTTGGAACTGTGGTAACGTAAATCCTGAACAGATCTTTAATATTATTGAGAGCAAGGTACTGGATGAATACGGTAACTTAACCTATAACAGGAAAGTTAGCCCGGCAGAATGGAACGTTCAATACCGCGAGCGTATTGAAAGCAATATTCACTCGGATAAAAAACATACCGAGATCCCTGAAAGTATTTTCAAGATCCCGAACATATTTAAGCAGTTTAAAGTATTTATGACGCGTGATGTTAAGAGCAAATTAACCAACACGCAGTACCTGATGATCAACTTTTTAGAAGCGCCCCTGCTCGCTTTTATTCTTGCTTACCTTGTTAGATTCTTTAATACAGATGTAGACACCAGTAAAGGTTATGTATTTGGCGAGAATGAGAATATTCCTGCATACATGTTCATGTCGGTGGTAGTGGCGTTGTTTATTGGCTTAACAGTAAGTGCCGAAGAAATTATCCGCGACAGGAAGATCCGTAAGCGCGAATCGTTCTTGAACTTAAGTAAAGGCAGCTATTTGTGGAGCAAGATCATTATTATGTTTGCTTTATCAGCCATACAAACATTAACCTTTGTTATTGTTGGTAATTCTGTTTTAGGAATTAAAGGCATGTATACCGACTATTGGATGGTATTATTTACAGCCTCATGTTTTGCCAATATTTTAGGTTTAAATATTTCATCTGCCTTTAACAGTGCGGTTACTATTTACATTTTAATTCCTTTCTTAATTATTCCGCAATTATTATTGGCCGGTGTGGTTGTTAAGTTCGATAAATTAAACCCAACGCTTTCAAACCAGGGCAGCGTGCCTTTAAGTGGCGAGGTAATGGCCAGCCGCTGGGCATTTGAGGCTTTGGCAGTTAACCAGTTTAAAGAGAATGCTTACGAACGTAATTTTTACAAATACGATAAAAGTATTAGCGTGGCCCAGTATAAAAAGGATTACTGGATGCCGAAGCTGGAAAGCAAATTAGTGAAGATAGAAAATGAGACCAAAGAAGGAAAAAAATTAAGCGACGTAAAAGAGGATATTGCTTTATTGCATAACGAAATAAGCAAAGAAACAAAGCTTAATAAAAAAGTAACTTTTGATGCGTTGAACCAGGTAAATGAAAAGAATTATAATCCTGCAGTTGCTGCCGCTATTAAAGCTTATTTAACCAACATTAAAAATTACTACATCAATGTTCAAAATACAGCCTATAAAAAACTAGATGAAGTAAAATTATCTATGCAAAAAAATCCGGCGCAAAAAGAACAGTTTTTAGCATTGGCCGCAAACTATGATAATGAGAATTTAAATAACCTGGTAAAAAACGCAGGCGAATTAAACCGTTGCATTGAAAAAGACGGACGATTGATCCAACAGATAGATCCTGTATACCAGGATCCTGTAGAATCTAAATTAGGCAGGGCGCATTTCTTTGCTCCGAGAAAAAATTTATTCGGAACTTATTTCCCAACCTATTGGTTTAATATTTGTGTGATCTGGATGATGAGCATTGTGCTTATCATTACCCTTTACTTTGACGTGTTTAAGAAAGTATTGGATGGCCTTGGAAATATTAAATTTTCAAGAAAGAAAGGCTAAAACTATTTTATAAACGAAAAAGGGAAACAGATACTGTTTCCCTTTTTTTGTTGAACCCAGTATCCTCCTTTGGAGGAGGTGCCCGAAGGGCGGAAGAGGTTTTGCGCATTAGCAAAATAGGATTAAAAACTATTTATTTCCTCCCTCGGCCTTCGTCCACTCCCTCAAGGAGGAGAGATCAATAGATCACAAAACCAGAAACCTTTTGTAATAACTTCCGATTCGCCCTTGCAATCGTCATTTAATTTTATTTCTAAAGGACGGTAAATTTTTTCTCCAGCTAAAATTTTAATTTCCTTTTTAAAAACAGGTCCGGCAAAGCAAAATGTGTGATACTCTCCATTCTCCCCGCAAGGATCAACATTAGGGGGCAATTCTTTTACAAACGCTTCGTCGATCTCCCGCCCAACCCATTCTTCACCCAAATAACCATCGTTTACGCAACAGAGTACTGTTCTGAATTTAAGGTCAATAAACTCTTTTATCAATTTAGCAGTATCAGTTTTCCATAACGGAAAAACGGCCTTCATATTTACTTTTGCCAGGTTATTTTCGCGATAGGTTCTAAGATCTTCCAAAAAAATATCGCCAAAGATCACATGTTCAATTCCTTCTGCTTTAGCCTGCAACAAAACTTTTTCCATTTGCTGTTCGTATTCGCTGTTGGTTCCTTCTTTTACTCTTACTTTTAATAATGGAATGCCGATAGATGAGGCCTGCAGATCTAACAATTCTTCTCTTGTGCCGTGCATGGAAACGCGCTTAAAATCATCGTTAACAGTGGTAAGTAAATACTTTACATCAAACAATTCCCCGGAAAGAACTTTATGTAGACAAAGTGAGGAATCTTTTCCACCACTCCAACAAAATATTGCTTTTTGTAAATCCATATAAATGCCCCAAAGGTAGGGTTTGTAAGGCATTATTTGCTATTTATTTTTTGGTTAAAGATTGTCGTTCTTTTTCGTTGGCATGATTTTATTATACCCCTAAGTACTTAAAAAAAACAAACGATGAAAAACTACATTTTTATAGCTGCAGCCTCTTTAATGATGGCAGCTTGTAACCAGGGACCAACCGAAGAACAAAAAAGAGAAGCCGCCGTTAAAGATTCTTTAATGTCGGTGATCACTGACCGTGAAACTTCTGTAAATGATTTTATTGCCGCTTTTAATGAAGTGGAAAGGAATTTAGATTCTGTTAGTATTCGCCAGAATGTAATATTAATGCACTCTGACGGTGATATAAAACTTAACCAAAAAGTTAGAATTAATCGCGAAATAAAAGCTATTAACGACCTGATGGACCAAAACCGTAAAAAGTTAGCTGAGCTGAACAAAAAATTAAAACGTTCAAATAATAAAAATGCGCAGTTACAAAAAACAATTGAAACGTTAACCTTTCAATTGGCGCAAAAAGATAATGAGTTAGCTGCTTTGAACAAACGTTTATCGGAGATGGACGAACAAATTGCCCAGTTAAAAACTTCGGTTGATACATTAAGCACCCAGGGTATTGCAAAAAGCAACCTGATAGCTGAAAGAACTACAGCATTGCATACAGCCTATTACCGCGTGGATGATTCGAAAGAATTACGTAAAGCAAAATTAATTGAGCGTAAAGGTGGCGTATTAGGTATTGGCAGAACGTCTCAACTGAACCGTGACCTTGATAAATCTAAATTCACACAAATAGATTATACGCAAACCACTACCATACCGGTTAACAGTAAAGATTTTAAAATGATAACGCCGCACCCAAGTGATTCGTATACTTTAGATAAACAAGATAAACTGGTAAGATGCATCCTGATCACCAATCCTGAAAAATTCTGGAGCGAATCAAAATATTTGGTAGTAAGTAACTAAAATAACATTGTATACAGATTAATTTTTGTTTGCAATAACTTCCATAAAAACGAAAAATCCCGTTCAATATGAACGGGATTTTTTTATTGAACTAATTACTAATTATTTGTTATTATATTGTACATAGGAACCGGTTACCTTCATCGCTCAAATATCCGACTTTAGCGGGCGTTTGCGCCTGCGCATCAGGCTTGGTAAATATTCTATAGATTCAACATAGTGAACATTTTTATGGATCTTCCCATTTAAAATAACGTAAGGATGCGTGGCAAGTACATCGGCCATTGCACGGCCACTAAAGCGGTTAATATCGTACATGCAAATTAACGAGCAGGAATGTTTTGGCGTTAATTCGTTAAGGCGCGCTTCATATTCTATCAATTCGTCTGTTCCATCTACATTTCTTAAAGCCCAGGTCATATCGCCGCAGACCCTTATACTCTTATAACCGGCAGCCTTTGCATTAATAAGCGCTTCTTCCACCATGTTATACATTTTATCTGCAGCAAAGCTTCCGCCTTTTAAATAGGTTTCATCGGCAGATAATACTTTAAGCTGGCTCGATTCTAATTTTTCATGAACAGCAATACCTGCTTTATGCAAACGGTTACAATGATCAGAGTAAGAAGTACTCTCTAAAATATTCAAAACTTCTTCATTATTTTCTAATCCTTCTTTTAAGTATGGCAAAATAACATCATAGCGTTCGTCTTCCGAATCAAAAAATCCGCAAATATGCATTGGTGCCGAAAGCTTTTCGCCACATAATGTAAGAGGTTGGTTAATTTTCATGCGCTAAAATTAATGAAAGCATATTAAAACCACCTAAAATTGAGTGGGGTATTATTTACACAGTTGGAAAATAATATATGTACGGGTTACAAATATGCAATAACGAAATTGCAAACATTATTTATATTTGTTTGCACAGTCAGTGAGTAGTAAATTGTATTGATGAGTTGTCGTCCATTTAAGTTTAGTAGCATCTTCAGTTGGAGAAAGAAAGCCAACATAAAATGAGTCTGCAATTATTTTTTTCGTGCCTTGATTTATTAACCTTGTAGCAAAATATACCGCTCCATCTTTTTCTCTTAGTTTAATCAGTTGTTCAAACTTTGAATATTTCGTCCCCATTGACGCAATAAAATTTCTCTCTTTAAATTCGCTAATTTCTGGGATATTGGATAGGCCATTTATAATCATACCCGCATCACTTGCCATAGAACCAAAATTTCGATTAAATAAGAAAGCTTTTTTTATTAAATTACTATCTCGCCTAGCACAACCAATCAATCCAGCGTCAACATCGAGTAGTTGAAATTCTACCGCTTCAAGAGGATACTGGCCTTTATTTTGAACAAAGAAATTGAACTTTGTCCGTGTACACATAGCTGATTCAAAAAATAGTTCAGGATAACTGTTGCCACCAGTTATTAGCGAAGTTGTTTCAAGTCCTTTTTGATATAACGAATCAACTTTATTAGTTAATTCCTTTACTTTAGCTTCATTCCTCTCATCATCTTTGTTTTTTTTGATAGCTAAGTATATCTGGCAAATTAAAAGAATTGAACCCACTATCATCACTAGTAATCTTCTTTTTTTGTGACTTATTTCACTTTCGTTTGCTGGATGAGTATAACTTACTATGCCAAGCACTACCGTCAAAAGAATACTTATAATTTCAAATGTCATATATTTTTATTGAAAGAATGCTTATTGTCCATCCAAATTTGCCCACCATAAATACATATAACCGTCCGTTCACGCGGATTTATAATCAGTACGCTTATCTCAACTTCTCCGCAACATATTTCCAGGTATAGCCTTTTTTGCTTTTGGCAAGATCTTCGGGTGTACCTTCAAATACAATGGTGCCGCCATTCTCGCCTCCTTCAGGGCCAACATCAATGATCCAGTCGGCACATTTTATCACATCAATATTATGTTCGATCACCACAATAGAGTGACCTTTGGCTAATAAGGCATCAAAAGATTTCAAGAGTTTTGCCACATCATGAAAATGTAAACCTGTTGTAGGTTCATCAAACACAAATAATGTTGGCGATGTATTATTGATGGCAATTAAAAAACTGGCCAGCTTAATACGCTGTGCTTCTCCCCCACTTAATGTGCTGCTGCTTTGGCCTAAGGCTACATAACCTAATCCAACCGCCTGTAAGGCCTGTAGTTTTTCCAGGATCTTTACACAGGTTTTATTGGTTTTATCAGCATCAAAAAATTCAACGGCGTCATCCACCGTCATATCTAAAACATCAGAGATCGATTTGCCTCTATATAGAACTTCCAGCGTTTCTGCTTTATAACGTTTGCCATGGCAGTTCTCGCACTGCAATAAAATATCGGCCATAAACTGCATCTCTACAGTAATTTGCCCTTCGCCCTGGCAAACTTCGCAGCGGCCGCCTTCTACGTTAAAACTAAAAAAACCAGGTTTGTAATTACGCGCTTTTGCTAGGCCTTGCTCTGCAAATAAATTTCTTACTTCATCAAAAGCTTTTACATAGGTAACCGGGTTACTACGCGATGATTTTCCGATAGGGTTTTGATCAACAAACTCTAATTGTTTAATTTGTTTAAGGCTGCCACCGATCATGTGATCCGAGTCAACACTTTCAAAATAACCTTCCAGATATTTTTGCAGGTTAGGGATCAATCCCCGGCGAACAATGGTTGATTTGCCTGAGCCACTCACACCCGTTACACAAGTTAAAACACCCAACGGAAATTTAACGGACACATTCTTTAAATTATTCTCGTTTAAATGTTTTATCTCTATAAACTCTTTCCATTTGCGGCGCGTTTTTGGCACTTCTATGCGGATGATATCATTTAAATATTTGGAAGTGTAACCTGTTTTATTTTTTAATAATTCTTTATGTGTTCCCTGGAAGACCAGGTTACCGCCATTGGTACCAGCTTCAGGACCAATATCAATCAACTCATCTGCCTGGCGCATAATTTCTTCATCATGCTCAACAATAATAACGGTATTGCCTTGTTGTTGTAACGAACGCAGTACTTTTATCAAACGCTCAGTATCTCTTGGATGCAAACCAATGCTTGGTTCATCTAAAATATACAAGCTGCCAACTAAGGTACTTCCTAATTGTGTGGCCAAATTTATGCGCTGGCTTTCGCCCCCGCTCAATGTATTTGCAACGCGGTTCAATGTTAAATATCCTAAACCAACATCAAGCAGATACTGTAAACGGTTAGTAATTTCAATTAATAAACGCTTGGCAATTTTCGCATCGTGTTCATCCAGTTTTAAATTTTTAAAAAAAGGATGCAATGTTTCAACGGGAGACAGAACGAGTTCTGTAATATTTTTACCACCTACTTTTACATAATTGGCATCTTTGCGCAAACGTGTACCATGGCAATCAGGGCAAACCGTTTTACCGCGGTACCGCGCCAACATAACACGGTATTGAATTTTGTAGGTTTCTTTTTCAAGCATTTTGAAAAAGGCATTAAGCCCGTCAAAATACTGGTTTCCTGTCCAAAGTAATTCGTAATCTTTTTTAGATAACTCGGCAATTGGTTTGTGTACCGGGAAATTGAATTTATGCGCGTTCTTTAACAGCTCTTTTTTATACGAGCTCATCACATCGCCATTCCAGCATACAATGGCGTTTTGAAAAACAGATAAACTTTTGTTCGGGATAACAAGATCAGGATCAATACCGATGATACTTCCAAAACCTTCGCAGGTTTTACAAGCACCAATTGGATTATTAAAAGTAAAAAAGTTAACATTGGGTTCTTCGAACGACATGCCATCCAGTTCAAATAAATTACTGAATGTATGTTTATCATAAGTGCCGGCGCTTTTTTCTATCCACAGTAAGCATTCGCCGTTGCCTTCAAAAAAAGCAGTTTGAACACTGTCTGCAGCCCTGCTTAAAAAATCTTCGTCGGTTGGATTTGAGACCAAACGATCGATCAATAAAAAAACCTCTGATGTTTTTTTTACGGTTTTAAAATCTATTTCTGCAATTTTTTGAACCTGGCCGTTAATAACCGCTCTGGAAAAACCCTGTTGCGAAAGCAGATCTAATTGTTTTTGAAAAGACCTGTCTTTTGTTTCTGTTACTTTTGAAAGCACCAGGATCTTTGTTTCGGGTTTTAATTCAGCAATAAAATTTACAACATCGGTAACCGTTTCGCGCTTTACCTGTTTACCGCTTATTGGCGAAAATGTTTTACCAACACGCGAGAATAATAATTTAAAATAATCATATACTTCAGTAATGGTTCCAACGGTGCTTCGCGGGTTACGAGAAATAACCTTTTGTTCGATAGCAATGGCCGGCGAAATGCCTTTAATATAATCTACTTGCGGTTTTTCTAAACGGCCTAAAAACTGGCGCGCATAGGCAGAAAGGCTTTCCACGTAACGGCGTTGGCCTTCGGCATACAGCGTATCAAAAGCTAATGAGGATTTACCTGAGCCCGAAAGGCCGGTAATTACTATCATTTTATTTCTTGGTAAAGCAACATCCACATTTTTTAAATTGTGTTGTCTTGCCCCTTTAATAATTATAAACTCTTTAGAACTTAGTTTCGAAATATCTTTAGTGCTCATACCCTTTCTCCCTCAATTTATTTTTATTCCATTAATTTTTTTAAATGCTCTGCAGTTGAAGCATCCTTCCAATCGAGGTAGCCAACTGTTTCTTTTTTTACTTCCAGTTTTGTATTTACTATATACGATGTTGGAATAGAGAAAATACCAATATCATTAAAATGCCCATTCATTTTTAAAAATGTAAAAGGATAACCTGTTCTTTCTTTCCACGAAATAACCTTTTCTATTGCTTCATCGCTGATGATAACAATTTCCACATCGTTTAGTTGAGTGTTTTTAACATCGTTTATCTCACGCATTTCATCCAAACAATTTGGGCACCACGATGCGCTAAAGCAAACCACGAGCTTTTTGCCTTTAAACGACTCAAACTTAACGGGTTGTTGCCCGAGATCGAACAGTGTAAGCTTATTAAAATCAATAATGGGTGCGCTGTTATATTTATTATAAAAGTAGAAGCCGATAAAGCCGGCAACCGCAAGTATAATAAGGTAGATCCATCTTTTGTTCATAGTAATTAAGAATCGATAGTTAATTGATTTATAAACCCGGGTGTTTAAGGTTTAAAAATACGAATAGATTTGCAAGATTAATGTTGATTTTGTTAACCAAAATATTTAAGATTTTTTTAAAAGTTTTTGCTTTTTTTATTGGTTTATCCATTGTTAGCACTATTATTTTTAGATGGGTGCCCGTACCTTTGACGCCTTTAATGCTGATACGCTGCGTAGAACAGAAAAGTGACGGAAAAAGTATGACCTTAGAGCATGATTGGGTAAGTTTAGAAGAGATACCTCCAAAATTACAATTGGCTGTAGTTTGCAGCGAAGACCAGAATTATCTTAAACATGGTGGTTTTGATTGGGGCGCTATTGAAAAAGCGATGAAAGCCAATGAAGCCGGCAAAAAGATACGTGGTGGCAGTACTATTTCGCAGCAAACCGCTAAAAATGTATTCTTATGGCCGGGCCGCAGTTATATCCGTAAGGCCTTTGAAGCCTATTTTACTTTTTTAATAGAATTTTTCTGGAGCAAAGAACGCATTATGGAAGTGTATCTGAACAGCATTGAAATGGGGAACGGCGTTTATGGAGCCGAGGCTGCTGCGCTGCATTGGTTTAAAAAACCGGCCGCTAAATTAAATAAAGATGAGTGTGCTGCCATTGCAGCTATTTTACCTAACCCGCTAAAATATGTGGCTAATCCGCCAAGCGCTTATATTTCTAAACGCAAAGCCTGGATCAAGCAGCAAATGAGCTTTTGGGGCAATAAGCTGGATTACAATAAGTACAATGATGAAGATGAAAAACCTGAAAAGGCAGTAAAAAAAACATCAACTAAAAAGAAAAAATAATGAACCGATTGTATATACTCACCCTGCTGTTGGTAATGTTTTTAAGTTGTGGCAACTCTACCACCAACATTAAAGGCAAAACGGTGCCACGGCCTCCAAAGCCTCCGGTTGTTTCTAATCTTAATAAGGCAGAGCAAGCCATATCATATAAACTCGATACCTTATTCACTGCATTAAATCAAACCGGCACCTTTAACGGTAGCGTATTGGTTTCTAAGAACGGAAAAATCCTGTATAAAAGATCTTTAGGCATTTCAGATAAAAGCTCCAATGTACTGCTTAGCGATTCATCTATGTTTCAGCTGGCCTCGGTTTCAAAAGTAATTACAGCAACAGCTGTTTTAATGCTGCAGGAAAGAGAGTTAATAGACCTTAACAAACCTTTTCAATTTTATTTTCCAGATTTTCCGTACGACAAAGTAACCATTAAGCAACTTTTAAATCACCGTTCGGGTTTGGCCAATTACATTTACGTATTAAACAGCGAGATCTACCAGCCAAATTATAAAATGAACAATGATGAAATGTATACTTATTACATTACAAAAAACCCAAAACCTTATTTAAAACCAAACACACGCTTTAATTATTGTAACACCAATTATGCTTTACTTGCTTTATTAATTGAAAAGATCAGCCATAAAACATTTTCAGATTTTGTGCAGGAAGAATTGTTTAAGCCTTTAGGTATGAAGAATACAGCTACCATTAAACAAATTGACCTCAACGGAAAGAACATTACAAAACCATACGATAATAAATGGAAACCGGTTGATTTTGATGCCAGCGATTATGTTTTAGGCGACAAAAGCATTTACTCTACCCCTTACGATCTTTTTCTGTTTAGCGAAGCCATGTACCAAAATAAGATCATTAAAGCCGAAACACAGGCGCTTGCCTATACTGCTTACAGTAAAGAAAAAAAATTAAGCAATTACGGTTATGGCTGGCGTTTAAAAGATATAAATGATTCGTTAAAGAAAGAAGTATATCACAACGGTTGGTGGCATGGCTACCGCTCTTCTTTTCACCGCCGTTTAAATGATAAAACAACAGTTATTATTTTAAGTAACCAGTTAAACCGTTCTGCCTATCAAACGTACAGGGTTTACCAGATTTTGGATAATATCCCTGCAGGTGATACGCTGGAGGAAGTTGAATAATTAAAATTGTCACTTCGAGTACCCACGAAAGAAGGTGTATCGAGAAGTGATCTTACTGAAGGTTCTCGATACGTCGCTTGAATAAAAACGAAAACGACTACTCGAACTGACAGTAAAAACTAATAACAGAAATTAGAAACTATATTTATTATATGTATTTTTGCATTTATGTTCACGCTTTATTTAAAAGAGATACGTAGTTTTTTAAGTTCACTTATAGGCTACATTGCAATTGGCGTTTTTATATCGCTGGTAGGTATCTTTATGTGGATCATTCCTTCGGAAGGCAGCGGCTCTAATATTTTAGACAATGGCTTTGCCAATATCGATCCTTTATTTTTTATTGCGCCCTGGGTTTATTTATTTTTAATTCCTGCTATTACCATGCGTTCTTTTTCTGAAGAAAAAAAAACAGGTACTATTGAATTGTTATTAACCCGCCCGCTTACCGATCTTCAATTAGTGCTTGCGAAATATTTTGCCGGCTTTACCCTGGTAATGGTGTCGTTATTGCCAACACTTATATATTATTACAGCGTACACGTTTTGGGTGCGCCAAAAGGTAATATTGATACCGGTGGTATGTGGGGCTCTTACATTGGCCTTTTATTCTTAGGCGCAGGCTTTGTTTCTATTGGCATTTTTGCATCTTCAATTGCAGAGAACCAGGTAATTGCTTTTATCATTGCCTTACTTCTTTGCTTTTTCTGCTACATAGGTTTTGATTTTATTGCCCAAAGCGGTTTATTTGGCAAATACGACGCCTTTTTTAAATCGCTTGGCCTTAACGATCATTATATAAGCATGAGCCGCGGTGTTGTTGATACACGTGATGCTTTATATTTTATAAGCGTTATTGCCCTTTTTAATTTGTTAACCAAATTAGTTTTAGAAAGCAGAAAATGGTAGCAGATAAAAAAATAAACTCATCAAAGAACAAACGCCGCGATATTATGTCGTTGGTGATCTTAATCGGCATTGTGATACTGGTAAACTTTATTGGCGCATTTTATTTTAAACGTATCGATCTTACTTCTGAAAAACGCTACACGCTTGCCGAATCAACCAAAACATTATTAAAGAACCTGGATGATGAAGTTTATTTTAAGGTTTATTTTGATGGCGATTTCAATCCAAGCTTTACGCGTTTAAGAAATGAAGCAAAAGAGATCCTGGATGAATTCCGCGCTTATTCGGATAACCAGATCCAATACGAATTTATTATTCCGGGCGATGGTTTAAGCGCCGACGAAAAAAGCAATCTCGAAAAACAATTGTACGAAAAAGGGCTAGTGCCAGAACAGGTTTATGAAAAAAACAAGGATAAAACTTTAGAAACAAGGATATGGCCAGGCGCTATTGTTAGTTTTAAAGGTAAAGAAGCAGTATGGAAAATTTTTGATCGCCAGGATAACACCGATTTTGAAGTGTCGGTAAACAATAGCGTAAAAGAATTGGAATACAGTTTAACCAATACCATTCGTAAACTTCAGCGCCCTAAAAAACAAGAAGTTACTTTTATTACCGGGCATTACGAATTAGATACTATACATATTTACGATTTTGCACGGGCGCTTTCTGAATATTATAATGTAGACCGCACACCTATTTTAGGCAAACTTGGTGCATTAGATCAAAGCGATGCTATTGTTATTGCCGGGCCCGACAGTGCTTTTTCTGTTGCCGATCAATACATCATTGATCAGTACATTATGAAAGGCGGTAAAGTACTCTGGTTGGTTGACCCTGTTGGCATTAACCGCGATACACTAAACATGAAGGGCTTTACATTAGGCTTAAACCGCCCGCTGGATATTGATAACATGTTGTTTAAATATGGTGTACGTTTAAATAGCGATCTGCTACAGGATTTTCAGTGCGGGGTAATACCCATGAATGTTGGTTTTAAAAAAGGCCAGCCAAACATCAAATTATTTCCGTGGCCATATTCGCCTTTGGTGTTGCCTGATGGTAACCATCCTATCGTTAAAAATCTTGATCTCATTAAATTTGATTATGTAAGTTCGCTGGATACGATCACTGCAAAAGGAATTAAAAAAACTATCTTATTAAGTACCTCACGGTATACAAGAATAGCCGCTACCCCCGCCAGGATCTTTTACAGCAGCGTTCAGATCCCACCAAAAGAATCACAATTCTCAAGTTCATACGTGCCTGTTGCCTGCTTACTGGAAGGCGAATTTCATAGTTTTGCAGAGAACCGCGTGCCTTCTATTTTCTTAACAGACACCAACTTTACCAAAAAACATAAATTCATTGATAAAGGAAAATATACTAAAATGATAGTTGTTGCGGATGGTGATGTTGCCAGGAATGATTATAACCGTAGTTCGCGTATGCCTTTACCTTTGGGTTATGACAGGTACAGCAACCAGCGTTTTGCCAACAGAACTTTTTTATTGAATTGTGTAAATTATTTGTTGGATGATGAAGGTATGTTGCAATTACGTTCGCGCGAAGTTACCTTAAGGTTATTGGACAAAAAGAAAATAACCACACAACGTGGTAAATGGCAGGCAGTAAATGTTTTAATGCCGGTAATGTTATTGCTCATTTTTGGATTGATACAATTCTTTTTACGTAAACGTAAGTTCGCTAAGTGAGTTTAACCACAAAGCACACCAAGTAGGCGCGAAGTTCACTAAGTGTTTTTTTTACCATATAGAAACATAGTTTATCTTTTTGCAAAAAACACAAAGCAGAAAGAAAACAAAGTAGTAAAACCGTCGGTTTTAATTTATACAAAAAAAGTTGCGTTTTTGAAGTCCTCCCCTTGAAAAAGGATCGGGAATGAGGCTTGATACTTACTCGAACAAACTAAAGTTAGTTTCAAGTAACTGGTTTTTTACGGCAAACATTACTACACCCGCGGTATTATTAACACCCAGCTTGCTCATTATGTTTTTGCGGTGCGTATTTACAGTGTGCGTACTTAATTTTAATTTATCGGCAATTAACTTATTAGATAAACCTTCGGCAATGCCTCTGATGATATCAATTTCACGATCGGTAACCGACATACCGTCGCAGCCTAAAGATTTGATGAACGAATTGGTTGTTTTAATTTCTTTTTCTGCAGTTAAGATTGAAACTATTTTACCGCAAACAAATTTTTCTCCCTTTATAGTTGAATTAACCGCTTCTAAAATCTCAATTTTATCGCAGTCTTTTAAAAGATAACTTGTAACACCACTTTGCAAAACCTTATTCAATTCATTTTTAGGCAACATTTCTGTAATAGCTAAAAACTTTGTTTTTGGAAATTTTTTAATGATCGTTTTTAATTCGTCGGTTTCTATGCCCAATGAGCTAAAATCAGAGATCAGTAAATTTGGTTTTGATAATTGTAACTGGCTGATAAGATCATGTTTATCCCCACAAACGCTCGGCACTAATTCAAAGCCTTTTAACTCCCCTACCAAAAGTTCGAGACCAACTCTTGACAAAAAATTTTTATCGGCTATTAAAACTTTGATCATAATTTAACAAAACAAATATACGTAAATCTGTTAAAAAAATGTGTTAAATGCTTATTCTTTTTCCGTCTGTTGCTAACAGGCATTTATCAAATATAGGACTGGCTTCGGCTATAAATTGCTCCAGGTTACCATACCTTACCGAAAAATGACCCAATAATAATTGCTTAACCTCAGCCGCTTTGGCAATTTGAGCGGCTTGTTCGGCCGTTGAATGAAAAGTTTTTTCTGCCCGCTCTTTATGCTCGTTCAAAAATGTGCTCTCGTGGTAAAGCATATCCACACCTTTAACGTATTCGATAATTTCAGGAAAATAAATAGTATCGCTGCAATACGCATAACTTTTAGCATCGCGCGGGGCAATGGTAGCCATTTTATTTTTTATGATATCCCCATCTTTATTTTCAACATCTTCGCCTTTTTTTAATTTTAAAATATCTGCCGGAGAGATGTTGTATTTTTCTAATTTATATTTATCTATTTTTCTTGGCAAAGGCTTTTCCTTAAACAAAAAACCGGTACAAAAAATGCGGTGTTTTAATGGAAAAGAATATACCTCTACTTTATCATCTTCAAAAATTAAATTTAAGCCGTTGTTATTGGTAAAAACCCAGTTAACGGCATAATTAAACCTGGTATCGGAGACCTTATTTACAAGGTCCATGACGTCTTTTAGTTCTTTTGGGCAATAAATAGTAATATCCTGTTTTCTTCCTAATAAATGCATGCTGCTTAACAGTCCCGGCAAACCAAAAAAATGATCGCCATGCAAATGCGAAATAAAAATATGGTCAATGGCCTGAAACTTTGCTTTATATCGTCTTAACTGAATCTGCGTTGCTTCACCACAATCTATTAAAAAATAACGCTCAGCTATATTTAATAACTGAGCGCTTGGATTTCTTTCAGAAGTAGGGCTTGCAGATGAAGAACCTAAAATTAATAACTCAAATGCCTGACTCCCCATTAACGGTTTGCGGTAAGTACCATTCGTTTTGTTTCTGAATAATTTTTGTATTGAATAGTGTATAGATACATGCCATTGCTCCAGTTAGTAGCATCAAGCTCATAACTGTTATCGCCATACACGGTCTTAATTTTATCTTCAAATACTTTGTCTCCTAATAAATTATATACCGAGATCTTTGCCGGAGCCTCATCCTTTACATTAAATTTAATAGTAGTTTTTCCTGAAAAAGGATTTGGGCTGTTTGTTGCATTTAGCGATTTTGAATTAACCTCTTCTTTAATACCTACCGAAGAAGCATTTATTTTAATGATATAATAGCTAAGCGTTGTTGCCGGCGATAAAGAAGCCGAACCGCTGTTATAATTTGGCGTTGCCGGGCAAGGACCGCTGATTGAAGGTGTTAAATAGGGCTGCACTTTAAACTGAACTGTGTAGGTACCTGCAACGGTTGGCGTACCCGATATAACAGAACAACTAACCATGTTACCCGGATACTTATAAGTACCGGCAGATGAAGTAACTGTTGGACCGGCTAAAAAATTTAAGCCCGGAGGCAGGTTAAAATTGGTATACGAAGCAGGCGTACTCAATTCTATGCGGTTAAAGCAAATAGTAATGGAACTCTGCACTGTATCTTTTGGCACACGTACCGTAATGTTTTGGGAATATGGTAAACCCACGGTTCCCTGTATAAAATTAGTGGCGCTATCTGGCCAAATGCCTGCATGGCCTGTAGCCACAAAAGCCGGGTCGTTTGAGCAGGTAGTTGCTGCCTGTGCCATTGCTATTACTGATGAAACTACTAAAATAAACGTAAATATTTTTTTCATATTAAATAAATAAAATAAGATTTAGATATGGCTAAAGTAATAATTGTAGCCTTAATAAAAAAGCAAAATAACTCAAAAATGATGCATTAACGCTTGTTTAAACTCCTCTAATTAGTATCTTTGCACCCTTAAATTTAAAAAAATGGCAGGTAATATAACCTTTACAATGATCAAACCGGATGGCGTTGAAGCAAACAACATCGGACCAATTTTAGCAATGATAAACAAAGCGGGATTTAAGATCCTTGCAATGAAGTACATGCGTTTAACCAAAGAACAGGCAGGAAATTTTTATGCAGTGCATAAAGAACGCCCTTTTTATGGCGAATTAACAGAATACATGAGTGGTGGCCCAATTGTAGCGGCTATCCTAACTAAAGATAATGCAGTGGCTGATTACCGTAAGTTAATTGGCGCCACAGATCCAACTAAAGCAGATGAAGGAACCATTCGTAAATTATTTGCAAAATCGATCGCCGCAAATGCAGTGCATGGCAGCGATAGCGACGAAAATGCAATTGTGGAATCTGATTTCTTTTTCTCTCACCTGGAAAGATTTTAAACTCAGGCAGATCTTATAAAGCCCGTATTGGTAATACTTTACGGGCTTTTTTATATTAAAACATAGTATTGGCTTTAACCAGAAAATCGAGAAAAGCTACCACTTTTAAAAAAAAAGACCACTTTTTGAAAAAAGTAATAAATATTGTTTTGTTTTATGATAAAAATTGAACATTTTTGTTAAAATTTATTAATTGTTTAAATAAACCATTTTGGTATGATAAAATATCTCTCTCACAAATTAGTAAAAGCAGTAGCAGTTGTTGCTTTAGCAGGATTAAGCGGTGCAGTTGATGCGCAGGCGCCTAATTGGTCGCAGGCCGGGCCTATTTATAATGCTGGTAGGTCAAGAAACATGGTAGTTGACAAGAACGACCCATCGGGAAACACGTTATATGTTGGAAGCGCATCCAGTGGGGTTTTTAAATCTACCGATGGTGGCGTTACCTGGAATGCTATTCCATTAACAAACAATAAACTGAACGTAAGTTATATTGCACAGGCAACCGATGGTACTATCTATGTAGCAACCGGTGAAGGTTTTTTAAGACCTGGTCAAAAAACCAAAGCTTTACCTGGTACAGGTTTATATAAGATCTCTGGAGGCGCAATGGTATCTGTTGCATCCAACACCATGGTAGGTACCGTAATTAACCGTGTAGCCTGCAGCCCTATTGGCCCGGGAATAATTGCCCTTGCTACTGATAAAGGTATTATGGTGTCTAATGACGGTGGAGCTAATTTTAATTTGGCTAACGGTGTTACTACCTACTCTGCAGCCAGCGGGCAAGATCTTAAATTTGATGGTAACGGTTTATTATATTGCTCTTATGGAGCAGAAAATGCATTATCTGCAGCCACATCATCTGTTGCTTCTAAAGTGTATAAATCTACAGATAATACCTTAAGCCAATTCAACCCTCTTAATAATTTAAAATCTACTTTAATTCCTGACAGCGTTTTTGGCCGTATCGAATTATCCATTGCTCCTTCAAACAATAGCGTTATTTATGCTTCATGCGCATCTAAATATACCAGTGTGGCATCTGCAAGTTTAAAAGGTTTGTTCGTATCTTATGACAGCGGTGCCAACTGGGGTTTGATCCTGCAAGGCTCTTCGCAGTTAGATCCTCTTACAAATGGTGGTACTGTTGCTTCTGGCGACTATGCACAGTGTGTAACCGTTAACCCGTACAATTCAGATCAAATCTTTTATGGCAGCTACCAGTTCTATATCTGGACAAAAACAGGTGGCAGCAGCAGTAATCCTGTTGGAAACTGGGTTAAGCCTTCTTTAACTTTTAACGTATTTCCACAGTTATATATAGCTCCTAATATTCACGATATCAAATTAATTAATACAGGCAGCTCTATCAGTTATTATTACTTTGTTACAGATGCGGGTATTTACCGCTCTGCCGACGGTTTATTAAGCTTCCAGCCTTTTTACCAGGGATTGATCACTGGTCAGTTCAACTCGGTAAGTATCGAACGTTTTCCGCTTAATGCCGGTTCTACAAGTACAGTTTCAGGCACGCAGGTAATTCCTTATTCAGGTTTTATTGGTGGTACAGGTGGTAACGGTTTAAATTACTTTAGCGGAGCTTATCCTTTGGTAACAAAAGAAGTAAATTACACCGGTGGTGATGTTTACCAATCTGAGTTCTCAAAGATCCTTCCAAACGCTGCTTATTTTACTCAAGGTACAGGTAAATTATTCAGAACATCTGATGTTAGGTCTTCTGACCCAAACCAGGTTGATCTACTTGCAAAAGCTAAAACACAAGACATTGTACCATACGATAACGCTGTAAACTATGGCGTAACCGGAACACCATTTAAAATATGGGAAAATTACGGCCAGGTACCTGCAGCCGATTCAGCTGTTTTTTATAACGATACCTTAAGGTTTGCGCAATCAATGCAAGGTGTGGCAACTTTAACTACACAAACTACTTTTACTTTCTCAGCGGCACGCCCAAACAGAAATGCTTTAATAGACAGTATCGTGGTGAGAACCGGAACTGTGGTTCTTCCAATTAGTTCAGGATCAGCTTCACCGGCATTTAGCGGTTCTGATAAAAAGGACATCACTATTTCTATGAACCATACCTATACAGCTCCGGCAACAGGATCTTATACTGTTCCAATCGGTAATCAAACAGGTCCGGTTAACAGCGCTTCAACATCTGTTATACTTAACTCAACCAGTCAATTGGATAATATCAGTATAACCTTTACCAGCGCTCCTTTTGCTGCTAAAACAACACCTAGTCTTACCAACGTACCCGATGCTGCCGCGTTTTACCGTGTTTTTTGTACGGTTTTTTATAAATACAAAACAGGCGACAGCGTTTTTGTAGTGGATGATAAGATCTCGACGAAAACACATACATACAGTGCGGTTTTATCTAATCCTTTAAACTGGGATTATTATGGATCTGTTCAAAGTTATACTATGACGGCACCAACCACTACCGCGGTTTCTAGCCCTACTTACGTTCTTAATCCCGGAAATGTAGCGCAAAGCAATCCAACGTTTGTTGTTACACCTCTTACAACTACTGCTTATACTATTTCGGCAATCGGTAGCACAACTATTACGGGTAAGCCGGTTACGTATACAATTAATGCAGTACCTGCCGGCACTGCAACCATACCAAGTCCAACGTATGTATTAATGCCGGGCGCTGTAACACAAACCAATACTACTTTTACGGTTCAACCTACAGCAACTACTAATTATACTATAACCGAATCAAGTTCATCAACAACTGTAACCTCTGATACCTATAGTACAATTGTTACATCTACCTATAATTTAGTGCCGGGTAATATCACTCAATCAACCCCTGTATTTACTGTAAATACGCCAATCACATATACGATCACTGGTCTTAGTTCAAATACATTGATCGGGGCAAATACATCAACTACCGGTACAAAAGCAGCTGCCAATACTTTTAGTACTTTGGGTTATTTTGCTGCCCAGGTACCAAACGGCAACAAGCCGGTTAAAATAGCTAAAAGCCTGTCTGCACGTATTGCTATGGGTTATGGCGCCAACGTATATGTATCTAACGCACCATTAAATCTTAACAACCCGTTAAGCATGATTAACATAAGTGCGAACAAGTGTTTAACAACTGATGCAAACGGAAATAAACTTACAGGAGCTACTAACACAGTAGCGGTGAGCGGAACTGTTACCGCATTAGAATGGAGTAAGAGCGGTACAGAATTATATTATGCTACCAACGATCCGCAAATATCAGGTAACAAATTCTTATACCGTGTATCTTATATAGATGCTTTATTGGATTCTACAGCAAGGGATTATTCTGGTAAATTGCACACTAACATTTTTGTGTTCAATACTGGTACTGTATCCAGCTCTCAAGCTCCGGATGGTACTATCAACAACCCTCGTTGCCCATACAGAACAACTCTGCTTGGTAGTTTTGGTAAAATAATCACAAGCATCAGCGTTACAAAAGATGATAAAGCCATTGCGATTACTTTTGATAACCCTACAGGTACAAAATTGATGTATAGCACAGTGGCAGATGTTAGAAAATGTGACTCTACGAACATTGTCCTTCAAGCAAGAGATGGAGGCGTTACTTCAACTTCTATTCCTACTTCTAAAGTATATTGTTCATTAATGGAGCAATCAGATAATAAGAAAGTATTTGTTGGAACAGATTTTGGTGTTTATTACACAAACGATATTACTGCTCCAACACCTGTTTGGCAGGATGGTAACAATAACCAATTACCGGTTATCCAGGTTCTTGATCTTAAACAACAAACTATGAGATCGTGGGAATGCTATAACGCCGGTGTTATTTTAGCGGCAACAAACGGTCGTGGAATTTGGGTAAATAAAGATAACCAGGTGCCATACTATGTTGGTGTTAAAGAACAAACAATGGCTGCTAAATCAAATAACCTAAGCATCTACCCTAACCCTACAAACGGAACTGTATATATCTCGTTTAGCTCAATAGATGGTGAAAACGCAAGTTTAAGCATTATGGATATTAACGGTAAAATAGTACAAAAAGAAAATATGGGTAAATTAACTGCGGGTCAGTTAAACTTTAGCCTTGAAACCAACGAACTGGCAAGCGGTATGTACATTGTTAGCATTAACAGCGACTCTGGAGTTAAACGTGTAGCAAAATTGGTGGTTACTAAATAACATTCATTTCTTAATAAAAAAAGCTGCTTATAACAAGCAGCTTTTTTTTTGACCTTAACTTTATAAAATAGTAAAGCAAATGAAAACAACCGAGTCTGATTCGTTTTACGATCATTTAGAAAAAATGAGCGTAACTGAACTTCTTAACAATATAAATAAGGAGGATAAAACAGTTCCGCTGGCTGTTGAAAAGGCTATTCCCCAAATTGAAAAACTGGTAAATGAAACGGTTAACCGGTTGCAAAACGGCGGGAGATTATTTTACCTGGGCGCAGGAACAAGTGGCAGATTGGGTATTGTTGATGCCAGTGAATGTCCTCCTACCTACGGCATTCCACAGGGCGTTGTTATTGGTTTAATTGCGGGTGGCGATGAAGCTATTCGCAAAGCGGTAGAATTTGCCGAAGATGATCTTAAGCAGGGCTGGTTAGATCTTGTTAACTATAATATTACGTCTAAAGATGTTGTGGTTGGCATTGCGGCCTCAGGTTCTACACCCTACGTAATTGGTGCTTTAAAAAAATGTAACGAACAAAATATTTTAACGGGCTGCATTACCTGCAACGCAAATAGTGAAATGGCTGCTGTTTCTAAATTTCCTGTGGAGGTGATTGTGGGCCCTGAATTTGTAACCGGCTCAACGCGCATGAAAAGCGGCACCGCTCAAAAACTGGTTTTAAATATGCTCTCTACTTCTGTGATGATAAAACTGGGAAGGGTAAAAGGAAACAAAATGGTAGATATGCAACTCAGTAACAATAAACTGGTAGACAGGGGCGCAAAAATGCTGATGAAAAATACAGGTATTGAAAATTATGAAGAAGCTAAAGCCCTGCTTTTAGCACATGGTAGTGTAAGAAAAGCAACTGAGGCCTACAAGAAATAGATAGACAAAAGAATGTTAAGTCGAATAGAAAATTTTTTTACTTTAAATTTTTGTATCGAGACTTGTTATTCCCGATAAGCTTCGCTACTCGAACCGACACAAGTCCTTACTTTCCATTAATGAACTCAGCAATTTTTTCGGTTACTTTTTCCGATACGTGATCTATTTTTAAAAGATCTTCGGGTTTACCTTTACCCTGCCCGACAAAAAACATGTGATCAAGGTCTTCAAACCATAACGATTTAAAATTCGATTTACCTTTCATTGCATCTGTCCACAGATCGTAATCTTTTTTAATAACATTATAATCCCTTCCACCTTGTATTAAAAGAATTGGCAGGCTTAATGTTTTGGCCACGTCAAGCACTTTATAATTCCTGTCAAACAGCCAGTATTTTGGTTTGGCACCAAAAGGTAAAACGCTTCTCGTCCACAAACTCAGATCAGGTTTTAGCGCATTGCCCACCTGCCATTTTAAAGCGTTGGTTTGCGCCTCGGCAGTGGCGTCTTTTTTAGGGTTTAAACTGGCAATATAATCCAGTTGTTCAGGTATCAACTCTAACAGGCTCCTGGCTGGGGCCGCTAATAATATCAATCCCTTTAGTTTGCATTTTTTTGCCATTAAAGGGCCGCAAAGAGCACCCTGGCTATGGCCGGCAATAAAGACCCTGTTAGTATCAATACCAGTTTGTTGTTTTAAAAATTTTACGGCGGCTACAGCGTCATCAACGGTTTCTGAATTGTAATCCATGCTATCCAATGGAAAAGGATCGTGATATTGATATACATAAGTACGTTTATCATAAATTAAAACTGCAATGCCTTTTTGTACCAGATCCAAAGCCATATCCAGAAAGATCTTATTTCGTTCAATACTGCAATTTCTGTCGTGCGGGCCACTGCCATGCACTAATATAACAGCCGGGCTGCCTTTTTTTGCCTCGCCGGGCATGTACAAACTGCCGGGCAATTTTATAAACGGGTTTGTCTCAAAAAGAACTTCTTTTCTTGTAAAATTTACTTTTGCAATTGGTTTTGGTTTATAGAACCACTGATCGCTAAAAGTATCTATATCCAAACGCTGAATATATTGCGCCTGGTCAAAATACAGGTACCACAAAAATTTACCGCCACCGGTTTTAATAGATGTGCAAGTTACCATTTTACAACCTTGTGTATCTACCTCGGTTTTTTCGATGGCAACAATTACTCCGTATTTTGTTCTAAAATTATCAAGTGTTCTGTCTGTTTGCGCAGAACAGATCTTACCATAAAAACTGGTATCAAAAAACTTCTGGTTCCTGTTTGGGATATCACGCTTTACTGCGCCAAAAAACGATTTGGTAAGCTTTTTATACGGATTAACCTCTTTCGTATCCTCCTGTGCCAGAGCGGTTCCACTTATTAACAGCAGAGCTAAAATTTGTAAAGAATAGCGTAATTTTACCATCTAATTAAAGTATATTTATTAGTCCAAATTTACTATTATTAAAGTGATACCCAGAGACACTGTTGATAAAATAATTGATGCTGCACATGTTGAAGAAGTGCTGGGCGAATTTATTACTTTAAAAAAGCGCGGCGCCAATTTACTGGGTTTGTGTCCTTTTCACGGCGAAAAAACACCTTCGTTCACAGTATCGCCCGTAAAAGGCATTTATAAATGTTTTGGCTGCGGCAAATCGGGCAACTCGGTAAATTTTATAATGGAGCATTTGCAGCTTTCTTATCCCGATGCGCTACGGTGGCTTGCCAAGAAATATAATATAGAAATTGTTGAACGCGAAATTACGCCCGAAGAACGTGAGTTACAGACCGAACGGGAAAGTATGCTTATTGTAATGCAATACGCACAACGTTATTTTACCGAAACGATGATGAATACCGACGAGGGAAAATCGATAGGTTTAGGCTATTTTAAAGAACGTGAACTGCGCGACGATATTATTGTCAAATTTCAGCTGGGCTATAGCCTGGAAGAGCGCAATGCCTTTACCCTGGCCGCTGTTAAAAACAGCTACCAGCCTAAATACCTTGCAAAAACCGGCATGAGTATAGTAAGCAACAAACATGTTGAAGGTACCGAATTAACACAAAACGACCTGTTTGACCGTTATGCAGGGCGCGTGATGTTCCCTATTCATGATGATGGCGGACGTGTTGTAGCTTTTGGTGGAAGGACCCTGAGCAGCGATAAAAAAACGGCGAAATACATTAATAGCCCCGAAACAGATATCTATAACAAAAGTAAGATCCTTTATGGTTTATGGATGGGTAAAAAGGCCATTCAACAAAACGATTGTTGTTATTTGGTGGAAGGTTACATGGACGTGATTGCCATGCACCAGGCAGGTATTGAAAATGTTGTGGCGTCGAGCGGCACGTCGCTAACCGTTGAACAAATAAAATCAATTCATCGTTTTACAAATAATATTGTTGTATTGTATGATGGTGACGAAGCCGGGCAAAAAGCCAGCAATCGCGCAATACCATTGATACTGGAAGAAGGAATGAATGTGAAATTATTACTGTTTCCCGATAATGATGATCCGGATTCATACAGCAGAAAAGTAACCAACCAGGAATTTAAAGATTACATTCATAATAACACGCAGGATTTTTTATACTTCAAAGCAAAAAAACTCAGTACAGAATCACAAAATGATCCTATCAAAAGGGCAAGTGTTATTAAAGATATTGTTGAAAGTATTGCCCTGATCCCCGATAATATTATCAGGAGCATTTATATAAGAGAATGTTCTAATATCATGGAGATTGAAGAGTCTATCCTTCAATTAGAAGTAAACAAGATCAGAAGGAAAACTGCCACAAAAAAAGGGGGTCCTGCTACGCAGGATACAGCAGCTAATATAACTTCTGTAACAGAAGAAAGCTTGGACAGTGAGTTATTGCTTGAAACAAAAATAGAAAAAGAAGTTTTTAATTTTGACGCCGAAGAAGAGAGATTGTTAGTGTTACTAATAAAATATGGCAATATTTTAATTACAACACAGGCCGAAGATGAGATGAATGTTGAGCACGAGCTGGAAATTACTTTAGGCGAATTTATTATTTTTGAATTATGGCGCGATGGCATTGCGTACGAAAATCCTTTATACCAAACTGTGCTGGATGAGTATGTTGAACAATTAAAAGATCATCGCCTGCCTGATGTAAAGCATTTTTTACAATCCCCAAATCCCTTAATAAGCAGTTTTGCCGTAAATTATGTAATAGATAAACACGAGGTAAGTCCTAAATGGATAAATTTTGGTGTGATCGTTCCAAAAGAAATTGACCTTGCAAAAAAAGATGCCGAAAAGACCCTGTTTAGCTTTAAAAGCCGCAAATTAAATTCATTTATTTCATCCATACGCGAAACATTAAAAACGCTTCCATACGAAGAATCTATTGAAGTGCTTGAAGAAATTAAACGTTTGGATGCCCTGAAAGGCCGTGTTAACAAGCTTTTAGGGCGAGAGGTTATTAAGTAACTATTCATTAAAACAGGTTAGCCCTGCCATAAACATTTATCTTACCATCTAACTCCATTAACAATTTATAATTGTTCAGACCTTCCTTAAAACGCTCTGTTTCCGTTTTATGTATTATTAATATTTCCTGGTTGCCAACAGTAGTTAATTCGTTTACCATTACCTGCCTTTTTGGATCGTACTTTAAACACAAGTAATAGATCATATCTGCCGAATGGTATTCATCATCTTTTTTGGTCATTCCAATTTCCCGTATATTTCTAATAACCGCATTTAAATGCTTTTGTCTTAAAATATTTATTTCAAAATCAATAAATGCATAATTTGCATGTGATGCAGTAAAGCGCGATAATGAAAATATAGAGATAGCGAGCACAAGCGCATTGATACCTAATTTATACCGGGCAACCGTACCCACAAATGGTTGCAACAATGGCAAGTTAATTATGTTATGAACTATAAACCCAACGCACAGGGCTATAGGAAAGATCAAATACAACCAATTTCTTTCGAAAGGAATTACCCGTTGAATAACTAAAATTAAAATTGGTGAAAAAAACATTGCGGCAGAAAGCGCACAAATAAAAACCGCCCTGCTCTTTATTTTAACTAAATAAAAAATTGTAGAAACAACTATTAAAGTGCTGATAACCGGTAAGAGTCCTTTAAAATAAAACAAATAAGAACAAACAGATTTTAGGTGCGCAACTATTTTTTCGAGAACACCGGGATCGCTTAATTTGAATTTTGTTGAAAAGCCATTCAGCTTCATCATACCATCAAGATCATTAAACGCCAGAACAAAAGAATAACATAATAAAATCAGGCCCGCAGAAACAAGGCCATCCTTAATTAGCAGACCTAAATTATTTTGCTGCTTTTGTTTTATAACATAAATAGCAAGTACGATGCAAACAGGCAAAATAGCGTAAATAAATGTTGGCATCGAAAATGTTCCCAACACCATTGAAAGAATAAAAAGCCCCCTGTATTTTTTGTTCCTGTAATTTTCGCTCAGGTGAAAAGAAGCATACATCATTAAAACGCAAAAGAGATTTAAGAACATATATCCCCTGGCCGCAAAAGCATACATTACCAAAGGGTATGGAAGGATCACAAAAACCAATAAAATAACAGATACGGTATCATTAAAACAATATTTACATAATTTAAAAAAATACCACATACAAAGTAATGTTACAAACGGATAAGGCAACCGCATAGTTATTTCGGGATCGAAAGGCAATTTTGTAAAAACACAAACAACTAAATTTGAAAAAATATGATTATTTGTGGTAGAATAATTTGATAAGGTGGCCCAAAAACCCGGGCCGGTAAAAACGCTGTAGGAGGCCCATTCATCATATTGCAATGGTATTGCAAATAAAAAATATAAAATGCCAATAAATAAAATTGTAAAAAAAACCGTAGCCGTAAATCTTGTTTCTTTTTTAAGTGAGCAAAAAAATGCTTTATTATTATAAAAAGAAGCGGCAATTATATCCCCTGTTCTTTTAACGAACCGAACGCTTGTCTTTTTTTGCCCGTTAAAAAAATCGCCCCAGATGATTACGACCCATGCCAGTATAAGCGGGCTGCTGAATTTGACAATATTAAAAAGTAACTTAAGGCTTTGATTCTCGCTTACTGCCTTATTTTCGTGGCCGTATACAAACCAAACCACATCCGGGTAATACTTAGAAATTAAAAAAACTAAAGGGCAACAGATCAATATCGTAAAAAACAAAAGCGTAAAAAAAGAAAATATCCCAGAATATTTCTTAAAATTAACCGGTTCTGTTTTTTCTGAAGTTGACCAATTGTAAAGTGATTCCATATGGTCAAATATAATTACAATAAACTATTTTTCAACCACAATTTTCTTTACAACCTCTTCTCCACCCGATTTAATTTTTACAAAATAAATTCCGGTCGGTTGATCCTGTAAATTAATATCAGAGTGTAAGGCACTGATATTTTGCTTTTCATAAACAAGCTGCCCCAAAGAATTATGAACAGCTACGTTCATTTCAACACCATCAGGATTTAATAAATTAAAATTGCCGTTTGATGGATTTGGACTTAGCACAATGTTCTCTTTCACTAAAACGCTTTGCGCAATACCGGTAACAGTAGATGGAATGATGCGAACCAAGAGATCATCAAAATAAAAACCATCTTTATTTACACTCGGATCTGAAGTAAATAAAAATCTGAGTTTAATGGTTTGTCCAAGATATAACGACAGATCGATATCTTCTCTTACAAAATCCCCTTGTATACCATCATATAAAAGTACCGTTCCGCCGGTTGACGCCGGAGATGTTGTGTATTTGGCGCACAATGGCGTCCAGGTTGTGCCGTTATTTGTTGTAATTAGTATCTGAGCCTTATCACCATCTTTTTCCAATTCAAATTTTGTAAAATATTGCAGGTGCGCGTAAACAGCATTGGTTAATACCATGGGGTTTAAGGTTGTGATCGATTTATTTTGATTTCCGGTATAATTTCCTGTTGGACTATCTGTAATACTATTTGGAGGTGAAACAAATTTGGTGGTACTTAAGCCCCAGCTGCCCGAGGTAGTATAATTGGTAGCCGTTGAGCTTCCGTTATCATATAATAAAGTTGTTGGTGTACCGTAAATTTTTGTCACCGTATCCAACCTTGTAAAAGAACCATTATTAACCCCAATAGCATATTTTACCTGCTGGCCGGGTGTTAAGCCTGTATTTAAAGTAAACGAAATGGAATCACTTAATGTTTGATTAAGTGTTAAAGAAGAATACACCTGTGGCGCGCCAACCGATGAAATATCTGTACCCACAGGAACGATAGATACAGTAAAAGTTCCGGGCTGCATACCAAGGCGTTGGATCTTATAATTTAAATAACCGTTGCCGCTCAAAAATTTATCACGGTCATCTCTTGCAATGGCATACTTTGCCACAAGTTTAGCAAGATTATAGTTTTGAGTAAAAGTAGTTTTGCAGATATCAATAATGCGTGACGAAGCCGGCCAGAAACCGTCTGCAGCAGATCCTGCTTCGGGTGTCATAGATAAGATCTTGCTTTTAGTGGTTTGTTCGCCGTACATCCAGTCATCACTATCGCCATTTGTGGTGTAGTTCACTGTTTGATCGCCGGTTCCGTATATATAGTGGCTATCTTGTGTTAACAACGTACACCAGTTAACAAAAGTTGCACTATCAGGAGTATAGATGCTGGGCAAATAACCCCATGGATAAATAAGATCATTGCTATAGGTATGTGCATTTAACGCGGTAACAAATTGATGCGCATTGCAGAAATCTCTCATGGATTGCGTTTCGGGCTCGCTAAAACCAGAAGTACCACGGTATGTATCGCTGCTGGTTGTTGGCGAAGAACCTACATTATCAAAACCCCAATTGAAACCGTAATTCCTGTTTATATCCACACCATATGTATTATCGCTGTTGTGGCGACGGTTCTTACGCCACATACCACCACCGTTAGGATTTGTGGATTGATTGTAAACATAACCATCAGGGTTAACGCAAGGCACAAAATATAATTCTGCATTATCAACGGTTGCCTGCACATCAGGGTTTGTTGCATAATTCTCTAACAGGTACCACATGTAAAAGATCAATTGCGATAAACTGGCTGGTTCGCGGGCGTGATGCAATGCGGTATACAGAACCTGTGGTTCGGCTTCGTTCGTGTTTGGGTTATCGCTTATTTTTACCCAATAAAGATCTCTTCCTTCGATACTTTGCTGGCTTAAAGGTAATTTAGCTGTAATTAAATTTGGATACAATAACGTCATACTATCCAGGATCTGCTTCATCTCGTTCCAGTTAAAATAACCGCCAAAGCCCGCACCTAAATGAAAGTGCGATGGCTTTACTATATTTTGTGCATTACAAACTGTAGAAGCCATGGTGCGTTGACCAAAGTCGGCTTTATTACGTGCCTCATAAAACCTGGCCATATCATAAATAAGGATCTTGTATTTTATGCCGTTTGTTTTTAAAGTTTGTAATTCGTAATCACTTATCTCTGCTGCAATACCATCTTCCTGCACATCGCTGTGATCGATAGTGATGCCTAATTGTAATAATGTTCTGGCAAGATCCCCATCTCCCTGCATTAATACTTTATGATACTTTACTGTTTGCGCATTTAATGCATTTATGCATAAAAATGCCACTACTGCTAAAATAATTTTTCTCATTTTTTTATTTGTCTTTAATATATACCATTCCTAAATTATAAAATACAAAACTCCACATATCGCCAAATTCATCAATTTGTTTTGCTGTGGGCTTGCCAGCGCCATGGCCCGCATTTACATCAATTCTTATCAGCATGGGATTATCACTTTTATTCTTTTCCTGCAAAGTAGCGGCAAATTTAAAAGAGTGTGCCGGCACTACCCTGTCATCATGATCACCGGTTAAAACCATGGTAGCAGGATAGCTGGTTTCTTTTATATTGTGTAATGGCGAATATTTATACAAACAATCAAATTCTTCCTTATTCTCACTATTACCATAATCTACCGACCAGGCGCGACCAATGGTAAATAAATGAAAACGCAGCATATCCAATACACCAACAGTTGGCAGAGCTACTTTACAAATATCAGGGCGCTGGGTAAGCACCGCACCAATTAACAAGCCGCCGTTGCTACGCCCGTGAATGGCAATTTTGTTATAAGACGTATAATTATTTTTTACCAGGAAATCGCACGCGGAAATAAAGTCATCAAATACATTTTGTTTTTTGCATTTTGTTCCGGCCTTATGCCATTCTTCGCCATACTCGCCACCACCGCGTAAATTAGGAACACAATAGATACCGCCCTGTTCTAAAAAAACAGCCCTGTCTATCCTAAACTCGGGTGCCAGCGAAATATTAAAACCGCCATAACCATAAACAAAACAAGGTGTTTGAGCAGTTTTTTCGGTGCTTCTTTTTCGTGTAATAAACATTGATATCTTGGTTCCGTCTTTACCGGGAAAGAAAACCTGCTCAGTAAAATAATCATCCGAATTAAATTTGCATTCAGGCTTAAAGATCAGTTTGCTATCCCATGTATTTGCATCTAAAAAATAACTCTGTTCAGGGCCCGTAAATTGAGCAATACTATATGTTGCAAAGTTATACGACTTGTCGGTATTGAAAGCGCTTATCTTACAAATACCCGGCAATTTAATTTCGCGTTCTAACTTACCGTCTAAAGTATATCCGCTTAATTTGGAGCAGGCATTTTCTAAATAGTTAACCACTATTTTATTGTTACACAATCTTACACCTTCCAGTAAATTTCCCGATTCGGGAATAATTGTTTTCCATTTATCCAGTTCAGGCGCATCAAGTGTAAAGGAAACCAATTTGTATCTTGAGGCCTTATTATTGGTACGCATGTAAAAGGTCTTACCAATATTATCAACAATGTGGTTTTCAAAATCAAAAGATTCTGCCACGGTAATAAATTTTGCCTGCGGGTTTAAAAGATCTTTGATCAATAATTTATCGCCACTGGTGCTTTGGCTAATGGAAATGGTTAAATAATTCTCATCATCAGTGACGCCGGCGCTAAAATTATAATCCGGATTTTTTTTGTCGTCAAAAACCAGCACATCTTTTTCCTGTTTAGTACCTAACTGGTGAAAATAAACTTTATGGAATTGGTTCTTTTGTGAAAGGGCGCTACCGGTAGGTTCAGCATAACGGCTATAGTAGATACCATTTCCTCTCCAGCTTATACCGCTGAATTTTACCCATTTTATCACATCCGGAAGATCTTTTTTAGTGGCAATATCCCTGAAATGGATCTCCACCCAATCGCTACCGGCCTTTGAAATACCATAGGCCAGGGTTTTTCCGTTCTTTGAGATAGAGATATCGCTCAAAGAAACAGTACCATCTGCAGAAAGTGTATTTGGGTCTAATAAAATTTCTGCCTTATCATCCTGCAAACTATTTTGTATATAAAGTACATTTTGATTTTGAAGGCCATTGTTCTTGTAACAGAAAAAAGATTTTCCTTTTTTGAACGGGGCTGTTTGTTTATTAAAATTCCACAACTCGGTTAAACGTTGTTTTAGTTTATCCCTGAAAAAGATCTGCCTTAAGTATTTTTCGGTAACAATATTCTCTTCTTTAACCCAGTTTTCGGTTTTTGGAGATTTGTCGTCTTCCAGCCAGCGGTATGGATCGGGAACTTTAATGTTAAAATAAGTATCTACCTGTTTATCTTTTTCGGTAACAGGGTAATTAAATTTATTTTGTGCAAATACCTGTGTTGTAGTTAAAGTTAAAAAAGAGATGGCAATAAACGATCTGTACATTTGTGAAAAGTGCTTTGTTAATATTTAAAAAAATGAGTTAAAAAAGGCCCAAAGAGCCCTTCTATATTTGTAAATATAGATGATAAAAGGCACATTTTCAATACTTAATATAATAAAATGTTCTGCGGTAAATATCGGCGTTTTATTGGCGATCTTAAGCCTGAAAATGACCGGCCAGCCGCCCCAGGCCTTAACCCCAAACTATATCAACGCCTTTGCTGCCGAAGCGATTAATCAAATGATCGAGTATAAAATTCCGGCAAGTGTTACCCTGGCGCAGGCTATTTTTGAAAGCGGTTGCGGCAATAGCGAGCTGGCAAAAAGATCAAACAATCATTTTGGCATAAAGTGCCATGCAGAATGGAGTGGCGATACTATTGTAAAAGATGATGATAACTACAATGAATGCTTTAGAAGTTATAAAACAGTAAAAGAATCATACACCGATCACAGTCTTTTTTTAAAATCCAGGTCGCGTTACAGGCATTTATTCAGACTACGCATAACCGATTACAGGGGCTGGTGCAAAGGCTTAAAAAATTCGGGTTATGCTACTTATGTATATTACCCTGAAGTGCTTATTAAGATCATTGAACAATATGCGCTTTATGAATACGATATTGCCGAAACCTTAGCTCCGGGATCTTTGAACTGCCAAAGGAAACAAGAACTTAAAGAAAGCAATTTAAACAATATGGATTTTGCTTTGGCCGAACTGGGAAATAACAATTTGCTTTGGAACGATGAGAAAGACCTGCTGATCCAAAGTCTTGAAATGATCATTGACCGGGATGCTGTTTGCAGCAATAAAAACAGCGGAAATTCACAAAGTAATACTCTTCTCTGCTCTAACGAACGCGAAATAATTAAAAGCAAACTGGTATCTACGGGCTTTTCATTAAAACAACTTGCGGCCAATGATCTTTTATGGACAGACGAAAGATACTACCTTATCCAAAGCCTTGAAATGATCATTGATCATCCTGAAAAAAGCCCGGACCTGTTTGTTGAGAAATAGTCTATTCTTTAGTTAATCAGAAGGTTACCACCATAACCGATCACTATTAACTTTGCTATTAACTTATAACTACTTTGCAAAACCCCTTATAAATATTACATTTATAGCTTTAAAAATCATTAATTAATGGAATCTACAAAAACACCAACTATGGATTATAGAATAGAAAAAGACACCATGGGCGAGGTAAAAGTACCGGCTCATGTATATTGGGGGGCACAAACAGAACGCAGTCGTAATAATTTTAAAATAGGCCCTGAAGCCAGCATGCCCAAAGAAGTAATTTATGCTTTTGGTTATTTAAAAAAGGCCGCTGCCCTGGCTAATAATGAGCTTGGTGTTTTAAGCAAAGAAAAATGTGATCTTATTGCCAAAGCCTGTGACGAGATCATTGCAGGCAAGCTGGATGACCAGTTTCCTTTGGTTATATGGCAAACGGGCTCGGGCACACAAAGCAATATGAATGCAAACGAAGTAATTGCCTACCGTGCCCACGTTTTAAATGGCGGTAAATTAGAAGATGAACCTAAGATCTTACATCCAAACGATGATGTGAACAAATCGCAATCAAGCAATGATACCTACCCTACTGCAATGCACATTGCAGCCTATAAACAGGTAGTAGAAATTACTATTCCGGGATTAGAAAAACTAAAAGCCACTTTGGAAAAAAAATCAAAAGACTTTGCTTCTATTACAAAAACAGGTCGTACCCATTTTATGGATGCTACACCGTTAACACTTGGGCAGGAATTTAGTGGTTATGTACAGCAAATTACCATGAGCATACGTACCCTTAAAAATGCATTAGAAGCTGTTAAAGAACTTGCACTTGGCGGAACTGCCGTTGGAACGGGATTAAACACGCCAAAAGGTTATGATGTGCTCGTAGCAAAAAAAATTGCCGAGTTAACAAAATTACCATTTGTAACCGCGCCAAATAAATTTGAAGCATTGGCCGCACACGATGCGATGGTTGAGTTAAGCGGCGCTTTAAAACGCACTGCGGTTGCTTTAATGAAAATAGCTAACGACGTAAGGATGTTATCATCTGGTCCGCGTTGTGGTATTGGCGAATTGATCATTCCTGACAATGAGCCGGGAAGTTCAATTATGCCCGGCAAAGTTAATCCTACGCAACCAGAGGCTATGACCATGGTTTGTGCCCAGGTTATTGGTAACGACGTTGCCGTTTCGGTTGGTGGTATGAACGGACATTTTGAACTGAACGTATTTAAACCTTTAATTGCTTCTAACGTTTTACAAAGTGCCAGGTTAATTGGCGATGCATGTGTAAGCTTTAATGATAAATGCGCTGTTGGTATTGAACCAAACTTACCGGTTATTAAACAACATTTAGAAAACTCTTTAATGCTGGTTACCGCGTTAAATACACATATTGGTTACGAGAAAGCGGCTAAAATTGCAAAAACAGCTCATAAAGGCAATAAAACTTTACGTGAAGCTGCTATTGAATTAGGTTATGTTACCAACGAACAATTCGATCAGTGGGTGCGCCCCGAAGATATGGTTGGCAGTATGAAATAATTTTAAGATCCAGATCTTATAAAAGCCTTCTCATAAAACTGGAAGGCTTTTTTGTTTTTCTTCAACTGGTACGCAATTTGCTTTAACATGATATAACGTTAGTAGCGAACCAAAAACAGGTTTTGTGCTTAACTTTAATATAAATTAAAACAACAATGAGTTCAGCATTTGTAAAAGAAGGCGATGATATGTGGCTGCATGAAATTGCACCCACACTCGATGCTCTTAAGAATTACCTTACTAAAGAAAATGGTGGCTTAAGGATAACGGAAAAAGAAAATTACTTTAGCGAAGCGTTACAAAAAAACGTTCATAAAATGAGCGACGGTTTTTGTTATGTTATCCGTGACAACAAATGGACCTCAATAGATTAAAAAATAGCATGACAAAATTCTCAGAAATAATAAATTCAGAAAAACCGGTTTTGGTAGATTTTTTTGCCGAATGGTGTGGCCCCTGCAAAATGATGCCCCCTATATTAAGTAATGTAAAGGCCAACCTTGGCGATAAGGCCAGTATCATTAAAATTGATGTGGATAAAAATCCCGCAGCGGCCGCAGCCTATAAAGTACAAGGTGTGCCTACTTTAATTTTATTTAAAAAAGGGCAAATATTATGGAAACAGTCGGGCGTTGTGCAGGCCAAAGAATTAACCGAAATAATTAAAAGTCATTTGTAGCACATTACAAATTTATTTTGCAATAATAAGTTTTGATGTAGCCCGTAAATTATTACCGGAAGTTATTTTTATAAAGTACATCCCATTCTCGATCTCAAATTTAAAAGAAGCATAATTATTTATGCTTATAGATGAACTATTGTAAACTTCTTTACCCGAAACATCGCTTATTACAACATTTACATTTTCCTGCTCTTCTTGTGTTTTAACGGCAATTTCATTTTTAGCGGGATTTGGAAAAAAAGAAAACAGGGTTGCCTTGTTTTTTTCTTTCAGGTCTAACGGATAATTAAATTTTACGATCCACATATCATCTGCGCCATGATTGCCACTTACATCTACATCGTTTGAGATAGATTCGCCACAAACCATAAGCCCCCCATCAATAGTGGGTATCACACATTTTGAATTCTCATAATTACTGCCTCCAAAATCTTTTTGCCAGACAATGTTACCGTTTGCGCCATTAACTTTAATAAGCCAGTTATCGTAAACCCCATTAGTAAAGGTTCTATCGCCATCAACAGAATTGGATTGCCCGGTGATAATATAATCTCCTGTTGTTGTTTGAATAACCGAACTGGCAATTTCAAATTGGCTGCCCCCATAAGATTTTTTCCATTGAATGGCGCCCAGGCTCGTGATCTTAACCACCCAGTAATCGTGATTACCGTGGTTATCATTGATATCTCCATTTATTGAATTGGATTTTCCGCAAACAATGTAACCACCATCCGCAGTTTGTTTAATATCGTAAGCATAATCGTTTCCGCTTCCGCCATATGAATGTTCCCATTGTATAACACCCAGGTTATTTAATTTTACTACCCAATAATCTTCAAGACCATGATTACCTGTTACATCTCCATCGTTGGATTGAGAAGTGCCACAAACAACAAATCCTCCATCGGTTGTTTGTAAAATAACGTAGCCATAATCCAGCGAGCTCCCTCCAAATGTCTTCTCCCACTGTATAGAGCCGGTTACGCTTATTTTTACTACCCAATAATCTCCAAGGCCATGATTGCCGGTAACATCAAAATCGGTTGATGTAGCATAACCCGCCACTATATAGCCTCCATCGCTCGTTTGCATTACATAGCTGGCGTTATCTTCGCTCGTACCTCCATAAGATTTTTGCCATTGAAGAACCCCCGAACTATTTAATTTTAAAACCCAAAAATCAGAATCGCCATAATTAACTGTCACGTCACCGTTGCTTGAACCCACTTCACCACAAACAATGTAGCCACCATCACTGGTTTTGTTTATACAATAAGCGGCATCATAATCTGTACCGCCATAGGCATGTTCCCATAACAATGTGCCGTTCAAACTGGTCTTCATAATCACAAAATCATCCAAACCCTGAGTTAAAGGTACGTTTCCGTTATTTGAAGATGAGCTTCCGGCAAATACAAAACCGCTATCGGCTGGGTTTTGAATAATAGAATTGGCGAAATCAGGAAAAGCGCCACCAAAAGATTTTTGCCACTGAATTACAGGGGCCTGGCTTAACAAAATAAAATTTAAGGTGCCCAATAAAAAACTTAAAACCTGTTTAGTCATTTAATTAAAGCTATTTAATATAAATATACACCAAAAGCTTTTAAAACAGAAAAGCCGGTTTAATTATTTTACAAACATCTGGTGCATCGATTCCACATAATCTGCAAAGTGCAGCAAGCGCGAGCCGTACCAGCTAAAGATCTCGCCATCCACAATAATGATCTTTGCATTTGGCAATTTATCCCGGAGCTCTTTTATGTGTTTTTCTTTAAAAGGAAAAGGCTCGCTTGAAAGAAGGCAAAACTCCGGGTCTATCTTTACAAGCTGTTCATCACTAAGTTCCGGATAGCGCTCAAATTTATTCAGCGCATTTTTTAGTCCAATATAATTTAATGCGTGATCGATAAAAGTGTTTTTTGCCACAAACATATAGGGTTTGTACCAGATAAAATAAGCGGCGGTCTCTTTCTCAAAAATGTTTTTTACAGAGGGTAGTGTTCTCTTAATAGTATTTATTATTCTGTTGGCCTCTTCCTCCTTATCAGTGATCTTACCTAATTCATGCATCATTCTGTAGGCATCGTCAAAATTATAAATATCGCTGATCCAGACATTAAATTCTTTTTGTAGCAACTCTATATCCGATCGCTCGTTCTCTTCTTTATTACCAATAATAAGATCGGGTTTAAGAGCGCGGATCTTTTTGATATTTATCTTTTTTGTTCCACCAACCCGTTCAATACTTTTATACATTTTATCGGGGTGAATACAGAATTTTGTGATCCCCACCAGTTCGTCGTGCAAGCCAAGATCCCACAAAAATTCAGACTGCGAAGGCACAAGAGAGATGATTCGTTTAGGTGTTGCAGTTAATTTTAACGTTGTCCCAATCTGGTCTTTTAGTTCTGGCATAAGGAGCAAAAATAAGATTTTATCTTTAGTTAAAAGTTCAAAGTTTAGAAAGTTTGGAGTTCTATAAAAATTAATTCCCAGGTTATTGCGAACTTGCTGTTTTGTAACACAACCTTTGGTATATTTGCATTGTTTTGAACAATACTCTTAAAGGACATATGGCTTTGTTTGCAGCACAAATTGTGTATGCACTTAATTATTCCATTGCAAAAGGCTTAATGCCAAATTATATCAGTCCTTTAGCCCTTGTATTTTTAAGGGTAATTGGGGCCTGTGTACTTTTTTGGATCCTTTCTTTATTTATTAAAACGCAAAAGATCGAAAAGGAGGATATGATAAAGATAAGTTGGCTGGCCTTGTTTGGTGTGGTTATTAACCAGGTATTCTTTATCTGGGGCTTAAGCTTAACTCATCCCATTAACTCTGCCATTATCATGGTATCTAACCCCGTTATTGTATTTATTTTTACATTAATAATTTTAAAAGAGCGCGTCACTATTTTAAAAATAAGCGGTTTAACTCTTGCCATAATTGGCGCTATGATACTTTTATTTTTTAAAGGAAATTTTGATTTTGGAAGCGATACCATGGTGGGCGACCTCTTAACATTGATCAACTCCATATCCTGGGCCATTTTTGTGGTAATGATAAAACCCATTATGCAAAAATACAATACCGTAACCGTTATGCGCTGGACATTTTTATTTGGAAGCATGTATATGCTACCCCTTGGCATTAATGATGTATTACATGTTAACTGGCAGGCATTTACAGGCCATGCCGTTTTTGCAATTTGTTTTGTGATAATTGCCACAACTTTTTTTGCCTACCTTTTAAATATTTATGGTTTACAGGCGTTAAACCCAAATACTGTAAGTATGTACATTTACCTGCAGCCATTTTTGGCAACACTATTTGCCATAATTATGGGCGAAGATAAATTAACGCCAATAAAAATGTTTTCAGGAATTTTAATAATTTGCGGCTTGTATCTTGTAAATAAAAAAAACGCCAGAAGCAGAACTCCCGATAGCTACGGGGACGCTTCGTCATAAATAAAAAAGCACAACATGATCAGATCAATGACCGGCTTTGGAAAAGCCACTTTAGAATTAGAAGACAAAACCATTAATGTAGAGATTCGCTCTTTAAACAGTAAAGGTGCAGATATTAGCTTACGCCTTTCTTCAGGGTTAAGAAATTACGAATTGGAGCTGCGTAACGATCTTTCTAAACAATTAGAGCGTGGTAAAATTGATCTGAGCATTTACATTGAATCTAAAAAAGCAGAAACGCCTGTTGAAATAAATATTGACCTGGCAAAAGCCTATCACGAACAATTAAAAAAACTGGCAAAAGAGTTAAACGAACCAATTGGCGAAGCTTTGAACCAGGTTCTTAAATTTCCGGATGTATTAAAAAGCGAGCGTAAAGAAACCGATGAGAACGAATGGAAACAAATTAAACAATGTGTGAACGAAGCTATTGTTCAGCTAAATAAATTCCGCGATATAGAAGGACTTTCTTTACAAAAAGATTTTGAAGAGCGTTTAAATAAAATTGGTTCCTGCCTTGATGAAATAAAAACCCTTGATCTTGTTCGTATAAACACCATTAAAGAGCGCATTAGAAATAATATTGACGAGGTAATTGGCAAAGGCAAAATTGACGAGAACCGTTTTGAGCAGGAATTAATTTATTACGTTGAGAAATTAGACATTAATGAAGAAAAAGTGCGTTTAAAAACACATTTGGATTATTTTATAGAAACCTGCAAAGAAGCCGCTCCCGGAAGAAAACTGAATTTTATAAGCCAGGAAATTGGCCGCGAGATAAACACCATTGGATCTAAAGCCAACGATGCGCAAATGCAAAAATTAGTGGTGATCATGAAAGATGAACTGGAAAAAATTAAAGAGCAGGCAAATAACGTATTATAATTTGACAAATGATTTAAGATGAAGGATAAGAGACACAATCAAATTTCAATGCTCGATCTTTAATCCTTCATCATTAATCCCTAATCTTTTTTACACTCCAATCTTCTCATCTACAATTTTCAATATCGCTGCTTCTGTAGCAATCGTTTTTTGTTCGATCTCTTTTCCTTTGGCAAGAATATCGCTCACAAAGGTTTTATCATTATACCCACCTGCGTTAATACGCACATTCATAAAAGCGCCCATTACCGCACTACGTGCACATAAAGCACCAACACCGGCATCACTTACCGAATTTGGATTACCGATCTCTGCCATAGCCTTAATAATTTCCAAACTTTCGTAAGATAATTGCATAACTTTAAACGGCACCTCAATAGCAAATTTAGTAGCGCTTTGAATCGCATCTGTTCTTAATTTTTTTTCTTCGTCGGTAGATTTTGGCAAACCAAAAGCCGTCATGATCTTATTAAAAGCTGCGGTATCGGCATCTACCAAACGCAATAATTCGTTTTTTATTTTTTGGCCTTTTTCAGCGTAAGCGCTAAATTCTTCCCAACGCTCATCCCAACCTTTTTTGTGTGAGCTTAAATTAGCCACCATGGTTGCCAGCGAAATTCCTAAGCTACCGACATAGGCGGAGATGGAGCCACCACCCGGCGCCGGACTTTCACTTGCTGTTTCATCCGCAAAAGCGGCAAGATCCATACTTATTAATTTTGAGTCTGCTTTATCCTTTAATAAATATTCAATAATTCGTTCTTCGGGCTTAAACGGCGCCAGTTCATCCAGTCCCATTGATTTAACAGCGATCTTAATTAATTCGCTTTCACTCACACCAATAGAGCGCTGTTGTTTTTTAAGGAAATAAACTCCGGCATCAAGCATCGCTTTTAAGGGAATTAGGCCAACCAGTTCCGATCCTGTAACACGCATGCCCCTTTCGGTTGCTTTTTTGCAAACTTCATCAAATGCAATATGAACCGGTGTTATATTGATGTTGGTTAAATTCATCGAGATCTGGCAAACGCCATACTCTTCAATATACCAGCCAATAGCTTTTACCGATTTTAAAGTACCCGGGATTGATTTTGGCGTACCATCGGTGTTGGTTATAATTTTACCTGTTAATGTATTTCCTTCGCGTAATACACGGCCCGCTTCACGCACATCAAAGGCAATAGAATTAGCGCGACGTGTAGAGGTTGTATTTAAATTAATATTGTATGCCACTAAAAAATCGCGTGCGCCAATTACAGTTGCGCCACGTAACGCATCAAACTCTGCCGGACCAAAATCAGGTCTCCATTCGGGTAGTTTTATTTTTTTGAAAAAGCCTTCATACTCACCATTCCTGATAACGGAAAGGTTGCTGCGCTTTTTATCTTTTTGCGCCTCCTCATATAAATAAACAGGTATCTTTAATTCTTCACCTACCCTTTTTGCTAATTGCTGCGCATACTTAGCGGTTTCTTCCATGCTAATATTGCTAATGGGAATTAATGGGCAAACATCTGTAGCGCCCATACGCGGGTGCTCACCTTTGTGTTTGCTCATATCAATTAATTCGCCCGCCTTTTTTATGGCCAGAAAGGCCGCATCCACCACACTTTTTGGATTTCCAACAAACGTTACCACTGTTCTGTTAGTAGCTTTTCCCGGATCGACGTTCAATAATTTTACACCATCAACACTTTCAATTACATTGGTAATTTGTTTGATGATATTCATATCAACACCTTCGCTAAAATTGGGTACGCATTCAATTAATTGTTCCATAAGTAATAATATAAAATTCTATAAATACAGTTTTTAAATCTACCAAAATTTGCAAAAAACGCAAAATATTAAACTATAAGCTCATCCTTACCTGCGGAACTATGCTTAACGTTCCAAAATCGTTGTTAAGAAATTTATAGTATCCCGCAATACCAATCATGGCAGCGTTATCGGTACAATATTCAAATTTTGGAATAAAGGTTTTAATATTCAATTGAGTTTCGAGATCTTTAACCTGTTTACGCAATTCGCTATTGGCAGAAACGCCACCCGCAATTGCAAGTTGTTTAATACCCGTTTCTTTTAAAACATCTTTTACATTCTTTAAAAGCACAGTAATTAAATGGTGTTGATAGGAAGCGCAAATATCGTTTAAATTATCCCGCACAAAATTTTCATCCTTTTGCATATTGTTTTGAATAAAATATAAAAAAGAAGTTTTTATACCACTAAAACTATAATCAAAACCAGGCACATGCGCCGAAGAAAATTTAAATTTAGAGGGGTCGCCATCTTTGGCATACTTGTCAATTAATGGTCCGCCGGGATATGGCAAGCCCATTACTTTGGCAGCTTTATCAAACGCCTCGCCAACGGCATCATCAATGGTAGAACCTAATAACTCAAAATTTAAATGATCGTTTACTTTTACCAATTGTGTATGTCCGCCACTAACAGTTAAACACAAGAAAGGAAAACGGGGAAATTCCTGCTCATGATTATCTTTTATAAAATGTGCTAAAATATGACCCTGCATATGATTTACCTCTATCAGAGGAATATTTAATGCCAACGATATTGATTTTGCAAAAGATAAACCCACCAAAAGGCTGCCCATTAGCCCGGGGCCAATGGTAACGGCAATTGCGTTTAACTGGTTAATATCAATATTTGCAGCTTGTAAAGCGCCCTGCAGCACAGGCACAATATTTTTTTGATGATCCCTGCTGGCCAATTCAGGAACAACACCACCGTATTGTTCGTGAATTTTCTGATTAGCTGTAATATTTGATAACACAACATTGTTATGCAAAACAGCGCAGGAAGTATCGTCGCAGCTGCTTTCTATCGCTAACAAATACGTGTTTAAATTTTGCATTTTTTTAGATTTCTAAAAGTAATTTTGGCTTATCTTTATAGCAAAGCCATAATTTGCGTAAAGTTATAAGAATATTTTTTAAATCCCTTGGTGTACTTGCCATCCTGGTAATTTTATTGGGAATTAGCCTCTACTTTGCCATTCAATCTCCTCATTTTCAAACATGGCTGGGCCAAAAAGTGGGAAATTACATAAGCGGCGAATTAAATAATACTGTAAGCATTAGATCTATCGATCTTGAATTTTTTACAACTGCAAATTTAGAAGGCGTTTATATTAGTGATAAGAATAAAGACACTTTGTTTGAAGGTGATCTTTTAGTGGATATCAAAAATTTGGATTACAAGCAGGAAAAATTGAGTATCAGAAAGATCACTTTAAGAAATGCTACGGCCAAACTGATCAATTACAAAAACGATTCTACATTAAATTACCAGTTTTTAATTGATTATTTTTCTTCAGACTCACCAACAGACACAAGCGCTAAACAAAAATGGGAAGTTAAGCTTGGTGATATTTTTTTAGAGAACGTAAATTTTGTTTATAAAGACGAAAGAAAAAATACTGCCGTAACACAAAACATGAATTTTAATTATTTGAATTTCAGGAGAACTTACGGCAAATTTTCGAACCTTGATTTTAAAGGAGACACCATTTATGCTCGCATCTCTAATTTTAAAACCAACGAGCAATGTGGGTTTGCATTAAATGACCTTTCTACAGAAGCAAAAGTTAGCAGCAAAGAATTGCTTCTTGAAAAACTTATTATTAAAACCCCGCAAACAAATATTAAGGGCACTATTAATTTTTTATATGATAGTTGGGATGACTATTCTGACTTTATTACAAAAGTAAAAATCAAGTCGGTGCTTGAAGACAGTACTCATATTGCCATGCCGGACATTGCACGTTTTACCAGCGAATTAAACGGATTAAATGCCAGCGTGATATTATCCGGAAAAATAAATGGTTATGTAAGTGATCTTAACTTAAAAGATTTTAAATTAAAATATGGTAACCATACCCGTTTTAACGGTAATTTAAGTTTAAGCGGATTACCTGATTTTAGTACCAGCTTTTTACATTTTGATGCGGAAGAAATAGCAACCAGTTATTCTGATCTTGTTCAGATCCCAAATTATCCCTTTTCAGAAAATAAAAAACTAGAATTACCCATTGAGTTAAAGCGTTTGGGAACCATCTCGTATAAAGGAAAATTTGACGGCTTTGTTACCGATTTTACCACTTACGGGAAATTTAAAACGGGCCTCGGGCACGTTGCCACGCAACTAAGCATTAAGATAGGTAAGAAAAATGATGATATTGCTTATCATGGTAAAGTACAGACCTCTGATTTTGATATTGGAACACTTTTTGGAATTTCAAATTTCAATAACCTTTCGTTAAATGCAGAAATAAAAGGAAAAGGTACTTCTTTAAAATCGTTGGATGCCGATGTGGAAGGACATGTATTAAATATTACCTATAATAATTATTCGTACAAAGACATCAGGCTGAATGGCAATATCAAAGAAAAAATATTTAACGGCCTATTAACAAGTAAAGATCCGAATGCCGATTTTGATTTTAACGGCAATATCAATTTTACAAATAAAGTGCCGCAAATGGATTTTATTTCTACTGTAAACAGGATCGATCTTAAGAAACTAAATTTTACCACGCAGGATGCTGTTATTTCAACGCAGATCCTGATAAACCTATCGGGCGATAATCTTAACAATCTTACCGGTGATATAAACTTTGATAATACACTTTATAAAAACGCCGCCAAAGATTTTAAGATAAGTACGCTCGACCTGAAATTAGACCAGGCTACCGACGCAAAAAAACTTGTTCTGAATTCAAACTATTTTAATTTAGCGGTTGACGGTCGTTTTAATATGAACAATCTTGGTTTTGCTTTTGAGCAGGTGTTAAATGCCTACTACCCTACTTTTTTTGCAAAAAATAAAACAAAAACAATTTACGCTGACGAATTTAAATTTAAACTCACCATAAAAAAATTCAACATCATTAACGAATTGTTTTTAAAAGACCTTATGATAAGCCCCGGATCAGTAATTGCCGGAGATTTTGACGCTTCAAAAAATCTAATGAATGTAACCTTAAAATCTGATTCAATAAAATACGGTAAAATTAAATTCAGTAATAACGTTATAGAATCTTATTCTCAAAACAATAAAGTTAACCTCGTATTTAAAGGCAGCGCAATTAAATTAACCGATAGCCTTACTCTAAAGAATTATTTTATGTACCTGGTTTCAAAAGATCTTGATACAAAATATAATTTTGAATGGGACAATAAAGCCTCCCCAAAAAATGCGGGACGCCTGAACGGCAAAATAAATTTTGCTAACCATATGGCCACTTTAAATTTTGAGAAATTCTTTATTTCACCTTCAGACAGCAGCACCTGGACGTTGGTATCCACTAACCCAACCGTGGTTGATACAGGGGGAAACATCCTTATTAACCCATTGCTGTTCGTTAATAAAACACAAAGCATAGGCGTGGCGGGCTCGTTAACCGACAGGCCAAATGATAGCCTGGTTATAAATACCTCATCGGTTGTTTTAGAGCAATTTAATCCAATTTTAAGGGCCATTAAATTAAAATTAGAAGGGTTGCTGGATGGGCGTTTAACTATTCACGATCCCAAAGTATTTGCTTTTAGCAGCGATCTTAATTTTTCCAATTTAAAGATCAATAACAATACACTTGGGCAAATGGTAGTTAAAACAGATTACAACCCTACTACAAAAACGATTTTTACCGATGGTTACACATCGCTGGGTTTGCCAACCTTCGACGGCGAGAAAATGAAGAACATTGCCTTTAAAGGTTATTATTATCTCGATAAAAAAGAAGAAAGCATCGATCTTGATATAAAAGCTACGCCGGCAAATTTAAAATTGCTTAATCCAATGCTTGAGGGAATACTTACCATAGATCACGCATTGGTATCGGGCGAGGGCAAAATACACGGCACACCCGATAATATAAAAATTGACGGTAATTTTAAATTATATAACAGCGAAATAAAAGTTGACTATACCAATGTGGTTTATAACATAACCGGTTTGGTTGAAATTATGCCGGATCAAATTCGTTTCAGCGATTTTTTAATGAGTGAAAAAGGTCTGAAGGCTGCACCACAGGGAACCATGAACGGGAACATCTTCCACACCAATTTTAGTAAAATGCAGATCGATTACGACGTTACGTATAAAAACATGTTGGTGTTAAATACCAACGATAAACACAACAGTACATTTTACGGAAGAGTATTTGCAACCGGTAATATGGGCATCTATGGCTTTTTAAATAACCTGCACATGGAAGTGACCGCCGCAACAAATAAAAATTCAAAATTTGTTTTGCCGTTGGACGGGCCGGCAGAAATTGCTGAATCTGATTTTATACATTTTGTAAAGAAAGATACCCTTCCAAAAAAAGCAAACAATACGTTAACCGGCTTTAGCCTTGAAATGAAAGTAAAGGCCACTTCTGACCTTATGGTGCAAATTGTTTTGGATAAAGCCAGCGGCGATGCGTTGAATGTACAGGGTGATGGCGACCTTGACCTCAACATTAGCTCTTTGGGTAAATTTGAAATGTTTGGCGATTACATTCTTACCAACGGTGATTATTTATTTACGCTTGAAAATGTGATCAACAAAAAGTTTGAGATCGATGCCGGAAGTAGCATTTCCTGGAGCGGCGACCCTGTAAATGCAGATATAAATGTTACAACAAGCTATAATCAAAGAGCATCTGTTGCCCCATTATTAAATGATACCACAGGAAGGTACAAAGGAAGATTTCCGGTAGATTGCAAACTTTTGATCACCAATAAATTATTTTCGCCTAATATTAATTTTGCCATAGAATTTCCAAATATTGACGCAACCGCAAGGGCAAGGATAAATAATATTTTAAGCGATGAAGCCGAACTTAACCGCCAGGTATTTTCGTTCTTATTATTCAGAAGTTTTGTTACACCGCAAATATATAATTCGAGCGGCGGTGGTGTAACCGCTGGTAGCGCTGCAGCATCAACAGGCAGCGAGATGCTGAGCAACCGGGTGAGCGAGTTCTTAAACAATTATTTTGGCAATTTAACGGGTATACGCGATCTGAATTTAGGTTTAAATTACCGGCCCGGTAATCAAAACAATTCAGAAGCGGTAGATCTTGCTTTAAGTAAACAGTTCTTAAATAATAAAGTTACGGTTGACGGAAATTTTGGTGTAAATGGCAACAATGCTACAACTACATCCAATAAAAACTCAAGCAGCTTAATTGGTGATGTAAATATTGACTATAAATTATCCGACGACGGAAGATACCGTGTAAAGGGCTTTAACAGAAGTAACGATAATACACAACAGGCTACAACGGGAGGCGCATATACGCAGGGTGTGGGCTTCTTTTACAGGGAAGAATTTGAAACCTTTAACGATCTTTTTAAGCGTTACCTGAAAAAAATAAAGAAAAAAGATAAATCCAAAGATACGAAGGAAACTGCCGCGCAATAATTTATTTAACCTGAGAAACCAGGCCTTTACTGTTTTCTTTAGCACCCATATATATAAATAACAACGAAGCAATGATGATCATGTGCGCAACATCTTTATAATTGAACCATTCGCTGATTGAAAGTTTTAGTGAATGAACTATGATCGAAAAAAAAGAAATGCTTATCCCTGCAATAACAAGGCCACTGCCTTTTTCTTTGGTTTTATTATAAATTAAAATATGCGTTACAAAAGAATATAACAGAACAAGGCCTGCATGGATCTTAATGATCACAAAATTATTTTGCAACAACGTGTAAATAAGTAAGCAAATTATCCAGCCCATAACAAAATATGGAATTGTTTTATTGACAGAAGGCTTGTTGTTTTTTAAATTGTAATATACATATGGAGCCCTGAAACAATAAAAAACAGAAATAAGGCTTAAGGCGTTCATGATATAAAAATCAACATCAAAAAACAATTTACCAAGTTGGTAATGCACACCGTGGGCTATAGAACCAAAGCAGCTGCTAACGCCAACCAGCAGCATAAAACGCCCCATATCTTTTGAATACGAGTGATCAAACTTCCGTAGGTTGATAAAGCAAAATACGGTAACTAAGAACATCAGGAAATTGGTAACAATTGTCATTGGTTCAAAGATGATGCAACCAAATAACGTAACGTATGTGTAATCGAAGTTCAAGACGGTGGTAAAATTAATTAATTATTTCAGAGTTAAAATAATTAACCTTCATTATTTTCATCTTCTTTTTTAAAGATACCTGTAATTTTTTCGGTAAACTGTTTTACTTTTTCGATATTATGCTCAAGCGACGAGCTCGTGATATCACTGATGCGCCCATCCTGTAGGGTTTTTGAGATCTCAGGGTAAAAAACGGCAAAGCTGGTAAACTCATGGTTCTTATTCAGTTTTTTCGACATTTCATCAACATGAAAATCATAACTCACGGTTTGTTTCCTGGCGGTTACCAAAATAAATAGATCATCTTCCTTTGGGTTACTTATAAGATCAAAATCTTCAAAACTGGCAACAGGTTTGTATTTAAAATATATTTTTTTCTTATCTCCTATCTCAGAGCAAAAAGTATCTATTGTGTTTTCCAGGCCATATATATACGCTTCGTTACCCAATTGTTTTAAAACGCTATTAAGTTTTCCGGCTAATCGTATAAAGCCGTTTTCGAGCTCGGCATTAGGCGTTAAAACAACTACAATTCGCTTAAATGAATTCAGCGGCTGTAGTATTTTGGAGATAATAATTGACTGTTTTGATTTACTTAAAAGATTTTCGGAAATGTTACCAAAAATTAAATTAGATGCATTTTGCTGTGCTTTATAGCTGATTAAAATATCGGTAATATTATACGCCTTTGCAGTTCTTATAATACCATCCACGATACTAAGATCCACCTTTTTTAAAACCTCCACTTTTTTATCGCCGCTGGCAATTTGTTCAACAGCACCTTCAATTACTTTTCTTACAATATTTAATTTTTCGTCAGCATCTGCATCATCCTCTACAATTGATAATGGATAAATTGCTTCAGTAGATTTTTGATCTTTTATTAAAAGTGCAAAATCGATTAAGCGTTGTATATTTTCGGGATTACTAACCGGTATTAAAATCCGTTCGGTTTTATCGCCGGTCTTTCTTACAACATCTTTTTCGAGGATGGCAATTTTACGCGCCGCTTTTTCACTTACAAACGAACTTACCAAACAAGAGATAAGGATCAGGATAATGGTAGCGTTAATAATATTCTGATCGAACAAACCAATATCAAAACCAACTTTAATAACGGCAAGGGTTGCTGCAGCGTGCGAAACGCTTAAGCCGAAAATAATATTACGTTCGGGTTTATTGAATTTGTAAATAAAAGCAGTGATCCAGGCTGCAAAATACTTGGTAAATAAACCTACCACCGATAAGATTCCTGCAAATATCAACGCTTCGCTTCCTTTAAAAAATAACCTGAGATCTACCAACATGCCGGCGCTTATTAAAAAGAAAGGGATAAATAAAGTATTACCAATGAACACAATGCGGTTCATTAAAATACTATTGTGCGGGATGATCTTATTTAAACCTAAACCCGCCAAAAAGGCGCCAATTATGGGTTCTACTCCTGCCAACTCACTTAAAAAACCCGAAATAAAAACAACTGCCAACACATAAATATAATGAGAGCTGGCCTGCGCTTCAATATTTCTGAAGAACCAGCGACTGATCTTTGGCAACAAATAAAGCGTAGAGAAGAACAATAGGCCCAATGACACGATGATCCTTATCCAGAAAGTGGCGTTCATATCGCCGGTAACAATATTGGTTACAACGCCCAATAGGATAAGCACTGCCGAATCGGTAATGATAGTACCGCCAAAAGTGATCTGCACGGCTCTGTTCTTTACAATACCCATATTACTCACTATCGGGTAACTCAACAAAGTATGCGTGCTGAACATACTTGCCAATAGTACCGACGACCATAACGAAAAATGAAAAACATAGATACAAACAATGTAGCCGATAGTTATTGGAATTAAAAACGTTAAAGCGCCAAACACAATACTCCTGCTCCTGTTCTGGCGAAACTCCTGCATATCGATTTCGAGCCCTGCCAAAAACATAATATATAACAACCCGGTTTTTGATAAGAGCTCAAAACTGTTTGTAGATTCAATAATATGAAAAGAATGCGGCCCAATAAAAACACCGGCAATAATAAGGCCAATGATACCAGGAATTTTAAACCGTTTAAATAAAAGGGGTGAGAATAAAATTATTAATAAAGTAAGTGCGAGAATAAGAACAGGATTTTTTACAGGCAAATAATGCGCAAAAAACCGGTTAAAGTTTAAAAAATAATCCTGGATAACACTCATACGTATTTTTTAGTCCTCGACCTCTTTTGCGTCTAAGATATACCTGTTCTTGGTTCCACTAAACCTGCTTGCGATCTTATATATGGAAGGAACCCTCAAATTATAACGAGCGCCAAAATTAAAACAAACATCCATAATATTTAACTGCGTGGTGCCGTCAGAAACACCTATACGTAATTTATATTCACCATAAATACTTACGGGGCCAAAATGCTGTTCGTAACCCGAGCCAATGTTAAAACCAAGCCAACGTGTTTTGGCAATTGAATTTACCTGGTACTTATCTTTTAAATTTAAAAAATCATTTAAGCCTGTAAAATAACCCGAAAAAGAATTATAACTTAAACCTGCCAGTGGATAAAAATAAGCTTTTGTTTTTTTAAACCTTGCAAGCATATGTACATTGGCCTCAATGGTGGAGGCTTTAATATTATACCAGGTTGGTTCAATATTTATTTTTCGGTAAGATGAATAATCGATGCCCACCCTAAAAATTCTGGAGCCACCATAAACAACAGAGCCCTGATACCCATAGGCATCGTTATTTTCCTTAACGTTTCTTGCTAAAAATAAAACGCTGCGTATAAGGCCACCACCTGCGGCAAAATTTGTAGTTCGTGGATGTACTTTCTTAGCTGGCTTAACGATTTTTACCTGCGCCGATGTATTCTGAAAAATAAACAGAACAAAACTGATATATAGAATTACCCTGAACATCTTATACAAAGTTAATTCAAAAAACGATTTAAAACCAGCCAAATGTAAAATTTGTTAAACCACTTATTTAAAATCAAAAAGAATGGGTAAATTAGAGCTGTGAAAAGCTTTGCTGGTATATTTTTAGTGTTTTTTTTGTGTTTTAACAGCGTAAAAGCGCAAACTGTTACTGCAAAACCAGAAAACCAAACCCTGATCCAATTTTCGGGCGTGGTGTTAGACCAGGACAGCCTTACCCCAATTCCCTTTGTTTCTATTCTTATAAAAGGCACCGGCAGGGGTACCATATGTAATTTCCAGGGCTTTTTTAGCCTTATTGTTAATCCGGGTGATGAACTTGAGTTTCACTCGGTGAGCCATAAATACAGAAGTTATAAAATTGCCGATACACTTACACAAAAATATTATTACGCTATACAGATCTTAACTAAAGATACTTTTCAGTTAACGGAGGTAGAAGTTTATCCGTGGCCAACCAAAGAGGATTTCAAACGTGCTTTTCTTGCTTTAGACCTTAGCGATACGGATATGGACCGTGCAGAAAGAAATCTTCAACGTGAAGCCTTAACCTACCTGGAAAGAAATCAAACCGCAAGCGCCTCAGAAAACTACAAATATGTAATGCAGGCTTATTATACCAAAGTATATACAACGGGCCAGGCCCCAAGTATGACACTGCTTAACCCCGTAGCCTGGGCCCAATTCATTGATGCCTGGCGAAAAGGCAAATTCAGTAATAAGAAAAAGAAGAACTAGTTATTGAGGTGTTTCTTACTTCGCTTTAATTGTTTTTTAAAAGCTCTTTTCTGGCGCCGGTCTTCTCTTTTATTTCCTTTATTGATCCTGGCGCTTGGCTTATTTTTTGCTTTTTTCTTTAAATAGGGGTTATAGGCATCGTCGCTGGTGCGGTGTTTGCGCCATATACGTTTTCTCTCTCTTTTTTGTTTGAACATTTCATCGTTCTGTGCCGATGCTATATTATAAGAGAACGCAAATAAAAAGATAAATATGCCAAGAATTATTTTTTTCATTTTGAAGTTGAATTGCCTAACACAAATAACGTTTATAAAAGCAGAAGTTACCGCCGTTTTAAAAATTGTTTTTAACCGGGTTATTAATAACTCTTTTAATAATTAACATATTACATAAACGTATACAACTTCCTCCTCTTGAGGAGGTGGCGCGAAGCGACGGAGGAGGAAGTTTTAAATCCTCCCTCCCCTTCGGGCACTCCCTCAAAGAGGGAGATAAGCTCTCCTAAAAACAAAAAAGCCCTTCCGGTTTCGGAAGGGCTTTTAAATTAAAAAGGATCAAATTATTTTTTTGCTGCAGGTTTAGCCGCAGGAGTAGCAGTTGTAGCTGCAGGAGTAGCGGTTGTAGTTGTTTTAGCTGGTTCTTCAACCACTGCTGCACGTGTAGTTTCAACACTAATAACAGAGATGTTTTTTGGGTGTAAAACTGTTATTCCATCAATATTAATATCACCAACAGAAATTGATTTTCCGATAGCTAATTTGTCAATGTTTAAGTTAATGCTTTCAGGTAATTTAGAAATTAAACCTTTAACTTTTAATTTACGCATTTTAACGATCAGTTTTCCACCGGCTTTAACACCTTCTGCTTGTCCAACTGCTTTTACAGGTAATTGTACCGAAACCGGTTTATCTGCAGAAACAGCTAAAAAATCAGCGTGAATTAATTTGTCGTTGATCTTGTGGTACTGTGCTTCCTGTAAAATGGTAGTGTATTTTTTACCATCAACATCAATTTCAACCAGGTTAGTGTCTGGTGTAAAAATGATATTTTTAAAATTACGGATATCAGTGCTAAAGTGAATTTGCTCACCTGCTCCATAAATTACACATGGAACGTGACCCTTAGCTCTTACTGCTGTAGCATCCACCTTCCCTACGTTCGCACGTAGCGAACCGCTCAAAGATACTGTTTTCATTTTTTTATTTTTTGTTTGGAGTTAAGATACTGCCCGTTTCAATACCTCTTCCCCGGTTAGTTTAAATTAACGGGATTACATTATAAAGTTCTCGCTGATAGATTCGTAATTGTGAACACTCTTGATCACTTTTGCAAAAAGATCGGCTACGCTTATTACTTTTATTTTATCGCTGTGTTGTTTTAACGGAATTGTATCTGTAACGATCAATTCTGTTAATCTTGAATTGGCAATATTCTCATAGGCTTTACCCGAAAGCACCGGGTGCGTACAAATTGCCCTCACGCTAAGAGCCCCGCGATCCAACATCATCTCTGCCGCTTTGCATAAAGTACCGCCGGTATCCACAAGATCATCCACCAAAATAATATTCCTTCCCTCCATTTCACCAATGGCGGTCATGCTTTCTACCACATTGGCTTTTGCCCGTTGTTTGTAGCAAATTACCATTTCGGCCTTTAAATGTTTGGCATAACCGTTGGCGCGCTTGCTACCCCCCATATCGGGCGCAGCAATGGTAAGGTTTTCAAGGTTTAAAGATTTTATGTAAGGTAAAAAAATAGTTGAGGCGTATAGGTGATCAACAGGCACGTTAAAAAAGCCCTGTATCTGATCGGCATGCAGATCCATGGTCATAACCCTTGTTGCACCTGCAACTGCCAGCATATCGGCCACCAATTTGGCGCCAATGGCTACACGGGGTTTATCTTTCCTGTCCTGGCGGGCATACCCAAAGTATGGCATAACAGCAACTATATGACGGGCGCTTGCACGTTTAGCAGCGTCTATCAACAAAAGCATTTCCATTAAATTATCGGCAGGTGGCATGGTGCTTTGTATCACAAATACACTTTGCCCGCGGATACTTTCTTCGTAAGAAGCCTGTAACTCTCCGTCGCTAAAGCGGTAATGCTCTACTTTACCCAATGGCTGACCATAAGAATTGGCAATTTTACCTGCCAATGTTTCGGTAGCAATTCCTGAAAATATTTTAACCTGTGATTCCATTTTTAAAAGGACTGCAAATATAGGAAATTTGTAGTAATATTCGATGAGCTAAACCAATTATTTAGTAATTTAGGGGGTATCTTATAAAATAATGCAATGAAATCAGTAATTACATCAGCTTTTTTAGTCTTTTTTTTCATATCCAACCTTAATAAAGCCCAAACCATAACTTATGTAAATATTAATGCCACAGGCAGCAATAATGGTTCGAGCTGGGCTAATGCCTATACATCACTTCAAACAGCTATTAGCAATTCTGTTACTAACAGGCAAATATGGGTTGCAAAGGGCACTTATATTGCGCCGGTGACTTTTGGCTTTAGAATGAAGGATAATCTTGCCATTTATGGCGGTTTTGATGGCACAGAAACTACTCTTGCCCAACGCAACTGGACGTTGAATGTAACTATATTAAAAGGAGGTGCCAATACACGTGTTATTGGTAATTATTGTTCAATTTCTGCCAGGCTCGATACTACTGCTATACTGGATGGCTTTACTATTACCGGTGGCACAGTAAACAGCAGTGATTTTTATAATAAAGGCGGCGCGGGTATTCTTAATTATTTTGCCTCACCAACCCTGCGAAACCTGGTTATTACCGGCAATAACATAAACGTAAACGCCAGTAATTATTATGGCGGAGGGATATATAACTTTGAAAACAGGGGAACACTAAAAAATGTGCGTATTACCCATAATAGTGCATATAACGGGGCTGGCATGTATAATGAACAGGATTATTTTAATGGAAGTGGTTTTGAACCTATAAATTTAATACGTGTAAAAATCGATTCAAATACAGCTTATGGTTATGGCGGGGGTATTTACAATTACGGTTGCGCACCATACATTGAAAATTCTATGATCATTAAAAATACAGCGCAGTTTAATGGCGGCGGAATTTATTCTGACAATTCAACTTTGAGCAATACCTATTCAACAAATATTGTAAATTCATTAATAGCTGATAATAAGGCCGATGTTGCCGGAGCGATGTATAACAAAAGAACCAGCACCGTATTGATAAATGTTACAATCAGCGGTAATAATGCTAATAACGGCGCTCCGGGCGGAGTTGCTAACGAAGACTCGAAAACCACTATTGTTAATAGCATTATTTATTTAAATAAAAAAGGCAGTTTTGTACCCGGTAATTATGATGATAACCTTATTGATGACAGCAATAGTAATACAGATATATCCTATAGTATCGTATCCGGCCAGGACTCCGTTACCAATGCGTTTACACATTGCATTGATGCAAATCCTCAATTTATAGATTCAGCAAATGGTAATTATCAATTAAAATCTACCGGACCGGCCTTAAATGTAGGATCCAATAGTTCTTATACAAGCTCTTCAACAGTTGACCTGGCTGGTAATTTAAGAACCTATGGCATAATTGATATGGGCGCTTATGAATTTCAGGGAAGTGTTGCGGGAGTTAAAGAACAAAAAAATAATTCTTTCAGCTTGAGTATTTTTCCCAATCCTGTTACATCAATACTTACCGTACTGTTTAACAAACCCGCAATTGATGCCGAATTGCAAATAACAGATATTACCGGCAAAGAAATAATAAAACTTAAAAAGAGCGTTACCGAAAAAGAAATTATAAATGTATCTCAATTACAGGAAGGAATTTACTTTTTAAAAACAACGGTTTCCGGCCAAAGCCAGGTAAGTAAGATCACAGTTATAAAATAATTACAAATACGCTAACCACCATTTTTGTTTATGGTGCGCCTTGTATTTACCATACCATTTACAAAGCGGGTACATACACAGCACCAGGCATATCCAGTAAAGGTAAACAAAGGGCAATTCAAGCCCCACACCGGTTTCGGGGCGGCCAAACTGCATAAGGCCAAAGGGCATTTGACTAAAAGTTACGCCTTGTAATAAAAGCATCACAAACATAGAGATATGAACGATATACCAGTGCAGCAGGTAAAAGAACATGGGCACCCCGCCGTAGGTAATAAAAAACTGCATAAATTTGTTGTTTTTCCCTTCGGCCAGGCATAAAACAAAGAACATTACTGAAAGGGTAATAGCTGTATAAAGCAGTGATGGCGGGTATTTGGTAACGTTAATAAAAGACAGGAAACTAAACATGGCAGAGTTTTTTGGTGACCATGGCGATGGATCTCCATAAATATTAAAGGTTCTTAATGCAACAAAAATAATAAGCGCAGTAATACCGGAGATCAAAAATAATTTTTGTCTTTTTTCCGGAGTTAATTCGAAAGCCTTTCCAAAACCAAAACCCAACAACATAATACCAAACCAGGGTACAGCCGGATAACCGATAACTATGCCGCGACCTGGTGCTATGTTAAAAAAACCACGTTCAAAAAAAAGCGACCATGTAAATTTAAATCCCTGGTTAGTAAATTCAATTATTGGCAGGGCATTATGAAATAGAATGATGATAAGCCCTATAATACCCAAGGTTTTAGCCGGTAATTTTATAAGCGCGGAAAGCATTACAAAACCGGCGCCAATAGCAAAGATCACCTGCAATAAATAAGTTCTGAATTTAAGATCCCAGAAAATACCAAAACATACAATGGTAAGCTCTAAAAAAATCAGCCAAAGGCCGCGGGTAAATAATAGACGCCTGGTTTTGGCAAGATCGTTGTGCTTTTGAAGCATAAGGTAAGCAGAGGTGCCAGCAAGAAATACAAAGATGGGCGCACAAAAATGAGTGATAAAACGTGTAAAAAAAAGCGTTGGCGTTGTAGTTGCCAGATCTGTTGGATCTTGTACGAGCGCCGGTGCGTGTAAAAAATCGCGGATATGATCAAGGGCCATTATAACAATAACAAGGCCCCGCATGAAATCGATAGAGTTTAACCTCTTTGATGAAACGTTTAGTGTGTTCACAAAAATTAAATTATAAAAGTAAATTTAGGCAATCTGGTCAATACTAAAGTTAAAGCCCTACGGTTAAAGCCTTTTTTGAAAGATAATTTTATGGTTTAAATCTTGCATTATTGTAAAACAAAACTTAGCTTTGCCCTCCCAAATGCCTTTGTGGCGGAATTGGTAGACGCGCTGGTCTCAAACACCAGTAACTTCACTGTTGTGTCGGTTCGAGTCCGACCGGAGGTACTAGACCGGACTTCTCTTCAAATTTAGAGAAGTCCGGTTTTTTTATTTCCCCCAAACCCTCTGATAATAGGGCGATTTGGGCGATCACCCGATTTACTTCAGGGGTTCGATAATGCTCGATTTTCGTATCATATACCAAACCGGAAGGAAATACTACATTTTGGAAAGTTTGCTTTTGGTAATAGTCCCCCGAAGCCCACACAGGTGCGAGGTTTGCCGATAATCGGCAGCTAAAATTTATCAATTCTTTAGGGTTCGATAATTTTTGTTCCAACTTTTCGAGTGACTCCATAATACCTTCTTTACGCTTCTTCATTTCGGTCGAAAACTCCTCATAAATGTCCAAGCTTACCGACCCAATAGCGTGTCTTTTACGCAAATTATAGAACTCCTCCTCAACCTCGTTAAGTTTCAAAGAAAGGGCTTTTTTCTCGCTTGTGCTGGTTTCTGTTAGGTTCTCCCAAGTAAAGCGCAGTTGCTTTTCTAAAGGCTCGACAAGGGCAGGATTTACCGTATAATTTGAAAGCAATTCTTCAAACTTGCCGTGCATAATTTTAACGCTTCGGTTTACCTTAATTCCGATCCGATTTACTTTATAATAATAAAGCCCCTTCTTCTTCACGATATATCCGGTGAAAGGGGCTCCTGTTTCTGCATCTTTTACAAATACCTTTAATGGCAGATTATCATTGGCTTTGTTGACTTTAAAGCCATCCGTTTTCTTGAGTTCGTTTGCCCTTAGAAACAAATCTTCATCAATTAAAGAAGGATGCTTTCCTTTAATAACCTCGCCATTCAATAAGTTGTGCGACATGAACCCACAATAAAAAGGGTTCGAAAATATGCCGCCTAGGGTCTGCTTAGGCATATTAATACCCAAGCATTTTAATTTTTCAATAATTTGATCGTAGGTCATTCCATTAGCTCGCCAAATAAAAGCTTGCTTAATGGCTTCTCCTTTGTCGCTAATGATAATGGTCTGCGTAGGCGCACCTTTTACAAATGCATAGCCTGTTGGTGCATTACCAATCCATTCACCCCTTAATAATTTCTCTCGCATTCCATCAATCGTTTTCTGTCTTCGTAAATCGTTATCGTATTTACCAAAGATGAATTGGATGTTTTGTTGTAATGCTCCTGCGTGAGAATTTGTATCGATTGGTTGTGTAACAGCCATGATACTTACTCCGGTCTTTTTTAATTCGCTCGCTATAAAAATTGCGCTATCTCCAGTCCTACTGAATCGATCTAAACTATAAACTAAAATGAAAGAGATTTTTTCTTTACTCGCTTTTACAAATTTGAGCATTCGAGTAAACTCTTTCCGTTCATCGCTTTTCGCACTTTCATAAGTTCCTCCAAAATAACCTTTAATGTCCAACTTATTTTTAATGGCGTACTCGAGGCAGTACTTTTTTTGCCACTCCAAACTTTGATTGGTGTCCATTTGTTCTTTGGAACTTACCCTTGTGTAAATAACGCAATTTTGAATAGACTCATCTTTCAATGCTGCTCCTTTGCCTTTAGCAAATTTTTTAAGCAGCGTTTCGTTGTTCTCCATCAAGATCACCTCCTTTTATAATTGTTAGTTTTTGCTTGCTATGTTTTTGTTTCATGTATAATTCATAAAACAGGATTGATAATTTTTCTAAAGCAATTATTGTTTCTTCTGCTTCCGCATCAGAAATGTTTTCAAAGCCTTTACATTTTCTCAATTCAGCAACGCTCAACCTTTTGTGTTTTTTATTTCCATTAACACTTTCCATCTTCACGTATATTTCAATTTTCATACTCAGTTTATTTGCTTGCTTTATTTGAAGTACGGTACACTTTTTTGAACGTGGTAGCGAATTCGACTTTCTTTTTTTGAGGGGAAAAAATCAATGGAATAAACTTGCACGTTCAAAATATAAGTGCCATACTCAATGGCAAATACCACTAAGAATCGTCTATTTTACGGGGATATGGGGTATAACAAAACACAAGGCAAAACTATGCCCATGCTTTAGTTAGCTTTCTCAATTTTAAGGCAACCCTTGAGTGTTATTGATTTGTTCCGAAATGTTTTGAGAAGATTTGAGAAGATTTATTTTTACCTAAGAGTTAAAAATAAAAAACCCACGCTGATATGGCGTGGGTTATAAATACAATAGGCATAATATTCATCAAGGTATTAAACAGGTGACCTCGCCTAATTCATTTATAATTGATTTTTGTTTATTAAAATCTTCAACCAAACTGAAGCCATTGTAAAACGGTTCAACAGAATGAAATCGTTTAGAATATAAATTAACGCCCTCTTTACTAATATGAAACCACCCATTTAAATCTTTTGCCGTTGCATAATTTTTATGAAAAATGCCTAAGTCCTCAAACCTATTATTATTAAGGTCTGAGCCTTTACAATCAATGTGTTTCCATCCTTCTTTTGACTTTACACAAGCATATCCATCCTTATAGTCTCCGACATAATAATAGTTTTCATTGTAAATTCTTTTTCCAAAAGGATCAATGTGATAGTAGTTATTATTGAAATCACGAACAGCACATTTATCTTCTTGATAATTACCAATCCATGCGTAAGTGTCGTTGGATAATCTATTGCCCTTATCATCAATATGAAACCACCCTGAACCACTAATTACAGCAGCTCGGTTGTAATAAAACCCAAATGCCCTTTCATAGCGTTGTGTATATAGTTCCTCTCCCTTCGTGTTAATATGATACCATCCTCCTTCATCTTGCACAGGCGCAAATCCGGGTGCATGAAATTTGAGCGCATTAATAAATGATTTATTAAATACTTTGTTTCCTTTATAATTAAAGAATGTGCCACATTCTGATAATTTAATTTCTTGCCAATCCATAATTATTCAACTTTTAAAATTATTCCTGATAGATATTTTACCCAATTTTCCTTTGTATAAACAGCTCTATTTAAACAATAGTGGTAAAAGGCAATTAACGAGTCATGGGTAATGAAAATTGTCAAGCCATTTTCAACTGTATTTTCTTTAATGAAAGCAGTCATCTTTTGTTCAAAATCCTGCGCTGAAGGTACACCCGGAATAGCCTCGCCAAGCATAAACCTTCGGTACATTTCATCAAAAGTATGTTTTAGAAAAAATTCCCCTGCCAACTTATCGTCAGCAATATGAAGTCCCGGATCACCCAAAGCCTTAGTTGTGTGAGAGGGCAGTTCCTTTTCGTAACCTTCTTTTAAATAATGTCCAGTTTGAATACACCTTTCAACAGGGCTTGTGTATATGCAGTTAATTTTATGTTGCTTTAAATCTCTACCGAAATTTATTGAGTTGTTAATCCCCCTTTCATTGAGTAAAATTTCATTTCCAAACGATCCAGCAGGAATTTGCTCTCTATCAGCATGTCTAATAATCAACGCTAATTTAGAATCTACAGAGTATTTCTTTATTTCTTCTATCATGGTTTACGCATATTACAGGTTTTACAAAGACTTTGATTTTTATAGTTAGTTACAAGATTTTGATAATTGTTTCCGGTTACAATTTCTTGCAAAGTTTGATTCTGAATATTTCCAAAATCTCCTAATTTATCTCTCTCTTTGTCAGGCGCACAGCAAGGAGATATTTTTCCGGTTGCAGAAATCCAAATTTCCTTTTTTAAAAATGGGCAAGAATAACTCTGTGGAACTTCTTTCTTTTCAATATCTTCAAGAGGATAAATGTTTTCAAGTAAAACTTTGTCGCCATTTGGTCTTCTGTATTTATCAGCTGCTTCAAGGGCTTCTTTTACATATCCATTCCATTTATTTATACTTGATGAGTCCGCCTTCATTGATAGTTTCTTAATCTCATCAAAGTGCGCCCACAAATGATGTCCCTTTACACGGTCAACATCAAGGTCAGCAGCCAGTTTAATAATCTCAGCCAGCTCATGCATATTATTTTGCATAAAGGTTAATTGAAAAGTTACTCGACAGTAATTGCCTACATCCTTATAATGCTGATTTCTAAATTCGACAAATTGCTTTACATTATTTACAGCATTTTCAAAATCAATTCCAACCATTACTTCTGCCGAAGTCTCAGCGGTTGAGCCATTCCACGATATCTTAACATCACTTGTTTGTGGCACTAGAATTTTTGCCCATTCAACAACCGATTTTTTGGGAAATGTTCCATTGGTTGTTAAATTAATTTTGATTTGATTCTCTTTAGCTAATTCATAGATTCGCTCAATCCCTTTGTATAAAAGAGGTTCTCCCATTGTTGATGGGATAATTTCTTTTACTCCCATTCCCTTTGCTTGCTTAAATATTTTATCCAACCATTCAACGGGCATTCTTCTTCGTTTCACTCCTGTTTCTTTATAAAGAGTGTCAATGTATTTACTAAACTGACTATGCTCTTCGCACATTGTACAGCTCAAATTACAATCTTCGGGATTTGTATCGATTGTAATTCTCCAAAGAGAATCGATTGATTTAGTTTTTTGTAATCCTTTGTAAATCTTTAAAAGTTCATTACAATGTTCTTTGATCTCAGGAACGTTTCCTTTATCCGAAAATAAATAACCTCTTTTGCCAAAGTCAACCATTGCATTCTTATTTTCGACAGCCCATTGCATTTGCTCATTAAGGCTGTTTGAATTTCGATGGTCAAATAACAAACCGTTCACTTTGTGTTCAACATATTCTGCCATCCCTCCATAGTTTGCTGTTATAACAGGGATGTGGCAAGCTTGTGCTTCGTGAATTACTAAAGGAGAGTTTTCTCCCCAAATAGAGGGAACAACGATACAATCAACTTGTGAGAATACTTCGTCAGCAAGGTTTTTGTTTACATATTCTCCTTTAAACTCAATGGGAAGTCCTATTGCCTTTGCTTTATCTACTAATTCTTTGGTTGTTCTCTGATCTTTCCATCCCCAAATTTTCAAAGATGCTTTTCCTTTTAATTTCAAAAAAGCTTCAATTAATAAGTTAACACCTTTAGCAGGGATGTGTGTGCCAATATACCCGAAAGTAAAGGATTCCGTTTCTCCTTTCTTTTCCGTTGGAGTTAAATAATGTAATGGAAAACCATAATCTAAAAATTGAATTTTATTTTCAGAAACCCCAAACTGCTTGACGAATCTATCCATCAGGTAATTTGATGGTGCAATAAACAAATCCACTTTATCTGTAATCGCTTTTGTTTCCTTCATTCGATTGCCAATCCAGTTACTCCAAAAGAAAACATCTGCTTCTTTATTTTCTACTTGCCCTGTGAAATAAGCATTATAACAGTTCGTAGCACATTTTGTATTCTCTTGTTTGTCGCACAACTGAAGATGATTAGCGTTTCCGAAGTTCCTCTGTAAAAATTGCCCACGAGGGCACATTAACCAAAAGTCATGAAGAGTAAATACAATTGGAATATTTTTATCATTTAATACATCGATAAATCCTGTTGAAAGGTGATTTAAATGCCCTACATGTGCGACATCCGGGTTTATCTCATTCAGAATATTCGAAAAGATGACATCCAATTCAATATGTCGAAAGCCATCCTTCCCCTGCGCCATATTTGCTAAATAAACCACAAGGTTTTCATTTATCTGCTCCTTTCTAATTGTAAAGTCAGGTAGGTATGGGTTTTCCTCTCTTGTAAAAACAAATACTTGATTCGTTTTTGCCAATTCTTCGCAGATAGATTGGCTGTATACCTCTGAGCCTGCATTATACAATGGCGGATAGCCATGAATGATTTTTACTATTTTCATTTTAATATAAAATTTGAAAGTTTGCTTCCTTTTCCTTTTGGAATAAATAATTTGGGTGATCACACCAAAAAGCTGTTTTTAATAGCTTTTGATTTAATATAATAACTAAACAGTTCTTCTTTGGCACTTCAATACCTTTTATGCTTAAAAACGACGGGGTTATTATTGCCAATTTTTTATTCTCTTTAGATTCAGATATGAATGGAAGTACTTTATAGAGGAGCTGATCATCTATACTTCTATCCCATTGACTGAGCATAAAATGATGAGATTTTCTGTATTCTAAAAGTTGCTTTGTCATTGTTAATTTTTTATGTTACAAATGTATTTTAAAGTTGTACATTTGTTTTGCATACGCAATTATAAACAATGAAATACGCAAATAAGTACAAACTAAATTATTCAGAATTACTTAATACGCAACCAAAAAACCGAAAGGAAGTAATTCAAAGACTTGATAATTATCTTCAAAATCCGGGTAGGTTTTCAATATTATTATTAGGGAAACGTGGTACAGGAAAGTCCTTTTGGCTCGATAAAATTCAGAAAAGAAATATTAAAGTTCCTCACTCATTAGAAATAGTTTACATTAACTCACGCTTAATAGAGCCTTCCTCTGCTTCTATTAATAAATTGTTATCAGAATCAAGTAAGAAATACCTTGTTATTGAAGATGCAGAAAGGCTTTCACATACATTACAAGAATTGCTTTTTGAGGCATTATCTACGGGTAATGGGAAGTACGGAATTGGTGCAAAAAAATATGAATGTCGAATTATATTTACGTCTTCCTTTGATATTAAATACTTAAGAGATACGGAAGAATACATGCTTCATAAATTTTTCGACCGTATCTCACAGCTTGTAGTTGAACTTCCTTCGTTTACTGAATCACATCGCTCAGTTTGGAATGACTTCATGGCAACATGGGACAAAATGGAGTTTAAAGAGTATAACAAAACACCGGGTAAAGAATTACAAGTTTGGATTGAGAAAACGGCTCACTTATTTCATGGTAATTTCCGTGACCTCGATAAAATTGTAATCAATTGGCATCAATGTCGTTTGGCAGGTATTGCTGAATCTGAAATTCTCAAGCGGGTTGTAAGTGATTTCGATAGGTATTTCCATTTTCCGGAACATAGAGTAGACCTATCAAGTGCATATTATTTGGAGGAAGGTAAAACCTATGATCAACTTTTAAACGACTTTAGACTACAAGTAAAAAATTGGGCAAAAGCAGTTTATGGAACTTTAAGAAAAGCTGAAAAAGACCTTGGCGTTAGTTACCGCACTATTGAACGCTGGTAATTATACGTCAATTTATTAACAGACATCTCATGTTGTGAGATATTTAGTATCTTTCGGTAAACTTCTAAAGAATGAATAGAATAAAAGATGTATTGGAAGAAAAAGGTTTGACACAAACATGGCTTTCTGTACAATTGGGTAAGAGTTTTAACATGGTTAATTCTTATGTCCAAAACAGGAGACAGCCAAGTATTGAAGTATTATTTGAAATTGCAAAAATATTAAAAGTAAAACCTAGCGAATTATTAAAAAATTAAAATTGATGTCAACTAAATTCTTTACAAATCAAAACAATAATAGTCTTTTAAATAAGTTTGAAGGGGTATTCACTAATATAGAATCCATTCGTCATTTTGATGCACTTGTTGGATATTTTAGGACTTCCGGTTATTTTAAAGTTCGACCTTTTTTAGATAAAATACCTAAAATAAGAATCTTAGTTGGTATAAATGTAGATCAACTAATAAAAAAATATCATGATAGAGGCCAATATTTTTTAGAAAACCCTGAGGAAACTAAAGAGGAATTCCTAAGTGAAATGATAAAGAATATTCAAGAAGCGGAATATGACAGAATAACTGAAAACGGAATAGTACAATTTATAGACGATTTAACAAGCGGTAAAATTGAATTAAGGGCACATCCGAAACAGAAAATTCATGCTAAAGTATATATTTTTCGACCAGAGAATTTCAATGAACACGCTCCTTGTGAAGTTATTACCGGATCATCAAACTTGACAGATGCAGGTCTTGGAGCTAACCCAGAGTCTAACTATGAATTTAATGTCAGCTTAAGAGACTATCAAGATGTAAAATTTGCAACAGAAGAATTTGAGCGCCTATGGTCTGAATCAGTTCCAATTTTGCATGCGGAGGCAGCACTCTTAAAAAGCAAAACATACCTAAGAGATAATTTCACTCCTTTTGAAACATACATAAAAATGTTGATTGAATACTTTGGCAAAAGAGTAGATTATGATCCATATAATATAGATTTATTATTGCCCGATAAATTTATGCGTCTTAAGTACCAATCTGATGCAGCCAATCATGGTTATTCGATATTAATGAAACATAATGGTTTCATTTTGGCTGATGTGGTAGGTTTAGGAAAAACAATCATTGCTTGCATGGTCATTAAGAAGTTTGTCTATGAAAATGGAACAAACACAAGAATTTTAGTGGTTGTTCCGCCTGCATTAGAAGCCAATTGGAGAAGAACTACTGAAGATTTTCAAATAAAAAACCATTTTGAGTTTATAACCTTAGGTAGTTTACATAAGGTTTTAAATGAAAATGACTTCTCATATTCAAATGCTGATAAATTCGACTTAATAGTTGTTGATGAGTCACATAAGTTCAGAAATGATTACACTGACATGTATTTATCGTTGCAAGAAATTTGCAAAATGCCAAGAGCAAAAGCATCGGAAACGGGTGATTTTAGGAAAAAGGTAATTTTAATCTCAGCAACCCCACTCAATAATAGACCACAAGATATAGAGAATCAACTCTATTTATTTCAAGACAAAAGGAATAGTACGCTTGAAAACATACGAAATCTTCAAGACTATTTTAAGCCAATAAATGAACAGTATAAGAAGCTGTCGGCAGAAAAGAAATTAAATATTAAGAAGTTAAAAGCTTTATTTCAAAAATTACGTGATGATGTTGTTGAGCCTTTAGTTATTAGAAGAACTCGGACTGATATTGAAAATAATAAAGAATATTTAGACGATTTAAAAAATCAAAATATCATTTTCCCGAAGGTTGGTGATCCAATAGCTCTTTACTATGAATTAGATAAAGAATTAAGTTCCTTATTTTTTGACACGGTGTCAATGATTACAGGTCTAGATGAGGATGGAAATGAAATTGATGGAATTGGTTATTATAGATACAGAGCGATTGAATTCTTAACGAAAGAAGAGGACAAGAAAATATATGGAAACGTAAAATCTATTTCAGGTAGATTGTCTGCAATTATGAAAACGCTTCTTGTAAAACGCTTGGAAAGTAGCTTTTATGCATTTACGAAATCGCTCCATAGATTACAAAAAGCTAACAGCAATATGCTTCAAATGTTTGCTAATGATAGAATATTTATTGCACCAGATCTAGACATTAATAAGCTACTTGAGGAAGGCTATAGTTATGATCAAATTGAAGCAAAAATAAATGACAAAGCAGGAAACAATAAAGAATTTAAAAAAGAAGCATTCTCGAAAGAATTTATTGTGTCATTACAAAACGACAAATTTAAAATTGATGAACTAGTTAAGAAGTGGGATAAATTAAAATCTGACCCGAAATTAATTTCTTTTGCTAATCATATTCAGAATGAGTTTTTTGATTCCAAAAAGAATCCAACAGGAAAACTTGTGATTTTTACGGAATCAAAGGAGACTGGCGAAGAACTATCAAGAAAATTAAGAGAAATAACTGAAAGAAATATTTTAACAATCAGTGCAGAAAATAGAAAGCAATTTGAAACTACGCTTAGAGATAACTTTGATGCAAATCTTGAAATAGAAAAATGGAAAAATGAATATGATATAATTATCACAACAGAGGTCTTAGCTGAAGGAATTAACTTACATAGGAGTAATTTAATCGTGAATTATGATGTTCCATGGAATTCAACGAGATTAATGCAGAGAATTGGGCGGGTTAATAGAATTGGGTCAAGAGCTGAAAAGATATTTGTTTACAATTATTATCCTTCAGCGCACGGTGATTCACAAATTAACTTAGTTAATAACGCATTGAGAAAATTACAAGCTTTTCATACCGCTTTTGGGGAAGACAACAGAATATTCTCTCTTTTAGAAGAAAAGGGTGATGGCGCTCTTTTTGGAAATAAAATTCAAAAAGAAGAAAGCGAAATATTAAAATACCTAAACGAATTAAGAGAATTTAGGAAATCGAATCCTAAAAAATTCATGGAAATATCTCAGCTTCCAAATAAGACGAGATGTGGAAGATTGTCAAAACCAAATCAAAGCCTATTGCTTTTTGATTCAGTTAACGGTGATATTCACTATCCTATTAAACATTCATCGATAACTTATCTTAAAAGTGAAAATCATCCGGGGATATTTTGTTTTATTACTTCAGAATTGAATATTATCGAAATAAATTTCCTTCAAGCAGTAAAAATTATTAATGCAAAAGAAGATGAAAAACCAATTGCTTTACATGAATTACATCATGAACAAGCGATGAAAGGATTTGAATATTTCAAAGCAGAGAAAAATCAAGAAAATATTCAAAGTGTTTCACGTAAGCATCTTAGCCCAGCTGAAAATAAAGCTATAACAAACTTAAATTTTATAGCAAAAATTGCATCAACGGAGGTAATAAGAAACACTTTAACTTCAGCTATTGAAACAATTAAGAAAGGGACTTTTGCATCTAAAGGTTTACCAAAATCTATAAATGAATATTTCGTAACTAATAACAAAAAGCTCAAAACCCCCGAAATATTTATCGCAGCTTTCGTCAAAGATGTTTTAGAGAAATACGAACTTAGTTCAAGCACCATAGACCCTACTCTTTTAAAAGTAAAAAGAGGGATTGTCAATCCACAAATTATATTAACACAAAGCTTTAGTTAAATGGCAGCAAATAGAATTCAAATTCAAAACTCATTACAAAAACCTTACGATCGAATACTTTTTTCAAAAGAAGTCCTTAGTCCGGTTTTTGGGTCATCATTTGTTCTCAGCTCCCGATTAATCGAGGCTGATTCTAAACCAAATTTATCAGAAGCAAAAGTTATTGATAATGTAAGTGTTTATGGCAGTATTACACTTGAAGATGGAACTGAAATAACCTGTTATGAAATTATTTTAAAGCCGTCTGTAAGAATTGAACACAGTAAAGTTGCCATCCAAAGATATATTAGAAAGCTGCTCACAACAGGGCAGGCTGCATTAGTAAATTTCATAACGCCTCAAAACAGAAACCATTGGAGACTAACTTTAGTTGCAAAAGATAGTGTGCTAACCGATACAGGTATTGAAGAAAAGACAACACATCCTAAACGATATACCTATCTTCTTGGTCCAAATGAAAGCTGCAAAACAGCTGCAGAAAGGTTTGAATTTTTGAGCATTGAAAGCAATCTAAAGTTTGGAAATATAGTTGATGCGTTTTCTGTTGAAATTTTGAGCAATTCTTTTTTCGAGGAGTATACAGGCCACTATCATGCATACGTTGCAGAGTTGCTAAAATCCAATTACAAGAAAACTGTTTTTAAGGGTAAAGAAAAGGCAATTAGAGATTTCACGAAAAAATTATTGGGAAGAATTGTCTTTTTATACTTTGTTCAGAAGAAAGGATGGCTAGGTGCTTCAAATAAAAATTACAAAGATGGTATTCCTAATTTCATAATGAATCTTTTCCAAACCTCTAAGAGCGGAGACAATTTTTATTCCGATTGGCTTACAATTTTATTTTTTGATACGCTAAACAAGGAGAGAAAAGACGATAATTTCACTTTGCCTAATGGTGAAATTGTGAAAATTCCTTTTTTAAATGGAGGTTTATTTGATAAAGAAGCGCATGACGAACACAAACTAAAATTCAAGTCAATATTATTCCATAATCCTAATAATCCAGATGACCCAAAACATCGCGGTTTTCTAGATTTTCTAGATTCATTTAACTTTACTGTTCATGAAGATAGTCCTGATGATCGCATCGTAGCTGTTGATCCTGAAATGCTAGGTCATATATTTGAGAATCTTCTTGAGAATAATGCGGAGACTGGTGCATTTTATACACCTAAAAAAGTTGTGCATTATATGTGCCAAGAAAGTTTAATTGAATATTTAACCACTCAACTTGCAAACCACTATACAATCTATAAACCTATTCACAATAATCAAGTTGAGTTGTTTGGTAACGAACATAAAGTGGGTCAGCTTTCCATTATCGAAGAACTAGGCAATAAAGGACTTAATCGTTTAGATGTAGAGTATATTGTAAAGAACAAGGATATCAGTAAATTAACAAAAGAGCAGCTATTCAAAATCAATACACTATTAGATGATGTAAAAATTTGTGACCCTGCAATAGGCTCCGGTGCATTCCCAATGGGTCTTTTACAGGAAATTTATGCCATTAAGGAAGTATTGGCTTTTGAACTCAATATTGATTGGAAGCCTTCTGAAGTAAAAGAAAATATCATTCAAAATTCGATTTATGGTGTTGACTTAGAAAAGGGTGCTGTTGATATTGCTAGATTAAGATTTTGGTTAAGCTTAGTAGTTGATGAAAGCATGCCTCGCGCTCTACCAAACCTCGATTACAAAATAGTAACTGGTGATAGCTTAGTAAGTAGATTTGAAAATGAAATAATTGACATTGATTGGGAGGTCAAAGATGGTACGCAGGGCAATATTTTCGGAAATGATAATATTATCCGTAGAATAGAACTATTAAATAAAATAAGTGAGAAACAGTTAAATTATTTTCATCCTGAAAACAAGAATAAGAAAGACCTTGCTCTTGAAATAAGGAATCTGAAAATTGATATTCTTATTAATCAGTTTGAGTTAATGGTTAATACAAAGGGAATTGAAAAACAACCTACTGAGAGTGGAAAAAAATTAAAAGAGCAGCAAGAATTATTCGAGCAAACAAAACTTTGGAAAAAAACAATAGTCGAATTAAAAAACTTAAAAAATAAACCGAATGAGTTATTTGACCATTTTGATTGGAAGCTTGATTTTCCCGAAATATTGAATCCTTATTTAGTTAATGGAAATGGCGGCTTTGATATTGTAATTGCAAATCCACCTTATATAGATTCTGAAACCATGGTGAAAAATGGGCAGGAAGAATTGAGAAATCATCTCACAAAGAAATTGAAGTTTTGTAAAGGTAATTGGGATATCTACATAGCATTTTTCGATATTGGATTTAACTTTTTAAAACCTACAGGAAACTTGGTATTTATCACTCCCGATAAATGGATTTCAAAACCATTTGGATATGAATTGAGGAAGGGCTTGTTAAATAATTATATTGGTATTGCTGAAGCAGGAAGAAAGGTGTTTAAAACAGCAAAGGTTGATTCTATAATTACTTTTGTTGGGAAATCTGAGATTGAAAAAATCAAAATTGATAAATTTTCAGAAGATGGCATTATTAATTTGGACATCGTTGAAAAGTCTGGTATCAGCGAACCATACGCATTTGATTGGCTTTTTAGTGACTATGTTAGTTTGATTAAACAGATTGATTCCCAAGACAATAAACTTTCTGATTATGGTGTCTGTGAGAACGCATGCGCAACTTCAGACGCATACAAATTAAAAGAGTTACTAATAGATTTAGAAAAGAAACCATTTAATACTGAGAAATACCTAAAAGTAATTAATACGGGGACAATTGGGAAATACAGTTCAAAATGGGGCTTTTCGGAAATGACTTACCTAAAGGATAAGAATAATCTCGAACTAAAATACAAATACTTATCTCCAGTTGTATTAAAGAGCGAATTCAAAAAAACATTTAAAGGTTCGTACTCTGAAAAATCTATTAAACCAAAATTGATTATTAAAGGTTTGACATTATTAGATTCATCAATCGATATTGAGGGTGAGATTATTCCGGGTAAATCAACTTTAGTTATTACAAAACAAAAAGAGCAAATAGATGATCTGTATTTTCTTTTAACATATCTAAACAGTCGACTTCCATTCTTTTATATCAAAGAAAAATATCGAGGCTCAAGTTATAATCAGGGAATAAATTTTAATTATGACATGATTAATGATCTGCCAATCCCTATGATATCGAAGGAAACAAAACTTTTGTTTAAAATTTTTGCTCACTATCTAATTTACTTAAATAAAGAGGATTCTAAACCTGTAAATGAGTTCACATCAAATCATGCTATCTCAAAAGTATTTGAGGATGTAATAAATATGATGGTATTCGAACTATATTTCGAAGATCATATGAAAGATGAACAAATTGATATTCTCGGCTTAATTGACACAAAGAAAGTGTTTAAAGATATTTCAAAAATTACCGATGAAGATAAAGTCGCAATGACATTAGGTGAGATTTATAAAAATCTTGAAGCACAAGACAATGAGATTCGCAATAGAATTATACTATCGAATGTTAAAAGTAAAAATATCATCCGATTGATTAATAGCATATCGAACTAAAATGGCAGATAGAAAATTAATAGAACAACTTTTAGTATCAAATTTTAAATTCTTTCCAGTTTTAGGAGATAATTCAAAACCATTACAAATTGACGGCAAACATCTTTTGGTGTTTGGGGAAAATGGAGCTGGAAAATCTTCCATTTTCTGGTCGCTATATACATTACTTGAGTGTGCAAATAAGACTTCTACAGATGAAATAACCAAGTACTTCGATTACACGAATAAACAAAATCTTCTAAATATTTATGCATCTCCTGGAGCAGATGGAAAAAGCGTGGAAAACGCATTTGTAAAATTAAAATTTCTTGGAGATACAGATGATAATTACAAAATATCATATTCGGATATCGCAATTAATTCTAATGAGGCCGCTAAAGTAAGCAACTATGCATCTGACTTCATTAACTATCGATTTGTTTACAGTGCATTTAATTTTCGCCATAGAGACAGAATCGATCTGTATGAAAACTTTGAATACAATGTTTTTCCATATATAAAATTTGAGGCGACACGAATAAAAAAACTTAATACTACTACAAATCGATGGGGAGAAGTTGTTACTGAAAATGCAAATGAAATTCTTGATTTCCTACAATTTGGGCCTCAGTTTACTAAGATTGGAACGAAGAGAGAATACCAAACAACAAAATCTGCAAAAGTTGCTCATCAAAATGTTGTGGATAAAGCTTTGGTGGAACTAAAAAAATGGGAAGCCCATATAAATTCAAGAGGAAACGAAATTCTACAGAAAGAGCTTGGATATTCTAAAATCGGATTTAAATTAGATATTGAATTAGAGAAAACTTTTCATTTAACAAAGCGGAATTATTCAGCGCCTATATTTAAAATATGGTTAAGCGTACCTAAATATGATACTAAAGTAGATAAAGTTCATCGCTTGCATTCATTTTTAAATGAAGCAAAATTAACCGCAATCAGTTTAGCTATAAGATTTGCAATTCTCGAAAAAAGACCTTCGAACGCAGAGCTTAAAGTATTAGTGCTAGACGACATGATGATAAGTTTAGACATGAACAATCGTGAAAGGGTTTTAAAGTTTGTTTTTGAAAAATATTTACCAAACTACCAAGTTTTTATATTAACACATGATCTTACATTTTTCGAATTTACTAAGCTTATAATAAAGCAGCATTCTAGATTAGAGGATTGGAAAATATCCGAAATGTATGTAGGAGGCAAAGCGGGAGTTGAATATGAATTCCCTATGGTTTTAGAATCTGAAAACTCTCACCTTGATAAAGCACGAAAGTATTTTAATTCTAAAGACTACACAGCTTGTGCATTATATCTGAGAAAAGAAATTGAATCTATGGTTTATGCCCGATTGCCAAATGAATATATAGAAGCAAGCGATGGGCAATTTAGAACTTTAAATACCCTGTGGGGAAAATGCGCTGAGCGATATACAGCACTTGGAAAACCATTTACAGAAAGGATAAAGAACTACTTCAACCAAACTAGAATCCTTGTACTTAATCCACAAGCACATCACAATTTGACTATGCCAGTGTATAAGGATGAGATTGAAGGCGCATTTAATTTCATTGATGAGTTTAAGAAAGATTACCCGATACCAGTAGTACAGTTGATATTAAAAAAAGGAACAACTTTATCCTTCCAACATCCAACTGAAAACTACCTAATTGAATTTGAATTAAATTCTGATTTTGAAACTGGTGGTTTTGAAGGCGATGTAAAACTGAATATCCCAAATTGCAAGATTTTATTTTGGCAATACAATAGTGTACCCTTTTATGATTTTCAAAAGGAGAAAGCCATAATATTGACAAAGCCTATTGAAGATGGTTTAGCTAAAATTAAAAGACGATTAACAGACAATGGTATAATACCATTGTCAATTACTCCGAATATGTTTGATGAGAATACAACAATTAAGGATACTGTTTGGAATTTAAATGAACTATTGTTGAAATGTAATATCACAATTTAAATGAGCAAGGATATACACAAGGAAAGCTTTGATGAGAGTACATTTGATAAGCTTAAAATATTTCAGGACTATACTAAAGAATGGCTTCCTGTATTTATTATGAAACAAAATTTGTTTTGGAAGCGAATTAATATTATTGATTTCTTTGCAGGACCCGGAACAGATGCTACTGGCAATCCGGGGTCACCGCAATTAATTTTAAATGAACTATCTGTTTATAATGACGTAATAAAAGAAAAAGGCTTAATTGTAAATCTCTATTTAAACGAGTTTAAAAAATCAAAATTCAATGAACTAAAGTCTTTCGTTGAAAATACCGCATCAAATTTTCCAAATATTAATATTGAAATTTCAAATTTAGATTTTAAAGAGGCATTTAATAACTGGGAAAAGCATCTTAATACAAAAGATGCGGCTAATTTGGTTTTCTTTGATCAGAACGGTATAAAACACATGAGTGAAGAGGTGTTTAAAAAGATTATAAATTTTAAACGAACTGATTTTTTGTTTTTTGTTTCGTCATCTCACGCTAGAAGATTTTGTGAACACGAAAGCATTAATCAGTATCTTAAATTAAATAAAGCTGAAATTGATAACACACCGTTTTATCATATTCATCGCTTAATTCAGGAATATTACAAAGGATTAATTCCTTTGAATCATGAATTCCATTTGGGCAGATTTTCCTTAAAAAAGAATTCAGGAAATATTAATGGTTTAATTTTTGGATCAGGACATGTTTTAGGAATGGAAAAATTTCTAAAAACTGCATGGAAATTGGATCCTGAAAGAGGAGAAGCAAATTATGACATCGATAAAGATGGAATTATGCCGGGGCAAATTGATTTATTTTCAGGTGATGTTGCGAAGCCAAAAAAAATAGAGACTTTTGAGAATGAATTAAAAGAAAACATCACTCAAAAAAAGCTAAAAAATGACCGGGAAATCTATCTTTTTTCACTTCAAAATGGAATTCTGCCTTCAGATGCAAGTAGAGTATTAAAAGAAATGCAAAAAGATAAATTAATTAAACCATTCAAAGCAAATTTGACAAGTAATGTTTGCAAAAAGGATGCACTAATAACTAAAATAGAATTTCACTAATGGCTCAATCAAGTATAGAATGGACTGAAGAAACGTGGAATCCTACGACTGGCTGTTCGAAAATCACAGCTGGATGTAAGTTTTGTTATGCAGAAGTTATGTCTAATCGCCTTTTTCATATGGGGATTGATAAATACAAAGACAACTTCAAATTAAGAATTCATCCTGACACACTCGATACTCCTAATCATTGGAAAAAACCTAAGGTTGTTTTCGTTAATTCAATGAGTGACTTATTCCATAAGGATGTTCCTCTTACCTATATAAAAAAGGTTTTTAAGGTAATGAATGAAAACCCTCAGCATACTTTTCAAGTTTTAACAAAAAGATCAGAATTACTTCTTGAATATGATGCTCAACTGAATTGGACTCCAAACATTTGGATGGGTGTATCTGTTGAGAATGAAAAGGTTAAATATCGGATAGAAGATTTGCGAAGAACAAGTGCTAAAACTAAATTCCTATCTCTGGAACCTCTAATAGGAGAACTTGGTAGATTAAATTTGAGAGGAATTAAGTGGGCAATTGTGGGTGGGGAATCAGGTTCAGGAGCCCGTCCATTATCCGAATCATGGATTCTTGATATAAAGAAACAATGTGACAACCAAGATGTCGCTTTCTTCTTCAAGCAATGGGGCAAAAAGCAATTTAATCCAAATCCAAATGATCCAACTATTTCAGCTAAGCATCCTCAACACGCCAAAGGTGGCTGCCAACTAAAAGGCAAAGTATACCGCAACTTCCCTAAAAGATAAATACTTGTATTTCAATTTATTACGGTTGTTTATAATTAAATTATGCAATTTATTTTGCATAATTGCAGAATATTTATACTTTTGATATGCAGTTGAACAGAAAGTATAAGAAAGATGAATTCTCCGAAATTGAATCCCAAAATGTTAACGGTTGCTCGTGAAAGCAGAGGTTTAAACCAAGCAGAACTTGCAGAAAAAGTGAACCTATCTGCATCAAACATAAGCAGGATGGAACAAGATTTTATTGAGATAACACCTTCAAATTTTAATTCAATTATTGGGGTGTTAAATTACCCAGAGGAGTTCTTTTATCAAGAAGGAGAAACATTGCCTTCTGCTCTTGCGTTGCGCAAACGCAATATTGTAGCGCAGAAAATTATGGTTCCAATCGAAGCGCAAGTAAACATCTATCGTTTAAACGTAGAAAAGCTTATTACAGCAATTAATTATCCTGAGATTAGTTTACCTGTGCTAGATATTGAAAAGTTAGGCTCGCCTGCGGAGGCTGCAAGAAAGTTGCGTAAACTTTGGAAAATTGAAAAGGGAGTGATTAATAATCTCACTCAGGTCTTAGAGGACAATGGTCTATTTATAATCAACTTTGATTTTAATACTGACCGTGTAGATGGAATGAGCATTTTAGCAAATGGAAAATTCCCGATTATATTTTCCAACAAACGAAGCTTAGGTGATCGTCAGCGATTCACCTTGGCTTATGAATTGGGGCATTTAGTAATGCACCTACAAACCAATCCTTCTTTTACAAGAGACATCAGCCATGAAGCGAATGAGTTTGCTGCGGAGTTTCTGATGCCGGAAAAGGATATTAAAGAAGACTTTAATGATGGTGTTAATTTAAATGTATTAGCTGATTTAAAACGCAAATGGAAACTCTCTATGCAAGCTCTGCTTTATAGAGCAAATGATATTGGTGTAATTACCGACAATCAAAAAAGGTATTTGATTAATCTTTTTAACTCAATGAACATACGCAGAAGAGAACCTGCGGAGTTGGATATACCAAGAGAAAATCCAATGAAATTGAGAGATATGATTACCAACTACAAAAACAAACAAAGATTAAATGTAAAACAACTCGCTTTGTTTTTTAATTCAAACGAGGAGGAGTTTTTGAGTAAATATTCGTAGGTAAAGAAAGTATTAATTTTTAGAGAGACAGAAAGATGAGCATCACGACAGACAAATTTGAACTGAAGGCTTCCACAAAGAAAGAGATGGCAGCAATTTACGGTGTTTCCGTAAGAACTTTTAACAGTTGGATAAAACCATTTGAAGAAAAGGTTGGAGAAAAGAGAGGTCGCTATTATACAGTGAACCAAGTTGTAATTATAATTGAGGTATTAGGTTTACCCGGAGTAATGCATTAACAGTTTTACCTTTATTTCTTGAAATTTATTTGTGATTGGTGACCTAAATGGTCACCTTTTGTTTTTTACATAATCCCTCCGAAGTCATACCGGAATAAATCCCCAATAAACCCCATAAAACCCCCGAATAAATGCAAAAGCATCTTAAACATTCCGTAATCTCCCCGGAATAATCCCCGATAAATCCCCGAATATTCTCAGAAAAAATCTTCTTAAAATTTCTGAAAGCATCTCAATAAGGCTTTCAAAAAATTGCACTTAGAAGCACTTAGCTACACATACCTGCGCATACATGCACTTAAGTGCGCATCGCATTAAAATTTTGCTATCATCTTCAAAAAATCGCTATCGTCTTTAATTTTTTGCGCTTAGATGCGTATTTGGGAAAGTGCCCAAAACTGCTGCCGTTCCTTTGTATCGTCAATAACAAACGACTCAAAAAAGTAATCAATAAAAACTAAATAAAATGACAGCAGTTAGAAAAATTAAAACAGTAACACCACATTTAACAGTAATAAAAGGTGGCAAATCAAATCCAAAAAACAACACAGTTGAGAACACATGGATTTTTATTCACGCAGCATTATGGTGCAATAATGAGTTTACTAATAAAGAAGAAACTCAGTTTCAAAATCTAATCGCAGAGCATTATAACACTTTTAAAAATCCAACAAAAGTATTTGAAGAGATTATTGAGCGTGTGTGTTTAGCGAAACGTTATGTAAACAGAAAACGTGGTCGTTATTTATCAAAACCTATTGATTGGTTAAACCTCAATTATCACAAGGGTTTAGCAGGTACAGAAGGATGGTATCAAGAAGTTTGTTTGCAACGCATTAGTGTACCTGAATACAATAAAGGGATTACACTTCTCGCAAAAGCAATTACAAAATATCTGCAAGAACCTACAATTAAAACGATTGTTGCGTATCGCAAAAAGCTGATTGCACAAAAGCAATTCGATCTCTTACAAATTTTCAATAACAGCATTATCAATTTTCAAATCAATAATTAAAAATAAACGATGTCAAAAGTAGAAGTAAAATCAATCGAAATAAGACCATATATGCCGGGAGAATTGGCGAAGCTTTATAAAGTGAGTCACCCAACAATCATAAGATGGATCAAAGGAATTGGAGACAAACTTGGTAAACGTGATGGTCAATACTATTCAGTGAAACAAGTAGAGATAATTTTTGAAGAATTAGGATTACCAAAGACACTCTATTTCTAAAAACAAATCGAAACGTCATAAAACCTCTCAAAACGATTTGATACATGCGCCAAAAAGAGGAAAGCGACTCAGACAACCGCTGCAACTTTGTACCGTGATGGATGAATTACTAACTAAAAAAGAAAACGAAATGTCAGAAATTAAACACAATGCCGGAACACCGGATGGAACAGGAAACATGCTACTTACAGCGAGCATCCTATTTGCAAACATTGACTACTCCAGTTTATTGGACTATGCGATTAAAGCAATTGTAGGTGGAGCAATTTGGATGGCATTTAAAGTAGGCGGAGAATATTTCAGCGACAAAATCAGAAAGAAGTAAATGGCAAGCATTAAAAAAATACTGTTAGGCTTAGGCATAGGAGGAGGCGTGGTAGCAGGTGGAATGTATCTGTGGAGATTGAATAAGACCTCGATTAACTTGGAGATAGTTCCAACGGTTAAGCTGCACAAGTTGGATTTGCAAGGAGTGGTGTTGAGAATAGATGTGCAGTTGAAAAATCCAACTCGCACGGGTTTAAAACTCAAGTTCCCTTTTATCAAATTACTGATTAAGGGAAGCAGCATCGGAAGTTCGCAAGCGGTCAATCAAGACATAGCGATACCTGCATTCGGTGAGGCAAAATTCGAAGCGATAATGATTCGCATTCCAATGTTCAGCCTCCTCTCTACTGCCAAAGGCTTATTACAAGCGGTACAACAAGGCGAAGCATTTAAAATTGGTGTTACTACCATGACAACAATTGATTTAGGTTGGAAGAAAATTCCTTTTGAAAAAACAGATGAAGTACAATTAATCGGAGCGCAAAATGGAGGCAACTAAAAAAAGAAAAATAAGAAGCGGAGAAGAGTTCGACCATTTGTTTCCAAAGCCATTGTTCCTTGATCCAACAATTAAAAAAGGTGCAACAGTAGATGACACGGTACGATTCATTCCCCAAGTAGTGAGAGAAACATTGTTTCAAACTGCAAAGTTAGCTCCACTTCTAAAAGGAAAAAACGTTTATGAAACCTGCAAGAACATTTGGGATTTTGTATACAACCACATCGCCTATAAGAAAGATGCAAATGGTAAAGAACAAATCAGAAGTCCGGCAAGAGGCTGGCACGATAGGTTTCATGGGATAGATTGCGATTGTTACACGGTGTTTATCAGCAGCATATTGAGCAACTTAAAAATAAAGCACAAACTGCGAATCACAAAATACAAACAAGATCACTTTCAGCACATCTATCCAATCGTGCCAACAACAGGAGGAAATTACATCACGGTCGATTGTGTGGTAGACCGATTCAATTACGAAGAACCATACTCAGAAAAACAAGATACAACTATGGAATTAGAATATTTAAATGGCGTACCCAGCACAAACAATGTAGATGTGCAAGACCTAATGGGTTGGGAAGAATTAGAAGGAGGCGACTTAGGTAAACTCTTTAAAAGAAAAGCTGCATCAGGCGGTGATGGTGGTGGTGCGAAAAAAGGAATTTTTAAAAAGCTAAGTCAACCACCGGGAAGCGATGGCGGAAAGAAAGGTGGTAAACTAAAAAACTTTATTCATAAAGCTCTTCATGTTACCAACCGAGTAAATCCTGCAACTGCTTTAATCCGATCAGGAGTATTAATCAGTATGAAACTTAATCTCTTCAAAGTAGCTCAACGATTAAAGTTCGCATATCTAACAGATGAGCAAGCGAGACAGAAAGAAGTTGATATGAGCAAGTTCGACCGATTAAAAAAAGTAAAAGAAAAGTTAGAGAAGATTTTTTATGATGCCGGAGGTAAACCTGAAAATTTAAAGAAGGCAATCCTAACAGGCAAAGGAAATAAAAATCATGAAGTAAGCGGTTTAGGATATATCGTGGATGACATGAATGGTCTTGATGAAACTTCTTCAATGAGCGATTTACTTGGTACTGAAGTTTTCTACGATGAAGGATTTAGCGGATTAGGAGAACTTGGTTCAGCAACTGCAACTGCTGCTTCAATAACAGCAGCAACAGGAATCATCGGTGCAATTGCAGGGTTACTAAAAGGAATCGGAAACATCTTCCCTAAGAAAAAGAAAGAAGGACAAGAATTTGAAAACACCGAATCGCAAGCAGGAGATGGAACAACAGCAGAAGAAGTATCGCAAGGTGCAGCAAATGTAAAAATTACTAACAGCGATACGGGAGAATCTACAACCACAACAAGCAGTTCAGGAGGCGGTGGAGAATCGGGATCAGAGTCAAGTGGTTCAGGAGGAGATGGCGGAGGAAGTGGCGATGGATCGAAAGCAATGATGCGAAGCGCAAGCACGACAGACAACGGTGGTGATTCAGGATCAGGTACAGGTGGAGATAAGCCTGCTGGATTTTGGGAGAAAAATAAAAAGTGGTTAAAGCCAACAGCGATTGGAGTAACAGGATTAGGCTTATTATTTCTCGGTTACAAAATGATGAATAAACCAAAGCCTCCTGCTCCAACACCTGTTGTATCCGGTCAACTCAAGGGATTAAAATCACGAAAGAAAAAGAAAGGAGGAAATAAAGGCACGAAGAAAAAGCAAGCAGTAGCATACATGTAAAAAAAGAAAAACGATTAAAAAAAAAAGAAAATGACAAAGAGAAAAAACAGTTATCAGAAAGCAGCACTCAAAAAATCACTTAGTGGTACTGGCGATGCAAGTACAGGAGCGAAAGTGAAAGACGCTGCAACTGAGTTGGGAAAAGACATCGTGATCGGAGTAATCGGAGGCGGAGTTGCAGGAGCTGTGTTAGGAAGATTGTCTTTCGTTGTTGGAGCAGCTGTTACAGGAGTTGGTCATTTTGCGAAAAACCGAATTGCATCAGCACTTGGTTTAGGAATGATGGCTTCAGGCACTTATCAAACTATGTCCGGCATGAGTGGAAAACCCACTTCAGGATTGGATGGCGTGAAAGAGCGATTAATGGCTTTAAAGGACGACATGAAGAAGAGAATTTTTCTTGACAAAGTTTTGAAAGCAAAAGAAAAGAAAGAAGAGAAAACCGAAGAAGGAACAAACGGACTCGGACAAGTACAATACTTCGTTTACCCAAACACAGAGGACTCAATGGGCGCAGTTGAAATGAATGAGTTGGATAAAATCCAACAACAAATTCAAGCAAGCGCAATGAAGTACAACCAAGTTAATGGGATTGAAGTAGATCTCTTAAGCGGTGAAGAAGACATGGGCGAAGTAGAACCATCAGAAAAAATCTACTAAACAAAAATCAAACATCCATCACACAAAATAAATCAAAAGTTAAATTTTAAAAAACAAAAATTATGTTAGAACTATTAGACGGAACAGAAGAGTACAATAACGCAGGAGCGTTGTTAGGATTAGAAGGTGCAGAAAGCGAAGAACTGTTAGGTGCGCTTCGTAGAATGAACCCAATTGCTCGTCAACGCACCATTAACAAGTTGGCAAATCCTGGAGCAGGAAGTAAAGGCTCTCGTGCTGAAATGGAGAAACATTTCCGTGAGTTACCTGCGCACATCAAAAGTGCATTAGCAAAAGGAGAATTGCGTTTGGCAGATACCATTGTGTATTCCATCAAACCTGTGAATTCAAAAACCATTAAGTTGTTTGAAACTCAGGATGTGAAAGAAGTTGGCTTGAGAAATATCAGCAACGCAAAATTACCAAAGAACCAAGCCTTATTGGTAAGCGGAATCGTGTTGTTGGCATCTATCCCTGAAAATGCGACTGCCGACAAAGTAATGGGATCGAAGTTTATTCAGTTGGAAGATTTCCCTGCAATTGCAAACGGAGAGTTCAGCTTAAAAGCAAACAAAAAAATCATCATTCCTGAAACAAGTGTTGCTGCATTCAAAACATCAAACATGCACAGCGTTCCATTAGGATATTACAAGTTGGCGAATCCACGCTTGATTCACGATGACATCTTGTTAGAGTTCACCGTTGAGTTAGGCTCAATGGAAGGACTTGATCCAAAAACCCAATTGTATGTTGGTTTACACGGAACTATTACAACTCCTTAATCAATAACCTAATAAGTCGGGAGAGCAATCTCCCGGCTTTTAAAAAAGCAATACCATGTTAAAAGCAACGAAAAAAAGATTTGATATAAAAATTCTTGTGGCGAACTCAACGGTGAGTGAAACCTTTGAATTGGAGAAGAACATTGTGAAAGTGCATGGGGTGTTGGTTACATCGGATAAGGACGATCTATTGTATTACAGAGGAACTCAGAAGATTGAAATAAACAAAGAAGAGTTCTTTCCTGATAACTACGAAAGCAAATTGTTAATGTCAGGAATCAATGTAGCACCAAAACAACGCTACTATGATTTGGGTGGTGTTGCACCCGGCAATGGCAGAGTTCAAATCTCTTACAAAGATTTGGATGATGGCAGAACGGTGTTCACGCCTTACCGAGTGAGTTTGTACTTAGACTGTGAAATGGAGGATGAGTTATGATGAAAGAAGGAGTGATAATTAAAACGATAAGTATTAAACGACAAGGCGAACGGAAACACTTTCAAATCAGGCTTCCCAAGGACACCAAGTTTATCATTGGAGTTGAATATGGAGGAAGATTGATAAGCAGAACGGAAGGTACTGTTGAAGCACCTGCACCAAAAGCTAAAACAGATGCGAAGGTCATTGAAGCTATTCATTCAACTGTTGAATCAGGCGCAGTAAGAGATGATAAACCAAAAGCACTTTTCAAAAGAAACCAATTAATCGGTGAGTTGAAACTGCAAAGTTGTGAAGAGGCGAATTGGTTTTATGCAGCAGATGTTTTTGGAAACGATGCCAACTTGAATTGGGGAGATTTTTCTCAAACAGGTTTTCCGGTAAATGATTTCACTCATGGCAATAAAAGAACAGAAGAAATTGTGAAGGTTGATGCAGAGTCGACAATCATTAACGGATGGTATTTAGATGCCTTGGGTAAGACGTTAAAGTTGGATATCAACTACGAGATTAAAGTTTATGTATGGATTAATGTGGAGGAATAGAAAATGACAATAAATCTCGCCTTAGAATACATCCCACGAAGGATGCAGGAATTAGGATACAAGTCAGATTACTTTATCCGCTTCCGACACTTGGTGTTACAGCCAAATGAAGAACTAACCATTGATGCCCACACTCAATTCTATTACCTCGTTGAAGAAGCGCAGAATGTAAGAGTTGAAAGTGAAACAGGAATATTCGATTTGAGCGAAAGTGCTACCAATGAAATGCAATACGAACATCAAAGTAAAATACAGATCACTAATTATTTATCCGGAATCAATCACTTAAGATTCATTCAAGTAATACCAAAAAACAAAACAACAATTAAAAAGTAAGAGTAATGCAACATACCAATCCATATAACGATGTGAAGCTTTCCCAATTTAAAATGTGGCTTCACGACATGGTCGACAAAGGCGAAGGGAAATATATTGAAGTGTACGTTGACGATGTAAAAGTTGTGCCTCGTACCAACAGAATTGAATCCATCGATGACCACAAAGTTTATCTTGATGATAGCACGGAAACAATAAAGATTTTCACTTACAATACTGAAAATTCAAACCGCTATCAGCAGTTTACTTTTTTCATCGAAAAAAAGAAACCAATTGAACACCCGGTTCAAAATCAAACACCACAAGTTCAACAACCACAAGGGCTATCCGGTATTGAATTAGAAAACAAAATCAATCAGTCCTTGGCACAAGAGCGTGAGCGTTGGCAAAATGATTTGATGAAACGTGACTATGAAACTTGCCAAAAGAAACTTACCGAAGCAGAAGATTACATCGAGGAGTTAGAAGAAAAACTCAATGTGTATAAAAGTAAAAAACTGCATTTAGGTGATGTTAACCTTGGTGAAGTTGCCTCTATTGTTTTAGAGGGAATGGTTAAACGAAACCCACATTGGGTTGCCAAATTACCCGGTGGAGATGCGCTTGCAGGATTGATTGCAAAGGAAGCTACAGAAAACGGAACAGCAGAAGTAATTGAAAGCGAAGTTGTGTTTAAAAAGAAAACACCTGTTGAAGATGGAATGTCCGAAGAGATGAAAGCGCAACTTGGATTCTTAAAACAATTGGAATCACACTTTAATCAGGAGCAGCTTGATAAAATAATGCTCATCCTACAATCCTTTGTTGAAGAGCCAAAGAACATCGAAACAGTATTTGAACTATTAGAAATAAAAACAGAAAATGAAAAAGTTTAGTTATGAAATAACCATTGAAGCGGCTACTGAAGCAGAAGCCGATTCTAAAATGAAAGCGTTAACCACGATTGCAAAAAAGTTAAACACTAAGGAAATAGTGAAGCTTGCCGACATCGTACAAAACGATCCTGTAAAAACTGCATTAGCAAAAAAAGCATTAGGAGTATAAAATGAAAAAGAATACCACCAAAGATGATTTAACCTTGAAAGAGAAACTTCTCTATTCCCTTATCGGAATTGGGATTGTGGGCGGTGGTATTTTCTTTGGGAAAAAGCTTGTTTTAAAAGGAGTCGCTAATCGTGAAGAGAAGAAATCTTTTGAAGATGGTACACCTGCAACCTTCGCCAAACAAATTAAAATGGCATTTGACAATGATGGTTGGTGGGGAACAGATACCGAGAAGTTAAGAAGCACGTTAAGGGAGATCCCAAGTAAACAAGTTTTTCTCAAAGTACAGGAGTCCTATAAAAAACTCTACAACTCAAATATGATAACCGACATGAGTGATGAGTTGCAAACAACCGAGTACAATGAGATGCTTCAAATAATTGCACAGAAGCCGGATAAAACGGGCGGTAAGCCTTCAAGTCCAACTTTAGTGTATGATGGGTGGGCAAAGCGTTTAAAAGCAGCCTTTGATAAAGAATACGGTTTTATACCGGGAACAGATGAAGAAGCAATCAAAGCAGTTTTTAATGAAATGCCTACTCAAAAAGCATTTATCATGACCGGAGTAGTTTACAAGAAACTATATGCAACCGACATGATGACCGATTTGAAAAGTGAGTTAGAGATGTGGGAATACAACGATTACTTAAAAATAATACTATCAAAACCAAAGGGATAATGGAAAGCAAAACACAAAATAAAAGAAAAATAATCCTGATCGGACTGAGTGTATTAGGAACTGGTGTCGCTGGCTTCTTAGGATGGAACTACTGGAAAAAGAAGAAAGCGAATCAGGAAGAAGATACAACCTCCTTTACAGAAACTGCAAGCGTAAATACTGCGCCTGTAAAAAACGACAGCTTCCCTTTAAAAAGAGGCAGTAAAGGAAACAGAGTAACACAACTTCAAAATGCCTTAGTTAAAAAATTCGGAGCAAGCATACTTCCAAAATACGGAGTAGATGGAATGTTCGGGAAAGAGGTTGAAGCAGCATTAGTGAGGGCTAAGTTGCCGACATCAATTAACGAATCGACCTATAATTCTTTTGTTGGTGCAAGCGGATTTGCCGGAATCATAAAACATGGAGATGAGATCGTTTCGATTGTTGAAACTGAAATCTATAAATCCAAAGGCAACTTTAAAATGAAAGTGCCTAAGCACATTGTGCTTGGCGAGAAGGAGTTTACTCATCAAGGTTGGATTTACTTTATTCCTAAGAATAGCACAGAGCTTTTCAGGGTTAAAAAAGAACAAGTAAAATCCTTTAAAGAATTTAAAAATGAAAAATCTTAGAAACATTAAATATATCGTGGTGCATTGTACCGCAACTCCACCAACAACAACTGTTGAATCCATTAAACGCTATTGGAAAGAACAACGTGGTTGGGGTGATACACCGGGCTACCATTACTTGATCCAACGACAAGGGAATTTAATTCAGTTGTTAGATGAAAGCAAAAACAGCTATGGCGTTTATGCTCACAATTCAAATTGCATTAGCCTTGCTTACATCGGTGGAATTGATAAAGATGGCAAACCACAAGACAACAGAACAGATGCACAAAAGCATTCCATGTTTGATTTGATTGTTTCTCTAACTGAGAAATATCCAAATGCACAGGTGTTGGGACATCGTGATTTTGCAGGAGTGAAAAAAGCCTGTCCTTGTTTCGATGTGAAGAAGTGGTTAAGTGAGTATGAACCCGATTTAGGAAACGCTGCATAATGTTGCTATCGAAGATCAAAGGAATTCTACGAAGCAAAGGATATGAACTCTACACAAAGCCGAATCAATTAAACATAGTTGGGATTAGATCACCAAATACAATCCCTAATCGTTTTGATGATGAGATTCATGTCTTTTACAAAGTAGCCCCATTAAAATGGCATTACCATGTTTACAAGGTAACAACCGATCCGGGTACATTTTGGTTGCGTAATCCAATGCAACCTCAAGGTACAGCCATCTTAGCTCAAGGGCAATACAAAGGTGCGTATAGAATCGGAATGCATCAAGGGAAGTACAAAGCATTGGTGCAATCAAAACCGATAACTGTAATAAGAGATTACGACAGAGATGCAAAACTTGATTTTAAAAATGGCACAAAGAGCAAAGGGATGTATGGGATTAATATCCACCGTGCAAGTTTGAATGGGATCACAAAGCAAGTAGATAAATATTCTGCCGGATGTCAAGTGTTTTCAAATATCAATGAGTTCAAGGAATTCTTGAGTTTGTGCGAGAAGCACTTGAGTTTATACGGTAACAGTTTTACATACACGCTGATTGATTTTAGAGCGGTAAAGCGACAATCCTTTAAGCGTTGGGCTATCGGAACGGTGACTGTAGCATTAGGTTTAACAGCCTTGTGGGGAATTCTAAAAAGGAAAAAGAAAAAACAAAAATGAAAAATCGATTCATAACAGCTTTAGCGCAATTGCTAAAAGACAAAAATGGTAATACCAGTCTGCGTGAAGTAGTCACAGTCTTGTTTGTGATTGTGTTGCTCGTGAGTTGGATTGCAGATCAGTTCTTTGAATTACAAATGCCCGAACACATGTTTTATGGTTTTATAACCCTTGTGGGAGCAGGTTGCTTCGGGTACTCGATTGAAAAAAAACAAGTGTAAAATTTAAAAACTAATAAATATGAAACAGTTATTTTCTGCCTTTATCATAGGCATCATTGTTTGTTTCATCGCTGTAAAAAGCTGCGATGACAAACCAAAACAGGTAAATGTAAAAGAAATCAAAAAGGAGATTAAGACCTCCGGCAACTTAGTAGAAACGGTTAATCACGAATACCAAAAGGCGAAACACGAGTTCTCCAAAGTTGCCGATTCTTTGAAAACTGAAAACCAAAAGCTAAATGTAAAACTGCAAGTAACAAGAGCGTTATTGAAGAAGCAGCAAACAGTAGTTGTAAGCAATATTCCTTGTGACACATTGCGAAAGGAAGTTATAGTGCTGAACGATTTATGTAATGCTCAAGACAGTATATGCAGCGTTTCCATTAGTTCGCTCAATCAAGCGGTTGCAGTAAGGGATTCACAAATTGTAATGTGTAACAGGAGTTATCAATCCTTGTTCGACATACAAAAAGAAAATCAGCAAAGACAAATGCAATTAGCTGAAGAGTTGAATACAGCTTACAAGGCAAACAGAAAGAAACGTTTTGAAAACAAAATGCTCACCTATGGGCTAATGATAATGTCGGGAATAACAACAACACTATTTATTAAATCACAGCAATAATGATAAAAGAGAAAACTATCGTTTCAACCACCACACTTGCAGCCTCTCTACTTATGTACTTCTATGCGAGAACCGCACAGAAAGACGCAGTTCCCTATGTGATGATTGGTGGTTTTATGGGAGCGGTTATCGGAGAGAGCATTGTTGAATATATAAACAAAAATAAAAAAGACTAAGTATGGCAACTATTATTGAAAACAACGGAGGTAGCATTAAGATTACCGAGAATGGTTCATCACGTTTTGTTCTGAAGTATCAGGTTCGTGAAGTGGAAATCGTAAGAGATACCATTATCAAAATTGACATCGGACAAGGTGCGCTAAACAACATCTATGTTGATCAGGCAGATGTTACTGCTCCAGTAACTGCTACAGTTGAGGAGTTGAGAGATCAAATCATTGGAATGTTACAAACCAATGTAACAGGGACTGCAACCGAAGCCAAACAAACTGAAGAGATTAACGAGATTAAAAATCTTCAGGCAGTTGTTGGGAACTTGCAAGCGAAAGTAAATTCATTGGACGACAAAACATTCTTTCAACCTAAGTTGGTTGATGAGAGTAATGCAAATGTTGTGTACAATGGATTCGCTGTACCGGGAACAGCAGTTGATGCGCCTGTTTGGGCAATTCAGAAAGTAACCAAAACGAATGGTGTTTATTCCTACCAATGGGCAGGAGGTAACAGAAACTTCGACAAAATTTGGAACAACAGAAAAGCATTAATCTATAGCTAAAATCAAAGAGCCTCTTTCGGGAGGCTCTTTATTCTTTTTAAAATGAAAACACCAATAACATACTACGGAGGGAAACAAACCCTATTAAAATACCTACTCCCTTTGATTCCGCAGCACAGATTGTACTGCGAACCGTTCTTTGGTGGTGGTGCAGTATTTTTTGCTAAACCGAAATCGGAAGTAGAAGTAATTAATGATATCAATAATGAAGTCATTAATTTTTTCAAAGTAATTAAAACGAAGTTCCCTGAACTTCAAAAAGAAATTCAATCAACCTTACACAGTCGTGAACTTTATAAAAGAGCGATGGAGATTTATAATAACCCCACAAAGTATTCAGATGTGAAACGTGCATGGGCATTATGGACAGCAACCAATCAAGGTTTCGCTGGCATGATAGGCTCTTGGGGTTTTGGTAAGGATGATTCAAAAGAAGCAGCACTCGCCAATAAAAGAGATGCTTTTACAAAGGAGTATGAACAACGACTCACAAAAGTGCAAGTCGAAAATAATAGTGCAATCAAAGTAATAAACAGATGCGATGACAAAGAAACATTTATCTATGCAGACCCTCCGTACATTGGTTCGGATCAAGGTCATTATAAAGGTTATTCGGAAGACGATTACCGAGAACTTCTCAATGCGCTTTCCAAGGTAAAAGGAAAGTTCTTGTTAAGTTCTTATCCTTCAAAAATTCTAACCACTTACATCAATAAATACAAGTGGAAAGTTCAAAAGGTTACTAAAAGCGTTGCAGTAACAAAACACACCGATAAAGTAAAAACGGAAATGATCGTTATGAATTACGATCCTGCAAAAGCAAAATCTTTTATACACACATTGAGTCTGAAGGAGAAGAAGGACTTGCAAAGTTTAACGAGACAATTAACGCAATTAAAATTTAAAGCAAAATGAGAATAACAACCAAGAATTATTTTAAAGCCATTAGTGAAGTTGGTTTTGAGAATCTGCCGGAGGTGCTTAAAAAATCTCACTTGGTGATTGAAGAGAAAACTAACAAAGGCAACGATTGGGGCATTTATGAAAATGATGCCGAGGCAAAAAAGGTGTTTGATTTAGCGTTTGATAAACTTGAGGAATTTATCGACCGCAAAGAAGATCTTTCAGGCTTAGATGGCAACCCAATCATTGACAGAGCAAAGAAGGATGCCGCAGGATATAAGGACTTGCCACTCGATAAATTAAAAATGATTTATCGTTTGGAACTTGATGCTGAATTGGAAGATGGATTAACTCCCGAAATTAAAATTAGAAAGGCTGCTTTGGAAAAAGCTATTGCTGCTAAAGAGGGAAAAAGCAATGGTGTATCCGTTAGTTCAAAAAACAAATTTGCAGGTATTAGCAATGAAATAAAATTCATTCACATGTATCTAAATTTCCATGACAAGGTTCTTTATAAAAATACCATCGGTTTATTTATAGATGATCTTCAAAAAGCAATCACAGAAAAGAAGATTACAAAAAAGTCGCCTGTTGCAAAGGAAATCATGGAGATGCAGGAGTCTGCGTTAAAAGCTTTTAATTCCATGCGGAACGCCAAACATATTATGTTGCGTCCTGAAGTAATTAAAAAGCTAAAAGGCATCATTGAGAAGTATGAGAATGCTTACGATGATATTGATGAGTCTTATGCAAAAGAAAAAAAGCAAAAGAAGAACTTAAATGGTTTGGGTAATGTTCCGGTAAACATTATGCCGAGTAAGGAATTCACAAACCTTCATTTTAATACAATAGGGTTCACAGGAAAATGGCTTGACTTTATTGGCGATCCTGCTCCGGGTTTTACTGCGATGGTATTTGGAATGCCTAAGATGGGTAAGAGTTATTTGTGCATTGATTTTGCCGGCTATTTAGCGAGAAATCATGGCAAGGTGTTATACGTTGCCAAAGAAGAGAAGCTTGATGCTACGTTGCAGAAAAAGTTAAAGGATAAAGATGTTGCTCATGAAAATTTATTTGTATCGGATGCACTTCCTACAGAACTATCTTCTTATGATTTTATTTTTCTTGATTCTGTAAACAAACTTGGTCTTACTGCGAAAGACCTGGAAAAATTAAAAATGCAAAACAAAGGAAAGTCTTTTGTCTTTATTTTTCAGGCAACCAAAGGCGGTCAGTTCAAAGGCAACAATGAGTTTCAACATGATGTTGATGTTGTAATTGAAATACCGGAAAAAGGTATTGCAACTCAATACGGTCGTTTTAATCAGGGTGGAAAGATGGGAGTATTCGATGATGCGCCCATTGGAGATGTGGAAGAGTTAAATGGTGTCAGAAAAAGCGGAAAGAACTTGGAAGTTCCAAAGAAAGTATCGAACGTAGACACTATGAAAAAGAAAGCAACAAAAACCGAAGACTGGACTGAGCCGGAACACTTAAATAAAAGTGACCATGCAGTTCTTAAAGAAATTAATCGCCTTTATAAAGCAAAGAAATATAAAGAAGCGATGAACCGTGCAATGGAAACGGATACGATTGTTAGGGAGGAAATCCCCGGAGACATTTGGAAAAAGATGGGTGGTCAGTTAACTAAAACAGGAGAAGAAAGATTAAAAGCAAAACACAGCAAAGCTTCTCCTGAAATAGTTAAAGCAGAAAAGCCTAAACAAACAATTGTTTTTAATTCTACAATCCGTGCTTTAAAAGGAGTTATTGAGCGTGAGTGGGATCTTGAATTAACGGATGGCGAGTACATTGAAATTTTAGACATCGCTCAAGAACAAAGCGTAAATTTTTACGATGTTGTAACTGAAATGCATCCGAACCTTACAGCGTTTATGACGCAGATGGGGATGGCGTTAAAAGTGTGGGATAAAACTGCCGAGAAATCAAAAGGAAAGTTTGATCCTCGCTACTATGCAAATAGAAAGGATGACGACAACCCTTCTTTTATCTTTAGTTTAACAAGTAGTAAACTGCTTGCTGAAGCTATCGAAGGAGACTTTGATTTGATTTATTTAGTGCGCAGGGAATTGGCTAACAGGGGGCAAGATAGCAAGGGAAAATGGGTTGGGTTTGATGAAGCTAAAAGAATCCACAGAATTTAAAGTAACTATGAAAAAGTGGAAATGAATTGGGCTACCCCTCTTCATTTTCATTTTGTATTTAAGTATTTGCTTAAATACAATAATAAGCATACATTTGTACGTAATTTAAACTCATAATGGAAAAAAGCGCCTGCATAAGAGTATATGCCGACCGGAGGCAAATTGATCAATGCCGAAAGACTTTGAATGAAAATGCTTCTACATTCCAATCTCTTGGAAAGGTCTTAGAATTAGCGGGCAATGAAATTCGTTTAAAAATTCTCTTCCTATTAGAGGAGCAGAATGAACTCTGCCCTTGCGATTTAAGTGATATTTTAGGAATCAGCATTCCGGCAGTTTCGCAGCATCTTCGAAAAATGAAGGATGGAAACATTGTACAAACGAGGCGTTCTGCTCAAACAATATTTTATTCATTAAAGGAGGAGCATCATAAAATACTCAAGCCATTTTTCAAACATATCAATAAGGGAAACTTAAAATCTGAAAAAGTATAATGAAACTAACAAACAATATAGACAAGTTCGGAACAATTGGATTGTTCGTTACTGCAATTTTTTCACCGTGTTGCTTTCCACTTTTTGCTTTCGCTGCTTCTGCACTTGGGCTTGGTAGTTTTGAATTATTTGGAGGATGGACAATGTGGATTTTTCAAGCGATGGTTTTAGTTTCAATTGGTGGTTTTATTATTTCTTATCGCAAACACCGTTGCACTTATCCTTTATTAATTGCAATTCCAAGCGGCTTATTAATTTTTTATGGTTATCACTTTAACAATAGTGATTATTGGACTTATTTCCTTTATGCAGGAATGTTGGGGTTACTGATTGCAACCGGAGTAAATTATTACAGGAATAGGCTACATGGATCTTGTGAAACTTGCGCTGTTTATAATGGTAAAAAAGTGGAGTTAAAGTCAACTCTTACTTGCCCAAATTGTGGGCATAAAAAGGAAGAAATTATGCCAACTGACGCTTGTGCTTATTTCTACGAATGTGAGAGCTGTAAGGCGAGATTAAAGCCCTTAGAGGGTGACTGTTGCGTTTATTGCAGTTACGGAACAGTTAAATGCCCTCCGATCCAAGCAGGGGATAATTGTTGTTAATTTTACTTTTGTATTTTTGAGTCATGAAAAAATCAACTATTCATATTTCTAAAATGGATTGCCCTTCTGAAGAAAGCATGATCCGTATGAAATTGGATGGTGAGCAATTCGCAAAACTTGATTTTGACATTCCTAATAGGAATCTATATGTCTATCATGAAGGAGAAATTGGTTCTATGTATCAAGCAGTCAATGACCTTAACCTTGGAGCATCGTTGGTTAGTACTGAGGAAAGCGAGTTGACTTTTATAAATGAAGATCATTCAAAGGAAAAAAAATTACTTTGGACTGTTTTGTTAATCAATTTTTCGCTCTTCGTTTTAGAGATTATAACTGGATTTTTTTCAGGGTCGATGGGATTGGTTGCTGATAGTTTGGACATGCTTGCTGATGCCATCGTATATAGTTTGAGTATATATGCAGTTGGTCATATAGCCTCTAAAAAGAAAAGAGTTGCGAAAATTAGCGGATACTTTCAGATGGCTTTAGCCTTATTTGGAATAATTGAAGTGATAAGGAGATTTTTAGGATTCGAGGAAGTTCCGGTATTTCAAACAATGATAGTTATATCGCTTTTTGCTTTAATTGGAAACGCTGTTTCACTATACCTCCTACAGAAGTCAAAAAGTAAGGAAGCCCATATGCAGGCGAGCATGATTTTTACTAGCAATGACGTTATAGTAAATATTGGGGTTATTATTGCAGGTATTCTTGTTTACTTCACCAATTCAAAATTCCCTGACTTAATAATTGGATCAGTCGTTTTCTTTTTGGTTGCAAAAGGAGCTGTTAGAATTCTGAAGTTGGCTAAATAATCCGCTTTATTGAAGGGCAGTTATTCATCAGAATCCTAAGTGCTTGAAAATCATCAATAAAGTTCGATAAATCCAACCCGTAGGGTACTTTTAATTTTTTAATCTATATTCATCTTTTTGAAATAGATTGATAGAAACGACGGCCATTAAATTTAATGGCCGTTTTTCATTTTTGCTTTTTTTCAATATGCTCACAATACGCTTTATTTGGCCTGAAATCTTTACCCTTTGAAGAAGTCCAGGTTTGTCATAAAGAATTCAAAAAAGCCGTTGACAATTAAGTCAACGGCTTGCTAATGTTCATTTTTTTTGAAGTATTGCATTAAGCAAAAAGTAATAATAAAAGCCCCTGCTAATCCCTCAAACAACGTTGCGGCTGCAACATTTATAGGATTTGAGTCAATACCAAAAAGATGTCCATTCGTGGTTAATACATCAGGAAAATAGTAAGTGTAGATCAGCAAAAACAGAGCATGTAGACCAACTGAAACTAAAGAAGCATACATGCCAACTTTGAATCCTTCGAAATATTCGACATTACCACCTTTACCGTTGGGGCTGATATTTTGAATTGCAAAATATGCTCCAAATCCCAAGAAGAACATATTTAGTACGCTCAATTGATGAATCTCAAACTGATGTGTGAAACCACAAAAAGCAAGAAAACTCATTATTAAAAGTACCGAGGTCAAAAAGCCATTCTTTAAACATATTCTATGAATGGTTTCCTCCGAGTTATTTTTGTGAAACTGCTCATTTTCCGACAAGCTCTTGTTTCTAAATAAATCAAACGTTGCCATAATAATTTATTTTAAGTTTTTAGTTTAAAGGGGGCAGGCAAAGCTCCTGCCCCTATGTTCTCTTTCTTTTTTTAAGTGATTGAGATCTGCTTTGTAATCTTTGCTTTGGAAGGTTCTTTTTTTGGAACCATGATGTGCAGGATACCATCCTTATAATTGGCGTTAATTTCTTCCGACTTCACCAAGTCTTCCGGCAAATTAAATGAGCGCTTGAAAGACTGGTAACTGAACTCCCTGCGGGAATACTTACCATCCTCGCTCTTTTCCTCGGTTTTATTTTCCTTTTCAGCAGAAATGACCAGTGTATTTTGATCGAGTTCAACCTTAAAATCTTTCTTTTCCATACCCGGAGCTGCCATCTCCAATTCAAAAGCGGATTCTGTTTCTTTAACATTAACTGCTGGAATGGAGTTTCCTTTTGAAGTAGCCTGGAATGGCAACTGAAAAAGATCTCTGGTTAGAAAATCATCGAATAATGCGGGCAATTCTGGGAACAAATGGTTATTTCCATTACCGTTCCATTTCATTATTGATTTCATGTTGTCCTCCTTTTTATTTATGTCGCGACTTAGCACGACGGGTTATTAATTTAGTTTTATACTGTTTTTTTCTTTTGATATCCGTTAGGATATTTTTCTTTTAAAAAGCCTTTTTTAATTGAGTCCATTTGCTGATACATGTTCTCAAATATTTTGTTGTTCAGCTCAAACCTCTTTTGAAAATAGTCATCGTTGAAAAAATCATACTTGAATAATGAATCGTTAAAGAAAATATTTCGGTTATTCCGATCCATTATATTTGGATAACTTTTTTCAAAGAATGAACGAAAGCTGCTAAACACACTATCATTACCAAGGTGCATTGATCCTTTGGGGCTTGAATAGAAGTAAGAGTAAGTAGAGTCAAATTTTACTAAGTTCCCTTTATCATCGTATTGCCTATTGACTTTTACATCTATTTTTGGCTTAACCGAAGAATCTCCCTTTAACATATTTACTTTTCCTACTTCCGCCAACTGAGAATTTTCTTTTTTGGTTTGGCCCTCACAACCGGAAAAAACCAAAAAAAGAAGGCTTACAAGCACTATTTTTATTGTTTTCATTTTTTCCTGTTTTAATTACTTAAATGAATGTATATGTCAATCGAATTTTGAACAAGAATTAAGGTGGTACTTTGATGTCTGCATTGATGCGGTTAAGTAATAGGGCTTTTTGTTTATTGGTCTTTCTTCTGCTGTGAGAAAGTGATCGAGAAGAAAGTTTGATAGTTTGTGCCTCTGTAAGCAAGATCGCCGAAGTGTTTATGGGAGCAATCGGTAACTTTTGACGCTCGCTTTGCAGAGGACTTAATATGTAATAGTCTTTGGGACTAAACCTATCGACACAAGATGGTTTAATATTTGAAGCTCTTTCCGGGTTTACACTTAGTGCATCGCAGGGGGTGATGCTTGTAAGATATGTTGATCTTGGTGTAAGGCCACCTTGAGATGTAAGACCCAAAATGGACAAAACTGATATTAATACCGACCTTTTCATTTTTCATTTGCTTTAGGTGTTCAACAAAATCTGAAATCGAAGATTTGATATTTATTCTTTCTGTCTTTTCTTATTTAGTTTTTGATTAGTCATAATCAATAGCTGTACCAAAAGCAAAAACTGAAATTTTGACTTAAAATTTTGTTAATAACCGTTAAAGGCGTACGAAAAAATTTCAGCAGAAAATGACAAATTTTCATTTTTAATATTGGGATAAATCAACTCTCACCAATTATAATTGACAGATAATTTACCCGTCTCCAAGCATATAAGGCAATAGAAATCAAAAAATTAAACAAGTTGGCCCTTTGATAATTTTAATTTTACTCCTCCTTTTTTAAGATATATTGAATAATTTTGAGCCAGGGTTCAGATTCATTCCCCTTGGAGGTACGAATAAGAGGTATTGGCAAAATTTGAAGATATTGCCAGTTATTATGAGAAGGCTACTAACAAAAGTTAGTGGCCTTTTTAATTAAAATCATATTACTAATATCTTCTTCCACAAATTCTTTCCCACAGATCAATAAAACCTTCTTTAAACTTGGCATTTTTTTCGTTGGGCTGTTCCATACCCATCATTTCTACACCATTTTTTTGATACAGTTTGTAATGAAAAATAAATGTTTTTTGCATATCGCTTTCCTCCATATTCGTACGGCCAAATTTTACAGCATACACATTAAGCGTATCGCCATTGGCTTGTGCAATAGTATATGGGTTGCTAAACCATTTAAGTATTTCTACATCTTTTTTGCTTTTGCTTTGCTGCATTAAATGCATATTACGCGGATAGCTGTGCCAGGTAATAGGATTTTGCTTGTGTAGCAGGCTAAACTCCCCTACAAAAACAGTACTGTCGTTACTACCAACCGAATACCATAAAATATTGTTTAGCATCGTTGGATTAGTTATGTGTGCAGTTGCAGGAATATTATTTTTAGCGATCGATTCCTGAACAAGGTTCTCTGCCTGAACTTTATTTAAAAAAGTAAAACCCAGGTAAACACCACAATATATTAAGGCAGCAGCAGCGAGTTTGTGCCTGCGTGTTAAATTTTTCCGTTGAAAAAGCGCTATCAAAACCAGTACCAACATAGGTATCGTAAACAACAGATCAACTATGGCGAGTGTATTTAAAGAATAATTTTCGTTGCTAAAAGGCAATAACAGTTGCGTTCCAAAATTAGTACACCAATCTAAAAGCGAATGGCCCCATAAACAGGTAAGCATACATAACATCATTTGCTTAAACGAAACTTTTTGCTTAAAAAGTTTAACCAACAACCATGCTATTGGTATGGCGTACAGTGTTTCAAAAAATAAAGAATGCGTATGCGCCCTGTGATCACACATATAAGCGCGCGGATCGCTTAACCCGGTGTAAAAGAGATCAAAATCAGGTAAACTTTTTGCTAATGCACCTACCAGCATTCCCCATCGCCCTATTTTTTTTCCAAGAAACGTTTCGCCTATTGCGGCGCCAATAACGATGTGTGATAGCGAATCCATTTAACGGGTCTTATCTGGTAAAATTTCGCATCCGGTATTATTTTCCATTTAATAAATGGTGATGATATATAGCAATATCTTTAAGCGGGCAAATACCAACATGCATACCAATAATATGACCCGAAATAAGAACTGTAACGCCTGCTATCACCAGGGTTTTGGTCCTCGTTGTTTTTAAAATAAATATTTGTAGCGCAATAAGCATAGATAAGCCAAGCCTGCTTTTTATAAACGCTTCTATTTTATTTACAAGTCTTTTTATTATGCTAAACATTGAAACCATAAAAAATCAGAATAACGATGAAACAAAAGTAAGAAAAGATTCGTTTCTTTTAACCATAGTTTAAGATACAGATCACCACTATTTTCTATCAATTCATGTTGCGGTATTCAAGAGGCGTCATTCCAGTTTTGGATTTAAACAATCTTGAAAAATATTGCGGATATTCAAAACCCAGCGTATAAGCCAGTTCGCTTACTGTTTTATCAGAGCTTAATAAGAGGTTCTTTGCCTCTTCAATTAAATAATAATGAATTCTATCCTGGGCATTCATTCCTGTTTCTCTCTTTAAAAGATCACTTAAATAGTTTGCCGAGAGGTGAACCTGGTCTGCTAAATACTTAACGCTTGGTAAACCGTCTTCTTTTAAATTGGCAGATTGAAAATACTGAGCCAGCACATTTTCTATTTTTGAAAGCAGGTCGGTATTGGCAGTTTTCCTTGTAATGAATTGCCTGTCGTAATACCTTCTGCAATAATTAAGCAGCAATTCAATATTTGAAACGATCAGGGTTTGACTATGTTTATCAATATTCTCTGATATTTCGATATCTATTTTGTGTATGATCTCATTAAGCGTTTCCTTCTCTTTATCCGATAAATGCAGGGCTTCATTTGTTTCGTAAGAAAAAAAAGTATAATCTTTAATTGAGAGCGCTAAAGAAGTACCACGAATAAGATCGGGATGAAAGAAAAGTCCCCAGCCATTGATCTCTGACTTATCTTTTGAAGGTTCGTCAAGGGCGATGACTTGCCTTGGACCAATACAAACTAAACTTCCATCCTGGAAATCGATGGATTTTTGACCATATTTTAGCTTGTTCACACAATGATTCTTGAACATGATAGTGTAACAACCGGAGGTCATTTTCACCCCCGAATTAATTTGTTCCCTGTATTTTGAGAAATCGATCACTGCCACCAGCGGATGTTTGATCTTTGCCTCCGGCAGTAACTGGAACATTTCTGTTATGGTTTCTAAATGAACGAAAGTGCTCATAATGTTTGGTTGATCTAATTTAATAATTGTTTTACTATTTTGATGCGCTTAAAATTAGTTTGTCAAAAATTCTGTCGCCAAACCATTTGCGTATAAAGATCATGGGTTTTGCCATAAAGCCTTTTACATATCTTATTTTTGGTTTTGATGCGGTAGCCGCTTTGGCAATTTCTTTTGCCAGCACTTGCTGATCGGTAAGATTTTTGCCGGCATACATCTTTGCCATGATCTCCAGCGCCTTGTTTGCTCCTTCGGCGTATGCGCCATGGCCCGAAGTTTTCTTGAGGTTTTCTGCGGCAATTAAGCCCCAGGGCGTTTTAATGCCGCCTGGTTCTACAATAACCACATCAATACCAAAAGGTTTTACTTCCAATCTTAAACAATCCGACCAACCCTCTAATGCATGTTTTGTAGCATGGTACCAGGCACCGTACGGAGTATATATTTTTCCTCCCATTGAAGAAATATTAACTATTCGCCCCGATCTGTTTTTACGCATGCCTGGCAAAACCAATTGCGTTATGCGTGCCAAACCAAAAATGTTTACTTCAAATTGTCTGCGGGCCTCGTCGATGGATACATCTTCAACTGCACCATACGAACCATATCCTGCGTTATTTATCAGTATGTCAATTCTACCTTCTTTTTCCATAATAGTATTTACGCATTTTACTATCGATTCATCCTGTGTGAGATCTAAAGAAATAACAGAAATGCCTTTACTTTCCAATATTTTCATTTCATTGGTTCGCCTTGCAGCGCCATATACTTTATAACCTTGTTGGCTCAATAATACCGCTGTTGACTCCCCCATACCTGAGGAAGCGCCTGTTACTAATGCTACTTTTTTCATTTTTTATTGTTTTAAAATTTACAGTACAAAGTTCGGATAAGTACAAATGATCAATTAATACTAAAGCGGGTAAGTTGTATACAAATCCTCTTTTTTGAAGTGCCCGGTTACAAATTAAAAGAATAATTCTTTGAATTATTGCCTATCTTAGTCCATCGTGAAAAAATTAGTTTTGATCCTTTGCTTTTTCTTGGGCCTTGATGTTGAGGCACAGGACGGGTTAATGGATTCGTTAAAGCTTGCGCTAAAAAATGCAAAACACGATACTATACGTTGTTTGCTTTTAAGCGAAATAGTAGAAACCGAAGAAGATGATGCTATTTGGCCAAAATATAATGATGAACTTAAAACCCTTACAGAAAAAAATCTTGCCTTACCTACTCTGACTGCTCCTTTAAAAAAATTTTACTTACAGCAGCTCGTTAATTCGCTTAATAACAGTGGTTTTTATTACAATACCAAAGGCGAACTAAAAAAAGCGCTTGACAATTGCAACCGGGCCCTAAAAATAGCTGAAGATACCGGTAATAAAGATGGCATTGCCACTTCACTTAACACACTGGCCACTATTTTTGAAAAGCAGGGACTGGTAAAAAAAGCGCTCGACTATTTTATGCAAAGCCTTAAAGTAGCAGAAGAAGTTAATGACAAAGAAGAGGAAGCAGCTACACTCACCAACATAGGACTTATAAACCAAAATCTTGGGCAATTGACAGAAGCCCTGGATAATTTTACCCATAGTTTAAAGATCCAGGAAGAGATTGGCGATAACGAAGGAATGGCTACTACCCTTAACAACATTGGAGGCATTTATCACAAAAGCAATAACGAAAAAATGGCACTTGATTTTTATTTAAGAGGTATGAAGATCAACCGGGAAATTGGAAACGATGATGGAATAGCCAATGCTTTAAATAATATTGGGGGACTTTATGTGAGAATGGGCCAATTGGATAAAGCCCTCGATAATATGCTGCAAAGCCTGGAGATATACAAAAAACTTGCTGATAAGAACGGAGAAGTAAATGCCACCAGAAATATTGGCGCGGTATATCTTAAACAAAACAATATTAACGAAGCCTACAAATATGCGAATAAAGGATTTGAGTTGGCAAAAGAACTTGGTTACCCTGGCAATATTGAATCATCTGCCCATTTGTTAAGCATGGTTTACGAAAAGCAAGGCAAAGGCATGCCGGCCTTTGAAATGTATAAATTATACATACAGATGAGGGATAGTGTAAAAAATAAAGAGAATCAAAGAACCGCGTTTAAAAAAGAAGCGCAATATAATTATGAAAAGCAACGAGCCGAAGATAGCGTGACAACTTCAAAAAATATTGAAGTAAAAAACCTGGAAATAGATAAACAAAAAACCGAGATAAGCGCAAAAAGAACACAACAGTATTTTTTATATGGCGGGCTGACATTTATGTTAGTATTCGCAGGGTTTATGTATAATCGTTTTAAAGTAGCGCAAAAACAAAAAGCGATCATTGAAGAACAAAAACTAATTGTAGAAGAGCAAAAAAATATTGTAGAAGAAAAACAAAAAGAGATAGTTGACTCTATACGCTATGCCAAAAGGATACAAACAGCCTTATTACCCAATGAAAGATACATTCAGCGTAATTTGAAGGAGGTATCCGGATTATGAAGATAACCTTAAAATATTTTTTTGTGTTTGTGCTTTGCCTGGCATTTACAAAAACTATTTTTGGTCAGCATGATCAGTTAGATTCGTTAAAACTTGCTCTTAAAAATACTAACAACGATTCTGTAAAATGTATTATCCTGAATACCCTTGCCGAAACCGCTCCGGATAATGAATGGCCTGCGTTCAATGAGCAATTAAAAGATCTGGCAGAGAAACGTTCGGTAGCTTCGTTATCGGCTTCACAAAAGAAATTTTATTTAAAATACCTGGCAAGTGCGTTAAACAATTGTGGTGTTATTTCCGAAACCCGGGGATTGCCTGATAAGGCTTTAGAGTATTATAAAAAGAGTTTGTCTATAAAAGAAGAACTGGGCATTTCTACAGCAGAAACGCTTAACAACATGGCCGTTATTTATGAAAGAAAAGGGCTGACAAACGAAGCGCTGGATATCTATAAACAAAGTTTAAAAATTTATAAGAATAATGGTGATAAAGAAGGTGTTGGCTATTTACTAAACAACATTGCTGTTTTATATTATACCCAGGGCAAGGTAAAAGAAGCGCTTGATTATTATGGCCAAAGCCTAAAACTACACGAACAAATTGGCAATAAAAGAGGCATAGCCTCGGCATTAAATAATATTGGCGAGATCTATGATAAGCAATCACAGATCAAAGAAGCGCTGGAATTTTATGAACGTAGTTTAAAATTACGCACCCAACTTGGTGATAAGAATGGCATTGCGCATTCGCTCCATAGCATTGGCTACGCAAATACCAGGTTGGGCAAAAACAAAGAAGCTTTAGAGTTTTACAACCAAAGTTTAAAACTGTATGAAGAAACAGGCAATAAAAGAGAAATAGCTCATTGCCTTTACAATATTGGCGCGGTTCATATATGGCTTAATGATCTTACCAATGCCCTAAAGTATAATGAGCAAAGTTTAAAGATCCAGGAAGAGATCAAAAATAAACAAGGTATCTCCACTTCTCTTTATATGATCGGTTTTATTTACAACAAACAAGGCAAAACAAATAACGCCGAAAATTATGCGCTTCGCAGCCTTAAGTTATCTAAAGAATTGGGGTATCCCGATAATATTCAAAAAGCCGCTGGTTTACTGGCTAAGATCTACGAAAAACAAAATAATGGAATAAAAGCATTAGAAATGTACAAATTGTTCATTCAAATGAAGGACAGTATTGAAAACAAGGCAAATCTACAGGCTGCGTTAAAAAAAGACGCGCAGTTCAAATATGAAAAACAAAGAATTGAAGATAGCATTGTAACCGCAAAGAATTTTGAAGTTAAAAACCTCGTTATTGAAAAACAAAAATCAGAGATAACAGCAAAAAGAACACAACAATATTATTTATTTGGCGGCCTGGCGCTTGTAATGATCTTTGCAGCTTTGATGTTTAACCGTTTTAAAATAACCCAAAAACAAAAGAACGTTATTGAAGAACAGAAAATTGTTGTTGAAGAACAAAAACATATTGCAGAAGAAAAACAAAAGGAGATCCTGGATTCCATTAAATATGCAAAACGCATACAAACCGCCATGTTGCCTACCGAAAAATATATTGCCAGGCATTTAACCCGCAATACTAAATAAACTGTAAGTCAAGTACAAATACCCGTAGCCTTTCATAAATTTCCGGAAACATGATACCTATATATTTCCGTTTAGATGCTTTTTTTTGCAGTCATACCAATCAATTTATTATTCTTGTATCTTTTCTTAATTTTAATCGTTACACAAAAAATCACCTTTTATCTTTAACATTAAATAATCCTATTATGCAATTAAGATCATTACTTTTTATTTTTATCCTATCATTTTCGTTTTACACAAATGCGCAGGATAGTGGCGCTAAAATGAAACCAAAAGAAGTTAAGTTACTGGTTGATAGCATTAGTGCGGCTCTTAAACGCTGGTATATCTATCCCGATAAAGCCGAGCTGATTAGCCAAACCATCAAAGAAAAATACAAAACAGGTGCCTACGATAAATTAACCAACCGCCGGGAGTTGGCCGATATGCTCCATTCCGATATTCAAAAAATACATCACGATGGGCATATGCGGGTAATGTATGCGCCTGACTTTGCAGAAGACCTCATAACTGTATTGCCCGACTCTTTGCAAAAAAAAGGAATGGAAGAAGATTTGAATAACGACCGGTTGCATAATTTTCATTTTACGAAAACAGAGGTTATGCCCGGTAATATTGGCTATGTAAGATGGGACGGTTTTGTAGGATGGACAAAGGAAGCGCAACCCACCTACGATGCGGCTTTTAAATTTGTAAGCAATGCTAAGGCGCTGATCCTTGATATGCGTTATAACGGCGGCGGTTCGCCTGAAACTGTAAATGCCCTGCTCGATTATTTTTTTACTAAAAGATTGCCAATGAACCATATTATCGATCATAGGCATGATACAACAAAACACTACACCGACCCGTCGGTAACAAGTTTTAAGCTGGGTATGCCAGTGTACGTACTTACCAGTAAACGCACATTTTCGGGAGCCGAGGATTTTACCTACGCCATGAAGGTAGCTAAACGTGCTACCATTGTTGGCGATACAACAGGTGGAGGAGCGCATCCAACAGGTCCGGTACCGCTTGGGCAAGGCTTTGTATTAAATATTCCCAATGCGCGCTCCTACCACGAGCTTACCGGTACTAACTGGGAGGGCACAGGTGTTTACCCCGATGTATATGTAAAAGGCGACCAGGCACTTGAAAAAGCACAACTCATGATCTTTAAAGATCTTTTGGCTAAAGCTGCCAACGGCGAGCAAAAACAACAACTACAAGGTCAAATAACAGCTTTTGAAAATAAAATGACCCTGCTACAAAATGGCGCACTGAATTTTACAAACCAGCAACTTCAAAAATTTTGTGGTGAATACAAACCAATTCCGGGGCCGGGCGCTTCGCCAAATAGTATAATGATCCTTTTAAAAGGAAACAACCTGTATAGAAACATCCCTTTTCCGCCCGATTGGAAATTAATTCCTATCAGCAACACACGTTTTCTTTACGATAACGACGATGCAAATCGTTATATGGAATTTACTATTGACAAAGACGGAAATCCTTCAGGTTTGACTATTTATTATACTGACAGAAATTTTTCTTACGAGAAGGTAAAATAGTTTACCCGGCTTTTTTAATTTATACGGTCGAGGTTGTATTTCGATCTGTAATCAACAGGCGACATACCCGTTACGCGATTGAACACTTCTCTAAAGGCTTTGGTATCGTTATATCCAACGTCATACATTACTTCGTTAACTGTTTTACGCGTGCTCTCTAACGAGTGTTTTGCAACTTCGATCTTTACCCTTTGCATGTAATCAAGTGGCGTAATACCCGTGGCTTTAATAAACCTTCTGTCAAAATTCCTTCTGCCAATGCTAAATTTATTTGATAAAAATTCTATAGAGATCTTTTCCTGGTAATTTTTTTCAATGTAAGATTGCGCTTTTAAAATTTCGTTATCGCTGTGTTTTTTTTGTCCTGAAAAAATAGCAAAAGAAGATTGGGCATTTCTTTCAATATCTATCTGGAACATTTTAGAGCAATAAATAGCAGTTTGTTTATCGTAATATTTCTCGATCAAAAATATTACCATGTTTAAAAACGAATAAGCGCCGCCATTTGTATATATTCCCGATTCCATGGTTATCAGTTTTTCTTCTTTTAAATTTATTGCCGGAAAAGCACTTCTGAATGTTTCTGCATGCGCCCAATGCGTAGAGCAGGTTTTTCCATTTAGTATTCCCGAACAGGCAAGCATAAATATGCCCGAGCACATACTTGCTATTTCAGCGCCAAGTTTATAATGTTTTTCTATCCATTGTATAATGGCCTTATTACCTTTTTCAACATTAAGCTCGTTTCTTATGCCTGATGGTGGAACAATGATAAGATCGGTTCTTTTTATCGCAGAAATATTTACGTCGGGTTCCAGCATGATCATGCCTTTGCTAAAACCTACTTTTTTTGAAACGCCGGCCGTTTGTATCTTATATTTAATTTCTTTGCCGTTTCTTTTCCTGTACGAATTGGCTTCGGTAAATATTTCCAGCACACCAACTATCGTTGCCATGGTTCCCATGTTTACCTGCCCGTCGGGCACCAGTATGGTTATGTGTTTCATAGGTTCAATTTTGCAACAAAATTAAACTTTTTAGTTGTCCAAATCAACCCCTTAAATTGTCTGATTTACACACCGCAAAAAGGCATTAAAGACAGTAATTTTGTTATCGAAACACTATTATAAATTAAAAAAGATGGAAAAGAAAGATTTTACGACAACGATCGCTGTAGACCGGTCTGCTAAAGAAGTATTTACCGCCATTAACGAGGTTACCGGCTGGTGGAGCGAAAACATTAATGGCAAGACAAATGCTCTTAACAGCGAATTTATATATAATTATAAAGATGTACATATTTGCAAAATCAAGATCACCGAAATGGTCCCCGATAAAAAAGTAGTATGGCATGTATTAGAGAACCATTTTAATTTTACAAAAAACAAAAGCGAATGGAAAGGAACCAATATTGTTTTTGAGATCTCCGAAAACAATGGCAAAACGCAACTTACATTTACACATATTGGGTTAGTGCCCGAATACGAATGTTACCAGGTTTGTGAAGATGCCTGGACCAGTTACATACAAGGCAGTTTAAAGAATTTAATTACACAAGGTAAAGGAAAACCAAACACAAAAGAGAACGATCTTAATAAAGAATTAGTTGAAAAATGGGGCTTACCAAATAAATAAGAACATATGAAAAAAGAGAATTTTAGCTTCAGTTTTAAAACATCAAAGTCTGCCACCGAAGTATTTGAAATGTTGTTGGATATTAAACAATGGTGGTTTGGCTTATACAACGAAACCATAACCGGAAAAAGTAAAAAGATAAACGATACGTTTACATTTAAGGCCGGCGATGGGGTACATGATACGACTCAAAAATTAATTGAATTAGAGCCTGGCAAAAAAATTGTATGGCAAATAACAAATAGTAATCTCAGTTTTTTAAAAGAGGTGAACGAATGGACCGATACAAAAATTCGTTTTGACCTTTTAAAAGATGGAGACAAAACAAAAGTTACATTTACACACGAAGGCCTGGTGCCCGAAATTGAATGTTATGATGCCTGCTCATCGGCCTGGAATGGCTATTTGGAAAATTTTAAGAAAAAGTTGCAATAAATAGCTTCACCCGGGTTTAACTTTTTTGTTTTTAGTTCACCTTTCTAAAATAAAAATGTGTATAATAGCATTATCTAACTATGCGCATTTTTATTTTATTTATTTCTCTGTTTTTGGTTTCATGGGTAAATGCTCAAAACCTGGTTGCAGATTCAAGTTTTGAATACAACAAATTCATTCCTGTAGATTATTCTTCCATCGGTGCTTCAACATCGTGGAGCTCGCCCAGCCGCGGCACAACAGATCTGTTTTGCAAATGCGGTAAAAAACAAAAAAAACTCTCGCATGTAGATGTTCCCAATAATGCCATGGGCGTGCAGGAAGCAAATTCGGGAAAATGTTACGCCGGTGTTTTTGCCGTTTCGCACGGTTATTACAGGGAGTATTTGCAAACCTCGCTAAATGCGCCGCTTAAACGTGGTAAAGAATACGTGCTTACCATGTATGTAAGCCTGTCAGATTATTCGCCACTCGCGGTAGATAAGATAGGTGTTTGTTTTTTGAATGGTAATGTAAAATACGAACATTCGGAAGAGATTACAGATCTTCGTCCGCTATATATTCCACTTGAAGAAGAAGTGGGAATGGAAACCAATGAATGGCATGAATTAACGCTTCATTATAAAGCCAGGGGCGGCGAAAACACTTTGCTTATTGGCAGTTTTAACATTAAACGCTTATGGAAAACAGGAAATACTGTTCCTCCCGAAATAAGTTCGCCCATCTACAAAAAATTTCAGCGCGATGCGTACTATTATTTTGATGATGTAAGCATTCACGAATATATTCCAGAAAAGATAGATACCTCCGAAGCGCCGGAAAATCCATATTTTACAAATATGAAACCCGACTCTGTTGAAACTGAAATCGTTTTACCCGATACTATAAATACCATAACGCCAAACGAAGTATTGGTCTTTAATAAAGTTCTTTTTCAAAGCGGGGCCTCCATCCTCGCCCCCACTTCTTATCCTGAATTAAATATTGTTTCTGCTTATTTAAAAGCCGATCAAAAATTACGGATAGAAATTTATGGCCATACCGATAACATTGGCGATGAACAAAAAAATAAAGAACTATCCTACAACCGGGCCAAAGCAGTTGCAGATTACCTTATTTTAAAAGGTGTTAAAAGTACTAATGTAAGGTATGAAGGCTTTGGAAGTTTAAAACCTATTGAGAGTAATGACACCGAAGAAGGTCGTAAGGCTAACCGGCGGGTGGAATTTATATTGAAGAAAAAAGAGTAGCTAATTCAATATGGTTATGTAACCTGTGTATTACTCCCTTAAAATATCAGAGCGCATTATTTCGTTTACTTAACTGATATTTAAAAAGAATTGCTATTTTTATAAATATGGATAAGGAAGAACTTAGGAAAAATTATCAGCAACTAACCAATAAAAAGGTTGTAGAAATTGCAATGTATAATGCAGTACATTTAAGCGAAGATGCAAAACTTGTTCTTAAAGAAGAAATTGAAAGAAGAGGTTTATCAGATAGGCTAATAAATTCTGTTAATATTACTGAAGGCGGAATTTCAGACGAGATATTGCAAAAATACCTTAGTATAATCAGAAACTTACCGGATCCAACTACCGGCGAAACAGGAAAATTATTAAATGCAACAATATTAACACTTACAACAGGAATTCCTTTTTTAGGCAGCAAAAAAAAGCAGAGTGTTTTTTTTGGTACAAATGATCAAATTATTCAAAAATTAGAGAGAATTAGTAAAATAACTTCCTCATCAGGCTGGCTTGGCCTGCCTTTTGGTTTATTTACCTATATGGATTCGGTTGCACACAATGAAAAAATGCAGGAAATAGATTATAGCATTGAACCTAGTGAAATTTTAGTTGATTTTGTGAAAGAAAATATCGGGCTTATTGATATGAATATCGAAAGTCCTGATAAGTTATTGTCACTTCTTAAAAACTGTAACATGCAAATTGACCAATAGACAATGCCAAATTTTCAGCAACAAAAAACACAACCCATTATATCTTCATTAACAGAAGTTAGCAAGCAATACAAATCAAGTGTAATTAAAGTTCTTGCCAGCATTATTTTATTTATTTTGGGTTATTTATCGATTTTAGCTTTTGCTGTATTGCTATTTTACCTTGCAGGGCTCCTATCCTTGCAAATATTGAAGCTAAAAGCCCATTGGATCACTCTTTTGATTTCAGCAGGAATTATGATGACTGCAATAATGTTTATATTTTTTGTGATCAAATTTTTATTTAAGATCAAAAAAGATATTGACCCTAACAGGATAGAGATACTAGAAAGAGATCAACCTGATTTGTTTGCATTTATTAAAATTATTTGCGAAGAAACAAAAGCACCAGTTCCAAAAAGCGTTTTTATCTCTCCTGGGGTTAATGCATGCGTATTTTATAATTCAAGCTTTTTGAGCATGTTTTTTCCCGTGAAAAAAAATTTAGAAATAGGTCTTGGATTAGTCAATTCGCTAAATGTTTCAGAATTTAAAGCCGTTTTGGCTCACGAATTTGGACATTTTTCACAAAGTAGTACAAAACTAGGCTCATATGTTTACCGGTTCAATAAAATGTTGTATAATTTGTTGTATGATAATAGCGGCTGGTCAAAGGCACTTCAATCTATTGCTTCAGTACACGGTGTGCTTTCTTTTTTTGCTAACTTAACAACAAGTCTTGTTACATTTATTCTTAAAATACTTATTAAACTCTACGATTTGGTCAATTTAAATTTCATGGCTTTGTCCCGGGAAATGGAGTTTCATGCCGATCTTGTTGCAGTAAGTGTTACCGGAAGTGAAAATATTATTAATGCATTATACAAAATTGAGTTTGCAGTAACAGCCTATAATTATTCCCTCTCCACAGCAAAAGAATTTTATGAAGGAAATGAAAAATTACCTGCTAATATCTATCAGGTACATTCTCAAAGTATGCTTTATCTTGCAAAAGAAAACAAACTGGAAATTGAAAATGGGCTGCCTTTGATAGACACAAAAAAATATTCCGAAATTATAATCCAAAATAGGGTAATAATTAAAGATATTTGGGCCTCTCACCCCTCAATTACCGAGAGAATGAAAAATGTGAGTAAAACGGATATTAAAACGGAAGAAATTAAAATTTCCGCCTGGACATTATTTAAAAGCAAAGAGTTATTACAAGAAAAAGCTACATTAAAAATTTATGAAAACGATTTTAATATTGGAACTGCTAAAATAGTTGACTACAATCTTTTTGAAACTTTTTTAAAAAAGAAAGAAGATCATATAAGATTTAATCCCGCGTTTGAAGATTTTTATCACAATGCAGGACAAACCTTTGTAGTTCCGGAAATTGAAGATGTAAGTTTTATTTCCAATGTATTATCACTAAAAATCACCGACCTGTTTAACAAATCGATCACACAAAGACTTAAGAAATATCACAAAAGCGCTGAAGATATTATTATTATAAAGCAGATTGTTGATGGTAGTTTGAATGTTAAAAAATTCGATTTTGACGATACAACTTATTCCCGAACCGAAGCATTAACAATATATAAGCAATTACAAAAAGAAAATGAAATTGAAACGGCATGGATAGCAGACCATAAATTAAAAATATCAACATGGTTTTATCACACGCTAAAAAGTATCAGCCCGCAAAAAAGTGAAGATTATAGACTATTAATGGAGTTCCGTTTAAGATTATTTAAAGATCTGGAACCCTTTCTTGAAATATTTAATAATGTTGTTCAATTCTATCATAAACTACAAAATAATGAAGAAGACATATACACAGCCGAAACTAAATTAAAAACTTTTTGTAAAGATTTTTTGGCAAAAAAAGATCAAATAATAGATATTACGGTTCCGGATGTAATTCTTAAAAACAATATAATGGAAAAAGGGTACAAAAAAGCTCTTTTTGAAATAGATGTTCGAACAAATATAAAAGACCTTGATAGCTTGATACCATTTATTGAAGATATGCAAAAATTGATCGAATCTTTTCAATTATTAGATGATCCAATATTTAAATTAGTACACGATATTCAGGAAGATGCTTTAATCTCTTGATCTAAAATTACAAATAACTGTTTTTTAAAGATGAAAAAATATACGATCATTAACAGTAACCTTACTGATCTTGACCTGATCTTTTCTTTTTTTGACAGTGCCATTACTTACCAAAAACAAAAAGGTTATGATCTTTGGCCGCAGTTTGACCGGCAAATGATAGAAACGGAGATACAGGAAGGTAGAAATTGGAAAATACTGAAAGACAATACAATTGCTTGTGTATTTTCTGTTCTATATAACGACCCTGTTATCTGGAAAGAAAAAGATATAGAACCAGCCGTATATCTTCACCGCGTCGCTGTTAATCCTTTATTTAAGGGAAATGGGATGATGGCTGTTATAAGAGAATGGTCTGTTGCCCACGCAAAAGAAAAAGAAAAAAAATACGTGCGTATGGATACCTGGGGCAATAACGAAAACCTGAGAAACTATTATATCAGCTGTGGATTTAACTATATCTGCCAGCAATATTTACAAAATACAGACGGTTTGCCGGCACATTACGGCGGTTCTGTTTTAAGTTTGTTTGAAATTGAAGTATGAGAACGAGCTTAAATTAGCCTTGGTATCAAAAAAAGATTTTTATAACGGTTCCGGAACTTACAGAAATTGTACAATATTCTCTCCAAAAAACCTCTTACTCATCATTTTGAGAAAGAAAATACACAGTCGCCAGTATTTTTTTTAAAATATTTTCAATTTCGTACAACAAATTCAAACAAATTCTGTTATTACAATTATAATAACGCCAACGGGTTTATAATAAACATTAGCTTGATACGTTTTTATACTTACGGAGAAAATCGAAAAGCCTTAAAGTGAGTAGATAAAATAAAAAGAAAAAAATATGAAAATTTTAGGAGCAATGCTAATTAGCGCAACTGTTTTAGTTACAGGATGTAAAAAAGCAAAAGATGGAAAAGATGGAGCACAGGGTCCTCAAGGACCGGCAGGTGTAGTGGCCGCAACAACAGATGGTTTTATCAAAGGAACACTGACAGGTACGCGCCAGGATAATACTGTTTTTACAGAAACCTACAATTACACCAATTACTGGGGCGGGCAGCCTGCAACGTTAGACAGTACTTCGTCTGGCTGGACATTTTATATCAACAGAGGAACTTCTGATGTTTTAAGTTCAGATGGCGCCAGCATTTCTTTCTCGATACCAACATTAACTGCTACAAGCGCTGTTATTACTAACTTCAACTTCCGCTATAGCAAATCACTTGGCACTAACAAAGAGTTTGATTATTCTCTGTACAGTATTCCAACGTCAAGTATTACCTCGTTATCTTATAACCAGTCAACCGGCCAGTTAACAGGTAACTACTCTATCAACCTTACTGCTTTTACCAATTCAACCAATCATGCAGGAAGTATTACAGGTAACATTCAAACTACTGTAACACGAATATATAACCGTGTGGTGAAGCCAACAGAGGTTGTTACAGGTAGCAAACAGGAATAATTTTTAAATAGCATAAATAAAAAAACAAGCAGGGAAATTTCCCTGCTTTTTTATTTTTATATAACAAATTATTTCTTACCGAATTGTAACCGGCTTTTGCCGAATTGTAATCCTTTGTTTTTTTATTCCTATATCTTTCTATTTTTAATTATTAAGTCATTACTAATAATTAAAAAAATAACCCATGAAAACAAAATTACTACGCACATCAAAGCTCGCTGCCTCATTGTTTTTATCACTATCCTTTGCGCCATTACAGCAGGCTAATGCACAGGTAGCAAGTTTAATACAGGATATAAATGCTGCTGCAGCGAATTCATCACCATCTTTATTTACTTCTTGCGGATTAATAAATACTATTTTTTTTGTGGCAGATAATGGTACCACGGGTGCAGAATTATGGAAATATGATATTGCTTCAAATACTGCCTCGCTGGTAAAAGATATTAATCCCGGTGCAACCGGGTCTGGCATTACCGTTATAACAGCAAATTTAAATGGTAATGGCATTTTATTTAATGCAAACGATGGCACTAACGGTAACGAGTTATGGAAAAGTGACGGCACTGCAGCAGGAACAGCAATGGTTATGGATATAAACCCCGGGTCAGGCAGTTCGGGCCCAAATAATTTTTGTGCTTTTGGCGGATCTTTTATTTTTAGCGCAGATAACGGAACCAATGGCAAAGAACCTTGGCTAACCAATGGCAATATGGCAGGAACCGCTCTTTTAAAAGACATTAACCCTGGTATAGGCGCCTCAGATCCTAATAACTTTACAGTATTGGGTACTGCCGTTCTATTCAGGGCAAATGATGGCACTAACGGTAGCGAGCTTTGGTCAACCGATATGACGGCAGCAAATACTATTTTAGTAAAAGATATAAATGCCGGAAGCGCGACTTCTGTACCATCTAATTTTGCAGTAGTTGGTACAACCCTGTTCTTTTCTGCCATTACCATTGCCAACGGCGCAGAGTTATGGAAAAGCGATGGCACATTGGCCGGAACGGTTTTAATAAAAGATATAAATAGTGGCGCAGGAAATTCTATAAACATATCGCCGGGTGCAAAAGGATTTTTTACTGCTTTTAATAATAATCTCTATTTTCAGGCAACAGATGGCGCAAATGGTTACGAGTTTTGGAAAAGTGACGGATCGAACGCAGGAACCACTTTGGTAAAAGACATTCAAACCGGCGCAAGTTCTTCAAACCCTTCGGGTATCTTTACTTCATCATCCGGTTTATTTTTTGTGGCCAACGATGGTGTTAATGGTTATGAATTATGGATGAGCGACGGAACAACCGGCGGCACAGCGTTATTAAAAGACATTAATCCTGGTGCTGCATCAAGCACAACTATCACTACAACATTTATCCAAACCGGGAATGGCGTAATTTATTTTGCGGCAAATGATGGTACTAATGGAAATGAATTATACAAAACACTGGGAAGCGCTTTAACCACTACAATTATGGCGGATATCAACATGGGTGCCGGGAGCTCAAATCCTTCAGCAATGGCACAATACAACAACCTGCTTTATTTTTCTGCTACAAATGGTATAACCGGCATTGAGCCCTGGAAGTTTGACATCAATGCACCAACAGGCATTCAACAAATAAACTCAGCCAGCATTTCTTTCGAAGTATATCCTAATCCATGTAAAGACCAGTTAACCATAAGATCAAGTGAATCTATAAGAGAAATCCTGGTCTATACTTTAACAGGGCAATTCATACTTTCACAAAAAATAAATTCAGATACGGATAAAAACTTAGATCTAAGCGAACTAAAGACCGGCGTGTATTTTATCAAAGTTTCATCTGAAAAAGGCGAGTGTATCAAAAAATTAGTTGTGAATTGATACAGATCGTTAAAAAATTAAAAAGCCTTTCAGTTTTTGAAAGGCTTTTTTTGTTTCTGTTTATAACAAAAGATCAATATACTTCTTTATTGTATTTATTGCGGTATTCGTTTGGTGTCATACCTGTAATACGTTTAAATACTTCTCTAAAGGCCTGCACGTCCATATATCCAACATCATACATAATTTCGGTAATAGATTTTCTGCCAACCTCCAACTGTTTTTTTGTGGCTTCTACTTTTATGCGCTGCACATATTCTGCCACCGTGTTACGCGTCGCTTTTTTAAAACGCCTTTCAAAGGTTCTTCTTGTTAAATGAAATTTATCAGCGATCTTATCTACAGTAATTTTTTTTAAATAATTTTGTTCTAAAAATTTCTGGGCTTTTAAAATAATTTCATCGTCATGATCTTTTTGCCCCTGGAAAACCACAAAAGGCGACTGATCATTTTTATCAAGATCTATCACAAAATATTTAGCGGTTCGAATGGCAATAGAGCGATTGGTGTATTTTTCAACCAAATGCATTAGTAAATTCCAGTAAGCATTACTACCGCCACTGGAATATAAACCATCCTGATCGGTGATCATTTTTTCATCCACCAAAGTTACCGATGGATAATAATACCTGAATTCATTTGCATAAGCCCAATGCGTAGTACACTGCTTATTCTTTAAAATGCCTGTGTAAGCCAGTAAAAAAGCGCCGGTGCAAAGGCTTGCCACTTCTGCACCTTTTTTATATAGATCAGAGATCCACATGCAGCAGTCTTTATTTAAATAGGTCATAGTAGTGATATGGCCTGTAAAAGAAGGGATGATAATAAGGTCTGTTTTAGTAACTTTCTCAAAAACAGTGTCGGGATGAATCGTATACAAGCCTTTTTCGTACTTCACTTCATCAGAAAAGCCCACCACTTGTATCTTAAATAAAGGCTGCTTGCCTTCTTCTTTTAAAAATTCGTTTACCTTGGTAAATACATATACCGAATCGCTGATGGAAGCCATTACCACATTGCGCAAAGCCAAAACTGAAATTGTTATCATGTTACAAATGTAAAAAAAGTATTTGTCGCAATCACCCACCTCATAATGTCGCATTTACACATTACAGGGGTTTATTATTGTCAATACCTTTGTGTTATAATCTTAAAACAAATGTTATGATAAAAACCAATCCTTACTTTAACTTTAATGGAAACACCGGCGAAGCCATGAATTTTTACAAATCTGTTTTTGGCGGCGAGTTCACCATTTACTCGCGTTTTAAAGAAATGCCCGGTGGCGAAAAAATGTTGCCTGAAGACCAGGAAAAATTCATGCATATTTCTTTATTAACGCCTGGTGGTATAGTATTTATGGCTACCGATGCCCTTGAGACCATGGAACAAAAAGTAATATTCGGCAATAATAATTATGTATGCCTTCACACCGAAAGCGAGGCCGAGACTGATAAATTATTTAATGCTTTGGCACTTGGCGGCAAAGTAGAAATGCCCGCAAACAAAACTTTTTGGGGTGCATATTGCGGTATGTTGCGCGATAAATTTGGCGTGCAGTGGATGTTAAATTATTCATACGACGATAAATCACTCATTAAATAATATGAAACCAAAAACCGTTAAGATCATTTATTGGGTAACAACCATCTTTATTTTTTTATTCGAAGGTGTAATTCCCGCGCTAACCTCGCAAACCGAAATGGCAAAAAATGCTATTAAACATTTAGGTTATCCCGAGTACTTTGATGTGATGCTGGTTGTTTTTAGGGTATTTGGCGTTATTGTCATTATCATTCCTAAAATACCAGGGCGTATTAAAGAATGGGCTTATGCCGGCTTTGGTTTCGATTTTACCTGTGCTTTTATCAGTCTTTGGGTAGTAGATGGTTTCGGGATTACTTTATTATTTCCGGTAATAGCATTTTCTATATTAACTGCATCATACGCTACCTATCATAAAATGCAAAGCATAAAACAAAATTAGATTATGTCTTTTCAGGCTTATTTAGATAATATAAAAACCAAAACGGGTAACAGTGCTGACGATTTTAAAAAACTCGGCGAAAAAAAAGGTTTTCTTGTAAAAGGAAAACTAAAATCTGGGATAAAAGCAGGTGAAATTGTAGCCTGGCTGAAAAAAGATTTTGATCTTGGACATGGCCACGCAATGGCTATTTACGCGGTTTTTAAAAATATAAAACAAGCTGCCGCGAGCAAAAAATAAATGCAAAAAAAATAATAGCCTATTGGCTATTATTTTTTTCCTACGTTATAAATATCAATTGTTTTATCGTAAAGCTTGGTGGTTTTCTTTTTAAGGATCTTAGAAGTAATTGGTAAACTGATAGTTCCTAAAAAAGTAGAACCCGCGGCTGCCCATGCACCAAACGATACTCCTTCGGGTGTACGCGACTGATCAATTACCTTTCCAAACGTTGGAAAACAGCCAATGATACCGGCAATAGTTGAAGGGAAAGAGGTGATCTTAATGATCTTTTGAACCGTTTTGGTTGTTTTGGCAGTTTTAAACGGGATCTTCACTGCCGGATTATTCGATCTGCTTAATAAACGATCTACATTTTTTCTTGAGATCTCCTGGCCGTTCACAAAATAGCCATTACCATCATAAATTATTTTATGTTCGTCGCTTATTGGTCCTTTACCATTTGTTACAGGCGTTGTGTTGGCCTGTGTATTTGTGGCAGTATTCATTTCGGTAGAGGCATTGTTTGAAACAACATTTTCTCCTGCTTTAGTGATCTCTTCTTTTTGTCCGCCTTTAAACTTAATAAAAGCTATATCAGGCTTATTTTCAATAAACATCGGCCCATCGATATTATCGGCGCGTTTAAACGAAATGGCTTTAGTACCTACTTCAACTATCTTGCAGGCAATTTTTTCGCCGTTAATTTTAAAGATAGTGTCTTGCTGCGCATTAAGTGGGTTATTGAATGCTACACATAAAAATGCAAAAAAAGTGCCTAATAAATAAGCTTTGTTTAAGTTCATAGAATTTTGTTGTTTGAGTTGTGGCAAGGTAATTAAAAACTTAAACGAAAAGCTGTTCTTTTATTAAGGGTTCGTAAAATACCTGTTTACAGGGATGTCAAGCAAAAAGCTTTGTTAAAAACAGTAAACTATATAAATAAAAAAATTGCAAATAGCTTTGTTTTTAATTATTCATACCCTGGTATTTATTGGCGTTGCTATTTTACTTTTCAGTATTTATGGGCTTTAGCAGCATTATTAATTTTATTAACTTTAGATTTCCCTAAAGATCCTCATTTATGAAAAAAATAATTGTTGCCTGTTCCATCCTTCAATCACTAAGCTTTCTTTCGCAGGAATCAACAGCAAAATGGCGCGCTAAGCCTATTTTAATAGATGGCATTGCAAACGACTGGAGTTTGCCTCTTAGATTTTACGGTAACGAAACCAACCTGTTTTTTGCCATTGCTAACGATAGCTCAAATCTGTTTTTATGCTTCCAGGCAAAAGACGAGCAAACACAATTAAAGATCAACGAGGCGGGAATGAAAATAGAGCTAAAGGCAAAAGGTAAATTAAAATGCGATGCCACAATTGATTTTCCGTTAACGGTAAAAAAAGAAAATACAGATCCGAGTGCTGAACATAAAAAGCAAAAACCAGATATTGAACATTTAAAAACCGGTTATATTTTACAAAATGTAAATTTATCGGTAAAAGGTTTTGCTACTCAAAAAGGCCTGGTGCCTATTAAAGACAGCGCAGGAATAAATGCCGCAATTTTATGGGATAATAAAAATGTGATGACCTATGAACTTAGAATTCCGTTAACAGAATTATTCGGAACCGCTTTTTCTCTAAAAGAAGTTACAAAAGCAATTACTATGAAAGTAATTGTAAATGGTTTTGAACGCCCGCCGGTTACTGATAATGGTAACGCAAGTTCTTCTATGGCGGGCAATACAATGGGTGGTGGCACAGGTGCTGCCAGTGGCGGCATGGGCGGTAGCATGGGTGGTGGTAATAGCGGCGGGGGCCAGCGCAAAGAAAGCGATCCCATGTTCGAATCAACCAGTATGAAACAAAATTTTTTACTGGCAACCGGCCCTACTCCATAGCTATTTAAAAATTACGAATTACCCTTGGTATAATTAGCAGCCTTCTTCTTTTAATCCTAAATAATTTACATAATCAACGCCGGCTTTTTTACTGTTAAGGCATTTGATATCTTTAGGGCTTACGCTCATAACCGGCGTAGTAATAACCGTAGCGGGCATTCGTAAGTTTACTCCGGACTTTTCTTTACAGCTTAGTAATAAGTTTAATACTGAAAATAATATTGCTTTTGTTTTCATAATAGGTAATTTAAATACAAAGATAGGCCAAGCGAAAAAACTATTTTGTTATTGACTGGTTATTGGGTTGTTAACGACTTGTTAACGTCCGTTATTTACTTTATAAATTGGTTAATTTTGAATTATTCAAATGAACCTTAACAGAACTTATCTTTTTATTGCCATCTCTTCTTTTGCTTTGGTAATTGTACTCATCATCCAGGTAAACTGGATCTTTGAAACAGCAAAGATCAAAGAAGAAATATTTAACGAAAAAGCAAGTATGGTACTCTCCAGAACGGCGCAGGCTATTTCTGCCGATACGGCTACGATCAAAAAAATGGAAATATCCGTTGGTAAAAAGGAGATCCGTAAGATCGATTCGCTGTTCAACCATTTTATGAAACTCTACAACGTTCACATAGGCTATTATTTTGACGTAAAGTCAACACTTTTTTCAGGTTCAGAAAAACCTTTTTTTACAAATAACATAAACGCCAATATGGAAGGTTGTTATAACACCTGTATAAAGGATGGAGATATGAAAAGTAACAAAGGGGTTGATCTGAAACTGGTATTCCCGGATAAAGATCAATATATTATTGAAGAAATGGGTGTGCCATTTATCTCTTCTGTAATTTTAATAGTGGTTGTACTTGTTCTGTCGTGGCGTACAATTTTTTCGCTTATGAAGGAAAAACAAATATCAGAACACACTACCGACTTTTTAAATAACATGACCCACGAATTTAAAACACCTTTAACCAATATTGCACTTGCGGGTAAGCTCATGATAAAGGAATCGAATATTAAACAGGAAGATAAAATAAAACACTACTCAGGTATCATACTTGAAGAAAATGATAAATTGAGATTGCAGGTAGAACAGGTTTTAAGCATGACAGCGTTAGAAAGAGGTGAAATTCCTTTGCAAAAAACAGAACTGGATCTTCACCATCTTATTGCCGATGCTTTAAAATGTATCAGCGTACAAGTAGAAAGCAAACAAGGACAAATAAGATCGGATCTTAAAGCAAACAATATTGTTGTTATGGGTGATAAAGCCCATATTACCAATGCTATCTGTAACCTGGTTGATAATGCTATCAAATATTCCAAAGAAAAACCAATAATATCAGTTCACACATTCAATGCTGCTCAAAATATAATTGTTACTATTTCAGACACCGGTATTGGCATTGACAGTGAATATCATTATAAAGTATTTGATAAATTTTTCAGGATACCAACAGGCGGCGTGCATGATGTAAAAGGTTTTGGGCTTGGCCTGGCCTATGTAAAAAAAATAATTGAATTACACCAGGGAAAGATCGAGCTAAAAAGCGAAAAAGGGAAAGGAACAACGTTTACCATTACACTGCCCAATGCATAAAGATAAATTAAAAATACTATTGGCCGAAGACGATCTTAACTTAGGGGTTCTTTTAGTCGATCATCTCGAGGCGGAAGGCTTTGATGTAAAACTTTGCAAAGACGGTGAGTTTGCGCTAAAAGTATTTACGACTAATAGTTTTGATCTTTGTTTGTTAGATATAATGCTGCCAAAAGTAAATGGGTTTACATTAGCAAAAGAGATAAGGGCTAAAGATGAAAGAATACCCATTATATTTATTACGGCAAGGTCTTTAAAAGAAGATAAATTAAAAGGCTACGACCTTGGTGCCGACGACTATATTACAAAACCTTTTGATGAAGAAGAATTGCTGTGGAAGATCAAAGCAATTATCCGACGTACACCCGTAGCAAAGAACGGAAATGAACCCATCTCTATTGGTAAATATATTTTCGATCCCAATAACCAATCTTTAACTATTAACGGCAAAACAAAACGCATCACCGAAAAAGAAAGCGAGATATTGCATTACCTTTGCGTTAGGCGCAACCAGGTTATAAAGCGCCAAGATCTGCTAAAAGAACTTTGGGGAGAGAACGATTATTTTTTAGGCCGCAGCCTGGATGTTTTTATCACCAAGATCCGTAAATACCTTAAAGAAGACCAGGAACTGGTCATAGAGAATGTTTTTGGTGTTGGATTTATTTTTAACGTACCCGCAATATGAAAACTGTAAAACTACTTATTAGCATAATTATTATTTTATTGGCTTCGGCATTTACAGCGTTACAGGCAATTAGCTGGAAAATAAAAGAAAGTTATTCTGTAAAATGGGACGGCGGTTCTTTCAGAGGTTTAAAGGCAACCATATTGTTTGACGAACTGCATCCTGAAAAATCAGAAATATTTGCCATTATTGATCCCAGAACTGTAAAAACGGGTAACGATCAAAGCACGGCCCACGCCAAAGAAGCCCTGGAGGCAGATAAATATCCAGTTATTTCTTTTGTATCATCGTCGGTTAAAAAAATAGCGGATGCAAAATATGAGGCCACAGGCAATTTAACTTTAAAGGGAGTTATCAAAGAAATAAAGCTGCCTTTTACTTTTGACAGTAAGAAAGACCATGCAGAAAAATTTCCATTCATTTTAAAAGAAACATTCCATGGCTCGTTTACAATAGTACCAAAAGATTTTAATGTTACTATGCCCGGAACGCCTCCAAAAATAACCATTGAACTGGATATACCGGTAATAAAATAAATGTGAAAAAATTATAAACGCCCGGCATTATTGCTTATTTATTTTACCTTTATAAAAACTAAAACAAAAAAATGAAAAATATAAAATTACTACTAGGTGCCACAACTATTTTAGTTGCGTCGGCGTTTACAGTTATCGAATCGGTTAACTGGAAAATAAAAGATGATTATTCTGTAAAATTTGATGGCGGTAAAGTGCACGGTATTATGAAAGGTTTAACGGCAACCATCTCTTTTGACCAGGCCAGTCCTGAAAAATCAAAGATCACTGCTTCTATAGACGCAAAAACTATCAATACCGGTAACGGTATGATGAATAAACATGCCGAAGAATCGGAAGCACTTGATACGGGTAAATATCCGGTAATTACTTTTGTTTCTACAGCAATTGCAAAAAAAGGCGATGCTTACGAAGCCACCGGTAACCTTACGTTAAAAGGGGTTACCAAGGAGGTTAAATTTCCTTTTACTTTTTCTAAAGATGTTTTTAATGGTAAATTTACAATAGCTCCAAAAGAATTTAATATCACAAGAGGCGGAACACCCGAAAGTCTTGATATTGAATTAAACATACCGGTTACAAAATAATATGTGGAAAAAATTTTTGCTACAGGCATTAACAGGGGCCGCACTTTCGGGTGTGGCCTCTGTTATTTACAATATCATTTATAAAGAATCTTTTTATGTTGATTTTAGTCGGGTAGTCAATACGGCTTCTATTTTTGGCGCCTGCACCTTTGCCTGTATGCTTATTGCCCTTGGTCATTTTATTATCTTTAAATGGAAAGGCAATAAATTAACCGGCGCTTACAATTTACTGGTTCTTATTTTAAGTTTTGCCAGTATTATTGGCGTATTATCCTTTCAACTTCCGCTTGATATAGAATTTCCCGAAATGTTCATTGGCCTGGCCATTCCAATGCATTTTTTTCCGGCCCTTGCCTACTTTACCATAGATCCTTTTTTTAAGCGAAGGGCTTAATTTCTCAAAAACGTACGGCTTTACACCCCATTCCTTCCAATTTAGATATTCCAAAATTTACCTATGTAAGATTTTCCAGATTTTTGTAAATTATTACAGATCACAAGCTTATACCTTTATTCCAGAAACAGGAATTTTCCATATTAAAGAAAAATTCCAAAAAAAGATAAATATGAGCAGTTTTAAAATTTTTGTAGTTGAAGATGATCCATGGTTCGGAGAGATCCTTAAACAACATTTATCTCTTAACCCGGATTACATAGTTAATGTATTTACCACCGGTAAAGAATGCCTTAATAACCTGCATTTAAAACCAGATGTTATTAGTATTGATTTTGGATTACCCGATATGACCGGCGATATCCTCTTCGGAAAAATACAGGAAATAAATAAAACAATTCCCATTATTGTTATCAGCGGCCAGGAAGACGTTTCCATTGCCGTAAAATTCTTAAAGGAAGGTGCAAGAGATTATATCATAAAAGATGATAATACAAAAGAAATGCTTTGGAATTCTATTTTAAAGATAAGGGAAAATCAAAGCCTTAAACAAGAAGTAGAAGAACTAAAAGAACAACTCGGGCAAAAATTTAGTTTTGAAAAAACTATTATTGGCCAAAGTGATGCTTTGAAAAAAACATTTGTCTTAATTGAAAAAGCCATCAGGTCAAACATTAATATTTCTATCACCGGCGAAACCGGCACCGGTAAAGAGGTAATTGCAAAAGCCATACATTTTAATTGCGAGAGAAAGAAAAAACCATTTGTAGCCGTTAATATGGCTGCTATCCCTTCGGAGTTAATAGAAAGTGAATTGTTTGGATATGAAAAAGGGGCTTTTACCGGCGCGCAAAGCCGCAAGATCGGAAAATTTGAAGAAGCTAATGGTGGCACCATTTTTTTAGATGAGATTGCAGAACTCGACCTGAATTTACAAAGCAAAATTTTGCGCGTGTTACAGGAAAGGGAAATTGTAAGGGTTGGCGGTAACGAAAAAATAAAAATTGATGCGCGTTTAATTACGGCATCACATAAAAATTTACTGGAAGAAGTAAAAAAAGGAAATTTTCGTGAAGACCTTTTTTACAGGATAATTGGTTTGCCCATTGAGTTACCCCCATTAAGAAACAGGGGAAATGATGTGTTGATCCTGGCGCGACACTTTTCTGATGAATTTGCAAAGGAAAACAAAACAAAACCTTTGCGCTTTTCAAATTCGGCAAAAGATCATCTTCTAAAATACAATTACCCGGGCAACGTACGCGAACTAAAATCCGTTATCGACCTTGCTTGTGTTATGTGCGACAGTAACGAAATAACCGAAACAGATATTGTATTTAATACCATCAAATCTGACCAGCTATTTACCGCGGAAGAAAAAACACTTAAAGATTATACTGCAGATATCATCACCTTTTTTCTTAAAAAATACGATCAAAACGTGGTAGAAGTTGCGAAAAGGCTGGATGTAGGTAAATCAACGATATATAACATGTTGCAAAAAAAAGAAATAAGATTGGACCAATAAGTATAAACCTATTTAAAAACGGGAGCTATGAGCCATCATAAACTACTTCAAAAACAAATAACAAAATATTTTCCGCAGGGTTTTATTCAAGACCCCGCGTTTGAAGATTTTCTTATTGCAGTTAGCGATTCGTATAGCTCTTACGACAGAGACCACGAGCTCTTAAACCATGCCTTTGCTTTAACAGAGAACGAATACAGAACATTGTATACTGACCTTGAAGCAGAATATAAGCTTAAAAAACTATCTATCGAAAAATTAAAAAACTCCGTTAAAAATATTACTAAAGAAAGTGACTTTACACTTGAATTCGAAAACAATGATCTGCTGGTGATAGTAGATTATTTAAATGCAGAGATCAATAAAAGAAAAGAAACAACCAATATACAAAATGCAATTTTAAATGGCACAGATTACGCGATCATCTATACTGATTTAAAAGGCATTATAAAATCTTTTAATAAGGGTGCCGAAAAAATGCTGGGCTATGCTGCCGAAGAGGTTATTGACCATTTTACCGGTTCTCTTTTTCACGACAAGGATGAAATAATAAATAAAGCAGAAGAATTATCCAAAGAATTTGGCTACGAAGTAGTACCCAACGACGATGTTTTTCTATTTAAAGCCAAAAAAAATATTACTGATACAACAGAATGCACCTTTATAAGAAAGGACGAAGAGCGCTTACCAGTTCAGCTTTCTGTATCACCTATTAAAAACTCGGATAATGAAATTATAGGTTTTTTAAAAGTTGCTCATAATACTTCCGAACAGAAAAAAGCCCAGCAGGCACTTATGGATAGCGAAGAAAGGTATCGCAGCATTGTTGAAAAATCAACCGATATAATTTACAGGACAAATGAAGAAGGTTTTTTTATTTTTGCCAACGCTGTAGCAGAAAGAATTACAGGATATACAAAAGAAGAGTTAAAGAACATACGCTACATAGAACTGATTCGGGAAGACAAGAGAAAAGACGCCATACTTTTTTATGTAAAACAATTACAGCAACGAAAAAGCACTACATATTACGAATTTCCAATCATTAACAAAGCAGGTGAAGAAAGGTGGCTTGGCCAAAGTGTGCAGCTAACAGAAGTAAACAGCGATGAGTTTGAATTTACCGCTTTGGCAATTGATGTTACAGAAAGAATTGGTTTTGAAAAGAACATACACCTGCAAAAAGAAAAATACCTGAACATAATTACCAACATGAATTTGGGATTACTGGAAGTAGACCTTGATCAAAATATCCAATTCTCCAACCCCGGTTTTACTGTGCTATCCGGTTACAAGCCTGAAGAGCTTATCGGAAAAAAAGCTTCTGAATTATTTGCAACCGATTCTCATATGGATCTTTTGGCTGAAAAAACCAAACAGAGGCAGCAAGGTATTGCTGATATGTACGAAGTTCATACAAAAAACAAACAGGGCGAATTACGTTGGTGGATGATAAGCGGTGCGCCAAATTACGACGATAAAGGCAATGTTATAGGATCTATTGGCATTCACCTTGATATTACAGAAAAAAAGAAACTAGAGGAAGCTCTTGAAATAGAAAAAGAAAAAGCCGAAGCTTCATCGCGCGCTAAAGCAGCCTTTTTGGCTACCATGAGCCACGAGATCAGAACACCTTTAAATGGTATTATTGGTATGATCCGTGAACTGTCATACGAGCCATTAATGGATAAGCAAAAAAAATATGTTCATAATGCCTCTGTTGCTTCGCAACATTTACTTTCGGTATTGAATAACGTATTGGATATCTCTAAGATAGAGGCAGGTGAGTTAAGCCTTGAAAAGCATCATTTCAGCCTAAAAGACACCGTTAAGAATGTAAAACTAATTATGGCTACCAAAGCAAAAGAAAAAAACATCTTCTTTGGCGTTGATACCAACGAGATAAAAAACAATGCCTATATAGGCGACTCTGCACGTATACGCCAGGTTTTGCTTAATTTAATTGGTAATGCTTTAAAGTTTACAAGTAACGGCGGTGTTTATGTAGAATGCAAGATAAAAGAAATCAAGGCTGGGTCACATACTATATCGATCTCTGTAGAAGATACAGGCATAGGCATGGATGAATCTTACCAGAATAATTTATTCAAAAAATTCTCGCAGGAAGATTCATCAACCTCCAGGAAATATGGTGGCACTGGCTTAGGAATGGCTATTACCAATGAGATCGTTCAGTTAATGAATGGTACAATTAATGTAAAAAGTAAAAAGAATGAAGGAACGATCATAGAAGTTGTTTTTGATCTGCCAATTGGCGAAACAGATAAAATTGAATCGTATAATGAAATAGATATTTTAAAAGATATAAGCGGTACAAAAATTCTATTGGTTGAAGACAACGAATTTAACAGGGCATCGGCAATAAATACCTTAAACAGGTTTCAATGCCAGGTTACCGAAGCTTTTAACGGTAAAGAGGCGATCGATATCTTAAATGAAAATAAATTTGATATTATTTTAATGGACCTGCAAATGCCTGTTATGGATGGCTTTGAAGCAACTGAGTTCATTAGGCATTCGCTTAAACTTACAACACCTGTAATTGCATTAACTGCTAACGCTTTTAAGAGCGAGCTTGAAAAATGTTTTGCAATTGGCATGAACGATTGCGTAACTAAACCATTTGAAGAAGATGATCTGCTTAATACGATCTCTAAATACGTTAAAACATCTGTCAACGAAATTACGGAACCAAAAGAAAAAATAATACCGATTATAAACGAAAAAAAATCTGAAACAATGCAGGGAACACAATTATACGATCTTCAAAAATTATCAGCAATAGTAAGACACGAAAAAGATCAATTGCAAAAAATGATCCGCATCTTTATTGACCAGGCTACGCCATCAGTAACGCAGATCAACGAGGCTTATAACAAAAAAGATCTTAATTCCGTTTACCAGATCGCACACCGAATTAAACCAAGTATTGATGGTATGGGAATAATTTCTTTAAAAGATGTTGTAAGAACTATTGAAAAAGACGCAAAAGAAAATAATGATTCAAACTTAATGAAGGAGAATATTACGTTGTTGACCGATACACTTAACACAGTTGTTCTTCAATTAAATCAAAACGAAATGTAAAACTAATCTACTTTGTAAAAAAAGCCCTGCGGTATTAAACCGCAGGGCTTTTTTTATTTCCTCTTTTTGGAAAATCCTTCCAGCCAGCGGAATTATAAAGGTTCAATTGTTCGCAAAAGATACTGATAATCAACATATTGCAAATACGGCACAGCGTTGGTAAAGCATTATGCAAATACAATAAACCATGAAAACACAAATACTAAAATCGTTGATCCTCTTGCTGTTGAGTTTAAAGATTACAGGCCAAACTCATGTTACAAGTGCTAAACATTTTTATTTAGCAATGGGCACTTCGATGTCGGTGAGTGAACTGCTGTACAAAAAAACAAATTTAGATGGTTTAAGTCCTTTAGTTGGCATGTTTGCAGGTGTTGCTATAACCATTGGCAAAGATGTATTAAATAACCGAAATTCAGACAAACTGGTACCTGATCTGAACAAAGGGATCTTAGGATGTTTTGGCTCAATTACAGGCAGCATGATACACAGGGTAACTATAGATATACGCGATAAAAGAACAATAAACAATAACAACCAAATAGAGAAAGTAAAAGAATTTGAAAACAATTTTAATTAATGGAAAACATGAAACAAATATTCGATCAACTGGGCTACAACGTAACAAAAGTTAAATTTTCAATGTTAAGCGAAGAAAAACAATTCTATTACATAGCTAATAACGACGGAACCATTCGTTGTATGTGGCCGGTAAAAGCAAAACACCCGCTGTTGTTAGATTTCAATAACGACGCTAAAATCTTATCAGATCATTACACTTTTTTTATAAAACTTATTTTCAAGTTAAAACTCCAATCACAGGTATTTGGAAAAACGACCTTATATGTAGTGAAAAACGAAAATAAGAAAATTGATTTTGACATTGATGGCAACTGGACTATTTTTAATGAGCTTAAAGAAGAATGCAATACCGTTGTGTTTACCCAAAGCGGCAGCAAATTAAACTCAATAAAACTAAACCTGAATTGATGTTTATTTTTTTTCCTCTTTCGCTTTCTTCTTAAAATAACGGCGAAGTAAAAAACTATGTTGTAACCCTTCAAGATCTTCGTTAAGGCGTTTAGAACCTCCTTCAAGATTTTTGATCGTTCCTTTCAGGTTACTCCCGGCTTCTTCGTCTTTAAGTAATACTCCCAAAGGCGTTTTTGGATTTGCTGCCGATTGTTTTAATTCTGCAATAAATACTTCAGCCGTATCCGAAATTCTGTTAAGTTGTTCAACTGTTGCTTTTATTGACCTGAAAGTTGTTGTATCAGTAACCAGGTCGTTAGCCAGGGTACCTTTTTTATTTAATTTGGCACTGTAAGCCGATACCGAGGCTAATAGTGATTCTGCCAAACGCGAGGCGTTCTTTAATGAGTTGGTCATCTTATCAATATTATCGTAAACGGTTTCATCGTTTACCAGTTTTCCTAAAGTACCATTGCCTTCTGCCAGTTTTTTACTCACAATTTTAAAATCATTGGTAATATCCAGCACATTCTTATTATTCTGTTGCAACGTGTTCATAATATCATCACTTGAAATTGTTTTTTCTACCCCCAACGTATCACCGCTCACAATTTGCCCGGCAGAGGCCGTGCCACCATATATTACCAAAATTTTGTTTCCTATTAATCCATCGGTGCTTACTTTTACTTTTGCATCTTTACGGATGAATTCCTGCGAGGCCTCTTCAACATTCATCGTTACTTTTACCTGCGAGGTATTATAAAATTCTACTTTCTTTACCGTTCCGATCTTTACTCCTGAAAACCAGATATTATTGCCTTTTTGCAGGCCATTAACATCATTAAAAAAAGTAGTTATTTTTATTTTTTTTGAAAACGTAGAATGGATATTGCCAATAACCAAAATACCTGCCGCCAAAAAAGCGATGCCTATAAAAATAAAAAGGCCAACTTTAACCGATCGTTTATTTGATGTTTCGTTCATAACATTATTTTATAAAATTGTAATTGTAAAAACTTTTCACGCGTTCGTCATCCGACTCAAACACTTCTTCAAATGTGCCTACCTTAATGAATTTACCATCAAGTAACATAGCAACCCTGTTGCCGGTTTCTTTAGCGCAGGTTAGGTCGTGCGTAATTATAATTGAGCTTGTATTGTATTTTTTTTGCACGTTATTTATAAGTTCATTTATCTCAATACTGGTGATCGGGTCAAGGCCCGAAGTTGGCTCGTCATATAACATAATTTCGGGTTTTAATATAAGTGTGCGTGCAATACCGATACGTTTTTTTTGTCCGCCCGAGAGATCGGAAGGCAAAGCCTTTATTTTGTCTTTTAAACCAACCGCATCCAGCACGTCTTCAACGGCTTTATCTACTTCTGCCCTGCTCATTTTTTTAAAATTCATGGTTAAGGGAAAAGCAAGATTTTGATATACATTCATACTATCATACAAAGCGCTGTTCTGAAAGGAGAATCCAATTTTTAAACGGAGCTCATCCAGCTCTTTTGGCGACAATTTATCTACCTCTTTACCCAAAACTTTTACCTCTCCCTTATCGGGTCTTAATAAGCCTACTAAAATTTTTATTAAAACAGATTTACCTGAGCCCGAACGCCCGAGTACTACAACATTCTCACCTTTAAACACCTCCAGGTTAATATCCTTTAATACGTTCAATTCTCCAAAAGATTTATGTAACCCTTTAATAGAAATAACGGCTTCCTGCTTGTTGTTTTTATTTGTTTCGCTCTCCATATTAAAAATAACGGATCCAGTTGCTCATTTGTACAATAACCACCTCTTCAATAAATACAAGAAACATAGATAACACAACCGCCTGGTTTGCGGCTTTGCCAACCCCCTGGGTACCCTGCGTGGCATTATACCCTTTATAACAACCCACCACACCAATAGTAAAACCAAAAGCAATTGATTTTACAACCGAAGTAAATACATCTAAAAAAAGAATGGTTTCGAAACCATGCTCAAAAAAACTGATAAAGCTGGTAGACTCATGAGCGTTTACATTAATATAAGAACCAAGTAAACCAACAAAACTGCAGTATAAAGAAAGTATGGGTACCGTGATGGTAGTAGCTAAAACCCTTGTAACCACCAGGTATTTAAAAGGGTTAATGGCCGAAACTTCCATGGCATCAATTTGTTCGGTAACTCGCATAGAGCCTAACTCTGCACCAATACTTGAGCCTACCTTACCAGAACATATCAACGCTGTTACCAGCGAACCCAATGCCCTTACAATAGCAATAGAAATCAATGAAGGCAGCCACGAGGTAGCCCCAAATGATTCTAAAGAAGGACGGGATTGTTTTGTAAATACCAAACCGGTAATAAAACCGGTAAGAGTAATAAGAGGCAATGCTTTTAACCCTATCTCATAACATTGATTAATAACTTCTTTAATATGATAAGGTGGTTTTACAACTTGCCTGAAAAATTTACCCATAAATTTGAACGCATCTGCAACCCCCGAAAAATAATCGTCCATATTTTTTGAGATCACATACTGTTTTGTTTTTTGAGACTCCATATTTTGCAATGAGTTAAACTCATTTGTTAAAAGAAAATATAATGCCACAAGTTTAACATAAGATCTACCGTTGGTATTGGTCATACATATTATACGGCATAAAAAACAAAACCCCAGAAAGGGGTTTTTTTTACACAATTTTAAATTTTATTGCCCTGTGAAAAGCAATTTAAAGTTAAGAATTTTACTTTTTAAGAAAATACGTACGGTATACCGAACCTTTTATTTTAACTAATCAAATTTAAACATAGTTGTAGATGCTTTTGTATTGGGATAGTTATATATTTAATACTGTGTTTTGTTTGCGCTTTTTGATTTTGATTATCAAAAGTCCGCAGATTTAAAGAATTGGTAAAAAAATTCAAGTCGAAAAATTAAAGAATGAAAAAGCGCGTCTTTTCAATTTTACTTTCCATTATTGTAATACAGTTGTTTTCACAAAGCGATTCTGACAAGAAAATTGCTGTTAACGCGAACAATATGTTTTATAGTAACTCAGCAAATAAACCACATCTTGGCGGCCAGATATCTATCTATTCTATTATTAGAGGTGGATACGGGTTGTCATTGGCATCTGGGTTTGCCTATAATACTTCATGGTGGCAAGCTTCATTGAACGCCTCTTTAAATTTTATGCTGGGAAAAAATAATATTGGCAGCTACAAAAGGTGGTCTGATAGGAAGAATATAAAACTAAAAGATAATCCAAATTGGTGGTTGGCTACCATAGCATTTTCACCCATGTTAACTGTAGGCAGTAAAAAACGCTATCTATATTATGAAGAATTAAATCCAATGTATTTTGGATACTCATCGGTAATTGGCAATAATTTTTTGCATGCATTTACTTTGGGAACAACTTTTATTACAATGCCAAAAGGCAGAAACTCTAATATTGTTACACCCCGTAACAGGTCTCAACATTTATTATATATGCAAATAAAAAGTGCAGATTTTTTATTAAACGTGGTTGAAGACTACCTTGTTTTTACAGAATGGGGTGCATTTCAATTTTTAGCAGATAACCGCGACAGGTATTATACAGGCGGAGGAAATATTCAGTTTAGAGTAAACCATTTTTACAAAATAAAATTTTATACTGAAACTTATACAGGCACTAGTTATCCCGATTACCTGGATTACCCCGACGTAGGCTCGCCAGGAAAAAGGCCGTATTTTAGACTTAGGTCTAAAACACTAAGGGAGAAATACGCCTACCAGGACCCGGGACAAAAATCTTTGAATAATTCGCGAAATTTTTTTGTATTCGAACATCCTTTCAACAATACAAATTCTCTTACAAATAATATAAGCGGGTTTACCAATTTGCAATTCTATTTTGGATGGGCAGGCGGCCTTGTTAATGGGTTACAACAGCACCTTATCCATAATTCAATGTCGATATCCAGGAATGTTTCATTACGCGATACTAAAGGAAGAAAAGACCAATTGCATCATTTTGATTACAAAGTTCCTCCTCATGATGCAGGAAGGATGATAATAGGAGCCGGTACAGTAATAAATTCATATTAAAAATGAAAAATCTTATTACATTTTTTTTATCTGCGTGGTTTGTGTGTTCGCTTTTTATTTGCTTCAGCCAGCAAAAAGAAGGAGATACGTATTATTTAAGATCAAAAAAATTTATTAAAGAAACTCCACGCTATAAGAAAGATAAAATAAGGTCATGTTTTGGATATTGGGGCATTCGCCAAATCACAGAAAAAGGCTTTGAATACAACACTTCTTTTTCGTTTGAACACGCGTATGTACTTTATTATTTTGACACACTTAACCCTAATACCAACCTGGGAACATATTACCAATCTGATGCTTTTTATCTGAAAGATCTTATACCTTTAGCCGAAAAAAACAACTTTTCAAACCCGGCGTTAAATATAGATGGCTGGGGAATTCCGTTTTATTGCAGTATTTATTACTACTCAACTTCATCTGTAGGGGCCGACACTATAAGTTTATGTGCACCTAAAATGTGGAAAAAAGGCGACAAAATTGAAGAAAGAAAAATATTTCAATTAAATGACAGCTGTACTCTATTAACAAAATTATTTGAATACAAAAAATACAACCCAGATCCGATCCTGATGGGTAGCTACAATCTTGAAATCTATAAACAAAAAGGATTTGAAGACTGGTTTAATAAAAGAAAAAAAGAAATTCTGGCAGAGGAATCTTTAAGACGATACAGCAGCCCTTTTAATATTTATTTAGATTCAACAATGTTTTCAAATCAAAGTACCGGTTGGGTATATTTTGCAACTAAAGAGAACATTAATAAACTTGAAAGTTATACATTTTATTTCAAGGGCGGCTTATACAACAGTTATTTTAAAGCGAGAAAGAGATTTGCTTTAGATACGAATCTAAATCTTAAATATCCCATTCTACACCCCTCCAGATGGTTTCATAAAAACCACAAAATTGTACCCATTTACGATATAGCAGTATATGATAGTATTTCGAAAAAGAACGGCAAAGGCACAATTATAAACGTGGCGTCAAATGATTTTTTTTACGACCTCTTAGAAAAAAAGACCATTAAGGACTATGAAAATAATAAAGAATATATATGGGTTAAAATCAACCTGGAACACCAGATAAAAAAACAATTGAACAAAAGACAGGAATATCTTGAACAGATTGAAAAAAGAAAGAAAAAAAAAGATAAAAAATAAGACTTAATTAAACCATATTGATATAAGTGTGCCATGAAAAAACTATTTTACCTGTTAACTTTTATGTTTATTATTGCGCAAAGTCGCGGTCAAAATGCTTTACAATCTGCAGAAATAATCCAAAACTTAAAACATCAACCTGCCAGCTTAGACCCTCTTCTAAAAGAAGTACTAAAGTATGTGGAAACTGTTAAAGGGGCAAAAAAAATCGATCTTTTTAATCCTTTTAATTTTAAATCCGATTTTTTAAAAGGTTATATGGATAGTGTATTATCAAAGAGCACTATTATAACAGCAGCATTAAGTAATACCGTTAATATAAATAATTTAAACAATGGAAACATTCTTAAGGACTCTCTGAGATCAAATGGAATTGATTTAACAGGTACCTTTAATAGTATTATTAAGCAATTAAAAGATACTAATGTCTATCGCCCCAGTAGCCACAAAACCTTTAAACTACTAATCGATTCGTTATATTCGATGTCGCGTACAAATTTCTCAATTAGAACTTCCTCAACCTCTCCTACTACTATTAAATTTAATTCTTATTTTAAATCACTTATTGCCGATACTAAAGTAAACCTAAACACCAATAACGTATTTGAAATACAAAGTATAAGCGCTTTAAAAGGCCCAGTCAAATTGCCATCAGAAAGTGATATTGTAGATGCATTGGCCATATTTTTAGTTAGCAGAGTAAAAGAAGAATCGGTAATTGCTTTTGTTGAACATGTAAATAAAAACATTGATAAGTTGCAACCACTACCTTGCTTATTTAAAAATACCGTTAAAGAATTAGCCGGATACACTCCCGGCCAGGCCGCCCAATTTGGCTCTATTACCCAAAAAGCAATTGCCTTAGACCTCGCGCAAATGCCCGACAATATAGTTGACTGCGGTTTTTGCAATGAGAACAGTACAATTAAAAAGCATAAAGATTTTACAGATTTTTTTGATGATATAAGTGTTGGCGTTGATTTTATAACCAATATAGGTTATTATGCGGATAAAGAGCCTTCTGATAAAAATTTTAATTATGTATTAAAGCTTCTCAATTTTGTAAATAAATATTATTCTAATATTCAGCAAAAAGACAGTGCGCAAAATACCTGGATTGGACCCGACTTTATTAATATAGATGAACAGAATGACACTATTTTAAAGCTATCGTTAGCATTGATTTATGAAAAAGACAAGCCACTTATTGATACATTATTAAAAACACGGTTTAAGATAAATAATTTAAACGATTTTTTCTTAAACAAAGTAGCGTTTAAAGATTTTAAAGGCAACTTCAAAGAATTATTTTATAGTTTGCACAGACTGGATAGTTACTGGCAAAGCCATAGGTCAAATAACAAAGCAATTGTAGATATGACAGTTTATAAACGCAATATCGCGCGGGTATTTGAAGATGTTCATAACCTTATGCATTACCCTAAAGATTCTTTTGCGCTTAACAATACATTTTATACTACTTACCTGAAAGCCAAAGCAGCGGTGAGTGACCAAAATATACAGGATATAATATTTCATTCGCAGCAACTACTCGATCTTTTAAATTGCTATGAGATTAAATTACCTGGATTTAAGTTGCCAAATTTTGATCTAAAAATAAATGGCATTTGTACCGATGGACATTATGCGACAGAAAAAGAAATTTCTCAATATAAAGGGGATAGCAGTATTAAAATAACCGATTTTAAAAAAGTACATGATTTTTTCACAAACCCACTTTATATGAGTAAGTTAAGCCAGGACCTAATATGTACAAATACCTTAAACGGCTGCAGATTTTTTAATTGGCATTCCAAAGCTTTTAACTGGGCTTTTAATTCTCATAAAAACAATATCCTATCATATAATTATATAGACCCTAGTCAAAACGCAATGATCTATAAATTTCATCCATGGAAGCACCCTTTCATGTTTTCTTTCCATCACCAAGACTGGAAGTTTGCCGTTAAACTTAACGGGATAAGAAAATTACACCTCCGGCAGCTGGCATTGGATAAAAATCCGAATTTTATGTGTTTTGTCGCAACTGAGAAAAAATTACAGAATAAAAACTCATATAGCGGTTCGAGAAGAGAGGTTTCAAAATTATTTAATTTTTTTACAGATGTAGCCAAAGCAAAAGATGGCCAGTTAAGCCAGATAATTGAAAAATATGCAGAACCTGCCCAATCGTACAGAATTAAACGTTATAATCATTTTAGCTGGGACATCAACGCTTATCCGGGTATTTATACAGGGGTTGAAACCCGCGTGGGTAAAGGCAATCAACCTTATTCCAAAGATAGTATAAGTAATATTGTTTCGGGTATAACAGCTCCTGTTGGCATTAGCTTTTCGTGGGCCGGCCGTACAAAATACACATGTAACTGGGCCGGTAAATTCCCGGCTTACATCAATAAAAAAGGAAACATAAAATCTTTTAAAGGAAGCAGTTTTAGTACTTCATTAATTATCCTGGATATTGGCGCTGTAGTATCTTATCGCTTTTCTCACGATACATCAAAAGCATTGCCTAAAACAGTAAATTTTTCGCAGGTAATTGCACCGGGCTTTTTTTTCGGTTATGGCATCCCGCGTTTGCCTTTAATTATTAATGCAGGTATACAATATACGCCACAATTACGAACATTTAATAACGAAGGTGGTAAACTATTTGACACCTATCGAATAGCCATAAGCTTGTGTTACGATATTCCTATTTTAAACATTGCTAATACAACCAAAAAATCACAACGTGCCATTATTAAAAATTAAACACATGAAACCAAGAACAATTACCTTATTTTTATTTGTGAGCATTTTTTATAATTATTATGCCCAGAAAAAACCAAAAACTGAAATAAAACAATATTTCGTTTATAGCAAACCTGTACTAAAGGTAATGACAGATAACTGGGGAATGTATTTTAAAGAGGATGTTGCCTCAATTCTTGACCCCAATTCGAAAAAATATATGTTCGAAATTAAATTAGATAGTTATGGTTGTGTATATCCCGAAAATGAGATCCTGGAGGTAATACCAAAAGAAAGTTTCGAAGGAAAAAAGAAAAATTATAAGTACCTAACTTCTCATTCTTTCTCCCGGCAATTTTATAATTATAAAAATGCCCTGTTAAAACAAGTGGAGGAAAAAAAATTAAATAAAGTTTATTCAGGTTTATTGAATTCGGCATCAGATGATGGTAAAAAAAATACTTTTTTTGATGAATGGGACAAGTATCATACCGGCAAGCTAATAACAGATCTGAATAGAAGGATCGAAAATGAAAAGTTCAATAAAGTGGTATTTTTTGTTCATGGCTATAATGTGCCCTATTCCTTAGCTGTTTTACAAGCAATTACATTATATAAACTTTTAAAAGACACTTTAAAAGCGGATATGGCCCATACATTGCTAATTCCGGTTTACTGGCCAAGCAACAATGCAAAACATAAGGACCTGGAACAAAAAGATTTTTCAACCAAAAATATTGACTCTTATACAAAAAATGGTAAATTATTTTTAAGTTATAGCAATAGATGTTATTATGCTGCAATTACCCTTCGCAAAATCATATCTGCTTTAGATTCTTTAAATAAAGGTATTGACATTAATATAGTTGCCCATAGTCTTGGCGCCACAATAGCTACATCCGCACTGATAAACACTTATTCTAAATTAGATTATGCTGATAATTCTTCCTTACTTCCTATAGCAGGAAGTGCTGAAAAAATATTGAAAAATGATCTGAAAAATATTCCTGAAAATGATGAAATAAATTATGACATACTAAAATATTTTTACAAAACAGCATTGCCAAAAAATAAAGTAAAGGTATTTTTAAGTGCCGCTGCTATCCCTGGAGAATTTACTTTTAAAGATGCTGATCCCGAAATAATAAAAAATAAATGCTTTTATGTGACCTTAAACCCAAACGATGAAATGGTTACCAAAAAACATATTAGGCAAAAAACATTAGGTTTCGAAAATGCTCAGCCATATAACCTAAGTGTTACTTCACTCGGTTGCAACTATAATTGCGACGCAGATATAACAAAAGAAAAATATGAGAGCTTAACGGGTAATACAAATTGTTTTAAAATAAAGGTGGCAAGCAGAGAAACAGATCATGATATTTTTACCTATATGCAACAGCCCGCTTATACATCTTTTTTATTACAATTCTTTAACCACCAATAAAAAGTAATCTCAAAATTCGCTTTCCTACTTCTTCCAACTTTTCCCTTTAGCCACTGCTGGCGCGGTCCATGGGTCATCCGGCCATGAATGTTTGGGATAACGGCGTTGTAATTCTTTCTTTACTTCAAAATAAAGATTGTTCCAAAAACTTTTAAGATCGGATGTTACCTGTACTGGTTTATATCCCGGAGAAAGCAAATGCATTACTACCGGATTTTTGCCGTTATTTAAAACAGGTGTATCGCCTAAGCCAAATACTTCCTGCAAGCGTACCGATAGAACCGGTATGGCTCCGTTTGAAAAATACTGAATTTTAATTTCTGAACCGCTTGGTACTTCCAATTTTTGTGGCGCCAGTTTATTTAAGGCCTGTTGTTTGTCCCAGTCCAAAGAATGGAATAAGGCTTCGTGCAGATCTATCTTCTTCAGATCATCGGGCTTTTTTATATTTTTTAAATATGGACCAAGCCAGGTTTTGTTCGTTCTTAATAATTCTGCTGTACTCACATCCGGCCATTTTTCATCAGGGTTCCATATTCTCAAACTCAGGATACGGTTTTGCAGCTGTGTTATACTCTCATTAAAATCCAGCAAATTTTCGCCTTCTGTTTTAAGAGCATTAGAAATAGCTTCCGTCAAATGTTCCTCAGAAGGCGCCGCCAGTGGTTTTGACTGTAGAACAATACTTCCGATCTTCAATTCCTTACTGGCAATCAATCCGCCTTTACGTGTATCCCAGGCAATTACTTCCTGCTCTTTTACCATAGGCAAAAGATCTTTAGGATTTAAAGGCGCTGCTAAAAATATTTTTCCCAAACCATCGCGAAGATCCATATGCGCTACGGCCAGCCAGGCCTCGTGCGCAAGATCATCTTTATGTCCTGCAGTGGCAATTTTTCCGTTAGCCAGCTGAAACTGCGCATTATTACCGGGCCGCGCAGAAGCTATACGTTCGGGATAAGCGTAGGCCAATAATAAACCGGTATCAAACACATCAACTGCGCCATTATCCATTTCTATATCCAGCATCTTGCGGTACGAGTCTGCCACTTTTTCTATTCTTGCAAAACGGCCGCCACTGTTATTCATTCTTGATCGGCGTAAAGCCTCAATACGTAAATTAATATCAATACCTGTTTCCCTTGGCAAAGGATCGCGCTCTTCAAGCAGCGCAGCAATATCCGTGGCCAGCTGCTTCATTTTTTTATCGCCGGCCATTAACAGCATATGGGCAATACGCGGATGACAAGCCAAGCGATGGATCTCTTTTCCGTGTACTGTGATCTTATTATTCTCTAAAGCATTTAAGTTGTGAAGTGTTTCTGTGGCCTGCGCCAGGGCAGCTTTTGGTGGAGGTGTAAGCCAGGTTAACTGCATGATATCATTTACGCCCCATTGTGCCATATCCAAAACAAGAGAGGCAAGATCGGCTTCCATAATTTCGGGTACACGATGCGGGGCTAACCGTTCGTGGGTTACCATGGTCCACATACGGTAACAAACGCCTGCGCTTAAGCGCCCTGCCCTGCCCGCACGTTGATCGGCAGAATCTTTCGAGATCCTTAAGGTTTCCAAACGCGATAAACCCGATTTTGGATCAAAGCGTGAACTTCGTCCAAAGCCGGAATCTATAACAATACGAATACCTTCTATGGTTAAACTTGTTTCTGCTATAGAGGTTGCCAGTACTATTTTGCGCTTACCATATTTATTTGGCATAATAGCAGCAAACTGTTCCTGTTGCGGCAACTGGCCGTATAAGGGATGAACGGATAGATCAGGCAACTGGCCTTTTAGTAACTCTTCGCATTTTCTTATCTCGCCTTCGCCGGGAAGAAAGACAAGCACATCACCATCATTTTCCTTTACAGCTTTACTAACGGTTCGCGCTGTTAATTCGGGCAATAATGTTTCATCGGCATCAGATGTGTAAATAATTTCCACAGGATATTGTTTGCCTTTACTTTCTACTACCGGGGCGTTTAATAAAGCTGTTAACTGCGGCATATTTAAGGTGGCCGACATTACCATGATCCTGAGATCGGGACGCAATACCTGTTGCGCTTCGCGGCATAAAGCCATGGCAACATCCGCATGCAGGCTTCGCTCATGAAACTCGTCAAAAACAACTACGGCATAATCTTCCAAAGCATTATCGTTATGCAGCATCCGGGTAAGGATACCCTCGGTAACTACCTCTATTTTTGTTTTGCTGCTTATGCGATTCTCAAAACGGATGCGGTAACCAATGGTCTCGCCCACGGCATCGCCCAATAACGCGGCCATACGCGTAGCTATTGTTTTGGCAGCCAGGCGGCGGGGCTCCAGCATAATTATCTTTTTACCATTTAACCAAACCTGGTCTAATATAGCCAACGGCAACAGTGTACTTTTACCGGCCCCCGGCGGGGCGTTAACAATAAGGGTGTTTTGTGCACTTAACTGCCCGCGCACCTGCTCAATGATTTCGGTAACCGGGAGATCTATTTTAAATGGGTCGAAAGACAAAATAATTTGTTTATGCAAAGATACATATTTTGATGTTTTATAATTTCTTTTGTGTACTAAACATTCGTTCGTTTTGGTTTGTTATATCTATCGAATTCTATAACTTTATGTAAACTAACGCGATGGACCATGAATAAATTTTTACTTAATTTTTGTTTTTTATTTTTATCCTTTTCCGCTTCTCTTGCGCAAAATCTTCAATGGGTAAAATCAATTGGCGGTGTAAACGATGATTTTGGTTATTCAATTACTACGGATGCATCTGGAAATGTTTATACAACGGGAAGGTTTGAAAACATAGTTGATTTTGATGCGGGTGTTGGCACCTATACTTTGGCCTCGGCGGGTGGTGCCGATGTTTTTGTAAGTAAATACAATGCCAGTGGAAATTTTTTATGGGCAAGAAGTTTTGGCAGTTATGGTGACGATGAAGGCCGTTCTATTGTTATTGATGCGTTGGGTAATATTCACATAATCGGCAATTTTTGTCAAACAGTTGATTTTGATCCGGGACCGGGTACATACACCTTAAGCTCACCAGCAAATTTTGATGCATTTATCAATAAATTAGATGCAAATGGAAATTTTGTGTGGGCACGGCAAATTGGTGGCTCAAACTGGGATAATGGCTTTTCAATTTCTGTTGACGCTTTAGGCAATGTGTTAACAACGGGTTATTTTACGGGTTCTGCAGATTTTGATCCGGGACCTGCAACGTATACTTTGGTTTCTGCTGCAAATAGTAGTGATGCTTTTATAAGTAAAGTGGATGTGAATGGAAATTTTGTTTTTGCGAAACAGTTTTCTATGTCCAGCGGTAAAAGTATTTACACGGATGCCAGCGGAAATGTTTATACCACCGGTAGTTTTGGAGGTCTTAATATCGACTTCGATCCCGGGCCCGGAACTTATACGTTTTCTGGATCTGGCACGTTTATAAGTAAGCTGGATGCCGGCGGCAATTTTGTATGGGCAAAACAACTGGGCGGCAGTGGCGGTTCGTGCCTCAAAATTGATAGCCAGGGCGATATTTATACTTCGGGAGGACTTGTCTCAAACGTTGCCACAGATTTTGACCCGGGACCTGGAACCTATACACTTATTGGAGCGGGCGCTTTTATAAGCAAATTAGATGCAGGTGGTAATTTTATATGGGCAAAACAAATTGATGGTATAGCAAATGCTTTATCGATCGATAACAATGATAATCTTTACATTGCCGGAAATTCGAATACAAATATTGATCTTGACCCCGGGCCAGGCACTTACACATTACCCGTTTGGGGAGGAGCCGATGTGTTTGTGATCAGACTGGATGCGAATGGTACTTTTGTTGGGGGCATTAAACTTGGCGGTAATGGCGACGATTTTGGTTATGGAATAAATGTGGATACGTTTGGCGCCATTTACACAACCGGTTTTTTTAGTGAAACAGCTGATTTTGATCCGGGGCCGGGCGTTTTTAATATCACATCCTCACCAACAGGTTATCATGATATATTTATACACAAAATGAGTACTATTGTAGGTTTACGGGAGAATGATATTGAAAATACCATCACTCTTTATCCCAACCCAACAAACGGTTATATAACTTACTTAAATAAAAATAATGGTAATTATACTTATTCGATAAGTGATGTTACCGGCAAAATTATACAGAGAGGCCGATTCAATGAAAGCAGTGATGAATTAAACTTAAATACTTACGATAAAGGTTTATATTTTATCACCATAAGCAATAAAGAATATCAACAAACCAAAACAATTATTGTACGTTAAAGTGCTATTAGTTAAGTTAACAACTACTGGTTTTAAAATTTAAATATTAAACCAAATATGTTTTGCTTGTTACAGTAACGGTCATTGGAGGAAGGATACCTCTTTTGCTGCCTACAAGATCCTGAGATCTGTTAGATTTAACCGGGGTAGTTTTTATTGTAGAAACTTTAACTTCTTTAACCGGGGTGTTATTACCAAAAGTAACATTGCTAACAATTACAAGTAAGGTGATGATTCCGATTTTTATTTGAGTTAAAGTTTTCATGGTTTCTTTGTGTTATCTGTATATAATAATTCAGATATCGTGCCACGGCTAAAACTAATTCGTTATCAACTAGTTGCAAAAATAGCAATACTCATTTTTTCCATCCTAAAGACCAATTTTCCAATTTTTGGAAAGAACGCCGGGGCTTTTTTGTATGGCTGCAAATAAAGCATCCCATTTTTTATGCTAAAGGTAACTCTGTAATCAATTTGCACGGCAGCACAATCAAAAAATAAAAGCCCGGTAAAATTGTTTAAGAGTTATATCTGCAAGAAATAAAAATGTATTTGATGCTGTACGCAGGCAGAAAGAAAATAAAATGTAAGCTACCTACTCTTTAATAATCTTTTCTGTGGCAATTAATTTGCCATTAATTATAAGCCTCTGTTCTAACACAGGTATTTGAAGCAGAAAAAGTTACACTACCTGTTTGAAAAACCTTCCATACCATATTGGTATCATATGGCTGATATTTTTGGGCGTAATGATTTTGAAAGAAAATAATAATTAGAACTAAATGTAAATATTTTCTCATTCTTTAATTATTTTTTTGGTGGCCATTAATTTCTCTCCTTCAAAAATCTGCAGAAAATAAATGCCCTTTTTTAGTGAACTTACATCAATTGCTTTTTCAAATTTATTTTTTATAATTACTTGCCCTAATATTGTTTTAATCTCAATAGTTGGATTTTGAAATTGCAAAGTCTTCTCAAAATCAACATTTAAAATATCATTTGCTGGATTGGGATAGATCTCAAAATTCACAGTCGTGTTTTTACCTTCATCCAGGCCTGTTATTACCATACCCGGAGCAACACCAACACTGTCAGTTTTAACAACCCATGCCTGTGTACTATTTGCATAATTAGGCGCCCCACACATAATGTAGCCACCATCAGGCGTTGATTGTAAATCATACATGTATTCCTGCACTCCTTGTCCATAATTGCTATACGTTTTCATCCATAAACTATCGCCATTGCTGTTTACTTTTAAAAGACAGGCGTCATGATTTGAACTTAAATTTATAGGTTTATCAGAATAGCTCCCGGTGCAAATAATAGAACCATCGGGTTGATCAAAAAAATCTGTAAGACTATTTGATAGATATTCTTTACCATATCTTTTATTCCAAATTGTAACTCCATTGGTTACATTTAATTTTATCAAATTTAATTTATGTTCTCCAAAAGATAAAATATTGCTAAATTTTATACTACCGCTACAAATAAGGGTATTACCAATACGTTTTATTTGATAAAGGAACAAATCATAAGGAGAATTACAAATTTGTTGATTCCAATTTATAAATCCTGTAGTATCTACGCATGTTACATAATAAGTCCCAGGGACTGGAGCATTATTGTAATTTTCGCCTCCTATATAAAACTTATTGCTCAAAGTATCATAGTAGATCTGTCGGGCTTCATAATTTATCATGGTAGTAAATTCTTTTATCGATAGAATATTACCCATTGTATCTGTTTTAAAGATCACCGGCCGCGTATCGTAGCCCGTATTGTTACCCCTTGTGCCCATAAACCAAACCTCATTTGGTTTTATTTTGAAAACATGACTAATATAATAATTTAAAAAACCGTCTTTATAAGTTTTACTCCAATTGGTATCTAAAGTAGTTTTATTTACAGAAGTAAAAATAACAGTAGACATTGTTCCAGTGTAAGAACCACCTGTTAACAACATAGTACTATTACTGATGTTGCATTGTACTTTTTTATTACCAAAAGATAAAAAATCAATACTGCCGAATAAAAACGTTTTATGAAGTTGGCTATTGCCGTTATTATCCAATAATCTAAGATCAAGACCCTGCTGCCCGGTAACATTATCCTTGTAATAACTGCTTACCAAAAAATCACTTGTATTAACATTTTGCACTCTAAAGGCAGAGCTCAAAGATCCTGACGGATAATAATTATTAAAAACGCTTTGCCCTTTAACTAAAAAGCTAAAAAGCAAAGCGTTTAAAAAGAATATATATTTTATCTTACTTAACAATGATCAGTTTATTGGTTTTAATCAAGCCTGTTTGGTTACTTAAATATACAAAATAAATACCGTTTATTTTCATCGATAAAGCTCAGATAAATTACCTCGAAACGACGAACTTCTTACTGAGTGTAGCAGGTTTGTTGCTAATTAAATGCAGAAAATAAATTCCAGTGGATAGATCTTTGATATTAATAAAATTATTTTTAAGCTCTTCTTCACGAATAACCTCACAAGCTCTTCTTCACGAATAACCTCACCGAGATTATTTATTATTTTAAATTTATAAAATGAATCAGCCTTTACTAAATCAATATGTAAAACATCATTCGACGGATTAGGATAAATGGAAACACCTCCATCCATAAACAGTGAATTATCCATCATTCCAGTGCTCAAAGTACCGCTAATAACACCTCCACAGCCTGCATTCACACATCCTAAGCTATCTGTTTTTATTATCCAAGCCTTACCCTGCGGCTGGTTAATAATGCCACCACATGCTATATATCCTCCATCATACGTTTTTCCAATTCCAAACAAGGTTTCAAAATAGTTACCAGGGTTGGGCGGACTAACATAATTATTATATTGCCTCATCCATAAACTATCTCCAACAGCATTCAGCTTTAAAATTACCCCTGCCGCATCATAATTGCCAATTTGAAGAGCATATGTACTATCGCAAAACTGTCCACTACTAACTATACTTCCATCTCCATTAATTAATAATGAATTTAAATTATTAATTAGTAACCCGCTTCCATATGTTTTACGCCAACCTATATTTAAATTGGCGTTCAATTTAGATAATTGTAAACGGTTATAACTTATCCCACTTACTTCACTTGTTCGCATATACCCGCAAAAAACATAGCTGTTATCAAAAGGAGAATATATTAGCTGTTTAATATAATTTATCATTCCATTACTTATTATTAGACTGTTGCTAACTGAGCCGAGAGTATCGCTTTCAACAAAATACAAATCAACTTGGCTGTTAGAAATATTTTTGTGCCCTCCAAAAATTAATTTTTTATTGACCGGGTTATATATTGCATTGGTAGTCGAAAAATTTAAACTGCCTGTGTTAACAACCATTATATTTATAATATTCAGATTACTATCTAAATGAAAAATGACTGGTTTTTGATTGCCAAGAGCGTCGTTTTGACTTCCTATTAAAAAATATTTATTATCATTAAACTTTAAATAGTTATTCAGGTAATAATTATAATTCGGGTCAGTATAATTTTTGGTAAAGAGTGTATCTAAAGTACTTCTGCTCAATTTATTTAAAGTTACATTTACGCTTGCTGCATTTGTTGCAACACAAAAGTAGCTAGTTTTAGTTGCAGGAATAAATTGCCTGAATCCATTCAAAAATGCGCCATAATCAAGGTTATTAATGTTATGATTCTTATTCTGTAAAAGAATTCCGTTTTTATTTATTCTGCTCGTCGTAAAATCCTGTCTACCTCCTGCAACGTTTTTGGTGTAACTAAAAAAGGTAAAACTGCTGTCAGCGTTTTCCATAAAAACATTAGTGGTTCCTAAACTCGTATAATCGATGGGATAATAATTATTAAAATAAGTTTGCCCTTTGCATATATTATGCAAAAGGCAAGCTAACAGTATTATTTTAACCTGGAGTCTCAAATTATTTTGCTATGACAATTTTCTTACTGCTAAGTATCTTATTTTGTTTAACTAAGTTAACAAAATAGATGCCGTTTATTTTCATCGATAAAGCTCGGATAAATTACCTCGAAACGACGAACTTCTTACTGAGTGTAGCAGGTTTGTTGCTAATTAAATGCAGAAAATAAATTCCAGTGGATAGATCTTTGATATTAATAAAATTATTTTTAAGCTCTTCTTCACGAATAACCTCACCGAGATTATTTATTATTTTAAATTTAAAAAATGAATCAGCCTTTACTAAATCAATATGTAAAACATCATTCGACGGATTAGGATAAATGGAAACACCTCCATCCATAAACAGTGAATTATCCATCATTCCAGTACTCAAAGTACCGCTAATAACACCTCCACAACCCGCATTTACACAACCTAAGCTATCCATTTTAATTACCCACGCTTTTCCCTGCGGCTGGTTAATAATGCCGCCACATGCTATATATCCGCCATCATAGGTTTTTTCAATTCCAAATAAGGTTTCAAAAAAGTTGCCTGGGTTTGGCGGGCTAACGTAATTGTTATATTGCCTCATCCAAAGACTATCACCAACAGAGTTTACTTTCAATATTACGCCACCTGCATCATAACTGCTAACTTGAAATGCATATGTACTATCACAAAAGCGCCCACAGCTAACGATACTACCGTCGGAATTCACCAACAAAGAATTCAAATTATTTGTCTGAAGGCCGGTACCGTATGTCTTATTCCACATCACATTAAAACCGCTGCTGTTTAATTTTGCTATTTGTAACCTATTATAATTTATACCACTGACTTTACTTGTTCTAGTAAGACCGCAGAATACATAACTATTATCAAAATAACTATATTGTAATTGTTCAAGAACATTTACTGTATTATTATTAATTATTAAGCTATTACTTACTACACCTAGCGTATCACTTTCAATAAAATATAAATTCACCTGATCTGAAGTAATATTTTTATACCCGCCAAATATTAATTTTTTATTGATAGGATTATAAATTGCATTGGTCGTTGAAAAGTTTAAAGTACCGGTATTTACACTATATGTATTTAAAATTGTCAGGTTACTATCTAATTCCAAAATAACCGGACTTCTGTTTCCTGAATTATCATCCCGGTTTCCACATAATAGGAATTTATTGTCGCTAAATTTTATAAAATTATTTAAGTACAGATATAGATTTGTAAATTGATAAAATTTAGAAAAAACTGTATCAAGTGTATTTCTGGAAATTTTATTTAAAATTAAAGTTGTTGTATTGGAAGCAAAGGTAAAGGCTGTACCAAAGTAACTAGATTTGGTTGCCGGTATAAATTGCCTATAGCCATCTAAAAAAGCACTATAATCGTAATTATTAATGTTGTGGTGCTGATTTTGCAATAAACTTCCGTATTTATCTATTCTTGTCGCAGTAAAATCCTGTCTTCCGCCAGGAATATTCTTCGAAAAACCAAAAAATACGAAGCTACTATCTATGCTCTGGTTGAAAATGTGAGTTGTTGCCAGACTTGTATAGTCAACAGTATAGTAATTATTAAAATAAGTTTGCCCTTTACATATATTATGCAAAAGGCAAACTAACAGTATTATTTTAACCTGGAGTCTCAAATTATTTTGCTATGACAATTTTCTTACTGCTAATTATCTTATTTTGTTTAACTAAGTTAACAAAATAGATGCCATTATCCAAATGATTTGCATCTATTCTGCAGTTCTTGTTGCAGGGCTGAGTTAGAAGAGTTTTACCAGTAACGTCAATGATTTTTATCACCAGAGTTTCGTTATTGTCCGACGTACTATCATATTCTATATTTAATAAACCATCTGTAGGGTTAGGGTATAACTTTACATTGCTTGCCAATTCTATTTCCGAATCAGAGCCTAATATCCCATTTTGATTGCTACTCAAACGGCTGCTCCCACCAGAATGACTCAGCTTTTCTTCATCAAGTTGATCAATATTCCAAACTTGTTTGAGCAATGCAGCTGCTATACCCTCCGCCAAATAATTTGCCGTATTTAAAATGCTTTGAAAACGCTCTTTTTTAGTAGTATTGGCAGCTAAAGTTGCCTGGTAGGCCGGGGTTTGTAATAACTGAATCACCTCTCCTTGTGCAAAAGTATAATCGGTATATAAACCACCTAATGCTGACAAAGCTGTTAACTGACTTGTTGCTGCTGTGTAGTTGCCGATGGTTGTATACAGGTTAGCTTTAAAAACACCGCCATTTGCTAATAGGGTGTTATTGTAAACCGCTAACACACTATCCACAGTACCAATGGTTGTGTCTGCCGCAAAGCGGTTTATCTTTTCATTATAGGTCTGGCCCAACTGGTTATTATAATATTGCGCTTTGGCCCTAAGCTGATTGCAGGTGCTAAGATTATTTACAAATTGCGCGGTATTAATATAATCCTGCGTTCCGGCAGATAAATGAAGATTTAGGATAACCTGCCACACAGCATTGCTAACAGGAGCGTTCAAGGCATGAATATCTTTAATATCCGTTGCTAAGACTCCGCTTTTAGCAAAATACCCTTTTAAAACAGTATCGCTCAAGTAGGGGCTATAGGAAGTAAGCAAAGATTTTAACGCAGAGGCCGTCATCGTGCGGTTACTGATGGCATTTAATAACGTGGAAGTATTACCACCGTCAACCGTTGACGTAATTAAGCTTTTTAAAGATGTAACGGTTTGTGTCAACTGGCTGATCTGTGTTTGCAAAGAACTTTTGCTTAATGCTGGTAAAACGTTCGTCGGGCAATAGACTGTCCTTGTGGGCGGCGCGCCACTTACGCCAACAATATCCACTAATTCTAAACTGTTACTACAACTTGCGCTGGTTTGCGGTGTAGGATGCCATTGGTTTCCAAAAAATGAGCCATGACTCGTGATCGCAAAACTATTTCCGGTGTTGATATTATATTTATTTTCCGTTGTACAGGTATTTACAGCATATGTATTTCTTACGTTAGCTTGATCTCCGGAATTTGCCAAACCCTGAGAAGGCGCAATGCCGCTGTTATTTGCTGTACTTATTAAACTTTTACCTGATTTGTAAACGTTAATATCATAACCACAACTGTAAAAATCATTGCAATTAATGGTTAAACCAGTATAAGGGAATATTGCGGGATCATAATTTTGCCCAAGGGCCCAAATACCGTTATCTAAATTAGTAAAGGTATTATTATAAATACTGTTGGCATAAGGACCGCTTTGTCTTACATATAAACCATCTGCTGAGGTTGCAGCGCCAAAAAAAGTGTTATTTTCAACAATGTAACCGGTGCAGCCGTTAAGGTACAAGCCGGCAGGAGTTGTTCCAGAAGCTCCTATATTAAAAAGACAATTTGTAATTCTTGGATTAATAACATTATTTAAAAATATGCTATTATTCTGTGAACTTGCAAGTACTGTACTATCAATCACAATGGGTGAGTTATTGATCATTGAGTTGGCGTAAATACCATTTACAAAACCGTTAACAGATGTTTTTTGATTACTATACCCTTTAACCATAAAACTACTACCCAAACTTAAAATCCCATAAGTCACCTTTTTTGTAAAGCACTGGAAAGTCGCTGCCTGAAATTTTACTCCGGCAACGCTATTTAAAATTACACAAGCATATTTGTATTTTCCAGTACCTACGCTATCCTTCTCAAAATGATCAAATGTAAAAGTACTTTTATTATTAATTGGCGAAAACCCCATTGTAGCTGGTCCTACGTAACTGCGACTTCTCCAGATATACGGCGCGAATTCAACATCAACTATGTTGTAATCATAATTGTTCATTTGAGAAAGAACTATTCCACCGCCTGTATTGGGAGCAAAAGTACCATCAGTTAAACGTTTACCCACGCTTATTCCTACGTTAGCGTTCTGTATCACGCTATTTCCTATCACAAAAGTGCCTTGGTTTGCGGCTGTCTGTGAGAGAGTTGCATCACCATAAACATCCACGCCGTTCCACATACTTTGACTAAAAGCGCAAAAAGCATTAACACATGTAAAGGTTAGTTTGGCACCTTTTTCCACAACAATTTTCGCATTGGTTCTTGCCGGAAGAAGACTTTGGCTAAATGTAATGTTGGCTCCCGATTTAATTATGATACTATCAAATGAGTTTGGGACGCTGGTATATGTGCCCGTTCCAGTATATGTAAAAATACTTTGCCCGGTGGGTACAGGAGTGTATGGGTAAACCGAATTACTAAATTGAGTATATTTTTTTGTTACATTTTTTGCAACAAGGTAATGGAAGGCTCCAATTTGCTTAGCGCTCAAAGCTTCCCTACAAAAAGAACTTCCCATAACATTGTTATTTGCATTTGTGGGTGTAGAAGCCGATGTTGGGATACTGCAATTATATGAGGCAGAAATATCAATTGCAGCATCTTTTGGCCTGTAACTTCCGAAAATAGGATCAGCATTATTAAAACTACTTCCAAAATAATTATCTCCCAGGAAACCAAGGGCATGGCTTAACTCATGCCACATTAAACGAGGGTTATTAAATATCGTGCCCGGCTGGTAGGATCCACCTGCTGCCTGGCTTGGTAAAGCTATTGCAACAAACTTCCCCCACGGAATACTAGCCCATCCGGAGCCGGCCGCTCCGGTTGATTCCGTATAAAAATAAAAATTAAGGGTATTTGCTGTATCATGTGGAAAGGCATAATAATGACTTAATGAGCCGAAATAAGAACCGTAGCCAAAGGTCGACGAAGTATCAAAGTAAACATGATTTAAAACTAATTGTATTTTAGGGTTACTTACTAAAGGGCTTGGAGTTCCGGTATTTATAACCTGTGGAATGCTGCCGCAAGTAGAGTACCATGAGTTCATATTATTGATCATATTCTGAGCATCGGCTGCAATGGTTGTATGAGGTATGCCAGTAAAAATGGTTGCAATGGTAGGATGGTCTACAATCACAAAATTTATTCGGAATTGTAGTGTTGGTGAAGCCGCCGTTGGTATGTATAAAATTGATTCCGTATCGTCAAAATAATTATATGAGTTTGGCATTAAGCAACCATTAGAATTGCTGACGCGTTGAGGAAAGACAGATTGAACAGTAGAACTTGGCACGCAATTATACGTTTGCGATTTCACAACAAAAGTAATAATACTGAACAATACTAAAATCAGATTTTGTTTGATGTTTTGTTTCATAAATACTTGTTTAAAGATTAATAATTAATTTTTCGAGAACAGGTCCGGGTACAAAATGTGCAATTTATATTTGCACTAATAATTAGTGCAATATAAATTAAATTCTTTTACAAAACTGGCTCAAATTGTAAACAAAAAGCAAAATAATTAAACACGTGGGCAGGATAGAGAGTATAAATCACCCTTTGCAACAGGTATTTCACCTATTAAGCATAAGTATATTTACCGATCCATAAATGTTAAAAATGGAACAAAGTAATATTTGCAACTGGTAATTTCAGATAGGAATTATCAATAAATTTCATTTTTTGCTTAATAAATGGACTCGTAATTTTTTTTAATCAAATTACGACATCCCAATAATTAGAATATAAATGGTAAAACGGAAGTAACTATACCCTTTTAGGAAGGTCGGCTGATTCAACTATCCCCAAAAAACTACGTATAAAAACGTAGATTGACCTATTTTTTGATACAAAGTGTATAAAAATAGCGCACATTTTTTTGCAGCTTTTATTTTCTTTTCTAATTTTGATGTTCTTCAAAAATTGAAATTTATTTTAAAATATGTTTACGCTGTTAGTTTCAGCGTTATTTTCCCTTGTGTTAAAGCGCAAACGCTTCCGCAGCAAAGTGATGTTACTTACGCACAAACCATGGCCACAGTTAACCACGTGGCAAATAACAACAATTTCACATCTTCTCTCCTACTCGATTCAAATGCTTCTTTACCAATTGGTATCTACAAACAAATTGCCGGCGCCACTTATATAATTGCTATTGACAGTGCCAGGTTCTTACCAAATGGCGCCAGCTGCAGTGCCTTTATGGCTCTTGCGCTGCCTGGCATGGCAGATAGCCTTGCATTTGCCGCAAAAAACATTGGTATCAACCCTAAAGGCGTTTTAGCGGGCAACATTGGAAATTCTAAATTAATGTTGGTTTCCACGCATCGCATCCGTGTGAGTCCCAAAGTTACTCTCGTGCTTAAAAACGACGGGCACAATTATGTAGAATGGAATTGTAATGGTTTTCAGGCTATCAACTTAAAAGGTTATTTCGAATTTTCGGGCACCATGCTGGAACCGGATAGCCAAAATTCAACGGACAGCACAGTAACAGCGAGCTTTGAGATCCACACCGCAGATATTCATAACCTGGTAATGATCACAACAATATCTCCTTTTAAAATAAAAGGCATAAAAGATATTTCTTTTTCTGTAACGGACGCTGTTGCCGATTTTAGTGAGACCAGCAACGCCCCGGTTATGGCTTTTCCAAATGGATACCAATTATCCGATCCAAATCCTTTGGCGTGGACAGGTTTTTTCCTGAAAAATATAACAATTAAATTACCACAAGAGATCTCACAAAAAAATCAACCCCGAACTACAATCCAGGCTAATAATTTACTTATTGATAACACTGGCTTAAGTGGCAATTTTGCAGCAACAAATATCTTACAACTCAATAATTCGGAGATGAGTGGTTGGAATTTTTCAATCAATCAACTAGGTATAGGCTTAATACAAAATCACATTACTTCGGGGATGATCAGCGGCAATCTTCAACTCCCTATCCTTGATAATAATGGCATTAATTATTCAGCCAACCTATCTGAAAATCCCATTACAAAAGAAGTTGACTACGTTTTCATTGTAAGTCCGCAAAACAATATTAATGTTAACGTTCTTGCTGCAAAGCTTGATATATATAACACATCGCAGATCCAGATCGCAAAAAGCGCTGGTAAATTTGTGCCGCTTGCTTTTTTAAACGGACAAATAAAATTTGACCACACCAACATTAATACAGCTAAATTAGATTTTCAAAATGTAAAAATTGAAAATAATGCCCCGTATCTGACGCAAGGTGTGTTTAATTATGTTGGAGCAACGGGGAACAGATCTCTGAATTTTCCGGTCAGTTTAAATCAAATTCAATTAGTATTAAATCAAAATAGCCCAAGTATTTATTTTAATGTTGGTTTAAATTTTATGGAAGGATCGGCGCAAGGCTTTGCTGCGGCATTTGGCATCAACGTTAAAACAAAACTACAGCCCAATCCGGCAGATAACCAACACCCCACAATGCATTTTGATAAAGTTGAGATCGAAAACATCAACCTTAACGTAACCACCGGCGTTTATTCTTTACAGGGCACTATCTCACATATAGAAAATCACCCGGTATATGGCAATGCATTGAGCGGAAATATCATGCTGACCATACCATCGGCGAATATTTCAGCGAGCTTTTCTGCTTTGTTTGGAGCTAAACCCGGCTATAAATATTTTTATGTTGACGGAAAAATTGTTTTCCCGGTTGCGGTGCCTTTAACGCCCAATATTAAAATGAAAGGTGTTTTAGGCGGTTTATATTATCACATGACAAAAAATGTGGATTATGTGACCGCTATGCAGGTAACGCAAAACGGATCCGTTGGAACATATGCTCCCGATAGTACAAAAAGTATTGGCTTTAAGGCGGGAGTAACATTGTTATATCTTACGGAAGAAACGTTTAACGCTGATCTGACCCTCGAAATGGCTTTTAATAGTCAACAGAATGGCGGCGGGCTCGCTTACATACAGTTTAATGGCGACGCATTTAGTATGATTGATATCATCCATCGTCAGGGCAAACGTTATAACCAGGTTCCCGTTGGAGCAAATGGTTGTATCACTTATGATTTTAACGCGCATATTTTACATGCAACATTAAATGTAGGAGTAAACATTCCGGGAGAAGTTTGGGGCAATATAAACTGTGCGGCTCATTTCGAGCAGGGAAACTGGTATGTGTGTATTGGAAAACCCACAAATAAAGGTGTAGTAACTACACCAGCAATGGGAAATATTACTGGGTATTTTATGACCGGAACACAGCTCGATCCTCCGGTGCTCCCATCTAACATTGCGCAACATTTTGGAAATCCATCCAGCCGTTCATCAACTGCACTCTCTAATGGAAATGGTTTTTGTATGGGAGCGGAATTAAATAGATCTGAAGGCAACGAATTTAATTGCGACGTTTTTACTGTTTATGGAGTTATTAACTATGGTGTTGGTTTTGACGTCATGATGAATAAAGTGGCCCCGGAATATATTTGTCCAAATATTGGTGGTTGTCCCGGCCTTAAAGGTTATTATGTTGATGGGGATTTATATGCTTATTTAAGTGGTTCGGTTGGTGTAAGAGGCAATATTACGATACTGGGAAAAGACAAGAATTTTGATTTCCAGGTATTAAGTGCAAATGCCTTTGCAATGTTATATGGGCAATTAGTTCATCCAACATATGTTCAGGGCTCCGTTTATTGTACTTATAATATTTTAAATGTTTTAAACGGGAGTTTTGATTTTGATTTTAAAACTGGAACGAAGTGCAGCGGATAATGTTAAAGTTATATTTAAAATATTTATTTGTTGTAGTAATGATCTTTTTGCTTACCGATTTTCGTGCGCAGGATTTTATTGGTGCCAAAAGTTTTGTAAAGAACCATAAAGTATATATACGTTGGGTAGCCTCAGATTTCAGCAACTTTAGATCATGTACGGATGAAGGTTTTATTATTAAAAAGATCCGTTGGAATACTAATACAATGCCAGATAGTAATCAGTTTAAAAATGCAGTATTTGTAAAACACGTAAAAGCCACTGGCAAGGATGATGTTCAATGGAGTCAAAAGATCGATCAGAATATTGAGAATGGTTTTTTATATAATATTTTGTATAAAACAACTTTAAAAAATATCAAATCAGAGGCTTATTTTTATAGCTTGGCAATGTTATCTTGCGACCATGACACTTCAATGGCGGCATTGTCAGGCCTCTTCTATACAGATACTGTAACCGTAAAAGAAAAATACGCTTATTTAATTCAACCAAAAAATACGTTAATTTTAAAAAAGATAAAGCCAGCCATTATATTGGTAGACGAAACCAAGGATGATCTCTTGCCAAATCCTGATTCTTTAAAAACAAAAGTTTATAAAAAAGAAATTACTTTACTTTGGCCGGAAGAAAAATACAAGGAGTTTTATTCTGGTTATTTCATTGAACGGTCGGAAGATGGAATCAATTATCTACGGTTAAATAAAAAACCACATATCCAATTAAAAACCAAAAATGATAAAAATAAAACAGTTATTCTGTTCTCCGATACAACGGCAAGATACAATACACCTTATTATTATCGCGTACAAGGCATAAATTATTTTGGTCTAAAAGGTGCTTATTCAAATGTTTCAAAAGCAAAGGCGGTCAAACCACTTGGCGTTATTGTTTCTTTAGATAGTGTAAAGATCGTTCAGGATAGTTGTCATAAAATATTTTGGCATACCACAGGAAAAATCGAAAAGCAAGAGTTGGCGGGTTTTAATGTATATAGAGCAGTAACAGAAAAAGGGCCTTATGCAAAACTGAACAAAACAATTCTAACAGAAAATAAACCTTACACAGATGAAAAGCCTGAAACGAGAAATTATTATAAAGTGATTGCTTATAATATCTACGGTGATTCCACTCTCTCATTTAGTATTATGGCAATGCTTCCTGATATTAAACCGCCAGTGGCTCCAAAAAATCTTATAGGAAAAATTGATAGTAACGGGGTTGTAAAGTTATCCTGGAATAAAAATAAAGAACCAGACTTAAAAGGATACCGCGTTTTTAAATGCAATAGCATAAATGAAGAGCCGGTGGAAATAACCACCAAAATAATAAATGATACTTCTTATTCAAACAAAATAACTTTAAATACTTTAACTGAAAATGTTGTTTATTACCTTACTGCTGTTGATAATGTGGGCAATAACTCGAAGTATACATCACCCTCGATTTTAAAACGGCCTGATAAGATCAAACCCGTGCCGGTTATTTTTAAAACTATTTCCCATAGTGACAGTTCTGTGTTAATTACATGGATAAATAGTTCGAGTAAAGATGTTGACCACTATAAGTTAGTAAGAATAATGAAGGACGGAGCCACGCAAGATATTAAAGATTGGCGCGCGGGAGACTCTATATACTATTATCACGATACGAATGTGTTGTATGACAATTATTACAGTTACAAAATAATTGTCGTAGATCATTCGAATAATAGTTCTGAAACTACTTCTCCATCGCACTTTTATTCGAGCCGGATAAGAAAACCAATATCAAGTTTCACGTATACATTAAGTAAAGAAGCTAAAAGCATAATTATTGAGTGGAAGGCACCAAGTAGCGACGTGTTTACTTACGTTTTATATAAAGCAAAAAACAACAAAGAATTTATCAGTTATAAAACTTTTAAAACAAACGTATTAAGATTTGAAGATAAAGATCTGAATATTGGCAACACATATTTATACAAAATGAAAGCAATCTTAAACTCGGGAGCCGAAACTAAATTAAGTAAAGAATTAAATATTGAATTTTAAGAAATGAAATTGAAATTATTTTTATTGCTGTTTTTGCTGACAACCACTTCTACCATTTTTGGACAGTCACATTGTGATGTTTTTCCGTCCAATCCCGGTGATAAAATCCTGTGTTACTTTCACGACACCATAAATAATCAGTTATATGTTGGTGGAGATTTTACGGCAATCTATTTAGGTACACAACCACCGGTAAACAGATCCAACGTTGCAAAAATCGATCTTTTCACAAACACAGTTGCTAATTGGAATCCGCTTATTACGGGAGGCCCGGTGCACTGTATTCAAAAAGTAGGAAACAGGATTTTTATTGGCGGAAGCTTTAATTATGTAAATGTTGACTCAAGCTATTCACTTGTATCAGTTGATGCAAATACGGCTGCTACAGTAAACACATTTACTTTAGGCCATGGCTATTCTATTAGAACATCAAATAACACAGATGTAGACACGGTTTACTCGATGGATTATGATAATGGCAGATTGGCGCTGGGAGGAATCATCACTAAATTTAATTCTACAACAATAACTACGCCGGTAATCATATTAAATGCTCCGTTAAACAATAACAGTTATTCTATCAACCAAATAAATTCTATAAAAGGGTATACGGGTACCGGAGTACTCAACAATTCTGTTGAAACCACAAAAATTAAATTTTATAAAAAAAATGGAATCACCTGTTTATTAACCGCCACACGTGGAAATTATTCATTTAGCATAAGTTGTTTCCGGTACATTCACAGCATAAACTTATCTTCTAATACTTATGATTTACTATGTTCGGATCTATTTACAAGCGATTTTGATATTAGGGCTGACACTTTGGTTATTTTACGAAGAGGTTTTACATCTTCTAACAATGTTACTTCTAGTTTAATTACACCCTCAACAAGTATTGTAAATGGTTTTGCTTATGGTATAAAATTAAACGGCACTCCCGGATATTTTCCGCTTACGTTTTCCGGATATCCGTTTTTTGGCCCACTGCCAAATTCATGTTATAATACAAATGACAGACAATCAACCGTCAGCTTTTTTGAGAATAAATATTTTATCGGCAATGCAATTTCAACCACATCCTGCACAACCGCCATGGATTATTTGCAAGCTTATTCAAGAACCGGAACGCCTATTCCTCTTCTTTCTATTCCGGATACAATTTTACCGGACATGGCATGGAGCTATCCGTACATATTTTATGAGATAGAAAAACAAGGAGATAAAGTAATTTACCTGAGGGGTACGCAGGGTTTTCCGGGTCCACTTTATCTCCAAACTGTTTGCCTTCTGCCAAAACCACTAACTCCTGTAACCGAAATAAATAATACAAGTACTTTCTGCCAGGGTAATGCCTATAAATTTGTGGAGGCAACAAAAGAAAACGTATATATCTATAACTGGAGTTATACAGGTTCGGGCGCAACAATATCAAACAACGGAAACGATACGATAACTATCAGTTTTGCAGCAAATGCCACATCCGGAAATTTAATTGTAACAGCGGCTAATTCTTGCGGTGTAAGTTCAAATACGGTGTCAAAAACAATAAATGTGCAACCTATACCCTCTATCTCTGCGCCTGCTACTGCATCAATAAACTGCTACAATAACAAACAAGCCAGCCTGATTGTTACAACAGGCGTTTCAACACCTGTTACTTACATGTGGGCAACAACAACCAACAGTTTTATCACTTCTGCAATTACGGCAACAACACAAGGAACATATACTGCATATGTTATTGATAATATCAGTGGCTGTAAAAACTCAGCAATAACTCAGGTTTTAGTTGATACCAATAAAGCTGTTATAAGTTTCATTTCTCCGAGTTATACGACAAACTGTAGCGTTCCAACATTAACGTTAACGGCCTATTCTTGTTTATTTACAAATTGCGACGATAGCCTGTACTGGGTATCAGGCAGCAGCAATTATCCAAATCCGATTATATACAGCCCATCCGGAGCTGTAAACTATCTGGTTGTAAAAAACAAATATATTCCAAGCGGCTGCATTAATTCTTTTACAACTACCATTTATAATAACGACACTATCCCATCCTATACACTAAATAGTCCAATAACCTATCCCAGCGTTGGATTACCACAATTTCAACCAATAACCTGTTATAATGATTCTACCTTTCTATCAGCAGCTTCAAAACCATCTGTAAAACTAAAATGGAAAAGACCCGGAAACGACACTCTTATAAATCCCTGTTATGGAAATTTACCGGGTGTATATCAATTATTACTTTTAGATACGCTAAACGGTTGCTCAAACAATTCACTATTTTCTCAAATCATATCCAATAAGGCTTTACCAAGTCTTTCAATCAATGCTAATTTAGCACATCTGAATTGTTCTTATTCAACGGCAACTTTAGTAGCGAACAGCTCGAGCCCGGGTACAACTGTTATTTGGTATTCTCCAATAACTTCGTTTACCTCTGCCAGCCCGGCAACTGTTAATCAACAAGGGCTTTATTATGCGTTAGCAACAGATACGATCAACGGTTGCGCAAAAAAAGACAGTCTTAATTTACTTCAATCCAACACATTGATCTTGAATAAAAATAATGACAGTACGATTTGCATTGGCGGTTCAATAACATTAACTGCTTCGGCAATTGGAGGCACAGCGCCCTTTACTTATACCTGGAGCAATGGAGGTGGAAATTTAAACTCGGCTACATTTGGTAATAACCTTACAAGTAATAAATATATTGTGATAATAAAAGACAATTTAGGTTGTGTGGGTAAGGACACAATAAAAATTACCGTTCCAAAAGTGATTAGCGATTCTACCGTGACTTTCAAAAATTGCGACCAATTTAATCCGGCGGGTCAAATTCAGGTATACACAAAGGGGGGTATTCCGCCATATCGATACTCTATAAATAACGGCCTTACGTTTCAAAATACCAATTCATTTACGAACCTGGCATTTGGTACTTATTCTATAATTATAAAAGACACTCTGGGCTGTTTCATATCAACAACTGCCACAATTTCGCACAATAGTTTTTCTCCAAAAGTAGACTTCATAACTAACACAACTATAATGCAGGCCGATACCTTTGTGATAGTTGATATTAGTAACCCAAGACCAGATTCAATTGCATGGCGTTTTCCGCCAGGCACTCAAACCATAAACAATTCCAATCCGTTCTCTCCTGTTATCATATGTTCTGATACCGGAAGTTTTTATGTAAAAGCAATTGCTTATTTTGGAGCTTGTGTTGATTCCTTAAACAAGCTTGTTCATTTTATCAAATATGATTCAACAGCCAATAAGAATGAGCCGTACCGAGGAATAAAAACATTTAGTTTATATCCAAACCCAAATACCGGTCAGTTTAATGTAGTGCTTGAATTTTATAAAAAACAGGCTTTTGTAATAAAAATAAATACTGCAACAGGCGCTGAAGTATTTCAGGCGCCGGCACAATACGGAGATACTGCAATCGTTCCCATTAGCATGCCAATTAATACCCCCGGAAATTATTTTATAAAAGTAATTGCTGAGTTTGATGCAAAACAAAAAGGATTTATCATAACAAATTAATTAAACCTATGGTATCGCAAATTATGATACCATAGTTAGAAAACAAAATTGATAATTAAATTAAAATATTTATTTATTTCATTAACGATTTTTTGTAGCAGATTATTTTCACAAGATCTGGAAAAGATCGGCAAAAAAGATATGGTTACTGTTAACGGAGGTATTAACTTAAATTCTATTTATTTAAATACTAATAATCCAGTCTCAACACGCGCACCCTTTTCCTGGTACGCATCCGGAAACCTCACTATTGGTATGTTGGGCTGGAGTTTTCCCTTTTCTTACCAAATTAGTAATCAGTCTAAAACATACAGCCAGCCATTCAATCAGTATGGAGTAACTCCAACCTATAAATGGGTTAAACTTTATGCCGGATGGAGCAACGTTAATTTTTCTCAATATACCTTATCGGGCTATCCCTTTTTAGGAGCAGCTGTGGATCTGTCTCCAAAAAACTGGAAGATTATTTTTCTTTACGGACAGTTTAAAAAAGCGGTTGCATATGATCTTGAAAAGGAAAGCGATATTAATATGAGCTATAAACGTATGGGTATGGGAACAAAAATTGGTTATGAAAAAAATGGTTACGCCTTGTTTGGTATACTCTTTACGGCAAAAGATTATACTAATAGCCTTTCTTATATTCCAGAAACATCTTTGCTACAACCGCAGCAAGGCGCAGTTGTTAGCATACTGGGTAAAGCTCCGATATTAAAAATATTAAGCATAAATGGAGAATATGCGTTATCAGGTATTACAAGGAATACGTTAAGCGAATTAAGATCAGAAGAACAGATCCAAAATAGATTTCCTTCAGCTTTACTGACTCAGCACCTAAATACAGATTTTTTTGCTGCTTATAAAACGTCTCTTTCCTTTAATCAAAAACGCTATAGCATAGCGGCTAATTATGAACGCATAGAACCCGGTTATTCTACATTGGGCGCTTATTATTTTAATAACGATTTTGAAAATATAACTCTTGCGCCACAGGTACGGTTATTAAAAAGTAAATTAAATATATCTATTAATAGTGGCATACAACGCAATAATATTAATGATCAAAAACTAAATACTACAAAAAGAGTAATTGGCTCCGCAAATATTAGTTTTGTTCCTAATAAGCAATGGTTAATTAATTGTTCATATTCAAATTTCACAAGCTTTACGCGTAATCGCCCTAACACAAATCCTTTTTATGTTTTAACACCTGCCGATACTTTACATTTTTACCAGGTGTCGCAAAGCGGCAACGTAATGCTGAGTTATAATTTCACAAAAGGGGAATACAAAAACAATTTATCTTTAAACGGTAGTACAATAATTAGCGCGCAAACTCTTGCCAATACAACTTTGCCAAGCACGACAATATATAATGGTAACTTAGCTTATGCCATATCGCATAAACCAAGTAAACTCACCGTAAGTTTTACTGCCAATGCCAATAAAACAACCGGCCAAAATATCAATAACATCTTTTACGGGCCAGGCATAAACCTTAGCAAACCATTTTTACAAAACTCTTTAACCATTAGCGCTGGCAGTTTGTTTAACGCAGCGTATACAAATAAAACAAATAACGGTTTGGTTTTTAGCGAGCGTTTAATATTGAGCTTTAAACCAAAAATAAAACAAAGCAAATATGGTCGTCCTAATTTTAGTGTTAGCTGTAACTACGTAAACAAACCAAAAGTAGTAAGCAGCGGTTTTATGTTAAGCGAGTTTACCGGCAATGTAACGGCAGGGTATAGTTTTTAATTTGGTTTGGCTAAAAAACTCTCTGGAGTTACTACTTTAATAGTTGATTTTTTAAAATCTTTTAAATTCCGGGTTATTAAAACGGTAATACCATTTTCTAAAGCCGAATAATATTGGATCGCGTCTTCAAAATCATTAAACTCAGAAGCAAGTGCAAGGTCAATAGTTCTGCTATCTACCGGCAGAACATTCACCAGAATTTTAAACTTTGCAATTATTTGCCTGGAATTTACTGCTGAATATTGAGAACGTAATACATAATCTATATTAGAAAAAGAAAGTGAAGACACATATACTTTTATTTTACCAACATCTGCCAATGAAAATAATTTTTCCGCCACGGCGTTGAAAGGTTTTCTGCCCGATAAAAGATCTAAGCATACATCCGTATCCACAAACACTTTATTTGCCATATTATTTTGAGTATTTTTTCACCAGATGGCTTTTGTAGCTCTTTTTATAATCAAAATCTTTTGGCAGATCAATTACACCTGATATACTTTTTACGAACGGTGTTACTTCGTTATCATCTTTTGGATCGACTAAAAAACCTAAATAATTCTCAATAAGTTGTGAGAGGCTGGTATTTTTTTTCTTGGCATATATTTTAGCCCTCTCAATTACCGAGCTATCTAATTTTAATGTTAGTTTAGTATCCATAATATTTGTATTATACGTACAAATATATTCTTTTTATACGTAAAAACCAAATAATTATTAAAAGTTGTTACACTATTTTTAAAAACTTCGTCCAAAATATTCCGTAACTTTACCACATGATACAACGTAAACAATCTCTTTTTTTAATTGAGCTTATTTTTTTAGGCCTGGCCCTATTGTTTATTCCCTGCCAAAGCATAATAACCGCCAATGGTGCAAGCCCTGTATTTTTACAGCCTTTGGTTGATTTTCAGTCTACCGCCGGGCATTATGCCGCCATTGCCATTAATTTTTTAGCACTGGTACTTTCTACCGTTACTATTTTTTCTTTTAAAAGAAGAGCGCTGCAGGTAAGGTTGTGTTACGTTTTAATTGTATTGTGGGTTATTTTAACGGCCATGATGTTATTTTGCCCATTTGTTGTAAAAACAGATGCTATTACCGCTGTAAACGTTAATTATTTTGTGGCCGCTATTGGTTTCTTTGCCATTGTTGCCGCTTATTTTGCCGCACACTTTATTAAAAAAGATATCGATCTTTTAAAGAGTGCCGATCGTATCCGGTAACCGACCGTTACGTGATGGAACACAGATGACGCAGATCGTGCGGATTTCCACAGATTTTATATAAGATCATTTTTAGATCATAATCATCCGCGTTATCAGCGTTCTATAAAAATTCCGCCTAAAATTTGCTTTTTAATTGTAAAGTATTATTTTAGTAGCCTTATTTTTAAACAGTTAGCTATATTCATCTTTTTATGCCTGTGTAAACCTTTGTTTTCACATAACGAACCCGTGCCTCACCGCAGCGATTCTATAAAGCATTATAAAATGGTTAGCAAGGCCGAACTGGCACAACTCATCGATTCTGTTTTCGATCTTAAAACCGTTACCTCAAAAGACCTTGATCTTATAAGCTATTATGCTTCTTTACTAAACAGCACCAAAAGCGATTCGGTACGTATCTTAAAATTTCGCTCGGGTAATTTTATGACCCGCGCTAAACTGGCCCATATGGTTGATTCTGTTCTTGAACTAAAAAATGTGAACCAAAAAGATATAGATCTTTTAAATTATTACACCAGTCTTTTAAACACCAATAACAGCGATGAAGTTAAGATCTCGGAGTTTAATTTGAATGAGCTTAGTTTTTATTCGGAAGAGGATGAAAAATTATTATTTCCACTCACCCCTACCGATAGTTTGCCTTTATCTTTTAACCTGGTGTTAGAGAACGATCTTTTAAGTTATTACGTTTCGCCATTTAAAGGCGTGGTAACATCTAACTATGGCTGGCGCGATAAACGCATGCACAACGGCATTGATATTGATCTTAACAAAGGCGATAAAGTGGCGGCCGCTTTCGATGGCAAGGTGCGCGTGGCTAAAAAACAAGGCGGCTTTGGCAACGTGGTTATTTTAATGCACCCTAACGGTTTAGAAACTGTTTATGCGCATTTATCAAAACTTAAAGTAAAGACCGGCAATGTTGTTTTAAGCGGGCAAACCATTGGCCTTGGTGGTAATACCGGCCATAGCCGCGGCTCGCATTTGCATTTAGAATTACGTTATAAAGGCCATGCTTTAAATCCCGCCACTATTATTTCGTTTAACGATCATAAATTATACCACCACACTGTAACTGTAAGATCGTTTAAACAAAAGCTGGCCGCTTTTCCGGCAAACAGTAATTTTCATAAAGTAAGCCGCGGCGAAAGCTGGGCCTATATTGCCTCGCAGTACGGCATTTCTACAAAAAAATTAATGGCGCTGAATGGCGTTAGCCAGCGTTATTATTTAAAAGTTGGTCAGCAATTACGGGTTAACTGATTTCCCAAAAAACTATAATTTGGTTTTAATTCACAGCCCTAACTCTTAATTTTAAGGGATGGCCGGACAAATATATACCCTTATTTTATTTTTTTTACTGGCCGGTAATACCCGGTGCTTCTCCCAAAAAACACTCGAAATAATTTTTACACGTTTTGGCCAATTAAAACGCTACGATATACATATTGGCGATAAGCTTGACTACAAATTAAAAGGCCAGCACTTTTATCATCAAAATAAGATCGTGAACCTGGAAGACAGTTTTATTGTTTTTTTAAACGACGATGTGATTGAACTCGATCAGTTAAAAATGATCCGTATTAACAGGGGTAATTACGTGGTAACCAAGTTTCGCAAATTTTTTATACGCGGCGGCTTATTGTTTTTTGCGCTAAACACTTTTAATAATAATTATAACCACATACAACCGGTGGTTGACGAGAAGGCGGCCCTGATTGCGGGGGCTATTGTTGGCACAGGACTTATTATAAGAGAAATTGGTATGAAAAGGATAAGAATAACCAAACGCAAATACCTTAAGATCGTTAACCTGAGTTTTGATAACTTATCGGAAAAACCTGAAAAATAATTCTTTTATTTTTGCTTTGAGGCTGTTATATTTATACAAACCTTAAAAAGAAAAAACATGAAAAAACGTTTAATTTTAACTGCCGCTATTTTAGGCTTTGCAGCATCAAGCGCTTTTAGCGCGGTTACCATCAGGTATTACAATAAAGATTCAAAAGCCATTACGTTCAAAGTAAAGATCGACGGCTCTACCAAAGAAGTAACTTTTGATGGCAGCAAAACATCAAGTGTTACTATACAGGGTGGCGCAACAGAGTGTGCTATTATGACATCGTGCGGCGAAATAAGAGTAAAAGACGGCGCCCATATTGAAATTAAAGACGGCTGCATTAAAATAAGTTAATTTTTACTGTACAGATGTAATTTAATACCTTAAAAAGCCTTGTTCGTATGCAGCAAGGCTTTTTTTATGCCTCAAAAATGTTATTACCTTACAATTGTAAATAATTTTTCGATTTTTTGTAAATCTTATTAAAAGTAGCTATACCTTTGTTAAGTTATATTAAGTGCAAATTGGACACCTTTCTTTTTCAAAAATATAAAACAGCAAAGCATTCTGCTTTAGTTCTGGATCTTTATCTAACTCCACCAAAAAATATTTTTTTAAATAACACCATACAAAACTCCCGTTTGTTTTTTACATATGTTGATGTTCTTATTACTAAGATCAGGCAAATACAGAAAAAGCAGATCAAAAATAAAATATACCTCACCTGTATATTTTAAGTTTAACTAACAATTAAAATGGAAAAGACATCGCTTAACAGCATTAACAAAGTAACTCTCGGCGGAATATTAATAACACTCGGAATTATTTATGGCGATATAGGCACCTCACCTCTTTACGTAATGAGTGCCATTATTGGTAAAAGCGTTATAGATGCAGATATTGTGAAAGGTGCCATCTCGGCTGTTTTCTGGACCCTTACACTTCAAACAACAATAAAATATGTTATACTTACCCTGCGCGCCGATAACAATGGTGAGGGCGGGATCTTCTCTTTATTTACATTGGTGCGCCGCAGTAAATTTAAATGGTTGCTGGTGCCTGCCGTTATTGGTGGCAGCGCTTTACTGGCCGATGGTATCATTACTCCTCCCATCTCGGTTTCTGCTGCCGTAGAGGGTTTGCGTTTTTTTAATCACGGCCTTAATACGGTGCCCATTGTAATTGGTATTTTATTTGCCTTATTTTTTATACAACAGTTTGGTACCGGTTTTATTGGTAAATTTTTTGGGCCGTTAATGACCATGTGGTTCTTAATGCTGGGTATACTTGGTGTTTTGCAGATCTCGGGCAACTGGTCTATTTTTTCAGCCTTAAATCCATATTACACCTATAAATTATTAACAACGCACCCATCGGGTATTTTTATTTTAGGTGCTGTTTTCTTATGTACTACCGGTGCCGAAGCGTTGTATTCTGATCTTGGCCACTGTGGTAAAGGCAATATCAGGGCCTCATGGGTATTTGTAAAAAGTATGCTGGTGCTTAATTATTTTGGGCAAGGCGCATGGCTTGTTGCACACCAGGGCATGAAGCTTGAAGATTTTAAAGCAACCAATCCGTTTTATGCAATTATGCCAGAGTCGTTTATGCCAATTGGTATTATTGTTGCAACCATGGCGGCAATTATTGCTTCGCAGGCCTTAATAAGCGGTTCTTTCACCTTAATAAACGAGGCTATGCGTTTGCATTTATGGCCAAAAGTAAAAGTAAAATACCCAACCATTTTAAGAGGCCAGATCTATATTCCATCTTTAAACTGGTTATTGCTTGCCGGTTGTATTATGGTTGTATTATATTTCCGCGAATCGGCCAATATGGAAAGCGCGTATGGTCTTGCCATTGTATTGTGTATGCTCATGACCACTACCCTGCTTAATTTTTACATGCATATGAAACGTTATAATAAATACTTTATCTATTTTATTATTACCGTTTATCTTGTTATTGAATTATCTTTCCTGGCAGCCAACCTGAGCAAATTCTCACACGGAGGCTGGATAACGTTATTGATAGCTGCCTGCCTTATTACTATAATGACCGTTTGGCACCTTGCTAAAAAAATAGGCAGGCGTTACGTGGATATGGTACGTTTTGAAGATCATAAACAATTACTTATAGATTTGAGTAACGACGAATCGTTACAAAAATATGCCACGCATTTAGTGTATATGACAAGTGCTAACAATCCCGAAGAGATTGAAGCTAAGATCATCTATTCTATCCTGCAAAAGCGCCCAAAACGCGCCGATGTATATTGGTTTGTGCATGTGGATGTTATGAACGAACCGTACCGTATGGATTATAAAGTAACACATATTGCCGATAACGATATTATACGCATTGATTTTAGATTAGGCTTTAGGGTTGCCCCTAAAATAAATTTAATGTTCAGAAAAGTGGTGGAAGATATGGTAAAGAATAAAGAAGTGGATATTACCAGCCGTTACGAATCGTTAAATAAAAATAATGTGATCGGCGATTTTAAATTTGTTGTACTCGAAAAATTCCTGTCGTATGAAAACGATCTGCCAACTTTTGAAAAAATTATTTTAAATATTTATTTTTTCCTTAAACAGTTTAGCTTAAGCGAAGCAAAAGCCTTTGGTTTGGATAGCAGCTCGGTGAAGATCGAAAAATTTCCGATGGTTATTAAACAACCGAAAGAAATGCACCTTAACCGTATCGGCTAATATCTTAGTTCGTTTTACCTGCTGTTTTAACATTTTCCATTTGTTAAATCTGTAATTTTTTTTCTCACCGCCGGGAAAATTGTTCTCATTTTATTAAATTTATTATACAAAATAAATGGTATAAAATTTGAGTTTTCTAATTATTAAAACTTAACACAATGGGATCATTCAAAACACAAGACTGGAATTCTTCCAAAGAAAAAAATTTCAAAGCCCGCACCAAAAAAAAACAAAATTCATTTTCTTCTTTTTCAGATTTTGACGATGATCTTGAATCTGAAAACTATCCACAATTAAATCGTTACAAAAAACAAGACCATCGCTCAATAAAACATAAAGGTTTTAAAAGCGATTTTGAGGCTTAAACCCACTTAATTTTATGGCATCTTTAACCCGCATACTATAAAAGGTTGCGTTGTTTTTTATTTCACCCGGCTCCTCATCCTGCTGGTATGATATTCGCATTGGGTGTTTTATGGATAGAATAAAGAATTGCATTGACGCCTGCAATGACTGCATGGCCGAATGCGAAAACTGTGCAACAGAATGTTTGTTTGAAACAGAAGTAAAAGAGCTTACCAAGTGCATTTTGTTAACCAGGGAGTGCAGCATCATATGCAACGCAACGGCTAAGATACTGGCTGTTGGGGCCGACCACTTTCAGTTGCTTTGCCGTGCCTGCGAAGAATTGTGCGTTTCGTGTGCAGAAGAATGCGGCAAGCATGCCCATATGCACCATTGTAAACTATGTGCGGCCGCCTGCCGAAAAGCGGCAGAGATGTGCCGCAAAATAATAATAGAAGATACCGTTTAAACAATGGAACACGATTACGGAGGGAAAATATCTGCCAAATTTTACGCCAACTCGGGCATTGAAACGTTTTGCGCCAAACACATTCTGCCTTACGACCCTAAACGTTTTTTAATTGTAGCAGTGCGTGTATTTGCAGGGCACGAATTTATTATTACCGTGTACCTGGAAGATAAATTACAGGAAATAAGCACCCTGCATCCGGGAAAGATATTGGTAAAAAAATTCAAAATTGAAAATATTAGTCCGCTTGAGTTTTTTGATATTATAGAGTCCTTTAACTTTACGCTTTCAAATGATCATTACGATCTCGATAACATGCAAGTGATCAATAAATGATCGCCTTAAAAAGTAACCTTCAATTCTTTTAACTCGCCATTGCGTAATACTTTAACCGGCGCCGTATCCCCTTTTTTATACTCTGATAAAGCTTTCATATAGTCCTGCACACTTTTAACGTCAATATCTCCCAGTTTTTTAACTATATCTCCGGCTAAAATTCCGGCCTTTGATGCGGGCTTTCCATCTGTTACACCATCTATACGCATGCCTTCGCCATCAAAAGCATAATCGGGCATTACACCCATGGTAACTTTAAAACTGCTTTTGCCGGTATCGGGATTACGTGTTTTACTGAATTGTAATTTGCTATACCTGAATGTTCTTTCAATGACGGCAGCAATATAATCGAGCACGTCGGCTTCGCCTTTGTAATTTATTTTTTCCGCGTCATCTCCGGGTTTATGATAATCGCTGTGTTGCCCTGTAAAAAAATGTAATACCGGAATATCTTTAAGATAAAACGATGTTTGGTCGCTTGGCCCTACACCACTGCTGTCTTTTTTTAAACTGAATTTTGTTTTAAGAGAATCGATCAATGGCACCCAAACGGGAGAAGTTCCTACGCCATATATGATCAGTTTTTTTGTAGAATCATTCAATCGCCCGATCATATCCATATTGATCATGTAATTTATTTTAGATAGTTCAATATCCGGGTTCTCGCACCACTTCTTTGAGCCGAGCAAACCAAGCTCTTCGCCACTAAAACAAATAAATAAAAAATTATACGGTTCGGTTTTATTATTCTTCGAAAAATAATTGGCCAGTTCGATCACACCAGCTGTACCACTGGCGTTATCGTCGGCCCCGTTATGTATCTTCCCTTCCGGGTTAGCATCAAGGCTGTTGTGATCGTGCCCAAGGCCTAAATGATCGTAATGCGCCCCTATTACAATTGTAAAAGGTGCCTTGTTATCAAGAAAACCAACCACATTATTGGCCTTTTTCTCAGTTATATTTGCAGTAGAGGTATCGTGTGGGTTCAGATTCTTTTTATAGGTGAACGACTTTAAATATGAATTATTATATGGCTTTAATCCCGCCTTTTTAAACTTACCTGCAATAAATTCTGCCGCCAATAGTTCTTCGGGCGAAGAGGTACCTCTACCCTTTAATTTATCGGAAGCCAGGTAAGAAATATCTTCTTTTATATTACTAACCGGAAAATTCTGGCTTTTGGCCACAAACGACAGTAACAAACAGGCTACTATACTATCTATTAAATTTAAACGCATAACCAAAATTAATCATTATAAAGGAATTTTTTAGGGGGTTATTAAATCATAAAAAAAATTAAATAGCTTTGTCAACCTAAAATTTTATTTACTTTTATCTTACAATTGAAAACCCAAAAACATACACTTGGTATCCTTAACCTGGTATTTTTTCTCACCTCTTTTTTATTGGTGTCTTTTGCCGGTTTTTCAAATACAACAACAAATTACGATCCTGGTATTAAACGCAGCTCTGTTGCCGCAAAAGATCAAAGCAACCAGGCCACTTCGCAATTACTTTCAGAAGAAAATGAGAACGAGAACGAACTGGATCATGCCAGCCCTCAATTTACGGTTACTTTTTACAATGTTTCTATAATAGCATTAAGCGCCTTTATCTTTTTGCTTTATAAAGATCAAACACATATATATGAGGGTACTCCCGTATATATTGCTGTTCGAAGTTTTCGCATCTGATCTGCTTTTACTTTTTGAATTTTTGTACCCCGGTAAATGGCTTTAAAAGCTATTTCTAAAAAGACCTGTTTTATTTTTAAATAGTACTGATTTGTATGGTTTAAATATGATAACTTTAAAAAAAATTGAATAATACGTTTTGAAGTTATTTTCTTTTATAATCAATACAAACCTTTACATCTCGCTGGCAGCTGTGTTCCTTACTTTAGAAACACAAGTGCAATTGGGAATGGAACCACAACTACACCCGTACTTATTTATTATTTTTTTTGCTACCATTTTTGAATATAACGTGCACAGATTAATAACCATAATAAATAACCCCGCAGCGCTGGAAGACCCAAAACATAGTTGGGTAAAAAAGAATTTAAAAGCTTTTTACACCCTGGTTGCTGTTTCGGTTATTGGATTTTTGGTTGCAGCATTTTTAGCAAAAAAAATTGTGCTGCTTACTCTTTTACCTATTGGGGTAATTACTCTGTTTTATTCGTTACCTGTTTTTAAAACAAAAAAAATGATCTTCAGGTTAAGAGAAATTCCATTTTTAAAAATATTCATGATCTCGTTCGTATGGTCGGCCTCCACTATTTTACTGCCTATCCTTCAATCCGGTAATTCGTATGATCGCTGGCATATTGCCACCATGCTGCTTGAGCGTTTTATTTTTGTTTTTGCCATCACTATTCCTTTTGATATAAGGGATATGAAGGCGGATGAAAATGCAGGGCTACAAACAATTCCTATCATCATTGGCGAAAAAAGATCAATGATGGTTGCCAATACGTATATAATCCTTTTCCTTATCATTTGTGCTTTTCATTATTATAACACTGATCTTGCTTTTATTTTACCTGCTTTGATAATTTCAGGTGTAACCACCTGTGCATTCATTAATATCAAAAAATTAAAAACAGTAAAATACTATCATTATTTTATTCTTGATGGAACAATGTTATTACAAGGATTGATGGTCTATATCAGTTATTATTTATTAGGGTTGCCTCACTAAATTAATTTATAGAATTATCCCAAATGAAACGCTATACTATTTTACTTTTTTTATACGCCGGCGTTTCATGGGCCCAAGACTCTATTCAAAAAAAAGCAAACTGGTATAGCCTGCATGCGCAGGAAACAACCGTTAGCCAGTTCAGGCCACAATTTAATGCCTTATACACCGGGCCACATAGCCAAACTACCTGGCAGCAATGGGCTACTACTTTAACCAGCACCATTTTTAGTGGTTTAAAACTGTGGCCACTGGCGCAGGTATTCGTTAATCCTGAAATTTCGGGCGGTGCCGGTTTATCTTCTGCTTTTGGTATTGCTGCTTTTACAAACGGCGAAGCATTCAGGGTAGGAAGCCCCGCTCCAAAAGTATATATGGCAAGAGCTTTTTTCAGGCAGTTAATTCCTTTATCGCAGGAAAGAATTTGGCAGGATGATGGTGAAAATAAAATAGCACAATACATTCCAAAAAAATATATTTCGTTTACAGCGGGCAAAATTTCTATTGCCGATTATTTTGATGATAACAGCTTTTCTCACAACCCCCGAACCCAATTTTTAAGCTGGGGCTTAATGAGTAATGGCGCCTGGGATTATCCGGCCAATACAAGAGGTTACACACCAAGTATGGTGCTTGAATACGTGACTGAAAAATTTGAACTGCGCTATGGAATAAGTATGATGCCGGTTACCGCTAATGGCAATGTAATGGATAAGAATATTGATAAGGCCAACGCTAATTCTTTCGAAATAAAATATAAATATTCTGTTAAAGGAAGGGCCGGTAAAATAAGCGCGCTTGCATTTTACAATACAGCTTTTATGGGAAGTTATACGGCTCAAAACATTATTAGTACACCCGATTCTATAAACCCGAATTTTTACCGTAACGATTACTCTATTGTGGCCAGCAGGCAATACGGCAGAAGTAAATATGGACTGGGTGTTAATATAGAACAATATGTTACCGATAACGTTGGCCTGTTTGCCAGAGCTTCTTATAACGACGGACAAACAGAAACCTGGTGTTTTACAGAAATAGATAAAGCACTTAGCATTGGCGCCTCGATCGCCGGAAGTAAATGGAAAAGACAGAACGATCTGATCGGTATTGCATACTGCGTTTCAGGATTATCAAATGAGCATGCCAAATACCTTGCTAATGGCGGCTTAGGATTTATTATAGGCGATGGCCAATTAAATTATGGGCACGAGCATTTGTTTGAAACCTATTACAGCCTTTCGTTATTAAATGGCAGGTGCACACCATCCTTTGCTTATCAATTCATATTAAATCCGGCCTATAATAAAGACAGGGGGCCAATAAACGTACTTTCAATAAGATTACATTTTAGTATTTAAAAAATTAAAAAAAACATCATGAAAACAACAAAGATCATTTCAGCAATTGGAATAATTTGCCTTGCGAGTTTATTTCAACAATGCGCCATTATTCGCCCGGGCCAGATAGGTATAAAACAAACCCTTGGCAAAATAAGAGGCAGCGAACTAAAACAAGGCGTTAATTTTTACAACCCTTTTTCGAGCAAGATCATTCGTATTAATGTAAGGATAGTAGAAAGCTTTAATAATTTACCATTACCTACCAAAGAAGGTTTAAGCGTAAATACTGAGATAAGTTTATTATACCATGTAAAGCCCGAATCGGCCAACGACGTGTATTTAAAATTGGGCTCAAATTATGAAGAAGTAATGGTGCTAAGTAATTTCAGGGCCACCGCCCGCGAGATAAGTGCCCGTTATTACGCAAAAGAACTTTATGCAACCGAGCGCAACAAGGTAGAAACCGCTATTGCCGAAGAACTTGGGCAACATATAGCAAAATATGGTTTTGTGGTAGATGCCGTACTATTAAAAGATATTATCCTTCCACCGCAAATGGTGCAGGCTATCCAGGAAAAAGTGAATGCCGAACAGGCCGCCTTGAAAATGGAGTTTGTGATCGATCTTCAAAAAAAGGAAGCAGAACGCAGGATCATCGAAGCTGAAGCCATAAAAAAAGCTCAGAATATTATCAATGAGTCGTTGTCGGATAAGCTTCTTGAATATAATCATATAGAAATGTTAAAAAGCCTTGTAAATTCGCCAAACTCTAAAGTGATCATAACCGATGGCAAATCAACAATGCTCAATACAATTGACACAAAATAAGATAAAATTCGCCCTTTTGTCGATTTTTTAATAAATTTGCGCTGTGTTTTGTAAACCAATATATATTGCTTTTTCATTTTTTATTTGCCTGCTTTTTACATCTCAAAAAAGCAATGGTGCCGGCAATTTTATTAGCTCCGGATATAAAACAATAGAAAACGTTTCAAAATCGCCAATCGATAACCCGTATGCCAAAGCAAACGACCTTTTAATGGATATTGACGACGATGATGATGAAACCTCTTCAAAAACAAAACACAGGTTATCAAAAACCTCGTTTACACTTGTAAATAAATTTAAAACATCAAAACAGATTTTAGCATCGGCTAACTCTACCGTTTTTAATTTTAATCATTATCCCGCAAACCGTTATTTTAACGTACCACATTGCGCCAAAACTTCAATTAGCCTGGCTATTTGTTGTTTAAGAATATAGGCTTTACCTGTTTTCTTTTTTTACTATTTATCACACATTTATTATTTACGACAATGCGATTAATACTATCGTTGGTTTTATTACTACCATGCAGTATTCAACTATCTGCCCAGATAACTCAAACAAAAATGAGCCTGGAAGATGCTGAAAAAATGTTTTTGCAAAACAACTTATTGTTATTGGCCAAACAATATAATATAAGCGCCCAACAAGCCTATATTATCCAGGCCAGATCGTACCCCAATCCTATCTTTAGCGCCGACTTTAATATTGTTGATCCGCAGAATCACAAATATTTTCATGTAGATGAGACCGGCCAAAAATCATTCCAGGTACAACAATTGATACTGCTTGGAGGAAAAAGAAAAACCGAGATCGATATTGCAAAACAAAACAAGATCCTTGCAGAATCTGAATTTTCGGAATTGCTCCGTAATTTAAAATTCCAGCTTACACAAGCATTTTTTACCATTAACAGCGAGCGCACCATTATTGAAAATTACGACAAACAACTTCAGATACTGGATACCATCATAACAGCGTATAAAAAGCAGGTTGATAAAGGTAATATTCCTTTAAAAGATATCATCAGGTTAAAATCGGTTTACATAAAACTGGATGGTAATAGGGCCGAGCTTGCCGCGGATTACAGCGAACAGCAAAAACAATTAAAATTACTGATACAAACAAACCAGGAAGTTATTCCGGTAGTTGATAATAATAGTTATAAAAATTATATAGAATTAAAACCGTTAAACGATCTGCAAACAATAGCCCTTGCAAACAGGCCCGATCTTATGATAGCTGATGAAGGTGCCATTATTGCCGCCCTGAATTTAAAATTACAAAAAAGGCAAACCGTGCCCGATATTGCCGTAAACTCAAGCTACGATCAACGTGGTGGCGCATTCATTAATCAAATAAACGGTGGTATCTCGTTACCGCTTCCGGTATTTAATACCAATAGAGGAAATATAAAAGCCGCCGCATTTGATAAAAAAGAAATGGATCTTTTTGTAGCGGGTAAAAAGCTGGAAGTTGAACTGGATATACAGCAAGCCTGGTTAAACATGCAACGCAACATTAAAGAATACAACAAAGTAATTATTTTATTTAACGAAGAATTTACACAGGTAAATAAAGGCGTAAATGATAACTTTCAGCAAAGAAATATTTCGATACTTGAGTTTGTGGATTTTGTTGAATCCTATAACGAGTCTTTAGCCGATTTTGAAAGAATAAAAAAACAACTTGCATTATCTGCAGCCCAAATAAATTACGTAACCGCAACAAAAATATATTAAAATGAATTTTAGAATTTATACTGCGTTAATTTGCATGGCTTTTATTGGTTTAACTGCCTGCAAACACAAAAATACCGATGAAGCTGCCGCCGCTTTTGAATTAACCGATACCATGATGAAACACTGCGAATTTACTGAAGCTAAAATGCTGGATGTAAAGAATGAGCTTAAATTATTTGGTAAAGTTACTGCCGATAATGATAAGATGGCACACGTATATCCTATTACCGGCGGTATAGTGGCAAGCATTGACGTAGAACTTGGCGATTACGTAACTCAGGGTCAGCTTCTGGCAACTGTTAGAAGCAGCGAAGTAGCAGATTTTCAAAGGCAGTTATTGGATGCGAAATCGGATGTGGCTCTTGCAGAAAAAAACCTGCAGGTGGCAAAAGATCTTTTTACCGGAAAATTAAATTCAGAAAAAGATGTACTGGCCTCCGAAAAAGAGTTGGAAAAAGCGCACGCAGAATTAACACGCATAAACGAAGTATATTCTATCTATCATTTAAAACAAGGTTCAGAATACAGGATCACAGCGCCAATCAGCGGTTTTGTGATAAGTAAGGACATTACACAAAACGAAGAACTGAGAAGCGACAGGGCCGAAGAGGTTTTTGTAATAGCGCAAATTACAGATGTATGGGTACTGGCCAACGTAAATGAATCAAACATCTCTAAAGTAGCTTTAGGTTATGAGGCGGATGTGCAAACGATAAGTTATGAAGACAAAATATTTAAAGGTAAAGTAGATAAGATCTTTAATGTGATCGATCCGGCCACTAAAGCAATGAAGATCTTAGTAAAGATCAACAATCCTGATCTGCTATTAAAACCCGAAATGAACGCCACCATCAATCTTAAATTCTCAGAAAAAAGAGAGATGGTAGCCATACCATCCAGCGCCATTATTTTTGATAAGAACAAAGATTGGGTAATGGTATTTAAAGACAGAAAGCATATAGAAACCCGCCAGATAGAAGTATATCACAAATTAGGCGATATCACATATATTAAAAAAGGTATTGCCCCCGGCGAAAAAGTTTTTTCTAAGAATGGTTTGCTTATTTATGATGCGTTAAACGATTAATCAGCTTTAAAAGATCATGAATAAATTCATAAAAAATATAATTACTTTTTCTCTCAAAAATAAATTGTTCACTTTTTTTTGGGTAGGGATCCTAGTAATTGCAGGCGCTATAAGTTATATCAATATTCCTATTGAAGCTTTTCCGGATGTTACAAATACGCAAATAATAATTGTTACCGAATGGAATGGCCGCAGTGCCGAAGAGGTAGAACGTTTTGTGACCACACCTATTGAGATTGCCATGAACTCTGTGCAAAGAAAAACAAATGTGCGCAGTATTACCATGTTTGGCTTATCGGTTATTAAAATTATTTTTGAAGATGATGTGGAAGATTTTTTTGCCCGGCAACAGGTAAACAACCAGTTGCGAAATGTTACACTACCCGAAAATGTAGAACCCGATGTGCAGCCACCATACGGGCCAACCGGCGAGGTATACCGTTATGTGTTAAAAGGAAAAGACCGCGACACACGCGACCTTTTGACCCTGCAAAATTGGGTGATAGACAGGCAGTTGCGCGCTGTATCGGGAATTGCTGATGTTGTTGCTTTTGGAGGCCAGGAAAAGATCTACGAGATTTCTGTAGATCCTGTTAAACTGCAAAAATACGACCTTTCTCCGCCGCAGGTATTTGATGCCGTTACCAAAGCCAATTTAAATGTTGGTGGCGATGTGATTGAAAAGAATGGCCAGGCTTATGTAGTACGCGGTTTGGGTTTACTTAACACTATTGCCGATATTGAAAATACAATTGTTGATGAGTTTAACGGTAACCCTATTCTTGTAAAAAATGTAGCAGCCGTAAACGAATCGAGCGCGCCACGTGTTGGACAGGTTGGTTTAAATGAGAATAACGATGTGGTAGAAGGCATTGTGGTAATGCGTAAAGGCGAAAACCCAAGCGAGGTATTGGCAAGGCTAAAAGAAAAGATCACGGAGCTAAACACAACCGTATTGCCCCATGATGTAAAAATGGAAGTGTTTTACGACAGGGATAACCTGATGAATTTTTGCACCAAAACGGTTATGCATAATTTATTTGAAGGAATTATTTTTGTAACACTTATCGTTTTAATTTTTATGGCCGATTGGCGAACCACGCTGATCGTTTCCATCATTATTCCATTAGCGTTATTATTTGCCTTTTTATGTTTAAAATTAAAAGGCATGAGCGCCAATTTGCTATCGTTGGGGGCGGTAGATTTTGGGATCATCATTGACGGCGCCGTTGTGATGGTTGAAGGCTTGTTTGTAACGCTCGATCACCTGGCGCACAAGCGGGGTATGGAGCAGTTCAATAAACTATCAAAGCTGGGCCTGATAAAAAATACGGCTTCCGGCCTGGGTAAAGCTGTTTTCTTCTCTAAATTAATTATCATCTCTGCCCTATTACCAATTTTTGCTTTTCAAAAGGTAGAAGGAAAAATGTTTTCGCCTTTAGCTTATACATTGGGCTTTGCATTATTAGGCGCACTTATTTTCACGCTTACATTGGTACCTGTTTTGGTTTCTATTCTATTAAAGAAAAACGTAAAAGAAAAACACAATGTGTTTGTTGAGTTCTTTAATAAAATTGTTGGTCGTGGTTTTAAAGCTACTTTCTCAAATAAAAGAACAAGCCTTGCCATTGCGGTTTTAATACTTGCGTTTTCTATTTTCTCAACAAAATGGCTGGGTACAGAATTCTTACCGCCATTAAACGAAGGCGCTTTGTGGGTAGAAGCAAAATTACCGATGAGCAGTTCGCTTACCGAAACAATCAAGACTGTGGCTTTATTAAGGGCCGAACTGCAAAAATTTCCGGAAGTGAATGGTGTATTGTCGCAAACCGGTAGAAGTAACGATGGTACCGATCCCAGCGGTTTCTATTATGTACAGATGCAGGTAAACTTAAAACCGAAAGACGATTGGAAAAGAAAGATCACCGTTGATCAGCTGGTAGAAGAAATGGATAAAGTGTTAAAGAACTACCAGGGTATTGTTTACAATTACTCGCAGCCAATTATTGATAACGTGGCCGAAGCCGTTGCCGGCATTAACGCCAGTAACGCCGTTAAGATATATGGTGATGATCTTGATAAATTAGATGAAATAGCTAACCAGGTTATTGAACAGATAAAAGATGTACCGGGTATTAAAGATGTTGGGATCTTAAGAAATATCGGTCAGCCCGAAATAAGTGTGCTCTTAGACGAAGAAAAAATGGCAATATATGGTGTGCAGAAAGCAGATGCACAAAGTATTATTGAAATGGCCATTGGGGGGAAAACTGCCACCGAAAAATATGAAGGCGATCGCAAATTCGATATTCGCGTGCGTTACTCAAAAGATTACCGTAAAGATGAAGAGGATGTGATGAACCTGATGGTTACAACGGTAAGAGGCACAAAGATCCCATTAAAAGAGATTGCCACTTTAAGAAAAGTTACGGGCCCCGCATTTATTTATCGTGATAACACAAAACGTTTTATTGGCGTTAAATTCTCAATCAGGGAACGCGACCTTGGAAGTACAATTGCAGAAGCGCAAAAGAATGTTGAAAAACATATTAAATTACCCACGGGCTACAAAATTGGCTGGACGGGCGAGTTTGAGAACCAGGTGCGTGCAACAAAACGTTTAGGGCAGGTTGTTCCAATAAGTTTGATCTTAATTTTTGTGCTGCTGTTCATTATGTTTGGAAACATACAGGATGCGGGTCTTGTATTGATCAACGTGCCTTTTGCGTTAATTGGCGGCATCTTTGCTTTACACTTAACAGGAATAAATTTTGGCATCTCCGGTGGCGTAGGTTTTATTGCCTTGTTTGGCATTTGTATACAGAACGGCGTAATTCTCATTTCTGAATTTCATGCCAACTTAAAAAATAAAATGAGTTTGGAAATGTCCATCTACGAAGCCGTAAAAGTAAGAACAAGGCCAGTGGTGATGACAGCACTTATGGCCGCCATTGGTTTAATGCCGGCTGCTTTGTCAAGTGGTATCGGTTCAGAATCTCAAAAGCCCTTAGCCATTGTAATTATTGGCGGCCTTGTAACTGCAACTATTTTTACTTTAATGATCTTTCCTATTTTTTATTACTGGGCACAACGCAAAAAACACCTCGACATTTAAAAATGAATTGCATAAAGAACATATTCATTCAAAGAGCAGAAAAATCTATGTTACTGCTCTTTGTTTTTTTATCGCCTTTTAATCTCTTATCACAATTAAAACAAGACACAACAAAAAAAGTACAATACCTGGTCATCCCCGTTTTATTCAAAACCCCCGAAATGGGCTTTGCCTATGGTATTTCAGGCTCTCTGTCCTTTAAAACAACACATCATAACGATCGGCAAACAAGAACCTCTGTTATACAGGGCATTGGTTTTTTTACCACCCGCAAACAAAATATACAGGCCATTGACGGCGTTATTTATTTTCCAAAAGAAAAATATATTTTATTGGGTCAGCTATCGCACAGTTATTTTCCTGACCGGTTTTGGGGCATTGGCCCTAACACTCCAGATAATCCTTTTGAGCGATATAGTTTTGAGCAGGCATATGTAAGCCCGCACCTAAAAAAGAAGATCTCTGACCGTTTGTTTTTAGGCCTGCTTTACGAATTCCAGGATGTATTTAATGTGTCGTATAAAAATGAAGGAATTTTTGACTCCGCGGCATTTTATGGCAAACAACCTTACAAAGTTTCCGGTGCCGGCATGAGCGTAAGTTACGATTCGCGCAATATTACCTTTTGGCCTGAGAAAGGGATCTATTTTTTAACGCAGTTCACCGATTTTAGAAAAGAGATCCTCTCGGATTATAATTTAGTAAAGTGGATCACTGATCTTCGCTATTTTAAAAAAATATTTAAAGATCAGATCCTCGCCTTTCAACTTTATAATTATGAAACCTATGGCAAAACACCTTTAAGAGAACTGGCTTCTTTTGGCGGGCCAAATAACATGCGTGGTTTTTACCAGGGAAGGTTTAGGGCCGATAATATGATCAGCTTTATTACCGAATACCGTTTACATTTAATTGGCCGTTTTAGTACCTGCGCGTTTGGCGGCATTGGCAATGTTTACAATCGTTTTTCTGATCTTAAACACGAAAATGTAAAAATAAGTTACGGTGGCGGTTTACGTTTTGCATTGCTTGAAAAAGAAAAACTAAATGTTCGCCTGGATTATGGCTACTCAAACAGGTTTAACCGGGGCCTTTATGTTACTGTTGCAGAGTGCTTTTAACCGGTTTAGCATTTTTTAATTTCATATTCTTTAAAATTTCTTTAGATTTGCCACAGTGCAAAAATTTAAATTCATATTTATTTTTATTTTTCTTGCAGGAATGTTATTCACTGTATTTCAGTACATACCTATTCTTGAAGAAGAAACACGTGCGCACTCTACCGAATTAGCAAAAAAGGCTGGCGAAGATGATAGCAACGGCAATGATGATGTAGAGTCGGACTCGGATGTAGATGACGCCCTGAACAGCTCTTTTATTTTTAATTTTAATATGCTTAGCTCTAAAACAACATTAAGAGCCACCACAAAAAAAGATTATAATTCTTTTTTTCAAAAAATAACCATACCGCCTCCAAAAGCATAGTGTCTTACTACACTTTGATAAGTGTTTTTCAATTTTTTTATTAGTAATTAAAGTATCAGCGGATCTTGTTCCGTTGATCGTTTTCAATTTATTTTTAATATGAAGTCAAATACTTTTTGGCCCGATATCAAATCAGGTATCGTGGTTTTTTTAGTGGCCTTACCCCTTTGCCTGGGCATTGCCATGTCGTGCGGCGTGCCGTTATTTTCGGGAATTATTTCGGGTGTTATTGGCGGAATACTTGTAACGCTTATCAGCAACTCCACTTACAGCGTATCGGGCCCTGCAGCAGGCCTAACAGCCATTGTTCTTAGTTCTATTTCCTTATTGGGAAGTTACCAAACTTTTTTAGCGGCCGTTGTTTTTGCCGGCGTATTACAAATTGCGTTGGGTCTGTTAAAGGCCGGTGGTATTGCAGGTTATATTCCAAATGCGGTAATAAAAGGGATGCTAGCCGGTATTGGTATTATTTTGATCATCAAACAAATTCCGCATTTATTTGGTTATGATAAGGACCCTGAAGGAGACATGGAATTTTTCCAGGTTGATGGTCAAAACTCTTTTACCGAGTTGATCAATATGTTGAATTTTATTACTCCCGGCTCCTTGTTGATTGGTATTATCTCATTTTTGATATTATACATTTCTGCAAAAAAATTCTTTATTAATTCCGTTGTTTTTAAATTGCTGCCTGCACCATTATTAATTGTGATAGTTGGTATTTGTTTAAACAATTTATTTTCAGGTAACGAATTTTTAAGCATAGAGCCACAGCATTTGGTAACACTACCTGTTATAAGGGATGTTTCTGATCTGCACGCGAATTTAGTATCTCCCGATTTTTCGTTCATCAATACATCTGCTTTTTGGATGGTTGTTTTTACCATTGGCTCTGTTGCCAGTATTGAAACACTTTTAAATATCGAAGCAACCGATAAACTGGATAAAGAAAAAAAAGTATCTGATCCCAACAGGGAATTACTTGCCCAAGGCGCCGGAAATATTGCTGCCGGCCTGTTCGGTGGCTTACCCATAACTTCGGTAGTAGTGCGAAGTACAGTAAACATCAATTCAGGCGCAAGAACAAAATTATCCATACTCATTCACGCTTTGCTTTTATTGATAAGTGTTATTTTATTTCCGGGTCTTTTAAGCCAGATCCCAAACGCCTGCCTGGCAGCTATTTTAATTGCCACTGGTATTAAACTGGCTGGCATTGATGTATTTAAAACACAATTAAAACTCGGTATTGAACAGTTCTTGCCTTTTATTGTTACTGTGATAGTGATGCTTTTAACAGATATTTTAAAAGGTGTTGGCGCTGGATTAATGCTATCGGTGTTTTTTATTATTCGCGATAACATTAAGTTTTCGTTTGATACCAGCAACGAAATCATAGATGGCAGATTATATTACCTCGTAAAATTACCGCAGCATCTTACTTTTTTCAATAAAGGTTACCTGGTAAAATTCTTTCGCAAGATAGAGCCCAACAGTACCGTGATCATTGATGGATCTATCAATAAAAAGGTTAACCACGATTCAAAAGAAGTAATAGCAGATTTTATTATCATTGCACCTACAAAAAAAATAGAAGTTGAATTAATTAAATACAATCAATAATGGACAATTCATATTTAAGATTACTAGAAGGAAATAAGCATTTTGCCTTATCAAAAAAATTTGATGACCCCGAGTACTTTAAAAAACTCTCTCTGGGCCAAAAACCAGAATATCTTTGGATAGGATGCAGCGATAGCCGGGTACCGGCCAACGAAGTTACCAGCACAGAAAGTGGCGAGATATTTGTTCACCGCAATATTGCCAATGTAGTGGTGCATACTGATTTTAATTTAATGAGCGTACTGGAATACGCGGTAGCCATATTGCAGGTAAAACATATTATCGTTTGTGGCCACTATGGTTGTGGCGGTGTAAGAGCTGCTATGGGTTCGCAAAGTTTTGGGCTTGTGGATAACTGGTTAAGGAACATTAAAGATGTTTATTTTAAACACCAGGCCGAGCTTGAAAAGATTGCCGATGAAGATAAACGCGCAGACAGGTTAACAGAGCTAAATGTTATTGAGCAGGTACGCAATCTCGCTAAAACTAAAACAGTACAATCTGCATGGCAAGATGGTAGAAAGATAGAGATACATGGTTGGGTATATGGCCTTAATAATGGCCTGATAACCGAATTAAATGTAGAACATGAGCAAACGGATGATATTGAGCCCATTTATCGTTATAAAATAGATAAATAATAATTAAGGTGGCGTTAAAGCTTTTAAAAAGTAAAAATCTTTATTAGATTTGATCATATATATTTATTGATATGCAAAAAACGATTTTAATTACAGGAAGCACAAGTGGCATTGGTTTGGGTATTGCGCATGAATTTGCAAAAACAAAACAATACAATATTATTTTTAACGGATTAGAGCCTAACGGACAGGAAATTGCCGATAACGTTGGTAAAGAATATGGCATACAGGTAATGTACAGTAATGCCAATATGCTTAAGCCGGAAGAATTACGCAAAATGGTAACCGATGGTATTGCCAAATTTGGGAAGATAGATGTATTGATCAATAATGCCGGCATACAACACGTTTCGCCAATCGAAGATTTTCCGGACGATAAGTGGAATGCGATCATTGGTATTAATTTAACGTCAGCCTTTTATTTATCTAAAGCAGTATGGCCAGGCATGAAAGAGCGTAAGTTTGGAAGGATCATTAATATTGCCTCTGCACATGGTTTGGTGGCTTCTGAATTTAAAAGTGCTTATGTAGCCAGTAAACATGGTATTGTTGGCTTTACGAAAACACTAGGTTTAGAAGGCGCTCCATTTAATATTACCTGTAACGCTATTTGCCCGGGTTACGTAAAAACGCCATTGGTAGAAAAACAAATTGCCGACCAGGCAAAAGCGCATAATATGAGTCCTGACGATGTAGTAAATAAAGTAATGTTATATAAACAAGCTGTAAAAGAATTTGTGAGCCTTGAAACATTGGGCCAAATGGCTTTGTTATTAGCGTCAGAACATTCAAATACTATAACAGGCACTGCCATTCCTATTGATGGCGGCTGGAACGCGCAATAATTAAAAAAATTAATTAATTATTAATTACTAAAGGGTACAAACCAAATTTAGTACCCTTTTGTTATTTTTAATTGATTTGAGATTATTAAAAAATATTATATTTACCATTCTTAAAAAAAAGATCTATGAAAAAAATTATTCTATGCGCTATTTGCGTTGTTGCAATGGCATCTTGTAAAAAAGAAACCGGTCCGCAAGGCCCTGCCGGAACTAACGGTACTAATGGAACCAACGGTTCAACAGCATCGGGCTCAATTACCGGCAAAGTAAATCAGTACGATCAGTACAGTGTACACAAAACCACGGGCTTAAATACCACAACAGTTAGTATTGAAGGCGGGTCTAATTCTACAGTAACAGACGCTGCAGGAAATTATACCTTATCAAATGTAGCGCCAGGCGTATACAACCTGGTTTTTACTAAAGCAGGTTGTGGTCTTACAAAACAAGAGCAGGTTGTTTTTCCCGGTAATGGAAGTTTATATGTAAACGGTGACGTAGCCGATAAACCAACTTTTACATTTAGTACCGGCTACGTAAAAGATACATTGCAGTTTAGCCAGCACCAGATCCGTATTAATGTAAATTTACCGGCCGTAAGCCAGACTAGAAGCGGTATGGTTATCTTTGGTAAAACAAGTAGCGTGGATATCACTACCCCATCGTCTTACGATTATATGTATAACTTTTATATACAGGCAAATAATGCTTATTACACTGCCACTACATCGTACCTCGCTTCCTCATTTAATTCGTATACGAGCGGTCAAACTATTTACGCCAAGGTCTATCCTTCTGTAAGCCAGGGCGCAGGTTATTATGATTATGCTGAAGATAAAAATATTTATACCGGTTACGGCACACCTCTGCCGACAACTTTTACATTAACAATGCCGTAAAGCTGTTAACCAGTCTCTAAAAGGCATAAATAATAATTTATTGATTATTATTTATGCCTTTTTTTATTACGCGTTCAGAAGCAGGTGTCGTACAAATAGCTTAATTATATTTAACATTAGTATTTTCTTTGAGGTATAGCGAAAGAAAAAACTTCATACCTTTGTTAGCTCATTTATGAAAGTACTTTTAAGTTATTTAAAACAACATAAGCAACTTTTAATTATTGCTTTAATTCTTGCTGCCATCAATCAATGCTTTTCGTTATGTGATTCCATTATTACAGGTAAGCTTATCAACCGTTTTGGCGCACCGCATACCGAAGATGCTACTTATTACTGGAAAGTTGGCGCTACCTTTGGCGAATTTACCAATGCCGTTATCTTTTTTCTAATGCTTTCTATTGGCGCGGCTTTAATGTCGCGTATCGCAAAAAATTTCCAGGATTATTTTACAAATATTGTAATACAACGTACCGGCGCGCAAATGTACATGGATGGCATTAAAAAAGCGCTTTCTTTACCTTATAAGGATTTTGAAGACCAGCGTAGCGGAGAAACGCTTGGCCGTTTACAAAAAGTAAAATCAGATACTGAGCGTTTTGTGAACCTATTTATCAGCCTTGTTTTTCAATCGCTGATAGGTGTTATTTTTGTTTTTGTTTATGCCATGAACATCCACTGGCTGCTGGGCCCTTTGTTTTTAGCAACCGTTCCTATCATTGGTTTTATCAGCTCCTTCTTAGGAAAAAAAATAAAGGCCATCTCTAAACAGATCCTGGGCGAAACAACCGCCCTGGCTGGTGCTACAACAGAATCGTTACGCAATATTGAATTAATAAAAAGTCTTGGCCTGGTTGAACAGGAAGAAAAACGTTTAAATAAGAACACCCTGCGCATTTTAGGCCTGGAATTAAAAAAGGTACGCTTTATACGTTCTCTTAGCTTTATACAGGGTACAACCGTTCATTTGGTGCGCACCTGCCTGGTGTTTGCTTTATATTGTTTTGTGTTTAACGGCATTATTAAAATTGGCGACCTGATCACATTAATGTTTTTCTCCTTTTTTATTTTTAATCCTTTACAGGAACTTGGAAATGTTATTACCGTTTATAACGAAACTAAAATAAGTATGGATAATTTTTCCAAACTTGTAAATTCACCTTCCGAAGAAGTGCCTGTAAGCCCTTCTACACTTGGCGAAATAAAAGAAGTGCATTTTAATAATGTTTCATTTGGTCATAATACAAGCAACGGCTACGCTGTTAAAAACATTGATCTGAATATTAAAAGCGGTCAAACCATTGCCTTTGTTGGCCCCAGCGGTAGCGGTAAAACAACGCTTGTAAAATTATTATTAGGATTGTATAAATCTAATGAAGGCGAGGTATTATACAATAATATCAATTCAAAAGATATTAATTTAACAGAGTTAAGGATGCAATTGGGTTTGGTATCGCAGGATTCGCAGTTATTTAGCGGTACTATAAAAGATAATTTGCTGTTTGTAAAACCTAATGCAACAGATGAGGAGATCCTGGCTGTGCTTAATAAGGCCGCTTGTCAGAATTTATTAAAACGTGCTAAAGATGGCATTATGACCACGATTGGCGAAGGCGGTATCAAATTAAGCGGTGGAGAGAAACAACGTTTATCTATTGCCCGTGCTTTATTAAGAAATCCAAAATTATTGATCTTTGATGAGGCAACATCTGCTTTGGATTCAATTACCGAAGAAGAAATCTCTGTTACAATAAGGGAATTAAGCGCTTCTAAAACGCAGATCACCATTTTGATCGCGCACCGCCTGTCTACCATCATGCATGCTGATACTATTTATGTTCTGGAACAAGGCAAGATCATCGAAAAAGGCAAGCATGAAGACCTGCTTGATGAAAAAGGCTTATACTATGCCATGTGGAGGCAGCAAATAGGCGAAAGAAAAAAGACACTAGCTTAATTATTCTTTAAAATCCCAGCGCAGTATCTTAAATGTCATCCTGCGGTTCTGTAAATACATATCTTCTTTTTCTTGTTCTGTTTTAGCGCCTTTAATGATCGCTTCTTTGATCAGTGGCTCTTCATCCCCTTCTCCTTTAATAACGATGCGCTTTTTTGAAATACCGCGTTTTATCAACTCGTTGGCAATGAATTGTGCCCGCGCTACAGATAATTTTTTTTTATTTTTTTCGCGCGAATCGCAATGACCAGTGATCTCGATAACCGTAGTGGTTTCTTCGTCAAATATTTTTTTTGCACGTTCAATGGTTACATTCACTTTTTGCTCATACATTTTTTGCTCCTCATTTTTTTCCCGGTATATTTTGGTCGAATTAAAATCAAATAAAATAGAAGGCATATCTACCGCCTTTGGGTAACTGCTTTTGGCGTGATCGTTAACGGTTAAAATACGGCTTACTGGGTTTCCTCCGTTGATTGCGGCACAAAAACAAAGACAGGCGATTATTATGATGTTTTTCATTTTTTAAGACTAAAGAATATCTAATATTACTAAATCCTAAGATAGGTATTCTTTGTAAAATTTTAAACTCTAATTTATTACAAAGAACACCTTATTCATAAAAAAATTATTTTGCGGCCAGCTGTGTCATAACATCAGAAAGATTACTTATTCCCCAATGGTCAACGTATTTTCCATCTTTCAGCCTTATAATGTCTATTACATGAATATTCACTTTTTTTTCCGTAGCAGGGATGCCAAAAAATTCGCCTTTATGAGTACCGTTCAATATTTTTCGGGTGGTTACTTTATCGCCTTCTGCTATCTGATCAAGGATCTCAACTTTTATATCCGGAAATCCCGTTCTTAGCAGAGATAAAAAGTGCGTCATACTCTCTGGCCCTGAAGGTGTGCCGGCAGGGGCTGCATGGTTGATAACGGTATCCGACACCAACTCTTTAAACGAATTCATATTACCCTGTTCAATAAATTCTGTATTAAAGCGCAGAACGGCTGCTTTGTTTTTTTCTGTTGTAGTTTGCATGTTGTTTGATTTTAGTTTTATACAAAACTACAAAGGGGTATACCTTTAAAACTGTGGCTAGCTGTTCAAAAACTATTCATTTAAGGTCAAATGTTTGTTTTGCAGTTCTTTTGGCGTTATGCCAAAGGCCTGTTTAAAAGACTGCGAGAAACTTGAATGATTTTCGTAACCAACTTTATGATATATTTCGCTTGGCTTTTCTTTGTAATATAACAAGAGGTCTTTTGCCATCTCCATTCGTTTTTGTACGATCCATTTATTGGGAGATGTACCGTATATTTTTGCAAACCGGCGTTTAAAGGTAGATGGGCTTATATTGCACAAAAAGGCCAGCTCGTCAATACTTATTGCATTGGTAAGATTGGTTTCTACCGCCTTTTTTATTTCAAGGTCATTAAACTCTTTATTTTCAGATACCCTGAACGAAAGTAATTGCTCAGGAAAATTTTCTAAAAGATGCAACATCAGCTCTTCAAATTTCAATACTTTCATTTCATTTGATATTTCGTTTGAAGGCGTAAACAATAGTTTTAAAGAATCGATATAGTGTAAAACAAATGCATCTTTTTTAAACGAGATATAAGATTGGTATGGTATTTTTAGTTTACCTTTTTTAGCCTTTACAAGATCTGCATATTTTAAATAAAAATCAGACAATGCTTTATCGGTAAAAAATATCAAGATGCTTCTAAAGATCTGTTTGTCGGACAATTTCATGGTAGCAATACAATTACTTGCTGATAAAAAGTGAAATTCATCATTCTTTATCATCACCGTTCTTTCTGAAAAATGCATTGTTTTTTCACCTTCTATCACCAGGCTAATGGCATGCGTATGCAAAATACTCTTTCCTTTAAACGATCCAACTGCGGCGGCATAATCGTGAAAAATAATATCAGCCTTTGTCTTCTTCCGGTCTTTAAAAATGTCGTATGGCAAATTATATATTTCCATTGTTTTCAAAACAAATTTAGTTAAAGAAAATAGATATTAAATAATTTTATTTTCTTTGTAAATGCTCTATTTTCTTTTTGATAATTTTTTTATCGCTTACTGTTTTGGCGAGCTGTAAAGCATTTTCAAGATGCATTAAAGCTTTTCCGGGATCGACATGCTGATATAGCTCGGCCAAAAGCGAATGGTAAAGATGATCGTTATTTAACTGCAATTTTTCAGCTTCCTTTATTGCTTCCACTATACCATTTGCCTTAAAAAGGGCATAAGTTCTGTTAAGGGCAGCAACAGGCGAATATTCTGTTATCAATAATTTATTATAAAGCTGAAGGATATTCTCCCATTTTTCTTTTGTATCTGTTTTATTTGTGTGCCAGTAAGCAATTGCAGCTTCAAGATGATATTTTGTTACCTGGTTGCCTGTTGATGCTTTATTTAAAAGATCGATGCCTTTATCGATCAATTCTTTGCTCCATAAAGTATCATCCTGGTCTTCATATAAAACTATCTCACCATTTTTATTCATTCTTGCTTCAAAGCGCGATGAATGAAAACACATTAAGGATAATAAAGCATTTACCTGCGGCTTATTGGTTTGCTCATTTTTTGTAAGCAAAAAAACCAGCCGCATGGCCTCCAGGCAAAGGTCTTTTCGTAGTGTTACATTTTTTGAAGCAGAATAATAACCCTCATTAAATAAAAGATACATGGTGGTTAAAACGGTTTCTAACCGGTTATTTATTTCTTCGGATGTTGGAAGCTCTATTTTAATTTTTTCTGATTTTAATTTTTCCTTGGCTCGTTGTAAACGTTTGTAAATCGTTTCACGGTTACTCAAAAAGGCGTCGGCTATTTCTTCAGCGCCAAAACCACAAAGGATATTCAAGGCCAGGCCAATTTGTGATTCTGTTGTAACAGCGGGCGTGCAAATTGCAAAGATCATTTGCAGCTGACTATCATTTATATTTTTATTAGAAAGATCAATTTCAATTTCGTGGGAAGCCTCTTGGTTATACCTGAGCTGTGGGGCAATTTTTTTATTAAAGACAGTATTATGTTTTAACTGATCTTTTGTTTTATTTTTTGAAACGGTGTAAAGCCAGGCAATAGGGTTTTTCGGAAGGCCTTTCTGGCCCCATGTTTCGGCAGCAAGTAAAAAAGTATCGCTTACAATATCTTCGGCTATCTCAATGTGTTCAATACCGAATAATTTTACCAGCACAGAAATTATTTTCCTGTACTCAGTTCTGAATAAATGCGGTATTAGTTCGTTTTCCTGCATTATTAAAAGCTTCCCGGCATAACCGGGAAGCTATTTGAATTAATTCATTGGTAGGATGGCGCGTACTTCTACACTGCCGCCAACGTTCAATATAGGACAGCCTTTAGATATCTCTGTTGCTTCTTCTAAAGAATTTGCCTTAATAATTGTGTAACCACCAACTGCCTCTTTAATTTCTACATAAGGGCCATTGGTGATAATATTATTTGGCTTTACCACTTTACCTTCATGCTCTAGACGGTTACCCTGGTCTACCAGTTTGTTTTGCGCGGCAATACTACCCATCCAGTCTTGCCATGGTTTCATCATAGCCTGTAATTGTTCGGGAGATAGTTGCGTTTGCGGTGTTGATGACTCTCTTCTAAAGATCAATAAAAATTCTTTCATTTTTTTTGTTTTAAGTTAATTATTTATTTGAATGTAAGGCTACATTATTTCCTTCGCTATCAACAAAAAAAGCCATGTGCCCTATCTCATCGCTTATTTTTGTTTTTGGCATCGTAATTTTCCCTCCGGCCTTTTCAATTTTACCAAGTACGTTGGCAAGATCCGGATTACCATTTAAGTAAATTTTTGCGCCGTCTTTGCTCGGCTTGTGCATAGGCCCTTGTACAAGGCTGCCAGAAACTCTTCCATTCATATCTTCCCTTGGAAAGAAAGACATTTTCATTCCCATTTGTTCTACCTGCTCCATTTTAATTCCGAAAACAGTTTCGTAGAATTTTTGCGCACGGTTAATGTCCGAGGCAGGAATTTCAAACCAGTTTAGTGCATTTTCTTTTGATGTCATGATGTTTAATTTTTAATTGAGTTAATTAATGATTTACACCTACATGACGATCGTATTTTAAAAAATGGACAGGTTTTTTAGGTTATTTTACAAAATATTGATTTTCAGTATATTAAAATCATTATTTGTCTTTTATTGGTATCCAAACTTCTTCTTCGGAAGCCGGATCGTTGCCTTTATACCTTTCATCCATTACTTCAAATTGTTCGCGGGCATCTAAAGTATAGTTTGATTGTGGTAGCCATGTACTAAAAATATATTGATGCGTTTTAAAATCAGTAGCAGCGCCTTTGTGAAGAAAAACCGCATACAACCCTCCTGTTAATACGTGCACTTCCATGTTTTCGGGAACGTTGTCAAAATTGGTTACCTCCACCGCAGCCCATTTTTCGAAGATAGTTTTTGGAGTAAACGTTTCCGGTTTAAATGAACTATCAAACACCTGTATTGAATATAAATTATTATTTACAACATTTTTTATTTCGCGTTTTCGCGGCATAAAGCTTTTCCATAATTCAAAAGTTCTATTCTCGCTAAGGGAGGTTTTGATCCGTTGCCCGATCAGTTTTTTTTGCGGTAAATTTTCTATTCTTAAAAACATTTTAATTTTATTGATTTAATTTTTTGATCACCTTCTCTACTCTTTTTCGTTTGGTATCTTTTTCAATATCCCCCAAACGTAAAGTAAGTGTTTTAATAAATTGTTTTTTGTTCTTGTTATCAATTATCGGCGCCGCTTTTTCTGCATACATGGGTAATTGATTGGTGGGGCATTTTAATAATTGTTCAATCAACAGCAGGAAAGAATCGCCTGCATATTGTTTTATCGAGCAAAGGTCAATAAGAATATTAACCAGGTGATCTCTCGTTATAACCGATCCTTTATCGGCAGCATTTACAATTTTGCCCAAAGCTTTAAATATCAGTTTTGGCTCCTGCAAGGTAATAGCGCTAATAGCCGTCATTGCTCCCCATTGCAGGCGGTTATTCTTATGTTCGAGAAGTGAAATAAATACAGCCGCATATTCCGCAATTAATTCAGGACTTTGCCCGCCTATTTCGTAAAGCACTTTAATGCAGTCGTGTTGAATATCTTTGTTTTTATTATTAAGATTATCAATCAGTTCTTTAACCGCTTTCTTATCTTTTTTTAGCGCTATTTGTTTTGCCAGTTCCTGGTTTGGAACTTCATCGCGGTGCCCAAGCGAAGATGCCAGTTTATCAATTACGCTCATTATCGTTTTCTCGGTTCAAGATCAATAAATGCGTTGTGCACTATTTTTAATTTTTCTGCATCAACCGGCCGGTGTTTTTGTTGAGTTGTTGCCGGATAATTAGAAATACAATACTGCGTAATACAGGTTACCGGCCGCGTTGGGCGTTTTTCAAATCCTCCGCCACAATTTGGGCATACATTTTTTAAAACATCAGTTACGCAATCTGCACAAAAAGTGCATTCAAATGTACAGATCATAGCTTCTTTACTATCGTTTGGCAAAGGTTTGGCGCAGTTCTCACAAATAGGTCTTAGCTCTAACATATATTTATTTTTAATATAGTAAATGTAGTAATAAAGCCGTTGTGGCTAACAGCGGCTTTAACAAAATCGCGGAAAGATCTGAAACTATTTTCCTTTTAATTTATTAATAGTGCGCTCTATATAGCTTTCGCTAGCCAGTAAGGCCGTTTGTATTCTTTTTGCGTAATGAATAGAGTCCATAACTTCTTTTTGCTTTTCTTCTACCAGATGTTTTTGTGCTTCAACCAAGGCCTTTTGTTCTGAAATAATTTCATTTGCTTTTTGTTTTTGTTTAAATGCCCTGAAAATAAGAATAGCAATTATCAATACAAATACACCCAGTAATGCCAGCGCAAAAATAAATTTCCGTTTTTTTTCCGCTTCCACATTTTGTTTTTGAATGAGGATCTCTTTTTTATCTATTTCTTCGCGTTGCTTTAAAAGCTCATAGTCTTTTTTATTGCTTTCATATTTTATATTTAGTTCGTTTAGTTGTTTTAAAACACTTTCAGAAGTAATTGAATCACGCATTTTAAAATAAATGCGATCATATTTCAACGCGTTCTTATAATCGCCTTTCATTTCGTATGCCCGGCAAAGGCATTGCGAAGTTTTTTCAATATTTTCTAAAAAACCGAGCTGCCTGCTTAACTCATAACCTTTTAACGCATAGCTTATGGCTTCATCATTTTTACCCAACCGGCTGTAAGTTATTCCTAAGTTTGCCAATACAAATGCCAGCCCTAATTGATTATTTTCCTGCCGCAACAATACAATTGCTTTTTGTAAATACACTTTTCCTTTTTCAGGCTCGCCTTTTAATGTATAATTAAGACCAAGATTAGCAATTATCTGCGAGTAGCCAAGTTTGCCAGGAGGCACACCATTTAACGCAATAAGTAAATACCGTTCAGCAAGATCGTATTGTTTTTTCTCAACATACATCATACCTATATTTTCGTTTATAGCGGCGGCCATTTCTGTGTTGCCTATTTTTTTATAAACATCTATCACTTGCAAATAAGTAGCCAGGGCCTTTTCCACCTGGCCAAGCTTTCCGTAGATCTGGCCAATATTATTTAATACAGCTGCTTTCTCTGATTTGTCTTCAGGTGGTGTTTCGTAAGAGCATTTTAAATAATTATCAAGTGCATTTTTAAGATCGCCTTTTACGTAATAACAAATGCCAATGTGATTATAAAAGATCGCAGCGCGATGCATATCATTTATTTTATGATAATACGCCAGGGCTTCTTTATAAAAATAAATGGCCGTATCAGGTTGAAGATCCTGGTAATAATAACCTAAATTATCATCTGCAAGGGCAATCCCTTTTTCTGAACCGTTCTTTTTACTGAACTCATAAAATTCGTTCACGATTTTTAACAGGGCTTTACCCTCGGTGCCTTCACAGATCAGGCTATACAGCTCAACTTTCTTATTAAGATCGGTTTCGGCAGCAAGTGCTTTTTTTAACGAATCGATATTTGCCGGAAAGGCAAAGTAAGAAAACAAGAAAAAAATAATATAAAGGAATAGCCTCATAGCTCTTTACCAAATATATAAAATTTATTGATCTATATAAGGATCAATACCATTTTTAAGCTCTTCAATTAGCCCGGGGTCCATAAACCTATAATCATCGGGAATATTAAGAACGATAATTTTTTTATCCGCAGTTTCATAAGGAAATTTTTCAAACATTCTTTGTTTATGTTTTTTTTCCATTACAAAGATCATATCTGCCCAATTAATATTTTTTGCAGTAAGTTTAATCCTTGCCGATGGTTCGGTACCGGCAGATCTGACATGGATACCTGAATAATCCTGATAAATCTTTTCGGCCGTTGGACTTCTCCATTCATTCCTGCTGCAGATAAATAAAATATTCATTTTTCCTTATTACCGGTTTTGGATCTTAATTCTTTTTGTAATTCAACAAAAGGGGGATACTCGCGTATATAAACAAAATCAACGTCTTTATAAATATGTTCGTAGTTATCAAATCCCATATCAATGGCCTGTTTTAAATATTTCACCGCCGTTTCACCATCGCTTTTAATAGCATAAACTGATGCAAAAGCATAAATTACATTGTATTTTTCAAAATTAGATTCAGTATTTTTTAAAGCAGCTTCCAAACTCTCAATACCTTTTTTGTGATCGCCTAACCTTGCGTTAATTAAACCTTTCAGAAGCCAGTATTTATAATTATCGGGCTCGTGTATAATCAGTGTATCCAATAAACTATCTGCTTTTACATATTGTAATCCGTTATAAAATACCATCATTTGCTTAAATTTTTTACCAATATCGTTTGTGATCTCAACACATGTATCTTTTAACCTGAGTGAAAAAGGATATTCAGCATTAAAATAGCACGGGCAAGCCACGCTGGTTACGTATCTTTTATTGCTTAATTTAATGTAAGCGTTTTTCATGGCATAAAAAGTAGTGGTGGATTTTGGATGATCGGCCCATGTAGGATCGAATGAAACCCAATCATATTGCGGAAAATAAACTTCTACCCAATTGTGATAACCGATAGTACCATCGCTTTTTGGTATCAATCCTTCCACTATTCTTGCCGGGATCTTTTTTGCACGGCAAAGTGTTACCATCAACTCAGAATATTCTGTACAATCGCCTTTACCTTCTTTTAAGGCCCTCTTAGCCCCCCTGTCCTGATCAAAAAACCGATAGTAGTCTAGATTATCTATAACGTAATTAAAAATGGCTTTTGTTATTTCTTCCCTGCCTGTTACATTGATCTTGTCTGCAGCTTCTTTAATATTCTTTGCTTTGATCCTAAAGTTTTCTTCATCCTTTAAATATAGCAGCGTATCTATATCTTCCGCATTTTTAATAGCTTGTTTTTTAGCGGTTTTAAGGTCATATACTTTTATCTTCACCTTCATGGTAACCGCCAGGCTGCCGTTATTTAATTCAGAAAAACTTTTTTTCTTCCAGGTTGCAAAATATTCTTTGTCGTTTGTTTTGGTAACGTTATCAGGTTGGATGGAATATTTATACTCTGATACCTGTTGTTTGCCATTTATATTAACCGGTATCATTAATGCATAATCGCATCGGTTTAAAGCAAACTCTGGGTTAGGGCAATTGATGTAGAGGCTTCTTTTTAATATAAGTTCGCGCTGCGCAAAACTCAATGCAGGCAACAAAACCAAAAAACAATGTAAAAAGGTTAAAGAATATTTTGAAAAAAAACTTATAAGCTATTTTAATTTATTCAACATTTCGTTGGTAAGCGATTCTGAACTGATGCCATAACCGTTTACCAAAATACCTTTTACCTTAAATTTATCTGATGAGATCGCATAAATGATGCTTTCATCAGAAGGATCTGTCTGTCCTTCAAAACGAAAGAATTTATCGATATGAAAATCATCGTGAAATAATTTCAAGTCAATACCAACACATTCAATACAATCCTGTTTAAGGTTAAAATCTTCGGTATAACCTTGTTTGCGAAGGCCGTTAATAGCTTCTACAAGTGTGTCGTAATTTTCCATAGTAAAAATTTTAATTTATTTTAATCCTGCAAGCTTCATGCTTTCGTCCCATAAACGTTTATTATCCGTTTCGTTATTGGCGCCCGCGCTTGTATTTACTTGTTTTCTCTTTTCAAAATACTTACCATTTACTTTTTCCACGTCGGGCGATGTTGCTAAATAGATACTTGTTTCGGCGCATTTTTCGGGCGATGTGCTTAACATTGTAAATAAAACCCTTACAAAAGCGGGTACCTCTTTTAAAATATTGCTTTTGGCCAGGCCCGGGTGTAAGGAGTTTACAGTTACGCCACTTCCCTCCAGTTTTTTTGCCATTTCTTTTGTGAACATAACAAGCCCTAGTTTTGCTGGGCCCACCGCTTTCATGAATGAATAATTTTTTGTGGTTTGCAGGTCGTCAAAATTTATCTTAACACCGTTGTGTTTTGAGGCTACGTTTATGATCCGCGAAGGCTTATTGGCCTTAAGTGTATCCAGCAATAAATGAGTAAGCAAAAAGTGTGATAAATAATTGGTTTGAAATGTTTTTTCCAAACCATCTTTTGTTTCTTCCCTTTTATTTAAGAATACCCCTGCATTGTTTATTAAAACATCCAGCCTGTTATGTTTTTTTTTAAATTCATCAACTGCAGCTCTTACCGAATTTAACGAGCCAAGATCCATTAATAACAATTCAATATTATTGTTTTCGCTGGCCTTTTTAATTTCCTCAACGGCATCAGCCCCTCGTTTAGCATCGCGGCAGCCAATAATAACGGTAGCTCCTGTTTTGGCAAGACCAATAGCTGTAGCTTTGCCAATACCCGAATTGCCGCCTGTAATTAAAATTATTTTACCCATGAGTTTGTAATTTAAATTATCCTACTAAAGTTCACGATTTTTTTGGTCGAAAGCAAGCAGATTTCGAAAATGGTTAATCTGTCCTGCTTATCTTACGCTATCTGTTTTTGTAGTGTGGCTGGTATCACCCATTACAGCCTGGTTTTGTTGAATGGGTTCTGTGATCTCAACCGGTTTATTCTCGGTACACGAAGTTAAAACTGTTATTAGTATTAGTATTAGTATCCTGACCGTATTTTTTATCATAGTTTGGCGCGATTTATCAGTTATTATATTCTTTTCTAAGAGATCTGTTTTAGCAATGTTAACAAAGATTTATAACAGTTGTTTCATCTAAAAGTAGATATTTAGCAGGTGAAAGTCAAATAAACCGACATTTTTAGCTACAAAACCTTTTCCTTAAATTTATCGTACATATTTAAAATCTTCAATATGAAAAAAGCCCTTCCTTATATCTGTTTATTTGCTTTTATATTACTTTCTTTTAACGGTAAAAGCCTGGCACACCCTAAATGGTCGCATTTTGACGCGGGTATTTTTGCGAGGGCAAAAAAGGAAAACAAATTGGTGCTATTGCATTTACGAGCTAATTGGTGCCATTGGTGCCATGTAATGGAGGAAAAGACCTACACACAACCAAAAGTAATTTCTTATTTAGAAAAGAACTATATCGCTTGTATGGAAGATCACGACGAACGCCAGGACCTTACCAGTTTATATTCTGAATATGGCTGGCCGGCCACCATTATCTTTGATGCCAATGGCAACGAATTACTAAAAGAACCGGGCTATATACCCGATGACGAGTTTTTAGCCACTTTAGCCCGGTTAAGAAAAAACCCAAAACCTTTGGCAAGTGCCGCGGTTAGTGCCGATCCTAAAGACTATACAGAAAATTCAAAACAAAAATCTATTGGTGAATTAAAAAATTATTTTACCAAATCGTTAGATATACAAGGCGGCGGTTTTGTTTTTGGCCAAAAATACATTGAGTTTGATACCTATGAATATGCTTTTACGCATTATAAAACAGATTCTACGTTAAAAACATGGTTAAAGAATTCGGTGGATAATTCAACCGGGATATATGATAAAGCCTGGGGCGGTGTATTTCAATATTCTACCAATAACGATTGGGATCATGTGCACTACGAAAAACTATTATTTATACAGGCACGCTATATAAAAATGTATTGCTGGTATTATAAAGTATTTAACGACAGGGAAGCTCTGAAAAAAGCCGAAAGAATAGTAGACTATGTAAATCGGTTTTTAACTGATAAAAAGGGCGGTTATTATAATGCGCAGGATGCAGATCTTATTCCCGGCGAAAAAGCAAAGGATTATTTTGACTTAAGCGATGATCAGCGTATGGCCAAGGGTATTCCTGCAATTGATAGCAGTGTGTATACAAGCGATAATGCCGCTTATGGAGAAGCATTAACTATTTTATGGGCTACAAGCGGTAAAAAAGATTATTTGGATAAGGCTGTAAGATCTGTTGATTTTTTAAGAACAAAAAGAAAACAAGGCAATTTATATATGCATGGCGGCAATTACGCAGCTACAACATCTTTAAAAGATAACCTGGCTATGCTTAAAACATTAATTTTACTTTACCGTGCTACACAGCAGGAAGATTATAAAAAAGAAGCGGAAAGCCTTGTAAAAGAGATTGCAACCAAATTTGATTCGGGCAACGGCTATTTTTATACTTATATTGGCAACAGTGCCATCAAATCAACTTATAACGTTGGCGAAAATATTGAGGCCTGCAGATTATTAAATTATTGCTCTCATTTTTTTTATGAGCCGTCTTACAAAAAAACAGCCACCAACATATTAAACTTTTTAACCAGCGAAAAACTTGTAAGCACATTGTCTACAGAGCCCGGAATATTAAGCGCTGCAGAAGAATTAAGCTATGAGCCTATTAACGCCGCTTTAATGATAAAAAAAGACAGCAGCCTTATTCCTGATTATTTAAAAGAAACAATTGCTTTTCCCCGTTTTTATTTTAACAGTGTAATTTATGACAAAGGAAATATTATAGAAGACAAAAAAGACCTTTTTGATTCGTTTGACGATAATTTTATGGTGCTTTGTACTTCTTCTTATTGCAGCTCGCCATTGTTTAATATGAAGGAGTTTACCGAATTTATGTACAAGCGGGTACTGGATAAGTAACAATCCTTAACAACATTCCGGCTAAAAATAAAGTATCTTTATTGTATGAAATGGAATGAATTAACTGATATCAATCAATTAGCGGTCATAGACCGTGAATCTACCGCTCAAAAAATACTGATCTTTAAACACAGCACGCGCTGTAACATAAGTGATGCGGCTTTTGGAAGAACAGAACGTAAATGGCAGGATGACTACTCCGACAAATTAAAACCTTATTATTTAGACCTTATTGCACATCGCGATATTTCAAATGCCATTGCCGAACGTTACAATATTGTTCACGAATCGCCACAAGCATTAATTATTTCGAATGGTAAATGTATTTTTTCACAAACGCATATGGGAATTAATGTTAGCGAATTAATAGAGATAGCCGGATAAAAAAGATAATAAAAAGGGCCAGTTGTACACTGGCCCTTTTTTATTCATATTTTTTTGATTTTACATTTCTACGAGTGTTCCTATTTTTTGCCCTTCTACCAGGCTTTTCAGGTTACCTTTCTTGTTCATGTCAAAAACGATGATCGGCAGTTTATTTTCTTTACATAATGTAAAAGCCGTCATATCCATTACTTCAAGACCTTTGCTATATACTTCATCAAACGAAATGGTTTCGTATTTAGTAGCTGTTTTGTCTTTTTCCGGATCTGCAGTGTAAATACCATCCACACGTGTTCCTTTTAAAATTACGTTAGCTTCTATTTCAATAGCACGTAATGTAGCAGCCGTATCTGTTGTAAAATAAGGGTTTCCGGTACCCGCGCCAAAAATAACCACGCGTCCTTTTTCTAAATGACGTACCGCTTTACGGCGGATATATGGCTCACAGATCTGTTCCATTTTAATTGCGCTTTGCAAACGTGTTTGCACACCCAGTACTTCTAAAGCGCTTTGTATTGCCATACTATTAATTACGGTAGCAAGCATTCCCATATAATCGCCATGTACCCGGTCCATACCGCCTTTTTCGGCTTGTATACCACGAAAGATGTTTCCACCACCAATAACAATTGCCACCTGGCAGCCACTTTCGTAAATAGATTTTATTTCGCGGGCATATTCGCCTAATCGTTCCTGGTCAATTCCAAATCCTTTATTGCCCATAAGGGCCTCGCCACTAAGTTTTAATAGAATGCGTTTGTATTTCATATTTTTTTTGAGAGCTTTTTTTATTGGTTAAAAAAAATCCCGACTAAAAAGCCGGGATTTAAAATTATTAAGATAATGAATAGCGCTTTAAGGCCGAAACCGTTAGATCTTTTTCTACACTTTGTAAGAACTGGCGAACAGACATTTTATTATCAATGAAATATTCCTGGTTCAATAAAGTAGAATCTTTATAGAATTTATTCAATTTACCTTGTGCGATCTTTTCTACCATGTCTTCCGGTTTACCTTCGGCACGTGTAGTTTCGCGGGCAATTTCCAATTCGCGTTCAATGATTGTTTTATCCACGTCATCTTTATCAATAGCTACCGGAGCCATTGCTGCAGCCTGCATGGCTATGTTTTTTGCAACTTCTGCAGAAACAGCTTTATTAAAACCAATTGCAACAGCCAAACGGTTACCCGGGTGAATGTAACCAACTACCATAGGTGCATTAACGATGGCGTAATAACCAATGTCAATTTTTTCACCGATCTTACCCACCTGCTCCATAAATTTATCGGCAACTGTAATATCGTTATTGTATGGTAATGCTTTTAAAGCATCAATATCTGCAGGTTTTTTATCTAACGCGATCTTTGCAACATTTTCTGCAAATTCAATGAATTCTGCATTTTTTGCCACGAAATCTGTTTCGCAATTTACACTTACAACTACAGCTGTTTTATTATCTGTTGCTGTTTTTGCTAAAACCACGCCTTCTTTTGCATCACGGTCTGCGCGGTTAGCGGCAACCTTAGCGCCTTTTTTACGAAGAAAATCCACAGCGGCTTCAAAATCGCCGTTGCTTTCTTCTAATGCTTTTTTACAATCCATCATACCAGCACCTGTTTGCTGACGTAATTTGTTAACTTCTGCTGCTGTAATAGCCATTTTATTTAATTTTAATTGTTGTTTATATTCTTTATAAAAAAAACGGTCAGCCTGATTTACAGAATGACCGCTTTTAAATATTATTGTTTTTAATTATTTTTTTGCAGTCGTTACTCTACGACGTTTTTTAGCTCCGCCTTTTTCATCCTCATCAGAAGCACCACCTTTGGTACCACCTTTGATTACTGCACCGTCTGCCAGTTCTTCAGCTTCTTCTTTGCTAAATTCCTTAGTATCTGATTCTTCAACATTACCAGCTTCTTTATCCATCTTACGATCAGATAAACCTTCTTTAATTGCAGCAGCCATCAGATCAATGATGTATGCAATTGAAGTAGAAGCATCATCATTTGCAGGAATAACATAATCCACTAAGTTTGGATTTGAGTTAGTATCAACAATTGCAAATGTTGGGATATTTAAACGCTTAGCTTCTGCTACAGCGATATGTTCTTTAGTAATATCAACGATAAATAATGCAGCTGGTAAGCGGGAAAGATCTGCAATAGAACCAAAGTTGATCTCTAATTTAGCACGCTCACGAGAAAATTGTAAACGCTCGCGTTTTGAAATATTCGTAAAAGTACCATCGCTGGTCATTTTATCGATCTGGCTCATACGACGAACAGATTTACGGATAGTTGCAAAGTTGGTTAACATACCACCTGGCCAACGCTCAGTAACATAAGGCATATTAATTGCCTTAATTCTTTCTGCAACGATATCCTTTGCCTGCTTTTTAGTAGCAACAAACAATACTTTACGACCAGAACGTACAATTTGTTTTAAAGCTTCTGCAGCTTCGTCAATCTTTACAACTGTTTTGTTTAAGTCAATAATATGAATACCGTTCTTTTCGGCATAGATATATGGAGCCATTGCTGGATTCCATTTGCTTTTAAGGTGACCAAAGTGTGCACCTGTTTCAAGTAATTCGTTAAATGATGTTCTTGCTGACATTTGTTTATTCTCTTCTGTTTTAAATCTAATATTAACGTTTGCTGAATTGGAAACGAGCACGTGCTTTTTTCTGACCGAATTTCTTACGTTCAACCATGCGTGGATCGCGGGTAATTAAACCTGCTGCACGCAGATCTTTCTTTAATTCTGAATTCATTTCAACTAAAGCCTTAGCAATAGCTAAACGAATTGCCTGTGCCTGACCAGTAATACCACCACCAGCAACGTTCACTTTAACATCATACGCATCTGCAGCGTTTGAAACTTTTAAAGATTGAGTTACATAATAATGTAATGTTGGTGTTTTGAAATATTCTTTATAGTCTCTTCCGTTTACTTCAATTTTACCGCTTCCTTTTGTAACGTAAGCGCGAGCTACTGAAGTTTTTCTGCGACCTGATGTATTAGTTACTTCCATTTACTTCTTTATAATTACTTGATTTTACTTAAATCTACTTTTTTAGGTTGTTGTGCATCATGACCATGGTTAGCGCCTGCAAAAATACGGATATTGGTATTTAATTTACGGCCTAACGGACCTTTTGGTAACATACCGTGAATGGCATGAGCAAGGATCTCTTCAGGTTTTTTTGCTAAAAGCTCTTTTGGGGTAGCGAAACGCTGGCCACCTTGGTAACCGGTGTAACGGATATATACTTTATCAGTTGTTTTTTTGCCCGTAAAGCGAACTTTTTCGGCATTAATGATAATTACATTGCTTCCGGCATCTGCATGCGGGGTGTAGCTGGTTAAATGTTTACCACGTAATAACATGGCTACTTTTGAAGCTAATCTTCCAACTACTTCATTTTCAGCGTCAACCAATAACCATTCCTTCTCTGCTGAAGCTTTATTGGCAAATTTTGTTTTATAACTTAATGCGTCCACTTTCTTAATTTTTTAGTCTTTTCCTTTAAATAAGGGGTGCAAATGTATGAAGTTTTTTTTATCCAGCAAAAAAAATTTCAAAAAATAGCGAATATTTCAGGGCCAAAAATGAAATTACAGATCGCCAACGGTAAAATTACGGCTAAAATGGCATAAAATGTATTAAATCCGTCCCAATTTTGACCCTTTTCATCTAAAATTAATTAATACTTTTAAGCGTGCTAAGATCCATAAGAATATTTATTGTAATGCTGCCCCTGGGTATTTTTGCCCAGGAAAATGTAGTTGATTCGTTAAAAAATGCACTCAATAAAACACAGCATGATACCTCAAAATGCTATATTTTAAACCTTCTTTCGGAAACCGCGCCCGATGGCGAATGGGAATACTATAATGAACAACTGGCATCACTGGTTGAAAACGCCCTGAATAAAAAGCCATCGGAACCACTGAAAAATACTTTCCTGAAATACAAGGCCAACGTACTAAATAACCTGGGGTATCTGGCAGACCAGGATGGGGACGTTACTTTATCTCTTAAATATTATTTACAAAGTCTTAAAATACAGGAAAAAATAGGTAATGAACAAGGTATAGCCGCTGTATTAAACAATATTGCCAGTATATATAAAAATAAAGGAGATGCGAACAAAGCCATTACCTATTATAAAAAAAGTCTCAAACTTCTTGAAAAAATTAACGATAAAATTGGCGTAGCCTACTCTCTTAACAACATTGGCGCTTTATTTAAAGTACAAGGGAATATTGGTGAGGCGCTAAATTACTATCAAAAAAGTTTAAGAACATCAGAGCAGCAAAACGATAAACGCGGTATGGGTATCACCCTTAGTAATATTGCCGATATCTATTCTTCACAAGGTGAAACAAGCACCGCACTTATCTATTATAAAAAGGCGCTTAATATAAATATCGCTTTACATGATAAAGAAAGTGAGGCTTATATCCTTAACAATATTGGCGGCATTTATAAATCACAAAACAGAACGGAGGATGCTCTTGCCAATTTTAAAATGGCACTAAAAATAAATGAGGATCAAAAAAATAAAAAAGGAATTGCCTTTTCCCTGAACAACATTGCAGTTATCTATTGCGAAAAAAAAGAATATCAAAATGCGTTAGAATACATGCATAAAAGCCTTAAAATAAGAGAAGAGATACAAGACAAGCATGATATCGCCGAATCACTTAATAACATAGGGTTTATTCTTATAATACAGAAAAAATATGCCCAGGCCCTGGACTTCTGTCAGCGTTCGATAAAATTAAGTAACGAGTTAGGTTATCCAAAAAGCATTTATAACGCTTCTATGAACCTAAAAAAAATTTATAAAGAATTAAAGCAACCAAAACAAGAGTTGGAAATGACCAAACTATACTTTCGAATGCGCGATAGTATTGTTAACGTCGAAACCCGAAAAGCGTCAATTAGATCGCAACTTAAATACGAGTATGAAAAGAAGGCTTCGGCCGATAGTGTAAAAATTGCCGAGGAAAAAAAATTATCGCTGCTCCAACTTCAGCAGGAAGAAAATCAACGTTATTTTTTATATGCGGGTTTAGCATTAACGGTGGTTTTTGGGGGCTTTATGTTTAACCGTTTCAGGATAACCCAAAATCAAAAAAACATTATTCAAAACCAAAAAACAGTTGTAGAAGCGCAAAAGCATTTTGTTGAGGAAAAACAGAAAGAAATTATGGATAGCATACGATACGCTAAACGTATACAGCAAAGTTTATTGCCCAGCGATAAATATATTGCAAGGCACATGGGCAATATTAATAAATCTGCAATAGCAAAGCACGATACATAATTTGAAGAAAGGGTTAAAATATTTATTTTTTTGTTTGGTTATTTTGCTAATACCACGCAATGGCTCTTGCCAATACAAATCGTTCGACTCTTTAAAAATTGCACTTAAAAAAGCAAAGTATGATACTGCACGATGCCTGATCTTACAGGAGATCCTGCAAAATACGCCCGATGGCGTATGGGAACCTTACAACCTTCAGTTAAAAAATATTGCCGAATACAATCTGCGCACCTGCTCCCCATCTGATCCTGATTATGTATTTTATAAAAAACAATTAGCAGCAAGTACCAGTAACCTTGGTTACATTTCTGTTAATGAAGGTAACCCTACCCTTGCCCTCGAACACTTTCTTACAAGCCTTAAAATTCAGCAGGAAATAAAAGACGAAGCCGGCACCAGCCTTACCATGACAAACATTGCTTTTATTTATAAGAGCCAGGGAAATATTTCAAAAGCACTTGAATGGGAACTAAACAGTTTAAAGATAAAAGAAAAAGTTGGCGACATTATTGGCACTGCCTATTCGTTAAACAACATTGCCGTGATATACAAAAACCAGGGACTCAGGCCCAAGGCGCTTGAATATTATAATAAAAGCATGAGCAATTTTGAAAAAGGTGGCGATAAAGAGGGCATTGCTTTAATCTTAAATAATATTGGTATTTTTTATAAAGATGAAAAAGACATTTCAAAAGCAATGTCGTATCTAAAAAAGAGTCTTGCATTAAGGCAAAGTATATACGACCGAAAAGGGGAAGCCAACGCCCTTAATAACATTGCGGGGCTATACTCTTACGATTCAACCCAAAAAGCAATCGGTTATTACGAAAAAGCAATAAAACTTTATGAAGAACTGGGTGATAAAGACGGCCTGGCCTTTTCTTTAAATGGTATTAGCGAAACCTATTTAAAAAACCATGAAATTGCCATGGCTCAAAAAAATGCATCAAAAGCCTTAGCGCTTGCGCAAGAAGTTGGATACCCTGAGAATATTCGCAATTCGGCAAAAATACTATCAGAGATCTATGATATTCAGCACAACTACGAACGATCGTTGGAAATGTATGAGTTGTATATCAACATGCGGGATAGCATAAATAACCAGGAAACCCGGAAATCTACCATGCGATCGCAATTAAAATACGAATATGATAAAAAAGCTGCGGCCGACAGTGTTAAGGCTGCAGAAGAAAAAAAAATAACAGGTGCAAAATTAAAACATGAACAAAAGCAGCGGTATATCTTATACAGCGGGCTAAGTCTTACATTAATATTTTGCTGTTTTATGTTTTATCTATTCAGAATAACCCGGAGGCAAAAAAATATAATAGAAGAGCAAAAAAATACGGTTGAAGATCAAAAACGTTTGGTAGAAGAAAAACAAAAAGAAGTTTTGGATAGTATCAGGTATGCAAAAAGGATACAACAAAGTTTATTACCTTCGGAAAAATATATTCATCGGAACTTAAACCAAAAAACTCTGTGAAAAAAAAACATCTCATTACAGGCGTTATATTTATTTTTTTAAGTGCAGGTTTATTTGCACAGCAATACAATATTGATTCGTTAAAACAATTACTTAAAACAACCAAAGTTGATACTACCCGCTGTGCCGTTTTGGGCATACTTGCCGAGGTAAGCAACGAAGAAGAAATACCTGCTTATAACGAGCAGTTATTTAAACTGGTTGAAAAACATTCTTCCGCTACCGGCGACCTGAAAAAATTCTATCAAAAATACCTGGCCACTGCCTACAATAACCTTGCGCTGATAGAACAAAATAAAAGCGAGATCAACAAAGCAATAGAACACTACAATGTCGGAATAAAGATCTGTGAAGATATCCATAACCAAAACGTACTGGCTTTGATCTATAATAATATTGGCGTTCTGTATTCAGAGCAGGGCGACCCTAAAAAAGCACTTGAATGTTATGAGAAAAGTTTAAAACTTTACGAGGCTATTAACGAAAAAAACGGAATAGCCTACTCTATATTCTATATTGCAGGTATTTACCGTAACACCGGCGAAATAGAAAAAGCCCTGGCTAATTATGAAAAAAGCTTAAAGGTTTTTGAGGCCATTGGCGATAAAAAAGCCATAGCCAACACATTTAATAATATGGGTTCCATTTTCCAAATACAAAATGATCTAAAGATGGCGCTTGAGTATTATACCAAGGGGTTTAATATCAATAAAGAGATAAATAACAAAAGTGGTATGGCCTATGGCTATAATAACATTGCTTTTATATATAACAAGCAAGGCGATGTTCAAAAAACCATCGAATACTTAAATGAAAGCCTGAAAATAAAAATTGAAAGTGGCGATAAAAAAGGTATTGCCCTTGCCTATTTAAATATTGGTTCGGTACACCGCGATAAAGGCGATCCAAAAAAAGCACTGGAGTATTTTAATCAGAGTCTTAAACTCAGAGAAGAAGTAAGCGATAAACATGGTATTTCGCAAACGTTAAACAGTATGGGCAGGCTATTTTTAAAAGAAAAAAAATATGCAGACGCACTTAACGCGTATTCCAGAAGCATGAAAATAAGCAAGGAGCTTGGTTATCCGGAAGATATTAAAAAAGCGGCTCAGCATTTAACCGAGTTCTATAAAATTACCAATAACTATACGGCTGCATTAGAGAACTATGAGCTTTATATTACAATGAGCGATAGTATTAACAACGAAGCCACAAGAAAAGCATCTGTTAAATCGCAATTAAAATACGAATACGAAAAAAAAGCCGCTGCCGACAGTGTTAAAGTTGCAGAAGAACAGAAATTAACGTCGCTACAGTTAAAGCAGGAGGAGAACCAGCGTTATTTTTTATACGCCGGTTTGTTTTTAACGTTGGTATTTGGCGTTGTTATGTTCAACCGTTTTCGTATAACAAAAAAACAAAAAACTATTATTGAAGATCAAAAAACAATTGTAGAGCATCAAAAACAAATAGTTGAAGAAAAACAAAAAGAGATCTTAGACAGTATTCATTACGCAAAAAGAATACAGGCGAGTTTGTTGCCATCAGAAAAATATATTTCGAGGCACTTGAAGAATAATTAAACCGGTGAGAATAATCAATAAACATATTTTTTTATACTTTTTGATCATTACTGGTATTAAATGTGCCTATGCACAGAACAATAGAATTGACTCTTTGACCCGGGTTTTAAAAACACAACGCGAAGATACTTCACTAATTAAAACGCTGCTGCTGCTTGCCAACCTCGAAAAAGATTCTATGTCAAGAATTTATACCGACCGCGTAAACGAACTGGTAGAAAAAAGCCCGGACAAAAAAAATATCGCCTTTCAAAACTTTAAAGCAAGTGTTTATTCAAACTATGGCTATTTCTACGACCTGGAAGAAGACCTTGAAACTTCATTTGCCTATCACCTTAAAAGTTTTAAGATTCATCAAAAACTAAAAAATTATGATGAACTGGCCAATGACTATTATAACCTTGGACTTAACTTTCAAAAAAGAAATATGATGGATCGATCCGTATATATGTATGAGAACGGACTCGAACTTAATAAACTCCAAAATAATTTACCCGGCGTGTCTATTTGCCTGAATGGGCTTGGTATTGTTTACCAGCTTAAAGGCGATTTTAACCGCAGTATAAAATGTTATATTGAAAGTGTAAAAATAGAAGACCGGTTAAATAACCCAAAAGGCAAAGCCCAATCATTAAACAATCTTGGGGCTTTATATCAAAGTCAAAAACAATACGACGAAGCTTTAGTAGCTTTTAAAGAAAGTGCCAGGATGTTTACACAACTTAAATATGATGTTGGCGTTGGTTATGCGCTCAGTAATATTGGTGTTATTTACCGTAATAAAAATGATATTCCGAAATCGCTATTTTATCTTGAAAAAAGTGTTGCAGTACGAAGAAAGATCAACGACAAAAGAGGGCTTATCAATTCGTTAAACAATATTGGCCAGGTGTATGCAAAAATGAAAAATTTTAAAAAGGCCGAAGCCAGTTTTTTTGAAAGCGCAAACCTTTCGGAAGCCACCAACTCTGCACAGGGCCTTGCTAACTCTTATTATAACCTGGGTTTATTGTATATAAATAATAACCGTGATGCCCAGGGCAAACATTATATTGAAGAAAGCCATAAAATTGGAGAGAATAATCATTTATTAGAGAATTTAAAGAATACGACCCATGCTTTGTACCGCATTTATGGAAAAAGTGATCCTAAAAAAGCGCTATTAATGTATGAAACTTACGTTAAGCTAAATGACAGCATCTCTAACCAGGAAACACGAAAAGCAAGTTTAAAAACCCAGCTTAAATATGAATATGAAAAAAGATCTGCCGCCGACAGCCTTAAGATCATTACAACAAAAAAAATTGCAGCCGCCCAACTATCACAAAAGCAGAACCAACGCTACTTTTTATATGCCGGGCTGAGCTTAACTTTGCTTTTTGCGGGAATAATGTATAGCCGCTTTAGAATAACGAACAAACAAAAGAACATTATTGAACAACAAAAACAAATTGTTGAGTTACAAAAACAGGTTGTTGAAACCAAACAAAAAGAAGTTTTAGACAGCATTTATTATGCCAAACGTATTCAACAAAGTTTATTGCCATCAGAAAAATATATTGCCAGGCATTTTGCAGGCGGTACTTCTTTTAACATCGCTGATGTAAAAAAAATTAATTCATAGTCATGAAAAAGATCTTAATACTTATACTTACTCTATCGCTAAAAGTGTTATCGCAAAACAACAGTATTGATTCTCTGAAAACTATTTTAAAAAACACAACTAGCGATAGTACTAAAATAAGGATCTATCAACTGCTTGCAGAAACTGATAATGAAGAAAATCTTGAAAAATACGCCGATGCGCAGATCATTTTGATTGAAAAACAATTAAGCAGCTTAGATAAAAATTCTGAAAATTACAGATCAATACTTGTATTTAAAGCTGCTTATTATGAGAACATGGGGCTGATTGAACAAAATAAAGGAGACCTGGCCAAAGCCATCGATTATCATTTTAAAGCGTTAAAGCTGCGCGAAACACTTAGTGATGATAAAGCCGTGGGTTCGTCGTTAAATAATATCGGGCTTGTGTATGCCGCTTTAGGCGAAAATGATAAAGCCCAGAAGTTTTATGAGAAAAGTTATGAGACCTGCACGAAGTCCGGGAACGCAAAAATGGCGGCCTACGCGCTAAATGGCATAGCTGATATTTATATGGAGAAAAAAGAGTATAAAAAAGCCCTTGAGATCTACAAAAAAAGTTACGCGATGAAGAAAACCGCAGAAGACAAATTTGGAATGTCGTATTCTTTGAACAACATTGGGGTGATCTATAAAAAATTGGGGCTACTAGACTCGGCAGTCATTTACTTTAAGAAAAGCCTTAAATTAAGAGAAGAAATAAACGACAGGAATGGTACCGTGTACTCCTATATAAATATTTCGCGCGCTTTATTTGCTCAAAACAAGCTGGCAGAGGCAAAAAAATATGCCGAAAAAGCATTGACCATCTCACGTGAATTGAATTTTCCGAACATCATACGTTTTTCTGCAGAAGCACTTCAGAATATTTACGAAAAGCAACATAATTTTGAACAGGCTTACGAAATGCTGAAGATATCGAAAGAGATGGGCGAGATAATTGTGAACGATGATGCAAAAAAAGAGCTTATGCAAAAAGAAATGCAATATGTTTACGAAAAAAAGAATATTGCCGATAGTATAAAAGTTTCGGAAGAAAAAAAGATAACAACTTATAAATTAAAACAAGAGCGCAACCAGCGTTATGTTTTGTATGGCGGGCTTGGCATTACCTTATTATTTGGCTTTATAATGTTTAACCGCTTCCGTTTAACCAAAGAGCAAAAGAACATTATTGAACGCCAAAAAGCGATCGCAGACATAAAACAAAAAGAGATATTGGACAGCATTCATTACGCTAAGCGCATTCAGCAAAGTTTATTGCCTTCTGAAAAATATATTGAACGAATTTTTAAAAACAAGAACCTCTGAAGAAGCTAATCAAATATTTTTTATTGTTTTTGTTTTTTTGCTTAGAAAACCAAAACCTGTTAGCGCAAAGCAAAACAACCGATTCATTGCTTGCAACATTACAATTGGTTAAAAACGATACTACCCGCTGCTCTATTCTTAATATTATTGTTGAAACCGACCCGGAAGAAAAGATCTGGGTTAAATATAACTGGCAAATGAAAAATATTGCCGAAAAAAATCTAAAGAATTTAACAGCCAATGACTCGCTCTTAAAAAAGGTGTTCTTAAAATACTTGTCTACATCATTAAACAATTTTGGCTATTTAAGCGACTCCCGAGGCAATTTTACCGAGGCTCTTGATTACTATAACAGAAGCTTAAAGATCATGTACGAAATAAGTAATAAAGAAGGCATTGCCATTTGTTTGAATAATATAGGTTTTATATATGATAACCAGGGAAATATTACCATGGCACTTGACCACTATTCTAAAAGTCTTAAAATACAAGAGCAAATAGGTAATAAAAGAGGAATTGCACAATCCTATAACAATATAGCAAGCATTTATGAGCATCAGCATGATATTGAGAAGGCTCTTGAATATTATAACAATAGTTTAAAAATAAAAAACACTATTGGCGATAAGGCCGGCACCGCCACTACCCTTAATAATATTGGGCACGTTTATGTTATTAAACAGGATTATAATAAAGCGTTATTGTATTTTGAGAAAAGCTTAGAAATACATACCGAGATAAAAAACAAGAATGGCATTTGCACAGCCTTAAATAACATTGCAGATATTTATAAAAACGAAGGCAACTATGATAAAGCCCTGGAACTGAACCTGGAGAGCCTGAAAAAAGCAGAGGAGGCGGAAGATAAGGAAAGTATTTTATCCTGCTTAAATAATATCGGCGAGCTGTACTTTTTTAAAAAAGAAAACTCAAAAGCTTTACATTATATTTTAAAGGCAACGGAGCTCAACAAACAAATTGGGTATGCAGAAAACATAAAAGGATCGGCATTATTGCTTTACCAGATCTACAAGGCACAAAACGATTTTAAAAATGCTTTTCAAAATTATGAACTTTATATCCAGTTACGCGATAGTATATCCAACCAGGAAACAAAAAAAGCTACCTACAAATCGCAGCTAAAATACGATTACGAAAAGAAAGCAGCGGCGGATAGTGTAAAGATTGCTGAAGAAAAAAAACTTACCTCACTTCAGTTAAAACAGGAAGAGAACCAGCGCTACTATCTGTATTTTGGGCTGGCGCTTACATTGCTATTTGGCGGCTTTATGTTTAACAGGTTTCGCATTACAAAAAAACAAAAAAGTATTATCGAGCAGCAAAAGGTACAGGTTGAAAAACAAAAACATCTTGTAGAAGAAAAACAAAAAGAAGTTTTAGACAGCATTCGATATGCCAAACGTATACAACACAGTTTATTGCCAAATGAAAATTATTTTAAGAAGCATATTCCTAAAAGTTAATTTTCAAAAATAAAACCGGCGTTTTTAGAAGTTATCTCTTCCACTTCGCTAATAGAAATGTTTTTTATATCTGCCACTTTTTTTGCTACTTCTAAAATATAAGAGGGCTCATTTCTTTTTCCCCTAAAAGGCACGGGCGCTAAATAAGGCGCATCAGTTTCCAATACTAAATGTTCCAGCCCGATCTGTTCAACTACTTTATCGAGACCAGAATTTTTAAAAGTAACCACACCCCCAATTCCCAATTTAAAATTACCCAATGTAATAATCTTATTTGCCTGCTCTGCATTGCCAGAAAAACAATGAAAAATAGACCTGGGTAACTTTGGAAAAGAAGTTAAAACTTCATAGATCTCGTCAAATGCTTCGCGGCAATGAATAACTATTGGATAATTGTGATCAAGTGCCCATTGGATCTGCATTTTAAAAGCGTGTTGTTGTTCCTTTAAAAAGGCCTTCTCCCAATACAGATCAATTCCGATCTCACCAATGGCTTTGTATTTGCGTTTATCGAGCCAGCTTTTTACAATAGCGAGCTCTTCTTCTACGTTTGCATTAACACTGCACGGATGCAGTCCCATCATCGCAAAACAATTTTCAGGGAATTCTTTTTCCAATTGGTGCATACCATCAATAGAAGTCGAATCTATATTAGGCAAATAAAATTTTTTTACGCCATTGGCAATGGCTTTTTGAATTAAAGCTGTTCTGTCGGTATTAAATTCTTCGGCGTATAAGTGCGTGTGAGTATCAATGATCATAATTAGTTCAACGAATCTAATGCCACTTTTACAACGTTGCTCAATTCTGTTTTATTAGCGCCACTCTGGCTCATTACGCGCAACCCGCATAAAGTATTATACAAAAACTGGCCGTATACTTTTGCCGGCTTTTGAAGTTTAACTACTTTTTGCTCCTGTGCATCTATTAACCAGGTGGTAAAGATCTCTTGTACTTCTTCTTTATTATTACAGATAACCTGCGATGTTTTAAAACATTGTTTGCTCATTTCTGCTGCTGCATTTACAAGCAGGCAACCATTATCGTTGGGGTTTTCTGATAAATGATTAACAACGCCTTTAAACATTGATTCTAATTTTTGCAGGCCGTTGCAATTTTTTTCATCAAGGTTCTGGATCTTTTTATCGTTTGCACTTTTATAAAATTCTAAAGATTGTAAATAAAGATTGTGCTTATCTTTAAACGAATCGTATAAACTGCTGCGGCTAAGGCCGGTTGCGGTTAATATTTCATCAATGGATGTACCATTGTAGCCTTTTTCGTGGAAAACAACAGACGCTGCCTCCAGAACTTTGTCTCTGTCGAATTGTTTATATTTTGGCATAAAAGAAGGATTTTAATATAAAGGTAATTATTCGGAATAGATATTCCAAAAAAATTAGACTGTTTGTTCCAAATCAAACAATAATTCCTATAACTAACACATCATCAGTCTGTTCGTAGTTACCTTTCCAGTCATTGAAAACTGTTTCTAAACGATTTTTTTGGTCTTTTGCGGGTAGAGTGCTTATTTCTATGAGCATTTCTTTTAATTTCCGCGTCATCATTTTTTTACCGCCATCCGCGCCGCCAAACTGATCGGCATAGCCATCGGTAAAGATATAAAGGCTGTCGTTCTTTTGTAAAGCGATCTTATTATTCACAAATTGCTGCTCATTTGCCGTAAAACCTGCAATGGCGGTTTTTGTAGCTTTATATTCTGTAAGCTGTTTATTACGGATCAAAAACAAGGGCCGGTTAGCAGCTGAAAAGTCTACTTCGGTACTTGCTGCATTAAATTTTAAAAGTGCAATATCCATTCCGTCTTTTTGTGTAGCCGCATCAGAATGTTGTTTTAGTACATTTTTGATCTGCACATTTAAATAAGACAAGATCTTTCCGGGTTCTGTGATCTTCTTTTCAAAAATAGCCTGGGTGATCTTATCCATTCCAATAATGCTCATCAATGCTCCCGGAACGCCATGCCCCGTACAATCTGCGGCCAAACAATAAAACTCATTCTCTACTTTACCAAACCAATAAAAATCACCGCTCACTACATCTTTTGGTTTATAAAAAATAAAACTTTCTTTAAACTGGTCTTTCAGCTCTTTGTCTTCAGGCAAAATGGCCAGTTGAATTCCCTTTGCGTATCGTATGCTATGATCTATCTCTTCCTTTTTTTCTTTGATAATGGCATGTTGTTCGCGAAGCTGCAAATTGGTTTGTTGTTTTAATTTATTTTGCCTGAAAAGTAAAAAGGCAATAATAATAACTACCAAACCAATACCTGTTAAAGCAAAAATAAAATAATTCTTCTTTTTATTTTTAAGCTCGGTGATCTCATTATCTTTTTTTAATTGTAATACATTAGCCTCCGATTTTTCGAGCGAATAACTGTTCTCCAGGTTGCTGATGGTACTTTCTGCGGCAGCCTTATCAGTAACAGCTTTTTTTGCAACAAATTCTTTGTATATATCGTATCCCTCTTTGTAACGCCCCAAACGATAATAAATGTCGGGCAAAAAAGATAATATTTCGTTCTCGTATTCTTTACTGTTTGTGCGTTGAAAATATCTGCGCGAAAACTCAAATACAGGTAATTGTGTTTTTACATCGCCATACTCTACCTTGCAACGTGCAATTTTAAATAAAAGCGAAACAATGGTTGAGGAGTCTGTTTTCTCTTTTGAAATGTCGTATGAATTCACATAATAAAATTCGCCCGTTTTATAATCTTTTGCTCCATAAAACAAGTCGCCCAAATTTGCATAGAAGATGCATAATTGTTTGCGGGCTTTAAATTTCTTACACAGATCAATGCCCATGGTAAAATACTTTAATGAAGAATCAAAATCCCTGCGTTGTTCATCTTCAATAAATTTGCCCGAATAATAACTGGCAAAAGCGTTGTATAATGCAAAAAAACGATTGGTATCTTTTATTTCTGTAGCGATCTTAAGAGACCTGTAAAGATAAATATCATCCTTATAGTTGTGTTGCTGAACGCACGAGATCCATCCAAGATTATATAAAGCCTCGGCTACACTACGTTTATCCTGTATCGAATCGCTAAAACGATATGCCTGGTAATAATATCTAAAAGCTTTATCATAATTGGAGGTAAACCAATACGCATCTGCAATGGCATTAAACGATCGGATGATGCCATCATTGAATTTTATTTTGCGTGAAAGTTCAAGAGCCGAATTGGCAGCCTCCATTGTTTTTTTGAAGTCGGCATAATACTCAAAATAATTACCCGCAAGTCGTAGAAGGTGGTCTACTTTTACAGAGTCGTCCTTTTCTGTAGCAATTTTAGAAATGAGTTTTTGCGTTTTTTCTTTTCCATCTGCTAAGCAGGAAAAGCTTATTGAAAATAAAAAAATGAGATATAAGAGGCGTGGTTTGATCATCTATGAACTAAAGATATAAAAAACAAGGCATTATTTCATTTTTAATCTTATCTGCGTAATTACTTTTTTAGTGTAAAGAGGAAAATCTCCCTGCATCATCCAGTTATAATAAGACGGTTCTTTGGTAAATACTTCGGTAACGGGTTTATCTTTATGTTTGCCAAAAGCAAAAACTTCCTGCCCTTTATCATTATATACAATTCGGCCGGCAAGGTCAACATTTTTTGATTTTGCAGTTGTAAGTTCACTTAATTTAGGTATATCATTTACAACCGGTATCGTTTTATTACCTTTTGCATCTGTTACTTCTACCCCATCATATCGCTGTACCTGGGCTTTAAAGATCTCAAATGTAGCAAGCACATCTGCTTCGGCGCTATGGGCATTATGCAAGGGTTTATTACAATAAAATTTATAAGCTGCGCTTAAATTGCGGGGTTCCATAAAATGAAAGATATTTTGAACATCCACCAACCTACGCCCTTCAAGACCAAAATCGGCCTCTGCGCGTAAAAATTCTTCCGCCAATAAAGGAATATCGTATTTGTTTGAATTATATCCGGCAAAATCGGCATTACCAATAAAACGTAATAACTCAGGAGCAGCTTCTTTAAAGGTTTGGCAATCCACAACATCTTTATCATAAATACCATGGATCTGTGAAACTATTTCCGGTATTGGCATTTGCGGATTAATGCGCTGGGTTTTTATCTCTGTACTATTATCAATATTTAGTTTTAAAAGACAGATCTCCACTATCCTGTCAGAGCCAATACTTAAACCGGTAGCTTCAAGGTCTAAAAAAATTAAAGGTTTATTTAGTTTAATGTTCATTTTAGATATAAGACTTAAGATATATGATTTAAGATTTAGTTGTTGTATGTTTTTAGGTCTTCTATAACTGATTCTATATTTTTTGTATTTCCAATAAATGCATTCAATTTATTCATCACCGCATCTAAAAGCGAGTCGGGACAAGAAGCACCGCTGGTGATCACAATTTTTAAAGGCCTGTTTTGCGGTAAAAAAGATGATGTTGTTAGGTGTTTTTTATTTGGATAATCGTAATGATGGATCGTATTCTCATTTTCGATCTCTTTTTCTGAAGAGATAAAATAAGTAGGAAATCTGCGTTCGCACAATTCTACCAGGTGAGAGGTATTGCTGCTATTATACCCGCCTACAACAATTGCAAAGTCTGCGTCGGTTTCCAGCAAACCATAAGTTGCGTCCTGGTTCTCGTTGGTAGCGTAACAAAGGGTGTCGTGTGTATCTGAAAAATGTTCTTTTATTCCTTCAACACCAAATTTCAGGCTCAAAATAGTTTTTACGTACTCTGCAATTTCTGCTGTTTCAGTGGCCAGCATAGTTGTTTGATTGATTACACCTATTTTACTTAAATGCTCGTTAATATTAAAGCCTTTGGTAAATTTTCCTTTAAACTCTTCTTCAAATTGTTGCTGTGTTCTATTTCCGAGTATGTATTCTGCCAGGCGTTTTGTTTCTTCCATATCGCGCACAACAACAACTGCCTTGCTATCTATTTCGCTGCGCGAAAAAGTAGAACGCGTTTCTTCGTGATTGTATTTACCGTGAATGATAATTGTGTGCTCTGTTTTACCGATCTGTTCTGATTTTTTCCAGACACGTTCTACAAACGGGCAGGTAGTATTATAGGCTTCTGTTTTAATTCCTTTTTCTTCCAGTAATTTAAGCAATGGCAATGGGGCGCCAAATGCCGGGATCATAACAATATCGTTGGCAGTTAAGGTATCGAACGGAATTAATTGTTCGCCCAAAGTATCCTGCAAAAAACGCACGCCGCGCTCTGTCAGATCTTTGTTAACGGCAGGATTATGGATCATTTCACTTAAAAGATAGATCTTTTTTCCCGGGTTTTCATCCAATGCTTTAAATGCTATTTCTATGGCATTTTCAACGCCAAAACAAAATCCAAAATGGCGGGCAATATAATATTTAACGGTACCAAAATCTAAAACGGTAGGCCTATTATCTTTTTTGCGCGGGTCTTGTACCTTACGGTATTGCTTTACTTTTGATATGATGGGGCTCCTGTAAAATTCAGGTACATTAAAGGTTTTCATGTATTACAAAGTTAATCTTTTTTATTGCGCGGATGAAAACTTAAAATATTATCTCTTAAAAACTGGCGGTCTAAATGAGTATAAATTTCGGTAGTGGTAATGCTCTCGTGGCCCAGCATTTCCTGTACAGCCCTGAGGTCGGCCCCACCTTCTACCAAATGGGTGGCAAACGAGTGCCTGAAGCTGTGAGGACTTAACACTTTTTTTATGCCCGCCTTTGCCGCAAGATCTTTAATGATATAAAATACCATTACCCGCGAAAGTGCCGAACCCCGACGGTTTAAATATAAAATATCTTCAGATCCTTTTTTGGGGTGTAGTTGCGATCGAATACCGGCCATATAATTTTTAATGAGTTTTATCGCATTTTTACCAATGGGCACCAGTCGTTCTTTATTTCCCTTACCCACTACTTTTACATAATTATCGTTTAAATGCAGATCGGTGATTTTTAAGCCGGTAAGTTCGCTTACACGTAAACCACAACTATAAAGGGTTTCAAGCATGCTGTAGTTGCGCTCACCTTCATCACTGCTTCTGTCAATACATCCCAGCATTTTATCAATTTCTTCAACGCCAAGGTAAACGGGCAGTTTTCTTGCAATTTTTGGCGTTTCTAAAAGCTCGGCCGGACTTTGTTTAATATCATTTTCAAGCAGTAAGAATTTGTAAAATGTTTTTATGCCAGAAATAATGCGAGCCTGTGTAGAGGCAGAAAACCCCATAGTAGCGATCCATTCTACAAAATTTTGCAATTGCTTAAAGGTGAATTTATCGGGCGTTTGATTTGCTAAGAAAAGGTCAGAATAATTTTCCAGTTTTTTGAGATCATCTGTATACGCTTCTATAGAGTTTTCAGATAGTGAACGCTCTAACTGCAGGTATTGTTTAAACCTTATGTAATAAACAGTCCAGTTATTCTTCATGAAAGATCAAAAGCGTGTCTTTTTTATTAAAGAAATAAATATTTTTTCCAATTAACTGGTAACAATTTATTTTTGCGAAATTTTCTTTAAGATCGGATTCCAGCCCTATTAAATGATCAGGGCAAGGAACTGAGCCCGGAATTACGGAAGTGAATTTGAATTTACTTTTTTTAGTAGAAAACTTCAGGTCGATAAAATTGCAGGATGTAACACATTTGGCTGTGTGTTTTTTAAGATCAAAACTGACTGCCGCTTTATCTTTTACAGCTTTATTCTTTTGCCCTCCAATAAAAAGGGCATCTATAGTGTAATTAACTTCGTTCTTAAGTTTGGGAGTTTGTGCAATAACGGAAAAGGAGACAAAAAATAAAAAATATTTTATTAATTTCATACCATGAAGATAGCAATTATTAACGGACCAAATTTAAATTTATTAGGTAAAAGAGAGCCCGAAGTATATGGGAGTTTGAGTTTTGAAGATTTTCTAAAAGATCTGCAAAAAAAATATCCAAAGGTTGAATTCATCTATTTTCAGAGCAATGTGGAAGGCGAACTTATCAATAAACTTCAGGAACTTGGTTTTACTGTGGATGGAATAATTTTAAACGCGGGAGGTTATACACATACTTCGGTTGCTATTGCCGATGCCATTGCGGCAATAAAAACACCGGTTTTAGAAGTGCATATCAGTAATATCTTTGCGAGGGAAGATTACCGCCATGTTTCTTATTTAGGCGCAAAATGTGTTGGATGTATCAGCGGGCTGGGATTAAAGGGTTATGAGATGGCGTTGCAATATTTTGTAAACCAATAAAATTCAGTCATGGTGGGCCTGTCGAACCATGTTTCCAAAAAATAATTAATTATACTTTTATGTTATATGTTTATATACTAAAATGTTCTGATAATAGTTATTACACCGGTGTAACAAATAATCTTGAGAATCGATTCTATCAGCATCAAGAGGGATTAGATGAAACCTGTTATACATATTCAAGAAGACCTTTGGAATTAAAGTACTTTGAAGTAATTAATGATAATAAACAGGCAATAAAAAGGGAAAAACAAATAAAAGGTTGGTCTCGCGTTAAAAAAGAAGCTCTAATTAATGGTAATTGGGGAAATTTAGTAGAGTTTTCAAAAAATTATAAAATCAGGTTCTCTGAATCAGACAGCCCTTCGACAGGCTCAGGGTGACATCAGAAATTGTCATAGTGAGCCTGTCGAACCATGTGGTTAAATTTTAATTGAGTATATCCAAACTTCCAATACCTTCACGTAACACAAGCACTTCGTTACCGCTGCAATCAATCACTGTTGATGGGTAAATGTTACCAAAGCCACCATCCACAACAATATCTACTTTATCCTGGTATTGTTCGTGAATGACTTCCGGATCGCTGAAGTATTCCAATACATCATCGCTGCTATCGTGAAGGCTGGTTGATATTAAAGGGTTTCCCAATTGTTCTATGATCTCTTTACAAATTAAATTATCCGGTACCCTGATGCCAACCGTTTCTTTATTTTGTTTTAAGAGTTTTGGTACATTTTTATTTGCCTCCAGGATAAAAGTATATGGGCCTGGCAAAGCTTTTTTCATGATCCTGAAAACAGAATTGGGAATTGGCTTTGTGTATTCAGATAAATGACTAAGATCGGAACACACGAAAGAAAAATTTGATTTTTCGGGCTTAATACCTTTTAATTTGCAAATGCGCTCAACCGCCTTTTGCTGTGTAATATCGCAACCCAAAGCATAAACCGTATCGGTAGGGTAAATGATGATCCCGCCATTTTTTAAACTATCTACTATTTGAGAGATCGAAGAAGCGGGAATGTTTTTATCGTTGATGCGTATTAACATGCGTTAAAGGTAACAAAAATGCTGCCTGTAGAAAGATTTATTATTGGCTAAAAAAGGTTAAGATAAAATCGGCAATAGCTTTTTTACACAAATGCTTCTTGTTAAGTTATTGGTCATTTTGGCTATAAGTGTAATTTTTAAAATACTTATAGCCAATAATAAAAATATCATTTTGGCTATATCTGTATTTTTTTGTATATTTATAGCCAAAATGAGATAACATGCTAATAGGCCGAAAAACAGAAATAGCGCTTCTTAACGAAAAATTCAGATCCTCAAAGGCAGAGTTTGTGGCTTTGTATGGCCGGAGAAGAATTGGTAAAACCTACCTGGTAAGAACCTTATTTGAAGGAAAGTTTACCTTTAAGCTCACCGGTCTTGCCCGGGCTGGTTTACAAGAGCAGCTCACCAACTTTGATATAGCCCTGAAAGATCAGTATCCAAAAAAAAATCAAAGCCAAACAACCAACTGGATAGAGGCTTTTCAAAAAATAAAACAACTTATAGACGAATCAAAACAAACTAAAAAAATAATATTTATTGATGAATTGCCCTGGTTGGATACGGCCCACTCGGGTTTTATTTCTGCACTGGAACATTTCTGGAACAGTTGGGCATCGGCCAAAAAAGATGTATTGCTGATAGTATGCGGTTCGGCCGCCTCCTGGATGATCAATACACTTATAAACAATAAAGGCGGGCTGCATAACCGTGTTACTCAAAAAATAAAGATCCTGCCCTTTACCTTAAACGAGTGCGAAGAGTTATTGAAAAGCAAAAAAATTACGCTGGATCATTATCAGCTCATACAACTTTACATGGTTTTGGGCGGCATTCCCTTTTATTGGGAGGCTGTAGTTAAAGGCCTAAGCGCTTCACAAAACATTGATAAAATTTGTTTTGAATCCAATGGCTTGCTGCAGGGAGAATTTAATAATCTATTTAAATCGTTATTTACAAAAGCCGAGCGCCATGAAGCTATAGTGGCCGCGTTAGCAAAAAAAAGCAAAGGGTTAACCCGCGATGAGATAAGCGAAGAAAGCAAACTGGCAAATGGCGGCGGCCTTACCCGCTTATTAACTGAACTTGAAGAAAGTGGTTTTATAAGACGATACACTCCCTTCGGCAAAAAATCAAGAAACAGCCTTTATCAGCTCTCCGACTTCTTTTCTTTATTTCATTTAAAGTTTATAAAAGATCAAAGGTCTTTCGATAAAGATCATTGGGTGAAACTGATCGATAGTCCCAAACACAGATCATGGAGCGGTTATGCTTTTGAACAGGTGTGCCTGGCTCATGTACCGCAAATTAAAAGTGCTTTGGGTATAAGCGGTATCGAAACAGAAACATCTGCCTGGAGAAGCATGCAAACACAAAACGGTGCGCAAATAGACCTGGTAATTGACAGAAGAGATAACATTATTAATTTATGTGAAATGAAATTTTCTATCAGCGAATTTATTATTGATAAAAAATATGATGCCGAGCTCCGCAATAAAATCGGTGCATTCAGATCTGAAACACAAACAAAAAAATCGTTGTTTCTCACTATGCTTACAACATTTGGCTTAAAACCAAATATTTATTCGGGTAATGTGCAAAATGATCTGAAAATGGAGGTGCTGTTTACCTGAAAAGCAAAGGCACGAATACTTACTTCCCTTCTACCCCTTTAATAAAATCGCTTATTAAATAAGCAATTAATTTACCGGTTTTGTTATCGGCTTTAATATGCGATAAAATTGGTGCGCCCTCTGCAATATGTAAATAGACTGCATTTAAATGCCTGGCGCAGTTAAATACATATTGGCGTGCCTGTATGGGCGAAATGCCCGAACTGGTTTTAGCGCTCGACGGAACGTTCGTGATCGCATCAAGATCAAGTTCAACACCACAAACATTATCTTTCACAAAACCAATACATTGTTTTAACGCTGTATTAAAATCTATTTCTTCGCGCACAAAAACAGATTCGTAAGTATTAAAAAATAACTGCTCAGGATTATTCCTGAACTGCTCCAGTGCTGTTTTACTGTTGTATTGTTCGTGCATGGCAAACACGGCGTATTTATTTATATAGCCATTCTTAAATGCATAACTAAAGCCGTTTCCACTATGCCTGCCTTCCAGCTGGCGAAAATCCAGGTGAGGATCGCAATTAATAACATTTATCTTTTTGTTAAGGGCATGAAAAGTGCCGCTGATATTACCGTAAGCATTATTATGGCCACCACCAATAATAACAGGTATCTTTTTTAACCCTACAATTGTTTTAATCACCTCTGTTACCTTTTCGTCTATTAAAGCAACCAACTGCCTTAAATGAACCATATCGTTTTTATCTTTCGGATCATACATCAAAGCTTTTTCCATCAGGTCGTCCACAAAGATCTCACCTAAAATAAATATATTTTTAGCGTTAAAGAACTGGTTGCTCTGTTGCATTAAAAAACTTTCGATGGCCGGTTTAAAAGCGCTGCTTGCCCCTGCCCTTCCGTAATTGGCGCGCACCCCAATATCTTCTGGTATACCAATAATCACAAATTTAGCATGGCTTTCTTCCAGTTCCTTTTTCCAATCGTGTTTGGTAGCTTCCACTACTTCACCTACTTTTAATTCGCCGGTGCGTTTACGTGTTAATTTAAAAACATCTTCTTCTGTATAAACCTTTACTGTTTTCATTTATACGAAATTAGTACAAATACAAAATGCGTTGCCCGGCTAGCAACGCATTTTTGAAACAGCCGCCTGTTTAAAACCTACTTCACCACTACCTTAACATTTGGAAAATCCCTGCGACCATCAGGCGCTTTTACCTGTATATCTTCAAAATAAACCCTGCTTCCTACTTTTAATTTCTTTAAAGCATCTTTGGCTTCGGCAGATAATTGATTACCGTTGCAATAAATTGGTGCGCTGGCAACACCTCCAATAACCGTGCAAACCGAAAATTTTTCCATATTGAACTGGGCAATAAAATCAAAACCAGCATTATCAACCCCTAACGAATTCATGTTTTTTGCATCGGCCAGTTTCATCTCCAGGTTTCCGTAGGTGCTTTTACCCGAAACTTTAAGCGGGGGATTTGGGAATTTTTTTACCCTGAATTTTTGCGGTGCCCCTTGTTGCTTTAAACCGCCCGCCGTTCTTTGAAAAACAGTAACAATACAAGTGCCGGTGCTACCGGCTTTTGCCGTATATTTTCCATTACCGTTGTTGGTAATAGCTGCGCCGCACCCGGTTACATTCACAACAAGGTCTGTTGGTGCAACTCCAGCCGCAGAAACAGTTAATGGATTATCGACACCTATATAAAATACATTCATATTATCGGGACTCACAGCTACAGCGGTATTTGCAACTATATATTCATTCTTGTAATCAAAATATTTATAAAAACCATCCGGACCTTTTAATTTTATCCAACCCTTAATATCCTTGTGGCCTGCTGCGCTGGTAGGCAAAGTAATTTTACCTGTACCTTTATCAATTGGTAAAACAACAGCGCCATCGGCAAGCTTACCAGTGGCAGTATCCATGTCTCCCAAAATAAACTGCATGTTCTCTTCTTTAAAGTCGCTCGACGATGCTGTTAAAAAAACATCAGCCGTAAAAGGCGTGCCCGCCTGAACATAATTACTCGATGGCACAATGCGCGCCTCCAAAACATCCAGTTTAATATTTAACTTACCTGATGCCGCGGCAAATGTATTTACCATTTCTGCTTCAATACTGCGTATATCACTTTGCATTTTTGACAAATTGGTTATTACGCCGGCCAAAGGCATATTGTAAAAATTTTTCACTTCCCAGCCAATAGGTTTTCCGTCTTTATCTTTAAAATTATCATGTGGCGTAAATAATTTAATTTTATCTTTTAAAATATGATAATCTTCTTCAGGTAAAACTGTTCCTTTCTTATCCTTCATATCGTCTATCATTTTATTTAGTTCGGTTGTAAGATGTTCTATATTATGCCTGAGTTCTTTTGCAGAGTGTTTTGTTTCTACAGGTTTTGTTTCATCTGGTCCTATCAATAAATACGTGGGTTTATCAAAATCGTCCAGCTTTTCTATCCGTGCCAGTTTCATAGTATCGGCGCCTTTAACATCTTCGGTATATTGTTGTATGTTTTGTTTTAAAGTAGTTATATAATCAAATGTTGTTTGTGCTAATTGTGAAACTTCTTTTGCTTTTAAATAATAAGGTTTTACTTCCGGTTTTCCATCTTCAATGGCTTCTTCAAAAGCTTTCATTGTTTTTTTTGTATTTGCCGTAAAATTAGAATTAGTGGTTTCAATACTTTCGTTAATGGTCACAAATCCCTGTAATACTTCCTTAGTAACATTGAGTGCAAGAAGACATGTAAGTACAAGGTACATCATGCCTATCATTTTTTGCCGCGGGGTTTCTTTTGCATTGCTCATAGTTTTATTTTTTTGAGGTTATAAAACTATAAAGCCAAAAAAATAAAATGGTACCAACTTTATTTTTTTGAACAAGCTGTAACTATTTTAAGATCATTAATTATACTATAACTTTTTTCCGTAATACTGATATATTTTTATAAATTGCTTAATCAAAAAGGCAATTTCATACTTTTTTATTTTTCTCCTTCAATTTGCAAACGCTTCGTTTTCACAGATTGACAGTAATACCGTTATTATTTTTGATTTCAATGATCAAAATTTCAGAGAAAAAAATAACCTGCTAATTTCAAAACCGATTGGCGTTAATCTTGTTAATGACAGATTTGGAAATCCTTTTTCTGCCATGTACCTGGAAGGCCATACAAATAGTTATCTGGATCTTGGTGTAAGCGATCTTCTAAAACCTAAACAAGGCACGATATCCGTTTGGATAAATCTTGAAAGATTTGTATTTGCCGGAAAAGGTTATGAAGGAAATCCTATAATCTGCGCAAGAAGATCAGATGAAATAGATTTTTATGACGCCTTTACCCTATTTTATGACCTTAAAAGCGAAAAATTGCTGGTGTTTTTCAGCAAAGACTCTACCGAACAGGCCGGCATTAATTCGAACGAAAAATTTGAATTTAATCGTTGGTATCATCTGGCTTTTACATTTAATGATAAATATTCCGAATTTTATATCAATGGAAAAAAACAAGGCAGTACAATTAAAAATTTTGAAACAGAATATCTCAAAAATTTTCCTGTGTATGTTGGCAATACCGGAAGTACAAAAAACGCACGCCGGTCAAGAGGTACGGTTGATGACATAAAGATCTTTCACCGGGTATTAACTGAAAAAGAAATAAAAGCCCTTTATACCGAGCCTAATCCAAATAAATTAAAAGATCTGTCCATACAAATTACCAGGTATCTAATTATAGCATTAGTTCTTTCAATAATAATTGTAATTATCATATGGCGTTATAAAAAAATCATAAAACAACAAAAAGAACAATTTGAATTAAAAAATAAAATAAATGAGCTTGAAATAAAAGTGATAAAAGCCCAGATGAACCCACATTTTATTTCTAATTGCCTTGCTGCTATACAAGAATTAATATATAATAATGATGTTGAAAAAGCCGGGCTTTATATAGCAAAATTCAGTTTTTTTATCCGGCAGGTATTAAATTATTCAGATCAAACATACATTAACCTGAGTGTTGAGATGGGGTTGATAAAACTGAATGTTGAATTAGAACAATTAAGATTTAAAGATAATTTTGATTTTGAAATAAAAATAAGTGATGATGTAAATGCTGAAGAAATTCTGATCCCTTCGCTTATCAGTCAACCTTTTGTGGAAAATGCGATCTGGCACGGTTTACTTCCTTTAAAGGGCAGCCGAAAACCAAAACTTACAATAAATGTCTATTCAAAAAATAATTTTTTATTTATTGAGATTCAGGATAATGGTGTGGGGCGGAACAAAAACAAGACAACCTTAAAAAAATCAAAAGGAACAAAGTTGGTAACAGATAAGCTGGATAGCATTAATAAGCTTAATAACAACACCAATCATAAATTAGAGATCATTGATCTTTATGATGCGGAAGGCGAGCCTGCCGGCACTAAAATAATAATTCAGCTAAATAATTATACAGATTGACATGATACCCGCCATTATTATAGATGATGAAAGACATAACCGGAATGTTTTAAAAACATTGGTACATAAATACTGTTCTTCGGTAAAAATAATAGATGAAAGTGATACCTGCGAGGAGGCTTTTGATAAAATTACTTCCCTTAAACCACAACTGGTTTTCCTGGATATTAAATTGCCTGGGAAGAGTGGTTTTGACCTATTGCGAATGTTCCAAAAAATAAATTTCGAAGTTATTTTTGTGTCTGCTTATGATGAATATGCAATAAACGCTTTCGAATTTAACGCTTTGGATTATATTTTAAAGCCAATTGATTATTTAAAGCTAACCCGCGCGGTCGAAAAAGCCGTTGCAAAAATAAACCATATACCAGGTAATGATAATATGCTCTATTTTATCAAAACGCTGGATGAAAAAAATGATCTTATCAACAAATTATCTCTTCATCATAACGATAAAGTTGTACTCGTAAATGTTCCCGAAATTAGTTTTATTGAAGCTAAAAAAGATTTTTGCGAGATAAATCTTTTATCCGGGCAAAAATACATGTCGAGCAAAGACCTTAAACTATTCAGCAATGTTTTAGAACAAACAAATCAATTTGTAAGGATAAATAAAAGCGTGCTTATTAATATTTTAAGCATTAAAAGCTACAGTAAAGGCGAACCCTGTATTGTTGAACTTAAAACCAATAACAGTTTTGAAATATCACGACGAAAAAAAAGTGAAGTTTTAAGCAGGTTAAAGTCAAAAACACAAAACTAAATTGTGCAAAAAAATGCTTTAACGGTACTTTTATATTTTTAGAACACCTTCTTACAGTCTAATTTATTACTTCATATTCCATTTTCTACACCGCTTAATACTCTAAAACGTTTAAGCTAAATGTTTTATTTCTTTAAAAAATACTGTACCATAAATGGCTTTATTGGTAGCAATTATTTTTTTTACCAATGTAATTTTGATAACAATTAACGCAAAGTTTAATTCTTAAAATTAAAAACCATGAAAACAAAATCATTTACACGAAAAAAAACGGGTTCTGAACGAGCCAGTATTGAAAATGACGTTCAGTATAATACAACGGACATTTTTCAAAATAAAGATCTAAACGGAGAGCAGAAAAAAAATACTTCTATTTTGGGATTATTTTCTAAAATGATCTTTGTCTTTTTTCTTTTTTTAAGCAGTTTGGTTTCAACCAGGTTCTTTGGCCAATCAGGCACGCTTTCCGGCACCGGGCATGATTGTAAGAACTACGGCTTTGCGATTTGCCCGGGCCAGGTAATTACTCCTTTAAATTATCAAACGTATAATTTTTCAGGCTGTGGCATTGCGAGTACGCTTGATGTTTCTTTTGTTTTTCCGGGCTCAGGGTGGCGGGTTGATAGAACTACCTGGTCATTTATTGCTACCGTAAGCGGACTGGTTTCAGGATTTAGTCCCGGCGGAAGTCCTCAATCATTTAGTTTTAGCGCAGGGCAAACAATTGCGCCTCTTAGCTATCCCGGAACAAATGGTGTTATATTTGGTATAAACGGAACTCCTCAGACCTACACATTTAATTTGAACACCTTTTCAATAACCATTAATTCTGTAACCTTTGGCAGTAATAGCTATACGTATTGCACAAACACAGCAACAAGTGTGGTAATAAGTCCCACAGTACCATTAACGGGCGGCCCTTGGACATACACATGGCAGCCGGGTGGCGGAACAGGCAATCCAATTACGGTAAGTCCAACAGTAAATACGATCTACACTGTTTCAATTCTTCCCACAGGTACAACTCCTTCACTATGTACTGTAACAAAAACCATTGCAGTAACTGTTGCTACCTGCGCCTGCTGTATTGGTAATCCTTGTTCAATGAACACTAACCCGTTACCTTCTGATTGGGATATACCAATGAATAATAAAAATTATATTTTCAGAAATAATTCTGTAACACCAAATGGAAAAGTGGGTATCGGAAACATTACCGGCTGTTTGCCAGGCAATTTATTAGAGGTTAATAAAGCTATGGGGCCAACTTTTATAAGCGGTTTAAGGTTAACCGATCTTGCTTTTGGAGCTGCGGCAACACCAACCAATAATAAAGTATTGAGTGTTGATAATAGTACCGGTGATGTTATTTTAACTACAGTAACCGGTGGATCTGGCCCTGGGGGCACATGCCCGAGTACAAATAACCTAACGGGTGATTACGAGATTCCCTTAAATAATTTTAATTTCCATTTTACTACGCCTGTTTCTTCCACCGGCGGCCAGGTTATAATCGGGCAAGCCCCTATTCCAACTTGTCCGTCAATGAGTGCAAGATTAAGTGTAACCGATGATATTTTAAGCAAAGGTATTTTTGGTTTTTGTTCTACAGCATCCGGAAATAATATTGGTATTCATGGTCAAGGTCTTGATGCAAATACAGGAACCAGTATTGCATCAATAGGTGTAATGGGTGAAACTGATGGTTTTCCTACAACGGCCTCGGTGATGCCAACAAGTGTTTATGCCGGTGTAGCTGGTTTTTGTGGCACACCTAATTATGGAACAATGCCAATAGGCCAGGCTATTGGCGTTTATGGAAATTCAACTGCCAATAGTGGTATTTGGGCTGGTTATTTTGATGGCAATGTGATGATAAATGGCAGTGGTTTTTTAACGGGTTTTGTACCTATCAGTTCTGATAGACGCTTTAAAAAAAATATAACAGAACTCGAAAATATTTCTGAAAAAATAGCAAAAATAAAAAGTTATACTTATGAATTCAGGCTTGACGAATTTAAAGGGCGAAATTTTGCCAAAGGTGAGCAATTAGGATTTATTGCCCAGGAATTAAAAGAAGTATTCCCGCAACTGGTTGTAGAAGGAAAGGATGGATACAATTACGTTAATTACGATGGAATGATACCGGTACTTTTGGAAGGATTTAAAGAGCAACAGCAACAAATTGAAGAACTAAAAACACTCGTACAATCCTTAACTTCAGGCAGCGGTGAAACACGAAATAAAAATGCAACGGCGGTTTCATTAAGTGATAAAAATGCAATCGTTCTTAATCAAAATGTTCCAAATCCATTTGCAGAAAGTACAGTTGTAAATTATAACATACCAACAGATTTTACTAAAGCCCAGATAATTTTTAGTACTAACGATGGTAAAATCATTAAAGTGGTTGATATTACAACAAAAGGTGAAGGCCAGTTGAATGTATTTGCAAACGATCTTAGCAGCGGTATGTACACTTACACTTTAGTAGTTGATGGAAAAACCATTGATACAAAGAAAATGGTAAAACAATAATTATATTATATAGCACTCCGACGTAAAGTTGGAGTGCTTATTATAATCTTATATTATAAGATCTCCTGCTTAGAAAAATAATTCCAAACGGTATCGCTCGTAACAGGAAAAGCTTTTATATTTAATTCTTCATCTTTTATGGGATGAACAAAATTAATTTGATAACTATGTAAATGGATAAAGCCCCCTTCATTCGTTCTTGCAAAACCGTATTTAAGATCGCCTTTTATCGGGCAACCAATAGCCGATAACTGTGCGCGTATCTGGTGATGACGGCCCGTATGAAGGTTTATTTTTAATAAATGATAATTATCTGAAGAAGCAACCAGTTCATAATCCAACTCTGCTTTTAAGGCATTAGCAACAGGCTTAACATGTGCTTTTGACATGTTTGTTTTTTCGTTCTTTAAAATATAATGAATGAGTTTGTCGCGCTCTTTTGGTGGTTTATTTTTTACAACCGCCAGGTAGGTTTTTTTAATTGTTTTTTCTCTGAACAACTCATTAAAACGCGATAGTGCTTTGCTTGTTTTAGCGAAAATGATCAAACCGCTTACAGGTCTGTCCAGTCTATGAATAACACCACAAAAAACGTTACCCGGCTTATGATCCCGAACTTTAATAAAATTTTTGATCTTTTCGCTTAAAGGAAGATCACCTGTTTTATCGCCCTGAACTATCTCTGATGGTAATTTATTGATAATGATAATGTGATTATCCTCGTAAACAATTTGTTCAGGCCATATGGAGGTGGTATTTATTTTCGTATTCACTTTTATCGGATCCCGGTTTTGGTTCTTTTTTTTGCCGGTTTAAATATAGAGTTCAATTTATACTCAATGCCTTTTGATGGGGACTGCGCCGGCGACTGGGCCAGGTAACCAAAATTATTGATAAGGAAATACTCTTCGGTACCGGTAACAAAATAATTATCCTTTGCGGTTTTTGTAAATGATTTATCATAGTTGTACCAAATGGTCCAGTTAAATTTTGGGTTTGCTTTTAAATAGTTGGTATAGCTTTTTAAACTATCATCCAGGCAAATACTCACAAAAACCACTTTATCGCCAAATTTTTTACGCAAAGCATCTATCTTGGGCATTTCACGTAAGCTTTCAATATTTTTGGTCGAGAAAAAATTCAGATAAACCCAGCGGCCTTTAAAAGAACTTAATACGCCAACCGTACCATCTTTTGTACGAGCTGTAAAACCAGGCGCTGCAGAGCCTTCCTGCATTTTATTAAAATACGCCAGCATAGAGGCTGCAATTTTTTTATGCTGTTTTATTTTTGTTTTCTGTTGCAATTGCGAAACAATTGCCGCAACAGCATCCGGTGCAAAATCGGCACTAAAATAAAAATCCCAAAGATTTTCTAATATCACTAATTCACGTAACGAATCGTGTTTTAAAAATCTGTCTTCTTTTAAAAAATCAGAAAGCAGTTCGTAATCGCCTTTTACATTAATAATATTATACAATGTTTGGCCTTTTTGTGAAGACGCATATGTATTTAAATATCCTTTAAAACAGGCATTAAAGAATTGCATATATTCGTAATGGTTATATTGAATGGGTTTGTTAATGATATAACCATTGATCAGGTAATTTTCTCCTCTTGAAACGCTTGCGTTAACAGATGCTATGGAATATTCAACATAATTTAAGAAATAAGGGTTTTTTATTTTCTGGTAGCGCTTATCGCAGATCTTTTTTAATGTATCGGCCCGTTTAAACATCATGGGCCGTGATAAGAATTTCCCATCCTTACCTTCAAATAAATTATTGAATTGATTTTGAAAGTCAAAGGTAAGTACATTCAATTCAGTTGTATCGGTACCAATAATTCCAATATTGATCGGTAATTCTGCATCATTGTTATAGTCAAAGTCTTTTTCCAGTTCAGGTATTGTTATGCCGTATATAAAATCCGGTTCCACATACATTTTAGCAACCACATTTTGGATGGTTAAAAAAACAGGCTGCGTGTGATCGGTTTGTAAATGAAGCTCAAAATAACCGTCTTCCTGTATGGTATCGCGATCTTCTTTTTGTTTGGTATTGGTAATATAATCCGATAAAGAGTTTACTTCAATTATTTTGCCGGCATACTGTTGATGCGCCTTACCTTTAATGGTAACATTTTGCGAAAAGCCTTTTGTAACGGCTAAACAAAAAATTAAATATTTAAAAAGGGTTTTAATTTGTATATAACGCCACTAAGCAAAAAAGATACTAATTTTCAATATGATCAATGGTAAACATATCCATATAATTATCTGCCAGTGTTTTTCCTTGCACGCCACCTGTAATAACAAAGTATGAGTTTAGATCTATTATTTTTGGGTGACTAAATATTTCGTTAACATCAACATTATAAAATACTTTTGGAGTTACACCGGCTTTTAATATTAATTTATTTACGAGGTTGAATGAACATTTGCGTAAGCAATTATTAGGTCCGGAAAAACCGCCAACGTGCATGGCGTACAAAGCACCGGGCGTAGAATTGAGTGTTTGAAAAGATCCTTCCAATTTAAAAAAGATATAACCTGTACTCCAACCCCAAAACATAAGCGAATCAGGCGAAAGAGCTCCTGTTTGAGCACCACTTACATTTCTAATACTATCAACACCAATTGTAAATTCTATTTGTTTGTAAACGCCTTCAGGCATATTATGAGCGGTAAATGACTTTGCACCTTCTATATGTTTTATTACATGATAACTTTCCTCTTCAGAAAAAACAGTGCCATCATCGCGGGTAATTTTAATATTGCTTATATAATAATTAAACTTGGTAACCGTATAATTATCTCCATTTTCGTTTACATACCATGTTTTAGTAGGCCCCAGTGGCATAGTACCAACAAGAGCATTAAAGTTAAAAACAACATCGGTCGTAACATTATTATTACCCTGCGGTACAATTTTAGGTTCGTTGGCAACCGGTTCTATCTTTTGATCCTTTTTGCAGGATACAAGAACAGCGCTTAGCATTCCTAAAACTATCAGTGTTTTTATTTTAAACATAGATCAAATCTACAAAAAAAATATGGTTTACGGAACAGGGTCATATCCATGGCCACCCCATGGATGGCATCTTAAAATGCGCTTCAGCCCAAGCCAACTACCTTTAAAAGCGCCGTATTTATTTATGGCATCTATAGCATATTGACTGCAGGATGGTGTATACCTGCATGAATTGGGCAATAAGGGCCTGATGCAGTATTGATAAAATTTAACAAAAGCTATGGCAATTTTTTTTAGCACACTTATTTTATATTTAGTTTTAAAAACGGTTTACCATTTAAATAACCTTCGAGTTTATCGCCGATCTTAACTCCTGCAACACCTTCGGGGGTACCGGTATAAATAAGATCGCCTACCTTTAAACTCACAAATTTTGAAACATAGGCAATTACTTTGTCAAATGAAAAGATCAGGTCTTTGGAGTTACCAACCTGGCGGCTTTCACCATTAACTTTTAATTCGAAATTGATGTTGTTTATGTCAAGCGTTTCTTTTTTTTCGAAAGAACCTATTGGCGCACTATTATCAAAGGCTTTTGCTTTTTCCCACGGCAGGCCTTTTTCTTTGCATTTTGCCTGGATGTCGCGGGCGGTAAAGTCGATCCCGAGGCCGATCTCATCGTAATATTTATGAGCGAACTGTTCTTCAATATGTTTTCCTGCCTTACAAACCTTTAAAACCAGCTCTATTTCATGATGAAGATCTTTGGTAAAATCGGGTATATAAAAAACATCTTCCTTTAGCAAGGCCGTATCGGGTTTCATAAAAAATACCGGCTCTGTAGGCAGGTCGGCCTTCATTTCTTTTGCATGTTCAGCATAATTACGGCCAATACAAATGATCTTCATAGTTTTGATTCTCTAAGTTAAAAAGCAAAGATAAAGTAAAATTTCCAGCTTTATTTGGTACATTTACACCTGATTTTATGGAACAAAAATTTGACATTATTATTGTTGGCGGCGGCATCGTTGGCCTTGCTACTGCTTATAAACTCTGCACCTATCATCCTAACAAAACCATACTGGTTTTAGAAAAAGAAAAAGAGGTAGCTCAACATCAAACCTCTCACAATAGTGGCGTTATTCATAGCGGCATTTATTATAAACCCGGTTCTTATAAAGCAAAAAATTGTGTAGACGGCCGTAGGGAGCTTGTAAAGTTTGCAAAAGAATACAAAATAGCGCATGATATTTGTGGTAAATTAATTGTGGCCACACACGAAAGCGAATTGGCGCATATGAACAAAGTATTTAACAATGGCATTGCTAATGGCGTTGAAGATATGGAGATCATAGACCCTAAGCGCATTAAAGAAATTGAACCATTTTGTGAAGGTATTGCAGGCATTCGTGTGGGTTGCACCGGTATTATCGACTACGACCAGGTTGCAAAAAAATATGTTGAATTAATTCACGCAAAAAATAACGGAAGCAAGGTAATGACATCGCAGCATGTTACAGGCTTTGAAAGGGGCCAGGAAAGCACAACTGTTATCACAAAAACAAATAAATTTATTGGCAAATATATTATTACCACTTCCGGTCTTCAGGCCGATAGAATGGCCAAAAAAGAAGGGCAGAAAAGTGACGCGGAAATCATTGGCTTTAGAGGAGATTATTACGACCTTACCGAAAAAGGTTTACACAAAGTAAAACATTTGATCTATCCCGTTCCTAATCCTAAATTTCCTTTTCTTGGCGTGCATTTCACGCGTATGATACATGGTGGTACAGAGTGCGGCCCTAATGCGGTATTTGTATTTGATCGTGAGGGTTACAGCAAAACAGCTTTTAGCCTTAAAGATACCATTGATGCCTTTGGATTTAAAGGTACCTGGAAATTTTTTGGCAAACACTGGCGTTTTGGTATGGATGAATACCGCGGCGCTTTTAGTAAACCTTATTTTTTAAATCGTTTGCGCAAACTTATCCCAAGCCTTGAAATGGATGACATTGTTGCCGCACGTTGTGGCATCAGAGCCATGGCGCTTGGCCCTGATGGCGAAATGCTGGATGATTTTAAGATCGAAAAACACGGCAACGCCATGCACGTCATAAACAGCCCCAGCCCGGCAGCTACAGCCAGCCTGGCGTATGGTAACGAAATTGCATTGATGGCAACCGAGTATTTTAACCTCAAATAACATTTGTAAACTGGAATAAATTTTTATATTTATATATTAAATTTTATGAGAAATAATAACTTAAAAGGCACCGGGGTAGCAATTGTTACTCCATTTACTAAAAAAGGTAATGTTGATACAGCTGCTTTAACTCAAATTGTAAAACATTTACACGCCGGTAAAGTAGAGTATATTGTTGTGTTAGGAACAACCGGCGAAACAGCCACGTTAACCAAACAAGAAAAAGATCTTGTAGTTGAAACGGTTATTAAAGCCAACGCAAAAAAATTACCGCTGGTTATAGGCATCGGCGGAAATAATACTGCTGAAGTTATTGAAACCATAAAAAAAACAGACCTTAAACCTTTTGAAGCTATTTTATCTGTTGCGCCCTATTATAATAAACCCAGCCAGGAAGGTTATTACCAGCATTATAAGGCTATTGCCCAGTCAACAAAAACTGATATTATTTTGTATAACGTACCCGGCCGTACCGGAAGCAATGTTACCTGGGAAACTCAATTAAAAATAGCGAAGAATTTTAAGAATGTGGTTGGTACCAAAGAAGCCAGCGGAAGTATTGAACAGATCATGAAAGTGATAAAAAACCGACCAAAAGATTTTTTAGTAATTAGTGGCGATGATAATTTAACCTTACCTATAATTGCTGCCGGCGGTGATGGGGTAATTTCGGTGATGGCAAATGCTTTTCCAAAAGATTACAGCGAAATGGTAAGATTAAGTTTAAAGCATAAGTTTGATGAGGCTCAGAAATTGCATTATGGTTTAATTGATATTACCGACCAGCTATTTGCAGATGGTAACCCCGGTGGCATAAAATATGCGTTGAACGTATTAAAAAAATGCGACCCTTATGTGCGACTGCCTTTGTGCGAGCCAAATGATAAAGTAAAACAAGCCCTCGCCCAATTAATAAAAAACTACAAATGAGTAAGGTAAAAATATTAGATACCATTCAAATAGATCAAAAACTGAGTCGTTTAGCTTACGAGGTTTACGAAAATAATTTTTCCGAAAAAGAATTATTGATTGTTGGTATTGATGGTAATGGATATAAGGTAGCAAATCACATTTGCGAAAAACTCAAAAAGATCTCGCCTCTGAAAATAACATTGGGTAAAATTAAATTAAATAAGGAAAAGCCCTGGGAAGGTGTGCCTGTAACCGATTTTGAAGAAAAAGCCTTTGTAAACAAAACCATTATATTGGTAGATGATGTTTTAAACAGCGGCAAAACACTAATGTATGCCGTAAAACTATTTTTAGATAAACCCGTTAAAAAAATAAATACTGTTATTCTTGTAGATAGAAGTCACACTGGCTTTCCCGTGAAAGCAGATTTTGTTGGATTGCGTTTAAGCACCACCTTACAGGAACATATTGAAGCGGATTTCTCTAAAAAAGGAAAAGAAACCGTTTATTTAACTTAAAAAATTGTCAGACTCTTCTAAAATATCACAACAAAAACACATCCAGGATCTAAAACTGAATGCCTTGCTTGAAGTTACCAAAGCTATCAATAATAACTTTTCTACCGGGCAGTTATTGGACCTCTTCCAGGATATTCTTGAAAACCGTTTAGGTGTGGGTAAACTGGTATTATTTAGTTTTGATGGTGAAGAATGGAAATGCTTGCTTAAATATGGCATACCAAAGGACGTTGGCATTATACAGTTTGAAGATGTTCTGCTTTCTATTAGCGAAATTGAAACAATAAACTTTAGTAAAGGCGAGTTAAGCAAACAGTTTGAGATCGTTATCCCGGTTTATCACAAAAAAACGCCAATGGCTTACGTTCTTTTAAGCGATGTAAATGAAGAAAAGCTTGAATTAAGCGCTGCTATTAAACATTTACCATTTGTGCAAACGCTTACCAATATTATTATTGTTGCCATCGAGAATAAAAAACTATTCAAAGAAAATATTCAACGTGCGCAGATAAAAAAAGAATTAGAACTGGCCCAAAGCATGCAGCAAATGCTGTTCCCGAAAGATCTGCCAAACTCGGATGGCCTGCTCGTTGCCGCACGTTATTTACCGCACCAGCAGGTTGGTGGCGATTATTACGATTTTATTAAATTAAATAACCACGAATTTGTCTTTTGCGTGGCGGATGTGAGCGGTAAGGGAGTTGCAGCTGCGTTGTTAATGAGTAATATACAAGCCACATTGCAAAGTCTTATTACGTTTACACATAATTTAAAAGATATTATCATTGAGCTGAATAAACGTGTTATTACCAATGCAAAAAATGAAAAATTTGTATCGTTATTTTTAGCAAAACTAAATACCAAAAGCCAACAGCTTACATACATCAATGCGGGGCATAACCCTCCTATTCTTTTTCATGAAAATAAATTTATGGAATTAAGCAATGGCTGCCCTTTACTTGGCATAGCCGAAACGCTGCCCTTTATTAATGTTGAAACATTCAATTACACTTCAGAATTTACGCTAATGTGTTATACCGATGGACTAACGGATACTGTTAATTCTGATAATGAGACCATAAGTATAGAATCTATAGAGGATCTTATAGAAAAGAATAACAGATCAACGCCTGATTTTTTAAATAAAACCATTTTATTTTACGCCGAAGAGTTTAAAGGCGAAAATGAATTTCCGGATGACATTGCTTTACTTACTTTAAAAGTAAGCGACCTGCATTTTTAATTATTTTATTTCAACGGTTTTTTCAGTCGTTTGGCCTTCTTCTAATTTAATTAGAGTTGAAGCCGTTGCAGTGCCCACCGAAGCGTTTACATCAAAAATAGCAGGTAATTTAAATATAAAAGTAACTTTTCCGTTCTCATCTGTTGTTCCGGAGGCCTGAACATCAGCCGTTCTTGTAACAGGAGGTGTACCTGTTGTTTTTACATTTGCAAACAAACGCACCTGGGCATTATTTACCGGCTTACCCTGCGAGTCGTTACAAATAATAGTTGCCTTGCAATCTGTTTTTTTCTGGCAGTTAGTAAATACCAAAGTTGCCAGTACTGTTATGATAGTTGCGAATGGATGTTTCATGCTGAAGGTTTAATACATTAATATCAAATGTAGCAAAAAAAGAAAACGAAGAAAAGACCAGAAAATAAGGTTACACTATTTTTACCCCGTTTTATACAATATGCAAAGCAAAACTACCAGATGATTGAGTGAAGGGCTATTATTACTTAGTTTCTATTTGTGGCTTTAACACAACCACTGCCCGGTTCTTTAAAAATTATTGAAGGCTTGTTTTCTCTTTTTTGCGGTAATACAGATCTATACAAACCAAAGCAGCAAGGAACGACCAAAACGGCAAAGAAAGTTTATCGGTATCTAAAAAATTATTTAATACACCATTTGCAAAATAGGTCATTAAACCTAAAAACAAACCAATAGTCAAGATTTTTATTTCAGGTTCGGCAACAGAGTATACAAGCCTGTACCCTAGTGAGGCTGAATAGGCCAACAAAGCAATAACGATCAGTAAACCCAATATACCTTGTTCTGATAAAGGCCCCAAAAACTCACTGTGCGCATTACCATTGGTACCAAAATTGGTACTGATAATTGTACGCTCACTGCTTAACTGATATGGCGCATATTTAAACATATAAGTGCCGGGGCCCCAGCCTACAACGGGCTTGTCCTTCCACATACGTATGGCACAGCTCCAGCGGTTTAAGCGTTCTAAATTAGATGCGTCGGTAGAAATATTGGAAACCGATTCGATATTATTTGTGAAGCCTCCATCAGAGTCGGTACTGTTTCTTCCTAAAGCAATAAAGATCTCTGTTTGGAATACGTAAAATAAACTTCCACAAATTACCAGGGTCAATAAAATTGTTCTGAACTTTATCTTTAAAATAAGAGAAACAAAAATAGCTAAAGCGGCTGCAAGGCTTATCCATCCGCCCCTGCCAAATGATAAGATAATACCTAAAACAAAAAGGCATAATAAACAAATAGCAGCGATCTTTAAAAATCTTGAAATACTTTTTATAAATATAAAAGAGAACATTACCGGTATATACATTGCCAATGCAGCACCATAAGCGGTATGATCATTATAAAATGGCGACACTACCCAATCTGACGATTTATAGCTAAAGTTAAATTTAGAGTGCTGGTAAATGGTATAAACTACAACAATTGCCAACGCAAATGCGTAACAATAAATAAATTTAATGATGCTTTTTTTATCTTTAAAAATATGCGGCATGATAATGTAACAACTAAAAACAAACCACAAACGCGAAATAAGGTATTTTAGCGAGATAAGGATCTCAGTGCTTGTAAGCATAGTAATGAACATCCACGTTAATTGCACAATTATTAAAATTGTTACCGGGTGATTAATGAATTTTTTATCGGTAATACGCGAACTTAGTTCGTTAAAAATATAAAGCAACATAAGTCCCGCCATCAGCGGTTCTGAAGGTAAGCTAAGATCGAGCCCTTCTGACAAACCCAACTCTTTTAACGTAATAGCTAAAGGTGTGCAAAATGCCAGGAAGAAAACCAGGCGCTGCAAATGAAAAACGGCGGTATAAATAACCAGTAATACAATTGGAATTGCATTGTATGCATAAAAAAGATCTTTTTTATTGATCATTATATACGCATTGCCTAAAATGTAGGCCAGTATAAGTAGCGGAAATAAATATGTTTTAAGATGCTTTGTCAATTAGATCAGATCTTTGGAACGGTTCTTAAATAAAAAGAAAACCAGTGTTAAAAAGAAAGCTGAAACTGCAGAGGTTAAAACTATTACCCACCTTACAGGATAGCATCTTTTATCTGCAAGATTTGGCTTACTTACAAAAGTATAATAATCCATTTCCCCGCTAATATCCAATAAATAGCCATCTTTTTTTTGTTTGAGCTGGTTATAGGAGTTCATGGTGGCTATGATCCTGCCATCCAAAACATTCAAAACTATTCCTTTTTCTTTTATTCCTTTAATTTGCAATTGGATACCTTCATTTAACGGAGATCCTTTTGCAACCAGTTTACTCAAATATTTTGTCTGGTTCTTTGAATCAAGAATGTTATAATCACTCTTAATTTTATAAATAGCGTTTATTAAAGAATCTATTTCTTTGGTTTGTCCATTAATTACGGTTTCTGCATTTTCAAGATATTGTTTTACAATATTTTTTTTGGTTTCTCTGATTAACGTATTTGTATTTTGAACAAATGCTGTGTTTAGTTTCTGGGCAAACAAAGGATCGGTATCTTTTACTTCAATCTCAATAGATTCATAAATAGTTGGAGAAACTTTAATGCATTCGGCATACATAAAATTAAAAAGTGATTTGCCACCTTTTGATTTTAAGGTATCGATATCATATCTCTCATACAGGTTAAAATCTTTTGCAAGTTTATTCTTTACATCTTCGCTTAAAAAATACTGCAATAATTGTTCTGTTGCCGACTCTTCTGAGTTTTGGAACATATTAACCGGGTAAACCACCGAAGTTGATTTGTATTTATCTTTTAGCAAAAACGATGCGCCGTACGAAATTACAGCAGCAATAAACATCATTATTAAAAAAGATTTCCAGTTCTTAAAAATTGTTTTTAAAATATTTAACGAGTTTAAATTATCCATAACTAATCCTATAATTTTAATTTATTAATTTTTTCGCGAAATAAAAGAAAGAGTAACCCAAGCAAATTGCTCGCAATTATTGTAACTGTAAGGATCAATAACCTGTTTGGCTTTGCCTTATACTCGTTTGGCTTTGCCTTTTCTATTACAAATTTACTTGGCAGGCTGGTATTATAATTTACCAAAGCCTCGTCGTATTTTGCTTTAATATCGGGATATTTAAAACTGTATTTTTCTAAATTATCGTGTATGTTTTGATAAGCGCTTCCATATTTTTTAAGCGTGTCTAATTTTGCTTCAAGACGTTTCATTGCGCCTGCGTCGTTTTTTTCAATAGCCCTTGCATAACTTTTTGAATAAGCTTTTACCTGCTCTTTATAATGCAAAACACCTAATTTTCTAAGTACTGTTAAACTATCTTCAAGTTCTTTCATTCTCAGCAAAGTATTTTCGTATTCATCCTTTACGATCTTTAGAACGCCCGATGCAACAGATTGTGTCATTTCGTGTTTAACGGTATCGCAATAATCTGAAATGCCGTTAGCTATTTGCGCCGCGCCATTTGCTGTATAATCATATACATCAACTTTAACACTATTAAACTCGGTGCGTTTAATAACCACCATATCCTCCCACTTTAACTTTAAATAATGGTAGCCAAAAACGGTATCTTTTATCTTCCAGCGATCCCAAAGATCGAAAGCGTTGGCAACTTTTATCTTTAACGCATCAGAGCTTAAAAGCTGAATTAATTTTTCTACATCATCTTCATCCCCTATCTGCATATAATCTTCCTGGTTACCCGAATTTGGCTCAATTACCAGTTTTGAAACAGAGAATTGGCGGGCTGCAAATAAAACAACTGTAGATTTATATTGTTTTGGCATTAAAAAAACCAGTATTCCTGTTACAAGCGCACTAACAATGGTGATCATAAGAAAAGTTTTCCTCCACTTAATTATTTTTACCATTAAATCTTTGGCTGAAATATCTTCACTCATAATTTATTTATATTTTACGAACCGTAAAACGGATTTAGGGTTTATCATTCCTGTTACAAAAGCTAATAAGCCACTAAATATAAGCATAATTGCGAAATTATAAACCCAATAAGTGGTTAAATTCAGGGTAAAATAGTTGGCAAATACAATGCCGGTAATGAATAGAACCAACGAGATCAATAAACGCTTATTTACATGAAATTTAAATACTTTGTACGAAATAAACACTTGTATAAGGCATGTTAAGAACTGGGTAACCACACTGGCAATAGCGCTTCCGAGGGCGTAATACCTGGGGATAAGAACAAGGTTTAAGAGCAGGTTTATTAAAATACCGCTAATGGCCATAAGATTTAAATAGCGTAAATTTCCATTGGCAGTTAAAAGTGTTCCAAAAATATATGTTACAGATATGGCAGTAAAACAACTCATTAAAAGCGCCAACAACTGGTACCCTTCAGAATTGCCTTTGTAGAGTAATTCGCAAAATCTTTCGGCATAAAACAAACTGCTTACAGAAACAATTAATGCCGGCGTTAAAAGAAGGGTGAATGATAATTTTACGATCTTCTCAATATTCTCATTATTTTTTAGCATACGGCTAAACAAAGGCAATAACTGCACCGAAAATAAATAAGCGATCATATTTGCCGCATCCAGCAACCTAAAAGCTTTTGCATAGATACCGCTCTGCTCTTTTCCGAGGTTACCCGGTAATATCCTTTCTATCATCACACTATCCAACCGGTTATAAAATGTCATTAATAAAACCAATATCGCAAACGGAAAACTCTTTTTTAAGATCATGCGGTTAAAGGCCCAATCCCAATTAAGCTTAAAGGTATGTGTTTTGTTAAGTACCACTAAAAACCCTATTAATGCTGTTAGCCCGTAACCTATGGTTTGCGCATATACAAAATTCATCACGTCTACACTTAAACCAAATAAATGCAAAATAAGTATGCCCAATATAAGAATCATGATCACACGGTCTAAAACAGACATGATGCTATCCAACCTGAATAAATGCAGGGCCAGTAAATTAGACCTTAAAAAAAGTATGAAGCTTAAAAAGAAATTATTTATGCATAAGATCACTAAAAGTTTGATATACCGCACCTCAAAACCCAATATAAAAAACCCAACGGCCAGCGTAATGGTAATATAAAGCAAGCCCAGCATAAATTTAAGACTTAACATTTTGCTAAAATGTTTGCTTAACAGGTGTGTATGCTGTGCAATGTTTTTGTTATTAAAATTGGTCAATCCAAAATCCAGCAAAATGTTAAGCAGGAAAGAAAAATTAAACAACACAAAGTACTCACCGTAACTTGCATTGCCTACATTCATCTGAACGTTTGGCTCAATCGCTAAAATCCAAAATGGCTTAATTAATAAATTAAGTATCAGCAAAATAGCTAAATCAAATATGAACTTCTTTTTTTGCACAAAAAGCAGCAAATATAGGCTTTTTTATGGTTAAAACTAATCTAAATTCATAGATTTGCCGGGTGCAAATAGTTGTAAATACGCGAATTTTATTGAAGGATAAGCTGGAAGGAATGGGCTGGTTTGCATTCCAGACCCTAAAGCAAATAACCCTTAAAAATCCGGATGTACATTTTGTTTTTCTGTTTGACAGGCCATTTAACCAGGACTTTGTTTTTGCTGATAACGTTACCCCTCTTATCCTGTCTCCGCAGGCGCGCCACCCTTTTTTATATTATGCGTGGTTTCAGCATTCGGTAAAAAGATTATTGGATAAAATGCAGCCTGATCTTTTTTTATCGCCCGATGGTTTTTTATCATTAGGTGCCAAATGCAAACAATTACCGGTAATTCACGATATCAATTTTTTACATCACCCGCAGGATAGCAAATGGCTGACATCAAAATACTACAACTATTATTTTCCAAAATTTGCCAAAGAAGCCACAAGAATTGCCACAGTTTCTGAATACAGCAAACAGGATATTTCGAAAAATTACGGTATTGATAAAAACAAAATAGATGTGGTTTACAACGGCATTAATAGTTTTTTTAAACCCATTGATGAGGCAACAAAACAAACGGTAAAACAGAAGTATACCGCCGGAAAAAATTATTTTGTAAATGTAGGCTCTCTGCATCCACGTAAGAATATCTCTAATCTTATCCGCGCTTTTTCTTTATTTAAAAAAGAAACTAATTCTGACATGAAACTGGTTTTGGCCGGACCGCATTATTGGGGCCTTTCGGAGATAAAAGAGGTAATAGCACAAACAAATTTAAAGGAAGACGTTGTATTTACCGGCAGGTTGGCAGATGAAGAATTGAACCTGGCGCTGGGAACTGCGCTGGCATTGACCTTTGTACCTTATTATGAAGGATTTGGCATACCGCTTATTGAGGCAATGCAGGCCGGTGTACCAATTATTACGAGCAACGTAACCAGCATGCCCGAAATTGCCGGAGAGGCCGCATTACTGATAGACCCTTTAGAAGTAAATGATATAAAGAATGCCATGACCAAACTATATCAGCAACCGGCGTTACGCGAAAGCCTTATCAGCAAAGGAAATACTCAAAAACAAAAATTTTCGTGGGAAAAAAGCGGCGAGCTTTTATGGCAATCTGTCTTAAAAGCCACTAACTCAAATTAAGTATTGCCAGCACTTTTTGTGTGGTACCCGATTTTTTTTGAAAATACAATTTTAATTTATCCTCAATATCGGCAACCAATATTTTATTGTTTAAGTAATTTAAAACCTCAGCCGTTAAAGCAGCAGATGAATCTATATTTTTTGCGGCTCCCAGAGCAATAAGATCAATTGCTTCGTTAAATTTATGATAATCGTTTCCGTAAAATATTACCGGTTTATAATAAACGGCAGGTTCCAAACAATTGTGAATACCATCATCTAACCCGCCACCAATATAGGCCAGCGAGGCGTAGTTATATATCTTAGAAAGCAGGCCGATCTTATCTACTACAAGCACTTTTGCATTTGCATTCTTTTCTTGTTTTGAAAATAAGTTATATGCAAGTTCATTCCTTTCAAGTAATGTAGTTAGTTTAAGTATATCTTTTTCTTCGATATTGTGTGGAACGAGGATCAATTTTAAATCAGGCAGGTTCAGGTTTTTAAAAGCTTCAATCAGCAGTTCGTCGTCACCGGGCCAGGTACTTCCGGCAACCAGTATCTTCTTATCAGCACAAAACTCTTTTATAAACGGCAATTCAACAAAATTTTCCTTTACTTCAATTACCCTGTCAAACCTGGTATCGCCACATACCTCGTAATTTTTTATTTCAATCTTTTCAAGTAGTTTGCCCGACGCTTCGTCTTGTATAAATAATTTATTAAAGCTTTTTAAAGATCGTCTAAAGATGCTGCCATACCACCTAAAAAAAGGATGATGTGGTTTAAAAACGGCAGAAACGAGATAAGTAGGAACGTTCTTATTTTTTAGTTCGAATAAAAAGTTTAACCAGAATTCGTATTTAATAAATATCGACACTTTTGGTTTTACAATTTCAATAAAATCCCTGGCGTTATTCTTTGTATCCAAAGGCAAATAACATATCACGTCTGCGCCTTTCCAATCTTTAAATACTTCGTACCCGCTTGGCGAAAAAAAGCTTAGTACGATCTTATATTTTGGATGTTTTTTTTTGATCGCTTCTATTAAGGGGCGGCCCTGCTCAAATTCACCATACGAGGAGCAATGTACCCAAACAACATCGCTGCCGTTTAATGCCGAAATTTTTTGATCTAATTTTTTACGCCAGTTCTTGCGGCCAACCACCCATTGTTTGGCTTTTAATTTATTTACAGAGGCCAGTTTAATAACCATGCCGTATAAATAAATTACCAAATTGTATAAGAACATGCGCCCGGGATTAATTGTAATAATATTCGTTAGGCTTTTTCTTGTATAATGGCAATACCCAACCAAACCTGAAGCCGTATAACATATCTACCCTTTTTTGTGTATCGGGCAAACCTGTATCATAATTAAATTTACGGATACTTTGTGTAAATGCCTGGTAACCTTCAAAGCCAAAATAAAAATTTAAAAGCTTGTTTTCGCTAATAAACATATAACCCACAAATTGCGTTAACGAAAAACCGGCAGTTAACCTGTCGTAACCATAAGCCAGGTGATCTTTTACTGCAGCAATTTTATGTTGCGCATCGTATAATTTTATTTTATGATGCATATAACCCGGGCCAAAGCTTACCATCAATCCTGAATTTGGATTGGCAGATAATAATTTAAAGATCTTACCGCACACCAGGTGTATACCAAAGCCACGTTCTGTAACCCTCAGATCTGCAGGGTTGCCGGCATTATCAAGAATTTCGCCGTCTGAATTTCTTAGCTGGCTTAAAACATCCTCGCGTACGTTCCTGCCAAAAAAATAATTAGATTCTACACCAAAGATCCAGTTCTTTTTTGTTTTTAAACTAAAATTACCGCCAAGATTAAGGTCGGCGCCAAAGCGTTTTGAAAGGTCGCCTGCAGGTAACTGGCCACCTACGTGAATACCAATTAACGGCACAAATAACTCTGTAGTATCTTCCTGCGAAAAACCAAAAAACGAAAAAAGAAGTAATGGAATTAAGAATCTCATTTTTTTTGCTTTTAATATCGCCTAAATACTTTTGGCCATAGTTATCAAACAGCCCATAAATTTACTCCATATATTTAAAATAAAAAACCCAAAACTTACGCAATTTTGGGTTATTTTTTCCTTATACCGCCTTTATTTTAAGGCAATGTAATTGTATATGTTTTAGAATTTATTGTTACAGTTGCTTTATCATCGCAGGTTCCGTTTCCATAATCAATATAACGCGTTGGTTTGCCCTGCGGCGTTAATTCAAGCTCGCCGCTTATAAAGTGTTTTCTGCAGGCCAGGCTCATATCCCTTATAAGTGGTTTTCCATTTGTGATCACGGCTGTAAAACTTCTGCCATTAGCTGTTGATCCGTTGGCATTACCGGTAATAGAGTATTTATCATCACTCCATACCAATGTATTCTCGCCTACCAACCACTCTCTTTGGCGTGTTGACGACCACTGAATGGTGCCACTGTTATCTGCCTTTACAATAGATATATTGGCATTGATGTTATACACAAGATGCCCCTGCGCGTTATGGCCTAAGTTTTTAATTACTTTGCTTCCGTTTACTTTATTATCGTTTACATAATAATTTAAAGGAGTGATGGTAATTGTGTTTAATGAGTCTTTATATTTTCCGGTATAAACAATTAATAAGCTTCCGCGGCGTGCTCTGCCATCGTTACAGATACAATTGCTGTTGCCGTAATTAACCGTAATAGAATCTGGGTTTGTATTTACCAAAGTATCAAAATGCAAGATTGCACAAGAACTTAAAACTGCATTTTCTTCAGAGGTTCTAAAACTGCTTATGCTTTTCGTTCTTCCCGCTTCATCTGCAATGTTATTCATATCGTTATCAATACTATTGGCAAGCGAGCTTTCGGTTGCAGACTGTGTATCGCTATCTTCTTCCTTTTCTTTTTTTCTGCAGGAAGAAACAATAAGAGAAAGGCCCAAACCTAAAATTAATATACTTCTTAGCTTTTTCATTTTTATGTGATTTATATCTAAGATGATCAATTTTTTAAAAGGTTTAATCAGAAAAAAAATTTAACTAAAAGAGTCTATCCTGTTCTTATAGGTAGTTATCCGTGTATTTTGGGTATCGCTTTCCACCAGGCCATCCTTTAAACGAACAATCCTGTGGGCATGCAGCGCAATATCCTCTTCATGGGTAACTAAAATGATCGTATTGCCTTTTTTATGGATCTCTTCAAATAATCCCATGATCTCTACAGAGGTTTTACTATCCAGATTGCCTGTTGGTTCATCGGCCAATATAATAGCAGGGGTATTTACCAGGGCCCTTGCAATGGCAACACGCTGCCGTTGTCCACCGCTTAATTCATTTGGCTTATGGCTCATCCTGTTTCCAAGACCAACGCTTTCTAAAACTTCTTTTGCACGGGCTTCTCTTTCAATTTTGCTAAAGCCGGCGTAAACTAATGGTAAAGCTACGTTATCAAGTGTTGTAGCCCTGGGCAATAAATTAAATGTTTGAAATACGAATCCGATCTCTTTGTTACGCACCTCAGCCAATTCATTATCGCTCATTTTGGCCACAGAAAGGTTGTTGAGTATATATTCTCCGTCAGATGGGCTATCCAGGCAACCCAACATATTCATTAATGTTGATTTACCACTTCCCGACGGACCCATTAAAGCAACGTATTCATTTTTGTAAATGGTTAATGAAACGTCTTTTAATGCATGAATGATCTCGTCGCCTATTTTATAGGTTTTACGAATGTGTTGTATGGAAATGATCTCCTGCACTTGTGTAAAATTAACCTATTTAAAAACGATTAAAAAACCACTGGTACCAATATTTGATAAATGATAAACGACTAATGACTTAAGACTAAATTCTAATGACTAGTTTTGCGCATGGGTTTTTACCGCCGCGTTAAATATTTTTTGGTGCACACGTTAATGCTTAGTAATAAAGAAGCTCAAAAACTTATTGATGAAGGAAATGTGCAACTTGACGGAGTGGTTATTTTTGAGAATTGCCTTTTAAATGATAGTTGCGAGATAAAAGTTAACAACGAAGTTGTAAGAGCAAAAAAGGAATTTGTGTATTTGCTTTTTAATAAAGCCGCCGGTCTTGAAAGTACGCTCAATAATAATGTATCCAACAATTTATCTGGTTTTTTTATTGGTTTTAGCGGCCTTGCCATTGCCGGAAGGCTTGATAAAGCATCTGAAGGACTTTTATTATTAAGTAACGATGGTAAATGGATTGAGAATTTATGTAACCCGGCATCCGAAAAAGAAAAAGAATATATTGTTGAACTGGATAAACCTATTACCGGGCTGTTTGTTGAAGCTCTTAAGAATGGAGTGCCGATTGATAACTTTATCACAAAAAAATGCTTTTGTGAAAAGCAAAACGAAACAACACTTAAGGTTATCTTAACAGAAGGAAAGAACAGGCAGATCCGAAAAATGTGTAAAACATTAGGATACAATGTTTTAAAATTAAAGCGAACACGTATTGACGGCTTCTTTCTTGAAAATTTACCCGAAAATAATTTTAAGATTATAAAAATTTAACAATTTAATGTTATAACATTAAATGTTGTAACATATATTTGTACTCTAAACTTAAAAACAATAAAACATGAAAAAATTATTTACAACTGCAGCAGCTTCTTTATTGATGATTTCTGCAAATGCTCAAACAGGCTGGAAGGTAGATGCTTCTCACTCAAAACTTGGTTTTTCGGTAACTCACATGATGGTTTCTGAAACTGAAGGGAAATTTAAGATTTATGAAGGCACTGTAAATTCTAAAACTGAAATGGATTTTACAGATGCAAAAATAGATTTTTCTGCTGATGTAAATTCAATTAATACTGAAGACGAAAAACGCGATGGGCACTTAAAAAGTCCTGACTTTTTTGATGTAGCAAAATATCCAAAAATTACTTTTAAAAGCACAAGCATGAAACCAAATGCTAAACTTGGTAAAACAGCTTATACTTTAACAGGCGATCTTACTATGCATGGTGTTACTAAATCTGTTAGCTTTATTGCTATTGGTGCTGCTAAAACTGTTAAAGATCCATACGGAAATATTAAAAATGGTTTTAAAGTTACAGGAACAATTAACCGTAAAGATTTTGGTTTAGGCTGGAATGCAGCTTTAGAATCTGGTGGTGTTGCAGTAAGCGAAGATGTTAAAGTTGACCTTAACATTGAATTGAATAAAGATAAATAATAATTTTAAAGTCTCCGGGATCTAATCATTCCGGAGACTTTTAAACATGAAACTGGAAGAAGAGATACAACAAAAATCATTTAAAACGCCACAACAAAAACTGGCAGTTAACCTTCTTTACACTACCAACTGGCTTAGCAATCATTACGACCAGTTCTTTAAAGGTTTAGACCTTACCACACAACAATATAATGTTTTACGCATTTTACGCGGCCAATACCCCAACCCCTGTTCTTTAAAATGTATTAAAGAACGCATGCTTGATAGAATGAGCGATGCCTCGCGTATTCTTGATAAGTTAGTAAGCAAAGGCTACGCCACGCGCAACGAGTGCCCAAGCGACAGGCGCAGTATCCACGTCACGATTTCTCAAAAAGGACTTGATCTTTTAAAAGATCTCGATTTTATTGACGATGCCACATTGGATATTTTTAAAAATCTGAGTACAGAACAGGTAACACATTTAAACGAATTACTCGATAATTTACGGGGCAGGTAATTTTGTTTTAGCCAGGTTAAAACAGTTAAAAAATACCGGCTTTTATTACCATTTATTGCATGTTGAGTGAATTAACGTCTTTAAACCGTAAACTGCCATTTCTATTTATTTAAAAACGGGCATTCCGCTATAAAATCCCTTAATTTTGAGTATGTTAAAACACATTCTCCTTTTCTTATTATTTATTTCTGTTAGTTCTTCGTTTAGCCAAACAAATGGTAACTGCGCTAACCCGCAACCATTTTGTACCGGTCAAACTATGCAGTTTCCGGCGGGTGTTAATACTGGTAATGCGCAAAATGGTCCTAATTACGGCTGTCTTTTCTCGCAGCCTAATCCAGCCTGGTTTTATTTTCAAATGGGAACAAACGGGCCGGTATCTATTTCTATGTCGGCCGCAAACGATATCGATTTTATCTGCTGGGGGCCTTTCCCTACTTTAACCGGCAATTGCGGTAATTTAACGGCCGGCAATACGGTTGATTGCAGTTATTCAGGCTCATCTACCGAAACCTGTACCATAGCTAACGCGATAGCCGGGCAGTTTTATCTTTTATTGATCACTAATTATTCCAACTCCAATCAACAAATAACCTTTAGTCAGAATAATGCGAATACGCCCGGTGCCGGCCAAACAAACTGTGGTGTATTATGCAGTATGACGGTTGCAGCAACAAGTTCTTTATGCGCAGGGCAAACTGCAACTTTATCGGTAACAACCGGTACCGGTATTAGCAGTGTTGCGTGGACAGGGCCGGGCAATTTTAATTCAACATCAAATACACCAAGCATTCCTAATATTAGCGCCGGCGGTACTTTTACCTGTATAGGAACAACAACCGGAACCAATCCTGCAACCAATACCTGCGCTGTAACAGCGAGCATTAACGTGGTTCAAAACCCTACAACCACGGCCGTTAATAATGGGCCAATATGCGCCGGGGCAATAGCTAATTTAACGGCTGGCGGCGCTACTTCGTATATCTGGATTGGGCCGGGCGGTTTTAATTCAAACATAGCAGCGCCCTCAGTTCCAAATGCCCAACCGGTTAATGCGGGCGTTTATACAGTTTTAGGTTCTACCGGTGGATGTACCTCTACGGCAACTACAACACTCCAGGTAAATGCCAATCCAACAGTTACGGCCGCAAACACGGGTAGTTATTGTGCGGGACAAAGTTTTAATTTAATAGCAAACGGTGCTTCCACATATACCTGGAGCGGGCCAAACGGTTACGGTTCTAATTTTCAAAATCCTGCTTTTACAAATATTACAACCAATTTAAGCGGTAATTATGTTGTCATCGGAGCATCGAATGGTTGCACGGCAACTGCAACTACGCCGGTAGTAGTTAACCCTTTACCAACTATTATCGCTTCCACTTCGGGCAACGTTTGCGAAGGTTTTAGTTTAACTTTAAATGCTGCCGGGGCCGCTACGTATTTTTGGGCCGGGCCGGCAGGTTACGCATCTTTCCAGCAAAACCCGGTTATATTATCTGGTGTGATGCAAAATAACGGAACTTACACCGTTACCGGAACAGATGTTAATGGTTGCGTAAATACCGCAACCGTTGCCCAGGTAATTTATGCAAAACCCGTAATAGCCGTTCAGGGCGCTAATGCATGTGTAGAAGACCAGCTTTCTTTAACGGCGCTTGGCGGTGCGAGTTATTTATGGTCGGGACCAAATGGTTATACCTCTAATCAGCAAAACCCGGTTATCTCAAACGTATCAACTTTAAATGCGGGCGCGTATAATGTTGTGGTAACATCGTCTGCAGGCTGTGTGTCTTCGGGCACGGTTTTTTGCAATGTGTATCAAAAACCTAATATTAGCTTTACCGGAAATACACAGGTTTGTAAAGGAGATATGTTTACTTTTTCGGGCAATGGCGGTATAAACTATAAATGGCTTGCTACATTCGGTATAGTTACACTTAGCCCTCAATTAAGTATCTCTTCAATTTCTAACAGTTTGCAAACAACCTACACATTAGTTGGCGCCGATGGCAATGGTTGTACAAACAGTGTGGTTATAACCCCTGTTATACTTGGGTTGCCATATGGTACCATTTCGTCGGATAAGATCGGAGGTTGCGTTCCGTTTTGTACAACATTTAATTTTCAGAAAGGATCTCCGATAATTACCAATGTAAACTGGAGTTTTAGTACCGGTAATAGCTTTAACGATTCTACAAAAGTAACGCAATGCTTTACTTCGGCAGGTATTCATACCGTAAACATTAACCTGGTAGATTCGAAGGGTTGCAGGGGCAAAACTACAACTACCGTTGAAGGGTATCCGATCCCAAAAGCAGATTTCTCTTATACACCCGATTCTCCGAATGAAAATGATAACCTGGTTTCGTTTACCGACGAAACCAAGAACGCCACCGTGGTTAATTGGTATTGGGATTTTTACAGTAACGGTATAGATACCGCAAATTCAAGCAATCCTACTTATACTTTCCCTGAAATTGGAAATTATTTTACGTACTTAAAAGTAATAAGCAACCATGGTTGCGTGGATAGTGTTTATAAAAAACTAACCGTGCTGGAAGATGTAACCTTCTATATTCCAAATTCGTTTACACCCAACGGAGATGGCAATAACGAAGTATTTATACCGAAGGCAGTAGGTGTTAAAAAATACAGGATGGATATTTTTGACCGTTGGGGACAGTTGGTATATACATCCACCGATATTCTTCAGGGCTGGGATGGTAAATCTAAAAAGGGCGGAGATATATTGCCCCAGGATGTTTATATCTACAAAATTACAGTAACCAACACTATTGCAGGCTCTAAACCAAAGCAATACACAGGGCATGTTACTTTAATGAAATAGCCTTAAAGCCTGTTAAATATTTTGCTATTTTTGGGGTCTATGAACAAGGATAAAAAAGTAGCAATACCTTTGATCAAAAACCCTAAAACAACTTACGAAAAGTTTGAGAATTGGGCTGCTAAAAACGATACCAGGATCTATTACGGGCTGATTATTTTATGCCTTCTTTTATCATTCATTTCTTTTAATGCACGGATAAGCGAGGCACATGACGATGCGCTATATCTTGAAGGCGGGTGGCGTTATGTGAATGAGTTTCCTGATTATTTTTATACGCAAAATGCGCCTTTATATCCCATGTTCCTGGGTTTGTTGATCAAGATCTTTGGTTTTAAACTTATCCTTTTTAAATTATTTTCTGTTCTCTTCAATATTTCAGGACTCATTCTTTTTTACAAAGCACTAAGAGGGAGGATCCCTGCCATTGTATTTATTCCGGTTGCCATTTTCCAGGCAGCAAACCACTTAATTATTTATTACGCCAGCATGACCTTTACCGAGGCCTTTTACTTTTTCTTCCAGGGGCTTTTCTTTTTTTATGCTGTAAAAATTTTAGATGCCATAAAAAAAGACGGTGTACAATTAAAACCTCAGTTAAAAACCTGGTTAATGTTTGGATTAAGTATGTTTTTAATAAGCACCTGCAAAAGCTCTGCTATTGTTGTTGTGCCGGCTGTATTGTTATTTTTTGCTCTTGAAAAGAATTGGAAAGCCGCAGGTTTTTCTTTGGCGGGTTACTTATCTTTTAAAATCATCTACGAAGTTATAGTAAGAAGCATCTGGAAAGCGCAAAACCAATTTGCCGGCCAAAGCAAGATCTTATTGCAAAAAGATCCATACAACAAAGCTTTAGGTGATGAAGATATGGCAGGTTTTATACAACGTTTTATAGATAACTGCGATCTTGGTTTAAGCAAACGTTTTTACCAGTTACTTGGCTGGAGAGCAGAAAGAGGCGAAGATAATAATGATATTAAAGTGTATGGTTTTATAACACTGGTAACCATTGCCATTATTATTATCGGCTTTTGGCAGATCTATAAGCAAAAGAATAAAGCCATGTCGCTATTTGCTTTATTTACAGGCGCCGAACTGATCTTATCTTATTTTATCCTGCAAACAAGATGGGATCAACCCCGTATCACATTAATATGTATGCCCGTTCTTTTAATTTTAATGCTATATGCTGTTTATGCGTTTACCAATAAACCCGGAGGCATAGGCCAAATGATATATATAGCTTTGATTGTTTTAATGATAGGTTCTGTTTGTATCTCATCCTTTAAAAGAGGTTTTAGCAATTTGCCCATCGTTCAAAAAAACTTAAAGGGCGATAAATATTTTGGTTATACACCCGATTGGCAAAATTTTTTAAAAGCCAGCGAATGGTGCGCCGATAGTTTAAATAAAGAATCTTTTGTTGCAAGCCGCAAAGCGCCTATGAGTTTTGTTTATGGCAAAGGAAAAAAATTCTTTCCTATTTATAGCGTGGTAAAAAAAGACAGCCTTACCGAGCAATCCAATCCGGATAGTGCTTTAGCCTACTTCCGTCAGAACAAGGTAACACACGTTATTTTAGCGAGCTTAAGGTTAGACCCTAATAATGCAAGCGCCGGTTTTATCAATACTGTACATAATATATTTGGGCCAATCAGTCAAAAATATCCCAATAAGTTACGCCTGGTACATACCGAAGGCGCTTTTGAACAGGCTTACGTTTACGAAATTAATTATTAGATCAGGGCATGTCGTTTAGTATTAAGCTTGGAAATTTTCTTTACAAAAACGCGTTTGGCCTTTACAAGCCAATGTACCGCATGTTTAAAAACAAACAAGATGCTTTTGAAATTGAACTGCTAAAAAAATACATTCATAAAAACGATGTAGTGCTGGATATTGGCGCTAATATTGGCTTTTATGCCACCATACTATCTGATATTGTTGGAGAAAATGGTACTGTGCATTGTTTTGAACCCGACACAAAAAACTTTGAACACCTGCAAAAAGCAACGGGTAGTGTAAAGAATATTAAAATAAATAATAAAGCGGTAGGACCAAAAACAGAGAAGCTGAAGATCTATACTTCAAAAAATTTAAATGTAGATCACCGTACCTATAAACCTGAAGAATACGACCAGGAAATTGAAATTGATGCCGTAAGTATTGACGACCATTTGGTAGCCAATACAAAAGTAGATTTTATTAAGATGGATATACAGGGCTTTGAAATGCAAGCCATACAGGGAATGCAGCTGATACTGGATAAGAACAAAGATATCAGGATCATTTCGGAGTTTTGGCCATATGGCTTAAAAAAAGCAGGAAGTTCCGTTACCGCTTATTTTAATTTTTTACTTTCTAAAGGATTTAATTGTTACCTGTTGGAAGAAAATTCTTTACTAAAACTAACTCCGGAAAAAGTGAGCACTTTAGAACCTTTAGGCGAAGAACATTATTTTAATATTTTTGCTACCCGAACCAATGTTTAAAAAATACACCATACCTTTTGACCTTGATGACCCTAAAGCTACTTTAGCACACAGGGACATTATTCTGCAAAAGCCTTTTTTAAAACAGTTGTATAACGATTGGTACTCTGTTTTTATTAAAAGATCAAAACAGGTAAAAGGTGGTAAATACCTCGAGATAGGCTCGGGCGGCGGGTTTTTAAAAGATGTGTTTCCTGAGGTTGTTACCAGCGATATTTTAGACCTGCCTAATGTAGACATGGTTTTTAGCGCCGAAGAAATGCCCTTTAAAGAAAATGAATTAGCAAGTATTGTGATGTTAAATGTATTTCATCACATACCAAAACCGCATTTGTTTTTAAAAGAAGCGCAACGCACATTAATTAAAGGCGGCAAAATAATTATGACCGAACCTGCCAATAGTAATTTAGGAAGATTTATTTATAAACGCTTTCATCACGAGCCGTTCGAAGAAAAAGGCGCAAGAGAGATCAAGGCCGGTAACCCTTTATCTAACAGCAACCAGGCGTTACCTTATATTTATTTTGAGCGCGACCTTGACCTTTTTAAAAAAGAATTCCCGCAATTAAAAATTAATTCCATAAAATACCATTCGCCGTTTTCTTACGTTATTAGTGGCGGTGTTTCAAGAAGTGCTATGCTTCCGTTTTTTATGTATAATTTTGTAAAAGGTGTAGAATGGTTATTTTCGCCATTTGCAAAACAACTTGGTTTATTTTGTACCATTGAAATAGAAAAAATTTAAGTGAACGAAACAAAACATACATATTTTGATGATCTTGCCAAAAAGCGCAGGAAACGTACCTTTGGCGCCTACTATTGGAACGAGATCACCAATTACGCCAATTACTTTTCGCACGAAGATAGTTCGGTACTGGAAGTTGGCTGCGGCAGTGGAGATCTTTTAGCCGGCATAGCCGGTTCAAAAAAAACCGGGATCGATTTTAGCGAAGAATACATTACCTGGGCAAAAGAAAAACATAAAGATAAAAATATTGAATTTTTAGTAATGGATGCCAATAACATTACTTTAAACCAAACGTTTGATCTTATTGTTGTAAGCAATTTGATCGGATTTGTAGACGATATTCAAAATGTATTTGAGCAGATAAAAAAATGCTGTCACCCAAATACAAAAGTGATCGTTCAGTTCTATAACTCGTTTTGGGAACCTTTAATTAAATTCTCAGAGCTGATCGGTCTTAAACAAAAAACGCCAACCCAAAACTGGTTAAGCACCCGCGATATCAATAACCTGCTTTATATTTCCGGCTTTGATGTATACCGTAACAGTAAACGGTTGATCTTTCCATTCTTCTTCCCTCTTCTGTCTTTTATTTTTAACCGTTACCTGGCCAAATTCCCGTTCTTCAGGTTCTTTAGTTTAAATATTTACAGTTTTGCAAAACCTTTACCGGAAAACAACGAAGAAAAATATGCGGAAAAATATTCAACCACAGTTGTAATTCCTGCACGTAACGAAAGCGGAAATATTGAGAATGCCATTTTGCGTTTACCAAAATTTGGCAAGCACATCGAAATTATTTTTATTGAAGGAAATAGTACAGATGATACCTGGATCAAGATCCAGGAGATACAAAAAAAATACGCCGCCACGCATGATATTAAGATCGGCCAGCAAAAAGGAAAAGGCAAAGGCGATGCGGTACGCGAAGGATACAGCATGGCCACCGGCGATATACTCATGATCCTGGATGCTGATTTAACAGTACCGCCCGAAGATCTTCCTAAATTTTACAATGCCATTGCCAGCAGCAAAGGTGATTTTATAAATGGCACCCGTTTGGTTTATCCAATGGATAAAGAAGCCATGCGTTTTTTAAATTATTTAGGTAACCACTTTTTTAGCTGGGCCTTTACCTGGTTGTTAGACCAGCGCTTTAAAGATACATTGTGTGGTACAAAAGTTATGTTCCGTAAAGATTATGTAAAACTGATCAAGAACAGAAAATATTTTGGCGAGTTTGATCCGTTCGGGGATTTTGATCTTTTATTTGGCGCACATAAATTAAATTTAAAGATCGTTGAAGTGCCTATCCGCTATAAAGAGCGTACCTATGGCGAAACAAATATTTCGCGTTTCAAACACGGCGTCATTTTATTACGCATGTGTGCTTTTGCCAGCAGAAAATGTAAGTTTATTTAGAACTTAACGTCATATAATCCTGCAAAATAATAATTGCACTTATTACATCTACGGTTGCCTTATCCTGCCTGTCTTTCTTTTTTAAACCGCCCATTAGCATGGTTTGATGAGCCATGGCGCTTGTAAAACGCTCATCATAACGTTCTATTTTTATATCAGGAAATTTTTTCTTTAAATGCGATACAAAAGGATCGATGAACCTGGCGCTATCGCTTTTATTATTTTGCAAGGTTTTGGGTTCTCCAACAACTATAATATCCACTGCCTCTTTTTTTAAATAATCTTCCAAAAATTTAATCACGTCTTTACTATGAACCGATGTAAGCCCGTTGGCAATAATACGGAGAGGATCGCTGACAGCCAACCCTACTCTTTTGCTACCATAATCTATTGCGAGGATACGTCCCATATAGCAGCTAATTTACAAAAATAAAAAGGATTAAAGATATATGACGCATGACCTAAGACTAAATCTTGAACTTTAAACTTTGAAACTTTCTAACTTAGCTGTAATTTAGTTGTATGATTAAAAAAATTGGCATATTAACATCGGGTGGCGACTCTCCGGGGATGAACGCCTGTATTCGTGCAGTTGTAAGAACTGCTTTGTACCGGGATATTGAAGTAATTGGTTATATCAAAGGTTACGAAGGACTTATTGATAATAATTTTATTGAATTAAAACGCGAAAGTGTTTCAGGCATTATACAAAAAGGAGGCACCATTTTAAAGACCGCCCGCAGCGCACGTTTTATGAAGGAAGAAGGCGTTAAACAGGCAGCAAAGAATTTAGAAATATCAAAAGTAGATGCCATGGTTATTATTGGCGGCGATGGAAGTTTTAAGGGAGCCATTGAATTAAGCAAACATACTTCTATACCAATTGTTGGTTGCGCCGGCACTATTGATAACGATCTTGTGGGCACTGATTTTACCATTGGTTATGATACCGCCATAAATACAGTGATAGAAGCCATTGATAAGATCCGCGATACAGCCGAAAGTCACGACCGTATATTTGTGGTAGAAGTAATGGGCCGGGATGCGGGTTTGATTGCCCTGCGCACTGCCATTGCCAGTGGTGCCGAAGGTTTGCTGGTGCCCGAGATCCAACACGATACCGAGGCTTTGATCGCTAAGATGAAGAACTGGCGATCTACCAAAAGCAGCAAGATAATTGTAGTAGCGGAAGGCGATCAAAGCGGTGGCGGTTTTAAAGTAGCCGATATGATCAAAAAAAATATTCCGGAGTTTGATGTACGCGTGAGTATTTTAGGACACATACAACGTGGCGGCAATCCAAGCTGTATGGAACGTGTAAACGCAAGCATTGTTGGTTATAATGCCGTTAAAGCCTTATTAAATGGCCATAAAAATGAAATGGTGGGCATTATCAATAAACAGGTTTCGTTTACCCCTTTTGCAAAAGCAGTAAAACATCATCAAAAATTAAATAAAGACCTTGAAGAACTGATCGAAATATTAAGCAGTTAATTAATAGAAGAATTTTACTTTTAAAAACAAACAGGATGCAGGCAACAAAAGAACATAACGAAAAAATAGCAAAACTCACTTTTGCATCTGTATATCCCCACTATATTAAAAAAGTGGAAAGCAAAGGAAGAACAAAAGAAGAACTGCGCGAAGTAATAACCTGGCTTACCGGGTTTAATAACAAAAAGATCGACGAAATGATCGATAAGAAGGTAACCTTTGAAGCGTTTTTTAAGAACGCAAAATTAAACCCTAATGCCCGGCTTATAAAAGGCGTTATTTGCGGCTACCGTGTAGAAGAGATCGAAAACCCTTTAACGCAACAGGTAAGATACCTTGATAAGCTGATCGACGAATTGGCAAAAGGCAAAACAATGGACAAGATCTTAAGAGTAGCCTAAACGCAAATTCTTATATCTAAATTTTTGTTAAGCTATGTAACTTATTTGTTTCCTTTACGTTTTACAACAAAAATACCTCCATGCGTAAACTACTTTTATTATCACTTGTTGTTATTTCTTTTTTAGTTCTCGGTTTTATTTCATTAGGAAAAATAAAACTTCATAAAGGCGCTTCAGATCATAAGAACGGCGATATCATTTTTATTGTTAATCCATCGGGGCAAGGCAAGGCCATTCAACTTGCCACTAAATCCAAATACACCCACGTTGGTGTTATATTTTTTGAAGATGGTAAAGAATATGTATACCATGCTGTAGAGCCTGTGATGCGAAGTTCTTTAAAAGAATTTACCGGCATGAGTGCGGATGGAACCTATGAAATAAAAAGATTAAAAGATCAATCGCTACTTACGAAAGAAAATGTGGTAAAAATGCTGGCCGATGCCAAATCGAAATTAGGGATGCATTACGATCTTGGTTTTAGCTGGGATGACAAACAATTGTATTGCTCTGAATTTGTATGGAAGATCTATCACAAAAATTTAAACCTCAGCATTGGCGCTTTAAAACCGTTAAAAGAATTTGATCTTACACATCCGGCAGTGAAGCAAAAAATGGAAGAGCGTTATGGAAAGAATATTCCATTAGATGAAAAGATGATCTCGCCCGGTGATATGTATAATTCTGAGTTGTTGGAATAAAAAAATAAACACATAGGCACATAGATTTAACGGGTTAAACAAAATTTTACAAAGGAAAACATAGGATTTTATTCGCTAAGCGAAGAAAATTATGTGAAACTTTTAGGCATTTAGCTGATCACTTCTTTCTATGTGCCTATGTGGTTTAAAAATTACTATGACATTCCAAAAAAGCCTAAAATAGTAATTGCGTTAATAGCAGAAATGGCGCCAAGCGACTGTAGGTTTTGATTTAAGTTGTACGAAAAAAAGATCAACGAAAAGATCCCTAAAAAAATAGACAGAAATAAAATGGGGCTCGCCCTTTGGATCCTGTAATATTCATCAGATGTATTTACTAATGCTTTTATTTCGCGTTGCAGCAAAAAATCTTTGCCTACTTTAAAAGCAGTATATTTTCTGGGTATTTCAATAAATTCATTTACAATTAATTTATAATTCTCGCCGTTCACATCTATCATATTGATGTCAGAAACCCTGCGATGCCCCTCCATATCTATTTTGCCACCATAGTTAGCAAGTACATTTTTTGTATAATGTATCTGGTAATGACAAGGCCCATAAAAAGAAATGATCAGTTCGCAGAAAGTAAAAAAACAAAATACATTAAAACAATTAAGGAATTTATATAAGGGAGATTTTTTGAAACGGATAAGTTTCATATGCTCGCGCATTTTTTTGATCTCAACTAATTCAGTTACTTCCTCCGGGGTTAAAGGGATACGTGGTGGCCGTTTTTTTCCCTCTTCCATCATTTTAGATTCAATTTCTCGTCTACAAGATAATTATTTCTGACAGGGCTGTTTCGCAAGATCAATTCGCCTATAAAACCCGCCAGGAACATCATACTGCCAATGATCATACAGGCCAGCGATATATAAAAAGAAGGACGTTGTGTGATTAAACGTGAGGCGTGATGTGTAAACACATTATACAATTTATGCGCGCCTAAATAAAATGCAAAACCAAAACCAACTAAAAATAACAAGGTACCTACCAATCCAAAAAAATGCATAGGGCGCTTGCCAAAGCGTGATGTAAAGGTAATGGTAAGCAGATCTAAAAAACCATTTATAAAACGATCCCAGCCAAATTTACTTACACCGTATTTACGGGCGCGGTGCTGCACTACTTTTTCGCCAATATTACCAAAGCCCGCAGCCTTAGCCATTACAGGAATAAACCGGTGCATCTCGCCGTATACTTCAATACTTTTTATTACTTTCTTTTTATATGCTTTTAAACCGCAATTCATATCGTGCAGTTTAATACCGCTAATTACGCGGTTTGTCCAGTTATATAATTTAGAAGGTAAATTTTTTGTAACAGCATTATCATAACGTTTTTGTTTCCAACCACTCACAAGGTCAAAACCATCTACCGTTATCATTTTATAAAGTTCGGGTATCTCATCAGGGCTATCCTGCAGATCGGCATCCATAGTAATGACTACATCGCCCTGGGCTGCTTCAAACCCTAAATGCAGGGCCGGCGACTTACCATAATTGCGGCGAAATTTTATGCCTTTAACGGCCGGGTTTTTTTTAGTAAGATCTTCAATTATATGCCATGAATTATCTTTGCTGCCATCATCAATAAAAACAATTTCGTAAGAATAATTATTCTCCGTCATTACTTTTACGATCCAATCGTGCAACTCGGGTAACGATTCCTCTTCATCTTTTAGAGGGATTACCACAGATATTTGACAAACAGAGCCCATTAAGCTTTTGCCTCAGCGTATTTGGTCATAAATTCCATTGATTTATCCACCATTTCTGAGCTTCCTAAAAATAAAGGCGTGCGTTGGTGCAACTCGGTAATTGGCACTTCCATAATACGTTTATACCCCGTAGTAGCCTTACCTCCTGCCTGCTCTATAATAAACGCCAAAGGATTACATTCATATAACAAACGTAATTTGCCTTTTGGTGATTTTGTGGTGGTTGGATAAATATACACACCACCAACAATTAAGTTACGGTGAATATCTGCAACACCCGAACCAATATAACGTGATGAGTACGGACGGTTAGTTGCCTTATCTTCTTCCTGGCAGTATTTAATATATTTTTTTACACCTTCGGGGAAATGTAAATAGTTTCCTTCATTTACCGAGTATACATTACCAGCTTTTGGTGTTTGCATTAACGGGTGCGATAAGCAAAATTCGCCAATGCTTGGGTCTAAGGTAAAACCGTAAACGCCTTTGCCGGTTGTGTAAACCAGCATACAGCTGGAACCGTAAATGATATAACCGGCAGCCACCTGCTCGGTACCACGTTGCATAAAATCTTCGATAGTGCCCGGGCCGCTTAACGAGGTGCGGCGATATATAGAAAAAATAGTACCAACAGATACATTCACATCAATGTTAGATGACCCATCCAACGGATCCATTGCCACTACATATTTTGCATTTTTAGAAATATCCGTATCAATAGGTATGATTTCATCATTTTCTTCGCTGGCAATTGCACAAACTTCGCCTCCTGCTTTTAAAGCCGCAATAAACTGGTCGTTTGCAAATACATCCAGCTTTTTAACACGCTCGCCCTGAACATTTGTTTCGCCGGTTTCGCCAAGGATCTCAACCAAGCCTGCTTTGTTCACCTCGCGGTTTACAATTTTGGCGGCAATACCAATATCACGCAATAAACGCGATAATTCACCCTTAGCAAATGGAAAATCTGATTGTTTTTCAATAATGAACTGACCTAATGTTTTTACCTTCATTCTTATATATTTAATTAGAATTCAAAAGTAAAAAAATTAATGAATTAAAGGTTATCTAAATGTAAGTATTTAGCAGATTTTAGTAGTTTAAAACTAAAATTCTTTCTTTAAGAACTCGCGCCAATCGCTAAGGTTAGCAATTACCTGGAGCTGACGATACTGAAAATGGAACTTTTCTTCGTCTATTTGCGAATTAAGGATAGTAATACGGTATTTATCAAAATTAGATAAAGCAAATCGTTCTTCGGCGGTTAATTTAATACCACTAAATTCTTTATCGCGCAAGTCATTAATACTTACAACAAGCCCAGTAGTTTTTTTGTTAAGTAAGTTGGTTATGAACTCGTTTTTAATCTCCACATAGCAAATATAATTGATAGGCATACGACAAATAAATTTTTTCGCCTATTATACTAACATTCCCATGTTAATTGCGTTTATTGTTAGACGATTTGATATTTTTACCCTACCATGTTTTACAAGCTCAAAATAGTGTTTCTTTTTTTATCAATTACTTTACATTTAAATTGCCAGAAGCCATTTAAACAGGAGCTTTGCTGGGCATTGCAACACCCCTTTGCCGCTTTAAAAGTAAAGAAGATCCGCAATAAAGCCGATAGGATATATAACGAGGCAACGGTTAAAACAGAATTGGATTCGTTAAGCAGCGGCGGCAAGCTGGATGCTTTCAGACATACTTTTTATATGGCGGTATTTGCTCAAAAAATCAAAATAAAGAAATTACGTAAATTAGGCATTGCCCACGAGAAAGGTAACTACAAACAGTTTTTAAAGAACGGCACCGAAAATGGCGAGCGGGCTGATAGCCTGGCAAATGTAATGGACCTTAACAATAATGAACTAGGTTTAAAAATTGGATCCGCCAATAAAAAAATAAGCCTCGATGAATTAAAACAGCGTGTGATCAAAGAAATAAAGGCTGGCCATGCCTTAATAATGAAGCGCAATAAAGAGAACCGTTATGTTGATTGCAACGGTATGGTAATTGACCCTAAATTATATACCGGAAAATGGTTTGTGCCTAAGTGCTTGGTTCCTTCAGATTAAAATCAAACCACATGGACAACTAGTTTTTAGCTATCGGTTACGATTAAATTAGTAACCATATTGCTTCGACCACTAGGAAACAGCTATGTAAGCTTTTGAAAGTTTAATTTTAATAATTTCTATGTGTCTATGTGGTTAAAAATTTGCAGTCTGAAGTTGCTCAAATGTAAGTTTGCAATTGATCCATTCGCCATCTAAATGCGATTTATATTTTTTATAGAATTCTATTGCCGGTTCGTTCCAGTCCAAAACCTGCCATTCCATTCTTCTTACTTTTTGGGCTTTGGCAACTTTTACCACCTCGTTAAATAATAATTTGCCATAGCCGTTCTTACGCTCTTTTTCGGTAACAATAATATCTTCCAGGAACAAACATTTACCTTTCCAGGTTGAGTATTTATAATAATACAATGCCATTCCAACAATGATATTGTCTTTTTCAAGAACAAAGAAATCAAAGATCTTATCTTTACCAAAACCCCAGTTGGCCATTTCGTTTATAGTAACTTCCACTTCAGCGGGCGCCTTTTCAAAAACAGCCAATTCCTTTACCAATTCAAGCGCGTAGGGAATATCCTTTTCTGTTCCGGTTCTGATAATTACAGGCATATTATTGTGAGAATCGTTTTTTTAATATTACTTTTTGAAGGATGCGCTTAATGATCAGTTCGGCAATCACTTCATCAAAATTATGCGTTTTGTTCTTTAACTGGTAATTACGGATCTGTAATTCACTTATATCTATACGGTACAATAAAGCCTGTAATTGTGTATTGTTTTTTAATAACGGCTGTAATTCAAATAAAATGGCTGCTTTTAAAAATGGCAGTTCTATTGGCAGGGTGTCAACAAAATCGCTATTCACGCTGCAGCTGTCAAAATCTTTTTTTAATTGCTTTTTAAACAGGTCAAATAGATTTTCCTGCACCAGGTAGTTATTTACATCCAGTTCATCCATGCTTTATTGCTTTAATAATAAACGCTCAACCGGTTTTTTATTGATAATATGCGATTGAATGATCTCGACTACATCTTCTTTTTTTACACCCACATAAAAAACACCTTCGGGGTAAATAGCTACCGTAGGCCCAAAATCGCAAATACCTAAACAACCGCTTTTATTAGCGCGCGTTTTTAAATTCACTTTCAGATCTTTTAATTGCTTTTTAAACTCCGCAACCAACTCCAACCCATGTGCTTCGCCACAGCTAAGCTTTTCGGTACCAGTACGCTGGTTGGTGCAAACAAATATATGAACATCAAATACCATAAACTTTTATTAACTTGTATTGTTTTTATAACAATATTATGACAAAGATATTAATTACAGGCGGAAGTGGTTTACTTGGCAGAGCTATTTCTGAATTGTTATCAAAAAAAAGCTACCAGGTTGTTTGGTTAAGCCGCGAAGAAGGAAATTACCAGGACATTAAAAAATATAAATGGGATGTTGATAAGGGTTTTATTGATGAAAAGGCTTTTGAAGGTGTAGATAGCATTATTCATTTGGCCGGCGCAGGTATTGCTGATAAACGCTGGACAAAAAAATACAAAAAACAGATAGTGGATTCCCGCATTAAAAGCAATGAGCTCTTGTTTAAATACATTTCCAAAAACAACTATCCCGTTAAAACCTTTGTTGGCGGCAGTGCCATGGGTTATTATGGCGCTATAAACAGCGAACATGTTTTTACAGAGACGGATGCTGCCGGAAATGATTTTTTGGCACAAACCTGTGTGCTTTGGGAAAAAAGCTATGATCCTTTTATAAACGCCGGTATACGAACATGCATTATAAGAACCGGTGTTGTGTTAAGTAAGAATGGAGGTGCTTTTGCAAAAATGGCCCCCGCCTTTAAATTAGGCCTTGGTGGGGCAATTGGCAGCGGCGAGCAGTATTTTCCGTGGATACACATTAACGATATAGCAGCTATTTTTGTTCATGCTTTACTAAACCCAAATGCAAACGGGGTATATAATGGCGTTGCCACCCAACAGATAGATAATAAAGATTTTTCGATATTGCTTGCCAAAAGTTTTCGGAAACCGTTTTTTATTCCGAATATTCCCGTTTTTATTTTAAAATTATTAATGGGTGAAGGCGCTGTTATGGTAACAACCGGCGTTAAGATCTCTAACCAAAAGATAAAAGAAAGTGGTTATAAATTTGAGTTTGAAACCGTGGAAGAGGCTTTGCAGTCGTTGGTTGCCAGTCGTTAGCCGGGAGACTTGGATCTTGCGTCCTTTATCTTTAATCCCTTAGTAGATCCACTTTATCTCTTTAATATCCACATGCACAGACAGCCCATTGGTGGCTTTAAGCCAGAGTAATCCATCCTCATTTACCCCCTGTATGTACATGGTTTTTATTTTTCCGTCTATTTCAAAGTCCATCCAGTTATGCAGCCTGAAAAAGTGTTCAAGGTATTCTTCTTTTATCTGATCAAGCTTATCATTCTTTAAAAGCAAATAATACTTTTCAAAATACTTGCAAAACAGTTTTAAAACCTGGTCAATGTCAAAATCCTTGCCGGTTAATATCTTTAACGACGTGGCATGATATCCTTCATCAAAAATTGTTTGGTTGATGTTCATGCCTGCGCCTACAACGCTCCAGCTTAGCAGTGAATTGGTAATATTGTTCTCTATCAAGATACCCGCAATTTTTTGCTTATTCACTAAAATGTCATTTGGCCATTTAATTTTTATGTCAAATTGGCTAGTATCCAATAATTCAGTCAATGCGTCATAACAGGCCAATGCAGACACCTGGTACAAATAATGCTGGTTTTTAAGTTCTAAAAAAGTTGGTTTTAAAATAAGGGATGCCGTTAAATTGCTAGTCTTTTCGGTACTCCACACGCTTCCGCGCTGGCCTTTACCGTTGGTCTGTTCTGCCGTGTGCACTACCGAGCCTTCGGGCAGATTAACGTTCTTTAACATCTCTATGGCATAAGAATTGGTACTATCTACCTGTGGTAAAAAAATAATGTTTCTGCCTATAAATAATGTTTCCACTAAACCAAATAAGATTAAATTTGTTCTTTAGTGTAAACCTAGTAAATTTAATTAAAAGTAAAGCGACAAATAATAAAATATGGCCAAAAATCAGGTTAAAAAAACTGCAGCTAAAAAAACGACTAAATCTGCCGTTACTAAAAAAGAATCTAAAAAAGCTGCTCCTGCCAAAAAGGCCGCTGCAAAAAAAACTGTTAAAGCTAAGCTTGGCTTTGCCACCGGCAAGAAAAAGACAGTAAAAGTTAAGCCAGCTCCTGCCAAAAAGATCATTAAAAAAAAGGTGGTAACGCCTGAGGAAAGAGAATTTCGCGAAGCGAACCTTATAGCCAATTCTGAAAAGAAAAAGAAACCATCTTTAGGTAAGCGTCCAAAAAAATCGTCTACCGAAAAGCAAACTACCACGTTGTTAGACGCTATTGTGGAAGGAATGGAAGAAAGAAAGGCAAAGAATATTACCATCTTAAATATCAGCAAACTGGATAACCGCGTAACCGACTACTTTGTTATTTGCGATGCCGATAGTAAAACACATGTTAATTCAATTGCCGATAGCATTGAAGAAACAGTTATGAAATTAACGAACGAAAAAGCATATCATGCCGAAGGGCACCAGAACAGTGAATGGATACTGATCGATTACATAAACATTGTTGCGCACGTATTTTTGCGCGAAACCCGAGAATTTTATAATATTGAAGGGCTTTGGGGCGATGCAGAGATAACAGTGATCAACTAAGAATTTTACACACAACAAGTACAATGAGCGACGAACAACATACAGACCCGCAGAACGATAATAAATCAAACTCGTCTGAAGAAGAAAGAAAAAAACAATTTGAGCGAATGAAAGAAAAATTCAGTCGCCCGAATTCTAATTTTGGAGGCAATAAAAGCGGCGGTAGCAGCGGCAACAATTTTTACTGGATCTACGGCGTAGTAATAGCCGTACTATTATTTATTGTTTTTTATGGTAATGGTTTTACACCAAGATTAGCTGAAGTTAGCCAGGGTAAATTTTACCAGGATATGCTGGCCAAAGGTGATGTAACCGATGTGGTAATTGTAAATAAAACAATTGCCCGCATTTATATTAACCCGGATAGCGCTGCAACAGCAAACCGTTACAAAGATCCTAAAACAGCCCGTGCTTTATTTCCCGATAAGAATTATAAAGGCCCGCATTTTTTCATTACTGTTCCATCTATCGATAATTTAATGTTAGGTATGGAAAAAGTGCAGAACGAAGCCGGTATCCCAAAAGATAAGCAAGTTTTTGCACGCAGTATAGAAGAAACAAACTGGATGAGCGACCAGCTGCCATGGCTGTTACCAATATTAATTATGGTAGTGCTTTGGATAGTGATGATGCGCCGTATGGGCGGTGGTGGCGCCGGTGGTGGCCCAGGGCAAATATTTAATATTGGTAAATCAAAAGCTACTTTATTTGATAAAGACTCTAATGTGAACATTACATTTAACGATGTTGCCGGATTAGACGGCGCAAAAATGGAAGTAATGGAGATCGTTGATTTTTTAAAGAACCCAAAAAAATATACTGACTTAGGTGCAAAAATTCCTAAAGGCGCTTTATTGGTTGGCCCTCCGGGTACAGGTAAAACCTTATTGGCAAAAGCAGTTGCCGGCGAAGCAAAAGTTCCGTTCTTCTCATTAAGCGGGTCAGACTTTGTGGAAATGTTTGTAGGTGTTGGTGCCAGCCGTGTGCGCGACTTGTTTAAACAAGCCAAAGAAAAAGCACCTTGTATCATTTTTATTGATGAGATAGATGCAATTGGCCGTGCCCGTGGCAAGAACGCTGCTGCTGGTGGAAATGATGAACGCGAGAATACACTAAACCAGTTATTGACCGAGATGGATGGTTTTGGTACCAACAGTGGTGTTATTATTTTAGCAGCTACCAACCGTGCCGATATATTAGACAGAGCATTAATGCGTGCAGGCCGTTTTGACAGGCAGATCTATGTAGATATGCCTGACTTGAATGAACGTAAGGAAATTTTCCAGGTGCATTTAAAGAAAATCAAAATTGACGAAAGCGTACAAATAGATTTCCTCGCAAAACAAACGCCTGGCTTTAGCGGTGCAGATATTGCCAATATTTGTAACGAGGCCGCTTTGATAGCTGCACGCTCAAATAAAAAGACCGTTCAAAAGCAGGATTTCTTAGATGCTGTGGATAGAATTATTGCAGGTTTAGAAAAGAAAAATAAAATTATTACGCCTCAGGAAAAACGCGTGATTGCTTTTCACGAAGCAGGCCACGCCACTGTGAGCTGGATGCTGGAACACGCATCGCCGTTAATTAAAGTAACCATTGTGCCGCGTGGCCGTTCGTTAGGTGCGGCATGGTATTTACCCGAAGAAAGACAAATTACCACTACCGAGCAGATAATGGATGAGATCTGCGCTGCTTTAGGCGGACGCGTAGCAGAAGAAATCACTTTCGGAAAAATAAGCACCGGCGCTTTAAGCGATCTTGAAAAAGTAACAAAGCAAGCCTATGCAAGTATTGTGTATTATGGATTGAACGATAAAATCGGTAACATCAGTTATTACGATAGTTCGGGGCAAGACAATATGTTTAGCAAACCATACAGCGAGAACACTGCTAAAACAATTGACGAAGAAGTAAAGAAAATGATCGATATTGCTTATGCAAAAACAAAACAAATTTTGTTGAGCAATAAAGAAAAACTAACGCTCTTGGCTCAAAAATTATTGGAGAAAGAAGTTATTTTTAAAGAAGATCTAGAAGAGATCTTCGGTAAACGCCCGTTTGATAAGCACGATGAAGTGCCTCCAAAAGTGGAAACATTAATTCCGCCAACAGTTTAATAATTGAAACTTTTAATTAAAAAGCGAACCAAAAACGGTTCGCTTTTTTTATGCCTTAATGTGTAAAAAGATTGTTTGGCTTTACAACTGGCAAATTTCAGGCGGTTTTTATATGTATCTTAGGTTCCAAATCATAAAACAATCACATGAAAAAACATCTACAAAATTTATTATTGGCATCTGCAGTAATTGGCGGATCGCTTACAGCTATTGCACAACCAACATTAACAGGTGCAAACACAAACCCGGTTATCGGCGAAATGTTTGTTATAAAAAATTCTAACGTTGCTGTTGCGCCGGGAGCCGCCGGAGCAAACCAAACATGGAATGTAACTGGCCTTGCCGCATCTTCAACTGCTACAACCACATTTATGTCGGTTGCGTCAACACCAAGTGGTTCAGCATTTCCGGCTGCAAATATTGCAGGTTATGATGGTACAAATTATGCCTATTCAAATAATTCTACTGCATCAAGTTTAAACCAGGGGGCTGTAGGAAGTGGCGTTGTATTCTCTTATTCCAACCCGGAAACTATTTTAACGTTTCCTGTTAATTTTAATAATACAGGTAACGATACCTGGTCGTGTGTTTTTACAACCAGCAGCATCACCTTTACACGCAGCGGTACCACTACGGTTACAGCAGATGGTTATGGCACCATAACAACACCGGCAAATACTTATAATAATGCAATGCGCATCCACTTTGTTCAATCTTATTCAGATGTGTCAAGTACGTTTACTTTAACGTATAACAATGATGAATATATCTGGTACGTACCGGGTACTCACTATGCGGTTGCTACTACTTTTAGTTTAACTTCATCGTCGGGCAACTTTTTAGGTGGTTCTTATTTAAGTAGCGTTATTGCTGGTTTAAATTCTTATAGTCCATTGGCAGGTAGTCTTGAATTATTTCCTAACCCTGCTTCGTCAGAACTTAATCTTTCGTTCAGTGCTTTAGAAAGTGGTAAAGCAGAATTAAAGATCAGTAACGTAGCAGGTAAACAACTGCAAAACATTAGTGATGTAAATATCAATACCGGTGATAATAACTTAAAAATAAACACCAACGACCTTGCGCCTGGAATTTATTTTATGGGCATTTATATGGAAGGTATCTTGCAAAAGAACGAGCGTTTTGTAATTACGCGTTAACAGAAATAGTGTCCCTCTCCCCGAGAGGGTGTCGCGAAAGCGACGGGAGAGGAAAATGAAAAGGCGAACAGAATTTGTTCGCCTTTTTAATATTCTGCTCCCCTTATCTTCTGCGATTCTTCAAATGTTCTACTAAAATCGTGCGTACTTATAGATTAATACACGAATCACATTTAACCTATTAAACCTTTCCCCTTCTCGCCTGTTATCCGTAAAAACCAGTTATGAAAATCTTGCTTTGTATTGCCACAGCCTTGCTTGGTTTTAGCTGTATGGATAAGGAACATAAAACCACCAATGAAGTGCCAATGAAAGATTCTGCCGCTATTCAGCATGATTCGGCTGCTATCAGCAACCAATTAAAGTTTGGGATTCGGGCTGATTCTTCCGCCAAATAAATATTGTAGGAAATTATTTCGTTTTCATGGCCTTCATCATTTCATCATTTGCTTCCTGCATCTCTTCCCAGGTCATGTCTTTTTTATGCGTGGCAATGATCCATTGGTGGCCAAAAGGGTCAACGATATTAGCGGTTCGATCGCCATAGAACTGATCTTTTGGCTCCATGCCCCTGTCTACTTTTGCACCGGCATTTAAAGCCTTTTTAAATACAGCATCAACGTCATCTACCAGCAAATGTATGCCCACTGGTGTACCACCAATACTTTGCGGACTTTTATTACCCCATTCCGGCATTTCTTCTGCCAGCATCAGGCGTGAATCACCTATCTGCAGTTCGGCATGCCCAATTATGTTACCTGGCATGCTTATACGACCGTTTTCGATTGCGCCAAATGCGTTTTTATAAAACTCAATGGCTTTATCAGCGCCTTTTACAGTGATATACGTTGTAAGTGTGTTGTAATTACCCGGAATTGCTTTTTCGTTTTTCATTATTATTTATTTTAAATTCAACAATCTTATATATAAACAAAAAAGATATTTAAAAGTTCAAGATTATCCCAAACTCTTTGTTTTAGATGTAAACTATAATACCTGCTTGCAAAGATCTGTAAGGATCAATGAAAATTTGTAAATAGTAGTAGCCTACTCCCTCACATCCGTTTCCGAGTCTTCAAAGGTTTTACTAAAATCGCGTACACGCGTGGTTTGGTCGCCGGGGCCGCTTGGCATGTACTCGGCCCACATAATAATATCGCGGGGATCTGTTTTTGCCGAATCAATAATGATCTTTAATTTTTCAAAATTCTTATCTGCTAAATAAATGATGCAACGGATAAGTCTTGGATCGTTTAAATGCCGGCCACCTGCAATGGCCCCATTGATCAATTCGCAAACTTCGGCAGCTTTTGCACCAAAGTCTGTATTAATTCTTTTTTGAATATCGGGTAGGTTTGTCATATGTATCTATATAAAAAGTTGAAATATTAAACCAAGCAAGATCAAAAAATGAATGGCAGCAATAATAAAATGATCTTTGCTTTTCTTAATTCCCTTATAAATGCTAACGCCAATAAGCGCAATAATAACAAATACCAATAAAATAAGTGCAAGACCTCCTAACCCTATTCCACCATCATGCGCGCCAGGACTTAACCAGTTTAAAACATAAACAACAGCAAAGGCTACAACATAAAAAATAAGCGTAGTTATGTATTTTCTCATGTTTAAATTTAATGTTTTTTTAAGTAATGTGCTGCAAATCCTCTGCCCCATTTCCAGAAAAGGATTTTGTAGGTACTTAAACAAATTACAGTTATAAAGAATATCACGAGCTATAAAACAAAAAAGGCAAACCGTTAAGCCTGCCTTCCTTAAATCCGCGCCGATCTGTTTGATCAGCGTCATCTGCGTTCCATCACCTAAGCAAATTTTTTCTCAAATTCTTTCATCACATCCACCAATACCTGTACACTTTCCAAAGGTAATGCATTGTACATAGATGCGCGGTAACCACCCACATCACGATGCCCGCGAATACCACTAATATTAGCTTCCTTCCACATTTTATCAAACTCAGGCTCTAATTCAGGTTTTGTAGTTAAGAAGCAGGCGTTCATATGACTACGATCTTCTTTTGCGGTTGTGCCAACAAATAAAGAGTTACGATCAATTTCGTTATATAAACAATCTGCTTTTTGCTGATTAATTTTTTCTATCCAGGCAATACCACCATTTTTCTTTAACCATTGCAGCGTTAAAAGTGTTACATAAATCGGAAACACCGGTGGTGTATTATACATACTTCCGCCTTTAATGTGCACCTGGTAATCAAGCATTGATAACATTTTGCGGCCGGTTTTTCCAAGCACATCTTTTTTAACCATGATCATGGTGCTTCCTGCAGGGCCCATATTTTTTTGCGCGCCGGCATAGATCAATGAAAAATCTTTTGCGTTTACTTTACGGCTAAAAATATCTGAACTCATATCGCAAACCAAAGGAATATTTGTTTTTGGGAATGATTTCATCTGTGTACCATAAATAGTATTGTTGCTGGTAATATGTAAATAATCAGCATCTGTTGGTATCTCGTAACCTTTTGGCACGTAAGTGAATTTTTTATCTTCCGAAGAAGCGATCACTTTTGTATTACCCACGATCTTTGCTTCTTTAATAGCTTTGCTGGCCCATACACCTGTGTTTACATAGGCAGCATAACCATTTTCGCTCAGTAAATTATAAGGCACCATTGCAAATTGCAAGCTGGCGCCGCCACCTAAATAAATAACTTCGTATTCATTTCCTACTTCAAACAATTCTTTGATGATGGATTGAGATTCTTCAATTACTTTTTCGTAATTTTTACTACGGTGCGAAATTTCAAGTAGTGATAAATTTAAATTATCAAAATTGATACAAGCGTCTGAAGCTTGTTTTAAAACTTCCGCGGGTAAAATTCCGGGACCTGCACTAAAGTTGTGTACTTTTGACATATATGATTTTTTTAATTTGTGAATGTCTTTAAGAGAGTATAAAATTAATAAATTGTTTAATCCTTTAATAATTTAATTGAACCATTATTTAAAGTAACTATCAATATTTTGCCATTATAGGGCTGTATATTGTTAATATCGCTAAAAACAGGCTCTCCGCGGTTATTGATCAGTTGCTCACTTTCGCTATGTACCAGGTAATAATGTTTGCTTATTTTTTGAATTTCGGCTATGGAAGAAACCATTTCTTTACCCTGGGTATTAATTAAACTTATTTTATCCTTCATCTGAACAATTGCGCAGCTATCCTTAAAATCTTCTGCTTTTGTATATTTATATGGGATCACCAGGTTCAATTTCCTGTCTACATAGCCAAATTTGTTCTTTTTCTTCACGCGTATCAATCCGTTTGCGGCAAAATTAATTTCATCGTAGGTGCCAAAATCAATGCTGGTACGGCCGTTGGCATCTGCCAGGGCTTGTTGTCCTTTTTTTATGAGTTTAAACACCTGTCCGTTGGTGTAATAATCTGCAGGTTTTTCTTTTGCAAAATCATAGGTTACCGCGCTTAAAAAACAGGCGTTAGCGCTATAAAAGCCATACATATTATTAAGCACAACTATAAAAACAGTGTTATTTGCCTTTAATACCTGGTCGTATTTTGCTTCGAGAATTTCTTTTCCGGTCGAATTAATTAAACCATACGAATTTCCCTTTTTTACGATGGCTATCTTATCCGCATCAAAATCTGAAAGCCAGTCAAATTCGGGCCTATGAACATAACCATCCTTCGAAACAAAACCGCTTTTATTATCCTGCCTGTAATAGGCAAAACCATTTTTAAAATCGCCAAGCTCTTCAAATTTAGGTTCAATGATTACTTGTCCAAAATTATTAAGTGCGCCGTATTTTCCGTTTAATTTTACAGTATAACAATTATCAGAAAGCTCGTTTATTTCGTCGTAGATGGCAGAAATGATCTGCCCCTGGCGATTAATAAAACACCATTTGTTACCGTGTTTTACAGCTGCAATGCCATTATTAAAAGCGTAGGCATCTGCAAAGAATTGGTTGAAAGGGTTGCTGTTCTCTTTATTGATATAATACACCGAATCGTTCTTACTCACTACAGAAAGTCCTTCTGAAAAAACAGTTATCGCGTCAAACTCCGGCTGTATAAGGATCCTGGCTGTGCTATCAATAAATCCAAACAGATCGTCTTTTTGATAGGGATACAATACAAGGCTGTTCAATTCAAGTTCTTTTAAGATCGAATTCCTTAAAGGAAACGCAGGATGTTCTTCCAGGAATTTCTCAAGTTCATTATTTGAAAAAGATTTTACTGTTAAGGCAAATAATAATTTCCATGCTTCCATGTTTTGGGGCGCCATGGGGTATTCATTTACAAAAGCTTCCAGTCCGTTTATATCTGATCGTTCGCGGTAAATAGAAAATAATTTTTCGTAAGCCGCGTTCAATAAAATATTTTTTTGATTGAACTTAATAAAATTAATGTAGGCTATTGCCGAATTATCTTTTGTAGATTCATCAAACACCTGCCTGTCTATTAGCAACAGGGCCTCTGCAACAAATGTACTTTGAGGGTGCGTGATCACAAATTCTTTGGTTTCGTTGCTATTATTTATTGCCAGTGCCTGGTTATAATCAATTTCATCGCGCAGATTAATTGCCTGGTTCAATAAATTTTTATTGGCCAGGTAATTCCTGCATAAAAAATTAGTGTAACCTGTAAATGAATTTTCTTTTTTGGCTCTTTGAAAATACTTTGCGGCAATCGTATCTGTTAATTGTAAAATATGTGTACTGTCTATTTTAAAACCGGAGAGGTCTTTTATCTCGCGTTTTTTTAAAAAGTAATTATAACTAAGCGTAACATATTTTGCCGCAGAATCCAGATTAAAAAAAGGATTATCATTACGGCTATATATCAGCGCTAAACCAAAACACGAATATGGATCTTGTTTTTTTACATGACCGCTAAAGATCTTTTTAGCTTTGAAATAATCGTAAATAGCGAGTGCTTTAAAACCGTTTTCATTATTTGCAGCCTTTATCCGGCAAAAAGCAAGAGCAAAAACAATAAACAAGAAATGTTTTGATATGTAAAGTTTACGACTCAATTTTTGAAGCCTGAAGTTTGTTATTATTTTAAGATCATAAAAGCCAAAAACAGTAAATTATTACATATCTTTGTTGATAATTATGTTCACAACCGGAAGACTTATTTTTACTCTGCTTTTTTTAGCTGTTTTTATCGGCTACCTGGTCTGGAGCTACCGTAAAGACAGGAAAGTAACCAAAGCGCATTTTAATAAACCGTATTTAATTCTTATTGGAATATTAAGTTTTTTAACAATTCTATATATAATTGTTAAAATCAGGAAATTTCTCTAAAATACGTCGTTAGTTTTACTATATTTGTCTAACAAAACAAGTAAATAGTAAAAATGAAAAATTTCTTAATTCTAATGTGTTTTTTAGGTTTTAGTAAAGCCGCTAGTTCTGCAACACTTGTTATTGAGGGAAAATACCAGAATAAAAATGTATTTGTACAAAACGCTTATGGCGTTAATGGTGTTGGTTTTTGCGCACAAGAGATAAAAGTAAACGGTAAGATCACTACAGATGAGACCAACTCCAGCGCTTTTGAAATTGACCTTGCCGCTCTTCAATTAAAATACGGACAAAAAGTTGTTATAGAGATCAGTCATAAAGATAATTGCGTACCTAAGGTTTTAAATTTAGAAGACCTTAAATCAAAACCCACATTTGAGATCTTAACCATGAATGTTTCGCCAACCGGGGTACTTAAATGGAATGCAAAGAACGAATCAGGATCATTACCATATATTATTGAACAATTTAAATGGAACAAATGGATACCTGTTGGTGAAATGGATGGCGTTGGAAGTCCTGAACCACACGAATATTCTTTCCAGGTTACGATGCACAGCGGCGAAAATAAATACCGCGTTAAACAAAAAGGTTTAAATGCATTCTCAAAATATTCTCAGGAAGTAAGCGTAAAGTCTACTACAGAAAAACCTTCTTTTGCTATTCCTAAAAACAGCAAAAGCATTGATTTTAATATGGAGACAGCCTATGAGGTATTTGATGCTTATGGCGATGTAGTTAAAAAAGGATTTGGCAACCAGATAAATATTGATAATCTTAAAAAAGGAAAATACTATTTGTGTTATGATAACACAATGACGGATTTTACGAAATAATTTTAAGGATCGTTTTTAGCTCGCTTAACATCATAGCAGTAGCGCCCCACACTTTATTACCCTCTACCAAAAAGTAGGGGGTTTTTATTTTAAGATCATTTACCTGCACAGTGCCCTCTTCTACCGTATTTTCATCCAGCAACTTTTGCACCGGTAATTTTAAAATAGTTTTTACCTCCCTGGTATTTAAAATAAATTCCGGTTCTTTTATTTTATAAAAAGCTACATAGGGTTCTACTAAAAAACTACTTACCGGAATAAATAACCTCGTAAGTTTTCCTATTATTTCTATACCATCACGCAAACCAATTTCTTCAAAACACTCTCTTATGGCCGTGGTCTGCAAATTCTCATCTTCTTTATCGTATTTACCACCCGGAAAGCTCACCTGCGCGCTATGCGCACCCTCATAAGCAAACCTTTCTATTAATGGAATATACAGCTCATTCTTTTCGTTTAAACAGAACAAAATTAAAACTGCACTTGGCCTATATTTATCCGGGTCTAAATTCTCAACATCTACTTTTGGCCGTGTTACAGGCGCCATAAGGTATTGCGCCTCTGTGCCCGGCAGTGTTTTTTGCAATTCAGCTTTAAGTTTATTTATAATTAGTTCCAAATAAAATATGCTTTTTAAAGGCTTAAATTAAGTAAATTTGCAACACTATTATGAGCGAATTTAAATTAAATACCATTGAGGAAGCCCTTAACGATATACGTAAAGGCAAAGTAATTATTGTTGTTGATGATGAAGACCGTGAAAATGAAGGTGACTTTATTACTGCCGCGCGTAACGCTACACCCGAAGTGATCAATTTTATGGCTACGCATGGCCGTGGCCTGATATGCGCGCCGTTAACCGAAGAAAGAGCGCATGAATTAAAATTGGATATGATGGTGCCTGCTAACACGTCGTTGCATGAAACGCCTTTTACTGTTTCTATCGATCTTTTGGCCTTTGGTTGTACAACAGGTATCTCGGCATCTGACCGTTCAAAAACAGTAAAAGCTCTAATTGATCCAACCATAAAACCTTCCGATTTTGGAAGGCCCGGCCATATCTTTCCTTTAAAATCAAAACCAGGCGGGGTATTACGTCGCACCGGTCATACCGAGGCAACGGTTGATATTTCGGTATTAGCAGGTTTTGAGCCCTGCGGTGTTTTGGTTGAGATACTGAATGAAGATGGCACCATGGCACGCTTGCCGCAACTGGTAAAAATCGCAGAAAAATTCGATCTTAAAATAATAAGTATTGAAGACCTTATCTCATACCGCCTGGCTAAAGAAAGTATTGTTAGCCGCCAGGTAGAAGTAAATATGCCAACCCAGTGGGGCGATTTTAAATTAATAGATTACAAAGTAGAAACTAACGGCCAGGAGCATTTGGCATTGGTAAAAGGTAAATGGGAAAAAGATGAACCTGTATTGGTAAGAATGCATTCATCCTGCGTAACCGGCGATATTTTTGGAAGCTGCCGTTGCGATTGCGGCGAACAATTACACAAATCGATGGAGATGATAGAGAAAGAAGGTAAAGGTGTAGTTGTATATTTAAACCAGGAAGGAAGAGGTATTGGCTTACTGAATAAATTAAAAGCTTACAAATTACAGGAAGAAGGTTTGGATACTGTAGAAGCCAATGTAGAATTAGGTTTTAAAGCGGATGAACGTGATTATGGTGTTGGCGCTCAAATATTACGCGATTTAGGTGTTCGCAAAATAAAATTAATGACCAACAATCCTAAAAAACGTGCAGGCCTTATTGGTTACGGTTTAGAGATAGTTGAGAATGTGGAGATCAAAATAAAATCAAACCCACATAATGCAAAATATTTGCAAACCAAGAAGGATAAAATGGGGCATTCGTTTTGATTTTCTTTTAACCTGTTATTGTTTTGACAGGCTCTGAAAAGATTATATTTGTTAGTATCATTAATACTAACAGTTCATGAAAATTAAAAGATTTACCTGTAATACCTGCGGTGCGCCAAAGGTTAATGCTTACAAATCGCCTTATATTATTTGCGATTATTGCGGTAATTTTACAGATATTGATTATACCATGAGCTTGCAAGCCTGGAATAGCGATCCAAAAAGGGCTGAAAAATATCAGCAAGCAAATTTAAGTATACAAAATAAATTACAGGGTTTTGTTGCCAGCAAAAATAAAAAAGAATATTACGATCTGCAGGTAAAATACTGGGACCTTTATTACAGGCTTTACCCCGAATACCTACCGCCAACTATTAATTTTGATGATAATTTTTACAAGCCGTACCTGGCTATCTGCGCTGATTCATCTACTGTAGCAGCATTTGACGAAGAGTATCAAAAAAATGTACAAAAACAATACCACCTGCAAAGTAAACTTGAGTATTATACCCACAAAGGTGTAACCAAAGTAAAAGGTGAAAGTTTTTTTAGAATGATAAACGCATACATTGATTGTTTAAAAGAGGACTTTAAATTATTTTATGGTAAGCCGGAGTATGCATTAATGCACAAAGTGTTTCCTTACAACGCCAATTTTAAAATGAAGATCTCTACTATTGTTCAAATATGGTTACCTTATTTAAACGACAGTGATAGTAAAAAATTTTTAGAACAAACAGGCTTTACAAATGACTATATGGATCTGCCTAAGGTAGAAGGCAGTTCATCCAACTGCAAGTATTGTGAAGCAGAATTATTCATTCCCGAAAATTCGCTTAAGGTACATTGCGAAAGCTGTCACAAAAACAATATCATTAAAAATACTTTTAATTGCGCGGGTTGTGGTATAGAGAACGACATACCCGAATACCCTGTAAATACAATTGACTGCAAGGCATGTAAATTAGAAAACAGGTTGATAGCCGCCTTATTTGGCTAACTTTATTTATTCAAATAAAACCCAACAGAAATTCCAAAATTAGGGCCGCCAAATTTAAACGGCGATTTAAACAGCCCGTTACCTGTTTGATTGGAAGATAAACCTGCCTGGTTAAACGCTACATGGTCTTCTTTATGAAGTATTTTTCCTGAAAATTGCGAAAACGTAAAACCGCTGTTATCATAAAACACAATATCCCACCCTGCATTTAAGGCCCAGTAAAAACGGTGATCCCTGTTATTGGCCAAAGAAATTTGGGGGCACAGGTCCCAGCTTCTTACGCTATAATATACACGCACATTGGAAGAATTATAATACGAATAGGTTGTGGCAGAATACCTGTGCGTGTGAGCAACAACAAACGACGGACGATAGGTTTTATTAAAAACCGTAATGTATTTATTGGTATTGTCAATATCATTTGCATAAACAGAAAAAGAATAATACGATACATTAACGCCGGCTTTTAAAGTAAGTTTTTTGTTTTTCTTTTCAGAAAGTTTCAGATCATTCGCCAGCCCATAATACAAACCAAAATGAAACGATTTATTGTAATTATTTGCATAACCAACTTGCATGGCAAAACAATTCTTAAACCTGTTATGCTCCAGGCTAAAATCAATAAATAATGGTTTTTGCGAAAAAGGGTGTGTATCGGTAAAAGCAACCTGGTTTTGCGTTACGCCGGTAGTAGTGTCGCGCGAGCTATACGGGATGCGCGTAATAACGTCTCCGGGATCGTGATTGGCAACAAATTGATTTACCCTTATATTGAACAGCCAGTATTTACCATCGCTTTTTAATGTTCTTAAATGATAATTCAACGTGTCTTTCCAGGTGGGATCGTCTTTGTGAAGAAGACTATAACGATATAACTCTGCAACAACATAATTTCCGGTTCTTTTATTGATAGCATGATAACTAACAAACGAACCAAACTCCCTATCCGCAATTTTTAAAAAATAAGGATTACTGCTTTTAAACACGTCAGATAAATAGCTATAACTTAGGTTATATAATGGCGAATTAAGATCCTTACTAAAATAATAATAGGTGTATTTACCATTTTGCCGGCCACTACGATAAATTATTAAACCACTTGTATCTATTACTTCAGGCGAAGACAAATAGCCTGAGTATTTTATTTCGGGGATCCTGTATAGTTTAATTTTTCCGTTTGGCGCGTAGATCTTATAACCCCAAACCGAGCCGGCAGGCAAAGTAATTTTGTTCTTTAAGACGGTGTATACAATAATATTCTTTGTATTTTTATCATACTCCAGGTAATCAAATCTTTCGATCATTGTGCCCTGGGTTGCTAATTCTGCTGTAGAAGAAAAAATCTCTATGCGGTAAAAAGGAGATTGTATAGGTAATGTTTGTGCCTTACAAAGCCATAACAGAAAACAAAAAAGGAGACAAAGATTTACTCTTAGCTTCATGAAAAAACATTTTTGTTGTAAGGAAAATTACAGATTAAAAGTAGATAAAATTTATTTAAAAGAAATTTTCTACAGGCAAAAAATTGTTAAGGAAACCTATCTTAAGTAAAACAGGTCTATGGCCATCATTACAATAGATCCTAATTCCTTTCTTTCGATAAAGTGGTATTTTTGAGCAATATCATTTGTTATTTTTTCATGATCAAAATCTTCCATATTACTGTATTCGCCATGCCGGCCGGCATAATATTTTGATTTATCGTAAAGATGGATCTCAGCCGCTAACTCTTCTTTTAATTCCCGAAGCCTGTTAACCCTTGATCCATCATAAGCACCAAGGTTGTAATATTTAAGTTTGGCTTTAATTTTTTTTGCGGAATCTTTTAATTTATTAACGCCATACTCGTATGCAAGAATATGAAAACAACTGTAATCGTAGGTAACGTTATCTGTTTTTTTTACCATCGGCATTTATAAAAACATTTCAGCTCGTTTCACGATAAAAATTTTCTATAGTTCCAGAACTGCCTGAACCGAAAGGACTATCCTACTTAGCCGGCAACAAAGTAGCTACGCATTCGCCAAAGCCAACCCGCATATTATCTTTTTCGCAATAGCCGCGAATGATAATAGTATCGTTATCGTTCACAAATTTACGTTCAGTACCATCTTTTAAAGTAATGGGTTTTGTACCGCGCCAGGTTAACTCCATCATGCTGCCATATTCACTTGGATCGGGGCCACTGATCGTTCCACTGGCCATCATATCGCCCACATTTACGTTGCAGCCATTGATGGTATGATGCGCCAATTGTTGCTCCATGGTCCAGTACATGTATTTGTAGTTGGATGTACAGATCTTATTCTCTTCGCCGTTTTGCGGTTTTAAAAATACGTCCAGTTTAATATCCAAATTCTTATCGCCTTTGTATTCAAGATAGGGTAATACTTTTGGCTCTTGCGTGTATCCTTTGGTTCTAAAAGGCTCTAATGCCTCTAAAGTAACTATCCATGGAGAAACCGTGCTTGCAAAATTCTTAGCTAAAAAAGGCCCTAACGGCACATACTCCCAGGTTTGTATATCACGGGCGCTCCAATCATTAAACAGCACCATTCCAAAAATATGATCGTCTGCTTTTTCAATAGAAATAGTATCTCCTAATTGTGTTGATTTACCAATAATAAAAGCAGTCTCTAATTCAATATCCAATAATTTTGTTGGCCCAAAAACAGGATTTTCCTGGTCTGCCGGTTTTTGCTGCCCTTTTGGGCGGTGAAAGTTTGTACCTGAAACTGTGATAGAAGAAGCACGACCGTGATAACCCACCGGTAAATGTTTCCAGTTTGGCATTAACGCATTTTTTGGATCACGGATCATAATGCCAATGTTAGTAGCATGATCAATACTGCTGTAAAAATCGGTATAATCGCCAACCTGCACCGGCATTAGCATTTTAACGCTACTTTGCTTTTTAAAAACTGCGTCAAATAATTTCTTATCGGTTTTAAGAACAGAATTTTCATCACATAAGATCTCTATTAATCTTGTACGGATCTTGTTCGTAACTGGTTTTCCCAACCCGATAAAATCATTTAAATATTTTTGGTCAAAAACCGAACGGTCAATATCCAACAGATCCTGGCTCTCTAATTCAAAAAGATCGATAATATAATCGCCAATAGCAGAGCACACATGGTGTTTTACTTTATTATCCGAATAAATACCAAAAGGAATATTGTGGATAGAAAAATCAGATCTTGGGTCAACCTCTATCCAGGTTTTTAAATTTGTGTTTGCCATAAAATTTTAAGCTATTCTTGATTTAATATTTGAAATAAGATCGTTGGTTAATTCTTTATTCTTACTTTTTGAGTTTTGGGCGATCTCTAGGGCTTTGGTCAATATGCTTTCATCAATAGAACCTTCTATATTTTCAACAACCGTAAGACCTTCCATTGCTAACAAAAAGTTATCATCGCAGGCAATTTCTATAAAAAATAAAAAGTGTGAAGTAAAATCCAGGCCGGTTTCCCAGCAGGCAGCCGTTAAAATTGTTTTTTCGCTAACACGTTGTGCTTTTTTTATAGCGTCAACCATTAGGTCAACCGAATTACTTTCCTTTAATTTCAAAAAGATGGCTTCGCTTTCTTGTCTTGTAATTTCTTTTTCCAACAAACCTTCTATAAGATCAGCAGAGTCATTTTCTTTTTTGTTGAAACCTTCGCGGTTAATGATAAGTGTGCTGTATTCTTTTTCGTCGAATAATTTTTTAGGATCAAAAGCATCCTCATCCAATAGTTCTTTAATAATATCGTCGGCCATTATAATAATTGTTTAATGATTTCTTCTACCGAAACACCTTCTGCTTCTGCTTTATAGTTTAAAACAATGCGGTGGCGCAAAATTGGTGTCGCAATAGCTTTTACATCTTCAATATCGGGACTAAACTTACCGTTAATAGCGGCATGCGCTTTTGCACCAATAATTAAATATTGAGATGCCCTTGGGCCTGCCCCCCATTGCAGGTATTTTTTTGTTACTTCGGCGGTGTAATCACTATTTAAACGCGTTTTGTTAACCAGCTTTACGGCATACTCTATTACGTTATCTGCTACAGGGATCTTACGAATAAGATCCTGGAAGAAAATGATCTCCTGCGCATTTAAGATCTTATTCATGTCTACTTTTAAATTGGCGGTAGTTAATTTAACAACCTGCAATTCTTCTGCAAATTTTGGATAATCCAACCACACATTAAACATAAAACGGTCTAACTGCGCTTCAGGCAAAGGATAGGTTCCTTCCTGCTCAATTGGATTTTGTGTTGCCAATACAAAGAAAGGATTATCAAGAATATATTTTTTTCCGGCGGCTGTAACCTGGCGCTCCTGCATGGCTTCTAATAAAGCGGCCTGAGTTTTAGGAGGAGTACGGTTGATCTCATCTGCCAAAATTATATTCGCAAACAAAGGCCCTTTAATGAATTTAAAGCTGCGGTCTTCGTCCAATACTTCACTGCCAATAATATCGCTTGGCATAAGATCGGGAGTAAACTGGATCCTATTGAATGTTAAACCTAAAGCATCTGAAATAGTGTTTACCAGCAAAGTTTTTGCAAGGCCGGGCACGCCAACCAAAAGGCAATGGCCTTTACTAAAAACAGAGATCAGTACGTTCTTAACCGTTTCTTCCTGTCCTACTATAACTTTAGAGATTTCTTTTGTTAATTGATTGTATTTTGAAACAAAATCCTGTAATGCTTCTGTATCTGATTTATATTGCATATTCGAACAAAAATTTTGATTAAAGATAGCAATAAAAAATTAAAGGAAATTGCCTAAATAAAGCTAAAAATAGTAAAATAAAGTGCGAAGGATTCTTTACAAAAAAGGCCTAGTAGCCGGAAGTACCGGTAATTGCGCGTTTTCTGTATGTGAGGTTAAAATAATCAAGGATCTCGTTATAATTCTCGGCCTCTGTTTTTGTTTTATCAATGTAATAGCCCGAATTAATAATTTGTATATCTGACGATACGCCGGTTTTGGACTCGGGCACAAAAGCTACCGACCACCGTTCATCATCCGGCTTACTTTTAATAACACGGTATACATAGATCTTGCCTTTTTGATATTTGTTCCTCGCATCTAATTCTTTAATAAAAAGCAAGCTGTCTTTTTTACCTTTGTCTTTATCGTAACTATAGATATTTGAAAGTTGGGTTTGTGCCATTAAAACCGACTCTATCAAACTGCTTTGGCTCAGGTATTTTTTCTCAAATTTATCGGTTAGTTTTTCTTTTTCGAGTTCGGTATAAAAATAAGCACGTGTAAATTTATTTTTAGCGTAGTAATCAATTAGTGTATCATTAATTACAATATTGCTTTTTAATAAATTAATAGCAACAGGCATAGCAATAGCCTGGCTTTTAAGTTTAGACAGTTTTGCAAAAAATTGTTTTGTCTTTTCGTCGGTTTTATAAAACTGCGAAAGAATGATGGCATAATTAACCAAAGGATTGCGGTTAAAGGTTTCCAAACCTCTTAAATAATCAGAGCCCTTAAATAAATTATTATTTGTAAATCCATCCAAACTCTGTTGAATACTTTCTGCAAGGTCTTTGATCGATTTATCCAGATAATCGTAATCACTATAATCCCCCGAATTTTTGGTGCTGGAAGGATTATAACGTTTTAAAGCAAGATTTGCATCGGCCAGGATATTATCTTTTTGCGCAAGGTAAGCTGAAGAAGGTATTATTTTTTTCTCTACTAACTCAGAAAGTAAAGTATATACAGCATCTTTATATTCGTCGTATTTGGTTAGCACCATCATACCCGGAAAAAAGTTCTTACATAACTCTAAAGAATCGTGTAAAACGGCAAATACATCTGTAACAATACTTACTTCGCCCACCAACGGCGTTTCGGTTAAAATAAGATTATTAAAGGCGGCAAAAGAGGCCGGTGTTTTTAAATATGCAAGGCCTTTTAGCATACAAAGCTGCAGGTAAAAACTATCTGTATATTGTTTATATAAAACTTTATAGGGTTCAATTATTTTATTGTTGTTCATGGTACCGCCATTTACAAATAGCTGGGCGCGGCTGTTCTCATTTACTAAACTTAAATTTTTACCGGTAATAAATTTAATATACTCATCAATATACGCTTTGTTCATGCTTATTGAATTTTGTAACGATATATTTGCTTTTTGACGAATAACAGTATCGTTACTGCAAAGATCTTCCAATAAAGTTTTAAATTTATTTTCGAAGATATTTTTACCGATCACAGTATCCTGCGGCACAAAACTATCCATAAATCCTTTTGTCCAGCCGGTTAAACCGATTAAAGAATCATAGGGAGCAATAATTTCCTGCATGATGCCATTTTTAAAATAGATCTTTACATCCATTACCCGAGATGTAGCTGTATCTTTTAAAGTACATTTGTAAGAATAGATGCCGTTTTTATCTGATGTTGTTTTGTTTGTGATCAATAAACCGGTTGTGTTTTTTATAGAGGCATTAATGGTCTCTTCTATCTCGTTGATATTACGATAATCATAATCGTTATATTTTTCAAAAGTAATGTTTACATATTCGTTGCTTGATGGTGAGTAATACGATTTATTGCTCGACCGGTAATCGTAATCGCTGGCGGTCTTTTCTTTTTTAACCTTAGCGGCCTCGTATTGTTTGGCATAGGCTTCGTTAAACTTACTTAAAGCATTTACAGTTACTTCGTCTTTAACCTTAAAATGATAATCATGATCGGTTACCAGTTTTATAGGATTAATAAATTCAAAATCGGTTAATTTAAACGAGGTAAAAAATTCGTTATCAAAGCTGCTTTCTTTTTCAGATATAAAATAAGCAAGATAATAATGCACACCTTTTATATAAAGCTTTCCGTAAAAATTAGAGCCGGTTTTGTTTTTTGCTTTGAATTTTATGCAAGGCAGGTTTTGTTCTTTTACTATTTCTCTCGAAATATTTTCGGAAAAATTATAATTCTTTAAAATATTTTTCGAGAACAGGTTCAACTCAAAAGTATCTTCTTCAAGATATTCAAAATCGTTATAAACTGCGTGCTTCACACCATAAAATTGTTTTTGATTACTGTTATAGGCATAAAGGTCCTCTATTAAGCCTTTAGAAGCAGAGATGCTGCTTTTTGTATAATTATAATTGGCGGGCAGCTTAACGGTAAAACCTTTTGTTTTTGGAGAAAAATCTACATTGTTTTGCCCTTTTGGAAAGAATTGTATAGAATTAAAAAATTGTTTTGACTCGCTACCAGTAGCATATGTTTGTTTACCGCCCAGTTTAAAAAGTATCATTTCCATCTCCGAAAAAAAGATCTGGTAATGTTGTTCATCGCCACGGCGCGTTTTATTTACCACTTCAAATCCTTTTAAGCCATTGTTTGAAGTGATCTCTTTTTTGAAAATTATTTTGCCAGGAATATTCTCAAAAAGCAGGCTATCTACTCTTTGCATCAATTGCGGCACACTTACATTAAACAAAGGGCCAAAATGTTTTAGCCTGGCAACGGTATAAAAGTTGCCGTTGATCATATCTGCATAAATATAGTATTTTATGGTTTCAAAATTTACAATCTGCGTTAACTTGCCCGGCAGATTCATAGAGATGGACGAATCGCTTACAAATTGTTTTTGAAAGGTTACAGGTTTTTCCTGCATATCCAATTCATCGCGTATAGCATCGCTTTTTTTTGTGTTCTTCGGAAATACGGGCTCTACCGTATAACCTTTTTTTCGCAGTAATTCTATTACGCCGTCGTCGCCCGGCAAATGCGCGGCACCTACACCACTAAATAAAGATCTTGTTCTTAAAACCGAATCAATAGTATTTACAAAAAATACATTTCTATCGTTGATCAAATATTTTTGCGTATTCTTTGAACTTGTTTTTTTGCTTAAACTATCTAACAGGTCAAGGTTTCCATCGCGATATGCATCTTCTATCTTTTGCCCGGTAAAATAATAATTGCTGTTGTTATCAGAATTTTCTTCACCGCTCAATTCATCATCGGGCAATGCCGCCAAACGGGCTTTTATCTCTGATTGTACAAAATCTTCCAGGCTTATTAATTGCTTATTTAATTTTGAAGCAGATTGAAAGATAAAAAGATCGATGTATGTATTTTCTTCAAAATTTTCTTTACTACGGTTGTGCCTGTACAGTAGGCCGTTTATAATATCGGGATCGTAACTTAAAACGCCCTGCAGCATTCGTTTATCGGGAAAACTTGCCATGAACGTAGAGCGGTAAAAATCTTTGCGGTAATTACTGGTAGCAACAATATCGTTGGCCTGGTCTAACTCACCGGTCTTTTCCATATTTTGCAACCATTCGCCGGGATTTGTTTCTAAACCAACCACATCCACACTTTTTAGCGCTTCAAAAAACTGTTCAGATAAATGATAGGCTACCCTGCTGCTAACATGCATGGTGCCGTATAGATAAGAAGGTTTTTTGAGATTCTTACCGGTAATTTTCCAAAGCAATGTGGGGTATTTTTTGGTAGATTGAGGAAACGCAAAAAAGGGCAATAAAACAAGTATGTACAAGAGTCTCTTCATCCTAACGGCATATTACTATATAAACTTACATTTAATTTTGGTTACAAAAAAATAAACTCTTTTAGTTTTATTAAGACATCTTAAAGAGGCAATACCCTGATCATTTACGATAATTAGTGAACTCCGGATGCAGCCAGATAACGCTCGGCATCTAACGCACCCATGCACCCGCTACCGGCAGCTGTAACTGCCTGGCGGTAGGTTTTATCAGCGCAATCGCCAACGGCATAAACACCTTCAATATTTGTTTTAGAACTGCCGGGAATAACTGTTAAATATCCCAGGTCATCCATATTTAACTGGCCTTTAAAAATATCTGTATTTGGCTTATGACCAATTGCCACAAAAAAGCCTGTTACATTCAGAGTTCTTGTTTCGCCAGTTTTATTATTTTTAATTACAGCGCCTTCTACGGTATCTTTTCCAAGAATATCAATAGTTTCAGAATCCCATAGGATCTCAATATTTGCCGTGTTCTTTACGCGGTGCTGCATGGCTTTGCTGGCGCGCATTTCGCCACGCCTAACGATCATATACACCTTTTTACAAAGTTTAGAAAGGTAGGTAGCCTCTTCTGCAGCAGTATCACCGGCTCCAACAATTGCAACATCCTGTCCTTTAAAGAAAAAACCGTCGCAAACGGCGCAGGCACTAACTCCACCGGCATTCATACGCAAGCGGGTCTCGTTTTCAAGACCAATCCATTTGGCGCTGGCACCGGTAGAAATAATAACCGTATCGGCGGTTAATTCAACAACGTCATCTACCCAGATCTTTTTAGGTGTTGCGTTCAGATCTGCTTTTGTAACCAGGCCAAACCTTACCTGTGTACCGAAGCGCTCTGCCTGTGCCCTCAGGTCATCCATCAATACAGGTCCTGTAATTCCTTTCGGGTATCCGGGAAAATTATCTACTTCGGTAGTTTCTGTTAATTGACCGCCTGGTGTAAGGCCGGTATATAAAACAGGTTTCAGATCAGCACGTGCTGCGTATATCGCGGCAGTATATCCGGCGGGGCCGGAACCAATAATTAAACAGGTAATATGTTCTACTTGAGATGGCATAATAAAATAATTTTTTGAATCGTAAAGTTAACGCTTACAGGGAAATATTGTTGAGCAGCAAGGGCGTTTTTTGCACAATTTATGATTAGTTTTTAAGAGGTAAAATCACCATAAAAACAAAACATCACAAATGTTGACAATACGATTTAGAAATTTTTATGCTCTATCTTTTCTATTTGCAATTTAAGTTCTGCCGGCACATTTGTTTTAGTTTTTTTAGGGTAATCAAATACAACTAAAACATCTGCAGATTCGGCAACTATTTGCCCTTTATTATTAACCAGCAGGTGCGTTAACTGTAAGCTCGAATTTTTTATCCATTCGGTTCTTGTAAACACTTTTACACTGCCGGGATATTCTAAAGGCGCTTTAAATGCGCAATTGATTGCCGCAACAATAAAGCTTAATTTATTAGATTGGTTGGTAGAGGTTAAGCCAATAGATTCGCAATAATTAACCCTTGCCGCTTGTATATATTTAAAAAAAGCAACATTGTTCACATGCCCAAAAAGATCAAGATCGCTCCAGTCTATTTTAAGATCTATGTGCGTGTTGTAATCAGAGAACATGAAATTTTATTTCCCTAAACTTAACTTAACATTATAACTGCCTTTATTGGCGGCATTGTAAACCGTTTCATAAATAGCAATATAAAGCATGCCGCTTTTTTTTGCAGTTGTATTTAATTTAGCACCGGCTTTAAAATTATCAGTGGTGCTATCGCCGATCCTGTATACTACTTGTCCGTAGCTTGGGTAACTGGTTCCCGATCCATCATCGTCGCTACCATAAGCTTTGGTCCACTCAGTGGCTGTTTCTGCTTTACTGCTACCATCAGGTTTGTATTTAGAATTGCTTAAACTTGCCAAAGTAACTTCTCCGTTAGATTGTAGGGAAAAACGCTGACCGGTTTTTAACATAACACCGGTTTTTAACCAGCCTCCGTTTGTATTGCCGCTAATATGCTTTGTTGCATTTAATTTAAACGTGTATTCGCCTGAGCCCGGTTCAACAGCAACTGAAATATCAATGGTTTTGATCTTTTCTTTTGGAACACTTAAGCTTCCGTATTCTGTTTTTATATCCAGCTTGCTAAAATTATAAGTGCCCCCCATTAGGTAAATGCCATCAATGGTAAGAATATCTTCTCTTGGAAGTTCTCCAGAAATATTACTTGCGGCTTCAATCTCAGATAATGCATTATCAATGGTATATTCGCCGGTATAAGAATCGTCTACCGAAACATTTTTAGGATCATTATAAAAATCCTGGATAAAAGGAATTGCCTTAATACCGATCTTTACAAGATCGGTATAAGCGCCTTTCCTGGTATCGTCTACATTGCTTGTAGATAGTATCTTTAAATTACTTTTAACCTTTTCGCTTACAGAGTTATCTTTTCCTATACCAATCTCGATATGACTCACCTTCGACACCGGGATCTGCAATTTACCGAAAGCAGTTGCTAATTCAATATCTGAAAGGTTGGTGGTTCCTTTGATAACGTTACCGTCCAAAAGATCAAGGCTAACCTCAGCCTGTTTTTGAGAAAAACCAAAAGCTGCTGTAATAACAAAAAGTACTAAAACTAATTTTTTCATGCTTCCTAAAAATATTTTATTATACGCCGCTTGTTCCGCTTAAAATACTGATGTCCGTATCTGATACAACAGGCCTGATGCAAATTACCGGCACTTTACTTAAGTGAATAACCTGTTGTGAGTATGGCCCAAGGAAGAAACCACTTAGTTCGGCATCCTGGTCGGTCATGATCACAATAAGATCGGCACCTATTTTAGCAGCATACTCTACAGTGGTTGTGGCCCTGTTCTTAACTTTAGAAACCACATCGTGATGATAGGATACACCTTCTTTTTTAGCAATAGCGTCGATCTGGTGAAGGATCAATTCCATGGCAGGCTTTTCGGTTTCTTCGCCGCTATCCAATAAAGCAACCGCATGCACTGCCGCGCTGAATTTTTTAGCTAATTCTATTGCGTAATTTACTTTTTGACGCGAGTGTGCACTTGTATCAATTGGTAACATTATTTTATTGTATCCTTTATGATCAGCATCGCTGTTCATGGCCATGGTTGGGCAAGGCGCCTTGGTAATCACCTTTAAAGCGGTACTTCCAATTACCAGTTCTTCTACGGCAGAATAACCGTGGGTTCCCATAACGATAAGCGTTGCGCCAATTTCTTTGGCTATATCCGTGATCTCGCGATTAGGAGAACCAATTTTTGTGATACATTCTACCTTAACACCATATTCTGATTTTACCTGCGCGGCTAACTGAAGTAATTTTTCCTGCGCTATCTTTTCAAAATCCATTTGATTGTGAACACTAACCGTTGGCAAAAACATTTCGCTTGAAAAGAACTGAATGTTGATGACATGTAACAGATATACATTACCCTGGGTTAATTGCGCCGTAAACGCACCATGTTTAATTGCCAACATAGATGTATCGCTGAAATCTACCGGAATTAAAATTTTTGACGTGTTAAAATGGATCATAGTTTTTGGTTTTTAGTTAGATTATAAATTCAAGTATATAAATATAATTAATATTTTTAAATTTATTTTTTTGTTGATATTTTAAGCACAATACCGCCCATTAAAAGCGCGCCTTTATCCCAGCCGGCCTCAAAATTCAATCCAATGGGTTTTACAGGGTAATAACGCAAGCCAAAAGTACCGCTAAAGTATGTACCAACGCCGCTTTTAAAATTAAATGAGTTGGTAGGCGCTATTTTGCCTGGTAAATTTGAATCGAACGATAGCCCAACCGAATACATGGTTATTCCAAATGCGCCACCAATATAGGGATCGATCTTACGTTCTTTTTTTTCTTCATTCGCAAAATGATAATTGATCCTTGCGCCTATTGCCAGTGCAGAAAAATTAAAGGCAAAATTATCTACATAATTTGAGTAAACGCCGGTATTGGGATCGTTTTGAAAATAATGATCCTCTACACCAACACGCATGCTCCAGTAGGCAAGCGAGGCACCAACACCAAGGTTTTCTTTAAGGGCATATTCGGCCCTGGCAGAATATACACCTTTGCCGCTTACATTAAAGGTTACCACATCGTTGGTTTGATTTTTATCGGCATTATCGTAAAAGAATTTTACGGCGGTTTTAGTTATAAAGTATGCAGTATTTGGTATGCCATAATTGGCTCCAACAACAACATCACCTGTTTTAAATGTTTGCGCGTTGTAAATACAGGCGCTTAGTACCAAAATAACAATTGCTTTTATTTTAGTTGTCATAAAATTAAACGGCTAATTTTTTATATCGAGGGCGTTTTGGTTCAACATTTCCTAAGCGTTTTTTACGGTTCTCTTCATACTCGGTATAACCACCTTCAAACCAATAAACACTGCTATCCCCTTCAAAAGCTAAAATGTGTGTACATACACGGTCTAAGAACCACCTGTCGTGGCTAATGATCACAGCACAACCGGCAAAATTCTCTAAACCTTCTTCTAACGCGCGAAGTGTATTCACATCTAAATCGTTGGTAGGCTCATCTAATAACAACACGTTTCCTTCTTCTTTTAAAGCCATGGCCAGGTGCAAACGGTTACGCTCTCCACCCGATAACACCGAAACTTTTTTTCCCTGGTCGCTGCCGGCAAAATTAAAGCGCGAGATATAAGCCCTTGAATTCATTGGCCTGCCGCCCAGCATTAAATTATCAAGGCCGCCGCTGATAACATCATAAACAGTTTTATTCGGATCTAATTCTTTATGGTTTTGATCTACGTAAGCGATCTTAACTGTTGGCCCAACGGCAAATGTACCACTGGTAGGTTTTTCTTCGCCCATGATCATGCGAAACAACGTGGTTTTACCTGCACCGTTTGGTCCGATAATACCAACAATGCCTGCAGGCGGTAATTTAAAATTCAAATGTTCGTATAACAAACGATCGCCAAAAGCTTTTGACACTTCATTTGCTTCAATTACTTCGTTACCAAGGCGCGGACCGTTAGGAATAAAGATCTCTAAATTATCTTCTTTATTCTTGATATCCTCGCCCATCATTTTCTCATAATTATTTAAACGCGCTTTTTGTTTTACACCGCGGCCTTTAACACCCTGGCGAATCCAATCCAACTCGCGCGCTAACACCTTCTGGCGTTTGCTTTCTGTTTTCTCTTCCTGTTTTAAACGCTGGCCTTTTTGCTCTAGCCAGCTGCTGTAATTACCTTTCCACGGAATGCCTTCTCCCCTATCCAACTCCAGTATCCATCCTGCTACATTATCTAAGAAATAACGGTCGTGTGTTACGGCAATAATAGTTCCTTTATACTGTTGCAAATGTTGTTCTAACCAATCCACGCTTTCAGCATCCAAGTGATTGGTTGGCTCATCCAATAATAAAATATCAGGCTCTTGTAATAATAATCGGCACAAAGCCACGCGACGGCGCTCACCACCCGATAATACTTTTATAGAAGCATTACTTTCCGGACAACGTAAAGCATCCATCGAGCGCTCTAAACGGTTATCCAGGTTCCAAAGATCGTGCTGATCGATCTGTTCCTGTAAAACAGCCTGGCGGTTAATGAGCTTATCCATCTTATCAGGATCGTTCATGATCTCTTCATCACCAAACTTATTATTTACCTCCTCAAATTCATTTAAAATATCTACATATTTCTGTACCCCTTCGCGCACTACTTCAATTACTGTTTTTGTTTCGTCAAGCTTTGGCTCTTGCTCCAACATACCAACTGAGTAGCCGGGTGATTGATGGATCTCACCAATATAATCTTTATCCATACCCGCCATAATGCGTAATAAAGATGATTTACCAGAGCCATTTAAACCCAGCACGCCAATTTTAGCGCCATAATAAAATGAAATATAAATATCTTTTAAAACCTGCTTTTGAGGTGGATGTATCTTTGACACATTAACCATACTAAATATGATCTGGCGGCCTTCTGGTGTAGTTGACATAGTTGTTGTTTTTTAGGAACCCCGAAGTTAACGATTCTTTAAGAATTAAAAAATGAATAAAACAGCTGTTTTGAGTGACAATTATCATTATTTGCAAAAAGGGGCTAAATTTGTGTAATTCTTGCTATGGCAAAGAAAATTAACTGATGAACAATACAACAACCGATCTTATAAGTAAAACAGCTTATTTAAAATTTGAACAATGTCAAAAAGCGTTCTTTTTTTATAAAAGGCACCCGTATTTGCGCGATAAAATAAGTGTTGATAAACAGTTAACCTTTAACAGGGGGCACCAGGTGGGGGATCTTGCACAAACTTTGTTTCCGGGAGGTACCGACGTTTCAAAACAAACCAAAACATCTGCCGAAGCGTTAGCGTTAACAAAAACATTGATTGAAAATAAAACCGCTGTAATTTATGAGGCCACTTTTTCGTACAACGGTGCTTTGATAATGGTGGATATTTTATGTTTTGAAAATGAAAAATATACCGCTTACGAAGTAAAAAGTTCGTTTAAGATCTCTGAGATCTATTTAAAAGATGCCTGTTTACAATACTATGTTCTAAAAAATTTGCTAACCGATTTAGACGATCTTTTTTTGGTAACCCTTAACCAGGATTACGTTTTTGAGAACGAAATAAATGCCAAACAACTTTTTAAAAAGCGAAGCGTTAAAGCCGAGAGTGAAAAAAATCTGCCTTATTTTGAAGCACAATTAACCCACGCGCAGTTGGTGTTAGAACAAAATGTTATACCGAACATAGCTATTGGCAAACAATGCTTTAAGCCCTATACCTGCGATTATTTTGGTAATTGCTGGAAAGATACCGTTGCAGATAACAGCATTTTTCATTTGCCATCTTTAGACAAAGAAAAATTATTTGAATGGTATAACAGCGGTGTAAGAACCATTGACCAGGTGGATGAAAAACACGAGGCCAAAGAAATAATTTACAAGATAAAGCAAGCTTATTTTGAAAATAAACCAATTATAGATAAAGAAAAGATAAGCTCTTTTTTATCGGCAATAAAATTACCAATGGCAGCAATGGATATGGAAATGTGGGGGCCTGCCATTCCAAAGATAAATGGCACAAAACCATTTGAGCAGCTACCATACCTGGTTTGTTTTTTTGACGGTAAAGAACATAAAACTGTTTTTGTAGATTACAAAAAAGACGAAAGAAGAGCATTTGCTGAACAATTAATTGAACAAAGCCAAACCTATCCATCTATTTTGGTTTACGATGGAACCATGGAAAAAATGGTGATCAATAATCTTATAAAATTATTTGCCGATTTAAAACCCGGGCTGGAGGAACTAAAAAATAAATTCGTTGATCTTTTTGAGATCTTTTTAGAGTTCAGTTATTATGATCCCGCTTTTAAGACCAATTTCTCATTAAAAACCACGTCAGCGGTTTTACTAAAGGATGTTTCGTATCCAAAAATATCGTCGGGCCTGGAAGCCATGTCGTATTACGATCAATTCAGAACCGGAACCAATGATGTGGAGAGAGACCTGATAAAACAGGAATTGATCACCTATTGCCAAACTGATACGTTGGCAACTTATAGATTGACCGAGTTTTTACAAAATATCTAGAACGCAGATAACGCCGATTTTTATGATCTATAAGTAAATTAAATCGAGCAAAACCTATTTAACCTTATCCTATAAGGCTTATATAAAATCCAAAGATCAAGGCGTGCAAAAAATTAAAGCCACTGTTGATTTTAAACACTCAGTTGAATATCCCTCTCTTTGAGAGGGTGCTGTAAGGGCGGGAAAGGAAAAACTATTTTGCTCCTCCTCTGTCGCTTCGCGCCACCTCCTCAAAGAGGAGGATAAATAAAACAAAAAAGCCTCCCGGTATCCCGAGAGGCTTTTCTTAAGAAATTAATCTTTTAATTATTTCTTTTTACCACCTTTAGCGTGAGCTAAAGAATCAGCCATGTGAATTGAATCAGCTTTTGCTTTTTCAGCAGCAGCAGCAGCTTCAGCAGCTACAGCAGCTTCTGCTTCAGCAGCAGCGATTGAATCTTGCTTAGATTTCTCTACAGCAGCGATTGAATCTTGTTTTTCTTTTTCGCGTTTCTCGATTTCTTCTTTAGAAGGACCACAAGCAACGAATGCAACTGATAATGCAGCTACGGCAACGATTGATAATACTTTTTTCATTTTAGTTTTTTGTTTAAATTTAAATTCAGTGCAAAACTACAATTTTTTTAATATCAATTACAAAAAAACCAAAAAAACGGAGTTTTTTACTAAAATTTTCTTGTTGATATCTCTTTTTAAAGGGTATTTCGCTTAAATTTACAGTGATTTATGTACAAAATAGCCAAACTTTTCCTTTTTCGTATAAACCCCGAAAGTGCCCACCACTTAACGTTTTCGCTCTTAAAATTCAGTAAATTTATACCCGGTTTTTCCTTGTTTTGGAAAAAAAGCGGTACAAATTTCAATCCTGCCTTAAGCCGCTCCGTTTTTGGTCTAAAATTTAGAAATCCTGTAGGTTTAGCAGCCGGTTTAGATAAAGACGCCATTGCTTTTAATGAATTAGGCAATTTTGGTTTCGGCTTTATTGAAATTGGCACCGTTACCCCAAAACCTCAGCCGGGCAATGATAAACCCCGCTTATTCAGGCTAACCAGGAATGAGGCGCTTATTAACCGCATGGGCTTTAATAACCATGGCGTGGTTGAAGCAGCTAAAAAATTAAAGAACCGCAAAGACAAAACCCTTATTATTGGCGGCAATATTGGCAAAAACAAAATAACACCCAACGAGGAAGCCGTTAACGACTATATCACCTGCTTTAACGAATTGTTTGACGTGGTGGATTATTTTGTTGTGAATGTTTCTTCACCCAATACCCCCAATTTGCGCGACCTGCAGGAAAAAGAGCCGCTTACAAATCTTTTAAAGACGTTGCAGGAACTTAACCTGAAAAAGAAAAACCCAAAACCTATTCTTTTAAAAATAGCGCCAGATCTTAGCAACACACAACTAGACGATATTATAGATATTGTAAAACAAACCAATATAGCCGGTGTTATTGCCACTAACACTACCATTAGCCGCGAAGGACTTGATTACACAAAAGAAGAAATTGAAAAATACGGCATGGGTGGCCTAAGCGGCTTACCTTTAACCAAAAGAAGTACCGAGGTGATACGTTACCTGAAGCAAAAGTCAGGCAACGCCTTCCCAATAATAGGTGTTGGCGGTATTCATACAGCCAACGACGCTATTGAAAAACTGGAAGCCGGGGCCGACCTTATTCAACTTTATACGGGTTTTATTTACCAGGGGCCAAAATTAATAAGCGATATAAACAGTGCCATCCTTCGTAAAAAATAGTTTTTTTGGCCTTGCCATCATTTGTTTTGCAATTTCATGTAAAACAGATACAACTATTGAAACTGGATCAGGTTCTGTCAGCGATCCTCTTTCGTTAAGCACAGCAACTACTTATACCCTGCTAGAATACGGCGAATTGCAACCTCCCCTTTATGCCAACGCCACCGATATTACAGGCAAACAATACAATGTAAAATTTATAGATGCTGCCGGTTGCGAAGTAAGCCAGGAAATAAAAGACAGCGTGGCCGATTTTAACGCAAAAACGTATTCAGGCCTTAAAGAAATTTATAAACGCGATGTGGAAAAAGAGATCGCTTCAAAGATACTGAGTGAATACAGGTTTTTGAATAGGCTGGATAGTGCTGTAAGAAAGGATCCCGGGATAGCAGATAAAAAAGAGCTAAAAGATCAACTGATCTATTACACTAAAAAGGATAAAAATTACTTAGCCCATTTTATTGTTGCAGAACAAGATCATAAAGTGTTAATTTTTAAACTTAAACTCATTGCAACCGTTGATAGTTCAGGTAAAAGTGTTTTGAATGTTACAGAAAAAGACAGCCTTATAAACCAATTTAGCGACCTTCAATTATGATAAAGATAACCGAATGCCCGCGCGATGCCATGCAGGGAATTAAACAATTGATCCCCGCAGATCTTAAAGCAAAATATATTAATCAATTATTAAAAGTTGGTTTTGACACCATTGATTTTGGAAGTTTTGTTTCGCCAAAAGCCATTCCTCAAATGCAGGATACGGCGGAAGTATTAAAAAAACTGGATCTTTCGTCGGGCAGATCGAAATTACTGGCTATTATTGCCAACAAGCGCGGCGCCGAAGATGCTGTTAAATATGACGAGATCTCTTATTTAGGATTTCCATTCTCTATCTCAGAAACATTTCAGCAACGCAATACCAATTCATCCATATCTGAATCGTTAGAACGCGTAAAAGAGATCCAGGAGTTGTGTTTAAAGACCAATAAAAAATTACTGGTATATATCTCTATGGCCTTTGGCAACCCATATGGTGATGAATGGCATGCCGATATTGCCATTAACTGGTGTAAAAAGCTACATCAATTAGGCATCAACAACCTTGCTTTGGCCGATACCACCGGTTCTTCTAACGCTGAGAGTATTACACAATTATTCACCGCTTTAATTCCCGAATTAAAAACCGTTGAATTTGCAGCTCACTTACACTCAACCCAATTACAAGCCCAGGAAAAAATTAAAGCAGCATACGAAAGTGGTTGCCGCAGTTTTGATGTGGCCATTCATGGTTTTGGCGGTTGCCCAATGGCAGCAGATGAGCTTACCGGCAATGTACCTACCGAAAGCCTGGAATTTTTTGCCAACGTAAATAACATACAGCTAAATGTAAATAAAGAAGAGTTGAATAAAAGTTATGAAATGAGCTGGGAAATATTTAATAATTATCATTAATTTGGGCTATAAATAAAAATCCCGGTTTGTGATAAACTTAAAAGTCAAAATAATTCTGCTCTGTTTTGTTTCTGTTAATTTACTGGCCCAAAAAGAGTTTGAAAAATACGGACCTGCCGGGTGCATGGTGTATACTGATCTTAAAGACGCTATAAAGATAGAGAGCAAGGTTTACAAGCTTGATCTGAGTTACAAAAAAATAGAACCCAAACAATACGAAAAACTTTATAAATTAAAAGACCTGCAGGCCTTAAAATTACAATCTAACGAGCTTACCGATTACCCAAAAAATTTTGACGCACTTACTAATCTTGTTTACTTTGCTTCTTACAATAATAAACTTACAAGCTTCCCTCCTAATTTAAAACCTTTTGCCATGCTGTATTACTTAGAGTTGCAGCATACAAAAATTGACAGTGTACCTGCGCAAATTGCTTTTTTAAACCGCCTGCAGAGTTTTAAATTCGGTAACACGGATGATACTTTGGCTTTACCAACCACCCTTCATTATTTAAAGAATTTGAAGGATGTTAGCATTGAAAACTGCGTGATGGACAGTTTTCCCAAACAATTATTTAAAATAACTACGTTAAATTTTTTAAGCTTATCAAATACCAATACACATTATTTAACCAAACATTTTGAGCGTTTTAATAACCTGGAAGTATTAATTGTTGAGAACAATCCTCTTGCTACTTTGCCTTTTGATATTTATAAGGCCCAAAAGTTGCGCCTTATATCTTTAAGGGGCAATAAGCTTACAAAAATACCGGATAGCATTAGCCAGCTCGAAAATTTAACGTTGTTAGATCTGCGGGGGAATTTAATTGATAAGGAAGAAATCGAGAAGTTAAAGATCCTTTTACCCGGATGTGAAATTAAATTTTGATCTTTTGACCAATTCTTAAAACGCTGTTCTCTTTCAGGCGGTTCTTTTTACAAAGTGATTTAATGGTTGTGTGATTACGCTGGGCGATCTTTCCTAAATTATCACCGCTTCTTACCCTGTAAATACCACCTTTTGCAACACCAGAATATTTTCCACCTTTGGCATTAGCGCGGGCATAACCAATATCCCTTCTATGGCGAGAATGTAAAGCTCTTAAGTCGTATTTATTTTCAACATCCGCTTTTCTTAATGTAAAGCAATAATCTTTTAATTGTCCTTTTTCGTAATCGATAAAATCTTCAGTATCCAAGGCCTGGCCTAAATAGCGGAACTCTAAATGCAAATGAGGGCCTGTTGAACGGCCTGTGTTACCACCCAATGCCACTAGATCTCCGGCAGTAACAGATTGCCCGGGCTCTACCAATATTTTTGAAAGATGCCCGTAAACGGTTTCCAAACCATTATTATGCCTTATAATTACACAATTGCCGTAACCCTGGCAATATTTTGCAAACCTTACCATACCATCAAATGCCGATACGATCTGGTCGCCAATTTCAAGATCAATATCAGTACCATAATGCGGACGATACCTTCTCCAGCCAAAAACAGAATTCAATCTGCCTTTAATAGGCATAACAAAACCTCCGTCACCACCGTTAGTAAGCTGAATGACAACTGAATCCATTTTAAAAGCTTCGTTAAAATTATATGGATGTGCAGATAAAGTATCCCAGGTTGCATATAGATCATGGCTTGGGAAAAGGATCTGGTTGGTATCAGGGCTTTCCTCCTCATTGTCAATAAGGTTCTCGTTATTAACAATAAACTTAGTGGTATCCTCGCGTTTAGCTTTGTTCTTTTTATCATCGCCACGCTTATTCTTATCGTCACCAAACGAAGAACTGTTTGCATTTAGGTTAAGAAATGCAATACAAGTTATTGAAAATATGACAAATAGCCTTTTCACGTTTTAATAAGATTTTTGCAAAGATTAATTTTTTAACGAGAAAAGCAAACCCAACGTTCCGCTTTGGGGGCAAAAGTTATTAACAATTGGCAGTTTTTTCTTTTTTTATGATAAAAAAAGGTCAAATTGTCATTAAAATTTCATATTTTAAAAATCAAAATGTAGAGATTTTTCGGGGTTATTGGCTTTTAAGCTTTTTTTGGTACCATTTACCTCAATATGTACAATATTCATTTGTTCTTTTAAATGTTCATATAATAAGGTGTTCTCAACATCTATTTTTTTCGGGATCTCGCTTTTATCACATTCAATATACATCCAAAGCGCTTCTTCTTCCCTCTCAAAACCTATTAATTTATAGGCACAGGTTTTACCGTTTATTTTAAGGCTTAATCTTTTTTGCAAATAATCGTTCAATATTTTTGAAGTACTTTCTTTGTCTTTTGTATTAATAAGATCGATGGTTTTATTGTTAAGCTTTTTTAAAGCCCCTTCCAAATCATTGGTAAACAATTTTACTGACCCTTGCAGTTTTTTTTCGGTAGCATTGTACTTAAGATCTACCACACCCAAATAAAAAGGATGTGCAAAAGCCATTAAAATAAAAAGCGTTATTGCCAGAACTTTTTTCAACTTGGTTGTTTTAAGTATATAGATTAATATTGCCCGAAATTACAAAAAATGAATTCATTCTGGATATGGTTTTCTACCGGTTTACAGCACATTCTTGATCTGAATGGCTTTGACCATATCTTGTTTGTTACCCTGCTGGTGCTTACTTATTATTATGACAAGTGGGTTAAATTACTTTTGTTGATCTCGGCGTTTACCGTTGGACACTCCATTTCGCTGGCATTAAGCGTTACCAATGTGATACATCTCGATCAAACACTGGTTGAATTTCTGATAGGGCTAAGTATTTTAATAACGGCCATTTTTAACCTTGTAAATTATAAAAGAACAGATCAAAAGAATTCGGTTTTTCTTTTATTTATTGTGGTCTTTTTTGGGCTAATTCACGGACTGGGGTTTTCTTATCTTTTAAGATCGATGCTTGGTAAGGAAGAATCCGTTTTTTTTCCGCTGCTTTATTTTAACCTGGGGCTTGAAGCCGGGCAAATAATAATAGTTTTAATAGTATTGGCGTTTTCGTTACTGGTAGCTTTTGCATTTAAATTCTCTTACAAATTATATAAGTTGATCTTAGTTTGCTTAATTGGTATGGTGGCATTTAAAATAACTGTTGAGCGGCTTTTTGAACTGTTTTAATTATGGATAAATCTCCCTTTTACAAGGGGCCGTGGGGGATTTAGATTTATTTAGTTTAATTTCAAAAAAATCTGAACATGGGTTTCCATGTTTCCCCTGAACTTCCATTCCTGAAAATCTGAACATGGGTTTCCATGTTTCCCCTGAACTTCCATTCCTGAAAATCTGAACATGGGTTTCCATGTTCAGATTTTCAGGAATCCCCCAATTGGGGGGTTGTTTACATTAAATTTAACCTATACTTTTAAGCCGGTATATAAACTTTACAAAATAAAATGATCATGCTCCATTTTTTAAAAAACAGTTACGGCGTGTTTTCTGCGGCTTTATTAATGATGATTAATGCTGTTTCGTTCTCACAAAACATTCATAACAATCCGCAATCCAACCATGGCAATAAGTTTGAACAATTAGGCACTATACTTCCTACACCAAATGAATACCGCACCGCATCGGGTGCGCCGGGCAATAAATACTGGCAACAAAAAGCCGATTATGATATTGACGTAAAGCTGGATGAAAAGAACCTTTCTATTATTGGTACCGAAACCGTTACCTATCATAACAATTCGCCTGATAATTTAAATTACATTTGGCTGCAGCTGGATGAGAACCAACACGACCCAAAGAATGAGGTAAATTATTTTGATGAGAATACCATACAGCAGCCAATTACCGAGCAGGCAATTAAAGGCCTTCAAACAAAAGAAACCCTTGCCGGCCTTGGCGATAAGATAGACGCTGTAACAGATGAATTAGGTAAAGCTTTAAAATACACCATTAATGGAACCATGATGCGTATTGATATACCAAAAGGTTTAGCGTCTAAAACAAAAACAAAATTTATTGTTAAGTGGCATTACAAAATGATCAATCGTACGCAATACGGCGGGCGTGGCGGTTATGAATATTTTCCGGAAGATGGAAATTATTTATTTACTATGACGCAATGGTACCCGCGCATGTGTGTGTACAGCGATTTTCATGGCTGGCAAAACAAACAATTTACCGGTAGGGGCGAATTTGCTTTAGCCTTCGGAAATTTTAAAGTAAAAATGACAGTGCCTTCAGATCATTTGGTATGTTCTACCGGCGAATGCCAAAACTACCAACAGGTGTTAACGCCGGCACAATTTGCACGCTGGCAAAAAGCGCAAACTGCTACAGAGCCCGTTGAAATTGGTCTTTTAGCCGATGCGATAGATGCAGAAAAAAGCGGGGCTAACGGAGCGGCCGCGCAAAAAACAAAAACTTATATTTTTAAAGCCGACAGCGTTCGTGATTTTGCCTGGGGCAGTTCTCGTAAATATTGCTGGGATGCTATGCCTGCACAAGTAGAAGGAAAAAAAGTAATGTGCATGAGTTTTTATGGTAAAGAAGCTTATGGTTTATACAGAAAATATTCAACCAAAGTAGTTGCACACACTATAAAAACATATTCAAAATATACGATCCCATATCCTTACCCGGTAGCGCAAAGTATTGAAGCGGCAAATGGAATGGAGTACCCGATGATATGTTTTAATTTTGGAAGAACAGAAAAGGACGGTACGTATACCGAAGGATCGAAGAACGGAATGATATTGGTTATTATTCACGAAGTAGGCCACAATTTCTTTCCTATGATCATTAACAGCGATGAGCGCCAATGGAGCTGGCTGGATGAAGGCTTAAATACCTTTGTGCAGTTTTTAACCGAGCAGGAATTTGATTCTAATTATCCTTCGCAACGCGGGCCTGCGCATAAAATGACAGACTATATGCGTTTACCAAAAAATCAACTAGAGCCTATTATGACCAATAGCGAAAACATTATTGGTTTTGGCCCTAATGCATACGGCAAGCCAGCCACTGCTTTAAATATTTTACGCGAAACGGTAATGGGTCGCGAGTTATTTGATTTTGCTTTTAAACAATACTGTACCCGCTGGGCCTTTAAACATCCTGAGCCTGCAGATTTTTTCCGTACTATGGAAGATGCGAGCGCTGTAGATCTTGATTGGTTTTGGAGAGGCTGGTTCTTTGATATTGAACCGGTAGATATTTCGATTGACACCGTAAAAGCATTTACAGTATTAAAAGGAAACAGGATACCGGTGGCCAATGATACGGTTTACAATTATCCAAAATCAAAAGAGTTTGAATTTATTACGCAAATAAGAAATCGCGAAAGCGGCATGAAATCATTGATAGATATAGATACAACATTGCGTGACTTTTATTATCACTACAAACCAAAACCTGAAATTACAAAAGAAGTAAAAAATCGTTTTGAGGACCTTGAGCCTACCAGCGATTCTGTTATTGCCAACTACTCTGATAAATTCATTTATGAAATTAAGTTTTCAAATAAAGGAGGTTTAGTTTCGCCATTGATCATACAATTTAATTACAGCGATGGCAGCAGCGATATTGAACGCATTAGTGCCTATATATGGCGCAAGAATGAAAAAGAAGTTACCAAAACATTTATGAAGAATAAAAAAGTAGCTTCTATTATTTTAGATCCCATGAAGGAGACCTGCGATATAAACGAAAAAAATAATAGCTGGAATGTAAAAGCAGAACCAAGCAAATTTGACCTGTTTAAATCTAAAGCCGCTAAAACCCGCGGACAAAGTACAGGAGATAATCCAATGCAAAAAGCTAAACAAAAATAATTTTTAATCCCTCTTTTTTAAAGAGGGATTTTTTTTTGCGCAAAGAATATCCTCCTCCGCCGTCCGGGCACCTCCTCCAAACGAGGACACATTGTGTGCTTACGCGATAGCAAACACAGTATCCCCCCTTAGGAGGGCGTGTCGCTTTAGCGACGGAGGAGGAAGTTTTTCCAAAACCATTTTGATTGCAGCGTAATATTTTACTTTTAACACTGTTCTCACTTTTTAATGTTTATAAAACGAAATATAAAGTCTGTTATGCCTGTTTTAATTAAAATTTAGTTTCGCTAATTTTATTTTATGCAAAACTCACAAACACCTCCGCCAAACAGCAACTTTATTAAGTCGCTTATTAAGATCAATAATCCTGACTGGACACCTGAACAGATTGAAGCCGAAGTTCAAAAGAAAATGCTTGAAATTGCCAATGATAATGGTGATGGCAGTTGCGAATTCTGCTCTAGTTAAACATTTTATTCTTTACTTTAAAACACCGGTTATTTGATCGGTGTTTTTTTTATTACTACCAATCACTACTGGCTCCGCCTCCACCCGATCTGCCACCGCCACCATAATACCCACCATTGGATGAAGAGTTAGAGTTACTGCTGGAAGAATTGTAAGAAGATGTATTAGATGATGAAGAATTGGATGAAGAATTATAATTGCTTCCGCCACTTCCGCCACCGCCCTTACCCAACCAGCTAAACAATTTTGAGTTAAAGTAGTTAGCGTCGATCCTGGCAACAAAAACAATATTAACAACCTGCGACGCTGCCAATACGATCAATAACGCTATCAGCATCCATGAACTCATTACTGTATAATCGCTAAACACCAGGTAATAGATTATTTCGAGTGATACTATACTTAAAAACGAATATGTATTTACAAGCGTAAGAAAAATTCCCAGTACTATCTTTATCACCGCCGGTTTTCTCTTTTTATTGCTATACTGGTACTTTTTTGTAAAAAGGTGAATTCCAAAAACAATAACCGTAACAGAGAACAGGAAAATCAACAGCAAAATAAAATGCTGAAACCTTTCGGCGTAAGCTAATTTTTCCTGGGCGAGAAGCCCCATACAGGTTGCATAGATGCCGGCTGTTTTGATCTTAACCGCCTGTTCGTCCTGTATCTTATATAAAATGTTATAATCATCCAAACCTAACTTATCTGATATAGTTGACATGCTTAAATAATACCCCTTTTTTGTCTCGCTGAATTTTAAGATCGAATCATTTGGATCTGTATAATAACCCGGGTTAAAAGAAACCGAAAAAAGACAACTGTCATAACTGTATTTTTGACGGATATAAACATGATCGTTTTCGTATTTATCACTGGTTTCTGTAATTATATATCTTTTGCCGGCGCCTAAAAAACCGGCAAGTTCTTTTTCGAGATTTTTTTGTTGCTCATCTGTAAAGATCCGGGCATAATCATATACAAAATTTCCTTTTAAAGATACATCAATTTTATACTGCGGTATCTTACCAATATTTTCTTTACTTATAAAATTTAAAATAGAAGCGCAACCATTTTTTATGGCTTTAAAATAATTGCCTTTCTTTAATTCAGGCACTATCATTTCTTTTTCAATTCTACTGCACAAAAGATCGGGTAAAGCACCTTCAATACCATAACCGGTATGGATACGGAGTTTACGGCCAACGCTATCCAGCTTAGATCCAACAATGATCATTAACACACCGTTATCAAGGCTTTTTTGACCGGGTTGCCATTTTTCGAATAATTGCTGTGCATATTCTTCTATCTGTAAATTGCCTAAATAATTTGTGGGTATGGTTACAACCATTACCTGGTTGGAGTTGGAATTATATTCACCTTTAATTTCATGCGCAAGAATACCGATTTCCTCTTGCGTAAGTAATTTTTCAAAATCGCTCACCACATTTAATGTAGGTTCCGGGATGAACGCATTTTGGGTATAACTGAAATAACCGGTTAATAAAAAAATAAATAAAAAAATGATTTTTTTCAAGCTAATAGAATTGAAAATTAAACCTTAACGCCGATCAAACAAACGTCATCTACTTGTTCAAGGGCGCCTTTCCAGGCTTCGAAAGCCTGATCGATAATGATCTTTTGCTGGTGCATAGGTTTTGATGAGTTGCTCAGAATAAGGTCTTTTAAATTTTTAAATTTAAATTTCTTGCCTTTTTCACCACCAAACTGATCGCCGTAACCATCGGTCACTAAATAGATCTGATCGCCGGGAAATACTTCTATCTCATTAAGATCAAAATGTTTTCCTTCGGTAGAATGTCCGCCAATTGAGAATTTATTTGGTTTATATTCCAGGATCTCGTTATTACGTATTATTAATATAGGGCGATGAGCGCCTGCATAACTTAAAGTGTTTTTATCTTTTGAATAGGTACATAATGCAATATCCATTCCATCGTTGGCAGATGCCTCCGAGCTTTTTTTGATCAACTGTACCAGTTTTTCGTCAATACGTTTTAGTGCTTTTTCGGGACTGGTAATTTTTTGGTCATTGATGACCTTATACATGATATCGCTGCAAATTAACGACATAAAAGCACCAGGTACGCCGTGGCCTGTACAATCTGCAGCAGCAAATACAGTAGTGTTATTATCAAAATGTTCGAACCAATAAAAATCACCGCTTACAATATCTTTTGGTTTGTATAGGATAAAGCTATCCACAAAATTTTTATTGAACTCATCAACATTTGGCGCAATGGCCTGCTGAATTTTTTTTGCATACTTGATACTATCGGTAATATCTTTATTTTTTTCTTCGATAATAGCTTTTTGCCTGATCACTTCGGTGGTTCTTTCTTTAACCTTTTCTTCAAGGTTTTGATATAAACCTGCATTATCTAACGCAATAGCAATTGAAAGCGCCAGGTTCTTAAGGATATTTAAATGGAATTCGGAATAAGCGTTGGTTGACAAACTCTGAACCGTTAGTACACCGATCTTTTTCTCTTTGGTAAATAACGGTAAATAAATGAGTGAGTTAGGTGATTTACCCGCTATTGGGGCTAAACGGGCCTTAATATATTTTGTATACTCATTTGCCACGTCGTTCATCACGATCTCTTTTTCTTTTTCAAAGCACCATACAGCGTAACGTTCTTTATCGTGCAAAAAGAATTCGAAGAAATCCATTTTTTTAGAAGCTTCGATAAAACCCGGAAATTGTAAACTTTCTGTAGCAGGGTTATATAAGCCAATACCGAACGATTCGGCAGGCATTAGATTGTTTACTTTTTCATAAACGGTTGATACGATATTTTCTACTGAAAGCGAAGAAGCAATATCTTTAGTGATCTCTGCTGTTAATTTAATATCGTTAAAATTCTTCTCGAGCAGCTCTTTTTGTTTGGTAACCTCAGCAGTTCTTTCAACCACGCGGTCTTCCATATTTTCATATAAAGATGCGTTATCAATAGCAATGGCAACATAAACGGCGAGGTTCTTTAATACCTGCACGTGGTAATCTTTGTAGGCTGCCTTTTTAAAGCTTTGTACAGTGATTACACCAATTACCTTATGTTTTAAATAAAGCGGTAAATAAATAATAGATTCTACCGATTTACCTTGTAAAGGAGCCTGAACGTAACCAACATATTGTTCTATCTCATTTTTGAAATCATTGATAATGATCTCTCTCTTGGAGTTAAAACATACGTTCGTCAAACGGTCCTTATCCGTAAGATTATAAGTAATGTTCTCAAAGCGCTCTTCTGCTTCAATATATAATGGGAAGATGATCTGGTTGGTTTCTTCTTTAAAAACACCAATACCGAAACCTTCGGCATCCATCAGATCATTCACATTAGAATACACTTTATCGATTATCTCTTCTAAAGAAAGAATAGAAGTAATATCATTTCCGATCTTACTTAACAAACGGGTGTTCTCGTATGTTCTTTCGATCTCTTCTTTTTGTTTTAATACTTCTTTTGTTCTTTCGTTTACCTTTTCTTCGAGGTTTTGATACAGGTTGGCATTATCCAACGCAATACCAACTGAAACGGCAAGCGTTTTTAGAATATTGAACTGGTACTCGCTGTAAACATTTTTTTCGAAGCTTTGAACAGTTAATACGCCAATAACAATATCTTTAGAATAAATAGGAATATAAATAATAGAGGTCGAATCTTTCCCAGAAACAGGGGCTTGCATGCCTGCAATATATTTTTTATACTCAACTGAATAATCGTTTATAAAAATTTCTTTTTTGCTGGTAAAGCATTGCGCGGCCAAACGGTTAGGATCGTTTGATAAGTATGAGAAATCTTCCATTAACTGGTTGTTCTCCATAAAACCTTTAAACTCCAAATGATTGTTTAAAGGATTATAAAGTCCAATACCAAACATGGTGGCATCCATTAATTTGTTTACATTTTCGTAAACCTTACTGGTAATGATCTCAACTGATAAAGAAGAACTGATATCTTCGGCTATCTGGCTTAACAAACGTGTATTCTCGTAAGCCACGCGAATTTCTTCGGTTCTTTCTTTTACACGGAATTCGAGATTGTTATAGAGCGATGCATTATCTAACGCAATAGCTGTATAAACCGCAAGACTTTTTAATAATTGTAAATGATAATCGGTATACGAATTAAGTTTAAAGCTTTGTACGGTAATAACACCTATCTTTTTTGTGCCCTGTGTAATGGGTACATAAATGATACCCTCCGGCAACTCACCCTGCACAGCAACCACACCTTTTCGTATTTGCGTGCTGGCGTAATCATTCACCACATAATCTTTTTGTTCTTCAAAGCATTTAACGGCCGGACGGTGTTTTTCATTTAAAGAATATGAGAACACATCCAGCTTTTCATTTTTTTCGATCACACCTTCAAAAACAATGGCATTATTTTTTTGATCATAGATACCAATACCGAAAACGGTGGCATCCATTAATTTATTTACGCTTTGATATACTTTTGCGATAATATCGGCAATAGAAAAGGTGCTCGAGATCTCTTTTCCTATCTCGCTTACCAAACGTGTGTTCTCGTATGTTTTAACGATCTCTTCTTTTTGTTTTACAACTTCAAGTGTACGTTCGTTTACTTTTTCTTCAAGATTTTGATACAGGTTAGCATTATCCAATGCAATACCAATGGACACAGCTAAATTTTTAAGGATACTTACATGATAATCGGTATAGGCATTTTTTTCGAGGCATTGAACGGTAATAACACCTATCACTTCATTTTTTGAATAAAGCGGCAAATAAATAATAGACGAAGTGGCTTTTCCGTAAATAGGAACCGCTTCTAAAGTAATGTATTTAGAATGCTCATTAACAAAGTCGTTGATAATGATCTCCTGTTTATTGTGAAAACAAATTGAGCCTAAACGGTTAAGATCTGTTACATCGATCTGAAAATTAGGCACCAGCTCATTATTCTCCCTGAAACCGTTAAACTCTAACACATAATTTTTAGGGTCAAAAATGGCGATCCCAAAAGTATCTGTTTTCATTAACCCATTAATATTCTTGAAAACCGATGAAATAATGGTTTCTATTGAAAGTGACGAACTTAATTCTTTAGCGATCTCGCCCAGTAATTTAGTATCGTTGTAATTTTTTTTGATCTCTTCAGTTCTCTCTTCTACCCTGGTCTCCAGGTTTGTATATAAAGATGCATTATCCAGGGCAATGGCCGCGTATGTTGCTACACTCTTTATTAACTGTAAATGATAATCGCTGTAGGCACGTGCTTTAAAACTCTGAACTGTTAGTACACCAATTTTTTTATTGTTTTGCGTAAGAGGAATGTAAATAATTGATTCAGTATTTTTACCCGGGATAGAATGGCGGTTACTGATTTTATTTGTTTTTACAAATTCTTCTGTAAAGTCGTGGATCACATAATCTTCCTGCTTGGTAAAACACTGAACTGCAGGACGCATTACGTCTGTAAGATCATAATGATAATCTTCCAGGATCGTTCCATCTTCGATCACACCTCTGAAATTGATTCGTTTAGCGTCCGGATCGTAAATACCAATACCAAACATGGTGGCATCCATTAACTGATTGATGCTATTGTATACCTTACTGATAATTTCTTCAATTGAAAAAGTACGCGAGATCTCTTTGCCGATCTCACTCACAAGACGCGTATTCTCAAACGTTTTTTCGATCTCCTCTTTTTGTTTTACAACTTCCTTGGTACGGTCTTTTACTTTATCCTCCATATGCTCATAGAGGTATGCATTCTCTAACGCAATGGCTGTATAGGTTCCCAGGGTTCGTAAAATATCAATATGATGTGGCTGGTAAGCAAACTTTTTAAAACTCTGTACGGTAATTACGCCTATTATCTTTTCGCCGATCATCATTGGTGTAAACAATAATGAATTTGGCATATCGCCGGCAACTACACGTATTTGCTGAACATACTTTTGATACTCGTTAACATTATCATTTAAAAAAATATCGTTTTTGTTTTTGATGCACCAAACCGTATAATTGTTCTCATCGGTTAAGGGAATGGTTGCCACATCCTGTGTAAGCACTCCATTCTCGATCTCGTATTTATATTGTACCGAATTAAGATCGGGCCTGTAAAGACGAACCCCAAAACAATCGGCCTCCATAATTTCTTTAATAGAAGCGTGCAGCTTTTTAAAGATCTTACCCAGGTTTAGGCTGGAGGTGATCTCTTTTCCGATCTCACTTAATTTTTTATTGTTCTCGTAAGTTTTCTCGATCTCTTCTTTACTCTGAACCAATTCTTTGGTTCTTTCGGCTACCATTAACTCCTGCTCTTCATACATTTTTGCATTTTCTAATGCAATAGCCGTATACGTAGCAAGATTTTTAAAAATGTTTACGTGGTAATTGTTGTATGCATGTTTATTAAAGCTTTGCACGGTCATTACCCCCAACAAAGCATCGTTATATTTTAAGGGCAGGTAAATGATCGATTCTACATTTCTTCCTGCTTTTGGCTTACTAACATTTGGAATAAAATTAGCGATCTCGTTCTCATAATCATTAATGATCACATCTTTTGCCTGGTTAAAACACAACGCTGTTAAGCGGCTGTTATCATTAAGCTCGTATTTTAAATTCTCAAATCTTTCTTCACCTTCAAGATATAAAGGATAAACGATGGTATGATCTTCGGGATTATATAAACCAATACCAAAACCGGGAGCATCCATTAATTCGTTTACACTTTTGTAAACAGTGGTTACTATGGTAGAAACCGATAAATTGGAAATGATCTTTTGGCCTACCTCACGCATTAATACCAGGCTTTCAGAAAAATTCTCAAGCTCTTTAGCGCGCTCTTCTAAAATTGCTTTTTCTGCCTGCGACTGAAGTACTTTGTTTTGGAGCTCTAGACTTTTGGAAAGCTGCGCACTTTTATGGTTACGTACATCTTCTTTTGCTTCGTGAAAGATCTTATAGAATTTTAAAGCTTCGGCCGAATTATTTTGCTGTTCGTAGAGTTCAGCCAGCCTTTCGCTTGCCTGGAAAGCAGCTTCTTTACTATGAATTTGTGTGGCCAGCTCATAAGCCTCGGTTAAATGTTTAATGGCGTTTGCGGTATCCTTTTTTTGAATATAAAGTTTGCCAATATTGTTTAATGTAATGGCAACACCAAACTTAAACTGAATGTCTTTACGGATCTTTAAGCTTTGCTCAAATTTATCAATGGCCTTATCAAACTCTTTTAAGCCGGTATATGCGCGGCCAAGGCCATCTAAAGCAAAGGCTGCCACACGAAAATTACCGGTAAGCTCTTCGATGATATTTAAGCAATCGTTATAATAATCTAACGCTTTATTATAGTTTTTGAGATTGTATTGTGTTTCGCCAAGCCCATCCAATACTTTAATTAAAATACTTTTAATATCGTGTGTGCGGCAGATCTTTTCGCTTTTAAGCAATACTTCCAGAGCACTTTCATTTTGTTCGATGGTGTAATACACAGTACCCATACCATTTAAACCATCGGCCATACCAAAGTCAAAGCCTATTTCGGTACTCAGGTCAAAACTCTTTTTATAATATTTTATAGATGTATCGTAATCTGAGAGGTAGAAAAAATTACTTCCTAAAATGTAATTTGTTTCTGATTCGTTTTTTTTATCCTTTAAAACCTGGAACAAAGAAATAGCTTCAAAACAGTAATTTGCAGCTTCTTCATTCTTAGAGACCCATACATGGCAGGCGCCAAGGGTTTTTTTAGCACAGGCAATACCATTAATATAATTTAAGGCAGTGGAATTTTCGAGCGCCTTATTTGCCATTTCAATGGCTTTTGGGGCATTTTCGCGATTTAAACTCCATGCTTCGGAATTTAATTCATCAATTTCCAGTGTTGAATTATTTAGGGTGGATGTGTCCAATTTTTTAGTTCAAACACATAAATATAAGGCAGATTAGACTAAAATCAAAATTTTTGGGCCTTAAACCTATGAACAGCCATTTAAGATCATAAACCCTTATTGCACAAGCATTTCAAAGGGTAAACGGGCCTGGATACCCTTTACGTTTATAATTCTTTGCAATTGTTTAAAGTAAGTATACGTAATTCCCAAATTCTGCTTTATCAAACGCGATTCAAGTTCGGCTTCCTTTCTGCCTAAAAAAGCATCAAAAGGGCTTTTTTGTTTTGGTAATTCAAGCAATTTATACTCGGTTAATTTTGCCTTTTTTGCAGCGTAAGCAATGGCATCGCTTAAGCCACCCATTTCGTCAACCAAATTTATTTTCAGCGCATCACTTCCTGTCCATACACGGCCCTGGCCAATGCTGTCAACTTCTGCCTGGCTCATTTTTCTTCCTTCGGCAACGCGTTTTGTAAATGTATCGTACACTTTTTCTACCCCGCTTTGAATAAATTCGTATTCAGATGCAGAGACAGAACGCAGAGGGCCGCCAACATCGCTATGCTGGTTTGTGTTTACAGTATCAATCGTAATCCCTAATTTTTGATCCAACGCTTTTTGAACATTTGGAATCAAACCAAACACACCTATAGAACCAGTGATGGTATTGGGCTGAGCAAAAATACGATCAGCTGCGCAACTTATATAATAACCGCCACTTGCTGCTAAATTACCCATACTAACAATAACCGGTTTCGCCTTTTTTGCCAATACTACTTCCCTCCATATTACATCACTTGCCAAAGCGCTTCCACCCGGCGAATTAACGCGCAATACAATAGCTTTTATCTTATCATTTAAGCGGGCATCCTTGATCGTTTTTGCCAATGCATCGCTTCCTATCTCATCATCGCCACCCTGGCCGCCCGAAATACTGCCACTTGCATAAATAACTGCAATTTTGCCGGCTGTTGCAGCGATCTTTTTCGTATCCTTTGGTTCGTATTTGCTAAAATCAACCAAAGCTAATTTGTCTTTTTCGGCCACGCCAACTTTCTTTTTTATCTGGCTCAATACTTCATCTTCATAAAAAGCGTTATCAACCAGTTTTGCAAGAACGGCATCTTCCGGAAATCTGATGGTAAGATCATTGGCCAGTTTGTTTAATTGCTGCACCTCTATTTTTCTGGCTTCAGAGATCTGTGTTAACATTGTATTCCAGATACTGTTTAAAAACGTTTCGGATTGTAAACGGTTAGAAGCGCTCATTTTATCCAATAAAAATGGTTCAACCGCACTTTTGAATTTTCCATGACGAAAGACCTGCACCTCAACCCCTAATTTTTCGAACGCATTTTTAAAGAACATCAGGCTCATGCTTAAACCCTTCCAATCAAGGTCTCCCTGAGGGTTCAGAAATATTTTATCGGCAACTGAAGCCAGGTAATATTCTTTTTGTCCATAATATTCGCCGTAACTATAAATAAATTTCCCTGACTTTTTAAAATCTTCCAATGCAGCCCGCAACTCTTCTGTTGCAGCAAAGCCGGCTTCAAGATGTTTAGAATAAATATAAATCCCTTTTATTTTGTCGTCGGCTTTCGCTTTAGAGATCTTATCCAGCATGGTATTTAAACCATAACCTGTTTCGCCAAATGGTCCAAAATCGCCAAGATCTTTTAATGGGTTTTCTTTTTCACGATCAGCGATCGCGCCATCCAATTCTAATTTTAAAACTGAATTTGGTTTAGCCACCGATACCTCGTCCTCATCTTTTACATTAACATCGCCAAAACTTGCCTTAACAGCCCCAACAATAATTACTACGGTAATTATAGTGGCTAAAACTATTCCTAAAATTGACCCGAAAAATGCCCCGAAAAATTGTTTCATGTTCTATATTTGTATTTTGATTAAAGGTAGCTAAATAACAATTTTAATTTTAAAGTTTATTATGAATGTAGCTTTTTTGTGTTTGGGCGGAAATATTGGCAACCGAATAGAAAATATGAAGGCGGCCAAAAAAAACATTGAGGCTCTTTGTGGAAAAATTACCGCACAATCGGCTATATACGAAACGGCAGCCTGGGGAAGCAATTCAAAAAACAAGTATCTGAACCAGGTACTAAAGATAACTACCAGGTTAGATGCCCGTAAATTACTTTTAAACCTGCTTTTGATCGAAAAAAAATTAGGAAGAACAAGGGAAGATCAAAAAAATACCGACAGAACAATGGATATTGATATCCTGTATTTTAATCTGGATGTTATTTCCGGAAAAGATCTGGAGATACCACATCCCCGCCTGCACCAACGCAATTTTGTTTTAAAACCCCTTAACGAGATTGCGCGGGATCTTAAACACCCGGTATTAAAAAAAACAACTGCTCAATTATTAAAGGCCTCTAAAGATAAACTGGCGGCAAAAAAAACAGATCCGTTAAACACTGTTAATTATATTGCTATTGAAGGTAATATTGGTTCGGGCAAAACCACGCTGGCAAAGGCGCTGGCAAAAGAACTACACGCAAATTTTTTACCAGAAGAGTTTGATGACAACCCTTTGCTGCCATTATTTTATGAAAATAAAAAACTATTTGCTTTTCCTTTAGAATATAGTTTTTTAATAAACCGTTTTAAGCAGATACAGGAAGCGTTTAAAAACACCAATAAATTAATTGTAAGCGACTATAGCTTATTTAAATGTTTGTGGTTTGCTAAAATTAATTTATCGGCTAAGGACTACGCGCTCTTTAAAAAACAATTTAAGATCATTGCTGGTCAATTGCCCAAACCAGATCTTATTATTTATTTAAGCACCCATACCGGCAATTTAAAACAGAACATTAAAAAAAGAGGTAGAAAATACGAGCAATCTATTTCTGACAGTTATTTAAATTCAATAACCGTTCAATACACCAAAGGCATTGGTAAGTTAAAGAGTATAAAAACTTTGAATATACCTGTAGCACGCTACCATCCTAAGCTGGAGGCCGGTTCTATTATAACGATTAATAACTTTATAAAAGAAAATTTTGGCCGGTAAGGTCAAAAAAATTATATTTAGTTAATATTTGAAATGAAAAAAAACCTTCTTTGCTTTTTTACTTTTATTTGCTTTGCGTTCTTAAATGGTCAAATTACCATTATTGGGCATAATGAAATAAATGGCACACCTCTTTTAAATACAAACATTACTGTAAAAGAAGATGGCAATTTAAAAGAAACGGTTAATACAAAATCTTCTTCAAATTTTACGTTCAAATTAAAATTCGATCATAACTATCTTATATACCTGAGCAATGCAAAATGCCAGACCATGTTCTTTGAAGTAAAGGGTGATAATATCCCTAAAGAAAAACAGGATATTAATATGGTGCACGAATTAAATGTGCCTTTTGTTTTAAAGAACGATGAAGATATTGATACTGCCGCCTTCAGAAAAGCATTTTGCAGAATTATGTTTGATGGTTCTTCTAAAATGATAGCTGATTCTGCTTATAACACCAAATTCAATAGAACGATCTTAAAAAAAGCGCTTATAGAAGAACCTGTAATAACAAGCCAGGCGGCCGAAATACCAGTAATACTTGCGGGCCGCATCTGCTTAAATAAGAACATAAAATTACCGGTGGTTAACCAGGTATTAAGTGTATTGGATAAGAATGGCAAAGTTTTGAGAACTACTGCCACCAATAGATTTGGCGCCTTTGCCCTTACAGGAGTGAAAGCTTCTGAAGTATATAAAATTGTAGTGGATGCTAAAAATGCAGAAGGCACTTTAACCAAATTTTCTTTATTCAGTTCAACCGGGGTTTTGGTTTCGGAAGCCAAACCGGCCAATGGCAATTGCGAGTGGATCTTAAAACCTGAAGAATTAAAGAGTCTAATCAATAACCAGTATACCTCAAATATTGGCGGAAAATTATTGTTATCCTCCGGGCAGCAAAAAAAATTCTTTTCAGGCAAAACAATCTACCTGTGCAATAAATATAATACCATTGTTCAGCAAACAAAAACAAATGTGCTCGGCGCTTTTGTGTTCGAAAACATTAAACCAGATAATGGTTATTTTTTAGGTGTAGATACAAAAGAGGTTGGCAGTGGCGAAAAACTTGATTTTTTAAATAAAGACGATAACTATGTAAGATCTTTTGATACCGTTGCCGGAACCAGGAGATCGTTAAAAATAAATTCTAATTACAACGCTTTATTTAATTCGGTTTCAATAAGCGATGATGAAATGAAAATGAATGTGAACGCCAAATTATATGGCGATCAAAACAATAACCCGTTAGGGAAAATTAAAATTATATTATTGAACGAAAATTATATCGTCATTGACAGCGTGCTAACCGACGACCTTGGCGCTTTCAAATTTAAATACCTTCCTTTTTTAAAACGTTTTTATTTAAGCGCCAACAATTCCGATAACATGATGGACGCCTTTAAAAACATTTTGATCTATAGCATGGATGACAAACTGGTTAAGATCATTACCAACGAAAAAGGCAAACGTTTTATTTACAAGCCAATTGATGCCGAAATAAATAAAATTAAGGATATTGAGCTGGATGACCCATGGCTGGATCTGATGTCGAACAAAAAACAAAAACCAAACAGCACTATTATTGAGAATATTTTATTTGAGACCAATAAAAGTGATCTGTTGCCACAGGCGCAGGAAGTATTGAACAAAGTGATCCTGGTTTTAAATACCAATAAATCGATTAAGATAGAAATAAGCGCGCATACCGACAGCAAAGGTACAGAAGCCGATAATCTTAAGCTTAGCCAGTTAAGGGCAAAAACCGCTTTAAATTATATTACTGCAGCCGGTATCGATCCTGAACGTATCATCTCTATTGGCTATGGCGAAGGAAAATTATTAAACAAATGTAAAGACAATGTACCCTGCAGCGAGATCGAACATGCTCAAAACAGGCGCGTAGAATTTAAAATATTAGAAAACTAAAAAAATGAAGACCTCTGAAATAAAATTTAAAGTAACCGTTGACGAAAATAATTTACCGGTAAAGATTGAATGGGATGCACCAGATTCGGGAGAGAAAAGTACCTGTAAAAGTGTGATGGTAGCATTGTGGGATGAAAAAGAAAACAATACCCTGCGCATTGATCTATGGACAAAAGATATGATGGTAGATGAAATGAAAAAATTCTATCATCAAAATGTAATGACCTTAACCGATACTTATTTGCGCGCTACCGGCGATTCGAGAACAGCCGAAAATGTTAAGTCTATTTTTAACCAGATAGGTAAAGAAATTGGCGTGCTAAAGTAACAGGCGCAAAAATTAGCCACATAAAAACATAGATTTAAAAAAAATAAAAGTAAAACATTGTCTTTTTCGCCTTTAGGTGAAAACTATGTTAGCTTAAAAAAATTAGTTCAATTCTAAAACTATGCAACTATATATTTAGATCAGTTTGAGGATTTTCAAAAAAGCTAAAGTTAACATTACCATAATTTCTTTTTTGCATAAAGCCGGGCAATGCTTCCAGGTTGGTTCTTGGTCCATGTTCAATGATCAGCAAACCATCATTGTTCAATAATTGTTTTTCAAAAACCAGTTGATGAATGGTTGGGATATTTTCCAATTCATAAGGCGGATCGGCAAATATTAAATCAAACTTCTGATTGCATTTTTTTAAAAATTCAAACACGTCGCTTTTAACGGCGTCTATATCAAACTTTAATTCTTTACTGGCTGTTTTTAAAAACCCAACGCATTTCGGATGTTTATCTACACTTAAAATATCTTTGCTTCCCCTCGAAGCAAATTCCATTGAGATGTGGCCTGTACCGCTAAAAAGATCTAAAACTTTGGTATCTTCAAAACTGATCCTGTTATTTAAAATATTAAATAAACCTTCTTTTGCAAAATCGGTGGTTGGCCTTACCGGTAGGTCTTTTGGCACCTTTATTACCCTGCCCTTATGGCTTCCGTTTATGATACGCACTGGTACTGATTTAATAAAGTAAAATAATAATGCGAAGGCAGTTTATTTAATTCGCCTTCCAGTTTTATATCCTGCCCGTGAACAACAAAACTTACCTGTTTAATATATTTTTTAATACTTAAAAGCAAATCATCTGTTGTTTGCAACTGGCCGGCAATTATCAGTTTTACCTGTAACGGATTTAAATTAAATTGCTCCATCATAAAAAGCAGGTAATACAAAACGTCTTCATTATTCTCGTAGTTAAAGATGTTGTAAAATAAAAGGTCGTTCTTTTCTTTAGCAGCAATTTCTATTAACCCATCGTTAACAGATAAAAACAAATTACAGTTCTGTAAAGAATGATTACTAAAAAAAAGATCGGCATTTATTGCTCCTGCATGTTTTATAACAGCCTGTGTAAATGTTCTTTCAAGGTATTGAATCAGATCCTGATCAAAAGCGTAACAAAACTTTACATTCTTTATTGTATGCACCTGCGGGTTTTTAACGTCTACCAGGCCTGATGAAAATGATAAAAAATCTTTCAGATTGGCAGAATTTGAATAGGCCTCTGGCACTAACGTAAAATCTTTGCTCAAAATGGAAATAATTACCCTCTCAAACTTTTTTTGGGCCAACTGGTAGTTGTTTACTAAAAAAGAAATTTTTTCGGTAATACTTTGTGTTGCGCCGGGCAGGTTTACCAGTTCAACGTGAACTAATTGGTTTATTTTTTTAAAATCCTTGTCAGAAACAGAAAATATAAATGACTGGTGGCTAATAAAAAGAGATAAGGAAGTGGCTTCCTTTTGGTTGGTTTTGTTCGTTAAAACCAGTTTTTCCTTATAATATTCTCCTAACATCCGGCAACAAATCTAAGGTATTCTTAAAAATAAAACATTTTTTTTTTAAACCGATTAAACCTTTTCGTATATTTATTATCATAGATGAAAATACATAAACCAATTAACATGAAAACTTCAAAAATCTATTTAGGGCTGGCATCTTTACTAATTGCAGGGTCATTAACTTTTACATCTTGCCGTAAAAAGGAAAAAACACAGCCCCAGGATCCGGATACAGAACAATCAACAGCTACAGATAACAATCTGGCCGAAAATCATGCCAACGATATTGATGCTATGGGAAGCCAGGTATGCGATACTTATACATTATCAACTTATAGAACAAACGGTTTGGCCAGTGGCCAGGAAGCTTTGGCACTTTCGCCAACCGCAACTGTAACAGTGGTTGGAAAAGTGGTTACTATAGATTTTGGATCAATTGGCTGTGTTGGCGCTGATGGAAAAACACGTACCGGTAAATTGATCTATGATTATTCGGCTTCACCGGCTTCTGCCACACGCTACCGCCATTTCGGATTTAAAATGAGTGTTACCAGCCAAAGCTATGTTGTTGATGGTACTCAGGTAAATATTATCAATAAAACGGTTACTAATACAACACCATTAAGCACACCTACCGGCACCAATCCCGGCACCAACTTAACCTGGTCTGTTACTGCAAATATTTCTATTGTTAAAGCCGGCAATGGTGGCACAATTTCATGGAGCTGCAACCGTACAAAAGAACTTACTACCACTTATTGGCCATGTTATGTTGATCAGGCTACGCCTATTAACTGGCTACAAGCTAAGGTAAAATTAAATGGCAGCGCAAGCGGCACAAATGCAAAAGGCGAAACGTTTACTGCCGTTGCCCACGACCTGGTAAGGGATTTTACTTGCCATCCTGATGCCCATCCTCATCATTGCCCCTTTGTAAGCGGCACCATTTCATATACTCCGGGCAACCGCCCTACCCGTTTGATCGATTTCGGAAACGGCGCCTGCGATCTTAGTGCTACCGTTTTGATCAACGGACAAACATTTGTGGTTAACCTGCCTTAAATAAAACTTAAATATTTTTAAAAGCCATCCAGTTTAGGGTGGCTTTTTTATTTACTTTTAATTCCTAATGTCCAAAATAAATTCGCCTTACGATTTTGAAAGAACAGTTTCGGGCTATTTGCCCTTTACTGCAAACGATGATCAAAAAATTGCTATAAAAAAGATCTCAGAATTTATTTTCAACGCCAATGAACGAAGCGTTTTTATTTTAAGAGGTTATGCCGGTACCGGTAAAACAAACCTTATATCTGCTTTTACAAAAGCCTTACCTGTAATAAAATGGCGAAGCGTTTTATTAGCGCCAACCGGTAGAGCCGCCAAGGTATTAAGCATGTATTCTCAAAAAATAGCACAAACCATTCACAAAAAAATATTCAGAAAAGAAATTGGTGCCGATGGTGCATTTTATTTTTCGCTGGCCGAAAATTTACATAAAAACACGTTGTTTATTGTAGACGAAGCCTCTATGATCAGTGCCGATTCGGGTGGAGAAAGTTTAATGAACAGTTTGCTTGAGAATTTATTTGAATATGTTTACAGCGGCGATAATTGTAAACTGATACTGATTGGCGACACTGCCCAGTTGCCGCCGGTTGGCAGCAATGAAAGTCCAGCATTGAATGAGCATTATTTAAAAACGGCATTTCATTTAAACATTAATTTTTTTGAATTAAAAGAAGTGGCACGACAACGTTTGGAGAGCGGGATCTTATTAAATGCCACCAACATCAGAAACAATATTGGTAGCCAGCATTTTGAATTTCCAAAATTAATATGCGGTAAAGATTTTATTGATCTGCCGGGCGATGAGCTGGAAGACTGCATTAACTCTTGTATTTCGCAGTATGGCGAAGAAAATATGGTGATCATTACCCGAAGTAACAAGCGTGCTAATTTGTTCAATCAAAGTTTCCGCAACCGTATTAAACTATATGAAGAAGATCTTTGCAGCGGCGATAAATTAATGATCGTAAAAAATAATTATTTCTGGCTGCCCGAAAATAATGGCGAAGCGGGATTTATCGCAAACGGTGATATGGTGGAGATAACCCGCATTGTTAAACGCGAAGATTTATATGATTTTAATTTTTGTGAATGCCAGGTGCGCTTTGTCGATTATCCTAACCTGCCCGAACAACAGGTTAAGGTAATAACCAATTCGCTTTTTACAGATAACCCTGCCTTAAGCCAGGAAGAACAAAAACATTTGTTTGAATCTGTAATGGCCGATGTAAGCCACGAACCAGCAAAAGGGATAAGAATGGCCTATCTTAAGAATAGCCCGTATTACAATGCCTTACAGGTAAAATTCAGTTACGCCATTACCTGCCACAAATCGCAGGGTGGCCAATGGCCAGTGGTATTCATAGATCAGGGCTTTTTAAAGGAAGAAAATATTGATGAGAGTTTTATGAGATGGTTATACACTGCTATTACAAGGGCGACCGAAAAAGTGTATTTGATCAATTTCAACCCTTTGTTTTTTAATTAGTTACAAACGCCTTAACAATAGCTTTTTATAAAATTATTGTTAAAGCTATGCGTTTTAACGTTTTTTTTCCTATTTTTAGTGGATTAAACTCAAATGAGAAAAGTACTTTATTTACTAACACTTTCTTTTTTTATTTTAATTGCTGAGGCTCAGAATTTTACACGCCCCGGCGATTGGAAAAAATACCGGAAAGAGGTTTTTGTTACCATGGGTACTGCTAACTTTTTGGGTGATCTTGGTGGAAGGAACCAGATCGGAAAAGACTACAGCCCCGTGGATCTTAATCTTTCTCAAACCAAAACAGCGTTTGGTGTTGGTTATCGTTACAAGTTAGAAACCTGGATAAATTTAACCGGAAAATTCAATTATCTCATAGTGTCCGGTGATGACGCTCAAACAAAAGAACCTTTCAGGAATAACAGAAATTTAAATTTCAAATCAAATATTTTTGAATTATCAGGCCGTGTTGAAATTGGGTACCAAAGTAACAAATCAGGTAACAGGTACGGTATCAAAAGAACATTAAGCAGAAGATCAAAAGGCCTTGCGCATTCATTTTTTGTATTTGCCGGTGTTGGCGGATTCTATTATAATCCCAAAGGCAGAGCGCCTTCAGGCAAATATGTTAAGTTAATGCCGCTGCATACCGAAGGACAAGGATTACCCGGCGGACCAAAAAAATACACCAACTACAGTGTTTGTATTCCTTTAGGCGCATTCTACAAAATGACGATCAATAAACAATGGAGTGTTGGCCTCGAATTTTCGTGGCGTAAAACATTTACAGATTATATTGATGATGTTGCTACAACTTATTACGATCCCGTAGCATTAGCGGCAGCCTACGGACCGTTATCGGCTACCATGTCTGACCCGAGCAAAGGAACCATTTATGGCGCTACATCGCCCGATTCATACGGTGTGCCGGCACAGCGTGGCGACAAGCAAAAAGATTCATATATCTCTCTTGAATTAACCGTCGGGTACATCATCAAAGCAAAACGTAAACGCGCAAGGCTAAGAAGTAAGTTCTAACACGCTGTCTTTTATTATTATTTTTTATTTATGGATTTTTCTCTACGCTCCTGGGCCATAACCGATCTGGATGATCTGGTAACATTTGCAAACAACAAAGAGATTGCAAAATTTCTGACCAATAAATTTCCGCATCCTTATACCAGGGAGAACGGAAAACAATTTATCGAATTTGCAACCAGCGAAAATCCCCGCCACGTTTTTGCCATCGACGTTAACGGGCAGGCAATTGGCGGTATTGGCATTCATCCGCAAACAGATGTTTACTGCAAAAATGCCGAATTAGGTTATTGGTTAGCGCAACCATTTTGGGGGCATGGTATTATATCAAAAGCAATTGTACAAATGGTTGATTATGGTTTTAAAACCTTTGATATTGCAAGAATATATGCAAGGCCTTTTGGCACAAATCCTGCTTCGCAAAAAGTTCTTGAAAAAAACGGATTTAAACTGGAAGCTAAGATCGAAAAATGTTTTTATAAGAATGGCGAATACCTCGATGAATTAATATACGCCGTTAGGCGTAAAGATCTGCTTAAATAATTACTAATTTAGTGATACATTTTTTTATTACGAAAAATAAATAGTGTTTTGTTTGCGCTTTCTGTTTTTCAAAAAATCAAAAACAAATTTCGTGCCTCTTTTTAAAGCCAGTGTTTTCAATGCTTTTAAAGCTATTAAAAAAACAAGGGTGTAGAATTTGTTTCCCAAACAAAAGAAAAAAGTTAAATTGTTATATGCATAATAGTACTGCGGGTAAGATTTGTATCTTTAACAAAATGTTTTGCCGGTGGAAGATCCATTTGAAATAATTTATAAAACAAATTATGCGGCGCTCAGAAGTGTAGCGGAAAATATCATTAATGATAAAGACGCGTCGCATGATATTGTTCAGGATGTGTTTCTAAAACTATGGCGAAGAAAAAACGATCTGGATTTTATTGTTAATCCAAAAGCATATTTATTTAAATCCGTTATTAATTTATCTATTACTTATCTTGAAGAGCATCAGAACCGCACCCGCTTATCTTATTTTAAAACCGAATCGCCGGGCGCACCAGACTCTGTTATGATGCAAAAAGAACTGGAAGTAAAGATCCAGATTGCACTGGATAGTTTACCCCCTAAATGCAAAGCCATTTTTATTTTAAGCCGGTTCGAAAATATGAAGTATAAAGAAATTGCAGGCTATCTAAATATTTCATCAAAAACAGTAGAGAATCAAATGGGTATTGCCATCAAGCGTATGCGAGAGGAGCTCAGATCTTATTTACCAAAAGAATTTTTAACTGTTTAAATTATTTATACTTGTTCAAAATCAAGCAATTACATGTTTTTTAATTTTATTTTTGGGGGTAAACCCTTTTTTTTTGGTCTTATTATTAAAACCATGGCTATTTAACCCGGGTCCAGGATAAATGAAATCAGATAAAAATATACTTATCGGCAAATACCTTTCGGGCAATGCATTACCGGAAGAAGAAAAAGAGCTCCTGGATTGGGTTAAAGAAAGCCCTGAGAACGAAGAAGAATTTGAACGCTTAACCGAATTCTGGAAGATTGCTGTTTCGCTCAAATCTACCAGGCCACAGGATACAGAAAAAGCCTGGGAAGATTTTAAATCTTTAAAAGAGTCAGAACCAAAATTTATTGAAGAACAGGATGCACCAAGATTTACCCTTTTAAAAATTGCGGCCGTGCTGGCCTTGTTTGTCAGCTCGTTTGTGTTGATCAAATATTTTACTGGTGGAACAGGATTTGCAGATGAAAAAAAACAAATTGTTAACGCAGAACCTCCAGAAATGGTTAAACACAAGAATACCGAACTTATTACATTGATAACTTATGATTCATCAAAAGTTTTTTATTTACCCGATAGCAGTCGCGTTCATTTAAATAAGAACAGCAAACTAACTTATCCCGCAACATTTGGGGATCTGGAAAGAACAACCGAATTAAGTGGTGAGGCTTTTTTCGAGATCAAACATAATTCAACCCCGTTTATTATTTCCTGCAAACAAACCAAAACACGTGTAATGGGAACATCCTTTAATGTAAAAGGATATGAGGCCGATAAAAAAGTTACAGTAAGTGTTGTTACCGGCACAGTTCAGTTTTCAAATAACAATAACAAATCTGAAGTGCTTGTTGCAAACGAAAGCGGCGTATATGATAACCAACAAGTCTCTTTGATAAAAACAACTTACACTGATAAAGATGTTATTTGGTGGAAAAAGATCAAATTAAAAACCAAGATCAAAAAATTTATAAAAAAAATAACCCACAAAAATTAATACCAACTTATCCCAAAATAAAAAAATTGATGTATGATAAATTTTGATGAAGATTATGACTAAGCACTTAACCGAACTAGATACAGTATATGCAGATGTATTTAAAAATATGACAATGGCCGAAAGAGTTGAATACTGTAAAAGCCTGATAAAAACAACGCAGAACTTTTTAAGCAAGAATGATGAAATCTTATTAGATAGCATAAAAGTAAAATCCTATGAGATCATTGCCTCTGCTGAAGAAGAAATAAACCGAATATTAAAAACCGAAAAAAAATAGCAAAAAAAATATTTATGAAAAAAATTAAATTATTATCCCTTTCAACTTTATTTTTAACTTCCTCTTTATTAATTGCGCAAAGCGCCGATAAAAAAACAAACCTGTATGCAACTGCAAGCGATGGCGGAAAATGTTTTGATGAGAATACCCATGTGCTAAATGTTGGCATTGGTTTTGGCGGAGGCAACTATTATCATTATGGCCGCGGTTTTGGTTATACTTACAGGTCGAGCCCTGCATTTAGTCTTACCTACGAACAAGCGTATAAAAAACCTCTTGGTCCTGGTTATTTGGGTATAGGTGCATATCTTGGTTATCAAACAGCCTACTATCAATTCAACAATTATTATTACAATGGCGGAACGTATTATTACAGGAATAGGTGGAACTTTATGGTACTTGCCGCAAGAGGCGCTTACCACCTTGATCTTTTAAATACCAATAACGCCGAATTATATTTTGGTGCCATTTTAGGAATACGTTATGCCGCACATAAATTTGAATCCAATAGTCCTGATCCGAACATTCATTATTATGAAGCCAGCTACAGTAGTATTGCTCCAACGGGTTCGTTATTTGTTGGTGGCCGCTGGTATTTTGTGCCAAAAGTTGCCTTGTTTGGAGAAGTAGGCTACGGCATTTCTTATTTAACCGCCGGCCTTAGTTTTAAATTTTAAGCGTATGAAAAACTCTCTCACATGAAAAAAATAGTTCTTCTTTTTTTAATTCCTTTTTTAGGCTCTGCTCAAACAAATAAACTCGATGAGAAAAATGGATTTGAAACATATACATTCGGTAGTTCACCCGGGCAATACAAAAATTTAACTCTCGAGATTGAAGAAGGTTATACAAAATTGTATACTGTAGAACAGCCAAACATTAAAGGGGCCGAATTTGAATATGTGAGAGTTACTTTTTTTAAAGATAAATTATCGGCCATAACCCTGCAAACCAAAAGCGCAACAGGTAGTAAGCTGCTTCAAAACCTGAAAGAAAATTACGGCGAACCTGTTAAACTTAACAAACCCAAAGAAAATTACGAATGGGTTAGCTCCAAATACCGTTTGTTATATGAGCCCAATGCATCCTCGGGCGATGCCACGGTTTCTTTTTATACCAAAACCGCTTCAAAAGGAAAAAATTAAGGTTTAATAAAATACAAATTTGTATATTTAATGTTATTAACCTTATCATGTATAGAGAAGCAAAAGTTAAAGACATTAAAGGCATCCAGGTAGTTCGTAATTCTGTAAAAGAGAATACTTTGTCTAATCCGGCATTGGTTAGTGATGCAGATTGCGAAGAGTTTATCACCAACCGTGGCAAAGGCTGGGTGTGTGAAATAGATAATACCATTGTTGGTTTTTCTATTGTTGATCTTAAAGAAAATAATATCTGGGCTTTATTTGTAAAACCCGAATTCGAATCGCAGGGTATTGGAAAAGAGCTTTACACCCGGATGATGGACTGGTATTTTGATCAAACAAAAACGCCTGTTTGGCTTGGCACATCGCCCAATACAAAAGCTGAAAAATTTTATGAAAAATTAGGCTGGATAAAAACCGGCACTGTAAATAAAGGCGAAATAAAGTATGAAATGACATACAAAAGCTGGATCCAAAATGGTTAGTATCGAAAATTTCAGAAAGCTTGCCCTATCATACGAGCAAGCTCTTGAATCTCCACATTTCGAAAAAACTTCTTTTAGAGTTAATAAAAAAATATTTGCGACCCTTGACCTGAAAACCCAAACTGCTGTTCTAAAATTTACCGATATAGAACAATCTGTTTTTTGCGCTTTTGACAAAACCGTTATCTATGCCGTGCCTGGCGCCTGGGGTAAAAAAGGCTATACTTGTGTTGTATTAAAAAAAATAAGAAAGGACATGCTTCTGGATGCGCTTAACGTTTCTTACTGCAATGTAGCACCTAAAAAGCTGGCAGAAAAATATAAACGATCATAAATTAAATAAATGTGCTACAAAAAAATATTTGGATGTAAACTTCTTTTTTTCGCGACGATTACTTTTATCAAGCCCTCATTATTATTTTCGCAGGAAAATATTTCTTCAGAAATTAACCGTACTGTAAGTACAGCCATTACACCTACCCCTTCCTGCAATTATCTATCCAATCCTTATGCAAAAAAATATGGTCAGCAATCATTTTATATTCCCCAAAAAAAACAGCAGGTAATTATTTTAAAACTTACCATACATGTTTTTAAACCGGTTGAAGATAATGGCCGCTGGCAAACAAATGATAATAAAGAAAGCGGCGTACCTGCGTTAAAGCATCTTTTTGATTCTATTACAAATGGTAACCAGGAGCGGTTTTCGGTTAAACGGAAAGCCTCTTACGAAGTTGCAAACTTCAAATCGCCTTACATCCACGATTCAAAAATACAATACGAGATCACCAATATTTATTTTTATACCAAACCCGAACTTTATCTTTCGTTTAACGACCAGGCGCTTTTTGAAGAAATTGAAAAAACAGATCCAAAACGTTTAGAAGAAGGTATGCCAATAGTTATAAATGCAAACCCAGGACCCGGCCATCTTTCAAGTTATAAAGGAAATGCTGCCGTGGTAACGAGTATGAGTCCCGGCGATCCGGTTTTCGGACGTTCGCATTTATTGCATGAAATAGGTCACGCCTTTGGCCTTGGGCATACATACATAAATGGTATTGGTGGCGGCTCGGACTGGCAAAATTTTAATGGCGCGTGCGGCATGCAGGATTATTTAAGCGATGTTTTTCCAAATAATAACCCTGCGTGCCAGCACGAAAAAGAAGCCACCACAAAACCAGAAAACGCTCCCTGTTTATCCTGCTACGAATCAACACCAGATACAAGTAATAATATTATGGGCGGGCAGCGTTACAATTTATGGATGTCGCCTTTACAAATGGGAAGAAGGATCCGCAGCATGCATTTTAATTTTAACATGGGCCGTAATCTAAGGCAATTTGCAAAAGACCTGGAAAGTGATCATAAAAATACCTGGACCATTTCTACAAATGAAACCTGGGATTTTGACATTCAGATGTATAACGATATTGTAGTAAGATCAGGCGCAACACTTACTGTAAAATGTAAAATAGCAATGGCCATTAACGGAAAAATAAAATTAGAAAAAGGCGCCAAATTAATTGTTGATGGCGGGGAGATCACCGGCTGGTGCAAAAGTGGGGACTGGACAGGCGTTGAGACACCAGCACTAAAAAAGAAAAAGCCCGGGGATAAAACACCTGCGCCGGTTTATATAAGATCGTTGAATGGTGGACAAATAAATAAAGCAAAACTGCAAATGCCAATTGAAACAAAATAAAAAATTAAACACATACAAACATAGTTAGAGAATACATAAGGCCACAAAGAAGAAGCTTTGCTTCTTGCTATGTAAACTTTAATAATAAAATAGAAACTAAAACTATGCGCCTATGTAGTTATAAATCATAATATGGAAAAAGAACATCACTACAAAACAACTGTTACCTGGACAGGCAATACCGGCCAGGGAACTATTAATGCCGCGGCATATAGCCGCAATCACACAGTATCAATCAAAAACAAACCCGATATTTTAGGCTCATCCGATACACCTTTCAGAGGCGACGGAACAAGACATAATCCTGAAGATTTTTTACTGACCGCGTTATCGCAATGCCACATGCTTTGGTATTTACATATTTGCGCAGATAATGGTATTGTTGTTGTAGACTATGTTGACAATGCCGAAGGCGTTATGATACAAAACGCAAGTGGTGGCGGGCAATTTAAAGAAGTAACCTTATACCCTACCGTTACTATTACCAATGCTTCGCAGATAGAAAAAGCAAATAACCTGCACCGTGCAGCTAACGAAAAATGTTTTATTGCCAATTCGGTTAATTTTACCGTGAAGCACATGCCAAAATGCATTGCAAAATAACACCACGTAGATATATAGTTTTTTTAGAAAAAAATTAATAAAAGAAGAGCATAGATCTTATTCACCTTTGGCGAATAATTGTATGACCTTATAATAAATTGGTGTAAAATTTACTATGTGTCAATGTGGTTAATTGGTTCAGACTACTTTACCAGCTTCATCTCGTTCAGTAAATAACCGGCGCCGGCGTATTTATCTACCATCCATAAAGTAAAGCGCACATCTAAAACAATGTTACGGCAAAAGCTACCGTTATACATCACATCACTCATGGTACCTTCCCAGTTCCTGTCAAAATTAGTGCCTATCAACTCACCATTGGCATTAATTACCGGGCTACCGCTGTTACCGCCTGTGGTGTGGTTACTACCTGTAAATGCAATTCTGAGTTTACCATTTTTATCTGCATATTGCCCGTAATCCTTTTTCTCGTACAATTCTATCAAACGTGGTTTTACATAAAAATCTTCAAGACCCGTTTTATTTTTCTCCACCATACCATCAATTGTTGTGTAATGTAAGTATTGTACACCATCACGCGGCTCATAATCTGCCACTTTACCAAAGGCTACACGCAACGTGCTGTTTGCATCCGGGTAGAATTTTTTATCCTTTACATTTTCGGTCAGGCCTTTCATGTATGTTTTTTGAAGCTCATTGATCTGGCGATCATAATAACCAATTTGAGGGATCACTGTTTTTTGATAATGAAGTAAAATACTTGAGGCCAGCATATACATTGGATCTCTTTCATACAACGAAGCGCTTTTTTCAAAATCGCTGAACATTGCTTTTGCTTTTTCGTTATCAATAAAACTGGAGTTGTTATATAAAAAATCTGTTAAGCTATTCACATTGCCATTATGTACCGTTAAAAGAGAATCTAAAAAGCGTGGAACAAATTCGCGACCAATATTAGCAAGATAAACTTCCAACATAGCCTTACAAATTTTACGGTCTGTTTCTTTATTAAAATTTTTAAAAGGAAGAACGGGTTTAGTGTCTTTGAATACAGCATCAAATTTATTGTCTTTGCCTTGTTGTTTTTTCTTTAGTTCTGAAAACACCGGCATAAAACTCGCCGAAAGCCTGAAGGCATCAATGCCCCAAAGGCATTCAGTAAAATAATCGTATTGTTTGCTTAACGGTGCGTACTCGCGGTAAGTAGTTTTAAATTCGTTAAACAGGTTGGTGTATTTTTCTTTTTTTGCCGGATCAGACGAAACCAAAGTTAAAAAATCAGTTTCCTGTTTTTTCTTTTTATTTACCGCGTCTGATTTTTGTAAACCCTGTACTTCCCCACTCCATTTTTTATAATAATTGGCAATACCCGCATATTTAGCGGTGTACATTAATCGCAAGGTATCGTTCTTTTTCATATCCTCATCCATAATATTTAAACGCTTTTCGCGTAAACCAATACGAATAGGATCTTGCTGGTTGATCAAAAGATCAACGGCATAGGAAGTTAAATACTCTTGTGTTCTCCCCGGAAAACCATATACCATTGTAAAGTCACCTTTTTCTTCGCCTTTTAAAGAAATAGGAAATGAAGAGATCGGTACGAAAGGGGCATTTTCTGCACTGTAATCTGCGGGTTTATTTTCTTTGTTTGCATAGATCCTGAACATGCTGAAATCGGCATTATGTCTTGGCCAAACCCAGTTGTCGGTTTCTCCGCCAAATTTACCAATACTTTCTGGAGGTGTTCCAACCAGGCGGATATCTTTAAAGGTTTCGGTTACAAATAAATAATATTCGTTGCCATAATAAAACGGGCGAATGAACGCATCGTAAGTACCTTCCTTAGCTGCTTTCTCTAATATTTTTACAGTGGCCTGTATAGCAGAATCTTTCTGTATTTCGGTAAAGCCGGGTTTTAAAGAGGCCATTACTTTTGCCGTTACATCGTCAATGCGTTTAATGAATGTTACTGTTAAACCCGGGCAAGGTAACTCTTCTGAACCTTTCATGGCCCAGTACCCGTTTTTTAAATAATCATGTTCAACAGTGCTTAAACCTGCAATAGAAGAGAACCCACAATGGTGATTGGTTAAGATCAATCCTTTGTTAGAGATCACTTCGGCTGTGCAACCACCGCCAAATATAGCAACTGCATCTTTCATACTTGCTTTATTGATGCTGTATATTTGTTGTGCTGTTAGTTTAAAGCCATTTTTTTTCATGTCTTTAATATTTAAAGCCTCAATTAACTGTGGCATCCACATACCTTCATCGGCTTTAGCAATTCCGGCAATCAACACAAAAACAATAATTATTTTTTTCATCTTCATTTACAATTTATCATTCAACATTTATCATTTCAAAAATCCCGCCATCTTCATCGCATCCAGTTTAATGGCGCTATCTAACGGAATGCGGAGATCGTTACTTTTTTGAGTAGATTTTTTCAATAAGGCCGGAGTTTCACGAACCTGTTTGGCGTACACCTGTATTTGTTTATTTTTTTCGGCGCGTGGGTAATATGTTTTTGGCGATGTATACAATTCATAAACATCATCAATAAATGTATTGCCAAACATTGGTAAATTTCCATCGGAATAAAGGATCATAATTACATTGTTACTTTCAACTTCTTTTTTCAGATCAAGCTCCCAAACTTCTACTTTTTCGCCAGGGCGAGGTGATGGCACCACCCGGTTGGCGTAATACCAGAATTGCCCGTTAGCAAAACAGTTTTGCCCAATGCCCATATACACCGGGCCATACCAGTAACTATCAGAAATTGTAAGCACGCGCGTTCTGTTCTTTAAACTATCGTTCTCAAATCCTATAACAGGATAGGCTAGTTTCATTTTTTGCTCTGGATTTGAATTTAAGTTCATACTTTTTAAAACATCGGCGTCACGGCTGCGGGCTGTATCCACCACATCAATCTTATTCCATAAAAGATCGGGCATATCGCAATGGTGTAATTTTTCGATATACCCAATAATGGTATCCACTGCTAAACACTCGCCATAATAACTCCAGTGATGGCCAAATTTGGGAAATAAAGGATACTGCGCTGTTGGTTTTATCTTTGCGAAATAATCATAAAGATCTAAATAATTTACGCCCAAATTTTTACTGTTACTTACATAAAAATCATGATTGGTAACCGCCACCGGATGAACATATTTGTCTTCGATAAATTCTTTACAGGAAGCTCCTTTGCCGGGAGCATATACCAACATAAGATCAATGCCTTTTTTCTTTAACGTATCCTGTATCACTTTTGCTTTTTGCAGCAGGTTCTTTACTTTTTGCTCAGGCATGAGGTCGTCGCCAAAGGCAGAAAAAATATAACTCTCACTAAACACATAATCTTCTTTTCCTAATACAAATCCGTTTACACGGATCTGATTAAAAGCTTCAAAATAGAACTGGTTATTTAACCGCACCATTTTTTCTTTATAGGCCCAATGGTCGTTATTGTAATCTTCTTCGGCAGACTGGTATGAACCATCCAGCCATGAAGCGGTTGAGAATTTTGGTTTTTCATCGGAGATCACCAAACCAACAAGATTTGGTTTATTGTATGTAATATCCTCCGCCCCATCACGCGACTGGTATTTGATCATTGCATAGACCATAGGCCAGGCCAGGGCTATTAAAATAACCACATGATGAATTGAATATGTTCTTTGTTTAACCGCCATTAAAACCTGAAATAAATAAAAGGGTTAAAATCCAACGCTGAAATGTAACTTAATGATATATAAAATAAAACTATACCGGTTATAACCGCCAGCCACTTGCCGCTATCAGAGAAATTCTCGCCATACACTTTATCCTGCAATTGTTTTGTTTTGCTGGTAATAGCAAAGAAAGAAAATAATAAAGCAATAACTGCCATACAAATAAAATCGTTGTTCATGGCAAACTTACCATCAAAGAAATTGAAGGCAAACATTTGTTTGATCACATGCAGACCATAGTGCAGATCTTCATTACGGAACAATACCCAGCCGGTAACAATAATAATAAAGGTAATTGGTACGGCAATAAATTTACCAAGCTTTTGAAATACATTGCCCAGGAACAACCTTTCTAAAACTAAAAATAAACCGTGGTAAGCCCCCCACAAAACAAAGTTCCAACTGGCACCATGCCATAAGCCCGAAAGCAAAAACACAATAATTAAATTGCGGTATAATTTTGAATTAGATACTTTATTGCCACCTAACGGAATGTATAAATAATTTTTCATCCAGGTACCTAAAGTAATATGCCACCTGCGCCAAAATTCGGTAATACTTGCCGAGGTATACGGATTATTAAAATTTTCGGGGAACCGGAATCCCATTATTTTTCCCAACCCTATTGCCATATCGCTGTAGCCGCTAAAATCAAAATAGATCTGGAAGGTATATGCCAACGCCCCAACCCACGCTGCAGCAGTATCAATTTGTTCGGGCGCCAATTTAAATACGGCGTCTGCCTGCATACCAATGGTGTTGGCTATGATGGCTTTTTTACCGAGACCAATACAAAAAGTTAAAAAGCCGCTGAGTTTTACATTGGGTGTATAATTTTTTTCGCGATTTGTAATTTGATCAGCAATATCGTGATAACGTACTATTGGCCCGGCTATCAACTTTGGGAACAATAGAATATAGGTTTGATAATGCCAGAAATTCTTTAGCGGCTTATGAATACCACGGTAAACATCCACTACATATGTCAAACTTTCAAATGTGTAAAACGAAATACCAATTGGCAACAATACTTTTACCCATTTAATATCGGTACCAAACAAAGCATTTACGTTCTCAATAAAAAAATTGCAGTATTTAAAATAAAATAAAAGGCCAAGATTTAAGCATAACGAAATAATTAAGAATTTTGTTTTGGCTTTTTGTGTTTTTTGGTTGTGCATGGCATTCACCAAAAAATAATCCAAAAAAGTTGTGCCCAGAATTACAAAGATGAATTTTGGTCCGCCCCAGCTATAAAAATAAACGGAGGCAATTAAAATAACAGCGTTTTTAAATTTATTTGGCGCTAAATGGTACAGCAGTAAAAATACCGGGAGGAAATAAACCAAAAACGTTATACTGCTAAAAACCATATTAATTAAGGCTCACAAAAATAAGATTTTTTAGATACGCCGCAAGGGGGATTTTGCTGTGTATTTAGGGAATTTTACATCCAGCGATCCCTTTAACATTTCAGAAATTTTGGCCCAATGGTGCAACCTTTATCTTTTTTGTCGTATTTAGTGTAAAATATGGCTAATACCACTATTTATACAGAAGTAAACGCTGCCGTGATCGACCGCTGCAAAAAAGGCGAAAGAAAGGCGTTTTATGAGCTTTACAACCTGTATGCCAAAGCCATGTTCAATGTTTCTTTCAGGATATTGAATAATACCTTTGAAGCCGAAGAGGTGCTGCAGGATTCATTTTTAAAGGCTTTTGAAAAAATAGGCGCTTATGATCCGGTCTATTCTTTTGGCGCCTGGTTAAAAAAAATAGTGATTAACGGCTCTTTAGATGTACTCAAAAAAAGAAAACCAAATTTGGTTCGGTTGGACGATATGTCTTTTACCCAGGAAGAAGAAGAGACAGATACCGAAGAAAAAACAGAGCTGGATGTAGAAATCATTAAAAGCTGCGTGGCACAATTACCCGATGGTTACCGCACGGTTCTATCGCTATTCCTGTTCGAAGATCAATCGCATAAAGACATTGCAGAGTTACTTGGAATAAGTGAAGGGACCTCAAAATCACAATACAACCGCGCGAGGAAAAAATTAATTGAACTAGTACAAAAAAATAACAAATGAGCGACAGATTAAAAACATTCATAAACCTTCACCGGCATAAATTTGACAGCCATGAGCCTTCAACGGATCTATGGAAAAAGATCGATGCCAAAATGGAACTAAAAGATCCATCCCGGATAAACCATAATTGGCTGTCAAAATTTAAATATTTTGGTTTTAGCGCCAGTGTGCTTGTTATTGCTTTATATTTTATCACAAAAAACACAACTACTGTTTGTGCAAACGAACTATCTCTAAATAAAAAAGTTCCAAAGCTGCGTAGTATAATTCAAAAAATTAAAATTGCCGAGAATGAAAACACTCCTTACAGGAAAATAACAGAACTACCAGTAAATAACTCTGAAATAAAAGGAATTGTAAATTCAAAAGATCGTTTGCCTGTTACAAAAATAAACCTTGTTAATGTAAGTACAAAAAAAGCTGACAGTTCACTTACGACTGAAAATATATTTTCAAAAAACATTTCTGCAAGCGAAAAAAAGGACAATAACTTTTCAAATGCGTCTAAAACAGGATTCTATATACCGGCAGAACCTGTAAAAGCGAATACCTATTCGGGAACAATTTACAACGGCTCTTCTATTTGCGAATTATTGCACGTATACAAATTTCCGGGAGCAGTGATAAAAGGCCGCAGTAAAGGCAAAAAAGTGCGGCACAACCTTGGTACTAAAGAAACCGTAAGAACCGTAAGTTGCAGCCGCCTTGAAAGTGTGCCCGGCATAAAGGCCGTGTGGTTGAAAGGAAAAACAGATAAAGAGATCGCTCTTTTGTTGAAAGAAGGTTTTAAAGATATAGTATTAATAAAAAAAGACGGAAAACAATTGGCCCCAATAGCTATCTCTCATTATTATTCGGGACTCGGTGTTATTAAAGATTATAAAGGAAAAGACCTGCCAATGATCTTTAAGAACAAAGTAGAACTGCTTTTATTTTTTAACGATATAGAAGCCGGCGATAAACTTTTAATTAACGACCTGGTTGAAACGGTTGTGCAAAATAAGCCATAAAGGCTTTTTAATTTTTATTCATATTTTATTTTAACCCGTAGGCAACCTTATGCTTACACAAAAAAGTTGTATGCGTTTAATAACGGTATTGTTTTTTATTTTCGGTATTAAAGCCTATGCGCGCGAGATCCCGCAACTGGATTCACTAACGCTAAACAGTGGCTTAAAAGTATACCTGTTACAATATGGCGAAGAACCCGTTTTAAGCCTAAAGCTAATAATAAACGGTGGAAAAAAAAGCGAATCAGAATGCCAGGTTGGTTATAGCGATATTGTACAACAACTGATCAATGAATTTTTAAATGAAAAACAAGGGTCTTTTCTAAAAAAAGAAAACCGCTTCAGTTGCGAAACAATTAACGGGCAAACTATACTAAAAGGCAACTGTTTAAATACCGAGCTCGATAAAAAGATAGAATTGTTATGCACAACGCTTTGCAGATTGTCGTTCACCAGAGATAAAATGGATAGGATCGTATCGACCGTATGCGAAGATCTGGACACGGAAAACATGAGTGCATTGCAATTGTCGGACATTTTTAAGAATCTTTTGTTTTATGGAATTAAACATCCATTAGGCAGAACCTATTGCCAATACCAGGTTCAAAAAGTATTGCCAGAAGAATTAAGGTTATTTTATGGGGATAATTATACACCGGCAAGATCTTCTATACTTATCTGCGGCAATTTCAATATTAATGTAACAAAAAAAATAATTGCAAAACACTTTATTAAATGGAGGCAATTGCATGAAGAAACCAAAGAGGAAATTACCGAACCTAAGATCCCGAAATTTAAAAACAAAGAGATCGCTTTTGTGAACAAACAAAGTTCACAGGGCTATACTTTGCAATGGATAAAACCGGCACCAGCTCCAAAATCGCCAGATTACACAGCATTTTTGGCAGTCTGTAGTTTATTTAACGGTTTTTTAAAAGAAAGCCTGAGAAATGAAATAGAAGATTTTGATTCATTGAAACTAACGCCCATCGCATACACCGGCGATCTTATCGAGGTTAATTGTGTTACTAACCAAACCAATATACTAAAGTCCGTTCAGTTATTCGATTCAACGTTAAAAAGATTTCATCAATTAAAAATTACACAAAGTGCCCTTGAAAAAACCATAAAAAAAATAAAAAGTAATTATCTAAAATACAACGATCCGGAAAGCATTTTATCTTTTTATGATCCTTTGATCTATGACTTCGCTTCAAGAACAAATTATCTTATAACTTTATCCGGCATAAACCTGCTAAATATTCAAACAGTTATAGATAAATATTTTACACCGGATGCATACAAATTGATCATTGTAGGAAAAGAACACCTTATCTCCGACAAGTTAACCGTATTAAAAAATGTTGCTAAATATGCTGCTGCCGATTTTGAAACCTGTAATGACGCCTGTAAAGAGGTTGTTATATTCAAATGCCATTGCGAATCGTGTTATAACCGCGGTTACTGCAACATATGGCGCTTTAACCCCAACCAAAAAGAAGCCATTAAAAGCGCAAAGGAAAAAGTAAAATAATCCGCGTCTAAATTTTCGTTATTTTTTTAGATTTTTATAACCATTGGCAATTTTTATTAACTTAAGTTAAAGTTTCGTTTGTTTTTAATTTTTAGCTTTACGCCTTCAAAATAAATTTTAAAACCAGATTATATGAAAATTAAAATGCCTTCACACCTTATCCATTCCCTTTTTTTGATCTCTTGTTTGCTTATTTTAGATAGCTGCGGTAATTCCGCTTCACACAAAACAGATACAACAACGGTTGCTTCACAACCAAAAGAACTCAACTGGATGGACATTAAAAGAGCCGGCACGGCTAATGGTCAGCGTTTTTTTACAGATAACGAAGGCAAGAAATTATTTGACGGAGCAACGTTTTACAATGCCCACGAATTTTCCGGCAATTACTGCCCGGTATCAAAAATGGTAAATGGCCTGGAGTTATATGGTGTTATAAATATAAAAGGTAAAATGGTGATAGAGCCTGCCTATTCTACTATTGAGAACGATTATTTTCGTACCGGTTATTTTAAAGTTGGAAAAAAAGCAGATAATAAATACCAGTTCGGAATTGTAGACTCGGTCGGAAAATTAGCGATCCCACCATTATACACCGATCTTAAAACGGTGAACAACGGTGTTGTGCGTGCCCAAATAAAATATACTAAATGGGGTTTGTTAAGTATCAATAACGAAACTTTAACCCCTTTTAGTTATGATTATATTGGCCCATGGAGCGACGGGCTTGCCAGGGTAAGTATTGACAAGAACTATAAAAGCAATTATGGTTACATTGATCAAAGCGGTAAAGTGGTTATAGAGTGCCAATATGCTGTGGCAACAAATTTTGAAAATGGAATTGCCCTGGTACAAAAAGGAAAAAAGATAGGCTTCATTAATTCTAAGAACGAAACAGCCATTGATTTTTTATTTGACGATTATAAAGAAATTGTAGATGTAGTAAAAGATGCAGGCAGCACAAGCGGCTTCAGCGAAAGCAATAAACGTTTTATGATGGAAGAAGGCTATATAGTTGTAAGCAAAAATGGTAAATGGGGATATATTGACGCTAAAGGCGTAGAGGTTATCCCTTTTGAGTACGATCAGATCTGGCTTCCAAATTCTATAGGACAGGTAGATATTGAAAAAGGCGGAAAACGCGGGCAAATTGATATTAAGACCAAAGCCGTAAAATGGTTTTAAAAATTCGCCTTTAAAAAAGGGCTTTTGGAGGATTTTTGTAAAAAAATTATTTCAATTTTTCTACCAGATATATATACCGGTCAATAAAATGATTTAACCAAACCTCTTCTGGGTTTTGCGAAAACACCTTTTTGTATTCGTCGTCCGCATACAAAACAATGGTGGTACCAATACGCACGTAGTTATTGCTCTTATAATATTTTGGCGCTTTAAATTCGAGTAAATTCTTTTTTACTGCAATAGAAACAAGGTTGCCTAAATATTTTTCGTAGTTCTTTTGTGCTTTTATAGCAGGCTTGCTTAATTTTTTATAAGCATGGCGCAATACATGTTTAGTTACAAATTTTTGTTTATTGATCACCAGCTTGGCACCTTTAAAAGGATTGATATCTCCAAAATCATTTACAGTTTGTATAGAGAAAGGCACTTCGGGCACCCAATCGCTGGTATTAACAGAGTTAAAAGCCCAGTTACGCGTAAGGTTTTCGTACTCGTAAGCATAATATAAATTGCCGGCTTTGGGCGCTGCACTCGAATAGGTTTTAAAACGAATTTCATTTGCAATAACGTTTTGTTTTTTTAAACTCTCTAGGTGCGAAGTAAGCAAATATGTAATAGCACCACCCTGGCTATGACCGGCAATAATAAAATTTTTAATTCCTTTCTTATAAAGCGAATCTATTTTTGGAACAATATCCCTGGCTAAAAACGCGGTCCCAATTAAAAAACCTACATGCACCGCCGCTTTTGGGTCTTCGGAAAAATTGTAATTAAAAATAAAATTCTTCTCTAACTCTAACGCGCCTTTGGCCGGCACCATGGCTGCATATAAATTAGCAAGCCAGCTAACAGGATTAGGATTAATATCTGTACCACGAACACTAATTACAGCAACAGAATCTTCGTTGAGCCAAAGATCCCAAACATTTTGCAGACCAATAGCTTTAGAGCGGTAAATAAATTTAAAATATTGAGGCATGGGCACAGCGCGTTTTTGTTTCCAGGTACTCGTATCCAAAGCCTGTAATTGCGCTATCCTCAGCATTTCAATACATTCGGTTTTATCAAAACCCGGTTTTAATTTTTGCGCGTTTGTAGCAATTGAAAGCAAATGTAAAGCTGCTATTATAATTGTTTTGAAAAATCTCATAGGGTAATTTATAGTGTAAAGATAGATTTATTTTTTGCCTTCGGTTATAGGTAAAAATACCTATTTTGTATTCTCTCAGCTAAATTCTTATTTTTAATATTATTAAATTTAAACTATGTCCAACATCCCATTCCTAACCTACAATTGGTCTGCCATTGAAAAGGTGGAGCACAAAGGCGAAACAGGCACATCGTATTGGCAAACTATACAGTTACAGGGCTTACGTGTACGAATTGTAGAATACAGCAAAGGTTATTTAGCCGATCACTGGTGCCAGAAAGGCCATATTGTGCATTGCCTTGAAGGTGAATTTGTAACTGAACTACAAAGCGGTGAAAAATTTACTTTATCAAAAGGTATGTGTTATATTGTTTCGGATGAATTGAGTTCACACCGCTCAGTTTCAAAAGAAGGTGTGAAATTATTGATCATTGACGGTGATTTTTTAAAACCCTAAATATACCCTCCTATGGGTATTTAAAGATGTAATAATTGATTTTAAGTTTGTTTTAAAATAAACAACATGAAAAAAATAATTACACGCTTTACATTATTTATACTGGCAATTGGTTTTCAAAATAACAGTTATGCACAGTGGACTCAAATTGGCTACCTTACTACAGGTGTAGATACAGCCTCTAGTGTAGGCATGTTTGCCGGTTTTGGGGGTAATATGTATGCCGCTTCAAACAAAGGCCTGTACAGAAGTACGGATAATGGTAATACCTGGAGTTCATTAACCTATTCAGCCGCTACCACAGCATCAATAAACATGGTATCTGTTTTTGAAGAATCAGTTACCACTATCTATACAGGTTCGGATAAAAGATTATACAAAAGTACCAACGGTGGTTCAAGCTGGACATGGCTACCGTTACCGATGGACAGTGTAACAGTTACCGATATACAGCGTTCGGGAAATCATCTTCTGGTTTCGTACAATAAGAATTTTACCAAAGGTGGTGTATATTACTCTGCCGACAACGGAAGCACCTGGAATACCGCCGTGGGGTTACCAGCTACTTTACCAATCTTTGATCTGCATGTGGAAGGCGATACTGTATACGTGGCCGGCCAGGGTGGTGTTAAAAAAAGCACTGATAAAGGTGTTACGTTTGGCGCAGCAGGTTCAGGAATGGCTAACAGCAGAACAATGACCCGCCATAGCGGAAATTTATTTGCCGGCGATGGAGGTGGAACCGGTTTATATGTAAGCACAAACAACAGCAATAGCTGGGCCCCTGCTAACGCTTCGGTATTTGCCGGATTTTGCCAGATATTTTGCATTGCCCAGGTACCAGGTATGATCGTTGCTGCGGTAGACGGGGGCACCGTTTGTAACGGCGGCAATCCTGTAAAAGCGTCTGTTGATGGGGGCGTTAACTGGGCACCATTTATGACCGGTTTAGCTCCGGGTTCATATGCTAAATTGGGAACTAATAGCGCTTTTACCTCTTTTTTTACAAATAAGTCCAAGATCATTTACCGCACAGGTTTAGCCAGCGGTATTAAACAAAATACGAATTCGCAGGAAGTAAAAGCTTTTTTTGATGGAGATGGGGATCTTGTTCTTAATATGAGTAATAACACAAACGCGCTGTTGAGTATTTATTCAGTTAACGGTGCACTTATTTACAAAGGTGAGTGTACCGGTAACGAAGTAAGGGTAACAGATATCAAAAATGCAACCCCCGGGCTTTATACGCTTATCATCAGCGCACAGAATCAAACAAGGAAGTGTAAGGTATTGAAAACCGAATAAGGATCTGTTTTTTATTTATTAATAAAAAAGCCCCGTATTTTTTTCGAATACGGGGCTTTTATTATTTAAAGGCTTGCTGTTATAAATGCAGCGATGCTTTTTTATCCAATAACTGGGCTTCCGTTTCTACGTTATCTTCATCAGATATACAACAGTCTACAGGGCAAACGGCCGCACACTGTGGCTCGTCATGAAATCCTTTACACTCGGTGCATTTATCACTTACGATAAAATAAACATCCATGTTTTTTGGTGTTTGTGGCGCATCTGCATCCACGGTTTCACCACTGTTCTTACCGGTGTACTCGCCTTTTACGCCTGTACCGTCGGCAAAACGCCATTCTGCCCCACCCTCATAGATAGCATTATTAGGGCACTCCGGTTCGCAGGCACCACAATTAATACACTCGTCGGTTATCTTAATTGCCATTTTTTTACTTAGTTTTGTTTTTTAATTTATAGTTTGCAAATATACGACCAAATTTTATGACTTTAAAACAAAGAATAGATGGATTTGTGCAAATGGGTTTGTTTATAAACCGTCATTTTGGACAGCAAAAACCCGACGAAATTCAGCTCCATCAGGGCTTAGACAAGCTTATGGAAATGGCCCATATTTACAATAACTGGTTCATTCCAGAGTTTGTTAAAGAATCTATAATTAACGTTGGTATGCTTTTGAAGGAAGACGATCTTGTTAAATTCTGTAAGCCAATAAAGGAAAAAACGCCTAAAACGGTTGCTGTTATTTGTGCCGGCAATATTCCGTTGGTTTGTTTTCATGATATTTTATGTGTGTTATTATCGGGTAACAAAGTATTAATAAAGCTCTCTGGCGATGATAACGTGCTATTGCCTTTCTTTTTAAAATTATTAACGCATTACGAGCCGGGCTTTGAAGATCTGATCTTATTTGCCGAAGGAAAATTAACCGCTTTTGACGCTGTAATAGCAACAGGCAGTAACAATACGGCGCAGCATTTCAAATATTATTTTGAAAAATATCCGCATATTATCCGTAAAAACCGCAGCTCTGTTGCTATTTTAACAGGCAACGAAACCGTAACTGATCTCAAAAATCTGGGGCGGGATATTTTCCTTTATTTTGGTATGGGTTGCCGGAACGTAAATAAACTAATGGTGCCAAAAGGCTACACTCTCGATGCTTTTTTTGAGGCTATTATTGATTATGGTTTTGTTGTAAATAATAAAAAATACGGCAATAATTACGATTATCACCGCGCTATTTATTTACTTGAATCTATGGCGTTTTTAGACAATAATTTTGTGCTTCTACGCGAAAATACCGATGTTCACTCGCCTGTAGGGGTTTTATATTATCAATATTACGAGAACGAAAAAGAACTAAACGATTATTTAGGCTCAGTAAGCGAAGAATTACAATGTGTCGTAGGTAAAAAAAACATCCCTTTTGGTTATTCACAACAACCTGTTATTACTGATTTTGCCGATAATGTAAATACATTGGAATTTTTAGTAAATTTATAGAACTTCTATGAGTAAGTTTGTACAAACATTAGTTCTGCTGTTTATTTATTTTGGTGCCGTTGCTCAAGTGCCTACGGCTACTATTGTTAGCACTTCGGCAACTCTATGTTCGGGTAACTCTTTAACGTTTACCACACAAACCACCAACTCTCCAACGTCTTATAACTGGTCGATTGTGCCAACCAGGTCGGTTATTGCTTTACCCGATTACACCAGTCCTTCTATTACTTTTACCTTTGGCCTTGGAGGCACCTATTTTTTAAACCTGGTGGTAACTAATGCAACCGGCACATCTGTAGCCACCAGCACTATTACCGTCACTCCTTCGGCGCACGCAGCGTTTAACGCCAGCTTAAATACGGTGGGTTATCCAAATCAACTGATCCTAACAAACTATTCGAGCAACAGCCTTTCTAACCAATGGTTATTCAGCGATGATCTGTCGGCCAATACTACTTCTTTAAATACGGTAAAAAATTACAGCGTTAGCGGCAGTTATTCGGTTTCATTGATCGAATATGGTAGCCTTGGTTGTAACGATACATCCAATTATAGTTTCAGGATCGCCGATTCATCGGGCATTACTTTGCCAAATATCTTTTCACCAAACGATGATGAGATCAATGATATTTTTAAACCCATTGAAAAAAATATTTCTTCTATGCATGTTTGGATCTATAACCGTTACGGTACCATCATTGTAAAATGGGATCGTGTAAACAGTTTTTGGGATGGCCATACTATAAGTGGCGAGCGTTGCGAAGCCGGCGTTTATTTTGTAATTGTAGAAGCAACCGGGTTTGACGGTAAATCTTACAAATTAAAACACAGTTTAACCTTAGTCAGATAATTATCTTAAAGGTTAACAACATATCCTTCAACTATCCGGGTCAAAATTATTTTAAAGGAATAAGAAATGTTTCCCTCCAGTTAAATAAGGGCGAAGTATTGGCATTAGTGGGCAAAAGCGGAAGCGGTAAGACCACCCTTATGAAATGCATTTACGGTTTGGAAGATCTTAACGAAGGCGAAGTGCTGTTTGAAAATAAAAAGGTTTTAGGACCTTCTTACAATCTAATTCCGGGTTACTCTGAGATGAAACTGGTAAGCCAGGATTTTTACGTTTTGGATAACCATACTGTTGAAGAAAATATTTTTGATAAACTAATAGGTTACACCAACGATGCAAAGCAAAAAAGAGCCAACAAACTTTTAAAACTTTTGGATCTTGTTGCATTAAAAAATTCGAAGGCAAAATTCTTATCAAGCGGCCAAAAACAGCGTGTGGCAATTGCAAGGGCCTTAGCAGTAATGCCAAAATTATTATTACTGGACGAGCCTTTTAGTAACCTGGATACGATTTTAAGCGAAAAACTATTTGCTTTTGTGACCAACGAAGTAAAAAAAAATAAAACAGCGGTTATTTTAATTACACATTTGGCAGATGAAGCGTTGAAATATGCGGATACTTTAGCTGTATTGGATAGCGGTAAAATATTACAGGCCGGTGAAAAGTGGCAGGTTTATTATAAGCCAAAAAACATAAAACTGGCAGGTCTTTTAGGGCCATTTAACATCGTAAAACCCGAAGACCTTGACAGAAAGACAAAACAAAAGAATAAACTCTTTATAAGGCCCGATAAATTGAAATTAACGACCAATAAAACCAATGCCGATCTACACCTAACTATCATCAATTGCAGTTTTAATGGTAAGTGTTTTGAAGTACTAGGCGAAACAAAAAACGGAAATCCTGTTCTTGTATATTCTCCGAAAGAGTTGCAAACAGATAAAGATTTTTATTTTGTGGTGGAAGGATAAGTCAAACTGTACTTTTTTACTTGATCAAAAAGAATGGCGAGATTTTTCAAAACATTATGTGCTCCAGCGCGAGCATCTCAATTCCGCTCGACATGACAACGGATTTGTCAGTTCGAGTAGCGGAACGAAGTGTAGTGTATCGAGAACTGATTACAACACTTCTCGATACACTTCTCCCATCGTCGAAGTTACTCGAAGTGACAAAGAAAAATATGTTGATTTTTATTAAACAAAAAAGGCGCATTTCTGCGCCTTTATATTTATGAAAAGTATTTTTACCACTCTTCCTTCTCAACATCTTTAGAATCTTTTTTCATACCTTCTTTAAGATCTTCTACAACCTTAGAGGCATCTTTAAGCGCTTCGCCTTTTAGTTTTTTCCAGATAATATCGCCCATGGCCATACTACCGCATTCAGGCACTTTGTTTTCGATAGCCCCCGCGCTTGTTTTTCCGCTGGCGCTAATATGTTTTATCTGAGACACTGTGTATTTATACCTGTTGTCTTTACACTCAATAGCAATATGCATGCTTATTTTACCGGTATAATCCGTTTCAGGGTTCAATTCTTTTGGCTTACATGGAAAAGTAGCTGTGCACTCTGCCTTTGAACCTGTGGTAACACCACTTGTTTTACCATATTGTTTGCTTTCCACTTTTACCCAGTTAACAGCGCGCTGTAATAGTTCGCTTGCCGGTAAAGAATCTGTTTGAACAACTTCTGTTACTTTTATTTCTTCTTTCTTTTTTGGCGCATCATCTGCAGGTTTTTCCTGTGAAAAAACATTGGTTCCAAAAACAATTAAAAAACAAAGTAAAACTCTAAATATATTTTTTTTCATATTTTCTTTTTTATTACCTCTCTCCTATTTTCGTGCCGGGATGATAAATTTACAATTTTTTAATAAATTTTTGGAAATTGTTCTGGTCTTACTTCTGCCATTAAATTATAAATAGTGTCAAAAACATCGTCAGAATTTGGTTTGCTAAAATAATCACCATCGCTGCCATAAGCAGGCCTGTGATCTTTAGAGGCCAATGTTGCCGGCGCTGAATCCAGGAATTTATATGCACCCTGCACTTCCATAATTTGCTGCAGGATATAAGAGCTTGCTCCGCCGGAAACATCTTCATCCAATACCACTAAACGGTTTGTTTTTTTAACTGATTCAACGATTGAATGATGAATATCAAAAGGGATCAATGTTTGAAGATCGATCAACTCAACAGAAATACCGTGTTTCTCTAAATTCTTAATAGCATCCTGCGCTACCCTGATACTGCTTCCATAAGAAACCAAAGTTACGTCCGTTCCGTTGATCATTACTTCAGGAATTCCTAACGGGGTTTTATAAGCGCCAAAGTTAGCAGGCTGTTTCTCTTTTAAACGGTAGGCATTTAAAGGCTCAATAACCAAAGCAGGTTCATCGGCTTCGAGTAAAGTATTATAAAAACCTGAAGCTTTAGTCATGTTGCGTGGTACGCAAATATTTATACCACGGCAGGCGTGCACGATCATTCCCATAGGCGATCCGCTGTGCCAAACGCCTTCCAGCCTGTGTCCACGAGTTCGGATAATTACAGGCGCTTTTTGTTTACCCTTGGTGCGCCATTGAACCGTGGCAAGATCATCGCTCATTAATTGCAAAGCGTATAATAAATAATCCAAATACTGAATTTCGGCGATCGGTCGCAGACCTCTCATAGCAAGACCAATAGCCTGGCCCATAATTGTTGCTTCGCGGATACCGGTATCAAATACACGATGTTCGCCGTATTTTAATTGTAATCCTTCAAGGCCCTGGTTTACTCCGCCAATTTTACCAGAGTCCTCGCCAAAGATCATTACCTCGGGGTATTTTGATAAGATAGCGTCAAAATTATCGCGTAATATTTCGCGGCCATCCATTTGTTTTTCATCAGTATATTCTACGTCTTTAGGTAGAATATTTTTTACCTGTTTGGCAGATTGAGAATATAAATGCGAACTAAAACGATCGTTATTTTGTGCTTTAGACACATCTAACCAATTCACTAATTTTTCCCTTACCTGCGAAGAATTATTAATGGTTAAACGCAATACATTTTTCACGGCCATATGAATGTCTTTCCTGATGGGCTCTTTAATGGATTGCAGTTCTTTTTTAATATTGCTGATCTCATCGCCACCTATCTCATCAAACAAAGCGCTTACTTCGGCTACTTCATTTTTAATTGGCGTTAAATAGTCATTCCAGGCAGCGGTTTTTGCGTTCTTAACCGCCTCTTTAGCATCTTCTTCTATCTTATTTAATTCTTCTTCGTTTGCCAGGGCGTTATTAATGATCCATTCGCGCATTTGTTTAATGCAATCAAAATCCTGTTCCCATTGTAAACGTTCCTTGCTTTTATAACGCTCGTGCGAACCACTGGTACTGTGGCCTTGCGGTTGGGTTACTTCTTCAACATGTACTAAAACCGGCACGTGTTCTTCGCGGCAAACCTTTACGGCTTTTTCGTAAGTTTCGCATAAATGCGCATAATCCCAGCCTTTTGTTTTAAAGATCTCGTAGCCTTTACCATTCGCATCGCGCTGAAATCCTTTTAATACTTCGCTAATACTTTCTTTGGTAGTTTGGTATTTTTTTGGAACGGAAATCCCGTGTCCGTCATCCCAAACACTCATTAGCATTGGTACCTGCAATACACCGGCAGCGTTAATGGTTTCCCAGAATAAGCCTTCACTCGTAGACGCATCGCCAATAGTACCAAAAGCAACCTCGTTGCCTTTATTACTGTATGTATTGAATGGCGGGTTATGAAGGTCTTTGTTTATTTTATAAAAATGTGAAGCATATGCCAAACCCAGTAAACGCGGCATTTGCCCGCCTGTTGGTGAAATGTCGCTGCTTGAATTTTTTTGATCTTTAAGTGCTTTAAATGATCCATCTTCGTTCAGGCTCCATGTTGCAAAGTGTCCACCCATCTGGCGGCCACCGCTCATGGGCTCTAATGTAAGATCTGTATGCCCGTATAATCCTGCAAACCATTGTTGCAATGTAATAGCATTAATGCTAAGCATAAAGGTTTGATCGCGGTAATAACCGCTTCTGAAATCTCCATTTTGAAATACTTTAGACATAGCAATTTGCGCTACTTCTTTGCCGTCGCCAAATATTCCGAATTTTGCTTTTCCGGTAAGAACCTCTTTTCTTCCCAATAAACTTGCCTGCCTGCTTTCGTTTACCAATTTAAAATCATTAAGGACAATTTTCTTAAAATCCTCAAAACTTAAATTGCCTGCTTTTACGGCGCTATCTTCTTTTCCCATTGTAATACCTTAGTATACAAATATAGTAGATTGGCGGGAATGGCAAAAATATTTTACTGTATTATTATATTAAATAATAACCTCTTTTTTATCAGGTAATTGATTATTTTTGATAGTAAATTAACCCTAAAAAAATGTGATAAATGAAAGTATTCAAAAATATTTCAGTGGCATTAATAACTTCTTTAATCGTTATTTCCTGCTCGGTAGGCGTAAAAAAAGACCTAATGTCGGGTTTAAGTGTTAAATATGACGGGTTTACTGTTGAAGGCTCGTACCTGGTAAAAGACAATAAACAAACTTCTGATATTACCGTAAAACCAGGCCAGGATATATCGATGGTGTTTACCGGCATTACCGGTTTTAAAGAGGTGGAAGGTAAGGTATTTCCGGGAGCCTCTATTTTTGTGACCAATACAAAAGGAAAAACGATACTTGAGATAACGGATCTTTTTTCTCAATACGATTCAACCGGAGTTGACCCAAAAATGGTAAAAGAGGCGCTTTCAATAAAATTTACCGCGCCGGCACTTGGTATTGAAAAAGGCGAAAAATACAACTGGCAATCAAAGGTGTGGGATAAAAAAGGAAAAAGCACATTAACCAGCCAGGTGCAACTTGATGCAGAATTCTAATGAACATGAAGAAAGATCTACTTGTTGTTTTTATTTTATTAGCTACCGGCTTTTCAGTTAGCGCTCAGCAAAACAGCCTGAGCATGAAAGATGGTAACGAGGTGATAAGTGCCATGTATCGGGCATACAACGGTGGTAAAAAATGGTATAAACACTTTACATTTAGCCAGGAAACCCATTTTTATAAAGAAGGTAAAGAAGAGAAAATGGAAGTGTGGCACGAAGCAGGTTTGTTTCCGGGAAAGTTGCTTATAAAGTTTAATACCAAAGATTCTAAAGATGGTGTTTTATTTACCGATCATAAAGTAACATCGTTCGCAAATGGCAAAGAACCTGTAACCCGCCTAATGATACACGAATTGCTGGTTGCAGCCTTTGACGTTTATTTTTTAGAGCCAAAACAAACAGCACATATTTTTGATTCGTTAGGCTACGATCTTAAAAAAGTAAGAGAAGATGTTTTTGACGGCAGGAAAGTTTACGTAATTGGTGCTGAAAAGAACGATAGCTCCAGCAAACAATTCTGGATCGATAAAGAGCGCTTATATTTACACCGCATCATTTATTCAGGAAGAAACTCGGTGACCGATTGTGTTTTTGGCGGTTACAAAAAAATAAATAATTACTGGGTAGCCAAACTGATTACCTTTAAAACAGATGGAAAAATAACTACCGTTGAAAAATATTTTGATATTAAATTTCCTAAAGCATTAAGGAGCGATCTTTTTGATACCGCAAAATTTAATGAAGTAAAACTGGAGTAATTTTTGTGTTGCTTTAGCCCGAACCAAATATTAAAAAATATCCACCAATTACTAAATATGAGAAGGAACCAACTAATCATATGTGAAATTCGTTTTACTTTACACTAAATAAAATTGGTATTTATGAAACAGATCTATTATGTATTGGCTTTATTGATCATTACCATCAAAATCAGTTCACAAAGCCGTGAAACAGACTCATTAAAATTACTGCTAAATAATACCATGCACGACACCGTGCGTTTAGACATTCTTTCTAATATCACAGACCGAGCCAGACAAGGGGAGGAGATCTATTATAAAGAGATGCAGACAATTGCAACGAAAAACATTAAACAACTTAAACCGGGCTCCCCCTATATTAAAAAGTATTTAAACTTTTTGGCTGAAGCAGATTTTTATGAAGGAACCTTTCTTGTTTCAAAAATGAAATTACCTGAAGCCTTAGCTATGTTTAAAAAGGGCATGGAAGAGAGTAAACAGCTTAACGACAGCATGGGTATTGCTACTTGCAAATTAGAAATTGCCAAAATATACACCATGCAAGAAGATTATAAAACGGCAATTGAAACATTTTATGAGGCCCTAAAGTTACTATCACCGGCAAGGTATCAAAAATTTATTGCCAACATATATACAAACATCGGACGCATATATCAGCGACAGGAAAATTATGAAAAGGCAATTGAGTTCTATCAAAAAAGTTATAATACATATGAGTCGGTTAATTATAAAGGAGGCATGCTCAATTCATTTACAAAACTTGCTGCCTTGTGGTTAAGGTTAAAAGATACAGCAAAAGCAATATCTTATTTCGAAAAATGTGAAGTGATTGTGAAGAATATGAGTGAAACAGAACGTACACAATACGAAATTCATGTAAATGAATCCATGGCAAAATTGAATGATCTACGAGGTAACAATGCCAAAGCGCTGGAATATCTTAACAAAAGCATAAGTATTCTTGAAAAAACGAAAATACTAATTGAGTTGGGAAATGTTTACGCTTATGTGGCTGATATATATCAGAAAGAACATAATTATGCAAAAGCTGTTTATTTTTCAAACAAGGCTCTTAATATAGATATAAAAAATCACAATGATTTTGGACAATTTGCCAACTATAACCGTTTGTATAAATTATATAAAATAATTGGTGACAACAAAAACGCTCTTGAAATGCACGAGCATTTTATGCTTATGAGCGATAGTATTAAAAACAAAAAAGACGAAAAACATGTTATAGAAACGGAACTAAAACATGAATTTGAGAAAAAAGAACTTTTAACCAAAATTGCGGCCGAAAAGAAAATAAATGAGATAAATTTAGCTGCTGAAAGAAAAAATGCACAAAGCAAAATCTTATTATTATTGCTGGCACTAGGATTAGTATTATTTGCCGTGGCGGGCTGCTTTGTATATTATTATTATCGACAAAAAAGTATCATCCACGAACAAGAGAACGACCTTTTGCATCAACGGCTTTTATTATCGCAAATGAACCCCCATTTTATTTTTAATTCCCTAAGCTCCATTCAGGCTTTTTTACTTGCCGAAGACCCGGTAAAAACATCAAAATATCTGGCCAATTTATCAAAGCTGATCCGCACAATTTTTGAAAATTCAAGAAAAGAATATATTTCTCTCAAAGAAGAAATACAATGTTTGCAGATCTATCTTGAGCTAGAACAAATGCGTTCTGGCAGGTTCCTGAGTTTTGAAATAAAATTTGGAGATGCCATCGACCAGGGCATTTTAATACCACCAATGCTTATACAACCCCACATTGAAAATGCGCTAAAACACGGGCTTAATAAAATAACGCGTAATACAGGTAAAATAACCATTTCTTTTTACCACATTAAAAGCGACCTTTTTTGCAGCATTGAAGACAACGGGATTGGCATTAATACTACACGACAGATTACAAAAAGCAGCTCACATAGTTCTGCCGGTATTGAAATAACCGTTAGCAGGCTTAAGCAAATGTGTAAGGATCTCGGATTTAAATACAGCTTGTTTATTACCGATAAAACAGATATTGATAAGGAGGCTACAGGAACAATTGTTAGCTTTTTACTACCTTATAGCAAAACAGGAATAATTAAAACAAAAAACAAAGAGGTTTTTAATTTAAAAGATTATATTAATATCTATGAAACTGAGATCGATCATAGTTGATGACAACGAAGATGTGGCCACCGCATTAGAGCTCCTTTTAAAAAAATTTCCGGAACTTACCGTTGCGCAAAAATTCACATCAATAATAGAGGCCGCCAAAAGTTTAAAAAAAGGCCCCGCCGATATCTTATTTCTTGATATTGAAATGCCAGGCGGCAATGGCTTTGATCTGTTGGAACTGTTGGGCGAAAACGCTCCCTATACCATATTTACTACCGCGTACGCTGAATATGCTATTAAAGCCATTAAGCAAGGCGCCAAAGATTATCTACTAAAACCTATTGATCCGGATGAATTAACCGAAAGCGTGAAAAAAGTTTTGCAATACTTTGATAAAGGCCAAAAGAAAACACCCGAAGTTTCTTCTGTATTATCTGTAAATACCGGTAAAGCAATTATTCTTTTAAACAAGTATGATGTTTTATATATAAAAGCTGATGGACGATATTCCGAGATATTTTGTAGCAACGATCAACATTTTACCATTTGCAAGAACATAGGTGAATACGAGCGCGAATTAGCAAATAGTTCTTTTTTCAGGATACACAAATCGTTTCTTATTAACTGCAAACATGTTGTAAAAATAAATTCAAACGATGGTGGTTTTGTGGAAATGAGCAATAAAAAAGAGATCGAAATCTCAAAAAGAAAAAAAGCTGAGTTTTTAAAATTCATTAAATAAACATCCTGAACTCTATTAAAAAAAGAGTGGACGCTTCTCCACTCTTTTAATAATTTACATTTATATCACTGCAAAATCTCCCATTTTTCTGCTATTATTTGATGAACTTGAGATTATACTGCCTGTTGAATAACTAACTTTGTATAAAGTGTAATTTTGCGTTACCAAAGAACCTCCTCCAATGGGCCCATCTTGAACGCAAATATACAGGTAGTTACCATCATGATAAGCCGACACATCTGCTGAAGACGTGCTTGGAATTGAAATAGAATACATTAATGTTGCTGTTGATCCTGGCAAAGCAATAGAATAGACTTTCACTGTTGATGTAAGATAATCGGCTAGAGCCAGGTGCAGGCCTCCTGTATTATAATTTCTGAAAAGACTTTTTTGTTGAACTGCAAGATATTTTGGAATTCCGGAGATCATATTGCCAATAGAAGAAACCGTTGGAGATAATCCGTGCATATTGCTTATCTTGTACAGATCAGCATCACTTTGTCTTACTGCATACACATCATGCCCCGAGATCCACTCTATTTCCAAAGGTTGAAATTTTGTACCCAGGTATGTTAGTTGCACCGCTGAATTAGGTGAATTGTTAGGCGCGCCAATTGGATAATAAAAGTAATCACTATCTGCATTTACCCCGTAAAAATTTGTACCATCTGAAGCAAGTGTACCACAATAGGAAGGTAAAAAAGGGCAATCAGACCACAGAGCGGCAGAATATCCGGTTACCAAACCGGTTGATAAATCGCGTTTTTCTACTGAATAAACGTAATCACTCGGGCCTAAAAAAGTACCATACGGACCCGCTGAATAAAGCGAAGGTGTTAACGGCCTGCTTTGCACATCCTGATTAAGGCTTTGCTTGTTGTCGTTTACGGGCATGGTGTGTCCGCTTTTTTTACAGGACGTAATGATAGTTGAAAGTCCAAAACAGACCAACACTATTGTTTTAATTTCTTTTTTCATGATTATTATTTTAGTTATTAAAGCAAATGTAAATCTGAGATTATCTGAATTTTTTTTCTTGTAAACAATGGGAGTGTTGTTGTAACGTACGGTTGTTTTTTTGTAATAAAGCAGTAAAACTATTTGACTATTCCGTTCCTTCATTTAATTATAACGTTAATTACAAATTCGGTTCACTTTCTTACAAGGTCATTAAAAAAGAGCATACGACCGCTATTTTTGAAAAAGCGGATGCCGAAAAGCTTAAAGAGTAGGCTAAAAATTAAAAATATATAATCATGAAAAAATCCGAAGTATTGGCTATCGCAGCTATTTCTGCAATTGCTGTTTTTACAAGTTGTAAAAAAGAAAAAAGTGTATCACCAAACACTGTTCAGCAATCAGAAAATGCCACACAGAACAACGATCCATCATTAAATTCGCGAAATTATGCTGCAGATTATCTGTACGGCGTAACAAATAATAAATTTTACACTGCAAGGTTTAGTGACGGCGCCCATCAAAATCCCGGAGATTTTACTCTTATACCCTACTCTATCACAAATGTTACCGGCATCGCAAGAGATAATGCAATCACAAACAGGTATGTGGCAACGCACGGGGTCGACGCTTCTATTTATGGTAACTGTTTCCTGATTTTTACATATAATTCCCTCGGAACTACTCCTATAAATGTTGTTAACGGTAGCACTTTTCCCGGAAGCGCCGTTACTGATATTGAATTTCAGCCCGGCACCAATACTTTGTATGGTTTAAGCGGCGGCCACCTGGTTAAAATATCAAGTTACGCAACGGGCGGTAGCCCTGCGGTGATTACAAATGTTGGCTCTGCACTAACAACTATCGGTGCCGATTTTTCAGGCGAAATGGCTTTATCGTTTGACGAGGGCGGTAAATGTTATCTTATGTCATCAACCGGCCGCATAGCAACACTAAACATAACAGGGTTAACATACTCAATAGAGAACATAACTTCATCACACTTTACCCTGCCAGGCGGGGCTACGCTTGTTAATTTAGGAAGCGGCATTTTACGTTATTACGAAAACATGGGTTTCTCTTATACTTACAACAACCCTTTAACCGGTAACCATACTGTGTATAAATTCTCTAATAAAGATGCCAGTGGTTATTACTCTTCGTCATCTGTTGCTACTTCAGGCTTATTCCAACCATGCAATGATTACGCGAGTGGCCAATGCGGTTCATGCCCAAGATAATACCATATAGATTTGCAAAGCCCCGCTCAAATGAGCTGGGCTTTTTTTATGTCTGTTAATTAATGTAAATGCTTACTTTATGTACGTTATTAAAAAGTAAATTAGAGATATGAGATATCTATTAATACTTTTTTTTAGTTTTATTTCGTCTTTATATGCGCAAATAAAAACCATACATGTTTTAGTAGCTTTGTGTGACAATAAGTACCAGGGCATTGTGCCCGTCCCGAAAAAAATCGGGAACGGCCAAGATCCTGCAAACAACCTGTATTGGGGCTGCGGTTATGGCGTAAAAACTTTTTTCAAAAAACAAAAAGACTGGAAGCTGATAAAACAAATAGATAATCCTGAAGAAAATATTTATGAGCGCGTGATCTTTAAGCACAAAAACTCCCAAACCTATTTAATAGCCGATGCTTACGACGGATCAAAAATAAAACAAACCACAAAAGATCTTTTAGATTACTCTGCCGGCAGGCAAAAGAAAACTCAAAAGATTGATTCGCTTGAAATAAAGATAGGAGGAAACAGTGACCTGATATGCTATGTGGGTCATGACGGATTAATGGATTTTCAATTGGATAATTACCCTCAAAAAGTGGACGATAAAAAACGGGACGTTTCTATTTTTGCGTGCGCCAGTAAAGTTTATTTTAGGGAGGCCGTAAAATTAACAGGCGCCTATCCGTTAATATGGACCACTAACCTGATGTGCCCCGAAGCATATACACTGGTTGCCACCGTTAACGGCTGGATAAAAAGAGATAAAACAGAGGTTATAAAAGAAGCCGTTGCTCAATCTTACAATCAATATCACAAATGCGGTATTAAAGGCGCCCGTAATTTATTTGCTACCGGCTGGTGAGCATTAAATAAAAAAAGCGAAACAGTTGTTTCGCTTTTGTAAGATCTGTTATTATCTTTTTTCGTATTGTGCTTCGTAATATTTGGCGTAGTTGCCAGAAGTAACATTGTTTAACCACTCTTCGTTATTCAAATACCAGTCTACAGTACGGTCAAGTCCCTGTTCAAATGTTACAGAAGGTACCCAGCCAAGATCGTTCTTTAATTTAGTAGCATCAATAGCGTAGCGAAGATCGTGGCCCGCGCGGTCTTTCACAAAAGTGATCAGTTTTTCGTTAGTACCATCAGGGCGGTTTAATTTTTTATCCATTATCTTACAAAGTAAACGGATCACATCAATGTTTGTCCATTCATTGTGGCCGCCAATGTTATAAGTACTGCCTAATTTTGCTTTGTGAAAAATAGTATCAATGGCAACAGCGTGATCTTCTACAAACAACCAATCTCTAACGTTTTCGCCTTTGCCGTAAATAGGTAACGGGCGGTTTGTTTTAATATTATGGATACAAAGTGGGATTAATTTTTCAGGAAAATGATTTGGCCCGTAATTATTACTGCAATTAGAGATAACAACCGGCAGCCCATAGGTATCGTGATAAGCGCGCACAAAATGATCGCTGCTGGCTTTTGATGCAGAATAAGGGCTATGCGGATCGTAAGAGGTTTCTTCGGTAAACATACCTGTTTCGCCTAAAGCACCGTAAACCTCATCGGTACTTACGTGATAGAACTTTGTGAATTTGGTATTTTCTTTTTTATACAGTTCTTTAGCAGCGTTCAATAAATTAACGGTACCAATTACATTGGTCATTACAAATTCCAATGGGTTGGTAATACTTCTGTCTACATGGCTTTCTGCCGCTAAATGAATGACCGCATTATATTCTTCTTTATTAAAAAGATCGTTAATAAATTTTGCATCAACGATGTCTCCTTTTATGAATTTATAATTTGGCTTATTCTCAATATCCGTAAGGTTTGCCAGGTTACCGGCATAGGTTAATTTATCAAGATTATGAATGGTATAGTCGGGGTACTTGTTTACCATTAAACGTACCACATGAGAACCAATAAAACCTGCGCCACCTGTTATTAAAATTTTCATTTTATTAATTTTTATAAGCTCCAATAAGTTAAGCCTTTGATTTTCCCTTTATACATTCCTTTTACATCCACTAAAACACCTTTTTTAGACAGTATGCCAGTAAAATATTTTTCGTCGAGCGTTTTATATTCTTTATGGTTTACAGCAACAATAACGCCATCATAACCTTTACCCAGTTTATTTAAACCAAAACCATATTCATGTTTTAATTCTTCGCTATCCGCATGTGGATCTACGATATCTACTTTTACACCAAAAGATTTTAATTCTTTTACAATATCAGCCACTTTACTGTTACGGATATCGCTTACATCTTCTTTAAAGGTAGCGCCCATTACAAGCACTTTTGATTTTGAAAGATTTTTTCCGGCAGCAGTGATGCGTTTTACGCAGGTTTTAGCCACGTAAAAACCCATACTATCATTTACGTAACGCCCGCTATTGATAACACGCGCATGATATCCCATTTCTTCTGCTTTATACGTAAGGTAATAAGGATCTACACCAATACAATGGCCCCCCACTAAACCCGGAGAAAATCTTAGGAAATTCCATTTTGTTCCGGCAGCTTCTAAAACATCATAAGTATTAATACCGATACGCGAGAAAATAATAGATAATTCATTCATCAAAGCAATATTCACATCGCGCTGAGTGTTCTCAATGATCTTTGCAGCTTCGGCTACTTTAATGCTTGATGCGCGGTGTGTGCCCGGCTCAACAATTATTTCGTAAACCTTTGCAATATTCTCTAAACTTTCTTTATCGCAACCCGAAACGATTTTTAAGATCTTTGTAATGGTATGTTCTTTATCGCCCGGGTTAATACGCTCAGGAGAGTAACCTACTTTAAAATCCTTTACAAATTTTAATTTTGAATGTTCTTCTAAAACAGGGATACAATCTTCTTCTGTACACCCCGGGTATACTGTAGATTCGTAAACAACGTAATCGCCTTTTTTTAGCACTTTACCAACCGTGGTTGATGCGCCGATTAAAGGTTTAAGATCCGGTAAATTATGCTCATCGATCGGCGTTGGCACTGCAATAATAAAAAAGTTAGCTTTTTTAAGATCTTCTAATTTATGAGTGAAAGTAATATCAGAATTTGCAAAATCCTTTTTTTCCAACTCCTGGCTTGGGTCAATTCCTTTCTTCATCATATTAACACGTTTTTCGTTAATATCAAAGCCAATTACTTTTACTTTTTTAGCAAAAGCCAGGGCTATTGGTAAACCAACATAACCCAGACCAATTACTGCAACTGTTGCATTTTTTTCTAAGATCTTTTTGTAAATACTCATATGATTTAATTAAGATTTTTTGATTTAAGATTTTTGATTTGAAAGTACTTCTGCATTTTTGATAACATGCGATGGCCTTAAAGCGTAAATACGTTCAATAATATCTACCACTTTCATACCCTCTAAAGCATTGGTAGAGATCTTCGTTTTTCCTGTTAAGGTCTCTACTACATTCTCGATCACGTTATGGTGGTTGTTGGCAGATCCCTTATAAGCGCCGTAATCATTAGCAGGATTGGTTTCAGCAAGTTTAGGCATTACATAATCTTTAATATTACATACCTCTATCTGGTCCATATACTGGCCACCAACTTTAATACTGCCATTACTTCCAACAATGGTTAAAGATGATTCCAAATTCTTTTCCCAAACGGCTGTAGAATAGTTAATGCAACCCATACCGCCATTTATAAAATCAAAACTCACAAAACCGCTGTCTTCAAATGCAGTTGTGTTTTGGTGATTAAAATCGGCAAACTTTGCCTGTATGTTTGTAATATCGCCAAATACCCAATACATAATATCTATCCAGTGACTGAATTGGGTGAATAAAGTTCCGCCATCCAGATCCTGTGTACCTTTCCAGTTGCCCGGTTTATAATAACGTTCATCGCGGTTCCAGTAACAGTTTAACTGCACCATATAAACATCGCCAATAATTTTTTTATCTATTATATCTTTTAACCAAACGCTTGGTGGCGAATAACGGTTTTGCATAACACAAAAAACCGTTTTATCATGATGCAGTGCATTAAAGATAATTTTCTCACAATCTGCTTTGGTAAGCGCCATTGGTTTTTCTACCACCACATGTTTGTTGGCATCCAGCGCTTTTAAAGCGTGTGTAGCATGCAACCCATTTGGTGTACACACATTCACAACTTCTACTTCGGGGTGCGCCGCTAAAAGGTCGTCAATATTGGTATAGAATTTTTCCTGCAAACCGGTAATCCCTAATTTTTCAAGCGGTAACTCATCGCAAACAGCCACCAATTCGCAACCCGGATTTCTGCGAACCATTTCCGCATGACGTTTACCTATATGCCCTTGCCCGATAACGGCAAATTTAATTTTACTCATGTTCAGCTTATTCTTCTAACAACGTTATTCTCCAACTTATATTTTTGCCCGCTTTCTTTGCAGGTTGCAAAACCTTCCTTATCAAATTCTAACCTATGGCCGTATTCGCTCATCCAGCCCACCTGGCGTGATGGATTTCCCACAACCAAAGCATAATCCGGAACGTGCTTTGTTACAACAGCACCTGCCCCAATAAAAGCATATTTTCCAATATCGTGCCCGCAAACAATGGTTGCATTTGCACCAATAGATGCGCCTTTACCCACATGCGTTTTTGCATATTCAGATTTGCGGTTTACAGCACTACGCGGGTTAATTACATTTGTAAACACCATGCTGGGTCCTAAGAACACATCATCATCGCAAATTACGCCGGTATAAATAGAGATATTATTTTGCGCTTTTACATTACTGCCCAGTATCACGTTGGGCGATACCACAACATTTTGACCGAGATTGCAATTCTTGCCTAATTTGCAATTAGACATGATATGTGAAAAATGCCAGATCTTGGTGCCTTCACCGATCTCGCATCCATCATCAATAACTGCGGTAGGGTGGGCAAAATAATTCTTATTATCCATAGTTAAAAAGGAGTACAAAAATAATAAAATTAGGGGGATAGAAAAATTTAATTTCACCTTATTTTTAAAAGACGAAAGGGCAATATTTTGATATATTTGTCGTTGCAAAACCTATTATGAAATTCAACTATAAAAACTACATCCCACATGGCATAGCCATTGTTATTTTTGTTATTGTTACTATAATTTATTTTAAGCCGTTATTTAGCGGTAAAGAATTAAGGCAAGACGATATTGCCCGCCATAAAGGCATGAGCAAGGAAATTGTAGATTACCGCACTGCTCACAAATCTGAACCCTTATGGACCAACTCGATGTTTGGCGGTATGCCTTCTTACCAGATATCGCCGGTTTATTCGGGCAACTGGATCGCTAAACTGGATAATCTTTTTAAACTTTATATCCCGCTTCCTGCCGGTTATTTGTTCTTATACTTTTTAGGTTTTTTTATTTTACTGCTATGCCTGGATGTTGACCCCTGGCTGGCTTTAATAGGCGGCATTGGTTACGGCTTTAGCTCATATTTTTTAATTATTCTTGAGGCAGGTCACAATTCTAAAGCAAATGCCATGGGTTATTTGCCCGCTTTGGTAGGTGGCGTTATTTTATTATTTAAAGGCAGGCATTGGCTTGGCCTAACTGTAACAGCGCTATTTACAGCAATGGAATTAAATGCCAATCACCTTCAGATGACCTATTACGGTTATATTTTAATTGGCTTTATAGTTGCAGGTTATTTTTTTACTGCATTAAAACAAAAACAACTTAAAAATTATTTTAAAGCTGTTGTCTTTGTTCTGATAGCAACAATTATTGGCCTTTTACCAAACTACGCCAACCTTTCGCTTACCAACGAATATGGTAAGTACAGTACACGTGGCAAATCTGAATTGTCGATAGATTATAATTCTATTCGCAGGGCAAGATCTACAGCAGTTGGTTTGGATGACCAAATTCCCGGAATTAAGAACAACGAAGTAATAAAGCCCGGTATGGTGGATCCGGAGGCAAAAGAAAGGCACGCCAATAATAAAACCAGCGGGCTGGATAAAGATTATGCTACCAACTGGAGTTACGGTATTGGCGAAACGTTTACGTTCCTGATCCCTGATTTTAAAGGAGGTGCAAGCGGTTATTTAGGCAGCGACCAAAAAGCGCTTAAAAAAGTTAACCCGCAATATCGCGAACAAGCAGCAAACGGTAATACTTATTTTGGCGACCAGCCCTTTACAAGCGGCCCGGTTTATATTGGTGCCATTTTAATTTTTCTTTCTGTACTTGGTATGTTCGTTGTAAAAAATCCAATAAAATGGCCAATATTTTTAGCAACATTATTAACCGTTGCTTTAGGTTGGGGAAATAATTTTATGGGCCTAACCGATTTTTTCATGGACCATGTGCCGGGTTATAATAAATTCCGCGCTGTATCAAGCATTATGGTAATTGCAGAATTAACGCTGCCTTTACTTGCGTTACTGGCGGTAAATGAAATTGTAAAACATAAGAACTGGAATGAGAAGATCAGATTACGCCTGATCAATAAAGACGTTTCTTTAAAAAACATTCTTATCATTACTGTATCTGCTGTTGGCGGCTTTTGCCTGTTGTGCTATTTAATGCCCGATGCCTTTAATACATTTACCGCTAAAGGCGAAGAGCAGCAAATGTTAAGCAGTTATGTTAGGGGAGGTTATCCAGAAAGCGAAGCAAGAGCGGCCATTGCCGAAATAATGCCGCAGATAGAGATTGCGCGTAAAGCCATTTTTACTGCAGATGCTATTCGTTCTGCTATATTTATTTTATTGGCGTTTGGAGCATTGTTCTTATTCCTTACAAATAAGCTTAAAAAAGAATTATTTTTTGCAGCGTTAGGATTATTTATTGTAATTGACCTTTGGACTGTTGATACACGTTATCTGAACGATAAATCGTTTATCACCAAAGAGCAAAACCAACAAAGTGTTATTGCTAAAACGCCTACTGATGATGAGATACTGAAAGATCCGGCATTGGATTACCGTGTATTAAATATTGCAACAAATACATTTAACGACGCTTCTACGTCATACTATCACAAATCGGTTGGCGGCTACCATGGTGCCAAACTTAAAAAATACCAGGAGCTGATCGATTTTCATTTAGATGAAGAGATCGATATTTTTAGAAAAAATGCCGGGAAAGCCTTTTCAAACGATACTTTATTACAAGCCCTGCTGGGCAGGTTAAACGTAATAAATATGTTGAATACAAAATACATTATTATACCTACCGGCGAGAATAAGACCATGCCATTGCCAAACCCGCAAGCCAATGGCAATGCCTGGTTTGTTAAGAATTTAAAATTTGTTTTGGATGGCGATAGCGAAGTGGTTGGCCTGTATTACATTAATACAAAAACACAAGCGGTGGTAAATAAGAATTTCAGGGCCGAAATGGGTTTAAAAGACAATTACGATGGCGAAGGCCAGATAAAAATGACTTCGTACGAACCAAATTACCTTGTATACGAAAGCGATACCAAAGCTGAAGAGTTTGCCGTATTTTCTGAGATCTATTACCCTAAAGGCTGGAACGCATATATTGACGGGCAGTTAAAACCCAACGCCAATGTAGATTATGTTTTAAGGGGGTTAGTGGTACCTGCAGGCAAACATAAGATCGAATTTAAATTTGAGCCTAAAAGCTATGCCACAGGTAATACAATTGCCATGGTTGGATCTGTACTATTGTTAATTACCGTTGGCGTTGGTCTTTATTTAAACAAAAAGAACAATGTTATTGTTAGTTAATTTGAAATAAGATTTAAGATCAAAGATTTAAGATTTAAGAAGAAACACTTAACTTTAAGCTACGAAATTAAAAACTAAACAATAACAACTAAAAACATAAGATTATGGCATTAGAGATCACAGATTCAAATTTTGAAGAATTAGTATTAAAAAGTGATAAACCGGTATTAATAGATTTTTGGGCAGAATGGTGCGGACCTTGCCGCATGGTTGGCCCTGTGGTAGAAGAATTAGCTAAAGAATATGATGGCAAAGCTGTTGTAGGAAAAGTTAATGTGGATTTGAACTCTGGCATCAGCGCTAAATATGGTATCAGAAATATACCTACTCTTTTATATTTTAAAAATGGCGAAGTGGTAGATAAGCAAGTTGGCGTAGTGCCAAAAACTGCTTTAGCAGCTAAATTAGACGCACAGATCTAATACTATAAACGATCACAAAAAAGCCTTTCCGAAAAGAAAGGCTTTTTTGTTTTTAATGATTATTTTTACTTTATAATGACACGTATTTTATCATTTTCATTTTTTTTACTTCTATCATTTTCTTTTTTCTCACAAAAAGTTTCAAAAGATCTTGCAAAACTCTATGTATTAAGAACGTCTGTAGGCGAAGGAGGCGATATGAAAGCCAGGGTTTTTATCGCAAATCAAAAAGAAGTGACGTTGTCTTCTGGTGGTGTTCTGGAATACAGCATGAAAACCGAAGGTGAAATGAAAATTGTAATACAATATGAAAATGATACCAAAAAATATTTCTGCAAAGTTAATTTAAAAAAGGGCAACAACAATTATGTATGCATTAAAGAAAACAATATTGAAGAAGTACCATATGGATATATTGCTAATTTTCTTAATAAAAGAAAAGACCAGATTATAAAAAAAGAGGAAGACCTTGGCGGTTCCTCGTCTCAACCACAAACAGATCTGGATTATTCAACAGTTTATATTGTAAATGATGGCGGCAGAATGTTTCGTGGACAAGCAGGTTCAATTTACATTGCCGATCAATCCCCTTTTAATATTGAATCAGGAGACGTTATTGCTTATAGGATTTTTTCTGAAGGAGAAATTTCGGTTCAGGCACGTTGCAACTTTGTTGGCACTTTTTATGCCACACTTAAAGTAAAAAGAGGCAATGAATATTTTTTGTTTCTCAACGATGATAAACTAAAAGAAACCACAAGGGAAGAAGTTCTTTTTTTATTATTGGAAAACCCTTCAAAGCATACATTACGTGAAGAAAATATTGAATCTGCCATAAATCCTAAAACTTTAAAAAAGCCAAGAGGCCCAGAAGGCCAAGGCACATGTTTTTTAATCAGTGGTGAGGGTTATATGATCACAAATTTCCATTGTATCGAAAACGCCAACGACATAACAATTAAAGGTATTGATGGTGATTTTACAACAAAATTTGGCGCTTCCCTTATTGCTTCCGACCCCACTAATGACCTGGCTCTATTAAAAATAAATAACAAAAACATAAAATTCAACCCTCCTGTTTATCAAATCAGATCATCTGGCGTGATGCAGGGAGAAAAAGTATATGCAATGGGTTATCCTATTGCCAGCGCAATGGGAGAAGAAATTAAAATTACAGAAGGAATTATAAGCGCTTTAAGTGGTTTAAAAAAGGATATCAGTAAATTTCAAATTTCTGCAGCTGTTAACCCTGGTAATAGTGGCGGTCCGTTAATTGATGAGAATGGTAACCTGATAGGAATTATTTATGCAAAATCTACCATTGCAGAATCGGCAGGGTATGCAATTAAAGCAGGTTACTTAGAAGCATTTTTAAAAAATGTTGAAACATTTAATTATCCTGATCTTAAGAATACAATAAAAGACAAACCATTTACCGAAAAAATAAAAGAACTAAAAACTTTTATCTTTATTGTTGAAACAGGTAATTGAGCTTAGAACTTCTTTTAATTTTTCACCTCTCGCACCCGCATAAACTTCCCGTTTATATGATCGATCTTGATCTCAAATACAGAGGTTAACGGCAATGGGCTGTATACATATTCTACCGGGCTGATATCTGAATTCTCTTTTATGATCTGGCCTTTTATAAAATGGATCTGATCATCGGCAATAAAATAAAACTCATTATTATTTTTTACAAGCGGGTAATATCCGAATTTTGCAGAGATATAAGGCTTACCATTATTTACGATGGCATATACATCATCTGATCTCATTCTTAAGATCTTGTTCTTTTTATTTTTTGCCCGTATCTGCGTGATCTCTCCATCCTCAAAAGTAATTGAGAACAGGCTAAGATCGGGCACCTGCGCTTTAAAAGATTCAAAACTACGGTAAACACCATTGGTATATTCATTTACATTGTATACTTTGATCTTTAATTTTTCTATACTATCTATTTTAACTATATCGTTTAACGATAAAGTCGTATTCAGAGCCGGCTGCCTGATCAAAGCGCTTTTTAAAAAACCTGCAACGGCTTTATTTGTTTCTTCCAGCAACAAGTTGGTAACATCTTTAGAATCTACCATAATAAATGTATCTATGGCTGCTACAAGGTTGTATGCCTGGGGCGAGCCGGCAAATAAATTGGCCCTGAAAAAACAATACCCGTACTCTTTTTTATTATCTGTTTTCTCAACAAACTTTAACCTTCGCAATTGAAAAAGTAATTCGCGAGACTGAACGGTTTCTCCATTTACCCTTAACAAAAGCTCCGACAATTCTTTTGAAAGGCCACCGTTTACTTTAACAAAGGCTTCTTTATTTAACGCCCCTATTCTTACAATACCCATATTAGAAGTATCTTCTCTGGAGTCGAGAAATTTTATAGAGTTATATAAACTGTTTTCAACTTTTTTACCCCTGTAATCCATTTCAAAATACTTCACCCTTTCCTGTGCAGAAACAAGGCCCGTAATTAAAAAAAGACTGAATAGATATTTTTTCATTTTATAAAAATTGATCTGGGGTATTAAAGATAGTGAAAAAAGTATACGGTTTTACCAAAAAAAATACCCTGCGATGGGTATGTACATTTTATAATACCTGCAGTAATTTTGATCTAAAAACCATCTAAAATGAAAAAAACTTTACTTAGCTTTTTAACATTTATAACCTTATTAAGTGTTAAAGCTCAACAAGGATATCACATCCAGCTTAGTTCGAGTAACAGCGTTTACTTTCACAAAAGCGATTCTATGTATATGTCTGTATCAGTTGGTTCTGCCACCAATGCTTACATGGCACTTATCGATCCAACTACAAAATCGTGGAAATATATTAATAGTAATCATTTTCCAACCACCGGTATTCCTGTTATGAAAGATAAGAACAACGGATTAACCTATACTTCTGGTGGCGGTTCTGTTTGCGTTACTACAGACGGATGGCAAACTGTTACAGCCGTTGCCAATGGCCTTAAGTATATTAACAAATCGCCGGCCGGTTATTATGGTTTCTATAATGCTACCAGCTCTTCTTACACATTATGTTCTTCTACAAATGGTTTAACATGGAACAATGTGCAACCTGCCAACACCATTCTTGCAGCAAGAAATGTTGGAAACAAAATATTTGCTTTGGGTGGTTCATCGCAATCTTATGTTTCTATGGATGGAGGTTTAACCTATACCAATGTAGCAAATACAGGAACCTTTACCGGAACCTTTGTTGATTTTTATATGCCAAGCATAGATACTTTCATCGTTTTTATGAATGACAAGATCTGCAGAAGTTATGATGCGGGTGTAACATGGACAAACACTGCCTTGCCAATGCTTATAAACAAGGTGGCCGTAAAAAATAAAAATGAATTTGCCGTTACATTAACAACCGGGCCTGCTACCTTTTCGTTTACTACAAATGGTGGTGCCACATGGTCAGTAAACGCCACGCCACTTCCGTCAAATATGGTTGGTGTATTAATGTATTACAATAACTATTATTATGTAACACCATCGTGCAGAACAAACGACCTTGGTACTACCTGGGATCAGTTTTTGCCCGACGCTTTTACATACCGTTCTTACAGCATTGATTTTAATGGTTCGAAAGGATTGCTTGGCGTGCAAAATGGCCGATACTCATATTCAACCGACAAAGGCACCACTTTTAAAACGTTTACAAACACTATTAGCAGCAACCAGGATATAATGGCTGCTAAAGTATTAAGCAATGGTAATTTTTTAGCAGGCGATAGAAAAGGACAGGTATTTACGAGCTCCAACAATGGCCAAAGCTGGACGCAAAAAAATACGGAATCGTTCAGCCCGAATTCGGTACGCTTTTTAACCTCTGCAAATGAAAACACCATAGTGCTGACAAGAGTTGGTGTACCTGTTGTATCAAATGATGCGGGCGCTACTTTTAGTGTTGTTGTTTACTCGGTAAATGGCGGCAGTCATTTACAGGCATTAAAACCAAACGGCCAAATGATGGACATAAGGGATATTAACGGATGGGAGATGCGCACTTTTGATATTAATGGTACTACAAGTGTAATTGCAACTTATTCGAGCACCGGTAACGAAGGCATTAACGCGTTTTATATGGCCGATAATAATGTTGGTTATATTATGACATTAGATAACACGAATAAGATAAATAAATTTTACCGCACCAATGATGGCGGCCTAACCTTTACTGCCAAAACAGATATAGCGCAGGTTACCGCCGGCGCTTCGGCCTATGCCACCAGCGGTCTTTACGGCACCCCATTTATACACTGTTTTGGAGTTGATACGGTAATTATTGCCGCAAATTATGCCAACTATTATCATATCACTTATAATGGCGGAACAACCTGGAATGTTGTTACTCCTTCATTCGTTCCGGGTGTTGCCAACTACGGAAATTATATTTACAGAATGAATTTCTTTACTTCTAACAGTTATATTGGTATTACCGGTGATACCTTCGGGCCAAAAGGCCTTTATATGAATACTTCCGGAAGCAGCGCTGCTGTTGGTATTAAAGAATTAAATTTTGAAAACAAAAAAGACAAATTAACTATGTTCCCAAATCCATCTGCCAACTCACATCTTATCTCTCTTTTAAACCTGGAAGAAGAAGTGCAGGTAAGTATTTTCAATATGAACGGCCAGTTCATCCGCTCAGAAGTTACAAACTCAGGTACCTTTTCTATTGAAGGGTTAACTGCCGGGATGTATATTGTAACCGTAAAAGAAAAAAATAAAGCGCCAAGAACCGCAAAACTTATTGTTCAATAATAGTTGTGTTTAAATAAAGGCAAAAAGCCGCGGCGTTTGCTGTGGCTTTTTTATTTAAAAACTCAAGAAGATTATTTGGTGTTTTTATATGTTTTCTTTTTTGATTTGCTGGTATATTTCCCCGATTTATCAAACCACAAAGTTTCAGATTTATGATTTGTATAATAAGTGGTGTTGCCTGCTCCATCTACGCTCGACCAAACCTGGTAATCCTCATTTGGGTATTTTTTTGTGTAATAGTCGCTAATAGTTGATGGATAATCGCCACTTGAAAGTTGCGATTCGGTACCAATACGGGCTCCATCTTTATTATAGGTAACCGATTTGTTTATATTGTTCCCGTCTGTATACTCTGCCCTGTAATCAACCCCGTCTTTATACCACGTAGCATTGGTATTAGGATAATCTACATTAAAATGATTGGTAATAACTGCCGGCGTTTGCACTTCTACCCCATTATACATAGTTCCGGGGGTTGCCGTATTAGTTTGCGCCACCATCGTTCCTAAAAACAATGTTCCGGCAATTAAAAAGATTTTTTTCATGTTAAGATATATTTAAGTTACACCCAAACACTGAAAATATTGTGCCATTTAGCGGTAAAAAAATAATTGCTTGTGTGATCAATAACGCAGAAAAAAATCTACACAAAGTAAAAGCAGCAGAAAAAATTCAACGTTGTAAAACGCTCCCGCAGGCGCGGGAGCGTTTATTTATTTACTTACTTTAACCCGTATTCCTTCGCTATGGCTGGTAAATTCAGGAGCATACATACATTGAATTGTAGTTACGCCATTACTAAAATCGCCATAATGATTTACCACCAAAGGATACTCAAATACATAAGTTCCTTTATTTAAATAAGAGAAAAAGAAATTGGTAGCGGCATCGCGTGTGCTTTCGTAATAACCTAAACCGTCCTGGTATTTATACCCGCTAAATACATTGGTTGGTTCAAAACCGGCAGCACGCATATCTTTCATATGTACATAATTCATATCACGGTCAACGCGCAATTCTATTCTCACTTTTAATTTATCGCCTGGTTTTAATTTTGTGGTATTGGTTATTGGTTCTATCACAATTCCACTAGCCGTATTTTTTTGAAGGAATAATTGTTTCTTCAATTTCAATGGTGTTTCGTGTGGTGTAATTTTATCCAACTGTTCAAAATACTGCCAGTATACTGCTCCGTAACTTACGCCAACATCTTTTTTAACCACTTTAACTTTGCCCATACTTGCAGGTTTAATATCGCTGCCTGTCCACGTTTTTTTGAAGTAACCTGTTCCGGGTTCGGCGTTGATGGTTTTATCATTTTTAGGATCCAGCTTAATGTCGCCAACCGTTATCTCTACGTTTGGTTCGGTAGCCAGCCAGTCGGTTCCTTTTAACAACATGGCGTAAACCGCTTCGGTAGTAGCACGTGTTGTGCCCCAGTGCTGTGTTTGCTTGCTTTTTATCAACCAGGTCTTAAGATCATCAACTGCTTTTGTATCGTTATTGATCTCGTCAAATGCTTCTATCATTAATGCCTGCATTTCAATTGGTGCTTCGTACCAGTAGTAACCATAATTCTCTTTCCAGTACATACCCATTTCTTCGCTGTTAATACTGTTCTCTTTTAAAGATTTCAAAATATCCTTTGGTGTTTTTACGTCGCCAAACCTGTTTAAATTTAATGCGATCATCCCTTGCATAAAACGGCCATTCTCTAACCAATATTTTTGCTCCTGTGCTTTGTAGTATTCAAAATATTCCACATTGCGTTTATCCCTGTCAATATCTTTATAGAAACTGCGCATATATAAATACTGAATAGCATTATAACTTAGATGATTTTCGGTCTTATATTTAGGGTTGTACTTTTTCATGTACTCGTATTCTTCGCGCATCCTGTTATCGCAGTATTTCACAGCTCTGTATAACATATCCCACACCTGCGAATTTTCACGCACTTTTACTACACCCAAATTATTTAAGTGACCAAAACCACAGGTAATATGTTGCGTGATATACCAATCATCCGGCATACCGTCAAACCACATAAAGCCGCCGTTGGAGGTTTGTTTCTTCATTAATTTTTTAAGCGCTGAAGAAGTTTCGTTGCTCATTTTATTAAGATCGAACAACAGGCCAACGCGTTTCTTGTTTTCAGTTTCGCTTTTTGATTGTAATACCCAGGGCGTTTCTTCCAGCACAACCGCTTTTAACTCCTGGTTCTTTTCAAGGTTTGATAAGAAGGCATCAGGACTGGATGTTTTCCATGCTTCAAAGATCGATTTGATCTTTGGTTTGGAATTTACAACGTAAGTAGCTAAACTATTTGCATAATAACGCGCAAATGTTTGTTCTGCACATTCATACGGATATTCCATTAAGTATGGAAGCGCCTGTACTGCATACCATGCAGGATTAGCGGTAAACTCTAACGTATACGCATGATTTTTTAGCGTAGTAGAATTATTATTCTGACTGATGAATTTAGCAAAATTAAATTCTTTGGTTTGGTTGCTGCGTATTGGCATCGGCATACTTTCGGTTACCAGCATTCTGTTTGTAAGAACCGGTACCGCCTGCTCTTCTCCATCTGCAAAGTTTCCTGCTTTTGCCACTACTTTATATTTTATGGCAGAATAACCTTCAGGAATATTTAAGTTCCACTCAATTGAAGTGCTTTGCCCTTTTTTAACTGTAAAGGTTCTTGAACCAATTGTAGGAAACGGCCCGGATACGGCTTCAATTATTTTTGTTGATATTTCCTGGTCGGTTAAGGCATCAAATAATTTTAATTCGGCATTACCTGACAATTCTTTATCCGACAAGTTAGCGATCTTCGAAATAAAGGTCATCTTATCACCTTCCCTGAAAAAACGCGGTACATTGGGCTGCACCATCAGGTCTTTTTGCGTTACCACTTCTTTTTGAAACGTACCAGACTTAAGATCTTTGGTATGCGCAAGGCCCATTACTTTCCATTTGGTTAAACTTTCGGGCACGGTAAATTTAATAATGATCTCTCCTTTTTCGTTTGTTTGAAGATCGGGATAAAAGAAAGCGGTTTCGTTAAAATTAGAACGTGCTTTTACTTCGCCTAAACCATCTTCCAGCTTTCTCTCACTTTTCCCTTCGCCTGATTCAGATTTTGTTACAGTGCTCCTGTTATCTGTTTCTTTATTAGCTCCGGGTTTTTGTTCACTCTCTTCGTTAGCATCTTTCTTAAGCGACATCTTTGATTTTTCGCGTGGCTGTTTATCAGGTTGGTTCTTCGAATCATCCATCGAAGCACCGGTAGTAGCCATTGGCATAGCTGTTGTTTCTGCTGCAATATCGCCATCGTAATCATAGCCTCCTCTATAGTATTGGTTATGATAAAAGCCCAAACCAAAATAATTTAAATGATCATAATAACGGTAAGGCACGCTTTCGTATGGCCTGCTTAAATTATTTATTTCGGTTGAATAGGTTTGCCTATCTGTATTGGCCGACCATTGCAGGGTAGAGTAAAAATTCTGGAATACACTAAAGTACCAGTTGTTTGGCCTAAAAGCATCCAACGATGCATCGTACATACTTGCTACCATCTCCGCGGCAGCCTTCTCTCCTTTTTTATCTTTTAATATCAGCTTCCATTCTTCGGCCTGGCCGGGCAATAATTTATTCCTGAATGTTTCAAATTGTATATCGAGTTCTTTATTAGTATAAGGCACGTAAATTACCTGCGAGTTTGAATAAAAGCGATTGTTACGGATATAAGAACATTGAATTGCAAAATTACCTCTATCCTCTTCTTCTACTTTTATATCGTTTGTTTTCATGCTAAGCGGCATTACTTTAGATGATGCCAATTGCCCCTGGCGCTCTATCTCGTAAAGAAAATTTGTATTTGCATAAGCTGAATTATAGATAAAGCTAATGGTCTCTCCCGGTTCGGCATTGGTTTTATTAATGTAATACCATTCTGCAACCTGTTCAGGCATCTCATTTCCGTTCTTATTAAATACGGTAATGTAACAGAATGCTTTTATCTCTTCACCAAATTTATCTTTACAATTGGCTTCGATCACATACACTCCCGGCTTTAATGTTTTTATTTCTGCTGCAAGATCGTATTCTGTTTTAGCGCCTGTATCAAAGGTCTTGTCAATTACTTTCTCGCCTTTTTCCCATTTATATTTATTGGTCTCGTCGCTATACATATCGTAAGGGAATGTTTTATAATATTCGTCCTTAGATAATATGTGCCTGTCGGGCTGCGTCCACAACCTGCTTCTGAAAACGCGTGTTGGTTGTTTTAATTTGTAAACTGCAAATGCGCCTTTCGTATTTTCGGCAACACCGTTTAAATTATTGGTATTGATACGAATTGGTTTTGAATTATTTTGTTCTATCACTTCATCAGCCGAAACACTTAACTGCAAAGCCTGGTAACCAACAGTAACGTATGCACTTGTGCTGTGCGATTCTCCGTTAATATCCGTAACATCGGCGCTTATCTCGTAGCTATATGTTGCATAACTTTTTTTAGAAACAGATTCATCCGGCAATGCTTTAAACTTAATAATGTAAGCACCGGTATCATTGGTTACGGTTTCGCCATTTGTAATTTCTACTTCGGAAGAACCTTGTGAATAATATGGACGATACCACCAGTACCAATAAGGATAATTGATCCTTCTTACTACACGGTATTTAACCTGTGCGCCATCAATCACATTTCCGGCATAGGCTTTGGCAAAACCGCTAACCGTTACCTCGTCGTTAATTCTGTAACTTCCTTTAACAGGATTGAACTCAGTTTCAAACTTAGGGCGTTTGTAATCTTCTACAGAAATATATACGCTACTGTAACCATCTGTAATGCTCATTTGCCCGTTTAAGCCGCCATTGGGTGCTGTGAACGAACCATTAACAGTACCAAATTCGTTGGTTGTAAGATTCAGCGAACCTACCTTTTGATAATTTACATCATAAAAAGTAACTGTAACAGGATAGTTTGTTCTTAGTTTTTGATATTTACCGGCAGTACTTTCTAAAACAATGCCTTTAAAGTATACTGTTTGGCCCGGGCGATATATTGCCCTATCGGTAAAGATAAAAGAACTAATGCGTGTAACATTATCTTTATATTGTTTGTAGGTATAATAGTTGTTATTGTTATAGTAATTATCAGTACCGTTTATAAATTCAATATAAAATTGCCTGTCGTTAGATGTTGTTCCGGCCGCTACATTTAAAAAGCCTTTATCGTCGGTTTTATAGGCCGGGCCTTTTTTAATAACATAATCGCGCTCTTTATAATCATAATATTCGTACCACAGTTGAGCGGTAATATTTTTTAACGGCTCGCCGGTTTGGCGGTGTAATGCATAAAAATCATAAGAGCCATCATCGCGGCGCCGCTCTTTAGAGGCGATATCAGAAATAATGCAGGTAGCATAAGCAGACAGATTGTTGTCGTATTTAAAATTCTCGTTCAGTGAGCTGAGTAAAACATAATACCCTGCTTCCAGTTCAGGAATTACGATCTCGGTATTGTGTGATTGGTAATCACCATCATCTACCAACGCCTGCGTAAATGTTTTTACGGTTGGAAAGTTCAGGAATTTCTCATACAATTCTTTACCGTATTTTTTTCGGATAACCTGGCGCAATTCCTGGCTGGTTGTTTTTACGATCTTATAATAAACCTTATTTATATTTTGCGATGTTACCAATGCCCTGAAAGGTTTTTTAGGTTCGTTGGCTTCTTCAATGGTAAGGTTATAGGTTTTTGCCTTTATTGAATAAATCAAATTTTTGCACTCGGCAGCGCCATACGATTTAGGGAATTTTGCAATTGCTTTTTCACAAATTTCTATTGCTGTTTTTTTATACCATTTATAATTATCGCTTTCTAAAGGTTGGTATTGAGAGGCTTTTGAATTATACCAACCGGCCATTCTGTAATCCATTTCGGTAACGCGATCGCTCTTAGAAAATTTATCCTGGATGGTTTTTAGCGAATTAAAATACAGCGTATCGTTCTTTGGGTTTTGTGAGTTATTGTGTACATAGTCCAAACGCATTAATTCCACATCTATCAATGCATTGGGTTCTTCATCTTTTTCGTGAAACAAGGTAAGGTCCTGCATCACTTTTAAGGCGTAATATTTGATCTCTAAAGAATCTGAAGGATTGGTGATCTTTACATCTTTAAACTCTGTAAAAGGTTTAATGAATTCTTCGTTATTTACGTTAAATTGTACTGCGGGCCTTGATACATCCGGCTCTGAATTCATAAAAAACGATAATGCCCTGTGCGCTAAAAAATCGTATAAAGTTGGTCGCCAGGCGCGGCATTCCTGGGTTCCTTTATTAATAATATCATCGTAGATATCAATTTTTGTGCGTTTTAAACTATCTGCATTCTCTAAAGAAGCTTTATAGTTTATAATAACGGCATTGGTAATTGTTTTAAGATCCCAGGTTTCAATATCGTCGTTTTTAAACCCAATGGTTGCGGTTCTGTTATAAAATTTCCAGCGGTTATTTTGAAAATATTGCCAGAAAGCATCTGCTAAAATACTCTGTAATACCGGTTTAATAGGATATTTGGCTTCATTGGCCTCATCGCGTAACTTAAAGATCGATTTTTCGAGTGAGAATTCTTCTTTGTAACTCTCAAACTTCATGCGGTGTATAATGGCTTTTACAAACTGGGCCGAGTTATTTTCTGCCTTTGCCTTTTCGTAAATAGCCTGAACAACGGTTAATGCACTTTCTGTCAGGCCTTTATTCTGGCAACTGTCTACTTTTTTCCATAATTTCAGGTAGGAATCACCTTTATTGAACAGGATCATGTCTTTTTTTGGTGAGAATTTATAAAACAAACTTAAGCCTACAGCTGCCGAAGCAAGCATAACTATTAAAAAACTAATTGATTTTTTGAACGACATAGTGTATCTTTTTTAATTTAGATGCTTATAAATCTGAAATTCCATAAGCTGGTACTAAAATAACCATAATTTGTAAGGAAAATAATTAAGAATTTGACCAAAAAAACCGATATTAGTGGCAAACAAACCTGATTTATGAACGGATTAATTGAAGTTTTAAAAATAATCTTACCTGCAATAGCTGTTTTTGCAGCCGCATTTTTTGTGGTATTGCGTTTTTTAGATAACGATCAAAAAAGAAGAGAGCACGAATTAAGAAAAAGCTCTTTATCAGCCTTAACGCCATTAAAACTGGCCGCCTACGAACGTATTGTTATTTTTCTTGAAAGGATCCATCCTGATACGCTTGTGGTAAGGGTTAACAAGCATGGTATGAACGCCCAGCAACTGCATATGGAACTTATAAAGACCATTAAAAGTGAATATGAGCATAATTTATCGCAACAGATCTACGTTAGCCACAACTCCTGGGAGCTTGTAAAAACAGCGAAAGAAGAGATCATTAAACTAATAAACATTTCGGCCACCAAAGTACCGCAGGATAACAGCAGTACCGATCTTGCCATGATGATCCTTAATATTACCGCTAATCTTGATAAAAAATTACCTAACGATGTGGCACTTGATTATGTGAAAAAAGAAGTAAGCCAGATCTTTTAATTGATACGAAATGCAAAAATTATTTTCAGAATTTCCTTCAACAAGCGCGGCAGATTGGAAAAATCAACTTATTAAAGACCTGAAAGGAGAACCGTTTGAAAATCTTGTATGGCACAACGAAAATGGTTTTGATATTGAACCTTTTTATACCTCCGAAAATTTAAAACAAACTTACGACCCTGTATTTACACATGCCGATTGGGAAATTTGTGTGCATAAGGAGAATTTAAATTCTAAAGAAATAAACGCACAGCTTTTGCAGGATCTTGATCGCGGCGCAAGTTCGATCTCCCTTAACTGCAATAACCTCGATCTTGAAATTGCTTTAAAGAATGTGCAACTGAATTTCATTCAATCTACCTTTATTGTAAATGAAACAACTGCGCCAGGATTAAAAAATTATCTTGAAAAAAATTACAATTTAGCAGACATCAATTGCTCACTGATCCCTGAAAATCTCTCATCTCAAAAAGATATCGAGAGTTGGCAAAAAGTAATTTCTCTTTTTGAAAAAAATAAAACTATTAAAACCATTTCAGTAAACGCCTTACCGTTTCATAATCAAAATTGTTTGGCGTACTACGAGATCGCACTTGTACTTTCCGCTTTAAATGAATATTTACAGGTTGCAAAAGATCCGCAAAGCACTTTTGTGATCAAAACCGGGGTTAACGCCGATTATTTTATACAGATAGCCAAACTTCGCGCCATCAGAAGGTTATGGAATGTTATCAGAACAGAGTACAATTTAAAGAACGACCTGTATTTAATTATTGAAACTTCTTTAACCGATAAATCTATTTCGGATAAATACAATAACCTTTTAAGAACCACTGTAGAAACCATGGCCGCTGTTGCCGGTGGTTGTAATGAGTTAATTGTAACCAGCTTTGATGTGTTGTTTTCTGAGAACGAAAAACTTTCATCGCGCATGGCCATTAACCAACAACTTATTTTAAAAGACGAAAGTTATTTAAATAAAATGGCAGATATTGCCTGTGGTTCTTATTACATTGAAAATATTACGGACGCCCTTGCTGCTAAAGCGCTTGAAGCTTTTAAACGTTTTGAAAAAGAAGGCGGCTATTTTAAATGCATCGAAAAAAATATTTTTGCTACCGAAATAAAACAACAGGCAGAACAGCGTAAAGAATTATTTGATACCAACAAGCAATTAGCAATTGGTGTAAATAAATTTAAGAATGAGAAAGAAAAAATTTCGATCCCTTCACAAAAAATAAACGACTTAAAACACCTGCCAATCAATAATGCCGTTTTAAATTTTGAACTCACTAACTTCTTTAATTGATATGCGTAAAGATCTTGGTCATCTTACTTATAAAGCCAAAGGCGAAACATCTCTTCCAAAAGAAGAGGCCTTTCTTACTGCCGAACAAATTGAGATCGAAAATAATTACCAGTTTAACGATATTAAAAACCTGGAGCATTTAAATTATGCAGCCGGCCTGCCGCCTTTTTTACGTGGCCCCTACTCCAGCATGTACATTAAAAATCCGTGGACGATCCGTCAGTATGCCGGTTTTAGTACTGCTGAAGATAGCAACGCTTTTTATAAACGTAATTTAGCAGCCGGGCAAAAAGGTTTATCGGTTGCATTTGATCTAGCCACACACCGTGGTTACGATAGCGATAACGAACGCGTGGAAGGCGATGTTGGAAAAGCCGGTGTTGCCATTGACAGCATCCTGGATATGAAAATTTTATTCGACGGTATTCCGTTAGATGAAATGAGCGTATCCATGACCATGAATGGCGCGGTATTGCCAATTCTTGCCTTTTATATCGTTGCTGCCAAAGAGCAGGGCGTTAGTATGGATAAACTCACGGGCACCATTCAAAATGATATCCTGAAAGAATTCATGGTGCGCAATACATACATCTATCCGCCAGGACCAAGCATGAAAATTATTGCAGATATTTTTGAATTCACTTCTAAAAATATGCCCAAGTTCAATTCTATTTCTATTAGCGGATATCACATGCAGGAAGCCGGTGCCACCGCAGATATTGAGTTAGCTTATACTTTAGCGGATGGTTTGGAATATTTACGTACCGGTATCAACTCTGGGTTAGACATTGATTCTTTTGCGCCGCGTTTATCTTTCTTTTGGGCCATTGGCATGAACCATTACATGGAAATTGCCAAAATGCGTGCTGCAAGAATGCTGTGGGCAAAAATCGTAAAACAGTTCAACCCAAAAAATTCTAAATCACTTGCATTAAGAACCCATTGCCAAACCAGCGGCTGGAGTTTAACAGAGCAAGATCCTTATAACAATATTACCCGTACTGCGGTTGAGGCATTAGCCGCTGCCATGGGCCACACACAAAGTTTACATACCAATGCGCTGGATGAAGCTATTGCTTTACCAACCGATTTTAGCGCGCGTATTGCACGTAACACACAATTGGTATTGCAACAGGAAACCAACATTTGTAGAGTTGTTGATCCCTGGGGCGGAAGTTATCATGTAGAAAAACTAACGCATGAGATCGCGCATAAAGCCTGGGCATTGATAGAAGAAGTTGAAAAATTAGGTGGTATGGCAAAAGCCATTGAAACCGGTATCCCTAAAATGCGCATTGAAGAAGCAGCAGCCCGCAAGCAAGCGCGCATTGATGGTGGTAAGGATATTATTGTTGGTGTTAATCGTTTTAAAGTAAACGATGATACAAAAATGGATATTTTGGATGTTGACAATACAAAAGTTCGTACACAACAAATTGAAAGATTAAAAAAATTAAAAGCAGAGCGCGATAATTCAAAGGTTGAAGCTGCTTTGGCTGCATTAAGCAAAGCTGCAGAAACAGGAAAAGGAAATTTATTGGAACTGGCTGTTAACGCCGCCGAATGCAGGTGTACGTTAGGCGAGATCTCATCTGCCATGGAAAAGGCCTTTGGAAGATACAAAGCGCAGATAAAATCTATTGCAGGTGTATACAGTAAAGAGATAAAAATGGATAAAGATTTTGCAAAAGCCAAAGAACTGGCTGATAAATTTGCCGCCATTGACGGAAGGCGCCCGCGTATTATGATCGCCAAGATGGGACAGGATGGGCACGACCGTGGCGCAAAAGTAATTGCTACCTCTTTTGCCGATATGGGCTTTGATGTGGACATTGGCCCATTGTTTCAAACACCGGCCGAAGCAGCAAAGCAGGCGGTAGAAAATGATGTACACATTTTAGGTGTTTCGAGTTTGGCGGCCGGGCATAAAACTTTGGTGCCACAGGTAATTGCCGAACTAAAAAAATACAATCGTGAAGATATTATGATCGTTGCCGGAGGTGTAATTCCACAGCAGGATTATGATTATTTATACAAAGCAGGAGTATCATTTATTTTTGGCCCCGGTACCGTTATCAGCAAAAGCGCTATAGACGTACTTGAAAAATTGATAAAATCCTATTCGTAAAACAGGTCTACAACGATTTACCCTTCTTTCACTCTATTTTCTTTAGAATACCTTAAGAATTAAAAACTATTTTTATAGTATGAAAATTCTTTTAATAGAAGACGAGCCTGAATTAAGAAAATCGATCAAAGAATATCTTCATCAGGAAGGTTATCTTATCGAATCAGCTTCGGATTTTATGAAGGCGCAGGAAAAAGTAAACGTGTATCAATACGATTGCATTCTTGTAGATATTACACTTCCAAAGGGCAATGGCCTTGATATTGTGCGGCAATTAAAAGATGCTAATTCAAAGGCAGGAATTATCATTATCTCGGCAAAAAATTCGTTGGATGATAGAATTACCGGCCTTGATCTTGGTGCCGACGATTATCTTTCAAAACCTTTTGACCTGGCAGAATTAAATGCGAGAATAAAAGCGTTGAACAGGCGCAGAAATTTTGAAGGCAATAAGTCGATAATTGTGAATGAGATCTCTGTTACCCCCGAAGAGCGCGCTGTTTCTGTTAACGGGCAGGCAGTAAACCTTACTACAAAAGAATACGAATTACTTTTATTTTTTATCAGTAATAAAAACAGGGTCATCTCAAAAAATTCCATTGCAGAACATTTATGGGGCGACGACTCCGATCAAATGGACAGCCATGATTTTATTTACGTACATTTAAGGAACCTTAGAAAAAAACTGGCAGAAAAAGGATGCGCCGATTACGTGCAAACTATTTATGGCATTGGTTATAATTTTAAAGTAGCCTAATGAAATTAATAAATAAGACCATAGCGTATTATCTTTTAATTACCTTACCATTACTGGTAGTGGCGGGCTTTATATCCTATTATCTTATAAAACTGGAGGTTTACGAAAGTACCGACGAAACGCTTTGGAAAGAAAAAAATAATGCAGAACATTTTTTACGATCAAAACATACAGATCAAAAGATCTATTTAAGCATTGATAGCTTATCTTTTATTGCACCCATCCCCGATCACGAAAAAAAATATCACTATTATGATTCCTCTTTAACGGATAATGGCGATAAGATCAATTACCGTTTTTTAAAAAGTCATATTACCATTAACGATAAAACCTACCTGATAAAACTGGCAAAACCTACTATCGAAGAAGATGAACTGTTCGAAAGCCTCTTTTCGATGTTTGCCATTATATTATCTTTTTTACTGCTTGCTTTTTTTGTGGTGAACTGGCTCCTATCCAAAACCCTCTGGAAACCTTTTTACGCAACACTTAACAAATTAAATGCATATGATCTTAAAGATCACGCCTCCACAAAATTTGGAAGGGCTTCTGTAAAAGAATTTGAGCAATTAAATTCAACTTTAGAGCAAATGACAGAAAAGATCCATATGGATTTTCTTCACCAAAAAGAATTTACAGAAAATGCCGCACACGAAATGCAAACACCTCTTGCGGTGATAAAGGCAAATCTCAACCTGCTTATGCAATCGCCCAATTTACAGGCAGATGATATGGGTCATTTGCAAAGTATTGATAACACTGTAAAAAAACTATCGTCACTTAACAAAGCATTATTGCTTCTTGCAAAAATAGAGAACCACCAGTTTAAAGATGATACCAGGGTTAGCATGTCGGCCACTGTAAAAAAGGTGCTAAGCCATTTCGACGATCTTATTATTGCCAAACACCTGGTAATAGAAACAGATCTTGAACAGGATCATGAATTGCAGATCAACCAAACGCTGGCAGATATACTTGTTACCAATTTAATTCAGAATGCCATCAGACACAACAGTATTGGCGGTAAAATAATCATTAATTTAAAAGATAACGCTTTGCTGGTTGCCAACAGTGGCGAAGCGCTTACCATTCCGGCAAGAGAATTGTTTACTCGTTTTAAAAAGACCGATGCCTCAAAAGAATCGTTGGGTCTTGGCCTTTCTATTGTAAAATGCATTGCCAATTTATATAAGTTAAATATTACTTATAATTATCATCATACCTTACATATATTCACTTTAAAATTTTAATTATGCCTGTTTGGATACTTTACGCTTTAGGATCAATGCTTTTTGCCGGATTAACTTCTGTGATAGCCAAATTCGGATTAAAGAATGTGCCCAGTGATCTTGGGCTTGCCATACGTACCAGCATGGTGTTTGTGTTTGTGTGGATAAACGCACTTGCATTCAGGCACACGCAACACATGGGCAATTTCACAAAAAAGGACATTGTTTTTTTATGCGCGTCGGGCATCACAACAGCCATCTCCTGGATCTTTTATTACCGCGCCATTAAAATGGGCGATGTTTCTGTAATTGCCAGTATCGATAAATGCAGCCTTGTAATAACCATTATTTTAGCTTTTTTCTTTTTACACGAACCTATCACGCCCAAAGTATTGATCGGCGCAGGCCTTATCACCGCCGGCACTGTAGTACTGGTTTTAAAATAATTAAAAAAAAAGCAAATAACCTTTTATAAAATTGATTAATTTAGATCAACATGAGATACAACTACTTTTTAATTTTACTTTTTAATATCGCTTTTAGTTTAATTACATTTAGTCAGCCGGCAATAAAAATATTATTTGATGCCACTAAAGCAGAAACTTCTGGAAACGCTGACTGGGTAATAGATGCCGACGTTTATAACCTGGCCTGGAACCCGAATGGCTATACCAGTTCATCCTGGACAGAGGCCAACGCGCAACGTTATCCCACACCGTCGCAAACTTTAATTACTGCATCAACACCCGAAACGTTTTGGTCGGGCTCGCTTTCAAACTGGGGGGTTGATTGTGCCAAAAAAGGTTATATCGTTGAAACATTGCCTTACAATGGTCAGATCACTTTTGGCAACACATCAAACGCGCAGGACCTTAGCCACTATAAAGTTTTTATTGTTGATGAGCCTAACATTCTTTTTACTGCTGCGCAAAAAACAGCCATGATGCAATTCATACAAAGCGGCGGAAGTTTATTTATGATCGGCGACCATACGGTAAGCGACAGGAATGGTGATGGCGATGACTCTCCGGCCATATGGAATGATTTTATTACCAATAATGGTGTGTTAAACAGTGCTACGGGATTTACATTTGACCTTGCCAATTTTTCGCAAACCACTTCTAATATTCCTTTCCTGCCAACGGATTCTGTTTTGCATGGCCCCATGGGTAATGTAACGCTGGTAAAATGGTCGGGCGGTACAACTATGTCGTTATTTCCTTCCCAAAACGCCAGTGTAAAAGGTGTTATTTTTAAAACAGGTTCGTCTTTTGGCACGGCAAATGTGATGTGCGCCTATTCACGAATCGGAAACGGTAAAGTAGCTGCTATTGGCGACAGCTCTCCCCCGGATGATGGTACCGGCGATCCTAACGACGTATTATATAACGGCTATACTGCAGATGCCGCTGGTAACCACCAACGTTTGTTGATGAACATTACCATTTGGCTGGCTGGCCCTTCAACATCAACAGGTATTAAAGAATTTACAAAAGAACATATTTCTGTTTTTCCAAACCCTGTTACAGATCAGTTAACTATTTTATCGGACAATTCAGAACAACGAACTGCGCAATTGATCGATATTACCGGCCGCGTAATTAAAACGGTTAATTGTACAGAAGCAACCACTGTTGTAGATACAAAAGAATTGAACAACGGTATTTATATCTTAAAATTATTTTCAGAAGAGCAATTGATCCTGACTCAGAAAATTATTAGGGCCGATTAGTTTCAATTAATGTCAGTTCGAGTAAATTTTTGCCAACATCTGCCAAAATTGTATCGAGAACTGTCTTCAGATTTCCTTTAGATTGCTGTTATAGCTTTGTATCATAAAACATTTAATATGAAAAATCTAATCACCGTTGCAGCCTTTGCATTTTTAGTAAATGCGGCCAGCGCACAAAAAGTATAAGGTTCAGAAGCAGGTTCGATGGCAACCTAAAAACCCTTCACAAACTTTAGGCTTAAAATAAAAAACAGGCAAAAACTGTATTTTAACATTAAGATAGCCGGTTTTTTGGAAAAGGCTGTTATATTTGCCTGATTTGAAAAAACTTTTCTCAATATTTCTTTTAACAGCATTCGTATTTAATTTATGCGGATACCTGGTTATTTTTAAAGCTATCCAGTTTAATATAAGAAGAGAAATAAAGGCTACCCTCAAAAAAAAGCTCCCCGAAAAGGACCTGCACATTATTTGTTTTTCGCTAAAACAAATAAAGGATATCGACTGGGAAGAGAACGATCGGGAGTTCAGGTATAATGGAATCATGTACGACGTTGTAAAATGGAAAAAAGCCAATGACTATATTATTTACTATTGTATAAACGACGACCAGGAAACATGCTTATTTGCCCAACTCGAGGAGTTAACGAGCAAACAGCTGGAGGATGATAATTCGTCTGCAGGGCAGACAGCAAAAAATCTGTTTAAAGTATTTTCTGCCGTAGAATATATAAGTACCAAACATTTCAGCATCATAACCCCGAATATTTCAGAAACCGAAAGCTTCACCTATTTTGTATATTGCTTTCCGGTAGTTATGGAAATTCTTACGCCACCTCCAAATCGCGTTGTTTAATTTTATTTTCCGGCATGATCTTCAGCAGCTACTAAGGTAGTTTGATCTGTAACTGTATTACAATTTGTGCGCAACACAAAAAGCATGCCTTCACTTTTTTATTTAAAAAAATCAAATTGAATATTCGTACAATGAAAAAAATTTTTCTTTTAGTTGCATTTATATACATTCATTTAAATGCCCAAAGCCAAACTAACTCAGGCGATTCATTAAAAACAAAAACCTTTGAACTTAACGAGGTACAGGTAATTGACAGTGCCAGTCAAAAAAAGGCAGAATTATACCAGCCACTTTCTTCTGTCAGATTAAACACTCTCGAACTACAGCGTGGTACAGGCCTGTACATGGATGATGCCATTAACACAAATGTGCCCGGTGTGTTTATGGAAAAAAGAACCATTTCTGCCGGCCAGCAATTTAATATAAGAGGTTATGGCAACGGCGTTAGAGGTACAAATGGTGTAAACAGTAATTTCGACGGACAGGGGTCGAAGGTTTATTTAAACGGTATTGCCATTACCGATGCCGAGGGCATTACCTTAATGGATGACATCGATTTTGGTTCGATTGGAAATGTAGACATCATTAAAGGCCCTGCGGGCTCTTTATACGGCCTTGCCATTGCTGGTGTGGTAAATCTTAAAACCAAAACTGCCCAAAAAGGAAAAGTTGCCATAGGCCAGGATTATTTAAGTGGCAGCTATGGCTTACAACGTCTTACATCTCATGTTGAAATAGGCGGTGAGCGTTCATCGTTATTGATCAATTACGGCAACCAGAATTTTAGTGGTTATATGAACCATACGAATGCGCGCAAAGATTTTGTAAATGTGATGGGAGAATTTCAGCCGAGCAACAAACGATCAGTAAGCGTTTATGCAGGATACAGCAATAGCTACGAAGAAAGAAACGGCGAACAAACCATCGGGCAATACGATACATTGAATTATTCGGGCAATCCGTCTTACATTAAAAACAATGCCCATTCAAATATTATCAGTTACCGTGCTGGTATCAGTCATTCTTATGTTATAAATAAATATCTAAGCAATACTGTTTCTGCTTTTGGCTCGGCCATTGCAAGTAACGTAAGTTCGGCAGCTGGCTGGACAGATAAATTTCCGGTGAATTATGGAACACGCTCTACCCTGGATATGAATTTCCCTTTATCCGGCAAATTCAAACTATCAGGACTGGTGGGTGTAGAATTGCAAAGACAAAACGCCCAAACAATTGGGTATAGCATGGTGGTAGATAGCGCCAACCGTACTGGATATAATATCATTGGCCCTACAACCAGCAACAAATATGCTGTATCAAGCACCTCTTCTTTATTCTCGCAATGGACCTTAAAAATGCCTTATGACCTTTCGTTGACCGCTGGTATAGGTTTAAGCAGCATGAGCATTGATCTTGAAGACAGATTTTATGTAGCAGCTAACAATAAACCGGTAACTAAAATACCAACAAAGTATAGCGCATTTTATGGAGATATGTACTCGCCTTCAGTTGCTTTAAATAAAGTGTTTAACAAGCAATTATCCGGTTATGTTTCCTACAGCAAAGGCTACAAGGCGCCGGTAAGTTCTTACTTCTTTATTCCAACCACGGGGCAAATAAACACTGGCCTTAAAGCAGAAGAAGGAACACAATTTGAGATCGGCACCAAAGGATCTTTATTAAAAGACCGCCTGATTTACCAGGTTGCTGTATTTGAAGCTATCTTTGCAAATAAAATGACAGCCGTGGCAGTGCCTTTAAACCCACCGGCGGTAGGTACAGCCTATTCGTACGTAGCTAATGGCGGAAGCCAGGATAATAAAGGCCTTGAAGTACTCTTAAAATATACTGTATTTCAGTCGGACAAAGGATTTTTAAGCGCGGTAAAACCCTTCGCAAATTTTACTTATTCTGATTTTAAGTATGTTAATTTTAAAATACAAAGCCTGGATGCCACTAAAAAGAATGTGGTAGAAACCGATTATAGCGGAAATCCTGTAGCCGGGGTTCCCCCTGTTACCGCCAATTTTGGCTTAGACCTTGAAATGAAATATGGCATTTATTTTAATGTGAATTACAATTACAGGGATGCCATGCCGTTTACTTCAGACAACCTGAATAAAACAAAAGCTTACAGTTTATTGAACTCTAAAATTGGCGTGCATTACCTTGTTGCCAAACATTTTGATGTGGATGTATTTTTTGGAGCAAATAATATTACCAACACACAATATTATTATATGGTATTCTTAAATCAATTACCTGATGCTTATTTGCCCGCACCAAATAAAATAAATTATTTTGGCGGCATTAATTTTAAATTTATTTTTTAATTAACGTACCGGCAGGTACTTGCCTGCCGGTTAAATTTTTAAAGATCATACTATGAAAAAAATATTTTTTTTAGCCGGCGTGTCGTTTGCCTTTTTTAGTTGCGGGCGCTTTGGCAATGAGGATAAAAAAGAAGAGAACAAAGAACGCATTGTTTGCATTGCCAAACAATACAGCGAAATTATCTTTGCCTTAAATGCCCAGCAGGATATTGTAGCGGTTGATATTTCGAGCACGTTTCCTGCAGAAATAAAAAAATTACCCACCGTTGGTTACCACAGGGCATTAAGCGCCGAGGCCATACTTGCCATGAAGCCAACCCTGATATTGCAGGATAATAACATTGGGCCCGAACATGTAGTAAAACAATTGAATGACCTGAAGATACCCATGAAAGAATTTGGCAAATACCAACCTACTATTGACGGAACCGACTCGCTGATAAAAGAAATGGGCGCTTATTTTCACCGAGAAAAACAAGCTGACTCTATCTGTAAAAAATTACACAGCGATATGGCGGGCGCCTTAGATCATGCAAAACAATTTAAAGACAGTGTTAAAGTTCTTATTATACATTTTGGACAAGCATCTAACATATACATGGTAATGACAAGAAAAAGTACTGCAGCCAGAATAATCGGCTGGGCAGGCGGCAAAATGGCTGTGGACGCGGAAAAGGGAATGAAACAATTATCGCCCGAAATTGTGGCGGCCTCTGACCCCGATGTAATTTTACTGACTGATTTCGGATATGATCGCTTGGGCGGCTCTCCTGAAAAAATAAAAGAGTTGCCCGGTATTTCGGCTACCAAAGCATTTAAGAACAACCGCATTTACCGTATCGAAGAACATGACCTGGTTTACCTGGGCCCAAGAACAGGAGAAAATGTATTGCTCATTCAAAAATTAATTCATCAGAATGCTCAGTAGCGGTAAACAAAATACTTTATTATTTGCAATACTTTTTATTTTGCTTTTAGTTACGGTACTTGTATCTGCTATGTACGGCGCGGTTACAATAAGTACCGACGAAATGGTTTCAGCCCTGGGCAACTATTTTGGTAATTCAGATAACCTAACGCTCAACGAACGCATCTTTATGCAAATTCGTTTGCCGCGCGCCATTTTATGTGTATTCGTTGGGGCCGCGTTAGCTGTTGGTGGCGTTTTAATGCAAGCCTTATTCCGAAACCCAATTGTAGAACCTGGGCTTGTAGGAACATCTAGTGGCGCGGCGTTTGGTGCCGCCCTTTATTTTGTGCTTGGCAGTGTATTTAAATTTAACGCCGGCGAATGGACCTTACCCCTGGCGGCATGTGCGGGCGGCATACTGGCTACCACGCTTGTATTTATACTGGCGCGGTCTAAACATCAGGGTAAAAGCCCTGTGGTTTCTTTATTGCTTACGGGCATTGCTATTAATGCGTTGTTCTTAAGTGGCGTTGGCTTTCTGTCATATATAGCCAGGGATCCCCAGGCCCGCTCTATCACTTTCTGGAACCTTGGTACCCTTTCTGGCGCCAATTGGCATTCTGTAATAATTGTTGGTTTAACCGGCACAGTGTGCATTGGTATTGCATTAAGATATGCCAAACATCTTAACGCCCTTATGCTGGGCGAAGAAGAAGCGCATTACCTGGGCATTCGCATCCACCGTTTAAAATTAACCATACTTTTAATTAACGTTATTATGGTGGCTGTGGCTACCGCCTTTGTAGGTGTAATTGGATTTATAGGGCTTATCGTACCGCACTTGCTTCGCCTTATAAGCGGGTCAGATAACCGGCAGTTAATTCGCAACGGCTTGTTATTGGGCGGCCTCCTGCTTAGCCTCTCTGACCTCGCGGCAAGGATGCTCTTGAATCCGGCAGAATTACCGATTGGCATTGTAACGTCGTTTATTGGCGTTCCTGTTTTTATTATTTTATTACGAAGTAAAAATTATTTTTTCTAATGCTGAGTATAAAAAATATTACCTATAAGGCGGGCAAGAAAAAACTGCTTGATGACGTATCGGCAGAGATTGAGGCCGGCCGCCTTAACCTTATCATTGGCCCAAATGGCGCGGGTAAATCTACCCTGGTAAAAATAATTTGCAACGAGCTGCGGCCTTTAAGCGGTGCAGTGTATTACGGCGATAAAGCGTTAACAACCATTTCAATTCCCGAGTTGGCAAAAATGCGTGCCGTACTGTCGCAAAACGTGGAGCTTTCTTTTCCATTAACGGTTGCCGAAATAGTAATGATGGGGAGATACCCTCACTTTAGTGGCCAGCCTTCTGCAAAAGATGAACAGGCCTGCGAAGAAGCCATGCGTTTTTTTGATGTGCTGGATATGGCCGATAGAAATTACCTGAGCTTAAGCGGCGGCGAAAAACAACGCGTGCACTTTGCAAGGGTGCTCTCGCAAATATGGCTGCCCCTTAAAAACAGCTGCAGGTATTTGATACTTGATGAACCCTTAACATTCTTAGACGTGCGCTACCAGTTTGATTTTATGCACAAGCTCACAGAACTATTAAAGCAAAACGATTTGGTAATGCTCGGCGTTGTGCACGACCTTAATTTAGCGGCAAAGTTTGCCGATAAATTATTGTTGCTGCATTCCGGTAAACTGCTTGCCTGCGGCAATAAACAAACCGTGCTTACTAAAGAGAATATTAAAAACGCATACGGAATTGAGCCGGTTATACATTATCAAAACGAAGCCATGTACATTTCATTCTAAACTATTCTTTCTTAAAATTACTTTCAGAAGAGCAGTTGATCCTGACTCAGAAAATTATTAAGGCCGATTAGTTTCAATTAATGTCAGTTCGAGTAAATTTTTGCCAACATCTGCCAAAATTGTATCGAGAACTGTCTTCAGATTTCCTTTAGATTGCTGTTGTAGTTTTGTATCATAAAACATTTAATATGAAAAATCTAATTACCGCTGCGGCCTTTGCATTTATAGTAAATACGGCCAGCGCACAAAAAGTAAAAGTATCTGAAGTTCCAAAACCGGTTATTGAATCGTTTAATAAGAATTTTGCCGGCGTTAACGCAGAAAGCTGGGAAAAAGAAAAAGACGGCAGTTACGAGGCTGAATTTGACCTTAACAAAGTAGAGACCTCGGCTACTTTTAGCCCCGACGGTAAATTACTGGAAAGAGAAACGGAGATCAGCATCAACGATCTTCCAAAAGCGGTTAGCGATTACCTGGCAAAAAATCATCCGGGCAAAAAAATTAAAGAGGCTGCAAAAATTATTGATGCCGATGGCAAAATAAAATTTGAAGCCGAAGTAGATAAGAAAGACCTGCTGTTTGACGAGCAGGGAAATTTTATTAAATAGTGATCTGTAAGTTAAGCCGCAGATCTAGCAGAGAGCATTGATTTTATTTTCTGTGCAATTCGAAAAATCTGCGGTTTTTTTACTTAGCATTTTTATCCTCTATCATTGGCTCGCCCATAATTGGTCTTTCTTTTGGTTGATTTTTTTTGGGGCCATGTATTACTTTTCCTTTTACAGGTTTCTTTTGTAAAGTATCACCTGTACATACTTTTTTAGCAGTATCTTTTGGAAAATAAGCTACCTTACCCATTATTGGCGGGTCTTTTGGCGAGTTTTGCGCGCCGGCAAATAAACTCATTCCAAACACAAAAAAAACAATAAGCGCTGCTTTTTGAACCAACTTCCACGACAAAAAATCGCTGAAGAAATCATCAAAGCTTAACGCACTTAACTGGCTTTCGTCAAAACGGCCGCAAACCGATTCACTGCTTACTTTTTTTCTGAAGAACTCTTTTATCTGGTTAATACTTTTATTGCTGAAATCAACCACATTTTTTTGACAGCTTAAACAAAAAGCGCCTTTTTCATTTGGTGTCATGCCTTCCCAGTTCTCGTGACAAGGCTCGTTAATCGAAATTTTCATATTTTATACTTTTTAACTTTAAATCTTGAATCTTAAACATTGAACTTTAAACTACTTATCTTCTCTTACATCCACATCGCCCATCATTTTTACAGAGGCCGGTTTTTGTTTTTTCGGTTTTTCGGTATGTTGTTTTACCCTGCCTTTTACCATTGTGGTTTGGGTTGTATCTTTTTTACAGATCTTTTTGGTAGTATCTTGCGGTACATAAGCAACGGCACCCATTTTTATATGTGGCCGGTCTTTTGGTGCGCTTTGTGCATTGCCAAATAAGGCCATGCCAAATACAAAAAACATAATAACAGCTGCGCGGTGCAGGAATTGCCATTTTTTAAACCGGCCAAAAAAATCATCAAAACTAAGGTCATCTAACTGGCTTTCGTTAAAACGGCCGCAAACCGATTCGTTTTCGGCTTTTTTCTTAAAGAAATCCTTTATCTGCCCGATAGTTTTAGAGCTAAAATCAACCACATTTTTTTGGCAGCTCAGGCAAAAAGCCCCTTTATCGTTGGGGGTCATTTGGTCCCAGTTCTCGTGGCAGGGCTCGTTTATGCTAATTTTCATAAGATCTTATTTAATGTTTTAATTGTGTTATGGAATGGCCAGGGTTTAAAAATTTGTTCCTTTTTCCTGGCCATTTCATATGCTTCTTTTCTATTAAGATGCAGGAAAAGGAATTATTCCATAAAAGGTACAAAAAATTCCATTTTTTAGGAAATTAACTATCTTTGATAGAATTGCCAGGTGTTTGTAAGCGTTTGTAATTAACTGAAAATGGCTTTATGGCGCTTAGCGGGTAGTTAGCCACAATTTATGGAGACCCTAAAATTCATCGAAAGACAATTTGAAGATAAATTTGAATATCATTTTCCTGTTTTATATAAAAGATTTTTGTCTCAAACAATTTTTGATAATTCCGACTTTCATTTAGAACAGGCTGCAAAAGATGATTTGCTTTATTTCATTAATCAAAATAATATATCATCTTTTATTGGCTGGGACGAAAATTCTATTCTGTTCTCAATAGCATTAAAGTTGTTGAGTAAACAAAAAAAATGCTTTTTGATTTTCTTCGATAATCCAAATGCAATTAACCAAATACAACCAAATATAAGCGTGTTAAAAACTGAATGGTGGAATTCTATACAATTTGTACAAGGTGACAAAATCTGTCAAAGTTTTGGAATGGAATCTCCTGATATGTTTTTAAAATCAGTGGATTATTTCAACAAGGATTTGTCAAAGAGATACTTTTATTTATGTGAAATTGAACCTCAAAACATAAGTAGGTATACAAATATTTATAATAGTGACGTTACTAATTGGTTTTTCATTTTTTCTGATGAGAAAGACGAAAGCAATTTAAAATCAATCTTGACTAATAAATTTGAAAAGCCGAGTATAGAAAAAATACTAAAACTAAGTTCAAGTATTGTAAATATTCAAATTGGAGGAGATGAAGGTTATTTAGACTATTTACTAATTCAAAGTAAAAATGACATTAGTGAGTTGATTATTGAAATTGAGAAAAGCCAGATAAAATTTATCACAGATTACGAAAAACTGTTAAGTGAATGTAAGCCGTTTGACGACGAATGGAAAGTTGACTTTTATAAAGAAAGAATGACAGAAATATTAAAAAACTGTGGCTAACACGGGTTTTGCGTTTGTGGGCGGACAGTGCGAATAGAAACGTTTGAGCAATTAATAAACTTTGGTGCAGGCAGACAATTTTCGGTTTCAAAAGCCCACCAACGAAAAGCCCGAAACCGTTAGCGGTAATTATGAAATACCTAATTATAATATTAGTTCTCGCATTTACACCAACGGCTGGACAAATAGACTCAACCAAAGCACAAATACCATCTGTTTCGTTTCTCAAGGGTATTGGCGGTTTTATGTTCGGCGGACATTTTATAGGTAAAACAATTTGTGCCGAAGTAGGATTTGTGAAAAGCAATGTTACAAAAGTAAAAGATTATCGCGCAGACATTAGAAGTGATAGTTTAAAAGAACATTTTTATAGTCAATTTCCTCATTCATTAGTCGGCATATCGTCTGAACTGTTTTTATTTCCAGAAAATCAACTAGGCGTAGGGCCTAAAATCGGCTATGAGTATTGCGGACTACTACTTAAGGGAAAAATATATACAACTATGTATACAGACTTTAAAGGCAAAGTAGACTTCAGAATTTCGCCTTCGTTAGGTTTAAATTTATTTCTGGGAAATATTGTTTATAATTTTAACTACCCTCTTTTGAATTCAAGATTTACTGACATAAGTATTCATAGAATATCAGTGTTCATATATCTTGACAGGAAACAATAACAACCGCTGATAACCGTTATGGCAAACATGCTGATATGCAAGCCTCTCGCAAGCAAAAACACTTCAATAATTTATTTCTTTTTCCTGTAACAAAACCCATCCTTCCTCCGTCTTAGGTTTAAATTAAAGCGTTTTTCCTATGGGCAATAATAAATTTATTTTTAATTCGGGTGGTAAAATACGCACCCTATGGCGCCTTGTTATTTTCTTAGCAGTAGCTTTTACTATAAATACACCCCTGCAAATGGCCCTGCAGATGGTTTTACATCAAAGCCTCTTAAGAGGTATGCTCTCGGGTACTATCTCTTTTATTTCTGCGGTATTTAGTTTATACGTTCAAGTAAAATTTTTAGATAAGTCTTCTTTTACCAAATACGGTTTAACTATTAATAAACAATGGCTAAAAGAATTTATGTTCGGTTCGCTGATCTCTTTTGTTCAGCTTTTGTTATTTTTTATAATTATGATTTTTACCAAAAACATAACTATCACCGGTTATTTTGTTACCGATTCGCCAAATTATTCTTTTGCACAGGGCTTCCTCGCCGAAGTGTACGTGTTGCTCATCGGTGCCTGTATTGAAGAATTGTTTTTTCGCGCTTTCCTGTTTTATATTATTTACGAAGCCCTGCAAACAATTATAAAAGAAACCAGGCAACGCGCCATTTTTACGGCGGTTATCACTTCGCTGCTTTTTGGCATGGCGCATTTTGCAAATAATGGCGCCACGGTTCTTTCAACCATTAACCTGGCCTTTGATGCTGCACTTATGTGTCTTCCGTTTTTAATTACCGGTCGCTTAGGTATGCCAATCGGCATTCACTTTGCCTGGAACCTGGTGCAAGGCTCTGTGTTTGGTTTTGCCATTAGCGGTTATATGGCAAAAGCTTCTTTAATAAGTGTAAGTATGCCCAACAATTTACTTACCGGCGGTGTGTTTGGCCCCGAAGGAAGCGCGTTATTGGGCTTTCTTGATCTTGCAGCCATTCTATTGATCCTTTATTGGAAACAGCGTAATAATTATAAAAACATTGTTAACCCAACCATTAATGCTCAAATGCATAAATGACAGGCAAAAAGCAAGCCTTACCCGCAATACATTTGCCATTTAAAAGAAACATCGTACTTTCGAAGAAAAAAAATGTTCCGACATAAAGGCAAAACCAGGACGTTAAAGCACAATTTAAGAATTGCTTCGCTTTTGTCTTTTGTTGCCGGCATTGTTAATATTGCAGGGTTTTTAGCAGTTCAACGCCTGACCACTAATGTTACAGGCCATTTTGCTTATTTAATTGACGAAGTCTTCAGGTTTGAATGGTGGCAGGGATTCATTTATTTCTTATATATCTTTTTCTTTTTCCTGGGCTCGTTTGTCTCCAATTTTTTAATCGAATTGATCTCCAAAAGCAATAAAAAATTGAGTTTTACTATTCCTGTTTTTATTGAAGCTTCCATTTTAATTTTATTGGCATTTACAGGAAATATGCTGATCCATAGAACTCCGGATCTATTGGCCTTTTGTTTGCTTTTCGTTATGGGGTTACAAAATTCATTGGTAACAACGATCTCCAATTCTACTGTACGCACAACGCATCTAACAGGGCTTTTTACAGATCTGGGAATAGAATTGTCGCAATTGTTTTTTTACGTTCAAAAACAGCAACGATCGAAGCTCTATTCTTCTATCCGGTTAAGATTAACAATTATCAGTTTCTTCTTCTTCGGAGGAATCGTAGGTGGCATTTTTTATTCATACATTAATCTTAGTATCTTGGGAGTTGCGGGTGTTGTATTATTTTTTGCCATTGCTTACGATACCGTAAAGCTCAAACTGATCTTATTCAAGAGAAAGAGAAGAATAACCTAAACAATATAGCGTATAACAACCCTGGTGAATCATTAAATAAAAGCTAAACAGAAATGAACGAATTAGAAAGATCTTTACTTGAATCCAACCTCTTTCGTTCTTGATCAGATAAAGGCGTTTAACACGAAAGCAGGTAGCAGATCTTTACTTAAAGGCGATCTTTTTCTTAAACCATTCAGACAGGGCCAGTTATGAAAAATTTAAACTATTTTAAAAACTTGGGTGATAATTTCCGGTTTTGGGTATAAATGAATAACTAAATTTGTATCCAATGCAAAGCATATCTGATAAAGCTTTATTTGAAAAATTAAAAACAGGAGACAGTTCCTCGTTTGAACTGCTTTATAAATTTTATTTTCCTTCGGTGGAATCGTATATAAAATTAAACCTGGGTAACAAGGAAGATGCCGAAGATGTTTTCCAGGAAGCAATTATTGTTTTACTTCAAAAAATAAAGCAACCCGATTTTGTTTTAACCTCATCGCTAAAAACATATCTGTACGCAGTTGCCAAAAACTTGTGGTTAAAACGCCTTCGCGATACTAAATTGAAGGTTGTTGACAGTGATCTGAATTTAAATGCGTACAGAACAGAACCCGAAGCCTTTGAACTGGAACCCGAATTATCAAAAGAAGAAAAAGTAGAGAACTGGTTTCAAAAGATCACTCAACACTGCGAGAATATTTTAAAAGCTTTATTCTTTTACGAGGTACCCATGGATAACCTGATGGTTAAAATGGGCTGGAAGAACAAGCATACCGCCAGCAATCAAAAACACAAGTGCATTCAACAGATAAAAAATGTAAAAGAAAAAGAGGCCTGATCGCCTCTTTTTTTTATTTTAAATCCTGCGGGTGATTTTTTTTAGTTATGGGTATCAATATCTATAATTAAAAAAAATAATCATGAAAAAATTAAAATTAATGTCTGCCCTCTTTTTAATGGCAATGAGTTTTGTTTCTTTTGGACAGGAAACAGGTGGTAATAACCAATCAAAGATAATTGCAGTGATCAACAGGGCCAATTGGTGCACTGTGTGTAAATTAAACGGCGAAAGGTTTGGCGCTACCATTATGCCTTATACTGCAAAAGGTTTGGCCATTATAATGAACGACCTGACAGATGATGCCAGCATCGCAAGATCAAAAACCGAACTTAAAAATCATTCTGTTTACAAACAGATCTATGAAACCAAACGAAAAGGCGTAGGCAGGGCGATGCAGGTTTGTGGTATGGTTCATGGCAAAGGCAAGTCTATGGTATCGGGTATTGTAACATTCATTGACGCAAAAACACTAAAGGTACTAAGCGAGAAAAGCATTGCTATTACCGACGAAGAAATGAAAACTACTATTAATGAACTTTTAAAATCTTAGATATGAAAACAAGAACAAAACTAATACTCTGCATTATTTCAGTTGCGTTAACAGCCATGTGCATCTATCATTTCTTTGGTTAAAATTTAATTAAAAATATTATGGAAGAATCAATAAATGTATGGGGCATTAAAGAGTTTGAAGGCGATGGCGTAAGTTGTCCCATTACGCCGGCCAATTTGCCTTTTCACAAAAAGGTGGTGCTTTTCTTTTTCAGGTTTGGGCTTTGCCCTATGTGTATTACCATGAGTTTGGGCTATAACATCATGAGGCCTTTTAAAAAGTTGAAAGCGAGATATAAAAAATAACAGGATGCAAATACAACAGGAATTTATTTTTTCATCACAAAATAAATTCCTGTTATCATCAACAATACTCCTCCCAACCGGGAAAGATCGATGTGCCGCACCGGAACATTAAATAAACCAAAGTGATCGATGATAACCGCGCAGATTATTTGACCTGTTACTATTAACGCAATGGCGGTGCCTACACCAATACGCGGAGCTATAATTGTTATCATTACAACATAGGTAGCAATAATTAACCCGCCAATGTAACTGTATAAGGGCGCCGACATTAATTGTTTTGGCGCAGGCACCGGTGTTCTTGAAACCAAAATAAAAATGATCATTCCCACCAGGCCAATGGCAAATACCATTAAACCTGTAACAAAAGGATTGCCAATGCTTTTGCTAAAAGAAGCGTTGGTTGCAGCCTGTATGGGAATTAACGCGCCAACAATAAGCGCCAGGAAGAGGTAAACAATATCATTTTTCATATTATTTTTATTTAACCGTTAATACATACAAATATAAGTTTTAATGGTTATTTTTATTAAGCGAAAAACGGCACAGAAAAATATGCAGTCCTCATTAACAACGGCCCGCCTTTTAATAGAACCATTAAGTTTAAATGATTCTGATTTTATCTTCAGGCTTTTAAATACCGAAGGCTGGATACGATTTATTGGCAATAAAAATATTGAAACCAAGAACGATGCCGATGCTTACATTAAAAAAATAACTGAAAATAAAAATTACAGTTATTTAGTAGTGCGTTCAAAACAAGATAAAAAAGACCTCGGCATTGTTACTTTTATTAAGCGTGAGTATTTACCTCATCACGATATTGGCTTTGCTTTTTTACCGGAGTTTACCGGCAAAGGTTATGCTTACGAAGCCGCCTATGCATTTTTAAACGATCTTCTCATCAATAATAAATTCTCGCACCTGCTTGCCACTACCCTGCCCGAAAATGTAAACTCCATAAGCCTGATAAAAAAACTGGGCCTGAAGTATGAAAAAGAGATAATGGAAGAAAATGAAACGCTGCATGTATATGAAGTGTCGGCAGATAAGCTCGGGATAAATGCAGTAACAAAAAGTTTTTTCAGCGTATTTAATAATAAGAATAGCAACCCACCCAACGTGGATCTGTTAAGAACACTTTGTATCCCCGAAATAAGGATCATTAAAAAAACAAAAAACGAACATACGGTTTATGATCTTGATTCATTTATGGAGCCGAGAAAAAAATTGCTGACCGATGGTTCGCTAAAAGAGTTTGAAGAACACGAAACAGAAGAACGCACACATATCATCGATACCATAGCGCAGCGACATTCTGTTTATGAAAAAAGCGGCGTACTGGAAGGTAAACCCTTTAAACAAACAGGAAATAAGCTCTTACAATTCCTTAAAACAAATAACGAATGGAGAATAAGCTCGGTTATTTGGGAAGATGAAAACTGATATAATAAAAAAAACCGTTAAGTAATTTAACGGGTTTTTAGTATGTTCAGTTTCCTGAGTTTATCCGAATAACAGGCTTTACGCGTTCTTAAAATCCCAGGTCTCTAAAAACTTGGTAGTGTAGTTACCGGCTTTAAAATCTTCGTTCTGCATTAATTTAATATGAAACGGAATGGTAGTTTTTACACCTTCAATCACATACTCACTTAAAGCGCGGTGCATTTTTGCAATGGCTTCTTCACGCGTTTGTGCTACAGTAATTAATTTACCAACCATACTATCATAGTTTGGTGGGATCCTGTAACCGCTATATACATGCGAGTCAACACGAATACCGTGCCCGCCCGGTGTATGTAAAGTTGTAATAACGCCAGGCGACGGAACGAAATTCATAAATGGATTCTCTGCATTGATACGGCACTCGATAGCGTGTAATTGCGGGTAATAATTCTTTCCTGAAATAGGAACACCTGCAGCCACTAAAATTTGTTCGCGTATAAGATCGTAATTAATTACCTCTTCAGTAATAGGGTGCTCTACCTGGATACGCGTATTCATTTCCATGAAATAAAAATTGCGGTGCTTGTCTACCAAAAACTCAACCGTACCTACACCTTCGTAACCAATAGATAAAGCAGCTTTAACAGCGGCATTACCCATTGCTTCACGCAATTCAGGTGTCATAAACGGCGAAGGAGTTTCTTCCACCAGTTTTTGATGACGACGTTGAATCGAGCAATCACGCTCACTTAAATGGCAGGCTTTACCATGCTGGTCGCCCACAATTTGAATTTCGATATGGCGTGGTTCTTCAATGTATTTTTCCATGTACATGGCACCATTACCAAACGCAGCCGTAGCTTCGTGTGTGGCACTATCCCACGCGGTTTGAAAATCTTCTTCTTTCCAGATAATGCGCATACCTTTGCCACCACCGCCGGCAGTAGCTTTAATAATTACGGGGTATTTAATGTCTTTAGCCAGTTTCATTCCCTGTTCGGCGCTTTCAAGTAAACCCACAGAGCCCGGCACACAAGGCACGCCTGCTGCTATCATTGTAGCTTTGGCATTACTCTTGTCTCCCATCTGGTTGATCATTTCGGGGCTGGCGCCAATAAATTTTATTTTATTCTGGCGACAGATCTCAGAGAATTTTGCATTCTCGCTTAAGAAACCATAACCCGGGTGAATGGCATCGGCATTGGTAATTTCTGCAGCTGCAATAATATTTGCCATGTTCAGGTAACTGTCTTTGCTTGGCGGTGGGCCAATACAAACAGCTTCATCGGCAAACTTAACATGCAACGAATCTTTATCGGCAGTTGAATAAACAGCAACTGTTTTTATGCCCATCTCGCGACAGGTACGGATAACCCTTAATGCAATTTCGCCACGATTGGCTATTAATATTTTTTTAAACATACCTTTAATTAGTTAATTAGTTAATTTGATAATTAGGCAATTGAATTGTCAAATTGCCGCATCGACTCATTGTCTAATTATGAAGGATCTACAAGGAATAATGGCTGATCGTATTCTACCGGAGTAGAATCGTTCACTAAAACTTTAACGATCTTGCCTTTTATATCACTTTCTATTTCGTTAAATAATTTCATAGCCTCAATGATACAAACTGCTTTGCCCGGAGCCACTTCGTCACCAACCTGTACAAAGGCCGGCTTATCTGGTCCTGCCGAACGATAGAAAGTACCGATCATTGGCGATTTAATGGTAAGATATTTTGATTCGTCGTTCCCGCTTGTAACGGGAGGGGTGGTTTTATTCTCTTGCGTTACAGGGGCTGTGTTTGTAACATTTGCTACCGGAGTAGTAATTGCAGGCGCAGTAATAACCGGTGCAGCTTGCATAACAACCGGTACGGCACTTTTTGGAGTTCTGATTACGATCTTGATTTCTTTTGTTTCAAGCTCAACTTCGCTTACTCCGCTTTTTGAAACAAATTTTATTAAATCCTGAATTTCGTTTAATTTCATGATTAAAATGTTTAGTTAGTTAGTGGGGGCAAAAATAACTGTATTTTTATATAAAAAAAGGAATTTTTACCTTGTTTCTTAACAAAACGTATGTTTTTTAGGTCATTTTCGTCAAAAAACGCCATATTTTCGATAAAAAAAAGCTACCCAACCGGATAGCTTTTAAAATTAACAAAATTGTAAGTTTTTAGAACAGAAGCCCGATATTGATACGGATGGCTCTCATAAAATAACCCTGGTTTAACGGATCATAAATTGCAGGAACTGTAGCTTTTTGAAGATATTTTGAGTCTTTTCTTGATAAATTAGTAAAAGATTGGAAATAATTTACCGAAAAACAAAGCGATGTACTGCCTGCTATCCTGTACTCGGTTCCTAAACCTAAGTTCATTCCTAATCTTAAAGGCACCAAAGAGGCATCTTTACCAATATCGATATTTGATTTTTTTAATTCATCATCACCTACATAGGCCGTTGTTGTACTTGTACCAACCACTGTTGATCTTACACCACTCACATAAGTATCGTTTGCTGTGGTCTTAGCTCTTACTCCCACTTCCAAACCTGCATTGGCAAAGTATCTTAAGCCACTGTATTCATCTGTCATCATTTTTAATATTAATGGAATAGAAACAAAAGTTGTTTTTACCCTTCTCTCTTTTAAAACGTATTGAGTATTGCCGTTAGCCAGTTGCTGATCGGTTGTAAATTTACCGTCCTTAGATTCTACGTAAGTTCCTTCGCTGGTAAGGATGCCGTTTACGCTGAAGTCAGGATCATTCCTGTACGAAATATAACCGCCTTCAAAATCGCCGCCAATACCGGTAGAAAAATGAATGATCTTTGACAATTTAAACTCCATTACAATTCCAAATCCAAAACCAAAAGTTGCACCGTTACCTTTAGAGTTGTTATTATTGCTTTTAAACCATGTTGGTTGCGGCGTAGCGCGAATACCAAAACGGAATTTTTTATCAAAATCTGCTTCTTTTTTGTCTACAGCATCAGGTGTTGAAGGTGTAGTAGTTTGAGCGTTTAAAGTAACGCTTAACATACAAATAGAAATAAAACTGAATAGAATTTTTTTCATCATTATTTTATTTTATAATTAACTTTACAAATATAAAAATTTCCTTCATGTATAAAAGAATTCTTTTTTTACCTCTTTTCATCTTATTATTGATGGGCTGTAAGCATAATGACCTCGATGTTGACATTTCGGATATTAAGGTAAAACCATTAAATATATTGCGCCTGGAGGATGATCTATTTGCTTTGACGCCAGAAAATTTTGCAACAAAGAACAAATCCATACAAGATAAGTATGGTGTCTTTTACGATCATTATGTTCAGGGTTTTTTAAATGCGACAGGCAGCCAGGATAGTATTTACAAGCCAAAAATACTCGGTTTTATTAACGATAGGGATATGAAACAAACCTATAACTATGTTAAGAAATTATATCCGAATTCAACAATCGAAGAACTAAATAATGAATTAACCGATTGCACAAAACGTTTTAAATATCATTTTCCAAAAAGAAAATTACCAACAAAATTAATTACTTGCACCACTGGTTTTAATTATGCTGTTGATTATATGGATAGCGCATTGATCCTTGGTTTGGATATGCATTTAGGCGACACCGCCATTTTTTATAAAATGCTTAACCTGCCAAAATATCAAACCCGTATGATGAACAAAGATTATATTTTGCCCAACATTGCAAAAGGCTGGCTGCTTAGGGAGTTTGATAACGATCTCGCCGTAAATACGCTTTTATATCATACGATTTTTTATGGCAAATTATTTTATGCCATGAATGCGTTGTTGCCAAATACAAACGATAGTATTTTAATTGGTTACACCTCTCAACAAATGAATTTTATTCACGAGAATGAAAGAAATATCTGGGGCTATTTTGCAGAGAAGAACAGGTTATATGAAAATAATTTAAAAACTGTTCAGGAATTAACTACCGATGGACCATCAACGAGCGCTATCAACCCAAAAAAATGTCCGCCACGTATTGCCATGTGGGTAGGTTGGCAAATAGTACGCAGTTATATGAAAAATAATAAAGATGTAACGCTCGAACAATTAATGATTGAAACAGATAGCCAGAAAATTTTAAGCAAGAGTAAATACAGGCCATAAAAAAGGTGGAATTGAATAATTCCACCTTTTTAATTATAAATTTTTAATTATAAATTATTTCCTCTTCACTGTTTTCTTTTTTGCAGCGCCTTTTTTAACTACTTTTTTAATCACTGCTTTATTTGTTGAAGTTGATTTTTTAGCAGCCGTTTTTTTAATTGGCGATGCTTTTTTAGAAGCGGCTTTTTTTACAACTGTTTTAGTAATTACTTTTTTTGCCGGTAATTTTTTTACAACAGCCGCTTTGGTTACTTCTTTTTTAGCAGGCGCTTTTTTACCGCCTTTTTTATCAAAGGCTTTTGGCACCTGTGCAACGATCATTGTTTTTACCTCATCTAAAGAAAGTTTTCCTAATTCTGCCGGGGTATATTTACCGCCGCCTTCTTTAATTAATTTCAGTTTCAGTTTTCCGAATTTAATAATTGGTCCCCAACGGTCATTCTCTATCGATATTTTTTCTTCTTCCCAGTTTTGAATGTAACGGTTAGCTTCTTTTTCGAGTTTTTTTTCGATCAGTTCTTCAATATCTTTTTGAGATAAATTATCAAAATCGTAAGCACGCGGCACATTAATAAACAAACCTTCGTATTTAATGAACGGGCCAAAACGGCCTTTACCTTTAGTTACCCCTTTGCCTTTATATTGCGCTACCGGCGCGTCTGCCAATTGCTTTTCTTTGATAATAGCAATGGCGCCGTCCATATCCAGGCTTAACGGATCAATGGTTCTTGGTATAGAAATAAATGCCTCGTCTAATTTAATATATGGTCCAAAACGGCCAACGTTCACAATTACTTCTTTTCCTTCAAACATTCCAAGGGTCATTGGTAATTTAAAAAGATCTAAAGCTTCTTCTAAAGTAATGGTTTCAATACTTTGTGTTTTTCTTAAACTTGCAAAGCGCGGTTTTTCATCCGATCCTTCAATGGTTTCGCCAATTTGCGCTAACGGGCCAAACCTGCCAATACGAACGGTTACAGGCTTGCCACTTACAGGATCTTTTCCTAAAACGCGTTCTCCGCTTGCACGCTCACTGTTTTCAGAAGTGGTTTCAACTGTTTTATGAAATGGCGTGTAAAAAGCTTTCAGCATTTTTTGCCAGTCTAAATTTCCATCGGCGATCTCATCAAACTCTTCTTCAACTTTAGCAGTGAAATTAAAATCCAATATGTTTGGAAAATATTGCAACAGAAAATCATTTACTACCATTCCAATATCTGTAGGAAATAATTTTGCTTTTTCTGCTCCTGTATTCTCTGTTTTGGTTTCTTTCTTTAAGTTTCCTTTTACAAGTGTCAGTTGCACATAATTTCTTGGGGTACCTTCTCTATCGGTCTTCTCAACGTAATTACGTTTTTGAACAGTACTAATGGTTGGCGCATATGTACTTGGGCGGCCAATACCCAGCTCTTCTAATTTTTTAACCAAACTTGCTTCGGTATATCTTGCCGGGTGATGCGAGAAACGTTGAATAGCAGATATCTCCTGGCTTTCCAGCTTTTCACCAACTTTCATTGGAGGCAACATTGATGAGTTTTCTTCGTCAGTATTTTCATCATCGGTTCCTTCCATATATACTTTTAGGAAACCGTCAAATTTTAAAACTTCGCCTTGTGCCACAAATAATTCAGTAGCCCCGCTTACTTTTACTTTTGCTGTTGTTTTTTCCAATTCAGCATCGCTCATTTGCGAAGCAATAGTACGTTTCCAGATAAGGTCGTATAAACGTTGTTCGTTACGCTCCCCTTCAATTACCGTTCTATCTATATATGTAGGGCGAATAGCTTCGTGAGCTTCCTGCGCGCCCTTACTTTTATTTTTGTATTTACGCGGGCTATAATATTTAGCACCATAATTCGAGTTAATGGCTTTATTGGCCTGGTCCATGGCTGTTTCCGATAAATTAACGGAGTCAGTTCTCATGTAGGTGATCTTACCGGCCTCGTATAAACGCTGCGCTACCTGCATGGTTTGCGCAACAGAAAAACCTAACTTGCGGGCAGCTTCCTGCTGTAAGGTAGATGTAGTAAAGGGTGCAGCCGGCGAACGTTTAGCAGGTTTTGTCTCTAAACTTTCAATAGTAAATAAGGCTGTTTTGCATTTTTCTAAAAAGGCCTGCGCTTCTGCTTCTGTATTAAAACGTTTATCCAGTTCAGCTTTTAAGATACCGCTGCCTACTTTAAATAAGGCAGATACTTTATAGGCAGAAGTGGAAACGAATTTCTGGATCTCTCTTTCTCTTTCTACAATTAACCTAACGGCTACCGATTGCACACGGCCGGCGGATAAACTCGGACGTACTTTTTTCCATAAGATAGGCGAAAGCTCAAAGCCCACCAGCCTGTCTAACACGCGTCGGGCCTGCTGGGCATTTACCAGGTTAATATCAATTTCACGTGGGTTATCAATAGCCTTCATAATTGCAGGCTTGGTGATCTCATGGAAAACAATACGTTTTGTTTTCTTTTTTGTTAACCCTAATGTTTCGTATAAATGCCAGCTGATTGCTTCTCCCTCGCGGTCCTCATCGGATGCAAGCCAAACCATTTCGGCTCCGCTTGATAGTTTTTTAAGTTCGTCTATTACTTTTGTTTTATCGGGCTGTACCTCGTAGGTGGGCGTAAAATTATTCTCAATATCCACCCCAAATCCCTTTTTTACAAGATCCCTGATGTGTCCAAAACTTGATTTAACTGTAAAATCTTTTCCTAAAAATCCTTCTATTGTTTTGGCTTTTGCCGGGGACTCAACTATAACTAAATTTTTCGCCATGTATATATAATATGTATAAGATCGTTTTTTCAAATGAACGCCAAAAACGAGGCATTCTTACATTTAGTTCAGCAAAAAAACTGTTCCAAAAGTTTGCAAAGGAAAAAAATAAATAACACAAATTGCAAATTTTTAGATTTTATAGCAGTTTTTGTGGATAAAGACCCTTAAAAATGTTAAAAATATGTCAAATTGGCACAATTTTATTATTTTTGATGCCTCGAAATGAACTTAGAAGAAAAAATTATTGACGAAAACATCCAGGGAAAACCTTTAATGGTTCCTTCAAAAGTTTTAAACGGTAAAAAACTGTTTTTAGAGAGTTATGGTTGCGCTATGAATTTTAGCGATAGCGAAATTGTGGCCTCTATATTAATGGATAACGGTTATGCCACTACCGAAAATTATGAGGAAGCCGATATTATTTTTGTGAATACCTGCGCTATCAGGGAGAATGCTGAGCAAAAGGTGCGTAACAGGCTAAATGATTTTAAACGGGTGAAGCAAAAAAATCCAAAAGCCCTGGTGGGTGTTTTAGGATGTATGGCCGAGCGTTTGAAATCGCAATTTTTAGAGCAGGAGAAACTGGTAGATATTGTTGTGGGGCCTGATTCTTACCGCGATCTTCCCAATTTAATTGAAGAAGCAGAAGATGGCCACAAAGCCATAAACGTTATATTAAGTAAAGAAGAAACCTATGCCGACCTCACACCGGTGAGATTAGGATCGAATGGTGTTACTGCTTTAATAAGTATTATGCGGGGCTGCGATAATATGTGCAGTTTTTGTGTGGTACCCTTTACCAGGGGAAGGGAAAGAAGCCGCGACCCCGAAAGTATTGTTGCCGAGGCTAAAGATCTTTTTGAAAAAGGATATAAAGAAGTTACTTTGTTAGGACAAAATGTAGATAGTTATTTATATAGCGGTGGCGGCTTAAAAAAAGAATTACTTACCGAAGAACAAAAACAATCAGCCACCAATTTTGCACAGCTCTTAGAAAAAGTTGCTTTGGTTAGTCCTGAATTACGCATTCGTTTTTCAACATCACATCCAAAAGATATGACAGATGAAGTACTGGAGACAATGGCTAAATACGATAATATTTGTAAATATGTTCACTTGCCGGTACAAAGCGGTAACAGCCGTATTTTAGAAATGATGAACCGTGGCTATACCCGCGAATGGTATTTAAACAGGATCGAAGCTATCAATAGAATATTACCTGGCTGCGGAATAAGTACCGATATTATTACAGGCTTTTGCAGCGAAACAGAAGAAGAACACCAGGATACATTAAGCTTATTAAAACAAGTACAATACGATTACGCTTTTTTATTTATGTACAGCGAGCGTCCAAAAACACTGGCCGAACGTAAGTATAAAGATGATGTACCCGAAGAAGTAAAAAGCAGAAGGCAAAGTGAAATAGTAGCGATACAACGCGAGAATAGCGCTATTAAAACAAAAGCGGGTGTTGGAAAAATTCACAAAGTGCTGATTGAAGGTTTCTCAAAAAAATCGGATGATATGTTTATGGGAAGGAACACACAAAATACCGTTGTTGTTTTCCCAAAAGAGAATTATAAAAAAGGAGATTATGTGAATGTGATGGTTACTTCATGTACAGCATCGACGTTGATTGGAAATGTTATAAGGGATTAAAGACACAAGACTTAAGGGACAGCAAGAGGCAAGACCAAAAAAACCAACACTTAAGAGACAACAAAAGGTAATGCAGAAGAGATACAAGAAACAAGACTAAAAATATGATAAAACATAATTTTAAAAAGTTGGTTATATGGCAGGATGCAATGACTTTGTGCGACCTGATCTATAATTATACTGAGTCTCTTCCACCTAAAGAAAAATACAATTTAATAAACCAGCTAGAAAAATGTGGTGTTTCGATTCCTTCAAACATTGCTGAAGGTTCTGGAAAACGTACAAGCAACCATTTTTCTGAATTTCTCACAACTTCATTAAGTTCCAGTTATGAAGTCGAAACACAACTTTTAATCTGTCAAAAAAGAAAATATGGTAATGAAGAAGAACTAAGCAATTTATTATCTCAGGTAAATGAGTTGCAGAAGAAAATATTCAATTTTAGGGAAACTATTATAAACGGAAAACAAACAATGCTGTCTTGACTCCTGTTGTCTTGACTCATGAATCTAAGAACGATGAATACCCAGGATATTAAACAAAAATTCGGAATTATAGGAAATAATGCATTGCTTGAACGTGCAGTGGATATTGCGCGCCAGGTAGCACCAACCGATCTTAACGTTGTAATTAACGGCGAAAGCGGAACAGGTAAAGAAGTTTTTCCGCAGATCATTCATCAAAACAGTGCAAGAAAACACGGTCCGTACATTGCCGTTAACTGTGGCGCTATACCCGAAGGTACGATAGACAGTGAATTATTTGGTCACGAAAAAGGCGCGTTTACTGGCGCAACAGAAGCTCGTAAAGGGTATTTTGAAGTAGCCAATGGTGGTACTATTTTTTTAGATGAAGTGGGTGAATTGCCACTAGCCACACAGGCAAGATTATTACGCGTTTTAGAAAGCGGCGAGTACATTAAAGTGGGAAGCAGCAAGGTTTTAAAAACAGATGTGCGTGTGGTAGCGGCAACAAATATTAATTTTTACCAGGCATTAGAGAAAGAAAAATTCAGGGCCGACCTTTATTACCGTTTAAATACTGTACCTATTTATCTGCCGCCACTGCGCGAAAGAAAAGAAGATATTCATTTGTTGTTCAGGAAATTTACTAATGATTTTGCGGCCAAATATCGCATGCCTGTTATTAAATTAAATGCAGATGCTGAGCAGGTTCTGGTAAATTATTTTTGGCCCGGAAATATCCGCCAGTTAAAAAATATTGCCGAACAAATTTCTATTATTGAAAAGAACCGCGAGATAAATGCCGATATTCTTTTAAAATATTTACCGCAATACACGGCAAGTAATGTGCCCGCTGTTTTAAAGCAGGATAATTTTTCATCCGGATCCTCATTTGAAAACGCCGACAAAGAAATTATTTTTAAAGTAATGCGCGATACACGCGCCGAATTGAACGATCTTAAAAAAGTTGTTTACGACCTTGTATCTGCTGCTACCGGAAAAATAAATACGATCAATAAAGACGATGTGCAGATCATAAACCGGATCTATAATAACGGTGGAGAAATTACCGATAATAACAATATCAGCTATACACCTGTCATTCAATCCAACAACTCCAATCCACAGGTAATAGAAGTTGAAGAAACTTTATCCCTTCAGGACAAAGAAATTGATATGATCAAAAAAGCATTACGCAAGCACAAAGGCAAACGTAAATATGCCGCTAAAGAATTAGGTATTAGCGAAAGAACCTTATACAGAAAAATTAACGAGTATAAAATAGAAGAATAAGTTTGCGTTATTTATTTACATACCTGATCTTTTTTAGCCTTGCGTTTAGCGCTTGTAAAACAAGTGTATCCCTAAACGGCGCAAGCATTCCGGTAGAAGCTAAAACAATAAGCGTTGGTTTTTTTACCAATAATACGTCTTTAGGCGCACCCAGTTTATCGCAACGTTTTACCGAAAAATTACGTGATGTGGTTTCGCAGCAAACGCGTTTGGCTTTAGTAAAATCAAACGGCGATCTGCAGTTTGAAGGATATATTGCCGATTATAACGTTTCGCCCATTGCCGTTTCTGCCGATAAGGCCGGGCAAAACAGGATGACCATTACCGTAAATGTGAAATACACCAATAAATTTGAAGCTTCTAAAAATTTTGAACAATCCTTTACCCGTTTCCAGGATGTGGCAAGTGATAAGAACATTTCGAGTGTAGAGCCCGAGATGGTTCAGGAGATATACCGGCAGTTAACAGAAGATATTTTTAATAAAGCATTTAATAACTGGTAAGATGCAGGCGGCAGAATTATTAAAATATATAAAAAACCCAGCCCTGCTTGATAAGCAAAGCACAGGCGACTTAGAAAAGCTGGTAAAGGATTTTCCTTATTTTCAATCTGCACATTTATTATTAAGCATCGCTTCAAAAAAATGGGATGCCTCTGTTTACCAGCAAAGCCTTAAAAAAACAGCTATTGTTGCAACCAACCGGGCTCACCTTTTTCACCTTATTCATCAACTGGAGAACAATAACATAGTTGAGAAAGAAGAAGTTGTTGAACAAAAAAATACTGCGGAAGACCAAAAGCACGAATTGGATATTTTAAAAGCAACCGAGGTTGTTACAGAAAATAAAAAAGAAGAAGCAGAACTTTCAACAAAAAAAATACTCGAGCCGGAAGAGATCCTTGAAAAGGAGATCGAAAAACAACTGGTAACATCCTTTGTAGAAAAAGAGATCTTAAAAACCCCTGAACTTCATCATCCGGTTGAAATCAAAAAAGAAGAACCCGCTAATTTTAGCGATTGGTTATTATTCTTAAAGAAAAACAATGGTCAATCGTATTCAAATATTGAAGAAAAAGTAAATGCTCAAAAAGAGAAAAGCCTTGGTTCAAAAAACCAAAATACCGAACAGAAAACCGAAGACTCTAATAAAACGCTTTCTAAAAAAGAAAAGAATAAGGCTTTAATCGATAAGATCATCGAAACCAATCCGGGCTTGATAAAGAACAAGGAAGAACCAAAATTTTATACGCCGGATAGCAAGGCAAAAGAGAGCCTTTTAGAGAATGAGCACCTTGTTACCGAGACTTTAGCGCGGATTTACGCCTTGCAAGGTAGTGTAAATAAGGCAGTTAGAGCCTATGAGATATTAAGTTTGAAATTTCCACAAAAAAGTGCTTACTTTGCATCCCTGATTCAAAAATTAAAAAATAACCAATAAAAATATAAAACATGATCCTTTCGATTTTAATTATTGTAGTATGTATCCTGCTGATCTTAGTTGTACTTGTTCAGAACTCAAAAGGTGGTGGAATTCAAAGCCAATTTGGCGCTGCGACCCAAATTATGGGTGTTAAACGCGGTACCGAGTTTATTGAAAAAGCAACCTGGGGTTTAGCAATAGTATTAATTCTATTGAGCATTTTAATGGCTCCAAAAAGCAGCGGAACACAGGTTTCAAACGATGAAAATGGTTCTATTGCTAAAAAGAAAGCGCAAAGCGCAGTGGCTTTACCTCAGCAACAACAAGCCCCGGTTCAACAACCAGCTCAACAACAGCCTAAGTAATACAAATAAAATTATTTTTTAAAGCCATCCTTAAAGGGTGGCTTTTTTGTTTTGTAAACAACTGTTATGTTAACACATATTTAAATTAATGTTTAATAAATTAGCGCTCTTTTTAACTTTGTAAAAAAACAATTATGCAGGTTTTTAAATTTGGTGGTGCCTCTGTTAAAGATGCCGATTCGGTAAAAAATGTAGCTTCTATTTTAAAAACACATGCCAACCAGCCAACCATTGTTGTAATTTCTGCAATGGGCAAAACCACCAATAAATTAGAAGAACTGGTAAACGCGTATTTTTATAAAGAAGGTGATATACAAACAATTTTATCTGAACTTAAAACCTATCACCTTTCTATTTTAAACCAGTTAATCCCAAACAAACAACACGCCATTTATAATGATATTGAAAATGTTTTTGTAGAATTATTATGGGCGCTGGAAGAGGAACCTTCGTTTACCTACAACCACCACTACGATCAAATGGTATCGCAGGGCGAAGTGCTGGCTACAAAAATTGTTTCGGGTTATTTGAACGAAACGGGTATAAAAAATAAATGGATGGATGCGCGCGGTTTTATTCAAACAGATAATTCGTACCGCGAAGGAAAAATAGATTATGAGTTAAGCCAAAAATTAGTTCAAAGCGATCTGCTGCCGGTTTTTAACTCGGTTAATATCGTTATTACACAAGGCTTTATTGGCGGCACATCTGAAAATTTTACAACCACACTTGGCCGCGAAGGCAGTGATTATACTGCTGCCCTGCTTGCCTATTTTACTGACGCCCAAAAAGTAATCATCTGGAAAGATGTTCCGGGAGTTTTAAATGCTGACCCGAAATATTTTAAGAATACAAAAAAAATTGACGAGTTAACGTATCATGATGCGATAGAGCTCACTTACTTTGGTGCTTCGGTCATTCATCCAAAAACAATTAAGCCTTTGCAAAATAAAAACATCCCGCTTTATGTGAAGTCTTTCATTAAGCCCGAAGATGTTGGAACGATCATTAAAGAAAGTGAAAAACGTAACAACGTACCCAGTTATATTTTTAAGACCAACCAAATATTATTATCCATACAACCAAAAGATTTTAGTTTTATTGCCGAAGATAACCTGGGCGCCATATTTACTTTATTCTCAAAACACAATGTTCATGTAAATATGATGCAGAATTCTGCCATTAGCTTTAGTGTTTGTATGGATGACGATAATCATAAACTGGAACCGCTTTTAAATGATCTGCAGCAACACTTTAAAGTACTTTATAATAAGAATGTGCAGTTGATGACCATTCGTAATTACGACCAGGAAACCATTGCCAAATTAAGCGCCAATAAGATCATACTTATTGAACAACGCAGCCGAAACACGCATCAAATGGTGATGAAAGAAGACCAGTAAATAAAGTGAAAGGGTACTAACCGGCAATAGGCAAACAGCCCGTTACATCTTATAATACACCACTTTCTTGGTCTCAAAAAATTCTTCTGTAAAAAAATCTTTCAGGTTATAGAATTTTGCGTGATCGTAAAATTTACCGAATTCTTCTTTAAGATCACCACCTTTAAGATAAAGGATTCCATGGGGCAGATCGTTAAAATTTTCTTTCAGGAATTTATTTTTCACCCAATTATAAAAAACAGGGAATTCAGTTACCGCTCGGCTTACCACAAAATGAAACTTTTGGTCAATATCCTCTGCCCTACTGTGCACACCTTTTACATTGTTTAGTTTAAGGGCTGCAGCTACTTCGTTAACCACTTTTATTTTTTTTCCGATGCTGTCTACCAATAAGAATTGGGTTTCCGGAAACATAATGGCCAGCGGAATGCCCGGAAAACCACCACCCGTGCCAACATCTAAAACCTGTGTGCCGGGCTTAAACTGAATTACCTTTGCTATACCTAATGAGTGCAGAACGTGTCTTTCATACAAAAGATCAATATCTTTTCTTGAAATAACATTTATCTGGTTGTTCCATTTATTATAAAGATCGAACAATTGCCCGAATTGCGAGAGTTGTGTTGGTGTAAGATCAGGAAAATATTTTGTGATAACGGAAAGCAATTGGTCTTTTTTAAAGTTTCTCTTCCCTGCTTTTTAAGGCAGTATAAAGCAGATCGCGGGCACGGAATAATTGGGCTTTAATAGTACCAATAGGAAGATCTAAACGTTTAGAGATCTCTTCGTGGCTCATTTCCTGGAAATAAAAGAGCTCTATCATCTCTTTATATTTAGGCTTCAAATTATCCACTAAAATTCTTACCAATTCTACTTTTTGCTTGCGGATAAAATGTTCTTCAGGATCAAGTCCGCTGGATTTAATATTTCCGGCGTGATCTGAGCTTTCATCACTACCTGCCTTATTATCAATAGAAATAGAATACTTTTGTTTTTTGCGCCTTATAAAATCAATAGCATTATTACTCGCTATTTTAAATAACCAGGTACTGAACGCGAAATCAGGGCTGTAATGTTCAAGTTTTTTAAATGCGCGGCCAAAAGCCTCGATAGTAAGATCCTCAGCATCATCTTTATTATTGCACATCTTAAGCATCATAAAGTAAACGCTTTCCCTGTAACGCTGAAGCAGCTCGGCATAGGCTTTTTGGTCGCCCTTATCTAATGCCAACCTTACCAGCCGGTAATCGTAAACGGCTTTAGTGGTGAGATGCTGTTCGTTATTTTCTAGTTCGTCCACTTATTAGGCTTATTAAAGAGTTTTGCTATGTGAAAGATAGGATAAATAAATAAAAGAATCAACTCATAAAACACACTGCCAAACAGTAAATCGCGTTCGTTTAACTTTTTTGTGGCTTTATTTAAAAAAATTAACTGTACGATCATTTTTAGCGCAAGTATTATTGGTAATAAGATCAGCGTTTTTAAAGTAATGGCCATTGCCAGTAATGAAAGATAAAAATAATATTGCGAAAAATACGAAAAAGCGATCCTGGTTTTAGACGAAACCCTATATAATGGCGCCGTACTAAGATGTCTTACTTTTTGAAGGCGCCAGTCTCGAAATGTTTTTTTAGCCAATGAATACGTAATGGCATTTTTATCTACCACTACATTTACATTTTTATTGTTTGCAGCCTGGTTAACAAACAGGTCATCATCGCCAGAATTGATATGATAGTGATTTGAAAAACCTTTTTGCTTATAGAACAGATCTTTTGCGTATGCCAGGTTTCGCCCAACACCCATATAGGCTTTATTTTTTATGGCGCCCGATAAATAATTAACGCCAATCATAAAGGCATCAAAACGAATTAATTTATTCAGAAATCCTTTTTGCTTTTCGTAAGCACCGTATCCTAAAATAATTTCCTTCGAGTCTGTAAAGCCCTTCGCCATTTCTTTTAACCATTGGTTGGATGAAGGGTAACAATCCGCATCTGTAAACACCATACGGTTATGCGTTGTGGCTTTTATGCCCACAAGAATAGCAAATTTTTTCCCGTGCTTATAATAACCATCTTCCTTTATTGAAGCCTTGCGCAGGTTAGGAAAGATCTTGGCAAATTCATCAATTACATTTTCGGTATTATCCCAACTGCAATCGTTAACCACTATTACTTCAAAATCGGGATAATCCTGGGTTAATACTTTGGGCAAGAACTCGGTAAGGTTCTCATCTTCATTTTTAGCGCAAATTACAACAGATACAGGCTCCAATTTTTCGCCGGAAGCCATGCGTGTGGTTTTTAATAACGAAAGTGGTAAGCAATTGATAATATAATTGATGGTGATCAAAACAAATCCAAGGGCAGCCAAACCAGTCAACAACTCAGGTAAACCAAACTCTTTAAATTCAGGAAAAAGCATAGTTGCAAAGTTATTGTCTAAGCAAGCGGTAAAATAAGATATCTTTGCATTTATTAAACAAAATAATTAACAATGCAAACGGGCATAAAAGCGGTGATATTTGATATGGACGGGGTTTTAATAGATAGCGAACCCCTTTGGAGAAAAGCCATGGTAAAGGGTTTTAACCAGTTCGGAATGCCGGTGAGCGAGGAGGACTGCCGTAAGACCATGGGCCGGCGCATAAACGAAGTAGTAGATCTTTGGATAGAGCACCACAAAGTTACCGGGTACAGCAGCGCGCAAATAGAGCTGGTTATTATGGATACGCTTATAGATATGATAATAACCGAAGGTAAGGCTATAGATGGGGTTTTAGAACTTTTTGATTTTTGTAAAGCCAAAGGGCTGAAGATCGGTTTAGCCACTTCGTCGTCTGAAAGACTGATGAACACTGTATTAAACAAACTGGGGCTAAGCAGCGATTTTGATGCCGCAGTATCTGCCGAACATTTAAAATATGGTAAACCACATCCCGAGGTTTTTTTAATTTGCGCCGAGAAGATCGGCGTATTGCCTGCCGATTGTATAGTTATAGAAGATTCTGTAAATGGCGCTATTGCTGCAAAAGCAGCGCAAATGCAACTGGTAGTGGTGCCTGATGCAGGAACAAAACATCCCGAAAAATTCGCGATCGCCAACCATACACTGCCAAACATGCACGAGGTGTTAACATTATTTAAATCATTGCTTGGATAGACGAATGACACAGGATTCAAGATGCAAGACAGAATATCTTTAATCTTTCAACTTTCTAAACCTTTAAACTTTATAACTAATATATTATCTTTAACCACAGTGAAATTTGATCTTTTACATACCGACAAAAATTCAAAAGCCCGGGCGGGTGTTCTTCACACCGGTCATGGCCCCATAGAAACCCCTATATTTATGCCTGTTGGCACAGCAGGAACCGTTAAGGCCGTTCACCAACGCGAGTTAAAAGAAGATATCGGCGCACAAATAATTTTAGGAAACACCTATCACCTATACCTGCGCCCCGGTTTAGATGTGCTGGAAGGTGCCGGTGGGCTTCATAAATTTAACGGCTGGGATAAACCTATACTAACCGATAGCGGCGGTTACCAGATCTTCTCTTTATCCAATCAAAGAAAATTAACGGAAGAAGGCGCTACTTTTAAAAGCCATATTGATGGCAGTAAACATTTTTTTTCGCCCGAAAGTGTAATGGATATTCAGCGTACCATTGGCGCCGATATTATTATGGCCTTTGACGAATGCACGCCCTACCCCTGCGATCTTAAATATGCTAAAAACTCTTTGGCCCTAACGCATCGCTGGCTCGACAGATGCATAACACGTTTTAACGAAACGGAACCAAAATATGGTTATACGCAGGCGTTATTTCCAATTGTTCAGGGAAGTACCTACAAAGACCTGAGAATTGAATCGGCCGAATTCATCGCATCTAAAAATTGTTTTGGTAATGCCATTGGCGGTTTAAGCGTTGGCGAGCCCGCCGAAGAAATGTATGCTATGACCGAGGTGGTAACCAATATTTTACCAAAAGACAAACCACGTTATTTAATGGGCGTGGGCACACCCGTAAATATTTTAGAAAGTATTGCGCTTGGCATTGATATGCTGGATTGTGTTTTACCAACGCGCAATGCCCGCCACGGATTATTATTTACCGAAAATGGTATCATCAATATTAAAAACGAGAAATGGAAAAATGATTTTTCTGTTTTAGATGAGAACGGTACTACATTTGTTGACAAGGTATACAGCAAAGCGTATTTAAGACATTTGGTGCATTGCGAAGAAATTTTAGCGGCGCAAATCGCAAGCATCCACAATCTTGGTTTTTATTTACGCCTGGTTAAAGAATCGCGCCAACGTATTATTGACGGTACTTTTGCCGAGTGGAAAAATAAAATGGTAATTCAATTAGCGCAACGTTTGTAATGTTAAAGATCCTGGATAAATATATTTTAAAGAAGTTCTTAAGCACGTTCTTCTTTTCTATTACATTGATCCTTTTGATCTTTATTGTTTTTGATATTAAAGAAAAGATACCAACCTACACCACAAAAGACATTGCTTTAAAAGAGATCATTTTCGATTACTATTTAATGTTCATTCCCTATTACGGAAATCTATTCAGCCCGTTATTTACTTTTATTGCGGTTATTTTTTTTACTTCAAAAATGGCGCATCAAACCGAGTTTGTGGCTATTTTAAGCAGCGGTACCAGTTTTAAAAGAATTATGCGGCCATACATTATCGGGGCTTTTATTTTAGCTTTTTCATCGCTGTTATTAAATCATTTTATTTTGCCAAAAGCAGTAAAAATTAAAATTGGCTTTGAGGATAAATGGATCAACAATACCTATAATAACGATGAACACAATATCCATAAAAAGATCGGCCCTAACCGTTTGTTGTATTTAGAAAGTTACGATAATCATTTAAGAACCGGTTTTAAAGTAAGTATTGAAGATATTGTAAAGAATAAACAAACCTATTTTTTAAGTGCCGATAACATGGCCTGGGACAGCGTTAGCGGCGAATGGAATTTTGTAAATGTATACGAACGAAAAATAATTGCCCAGGACAGGCTGGATACTTTAAAGGTTGGCAAACCCATCTTTAAACAGATAAATAATTTTTATCAAACAAAAAAAATAAAGCTTGCTTTCTCGCCAAAAGATATGGAGCGTTATGAAAGTAAAATAGAAACCATGCCTTATTTTGAGCTACAGGAATATATCATTCGTGAAGAAATAAAAGGTTCTACTAAAATAGATTTTTTTAAAGTGGAGAATTACCGGCGCACTTCTTTTCCTTTTGCAACATTTATTTTAACCATCATAGGCGTATGTGTATCATCCCGTAAAGTGCGCGGTGGCGTTGGCCTGCAGATAGCGCTTGGGTTATTGTTAAGCTGCCTTTACATTATGTTCATGTATATATTTACAACCATTGCTACAACCGGTTTTGCTTCACCTTTACTGGCAGTATGGACGCCCAATATCATCTTTTCTTTTGTTGCCCTTTATTTTTACAGAACGGCGCAGAAATAATTCGTCCTTTTCAACCACAAAGTTCACATAAAGTTGCTCAAAGCACACAAAGTGTTTTCCTTAGTGGTCATTATACATTCACAGCACTCTTTGTGGTTAGAATATTTAGCAATTCTTAAGATTTATCTGTTTCAAAAAAATATACCTTGTAAAAAAAATACTCATGAAAACTTTTTTTACATTTTGCATGGCCCTCGGGTTTGGCTTACAGGTAAACGCGCAACAACTTATCTGGAAGAAAGAACAATTAATGCCAACCAAAGAGTTGGCCGATAAGATCAATACTAACGCAAAAGATAAACCGCTAATTTTTAATATGGGCCCCATGGATAATATTAAAACCTCGGTATTTGTGGGCAAGGGAACAAGCGTTACCGGCATTGAAAAATTAAAATCGGAAGTCATGTGGGAAAACAAAAATCGCGTAATTGTGGTTTATTGCGGTTGCTGCTCTTATGCCAGTTGCCCCAATATAAAACCTGCTTACGATGCTTTGATACAGGCCGGATTTAAAAATGCAAAGGTTTTAGAGTTGCCCGAAGGCATTGCGCCTGATTGGATCTCTAAAGGTTACCCGATGGAATAATTTAATGCTTAACAGTATATAAATTAAAAGCGCCATTCTGGTACAATGGCTTAAAAAGATTGGTATCGCTGGCCAGTTGTTTTTTTAATTCTGAGGTAGCAGAATAATGGGTTAATACGTAATCCAGCTTAAATTCGTTTACATCTTTATGGAAACAACTATCGCTTAACGAAACGCATTTGTTTTTTGAATAGAGTGCCATAGCCCGCGATTTATCTACTCCAATTCTTTTATTGATAATATTATTGTTCTTAAAAAAAGTAAGCAGGTCGCTAAACTCTTTTGTTACAGGGCCATCTACAATATCATTACGGTGCTGGTGCAATTCTTTTACCGGTTTGTAATACGTTATTAAATAAAGAACAGCGCAAATAACAAGAATGAAGCTGTTCTTTAATTCGAGTTTTACAAGTGTTTGTTTTAAACCAATAGCAAAATAAAAACAGAACAAAGAGAGCAATGGCAATATTAACCTAAAGCCCGCGTCGCCATAAGGATAAATAATTACAACCAGCAAAAAGAAAAAGGTAAGGATATTTATAAACGAGAACGTTTGCCGTTTTAATTCAACGGCAATACCAATGCATAAAAAGGTTATAAAAAATGCCGCACAAACAACGGTAATAAAGTAATAATCGTTAACCTGGTAAAATCTAAAAAAATCATCGAGCTTATAAATATTGTACGATAATTGTAAAGCCATTGAATCTGCAGTAACCGGCTTATTGATAAAAAAATAAGAGCTGTTAATAGGGTAAACGATCTTTAACAGAAAAAAAACAATTGCAAGGGGAATAATGTAGAAAATATATTTTTTCTTTTCGGTTAAAATTGTTTTTGTTCTATAGTCCTTTATCAGCCAAAAAGTTAGTGTACTTATTGCCAATGTATAACCGATAGAGCGAATGTGAATAGCAAAGGCAGTAACGCAGGCCATTATAATAATGCCGGTCAAAGATCTGTTCTTTATCATTAAAACAACAACCAGGTTTAAGAACATCCAAAAAGAAATATCAGACAATACTTCTGTTTTAAACGAAACCATGGCCGGATTGTAAGCCATAACAAGCGTAAGTAAAATGCTGCTTATGAACGAAAAATAATTCCGCAAAAAAATAAAACCAAAAAACAAGGCAAGCACTAAAAATACACTTTGGTATACTATAAGGGAAGAAAAATCTATACCTGCTTTTTTAATCAGCGGCGCAATTAGTAAAGGATAACCAATGGGGTAGCTCTGCGGACCAAGCATTACGCGGGCATTATCAATGTGCCCTGTTTCGTTAATGGCCTTATCAGAAGCTATATTTTTCGCTTCTATCAGGTACATGGCAAAATCGTCTCCCCAATCCTGTGTTTCGCGAATGTTCAGAAAAAGATGCGGTAATAAAAATGCCAGTACAATTATGAATTCAATTATTTTTTTTCCTGAACCCACAAAAATTAATAAGACAACATTTTTTCAATGGCCACTCTTACCTTTTCGGCGTTTGGCAACATGGTTTGTTCTAAAATAGAATTTAAAGGTATGGCCGGTAGATTTTCTGCGCCAACAACTTTAACCGGGGCATCCAATGATTGAAAACAATTATCGCTGATACGTGCTGCTATGCTTTGAGCAAAACCATTAAACACCGGTTCTTCAGTTAAAACCATTACTTTGCTGTGTTTGCGCGCACTTTCAAAAATACCCTCTTCATCAATTGGCGCAAGGGTTCTAAGATCAATAATTTCTACCTGGCCGTCAAAATTTTTGGCTGCAGCCTTTGCCCAATAAACACCCATACCGTAAGTAATAATGCTTAATGATCTGCCTGCTTTAATATTTTCTTCTTTTGCTTCAATTACTTTACGGCATTTTCCGAAAGGGATCACATAATCCTCATCGGGTTCAATGGTTTTAGCATCTTCTGTGCCTTTTATTTTACTCCAGTATAAACCTTTATGTTCCAGCATTACCACAGGATTTGGATCGTAGTAAGCGGATTTTATCAATCCTTTAAGATCAGCACCCGTACTTGGATAAGCGATCTTAATACCTTTAATATTTGCCAAAACACTTTCTACCGAGCTTGAGTGATAAGGGCCGCCACTGCCATAAGCGCCAATGGGCACACGCAGGATCATACTTACCGGCCATTTGCCATTTGATAAAAAACAACTGCGGCTAACTTCGGTAAACAATTGATTTAAACCCGGCCAGATATAATCTGCAAACTGTACTTCTACGATAGGTTTTAATCCAACGGCACTCATACCAACTGTTGAACCAACAATAAATGCTTCCTGGATAGGTGTATTAAATACTCTGTGTTCTCCGAACTGCTGCGATAGCGTGGCTGCTTCCCTGAACACACCACCTAATCTTGCGCCAACATCCTGCCCGTACAATAAACATTCGGGATGTTTGCTCATTAATTCGCGTATAGCAAATAAAGCACTGTCAACCATAACGGTTGGCTGTTTGCCGCTTGGTGCCCTTTCTCCTTTTTCTTCTGTAATTGGCGAAGGCGCAAATTCATGTAAAAAAAGATCTTCCGGCCTTGGGTCTTCTTCTTTTAAAGCCTTTTGATAATCGGCTTCTACCAAAGCTTTGGCATCTTCTTCTATTTTTTTGATCTCCGATGCATCTACACCGGCAATGATCAGTTGGTTTCTTAAACGCGGTAATGGGTCACGCTTTGCTGCTTCTTCAAGATCATCGCGGTACCACTCTTTACGTACACCACTTGTATGGTGGTTAAGCAACGGCACTTTTGCGTGAATAAGCATTGGCCTTCTCTCGCTGCGGATAATATCCAGGCAATCTTTAACGGTATTATAGCTTACAATAAAATCAGAGCCGTCAATGGTCCTTGTTTCTAAACCTTTAAAACCTCTTGCAAAATCGGTAATATCCTGCGCACGGAATTCTTTTGCGTGAGCACTGATATCCCATTCGTTATCCTGTACAAAATATAAAATTGGCAATTGTTTTAACACTGCCATTTGAAAGGCTTCCGAAACTTCGCCCTCTGTGCAACTGGCATCACCTAAAGAACAAACCGAAACCGGATTATTGCCTTTATGATCGGCATTCATTTTATTCTTCTCAATATACTGCATGCCCATGGCTATGCCTGTTGCCGGAATGGCCTGCATACCTGTAGCGCTTGACTGATGGGGGATCTTGGGCATATTATCCCTTTTTAAACTCGGGTGCGAATAATATGTTCTTCCGCCGGAAAAAGGATCGTTTCGTTTAGCCAGCAACTGTAACATGAGCTCAAACGGCTGCATGCCAATGGCCAGTAAAATACTGTCATCACGGTAATACGGGCTAACAAAATCCTGTGGCAATAGCTGTAAACCCAAAGCCAATTGAACGGCTTCGTGGCCACGGCTGGTAGCATGTACATATTTTGCGGTAATTTCTTTATTGGCCTCGTATAGCTCCGACATGCTTTTTGCAGTACACATCAAAGAAAAAGCACGTTTAAGGGTTTCTAAAGGTATTTTGGTTTTCACGGTTGTCGCTTTTAACGAAAAGTCTTCCATCGTATTTAGTTAGAAGTTCTAAAAATAAGGAAAATTACCGCTAAATCATAGCAAATTTTACAGGTAAAATGTAAAATGTAAGATCGAAAAGGGTATTTAGGAGACGAATTAATGCCTTTTCATTTTCTCTATACATTTTACATGCTGATAGTAATTAACAAGCACCTGTCTAAAATTGGCTTCGAGCAATGGTTTTAAGCCAATCCAATTCGTGTATTTTTATAGTAAATGTGTAATTACCGGTTTAAAACTATTTTAGTTGTTAGTATCCTTTTGCTGGGATATAGCTGCAGGCATAAAAAAGATGCCATTAAAACCGTTACAAAATCTAAAGCCGAAGTAAAATCAGGCTCGGTTGCCTTTAAAGAAAAGATGGGATTAACCAATAAAGAGGTAAAGGATAATAAGCTGTATTCTTTTATCAGCGATTGGTATGGCACGCCCTACAAATATGGCGGCTGCGAAAAAACAGGAGTAGACTGCAGTTGTTTTACAATTAATTTATTTGAAAAAGTGTATGGCAAAAAAATGCCGCGCACTGCAGGAGAAATATACAAGGAGTGCGAAAAAACCAGCATTGATAGTGCAAAAGAGGGCGATCTTATTTTTTTTAAGATCAACAGCAACTCCATTACACATGTTGGTGTTTATCTTAAAGACAAAAAATTTGTGCACGCCAGCACCACAAAAGGCGTATTGGTTAATAGTTTAACCGAAACCTATTATCAAAAATATTTTTACGCTGCCGGAAAATTGAAGAATAAATGATCGAAGGCCTCTCTATACCGATCCCGCAAAGATTATTACTGATCAGGGTTACAGTTTGTGTATCGCTGGTAATTTCGGTACTCTTAACATTTTCTCTGTGGGCAGGCGAACGTTTTTTTCCTTACGCAACGCCCTTAAAAACAGATCTTATACAAACGCCCTACGATTACCTGGTTGTTTCTTTATTTTTATTATTCATCATTGCTTCATTATTTCTTAGAAAACAACGGTTGTTTATTTTTTTATCTCTTTTAACCGGTGCGGCTTTAGTGCTTTTTGATCTTAACCGTTTGCAACCCTGGCTTTATATTTATTTTTCTTTTTTATTTGTTTTAATGTTTTATAATGGCCGGATAGATGATGCCAATAAATTCACTTCTTTTTTTATTGTTTTGCAATTAATTTTTTGTTCGGTATATATTTTTAATGGTATCAGTCAGCTCAATTCTTCTTTTACCGAAACCGATCTGCCTGACCTGATCTCGCCACTACAGGGCTTAATGAGCGAGCGCCAGTTTTTGTTCGTAAAAAAAATAGGCGCCTTTATCCCTTACTTTCTTATTTTTATTGGCTTAGGATTATTGGTACGGCCAATGCGATACCTGGCAATAAGCTTTGCGCTTATTTTCCATGTTATGCTAATTATTTTCCTGTTTCCTTCCAAAGTAAATCAAAACTACGCCATGTGGTTTTGCAACCTTGCTTTTGTTCCGTTATTGTTTCTGCTTTTTTCAGGAAAAACAAAACAGCGCTATTACAGTCCAACGCTTTTATTTCAGTTTCCTTTATTTTATATTATCATTTTTTTATTTTGGATAATGCCATGGTTTAATCAAAAAATGCTTTGGCCGGATAACTTATCGGGTAATTTTAAAAGTGGTAACACCAATGCTGTTGAGATAAGATTTTCAAAAATCGTTTTAGATAAGTTGCCGCCTTATGTACAGCACTTTTGTCATCAAAAAGATTCGGCTTTTGTTTTAGACTATAACGGGTGGTGCAGAAGCGAGTTAAACACCAATTGCTACCGCGAAGCCATTACATTTAACAACATTTATAACTATATCCAGCAACAAACACAGGCAAGTGTTAATGATTTACAAATGGTATTAAAACCTAAGCAAAATTTATTGTTTAAACCGTAAGTAACTATATATTTGCAGTAAATATTAGAGTATAATGAACAAAGCAATTATTGGAGTTAATGTATTATTGGTTGCCGCTGTAGGATTTTTATTTTACAAGGTAAACAATTTAAGTAGCTCTGCTCCCGAAAAAACAGAACCTGTTGAGGAGAATAAAACAAACGAAACCAAAAAAACAAAAATAGCAGAGCCCGTTGGTAATATACCAACCGGTAAAATTGCCTTTGTGAATATTGATATTTTAAATGATAAAAGCCTGGAAGTAATAGATCTTATTGCAGAATCAAAAAGAAGAAAAGCAAACATTGAGGCCAGTGTAGAAAGCTTAAGTATGCAATATCAAAAAAAGGTAGAAGAGTTTCAGATGTCGCAAAAAGCAGGCATTGCGCCGCAAAGTGAATTGGAGGCAAAAGCAAAAGAGATACAGGCCATTGAAAAAGAAGCACAGAACAAACAGATACAGATGGACAACCTATCTCTTGATATCGGCGAAAAAAATGCCAATTTTCAAAAGAATGTAAAAGACTTTTTAATAAAATGGAATAACGGCAAATACGATTACATTTTATCATATAGCGATGCGGTACCTACCATGCTTTTGGGCAATGCTACGTTAGATATTACCGATCAGATCGTAAATGAATTTAACGCCGAATACAAACAACGCAAAGGCAAAAAATAATTATAATGAGCAAATTATACGAAAAGATAAAATCTGTAGAAGAGTTTCACGATGTATTTAAGATCGGTAATGCCTCTGAAATGAAATTAATTGATGAGAAGGATTACACGTTACGTTATAATTTGATCAAAGAAGAGAATGAAGAATATCTTGATGCCTGTAAGAATGGCGATATTATTGAGATTGCCGATGCCCTTGGCGACCAGCTTTATATTCTATTCGGAACCATTTTAAAACACGGTCTTCAGCATAAGATCGAAGAAGTTTATGATGAGATCCACCGCAGTAATATGAGTAAACTGGATGAAAAAGGCCAGCCTATTTTCAGGGAAGACGGTAAGATTATGAAATCCAACCTGTATTTTAAGCCTGAGATCAAAAAGATTCTGGATAAGTAACTTTACGTGATAGAACACGGATAACGCTGATCAAGCTGATTCTCACAGGTTAATAATCAAATTGTCACTTCGACGTAAGGAGAAGTCTGTTTCAGAATTCCTCCTTTCTCGGAATGACATAAATTCAACAATAAATTATTTGAATTAATAAAAATAAGATCAGTGAAAATCTGTCAAATACGCGATAGAAACTGATAACACTGATGGAACTGATTTACACGGTTTAAAATTCTTTTAAAATTATTTAGAAACAAAAAAAGATCAGTGGTAATCCGTTAAATCCGCGCCATCCGCGTTCCATCACGGGTTATTATTTCTGTTTCTTCTTCTCCTCTATTTGCGCGGCCGTTAAAGGCACTACATTTATCGTAAGGTTATTCGATCGCGATTCTTCAACAACCACATCGGTTACAATAGCGTCTGCATATTCGGGATTAGAAAGTTTTACTTTATATACGCCTTTATCTAATGCTATCCTTCCTAATAAGCCATTATTAACCGAAGTTAAATGATACTTCATGGTATCGTTTATGATAATATCAAACTCCCTTCTTTCGATCGGGATCTCTACTTCTTTTACTTTTTCAGCAACATAAATACGAATGCATTGTGCTTTAGCGTTATAAAAAAACACCACCGAGGCCATCAGAAATAGTTGTTTCATAATTATAAGGTATTATAAAGCTAAGATAATAAAATTATGCGTTTCCAAAAATCTGCGCAATAAAATGTTTTAAAAGAGCGGGTTTTAAAACCAATATAAAGGCAACGCCAAACAATGCCCCCCAAAAGTGCGACTCATGGCTGATGTTGTCATTATAATCTGTTGTTTTTTTACGGCGGATCAAATAATAACTTACACCTAATAACAAAATACCCGCAATCCAACCCTGCATCGGAAAGAAGAACAACGATATCCGGCTTAAAGGGCTTACCATAATGTAACAAAACATAATGGAAGAAATTGCTCCGCTGGCGCCCAAAGAAGAATACTCGGGATTATTTTTATTTCTGAAATATTCGGTAAACGAGGCCGCATAAATACCTCCGGTAAAAAGTACCAGGTAATATACCTTTCCTAATTTCTCTCCAAATAAGATCGGGAAAAAGCCTTCTTCCAAAGCCAAGCCAAAGCTGTAAAGCGCCAAACAATTAAACGCTAAGTGAATGTAATCGCCATGAATAAAAGCATGCGTTAAAAAACGGTAATGCTCTTTGTTGTGATAGATAGAATAAGGATGAAATAAATATTTGCGCATCGCGTTCCTGTCGTTAAAACAGTATATCGAAAATGCAATTATTATAATTAAAAAAGTGTACGTGATCATATTTAATGTCCTGTTCTAATTTACTTTTATTTTGCCGGTTCTTTATCCCTGTCTAAAAACTTATTAATGGCAAAATGCCCAAGATAAATAAACGGTATAAGGCCAACCGCCACCAGTAATTTAAATGAATACCCCCAAGAAGCATTATGAATGAACTCGCCGGTGGTCCATTTACCCGGCAATACAAACGCCACGTACTGCACCACAAAAGTATCCACCAATTGGCTAATAACGGTGCTACCTGTAGATCGCAGCCAGATAAGTTTATTGCCGGTGCGGTTCCTGAACAACCAAAAAATATACACATCCACTAACTGCGATAATAAAAAAGCAATGATACTACCTACAATTATCCACTGGCTTTGCCCGAAAACAATTTTAAAAGTTTCGTCGTTCACAGGGCTAAAAGGCACCGCGTTAATATTTAAGCCGATTGATATTAAAATAAAAGTATAGGCAATTAAACCAACGGTTATGTAAGTGAGTTTTCTTACACCTTGCTTACCATAATGTTCGTTAATAAGATCGGTTAAAATAAAAACAACCGGCCACATAATTATACCGATGCTTTGCGTAAACAATCCAAAAAACTGAATGAGTTTCCCTCCAATTAATTCGGCAACAATGGCGTTTGTAATAAAAAAGCCGGCTAAAATTATAAAAACAAGATCTTTTCGTTTATTAAAATCCATATAAAAAATTAAACGGTTTGCCGGTTAAAAATATAAAAGATGGCCAGGCAAATAACTGTTGTAAAAATAACATTTATAAAAGCGTATAAATGCATGCCTTGTTTAAACATTAAAAAGCTTTCGTAACCAAAGGTTGAAAAAGTACTTAACCCGCCGCAAAAACCTGTTAAAACCAATAATTTTATGTTTATAACCGACGCCCCTGCCTGCTGATTTAACGTTTGATTTGTGTTAATTAACCACACAGTTATTGCAAAAACCCCGCAGGCTACTATGTTTGAAACGAATGTGGCCAAAGGCAGCGAGGCCGTTGTTTTAAGAAAGCCCAAACCTATTATGTACCTAAGCACACAGCCAATACCTCCACCGATAAAAACCAATAAAAAATTCATTATTTATCTATGATTTTTCAAATTTAAGGCATTTTCCGAGATTTATAAGGCTATTTGATTTAAATCTTTGATTTTGTATATTCGTACACAACCAAAACCCATTATGACCCAAATTAATTTAAAAAGTAAGCTAAGTACTACTTCTAACTTATTAATTGTAACAGATAAATTCATAAACTCACCTGATTTTTCTTTTCCCAAAGATGTAAGCGATTATATTTTAAACGAACTAAAAAAAGAAGATAAAAAAACGGTTTCCTTAAATTATTTAGGAAGATATATTTCCATTACGGTTATAAATTCTAAAACCGATCTAAACGCTTTAAAAGAAAAAGTACGTAAACATGCCGCGGCCGTTACCGATGCTTTAAATACTTTAAAAGAAAAGGAAGTAGTTGTATACAATCAAACCAAATTAACGGCACTTTCACTTGCTGCCGCAGAAGGATTGGCGTTGGCCAATTATCAGTTCAATAAACATATTACAGCTGCCAAAAAACAGGTTAATACGTTGCAAATCATTACGGTTGTTGGTTCGCTGGTTAAACCAAACGATATTAATAATTTAAATATAGTTGTTGAGGCTACATGCAAAGCAAGAGACCTGGTTAACGAACCGGTAAATATTTTAAATGCTACTGATCTTGCTAACGCTTTTAAAACAATGGGCAAACAGGCAGGTTTTAGCGTAGAGGTTTTTAATAAAACAAAGATCACCCAGTTAAAAATGGGCGGTTTATTAGCGGTTAATGCCGGTAGTGTAGATGAGCCTACTTTTAGCATTATGGAATACAAACCTAAAAATGCAAAAAATAAAAATCCATATGTTTTAGTTGGTAAAGGCGTGGTTTATGACACTGGTGGATTAAGCTTAAAACCTACCGCAAACAGTATGGATATGATGAAGTGCGATATGGCCGGCGCTGCTGCTGTAGGTTGTGCTTTATATGCCATTGCAAAGGCAAAATTAAATATTCATGTTATTGGTTTGGTTCCCGCAACAGATAACCGCCCGGGCTTTAACGCCTTTGCACCCGGCGATATTATTACCATGATGGACGGTACAACAGTTGAAATGCTTAACTCGGATGCCGAAGGACGCATGATATTGGCCGATGCGCTGCACTATGCAAAACGTTATAAGCCCGAATTAACGATCGATCTTGCCACATTAACGGGTGCAGCTGTAGCTGCTATTGGTACGTTTGGCATTGTGGGTATGGGCACTGCAAAACAAAGACAAAAAGAAAGACTATACAATAGCGGCTTCAATGTACATGAACGTATTGCAGAAATGCCTTTTTGGGAAGAGTATGACGAACTGATCAAAAGCGATATTGCCGATCAAAAAAATCTTGGCGGGCCATATGGAGGTTCTATCACCGCCGGAAAATTTTTAGTGAAGTATACCGATTACCCTTATTATCATTTGGATATTGCCGGCCCTGCATTCCTTCCCGGTAAAGACAGCTACCGCGGAAAAGGTGGAACCGGTTACGGAGTAAGATTATTGTTTGATTTCTTTAAAAATCTGTAAAATGAAAAAGTTACTGAGATCTGTTTTTTTGTTTTTAATCGCAACAACGTCTTCTTTTGCGCAGGATATTAAGCAAGGCCTGATCGTTGTTCATGTCGATCCTACAGGAAAAGCCGAATTCAAGCAAAAAATAATGGTGTACCATTTTTTAAACGGGCATTATACCGGAAGGGATGAGTTAATTACCGTGAGTGGAAAAAAAGATGGGAAAGATAATATCCGTACCGATCTCGGCATTAATACACTTTATAACAACCGTTACCTGATAACCGGCATTGGCAATATTATTGATCTGAAAGATAAAAAGGTATTATTTGATGGCCGCGCCAATCTTATTCGTTGCAGTAATGATAGCGCTATTTTTTACACTAATGATATTTTTAAAGGCAAATATTATTCGGTGTATAATTTTAAGACCAATCAATATGGCGAAGTGAAAAATTTATTGTTTAAACCAAAAATTGGCCAGGATGTTGAGTTTGACAAAACGGCTCCTCCGTTTAAAATAAATTTTTACCCGCAAAATAAACCTAAGGTTTTATTGGTTGCCGACGCGGGTTATGGCCAGTCGGGCACAAAGGATGGCCGTGTACCAGACCCTCCAATGTATTGGCTTGACAATTCAACCTTTGTATACAGCAATTTTAATAAGGATAATACAGAGATCTCGTTTTTTAAAGTAAATATTGATTCTAAGAACTCTGCGTTAATTGGTAAAGTGGCCATAAAACCTGAAACTCAAAATGCGCAGGTTCAAAAACTAAACAATACACAGGCCCTTTTCTTTTTTGGCAATAAACAAATATTAATTGATGTGGCCGCCAATACGGCTACCGACCTTCTGTTCACAAAACCGAGCGATGGTTTTAGTTACGAATGCAAAACAAATAGTTATGGGCATCTTGTTAAATTAAACGATAAGGATGTTGGTAAATATCATTTTCAGTCAAAGAATTTTAAAACCGAAAATAACATTGCCTCTTTGGTTAAAGAAATGATCGTTGGCCCGGAAAGTTACCAGCAAGGAATGGCCGTTTGGAATTTTAATAAACAAAACTGGGAAACAGTTGATTCGGAAGATGTATTAACATTAGTTGGTTGGATAAAGGAATAAATCATGGAACAATACCCTGCAAAATTCATTTCAGAGAACTGTTCGCGTTGCGGCACAGAATTTACCTGCAAACCTTTAAATATTAGCGAGTGCGATTGCATGAAGGTGAGGATCTCTCCTGAAGAACAAAATTATATCAGTAAAAAAGGTTCAACCTGTTATTGCAACAATTGCCTTAAAGATTTAAAAAAAGAATATTACGATCTATATCAAAAAAAAGTATTTAACCAAAATGCATAGCCCTAAATTTTTCATCTCCCTGTTCGTTCTATTTTCATTTACGATCCATTCACAAACTTATGCCCCACCGGTTGGGCAGCCCGGCACAACAGCTATTTATAAAGACAGCTCGGTATTTATTAACTGGGCAACCGGCAGCCATATTACAAGGGGCTACATGGATATCTCAAATACTTCTTTAGGCTACACTACTATTGGCGATACATTATCTGCAACGGGCAGCCCCACATTATCTAACGGTGTGGTAAGCCTGGGCGATCGCGGTACTGTTACCTGCACCTTTCAGTATCCTATAAAAAACGGTAACGGTTTCGACTTTGCCGTTTTCGAAAATGGTTTTGATGATATTTTTTTAGAATTGGCTTTTATAGAAGTAAGTAGCGATGGCATAAATTTTGTACGTTTTGCCTCTCATTCTTTAACCGACACCACTACACAAACCGGCAGTTTTGGGTCTACCGACGCTACCAAAATAAATAATCTTGCCGGCAAATACAAAGGAGGATATGGTACACCTTTTGACCTGCAGGAATTATCAGGCAAACCTAATTTAAATATAAATGCCATAACACACGTAAGGGTAGTTGATGTGGTGGGTAACATAAACAATGCCTATGCTACCAGGGATAGTTACAACAATAAAATAAACGATCCCTGGCCAACCGCCTTTGCAAGTGGCGGTTTTGATCTTGATGCCGTTGGCGTTATTTACCAAAACACAAGTGTAGGCATCAAAGAGAACGAGCTTTCAAAAAATATCTCCATTTACCCCAACCCTGTTAACAAAGGCACTAAATTAATTTTTACCTCTTCAGATGAAATAAATTTGCTAACGGTCCTTGATTTTTCGGGAGAAAAATTATTTGTAACAACGGATAATTATATGGAAACCTCAGGATTACAAAAAGGGATCTATTTTGTGCAGGTGTCTACAAATAAAGGTACTGCCGGCAAAAAGATCATTATTAACTGATCGCAGATCTTTAACTTTTTAAATTAATAAAGAATGAAAAGATCATTCATACTTCTTCTAACAGTATTCATTAATTTAAATTGCTTTGGCCAGCTAACCGATATCAAAATTATCATTCCTAAAGAAACCGGTTTTAGTTTTTACGATTTTGTTCAGTTCTTCCCTAACGAAAAATATTTTGCGGTTTGCGGTAACGCGCTTAGTATCATAAATACCGAAACTTCGGAAATTATTGATGAATACGATCTTACTTATGGTGCCAAGAACCTTTCAATAAGCCGGGATGGGAAATCATTATTGGTTACCGTTAACAACGATCTTTTAGTGTTTAGTTTCATTGACCAAAAATTAAATCTCTTATATAAATTAACAACTGCAGATCTTATTAAAAACCTCCCAAACAGTCAATATTATTCTACTCTGCCCATTGGTGGTTGTTTTTTTACCGGCAAGGCCAACGAAATATACGCCAGCATTGGTTCGTTCACTTTAAAATACGATCTTGAAAAAAAAGTAATCACGGGTTCGCATGCCTTTCCTTTAACCGATTATATTTTACACTCGGGTTATTTTATTAAAAAGAATGAGGTCATCCTCGCAAAAACTTCGGGAACAGTTTCTGCTATTGTAAAACAATCGCTCGACGATCTTTCAAAAACAAGCGAAATGATAGCAGATGCTGCTACACCCACGAAAATAAAAGTGCGCGATTCTCTGGCCTTTTGTTTTACAAGCAACAAATATTTTATTTATGATCTTGAGAATGAAAAGATAGTGCATGAAGTACGCATGCCAAAATACGAAAGCTACGGCTTTTACGATAAATCTTATTTAAAAGATATTAATAAACGGCCATCTATTACAGTGCCCGACACAATTAATTTTTCGAAAGATGAATATGTTTACGACATAGATTATTTAAGCACGCAAAAACTAGCCGTTTATGCAACATTGAAAGGTATAAAATTCATTAACCTTTCTACCAAAAAGTTAATACGCCACGATAAAGGAATGGTATTTAGTATAAAACTTTCTTCAACCGGTAAGCGAATGGTGTGCAATAACCTATCGCCTTACAGGGCGGTAAGGGTTTACGATCCGGCGGATATGAAGCTGATCTCGGAAAGGATCTCAATGGGCAACTCCATACATTCGGCGCACATTAGTCCAAACAACCGTTGGTTATATACGAATGGTACATCTTCCGGATTTTTTTGGGACCTTAAGAATTTTTCAAAATATGCCGAATTAAAAGATGTTTCGGGCAGCGACTCAGCGTACATCAGTAATGTATTTTTCTTAAACGATTCTGAAGTGGTGGTTAATTCTGGTAAATCATTTCAGCATTTAAACCTTACTATCTATAATATCAATAAGAAAAAATACGGAAGGACCATTAAAAAGAATGTATATTCAATGGCCTCAGGTTTTTTAAACGACGAATTCTATTATGCTGATTACAATAGCCTGCACATCCTGAATTTAAAGACCATGCAGGAAGAAAAATACGAAGGGCTGTATAGTTTAGCTTCGGTGCCATCGTACAAGATCATCAATTTTACAAAGAACCTGGTGTTTGTACCTGAAAGCGGCAAGTACAGGATCGTGAACCGCAAAACAAAAAAAACAGAATATGAGGGAACCAACTGGGCAATTACTGCCAAGGTGGAAATAAGCCCTGACGAAAAATCGATTTACTCTTCGGCCCAGGTTACCAAAAAGAAAAACATCAATGGCGTAATGATCGATATGCCAACCAACGCAATTGTAAAAATTGACATGACAAAAAAAGAGATCGTGCAGGATTATGCCCAAACATTTTATCCATACGATTTTAAAATAAAGAACGATGGAAAGACAATTGCCATTTGGTATGTTACCTACGACCCCGCTACAGTAACAACCGATGGTTATGAAGCAAAATATACAGAATATGAGACCGAAAGCGGAAAAGAACTTTTCTCGAAAACACTTGCAAAAACAAAAGAGATCGTTTCGTTTCATGCTACGAGCGAGAACGGAAAATATTTTGCTTTGCACGACGCCTTTGGTAATTTCTTTAAAGTATTTGATGAAAAAGGCGATTCTATTATCAATTTAAGGGACTTAAAAATTTCAATGCCAAATTGCTTTTTTATTGAAAATTTAAAACGTTTGATCGTTACCAGTTCTATTAATTCGCTGGCAAGTTTTGTAGATCTTAATAAAAAAGAAATTATTGGACAATTAGCGAACGCAAAAGATGATAATTTTTTTCTTATCACTTCCAATCTTCATTATCTCGGTTCTAAAGAATTTATAAAGAGTATCCGTTTTAAATACCAGTCTGAGATCTTTAGCTTTGAACAGTTTGATGCTTACCTTAACCAGCCACATAAAGTGTTGCGGGCCTTTGGTTGTTCAGATAGCTCATTGATACAGGCATATGAGACCGCTTATTTAAAACGCATGCGCGTGCTGGGTTTCCAGCCGGATACTAAACTCAGTTTTTCTTCTTTACCAACATTTCAAACCATTAAAATGCACGAAGAAAAACCGGGTTTTGTGAAATTCTCATTCAGCGCTAACAAAGGGCAAAATAAATTATCAAAACTGGAAGTATACAATAACGGCACTTTAATTTTTTCTGAAGCTGTTAACGCTGAACAAAGTTCACGCTTTGATAAAGACCTTTCGTTTGAAACCTCATCGGGCATTAACCGTTTTGAATTTATTTTAAAAGATGAAAAAGGCGTTGAAAGCCCGCGCATAACAAGATATTTTAATAACACATCCGCTACCAAATCAGATCTTTATTTAGTGGTTATTGGCAGTGAAAAATTCAAGAACAATAAATTTGACCTGGCTTACGCCGTAAAAGATGCTACCGACATGGCTAACAACATGTCTAATTCCAAAGCATTTAACACGGTGAAGGTTAGAAAATTATTCAATCAATCATTCACTGCCGATTCAATAAAAACGCTGAACAATTTTTTTACAGGTGCAGGTGTTAATGATGTGGTAATGGTGTTTTATGCCGGCCATGGTTATTTGGATAACGATATGAGTTATTATTTTCCAACCTATTACACCGATTTTAGTGATCCTAAAATAAATTCGGTTGCTTATAAAAATTTCGAGAAATTATTTGCCGGTATAAAACCTTTAAAAAAATTAATGTTCATTGATGCTTGTTTTAGTGGCGAGGTAGATGAAGATGAACTGTATATTGATGAAAATAAAAAAGCGAAAAAAGACAGCACGCGCGCTGTACGTTTGGCTGGAAGTACCTTTGCGCAAAGTACTGCTTTAGAAATGTCGAAAGCTGTATTTTCTGATCTGCGCCAGAACTCGGGAGCAACTATTATTTCCTCTGCAGGAGGCACCGAAGCTGCTTTTGAGGGAGAAAAATGGAACAATGGTTTATTTACACATTGTGTACTGGAAGGCTTAAAAAATTACAAAGCCGATGCCAACGGCGACAAAAAAATAACATTGAACGAGTTACAAAAATTTGTGGCCGAGGAAGTTTATAAACTCTCCGACGGAAAACAATCGCCTACCTATAGAATGGAAAATACCGTGCTGGATTATGAATTGTGGTAAATGGAACGCGGATAAAGCGGATTGAGCGGATCTCCGCTGTTTTTGTTATTACAATAAATAATATGATAACCGGTTTACGCCTCCAGAGCAGGATAATTTTATTTAAACAGTTTCTCCTTCTTCAGGGAGTGGCAGAAGCTCGAGAGAGGAAAATCACTTCTTTATCTCTACCGGAACTTTTTTAGTGGTTACGTAAAAATTACTATCTGCAGTAACAACGTTACTGTTGTAATTTATACTCTGCCATTTTTCTGTTGGTAATAACTGAATGTCGTTTTTACCATCGTTTATTTTTAAAGGCATATTAAACCCTTTTACACAATTGGCCCACCTGTAAGATAACTGACCGTTATTTATTTTATATTCTATCACCGGTATTTTAATGGTTCTTAAGTACTGATCAAATATCCTTTGAAGATCTTTTTTTGTAGTAACTATCAGATAATCTTCAATTTGTTTTGTAGTTACCGTTTGGTGCCAAAATGTTTTATTCAACCCACGCAATGTTTCTTTCCATAAACTATCATTGTTTACAATTTGCCGGATGGTATGAAGCATGTTAGAGGCCTTGTAATACATGTCGCCCGAACCATCGCGGTTAACATTATAATCTGCAATAATGGGCTCGTCATTTCTCACTTCTGATCGTGTGCCTATCACATACTCTGCTCCAGCTTTTTTACCGTATAAATATTCGGTATACAGATTTTCGGAATAGGCAGTAAAACCCTCATGCACCCAGTTATCAGCCACATCCTTAACGGTGATATTATTACCAAACCATTCGTGGCCCGACTCATGCACAATAATAAAATCCCACTTTAAGCCCCATCCGGTAGATGAAAGGTCTCTTCCCATATAACCATTTATAAAATTATTACCATAAGCCACAGCACTCTGGTGCTCCATGCCTAAAAAAGGCGATTGCACTAATTTATAACCATCTTCATAAAAGGGATATTTTCCGAACCAATCTTCAAAACAACGCAACATGGGCTTTACCTGTGTAAATTGTTTTTTTGCTTTCTCTAAATTATTCTCAAGCACCCAGTAATTTAATTCAAGTACACCACCTTTACCATTTAGCGTATCGGAAAAGTTCACATACTTACCAATATATGGAATGATATTATAATTATTGATAGGATTTACTACCGCCCAGTTGTATGTTGCCGTGCCATCCATATTTATTTTTTTTGAACGTAAATGTCCATTAGATACGGTAACCAACTCTTTTGGCGCTGTTATAAAAACAGAGGCGCTATCCGGCTCATCCGATTGATGATCTTTGCAAGGATACCAGACACTACCGGCCATTCCCTGGCAGGCAATAGATATCCACGGACTTTTATTACTATCTTTTGACCATATCACGCCACCATCCCAGGGGGCGTTTTTTGCCGCATGCGGTTTACCATGGTAATAAATAACTACTTCTTTTTGGGTATTTACTGGTTGAGGGTCTTTGAGTGCTACCAAAACAATCGCACCTTTATGATTACTATCCCCGGTTCTAAGAAAACTGCATATTTTTGAACCCTGTATTATACTATCAATTTCAAGTTCGTCTGCAAGATCTATCTGCATGTCAAAAGTCCTTGGCAGGTCTTTAGTACCGCAATAACTATTAATTATACGATAACTGATAATATTATATCCTTTAATACTGCTGTCTGTATAATTAAAAGCAACATGAAGATCATAGTGCGTTACATCCCACCACTCACGTAAATGCGTTATTGAGCCTTTTAAGGTATCGTAATTAGTGTACTTAACGTTTTGCGCATTGACAGAAACGAAAAACACAACAAAAAACAAAGCAGCAATTCTATACTTAAAACCTGTTTTCATATACAAATTAAAAATACGCTGAAATAAGATATCCTGTATCCCCCTTTTTGTGTTATTATTAATAGATATTAAAACCGTTAACAGCGATAAAAAAAGGGCAAATATAGATTTTAACAATCCTTAAATCTTGGCCATATATTACATTGCCAAAACTTTGGTTTCTTTGTTATAAAAATAAGTCCTTTTTTAAGGAACCTATATGAGCTGCAAATACAAATATTATATCCCTTTTATTTTGCTGTTCTTTGCTGTTTTAAAAAGCTTTTCTCAAACAATAGTTTCGGGCGCTTTATACGATAAAACAGGCAATTATATTCCCGGCGCCATTATTAAAGTCACCTCCCTTGATTCAGTATTTGTTACCGGCACATCCTCTGATACCAGTGGTAATTTTATCCTCTCGCTTACGCCAGGCAAAAAATATCTTTTAAAGTTCACTTATTTGGGGTATGCCGATCTTTTTAAGACGGTAGAAGTAAATTCTGAACCGGTTGCTTTAGGCAGGATAACGTTAAAGGAAACTGCTCAAAACCTTTCGGAGGTTGAAGTAAAAACTACGCAGGTGCGCGGCGAACAAAAAGGAGATACCACCGCCTTTAACTCAGATACCTTTAAAACCAACCCTGATGCCAACGCCGAAGACCTCATAAAAAAAATGCCTGGCATAACCTCTGATAATAACGGTGTAAAAGTAAATGGAGAAAGCGTGCAAAAAGTTTTGGTAGACGGAAAACCATTTTTTGGTGATGACCCCAATGCAGCTTTAAAGAACTTGCCTGCCGATATTATTGATAAGGTTGAAGTGTTTGATAAAATGAGTGACCAATCTGCTTTTACGGGTTTTAATGATGGCAACCAGCAAAAAACGATCAACCTGGTAACTAAAAAAGGCAAGAATGTTGGTGTGTTTGGAAAAGTATATGGCGGTTACGGCATCAATGATCCTGAAAATACTGGTTCGCCCGAAAGGTATAACGCCGGGGCGGCCATAAACAGCTTTAATAACAAACGCAGACTTTCTCTTTTATTGCTTTCTAATAATATTAACCAGCAAAATTTTAGCAGTTCGGATATTACGGGTGCTATGAGCAACAGCGGCAGCCAAAATTCCGGCCGCGGGGGCGGTGGAGGCGGCGGCGGGCAAGGCGGCGCCGGAAGTTTATTGACCGCACCTCAGAATGGTAATAACGTTACGCAATCTGCCGGCTTAAATTACAGCGATGCCTGGGGTAAAAAAATAAATGTTTCGGGCAGTTACTTTTTTAATTATACCGATAATAAAAACCAATCGTCTATTGTTAGGAATTATTTTACCGATAATAAATTAGTGTATAAACAAAATAATAACGACGAAAATGAAAACATAAATCATCGCGCTAATTTCAGGTTTGAATACAACATTGATTCTTCAAACAAATTAATTATTACACCAAGCCTCAACTTTCAGGATAATAAAGCCACCAGCCTTTTAACAGCCAATAACACAGTTTTAGATGGCCAATTCTTAAGTAACACCAATACCAATTCTAAAAACAATAACCTCGGTTATGATTTTTCTAACGGTGTATTATTCCAGCATAAATTCGCAAAAAAAGGAAGAACCTTTTCTATAAACGTAAATACACAACTTACAGAAAGGAACAACAACGGTTCTTACTACTCCATCAATAATTATGGTGACACTGTAACCACCGGGCTTGATCAAAAATTTGGCACTTACAGCAATACAAAAAAAATATCGGGTAGCATTTCTTATACCGAGCCGTTAACTAAAAATGGGCAGTTGCAGGTAAATTACAGTCCTTCGCATACCGAAAGTTTATCGGATAAAAGAACAAATGATTTTGACAGCACGACTTATGATTACACACAATTTAACAACGCCTTGTCGAATAAATACAATAACGTTTACCAAACACAAAAGGGCGGTTTAAGTTATAAATATCAAAAAGACAAATTGAATTTTAGTTTTGGTGCCGATGCTCAGCAATCTACTTTAACCGGGCAACAAACATTTCCGGTGGCATTTTCGATAGATAAATCGTTTCAAAACATTTTACCAAATGCACAAATGAATTACAAATTCAGTAAAAGTAAAAACCTTAGGGTCTATTATCGAAGCGCAACAAATATCCCCAGCATCTCTCAACTGCAAAGTGTGATAGATATCTCTAATCCGCTACAGGTAAAATCAGGCAACACTGATCTTAAACAAACTTTCGAAAACAATTTGAACATTCGCTTTGGCGGTTTTAACCCAACCACTTCGCGTAACGCTATGTTGTTTTTAAACGGAAGTTATGTAGATAATTATATTACCAACGCCACTTATATTTTAAGAACGGATTCAGTGATACAAGGCTACCAGGTTAAAGCCGGCAGCCAGCTTACCAAACCTGTGAACCTGAATGGTTATTATACAGCGCGTGCTTTTTTTGTGTACGGTTTTCCGGTAACGGCTATTAAAAGTAATTTAAACATAAATGGTGGGGTAACGTATAACCACACCCCTACCCTTATTAACAGCAAGCTTAACCTTTCTGACAATTATGCTCTCAATGGCGGTGCATATATTGGAAGTAATGTTAGCAAGAATCTCGATTTTTCTTTGGGCTACAACGGCACTTATAACATTGTAAAAAATTCGGTGCAAAAACAATCGGATAATACTTACGTAACGCAGGCTACCACCTTTAAAATTAACTGGATCTTTTTAGAAGGTTTTGTTTTGAATACCGATGTGGTGTATACTATTTATAACGGCTTAAGTCAAAGTTATAACCAGGAATATTTTTTATGGAACGCTTATGCTGGCTATAAATTTTTTAAAGACAGATCGCTGGAAGCTAAACTATCTGTATTTGATCTTTTAAACCAGAACAGGAGCATTGGACGGAATATTACCGGTAATTATACCGAAGATTATAACACAACCGTTTTAAAACGTTATTTTATGTTCACGTTAACTTACACTTTCAAGAAATTTAAAAGTGGCACTCAACCAAAATCAGAAATAGAAGAAAACCCTATGCGTAATATGCCCGGCATGCCACAGCGCCAGCCGGGGCAGCATTATGGCGGCGGTAATGGGGGCGGATTTTAATTACACAATCGCCTACTCTTAATCCGTTAGGGATCGATCTTTAAAGGTTTTTCTCTAAAGATCAAGCAATCGTTCATTTACCGCGCACCTGCAATTAAATTTTGTTGCATTTTCAGGATAAAGTTTTTTATACAAAGTTTTATCATAAAATACCGGGATATTTGTTCCATGCCCAAAATGTTCATAAGGAAAAAGTATTTTATTAGCTATTACCAATACCGGATCGTGGTATGGCGGGCGCCAACCATCATAATTACAAAGTTCAGTATGATACTTCCAATGCGCCCCAAGTATAAGTTCAGTTAGGTAGCTATTAATGGGATTTTTATTTAGAGTTTTTAATTCTAATTCAATGTTATCGGTGGTAGATATTTTTTTAAAAATAGTATTCATCTGAATAGTAAGGAAAAGCCCAATTAATAGAACAAAAATTGAAGACGAAATGTAAATTGCTTTTTGCGTTTTTGTTCGTAAAGCTCTGAACATTAAAATAAGTTGAAAGATTATAAAATAGGGGGCAAAAGTAAATGCAAAATAAAACCACAGCGCATTGTAATAACTTTGCTTTGTAATTTTCTTTAAAATCCAAATAATAAAAATTATTGGTATCGTTAGAACGAAGTTAACACCTAAGTAAATTAAATATTCCTGCCTGCCAAATAAAATGATATAAATAGAGATAAAAAATCCAAGTCCGGCAAAGGCAGTAATAAAAGTAAATATTTTGGAATTTTTATTTATAAAAGGGAACAAAATAAAAGAAATACAAAATAAAGCTAATAAAATCGAGGTCCATACAACCGGAATACAAAATAATTGTCTCTGAATATTTAAATAAATACAGGTTGCGATAACACCTAAATTCATTATAAGAAATTGCATTTTGGATTGAAAGAATTTATTCAATTCAAATTCATCGGTCTTCTTACGACTTAAATAATAAATAACTAAAATAATTACCTGAATAAGTATCAGATATGACCATTCAACAACAAACATTGTCTATTAACGATCATTTTTCAATCTTATTGTATTGTCTTGATGAATGTCCTTGCCAGGTCAATGTAACAGTTTCTCGATCTCTTTCAAGTCCAGATTTTTTACATATTCATACAGGATCTGTTTATTTTCCTGGATCTCAATACTTACTACTTCGTTGATATCGCGGTTAAAAAAAACTTCTACATAATAATTGCCCAATAAAAATAAAGAGATATTACATTCGTAATATGTTTTTTCGGAAATAACATCACCATCATTCCAGAGCGTTTCGATCTTTTCGGCAATGTTCAGTTTTATGAATTCCTCTTTATCCATTATAATACCTTAAACAAAGGTACTATATTGTAAAGTTGCTTATTGCTATGATTTATAGTATGCTGAGAATTATTTAACTTCAAAAAAAATGAACAACGATCTCTTGATTACGCAGGCTTATTATGATGTGACCACAAATTTTAAAAGTTTGTTAAGCCTTTGGCCGGCCGTTTACCTTTAAGGCAGTTTTTAACATAAAAGGCAATTAAAAAATAGCCCTTATTATAAACATGATGTTAATTGAAGCCTTAAAAATTATTATTTAAAAAAAAAACCATTTTTTAAAAAACTGATGCAGCGTTTTCGGGAAAATGGTGTCTTATAAATAAACCATAATATGAACCGGATATTTTTATTAGTCTTTTTCTGTGCGGTTTGCCTCCGGCACACTGCTCAAAACGATTCCGCATCACAAAAAAAATGGGCGCACGAGCTGGGACTGTCCCTTTACGACCAAAGTCTTAATGGCGGCGATTTTTATAGCGGCTATCGCCGCACACTCAGCAACTATGCATTTAGCGGCATATACTTAAAATTTTATGCCCGGCAAAATGTGATAAGAACGTCGTTAGCCTACCAGCAACAGATACTTTTAAGGCAGCGTTTTTTTAGCAACACCAGCCATGTGATTTCATCAAATGGTTGGCAGCTGGCACTAGGGTACCAGCGTATGCTTGGCAAAAAAAGTACCGCCCTGTATGTATTTGCCGACCTGAATTATAAATACATGCGCACACTTAGAGCCACGGCCAATTCTTACCTGTACCTGGATTATTACCCGCAAAGCCGGTTAAACTATAATTACTCTTCACTTTACTCAATTGGCCCCGGCATTGGCATTCGCATACAGCTCAACAAGTATTTATTGCTTAGCTTTGAATCTGCATCACAGTTTTATTATTCAACTGAGTTTGATAACGGGCTAATGCAGAGGCACGAAGTAATTGGCATTAACATTAAAACACTTAACTGTTCTTTAGGATTAAAATTTTAAACCACTATTATGAAAAAAACACTTGTATTTTTAGCTCTGTTCGGTTTTTTTGCTTCCTGCAAAAAAGATGTAAATGCCTGCAAACAGTATAAGCAAATAAACAAGCAGGAACAACTACTTGACCCTACTGCAATAAACGCACCTGAATTAACAGATACTTTAAAAAAATATCCTCAGCTGCAGCTTTATAAATTTGAAACTTACAGCAACGGCTGGGTAGCCAGGTGTAACATGTTTTACAACGGGCTCATTCTTTTTTCGCAAACCTACTCGCTAAACAAAAACTATTCTACCGGCGCCATCTATTCTACAGATACTTTGCGACCATTGAATTTAACTATTTCGTTAACACCTTCGGTTACCTATACAGACGCTATAAAAAAAGCAAGAGAATGCTGCAATTTTGATCATACCTGTATAGCTTACAGCCTGGGCATTTATAACAACAATCTTAACCCCGCAGTTCAAAAAAATTACAGGTTAGCCTGGAAGGTAGAATCAGATGATCACAACCAGTTCGCATTTATTGATGCCCAGAGCAATACCCTGATCAGTTGCAGTAATTATACGGCAATTAACTGGATAGATTAACTTTACAAAAAATTTTAAACAGTTTTGACGGAGTTGGATTCCATAGTAGCGCAATGTAAAAAAAACAAACCCGAAGAGCAGGCACGCCTTTACAACCTATTGGCGCCAAAACTGCTGGGTATTTGCCTGCGCTATATGCAAAACCGCGACGAGGCAGAAGATGTGATGCAAGATGCGTTTGTAAAAATCTTTCTCAATATAGCATCCTACAAAGGTGAAGGCAGCTTCGAGGGCTGGGCGAAACGAATCGCCGCTAATACAGCCCTTACAGCACTGAAGCAAAAAAACAAAATTCATTTTGAACGTAATTTGGAACTGGTAGAACATATTGAATTTACCGAGGACGAGGCAGACCAATTAGAACTAAACGAAATTATGGGCTGCATGAATGATTTGCCAACAGGCTACCGAACCATTATTAACCTGGTTTTACTTGAAGAATTTTCGCATGCAGAAATTGCCGAAAAATTAAATATAAGTGAAAGCACCAGCAGGTCGCAGTATACAAGGGCGCGCCAGGCACTTTTAAAATTAATACAGATTCGATTAATACAGCAAAATGTAAAAAAAGCATAAGCAGGATGGAACAAAGAGATCATATTGATGAGCAAATAAAACAGAAGCTGGCCGGTTTAGAGGTTCAGCCGGGCATTCGCTCCTTCCATGAAGTAATGCGCAAAATGGAAAATGAAAAAAAGCGCAGGCGCTTTATTGCCTGGTTTTGGACCGGCGCATTATTATTGCTGTTACTTGGTGGGGTTGGTTTATATGGATTTTTTGGGAAAAGAACAAACACTGCTGCGCATTTCATTTCCGATAAAAAAGCTGCAAAAGCAATAAAAACTGAAAGCGTTCATAATTTAATGCCTGCAAAAAAAAACCTGGCTATCAAAACACAAAGTGGTACTCAAACCCTTGCAATACATAACGCAACTACCCGCATAAGTCAACACAGCAATACAAAACTTCAAAAACATGTTAATTCGCGTGGATCTGCGAAAAAAACCAACCTTGCAGCCAAACGTTTTGATAAAGTGATTGAAAAAGAGCAAGGTACCGGCCAGGAGGAGGACGAAGCAATAGCAACAACCTTTACTAACGCGTTTTCAGCCGGTACAGGCAACATAGTTTTAATTACCAATCTTCCAGCCATAAGCATATTTTTACCTTATGATAGTAATTTAGCAGACATAGGCACACCTTTAACTTTGCCTTCTGCCCTTGATTCATTACCGTACATACCTGAAAAAATAAATTTTTATATTGGCCTGGATGGCGATCCGCAGCTTAGCAGTTTTGTTTACTTAAAAAACGATCGGCAAAACGCTGTTTACAATAACGGTTCTGATTTTTCTTCCCACTATCTTAACAGTCGCAAAAAAAACAACTCGTTTACTTTTACTTATGGGTTTGGTATAAAGGCAGGCGTCATCCTTCATAACAAATATGAACTGTTTGCTGGCTTTGGCATTCAAAAATATACGCAAAACGAACAGCTTTATTACGATAGTGCATCTACTATTCCACCCACTGTACCCAATAACAATACTTACACTTTTGCGGCCGATAAGGAAATTTACTCCAACCATTTTAATTATTACCGTTATTCCCTTGAGGCTAACCGCATTTTCAGATCTTCCGGAAAAATAAGGTATAAGCTGGGCCTGGTGATGTATGCCAACCAGCTTAAACCCTCTGGCAGCATTATAGTAACAAGTCCAAATGTAAGCTACTATAACAATTCGGGCGCAATGTATTCATCCTGGTTATATACTGCCGGCGTAAGGTCTGGTGCTATTGCCAATGCAGGCAAGCGTTTTCAGTTTCAGCTTTGCCCTACGTTTTTTTACTCTCCATCTTCAATTTTTAAAAATGATTACCTCATTAAACAAAAGCCTTTTGGTTTTAGCGTTGAATGCGTGGTTCTTTTCAGGCTGTTGTGATTTTTTCTTATTGATTTATTTCAGCTACATTTATGGTTCAAAATAAAAACCATGAAAAAATTAGGTTATCTTCTTCTTTGCCTTTATGTAATTTCTTGTGCCAATAAAGAAGAAAAAAAAGAACTGGCCAACCTGCCCGACCAAAACGCACATTTTGACAGATATAAAGAAAACTTTGTAGAGTCCCTTTGGAAATTATATCCGGGTTGGGCCAGCAATATCGGCTATCATAAATACGACAGCGTTTTAACTATCCCTAATCAGCAACAGCGCGATAAACAGCTTGCTTTTGCCAAAGCAAATTTAGATTCGTTAAAAAGTTTTGATCTTGATAAGCTATCCGATAATAATAAAACAGATTATTATATGATGGAAAATTCTTTTAAAGAATCAGAATGGTCGGTAGGTACTTTTAAAGGTTATGAATGGAATCCTTCCTCTTATAATGTGTGTGGCGAATTTGCCGAAATGCTTGCCAATAATTACGATTCATTGGATGTACGTTTAGAGAATTTTTATTTAAAGATGGCAAAGATCCCTGCTTATTACGAAGCCGCAAAACAAAATATCAAAAACCCAACAGCGGAGCATACGCAATTAGCCATTGACCAAAATATTGGGGGCGCTTCTGTTTTTACCAACGATCTTAACGACGCTTTAACAAGATCTAAATTAAGCGATGAGAAAAAAATAGAGATAAAATCCCGTGCCAACGAAGCAGTAAAAGCAATAACAGATTACGCGGCCTGGTTAAAAAAACGCGATAATGAAGAACCCCGCAGTTTTCGTATTGGAAACGAGTTGTATAAAAAGAAATTTGAGTTCGATATACAATCAGGTTATACAGCCGAACAAATTTTTGATAAAGCACTGCAACATAAAAAAGAACTTCACGAAAAAATGCTGGCCATTACCAAAGAACTCTGGCCAAAGTATTTAAAGGATAAAAAAATGCCGGATGATAATCTAAAGGCCATTCGCGAAATGATTGATGTATTATCTGTAAACCACGTTCACCGCGACTCGTTTCAACTCGCTATTGAAAAACAAATTCCCGAACTGGTGGCTTTTATCAATAAAAAAGATCTTATTACCCTCGATCCAACAAAACCTTTGGTAGTTCGTAAAGAGCCTGCTTATATGGCCGGCACCGCGGGGGCTTCCATTTCTTCGCCAGGGCCATATGATAAAAATGGCAATACCTATTATAATGTGGGTAGCTTAGCTGGTTGGGATAAAGAGCGTGCCGAAAGTTATTTGCGCGAATACAATCATTACATTTTGCAGATCTTAAATATTCACGAAGCCATTCCGGGGCATTATACGCAATTGGTTTATTCCAATCAGTCGCCGAGCATTATTAAATCTATTTTTGGAAACGGTGCTATGGTAGAAGGCTGGGCGGTTTATACCGAATTAATGATGCTTGAAAACGGCTACGGTAATAATGAACCGGAAATGTGGCTGATGTATTACAAATGGAATTTACGCAGCACTTGCAACACGATTTTAGATTACAGTGTACATAATAAAAATCTGAGTAAAGAAGAAGCCATTAATTTTTTAATGAACGAGGCATTTCAACAAAAAGCCGAAGCGGAAGGAAAATGGAAACGCGCTTCTTTAACGCAGGTTCAGCTATGCTCATATTTTACAGGCTATACGGAAATATATGACCTGCGTGAAGAGATTAAGAAAAAGCTTGGTGATAAATTCAACCTCAAGGCTTTTCATGAAAAATTCTTAAGCTATGGCAGCGCGCCTGTAAAAATGATCCGTAAACTGATGCTCGAAGAAATAAAATAATTAATTAATAACAACTAATTTTTGCCTGCTGATGATTTCATGAGCCGCTCTGATCTCAAGCATATATATTCCTGATCCAACGTCGCTGATATCAAGATCCGCTTTTTGGGATTCTCCTTCTGTATTTACAAAAAAAGATTTTGTTAGCTTTCCGCAGTTATCATAAATATTTATCTCTGCAAATACTTGTTTTTTTGCCGAAAGGTAAGTAGAAACCATACCAGTGGCAGGATTTGGAAAAACCGCCGAACTGTTCAATTGTTTATCGTTTATGTGCGTAAAACAAACAGAGGTACTTTTCTTTTGCCCCGATAATTCGTGGGCTGTTACCCGGTAATAATAAGCGCTATTAGCAAAACTTTCATCTGTGAAACTATATTTCCAGGGCTTACTAATTGGCGTAATCTTTCCAATTTCAAAAAAATCAATACCGTTCAGTGATCTTTCAATTTCATAAAAAGAAACTCCTTCTTCCGCCCCTGTTTCCCATTTTACAGAGTTAAACCCGTTACTATTCTTCTCGCAATAAAAAGACCTGAAATTAACCGGCAATGTTATTAAACAGGTAGAGTTGCAGCTGTTTGGACAAGAAGCAAGATCTGTACCACCGGTTCCAAAATTAGTAGCGATATTTGTAAATGAAACCGGTGAAGACGTAAGGTTGCCAACATAAACGCCAACGCCATTGATCACCACCATCTGCCCACCTACAATGGCCAAACCGTTACCACCCGAAACATTTGGTAACCCTGTAACCGGGCACACAGCCAGCGATGAACCCGTAGAACTGTATATTTGAAGCGATTGCGGATTGGTGGTTTTTAAAACGTAAATATTACAACAATTATCAGTTGCAAGATCATATGGCCCTGCACCCTGGCCGGGACTTCCGCCAATAAAACCGGGAATTGTAAACAAGAGCGAACCGCTAGATGTGCCATGATAAACATATACCTGGCCGCTTGAACCGGTAACAAGATTGTATAAACAATTGGGGCCAATGGTTATATTAATTGCAGAAACTGGCCCACCTGTTGTGTGGCCGGTATTAATCCATGCGGCGCCATTCCAATAATAATAGATACCACCGGCGGTTGTATAAAAAGTTGGAGATGGAGAACCGGAATTTATATTAGGCCCGTAAGCCAATCCGTTGCTGCCCGCCGGCGGGGTAATAGTTGTAGAAAAAGGATTGGTAGCACTTAAAGGTTGTTGCGGGTCAAAAGCCCTGATGGGGTTATCAAAAATGTAAACTAAACCATCAGGGCAGCTTTGAGAATATATGTAATTTACACACATACATAATTTACAAAACAATATAATTCTCTTCAGCATTTTACAAATTTTATTTTTAATGGCCGTACTTCAAAAGAATAAGCCTACACAAGAGCTTTCAAACACCTCTCAATAATTTCTGAATAAATTATCAATCGTAATAAGCCGTAAGATCGTTTGCCATCCTGCCGGTTTCATTTTTAAGTTTAACTGCTTTTGAATCTTTTTCCATTTGCACGTTAATACCGTTTAGTTTTTTTAAGATCCCGTTAATACTTATCCATATTTCAGGAAAAGAATCAAGAATGATATGTTGCATGTGAAGTACGTTGCCCTTTTTTTTTGACAAGGCTGTTTTATCTTTCTTTGCGGTTTGTTTTTTAGTTGCGGTAGTTTTAGCGTGCATATCTTATTTAATGGTTAAGCAATTCACTATTTAAAAACTTAACGATCGCAATCACTAAAACTTCTTGCCATAACTGATCGTTTTTGTTTTACAAAGCAAGTACATACTTCAATTAATCAGTCAAATTATACCTCACATGGATTATATCAAGACCTCACAAAAATTTCAATTTTGATTTTTTGAGCCGGTTAAATCGTTTTAGCGTGTTATTACCACCTCACAATAAAAGGTACTTGCCTGTAGATTGTTTAGCTTTGATACCTGGAATATGCGATTTTTTGTAATTTTTATTTTTCTTTCCCACCTATCAATTTGTCAAACAAATGAATTGCCCGGTCACCTTTCTTCGCAGGCAGAAAACATTCCCGATACTAATAGCTTACGCCTAAACTATATTAAAGCAAACGCGGTAGCTAATAAAGATCCAAACGCAGCGCTTATTTTATTTCGAGAAAATCTGGCCTTATCAAAAAGATTAAGGTCTGATAAAAACATTCTTAAAAATTATTACGGTATTGCAAAGTGTTTCCAGGAAATGGATCTTCTGGATTCGGTACCGGTGTATATTTTTAAAGGTCTTGACCTGAGCGAGCGCACAAATGATGCGGAAGGTATTAACGATGCAAAAAAAAGACTGGGAAATTTGTACATGCGTGTATCGGATTACAAAAAGGCCATTAAATCTTTTCTTGCCGTTTTAGATTATTACACCGAAAAGAACGACAGCATTTCTATGCTACCCATGTTCAATAACCTGGGCGCCTGTTACAGTTACATTGGCGAAAATGAAAAAGGGCTTCATTACTGCCGCCTGGCGGAAAAAAAATTGCTGAATAGTAAAACAAGTTCAGATAGAATACTTTTAGCACATGCGTATATTAATACCGCTAATTTATATTATTCAAAGAACGATTCGCTTCTAACCATTAAATATTTGGAAAAAGCCTATAATGTGGTTAAAGAAGAAAAGAAAGATTACATGATATTGCTTGTTTGCGCCAACCTGGGTAAGGCCTATTACAGAAATGCAGAGAACGAGCTTGCAAAAAAATATCTTGAAGAAGGGTTATTATATTGTAAAGCCGGGAGTTATTTGGACCTTAAAGCGCAGATCTACGAGATATTGGCGCTGGTTTGCGAAAAAGAAAAAAATTACCGCCAGGCCTTTGAATATCTTTTTAAGAACAATAGTTTAAAAGATAGTGTTAAGCTCATCTCTAAAATTAACCTTACCAATAAGCTGGAGCTGGAACACAAAATGGAAAAGCACGAATTGGAAATGAGTATAAAAGATGCCAATATCAGCACTAAAAACAAACTGATCTTAAACGTTATTCTTTTTGCTTTACTTATTTTATGTATCCTGTATATCATTCTTCAAAAAACAAAAAAAACACTGGTAGCCGAGATCAAAATTAAAAAAGAGATCGTTCAGCAAAAAAACAAAGCCGAAGAGCAGATAAAACAAAAAGCCTCGGAGCTTGCCAGTATGGAAAGTACCCTGCAGGATAAGATCAGTGAAGTGGGCAAAGCCAATTTATTGCTATATAAAAAAAATGAAGAGATCGATATTGCCAATTATTCTCTTGGTTTAAAAAACAAAGAAGTAAAAGAAGTGTCTGAACTTTTAAGCCATAAGAACGAAGAAGTTGCAAAGATCTCCGAGTCTTTAAAGAATGAGATCGCACACCGGGAAGAGATCGTGAACGAAAAACAAAAGACCGATCTTTTGCTGCAACAAAAAATGCTCGAGTTAAATGCTGCAGAAAGCGAACTTTTAAACAGCAACAAAAAAATTGAATCTGCCAAAGAGCTGCTTGCCATAAAGAACAAAGAAATTGACGAAACAGTAGAGAGTTTAAAAGAAAAGAACGAAACACTGGATAAAGTAACTACGTTATTGAACGAAAAAGTGATTGAGATCGATCATATCGAAAAATCGCTAGATAAAAAAAATGAAGAGCTTGTTACCTATGCCATTTTACTGGCTCAAAAAAACGAGATCATCCTTAACTCCATTGAAAAGATAAATCAACTCAATTCCGAAAGCCCCTCGCATGTAAGCTTTAATTTAAAGGGCATTGTATCTGATCTTAAATATTCAAATAACGAAACCACCTGGCGCGAGTTTGAACAGAAATTTGTTGAGCAGCATGGTGATTTTTATGAGAAACTCGCTACTAATTTTCCTGAATTAACGCCAAACGAGATAAGGATGTGCGCCCTTTTAAAATTAAACATGAGCACCAAAGAGATCGCCTCTATTACCCTGCAAACTATTCGTGCCGTAGAAGTAGCCCGCCACCGAATCCGTAAAAAAATGAGCCTGGCCAAAGAAGATAACCTGATAAATTATCTGAGGCTAAAAACGTAGGTCTTACTAACAGAACTCATTATACCACCGGTTTTGTTTTATACATAGTTTTATGTAGTTTCATATCATTAAAAAGGTGTTTTCGTCCCATTATTTTACAATTTATTTATTTCGAACGTAGGTTTATATTTTTCAATTTTGAAATATCATCCATGAAAATAAAAAGCCCTATACTTTTTTTTGTACTCGTTTTCTCTGCAACACTTTGTAAAGCCCAAAGCAGGAAAATAGATTCGTTAAAACTACAGTTAGCCAAGCATAAAGAAGATAGTTTGCAGGTTAGGCGATTGATAGATGTAACACAGGCCTCACTGTATGTGGATCCCGACACGGCTATTTATTACGCCTATAAAGCCAGTTTATTAAGCGAACGCATTAACTGGAAAAAAGGCCAGATCCGCTCAGGCTACTGGATAGGTTGGTGTAATTATTTTATCGGTAATTATGATACTGCCCTGGCCTGTTACAATCGTTTACTGCTTTTGTGTAAAGAAATGGAAAGTTCTGCCGATAAAACTACTTCTACAGAAGGAAAAATTAGTTTTTGCGCCATTTACGGTGCAATCGGCGATCTTTTATCAAGCAGGGCAGATTATTCGAAAGCTATCAGGAATTTTTATGAATCTTTAAAATATGCCGAACAGATCAATAATAAAGATGACATGGCAAAGCAAAATAACAATATAGGTTATGTGCACCTTGCCCAGGCCAATTACACCAAAGCAATGATTTTTTTTAATAAGGCGCTTAAATTAAGAGAGGAAACAGGCAATAAAAGAGGAATTGCCCTTAGTTTAGAAGGTTTGGGAGGCGCTTATCATGGGCTCAGAGAGTACGATAAAGCATTGCAGGTGAATAACAGGGCCCTGGATATTGTAAAAGAGTTAGGTGATGCCAGGAGAACCGGCGTAGGTTATATAAACATTGCCAAGATCTATCGCGACCTTAAAAATTATGCTAAGGCGCAGGAATATGATCAAAAGGCCCTCACCATCTTTCAAAAAATGGGCGACAAGCGCTCTATTCTTGAATGCATGGTTAACATGGGCAATACATCTTTGCAACTTAAAAAATTTAAAGAATCAGAAAACTATTTTAAAAATGCGCTTGCCATTTCCGACAGCATCGAAACCTTGCACAGCTCAGCAGATATTCATTTGGCATTAAGCGAGGTGTATATGAATACAAATGACGCTGGTAAGGTTTTTGAGAATTACGAAGCGTATACACAGCTAAAAGACTCAATATACAGCGAAGAAAATAAAAGAGCGCAAATGCAGGCTGAAGTTAATTTTGAATTCGAAAAAAAAGAAGCCGTTTTAAAAATGGAACAGGAAAAGAGAACGGCTGTTTTTGAAGAAAAAAATAAACAACAAAAACGGATCATCGAAATCTCTATTGTTTCCATGATCATTCTATTATTATTAAGTTTATTGTTATTGAGAAGTTACCGCCAAAAAATCAAAACCAATAAACTGCTTGCCGCTCAAAAAATTGAGTTGGAAAAAGCCGGCGAAGAAAAAGATTCTTTGCTAAAAGAAATTCATCATCGCGTAAAAAATAATTTACAGGTTATTTCGGGTTTACTAAGCCTTCAAAACAACGAACATCAAAGCGATGAGTTAAAAGCCATTTTAAAAGAAGGCCAGAGCCGCGTAAAGTCAATGGCCCTCATTCACCAAATGTTATACCAGCATCAAAACCTTAGCACCATTCCGTTTCAAAATTATTTGGAAGAGTTAAGTAAACTGATAGAGAAGAGTTTTGATACGGCCTCAAAAAAAATTGAAGTAAGTGTAGATGCTCAGAATATTTCGTTTGATGTGGATACTGCCATTCCGTTAGGGCTGATCATAAACGAATTGTTATCCAACTCCATTAAATATGCTTTTGAAAATAAAGATAACGGCGGCCGCATTAATATATCGCTGCAAAAATTAGAAAGCGGCGAATACAACCTAACCATAAAAGATAATGGAAAAGGTTTGCCAAATTCGTTTAACTTTGAAACTGCAAAATCTTTAGGTTTACGTTTGGTAAAAATGCTTTGTACGCAGATACGTGGTGAATTGAAAATGGAAACAACCAACGGTACACAGATCGAGATAAAATTCAGGGATACCTGGAAGAACTGAAACAACAAAATATTAGTATGAGCGGGAAAATAAATATTTTTATTGTAGAGGACGAGGTCATTACATCTGCCACCATTCAACAATGTCTTGAAGAATCCGGTTACGGTGTAATTGGTACCGCCGATACTGCCGAAGCCGCACTGAAAGCAATGACCGATACCCTGCCCGATCTTGCCATACTGGATATAAACCTGATCGGCGAAAAAAATGGTATTTGGCTGGCCGAACAGATCAATCAGCAACTAAAAATCCCGTTTATTTTTTTAACGGCGCATGGCGATAAAGCTTCTCTCTCTAACGCCATAAAAACACGGCCATATGGCTACTTGTTAAAACCTTTTGATGATAACGATCTGCGTGAATCGGTACATGTGGCCTTAAATAATTTTCACGAGAATACCGAAGCTGAAGTGCCTGAAGAAAGCAAACGCGCAAAGGCCATGGCAGATTCTTTGACCATCAAAGACAGTTTATTCATTAAACAGAACAGTTTGTATATAAAAGTAAAATACACCGATATTTTATTTATACGGGCAGATAAAAATTATCTGGATGTGATCACAGAGCACAAAAAAGTAACCATCCGCATGACCCTTAAAGACATTGCAAATTTATTACCCGAAGCCATTTTTATTCAAACAAGCCGCTCCTGCATTGTCAATATTCACATGATCGATAGCATTGGAACCGACTCTCTGAATATCAAACAACACGAATTATCTATTGGCGCTAATTATAACGAAGCACTCGTTAAACGCCTGAGCTTTCTTTAATTTTTTACTTCTTAAACAAAATCATTTCAGTTCGCTTTTTTACAAGCATTTGCTTAATATACATTGATCGCGATTTTGTATACACGTTTGTTTCATTTCGTCCCATAGTTGTAGCGGACACATTTCTCTAAACTAAATTTGAAATAAAATAAACTCATATCATGAAAACTAAATACAAATTATTAAATCAGAAAAGGGCTTTTTTAAGTCTTGTCGTTTTTTTTTGCTTGGCTTCATTTATTAAAGCTCAATCAGGAGCAGCTTTAAATTTTGATGGGTCTAACGACTATGTTCAAATAGCAAATAGTTCTGCAAACAATTTTACAACAACAAATGCTTTTACGGTTGAATTTTGGGCCCAAACAAACACCGATGTGGGTGGCGGAACTTTTGTTAACAAAGGAAGCGGAGGAGGACTGGAACAATACTCATTAGACTTTGCGGGGACTACTTTCAGGTTTTATGTAAAAAGCAGTGTTGGAACCTTTACAGGTGTAACGCTTCCGCGCACATCTGTAATTACAGTTGCCGATGCATGGGTTCATATTGCCGGTACTTACGATGGCAATGCGGGTATTATGAAATTATACAGAAATGGCGTACTTATAGGAAGTTCGCCAACACCAACCGCGTCCTTAAACTCCAACACCAACCCTTTGTGTTTTGGGGCGCAGGCGCAGCCATCTTTGAATGCCTATTTATCGGGGCAACTTGATGAAGTACGATTATGGTCCGTAGCCAGAACCCAATGTGAAATTCAAACGTATATGAATTGTGAAATCCCGACTACTGCAACAAATTTAACAGCAAATTACCATTTTAATCAAGGTGTAGCGTCGGGTACAAATACCGGTATTGGCGTTTTAAGTGATTATTCTGCAAATGCCGCAAATGGCATATTGACAAACTTTGGATTAACTGGCTCAACGTCAAATTGGGTGGCACCCGGCGGAGTTGCAAATAGTTTTACCACTGCATTGTCAAATACAATTGGTATTAACGCAACTAATTCTGTTGTTTGCGCTGGTCAGTCTGTAACTTTAAACGGTGTAAGCGCTAACACTTATACATGGACAGGTGGAATTTCAGATGGTGTTCCGTTTACACCAACTGCAACAACAAGTTATACCGTCAGCGGCACTAATACGGTAACTACCTGCTTTAATACCGCCGCTATTACCATAACGGTAAACCCTTTACCGGCAGTAACCGCTGGCAGCAGCAGTTCGTTGATCTGCAGCGGACAATCTGCTACATTAAATGCAGGTGGCGCAACCACCTATACCTGGAACACGACTGCAACAAGCGCGAATATTGTAGTTTCTCCAATCACTACCACCAGCTATACTGTAACCGGCACAAATGCCAACGGTTGCAAGAACACCGCTACAATAACGCAAAATGTAAGCGCATGTACCGGCATTATAGCGCTTGGAAGGAACGGTGCGCAAATTGACGTTTACCCCAACCCAAGCCAGGGTGTTTATACATTAGAATTAGCATCAGATGTAAATGTGACCATATTGGATTTTTCGGGAAAACTGATCCACACGCAACGTTTACCCGAAGGCAAACACAACATTGATCTACGCGGCATGAGCAGTGGGCTTTACATCTTGAAAGCGGAAAGCAACGGAAAAGTAACCACACTAAAACTTTTAAAAGAATAATGTTTTTTAGTTAGATGTTGGCAGAGGCGTGTTTCGGAAAGAAACAAAAAGAAAAACGGCAACTGAAAATCAGTTGCCGTTATCTTTTTTGGGAGACCATGGATTTACATTCCGTTTTGCGTATCACTGCTTAAATTCATAAATTAGATTTATAAAAAACAGGAAACAGTTCGCAGAGCGCTGAACAACAGCTAAAATGAAAACTATTTTTTATTTATTCATTTCTCCTTTTTTAGTTCATCAGTACTTATGTGTTGATGTAGCCACCCAGTTAAGCTATCAAAACAAAAAAATAGCAACATCCGTTTTACAACCAGGTAAAAAACAGGAACCTAAAGATTCATTAGACAGTAAACAACTTAACAACATTCTTTCAGCTAAATGGACAGAGATAATACGGCAAGGTAAAGTTTGGATGCGTGATAACCATTGTGGTTACACAGTTCCAGCATTAAGCTGTCATAATGATACGATCGACCTGCTGTTTAAAGACGATCATATAGAGTCGTACCTTATACGTTCGAAAAAAAAGGATCACCAGAAAAACCGTTGGGAGCTTAAATCTTTTAACTTGGTTCGTGAAGACACGCTTACCATTTTTGTAAATAGGATCGATAAAGACAAAACCTTTTGGAAATTTGGCGCAGGCACTCTTAATGTTTTTAAATTTGAATTCGTCAATATCAATACTTCCCAAAAATATCCAAGAAAGATTCGTAAATGTGATTGATCGGTTAATAAAAATATCTATGAAAATTTCTATCAAGTGTCTTTTAATCATGCCTTTTAATGTGGCAATATTGAGCGTTGCAAAAACCTAGCCATTCATCCGGACTAATTTCAATCATGTAATATTGATCTTTTTTGCTTGGGTGGTGATGCATCATTACAAATTCTAATATTCTGTATTGTTTATCAAACTTTAAATCAAAAATTTCTCCGATATGTTCGTTATTTAAATTTGATACTTTTGAATCATTTATTTTATAATTATGAGATGTTCCTCTATTTTTATCGAACATTTGATTGGTATAAAATATCCATGAGCCATTAATAACCTTAAAATAGTTATCATGCAATTCTGAAGGCCTAATATTTGTTTCAGGCACACTTTTAGCTCTATGCAAAAGATACATCATAATCTCTTCAAAATTTCTCTGAAAATTGCTGTTACTTAAAATATTACTTTCAGCATTCTGCAACTTACGATTAATTGCGCCGTATTCCTGCTGTGCATTGTGTTTAAATTCAATCAAATCTTTGTTTTCATCATTTGCTTTAATCAATTCTCTTTTCAAAGTTTTAGAGTAGGCCTCTTCCTTTTTTAATTCAGTTCGTGGAACAAAATTTGGATTATCTAATTTTGCTATTAGTGAATTTAAATACCTACCTCCAATTTTAATGAGTTGGGCTAAAATCCCAATTAGGTAATAACATATTAACGACCCAAATGAAGTTATTAGTGGGTGGATAATCATTCCACAGAAACCATAATGCGTTATATAAATTTTAGCAAGGAATAATTTTTCCTCAACGGAAAAATTTTCATAGGTGTTAAATAAACGAAATACAAGCGTCCAATGCTGATACAACCAAACCAAAATAAATGTTGCGATTAATGGATTTTTTATCCTACCGCCAAAATCTTGCATTACCTCAGTAAACTTCTCTTTAATATCGCTCATCTTTCCAAATCTTAAATAAATCTTGAATGTATGTACTTCACATTTTTTCCATCTTCTGTGCCAAATAATTCGTGTTTATTGTCTATTTTTAGCTTAACGACACTTTCACTCAGCGTAACTCCGGGTTCCAAAAAATAGTGTTTTAAGAAAATTAAAGTATCGTCTTCAAAAGTGACATTTGTGATTTTATAAAGAAACTCTCTGTTGGCACTAAGAAAGAAACCTCGTTCGTAATAGAAAGTTTCAGTAGTGTTTCCAAATTCATCAATTACATCCCATTTAATATTTCCAAATATGATAGTTAAAACATTATGCGTATCCAAGGTTAAATGACCATAAGGTTCTTTACTATCAACTAAGGCAATTTGATTAAAAAGATCTTGTGTTGATCTAAATTTATTGCCCTCAAGCTTTAATTTATCAATTTCCGTATTTAAATCTATTTCTTTATTCATTAATGCCCTGAGTTGCTCCCGTAATTCATTACTGGATCTATGTTCTTTTTCAAGCTTATCAGCTAATTCACTATTCTGTATAGTTAGATCAGAGTATCTCGCATTTAGCTTTCCATATTCTAAATCTTTCTCAGCGACTTTTTCTTCATTTCTCGATTCCGTTTCCTCAAACTCAGCATCCTTTTGCCGAAGTTTTGTTCTGGTTGATTCTAATTCAGTTTCTAAAACCTCTTTTTCTCCCTTCATCTTTTTAAGTTCGCTTCTAATTTTCTCAACTACAGCCTTTTCTTCAAATTTACCTTTATCATACTTTGCCAACATTTCGGCACTCAATCTTTTTCCAAGCCAAAGTTTTATATACTGAGCTGCAACACCAAGGAGATAAAAAACAGCTAATGATATAAATGAAAAAAATAAAGGCTTCCACAACATACCTGTTTGCTCTTGCGCTTTCACATATTCTTTAAAAACACTTAACCGGCTATTTACTGGGATGGCATTATTAAATGTTATCACTATATACACAATCGACCAGTGATAGTAAACCCAAACAAGTATAAAAGATAAAATAAGCGGATTTTTAAATCTGCCTTTTGTATCTTCCATAATTTGATCTACAATTTCTTTAAATGAACTCATAAATTATTTTAATCAAAATTAGCTAGAATCTAGCCATTAAAAAAGGGCGGTTATCCGCCCTTAAATTAAAGTTTAGGCGCTAAGCTTTTCGATTTATAAGCAGTGCCGATATAAGCTGCCCAAATACCGGTAAACTTAGTTGCCAGCATTCTTTCAGCTTCATGCGCAGTCAAATTCTTTTTATTGAATTCATCAACACAATCTTGAACGTCCTGCCTTGCAATTTCAACAGTTGTTTTTTCTTTAACTAGCGTCGTATTTGGTAAGTAAATAGTTTTACCCGAACTGCTATTAATGAAACGATCGGCATAACCTTTTTCAATCATTCTGTTTTTTACGTAAACATTAACGGTATCTTGATTACCAGCTCGACTAATATCATAAGATACGATTGTTGTGTAATTATTTTCCATGTAGTATATATTTTAAACACTTACTGAAATAAAAATGCCAAAGTCAAAATTTTTTCATTCAAAAGATTAAATTTCAATTAACTTTGAGTAAGACTAGCCAGTTTCTGAGTAAAGCTTTTTACTGACAATTTTGCATTCAGACACCTTGTCGTAAAAAGGCCTTTTTATGGTAAAATTGTCTTAATTGAAATATTAATCAAGTGAATAGTAATAGGAATAATTTCTTTTACTGTTTGGTGAATAGCATATATAAACTGCATGTTCCATAAAAACAAAAACCCCAGTTTTTACTGAGGCTTTCTTTGGTAGCGGGAGATGGATTATTAAAATGATCCTAAAAAAGGCTCGAACTCAACAAAACCAGTTCGTTAAAGCGAACATGTTTTTTATTTACTCTCTCGGCTGCAAGTAAACTTGCGCCTTAGACTAAATAAAAAACCACCAGTTTCACTGGTGGTTTTGTTGGTAGCGGGAGATGGATTCGAACCAACGACCTTTGGGTTATGAGCCCAACGAGCTACCCCTGCTCTATCCCGCACTATATCTTGTTTAAATTAAATGCGCTGTAAATTCGGGTGCAAATATACAACTAGTTTAAAGCTAATGCAAACTTTTTATTAACAATATTGGGAAATCCAGTATTTACGCACTTTCCACAGATTGGAAAAACCGGCTTATTAACGTAATTTTGCCTTTGTAATTACTCTATGGCCAAACACAAATCCGGTTTCGTAAACATCATCGGTTGCCCCAATGTTGGTAAATCAACACTTATGAATGCCCTGGTGGGCGAGCGTTTAAGCATTATCACCTCAAAAGCGCAAACCACGCGCCACCGTATTATGGGCATTGTGAGCGGCGATAATTACCAGGTCGTTTTTAGCGACACACCCGGCATTATTAAGCCGTTATACAAATTGCAGGAAAAAATGATGCAGTTCGTTATTACCGCTTTTACCGATGCCGACCTGTTTTTGTTGATCACCGACGTGTTTGAGGATATTAAATTAGAGGAATCCTACCTTGAAAGGCTTCAAAAAACAGAAACTCCTATTCTGCTGCTTATAAACAAGATCGATATCACCTCGCAGGAAAAGCTGGAAGAAAAATTATTACAATGGCGCGAACGTTTGCCAAAAGCAGAGATCATGGCTATTTCGGCCCTGCAAAAATTCAATATCGATAAGATCATGAACCGCATTATTGAATTACTGCCCGATGGCAACGCGTTTTATGATAAAGAGGAGTTTACCGATAAATCAGAACGCTTTTTTGTAAGCGAGATCGTTCGCGAAAAGATCTTATTGAACTATAAAAAAGAAATTCCTTACAGCGTTGAAGTGATCGTAAATTCTTTTAAAGAAGAAGAAAAGATCATTAAGATACAGGTGGATATTTTAGTGGAACGCGATAGCCAGAAAGGCATTATTATTGGTGATAAAGGCGCCGCCCTAAAAAAAGTGGGTATGCAGGCCCGCAAAGACATGGAAACCTTTTTCAAAAAACAGATCTTTTTAGAGCTTTTTGTAAAAGTGGATAAAGACTGGCGCAGCAACGAAAAACGGTTGAAAAATTTTGGGTATTAAAACGAGATGGAACACAGATGACACTGATTTGGCGGATTCTCACAGATTTTTTTATTGATAATATTTTCAGAAAACACTTTTATCTGTGAAAATCAGCGTTATCCGTGTTCAATCGCCTGCGTTATTATCAATCAAACTTCAACGTTTTTATAGGCGTTAACTTGGTAATGATCAATGTTGGTAATATCAACATTAAAAAACAAACTACAAAAGTACCAACATTCAATCCTAAAAAATAGAGCCAGTTAATATCAATGGCAACATATTCTACATAATAAATGCTGCTGTCTAATTTTACAACCTTAAAATAATACTGAAGAAGGCAGGCAATAATTCCAAACACATTGCCCCATATCAGTCCTTTACCAACTATTTTTAAACTGATCATCAAAAATATCTTTCGTACGTTAATATTGCTCATTCCTACTGCTTTTACAAGGCCCACCATGTTTGTCCTTTCTAAAATAAGTATCAATAACGCGGTTATCATATTAACGGTTGCCACTGCTATCATCAGCACAATAATAATTATCCCGTTTATATCCAGTTTATCCAGCCATATAAAAATATTTGCATAAAGTTGTTTTACGCTGTTCACATTAAAATTATATCCTAACAGGTCCTGCACAGCCATAAGGTTTGCATCCAGCTCTTTAAAATCTTTTATTCTTATCTCGTAATTTCCAACCTGGTCGTTATTCCAATAATTTAAACGCTGTATCTGCCGCAGATCAACAAACGAAAGGCTGTTATCAAAATCAGAAAAACTTGTTTTAAAGATGCCACATATTGTAAAATTACGAGATCGCTGTTCGTATTTGGTAACGGTATTCATTATTGTACTGTCATAAACCTCGTGCTGCGAAATAAAATACACCAGCATTTTTCCATTTACTTTTAAGTTCAGTTTTTCTGCCAGGCTCGAGCTTATTAAAACATCTTTGCTGGCTTCTTCACTTATAAATAAAGGCAACCGCCCTTCTACCAGGTATTTTTTAATAAATTCAAAATTATAACCGGTGGTTACGCCTTTTAAAAGAACACCTTCATTTTCAGTTTCTGTTTTTAAGATCCCGTTCTTAAAGGCCGTTGCCTGAACGTAACTTACAAACAGCATTTTTTTTAAGGTTTCAAGCGAATCTTTTGTAAGGTAAATAGGTTCTGGTTCATTACTGGCGTTTACATTAATATTACTTACAACAAGATCGGTGGTTAAGCCGGTAATACGGTTTACAATTTCTTTTTTAAACCCAAGTACAATACTTACCGTTAAAAACATAACAGATATACCCAAAGCAATACCAATAATTCCTATTTTTACAATAGGCTTAGAGATATTACCTTTGCCTAGTTTAGGATTAGAGATCCGATCGGCTATAAATTTTTCTATACTCAAAAAAGAATGTACTTACGTTACAAAAATAACAAATTGCCCGGCTTAATGGCCTGTTTAATTTTATTATCGCATGTTTTATTTTCACAAAAAGCTTTACAAATAAAAGATTACAGCTCTGTAACGCTTGGTGCGCAGCAATTTGAGAAATACTTACCTCTTTTAAAAAAGAAACGCGTAGGCATTGTTACAAATATTACCGGTGTAATAAATTCTACCAGCATTGTAGATACTTTGATCAGGTTAAAAGTAAATGTCAAAAAAATATTTGGGCCCGAGCATGGCTTTAGGGGTAATACCGAGGCCGGTGACAAGGTAAACAGCAATACTGACGAAAGAACAGGCCTGCCAATCATTTCTCTTTACGGCAGCAATAAAAAACCAACGGCAGAACAGTTAAAGGATATTGATATACTCATCTACGACATACAGGATATTGGCGTTCGTTTTTATACTTACATTTCTACCATGTGTTATGTTATGGAAGCCTGCGCCGAAAACAAAAAAGAATTTATTGTGTTAGACAGGCCTAACCCCAATGGTTTTTATATTGATGGGCCTGTAATGAAAGATGAATTCAAAAGTTTTCTGGGCATTCACAATGTGCCACTTGTGTATGGCATGACCTGCGCAGAATATGCCCTTATGGCCAATAAAGAAGGCTGGTTAAAAAATAAGGTTAAGTGCAATCTTGTTGTTATTGCCCTGAAAAATTACGACCGTAAAGCGTCTTATCCTTTGCCGGTAAAGCCCTCGCCAAATATCCCAAATATAGAGGCCATACTTTTATATCCGGGTTTAGGGCTGTTTGAAGGTACGCTTGTTAGCCTGGGCCGCGGTACCAACCTGCCGTTCCAGGTTATTGGCCATCCAAACTACAGCGATACTTCTTTTTACTTTATTCCAAAAGCTACAGCACTTACAAAAGAACCAAAGTACCTTAACCAAAAATGTTTTGGAATTGACCTTCGAAAAGAAGTTTACCTAAAAAACCACCCATTAAAGATCAATTTAAGCTGGCTTAAAAAAATGTATACCGATCTTAACAAGCCTGATTTTTTTGACAGGAATTTTAATTTTCATGCCGGTAATTCAGAGCTCCAGGAACAGATCAAAAATAATGTGCCGGAAGACCAAATAAGAAGTTCCTGGCAAAAAGACCTCGAAAACTTCAAAATAATCAGAAAAAAATACCTTTTATACCCCGATTTTAATTAGTTGTGTGTAATATTTTTGGGTTTTCTTGTTTAGAAACTTATTTTTGTAACTCTTATAAAAGAAACAATGGCAAGCTTTGATTTAATTATGCCTAAAATGGGCGAAAGTGTAGCAGAAGCTACAATTATTAAGTGGACTAAAAACGAAGGTGATAAAATTAAAATTGATGAAACAGTTTTAGAAATTGCTACCGATAAAGTGGATAGCGAAATTCCATCGCCTTTTGAAGGTACACTTGTAAAACGCTTATTTAAAGAAGGTGATGTTGTGCAGGTTGGTGCTGTAATTGGCGTTATCAGTAGCGAAGCAGGCGCTTCGGTGTCTGAAACCCCTAAAACCTCAACACCCGAAGTAAAAAAAGAAGAGACCACCACTTCTTCAAACGCAAATGTGAGTACACCAAAAACTGCAACTAATAACAACTATAACGATTCTAATAAATTCTATTCACCTTTGGTAAAAAGTATTGCCAAAGAAGAAGGCATTTCACTGGCAGAATTAGATAATATTAAAGGTACCGGCCAGGATGGCCGCGTTACCAAAGCTGATATTTTAGCTTACTTACCAAACAGGAGTAAACAAGGCAGTACTTCTGCCGCAACAGAAAATAAATCAGAGACCACAACCAACACTTCAAGCGCTTCTAAAACTTCTTCAGTTAGCCTGGGCGATAATGCGGTTATCGTTTACCGTCCTGCTGTTTCGGTTGGCGCTGGCGACGAGGTGATTGAGATGGACCGTATGCGTAAGATCATTGCCGATAACATGGTAATGAGCAAACACGTATCGCCACACGTTACTTCTTATGTTGAAGCGGATGTAACCAACCTGGTTATGTGGAGAGATAAAGTGAAAAAGGAATTTGAAAAACGCGAAGGCGAAAAACTAACGTTCACGCCATTGTTTATTGAAGCCGTAACCCGTGCTATTAAAGATTTTCCAATGATCAACGTTTCTGTAGACCAAACAGGATCAAAAATAATTAAACGTAAAAATATCAATATTGGTATGGCTGCCGCTTTACCTACAGGCAATTTAATTGTACCGGTAATTAAAAATGCAGATGAGCGTAACCTTATTGGCATTACCAAAGCCGTTAATGATCTTGCAACTCGTGCACGTGCCAACAAACTTCAGCCGGATGAAATCCAGGGAGGAACATTTACGTTAACCAACGTAGGTAGTTTTGGTAACGTGATGGGCACACCGATCATTCTTCAACCGCAAGTGGCTATTTTAGCAGTTGGTACCATTAAAAAGAAACCTGCTGTTATTGAAACACCACAGGGCGATATGATCGGCATCCGTCAATTTATGTTCTGCTCATTAAGCTATGATCACAGGGTAGTTGATGGGTCGTTAGGCGGTACCTTCTTAAGAAGAGTAGCAGATTATTTAGAGAACTGGGATATTACAAGAACGATATAAAATAAAAGGACCGATTCATAACGAATCGGTTTTTTTGTGATAAGGCATATGAATACAGATATAATAAGTTATTATAAAGAACGCGCCAATGAATATGAGAAGATCTATTCAAAGCCCGAAAGGCAGGCCGATCTTAAAACTACTTCATTATTCTTAAAAGGTTTTTTCAGAAACAAAAATGTTTATGAGATTGCCTGTGGCACGGGTTATTGGACAGAAAGAATTGCAGAGGCAGCCAGCTCTGTTATTGCTACAGATATTAACGAAGAAGTAATTGCCATTGCCCGGGAAAAAGAGTATGAGAACAATAACGTTACCTTTGAAGTATCTGATTTTTATAAAACACCAATAACAAAAAAAAACGATACGTTATTTGGTGGTTTTATTTGCAGTCACATTTTAAAGCAGGATTTTGATCATTTCGTAAATACAGTAAATCAATTTGTAAAGCCTGGCGGTTGGGTAGTATTAATGGATAATAATTTTGTGGAAGGCAGCAATCACCCGATCGCAAAAACCGATACTGCCGGAAACACTTACCAGGAAAGGTTTTTGGAGAATGGCTCAAAGCACCTGGTTCTTAAAAATTTTCTCACTGAATCTTATCTTCGCGAGAAACTAAAAAATAAGAGTTCAGAAATTTATTTTATCAGCTACGATTATTTCTGGATCCTTAAATACAAAACCTGATCTACTCTTGCAGGTAATCGCAGGCACATTTTTTTACCGATAAAAATTCAGCTTCATTCTCTAAATAATTATGGCAGTACCTTTTGCCATGCGGCCCCTGGTTAATGATAAAATAATTAAAAAGCATCGCTTCGTAATTCATATCTAAATAGATCCATTTACTTATTTTATTAAATGTGGGCGATTTAGCTTTCCATTTATCCGATATTGGATTAAAGTAAGTATTTATCCCCGAAAATTCCTGGAATTGAAAAGCGTGTACCATTTCATGCGCATAGGTATCATAATACACCTGCCCCACTCTTACCAAAGTATCGGTAAACAGAAAACCGTTAGATGCTGTAGAACCAACCAGTCTTGGTGCATAACGGATCTTACCTGTATCAAAAGTAGGTGTGCCCGATCTTAGCGAGGTTTTGTAATCAAAGCGGCCGTTCGCGGCTAAAAAGATCATACCGCCAAAAGTAGAGGGCATAAAACGCGGTAACAGGCGCCTGTCTTTTGTGTGAAATTCCAACCGTATAAAACCGATATCATAATGCCACATACTCCAAAAATCACGATTGGCGGCAGCATTCTCTACAATTGAATTACCAGCGCTAAATACCGCGCGCGAAACCCAGCCATAACTTAAATTTTGCCTCACGGCGATCAATGAATTTAATTTTTTACCCGAATAAACCACTGCCCCTCCACCAAGTCCAACAACAAAGCCTTTTACAAAAGCTTTGTGCCATTTCTGGTCTTTCTTTTTATTGATCATGGCGCCAATACCGCCCGTTATTCCGCCAACAAGCACGTTATAAGTAACGATCTGCGGTTCAAGATTTTGAGCCTTTGCATTGAAAGAAAAAACAAAAACTAAAAAAAAACATAGTTGTTTCATAACGGATAATAAAAAACACGTCGCAATTATATTGCCAGTAATAAAATAGTTAGTATGCCGTTTAAAAAGCCTTATTTGATTTTTTATTTTTTGTTCGATTTCCTCAAACTGTTGATTTTTTTCAACGGATTATCTGATATGTAACAGTTTGGGGATTTAATTGTAAGTTAGTTGCATGAAAGCGTTTAAACTAATAAACATTAACGATACCGATTGTTCTTTTGAAGAAGGTACCATCACCGAATCAGTAAATATTGATGCTGATTTTTTTGTAATAAAAACCACTTTCGACCCCTACCAGCTTACACCTCATCCGGCGCCCCGCTACCAGTTTGTAGTTACATTAAAAGGGAAATTAAAATTTACAGTTAGCAATGGCAATTCATTTATCATAGAGCCTGGCGTTATGCTTATTGCAAAAGATACCAAAGGCCCGGGCCATAGCTGGGAAATACTGGATGGCAATGTTTGGGAGCGTATTTATATTGTTCCGAACACTGCCGCGGAAGATTTTTTTGTTCCCCACACCGGTAAATAACTATTGCTTTTTTGATTTCAATATTTTTATTTTAAAAATATTTGCAACGATTAACATAATTTAAAAATCTTTCTTCTATTTTCTCCCGTACTTTGTAGTATGAGCAGATTGACTGAAAATATAAGAGAGCTAAAACAAATGTGCGAAACCAACACATTTGACCTTTTAAAGATCACCGAAGAAGAATACAATTATTTTGCACCTGATAAGAGCACTACGGGTAAAAAGAAAATACTGGCGCACCTTGTAAATATGGCCGTTTTCCAACACCAAAGATGGATAAAACCGCAATTCGAAAACAGTTCCGAAATAATTCATGATTCAGAGAATTGGCTTATACACAGTAACTACGAAAAAATAAATAGCCGCAGGCTTATTTCGTTATGGAAAAATTACAACCTTTTTATTGTTGATCTTATCGAAACCACACCTGAATCTGCATTCGAAAAACAATGTTTTTTAGGTGTTGATGAACCCGCCACCCTTGAAGAATTATTTAACGATTACGTAATAGAAGTAAGATCTCATCTAAACAAGATCATCGTTGAAGTTTACGATCCTATTGAGGAAGTTTGCCTTAATTAATAAAACATATATAATTGCATTTAAAGGTTCTGCTGTTTTTGCTGGACCTTTTTTGTATACAGTGATTTTTACAAATTTTAACTTCCTTCTTTCTAAAATCAACAACCAGTTATTCTTAAAAACTACCTTCTAAATCATTTGAAGTGCCCAGTTATAAAAGTAAAAAGCATTTAAATTTATTTGTGATTTTTTTTATTTCAGCAATAGATACTTTCATGGTCAATACACACCATTAAAAAATAAATCTTATGAAAAAAACCACAGTTTTAATTTTGGCCTTATTTAATTTTGCTATTTACGGGCAAACCGATAATGAAAGAAAAAATAGTAATTTAAGCGATAGCATTACAAATAATAAACACCAAAAAAAGATCTATAACGAAATTGGTGCTAATGCTACCTATTTACTAAAACAGTTATTTAATTCTAACAATGGCGTGGAAGTTCAGCCATATCTGTTAACTTATAAACTTTTAAAAAATAAGTGGGCTTTGCGAACTGGTCTCGGCGTTAACTGGTCTGACAATCATGTTGATGGTTACGAAAGCAATAATAATTACCCATCGCCACCCGATCAGCATGTACCTTCATACGTTAAAAGTATTGATATTAACGGGCGCCTTGGTCTTGAATACAGGTTTATTGCGCAAAGAAAGATCTCGCCTTACCTGGGTTTTGATCTCGTAACTCAATATTCAAAACACGACTCACGAATTGAAACTTATTCGAACTATTTACCAACCAATTACACTTACCAATTACAAAAAAGCAACACTACCTTTAATTTATATGGCCTTGGGCCGGTTTTAGGATTGCAATTTTATGCTACAAAACGTTTTAGTATTTATACAGAACTCCCTATGTACTTTACACTATCAAAAATAACCGGCGATTCAGAACAATACACAGATAACCTCACGAGTAACGGATATCAAATATCCCAAAACAATTCGCACTATACTTCAACTCGCCAGAATTTTAATATTTCCATCCCGGCAACCCTGTATTTGGCCATAAAATTTTAACTTACCTGTAAAAAAAAGCTACGTTTTTAACGTGGCTTTTTTTATTGCTTTGTATTGCAGTAAAAAGTACTACTATAAACAAAAAAACCACACATTTCTGCGTGGTTTTATCTTTTGCTCCCCCTCCTGGGCTCGAACCAGGGACCCCGTGATTAACAGTCACGTGCTCTAACCAGCTGAGCTAAGGAGGAATTTATCTGGTTAACCCGATCATCTAAACCCTTTATGTTTCAAAGGAATTTTTCCGATTAGGGTGGCAAATTTACATTACATTTATGAAATAAACAATATCTTTACAAAAAAAATTAAAATTAATTAAATGAGTTTATTAGTTGTTGGTACTGTAGCATTTGATGCTATTGAAACACCTTTCGGCAAGACCGATAAAATTGTTGGCGGCGCAGCCTCTTATATTTCATTGGCAGCTTCTTATTTTGATAAGAATATTCACCTGGTTTCGGTTGTTGGCGACGACTTTCCGAACGATTTTTTAAATCTTCTGAAAAAAGAAGGCGTTAACCTCGAAGGCCTGCAGATAAAAAAAGGAGAAAAATCCTTTTTCTGGAGTGGCAAATACCACAATGATCTTAACACCCGCGATACCCTTGATACGCAACTGAATGTATTGGAAAAATTCGATCCCGTGGTTCCTGAATCTGCAAAAGAATGCGACTTTTTAATGCTGGGTAACCTTGTGCCTGCCATACAGCGCAGCGTGATCACGCAAATGAAAAAACGCCCAAAACTGATCGTTTTGGATACTATGAATTTTTGGATGGACATTGCTATGGATGAATTAAAGAAAACCATTGCCATGATAGATGTTTTAACCATTAATGATTCTGAGGCACGCCAGTTATCGGGCGAATACTCGCTGGTAAAAGCAGCTCAAAAAATATTACAAATGGGTCCAAAAGTATTGGTAATAAAGAAAGGAGAGCACGGTGCCCTGTTATTTAATAAAGACGAGGTGTTTTTTGCCCCTGCCCTGCCTTTGGAAGAAGTTTATGACCCAACCGGTGCCGGCGACAGCTTTGCCGGTGGATTTATTGGTTATTTGGCCAAAACCAAAGATATCAGTTTCGAAAATATGAAACGCGCCATTATTTTTGGTAGCGCAATGGCCAGTTTTACTGTAGAAAAATTTGGTACCGAGCGCCTGATAGGCCTCTCGCAGGCCGATGTAGAGGAACGCGTTCAGGAGTTTGTTGACCTGGTGCAGTTTGACATAGTTTTAGTTTAGTTTTTTTATGATTTAGTACATACTAAATTATAGTATCTTACGTTACCATAAATCAGTGTCCATAAAAGGCTTAATATATTCATTATCAGTTGTTTTTATTTTTGCAGCCTGTAGCACAAAAAGAAACACAGTGGTTAGCAGGGCTTATCATAATGTTACAGCGCGCTATAATGGTTATTATTACTCTTGTGTGAATATTGACGATGGCATTTATAAACTTGAAAAAGCAAATAAAGAGAACTTCGATAAGATCCTGCCCGTGTATATTTATCCTACCCCCGAGAAGGCCAAAGCTACTTTTCCGGAGTTTGACAAAGCCATCAAAAAATCATCCAATTGCATTCAGCACCACGCCATAAAAGATAAAAAAGGAAACGAGATCCCTACCTCCGGCAAATGGATAGATAATAACTGGATAAACATTGGCATTTGCCATTTATATAAACGCGAATTATTTAGCGGCCTGGAAGCTTTTGAATATGTGGCAAGGACATACACCAAATCAAAAGATAAATACACCGCCATGACGTGGATGGTTAGGGCCAATAATGAAATCGGTTCTGTAAGCAGTTCTGAGCAGATCATCAGCCTGCTTAAAAATGAAAAAAACCTTCCTTCAAAAGTAAAAAAGGAGCTGCCGGTTATTGAAGCAGATTATTTCACGCGTCGCGGTATGTATACCGAGGCTTCTACAAAACTAATGACCGTTATCAGGAATACCAATCCAATAACCGGCACACCACGCAAACAAAGAGCAAGATATAGTTTTATTGTGGCACAGTTATTTGAGCAGCAAAAAAACAATAAACGCGCAATTGAGTATTACAAAAAAACCATTCGCTTAAAACCAAATTACGAACTGGTTTTTTACAGTAAAATTAAAATGGCCAAATTGCTGGATGTGAAACGCAACAACTCCGAAAAAACAAAAAAAGAGCTTTTAAAAATGGCCAGGGAGTTTAAAAATAATGAGTATTATGATGTTATTTACTACACTTTAGGCGAGATAGAGGAGAAAGAAAGAAATTCTACACAGGCCCTCCATTATTATAAAAAATCTGTGCAAACCAGTGTAAATAATCCTAATCAAAAAGGATTATCATATTTAAAATTAGGCGAAATAAATTTTGACCTTGCTAATTACCAGCCGGCAGAGTCGTATTATGACAGCGCTGTTGTAACCATTTCAAAAGATCATCCTGATTATGAATCGATCGTTGCCCGTAAAAAAACTTTAGAAACACTGGTAGGCTACATTCACACTATTCAAAAAGAAGATAGCTTACAGCGTTTTGTAAAACTAAGCGAAAGCGAGCAAAATAAAGTGATCGATAAAATAATTTCTGATCTTGAAAAAGAAGAAGAAAGAAAATTAAGGGAAAAAGAAAATGCCAAGAATGGCTCGGCAGGCGCTAATTTATTAAATGGCGTAGGCATGCCGGTTAACCAGGATATCTCGAGCCAGGGCGCCGCTGCATCATTTTATTTTTATAACCCAAACACGGTGGCCTTTGGGGTGGCAGATTTTCAAAAAAAATGGGGTAACAGAAAATTAGAAGACAACTGGAGGAGATCTAACAAAGCTTTAACTATTGACGAAACAACCGATCCAAAAGATACAGCAAAGGCGGTTGCAGGTGTAAAAAGTCCAAACAAAACCCGCGCTTATTATTTAACCGGTTTACCTACCAATGATTCGTTATTAAAAAAGAGCACCAAAAAGATCATTCATGCATATTACATGATGGGTTCTATTTATAAAGAAGAACTAAACAACACCAAAAAAGCGGTTGCTACTTTTGAAGAGTTGGATACCCGTTTTCCTACAAATAAATATTTACTGAATACCTATTATATTTTGTACCGCATTTTTTTAGCTGAAAAAAATCAATCAAAGGCCGATTACTATAAAGAAAAAATACTGAACGAATTTCCGGATAGTGAGTTTGCCCTGATCATAAAAAATCCAAGCTATGCCAACGAAGTAAATGCTCAAAAAAGCGAGGTGGAAAATTTTTATGCTACTGTCTATCAATCCTATCTTGATAATAACTACGCGCAAGCTTTATCGCAATCAAACGAAGCGCTGGCCAAATTCGGAACCAAGAACGTCTTTGTTTCAAAATTTGAGTTTATTAAATCTTTAAGCACCGGAAAATTAAAAGGTATTGATTCGTTAGAATATTATTTAAAACTACTGGTTGCAAAATACCCAACCGCAGAAGTAACGCCATTGGCAAACGATATTTTGCTTTCAATTAAAAAACAAAAGAATCCCGACCTGTATAAAGTTTCAAATGCTGCCACCACACAGCTAGATACTTTTACTGTGAATATGGATGCAGAACATTTTTTAATTGCATTGGTACCCGACGATGCAAAAATTGCCGAAAGCTTTAAGATCCGTTTAAACACTTTTAATAATACTTATTACAGTGCAAAAACATTTAACTTAACGAGTAATATATTTAATGCGGGCAGGCAACTGGTAATATTAAAATCGTTTGCAAATGCAAAAGAAGTATCAAATTATTACGACAACCTTTTAAAAGACCCCGAGATCTTTAAAGACGAGGTAAAAAAAGAAATGATAGAAATTTATCCTATCTTAGGAAATAATTTACCATTGTTTTATAAGAAGAAAAACGTTGAATCGTATAAAATTTTTTATTTGGATAATTACAAAAATCTGAACGAAAATAAATCAAATAAAGGCTAATAACTTAAACTTAAAAATTATGTTAGGAATGGGCTCAAATAAAAATCAAAACTTAGATGCAAGTTCAGTGAACTTAATTGGTAACGGCACTAAGATCATTGGAGATATTCAGTCTGCCGGAGATGTAAGGATCGACGGGCTTTTAACCGGTAACATCGTTACAACCGGAAAATTTGTTTTAGGGCCAAACGGTGTTGTAGATGGTAATGTTACCAGTGGCAATGCCGACATTAGCGGCGAAATAAAAGGTACTGTAAATGTTACCGAGATGCTTTCTTTAAAAGCAAGTGCAAAAATAAGCGGCGATATTATTACGGGTAAGCTGGCCATTGAACCCGGAGCGCTCTTTACCGGCACTTGTAACATGGGTGCAAAAGTAAAGAACATGCACCAAAACATGGAAAATAAAAATGCCTCCTCCAAAACAGCCTAACCAACTGCTTAAATACAGTAATTTAGGCTTTCAAATGGCTGCAATTATTGGTTTATCAGCCTGGGGAGGGAACAAGCTGGATAAGCACTACCATAATGAAACGCCTGTTTTTACGATCGTTCTGTCTTTACTTGGCATAGCCGTGGCCCTTTATATTGTTATTAAAGACATTATCCGCTCCAGTAAATGAATTTAAAAGGCCTTTCTTTCATTTTAATTTCTTTAGGAACTTCCTGTATCTATTCGTTTCTTTTAACCACTCTATTGCAGGTGCAGTGGCATTATTGGTGGCATAGCCTTATATTTTTTATTGTATTATTTATTGTTTTAACTCTTATTTATAGCATTAAAACCGATGGAAAAACCTATGCCGGCATTTTACTGGTTAGCAGTATAGCCAAATTCGTTCTGTCGCTGGTATTGCTTGTCATTTATTGGTTCACCCTAAAGGGGGGATTTTTTGCCTTCTTCCTGCATTTTATAGGCCATTATGTTTTGTTTACAATTTTTGAAATAAGATATTTGCTGCAACTAATTAAAAACCAACAAAAATGAAAACTAATTTCTTTATTGCATTTCTGTTTATCTCATGCCTTGCTTCTGCCCAGGAAAAAACCAATAAAAAAGGCAGCGAAATAAAATTTACTGTTCTTAAAAATTTAGACGGCACCGATGTTCAAAATCAAAATATAACCGGCACTTGCTGGTCTTTTTCTTCTATGTCTTTTTTTGAAAGCGAAATGATTCGTCTTGGTAAAGGCAAAGATTTTAATTTGAGCGAAATGTTCATTGCAAGAAAAGCCTACTCGTTAAAAGCCGATAATTTTGTGCGTATGCATGGCAAAACCAATTTTGGTGAAGGCGGAGGATTTCCGGATGCCATTAGCGTATTAAAAAATTATGGTTTAGTACCTGAAGATGTTTATACCGGCAAAAAAGATATTAAAGATCAGCATAACCATAAAATGTTAGAAACAACATTAATAAACATTTTGCGCCCGGCTGCGCTTCCTGAAACACAGGAAATAGATTTTAATTTTGTTCACAATTCGGTAAATGCTGTGTGTGACGAATTTTTAGGAAAAGTGCCTGAAAAATTCACATACAAAGGCAAAGAGTATACACCAAGAACCTATGCAGAGGCAACAGGTTTAAATCCTAACGATTATATTTTCTTAACCTCATTTACGCACCATCCGTTTTACAGCAAATTTGTTTTAGAAGTGCCTGATAATTGGAATTGGGAAGGAATGTACAATATTCCTTTAAACGAATTACAGGAAACCATGACCAATGCCATTAACACAGGTTATTCTTTTGCGTGGGCTGCCGATGTTAGCGAAAAAGGCTTTATGTATAAAGATGGTTTAGCAATTGTTCCTGAAACTTCTTTTGCTACAATGACCAGTGATGAGAAACAAAACCTGGCCACTAAACCTGTTAAGCAATTAACTATAACACCTGAGATCCGCCAGAAAGCATTTGATAATTATGAAACGCAGGATGATCACGGCATGCATATTTTAGGAATGGTAAAAGACCAAAACAATACAAATTATTACTACGTAAAAAACAGTTGGGGTAAAGATCATAATGAGTGCGATGGTTATTTTTATGCAAGCGAAAGTTATGTTCTGTATAAAACAACAAGCATTATGTTGCATAAAAAAGCTATTCCTGCTGCAATAGCAAAAAAACTTGGAATTGTTCAATAAATGTTTTTTCTTTGACTTATGTCGGGGAATAAAACGCTTATAAAGATCATTTCGTTTTTAATTTTACAGATCATATTCTCAAAAAATGCTGTCTCGCAAGACAGCATTTTTTTTAGAACCGGTAAGGTAGTTGCTGCTAAAGTTACCGAAGTAAACAATAACGAGGTAAAATATTATGATCAGCAAAAACTTTCCGGGCCTTTGTATGTGGTTTTAAAGAATACTATTAAGTTTATAAAATATTCTGATAATGTTATAGATTCGTTCGCTGCCGTTTCTTCCCCAACCCTATCTGCTTTTGAAAGCGGCACGGCCAGGGCAAAGCTCACAGTAAGATCAAAATCAATTTATTATTACGGTCAGGAAATAAGCGACGCTAACCTGCTTGCTTTGCTTGAAGAGATAAAAGATGAAAGATCAAAAGAAAGATTGATCGCACAATTTGACATTATGAAGAATCATAAAAGAAAACATTTTGTGAGTAGCTTTGGCAGCTTTTTTGTTCTTGGCGGGTCTGCCTTTTATGCTTTAATGTTATACGCACTCGGCGCTCCTGAACTTGCCGTGCCTTTTATGATAATTGGCGGAACTACTTTTATTGCAGTAACGGTTATTTCTAACATCAATAAAAGAAAGTATCTTTCTGAGCAAAAAAAACTTGTTGACGCTTATAATCAATTAAAATGAAAAATATATTACCGGTATTACTTTTTCTTGTTCTGCAATATCAATCTTTGTTTGCACAGGATACTTTGCTGTTTCGTAATGGCGAAAAACGCGCTGTAATAGTTTCAGAAATTGATCCTGATAATATTAAATACACGCGCTTTGGCACCGAAGCACCACAATACATTCAAAGTAAAACCGAAATTGTTTGGATAAAATATAAGAACGGTTCTGTTGATAGTATAAAAGTTACAGCGGTCAATAAATCTATTTCTGCCCAGGGCGACTCTCCAAAATTAGAGATTGTTGATGGAAAAATATACGATCAAAAAGGAGCTGTAAACGAAAATAAACTCTGGGTTTTAATTTGCAATTATCCTGAAACCAAAACAAAAGAACAATTAACAGTACGTTATAAAGAACTTCAAAAGATGGATAAACAAAAACTTGCCTGGTTTTTGGGGGGCCTGGGATCGGCCTATGTAAGTTATTACAGCGGTATTTTTGTAGCAGAGTCGGGCACAGATAACCTGGGCGCCGTACCGGTACTTATTGTTGCCCTTGGAGGAGCGGGCGCCAGCATCTATTATTTTGTGAAGATCAGGAAAAAGATCAGGAAAAAAAGGGTGGAATTCGTTAGCCTTTATAATTCCCAATTATAGCGCATGAATGTAAGTATATAAAAATCAGTGAATTACATTAAATCTCAACATTCTACTCCTTATAAATTCTGTTAATTTACCCAACTAAAACCAGGCTTTTAGGCGTATATATAATAAAGCAAACTGTAGCACAGTTTTTGTAAGTGAATATATATGACAACGCGACAAATAACACTACCGATGTTTCCGTTAAACATGGTTTTATTACCCGGCGAAACATCAAAAATACACATATACGAAGATCGTTATAAACAATTGGTAACCGAGTGCATTGCAAACAATGCTTCTTTTGGTATTCCTTATTTTGAAAAAGGCAAAGTAAAAGAATATGGTTGCGAAGTAAAAATAAAACGCGTTTTAAAAACCTATCAAAACGGCGAAATTGAGATCTTAATTGAAGGCACGAACCTTTTTCATCTTATAGAATATTCTGAGATCTTAAAACCAAAATTATATGGCGCAGGTTTAATTGAATACCTGCCTATGACTCAAAAAATAATTTTAAATAATTTACAGGATGCTGTGGTAAATTATTTTGGCACTATTCAAAACAAATTTGTTGATTATGAAACAGTAGCGAACCTATCAGTGTATAATATTGCGTCATCGCTGCAGTTAACAAATACCGAAAAATACCAATTAATTTCGCACCGTAACCAGCAGTTATTTTTATTGAACCAGATCAAATTTATTGTTCATATTATAAATACCGAACAACAGATCAAAGACAGGTTTATTGAGAATTAATTTTCTTTTATCAGTTTTCCTTTACCATCGCCTGCAAACCTATTGGCGCTTGAAGGATTACCTTTGTAAAATACATTGCCGTTACGCCAGATATTACAATCTAAAGTGCCACCGGTTGGCGCGGCAACAAAACAATCGCCAATACTTACCGTTTCAACAAACACATAGTTATTGATAGTTAGGTTTTCGCCTTTTAAAACATTTGTGCCATACATGTAAACATATAACGAGTTACATGCCCCGTTCAAATAAATATCTCCGTTGCCGTGCGAGCTTGTTCTGATCTGGTTAAAATTTCCGTTCACATAAATATCTCCCGAATTTTCTGCTCTTATAAAAACTGTATCCTGCACATAACCCTCGGCAAACCTTACAGTGCCCACGCCTCTGCTTTCAACCCTAACCAGGTATGGCAAAGTAACGTTAACTGTTACCTGCCTTTTGTAACCACGCACAAAATTGCATTTATTTTCATCCTTAATATTCAGAGCACTATCGGCCACAATTGTTTTAATATTTTTAATAACATGTTTACCGGCTGTAACCTCCACCTTAAATTCGGGTCCTTTAATAATATTGAGATCTATTTTATTAAAGACCTTGATCACGTCAAATTTTTCAACAGAGCGGGTTTCTATAACATCGGCACCGGTTGATTTAAAACAATCAAAAGCGTTTTCCTTTTTGCAGTTTGCAAAAAGGAAGATCAAAATAAAATATATGATAATTTGCTTAATAATTATTTTATAAAAAATCTATAACCTAAACCGTATTCAAAACAATATGCAACGGCAAAATGAGTTCGCAAACCAAAGTGAGCCACGAGCCCGCTTCTGGTATAATACCGCACTCCTATCCTGCTTACAACATAACCATCCGGTTTATCTTTTTGAAGCGCGTAATATCCTAATTCTATTGGTAAACTAATACGACCCACATTATAAGAATATCCGAACCTTACTGCAGCCCTTATCTTATCAATACCCTGTGGTTCCTTACCAAGGTCAACATTATAATCGTATACATAATTTTGATCATAAAAAAGATCGATACCTGCACTGAATTTATGTGTGTTTCTTACATTACGCTGATAGCAAACAGATGTTACATAGGTTTGCATCTCTTTGGTGGCAATTTCATGTTGGTTAAATCCAATAGCAGCAAAAGCAAAGATCTCATTCTTTGATCTTACTTTTCCCGAAGAATCTATTTTCATGTTTTCGGGCTTAGTTTTTTTTGAAGGGATAATTAAATTTAAACCAAGATTTAAACTTACCACATTTAAACCCAAATTTGGATTTTGTGATTTACCGTTACTGGCATGCGAAAAGGCGAAACCAGGCTCAAAGCGCAGGTTTTTTGTTAGCTTTAAATGCCAAAACCATTTAAACTGCACAAACGAATTTATATGACTGCCAATGGCAATGTTCTTCCTGTTCTCTGCAATATCGAAACATTTTGTTATGTAAGTAGCGCCCCAGCATAAACGCATAACAACACGCGACGCTTTTTCTTTTGCGTTTAACGGGATCTCAACAAATGGTGCAACTGCAAACGCGTATCCCAGTTGTTGCGGGTTTCTAAAATCGATACATTGAAATGATACACCAACATCTGGCTTATTATTTTCGAGATGCCAAAGTTTATTGCCAAGTGTTGGCTTTGAAATATCTGCGTCATAAATGATCGGATACCCTTTTACCAAATGACCGATACTTGTATGATGGATAAGTACAAAGCCTGGATCTACGCTTGTCTTGATCTGCCAATCGGGATTACCCGTAATACCATTTTGCGCCATGCCCTGGCCTTGGGCAAAAACAACTAATAAAGCACCGGTTATTAACTTCTTCAACACGGCGCTAAAATAAAAAAAATAATCTTAGATATTCTACTTGTTGGAAATTAACATTTTAGAATACCTGAGACTATTTTTTCAATTCCCCGCAGTAAAAACTACTTATTAACTATTACTTTTTTAACAGCTACTGTTTTGTTTTCGAGTTTAACATTTACAAAATACACACCGTTTGCAAAACCAGTGGCATCTACCTGGTAATTTTCACCTAAACCTGCGTCAATTTTTTTAGAATGCATGATCTGGCCCAATGCATTTTCTATTTCAATTACATAATTTGTATTTGCAAGCGTTTTAACATTTACAAAAATCATATCTTTTGCAGGAGAAGGATATACATTTATAATATCGTTTGCAATGCCATAGTTATGAATGCCTTGTGTAGAAGCCAGCCTGTCGTTCTTAATATTGCTTTTGGTTTTGATCTTTTGATCGGTAGGCGAAGCTATCATTCGTGGTGTTGGATTGCAATTAAAGCCGTTTGCCTGTATACGCCATTTGGCACTTGTTTGCCAGCTATTGTATTGAGGATCGGTTGCAAAGCCTGAAGTGGTTGATGTTACCAATGAATAGGTACTGGTGGTTAAATTGATCCTGTACAGATCATAGGTGGTAACAGGTGCCGTGCTGCTTTCAATGGCATAAGGGTTCCAGTTAAAATTACCATTCTGCTGATCCTGTATAAAGATGGTTTGGTGCCATAGGCTTAACGGGCTGTAATTACCGCACACATCGCGGATCTGTAATTTGTATTTATATGAGGT
>JBGAGD010000004.1:0-682384 GCA_044226875.1 Bacteroidia bacterium
AAATGGCTCAGACATTTGGTGGTTTTAATTTGACAAAATAAACGACCGCCTAACAGCACCTACTTGCAATTTTTTGCGTGTTAACGCTCAAATGCATAAATTGGACATAGCAAAAAACTGCAAGTAGCCGCAAAACGTTAGGCGTCATTGCTATGAGGACAGAAATATTATATGTAGAATTAATACAAGGACATTCGGGACCTGCTTGGATTGGCTATGGACAATTCAATAAATCAGGCCGAACAGTTTATTTTAATGGAAAAGTTTTCGGAAGAGGACAAGGTATAATTGGTAATCATGTAGACATCGACCTTGGTGATGAATATTGGATTTCAGGAGTGAAAAAAAATGGTGAAGACAGGCATTGGGCTGGTTCAGGTAAAATTCACATTGACAAAACAGTAATTTCCGACTATTTAAAAATAATCGGTGAGACAGCATTACCAAAAAACAAATTTATTCTCGTCGACCTAAATAATATTCCCAATAAAGAGCTCTCTCGCGAAATTGAAAATAAAAAATTTACTGAGGATTCTTTCGACAGAGATTTTCTTCGCAAAGACAATCCTAAAGACCTAAAAGATGATGAACTACAAAATGTTCTTAAATATTATTCTAAACTTGATTTGACAGAATACCCAATAAAGTCCAGAAAAAGTTACGTAGACATTATTGACGCATTGACACGTGAACTTGATGAACGGAATAAAAACAACGTCGCCTAACAGCAAGCAAGCGCAAGCGGGCAGACGAATAAGGCTTTTGCAAATTTAAGGTGCGCTGCCGCGCGGACAAAAATTTCCATTTTGCAAAAGGCTAAAAAACACATATCTTTAAATTAACGTTTCGGCAGACAATGTTTCATAAACCCGCATTGCGCCTGCTTGCAAAACGTTATAGGTAATTGCCGGGACTACATTTCGTAAGACAAAAATGGACATCGACAAAATAATAGAAAAAATATACGACTTCTATCCGCCCGACCCGGAATTGTACAAAGATGACGGCTTTTACAAAAGTTCAGCAGGTGACAAAGTTTACGCCGCCTGGGAATCTCAGGACGAAGAAAAGACTTGGCTTCCATTCGTTGAGAAAATAAACAAGCAAACTGGTCTAGACCTTATAACAATCTATCGCGGCTCCGAATTCTGCTTTAAAGCTTACGGTGACTTCAATGAATTTTCGGCAGACAAAAACATCGATACAACGCTAGTTATTTCCGTCAGTACAATGGTTCCTTTTCATGCTATTTATGTGACACCGGTTCACATATTAAATCCGACAAGAACTTTTTTCGATGACAGCGGAAATTCAATCGACTTTTTTGATCCTTGCTACTCAGACGAATGTAAGCAAGTGAAAAATTTCTTTGAGCAAAACAAAGGGCAAAAGTGCGTGCTTCGACCAGGGGCAATTCAGGTTTTAAAAAATATTTCTGACGTAATCGCCAAAAATTTTGGGACGACCATTTTGCCTTTAGATTTAATAAATAAACGTATTGACAAAATTGCTGTCGAAGACAGTTTCATTGGTGACGTTAATATTTATACAGCAGCATTTACTCCGCATATTATTTAAATTGGTTCGGCGGACACGTACCTTGACGTGTCCTGTGTGTCGTCAACTACCTATAACAGCAAGCAAGCGACCACCTTTTGCTGGTTAGCGCTCAAATGTGTAACTTGACAAAGCAAAAGGCGGACGCCTGCTTGCAAAACGTTACCAGCAAGTGGTGGACAAGACTCCGTAGACAAATCACGATCGACAACATTTCGACAGACCAGTAGTCGGTTTTGACATCACAGACAGGCTTTTATTTCTTTCATAAATTCGTATCTTTAAATAAAATACATCGACAACTAAAATAAACAGCATGACTGATTTTAAAAATTGCCAATCTTGTGGTATGCCGCTAAAACGAGACGAAAAAGGAGGAGGCACAAATGCTGACGGGAGTGTTAGCAAAATGTATTGTTCTTACTGCTATGAAAAAGGCGAATTCATCTACAAAGGAAACAATGTAGCAGAGTTTCAAGAATACTGCAAGCAAAAAATGATGGAGGGCGGACATTCAAGATTTTTTTCATGGCTATTTACAAGAGGCATGAGCAGATTAAGCAGATGGAAAAACAACGCTTAGTGTTGCGCTGTCAAAAAAATAAAGCGGACAAATAATTCGCTCGACTTTTTATCAGCGGACACGCAAGCAATATTTAACTGTGTGCCACCACCAGCTGGTAACAGCACCTACTTGTAATTTTTTGCGTGTTTGCGCTTAAATAATTAACTTGGACTTAGCAAAAAACTGCAAGTAGCCGCAAAACGTTAGTGGTAATACTTTTAGACCACAATTTATTTATATCGAATAATTATGAAATACATTTTTCATCTTTTAATATTCTTTTCTTTAAATACTTCGTATGGACAATCGACTGCAGATTTTTTTAACCAAGGTTTATCAAAAATGAAGCAGCATAAAATGGACTCGGCAATTTTATATTTCGATAAGGTTATTGCATTAAATCCAATGTATCCAAAAGCCCATGCCTACAGAGGAATTTCAAAGTTCGGAATCGGTAATGACTCTGGAGCAGTCAACGACTTAAACAAAGCAATCGAACTTAATCCAAACGACAACTCTTCATATAGCAGTCGTTCTAGTGTTAAAAGTAAAATGTCGGACTTTAGAGGTGCTATTGATGATATTACAAAAGCAATTGAAATTGACCCAACTATTGCTGACTATTATAATAAGCGTGGACTATCAGAGTTTAGCGTATTGAATTATATAAATGCTATCAAAGACTTTACAAAAGTTATTGAGCTTAAACCAGACAATGCAAACGCATATAATAATCGCGGGACTTGCAAGTTTAAAATTAAGGACAAAGATGGGGCTTGTGTAGACTGGAAGAAAGCGTTTGAATTAGGTGAATTGAAAACAAAAGCTTTCATTGACAAATATTGTGACTAATATTTACAACGTACTACCACTAACAGCAAGCAAGCGCAAGCGGGCGGACGTATAAGGCTTTTGCAAAGTCAAGGTCGCTTCGCGGATAGAGATTTTCATTTTGCAAAAGGCTAAGAAACATGTATCTTTAAATTAACGTTTCGGCAGATAGAGTTTCATTAACCCGCATGCGCCTGCTTGCAAAACGTTAGTGGTAATTATATCGACAAAATGAAAATCCAAAAATTATCTACAATTATCGCAATTTGGACTTTCCTAGTGATTTTCGACACACCGCTTCTTGCATTTATTACGTTCTTCGAGGGGCCGTATTTATGGCACGCAATAAATATTTTTTCTACAATTATAACTTTGACTTTAATTGTAATTGTTTTTCGTAAAAATAAACAGACTGAAAATTCCGAATACAAAGACGCCAAAAAAAAATACTTTTGGTGGACAATTGTTCTTTCTGTCTTGCTTATTGGACACTTTATTCTTTTCCAAAGTAAATATGGCTTTTCCAATTGGACATATAAAGACATAATTTTTTTATCCATTCAGAATAAATAACTACCACTAACAGCAAGCAAGCGCAAGCGGGCGGACGAATAAGGCTTTTGCAAATTCAAGGTCGCTTCGCGGACAATTATTTTCATTTTGCAAAAGGCTAAAAAACACATATCTTTAAATAAACGTTTCGGCAGACAATGTTTCATTAACCCGCTTTGCGCCTGCTTGCAAAACGTTAGCAGTAAGTTGCGGACAGACGAAAATGACATTGGACAAATTAAATAAATCGGACATCAATAAATTAATGGGTAACGACAAAACTCCTGACGTTAACCAAAATCATATCATTCTCGGTTTCTTCGACTTTGACTTCTCCCCAGACATCTTCACAAAAGACATGGGACTCCAACCTCTTGACAAAGGCGTCAAAGGTGACAAATATTTTGTAGGCTCTAAAAAGGACGTCGAAAAAATTCACGAACACAATTTTTGGCGACACGAACTAAAAACTTATTCTAACGACTTTATTGGTGACTTAATTGCTAAATACATTGACGAAATAATCAAACCACGCGTTGACATAATAAAACGCTTGACAAAAAATTCAAACGTACAGCTTCAAATCATTCAATACTATTATGACGGCTGCAATCCTGGCATTCACATAGACTTTCAACGTAACAAAATACTTTCGGACATAAATTGCTCAATCGACATCGACCTTTATTGTCTTGCGGACACGTAAGCGAGGTGCAACTGTGTGCCGCAACCATACTGCTAACAGCGGTCTTTCGACCATTTTTTGCGGGTTTACGCTCAAATGCGTAACTTGGACAAAGCAAAAAACGGACGCAAGGCCGCAGAACGTTATAGCGCATTGCCGCGGACAGACATTCCGCAAGACAAAATTACTTCATGACAAGGACCTTTCACATATTAGACAAAGTAATCGGACTTCTTTCCATCGCCGCCGGACTATTTCTTGTGTACAACAGCTCTGAACTTTTTTACAACTATAACTTTACGAATAAACTTTACTGCTATATGGTTCCCATGCGGACATTGGTTACGTTTTTCCTTTTCGGGCTGACATTGATCAGCGCTAGCTTCCTCCTACTTAAAAAAAATTCCTTATCCTTAAATTTATACTACATTCTATCCGTCGGACTTCTTTTCTTTCCCTTCAATGCAATCGTTGACCACCAAGACTCGTTGTTTTTAGTTGTTGCAGTAGGAAGTGTTATTGTCGCTATTGGAATTCTAGTGTACTTTAAATTTAGACCTGCGTTTGACTCCCAAAAGACAATCGACAGGAAAAAAACAATTATCGTTACTATACATTGACACTTGAAATAAATGGCGACAATTAGCAGACATGTCAACGTGACGTATCTGTGTGCCGCCACCAGACACCTAACAGCAAGCAAGCACCATTTTTTGCGGGTTAGCGCTCAAATGCATAAATTGGACTTAGCAAAAAACGGATGCCTGCTTGCAAACCGTTATAACCAATAAGTGCGGACAATCCCGCTGACGAAAAAAATTATGGCAAACATCGCATTAGGCAAAAAACCATTTGAGTCAGAATGGGTACGACCAGAAGAAGCAACCAACGGCATTGTCACTGGCTACACGGGTGAAAAAGGATTTAGCGATGCGCATTTTCCTGCGACCTACACCCTCGACCTAGGAAAATCTGTGACAATTCATACTATACGTTTTTTATTATGGGATGGAACTGCCGGAGCTCAGGGGCGACCAAGAGACAAAAGACAATATTACTATTCTTTGTTGTTATCGAAGGACAACGAAACTTGGGACACATATTATAGCACCAACGAACATGGCTTTAATGGCTGGCAGGTTTTTGAATTTGCAAAAAACATCGAAGCGCGATTTGTTAGACTTCATGGAAAGTACAATACGAAAAACAACGGCTTTCATATAGTGGAATTTGAAGTCCACGACTCCATACCTCCTGCCTTAGCACCTCCTGCACAAATTACAAATCAAAAATTCCTCGTTGAGCCGACAATTGACAACAACCTTTTTGTAAATAAACTTCAAGATTTTATAAATAAACATCAAAAAGACATTTCGATTCAATACGAGCAAATTTTTTCCAAGTTAAAACAGGATGCGAGCTCGGCTGAAAAACTGAAAACCGACCTGACAAATAAGATTGGAGAATTTGATAAAACAATTTTACAGTTAAATTTGGTTGGTAAAAGCCTGAACTTTCAGCAGGAAGCTAGTAAACTGAAGAGTTCTTCAAAAGGTTGGCTTGCTGGTGCAATTATCTCATTTGCTTTATTTCTCATTCTTCTCTTCTCATTCTTGTTTTGTGGTAGCCTTCACTTTATGAAAATTTCTGAAGATGTTTCAAAAAGTGTCATGAACGTAACGCTGACAAATAAAACAATTCTATTTGAATTCATTAGTTACTTGATTTTAAAATCTCTCCTTGTTTCTCTTTCTATATATGCAGTAGTGTTTTGCGCAAAGAATTACAGAATTCAAAAACACAACTACACAATAAATCAACACAAAGCAATGTCGCTTTTTGCATCTGTCGAGCTTTTAGACAATGAAAAACTGACCAAAGCTACCAAAGAGTTAATTCTAATTCAAGCCACAAATACAATATTCTCACATCAACACTCCGGCTATAATAGCAAGGAAACCGACGTTAACCCAAACGTGCTAGCGTCAACTTTCGACCAAATCAAAGACGGACTTGGAAAAGGTAACTAGGAAAAACTGTGTGCGCCCTACTAGTTATAACACCAAGCAAGCTCCATTTTTTGCGGGTTAGCACTCAAATGCGTAACTTGACATAGCAAAAAACTGCAAGTAGCCGCAAAACGTTATAACCAATAAGTGCGGACAATCCTAATGAAAAAGACAATCATAATACTATTGACCTTTCTGTTCGGACAGCTTTATTCTAAACCATATACGGTTGACCTGGATAAACTAATGAAAACTTCAAAATTTACTGGAGAAGTTATTATTCTTGCTTATGACCTAAATAAAGACAGCACATTTAAATCTATTAAAGTCGCTCCATGTTCTAAACCCGACAGCATCTTTTTTATAACGCAGGTTGCTCCGACCGACTTTTGGGCATGGCCATTAAAATATTATAAAAAAGCCCTACCAAAAAAGGAAAAGTACTTAAATCGTTGGTCATATTGGCCTGACATCAACGAGAGAATTCTAATAATTCTTGACTCGACAAGCGCTTTGGTTTTCTTCGGCGAAATAAACGGCGACAAATATAGATTGTTTGGGCATTTATTTACGGGTAGTGAAACAGGTATATATTCAAAATATGTTTTCGAATCGCCCCTAAAAAATCATCCACAGACTAACGGCTCATATTTATATATAAACTTTATTTATTTGACTCGGCAAGACATCAAAACCAAATGGCCGCAAACATATTAAGCTGTGTGGCACTTACTGGTTATAACAGCGGTCTTGCGACCATTTTTGCGTGTTTGCGCCTAAATACTTAACTTGGACTTAGCAAAAAACGGACGCAAGGCCGCAAAACGTTATAGGTAAAAAGCGCGGACGACATTCCGGTGGACAAAAACATGGGACTTATTGACAAAAAAAATACTGACTCCGCAACACGACAACTTCTTGCCGACAAATTTGACTTTCAAGACTTTTATTGGTGGCCTTTAAATGGCTCGACAAAGCCAATAGACACAGAGTGTTTCTCCGACGAAGCTTTTAACACAAAATTCGGACACTCCAGACTTGTACAGACAATAAAGGAAATGGGAAACAATGAACTCTGTAAAATAAACGAAGTTCACGAAGACGAAATAATCAAAACTGACGACATTTGGTCTTACGACGGAATTGAAGTTGTTTACTGTAACGACAATGCAGACTGGTTAATTTACTTTTCACACGAAAATACTGTTACAGTTTCGGGCAAAAAACTTATAGACGCTTTAAAGAAAAACTGGTCAGACTTCAACTCTTTAAAAGAAACAGCTTACGACAGTTAATTTTTTATCGGCAGACACGTCAACATGACGTATCTGTGTGGCGCTTTCTACCTATAACAGCAAGCAAGCGACCACCTTTTGCGGATTAGCGCCTAAATGTGTAACTTGACATAGCAAAAGGCGGACGCCTGCTTGCAAACCGTTATAAGTAATGCGCCAGGACAGACCAACTAACAGACATTTTCGACGATGAAATACAAATTCCTAATACTTTTCTTAGTTTCATATTGCCTCGGACATGGCAGACACTTTGGCAATAATGATTATGCTTTTTCTTCAAAAGACAGTGTTGCTGAAAGCAAAGTGACCTTGACCAAGGACAATGGATCCATTAAAATAGTTATCGAATATAAAGCAAGTGCTTCAGGGACTAAAGAGGCGAAAAAAGATACTAGCCAAAAAAAACTAAGCGTTTTTGAAAAATTTTTTGGCGGCGCTACAGTTGACAAAACTAAGTTGTTAACTGAAGAGGGAATTAAAAAAGAATTACTAAAGATCATTTCAAGCAATCAAGACGTAGAAATAGAACCTCAATATCCAGACTATATACTCGAAACGTTTACGCTTATTCGAGGTCGAAAGAAAAAAAAGAAAGCAAAAGAACTTTATATTGCGAATAACCCAGATAAAATGGTTAGCTTCAATCGACAAGGAAATTACGTGCTTGAAAACGGGAACTATACAAATAAAATTATACTTTCTTACATTTGCATTGTTCGCCCGAAAAAAACTACAAAAATCACTATACCTGAATTTCTTTTTGAGCATGACAATAAAACTTACAGTACAAAAACATTAATAATTGACTTGTAGTGTATGCGGACACCGACAGAAAAACTATGGGTGGCGCACATACTTATAACACCAAACAAGCGACCACTTTTTGCGGGTTAACGCTCAAATGTGTAACTTGACAAAGCAAAAAGCAGACGCCTGCTTGGAAATCGTTAGCAGCAACCCTAGATTCCGTTATGACAATACCCGAAAAACATTTTAAAGACACAAAAAAGCTTATCGACAAAATAAGTGAAAAGAAAATTGCGAAGTGGTTATTGGAGGAAGGTTATTTCGCTGAACAATACATTTTACCTCCTTCGTTTTATGTTGAGAAATATAAATCCAAACGAAGTGCTTATTTTAAAGTAACTGGGACTAAAAGAAAAGAATTTAAACCTACAATTTCTGATTTGATTTTAGTTTCTTTTCCAAAATCACAACTAACAGAAAGAACATTTGGACTTATAGAACCTAAGCTACATCATGATATTGTTTGGTATTTAATGGAAGAGTGGCAAATGGTCACTGACCATCTTTTTCATAAGGATATAAAGATTTATAATTACGGATTTCCAATTCCTGTTACAAAAAACAGCGAAACCGAACTGGGCCCTTTGAGAGCAGGAAGGATGATTTATGAATTTATTGAAATGGCCGAAACTGATCTAGTGGCAGAGGCTCATAAATTTAAATATGTTGTTAAAACTGACATTAAAAACTTTTATCCGTCAATTTATACCCATAGTATCGCTTGGGCTCTACATGGTAAATCCACTGCAAGAGCAGACAGAACTATCTTTGCATTGTTAGGAAGTAAGCTCGATAAACTTTTCCAAAACACGAACGATGGCTGTACCAATGGGCTTCCCATTGGACCCGCGGTTTCAGATTTGGTTTCCGACATAATTCTAGCAGCCATTGACAGGGAATGTTCTAAAGAATTAAAAAAGAAGAAAATTGACTTCGTTGGTGTTCGTTTCAAGGACGATTATAGATTTTTATGCAACTCAAAAACCGACGCTGAAAACATTATTAAGGTACTACAGTCTCAAATGAGATTTTTTAATTTGAGTTTAAATGAAGGCAAATCTGATATAAAAGAATTACCTGAAGGATTATTTAGGCCATGGACTTCAGAATATCAAAAATCATCACTCAGATACCGTAATCGCATAACATATAAGAGGTTTGAAAACACCTTACTCGCTGTTCTACAAATTGACCAAAAATATAAAGAGACTGGTGTTATAGACAAATTTTTAAGTGAATTAACAACTAAGGACTGCAAATTGAAACTGAAACTAAAAGATAAAGAGATACTTAAAACTTTTAGTTTATTAATCATGCTAAAAGAGAGACGAGCAAAATCATTCCCACAGATTCTAGGAATTATAGAACAACTATTTAATAGCGGCACTGTAAAAAAAATACAACTAGACAAAATGATAAAATCACTTGAGAAAATCTTTTATAAAAAATTAAAAAACATTCCCGAAAACCAATATGATTTGTTGTGGTTGACGTATTTCATTAAATCAAATGGTCTATTTAAAATTAAATGGCCGACAACATTTGACTCTGATTTATTGAAATCACTAAAATCAAATAAACAAACATTCTTCTTGACAGATCCGGATATAGAGTTGTATTCTACAATTGGACGTCCAGGAAGTAATATCTCTTTATTAAAACATTTGGCAATATTTCCGCGAGACTAACCAAATTCCTTAAAGGGCAGCTGCTAATAGCAAGCCATAGCGCAATGCGGGCGGACAACAAGGGCTTCGGCTAAATATTTGCCTGCTTCGCAGACCCTTTTTTGTTTTGCCTCCGCTCAAAAACATTTGTATATTTAAATTAACATTGGAGTTTGCAACAAGGCAAAAGCCCGACATCGCCGACGAAAAATGCCTAAAATATGTGAGTAAGAAACTTACGGACCAAGCTCCACGTGTAAAATGGGAATCTGCAAAAGTAATTGGCAACATTGCACATTTATATCCGACCAAATTAAATACGGCAGTAGGTAATTTGCTGATAAATTCCGAATACAGTGGGACCGTTGTTCGTTGGGCAGCGGCTTTTGCACTTAGTGAAATATTAAAGCTAAAAACCAAACACAACAAAGACTTATTACCAGCGATCGAAGCAATATCCAAAAGAGAGCAAGACAACGCCATCAAGAAAAAATATCTTGATGCGTTAAAGAAAGTGAACAAATAAGGTTGATTGATAGGTTACCATTAAAAACAATGACAATGAAAAAATTAAAAACATTCATCCAGGTGAAGTCTTACCAGAAGAATTTCTAATTCCTCTTGAACTAAGCGCTTATAGACTTTCAAAAGAAATGTCAATTCCGCAGACACGTATTTCTGAGATTATTAAAGGCAACAGACGAATTACTGCAGGCACAGCTTTGAGACTGTCTAAATTTTCGTTTGGCTTTGCTAATAAACATTTGTACATTTAATAAATATTTCGTAAGGGGGGCTTGCGACAGGCCGGCGGGTAGAAAAAGGACGTTTCATAAACGCCTGCTCATGCTCCCAAACAGTTAGCAGACATAGCTTCACAAAATAAATCCTATGACAAAATTAACCACGACAATTGCACTTTTACTTTTACTAATCAGTTGCGACCGCTCTGTAGACAAAAAAGCCGATACCGATAAGAAAGTAATCATCGAAAATCCGATCAAGTTTTATTCTAAAGTTGTTAGCGACACCTTTTCGATCTTCGTTAGTTTACCCGCTGACTACGATCCCAAAAAAAACACTAAGTATCCCGTTATTTATCTCCTGGACGCCAATCTATATTTTGACATTGTTGCTGCCACGCTTAAAAAGTATTCCGAAGTTGGTATGCTCCCTCCTGCTGTTTTAGTTGGCATCGGTTATAAAGATTTCCAAACAATGGACTCTTTGCGGTCAAGGGACTTTACTTTTCCCATAGCAATTCCTGAATATGAAATGAGTGTCAGTGGTAAAGCCGACAGATTTTTATCCTTCGTCAATACCGAACTTGTACCATACATTGATACAAAATATTCGGTTGACAAAAAAAATCGCGTTTTAGTTGGGCATTCGCTTGGCGGTTATTTTACTATTTATGCGCTCCATCAAAACTTACTAAGTAAAAATAAGGTTTTCGCAAATTACATTGCAGCAAGTCCGTCGACACATTACAACCACAACTACATTCTTAACGAATTAGAAAAATTAAACATGAACAATCAGCCCGAAATTAAAACTTACATAACATTCGGTGGACTCGAAGACGAGGAAGAAGATTCAACAATGCTAAAGACCGATAAAGTATTTTTGTCACTTGAAAAATCATTTAAAAACAAAATAAATTACAAAGGTGACATTTATTCCAACCTTGGACACATGGACACTCCGTTTCCCACATTCATTAAAGGCTTGCAGTGGACATTGGAAAAGTAGCAGTAAAACTACGTCTGCCACAGCGGTCTTATGACCACTTTTTGTGCGTTAGCGATCAAATGCGTAACTTGACATAGTAAAAAACTGCAAGTAGCTGCAAAACGTTAGCGGTAATGCCAAGACATATATGACACTTGAGCTATAATTGAATAAACCAAGAAACAATGGCAAAAAAAAATAAAAAACAAACCTTGACAACTTTTATTGGCGGTGTCATCGACAAACTTTCATACGGAAAGATTGCACTTTGTATTTTAGGAGTATTGCTTCTTTGTGCTGCATACTTTTGGCTTCTGAGCCCGCACGGACACGGGACGACATACAAAAATCTTACTTGGTATAGTGCAATTTATTTTTCTGTAATTACATTTTCATCATTGGGGTATGGAGACATCGCTCCAATAGGTTTTGGAAAAGTTATTGCTTCTTTTGAAGTTTTATCTGGATTGATTTTGGTAGCGGGTTTTGTTGGTAAAATAGCATCTGAACGACAAGCAGCATTACTTCGGCTTGTTTACACCAGTGAACACCAAAGACGAATTGTTGAACTGGAAAAAGAAATTGATGACTTAGACGCACAACTCGAAACTGCCCTAAACGAACATAATCACGAGGAATTATATTCTCTTAGTCGAAGTATTTATCGTTTTGTGGCGAGCATAAATAATTATCTTCATTTTCAGTCTAACCACGGGGACTTAGCTTCATTTGGCAACAACTCTGCATTACGACGCCTGTATCAATCACTTTCTCAAATCCAGCAAACAATTTATGATGCAATTAGAACTTATGGAACACAACCAAGAACAATAAGCAAATTAGAGCAAATAATGACTCGAATAAATGGTATTTCAACGACAATGCTTACGTTTCACAATAATGACGAAAAAATCAACTCGTTACTTAACGACATTCAGCAAACAAACACAAATTTTGAAAAATGGAAAGAAGAGTTATTAAAGGGAACTGCTGTATATAAATTCAGGAATGAAATAACAGAGTATCTATTACTTCGCGTAATGGAGAAAATTCCAAAACCTTTAACCGAACATTTTCATAAGCAAATCGCTTCGGACTTAGGAATACAAAATAAACTAGCGGAAAGGTGCATTGATGTTCTAGTTAAAGAAGGACGAGTAAAACTAACACCATGAACGGACAGAGGCGCATGCAGGTAACAGCAAGCAAGCTTTATAAAGTTCATATCTTCGAATAAACTTCGTGCGGGCGGGCGGGATAGTGTTTCAAAACCGCCTTAGCCTACTTTCAAAACGTTATGTTCAATGTGGCCAACATTCAGACAAAAATGAGATCGTTTGAAGAAAATAAATCGGTAACCAGTGTATTAATTATTTAATCTTCCAGAATACCGGAATCCTATGAATTAGCCGGTAAAAAAACAAATATGTATTAACTTCGCGTAACAGCACATCGTAAAAGGCGACCTTCCTGACATGCGCAGAGTCGAATTATGGCAATAAATTATAAACAATAAAAAACACAACCATGAAAGAATTCATGTTTTACATTCGAAACGAAAAAGATGCGAAAAAATCTTTAAGCGAAGATCAGCACCTTGCTTTTATTAAGCAGTGCGAGGTTTATATTGGCAAACTTAAAAGCGAAAATAAATTAATTGCTGCTCAACCAATAGTTCGTGAAGGCGTAGTGATCAAAAAGACCGACAGCGGGTGGGCAGAAAAGGACATAGCAGCTGACAAGGAAACACATGTTGGGTATTATCACATTTTAGCAGACAATCTTGATGAAGCAATTAAAATAGCAAAAGATAATCCTGAATTTACTTATGTTCCTTCGGCAACAATTGAAGTAAGACCAATAAAGACAAAGGAAGTTGAAACAGGTTTTGTTTACCCGACAGAAAAGTAAAACCTTTTGACAGGCAAAAGACAACCATCCACTAACAGCACCCTTGCAATTTTTTGTGGATTAACACTCAAATGCGTAAATTGGATTAAAAACGCAAGTAGCTGCAAAACTTTAGCGGTAAGCAGCCGGACATTACGGTAAATAAAATCTTTAGTGGAACAATGAAAAAAATAATAACGACAATAATTTTACTCCTTTTTCTTAGTTGTCTTTTCTCTCAAAACAGTTTAAACTATAAAAAAATATTAATTGTTGCAACAAACGTTGATATGCTTGGCCAAAAAGAAAACGGCACCTTTATTTATGAATTAGCGCGACCTTTTCAATATTTTATTGACAATGGATATGGTGTTGACTTTGTAACTCCAAAAGGAGGAAAAGTTGCAATTTATCCAACCGGAGATGCCGGACCCGATATTGGAAAAATTCAACGGACGCGTTTGTATATTTCAAAAACTCAAAACTCTTTAACCCCGCATGAAGTAAAAGATTCTGAATATGTTGCAGTTTTTTTTCCGGGTGGATACGGTCAGTTTTTTGATGTCGTAAAAAATGATTCAATTTCCAGTTTAGTCGCAAAAATTTATGAAAACAAAGGTGTTATTGGTGCGACCGGCCATGGCACAGCCTCCCTAATCAATATCAAATTGAGTAATAATAAATATTTGGTTGATGGAAAAAAAATGACCTGCTTTCCACACTGGTTTGAATTGAAAGAAATGTTTATTTCAGACTATGGCAAATTACTACCATTTGATATGCAAGAAGAGCTTGCAAAAAGAGGCGCTAACCTGATCGTTTGCCTTCCATCACAGAAACCAACTCAGGAGTGCACGCAAATAATTGATCCCGAAAATCGTATAATAACCGGAGCTTATGCAGGCAATGCGGACTGGGTTGCAGAACAATTAGTAAAACAATTACAAATTACAAGATAGCAGGCGTTACAAAAAACAATACGCGGCCGGAACCTGCAACAGCAAGCGGGAGGATGCTTCGATTATCGCTCAGCACAAGCTGCAGGGCCTTTTATAAATTCAAAGTCACTTCTATACTGAACTTTCTTTTTTCCAAAAAAAAATATTTTATTTTTTTAATAATAAAAATAAGTATTTAACGTTTAGTAGTAATGCTGCCAAAAAGCCTTTACCTGTTTTTATTTTTAATGGTCTTTCAGGGCATTTGTGCGCAAAATAAATTTACAGTAAGCGGTTATATTAACGAAAAAGGCAGTAAAGAAAATCTTCCGGGCGTTACTGTTTACATCCCTAAATTAAAAGCAGGAACAACTTCCAACAATTACGGCTTCTACTCTATTACATTACCAAAAGATTCGGTAGATATCATTTTTAGTTATGCAGGCTTTAAAGCCAAAAAACTGAGTTTGTATCTTGATAAAAACCTGAACTACAATATTGAAATGGGTGCAGAAGATCTTGAAGAAGTAACAGTAACTGCCGAACAAACAAAAAAGGTGAGCGATGAAACTCAAATGAGCAGTGTTGACATCCCGATTGAACAGATCAAACAAATTCCTGCATTAATGGGAGAAAAAGATGTTTTAAAAGTAATTCAATTAATGCCCGGTGTGCAAAAAGGAAGCGAAGGCAGCACAGGTATTTACGTTCGTGGCGGTGGGCCAGACCAGAACTTAATTATTTTGGATGAAGCGCCGGTATACAACGCTAATCATTTATTCGGTTTCTTTTCTGTATTCAATGGCGACGCCTTAAAAAGTGTGGAGTTGATCAAAGGAGGTTTTCCTGCACGCTATGGTGGCCGGCTTTCGTCAGTTATCGACCTTCAAATGAAAGATGGTAATAAAGAAAAGATCCATGGCGAGGCAGGTATTGGTATTATAGCGGCCCGTTTTACATTGGAAGGGCCCATTATAAAAAACAAATGCTCTTTCCTTGTTTCTGCAAGAAGAACATATATCGACGCGCTTATCTATCCGTTTCTTCCCAAAAATGGTAAAGTGGGATATTATTTTTATGACATGAATGCAAAAATAAATTATGTATTCAATGATAAAGACCGTTTATATTTGAGCGGATATTTCGGAAAAGATAAATTTTACTTAAACACAAAAGCTGATAATTCGGAAAGCAAAGCCGGGTTAGATTGGGGAAATGCCACCGGCACTTTAAGGTGGAACCATTTATTCAATAATCGTTTATTTTCAAACCTCTCTCTTATTTTCACTAATTATCAATTGGGCATCGGTAGCCGCGACAAATACGGTAGTGATTACTATAATTTAAAATATGTATCTAACATCCGCGACTTTGGAGCGAAATACAATTTTGATTTTATGCCCCATCCTGATCATTATACCAGGTTCGGTATAAATTCTACCTGGCATCATTTTGTTCCACAGGCACTAGTTATCAAATCTTCCGATCCGGCAAATGAGGTCAATAATAGATCGCCTGCCATTGATACTTACGAAGGAGGAATTTTTATTGAAGATGACTGGAGAATGACCTCCAAACTTAAAATGAATATTGGTTTCCGGCTTTCTGCGTTCTCAAGTAAGGGTGATAATTTCTTTAATCCTGAACCAAGAGCGAGCTTAAGATATTTGTTAGGAAACGATCTTTCATTGAAAGGCTCTTATGCCATGATGAATCAATACTTACATTTATTATCAAATACAGGTATTGGTTTACCAACAGATCTCTGGGTTCCTGCAACCAATAAGGTAAAGCCGCAACAATCGCAACAGGTAGCTTTGGGTTTAGCTAAGGACTTGCCCGGCAAAAATGTAACCATTACCGTTGAAGGTTATTACAAATGGATGAAAAATGTATTGAACTATAAAGAAGGTTCAAACTTTTTGAATGTGGGAGATAACAGCAATGCCGATGCACAAAACGATTGGCAAACCAAAGTTGTTTCGGGCAACGGTTTAAGTTATGGTGCTGAGTTTTTAATTCAAAAAAAAGTTGGGAAATTTACCGGCTGGATAGGTTATACCTTATCGTGGACCTGGTTACAATTTGATTCGCTAAACTTTGGAGAAAGATTCCCCGCCCGTTATGATAGAAGACATGATATTTCGTTAGTTGGCATTTATAAAATAAATGATCACATCACACTTTCTTCTACCTGGGTTTATGGAACAGGAAATGCCATCACCTTGCCACTCTCTTCTTATGGTATAGAAGATCATTCTATCCTGGGTTCACAACAATCACAACCTGGTAGTAGTATCTGGCCTTACAGCGTAACCGGCGATTATGGAAAAAAGAATTCATTCCGTATGGCACCGTATCATCGCATGGATATAGGCATACAGTTCCATAAAAAATTAAAGCGTTGTGTGCGCACTTTTGAATTTAGTGTGTATAATGTTTACAGTCGTCAAAATCCGTTCTTCTATTATATTGATTACGATCAAAACGCAAAGAAGAACAAATTGATGCAGGCATCCTTATTTCCAATTTTACCAAGTGTTTCATGGAGTTATAAATTTTAATGCAGAAATTAATTTTCATATTCATATGTTGTTTATTTCTTTCATGTACGAAAGAAGCCAATGTAAAATTGCCGGAAGCAAAACCGTTGCCTGTAATGTATTCATACATCTGCCCTTCGGATACCATTATCCGTTTAAAATTAATGTCGTCTTCGCCTTTATTTAGCAGCAATCAAATAGATGTTCTGGCGCCTGTTCCTGATGGGGATGTGAAGATCAGCAGCGCACAGGGAACAGCACAACTTGTTTTTAATCCAATTACAGGTTATTACGAATTAAAAACAAATGCATACCCCATTGTACCCGGACAGGCTTATAAAATGACGGTAACAACCATCAATGGTGATGTAGCAACAGCGGAAACACAAGTGCCCTTCACAGCTGTTCCCATAAACACAGTAACAGTAGAAAGCATTACAGAAAATTATCAAAAAAGCGATCTCATTAAAGTTTCTTTTACCGATGAGCCGGGCAGATTGAATTATTATCGAATAGCGGCATTGCATGCTTTTGCTTACACTTCTCAAGCAGATACCACATTAGAGGAAACGCGCATTAAAGAATTGTATAGCGACATCAACCATGATGGCGTGAACGCTTCATTGAACGGGAGATTTTATCAAAGAGATGATCCTACTAACTATTATTCTGCAGAGTATTATGATGTTTTTCTTTATAATTGCAGCGAATCGTATTACAACTTTAATAAGTCGCCCAGAAATGAATCAGGCATCAGTTTTCCTTCTCCGGGCGAGCCGGTACTTAATTACACGAATGTAAAAGGTGGTTTTGGTTGTTTTGGAGCCTATATAAAAACACTATCCAGGTATAAAAAGAAATAACCGAACAGTAAGATAAATCAAAATTTGCTCTCTACTGTTTATTATTCTTGTGGATCACGCGCTTTCTTTTTCTTTAGCTGGCGGGTTATGCTTAAAGCTAATAAACGATTATAAGACGCTTTAGAGACTGAAGGAACAGAGCGCCTCACCGGCAATAAAGAATGACTAAGTCTTAGACCGAGTGCCCACTTATCGGCTAATTTCCAACCAACACCAACGTTAAATGAAAGTTCGCTTCTGCTAAAAGGATAATTATCTACCAGGTCGGGTGATACATTAGTATATATATGTTCAGTGTAATTAATCAGATACCCCATAGCCGGACCAAATTCAAAATAAATATTCTTACTATGGTATTGAAAAAGGAAAGGAATTTCAAAATAATGGAGATTGACCAGATGTGGATCGGCCTGATTTGGACTTTGTTCGCCTGGTCCACCACCGATTCCTTTATCTATAAGTAAAAGTTCCGTTTGGGCCGTCCATTTTTTGTTCATTTTTAGCTGGAACCAGAATCCTGCTAAAAAGTCTTGACCATGACGACTGTTAGTAAGATCTCCCGTCATCGTATGATAAGAATATCCCAGCTTAAGCCCGGCTCGAAAGGTTGATTTGTAGTTATGTTGAGCGCACAACCAAACACAATTAAAAATGGCTATTATGGCAAGATTTTTTTTCAATGCATTAATAACGTAATTTTCTTTGAAAAATTATACTAAACTATATTTTAAAATTAGCGCTTTTTGTGATTAGCACTAAAATGTGTAATTTGGTAAAGCAAAGGCTGAAACCTGCTTGCAGAAAATTAGTGGATATTTTAGAGAGAAGCGCTAAAACCTTAACAGCAACTAAAAAATATGATAACACACTGCGGAAACCCAAAGACATTAACAAAAAAAATAATAATGATAAAACAAATGAAAGTTATTTTAACAGCTTTAGTTTTTTTGACCTATGTACAATTCATTTACGCCCAAGACACGTCAAAGACCACACAAAAACAAGAAACAATCAAAAAAGCCGACAACTACACAATTCAACGACTAATTATTTTCAAGGATAACCAAATTTTATTGGAAAAAGGACGAAACGGTTGGATGACACCATCTTTGCGATCAAACGAAAATCAGTCATTAAAAGAAGGGCTGGATAGTTTAGCGAAGGCCATAGGACTTACTATTAAAATCGTGAAACTATCGGGTGTTTACACCTATAAGTTTAAAGACCTACCCGACCATAAAGAAGTTTCGTATAGAACACATTACACCGCGAAATATATCAGCGGGGAGCTAATCCAGCCAAAACAACCTGACAGGGAATATAAATGGTTTGCAGCAAAAGATGTTGTTGACAGTATCAGTAACGAGGCGCTAAAAAAAGAGACCGAACAAATTTTAAAATATCCTAAAACACTTTGGGGTGGTTCGTTTTTGTACACCTATAAGGATGAAAAACTTGAAAGTATTAAAATGACGGAGGATTTTTATCCTTTGAGTGATAAGTAAAGATTTATAAAAAAACGGTAACAGGCGAGGTGTAAAACTGTCCATAACTGCAAGCAAGTGCAGGTGGACCGACCCTAAGACTTTTTGCAAAAGGCTAAAAAACGCATACCTTTAAATTAACGATTAGTGGTTATTTTATAACCACTAAGCTATCCCAACAAAAAACATGAAACTACAGCTGCTTTTTTTTCTTTTCACGCTCACTTACAATTTATCGTTTGGGCAGCAAACAAATATTACCATCAACACAAGAGTTGACACAACAAAAAAGGAAATAAGAGAAATTGTAACTCTCTGGACAAATTATTTGAACTCCAAGCCGGACAGTATTTACGACAATCCCTATTGGAATGACGCTGAAAAAAAACTATACAAAGATTTTGACCTGTCCCGTATATATATTTATCAATTCCCTTCCGGGCAGCTTTTAAATTATTACCAACCAACAATCCTTTCTATTGAAAAAGAAGGTGAAAATTATTCCATCAGAACCATGTTCGCAGCCGAGGGATTGGAGGGCATTTATAGAAGATCAAATCCCTGGTGCATTACAAAACTGTATGCAGTAAAAGAAAATAATAAATGGAAATTGAAGAACGCTTTGCCCATCGTAACACAGAATTGGAAAAGAAAAACCATTGGAAAAATAACATTTATTTACCCACCCCAACATATTTTTAACGACACGTTAGCCAAAAAATCAAATGAATTTTGTAACAGGATCACAAAAAAATTTCAATTTCCAGAATGGAAACCCTTTGACTTTTATGTCACCGGGAGTGGTGACGAATTAGGTAAGCTTCTGAACTTTGACTTCTACGGTGCAGGCTACACAACAGGCATTGGGATGAATGCTAATAGGATACTCCTGGGCGGCTTTGGCTCGGAATACTACCCTCACGAATTTGTTCATTTAATTGTTCCTAAGTTTGACAGGCACTGGATCATCGAAGAAGGCTTTGCAACCTGGAATGGTGGAGCAATGGAAAAAACATTTGAAGAGAGAACGAAAATCCTCGCGTCGCAAATTGCGATCAATGACACAATAACATTCCAGGATATATTAAACAAAAAATGGGGCTGGCAATACGCCGCATACTACACTACAGGAGCAATTTTGTGCAAATTAGCTTATGACAAAGGCGGGATTACTTCTGTAAAAAAACTGTTGGAAATTCCTCATAACAACGACAAATTAATTGACTCACTCTGTACACTTTTTGGCATTGATAAAAACGATTTTGACAAATTTTTACGAAAAGAAATTTTACGGTATTTAAAAAACGAATAGAACAACTAAAAAAACAACGAATCGCTAACGGTGCCGGCTTGCAATACAGTATAACTAATAGTGCGGGCATTCTACCAGATAAAAAATCTATGACACAAAAAAATATTATTTCCCTTCACAGAACATTTATACTTACAACAATATCTGCTTTGCTGTTGATTGCTCTACCTTCATGTCAATCAAAGGCAAAAAAAGAAAATAATGAGGTAAAAAAAGAAATGCCTGCCCCATTGCTTAACATGAAGAGTTTTTTTAAAAATGCCAACAAGACTTCTTTGCTCATTTCCCCAGACGGTAATTATTTTAGTTTTCGAGCAGACTACAAGGGAATGATGAATATTTTTGTTCAAAAAGCTGGCGATACAGTTGCTGTAAGAGTGACTAATGATACCGTTCGTAGTATTGGTAGCTATTTCTGGAAGGGTGACAGAATTGTATTTCCACAAGATATCGGGGGAGATGAGAATTACCAATTATTTTCGGTAAGAGCTGATGGTAGCGATCTTAAAGCCTTAACACCTTTCCCAGGCATAAATACAAATGTGATCGATGTTTTAACCGACATACCCGGCAAAGAAAAAGAACTTCTTGTTGGACTAAATAAAAGGCTTAGAGATTGTATTGATCCCTACCTACTGAATACAGAAACCGGAGAACTTAAGTTAAATTATAACAACAAGGAGAATTATGATACCTGGATTACAGACAATCTTGGTGTTATCAGATTGGCATCAAAACCAGATGGATTAAATATTACCTGGAGCTATAGAGATAATGAGAAAGATGTGTTCTCACCATTACTTACCGTGTCTTTCGAAGACCAATTTACCGTTGGGTCCTTTGATAAGGATAATAAAAATATTTATGTGCTTAGTAACATTGGCAGAGACAAAGTTATATTAACGGAATACGATCCTGCAATTAAAAAAGAAGTAAAAGAAATATACTGCAACAAAGACTATGATCTTGAGAAAATATTTTATGACCGAAAAAAAAATAAACTGGTTTCTGTTTCATGGACAGGAGAAAAAAAAGAAAAACATTTCTTTGAAAAAGAATGGGAAGAAATACAACAAAATCTTGATGACGAATTCAAAGGTTACACCGTTGTTATTGGTGGCTACGATGATGCAAGAACGAAAGCTATAACTGCAATATACAATGACCGTATGTGGCCAAAGTTTTACTTCTACAACTTCAAAACAAAAAAAACCAGAGAAGCTGCTAACCCCTATCCTTGGTGTAATGAAAAACAAATGAGTCATACCAAACCTATTGCCTATACCACAAGAGATGGATTAACTATACATGGTTACCTTACTTTGCCACTTGGTATCGAGCCAAAGAAATTACCCGTTGTTGTAAATCCACACGGTGGCCCATGGAGCCGAGACGAATGGGGTATTAATCCGGAAGTCCAATTCTTAGCAAATCGAGGTTATGCGGTATTACAAATGGACTATAGAGGGAGCACCGGTTATGGCAAAAAATTTTATGAGGCCGGCTTTAAACAATGGGGAAAGAAAATGCAAGACGATATTACAGATGGTGTTGAATGGTTAAAAAAAGAAGGCATTGCAGACCCAAAACGCATTGCGATATACGGAAGCAGTTTTGGAGGCAATGCTGTATTATTTGGTGTTACTTCAACACCCGACCTATACGCAGCAGGTATTGCTGACGTAGCTGCCAGTAATATGTTTACTTTTATTAAATCGTTAGCTCCTGAGTGGGGTCCATATATTAAACAATTTTATCAAATGGTTGGCGACCCAAGTGACCCGAAAGATAGCCTTATGTTATCTGAAATTTCTCCCCTATTTCACGTCGATAAAATTAAAGCTCCTTTGTTTATTTCTTGTGGAGCAAACGACCCAAGAGTTAATAGAGCTGAAAGTGACCAAATGGTATCAGCAATAAAAAAACAAGGAGGTATTGTGGAATATATGGTGAAAGGCGACGAAGGGCATGGTTTCAGAAATCAGAAAAACCAATTTGATTTTTATGACACAATGGAAAAGTTCTTGAACAAATATGTAAAGAATAAAAAGTAAAGTGGACTTGATAAAAACTATAATTAGCGGCAAAATATTACCAGCAAAGCTATTGACAAACATGGAAAATAACATACAAAAGTGTAACTTGCTGTAACAAAAACACCGGCTGCTTGCAAACCTTAACCGAAAGCAAAACTACAGGGTATCATAATGTTCTCAAACAGATTAATAATTAAAAAGACGATCAATGAATAAACAACGCAAGCTCCCCCGCATTTTCTTCGTACTCGCTTTTTTTGGACTCATGAACCTTCTGGCGATGATAAGTAACCCCGCTTGGGCAAATATGCGAGGGGTAGATATTGTACGCCTCATTGGCACAGGCATGTGCTTTGGAGGTGCAATTGTTTCTCTTGTAGCTTATTATCGGGACCAGAAATAGCAAATAAATCTGTGCAAACAACCAGAATTAGAAAAGGCAATTCACCTGTGCATCTCCATCGCCCAATAGTTGCAAAACGCTAGCAAACATTTTTTAACCGATCCCAAATAAATACAATTAGCAATTTTGACAAGCAAAAGAAACATAACTAACATTTGGATTTTAACACCCACAATTGGAACGATCCTGTTTGTGTGCCTATATTTTATTGCTACATTTTTTTATCCAGGCGGTTCACAAGCCAACAAAAACTCTATCGGTTTTAGTTGGATAAATAATTATTGGTGTAATTTACTAAATGACACAGCTATTAACGGGCAACAAAACAGCGCACAGCCTATTGCGCTAACAGCAATGTTCATACTTTGTTTGGCGCTTATTTATTTTTGGTTGAATTTTCCAAAATATACCAGCATTAAAAGGAGTTATAAGTTAGTAATACAAATTTGTGGTACGCTTGCAATGACGATCGGCTTTTTCCTGTTTACAAAAATTGACCATGATCTGATAACAAATCTATCTTCACTATTAGGGCTAATTGCTATGTCAGGAATTTTTACGGGACTATATAAAAATCGTTGGAGAACGCTTTTAAATTTTGGAATATTGAATATACTACTGGTTATTGCCAACAACATTCTATATTACAATAAAGAATTGATTCTGTATTTACCAATAGTTCAAAAAATAACCTTTGCAACAGTATTAATATGGATTTGTAGTATTAACATAAAAATGTATAGGTGGCAAAAAGACAACAGTCGCTAGCTTTATAATCAGGATTTACATTCGTACGTCTAACAAAAGGTTACGAACTTGGAAGCCTTCTTGCAAACTGTCACAAATAAAACTCCATGTTAATGCACTAAAACTTCCATTTGAACAAAAAGTAGTTTATACATAGACAATATTTCGGATTACCTGTAAATTCAATATCTTTACATTAAATCAAAACTCCAAAACCTATGAAAACAAAACAAATTCTATTGACAGTTACATTCCTCTGTTTGACACTCTTCATTAACGCACAGGACAAATATGAGTTCATGATAATTTCATATTTTCCGCAAGCAAAATATTTAGCGATCGCTATTGACGGCAAAGAAGTGCTTAATGAAGACGTTTCTGCGGACAAACATGCAAAAGTTTCGGGAAGTTATCTTCTCAAAAAAGTCAGCGAGTATCAAGATAAAGATTGGGAAGTGATCACATTCACTAATTCGTCGCACGTTTATGCCGGTGGAGGAATTGGAAATAGTGACCAAGAATTTTACGCTTACTTAAGAAAGAAAAAAACACAAGGTAAATAACCGCAAGCAACCACCAATAAATATTGGGTTGTGCATACCTATAAAAGCACCTGCTTGCAATTTTTTGCGCAACAACTACATAATTTAAAAAAATGAGCAAAGAACAAACAAAAGAGCTCTTAAAGTTTTTAAAACCGTTTGGAGCTGAAATAACTGATTTGGTTATGTGGCTTAGAGATTTTGCCTGGGACCTGTGCCCACAAACAAATGAACTTATTTACGATAATTATAATGCTGTTGCCTTTGGCTGGTCGCCCACAGATAAAGCCGGGCACACCATTTGTTCTATTGCCGTTGGGCGCTCAAGTAAAAATATTCACTTTGGTTTTTATTGGGGTAACGAGATCTCAGACCCGGAAAAATTATTATTAGGACAAGGCAACCAGTATCGTTACATTCTTGTAACAGATAAAAAGAAATTTCCAAAAGCATACATCAAAAAACTGGTGAACGAAGCCTACACAAACTCCCTTGCAAAAGTTAAAGACCCAAAACAGATCATAAGCGGGCAAACCATCGTAAAATCTGTTTCAGATAAGAAGCGCCCGGATAAAGTAAAAAAAATAGGCAAGCCAAAGAAGAAATAAGTTGAGTTAAGATCACTGAACCCGGAGTTGTTTCCGGCTCATTTTGTCGATCAAATTCAAGCCAAGATTCGGTAAAAATTTATTGAAAAATTTCAGTAAAGGCACATTACCACCGGGAGCAAATTCTTTCTTTCCTTTATTGATACTTGCAATTGTTTTTTTTGCAAATTCATCTGCATGAATACCTTTTGCAGTATTGCCAATTTGTTTGGGCATATCTGTTTCAACTTGCGGCGGCAGTATTTCAAACACTTTAAAATTAGTATTTTTAAGTTGTTGCCTCAACGCTTTTGTATATACGCTAAAACCTGCTTTTGATGTAGCATACAGCGCCAATATGGGAATTGGGAACAACGCAATTTCAGAGGTAACATTTATGATATGGTTTTCTACCGACCTATTTGCTTGCTGAATGAACTGCTGTACAATGGCTATGCCACCTGTTAAATTGGTATTTATTTTCTCAAAGATCTGTACAGATGAGATCTTTGCTTTTGTTACATCAAATTGTTCTACCACGCCCGCGTTATTGAATAAAACATCTAACACAATATTGTCCTCTGCCAATCGCTTAAACAAACTGTCAATTTCATTTGGCAAAGAAATATCTGCTACATAATACAACACATTTTTGTTGGCAGATACAACCTTTTTCAGCTTATCTTCATTTCTCCCGCAAATTATTATTTTGTTATCGCTTGATAGGTTGGTTACCAGCGCTTCGCCAATTCCCGAGCCACCGCCTGTAATTAAAATCGATCTGTTTTTTAGCATATCTTTTCTTTTTTATTTGTAAATGTAAACTCAATGCTATACTTTAGCAAGTAGTTACAAGAAAGTAAACTAATAACCAAAAAGTTACCGTTACTGATTATCAATAGAATAAAAATAAAATAAATATGAAAAAATGTGTGAACGATATAGAAGATCTCCAATTTATATTGCAGGTTTTGGGTGGAAAGTGGAAACTTCACATTTTAACGACCCTTTATTACGGAAAGAAAAGATTTAAAGAATTGGAAAGAGAAATCACCGGCGTTTCTCCAAAAATGCTCATTAAAGAATTAAAAGATCTGGAAGCGACAGGAATTGTAAATAGGCAAACATTTAATACCGTCCCAATAACAGTTGAATACAGTTTAACCAAAGAAGGCCTGACACTAAAACCTATACTCGAACAAATGAAAGATTGGGCGGTAAAATTTAAAAAGAAAGAGAGCAGGAAGAGCGGTCATTGATAAAAAGAAAAGGGTCAATTAAAAAATATAAAGCCGTTTCTTAAATATTTACTCTAACCATTTTTTATTATCTTAGTAAATAAATCAGGTCAAATGAAAAAACTTATTTTCACCGCAGGTTGTTTAATTTCTTTATTATTCAACCAGTCATGCGCAGATAAATCCAGTGAAAAAGAATCGTGTACCCGCACATTTGAATTGAATGCGAACAACCCGCATGATACCGTTAACAAAACAGATTGCAATGGTTTAAAACAAGGTAAATGGGTACCAAACAGCACCAATAAACTTACCACCACAACTTATTATAGCAACGACAGCGTGGTTAATTCTCAATAACGTAATTAGCGAGCTGCAAAACATTTACCGCCATTAAAAAACAAATGCAGGAACAAAAGAACATCATAGATTGCTACAACAAAACAGCCGAAAATTACGCCGGCGCATTTATTGATGAATTGGATAAAAAACCTTTCGACCGGATGTTGTTAAAAGCATTCGGTGAACAAAACAAAAGCAAAGGAAAACTTATTGATCTTGGCTGTGGCCCCGGCCAAACAACAAAATTTTTATTTAACAACGGTATTCAAAATATTGTAGGTACAGATATTTCTGCAGAAATGGTAAAAGTTGCCGCACGCCTAAATCCAAATATCAACTTTGAGCAAGCCGACCTCCTGCAATTGAATTATCCTGATAACAGCTTTGGCTCGGCTATTGCCTTTTATGCGATCGTACATTTTGACTATGCACAGATCAAAAAAGCTTTAAACGAAGTTAAAAGAGTGCTTTTACCCGGTGGCGAATTTTTGTTTTCATTTCATATTGGTAATGAAATTGTAAGTCTTGACAAATTTCTTGACCAGGACGTGAATATAAAATTTCAGTTCTTTGAAGTTGATAAAATAAAAAACATTATCGGGGAGGTTGGTTTTGAAACAATTGACATTATTAAACGCCAACCCTATGAAAGCGAACATCAGACAGAAAGAGCGTATATTTGGACAAAGAAAAGCCGCCAATAAAGTATGAAAGATCCTTTTCATGATCAAGATCAAATTTGCACCGTTACAAATTTTCAGGATCTTGTTTCTACACCTATTCACAATACAATAAATGCGTTGTGCTGGAAACGAAAACTGAGTGGCGATTTTTCAGAGATCCTGAACAAGTTAAAAGCAACCGAAAATATAACGGTAATTGAGCAGGAACATCTTTTTGAACTTGAATTAAGTGATCAGGGGCAGCTTGCGCGCGAGATTATTGTAACTGACTTTAACCTTTTAAAGGAGCATGGCGCAGCACCGGTGCTTAATCTTATTAAATATTACGAGGAAGATCTCACCTACCCCTTCTTTCCTACCGATGTATATTCTTTTCATGTGGATCGTTCTCCGGTTCCAACAAGCACATTTTTGTGTACCTATTATGGCCAGGCAAGTGAGATAATATCAAACTCGCAAGCCACACAAAAAATACACGTACCCGAAATACGCGCCGAGCTGAGGAAATTGTTTAACGGCCCGGAAGAAGATTTTGATTCATTTTTAACCGAACATTTTTTCGATCTGCATTACCATGCAAAGCCCAATGCAGATATTATCAACCTGGGCGTTGGCAATTTATGGCGCCTGGCGGTTGATCACCCTCAAAGCAACTCCCTTCCTTGTATTCACCGCGCGCCAAAAGAAAAAGCCGGTGAAAGCCGCTTGCTAATGATCTGTTAAACGCAATGAAAATTTAGTATCTTTAAAAAAGTTATTTATAAAACTAGATCCTATGAGAAAAATAATTTCATTTATGCATATATCGTTAGATGGTTTTGTTGCAGGGCCAAACGGAGAAATGGACTGGATAAAAGTTAACGAAGAAATTTTTGACCACGTTGAAAAGCGCATAAACCAAACCGATACGGCGTTGTATGGGCGTAAAACTTATCAAATGATGGAAGGCTACTGGCCCACTGCGGCAGATCAGCCAAACGCAAGCCGTCACGATATTGAACATTCTAAATGGTATAAAAAGGCCAATAAAATTGTGTTGTCAAAAACCATGAAAGAAGCTGGCAAAAATACAACCATTATCAATAGCGACCTTGTAAATAAATTAAACGAAATAAAAAAACAAGCCGGTAGTGATATTGCCCTTTTTGGCAGTCCCACTGCTACTCATTCACTTATTCAACAGAGTTTAATTGATGGCTATTGGCTGTTTGTTAACCCGGTTATTTTAGGAAAAGGCATTCCTTTATTTGTAGATATCAAAGAAAAAATAAATTTAAATTTATTAAACAGCCGAACTTTTTCTTGTGGGGTAACTGAGCTGAATTACGTAGTAGAGAAATAATAATAATAATTACATCTGAATTTTAATATCGCTAAGAGCATCGGTGACTTACCGATCTTACTAAAATTTAATTTTAATTATGAAGAGCGCAATTTTTTCATTTATTAAATCGGATAAGAAGTTAATTAAACTTTTTTTTGATGACATTGCTGTAATCAAGGGATTGGGAAACTATGTGGAAATATACACAACTTCAAACAAAAAATTTGTTTATTACAAAACACTAAAAGAATTGATTGAGACTTTGCCGGATGAGTTCATGCGTGTACATAATTCACATATCGTTAATTTAACCAACATAGATTATTTTGAAAACAATCAAATCGTCCTTAAACACATGAAAGTTACTGTTGCTAAAAGTTATAAAGACTGTGTTGTAAATGCTATTAATAGCATGATGCTTTAAACCAGATCAAAAAAAAGACAAGCTAAATAAATTATACGGTAAAGTAAATAATAAGATTTTATTGCCGTTTTACCCGTTTTAAATTTGTAAAAAAATTAAAACCGGGAAAAATGAAAAACACACTTCTTACCTTATTCATCATTGCACTTTATAGCCAGGTGGCTAAAGCACAACAAAAGAACCACTATCCCTTAGCTAAAGATGTAGCAACCATCGACGGCATTATGAAAGCCACATACGAAGCCGTTTCCGGCGAAGCCAGCGAAAAAAGACAATGGGAAAGAGACCTGTCACTGCACGATAAAAAAGCAGTATATTCTTTCAGGGATACGGTTAACGGCAAGCCACAGCAATTAAGCATGACCTTAAAAGAGTTTCATACAGAAACCGATACCATGGTGGCTACCACCGCTTTTTATGAATCGGAAATAAACAGGGAAGTACGTATTTATGGTAATATTGCCCATGTTTGGTCTACCTATGAAACAAGGCTGGTAAAAAATGGCCCGGTGGCCAGAAGAGGAATTAATAGCGTTCAGTTATATTTTATGGATGGGCGCTGGTGGATCTTATCATGGACATTTGACCGTGAAAAATTTGCCGGCAAGATCCCCGCAACTTTTGATAAAAATTAAAATGAAAAAAGAGCAACTATTGAATTATATAAAAAACAATAACCTGGTTGGAATTAAAGCCGGTAGCGAACGGGCATCCTTTATAGATATCTGGATGGTTGCGGTAGAAGGCAGGATCTTTGCGCTCCTGGGGTTTTGCAGAAAAAAGCTGGTACAATAGCTTTTTAAACGATGCAAGAGGTCAAATAAAATGCGGGGACGAAATAGTTGCTATTACAGCATCTGTACCGTTGGACAAAGAGATCATAAATGAAAAAATAAATACTGCTTACTTAAAAAAATATAACAGCGGACACAATATCAAATACGCCAAAGCCATTGTAACAGAAAAGCACAGTGACAAAACAATGGAGTTTAGGTTAACTGAATAACAAAAGAATTAATTTTTCTTCCTGTTATTTTTTGGAAAATTAAAAAGCAGCGAAGTAAATATGGGTAATACAAATATGGCAATAGTAGCCAGGGAGAATGCGTATGTTTTTAATCCCGAATGACCCTGGCTTGAAGTATCGGTTTCGGGGTAAAAATATTCGAAAATTAATTTTGCCCCTAACATGGCAATTACAACAAACGCAGCGAAATCGAGAAAAGGAAAACGCTCCATTAATTTTACAAAATAAACAGCCACAATACGCATGGTGATGATACCTATAAAAACACCTGTGCATACAATATACATATTCTGCGAGAAGGCCCCGGCAGCCAAAACATTATCTAACGAAAAAACAAGGTCCATGGCTTCTACCATAACTACGGTTGACCAAAACTGGTTTAAGCCAAATAGCCGTTTTTTAGGTGAAACGTGCTCCTCAACTTCTTCAGCAGCCTCATCCATAATGCCTTTATGTTTAAAGATCTTTTCGTAAAAGAATTTTAACGAAAGAAATAACAGGTAACCACCACCAATAATTTTTACCCAGTGGATCTGCAATAAATAACCAGCCAGTAACAAAGCGGCGCCTCTGAATATATAAGCAAAGATCAAACCAATACGCAGCGCCCTTGCGCGTTGGTTCTCGGGTAAAGGCATAACCAGAGTAGCCAACACAGCCGCGTTATCAACCGATAAAAGGCCTTCAACAAAAATAATGCTGAGAATGGTAAAAAAAGCTTTGCCAAGATCTGCTCCGAGTATGCTGTGTAAAAAATCCATATTTATTGCGGCACCTAAATTAAGATTAATATGCTTGGTATGTATGATAATTGTATGATAAATCAAAAATATTAATGAGCGCTTTATGCCCTGCCTCCCCTTTTCAAAAAAAAATCAAAAAAAATTTGCGCAGTCATTTAATTGCACATATATTTGCAGTCAAATAACTGCATATGCAACAACGACGAGACGTTTTTCAAGCCATTGCCGATCCTACAAGGAGGAGCATATTATCGCTGCTAGCCATTGGGGCGCTTACCCCCGGTGCAATTGCCAATAATTTTGATTCTTCACGGCAAACCATTTCAAAACACATCCAGATCCTTACCGAATGTGAACTGCTAAAGCAGGAACAGAAAGGCCGGGAGATCTATTATGAGTTAAACATTAAGCAAATGAAAGAAATAGATCTTTGGCTGGAACAATTCAGGAAAGGTTGGGAAAATCAATTCAATCAACTCGACAAAGTATTATTAACACTCAAAAAAAAGAAAAAATGAATAACGATCTTTTGTTCGACTTTAGCGTTGATAAAACAGCAAAAAAAGTATTTATTACCAGGGAATTTGATGCAGAACAGTCTTTGGTTTGGGATGCATTTACAAAGCGGGAGATCCTTGACCAATGGACCGCGCCTGAGCCCTGGAAGGCCAAAACCAAACATATGAATTTTGAAGTGGGTGGAAAAAGGTTTTATGCCATGCTGGGCCCTGAAGGTCAGGAACAGTGGATAATACAAAAATACACGTCCATAACACCAAAAAGTAATTTTAAACTTTTTAATGCTTTTGCCGATAAGAATGAAAAACCTGAATTACCGGGTTCTGACTGGGATTATAATTTCAGCGAAAAGAACGGCATCACTAAAGTGAGTATTTCTATACACAACGAATCGTTTGAACGAATGGACAGCCTCCTGGAAGGTTTCAAACAGGGCTTTACACAAGCCCTGGAAAATCTGGATGGTTTTTTATCGGCAAAAAAAATATCAAACAACAAAAAAGTATCAATCAATTTACCTGTTAAAGACCTCCAAAGATCAGCAGATTTTTATACGGCTTTAGGTTTTGAGAATTATCCTTATGCATCGGGCGATACTGTAAAATATATGTTTTGGAGCGAGCATATTTCATTAACATTAATGACCACCGAAAAATTTGCAGGTCTTGTACCTAAACCACTGGCCGATACAAAAAAAACAATGGCAGGCTTTTTCACATTATCCGTTTCGAGTATTGATGAGCTTAATGCCTTTATGGAAAAAGGCTTGAATGCGGGTGGCATAGAACCTACTGAAATGGACGATTACGACGTTATGAAACAAAGAACCATCGAAGATTTTGACGGACATTGCTGGAACGTAATGTTTATTGATCTTTCAAAACTTAAAACAGAAAAATAAAGGAGCGAAATTTTGAAACTATCATTTAAAAAAATTTATATATAAACTTAAAACACAGGTCATGAAAATTATTAAAGGTTTTTTAGCGATCATTCTCGGTATTATTACAGGCAGTTTAGTTAACGGTGGTCTTATTTTTCTTTTTAATGCTATTTTTGGTTCGCCCGAAGGCATGGATCTCTTTGACGAGAAAAGTGTAATAGCACATGCCGATAAATTAACAACCGCAAATTACATTGGCACTTTGCTTGCACACCAGTTAGGCACGTTAGTTGGAGCTTTTGTAGCGGCTAAGATAGCACCTGTTCGCAAAATGATATTCGCTATTACAATTGGGGTATGGTTTTTACTATGCGGAATTTATGCTTCCAGCCTTATTCCTGCTCCGGCCTGGTTTATAATAACCGATCTGGTCCTTTATATTCCGCTGGCATATATGGCCGGAAAACTCGGCGCAGGTAAAAATATTGTAACTGATAAAAACATATAAAAAACATTACCTTTAATTTATCATATGAGCGTAAAAGAAGAGATCAAAACATATATTGAGAGCCAGCCCGAAACAAAACGCGGCGATATGGAGATATTACATAAGCTCGTGCTTAAAATATCACCCAAATGCAAACTTTGGTTTTTAGATGGAAAAGACAGTAATGGCAAGATTGTTTCCAATCCCAATATTGGATACGGGTTTTATACCATGAAATATAAGGATGGAACAACCAGGGAGTTTTACCAGGTTGGCCTGAGCGCAAACACCAGCGGGATCTCGGTGTACATTATGGGTATTGATGACAAAACCTATTTAACCAAAACCTACGGTAAAAAACTGGGCAAGGCCAGCGTAACGGGATACTGCATCAAATTTAAGAGCATTAAGGATATAAATCCTGGTGTGCTTGAAGAGGCCATTCGCTTTGGCTTTGAGAATAAGTAACCGGAAATTTTCCCCATTCTCTTTTATCAGCGCGTGGTTATTTAAACTATCAATAAAAACATAAAACTACTTTTGCTTTTTTGTATCTTTGAATAATATTAAATAATAACCGTGTATGAAGCGCCGAAAAAACAGGCATATATTTCGTACCACATTATTCTAACCAGCAATTCATAACATCACAACATGGAATTCGATCCGCGCAACCCAATTATCAAACTCTGTATACAGGGTATGGACATGGAAGCAAATGGCAAAACCACCGAAGCTTCAAAACTATTCTTGCGGGCCTGGAACGATTCTGCAAACGACTTTGAGAAGTTTATTACCGCACATTACGTTGCAAGACATCAAAAAAATGTTACCGATAAATTAAAATGGCTTGAAACAGACCTGCAACTGGCCTTGAAAATAAATGACGATACAGTTAAAGCGGCATTTCCTCCACTGTATTTAAATATTGCTGGCTGTTATGAAGAACTGAATGAACCCGGCAAAGCAAAAATGAATTACGACCTGGCCAATTCATTCACTAATACAGTAACCGACAAAGGTCCTTTTTTTCATGGTACAAAAGCGGACCTAAAGGTTGGTGATCTTTTAACCGCAGGACGAAATTCCAATTACAAAACAGATTTTACCATGAACCACATTTATTTTACCGCCGTTGCCAACGGCGCCGGGCTTGCCGCATCACTGGCCAAAGGCGATGGGCGTGAACGCGTTTACGTGGTTGAACCAACCGGCAGCATTGAAGACGACCCAAATGTTACAAACAAAAAATTCCCGGGCAATCCTACTCGTTCATACCGTACAACAGCGCCCTTAAAAATAGTGGGCGAACTTAAAGATTGGACAGCGCAATCATCTGAAGAAATTCAAAAGTGGCGCGAAAGACTTGCTAATAATAACGGAGAGATCATTAATTGATATTTTCCACTGTAGTTTTTGGATCAAAACAGGCCATCGCAACAATAAGCTGCTACTGAAATTATTTTTCGGAGAAAAAAAACCACCCTTTCGGATGGTTAAATTATTTTTAAAAAAGGTTTATTTTTTTTCGCTTGCTTTTGATCCCCAAACTTCGAGATGCGCTTTTTCGGACGTAGAAGGAGCCAGTGCTTTATAAACAACCGCAACTTTACTAATATTTCGTGGTCCGCCATCCAGTGCCAGTACAGCGCTTTCGTCGCCGTTTTTAATAATCGACTTAATACTTATTTCCTGCTTTGCGCCGTTTTCAAAATAAACTTCAACGTCGGCCAGGTATATATCAGACTCGGTAACTTTAATTTTTACCGACGTAAACCTATCGGCACCCATGACGATCATTTCATCCTTTTCTTTTTTGAAGTTAACGGTCATCCCTCCCATTTTATGCCAGCCTGTTTTATAACCGGTTACTGCCTCTGCCTTTGTTTGCGAAATAATACTGCCGTAAGTTGCTATAGCAAATAAAATAATAATTAACTTTTTCATCAGTAATTTTTTTAGTTAATCAAATTTAATCTTTTTTCAATACAAAACCGCACAAATCAGGTCTTAAATTGGGCTAAAATTTTGCCGTCTCAATAGTTGGTGTTATCTTTCATCTTCTAAAATATAAACCATGGCAACTACATCAGATATTTCGCGCGGAGCATTTTTCAGGTATAACAATGAATTAGTACAGGTATTGGATTATGACCATATTACCCCTGGAAAAGGAAATGCGATCTATTCGGTAAAATGCCGTAATGTAGAAACCGGCAAACAAAGTGAGATACGCTTTAGATCGGGCGAAAAAATTGATTTTATTCGTGTGGATGAAATGGAAATGCAATATCTTTTTACCGAAGGAAATGACCTTGTTTGCATGAACCAGGAAACATATGACCAGGTTCACATCCCAAAAATAATTTTTGGTGAGGCAATTAAATTTTTACAGGAAGGGATGATCCTTACCATCCGGTTTGATGAAAATGAAAAAGCCCTTAACGGCGACTTACCAAAATATGCCGAATTAGTAGTAGCCTATACCGAAGAGGGTGTTAAAGGAAAACTATTAAAACCTGCCGAAATGGAAGGTGGCATAAAAATGCAGGTGCCTTTATTTGTGGTTATTGGCGACAAACTAAAGATAAATACCGAGACGGGTGAATATGTTGAACGCGTAAAATAATTCTGAGGAATTTTTACCTCATTTTAAATTAACCTCTATTTCTTTTCTTTATTAAACGGCTTTTTGCAAGTGGAATTCATTTTGCATGCTTTATTCTATTTTAAGAGTATATGAATTTATTTAAAACGATCGTCATGGCAGCTGCACTTATAAATAACGTTATTGCACAAAATGTAAAAAGCGTTGACCTTAACAAATACTCTGGTAAGTGGTACGAGATAGCTTCTATTCCATCGCCGCTCGATAAGAACTGGAGTTACGTTACAGAATCGTATACTGTTAATAAAAAAGGCAATATTGATATTTATACTACTTACAAAACCGAACATTCAGCAAAAGAGAAAGTATTAAGATCGAAAGGTTTTCCTGTAAAAGGAAGCAATAATGTAATGTGGAAGGTACAGATCCTGTGGCCTTTTAAAGCCGATTACCTGATAGAAGAACTGGACGATAATAATTATTCATATGTTGTGATCGGTCATCCAAAAAGGAAATATTTGTATATCATGAACCGCAGCGGCATTATGGGAAATATTCAATACAGCGAAATTGCAGAGCGTTGCGCCAAAAAAGGCTACGATATTTCTAAATTAAGAAAAACACTTCGGTGATATTTTCTTACGTTTTGAATATATTTAGTGTTATTTTTACTCTAAAATATTCTATGAAATTAATTTCCGAAATTTTGATATTATTTGTTGCCATTTTGCATTTTTACATTTTATATCTTGAAATGTTTGCATGGACAACAAAAGGTAAAAAAACATTTAAATCCTTCCCCGCCGACCTCTTTGAAAAAACAAAAGGCATGGCCGCTAACCAGGGTTTATATAACGGCTTTTTAGCCGCCGGTTTGGTTTGGTCGTTATTGATCTCTGATGTCAACTGGAGTTGTTATGTGGCTTATTTTTTTCTTAGCTGCGTTATGATTGCTGGCATTTATGGCGCTGTTACCGTTCAAAGATCTATTTTATTTGTTCAAACCGTTCCTGCAGGTTTGGCTTTATTGTTCACTATTTTATATCATTGCTCATGAATACGGGAAAACTGATCTTAAAACGCACGAAGAACTTTAATGGCATGGCTGTAAGCATGGAAGTATTTATTGACGGCATGCGCATGGATAAAATGCTAAACGGAGAACAAAAAGAATTTGAACTTGAACCCGGCATCCACAAAATTAAAGTACAGCAAAATATTAAATGTGGCGAACAGGAAGTGGTGATAGAACCTGGAAAAACCGTTGGCTACTCGTACTCGCCCACTCCTTTAAGCATTATTACATTCTTATCTCCTTTAATAGGTTTAGGTTTACTTTTTTTATTTCATTTTTCTTTGCTTTACACGGCTCTTATACTGTTACCCGGCGCTATTGTGGCCGTTTATCTTCTAACAGCAGGTAGATCAAAATATTTTTTATTTAAGCCTTTAGTATCAGGAAGCAGGCAGTCCAAACTTTATTCCCAGAAAGACCAAAACAACCGGAAGTGTTACAGTTAAAAAAGTAACTATTTTATTGATATCGAGTTTCTTTTCTTCGATGGTTGTAAGATCACAATCCGTGCAATTCTCTATTTTGGTAGACACCCCTTTTTTATTATACGTTACCAGTAAATTGGCATAATTACCCAACACCTGTTTACCATTATTTTCTTTTAATAAGAACGGAAAAGTTGCCCTGTCGTTAACCCTGTATTTGTACAAAAGTATATGCACCGAATCAGTTAACAATTTTAAATTATAGGGTTTTGAATTAAGTGTATTGGACACTTCTTCTTTGGTCATGCCAACATGCAGGGCAAACACCTTGTCTAAAGTAGTGTATCTTGGCGCACGCACAAAGCAGGAAGAAAACAGGGCAGGTACTAAAAAAAATAAAATGCTATATTTTAACTTTGTCATACGGGATATAGACCATGTTCAGTAAGAACAAACTGATCTATTTACCTATGCAAAAACTGTTCCAGCCACCTGAGGGCAGTTTCCGGATCGTTAAACAAACGCGTTGGACGTTTTGGCCGGTTAATACGTAAATAACCGTTACCAATAATTCTTAAGGCCAGGCCCTTTATAACCAGGGCATCTGCTCTAACTGTTTTAGAAACTTCGTCGCTGGCAATATATTCGCGGGTTTCTTTGGTGAATGTATTATCGTCTTTATAAATTACAAGCGCTAAAACCTTTTCGGTTGTTTTTAATTGCTTAAAGGTTTCTATCATGTTCCTGGCATCTTCCACATCGCCACTAAATCCATCTTTAAACTGAAGTTGCATGATACCGTCTTTTCGTAAAAAAATATAATACCCGTCAAACTCCCTGATCTCTGACGCGGCAATATCTTTAAACATATCAGTAACTGCAACCATCTTAAGACTTTACATTAATTTAATACAATTAGCTATATAAATATAAACAATTTTTTAATTTTAGCAAATGAATCTTCTCAAAAAAATACATCACGTTGCCATTATTTGCTCCGATTACGAAGTTTCTAAAAAATTTTATGCTCAAATTTTAGGCTTTAATATCGAGCAGGAGATTTACAGGAAGGAAAGAGATTCATATAAGCTGGATCTTTCTTTGAACGGAGAATATATCATTGAATTATTTTCGTTCCCTGATCCGCCAAAAAGAGTAAGCCGGCCAGAAGCTGCGGGGTTAAGGCATCTTGCTTTTGAAGTAGATAATATAACGGAGGCTACAGATCATTTAAAGGCCAACAGTATTTATTTTGAACCGATAAGAACGGATGAATTCACTCAAAAGAAATTCACTTTCCTTTTTGATCCCGACGATCTGCCAATTGAACTTTACGAAAGATAAATTACCATATGTTAGAATTTAATTTCAAACCATTTCCTGTTTTAGAGACAAAACGTTTACGTCTTCGCGAGCTTAAAAAGAAAGACGCTAAAGATCTTTTTCTTTTAAGAAGTAACAAACAAGCCATGCAGTTCATAGATAAAGACCCGGCAACCTCTGTAGAAGAAATGAAGCCTTTTATTAAACTGATCAATAAAAGAACAAGGAATAACGAAACCATAAGCTGGGCTATTACTTTAAAAGAGGCAGATGATCTCATTGGTATGATCTCGTTTCACAGAACAGAAAGAGAGAATCACCGGGCCGAAATGGGCTATATGCTTATGCCTGAGCATTGGAATAAAGGCCTGATAAGCGAAGCTATCTCAAAAGTGATTGAGTATGGTTTTAAAAAAATGAAATTGCATAGTATTGAGGCGAATATCAACCCTAACAATGTAAAGTCAAGAAAAATACTCGAAAAATTTAAGTTTAAAAAAGAAGCTTATTTTAAAGAGAACTATTTTTATAACGGCAAATTCTTAGATACAGAAATACTTTCTTTACTTAAGAACTAAGTATATCCAAATTTGTAAGGCTGCATACTATTCTGTACTTTTATACAGTTAAAATGCAGATCAACCATCCCGAATTAGTAGACCTTTTAAAACAAGCTTATTCAGCCGAAAAAGCGGCTGCCTTTGCGTACCAGGGCCATGCTGCTTCTGTAAAAAATCCCGCCGAAAAAAAAGCCATTCGCCAAATAGAACTTGATGAATGGGGCCACCGTGAAGAAGTTCTTAAAATAATGAAACAATATAATATTCCTGTTTCAAAATATTACGAATTCAGGTTTCATATTATTGGTAAAATAATTTCGGGAAGCTGTTTTGTTATTGGCTGGTTTATGCCCTTCTATTTCGCGGGCCGGCTTGAGAGCGGCAACGTTTGCGAGTACTTTCGGATGAAACAATTCTTTAATTCGATGGGTATTAAAGAGCACGACCATATTCTTTATGAAATGGGTATTAAAGAAAAAGAACACGAGGTTTATTTTTTACAACAAATAAAAACCAATAAACTACTACCGTATTTTGAAAAATTATTTAAATGGGGTATTCTCGAAAGCATGAATAATATCGACCTGGATAAAAAATATCCTGTTGAAGAATCTGATCACTACTGCAAAAAATAAATACCATGAAAAAAATAGTTTTTGTAGCTGCTCTATTTTTTCTTTTCTTTTTTAATGGCTGTTCGTGGTTAGAGCATTTTATTATTTGTAACCCAACAGATATGGATGTGATCGTTGAATATGAACTGGATACTATTAAAACAGGCATCCCTATCTTTGATAATCATCCAACAGGTTATAAGACCAACACATCCGGAGAGATCAAATGGGATGAATCTTCGGAAATAAAAGATGAAGATACATCAGCACAGATCGTAAGAGTGATCCTCTCTCCAAGAACGGCAATAGTGTTTGGTACCCTGTACAACGATCATTTTAAAAGCTATAAACAGGAATTTATTAATGGTAGGCGTTTTAATTTAAAACGTATGCTTATTCAAAAAGGTGAATTCTCAAGATACATTAACCCGGAAAATTTTGATGAAAGCGTTACAAAAAAATGCGGGATGGTCTATATAAGAACCCGTTGATTTAATTTAAATAAAAAAAGCCCGCTCAAAATACTGAACGGGCTTTTTTATTGAGACCTGTTTATTATTCTTTTATTACTTTAAATACTTCGTGGCTGTTTGCCGAACGTACTTTTACGTAATAAATACCATTTGCCAGGTTATTAATATTGAATTTGATCGCATCTTCAGTAGTATTGCCTGTAGCTACTACCCTGCCTGTAAGATCAAGTACCTGTATATCCTTATTTACACCATTGGCAAGTTCTACAGTAAACTCGCCTTTGTTTGGGTTAGGATAAATACTTGTATTATTTACAGTGATCGTTTGCGGTTGCACGTTTGTACACACCACAACAAATAAAGTAACATTGGCATTGGTAGTGCAGCCCAATGCATTTGTACCAACAATATTATATACCGTTGAAATGGCAGGCGTAACTGAAATAGCGGCTGTAGTTTGATTACCCGCAGCCCATGTGTAACTTGATGCACCTGAGGCTGTAATTACTGCAGAGCCGCCCGGGCAAACAGAAAGCGACGGAGATGCCGAAAAAGTTATTGCCGGCCCCGGAGTTACATTAATTGCAATTGTTTTTGAACCGATACAACCCGGTGTGGTTTCGCCATTAACTGTATAAACTGTTGTTACAGTTGGGTTAACAGTAATAGACGTTGAGTTGGATGCCGTATTCCATGTGTAGGTTGTAGCACCTGATGCGGTAATGTTAACCGATGCGCCACTGCACGCAGTAGTTTGTGAGGCAGCCAGTGTAATATTAGGCGCAGCGCATACAAACGTTTTTATCTGCAAACTATCCATCGCTATATCATCAATTCCAAAATCAGAAATGGCATGAAAACGCACTACGCAAGATGTAGAGTTTACCGGACCAAGGTTTATTATCTTCTGGTTCCAGTTCACATCTGCTGCCGAATAATCACCAGATGCAAAATTAGTAACCGGAGAGAATGTAAGGCCACCATTAGTAGATAAAGAAATGTAAAGAGAGTCGTCGCCACTTGGATTGATATGGTAAAAAGATAATTGATAATTTGAGGTTGTTCCCATATTAACATACAGGTCCATATCGCCAGTCATTCCCGCCGACGCGTCGTAGGTATTAAAATCAGCGCAACCAATTCCGTCAAAAGGAAATTCTATACCTCCCGAGCTTGACCAATTGGCAGAAATGCCATCGTCCTGTCTTCTCCATGAGTTATCGCCGGTGGTTGGATTGCTGCTCCAATTAGCAGTTACCGGTACATTCCTGGTATCGCAACGATCTTGCCAGGTGTTATCAAAATTTTCTACCAAAGGAACTGTAGCATACACATTTGCTGTTTGAGGAATAATATTTAATGCTGTAGAAACAGCTGTGTTTGAACCACAGGCAACTATACATCTGTAATAAATGGTGGTGGTATAGGTTGGGTTAAATGCCATTACCGTTGTTGGGGTACCAACCGATGTCCAGGTTACGCCATTCGGAGATGATTGCCATTGAAAAGTTAAACCATTTGCCTGGGTCGATCCTGTTAAACCTAAATTCAATACTTGTCCAACACAGGCAACTGTTGGGCCTGTTGCCGAGCCTGCTGTTGGCGGACCAGAGCAAGGTACAGGGCCCCATGTATATAACTGCCCGCTGGTTGGCGCAAATTGAGGTGGGCCTGGGTCTAATTCGCAGTAATCAAATTCAGATGTGCCGGCTGTTGATGTAGCCCAGGTGTTAGTTAAATTTAATACAGACCTGTTATTGTAATCATTATTTAATAAAATACCTCTTAATCCAACTTCGTAAGGATTATAAACATCAATGGTAAAATTATCATAATATACATCAATAACATTACTTGTTTCATGCAAACGTATCTGAAAATTTAAAATATCGTTATTTCCATACGATGTATAATCGTTCCACTGAACTATAAAAACACGGTTGGGAGTTGTTCCTGTGGTAGTATATTGCAGTATTCCACTTAAAGTAGACTCAATATCATTTCCCAATGCGGCAATCGTTGTATCATCTCCAAAACTATCACTTATGGGGTTATAGGTTGAATTATTAAGAAGAACTCCCGGTTTAATAAACCCGTTTGCACAAACAGAAAGCTGGTTAAAATTTACACCGCCGTAAATAAAATTAAATCCAATAGGTACGTTATCAAAAATATCATCATCGTTAGAGTTATTTCCCAGCACGTTTCCCGTAATAGCAGAATACGTAGAAGCTGATTGGGCAAAAGTATAGGTAGATACTGCCTGCCCTTTCATTTTATACACACCGGATAGTATGGCCAGCGCAAAGAATAAATTAGTTGTGATTTTTTTCATAGATTTTCAATTAGTAGATTAATCAAAAATAAAAAAAAACTGCTTTTTTCAAAAACAATATCGACGTTTGGATGAAAATTAACGTTTGTAACTTCGCGTAACACTAACTTTTAATTAATAGTTTATCAAAATTTGTAATTATTCTTCTTTAAATTCGTAATTGTAGCATTAATTTTGCATTAACATTGATAAAGCAGGTAATGAATAATACTAAATTTAAAATAGAGATCTGGTCGGATATACAATGTCCGTTTTGTTATATCGGTAAACGTAAAATTGAAAAAGCGCTTGAGGCCTTTGATGAAAAAGAAAAGATTGAGGTAGAATGGAAAAGTTACCAGCTCGATCCTGAGGCCCGTTCGCAACCCGGAGTGGATGTATATGATTACCTGGCCTCACGTAAAGGGCAAACAAGGGCCTGGGCCATTGATATGCATAAAAATGTTACGGCAATGGCAAAAGAAAATGGTTTAGATTATCATTTCGAAAAAACGATCATCGCCAATTCATACAATGCACATCGTTTAATTCATCTCGCCAAACAACATAGTTTAGGTAATGAGGCCGAGGAGCGGATCTTTAAAGCCTATTTTACCGAAGGAAAAGACATAGATAACAAAGAAACACTTTTAGCACTGGCAAAAGAGATTGGCCTTGCCGAACAAGAGGCAAAAGAAGTTTTGGAGTCGGACAAGTTTGGAAATGAAGTACGTGCCGATATTGATGAAGCCATGAATATTGGCGTAAGGGGCGTTCCGTTTTTTGTATTTAACAGGGCCTATGCTGTATCGGGCGCACAACCGGTTGAAGTATTTACAGACGCGCTAAACAAATCTTTTGCCGACTGGAAATAAAGTTGATTGAGATTTTAGATCGATACTGGAAGATTGCAAATTGAAAATGATCTTTTAAATCTTAGATCTACAATCTCAGATCTTAAATCATTTAACGCCGCCCATCAGTTTTTTGATAAGTGGGTAAAGCGCAATCAATACAACGCCGCAAATAAGTGCATAAAATGCAAGATCTTTATATCCATCTGCATAAACATTTAGTTTTTCAAGATTGGTTGAGTTCTCTGAAGCTTCTGCAATGTTGGCGCCCAAAAGACCTGCAGCATATTGCCCATAAGCACTTGCCAAAAACCACATCCCCATCATACCTGCCTGCAATTTTTTTGGCGAGAGTTTTGTCATGGCCGACATACCAATGGGCGATAAACACAACTCGCCAAAAGTAGTAACCAGCCAGCCAAGCGTAAAAATATTTAAAGAAGTGATGCCTGCGGCGTTGGCAAAAAATTTGGTGTAATAAAAAAGATAAAAACCACCGGCAAGAAATAAAAATCCTAAACCAAATTTTACCGTTGTATTCGGTTCAATTCTTTTTTTGTTCATCCATATCCAAAGCATACCAAGCAAGGCAGCAAAAGAAATAACGAATAAAGAATTTGCCGCATTGTTAACGCCGTTAGGATCGAGCTCAATTCCCAATACTTTTTTATCGAGATTATCGGCAGCAAAAAAACTTAACGATCCCCCACTCTGCTCAAAAAAGGCCCAAAAGAAAATGGAGAAGATCATAAAAATAAAAGCGGCAATTAACTTTTTATTTTCTTCCCACGAATAATTCATCACCATTTCTATAATAAAATATACCAAGGCCAGTGGCCCAATGATGTACATAAAAAGATCGGTGTATCTTGGGTTTGATACCAATAGGATTATAAAAGGGATAATAGCCAGTGAGCCAACATAGGTGATGATCTCAAATAATTTCCTTTTAGAATCCTTTAAATTCAATAAAGGCGAAATACCAATGGGGCCAAGGCTTTTTTGGGTGCGGGTAAAAGTAAGCAGGCTTACGATCATAACTATGGATGCAAGACCGAAAGCAATATTCCACCTCAGCGAAACGGGAATGGATGCGCCAAACAATTCGCCTTTACCAATGGCAATGCAAAGGTAACCGCCTAATAAAGCGCCAAGGTTTACGCCCGCATAAAATAAAGAAAAACCTGCATCGGTACGTGAATCGCCATCTTTATATAAACGGCCTACCATGGTAGAAATATTGGGTTTAAAAAAACCCGTACCAATAATATTAAAACCAATTCCTAAAAAGAAAAACTCTTTTGGATCTACTGCAAGGATAATACTGCCAACGATCATTAGCAAACCACCCCAGAAAAGCGATTTACGATAGCCTAGAATTTTATCGGCAAATAAACCGCCAACAAAAGTAAAAGCATATACAAAGGCTTGCGTAGCGCCATATTGAAGATTGGCCACTTTTTCATTAAGCATAAGTTCATGCACCATAAAAAAGGCCAGCATACCACGCATACCGTAGAAGCTGAAACGCTCCCACATCTCACTAAAAAATAAGTACCACAGTTGCCTGGGGTACTTACCTTTAAAATTTTGTATTTGCTCTAGTGTTTCCATTGAACGCGGATGACGCTGATAGTTATGATTAAATATGATTTTTTAATTTCTTTATAATTATAGAATGCGGATACCGCGAATGATTATGATTATTATGATTTTTAATTATTGTAAAGGAATAGATTTGTGATTTGAAAAAACTTTACGCTTTAATTCCGGCTTTTTTCCAAAATTTAAAAGTAAACCAACTTCAATATCAGTTGCTTTTAAATAATTGATCAATTGAAACTCATGTTCTTCACATAAAGTTTCACAAGCTTTTAATTCTACTATCACAAAATCATTTACGGCAAGGTCTGCAAAGTATTCTCCAACTTCTTTATTCTCGTAAAATACTTTAATTCGTTTTTGTTTCTCAACCTTCATGCCGGAGGTTTGAAGCTCAATAAACATAGCATTTTCGTATACCTTTTCAAGAAAACCGTAACCTAAAGTGTTATAAACTTTATAAAACGCATTTATGATCTGCTCAGTAATTTCTGAATGTTTATAATTATCTGAGCCAATCATATTTAGTTTTTAATTGTAATAAACTCAACATTTTAAGATCATAACCAATCATAATAATCCGCGTTATCTGCGTTCTATTTCACGCCGTGCATCATCTTTTTCAAGAATGGAGATAACAATAATAATATTATTGATGCCACCCCACAAAGAATAACAAATACCATAAAAAACTCATACAGATTATGAATTTCAAATCCGGCAAAAGATGGGTATGTTGAACTGATCTGATTTTTTTCTAAAAGCTGAAGCTGTTCCGGTGAAGCTGTTACACTTTTATCTAGCACACCTTGAAGGTCAATACCTAATTCTGTTGCAGCTTTGAATTTTTCGCCTGTTGCAGGTAATACCGCTCCCAGCGTTCCTGCCAATGCGTAACCCGCAGCATTTGAAATGAAGAATACACCATACAATAACGATGCAAAACGTTTTGGAGATAATTTACCAACCAAAGATAAGCCGATAGGAGACAAACAAAGTTCACCACAGGTTTGTATAAAATACAATAACACTAACCACTTAATAGCTAACAGACCACTGTTTCCAAGATCTTTAACGTTATGGGCAATAATAAAGTAACTTAAAGCTATTAATGCTAAACCAATTGCTTGCTTTACAGGAGACATTGGCTCTTTTCCTTTTGATCCTAATTTATTCCATAACCAGCTAAATGGAAACGCAAGCATTACAACAAATAAACCATTAAAGATCTGCACCATTGAAGCAGGCATCTGCCATCCAAACATAAACGTTCTATCTGTTTGATTATCGGCAATGAAAGTTAATGACGAACCGGCTTGTTCGAAAGCAGCCCAGAAAAAGATAACGAAAAAAGAAATAATGTAAATTACAATAATACGTTGGCGCTCAATTTTTGTAAGAGAGGTATCAGAAATAATTAATCCTGCAAGAGTAATACCACTTGAATAAATAATTGGATAAATAATTGTTTTTACAAAATTGGTTCCTGATGAAACATAACGGAAAATAAAGAACAAAACAATAAAAGACACAGCAGCGATCAATAAAGATTTGGTAGAAAAAACTGCTTTTTGAGCTTCCCCTTCTTCAAAATCAGATTGATCCCTTTTAGAAGGAACGCCACCTAAGGGCTTTCCATCTGGAGCTACAACATATTTATTCTTTAAAAAATAAAAAATAACCGTACCGATGATCATAGCTATACCAGCAGCTAAAAATCCCCACTTAAAAGCGTGTACATCGCGAACACCACCTGCATCTTTTACATCGCCAATTAATGGACATAACCATTGACTAAAAAGTGCTCCTAAATTTATCCCCATATAAAAAATGGTGAAAGCTGAATCCAATTTACTTTTTTCCTCTTTAGGATATAAGCTACCAACCATGCTTGAAATATTCGGTTTAAAGAAACCATTTCCAAAAATGATAATAGCAAGAGCAGTCCATAACAGACCGGTTGCAAGTCCTAAATTACTTGGAAAAACAATGGCGCTGGCAAATAACAAAAATTGTCCGATAGCCATCATTGTACCGCCAAGCATGATACAGTTTCTGTTACCTAAAAAACGATCAGCAACAAAACCACCCAACATAGGTGTTAAGTAACATAAGCCTAAAAAGCCTCCGTAAATTAAAGATGCGTCACTATCTTTCATCATCAAGGCGTTTACCATAAATAATGATAGAATGGCGCGCATGCCATAAAAGTTAAAGCGTTCCCACATTTCGGTTCCAAATAATACCCATAGTCCTTTTGGATGACCGGTTTTAGCTGTTGATTGTTCCATATTTTTTGTAGTTAGGGGCTAAAAATAGAATAATAATTTAACTTAAACAACCCCAAATGGGGGGATTCGGGATGAATCAAACCACATAGCCACATCGCTTATTCCCCTCCGGACGAAAGAGGAAAATTTACCTGTTACAATTATCCCATAATTTTTTATGTGGTTAAAAAATAAGGGCATAAAAAAAGCCGTATCGGTTAATGGATACGGCTTTTGAAATATTTAGTATAAAAGCTTAGGCTTTTTCGGTTTTGTTTTGAACTTTTTCGCGGATACGAGCCGCTTTACCGGTAAGATCGCGGATATAGAATATTTTAGCACGACGAACGATACCCACTTTATTTACTTCAATTTTATCAATAAAAGGAGAAGCAATTGGGAAAATACGCTCAACACCTACTCCGTTACTGATCTTACGAACTGTAAATGATGCAGTAGCTTTTTCGTTCTTACGTTGAATAACGATACCGTTAAATTGCTGGATACGCTCTTTTTCGCCCTCTTTAATTTTGTATGATACAGTAATTGTATCACCTGCTTTGAAGTCAGGGTGCTTAACTTCGTTAGTTAATGTTTTTTTTACGTAGTCTAATAAAAGGCTCATTTTGTAAAATTTTTAAGTTTAATATTTCCAGCATACTTTACCTTGTGTAAACAGCGGCTTTTGAAATAGGGACGCAAATATATAAATAAATTGTTGAAAAACAGCAAAATCAACCGCTTTTTTAGCTTTAAATTCAAAATTTATGGCATTTTGGGCGCCCGGGCGGGCTGTTACAGGCTCCGCTGCGCTCCGGCCTCCTCGCTGCGGATAAAAAATCCGCCGCTGCGGTGGCTAAACCTTTCACATCCCTGGCGTAAAAACCAACGGTAATAATTACCTCTTTTTATTCAAAAAATCGCATCTTTGCAGCAGCTTAAGTGTTTATTATATGGCTGTTGCCATAAAGTATATTATGCCCAGGTGTTGGAATGGTATACAAGTACGCTTGAGGTGCGTATGCCGTAAGGTGTGGGAGTTCGAGTCTCCTCCTGGGTACTAAACGGGACTTTTCAATTAAATTTTGAGAAGTCCCGTTTTTATTTTCACTCCAATCCTTTGATAAATCAGCGATTAGAGAGAAAATGCAATTCACTTCTGTGGTTCGATAATGCTCAATTTTCGCATCATAACCCAAACCGGTAGGAAACATGGTGTTTTGGAACATCTGTTTTTGGTAGAAGTCACCATACTCCCACATTTTACTAAGGTTACAGGCCATTTTGCAAGTGTAATTTACAAGCTCTTTTGGGTTCGATAAGTTTTGTTCCAATTTTATCAATTCTTCGGAAATTCCTTTAATCTTCTTTTCCATTTCCTCGCCAAACTCGGTATAAACATCCAAACTTACCTGCCCTAAAGCATGCCTTTTGCGTAAAATTTTAAACTCTTCCTCAGCTGCATGTAATTGCAAGGAAAGCCCCTTTTTCTCGCTTGTGTTGGTTTCTGTCAGATTTTCCCAAGTGTAGCCTAGTTGTGCCTTTAGTGGCTCTAAATAGGCGACATTTATCTCATATTGGGATAATAGCTCCTGAAACTTGGAATGCATAATCTTGACGCTTCTATTGACGTGTATTCCAATCTTATTGACTTTATAGTAATAAAGCCCTTTCTTTTTTACAAGATAGCCCGTGAATGGAACCCCCGTTTCAGCATCCTTTACAAATACCCGAAGCGGCAAATTATCATTTACTTTGTTGCATTTGAAGCCTTCCGTTTTCTTTAGCTCGTTCACTCTAAAAAACAACTCTTCGCTAATAAGTGCAGGATGTTTTCCTTTGGCTAATTCACCATTCAGAAGATTGTGCGAAAGATAACCGCAGTAAAAAGGATTTCTGAAAGTATCCGTTAAGGTTTGTTTTGGCAGTTTCATACCATAGACGGCCAACTTCTCTACAATGTGATCGTAGGTCATTCCATTGGCTCGCCATTCAAAAGCTTGCCGAACTAACTCTCCTTGTTCATTGATAATGATGGTCTGTTTTTCGGCTCCTTTTACATAGCTATAACCTTTGGGAGCAACACCAATCCATTCACCACGCAGTAATTTTTCACGCATGCCGTCAATGGTTTTCTGCCTTCGCAAATCATTGTCATACTTACTGAAAATAAACTGGATGTTTTGTTGCAAAGCACCTGCATGTGAATTGGTATCTATTGGCTGTGTAACAGCCATAATGTTAACTCCAACTTTCTTTAGTTCACTGGCAATATAAATGGCACTGTCTCCGGTTCTGCTAAATCTATCCAAACTGTAAACAAGAATATAAGTTATTTCTTCTTTACTGGCTTTTACAAATTTCAGCATCCGGTTGAACTCTTTACGCTCATCACTTTTTGCACTTTCATAGGTTCCACCAAAGCAACCTTTGATGTTGAGTTTATTTTTGATTGCGTACTCTTCGCAATATTTTTTTTGCCACTCAAGACTTTGGTTTGTGTCCATTTGCTCTTTAGAGCTTACACGAGTGTAGATGACACAATTTAATATCTCAGTAACAATGGTATCCGTTTGTTTGCCTTTTGCAAATTTATTAAGCAGCAAGGCGTTGTTGTTCTGTTTCATGATTTTCTTTTTGTTTTAAATGTTTAACATTTTCATTCTTCTCTTTCATGAACAGTTCGTAAAGGAGAATAGACAAGCTTTCTAATGTTTTAATCGCTTGCTCTGCTTCTTCTTCTGTAAAATTTTCAAAGCCCGGATAACACTTTAGTTCTTCTATGCTCAGTTTTTTATGTTTTTTCATTTTCACCTCCCAGCATGTCAAAGAACTCTCGTAAAACCCATAGAATTCAGGTTTAATGTCTAAGATAATCAAATCTTTCCAGACACAAAAGTTCTTTTTTTAACAGCCTGAAAAGGCTGTAAATACTGCTATTTTCTTGTTTTTAAATTTGCTTATTCAAAATTTAGTTGACTGAATTTTTCTTTCCTGAAAAATTGGGCCAGTTCATAGCGCACTGCTATTAACTCTATTTTATCTTGTTCCTTCATGCGAAATTTGATCTGTTCAGATTTCTGTGCTTTGATGCATAAAGATTTTAGTTTGTGATTGATGTCTTCTATTATACTTCTATAAGGAAACACATCTGGCAGGTTTTGATAATGTATGGATTTGCGAACCTGAGTAAAAGCATTGCACAGTTCCATTAAATCACTAATTCGTGTGAATTTTGCTTCAGAAAATAATAGTAAGCATTCAGCCAAACAACGTAATCGAATCCCAACCCAATAACTATGTATATCCTCATGTGTATTTAAACAGGTATTCAATGCCAGCAATTTTCTATCATCATTGATACGTTCATGAATCAAGTTTAAAATTCTGCTTTCATGCGGTTCATACTTTTGTTCGGCTTGAGGAGCAATCTTTCTTTCTTGTTTACTTAAATGGTTTTGACCTTCATTAAAAGCACTCATATTCTCAGAAAACTCTCCGACAACAGCAATTGGTTTTGGTCTTGTTGCCTTTCTTACCATGTATGCCATTTGCCTACAGGAGCGGGAACAATACACCGAATCAATCCGCTTGACGGTAAAGGTTTTTTTGCAATGCTGACATTCTTTTTCCATGTTAATCTCTCCAACTTGGTTCTTCGTTATCTGAGTAGCGATATTCGTTGTATTCTTCTATGATGTTTTGAATGTTATTTAACACTCGCTGATGTTTCAGTAAATCATTATTCAAATAAAGTGACACTTTAACGATTCCTCTGCTTTCCAACACATCGGTTACTTCATGACGGATGTTTTCTTTTACAATTATTGTCAATACATCCAGTAAAATATCCATGGGGATTTTAAGGCTTTCTTCCTTTGTATTTCTTGGTTTCATTATTAAAGTTTTAAATGGGTTGGTTTACTCGTTTTTGCAGGGGTAAACGGTTTACGTTTGATATTAAACAGTTTGTCTTCATCATCTCCCTCACCATCGTCTTCATCGTCATGTTCTTTATAAATCGTTTTTTTAATCTTACGTTTATTTTCAAGTAATTCTTCTAAAGATTCTATTCGCTCTCCCTGTTCTTTAATCAACTTCGTTTGCAACTCCATTTTTTCCTGCAAAGGTTTAATGAATAACATGTATTCAGCACCCATAGTCCCCAAGCCCGTGAGCAAATGCATAACCCATTCCGGGATATTGGAAGTGGTGTTATTTGGCGGCGGGCTTTGATTATTTTCGTTTTTAGTTTCCATTACATTTTTTATTTGTTAGCGTTTCTCCCTTAATTATTAACCGAAAATTTTTTGTCGGCATATTTTTGCTGTAGTTTTTCAAGAGCTATCTCCGCTTCTTCCCCAAAGTCTTTTAAGAATTTTACTGTTAATGGGATAAATAATGCAACTGCATCTTCAATAAAATTGATGAGGAGCTGAATGTCGTCAATAACTGGTTGCTGCTCATCAATGTAAGTGAGTTGCAAAACGGTGTTTTCCTTTTGGTCTTTTCCTAATTCTAAATAGGTAATCTTGTTTTCTTTTAAGATTTGTAATACTGTTTCATGCGTTGCAGCACTAGTGCTAATCATGGTTGTTTTGTTTGTTGTTTCCATACTTGTCGTTTTTTTGTTGTTAGTTGTCATATTGATTTTTTAGTTTAACATCACAAAGGTAGAAGCGTTGTAAGGGCATGGACTAAGCAATGGGGTATACCCATTTGCTTAAAAGGTTGATAATCAACAACGAAATTTTACGGATTATTTCAGAAAAGAAACGTCAACAACGTATTTTGGGTTGATATCGGAGGGATTAGAAAATTTAATTGCAGATAAAATACTTTGTCGGATAAATTAAATCAATGACGGATAATTTATTTTGAATTGACGCATCGTAAAATCGATTGTCGTTTTTTTAAAGAAAATATTGACGGATAACTAAAACCTTTGACGGCTTTTTGACGGATAATTGCAATAAAATTGACGGATAAAATTACTTCTTTGCGTTTTTCTTCTCGTTTTCCGCAGCTTTTAAGTCTTTATTAATAAGATCTACAATTTTTATAAGATCTAATTTCTCAAAATAAGGCCGGATGTGTTTTAAATCTTTGATGAGTTGAGCGAGGCTTTCAAAATTCGGCAGCTTTTTATACTTTTTATAGATACTTGAGTTTTGTAATGTGGTAAATTTTTTTCCTAATAATAGATGTGCCAGTTGAGTAAATTCACTAACTGTATTACTTCCTCTTGCTTGAATTTCAAATCCCGCTTTTAAGATATAATGTAAAGCCAACAATTGCTGCATTTCGGTACTTTCCTTATCAGTATCTTCTTTCACATCAGTATCAGACGTGGGAAATTGCGGTTCACGATCCAAGTAAAGAAAATGTAGCTCTCCATCTAAAAAATTACGCATGGAGGTGGTAAGTTCGTAAATATCCTGCTCGGTTAAATCATCGTTGCTCTCCAGTTGATTGAATTCTTCTGCTGTATAATAATCCTTTATGCTTAAAATGTGTTTAAAATCAAAGTAATTGTCGAAGCGTTTAAAAGAAAAGGGTTTAAATAGTTTACCGTACTTTTTTAATAGCTCTTGTTGCCGATCAGCGTACGTACTATAAATGGTATCTTCATTAGTTTTGAAGTATTCCGCTACTTCCTTGAACATTTGTTGCAAATGCTCAATTAGTTCAATTTTTTGTTCAGTGTTATAATGTGATAACACTTCCGTAATCTCCTTCAGGGCAACATCAGATAAATAAACTCCTTTTCGGGGTTTATGTTTTTTTGAATCTTTGTTTTCGATTTTGGACATGAAAGCAAAGTTAAATAATTATCATTTATATAATAGATTAGGTTGAACAATAAAATTAATTATCGTTTAAACCTGAAAATCTCCCTTAATTTTGACACGGGAACAAAATGATTTAAAACAAAATCATGGTTAGTAGTATATTTTTTTTATATTTATTCGTTAATAATTAAATGCTAAATTGAGTGAGTTATACCAAATACATATTTATCTTGGTAATCATTCAATTTATTATTGCAAATGTCTCTGCTCAAAACGATTCCCTTCCAAAGTTAAGCCCGATTAAGAATACTATTTTTTTAAACGATTCCTTTCCAAAGGAAGTAAATAAGCATGAGATACCCAATAATAAAGTTGTTTCAGAAATAAAGGGATTATCAAATCTAAACGATAGTAGTAAACTATCAGGGTTGAAAAAAAATCTCAATACCGATTCTGTAAAGTCAAAATTAAAGGACAAGATATCCATTCGGAAAGACTCAACACTAAACAAGGGGACTTTATTAAATAAAATAAAAAATGTTTTTCCGACAGGCAGTATCTCATTAGGCTATGATTATGGCTTTTTACCTTACACAGTAAATATGCCATCACCCGCCCAAGCTATAAAAACGGAAGGACTAGTTGGAATTGATGTGTTTAATATACCTGTTGATGTCACATTCTTTTACTCCAGTCAAAAAAATCTGATCGGGCTAAATAATTATTTTAGAATCAGTTATAATGCTGATCGTTATAAGGATAAACTTAGTAATAAGTTAACAGGAAATTTAGATAACTATAAGAATCAATTAGGAAGTTTAAATGCTCAAAAACAACAATTAATGCAAAAAATGGCTTATACCGATTATTTATCCTCCATCGAACCTGATAAGTGGCCGGTAGATACTTCTTCCTTACAAAAACCTGAGTTAAATGCGCCAAAAATTTCGGGTGTTGCATTAGATTCAAATAGGTATATACCAAATTACAGCAAACCTGATTCAACAAAGATCACAAATTCATTAAAAGATAGTTTAAAGAACAATTCCAATTACTCAAAAGCAGATTCTATTGCGCAAAAAGCAAAGTATTACAAACAGAAAACGGATTCTGTCATGAAATTATACAATGCTTATAAAAGTAAGTATGATGTTTTAAATGACTCCGCAAAGAAAACCCAAGCGAAAATTAATGAATTGGAGACTCTTACTAATGCAGGATATGCTCCTTATTTATCAAAACTACCTTACTTTAATAAGGTGCAAAATTTTTTAAGCGGCGTTAAAAAATTTGATTTGGGTTTGTGCTACCCCAGTTATTCTACTTTTTTAGCAAATAACGTTCCGGTTCGAGGTATCAATTTGGAATATCAAAAGAATGACCGGTTCTTCGCCTTTACTTATGGAACAACTGTCAGCACACTTTTATATAACAATAGAAATATCGATGGTTTTTTACAAAGTGTCAGAAACTCCTATAATTATTTCGATGCAAATAATTTAGAAGCGGGTCGTAAAATCCTTTCAGCAAAATTTGGGGTTGGCACAAAAGAAAACAATCATTTTTTTGCCGGATTCTTATTAGGCAAAGGCTTAATTTCTTATTTGCATTACGGTTCTGAAGATATCGCTTCTAGACCTAAAGAAAGCAATTTAGTCATAGAAGTGGATGTCCGTCAAAAATTATTGAAAAATACAATTTTAGATGTGGTAATGGGCAAGTCATCCCTTCAGGAATCTGATTTAAACATGGACGTTATAAGAACAGCTGCGAAAGAAGTATTTTCCGGGTTTCGTTCCTATGCTTTTTTAGTTAAATTAAACACCAAAATTACAGTCACCAAATCTAACCTGACGTTTTCAGTACGATGGGTTGATCCTTTCTTTAAAAGTTTTGGTATTGGATTCATCCGCTCTGACAATTTGCGTTATGAAGTAAAATTAGATCAACCTTTAACTAAGTTGCTTCGGTATACAGGAATGTTCAGGTATGAAGAAGACAATTTATTGAAACTATTAAACTACAAAAACACGTTTTACAGTATCAATAATACCATTTCTTACAAAATAAGACGTGGTCTAATGTTGAGGGTTGGTTACACCCCACTCATTCGGACTTTAAACGGAGGCAATTACCATATTGAGAATAAAAACTCAATAACAACCGGTATCATAACCTTTACACCGAAGAGCAGGAATATTCAAAAGCAATTTAATTTACTTTATAACTATTATCTGGTCAATACTGACAGTTCGCAAATTAATTTTCAGAATTTTGCCTACCAGCATCAAATTACGTTCAAAAATGGTTTTAAAACGGGCTTAAATATGTCTTGGTTTAAAAACAACCTAAAAGATTCCACCGGCAATAACGTTTTCCTTGGGGTTTTGGATGTTGGCTATCAATTCAAAAACGGATCTTCGTTAAGTGTAGCAGGGAAATCAGCCTATAAATTAAATAAAGAATTTTATCCTGGCTTTATTGTCAAATCAAGTATTAAATTATCAAAATTCTTTTATTGGGAATCCCAAGTGGAGAAATTCATCGTCGGAGATCTTTTTAATGGCTACGATTTGAATAATCTCAAAAAGTTTCCATATTATTGTAATACAAAAATAATCCTAAATTTTTAACTTATGAACATTCGAGTGTTATTTAGAGCTTTACTTCTTCTTTTACTAACTCAGTTTAGTATCAGCGCGCAGGTGAGCATTGTAAATATTTCTGTTCAACCATTTAACATAACCCCCGAAGCCCTTTTAAATGTTGGGATCATGAATAATGAAAATGAAAAGCAGGTTCAAATAATAACTCAATTATATAGTTCAACAAATGCCATAATTCTTACAGTTAAATCACAGCCATTTAAACTGAACAAAGGATTAAACTCAGGTGCGACTGGTGATCGAAGAGTAGCGAGTGCCGAGTATTCAAGTTCATCCCAAGGCAGTTATCTTAAAACAACTCATAATTTGACGAGCGGTCGTTATAAAATATGTAGCTCTATTATTATCGAGGGCGGAGCAGATAAGATTGATGATTTTTGTGATGAATTAGAGGCAGATTTTAATCAGTATTTATACTTGGTTAATCCATTGGACAATGATACCGTAGAAACAAAGAACCCAATATTATCCTGGGCGCACAGTGAACCATTTACAATTTTAAATCAGGGAGAGTTTTATAGAATGATAGTTTCTGAGATGAAAAAGGATCAGTCCGCTGAAGAAGCGATTACAATTAACACGCCAGCTATGGTTAAAAATTATGTAAAAGAACATCAGGTTCAATATCCTTATGATGCCAAAGAACTAAAGGACGGAACTAAATATGCTTGGCAGGTTCAAAAAGTTGGTGACGGTGTGGTTATTAATAAAACTGAAGCTTGGGTATTCAATACCAAAGCCATTAATGAGCTCAAAAGTATGAAATATGTTGCTGTAAAAAGTGAATTAGACGGTTCATACTACACTGCATACAATGGTAAAGTGTTTTTCAAATTTTCGGAGGAATATAAATCACAAGGACAATTAAAGTTTACCCTTCTTGATTCAAAATCACAGCAAATAGAAATTGAAATTCTAAAAGATAAAGAACTCACGAAGGGAGAAAAACAAGATTTGACAAAAATTAAATCTGCTGGGGATAACCGTTTTGAAATGGATTTGGATGCCAAGAAATTAAAGAGTGGGCTTTATACATTGGTAATTAAAAATGAAAAAAACGAATCGTTTTATTTAAAAATATTTTTGCCTTAATGTTATCATAGGTATGAAGAACGCATTTTTTATATTATTCCTTTCTTTACTGACAAGCCTACTCTCTGTCTGGGTTTATCATTCGTATTTCAAAACCCGAACAGGATATATTGAAATCAAGAAGGTTTTTAATGGTTTCCAAATGAAAAAAGAATTAGAGGATAAATTCAAGCAGGTTACAGAAGTTAAGCAAAGACTAATTGATAGTTTATCGTTCAATCTTAAATTGATGTCTAAACAGATAAATGAACTAAATCGACAAAATCAGAAACCTAATGCTGATTTAGTGGCTCAATTTGAGTACAAGCGAGATGAGTTTTTAAAACTAAAGAATCAATATTCTGAAGATAATTCTGTGTTAAGTCAAAAATACGATGCGCAAATATTAGAACGTTTGACACAGTATGTGATTGAATATGGAAAGAACAACAATTACGACATTATATTCGGAGCAGATGGAAACGGGAGTTTAATGTTCGCTAAAGACAATTACAATATATCCGAACAGATGATTGAATTTATAAATAATAAATATTCCGGAAAATAATGAGGCATTATTTCAAATATTCTATTTTTTGTTCAATCCTATGTCTTTTGGTTTCTTGTCAGGGAAAGATACAAGATGTAACCGGAGAAAATGTGCCAACCACAGAAAGTTCATTATTAAATTCTTCAACTGAAAGTGGAGAAAACATAAAGAAAAAAAACATTTCCGTGAGTGAATTTATTCGGTGGTGTATGGATGAACAAAATGAATTAAATAAAACCCTTTCTATTTCAGAGGTAAAATATAATTTATCTTACATGCCAAAAGAAAATTTAGCGTATCTCGAATTAAAAACAGAAAGCTATGATTTGGAAAAATTCAAAAAAACTTCTGACCATTATAAGGACATGATTTATTTTAATCTTAGAATAGCAGTTCCGGAGGCAGAAGGCGAGTTGCTTAAATATAAATTGACCTCTCCCGCAGAGTACGAGCAACGAATTAAATACCTGTCGTTTGGTGTTCAGGATGATATTTTTATTACTCAAGGGAAAGATACGATCAAACCGGGGCTTTGTCAATATGAGAGGATTTTTGAAGTGGCTCCATATGCAACTATTCAAATTGCTTTCGACAAAAAGAAACTAAATCCAGAAGAGGGATTTACCTTCGTTTACAATGATAAATTATTAGAAAAGGGATACGTAAAATTTACTTATAAAACTGGGCAGTTAGTTAATCTGCCAAATATAACCAGCTTATGATAAAAATTAAAAAACGCAAATTGCTATACCTGAAACGGAAAGCGCAGAAATTATCTTCTGTGTTTTTGGCATTACTTCTGTTAGTAGAAGTGTCTTACCCTACACAGGTTTTTGCCTTAACGGGTGGCCCAAGTCAACCTGAAGTGCAGTCTTTCGAGCCGGTGGGAACTTCGGACATGGTTGATTTATTCTCCGGAGATTTTAATTATAACCTTCCTCTATTAGATGTGGAAGGCTATCCAATTAATATCGCCTATCATTCAGGGGTTAATACTGATCAGGAAGCTAGTTGGGTTGGATTGGGATGGAACATTAATCCGGGGGTGATTAACCGAAACATGCGTGGCTTGCCTGATGATTTTGCAGGGGATGTTGTGAAAAAGGATTTTAATATGAAACCAAATAAAACATGGGGAGTTGCCGCAAATGTGGGTATAGAGTTGTTTGGCAGTAATAAAATTGGTTTAGGACTTGGAGGATCATACGGTTTTAACTTTAATAATTATACAGGACCATCAGTAATAAAAAGCTTTAATGTAAATATTAGTGCAGGACTTGGAGGAGGTAACAAGTTAAACGCAGGCCTTGGCCTCACATCCAGTAGTGATGAAGGATTAACTGTTCAACCTTCATTAGGATTTAGTAAGAAAATGAGCAGTGGAGGAAATACGGAAACAAGTTTAGGCGTAAGTATTGGAACAGCTTTCAATTCCAGAGGAGGATTAAAACAATTGACTATTGGAACTTCGGCTTCTATGTCGGTTAAAGGAGATTATATGAAGAATGGGAGCAACAAAAGAGCGGATACAAAATCTACTATTACTGATGCTGAATCCAAAGATTATTCTCAAACTTCGGGTTCTCTAGGTTCACAAGGTGCGAGTGGAACATTTAATTTCGGTCAGCAAACCTACACGCCGAAAATAGACATGCCAATGAAGAATTTTTCCATGTCAGGGAGCTTCACTTTAGGAGGAGAGCTTTGGGGTGTTCACGGTAAAGTGGGGCTATCGGGTTTTTATTCTGCGCAACAACTTGCACAGACCACTTTAAATAATCCTGCATACGGATATCTATATACCGAGCAAGGTCAATTTAATGATAATGCTTTAATGGACTTTAACCGTGAGAAAGATGGAACATTTACTGAAAACACACCAGCTCTTCCACTTACCAATCTTACTTTCGATACTTATGGAGTTTCGGGTCAGGGAATTGGCGGAAGCTATCGTCCATTTAGAGGAGATGTAGGTTATGTTTTCGATAACCAAAGTTACACTACCACTGATAATGATGCCTTAACGGCAGAAGTTGGTCTAGGAGGATATGTTCACGTTGGTACTAACGTGACCGTAATAGATGTGTTGAGTAATTCCGGCAAATGGAAAAGTGACAATGCAGCTATCAGCACCATGATCAGCACTTCGAAAGGAAACGGAAATGATTTTGAGAACGTATATTTTAAAGAAGCCAATGAAAAAGCAGTGGATTCTGATCCTACATTTTATAATCAAATAGGACAAGATAATCCTGTTCGCTTTGATGTTAATTTCGGAAAGTTCAATCACGCCATCAAAAACGGCTTTGTCAATCAGTATAATCAAACGTTTCCTTTTTCAGGGCCAATCACAAGAAAAAATCGCGATAAAAAAACACAGAATATTTCTTTTATCAAAAAAAGTGAATATAACCGCTTTGCTGTTGATTCGTCTTATTCAAATATTCTATCTTCAAATGCTCAACCGCACCACATTGCGGAAGTTACAACACTCGGTACAGATGGCTCAAGATATATTTATGGAGTTGCTGCATACAATAATAAACAACGTGAGATTACATTTTCAGTAGGGAGTACATTAATAGCAAGCCATACGGGCAATAGTGATATTGCCAATGCAGCTAATCGGGGTTTAGTAAAATATCTTGCTAATACCGACAACTCTTCGTCCAACCCGAAGGGAATAGACAATTACTATAGTAATACAGAAACACCTGCTTATGCTCATTCCTATTTATTAACCTCAGTTTTAACCCCCGACTATATTGATGCTGATAATATTCGTGGCCCAAGTGATAATGATTATGGGGGATATACAAAATTCAAGTACAAGAAAATTTCAAATTACAAATGGCGTGTTCCTATTGAAAAAGATTCAGCGACATATACCGAAGGTTTAAAATCAGACTTCACAGATGACAAAGCGAATATCATTTATGGTGAAAAAGATATTTATTATTTAGATTCTGTAATTACAAAAAATTACATTGCCGTTTTTCACAAATCGAACAGAGATGATGCCTTAGGTGCAATGGATGTTAATGGAGGTACAGATCCTTCTATTCGACAATTGAAACTAGACAGTATAAGTTTGTATTCAAAGCGAGATTTAAAAACACCGTTAAAGCGTGTTCACTTTGAATATACGTATGCATTATGTACAAAATTACCTAACCAAGTGTCAACAACACTGGGAAAATTAACACTAAAGAAAATATATTTTACGTATCAGAATTCTAATCAAGCAAGATTAAGCCCATATACATTCGACTATCACGAATCTATATCCGCAGAAAATCCCAATTATAATGTAAAAGCTTATGACCGTTGGGGCAATTACAAACCTAACAACGCCTCAACAATTGGGGTGCGAACTTATCCCGGTGCTGGAGATGCTTCATCATTTATTGGCTCTGCACCATTGCCGCCTTCTGATTACCCTTATGTTGAACAGGATCGAACTGTGGAGGATGTTTATTCAGCGGTTTGGAATTTGAAAGAAATTCATCTTCCATCGGGAGGTACAATTAAAGTATCTTATGAAGCAGACGACTATGCCTACGTGCAGAATAAACAAGCAGGTGAAATGTTTAAAGTAGTGGACTACAAACCAACAACTACCGGAGTCGACCAAACAAATTCTACTTCACCAATAGATATAGGAACTACTTCCAACGGAAAATTATTTTTTAAACTGCATAACAACAATACCAACATTGCCGATTATGTAAAAGGCTTAACAAATATTTATTTCCGTTTTTTAATGAATATACGAACGGATGCCAGCGGTAAACCTCATTTGGAGTATGTTTCAGGTTACGGGCAAATTGTTGGTTACGGATATGATGCAAGTTCAAATTTAGGATGGATACAATTGCAGGATGTCAGTTTAAATGATTCAGGTTTGCCAATGGTAAATCCAATTGTTAAAACTTCCGTTCAATTCGGTAGATTGCATTTACCAAAAGTGGTTTGGGATGCAACGAATGGTTCTTTTTCAGGAACACTCAGCGGTTCTATACTTTCAGCAATGATCAATGCATCCTTTATCAAAAACATCAGGGACGCAGTCGCAGGGCCAAATGCCGCTCTTTATAATTCACCAAGGTTTGTTGGTCGCGGATTTATTGCTGGAAAATCATGGATTCGCTTAAACAATCCGGACGGTCATAAATTAGGTGGCGGTAGTCGCGTTAAAAAGATAGCTCTGGAAGATGATTGGCAAAATATGGTTGGTGTGGGAAATGGTGACATTTCTTCCTATGGCCAGGAATATTCATACAACTTAGATGATGGAAAGTCATCAGGAGTTGCTGCCTACGAGCCACAATTGGGAGGTGATGAAAATTCTTTTAGGCAACCAATTTTTGTCAGCACAAAAAAACTGATGGTTCCGGATGATGAATCCTACGTAGAAGAGCCATTTGGTGAATCATTTTTTCCAAGTGCAAGCGTTGGGTATAGTCAGGTTACTGTAAAAAATTTACAAAGAACCGGTGTTAAACGCCACGCAACGGGTAAAGTGGTACACGAATTTTACACCGCAAAAGACTTTCCTACCATCACAAAAAGAACTAATGTCAAATTCAGAAGAGGCAAAGATGGACCGGGAAGTTTACGTTCCTTGTTGAAGATAAATGTTAGGGATTACTTTGCAGCAACGCAAGGTTTTGCAATTGAATTGAACGATATGCATGGTAAACCAAAAAGCCAAAAAGTTTATCAGGAGGCACAAAATACACCGATTACAAGTGTAGAATACAAGTACAAAAGCGATAATTATCTTAACGGTAGTTTTAAACTAAGGAATGATTGTCAAGTAGTGGATAAAGATGGAACTGTTTCATCTAAAAATATCGGTATGTTCTTTGATATGGTAGGTGATTTTAGAGAAGCGAAGACTGAAACCAAGTCCACAACGATTGAAATAAATGTCGACGTAATTCCTGTATTGGGTTATCCAGTGCCGATACCGGGTATATGGCCGGGTTTTGCTAAAGATAAATCCCGATTCCGTTCTGCTACCTTAACGAAAGTTGTACAACGCTTTGGTATATTGGAAGAGACAGTTGCTAAGGATCTTGGTTCTATTGTTTCAACAAAGAATGTTGCTTACGATTCTGAAACCGGTGATGTTTTGTTGACACAGACAACTACCAATTACAATGATAAAGTTTACACTTTCAAATATCCGGCTTGGTGGTACTACGATAATATGGGCCCTGCTTACCAAAACCTTGGATTCGAACAAAACTTAGTTGTGTTCGCCGGAGGATATGCAAATATTCCAGCCGCTTATCTCTTCAAAGAAGGAGATGAAGTGATGTGTAAAAAGAATTTTTTTAGCACGAATAGTTTTGTTGCTTGGGTGGATGCCGTATCGCCCGGACAAATAAAATTAGTTAAAAAGGATGGAAGTGTGGTCAGTGGTAATTATGATATACGGATTATTCGTTCAGGAAAAAGAAATAACCTGACAACAGACATGGCCACTATAAGCACTCTAAATGATCCTTTGGCATCATTGTCCAGTAACTCCTATCAAAATGTGTTGCAAGCATCTGCCATAGAGTTTACCAACGCAAGAAAAACGCATTGCGACTGCATTAGCAGTAATACTTCTTTACCATCTACGGTTAATCCGTACATTAAGGGTACGAAAGGTACATGGCGAGCTCTCAAGTCTTATACTCACTTAACCAAGAGAAGCCAAACGGTTGTAAATAATAATACAAATATTCGTAAAGATGGCGTATATGAATCTTATTCTCCTTATTACAAATTGAACGCAGGCTCTTGGCAAAAAGATCCTAACAATTGGACATATGTGAGTGAGGTATCTGAATTCAATGTTTTCGGGCAGGAAGTAGAAAATAAAGATGCATTGGCACGTTATTCTTCCGCAACGTTCGGATATAATCAAACGATGGCTCTTTCCGTTGCAGCTAATTCGAGGTTTAAAGAACAAGGTTTTGATGGATTTGAAGATTACAGATATAATCCTTGCGTGGATGATCATTTTAAATTTTCTGGAAACGACACTTCAAAGCTGGAGTCTCACACGGGTAGGTACAGCATTAAAGTTGTGTCAGGTACTCCAAAAGTGATGAGTAAGCAGATTAATTCGGTTTGTACCCCGACACTGGATTGCAGCATCAATTTAGTAAGTGTTCTTGTTCCAAGCACTACTACCAATAACGTAACTGCATCAGGTGGTTCAGGTAATTATAATTTTTCTTGGGTTATTTTGTCAGGGGGAGCCAACAATCCGCAAATTTCCTTTACGGCAAGTAATATTATTCAGATTACAAGTACGGGTCCATATTCTATAAAAGTTACAGTTACTGATGATAAGAATTGTTCACAGATACTAATTGTTAATGCTAATTAATATGAAAGATTTTTCAAAGTATAATATTAAAGGATTACTTAAAAAAATAGTTTTAAGTGCGCTTCTTTTCTTGATTTCAACTAGTGAAATGAAATCACAAGGGATGATCATTACTCAATGTGCCAAGGACATGGTCAAAGGACTGGACAGTTTGGTCAAAGGTCTTTTGGTAACCTCCTGTCATCCCGTAATTCAAGATCAGCACAGAACGATCTTAAGCGCTAATTGCTCTATGGTATCACCCGGTAACTGTCCCCCTTCGACCGGGCCAAGGGTTGTTTTTCCGTACAGGTACAAATATTATGGCGGCTATTTCTCTCTATTCTGGCATGTTCAAAAAGGACCACCTTCATATTTTGCTTATTATGGTCTTTGTACTCCTACAACTTTCACTATTTTTCCAGATACAAACTGCGCAGCCGTTTTAGAGAATAACGTTGACTGGATTAAAATCAAGAAAATTGTTGGTGCAACGCTGGTAGATGAAAATGTTCTAAATATAACCGAAATAAAAAACCCTCGGTTGGCAAATCCTTTGAGTCCATTTTGGCCATTTATCAGTCCAAGTAACTTAGGATCTTATAACACACTTGGATCTGCTATGGGTGTATTGGTCGATATAACAGTAGGCACTAATACTTACGTTGGCATGATAGAACATGCTTATACGAATAACTATATACAATGGAAAAGTCCGATACCATGTCCGACCTTAGCCAGTCTTAATATTACTAGCGTTCCTACGCCGAGTGCTTGTTCCAAATATCAATTTAATGTGAATGTAAATAATGTTACACCCGGCCCCGGTAATTGCCCAGATGCTTATTGGAATTTTGGTGACGGAAGTCCCTTAAGCAGCTCCCTTTGTGTTACTGGTCCAATAACAACTCAGTATAATTATTTTTCCCCCGGCACTTACACAGCTTCTGCCATTATCGCTGGACCCGGAAGCTGTTACACGACTATGACCTCGCCGGTAACCGTGACCTGCTCTTTGCCTTGTACAGATTGCATTAGTTCATTTGCTCCGGAGGCAGGAAAAAAATATATAGTCAGTGCTTGGGTAAAAGAAGGAGGAGCTTCCCAGTCTACAACAACCTACAGTAATCCTAAAATTAGCATTCAATACACACCTACGGCTGTTAGTGGGCCGTTCTCACCAAGCGGCACAATTATCGACGGTTGGCAACGGGTAGAGTCAGAATTTCTAATTCCGGTTGCAACCACAAATATTGGAATAAAGCTAGATTGTATAAGTGGAAATTGTTTTTTTGATGACATACGAATCTTTCCAGTGGATGGGTCAATGAAATCTTATGTGTACGATCCTGTAAATATGCGTTTAGTAGCTGAATTAGATGAACGAAATTATGCCACATTTTACGAATATGATGAAGAAGGTAAATTGATACGGGTTAAGAAAGAAACGGAAAAAGGAAAAATGACCATACAAGAAAATAGAAACAACACCAAGAAACCTTAATGAGAAAAATTCTTTTTATAATTCTATTGCAAGGGACTTTGAGCATTTTTGCTCAAACAAATCCTACTTGGCAGAATACAACAAAAGAAGAAGTCGTTGCTGCTTATAAAAAAATTTGCGATTGGTTTGTCAGCACTACTTCGTACTCATTTTCTTTAAAATATGCCTCGTACAAGGATCATTTTTCTTCTGAAATAATTGAAAGTTCCACAGGATTTTATAAACGGTCGGGTAAAAAATACATAAGCAACGCAGTTGGAATTAAAACAATACAAAACGACAAGAATAGGATTGTGGTTGACTCAGCAGATAAACTTATTGCCATTACCGAACCGGGAACACTCTCTCCCACAATGCAAACTCCTGATGAGCTATTGAAATTATTGGAAAACGTGAAATCGTTAAAGAAAAAAAATATCAATTTAATAACGACTTACAAAGTACAATTCCTTAAAAACGAATTATACGATGCTTATGAATTTAGTGTGAACGAAAAAGGGCTCCTGACAAAACTTATTTATTATTATGCAGAACAAACCGAAAGGGAATATGGTGACGGAGAAAATGAAAAACCTTTTGATACTAAAGTTAAACCGCGATTAGAGATTGATTTTTTGGAATATACTTCGCCACTGAAAATTCAAGATGATGAGTTCAATGATAGAGCCATTTTAATAGCTGCGAATAATAAAGTAACAACATTAGATAAATATAAAAATTATCAGGTAAAAGATTATAGGCAACCTAAAAAGTAAAAACGATTTTTATGGAAGACATGAATAAAAATAAATTTAATAAAACGAGCATGAGGGCCTTGTTTTTGTTTTGCATTTGTTTTGTATTAAACGTATCTGCAAAACAAATTCCAACGGTAACAGGTATAATGAAGACCACATCTTACATTTCGGGAGCCGTTATCACGGGTCAACCTTCTGCTGACAACACTATTATTGTGCCAGTACTACCAAATGCATTGGATTATAATATAAGAAACAATGTGGCACTAAAGTACGATTTAACTACTGATACTTTTTTTCTCAACCCAACTTCGTTAAGTGTGAAAGTTACAGTTAAACGCTGGGACGCCCTTAACAACCCGCTTCCAACAACTTTAAAGAAATTATCTATCAAGATCAATAATAAATTAAACCAACCTTTATTGGAACAATCTATTTTAAAATTAACCAATGGATACAAAGTAGAAGTAATTATAGATAGTATATGGTTAAACAATGTTTCTGTTAGAACTTTGCCAAAATGGTGTTCCGTTGAGTCTGAGATCAACATGGATCGGTATTATGATTTTTCTTCCTCTGCAAATACCGGAGTAAATATGACAGGTATTAGCCCGATTGACAATGATTGCGATTTGGTTATAGACGAGGTTCAGGTAAATTGGCAGATGTCAAATTTAAGTTTCATTCCAGAAGAGTATCAGGTAGAATGGACTTATGTTAACAATTACGCGGCAGGAGCCGGCACATATCCTGCAAGTGCTTTCTTTACCGATTTTAAAAACAATTCTACCCGCATAACAACTTACGATAACAGTTATAAGTTATCTCTGATTTTTAACAAAGGGTACGTTGCATTTAGGGTGCGGGCTGTTGGGCGAGACTGGCTAAATCCGGCAAATTACATATTTGGCCCTTGGACTTCAAATGACATTACAAACATGGGGTCAATGGGTATTAACAAACTTTACACGATAAGCTCGGAGCATGATAAGTTAAAGAATTGGCAGTACTCTACCACATACGCTGAAGAAGGAAAGAAGAAAGAGGTTATAAGTTATTTTGACGGTAGTTTACATAACAGGCAAAGTGTAACAAAGGTAAATTCAGATAAGAATATTATTGTTGGAGAAACGATGTATGATTATCAGGGAAGGCCTGCTGTTAATGTTCTCCCTGTCCCCGTGACTTTTCCAAATTGTACAACAGCGGTACAACCCTCAATAAAGTATTACAAGAAATTTAATGTTGATGATAGTACTAATTTTTATTCTAAAAATGATTTTGATGCGGATATTAGTGGATGTAATGCGTCTGCCTATCCAATGGATACCTTATCAGGTGCTTCACAATATTACTCAAATAATAATCCTGATAAATCCAAACAGCAAGCTTTTCTGCCTCATGCTAAAGAATACCCTTTTACCCAGATCGAGTACACCCCCGATAATACTGGTAGAATAAGAAATCAATCAGGAGTAGGAAAAGATTATCGCTTGGGATCAGGTAAAGAAACGAAATATTTGTACGGACAACCAAATCAGTTACAAGTAGACCGTTTATTTGGCTCTGAAACGGGTGATGCTTCTCATTTCAAAAAGAATGTGGTTATTGATGCTAACGGACAAAGTAGTGTTACTTATTTAAATCAGGAAGGAAAAACAATTGCCACAGCACTTGCCGGTATTCCTCCTTATGATGGACCAAATACAAGATTAGACTCCTTAGCTTATGCCAATAAAAATCAAGCGAAACTTACAGTTGATTTGTTCAATAAAAATGCGCTTGGGCAAAGCTTACTGAATACAGTTCCTCCGTCAAATGATCAGATAGTATTTTCTTCTCAGCTTTTGGTTGCATTTACTAGTTTATACGAATTCCAGTATAATTTAACGGTTGACACAGTTCACGATGCATGCTTACGACCGGGTATCTGTTTTAATTGCGTTTATGACATGGATATTTTGGTGAAGGATGAATGCGGCTTACCTCTTGATTCTATACATAAAGTAACTGGTAAATTTAATCCCGGAAATCCCATCACTTTCTCAACACTCTGTAGCGGACCTTCTTTGTTTACGGGAGCAGAATCTTTCAGCTTAGTGCTTAATCCGGGAGTTTATACTGTAAATAAAACTTTGAAAATTAATAAAGCTGCAAAAGATTTTTATGTAAAAAGTTATTTGGATTCAACTAATAACAGTTGCTTTAAAACTTTAAGCCAGTTTCAGGCAGCGGAGTTGGCGCAAATTGATACAACAGATTGTAACAATACTTGTTCAGCTTGTATCGCTGCTTTAGGTACCAGAGATAACTTTGTTTCTTCCGGTCAGGGAACAGCAGCCCAATGGGATTTTTTAGTAGACCAATGTAATGAGCCATGTAAAGTAAAAACATTATGTGACGTTACTTATGAAATGATGCTTTCCGATGTAAGCCCAGGTGGGCAGTACGGAAAATTTAATAGTGTAACATTTGATGCGAGTAGTGAGCCTCTCTCCGTGTTTAATACCGCCAACCAATTAACCCCTAATATTCTTGGTGGGCAAGCGTATTGGCGGTCACCAAAAATGAGGGTGAATGGAAACCTCTACTACCAGTATTTAGATGAAAATGGTAACCGAACAACAGTTAGTTTAACCGAAGTATCGCCGGGTGTTTTCTCACCTCCGGTTGTATATCCATCAAACGTATTCATTGATCCGAATACTAACGGTAAAGTAACCTACCCCGAAAACTTACTCAACCTCTCTGATTTTATCCCATTGTGGGATCCAAATTTTGCGAAATCTTTGGTGATGTACCATCCGGAATATGCTTATTATGTTTCGTGTTCAGATCATGGGATTAAATTTCCGGGTGATAATAAGACAAGCGATTCTCTAGATTTATTATTAGCGCAAACTGAAACTTTTGCTCAAGCAGTAAATAAATTTATTTATCCAACATACACTTCTAATGCGCCCGCTCTTTCAAAAATAAAGCCAATTTGGTCATCTACTGGTGCCGGAATACCATATGATCCTTTTTTCACTAACCCTGCCTTTCAATACAGCACCGTTGCCAATCCTCAAACCGGTGAGTATACAACTATTGATATGAACGCTGCCCCGAACAATATTAATTTGCAGGCACAGATGAATTACATTATCAATAACTATCGTTTTATTGGTACAACCCCATACACAATGGCGGATGTTGCTGCTATTATAGCAAGGTGTGGAAATAATTTTTCTGCTTTACCGACTGCTGCTTGTTTAAAATTTGGACAAGATTATAATCCACTGTGGACAGTAGCACAAAACGATAGTGTTAGAGACAAAGAGTGGAAACTCTTCCGACAATTTTATTTAGCGGAAAAACAAAAGTTGCAATTCAAGCGTGAGAATTACTATGCCCGTTATTGCGCTGATGGACTTTCGAGTTATTACGGTGGCTGTAATGCTTGTATGGGAATAAACGCCTATAATCCTTACGCAAGTGGTATGATTTACCCTTTTCCTTTTAATAATTATCCGGGTTCTCCTTTTTACGATGGTTCTCAACCTTGTAATTATTCTACCTTCAGTTATTATTCGGGTGTTACCAAACGTTTTTATGACCCTGCCAATACAGGTCTAAATACAAATGTTGGCCCTTTGATCTATCAACAAACCGGTCAGTGTCCTTTGGCATTCCAATTACAAGGTTTTTTAAATGGTTTAACAAGTAGTAGTAAATTATTGACGAATAACCTTGCATTGAATACTGTGAACGAATTTAACCCTGATCTATATTTAGCAGTAAGTGGTGCACCACCAAATCCCCCATCTTTTATTAATTATTCTTGGCAGGTTATAAACTCTATTGGAAATATTTTCACAGCCAATATTGTTGATCCTTCTAATAATGTAAAATGTGTTTTCACTATTGACAAAACCGGAACTTCAATTCCAAACTTTGCAAGTATTATTGGTATAAATCAGTTATTGTTTGACCCAACGGGACCGGGTAACGGGGCATTTAAGGCCGTAGCTGTTTACCAAGTTGGCCCAAATACTTTATCAGCAAACATTAAAGGAAATGCTACGTGCTTAAATATTAAAGATTGTAATTTCTCTCAACAGTGTTCACCAAACCAGTTTGCATCAAATATGGCTTCTTTGATGAATTTTGTTTTAGCAAAAGGATGGTTAAATTCAATAACGCCGCAAGCAATTAATCTTGATCCGGTTGGAAAATTATTTTTGACTCCAACTATCAAAAATACTCTTGATGCGACCAACAATACAAAAATTAAGTATGTTTTTGTTTCCCCAAACCAGTACACCCTTTATGATTCTACCAATGTAAACAAGAAGATTGTATTGACTTTTATTAATGTTGCACCAAGTCTTACAGGAGTTGTAACGTTTGCCAATATCAGAAGCAATTATAATAACTTATTTAAACTGGATGGTTTAAATTCATCCAACGTTAAAACTACGGACATAGATGGCAAAGCTGAGTTAATTACTCCAACTCAAACCGTAGGTTTAAGTATGGGTGAATGTGGTTTGCCAACACCTCCGGAGTGCGCTGAAAAAGAACACAAAGTACGTAAAGACCTTGAGTTACTTGTGAATGAAGTTTTATCTACGCATCCAACAAATTACAATCTTTATACACTTGCTTCTTTTTCTCCTTTACTAAAATCTTATGCACCTGTAGGTCTTACCTCAACAAGTGGAACTTATACAGGAAGTATTGCATCCAATCCGAACTTTGATACATTAAAAGTAAAATTATACAATGGTGCTAGTGGATGTACCTTTAAGTTATTCCATTGGAGGAACAATGGAACTGTAAGGAATTTTTCAAACATAACAAACGTTAGCGGATTAAGCGGAATCGGATCACCTGATATTGCAGGGAATTATACAAGTTTCAGGGCACTGGCGACTTATACTTATGGTACAAATACTTATCAGGATACAATCTACGGAGTTTCATGTTGGCCAATTAAAAATTGTAATTCATGTTCACCGGGCTTTGACACAACGTCAAATCTTGCCTCATTAAGTAAAGTATTGCAAACACAAGATAGCTCATTGGTTGCAAGCAGTATAGCAAGTTATGAACCAACACTTATTGCTTATAAGGCATATAGTGCTGCGGTTGATTCGGTAAATATTAAGAATGGTTGGACAAGTGTTTCTAATCCAAACAATCTTCAAAAGATGAATTTACTGACGTATGCGGACAAGGGATTTTTAAATGCAAGTGCTTACACAAAATTCTTGGTGAACTTTGACTCAATTATAGATAATAAAATGCTTTTGCGTCCTGATAGTTTTGTTTACTATTACGGTAACCTTACCAATTGTAACAGTGAATACAAACGTTACTTTAATGCTGTTACTGCATATAATATTCGCGCTGCTGCCGTGAATGGGGCAACCATATTTTCTATTATTAAGGATACCATTTTTTACAAAAATCATTTATGTGACACCAGTTATGTTTATTTAAGATATTTGAGGAAGTATCCGGCAGCTGGTCCTAACCCGCTTGATATTCTCCAGTATTTCAATATTACCAATCCTAATCCTGTTTATTTAGATTCCTGCAAAAAAGAATATGATATCTATTCAAAAGTTCACATTCAATTTGAAAACAATTCTGTTGTTCAGGCCAGTTGCAAGAAAGCAAATATCATGCACCCACTTTACAGCTACGATGCCATTGCTTCAACTAATAATTTATGTGGCTCAGGTATAGGTTTTAATTTGTTCAAAGGGTATGTAAATAGTTTAGCGACGGCATCCGTGAATTGTCCTCCTGTATTGCCTTCGCTTTCTGCTAAGGTAAATCCAAATGATTATGCTCCAATTGATTTATCATGCCAACGGTATTATATTGCGTATATAAACACAATCAATGCCTACAATGCGAGTACTTATGCTGCTGCAAATGGAACATTAAATCCGAACTTATATCCAACCTTTTATTCTTTCCAATTGGCTGGGTATTGCAATTGTGTATTAGCTTATATTAATTACCTCAATGGTTTTATTCCGCCCCCACCGCCTTCAACTCTTTCTATAAACGCCATTATTACACCGACTGCGAATCCTCCAGTGGATATAGACCACTTTAATGGTTGTCCACATTCGATCACTCCACAAGCCGATTCTTGTAAGGCCCGTTATGGTCAGTATTATAATGCCGTAAATGCTTATAATAATTTTGTTTTGGCGAATCCCGGATTAGGCTATCCGACCATTAGCAGCTTAATTAATCCATTGCCCTTTTATGCGAGTTTTTGTAACTGTTCTTCTAAATTTACCGCAGGGTTGTATGCAATCATTAATGGATTGCGACCACCACCTTCACAGTTAACTTCTATGCTTAGTTTATCGGTAACCTGCGATGAAAAGCCTTGTGTTAAAGGGCCACCTGATTCAGCATTTGTTTTTCCACCTTACACTAAGTATGACAATCCTTGTAAGCAGCAACAAATCAACTTGGCTTTACAAAATGCAGCGAATGCGTATCAGCAATACTATGACAGTTTAACCACTTATTTTGCTGATAAATACACCAGACATTGTTTAAACGCTCTTGAAAATTTCACTTATAAGTATGTTGACAAAGAATATCATTTTACACTTTACTATTACGATCAGGCAGGGAATCTTATAAAAACAATTCCGCCTGAAGGTGTGGAGCCAATAAACGTAACCGCATATACCGATATACAGGAACAGCAAATTATTAGTGACCGAACTTACAATCAGCAAAATGTCTTCACGCAACATAGAATGCCTACAACTTATGTATACAATTCTTTGAATCAATTAATTTTCCAATCACTTCCTGATCACGACAACATGAGTATTTGTGATGGTTACAACCCGAATGGACTTGATACGGGGCTGATCATTAATTCTGTTCAGTTTGTTTCTCCAAATCGTGGATATTTATGTGGATACATTAAAAATGGAGCAAACCTGAAACGAGGACTTGTTTATACATCGAGCGATGGCGGTGGCACTTGGACAAAAGTAAACGGCGTTTCTTCGGGTAATTTGCAGAAGGTTCAGTTTGTGAATCCTTCTTTGGGTTATGCCGTTTCTGATTTTGGAATGGTATTCAAAACCGTTGATGGTGGTAACAATTGGGATGTGTTGACAGGATTATATAACCCTACAACTGGGCCGCGTTACACAGGTTCATTGAACAATCTTTATTTCTCTAGTACAACATTTGGAGTAGTTGGCGGGGTTAAAAAGAACACCATTCCATTTTTATATTACACTAATGACGGTGGTCAAACATTCTCAGCAGCAACCGTAACTGGCGCTTCAAATGGAGATACATTAACAGGTTTGAGTTACGATGGTACATCGACCTATATTGCAACTACCCGTAATGGTATTAAGGGTGCTTTATTTCAATCGACCAACGGTACAACTTGGACAAAGATCAATAACTACTTTGTAAACAATTTAAAAAAGGTTCAATACATTAATAATGCCGTAGCATTTGCTGTAGGAGACGAAGGAACGCTTTTAAAATCTAACCCTCCAAATACGATGTGGAGTCTTGTTCCAACCTCCGTTTTAGGAAATATGACAGATGTTTATTTTAAAAATGCTACTGATGGTATTGCACTAATTGATAGCGTGCCTGGCAAAGCAAAATTGTATAAAACGTTTGATGGAGGTATCACTTGGCAACAATTGGGTGCAAATGGAGATTATTATAAATCCCTACAATTATATGACCAAGCACAATCGAGGGTGATTGCTGTGGGTACTTCTGGACTTGGATACAGTCTTATGTCGAGGGTATTAATGAATGTTCCTTCCTTTGGAATAAGTAAAGTTGCAACCCCGGCTTATCCTTATTCTATATATAACCTTTCGAGCGCGGATGCAATTTTAAATAATACAACGGGTAAGTTAGTATCAATGATGGTTAGTCCGGATATTTCAATTTACTCAATTAATTATCTGTTTTTCACGTATGATGCAAACGCAACTACACCATCTTGGTATATTGGTGCACCTCAATATATGGGGGTTCCCTTTGCAGATGCAACGTTTAAGAAAGTTCTAATGTCTTATTCCGGCCCCGCTGCTACTCCGGATATACAGGCGATACTTTTGACAACAACTGGAAAACTGTATTCATTCTATCGTCCTTATAATGGCTCTCCAATTTGCCAATTAGTTCCTGTTTCGGGTGGTTATATTGGTAAATTTTTTAATGATATTACATCCAATAATCAAAACGTGGGAACCTCTTTTTACGCTTTTGACGGAACAAATAATGTGCTGCATAAAATTAATTTTACCGCAGGCGTAAATACAACTGCAACTCAATTGGTAAATGCATCCCCTCTCACGGGGATAGTAACCGCCGCAGACATTAGTAATTCTTCCAACGAAATGTTGGTGGTTGGTAATTCTGGCTTGGTGCAATATTGTAACGATGTAACGCAACCATCTTTAACTTGGACAGATGTAACAAAATCTGTAGTGCCAACAGCATTCACTTGTGTCAAGAATATCGCTGGGGTTAATAATTTTATTGCATTAGGAATTGATGGCGCAGTATGGAAAAATGCAACCGGTGGAATTACAGACTGGCAATTGAAAAATTCAGGCACTATTGAAAAATTAAACTCGATAGCCTCTAACCCATCAGGCTCAGGTTTAGTAGCGGCCAACAATGGTAAATTGTACCAGATTTCGCTTGCTCAAACACAGTCGCCAATTTTAATCAGTATCCCAACTTCCGTGTCTGCTCATTTAACTGATGTATCTATTGAGCCTTTTGCAACTGGCGCACTAATTACATCAGCTGGAGGGCATGTGTTATATACCCCAAGCTATCTTTCTCCTGTAGCTTCAGTCATTAGCACTTACACTCAAGGTCTAAATGGTGTAACCTACCGAAGTAATTTTTCCAATGCAGTTGTTGTTGGAAACAATGCTTTTATTTCTAATTATTATAATACAAGCTCTAATGTCACACAGAATATTTATACCAAAGGGCTTAACAGCATTCATTTTTATGATGTGAATAATGGTTTTGTAATAGATTCCAATGATGTTATACGCAGAACTACAAACGGTGGAGTTTCATGGTCGGTTGTTGTCCCCGATCCGGGTAGCCCAAAATTAAATAGGGTTTTTGCAACAAAAACTAATCAAGGTATCCTTATTGGTAACGGTCAGTATGCCTCTGTCATTAATAATAACTCTATGGCAGGAATACCAACTTCCGGAATTCCGGCAGGAACAAATTTTATAGATATTAGCTATAACTCGGTTAATGGAGCGGGTATTATAGTCGGTACAAGAACAAGAGCTATGCAGGTTTCAACAGCGGGGCCTTTGAACTTTAACATAGTTTATTTGGGGCAGGCCTTTGCCGGAACCCCGGTTTCTGACTTTAATACTGTACACATGTTTAATGATAATTCGTTCATTGCTGCCGGAGGCAGAGGACGTGTTTACTATTACAAATCGGGAACATTTTATCTGCAAACTGGTTATACCCCAATTGCAGGTGCTGCCGCCGGATCAATTAATTTCAAGGATTTATTTTTCCAAGACAATTTCACCGGTTATATGGTAGGTGACAACGGTCAGGCATTCAAGTTGAAACTCACTTCTCCAGTTCAATTAGCTGGACTTGCAACAAACTCTTTACCTTGGCAGCCATTCTGCTCTTCAGCTATTAATATGAATTACATTACCAATGCACAGGTTCTTAATCTTGATTTAAGAACAATTGGTTTTGCTAATTTAAATAGTGGAATGATTGGTGGTGCGGATAACAATATTGTTATTGCTTTGCAAACGCCAAATCGCTATGCGCGATTATTAAAAGAGCAATCCGATTTATACTCGACCCGTTTTTGGTATGATAAATTAGGCAGGTTGGTTGTGTCACAAAACAGCAAACAGTTTAACAAGAGTAATCCACAAAACAACCTAGTGAAACAAGCCTTCAGTTACACTTTGTACGATGCACTCGGACGAATTGTTGAAGTTGGCGAAAAATATGAGAACCATACAAGCGGTTCACCAAAATTCACCAGCATTTTTGGAAGTTTTGTTAACAGTTACTATAATGTAAATGTAATTGATGATTCTAAATTGCAATTATGGATCACAGGCGCAGGTCAAAGAAGAGAAGTAACTAAAACTTATTATGACGTTCAAAGTATTTTGTCAAATACGTTTGCCACACAAAGCAATCTTAGGAAGAGAGTTGCAACTTCCACCTTTGAAGACGTATTTGATGGAGTAGACAGCACTTACAATCATGGTACACATTACAGCTATGATATTCACGGAAATGTTGCAACTCTTTGGCAGCAAAATAAAAAAGTGGGCGTGAATGGTCAAACAATAAAAGAAATAGATTACCTATATGATTTGATCAGTGGGAAGGTTAATAAAGTAATATACTCTCCTGGCCAGGTTGATCAATTTGCTCACAGATATACTTATGATGCGGATAATCGAATTACAAAAGTAGAAACAAGTACTGATGATGTGATATATCAACTTGATGCTAAGTATTTCTATTATGCACATGGACCATTGGCACGGGTGGAATACGGAAAGGATCATGTTCAGGGAATGGATTATGCTTACACAATACAAGGTTGGACCAAAGGGGTAAATAGTAATTCTCTTAAGAAAAGTATGGACATGGGTAGAGATGGTGATAATTCGTTTGTTAACCCGAATGCCAATTTTGCCAAGGATGCTATGGGATATTCTTTAATTTTTTATAAAGGAGATTACGAGGCTGTGGACTATAACAAATGGAATACATCTTCAACTCGATTTGAAGCATATACTGGTGGATCCAACTTGATAAGTAGTCGGAACGACTTATTTAATGGAAATATTTCGGCAATGGTGAGTACAATAAGTAAACCGGACAGTACGCTAACTGGTATTGTGAAAGATCCTATTTCCTTGCCATTAGGAAATTCTTATAGATATGATCAACTAAATCGTATAAAACGGAGTTCGTCATTCATTAATATTGATACTACATCTTCTAACGCATGGTTGTCTACAGGGGCTATACTTGGGATGTATCGTAATACATTCACTTATGACGCCAATGGAAATATAGAAACGCAAGTCAAAAGAGACTCAGTTGGTTCTACTATAGATTCACTAACTTATCGTTACGAAATTTTAACTGGAAATAAGCGTCGCAATAGATTATATCATGTGAATGATTGGGTTACTTCGACCCCTGCCAATTTTGGTGATATAAAAGATCAGGGTTCTTATACAAACGTGAACGTGAATTCGAATTACAAATATGATGAAATTGGAAATTTGGTTCATGACGAATTTGAAGAAGTAGATACAATCAAGTGGACTGTCTACGGTAAAGTAAAGGCAATAATTAGAAAGGTTACAAGTTCAAAACCAAATATTTATTATGATTATGATGTGAAAGGAGACCGAATTGCCAAACATATTTATACTTCATCAAACGTTTGGATTAATTCTACATATTATAGTAGAGACGCAGAAGGAAACGTTGTAAGTACATATGTAAAATTTATTTCTGGGACAAGTCTAAAATATAACCTTACGGGACATGAAATCTTTGGAAACAAGCGAGTAGGAGTAGTTGATTTAAATTATGAGATGATAGGTGCATCACTAAATTTGGATAGCAGTAAGATTTTTTTGGGTGATAAACAATATGAACTTTACAATCACTTAGGTAATGTAGTAAGCACTATTTCGGATAAGAAAATTCAAATCGCACAAATATCCAATCCTAATATTACTGATCACTATGTTGCAAATATTGTTTCTTCTAGCGATTACTATCCATTTGGGCAAGAACTTTATGGCAGACGTTACAATACCTTAAAATACCGTTATGGGTTCAATGACAAGGAAGCTGATAATGAAGTGTATGGAAATGGCAATTTATATGATTATGGATTAAGAATTTATAATCCGAGGTTAGGTAAATTTTTGTCGGTGGATCCTCTTTCCAAAGATTATCCGTGGTATACTCCTTACCAATTCGCTGCAAACTCTCCAATTGATGGAATAGATGTTGACGGCGCAGAGTGGATTTTCTTTAAAGTTAATGATTATAATGAATATGGTCAGTGTATTGTGAATCGTACTGGTGAGGTTGATTACGGCAATTGGGTTCTTAATCTATATTCAAAAGCTACTGGAACTCAGCCAAGTTATTTTCCTGTTTATGTAGTAGAAGCGCCAGACGGATTACATTATCTTTTCAAAACTGAGGATGAAGCCTATACTGCTACGATGTCAGATTTTGATCCCCATACCAGATACACACTTGAAGGGGTGCAGTCGCTATTTATGGCTACTGATGCTGTGGGAGGATTACTTGTTGGTACTACCTCTAAAATGAGTACGGAAAAACCATCTGATCTTCCAAAAAAGCAACAAACGACTTCGAGCAAACGACCAACTTGGCAGCAATCAGAAAAGGATATTGTTACCAGCGATTATGAAGCTCAGCAATCTTTTAAAAATGGAAAAAAGGTATCTTCAAACACTAAAGGAAGTGTAAAACCTGATGGCTACAAAGTTGGAGATGCACTCGAAGTGAAAAATTACGAAGTTGGGAGCTCAAAAGGACGTGACAAGTTAGCTAATGATGTCTCTAAGCAGATAATAAAAAGACAAACTCATTTACCTAAAGGAACGGGGCAAAGTGTAGTTATAGATGTGCGTGGGCAAAAAGTATCAGCAAAAATGATGCAAGAGATTACAAATAAAATACTGACTAGAACAAGAACCCCGAACATTACAGTAACATTTAAGGTCAAGTAAAATGAAAAATTTGGATTGGGGTCATTTGTTAACTAGCGGGTTTAATCAGCAAAAAAACGAAGCACTGTTCGTATATAATTTTGATTTAACATCCATGGAGAAAATAAACGATATTGTTGTATTTATAGCTTCTCGAATTTTTTGGGCAGAATCTCAGTTACCTCAAGGATGTTCACAAATAATATATTTTGATATAAGGGGACAGGAAATCTCCGATGAGAATCTTAGCTATTTGATTTCTGAAATTTCAAAAGTAATTGAGCCTAGAAATCGAAACAATTTGAATTATTCAGTGAATTTTAAAACATTTTAATATGGCGTTTTGTTTATTGATAAAATTTGACCGTGAAAAAATGGATTTCTACAAAATTCATGAAATCTGCTATCAAAATGACAATGTGGGAGTTGAAATCTTTCCAATAGATGTACTTTTTTTAAATCAAAATATTGGGATTGGAATAGTGTTGACCGAAAGTGCTGATTTTGAAAATGTAAATCTTATGATTAATTTCCTAATATCAAAGGGAGGCAATGTTACTGAATTACAGAGTGGTGTTAAATTAGGGAAAAATGATTTACTTAAATTTTTATAGATTTTAAAAGCATGAAAATGAAAAAACTTTTTGTAGGCCTATTAGTTTCGTGGTTTTGTTCTGATGGACAGACCGTTACAACAATTGCTGGAATTGGCGCAGGTCAACTGCCTATTACAGATTCAATCAGAGTTGATAGTGTTATAATGGATAACAATTCGGCTAGTTTTAGTAAGTTATATTATCCGTATGCTTTAGCGACAGATATTAACGGTAATGTATTTGTTGCGGAGCATTTTTCAAACATGATTAGGTGTGTTAAATCAAATGATGTTATAAGTATTATAGGTGGCAATGGAAAAACTGGAAGCTCCCCTGATAATTCTTCTGCAAAGGACTCTCCGTTGAACTTACCAAGTGCTGTTGCCGTGGATGCTCTTGGTAACGTTTATGTTGCAGAGTGGAACAGTAATAAGGTGAGAAAAATTGATACAAAAGGGATTATAACAACAATTGCCGGTACAGGCAATGCAGGCTATTCGGGTAATGGTGGGCTTGCAACATCTGCAAACATTAGTTCGCCTTCAGGTATTGCCATCGATGGGCAAGGAAATATTTACATAACTGAGTACGCCAATCATGTTGTCAGAAAAATAGATCCCTCTGGAATTATTACTTTAGTTGCAGGAACACCACACGTACAAGGTTTTTCAGGAGATGGTGGACGAGCAGATGCATCTCAACTTAACGGACCTCATGGGATAACAATTGATGCTTCAGGAAATATTTATATAGTTGATTCAGGTAACGATCGCATAAGAAAATTGAGTGTGCAAAACAACAGTAGTAATATAACCACAATTGCTGGAAATGGTACTCGAGGGTTTTCAGGTGATGGCGGTTCTGCAACATCTGCACAAATAGCCATGCCACAAGGAGTAGCTGTTGACGCTAGTGGCAATGTTTATTTTACTGACATGTTAAACAACCGCATTAGAAAGGTGAACACATCAGGTATCATTTCAACTATTGCAGGCGATGGTATTAGAGGCTTAAAAGGGGATAATGGACTGGCATCAGCTTCAGAAATCGCTGGGCCAATTGGTATTGCAATCAGCGCAACAGGTGCTATTTATTTTACAGATACGTTTAATCATAGGATTAGGGTAATAAAATAATGAGGAATTATTTCAAATATTTTTCAGTATTGGTGCTTTCGTTGTACTTAAGTATGGTGGTTAAATCACAAATTATAACAACATACACATTTGCAGGAAATGGTTCGCAGGGCTATACAGGTGATGGGGGAATGGCCTGGCAAGCTCAGTTAAATTACCCTTATGGACTGGCTAAAGATGCTTCTGGTAATTTTTATATTGGAGAAAATTGGAATTACAGTGTAAGAATTGTTAATACGAGTAGTGTTATAAATACACTTGCTGGAAATGGAATTTCAGGATTTTCCGGTGACGGAGGAGCATCAACCACTGCTAAACTAAATTTTCCGTCAGGAATTGCGGTGGTATCGAATACCGTGTATATTTCAGATTGGTATAATAACAGAATTAGAAAGGTTGTTTCAGGAATTATAACCACAGTTGCAGGAAATGGTGTTTATGGCTATTCAGGTGATGGTGGTTCGGCAACAGCTGCAAATTTAAGAACACCTTCAGGAATAGCTGTTGATGCTTTAGGAAATATCTATTTTACGGAATACAATAATCATGTTTTAAGAAAAGTAACTCCTTCTGGAACCATAGTGACCGTAGCAGGTACGGGAACAGCTGGTTATTCGGGAGATGGAGGATTGGCTACAAATGCGCAGTTAAGTTTCCCTCATGGGGTTACAGTTGATGCAGCGGGTAACATTTATATTGTGGATGGGTCAAATCATTGCATAAGGAAGATTAATACCTCAGGAATAATTTCAACAATAGCAGGGAATGGAACTCAAGGATACTCCGGTGATGGAGGTTTGGCAACATCAGCACAATTAAATACGCCGCAAGGCATTAGTTTAGATGGCAATGGCAATGTTTTCATTAGTGATATGGCTAACAATGCAATCAGAGAAATTAATAGCATGGGAGTAATTAACACGGTTTATTCTGGGGCAGGAATACCAATCGGAATAGTTAATGATGGTTCGGGAAACATTTTGTTTTGCAGCGCACAAAATCATATTGTGAAGGGCTTTCAATGTCCTACTCCAACTGTCACTATTGCCAATACAAATTCTGTTATTTGCGCAGGGCAGTCATCAACAATTACAGTTTCTGGAGCAAGTAATAGCTATTATTGGAATACTGGATCAATCTCTAATACCATTGTAGTTTCGCCTTCAGTAACCACAACTTATTCTGTGACTTCAACTAATTTTATTGGTTGTAGTGATCTTAGCTCTGTTACCGTTTCCGTTTCAACTTGCACAGGAATCGAGGCACAAAATGATTTAAATAATGAACCGGTAATTTATCCAAATCCAAGTACGGGAATATTTAATTTGAAACTTGATAAGCAGATCGAAAAAGGATTTGTGAGAGTTTTTAATTCGCTTGGTCAAGAGATTACCTATATTAAACTTGATAATGCTTCTGAAAACTTACAATTCGATTTAACAAAATATTCTGATGGCGTTTATTTTGTTGAAATTGTTAGATTATCTGAAACGAAAAGGGTAAAATTACTTAAGAGGGATTGAGGCAAAAGCTAATCCCCTACTTTTTTATTTGATTTTTAACAGGGGCTGATTTGAATGTATAAAATTGATAAACCGTCAATATTGACGGATAATCCGTCAAGTTCATATAAAAACTGGCATAAAGAACTTAGGGTTATGCGGATAAAATTTACGCAAACTGTTTAATTTCCATGAAAGCTTTTAACTTTCTAATTTTGTTAAAATCCTCGATAAAGTTCGATAATTTCAACCTGTAGGGTACTGGTACTGAAGCAGACTATTTTTTAATAGTCTGCTTTTTTGTTTCCAAACCCCAGTAGAATCAAGGATTCTCAAATAAAAAATCATTTCGATATTTTAGTGGTAAAATAATTCGAATTTCTAGTTGCACTGATAATGAAGCAATTGCAAGTTAGAGTCCGGTTCACCCTCTAAGAATCAAATTATGAGCAACCACAAACGATTAAGCATTGAGGAACTAAGGTCATTTCCAGGCTTCGAAAATTACACAGATGAGATGGCACAGGAAACAATTTCTACTTTGGAAAAATTGTCAATCTTATTCTATGACCTACACCAAAAATCTCCTCCGGAAAACAATGAATTAAAAGAGCTTTCAACTTCAAAAAAATAGATTGCCTTTGTTATCTTTACAGTAACAATGGAGAATATAGTTAAACACTTTAATAATTACCTAGCACTAGACGATAAGGAAAGAGAAGCCTTAACCAGCCGTTTAACAGAACGTAAAATAAAACGCAGGCAATTTATTTTACAAGAAAATGATATCTGTAAACACTTTACTTATGTTGTTGAAGGTTGTTTTAAAATGTATGGTATGGACAAAAACGGCAAAGAACACAATCTATTGTTCGCTGCTGAAGACGATTGGATTGCCGATCTTGATAGCTTACATAAAGAGAAACCTTCTAAATTATTTATAGAAGCAATAGAACCCTGTACGATTCTCCAGCTTTCAAAAGGTGATCTTTGGTTTTTATATACTAACTACCCAAAGTTTGATAGAAACTTCCGGGTTATTATTGAAGATAAATATATCGAATTGCAAAATCGCTTATTACAGACTTTCAGTTCAACAGCTCAAGAAAGATATGATTTTTTCCTTGCTCAATATCCAAGCCTTGCTATGCGCCTTCCAAATACACAAATAGCTTCCTATCTTGGAATAACGCCTGAATTTCTGAGTAAAATTCGAAATGAAAGGGTTACAATGTAATCTCAACCCTTAATATACATTAAGGGTATTTCTTAAGGTAGCTTATAGGCTAGGTTTTGTTTCTCATTGCACCTTTGTATTGTCAATAATGACATATAAAATACAATTAAAAAAGGTAATATGAAAAATTCAACACAAACTAAAGTAGCAGTAATTGGACTTGGAAACATTGGAAAAGTATTAGCTACAAATCTTGCAAAAGGTAAACACAATGTGATTGTTGCCTCAAGAGAATCTGAGAAAGCAAAGGCATTTGCTAACGCAACCGGAGAATATGTAATAGCAAAAGAAATTAACGAAGCTATCAAGGAAGCGGATGTAGTAATCCCTACAATAGGTTTTAGTCTTATCAAAGAGTTTCTTAAAAATTACGCAACTGAACTTTCAGGTAAAGTTATAGTTGATGTGTCAAATCCAATAGCTCCGGACGGAAACGGAGGTTTCAAAAAAATTATTGGAGAACATGAGTCGGCAGCAAAAGTTCTTTTGGAATTTGTTCCAAGTGGTGTGAAATTGGTAAAAGCATTTGGAACATTAGGTGCGGCAACCTTAAAAAATGTAGCATTCAGTGAACCCGATAGAAAGACTTTGTTTTATGCATCAGATAACATCAACACTAATTCGCAAATTGAAGAGCTTATTATAGCAAGTGGTTTTGAACCCTTCCATGTTGGAGGAATAGACCAATCAATAAAAATTGAAGTGTTTGGCGACTTACACGAGTTTGGTAAACTTGGAAAAGCAGTATCGATTTCGGAAGCAAAAATTGCTACAGCATAATGTAAAACACGGAAAATCCTTTTAATGAGAAATTTAATATTTACGGCATTGCTTGTTACAACGTTAGCAGCATGCAATAACGAAACAAAAAATAATTCTAATAATTTAAATAAAACTACAATGAATAATCAAACAGAAAAATCAGCAATCGAGAAATTACTTTTCTCATATCGTGACGCTTTAAATACTTCAGATGTAAACAAAGTATTACCGCTTTACACCAATGACGGAGTATTTATGCCTTCAAACGCTCCATCAGCAATCGGGCAAGAACAAGTGAAAGCATCTTACGAATTTGTTTTCAAATCTATTCAGTTGAATATTGAGTTTTTTATTGATGAAATCGAAATCTCAGGCGATTTTGCTTTTGCTAGAACAACCTCCAAAGGAACAACACTAATACATGCCAATGGTCAAACTGTTCCGGAAGAAAATCGTGAATTGTTTGTTTTACAAAAACTAAACGGACAATGGAAAATTGCTCGTTATATGTTCAACAAAATGAAGTAACCGGAAAATAATTACCGTTTTTTCTGTAATAATATGGTTGATGTCAGGCATCCTGAATTCATCAAAATCCTAATGCGCTCAAAATCATTCAAAAAGTTCGATATTTGCAACCCGTAGGGTACTAAAAGGGAGTTCTCATCAATATTTTGAGAAGTCCCTTTTTTATTTTGGCTCCAATCCATTGATAATTTAGCAATGCAACTGAAAACTGAATTATTTCAGTGGTTCGATTAAAAAAAACGTATTTTTACTTTAATCAAAGTAAAAATATGAGAAAAAATCTATCTAAAATTTTTGGAGTAATAGTGCTATTTATCCTGATTGTTAGACCTATTAATTATTTAGCTCAAACTGGATCGGCAATAAACATTATCGGTTCAGGTGACTACATTACTTTGCCTTCTTCAATAAGCACTTCTTATTTTGTAGGTGGAAACAAAGTAACTCTGGAAGCCTGGGTTAAACCTAATTCCCTTTCGCCGGGCGGACATTCAATTGTAAGTAACCTCCGGACACCTTCAGAACAATTGCAGTTTTTACTTTCCCGGGCCAATGATTATTTTGACTTTTTTGTTGGCACAGGAGTTGGCCCTGTTTATACGGGGCTGCCTACAGGGCCAGCAACTGCAACTGCCGGAATCTGGCAACACGTTGCCGGCGTTTATGATGGAACAGTGATGACCACTTATGTTAATGGCGTTGTTTCAAGTACTAATACTGCAAATTATACTTTTGCCACTACAACAAATTCAATAGTTATAGGTATGAATGTTAATAATCAAAACTGGGATGGTGAATTAGATGAGATAAGAATTTGGAATGTAGCAAGGACTGCATGCCAGATAGCTACTTACATGAACTGTGAAATTCCGGCTGGTACTCCCGGATTAATTGCCAACTATCATTTTAATGAAGGAATTGCCAGCGCCGCGAACCCCACAGTAACTTCACTTATAGATGCGTCTGGAAATGCTTTTACAGGAACTCTTACCGGCTTTGCTTTAAGCGGCCCTGTATCAAATTGGGTGGCACCAGGCGGTGTGGTTTCTGGATATACAACCGCAATTGCAGCTCCTAATTTTACATCTTCCGGTTTGCAAATTTGTCCCGGTAATACAGTTGTTTTTGGTGGTACCGGCGGAACTACGTATACCTGGTCTGGTGGTATTACCAACGGCCTGGCATTTACACCAACCGCCAGCGCAGGTTATACATTTACTGGTACTAATACGGTTACCTCATGTACAAATACTGCAGTAGCAAATTTAACCGTTAATCCTAATCCCACAATAACAGTTAACAGTGGCAGTATTTGCGTTGGCGGCTTATTTACAATTATCCCCGGGGGTGCCAGTACTTATACAATTGCAGGTGGTAACACTATTGTAAGTCCAACAGTTAATACAACATACACTGTAATAGGGACTAGTAGCGTAGGATGTATTTCACAAAATACAGCTACATCAAGTGTAAATGTTCTGCTTTGCACTAGTATTAACCATCATGATGGTGTATTGGCCGGACTTAGTCTATATCCAAATCCATCCGCAGAAAATTTCACCATTGATCTTCCTGTATCCGCTGATTTGCTTATTCATAATGGTATTGGTGAGGTTATTTATCATGAGAAATTAATTGCCGGAAAGGCGCAAATAAATTTGCAGAACTATGCGAGCGGAGTTTACCTTGTTGAAATAAGCAATTCAGAAGCTAAAGTAAATTACAAAGTTGTAAAGCAATAGAAAAGCCTTCAGATTATCGTCAATTTTAGCTAAAAGGCTACCTAACTGTTTCGGGTTTGACATTCTCCTGTCTACAAAAAAAGCCGCTACCTGCGGCTTTTTTAGTTTTTTATTCTATCCCTATCTCCGCATCCGTCATGCAGGTTATACATTTAGGCGCAGGACGCGGCGTTATCATTATCTCCGAAGGTTTTAGGCCTTTGGTCTTTTTATCATATTTTAAAGTGATCTTTACTTCCGATTTAACGGTTACCCCATTTCTTACCATCGGGTACCAAAGGTTCATGTTATTAATAGCGCCTTCTACCAGTTTATTTATTACCTCATCGGTTCCGGTAATAATTGTTTTTTTAATAGAGCCGTCAAAATTTAATTGTAACCTTACTACCGACATCAGGTCGCTGCTTCTTTGTTTTTTTGTAAGTACAATGTTCTCTTTAAAGAAATTATTCAGATCTTCATCGCCCCCTTCATAACATGGTGGCCTGCAGGCTTTGTTATCCCTGGCTTTTTTGGGTTTGCTATAGCCTTCTCTTTTTACAACCGGTGCTTTTACAACCTCAACAGGCTCTTCTTCCGGCTCCTTTTCTTTCTTCTTTTTTTCTACTACAGGTTCTTCCTCTTTTTTCTTAGACTCTTTTTCTTTTTTCTCTTTAACAGGTTTTTCTTTTTTCTCTTCCACTTTTGTTGCCAATTCTTTCTCTGCTGGTTTCTCCTTCTCTGCTTTTTCTTTTTTCTCTTTTACCGGTTTTTCTTTCTCCGTTTTTTTCTCTTCCACTTTTGCTACAACCGGTTTTTCTTCCGCCTTAGGCTCTTCTGCTCCATAATAAATATAAAAGCCCTGCGATTTTTTAAAGGCCTCGGCATCGCCGTTTGCTTTGCACTGGCAAAAGTTCTTGTAGGTAGTACTAAATTGAAACAACTCAGGATAAGTGGTTAAAAGATTTTCCCAACGCTGGCGGTTATCATTCTCGCGTTCTGTAATATCTGCAGGGTCGGTTTCAGAAAAAACCAGTACTATCTCACTTATAGGAAGCGCTTTAGCTAAAACTGAATCGGCGCTTGAGGTTTTAACAAGACCACCCGTGCCTTTTTTAGATTTTACAAACGCATATTTTTTACTCGAAGGTTTGTAAACCGTGGTTAACGAATCCGAATCAAAGTTCATCTCGTCAAAAGTTGTTTGGCTAAAAAGCGGCGAAGCCATTATTACAAACAGGGTAATTATAAGGAATGATCTCATTTGTTTTATTTTTATACGTAATATTAATAAAAAATAAACCAGCAAAATTTAAATACAGTAGTTTTAATTCACAATGGACTTTTAATATTGAATACGCACAAACTGCGTAATAGTTCTATCTATAAAATACTTAAATTTGAAGTACAAATAAATCAAAATGTCCTATAATCCATCTTTAAGAACCGTTAATGTAACGCGCTATATACAGCCCCTGCGCGAAGGTGGGTCGTTACCGGCCTTAGCCGAAGCCGATGATAATTTTAAATACGTATTAAAATTTAAAGGTAACGGGCATGGCGTTAAATCGTTAATTGCAGAATTAATAGGCGGCGAAATTGCCAAAGCCCTGGGATTAAAATTACCCGAACTGGTTTTTGCCAATTTAGATGAGGCTTTTGGCCGTACCGAGGCCGACGAAGAGATACAGGACCTTCTTAAAGGAAGCAAAGGACTTAACCTTGCCCTGCATTTTTTATCGGGGGCCATTAATTTTGACCCTGTAGTTACTACTGTTGAAGCAAAACTGGCCTCGCAAATTGTATGGCTGGATGCTTTTATCACCAATATTGACCGCTCTGTTAAAAACACCAATATGCTTATCTGGCATAAAGAACTGTGGCTGATAGACCACGGTTCCTGCCTTAATTTTCAGTATACCTGGACAGACTGGGAAACCAAAGCAAAAAGCCCTTTTTCTTACATAAAAGAACATGTATTGTTAAAGCAGGCAACCCTGTTAAAAGAAACCGATAACGAATTTAAGAAAATACTGGGCCCCGAATTATTAAGATCGGTTGTTGACCTTATTCCCGACGAATGGTTAAATTGGGAAGAAACCCGTGAAACACCTGAAACATTAAGAGATATTTATTTTAAATTTTTATCGATACGTTTAAGTAATTCAGAAATTTTTGTAAACGAAGCCGAAAATGCAAGAAAAGCACTTATATGAATACGCCGTTATTCGCGTTTTACCGGTGGTAGAGCGTGAAGAGTTTCTGAACACAGGAATTATTTTGTTTTGCAAAAAAGCAAACTTCATTAAGGTATATTTTAAACTTGATGAACAAAAATTACAATTGTTCTCTAAGGAGTTGGATATTGAACAAGTAAGATCAAACCTGCAATCTTTTGAAAATATTGCCAAAGGGCTTAGTTCCTGCGGGCCAATTGCATCTATGGATGTTCCTTCGCGCTTTAGATGGCTCACTGCTGTACGAAGCTCTGCCATTCAAACATCGCGGCCTCACCCGGGTTTATGCGATGATCTTGAACAAACCGCCAAACGCCTATTTCAAGAGCTGGTGCTGTAAGAGAAAAAATTACGTCAAACAAATAATAAAATTTTATGGAAGACAAACAGATCGATCAAATGTTAAGCGAACAAAGCGAACACATCAACAAACTTCATCAAATAGTAGACGAAACAATTAAACAAGAGAAGTTAATTATCAATAACCTGTTAAATCCCGAAAAAGAAATTTTAACGCGCGGGCAAAGCATTTCTGATAAAGTAGCGCGCTTTGGCGGCAGCTGGAAATTCATTATCATATTTGCTGTAGTGCTTATGATCTGGATAATCATTAATTCTTTTTTACCGGAAAACAGCAGGTTCGATCCGTATCCCTTTATTTTGATGAATCTTATTCTATCCTGCATTGCCGCATTGCAGGCGCCAATTATTATGATGAGCCAAAACAGGCAGGAGGAAAAAGACCGGATGCGCGGCGAGAATGATTACTTGATCAATCTTAAGGCAGAGATGGAGATCAGAAGCCTGCATCAAAAAATGGATCTTCTTTTGGAAGAACAGATAAAAACATTGTTTGATACACAGGCAAAGCAGTTTGCAATGCTGCAGGATATAAATAAAAAACTGGATGCGCTGAACAGGAGGTAACAGAACTATTTACTGTCCTGGATCTTCATATACCTGGTAGTATTGGCGGGATCTACCAATGTTAAAACCTCTACAGCCTTGTTCTTTTCTTCGGGCGTGGCACCTTTAAAAATATTAACCAGCTCATCGCGCCTTGCATTAAAAAATAATTGCATGATAAAAGATGCGGGCCTTGCCTGGTAAACGGGTTTTAAAAGATCTAACGATTTTAAAAGATTGGCCCTTCCCTCTTCTACTTTTTCATTCATAATGTCCAGGCTATTGCGGCAATATTCGTAACTGCAGTTTCTGATGCCTTTAAACACCGGTTGCAATGTATTTTCAGCTATCCAATAACGGTTTCTTTGGCTTTCGCTGCTTTGCCAGCCTTTTTCTGCGGCGGTTTGCGCGTTGTTAACTATTAACTGCGCTTTTTGCCAGTATTCGGTGCCGCCAAGAGGCGCAAAAGAATCGGCATCGGTAGCAATAACCACGTAAGCGTAAAATGCCAAAACAGAGGTAAGGTTATTTTGAAACGTGTTCTCGTTAAATTCTAATTGCGTAAACTGCTGAAATTTGAATTGAAAATTATCATCTTCATAATTAAATACCTGTGTTTTGTAAGAGCTTTTAAAAACAGGGCGTTCGCTAATAACCTGTATTGATGCCGAAAAATCTTCGTTGTTGGAAGCTTCTTTTATATTGATAAAAAAAGAGCAATCAATTTTTTCGTTAATGTTATAAGTTACATTCGTCCATTTTCTATTATTCATAAATTCAAAAATGGCTTTTTGCAACTGATCAAAGATCTGTTTATTGGTGGTACCCTGAATTTGTGTAGAGTTAATGGTTACCTGGCAATTTAATTCCTGCCCTATAAAGTTTAAGGTTAAAAAGTTTAAAGTTAAAAGAGCTATTAATTTTTTCATTTTTATTTTATAAAATCAATCAGGTAATTTACTATATCCTTTGCCACATCCTGTTTTGATTTTAACTCAAAATTAGAGATTTTATTGTGTTTATCAATAATAGTAATTTTATTAGTATCTACGCTAAAGCCAGCGCCTTTTTCGGTGGCCGGATTAGCAATAATTATATCTAAATTTTTATTTTTTAACTTTTCTTTGGCATACTCTACCAGGTTTTCGGTTTCAAGGGCAAAACCGACCAGGCACTGGTGTTTTTTTTGTTTGCCAAGCTCACTTAATATATCTTTTGTTTTTACGAGCTCCAAAGTCAGGTCTTCTGTTTTTTTCTTTATTTTTTGCCCGCTTACTTTAGCGGGTTTATAATCTGCCACCGCTGCAGAACACACTACAATATCCTTTTCCTTAAAATTAGAAAGCATGGCTTCAAACATCTGGTCGCTGCTTTCTACACGTATGATTTTTATAGTTGTATCTTTTATTTTTTCGTGGCTTGGGCCAAGTACCAGCGTAACATCGGCTCCTTGCCCGGCAAGACTTTCGGCAATGGCAACACCCATTTTTCCGCTGCTTCTGTTGCCAATAAACCTTACCGGATCGATAGCCTCGTATGTGGGGCCTGCATTTACCAACGCGGTTTTACCGTTAAGAGGCAGGTTATTTTTATAATAATTAATAACGAATTCAACTATGTGCTCGGGCTCTGCCATTCGTCCTTCGCCTACAAGGCCACTGGCCAGTTCGCCGCTTTCGGCCGGTATAATTAAATTGCCGTTGTTTTTTAAAGTATCCAGGTTTTGTTTAACGGTAGGATGCCTGTACATATCAAGATCCATAGCAGGCGCCACAATACATTTACTTTTTGCAGAGAGGTAAGTGGCCATCAATACATTATCGCACAAGCCTGAGGCCATCTTAGCAAGTGTATTGGCCGTTAAAGGGGCAATAAGCAACAGATCTGCCCATTCGGCCATTTTTACATGATTGTTCCAGTTAAAATTGGCATCAAAAAAATCGATAACCACTTCGTTTTTGCTAAGTACAGAAAGTGTTTGAGGGGTAATAAACTCGGATGCTGCCGGGGTTAAAATAACTTTTACTTCGGCGCCTTGTTTTACTAATAACCTAACCAGGTGCGCGCATTTATAGGCGGCAATGCCACCTGTAATACCCAGGATTATTTTTTTATTGTAAAGCATGGCCTTTATTAAAAGTAAAAAGGCAGTAAAGCCTTTGCTTACTGCCTTTTAAAAGGTTATTGAAAGATTATTCTGTACCTTTTGTCGGGTTACGGAAATAAACTTTTTCTTCTAAGAACTCTTGTATCGAAATAAGAGTTGGTTTTGGTAATTTTTCGTAATGTTTTGAGATCTCAATTTGCTCGCGGTTCTCAAAAACTTCTTCCAAATTATCAGTATGGCTGCTAAATTCCTGCAATTTACTCGATAATTCTTCTTTTAACTCCGAACTGATTTGGTTAGCGCGCTTGCTCATAATAGAAACTGCTTCGTAAATATTGCCTGTTGGGGCATCAAACCTACGAATATCGCGTGTTACAATACTTTGTTCTGCGTTTGTTTTTTTAAAATCCATGTTAATCTAAATTTTCTTTTATTTTTTTACAGCTGCTATAAATAGATTCTGCGCCGCTAAGATACGAACTTTTTGGGTACAGATCTAAAAATTTTACATAATTTTCGATGGCCAGGTCTAAACGCTCTTCTTTTTTGATCCGTACGCTGTTAATTGCCAGTAAATAGTACGAGTCTATCAATAAATAGAACATTTCCTCGTTGTATTTGCTTCCGGGGTATTCTTTAATAAAATTCTTGGTAGAAACGATAGAAGCCTTCCAATCGTCTACTTTATAATACTGTTTTACGATCTCATAGTCCTTTCTTTCCAATTTACCATGCAAAATATCCATTATCGCGTTGCAGCTGTCTATACGGGTGCTTTGCGTAAAGATATCTACAAAAGACTGAAGCTCTTTTATTGCATTTTTAGTACTGGTTTGATCTAATTTATAATTAGCCGAGGTTAAAAAATAACAATAGGCGTTCATAAAGTAACATTCCTCTGTATACTTGCTGATAGGGAATTGTTTTGTAAAATTTTTAAAATGGTACTGGCTAATAATATAATCGCCCATATAGTACTCGCTCCAGGCGTAATAATAGTATACTTCCTCTGCCTTATCTGTACCTTTTACAATGGGAATAAGCTCTTCGTATAATTGAGACGACCTTATATAATGCCCTTTATCATAATATTCTTTAGCCTTGGCCATTTTTAACTCATAATCTGTACTTTTTAGCAGCTTATTGAAGTTATCGCAGGAAACAAGCGATATAACACAGGCAAACAGTATAAATATTTTAATAGTTCTCAGAGCCACAAAAGTATCATTTTTTAGCATAAAAAAAGCCCGGAATAAACCGGGCTTTTTAAAATAAATGTTAATTACAATTATTGGTTAATGATTTTAACTGTTTTAGTAACATTATCTGAATTTGTAATTCTGATGATATAGTTACCAGCTGGTTGAGCAGAAAGATCGATCGAAGCTGATTCGTTGATAACAGTTTGTGTTAAAGTAACCTGACCTAACATGTTATAAACTACAACTTTGTTTGAACCAGTTAAACCGCTGATGTTAGTTTTACCGTTAACTGTTGGATTAGGATAAACATTAAAGTTTTCGAAACCAGCAATAGTTTGGATACCAGTACAAGCAGCAGTGGTTTTTGAGAAGTTGGCTAAATCGGTAAGTTTGGTATTGTTATAATCACTCATTTTTTGAATGTTAGCAGTTAAAGTACCTGCATAAGTACCAACAGTGTTATAAGTTTTAGAAACTGAAGTAACAGTACCGTTTGTAGTAGTATTTAAAGTAAGATCGCCCCAAGCCCAAACATAAACAGGGTCAGCATTCATTGATGTAGCAGCCGGATTTGCAAATGGAGTCCATTGTACAGCAAATTGATTTAAGTTGAACTGACGGTTTCCGATCCAGGCTGAAGAAGTGTTTGAGAATGTATAAGCAGAACCAGTACAAAGTGGAGTTGTAGTTGGAGTTACAGCACCAGCCGAAGCCTGGTAAGCAACACGTGGAGCTACCATGAACTCAAGGTCACCACCTGAAATGAATAAACCTGTTGTAAGTGAGAAAGTAGTACCGCCAATTTGGATAACACCTAAACCTTCGCCATATTTTGCAGCAGTATTAGTGCTTGTAGCTGAAGCCTGTAAAGCGTTATCAATAAATAATCTTAAAGTATCTGCAGGGTTTGTAGATATGTTTTGCATCATAATTGCAAAATCACCTGTTACAAGTTGTGGGGCTAAAAAGTTACCACCTACAAATGAACCGGCAGTTGAAGTTGAAACACCAACCTGAACTGAAGCAATTGGAGCACCAGTTGGAAGACCACCAACTACATTATATAAGAATAAACCTAAGTTAACAGTTGGACTAGGAGAAGAAGCTTGTCTTAAAGCAATAGCTTCAGCACCTGATACTAACATAGAACCAGAGTTTTTAAAGATAGCACCACCCTGAGTAACTGCAGTAGAACTGGTAGTTAAAGAGTTTTTTAATGTATAAAAACCTGTAGAAGCAGGATTTCTATAAAAATGTTTGTTATAAAAATACCATAATGTATCTACGACATTTGCCGTTGCTGTTTTTGCTTGTACATTGCTATTGTTAACATCAGTTGCCGCGTGTTTTGCCACAGCCGGAGAAGTACCAAGAATGTAATCGACTTGTGCGTTTACTGATGCAGTAAATGCGAACACTGCCGAACCTAATAAAAGTAATTTTTTGATCATGTTTGTAGTTTTTAAGATGTTTAAGTACCAAATATATAAAAAATAAATATCAAACGTGTAAAATAAATAATCATAGTTATTTTTTTAACAATTTAATCCGCTTGTCCCTTCTATCGGCTATCTCTAATGCCTTTTAGGTGTTTTGTAAAATAAAAAAGACCGCTGTAATGCGGCCTTTTTTATGAATTTATATTAAAACTATTTGTTCAATATTACGCGTTGAACCATTTTTTCCTGGCCATTGCTGATTGTAACAAAATAAATACCGTTTGACTGGTTGGTTAAGTCCAAAGAAACAGTCTCAGCTACCACAGATGTGTATTTGTTTACCGAAACAACTTGTCCTAAAGAGTTTGTTACGTTAACGGTTAGATCCTGTGTTGTAGGAAATGCGAAAGAAATATTAGTTAAACCATTTGTTGGGTTTGGCATAATCGAAATGTTCTTCTCTAATGAAGAGCCATTTTTGCTGATACCAGTAATGCAACTGATTTTTGGTAAAATCGCAATAGAAGCATCTAATTGCCATGAAGCGTTGGTTCCATCATCAAATGGTACCCATGTGCTTGGTGTTTGCATTTCCCATGCTGTAGAAGCACTGTGGCCATTATCGCTGGTTACAAAGATAGCAGCTGTATCACCACTTGTTGTTGGTAATTGCACAGCTAATAAAAAGTCGCCGGTAACCGGTGTAGCAGTAGGGAAATTAAAGCTATACGGTCTGATGATATTGCTCGAGAAATTCAACGTTGATGTTCCGCAATAAGTTACATGGTTAGTAGCTGTTGAAGAAGCTAAAATTGAAGTTAATGAAGCTGTGAATGTGTTAACAGCAGCGCCAGTTGGGCCTGTTGTGTTATTGCCCGGGTATAATTTAAACACAACATTACTCGTACCGTGAGTACCAATATTTGCAGTTGCATGTTTGTAAAATAAAACAATACCGCCAGTGATTTGAGCTGTACCAACTAAACCGGTTGAAGAATAAGCTTCTGCTTTTTCTTTATCGCCATATGTGTTATTTCCTCCAACATAACCGTGAACAGTACCACTGTTAATTGAATAAGTAAATAAAGTATCGTTATTATTTGCGCCGGTTAATGTATCATTACACACAGCAACATTTACTTTTGGAACGAATTGTACATTTGAATTGGGGATAAGACCTGTAGCAGTTCCTTTTGGTTTTACAAGCTTTCCGCTTTGGGCATTAACAGTTGCAAATGAGGCAATTGCAACAATAGTTAGTAGTTTTTTGATCATTTTTTTGTTTTTTAAAGGTTAATAAGCAAATATAGTTTTTTTAATTTTAAATTTTAGTTAATTTATCTTATTTTTAACACCACCTGTATGGATTTTTAATATTTACAGCACCTAATACAATAAATATAATAATATTATTAATTTTACGGCAACTGACTATGAGACTAAGGTTTGATACCTTACAGAACGTTTTATTACCTGAACTTAAAGTTGTTAAAAAAACGCTTGTTTTATTAGCAATTATAATTTCTTGTCCTGTTATTTCGCAAAATGTTTCAGTTGAAGATATAAAAAAAGAAGCCAACAAATTATTTGAAGACGATGAGTTTACAAAGGCCTACAAGTTATATGCACAATTAGTTTCCAACTATCCAAAAGATCCGGAATACAACTTTAAACTGGGCGTTTGTATGATATACAGCGAACCCGACAAAAAAAAATGTCTCCCCTACCTTACATTTGCCAACAGCAAACCCGATGAAGCGCCTAAAGAAGTAAAATTTTATTTAGGAAAAGCGTATCATATTAATTATTTGTTTGATGAAGCGATTAAATATTATAACGAATACAAACAGGTAGGTTCTTCGGCCAAACAGCGCAAACTACAAGTCGACAGGGAGATCATGTCTTGCGGTTATGGCAAACGCTTATTAAGTAATATGTCTGATCTCGAGATCAAAAGCAAAAAACAACTGAACGAGGCAGATTATTTTAGAAGCTACGATCTAAAGAACATTGGCGGAAAATTATTAATTAAACCCGAAAACTTCAGGACCGGCGCCGATAAAAAGAAAAAAGAAAAATCGGTGGTTTATTTACCACGAAGTGCAGATAAGGTTTTTTTTAGCAGCTATGGCGATAATACAGATAGTAAAGACATCTATTATTCGGTTAAGTTAGCCAACGGCGAATTTGCCAAACCTGTAAAAGTTAACGGTATCAATACCGATTACGATGAGGATTATCCTTTCCTGCATCCGAACGGAAAAACCTTGTATTTTGCCAGCAAGGGTCACAACAGCATGGGAGGTTACGATATTTTTAAATCAGATTATATTGAAACAACCGATTCGTGGACACAGCCCGTTAACCTTGAATTTCCTATTAACTCACCAGATGATGATTATTTATTTGTAACAGACTCTCTTGAAAAAATAGCCTATTTTAGCACCGGCCGCCAAAGCCCTCCCGGAAAAATTGATGTATTGAAAGTAAATACCGAGCGGAAGATCATCGATATACTTGCTTTAAAAGGAACCGTTGTAAAAGAAAATGCCGGCCAAAGCCTTAAAAGCAAGATCACGGTAAAGAACATGGGCAATGGCGAAATTGTTGGCGTGTTTGAAGCAGGTGATAATGGCGATTACCTGATGGATCTTCCAAACGGGGCTAAACTTTTATACACTGTAGAAACACCCGGCTTAAAAACACAATCAGAAAGAGTTGGACTACCACTTGCTACAAACTCAAGACCGTTAAAACAAACCATATCATACGATAACGGCATTCTTAAAATTATCAATTACTTTGATGAAACACCAACAGATGACAGTTACATCCAGTACCTATCCCTTATCGAAAAGAAATCTAAACTGGATGTGAATGAGGGATTAAATAAGCTGGGGCCGCAGCTGGTTGATAATTCAACAGCAAATAATACCTCTGTTACAACTAATACAGATAGCGGCGGCCCAACTGTTACTGATATTGGAACAGATACAACTTCAAAATCAGCAATAACAAAAACAGTAACAACAACTACAAATAAAAATGTTACCAATAAAGAATTAGCTGATATTGCCAAACAGGATGCGAACGATTCTAAAAAAGAAGCCGGCCAGTTGCAGCAAGACGAGTGGGATGCTGAACAGTTAGGCGAACAGAAAAAGATCGAAGCCGATAAAAAATTAAAAGAAGCGAACGATGTACTTACAAATGCACAATCAATAACAGACGAAACCGCAAAAAATAAAGAAATTGAAAAAGGCAACGCTATTAAATCTGAAGCAGAGAATGATCTTGCCGTTGCCAATAAAATTTTAAATTTTGCCAATACATTAAAAGAAGATGCTGCAAATAAACAAAAAGAAGCCATCTTGAATGAACAATATGCCAATGAACTTGAGAAAATAAATAACAGTAAAAACAAAGACAATAAAGAATCGCTTGCGAAACTGGAGGATCTGCAAAAACAGATCAAGGATCTTTCTGCAAAAGAAAACAGCTCTACAAACCTTTACAACTCAATTAAATCTGAGGTTGAGCAAAAAGAAAAACAAATTGCTATCATCGAAAAAACAAACACAACTATAAATGGCAATCTTGAAGAAATTAAAACTACAATTGCAAATAATGAAACGGAGTTAGCTAAAACAAAAAAGAAAAAAGATAAGGAAGCAATAAACGAACAAATTACTGAACAAAAAACAGAGCAAATTGAAAAAGAAAAACAAATTGCACAAAACCAGGCAGAAATTAAAAAGCTAACGGATGAGCTTGCCGCATTAAAAAATGAATTAGACCTGGCAACAAAAATTAAAACCGAAACTATTGCCGAACCAAAAGCAAATGCAATTGCCAGCAATACGGTTAACGCAAAGGAAAATATCAATGCTATAAATACAACCACAGCAAACAGCACTTCAAATCCCTTGCAAAAAATAACCGATAAGGTTTTAGAGACCAAATACAAAGATAAAATAGCGGTTTCTGATGTAAACAGCGTTGAGAATATCCAGGCCAGTAATAAACAATTGACTTTATACAATAAAGAAATAGACAATGCCATTGCCAATGAGAAAAAAGAATTACTGAAGGCAAAAACCCCGGCTTCTAAACAGGAAATTACAAATGATATTAAAGAGCTTGAGGCGTCTAAAAAAGAAAATAATACTTTAATAGCTGTTCAAAACAAGCAAATAGAAACACTTAAACAGGATCTTGCCAAAAATAATACAACTACAAATGCAAGCGAAAAAATGGTTGATCTTAATCCTATCACTGCTAAGAACAGTGGCGACGCCATTAAAAACCTGGATAACCTGAACGCCCAATTGGGAGGAAACGATAATGCCAATTTTGAATATAATTCGTATCAAAATACAGACGCCCAAAAATTAAAAATAGATGCAGACTCAAAAATAAATGACGCATCAGTTCAGCAAAAAAAATTAAAAGAGCTTATTGCTTCAGCTAAAGAAGACATTCAAAAATCGGATGCAATTGCCAATACAAATACAAATGTTACGCCTACTCAATTAAATATAGAAGCTGAGGAGTTATTTAATAAGGCACAAAAATTAAAGACCGATGCGCAAACCAAAACCGGTAATGAAAAAGATAAATTACTGGCAGAAGCAAAAAATTTAGAAGACCAGGGAAACGAAAAGAATTTGCAGGCGGCGGCCATTGCAAAAAATGATAATGCGGCACTTTACCAGGCCAATGCAGATAATATTGCAACCCTGATCGGTGAAAAGAAGGCTTCGGAAGCGGATATTACTGAAGCTAAAAAAATGAATGAGGAGGCTGCTCTTGCATTTAAACAAGCTTCCTCTATAAGGGAAGAAGCTAATTCTTTATCTAATATTGGAGCTAAACTTGGCAGTATGAGCAACGCCGAAGAAAAAGAAGCCTGGGCATTAAATAAACAACAACAAGCACTTGATCTGCTAAAAAAATCAAGCCCTGGTACAGTTCTAAAAACAGCTTTAACCTCTACATCATCTATTAAAGTTGTAAAAGATGATAATAATGTAAATGATAAAATTGCAGCCGTTAACGCCGGGATAAACGAACTTGCGTTGGGCAAATTGGCTGCCTATCAAAAATTATACGAAGCAAATACGGCTGAGCTGGATCAATTGAATACCAGTTTAAAGGTTAATGAAACACTTATCTTAAACACACCAAGTTTAAAAAGCGAATCAATTGCCGCAAACAACAAAATTGCTGCTGCAACTGCTTTAAAACAAAAATCAGATGCCGCTGCAACCAATAACGATAAATTAACTGATCTTATACTGGCCACTAAAAAACAATTAGAGGCCATTAACCAGCTAAACAGTTTAAATAAAAAGGTAAACAACCAACTTGCTTCAAATACCAATAAAAATGCCAGCGGCAATAATACTGCAAACGAAAACACTACCGCTAATAACACAAATACCACATCTATTAATAACAATAGCGGTAATGAAAATGTTACTGCAAACAACACCAACACTACTACTGCCAATAACAATGCCGGTAACAACATTACTAATGAGAACACTGCCGCCAATAATACCAATACAACTTCGGTTAATAATAACACCGGTAACAATACCGCAAACGAAAACGCCACCGCCAATAACACCAATACAACTTCGGCAAATAACAACGATAACACTAACACAACTGCAAAAGCTGTTGATACAAAAACAATTGGCATTACCGAATTAAGTAAAACAGATACAACTGCCGGCCAGATCGTAGCTTATTTTGAAAACAAGAACACAGCGCCTAAAAACCCGAATGCAAGCCGCTTAAAAAATAATGCCTTAACAGAATTAAAAAATACTGAAGAGGATAGCAAAGCTGTTGAAGCAGAAATAAAAAATTACCAGGATCAGAACCCGTCAGCCAATACTTCGATCGCAACTGCGGCAGAACTTAAAACAAAAGCAGACGCATTATTGGTAGAAGCAGAAAAAATGAGCAGTGATGCTGCAGATCTAAAAACCAAAGCAAATACAGCTTCAGGAACTGAAAAAGATGATCTTATTGCTAAAGCAAATGAACTTGAAAATAATTCGCAGAATAAAAAAATAGATGCCGCTAATTTAAACCAGCAAAGCAACGAATTGGATTACACTACCAATAACGCTGCTATTACCGAATTATTAAGCAAATTAAAAACTGATAATCCTACTCTTAACTCTGAGCTTGAACAAAAAAATAATGAAGTTGCTGTTCTAAAATCGCAAGCGCAAAAACTGAGAGAGGAAGCTAACGCGCAAACAAATGCGTCTGCTAAAATTGGCGCATTAAGCAATGCCGAAGAAAAAGAGGCCGAACTTCTTATTAAGCAAAATCAATTAATTACCGAGTTAAAAAAACAATACCCGGATTATGTGGTTAAACCTGCCACCAACCAAAATAACACATCGGGCGGTACATTGCCTGCAGCACTGGCCCAGAAACAAAAACAGGTACAGGATAAACAATCAAGCGAATTGATGAACTTAACCAATGCTTTAAGTTTAGAATATGAAACTGCCAAAACATATGTTCCAAAAAATCTGAGCAATGATCAAAAAATTGTAAAACAAAATGCTGATGAATTAAATACAGAATCAAAACGTTTATTGATCGCTTCAGCAATGGAATCAAATCCTAAAGAAAAAGCCAAAATGCTTACTCTTGCCGCAAAAACCGGTAATGCGGCAATAGACCAGTTAAATAAAATTACAGGCGATAAGGTTGTTGCAGCCAATTCAAACAATAACGCAGGCAACAACACAACCAATCCGCGAAATAACGGTAATAATGCTGCAAACAATACTACAAATACGAATCCAAGAAACAATGGCAATAATACCGCGGTTAATAATTCAGGAAACAATACAACTAACACTAATCCAAGAAATAACGGTAACAACACTGCAAATAATAACGCCGGAAACACCACAAACCCCAGAAATAACGGAACAAATCCGGCAGTTAATAATATAAAAGGTACCGTTAAGATAGAAGGACTTGAAGTTGTTGCAGGAAACGCATACAACGCTGCAAAACCAATTCCTATCGATGCAAAAATGCAGGATGGTTTAGTATTCAGGGTGCAGATAGGGGCATTTAAAAATCAATTAGCCAATGATGCTTTCAGAGGTTTAAGTCCGCTTAATGGCGAAACGGTTGGTAATGGTTATATACGCTACACCGCCGGTAATTTCGTGAAGTTTGAAAATGCAAGTGCCGTTAAAAACGATCTTCAGAAATTAGGATATAACGATGCCTTTGTGGTTGCGTATTTTAATGGCAAGCGTATCACTGCTGCTGAAGCTATTGCTTTATTAAATAAAGAAGGTAAGGTGATAGATAATAACGCGTCTGCAACCGCCGGCATTACCGCTAATTCAAATGTGCCAAAAGCAAACACCACGGTTTCGCAACCTACTGCAACAAATAGTTCAGAGCCTGCAACAATTACAAAAGAGCTGGAACAGATAAATGGTTTATTATTTACCGTTCAGATAGGTGTGTATAACAGGCAGGTAACAAAAGGCCAGTTAAAAGGCCTGGGCCCTATCTTTAGCGAGAAATTACCAAGCGGCCTATACCGTTATACCGCTGGTATTTATAACGATCCTGAAAGATTATTAACCGATAAACGCCGTGTGGCCGAAGTTTACGTGCGTGATGCCTTTGTGAGCGCGTATTTAAATGGCAAACGCATTACTTTTGCAGATGGTAAAGACAAAAAAGCAAACGATGCTACCATAAAATTAGAAAATCAAAATCCTATTATTTTCCCTGAGGGTGGCGCTGTTATAAATACACCTGCCGTAAATACACCGGTTGCAAATACGCCCGTAACAAACAATACGCCAGCTAACGTTAATACAACTACCAACCCGGTTCAACCATTTTCAAATGGTGTAACAAGCTACCCGGCTGCTACTGCAGAAAATGGTGTAAAACCAACTGAAGAAGGCGTTAGTTTTAAAGTGCAAATTGGCGCTTACAGTAAACAGGTTCCAAACGATGTGGCTGCCAGATTCTCTACTATTAAAACTTGGCCAATAGAGAACAAACAGATAAATGGTTTATTTATTTATAATATTGGAAACTTTACCGAAGCTAAATTTGCCAAAACATTAAAAGAGCAAGCCGTTAGTATTGGTATTACCGATGCCTTTATAACCGTTTATAAGGATGGTAAAAAAGTTTACGGCGCAGAAGCAACAAGTTTATTAAACAGATAATTTTGAATACCATTATTCAAATAAAAGACCTGGGCAATCAGCGGTTTATAGAGCAATATGCCAAACCTGGCTGTATTGGTTTGGTTAGCGGCACACATTTTATTGACGAATCTATTAAAAAAGCACAGAAAAAGATCACTAAAAGCGGCGAGCATAGTTTATGGTCGCATGCCTTTATTTATAGTGGTTTCAGGCAAGACGGGCATATGTGGTTAATTGAGTCGGATCTTGAATTTCATAAAAAGCAAATTAAAATAGGTGTGCAGGAAAACAGGGCAGAAAAATATTTTAATAAAGAACAATTTCCTTCACTGGCCATCTTAGATTTTAACCTTGATAACGCAGCGCAAAACAAGATCATTGCGGAAGGTTTAAATTTAGTGGCAGCCAAGGCCGAATACAGTATTCGGGAAGTGTTTGGCGTATTGTTCTCGATGCTACAAAACAAAAAAAGAAACGAAGACAATATTTTATCCCGGGATAATTCTTTCTTTTGCTCGGCCTTTGTACAACATTGTTATAATACTATCAATATCGCCCTGGATAAAGAAATTTCTACCAAACATTTAACGCCGGAAGATATCTATGCTACACAACAAAAATGTTCTATTACAGTTTTAGCTTAATTAAGGCGATAGAACACTGATTATACAGATCAGACTGATTTGCCACTGATAAAAAAAATCAGTGAAAATCTGTAAAATCCATCTAATCCGTGTTCCATCATGAGATTACTTACCGTATTTCTTTTTCATTTCTTCTATATATTTTGCTCTTTCTTCAGGTGTCATTTTCATGATCTCTTCCTGCGATTTCATGCCGGTAGGGCTAACAGAAGAACCAGCTTCCGATTTGGTGTAACCTGCAGGAATTTCAAAATCAGATTTCGAATAATTTTTTTTCTCCATTTTTACCAGTTCCATGGTCATCTCCCCTTCTCTATCATTTCCTTTATGAACAGTTTTTACCGGAAATCCTTCGCAACCTGCATCCTTTAACGCCTGTTCGCGTTTACTTGAACCCATTCTTTCATTCGAATTCATGGCCTCGGCATATTTCGCATATTCAGGAAAATCTTTTGTATTCCAAACATCATAGGTTTCTTTTCCGCTAGTAACAATAGCGTGAATGCATTTATAACCATTCACTTTTTCTTCACCAACTTTTTTAACGGTGTAAGTATTATTATCTGTATGCGCTTTTGATTCCGTTTTTTTACGCTCAGTATATGTTTTATTTGCTTCATTTAAAACATAAGTAACATCGGGGTTATCTTTTTTTGAAAGGCTTACCATTTGTATGCCACCACCCGGCATTTGCGGGGCGCTCATATTCATATCTACTTTAGAACCGTACTCCGAATGTTTGGTTATAATGGTTCCGGTCATGCCTTTTGTAGAGGTCATTTTAAATTCTATTAAAGCGCCCTGGCCAAAAGAAGCAACGCTTATAAATAAAGCTATGGAAGAGATAAATAATTTTTTCATGGTTTTTAATTTTAATTAAAATTAAGTATTCTCAATCTAAAATCAAATTTACGTAATGGAACACAGATTGAACGGATTTTACAGATTTCCACTGATTTTTTCCCATTCTATTTAAACAAAAAAGGTTAACCGATCTCTCAATTAACCTTTAATTCTTATCTGTGTCAGATCCGTTAAATCAGTGTCATCTGCGTTCCATCTCCTAGATCAACTCAACGCTGCGTTTAATAAAATTGGTCAAACTCTCTCCTTTTAATAATCCTTGTGATAATAGGGCAAGATCTGTTGCCTGCTTGGCAAGATTGTTTTGTTTTTCAGAATTTTTTTCATCCAGGATCTTTGTAATTAATGGATGATTAGAGTTCACTACCAGGTTATACATATCCGGCATATTGCCATAAAAGCCCATTCCGCCGCCACCTAATTGGTTCATATCTTTCATCCTGCGCATAAATTCAGGTCGTGTAATGATCATAGGTGCATCTTTTTCGCTTAAATTCTCAAAGGTTACATGAAATTGTTCTTTGTTAACAGTACCTTCAATAATTGGCTGTAATTGTTTTTGTTGTTCTTCTGTTATTTTACTTACCGTATTTTCTTCTTTATTAATTAATTTGTCGATCGTATCAGCATCTACACGAACAAATGAAATATCTTTTAGTTTACTTTCCAGTTGATTGATGTAATGAGGGTCGAGCATGGTTTCCATTAACAATACTTCATAACCCCGGTTCCTTGCCACATCAATATATGCATGTTGCTCTTGTACATTTGTAGCATATAAATAAACCAGTTTATTGTCTTTATTGGTTTGAATTGGTTTTACAAGGTTCTCAAATTCTTCAAACGTATAATATTTATTATCTGTAGTTTTTAATAATGCAAACTTGATGGCTTTCTCGTAGAATTTTTCGTCGCTGATCATGCCGTACTGTACGAATATTTTTATATCGTCCCATTTCTTTTCAAATTCAGCGCGGTCTTTTTTAAAGATCTCTTCTAATTTATCTGCTACTTTTTTAGTGATATGACTTGATATCTTTTTCACATTCCCATCTGCCTGTAAATAGCTACGGCTCACATTTAACGGGATATCCGGGCTATCGATCACCCCTCTTAATAAAGTTAAAAAATCAGGTACAATGTTCTCTACATTATCCGTTACAAAAACCTGGTTGCTGTATAACTGTATACGATCCTTTGGCATTTCTAATTTATTAGAAAGCTTGGGGAAGTAAAGAATACCCGTTAAATTAAAAGGATAATCGACATTTAAATGAATGTGGAACAATGGCTCTTCAAATTGCATGGGATACAACTCGTGATAAAAAGCTTTATAATCTTCGTCTTTAAGGTCCGCCGGCTTTTTTGTCCATGCCGGCGAAGGATTATTAATGATATTATCAACTTCTATTTCTACATCTTTTACATCTTCTTCTTTTTCGCCTTCTTTAAGTTCGGGTTTAATGCGTTCTTTTTTAGTTCCGAATTTTATTTCAACCGGTAAAAATTTACAGTACTTTGTAAGTAAACCTTCTATTTTATGATCATCTAAAAACTCTTCACAATCTTCTGCAATATGTAATACAATATCTGTACCGCGTTGTGTTTTTGTTGTATCTTCGATCGTATACTCAGGGCTTCCATCACACTCCCAGCGTACAGCTTTTGCGCCATCTTTATATGAAAGCGAAAAGATCTCTACTTTTTTTGCTACCATAAAAGCCGAATAAAATCCTAAACCAAAATGGCCAATCACTACGTTCTTATCTACTTTATCTTTATATTTATTTACAAACTCTTCTGCTCCGCTAAACGCAATCTGCGCGATATATTTCTCGATCTCATCGGCGGTCATACCAATACCTTTATCGCTAATGGTAATGGTTTTTGCAGCCTTATCTACCTTTACTTCGATCTTTGTATCGCCAAGATCACCTTTTGCTTCGCCCATACTGGCAAGAGCTTTAAGTTTTTTAGTTGCATCAACGGCATTACTTACCAGCTCACGTAAAAATATCTCGTTATCACTGTATAGAAATTTTTTAATAATTGGGAAAATATTCTCTGTTTGAACATTTATCTTTCCGGTGGTAGTTGTACTCATTTTATTATTTTTTTATTAGAGATTGCAAATATAGTACCAATGCAGGTAAAATGCCAAATTGACAATAATTTTTAACCACAGAGGCCCAGAGGGCGCAGAGTTTTATTAAGATAAGACTTTATGACAAATAAAAAATCCCCTGATTTACAGGGGATTTTTCTATTTAATCTGTGTTATCTGCGAAATCTGCGGCTAATATTATTTTACGCCTTTAATTCTGTCGTTCATTTCTTTACCTTTTGCTTCGTTTCCTGTTAAAAGATATAGTTTTCTTAAAGCACCCATTGTAGCTTTATCCTCAGGCTTTACAGTTAACGCCTGCTCTAAAAGAGGGATTGCTTTTTTATAATAATCCTGGCTTTTGGTTTCCAATTCTTTATTTTCTTTTTTAGCCTGATCTGCAATTTTTAAATTAGAGAATTTAGTTTGCAAATAACCGCCATAGTTATTGTACATGGCGCCTAAATTGTATAGCGAGTTATACAACAACTCAGTGGCCGGTTTTAATTCAACTGCTTTTGAATAATTTGTTTCTGCATTTTTAAACAGTTCATCAAAATTTGCAGGTTTATCAAGATCTTTTCCGGTTGCTTTATCTTTTGGATTTGCCATATTATCGTAAATATTACCGGCAACCAAATAAAATAACGCATTATTCGGATCTTTTTCGCTGGCTGCTTTTAAATTGGCCAGTGCTTCCTGTTGTTTACCTTTTGCTAAAAACTGGTTGGTTTCGTTATTCAATAGCCCCATATCATTTGGGAAAGCTGTTCTTCCTTTTTTAAGGATCTCCATAGCAGCGGCAGAATCGCCTTTGCTGATGTTGGCATTGAACATAGATTCATAATTATATGGCGAAGCTATTTTACCATCGATCATTTTTTTATTGTACTCTAAAATTTTTGCTACATTTTTAGCTTTTCCGGCAGCCACGCAAGCGTTATAAAAGTTAGAGGTATCTTTTACTTTATATAACATGGTGTTCATAAAACCGGTCTTATAAAAATAATCAGCTGCTTCGTCATATTTTTTTGCTTTGTATTTTCCGCTGGCAATATTACCCGATTCCATTTTAATTTGCCCTGCAACCATTGCAAACTTCATTTCATCTTCTCCCTGCCCTGCAGCCATTGGCCCTTTTGTTAAGATCTCATTGATACCCTGCATAAATTTAGGATCAAGATCGGGGATCTTGTTTAACTCTTCGCTGGCATTTTCAAAATCAGTAAGCGGCACATTACCGTACGCAAGCATTGCTCTCTCATTTTTGTCGGGCGTAGTAGCTTCCAGTTTTTTTAACTCTTGTGCCAGGTTATATTGGTATTGCGCGTAACTGATCCTTGCTTTATAAGCATGGGTCTTTCCCTGGTTCTTTGTTTCTTCGTTTGCCAAGGCAAGATCAATGGCTTCTTTAGCCTTATTTAAGTACGACAGATCAGGTTTACCATCTTTTAAAGTAGTTTCATAATCGTTTAACGCTCTCCATGCTGTTTGCACTTTCGACTTTTGCGAAATACCAAAGAAAGGAATTAGCGCTAAACCTAATATTGTTATTTTTTTCATATTTTTCTTTTTATTAATAGACGTTTTATATTTCCAATTTGCATACCATTAATTGGTATTTAACATATTTTATTCCTTAATATCTGTTGGCGCACCTGTATCGCCTATAGGTCCATCCGTTTCACCTGTTGGATTTTCGATCACCGCTCCATCCACGCTGTCTGTTTCCTCATCTTCATGATCTACTTTTGTTACAGCTGCAATTTCATCTGTATCTGAAATATTGATCAAACGAACACCTTGTGTTGCCCTTCCCATTACACGAAGCGCGCTTACATTTAAACGAATAGTGATACCATTCTTAGTAATGATCATCAGGTCGTTTGCGTCCGTTACAGATTTGATACCAACCAGGTTTCCTGTTTTTTCGGTAATATTGATCGTTTTTACACCTTTACCACCACGGTTGGTCACACGGTATTCTTCAATATCCGAACGTTTGCCATAGCCTTTTTCAGACACTACTAAAACATTGGCATTCATATCGTCGATACAGATCATACCTATCACTTCGTTATTTCCGCCTTCCTCGTCGTTCAGGTCAATTCCGATCACGCCGCTTGCATTTCTACCCATCGGACGAACTTTTTCTTCGTTAAAACGGCACACTTTACCCAATTTGGTAGCAAGCATAATTTCATTCTTGCCATTGGTTAAAGCCGCTTCCAGTAAAATATCTCCTTCGCGAATTGTAACGGCATTAATACCGTTGGCACGCGGACGAGTATATGCTTCTAAAGTTGTTTTTTTGATGATACCGTTTTTAGTGGCCAATACAATAAAATTATTATTGATATACTCTTCGTCACTTAAACTTGTAACATTGATAAATGCTTTTACTTTATCATCAGGTGCAATGCTTATTAAATTTTGTAATGCACGTCCTTTACTTGTTTTTGTTCCCTCGGGCACTTCGTACGCACGTAACCAGTAGCACTGGCCTTTTTCGGTAAACAATAATAAATAATTGTGTGTGCTTGCAATGAACATGTGTTCAATAAAATCTTCATCACGGGTATTAGAACCTTTGCTTCCTTTACCACCACGGCCCTGCGCACGGTACTCATCCAGGTTGGTACGTTTCATATAACCCAGGTGCGAAATTGTAATTACTACATTTTCATCAGCGATCATATCTTCTACTTTAAGATCATCACCTGCGTAAACGATATCTGTGCGACGCTCGTCACCATATTTATCTCTTACTTCAATTAACTCATCTTTAATAATTGTGTAACGCAATGCCTCATTATTTAAGATCTCATTTAAATGAGCAATTGTTTTCATTAACTCTTCGTACTCTGATTTAATTTTATCACGTTCAAGACCAGTTAATGTCCTTAAACGCATATCTAAAATAGCACGTGCCTGGATCTCTGATAAAGAAAATTTACCCATCAATTCATCACGGGCAATATCCGGACTTTCACTCTCGCGGATAATTTTAATTACTTCATCCAAATGATCAATAGCAATTAATAAACCTTGTAAGATGTGCGCGCGTTTTTCTGCCTGAGCCAATTCATATTTGGTTCTGCGAACAACCACCTCATGCCTGTGATCCACAAAATGCATGATCATATCTTTTAGATTGAGCATTTGCGGACGGCCTTTTACAAGAACAACATTGTTAATAGAGAATGAAGTTTGTAAAGCAGAGAATTTGAATAAATTATTTAATACAACATTTGAAATAGCATCGCTGCGTAATTCGTAAACAATACGCATACCTTCACGATTACTCTCATCACGGATCTCGCTAATACCTTCTATTTTCTTTTCGTTGCATAATTCCCACTGGCGTTTGATCATTTCCGCCTTGTTGATCTGGTATGGAATTTCTGTTACAACAATTCTTTCGCGGTTACCAATAGGTTCTACATTTGCTTTGGCACGCATTATCACACGCCCGCGGCCGGTATGAAATGCTTCTTTTACACCTTCGTAACCGTAAATTGTTCCACCTGTTGGAAAATCAGGCGCTTTAATATGTTTCATTAAACCGTCGATGTCTATTTCGCGGTTATCGATATATGCTAAAATGGCATTAATGCTCTCCGTTAAATTGTGAGGCGCCATATTGGTAGCCATACCAACGGCAATACCCGAAGCACCGTTCATTAACAACTGTGGTACACGGGTTGGCAGAACAGTAGGTTCAGATAAAGAATCATCAAAATTGGGACGGAAATCCACAGTATCCTTTTCGATATCTGCAAGCATTTCTTCGGTGATCTTACGAAAACGTACCTCTGTATAACGCATAGCAGCCGGTGGATCGCCATCTACCGAACCAAAATTTCCCTGCCCGTCAACCAACATATAACGCAAGCTCCAGTCCTGCGCCATACGCACCATAGTGTCATATACACTGGCATCACCATGCGGGTGATACTTTCCTAAAACCTCACCAACAATACGTGCAGATTTTTTATACGGGCGGTTGTGTAATACGCCCAGATCCAGCATACCGTATAAAACCCTGCGGTGCACTGGTTTTAAACCATCTCGCACATCGGGTAAAGCACGGGATACAATAACCGACATCGAATAATCGATGTAAGCTGTTTTCATTTCATCTTCAATATTAATCGGAATAATTTTTTCTCCGTCTGCCATATTCTTCGTTATTTAATTTTAATTTTTCTACCTTAATGAATGCTTTTTTGTCAGTCAATTAAACGTTACTAATGTTAAATAAATCAGGTCTGTAAAAATTGACTTTGAACCCATGAAAGTACCGAAAAATCAACAATTACAGGTAAAACTTATCAACAAAAATTTTGTTAAAAAAACCACTTGTAAAATTTATCAAACCGATTATTTTAATCTATTTTTGAGTTTGGCATTATATATGTAATTTCACTTAATAAAAGGAACAATTTATGGAAGCAAAATTTTCGCCCAGGGTAAAAGATGTTATTACCTACAGCCGTGAAGAGGCTTTAAGATTAGGGCACGATTATATTGGTTTAGAACACTTAATGCTTGGTATGATCCGCGAAGGAGATGGTGTTGGCATGCGTTTATTGAAAAATTTAGGCGTTGATGTTGCTGAACTGCGTAAGAATATTGAGCAAAACTTAACTCCGGGATTACGCAAATCCAATAACCTGGCAAACATCCCATTGGTAAAACAAGCCGAAAAGACATTAAAACTGACATATCTGGAAGCAAAGACCTTTAAATCGATACAAATTGGCACAGAGCATTTATTGCTATGCATTTTAAAGGATAACGATAATGTGGTAACCAAAACGTTAGCAAGATCGGGTGTTGATTACGACGCTGTTCGTGCCGAGCTGGAAGGCTTTTTAGATAACCCCGGCAAAATAGAAAATTCTGCTGCCGGTGGCGATGAGGATGAAAATGAAGAAACAAATTTTGGCGGCGGCGGTAATACCGGCAGTCAAAAGAAACAAGGCGAAAGCAAATCTAAAACACCAGTGCTTGACAATTTTGGTAGAGATCTTACCAAAATGGCAGAAGACGGAAAATTAGACCCCGTAGTAGGCCGCGAAAAAGAAATTGAGCGTGTATCTCAAATTTTATCACGCCGTAAAAAGAACAACCCTATTTTAATTGGTGAGCCTGGTGTGGGTAAATCAAGTATTGCCGAAGGTTTGGCATTACGTATCGTTCAACGCAAAGTAAGCCGTGTATTATTTGGCAAACGTGTGGTAACGTTGGATCTTGCTTCTTTAGTAGCAGGTACAAAATACCGTGGCCAGTTCGAAGAACGTATGAAAGCCGTTATGAACGAATTGGAAAAATCACCCGATGTTATTTTATTCATTGATGAGATCCATACCATAATTGGTGCCGGTGGTGCCAGCGGAAGCCTGGATGCCAGCAACATGTTTAAACCTGCTTTAGCGCGTGGCGAGATACAATGCATTGGCGCTACAACATTAGATGAGTACCGCCAGTACATCGAAAAAGACGGCGCTTTGGAACGTCGTTTTCAAAAAGTATTGATCGAACCTGCTACACCGGATGAAACATTACAGATCCTTCACAACATTAAAGCAAAATACGAAGATCATCATAATGTTACGTATACTGAAGAGGCTTTAAAAGCCTGCGTTCAGCTAACGGCCCGCTATATTACAGACCGTCACCTGCCAGATAAAGCCATTGATGCTTTAGATGAGGCCGGTAGCCGTGTACACATTACTAATATCAATGTGCCTGAAAATATTTTAGAGATCGAGAAGAAGATCGAAGATATCAAGGAATTAAAGAACCAGGTAGTTCGCTCGCAAAAATATGAAGAAGCTGCCCGTTTACGCGATACTGAAAAACAATTACAAACCGAATTAGAGACCGCTAAAAAAGCCTGGGAGGAAGAAACAAAACAAAACCGCATTCTTGTAACTGAAGATAACGTTGCAGATGTGGTAAGTATGATGAGTGGTGTACCAGTGCAACGCGTTAACCAAAACGAAAGCGATAAGCTGGTAAAAATGAACGAGCTTATTACCGGTAAAGTTATTGGCCAGGATAAAGCAGTTGCAAAAGTTGTAAAGGCCATTCAGCGTAACCGCGCAGGTTTAAAAGATCCTAATAAACCAATTGGTTCATTTATTTTCTTGGGTCCTACCGGTGTTGGTAAAACACAGCTGGCAAAAATATTGGCAAGACATTTATTTGATAATGACGATGCGTTAATTCGTATTGACATGAGCGAGTACATGGAGAAATTTGCTGTAACCCGTTTAATTGGTGCTCCTCCGGGATACGTTGGTTATGAAGAAGGCGGACAATTAACTGAAAAAGTTCGTCGTCGCCCATACTCAGTGGTGTTATTGGATGAGATCGAAAAAGCGCATCCGGATGTATTCAATATGCTTTTACAGGTATTGGATGACGGTATGTTAACCGATAGCTTAGGCCGTAAGATCGATTTTAAAAATACGATCATTATCATGACCTCAAATATTGGTGCCCGTCAGTTAAAAGATTTTGGTACAGGTGTTGGTTTTGGAACACAAACCCGTAAAGAAGGAGAAGACGATGCCGCAAAAGGTGTAATTGAAAACGCGTTGAAAAAAGCATTTGCTCCTGAATTCTTAAACCGTATTGATGATGTGGTAATGTTCAACGCTCTTGAAAGAGCCGATATCCATAAGATCATTGATATTGAATTAGCACATTTATTTGGACGTGTTAATGGTTTAGGATACAATATTAAAATTACAGATGCTGCCAAAGATTATATCGTTGAAAAAGGTTACGATGCTAATTATGGAGCAAGGCCTTTAAAGCGTGCCATTCAAAAATATCTTGAAGATCCTATGGCAGAAGAAATCATTAAAAATAACCTTGCCGAAGGTGATGAAATTGAAGTAGATTACAACAAAGAAAAAGATGAAGTGGTTGTTTCTACACATAAGCCTAAAGCAAAAAAAGGTAAAAAAGAAGATAAAGCTTAAAAAATTTAAATCTTAGATCTAAAACCCTGACAGAAATGTTGGGGTTTTTTGTTTTATGATAATTAATATTTATTTATGTTTTTAACCAGCCTGGCTGCCGGAATATATTTGGTTAAAACAACCTTAGGCGATAAGATATACCGCAGAAAATTAGTATTGAATAAACCTTTTACTATTTAAATCAAAAAGCCCCGATGTATCACACCCGGGGCTTTCTTTTTTTGGTCTTTTTTTAACACCATTAAACCAAATATGTTTTGCTTGTTACAGTAACAGTCATTGGAGGAAGGATACCTCTTTTGCTGCCTACAAGATCTTGAGATTTGTCAGATTTAACCGGGGTAGTTTTTGTAGTAGAAACTTTAACTTCTTTAACCGGAGTGTTGTTGCCAAAAGTAACATTGCTAACAACAACTAGTAGGGTGATGATTCCGATTTTTATTTGAGTTAAAGTTTTCATGGTTTCTTTGTGTTATCTGTATATAGTAATTCAGATATCGTGCCAGGAGTCAAAACTCAACAGTGTCAAGGCTTTGCAAAAATCCTTCCCTTAATTTTTTCCATTGAACGGACTATTTTTCCAGAATTTGGAATTTAAGTATAGATAACTGCATAAAAAAAGAGAGTATTTCTACTCTCTTTTCTTTTTTGATCCTATTTTTTGTCTTACCTGTTCAAAGTTACATGTCCGGTATATTGCCTTACTTTTCCTTGCGAATAACTGGCAGTGATCTTCCATACATACGCATCTTCTTTACACTCCTGGCCTTTAAAGGTTCCATCCCACCCGTTAGTGAAGTCTGATGTTTCGTAGATCTTTTGACCCCAACGGTCAAAAATACTTAAATTATATTTTACCAACCCTTTACCTTTTGGCTGAAAGATATCATTAATGCCATCGGCATTGGGTGTAAATGAATTTGGAATAAATAAATTCTCGTCTTCATAAATGGTTATTGGTTTTACAATAGTGTCTGAACAACCATATTTATTTGTTACGATCAAAGCAATTGGATATGAGCCGGATTGATCGAATAAATAAGAAGTATTTTGCTGTGTGCTTTGATATCCATTGTTTGTTGCAAAGAACCAGTTCCAGCCTACAATATCGTTGCCGGTTGATGTATTTGTGAAATCTACATGGTCAGTGCCTTCTATTGGTTTTAACGGTGCAAACTCAAAACCTGCGTTTGGCGATGCATAAGCACTGATTGCAAATGTAGCAGAATTGGTACATCCATTCCCATCGGTAAAACTCGCAGTTACCGGATAATTACCAGCCTGCATAAAACAATAATTTAAAGCAGGACTCACGTATGTTTGGTTATTGATAGACCATTTTGTACTTACCACCGGAGAACCCGAAGTATTTACCGCAAAATTTGCACAAAAAGGCACACAACTGTTTTTACCATCACTTGTAAGGTTTCCGTTTGGAAGAGGATCAAGAACAACTACCGCGCTTACCGATCCGGTACAATTATTATTATCTGTTACACTAAACACATATGTTCCGGCCTGGTTCATGCTTATTGCGGTAAAGCTTGTGCTCGCCTGGTTAGATACAAAATTGTTAGGGCCAGTCCATTGGTTTAATAAGAACCCACCAGAGCCTTGTAAATTAACCTGTGTATTTAAGCATGTTTTAGCAGTTGACGTAATTGTTGGTACTGGCAATGGATTAACAACTACATTTGCCACCGTAACACTGGTACAAGTGTTAGCACCTGTTACTGTAACAGTATAATTACCGGCAGTTAAATTATTTACAACCGGTATTGTTGGGTTTTGTAGTGAAGAACTAAAACCGTTTGGCCCAACCCATGAATAACTTGTGCCGCCATTGACGGTTATATTTGCGGGTTTCCCAAAACAAACTGTTGCGCCATTGGCAATAGCAGAAGGATTAGCTAGTACATTTACGGTTGTAGTTGCGGTAGCGTGGCAACCGTTAGCATCAGTAACTGTTAAAGTATAGATTCCTGAAAAAGTATTTAATGCATTTGGTAAGGTCGGACTTTGTGAAGTACTGGTAAAGCCTAAAGGTCCGGCCCATGCATAACTGCCACCCCCGTTACCTAATAAGATTAAATTATTTGTTTCACAGATTGGTGCGTTATTACCGGCTACCGGTGTTGGCAACGCATTAACTGTAATAGCTTGTGTGATACCGGCAGTACAGGTTCCCACGGTAGCTATCAAAGTATAGGTTCCGGCCGCCGCCGCTGTAACATTGTTTATTGTAGGGTTTTGTAAGGCGCTGATAAAACCGTTTGGTCCCGCCCAGCCATATGATGCACCACCGCTACCATTTAAATTTAAAGGAGTTCCAACACAAGGTGTGTTACTAACAATTGCAGGTGTTGGTAATGGTAATACCGAAACGGTTGATATTGCAGAATTGGTACAACCTGCCGCACTTGTTACAATAACCGTATACTGGCCGGCCATAGCAGAAGTGGCATTAGTGATAGTGGTATTTTGAGCTACAGAAGAAAAACCATTAGGCCCGCTCCACAAATAACCCGAACCACCATTTGCAGAAAGGTTTATCGTTGTATTTAAACAAACAGTTGGATTACTTAACGGCGCAATAACCGGCAACGCGTTTGTTGTAACGTTAGTAGTAATTGTATTTGTACAACCATTGGCATTTGTTACAGTTAAAGTATAGCTTCCTGCATTGGTTGCAGATGCAACTGCAATGGTTGGATTTTGAACAGCGCTGCTATATCCACCAGGCCCGCTCCAGCTATAACCTGTGCCGCCGTTACCTGTAAAAATAATAGGCTGGCCAATACAAACAGGACTATTACTTCCGGCCAAAGGAACCGGCAAAGGGTTTACAGTAACCGAAGAAGTTGTTGAAGCTGAACAAGAACCTGCAGTAACAACCAATGTGTAAATACCGTTTGCTGCAGCAGTAACGTTTGAAATTGTAGGGTTAGTTGCGGCAGAAGCAAAACCGTTGGGTCCTGTTAAATTTATTGTTCCTCCGCTTGCAGTAAACGTTAACGCGCCGCCAATACAAACCGGTGAGTTACTATTTAACACTGCAGTGGGTAAATTAACTACGGTTACACTTGCATTGGCGGTTGCAGTACATCCCGCAGCAGAAGTAACTGTAACAGTATAAATTCCGCCCATTGGTATTGTTGCATTAGCGATGGTTGGATTTTGAACAAGAGATGTAAAGCCCAGTGGTCCGCTCCACGAATATCCGGTTCCTCCATTTGAAGTTAAATTGATATTTGTATTTACGCAGGCAACCGGACTATTGGTTACAATTACCGGTAATGCATTTACCACCACATTGGTAGTAGTAGAACTTTTACAACCTGCGGCATTTGTAACGCTTAATGTATATACACCGGCGTTTGTTGCCGATGCAACAGATATTACAGGATTCTGCGCAGTTGACGAATACGATCCAGGTCCTGTCCACGTATATGTATTAGCACCCGAACCGGTAAAATTAATAGGTTGCCCCGCGCAAACAGGACTGTTGCTTAAAGCTGTTGGCGTTGGTAAAGCATTTATAATTACAGCCAACGTTGTAGATGCCGTACATGTACCTGCTGTAACCAATAAGGTATAAGTGCCATTAGCCAAAGCCGTAACATTTGTAATAGTTGGATTAGTTGCGGCAGACGCAAAACCGTTAGGCCCGGTTAAATTGATCGTTCCGCCGCTTGCAGTAAAAGTAAGATTGCTTCCCACACAAACCGGCGAATTGCTTATTAAATTAGCCGTTGGTGTATTTACTACCGTTACACTTGCGTTGGCAGTGGCAGTACAACCTGCCGCAGAGGTAACCGTAACAGTATATATGCCGGACATGGCTGTTGTTGCCCCTGTTATAACCGGATTTTGAACTCCGGAAGAATACCCTAAAGGGCCACTCCAGGCATACCCTACGCCACCAGTGGCCGTTAAATTGATATTTGACCCCACACAGGCGGTTGGGCTGTTTGTTATTATCACCGGTAAAGGATTAACCGTAATTGTTTTTACAGCTGTATTCGTACAACCGCTTGCACTTGTTCCGGTTACTGTATAGGTTGTAGTTACTGTTGGTGAAAAAGGAACACCGTTCGTAATTCCACCCGACCATGTATAAGTTGAAGCTCCAACCCCATTTAATGTTGTTGAACCTCCCAAACAAATAACAGAATTTGTTGCCGTTGCAGAAATAGTTGGCGATACGCCGGTAGTTACTACAAAACTGCAAGATCCTACATTTCCTGAAGCATCTGTTGCAATGTATGTAACAGTAGTATTACCAACATTAAATGGTGAACCACTTGCGTTATTAGCGCCAGAACCAGCTGTTGCACCCGAAAAAGAATAAGTTACCGCTGGCGTTGGACAATTATCTAAAACAGAAACCGGTCCAATTCCTGTAACAACCGAATTACATTGGCTCACGTTACCGGGGCAAGTAATAGTTGGTGTTGTTACATCCTTAACAGTTACAGAAAAAGAACAGGTAGTTGTATTTGCAGAAGCATCTTGCGCAGTATAAGTTACAACCGTTGTTCCAACCGGAAAACTGGACCCGCTTGGCAGGCCCGAAGCTAAAACGGGAACAACCGTGCTGGTACCCCATGAAAAAACGATCTGGCCGTGGCCTGTATTTATTCCGGTTGTATTTGACTGGCATGTGCCAATGTTATAGGATGCGCCGCCGCCCCCATTACCACCACCAACACCATTATTACCGCCACCGCCACCGCCGGAATAACCGCCGCCACCGCCGCCAACAACATAAGCAGAACCCTGTCCGCCGCAACCATAACCTCCTCTTGCAAATGCCCATGCAGCCACAAGGCCGCCCGCTGCACCACTGATATAACTATTGCCACCTGAGCCCGCAGACCATCCTGTTGCTCCATTGGTTAATAAACCTCCTCCGGCACCGGATTGAAAACCAACTGCACCAACGTTCCCTCCGTTACCACCGGTTCCCCCGGTTCCTCCGGCTGCAGCGCCCATGCCCCCGGTAGTTCCGGTTTGCCCGTGGCGGGATACTGTAGGTGTACCGGCACAACTGCCGCCACCGCCGCCTGCAATGATCCATGGATTGTTGGACAGATCAGTAACAAAAGAGCCTCCTCCGCCGCCATTACCGTTGCCTGTTGTTATTGAAGGGCATTCACCCACTAAAACCTTTAAAACCGTACCGGGTACCGAAGCAAAATTACCGCTCATTACTGCGCCAAGGCCCGGACTATAGGTAGAACTAGAATTCCATCCGCCTTGCGCACCTTTCACTAAAATATGCAAGGAAGTAATTCCCACAGGAACTGTAAAGTTTTGCATAGTGCCGGTGTAGTTAAATGTTTGTGTATTCGAAGTACACGTTGAACAGTTAACTGTCGGCGTTCCATAAGCAACAATGGCCGAACATGCATTCGCCGCTGCATTTACGGTAACACTTGGCGGGCAGGTCATCGTTAAACATTGCGCATTGGTTTTTATTGAATTAAATAAAACTATAATTGCAGAGATTGCAAATAAAAAATTTTTCATTGTGTTTAAATAAAATATATAATCAAATTTAGTTAAACATAAAGGCAATCGTCTATTTTTTACTAAGTATAAGGCACGTTTCACTCAATATAAACAGTCTAAATTTTTAACGAAATTGACAATGAAAAATAACCTGTTAATAACTTGAAGAATAAGCACTTTATTACCTTTTTTTGTATCTTTGCCATCTAAATTTTTATTCATGAATCCATTTGATATGCCAGAGCTTCTTGAACAAGAAATAATAGAGACTGTTTTAAAAGAAGAAGCTACAAAAGCGCTGATCTTATACAACGATGATGTAAATACATTTGAATTTGTAACCGAATCGTTAATTAAAGTTTGTGAGCATGATGCCTTGCAGGCCGAACAATGTACTTACCTGGTGCATTATACCGGTAAATGCGTGGTTAAAAACGGAACATTCAAAAAATTAAAACCGCTTTGCGAAGCCCTGTTAGAAAGAGGTTTATCGGCCAAAATTGAAAACTAAAAAGATCTTACTGGTATAAAAGTTGCATGTTAAAAGTGTAATTCAGCAAATAAATTATATGAAGAAAATAATAATTTCTATCCTCATCATTTCTGTTTTTTTTATTTCTTGCCATAAAAATGCTATCACCGGCAAACGCGAATTGACGCTTATGCCCGAAAGTGAAATGATAGCAATGAGTGTTACCGAATACGGAACATTTCTTTCGCAAAACCCGCCATTGCCGGCAAGCGATGAACGTGTGGTACTGGTAAAGCGCTGTGGTGTTAGAATTCAAAATGCAGTAGAAAAATTTTATAACGATAAAGGATTAAAGAACGAATTACAAGGCTTTAACTGGGAATTTAACGTGGTTAACAGCCAGGAAATTAATGCCTGGTGTATGCCCGGCGGTAAAGTGGTTGTATATACCGGTTTGCTTCCTGTAACACAAACAGAAGAAGCCCTTGCCATTGTAATGGGCCATGAGATTGGCCATGCGGTTGCGCGGCATGGTAACCAACGTATGAGCGAAGGTTTGTTGGTACAATTTGGAGGTAACGCTTTATCTGTTGCCCTGGCGCAAAAACCTGCGCTTACACAACAATTGTTTCAGCAGGCATACGGCGTTACCACTGCCCTTGGAACGCTAAAATACAGCCGCTCACAGGAATCTGAAGCAGATAAAATGGGATTGGTATTTGCCGCCATGGCAGGTTATAACCCTGAAGTAGCAATTTCGTTTTGGGAAAGAATGGCAGCAAGCGGTGGGCAAAAACCACCGGAGTTATTAAGTACGCACCCCAGCGATGAAACCAGGATCAAGGATCTGAAAGCCTTTATGCCTGAGGCAAAGAAATATTATAAGCCACAATAAAACTATTTTTCTTGAAAAAATTAAACCACATAGGCACATAGTTCTGCGTGGTTTTTTAATTTATAAGTTATACTTAATAGATTGTTAAACATAATTTGAAGCTTTGCTTCAAATTGCCATGTAATCTTAAATTTAAAAAATTGAGTATTATAAAACTATGTGCCTATGTGGTTAAAAATTACACAAGAATATTTTCAGTGATCGTGCAATTCATATTCCCTTCTTCATCAAAATCACCAACCGTAATAGTTACTGGCGTGTTGCATAAATTAATATCGAAAGGTAATTTTACTTTAACATAGTTTTGTGTGAAGCCAAACATAAAACCATTTTTATTTTCATGTTCAAAAATAACGGTTGATGTTTTTCCTTTTTGTTTTTCGTAAAAGGCACGTAATTTTTTAGCGGATAGAATTCTCAGCATTTTATTTCTGCGTTTGCGTTCCGCCATGGGCACCGCATTTGGCATATCTATGGCTTCGGTATTATCGCGTTCACTATATGTAAACACGTGTAAATATGAAATATCCAATGCGTTGATAAAATTATAGGTCTCCAAAAATTCATCTTCTGTTTCTCCCGGAAAACCAACAATAACATCCACACCAATACAACAATCCGGCATCAGGCTTTTTATTTTTGAGACCCTGTCAGCATACAACTCCCGCTGGTAGCGGCGTTTCATACGTTTTAAAACAGAGTTACTACCACTTTGCAATGGAATATGAAAATGAGGGACAAATAATTTTGAGTGGGCAACAAACTCAATGATCTCATCTTTTAACAAATTTGGCTCTATAGACGAAATACGAAAACGTTCGATAGCGTTTATATTATCCAGTTCTTTAACAAGATCTAAAAAAGTATATTCCTTTCTTTTTTTAATATCTCCGTCAATATTTTGTCCGTAACCAAAATCGCCAATGTTTACACCTGTCAACACAATTTCTTTAACACCACTTACGGCTATTTTATTGGCGTTGGCAATTACATTTTCAATGGTATCGCTCCTGCTTTTACCTCTTGCTAAAGGAATTGTACAAAACGTGCACGAATAATCACATCCATCCTGTACCTTTAAAAAAGAACGGGTTCTGTCGCCAACACTATACGCATCTACAAAAAAATCAGCTTCAGATATTTCGCAATTATGAATTTGCGTGTGTTCGCTTTTTCCTGAAAAGTTAATGTAATTCAGTAATTTAAATTTTTCCGTTGCTCCTAAAACAACATCCACACCTTCAATATTCGAGATCTCTTCGGGCTTAAGCTGGGCATAACAACCAACAACCGCAACAAAGGCTTCGGGGTTTTTTGCCAATGCATTTTTTACGATCGTTTTACATTCTTTATCTGCATTTTCCGTAACAGAACAGGTATTAATCACATATACATCTGCAGCTTCGGAAAAATCTTTTTTTACAAAGCCTTTTTCATAAAATAAACGGGCAATAGTAGATGTTTCTGAAAAATTCAGTTTACAACCTAATGTATGAAATGCCACGGTTTTATTCTCAAAAGACATGGCCGCAAAGATACTAAATTTATCTTCATTTTATGTGAACATTTGTTGTATTTAACAGCTGCATTATGCGTGTTGCGCCAGGGATTGCAACGGAAAGCCCACAGCCGCGGGCAATAGCTTCGCGGCGAGGACTTGAAGTGAAAAGCCCGGCCCGGAGGGGGCGCCAAACAATAAATCAAAATAACTTGGTATATAAAAAATTCATGTTTTTGTAGTAAATTTGTTCTTTGATTTAATTTATGGAATTAACAGCTTTAACTGCAATATCACCCATTGATGGCCGCTACAGAAAAACAACCGAGCCATTGGATATTTATTTTTCTGAATTTGGCCTTATAAGGTACCGCGTTTTGGTAGAAATAGAATATTTTATTTTACTGTCAGAATTTGGCCTTCCGCAATTACCGGAAATTGACGTGGCAAAAAAAATTGCTTTAAAAGATATCTATTTAAATTTTTCAATTGATGACGCGTTGAAAATTAAGGAGACTGAAAAAACAACCAATCATGATGTAAAAGCAGTTGAGTATTTTATTAAAGATAAATTGAACGAACTTGGATTAAACGAATATACAGAGTTTGTTCACTTTGGTTTAACCTCGCAGGATATTAATAACACCAGCATTCCGTTATCTTTAAAAGATGCTACCAGCAATCAATTAATTCCTGCATTAAACGGCATTATTGAAAAGATCACCGAATTAAGTAAAGAATGGAAAGATGTTTCGTTACTGGCTAAAACACATGGCCAGCCCGCATCACCAACAAAACTTGGTAAAGAGATGTATGTTTTTGTGGAACGTTTGACGATACAATTAAATCAGTTAAAGAATATTCCTTTCTCGGCAAAATTTGGTGGCGCTACAGGTAACTTCAATGCTCATCAAATTTCTTATCCAACTAAGAACTGGGTAGAGTTTGGAAATAATTTTGTGAATAAAATATTGGGATTGAACCGCTCTCAATTTACTACACAAATTGAGCATTACGATAACATTGGCGCATACTGCGATGCATTAAAACGCATTAATACCATTTTAATAGATTTTAGCCGCGACGTATGGACATACGTGAGCATGGAGTATTTTAAACAAAAATTAAAAGCGGGAGAGATCGGATCTTCAGCCATGCCGCATAAAGTAAATCCTATCGATTTTGAAAATGCGGAAGGAAATCTTGGCCTGGCCAACGCCATATTAGAGCATCTTTCTGCCAAACTTCCTATTTCAAGACTACAGCGCGATCTTACCGACAGTACTGTACTACGCAATTTAGGAAACCCGTTAGCACACGCTTTAATTTCTTACTCAAGCATCTTAAAAGGATTAAATAAATTAATATTAAATGAAAAGGCATTGCAACATGATCTTGAAAACAACTGGGCTGTTGTTGCAGAGGCGATACAAACTGTTTTAAGGCGCGAAGGTTATCCTAAGCCTTACGAGGCTTTAAAAGACCTTACAAGAACAAACACGCACGTTACCCAAGATTCTTTGATTGAATTTATTAACGGACTAAATGTTTCTGAAGCTGTAAAAAAAGAATTAAAACAGATTACACCACATAATTACACAGGTATTCATCCTAATTTTTAAGATCATGAGCAGGGTTTGGACGTACATCATTAGCAAACAACTTTCTGAACAGGAATTAAATTCTTTAAAAGAGGCTGGCAAGGCCTTTGTTTTAGGGTGGACCGCACACGAACAACAGTTAACTGCCAGTTTTGAGATATTCAAGAACAGGATCATTATTGTAAAAGTGAATGAGGCCATCACAGGCGCCAGCGGCTGCAGTATTGATAAGCTTACCCGTTTTATTAAAGAAACCGAAAAACAATTTGGTATTGAATTATTGAACCGTTTGTTGGTAGCTTATAAAAACGAAGATGAAGTTGCTGTTGTGCATTCATCAAAAATAAAGGAGATGCTTTCGCAAAACATGATCTCTGAGAATACCAGTATTTATAATACTTCTATATTAACTCAAAACGAATTAGATAATTGGGAGCAAAAATTAAAAGATACCTGGCTTAACAAATATTTAGAGATAAATATTTAACCCGTTTTTTTTACTTCTGGATCATAAATTTTCCCGGGATCGTTCTTGAACCAAACGAACAATTATAAAAATAAATGCCGTTATTGAATAAACTTGTATTAATGGTAATTACTTCATTCTTCAATAACTCACCCTTTATATCAGTAAAATAAACTCTTTTTCCCAAAGTATTAAATATTTCAATACTGTAGCCGGTTTCGTTTTTATGATCTACCAAAAAATTAATCTCATTATTGGCAGGATTTGGATATAGTTTAATGAATTCATCACTCATTATTTCGGCTGACGTAATATTTGAATATTTAAATTGCCCGTTAAGATCTTTTTGTTTGAAACGGTAATAATAAACAGTATGCATTCCTGCACTTACGTCGGTTACCGAATAAATATCAGGGCCTTTAGCTTTTACATCCAATATCTTTGTATAATTCAAATTATCTGTTGAACGTTCGATGTCAAATCCTGCATTATTTTTTTCAGAAAATGTTTGCCAGTATAGATTAATACCTTCAAGCGAAGAGACCGATCGTAAATAAGAATGTTCTACAGGCAAAGTACCAACAAATAAAATCAGATCATCAATTGCCACCGATGGATCTTTGCCCGCGGTACTAATATCATCATTGTACCAACGTAAGCCTATCTTTAAATTGGGTATATTTTCGCAGGCAACGGGCAAAACAGATGAGTAAAGCGTCCATTTACCCTGGTGCGTAGCGGTGCATGCGTTAGCCGTACAGCCGGTTAAGCAACTTGCCGCACCAGAGCAACAGGTTGACTTTGGCAGGTTGGTCAGCAACAGCCATGTTACGCCACCATCCACGCTATAAATGATCTGGGCGTTATCCAACAAAGCAGTTGCAAAGTGAATAAAAGAAAATTGCAGGGTAATACCCGTGTATCCCGTAGTATTGATCGCCGGTGAAATCGCGCTACGATCAGACGTTACACAATATAATCCATTTGCCACACAAGATGCGCAGGGTCCAAAACCAAAATTAGTGCAACCTCCTGCATCGTATGCAGCGCCATTATCGCCAATAGACGTTGAGCCTACGTGCAATGTTGGATTGCCGCAGTTAGCGCCTCCCCTGTCACCAACGGCTTTACCAGATTCTTTATCGCTTACATAAAAAATATTTGGTGTAGTGCCTTCAACCGTAGTATTTAAATTATTAAAAACATTTAACGACCAGCCATGGCCCGCGCTAAACCCTGTTGAATAAATAGTTTGCGAAAAGCCTGAAGCGGCATTCAAAATAAAAAAAAGGGCAAAAAGTTTATAAAGGGAATTTAATTTCAAAGCTATTTCTTTTAACAGAGTATAATTTAAAAGATCGATAACTCTTACTTAAAATTCATTATAAAAAAATTAATATCAAAACATCTGCCTGATTTTAACTTTTTAAAATAAAATTCGCCTTAAAATTTAGCCTAATACTCTAAAAAGCCCTGTATTTGGGTTTCGCAAGCGGCCTGTTGCGCCGGGTCGGTAAAATCACCGCTGGCATCTATTAACTTATCTACTACAGAAATTGGCAAACGGTTATAAAAAACATGCATTTTTAAATAACTTAAAACACCTGTTAAATGCTCCAATCCGCGTAAATTACCAGCCCTGCCCGTTGATACACCAACTAAACAAGCGTTTTTAAAATTCCAGGCTTTTGGATGTACGCTATCTAAAAAGGTTTTTAAAATACCCGGAAAACTGCCATTATACTCTGGTACCACAAAAATAAACCGGCTGTTATTGATCACATATTCTTTTAAAAATGCTGTATAACTTTCTGTTCTTCTGTCGAAAACTTCGCTAAAAGCGATGGTTTCGGGCAGGTCGCAAAAATCTAAAATTTTAACATCTACGTTTTTAGACCTAAGGATTTTCTCATATATTTTACTCACCTTTAAGGTGTTACTGTTTGGGCGATTGGTGCAGCTTACAACAACTATTTCTTCCATAAAATTTTATTAACAGGATGTGCTTTTCTTTTCTGCTTTTGTTAAAAACTAAGGCTGTTAAAAGTGCCTAATTAGTTTAATTTTACAAACAGCAATTTTACTCAATTTTTGGCACTTTATGAACATTACCTATTACGGACACTCTTGCTTTGGCGTTGAAATAAATGGAAAACACTTATTATTCGATCCGTTTATAAGCCCAAATCAACTTGCAAAAGAAATTGATATAAATGCGATAAAAGCAGACTATATTCTTATTTCGCACGGTCATGACGATCATATTGCCGATGCAGAAAGTATTGCAAAAAGAACCGGCGCAAAAGTAGTTAGTAATGCCGAAATAGTGCACTGGCTTGAAAAAAAAGGAATTGAAAATACACGCCCGATGAATACGGGCGGAAAAATGAAATTTGATTTTGGGAGCGTTAAATGTGTTGTAGCCCAGCACAGCAGCAGCCTGCCAGATGGAAGCTATGGCGGGAACCCTATGGGCTTTGTGATAGAGAGCACCGAAGGAAATTTTTATTATGCCGGGGATACTGCACTTACCTACGACATGAAATTAATTGGTGATTACAGAAGTATTGATTTTGCTTTTTTACCAATTGGTGATAATTACACAATGGGGGTTGATAATGCGATAATTGCGAGTGATTTTATAAAATGTAACGATATCATTGGAATGCATTATGATACCTTTGGATTTATACTGATCGATCAAAAAGAAGCCATTTCAAAGTTTGACAGGTCGGGAAAAGAGTTGACCTTAATGGAAATTGGAAGTATTATTAAAAAATAAACGGAACACAAATACGGAACATCATGGGAAAAGTAATAGCGATAGCAAATCAAAAAGGAGGCGTTGGTAAAACAACCACCGCAATAAATTTAGCAGCGAGCCTTGCTGTATTGGAATATAAAACATTGTTGGTAGACGCTGATCCGCAATCTAATGCCACATCAGGTGTTGGTATCGATCCTGCAAATGTAAAAGCGGGTTTGTATGAATGTATCATTGATAGCGTTCATCCAAAAGATGTGATCTTAAAAACAGAAACACCAAATCTGTCATTGCTTCCAACTAACGCAGATCTTGTTGGTGTTGAGCTGGAACTGGTAAACCTTACCAACCGCGAATACATGATGAAAAAAGCAATTGATAAGATAAAAGATAAATACGATTTTATTATCATCGATTGCTGCCCGTCTTTAGGGTTAACGGTAATTAACTCTTTATCTGCAGCTGATAGCGTTATTATTCCTGTACAATGCGAATATTTTGCTTTGGAAGGCATGGGCAAATTATTACAAACCATTAAAATTGTTCAGTCGCATTTAAATACAAATTTAGATATCGAAGGCGTATTGTTAACCATGTACGATGGTCGTTTGCGTTTAGCTAACCAGGTGGTTGAAGAAGTAAAAACACATTTCCAGGATATGGTGTTTGATACCCTGATCCAGCGTAATACAAAATTAGCAGAAGCCCCAAGCTTTGGCAGAACAATTATTATGCACGATGCGGTAGGTAAAGCTTCTACAAGCCATTTAAATTTAGCGCGCGAGATCTTACAACGTAATGGCTTAACCAAGATCAGCGATAGCGACCGTATGATCAATATACAGGAAGAAGAAGAACTAAGTGAAGATATGTAACATTAAGTTTAGAAAGTTAGAAGGTTTAGAAAGTTAAAAGAACTTTCAACTTTATAACTTTAAAACTTTTATAACTAAAGAAAATGAGCAACAACAAAAAACCGGCATTAGGAAGAGGATTAAGCGCATTATTAGAAAATGCCAAAACAGATATTACATCAAAACATGTTGGCGATGGTGCGCCCACCGTTAATTCTGTATCTACTATTAAAATAAAAAGTATTGAGGTAAATCCGTTTCAGCCACGTACTAATTTTGAAGAAACTGCTTTACAGGAATTAAGTGATAGCATTAAACAACATGGCATCATTCAACCTTTAACAGTAAGAAAGCTGGGCTACGACCGTTACCAGTTAATTTCTGGTGAGCGTCGTTTTCGCGCCTCGCAGTTAGCAGGGTTAACAGATGTACCAGCTTACATTCGTGTGGCCGATGACCAGGCAATGCTTGAAATGGCGTTGGTTGAGAATATTCAACGCGAAGACCTTGATCCTATTGAAGTTTCGTTATCGTATAAGCGTTTAATTGATGAGTGCGATCTTACGCAGGAACAATTAAGCGAAAAAGTTGGCAAACAGCGTAGTACCGTTACTAATTTTTTACGTTTATTAAAATTACCTGCGCCTATTCAAAAAGCACTGCGCGATCGCGAGATCAGCATGGGTCATGCCAAAGCATTGATCAATATTGATAATGAAGACCGCCAGTTAGCTATCTTTGCTTTAGCTTTGGAGCAGGATCTTTCTGTAAGGCAAATTGAAGACCTTGCCCGTGGCGAAAAAATTAAAGTAACTCCAAAAGTAACACGTGTTGAAAAACCATTGACAATAGAAGATAAAACCGTTACAAAAAAATTAGAGAAGATCTTTAATAAATCTTACAACTTTAAACGCAATGCAAAAGGCGGCGGAAATTTAACCCTGAGTTTTAGCAACGAAGAAGAATTAAAACACATTCTTTCTTTCTTTGGCATTGAATAATTAGAACGCGGATAACGCCGATTCATTATGATCTATTATGATTTTATCAGCGAAAATCCTAATTATCTGCGTCATCAGCGTTGCAAAATCGCATTTTGAAAAAGATCCTTCTCATATCCGATACCCACAGTTATTTAGAACCCAAACTTATTAAACATATTAAAGAAGCCGATGAAGTTTGGCATGGCGGTGATATTGGTGCTCTTGAACTTTGTAAAGAAATAGAAAAATTAAAACCCTTTAAAGCTGTTTTCGGAAACATTGACGATAACGATATTCGGGCAAATTACCCTGAAAACCTTTTTTTTGATTGTGAAAATACACCTGTTTTTATAACACATATTGGCGGTTATCCCGGCAAATATCCCGCAAAGATCAAACAGCTTTTAGTGCAGTACAAACCCAAATTATTTATATGCGGCCACTCACATATTTTAAAGGTTATGTATGATAAAGAACTTGATCTGTTGCATATTAACCCCGGAGCCTGTGGCGTACACGGTTTTCATAAAGTTAAAACGGCCATCAGGTTTGAGATAGATGCTGCCGACATAAAAAATTTAGCAGTTATTGAATTAGGAGAAAGAACATCCGTAAATTAGCAAAATGGAAAACAACGAAATTAAAACCTATTTTTCAGACGAAGCCCTTGCAAAGTTTGCTATGGCGCAAGGTAAGATCGTTGAAAAGATCGTTTGTCACCTTTGGCAGAACAAATCCGTTCCGGGCGAAACGGTAGAAGTGATCGATAATGTAGAATTGCTGTTTACCGATAAACAAAAGCTAACAATTGGCTGCAACACCGATGGCGATGGACTTGATGCTATAGAGTATAATTATAAAGCGGCAGCTGTTGCTTTAGAAAAAGAGTTTGAAGGAAAAATAAGAGTGTATGCTATTGATGCTTCTTCTACAAAAATGTGGAAAGATGTTATTGGAAAAACATTGAACCTGGTAAAGATCGAAAAGGAAAATGGTCAGTACAGGGCTAACGCTGTTTTACTGGATTTTGGTACAGAAAAAAGAGAAATAGAGGTAAATCCTTTAGACGGTATAATAATTGACTATTACGACGAGGAAGGCGTTTACCAACCTTTTGTAGATGATGGTTCGTGATTGTTATGATATAAATTGAATTTAAAACATTTTTAAACATGAAGTATATTTTAATTTTTGCATTAGGACTGTTCATTTTCTCAGGCTGTAGAAAAGACCGCATGTCGGTAAGGATAAAAAATAATTTAAATTATCTTGTTACCAGTGTTAAAGCCGGAGACGCTGAATTTGGAAACATCAAAACCGGAGAATTTTCTGAATACGAAACCATTAGTCCGGGAAAATTCACCATCCACGTATCATCTACAGGCCCTGATATTGATGGTAACGGAGAGGTTAAAGGTTTTGGCAAACACAAATGGACGATCTATATTAGTGTTGATGGTAAATTCTACGTTTCGCAAGATTGATAATTTACATCCACTTTGTTTTAAGATCGTCTACAGTTATAAATAAAAAATTCAGGTACAGGTATTGGTCTTTCCATTTATGCACACGGGCCGGGGCTACGGTTTCAAACTTATATTTAGAATAGATACCGGTGGAGCTTCCGGTAAACAAATTGGTAAATAACCTGTATTTGTTATTTAATATCTCACCAAAAAAGATCAGCGCGCTACTGGAGTCAAGGATGATCAATATCCTTTCATTTACATCGGGCCAATACGCCGCTAAATTTCCCTCACTGTTTTTTTGCTTTTTAAAATATTTTCTTGGAAAAGACCAGAACTGATCAGGCACCATTTTATTGATCACAAATACACTGTCGGGCTTTTTAAATAACGCCACTTTTATTTCTTTAATAGTACTATCGGCATTTAAAACATATTCTTTAATAATGACCTCGCCTGTAAATTTTGAGGTTTTAAGAACATTATCAAGATTAACTTCATTAGCTTTTGAAGTTATTTGGCATAAGAACAGAACAGCTATTAAAAAATATATCCTTTTCATATGTTATTGTTTTTAATTTAATCTACATCTCCGGCGTTAATGATCTCAGTATCTATTACGCCAATAATTTTAAAATCTGTGCGCCGGTTCATAGCTCGTCCTTCCGGATTATCGCTACCATCCGCATTTTCATTAGGCGCTACCGGCTTGCTCTCGCCATAACCTTTTGCTTTCAAGCGTTCGGGTTTAATGCCTTTGCTTATTAAGTAGTTTACTACGCTTTCTGCACGTTGCTGCGAAAGTTTTTCGTTGTATTTATCACTTCCCTTGCTATCGGTATGCGATTGAATTTCTACGATCACTTCCGGGTTGGCTTCCATTAAAGAAAAAACAGTTGTATCAATGGCAATTTTACTTACCTCTAAAATATTTGATTTATCAAATTCGTATTGAATGTTTGGGATACGAATAGGTTCTTTTGGTTTTTTAGCCAGTAAAACATTTTTAGTGATGTCCTGCGAGGTTGTAATGCCTTTTGTTGTAACATCGGCAGTATTTCCTAAAAAATCATTTTTCTTTACTATTAAAAAATAATCCTGGTTTGCTTCAACGGTTGTTTTAAAATTTCCCTGTTTATCACTTTCAATTATTTTTACAAGAAATTTTTCCTGCGTTTTTTTATCTACCAGGTAAACCTCAACGGTGGCCTGTGGTATGGCCATATTTGGATCGATCATCTCACCAACATTTCCCACTAAATTGATCCTGATGTATTCAGAAAGTTTATAGGTATATATATCATCGCAGCAGGTACTGTTCTTTAAAGCATTACCCCCTTTGCGATTACTAACAATAAATCCTTCTTCGCGGTTTGGCGAGATGGTATAATAAATATCATCTGCCCCGGTATTTAATGGCTGGCCAATATTTTCGGTACTCAGCCATTTTTTTCCATCGCCAACGGCTTTAAAAACATCGTAACCGCCAAGCCCGCCCATTCCGTCCGAGCTATAGAATAAAGTGCGTGTTTCGTTATCAAAAAAAGGCGTTATTTCGTTTTGTGCCGTATTAATTTTATTACCGGCATTTTTTGGCGTTTTATATGTTTTACTTTTTACATTATATACCGTGTACCAGATATCAAGCCCACCCCTGCCCTCTTTATTATTACTTACAAAATAAATAATATCATTGCCTTTTGCCGGATCGCTTGTTACCGCAGGCATTGTAGATGTAAATTTTGGATTATTTACATTTTTCGGCAATTTAACAGGTTCGCTCCAATCATCTCCGTTCTTTTCAGAAACATAAATAGCGCAGATCATCTGTTCCATCATGTTTAATTTACAACGCGTAAAATAAAGCCGCTTCCTATCAGGACTAAAGCAAGCATTGCCTGTATTAAATTCTGCATCGTTTAAAACACTGCCATATTCACCGCTAAATTTCCACTCGTTATTCTCGCGCTTAGCAAAATATAATTTTCGTTTAATGGTTTGTGCAGTGTCATCTTCAATAACAAATTCCTTCTTATCTGTACGTAACGAGGTAAACACCATCGTATTTTCATCAATATTAATTGGCGCGCCTTCAGTATTTACTTTATTAACCGTAGAGTCCAAATGTGTTATAACGATCTTTTTCTCTACAGCCACCAATTTTTGAACCGAATCGCAAAAGGCAATTTCTTTAGTGGCTTGTTTTTTTAAACCTTTTTCTTCGCCTTTGTATTCTTTTTTAAATTTTTGAAAATTTACCTTTGCGCTATCGTACAAACCGTTTGATTTTTGCATTTGCGCGTGATAGTATAAAGCTGTTGGGGCTTTTTCTACATCCTGTTCATAAGCATTTAAGAACATGTGTTGCGCGCGGTCATAATCCCTTATCCGCAAATAGGCTTGCCCTAGCTGGTACATAACTTTAGCGTCGCGCGAGTTTTTTTTAAGGTAAGCTTCATAAAACGTAATAGCGCTACTGGGGTCATTTTGCTGCATGGCATTTTTACCAAGGCGTTTTAATACCTTTGGCGAAGAGCGCTGCACCAACATCGAATCTGACTGCGATCTTGCAACAAAAGCAAATAAAATAAAAATAAATATGTACTTAATATCTCTCACAAGGAATTGCTTTTTTGCTTAAGCGCGTATTTTTACCTCTATAAATAAGAGCTATTTCAAATGCTCCTTTACTATTAACTGCTGTTTTTAACTGAGAAAATGTTATATCGTAACTAAAACCAATTGTGTAATGCGAATAGTTCATGCCCGCAGTTACAATACCTGCATCGGGGTTTCTTTTAAAGCCATCGCGCCACATAAAACCGGCAAATACCGAATTTGTAAAAAAAGCGTTTCGCGACAGAACATATTCTAAATTTAATCCGCTCACCCAATCACTCACCTCGGTAGTATAGCCATACATAGTGTAACCTCTCAGTATAATGATCTTATTTAAATAATAATTTAAATTGATCTGATATGCCTGGCGCATTTTTAACTTGTTTACATTACCTAAAAAACTCTCATTCGGTTTTGTAATATGAAAAAGCGTGTAGCCGATCTCCGGTTCTATTTTTCCAAAACGTTTAGATGCTGCAAAACCGGTATTCATATCAAAATAAGTAAAACGCTGGCTAACATTTACTTCATTATTTGGCAGCGTATTGTCAAACGAGCCTGTATTCCAGTTTAATTGATTGGGAAAAGAATGAGCATAAAAATCAATTGTTTTGATCACAATACCAGGTTGTATACCAAAATGTAAATTATAACCTGCAATTTTTTTATGAATAGCTGCAGAAGGCATAATTTTCATGATCTGTAAATTGCCACCAGACCTGTCATTAATAAAAATTAAACCACCGCTTACGTTTTGATTGCTTGGATAGATATTAAAATCGCCACCGGCACTAAAAGTATTATACGCTTTATTGATATCGCGCCATTGGCTGCGGTAATTTCCAAAAAAACGATAATCGCCTTTGTAATTGCCGGTGTTTGCCGGGTTTAACGAAAGTGGTGAAAAATAGAATTGGCTAAAATGAATATCCTGCGAGCTTAAATTCTTGAAAAGCAAAAAACAAAAACAATATAGTACTATTCTTCTCAAAATATTAGCGTATCAATTTAAATGAACCTGTTTTTAATTGTGGTTCGGCGTCAATATAGGTCTCCACAGAAACCTGGTAAACATAGGTCTCCACGTTTTGTGGTACACCATTGAACAAACCATCCCAGCCTACTTTAATATCATTGCTTTCAAATAATAATTGCCCCCATCGGTTAAAGATCCTGAAGTAATTTAATTTTCTGATACCCCAACCATCCACATAAATTACATCATTTGTTCCGTCGCCGTTTGGTGTAAATGCAGTTGGTACATCCACACTGCTTTTTGGAAGAATGTCTATAGTATACGTATTTGTAGTTTTAAAGCAACCTAAATTATCGGCTACAGTAACGGTATAAGTAATATTAACGGTAGAAGTAGATGTTGGGTTTGGGCAATAGATACAACTTAAATTAGTGGCCGGACTCCAGGTATAAGTAAAGTTACTTCCCGAATTATTATTTAATTGAGAGAGCTGACCTATTACAACCGCTGTATCCCACTGTACATGAGGTGGCGGCAATTGTATATAAATACTTCTTGTTGTTGAATTCTTGCAACCGTTTGCATCTTGTATCAATAATGTATAAGTAGTAGAGTTGCTTGCGGTAGCTGTTGAACTAAAATTATTCGGAGATATTAAATTCGCAGACGGACTCCAGGTATAAGAGAAAGCCGGCGTTCCTATAGTGGCCATAGAACTTAGTGTAAATGTAGCAGACTGGCAAATAGAATCTTTTGACTGAATGGCGGCTACCGGTAACGGATTGATCGTCATGTTTTTTACGGCAAAGCCCAAACAGTTATTAACCGGGTCGGTAATATTTAAAGTTACCGTATATACACCGGCATTGGGATAAGTGTAAGTTGGATTTTGAGCGGTGGAATTTCCTATACCGTCCCCAAAGTTCCAGTTAAACGTGTAACCGGTAGAATTTGGAGTTTGATTACTGAACTGGTCTATCACATTTACACAATGCACCGAATCTTTTCTTGTTACTTCATTATTCCTGTTAAACGCACCGTCTATCTTGATCACTTTAATAGGAATTCTCATGGTGTCGCTGCAGCGGTGCTGCGAAGACCATCCTGTGAATTGTATATACGTATTACCATTTGGAAGAGGAAAATTCGTATATGTATGAACAATTGTATGAGATGGCGACGAACTTATATAAGCCGAATCAACCGAACCATCACCAAAATCCCAGTTCCAGCTATTAACGGTACTTGAGTCATTTTTAAGACTGAATTTTATTGCATTCCCCAAACAAACCACCTGCTTATCTAATTGCGCATGCGCTTTTACACCAAAAATATTTAATGTTTTAGAAATTACCGAAGCACATAAATTCGGATTGGTTTCTACTGTTAACGTAATAACGGCGCTGCCGGTTGCGGTATAGGTCCAAACCACGTTATCCGACGGTATAATTGGGCTACCAGTACTCAGATCCCAATGCGGAATTGGGTTATATATTGATGAAATGGTTGATGTATTTGAAAATTGTACCTGTGCCCCTTTACAAATACTTGAAGGGTTCAAAGAAAAATTCGGAATTGGATAGGGTTGCGCAGTAACGACTACAGAATTACTATTGCGGCATCCCCCAATATCTACGGTCAATCCAACGGTATAACTTCCAGGCGTGGTAAAAGTATGAACGGCAATACTGTTTGTTGTTGCCAGTTGCGGACTGCCATCACCGTAACTAAATGTATAACTTGTATAGGCAGGAGGCGCGGTAAACGTTAACGTATTGGTGGCCATATTTGCCGTTGACGTTGGTATACACATATAATACCATGAAGGTGAAATTGCCGCATTCGGATTAACAACGGTAATAACATGCTTTATTGAGTCAACGCAACTAAGCACATTTGTTGCTACCACCGTTACCGTATAATTCTGACTGGGAATATTAGCACTTGTGTATATATGTATTGGTGCAGTTGCGTTAACAGTGGGTGTTCCATCCCCAAAATCCCAAATATAGTTATTAACTGCATCGGGCAATTGCGACGTAGTATTTATTATTTGTACCGAACCGCTTGATAGGCAAATTGGATTATTATTAAATGTAAATGTAGGACTTGCGTTACTGATCCGTATCGTATGTTTTACGGTATCCATACAACTGTTCTCATCTCTTACCATCAATAAAACAGTATGAATACCGGTGGTGGCAAAAGTATGCGTTATTACCGGCATAGCCGTATCACGCGGCGGTGTATTGTCAAAAAACCACATATAACCCCGTTTATTACAACCCGTAAACACATCTGTTGACGATGATGCGTCATAAGTTTGTGTAACAGCGGCGCAACCCAAACTAGAATAGGTATAACTTGCGTGAATATCCCTAACGGTTACCAGCATGGTGTAGGTGTTTGTGCCGCAGGTTGGATTGGCGGGATTTTGAGAAACAAGCGATGCCGTATAGTTTCCTGAAGCTGTATAGGTGTGACTGGCCGTATGCGTTGCTACTCCCCCGGGCGTTCCGGTAATATTCACAGAAGCATTATCACCAAAGTTCAAAGTGGCTGTTGCAACGTCTTGCAATTGCGAATAAAAATTTATTGTTTTACGTGTACCCGGATTGCAATTTGTTTGATAACGACTTTGACCAATTGGGCCTAAAATATTGATAGTTGCAGATGTGGTTTGCGTATTCTTACAACCATATAAATATCCATCAACAGAAATAGTGTGCGTACCTGTATGTGTAAATTGCCAGGTAGGATTTGGATCGTTTACACAACCCGAAAAAAATCCATCATCTGTATTTACATGCCAGTGCTGCAAAGGAGGTGTTGCCGTTGATGTTGCATTTACTGTAAAGGTCTGGTTCCAGCAAACGTTACCTGTTGGCGTAAAAGTAAATGCTATAGGCGGAGGATTAGCTACATGAATGACATCTATAAATGAAGTATCAATACAGCCCCCCGCTGTTTGAATAATTAAATATGGTGTATACGTTCCTGCGGCTGTGTACGTAAAAACAAAATTCGGAATGGGTGGCGCGGGGCCACTGGCCGTAACTGTTGGCGTACCACCGTTATTCCATGTATAACTGGTAATTGGGAAGAGCGGATTAAAAAAACTGGAATCCCTGAATGTGACTGTTAAAGGCGCGCAACCCTCGCTTTTATCCTTATTGAACCAGGCTGTTGGCCGGTGAATAGTTGGATATTGATGCGACACCGAAGCAAAACAACCATTGGCAGATTGAACTACTAACACTACATTTTGCTGATAGGGCTGATAAATGGTATATGGATTTAAACTGCCATTTGTAAAAGTAAAGGTTGGATTGGCAGCTGTACTTGTTGCCGTTACATTGGCGCCGTTGGTTGTGGTCCACGTATAATTTATAGCGTTGGGCGACGACTGATTAATATAGGCAGTGGTAAATGTTGGACTGCAGGTTAGTGATGGAGGTGTAAATGTAAAATTGGCAACCACCTGCTCCACATAAATTGTTTTTGTAATAATAGCCAAACAAGGCACAACTCCTGCTGTTATATTAATTGTATAAGTACCCGGCGTTGTATAAACATGCGTGCTAAATGTTGTAGGCCCAACCGTTGATGTTGTTATTACTGATGAGGGTCCCGTACCAAATGTCCAGTTTGTGCTTGGTTGGTTGGATTGGTATGACATAGTAAAGGTTGTATTTAAGCACACCGTGCCGGGAATGGTTGCGGAAATAGTTGGTTGCGAAACAGACACCGGCGTTGAAGCAAAACCACTACAGTTATTATTATCAGTAACCGTTAAACTTACATTGTAAACGCCGGGCGTGTTATAGGTAATATTACCCGGTGTAAGCAGGCTGGATGTTTGTGTGTTACCAAAATTCCATGAGTATGAGGATAAGGGGCCGGAAATTGGCGACCCTGAAACACAGTTGCTGGCGCTGAAAGCCGCAGTAAAAGGCGCAGTACAGGATGTTAAGGCTAACGGGTTGGAACTGATAACAACAATTGGAGGCGTTGAAACATTGATCGGGCCTTGTTGTGGCGATACCGTACTTGTACAACCTGTAACGTTATCTTTAACCAATAATGTTACATAAAAAGAACCTTGCAATCCATAAGTATAAACCGGGGTGCCGGTACTGTTATTTTGCCCGCCGTCACCAAAATTCCAGGTGTAAGACATGGAAGCGTTTGGCCCGGTGCTGGTACTTGTAAACGACACATTTAATGGTTTGCAATGTATACTTGGAACCGTGTAGGTAAAACTTGCTGTGGGCGAGGCCGCTGCAATAACAAGCGCTGTAAAGGTTGCAGGACTTCCCGAAACAATGCCAGAAAATGTAACAGTATAATTACCGGCCGCATTGTAATTATGACTTGGCGACGAAATATTTGACGGGCCGCTGCTATCACCGAAATTCCAGGTAAAAGTGGTGGCACCCGGCGGCGGTGTAAAACTAACATTATTTAAAGGTGCGCAACCAACACTTGGGGTAATTGTAATTTGTGAAAATGCTGTGTAAGAAAAGCCGGCTAAAAAAAGAGCGATAAATAATGTAAGTTTTAACCTGAACATTTCAATTTAATTTAATAAATTTGGTATTCAAATATAATTAATTAAAACTAATATATATTTACAAAATACTTTGAAAAAGATCTTTTTTATCTGTTTTATTTTTAACACTTTATTATCTGTTTCTCAAACAAAAAGTGGAAGCCTTGGCCATTCTGCATCTACGCAAAATATGGTTACTACTTTGATGCATGATACATGTTTAAATAAAATGTTCTCCATTGTTTTTTATGTTGTGCTCGATAGTGGTCAGTTACCATCAGTGCCGCCAGGCCCCGGTCTTGCCACACCTGCCGCTTTAAGCCAGTTAGTTACGGATCTTAATAAAGTTTTTAAACCAATTTGCGTTCAGTTCATGAACTGCTCAACTGTTTATATTCCTAATCATCCTTTTAATCAATGGACCAAAAACATTGTAGATCCGATCGTTACCTCTAACTGGTACACGCCTAAAACAATAAATGTTTATTTTGCCGATAACATTTCGGGGCAACCTGCCAACGAGATCCTTGGTTATGCTTATCCACCGCCAACAAACAGTCTTACACCAGCTAAAGACGTTATTGTTATACAGAAAGGAGCTATAACAACCACCAATGTTGCAGGTTTTTCGAACGACAATGCCATACACCACTTTGGGCATTTTTTTGGTTTACCAAACACTTTTGACGAAATAAATTCCGTGCCCGCCTCCCCACCCCCGCCACCTGGCGTTATCAGCAACGAGTTTTTTAACCGTACCAATTGTTACAGTCACGGTGATGGTTTTTGTGATACTGATGCCGATTGTTACCCGATAGGATTACCACCTCCTTTTATAAGTGTGCCCTGCGGACATTTATCCGGAATTCTTGATGGCAATAACGAATACTATGTTCCGCCGGTAGACAATTTAATGTCTAATTATGGTTGCCGCTGCCGCTTTACGCAAGAGCAATACAATTATATGGCATATATTATGCTTACCAAACGTTTCTATCTTCATTAAACAGAATACTGAATAAGTTGTTAATTGAATATTTGAAAGAATATTTATTTTTACATCTTAATCCAAATTAAAAATGTCACATCTTATTGCACCTTCTGTTCTATCGGCCAACTTTGCAAACCTGCAGGCAGATATTGAAATGATAAATAACAGCGAAGCAGATTGGTTTCATGTAGATGTAATGGATGGTGTATTTGTTCCAAATATTTCTTTCGGATTTCCGGTTATAAAAGCAATTCAAAAATTTGCAAAAAAGCCTTTGGATGTGCATTTAATGATCGTAAACCCCGATCAATATGCTTCTGCATTTAAAGATGTTGGCGCAGAAACATTAACTGTGCATTTAGAAGCCTGTACGCATTTACACCGCAGTATTCAAAATATTAAGAACCTGGGCATGAAAGCGGGCGTTGCCATTAACCCGCATAGTTCTATTAATTTATTGGAAGATACGATTGCCGATATTGATCTTGTTTGTTTAATGAGTGTGAACCCGGGTTTTGGCGGACAAAAATTTATAGAGAACACTTACGAAAAAGTAAAAAAATTAAAAACGCTTATTCAGCAAAAAAACTCTAAAGCTTTGATCGAAATTGACGGAGGCGTTGATTTAAATAATTACAAAAAGTTAATTGACTGTGGTGCAAATGTATTGGTTGCCGGAAATACCGTTTTTTCATCTAAAAATCCATCAGAGACAATAAAAACTCTTAAAAAATAGGCGATTTTAACAAAAAAAGTCTTATTTCATTGTTTTGGCCAATATTCGTCAAATTATTACCCCGTAAACAAACATTAAACAATTACCTTCAGTGCCGTTAACAATTCATCACTGTTGTTTTGTTATCCACCGCATATAGCAAAAAACTAAAAAAGCCCCATAAAGGGGCTTTTTTTATTAGATTAACCAACTGTTAATCAATTATTTGTAGCGGAATCGGGAGTTGAACCCGAGACCTCAGGGTTATGAATCCTGCGCTCTAACCATCTGAGCTATCCCGCCATTTTTATAGGGGTGCAAATATAAAACATTCGTTTATAATAGCCAAAACAAAATATTTATTTAATTTCTATTTGCTTTCTAGTTATAAATTTATATATTTCCAAAAATTTTGGAGATATGTCGAATAAAAAGAAGGTTTCGTCTGTAAAAAAAAGCAAGCCTAACAAAAATAGTAAGCCAGCCAAAAAGCAGGTTAAAAAAGTTGCCGCAAAAAAAGCAGCTTCAAAACCTGCGCCTAAAAAGAAAACTACAAAACCCGCTGCAAAAAAGGTAAACGCTAAACCGGCAGCGAAAAAAATAATTAAAGCGGCTAAAAAAGTTGCATCAAAAAAAACTGTTGCTAAAAAAGCCGCTAAACCAGTTAAAGCAGTTAAAAAGGCTATTGCTGTTAAAAAACCTGTTTCTAAAAAGATTGAACCTAAAAAACCGGCTGTAAAAAATACTCCAAAAAAAGTTGAAATTAAAAAAACAGAGGCAAAAAAAATAGAAACAAAACATGAAAAGCCTCTAAAAACAATAAGTAAAACGGCTCCTGTTGTTCTAAAAAAAGAAACCGCGCCTGTTAAAGAAGAAAAAATTGCCGAAACCTCTACTAAAAAGTCCGTTAAAGATTTTAACGGCTCTACCGATGTATTGGCAATTACAAACACAATTCCTAAAAAAGAAAAAATAGAGATCTCTCTATCTAAAATAGCCTCTATTTCAAGTTCTATTACCAACCCTATTAAAAAAACCGATTCATATGCTATTAAGCCTGAGAAAGAGCCTAACGGTAAATTTGAATTGGAGTTCATTATTCATGCTTCGGCAGATATGCTTTATGAATTCTTATCTACTCCAAGTGGTTTATCAGAATGGTTTTGCGACGATGTAAACATCCGTAACGGCATTTATACTTTTATATGGGATGGGCAAATGCAACAAGCCCGCCTTTTAAAAACCGTTGATATTTTGTTAGTGCGTTTTCAATGGGTTGACAAAAATGACGGAAGCTATTTTGAATTTAGGATCCAGCGTGATGACCTTACCAACGATATATCATTAATAATTACCGATTTTGCTGATACAAATTCAGAAAGAGAATCGTCAAAATTATTATGGGGTAGCCAGGTAGAAAAATTAATGCACGTTATCGGTTCTATTTTTTAATCTAACCCATCTTGCTTCTTAAACTTTGTAACTAAAAACTTTAGTTTTTTGATTAAATCGATTTAATAATTAAATCGTATCGTTTGATTTCGTGAAACTTATTGATGAGTGAGTGAGCAAATTGACTTGTTTGAGCATTTCTTTTATCTTTAATGAAACCCTTGCTGAAATGATTTTAAAAAATAATTGCATTTATTTTATCGCCACCTATTGTTTTAGCAATTCGTTTATTCAAAATCAATTTCAAAATCTAACCAATTTTAAATGAAAAATTTATTAAACAAAATTGCAGCAGCCTGTTTTGTAATTTTAACCATTACAAAAATAAACGCGCAAACATATACCTTAAACCCGTATATGCCAGGAACAACCTGTTCTACATGCCTTGCAAATTATAACCCTAATCCGAAAAACAGCGGCAACAACAGTGTTATGAATGGCAACGGGAACATTGTGAACAGTTACATGGCCACTGCCTGCGGTTTAAATTATGTTATTGGTAAAGTTAAAACCGGAAAAAGAATTCCTTCACCAGGTCCAAATCAACCTGCCGGAATTAGTATTTCAGGTTTACCTCCGTGCTATTCTGTTGTAAAAGCTTTTTTATATACCGGTGGTTCCGGAAATGGAATAGCTGTAAATGCAACTGTGCAAAATCCTGCTGCTACTTCTGCTGTTTTTCCAATGACCATGATCGGTCAACACTCTGATAAATGCTGGGGATATGTTGGTACTTATAATTACAGAGCCGATATCACCTCTATTATTGCCGGAAATGGTAACTATAACGTTTCCGGACTTCCCACAAGCCCACCGCTAACCGGAAATGATATGGATGGTGCAAGTATTATTGTTATTTACCAGGATCTTTCTCAAACATACACCGGCCATATTGTTATTGGCGATGGTTGCCAGGTTGGGATTGGCGCGCAGGTGAACAATGTTGTAAGTGGATGGAGTGCATGTGCGGCATCTACTTTTGCCAATGCATTTATGATCGTTAGCGATCTTCAGAATGTTGGAAATGCCAGTTGTTTTATGAATAGTGCATCTTCTAACTTTACGTATCCATCTGCCAGCCAGGATTGGTGGGATAATATCATTATGAATCCGTCTCCTGCAATTACCGCAGGCCAAAGTACGGCGCCATTTGGTTTTGTAAGTGGTGGCGATTGTTTTAATATTGTAGCGGAAGGTTTATATTACAGAACCACTTGTAACTCCTGCGCTTTAGCAACGGCGCTAACCGTTAGTGCGTCAAGCACTCCTTCCTGTCCTACTTCTAACGCAACGGTAAATGTAACCGGCGGAACACAACCATACTCTTACACATGGACACCTTCTGCCCAAAGTACTTCGGTAGCCACAGGTCTCTCGACAGGTACTTATACTGTTTTTGTAAAAGATGCAACTGGTTGTTTAACGGGTAGTGCTACCGTTAATGTTGTAACCGCCGCACTTGCCCCGATAACGCTTAATAGCGGTACGATATGTCCAACGTTCAGCGCCAATTTAACTGCAAGCGGTGCTTCCAGTTATACATGGACCCCGGCCGCATCGTTAAATACACCTAACGGTCCTAACGTTGTAGCAAGTCCTGCTGCTACACAAGTATATACCGTCTCGTTCACTAATGCTATTGGTTGTGTTGGCACACAAACTACACAAGTTGTAGTTAATCCAACACCTACATTAACAACAAGCAACGTAACGGTTTGCGCCGGGCAACCAATTAATCTCACGGCCAATTCACTAGCCGGAGCAACATATAGCTGGAGCGGGCCAAACGGTTTTACATCCAACGTTCAAAATCCAGTTATAGGCTCTTCAACAACACCAATGACCGGCGCTTATAACGTTACCGTAACAAGCAGCGCGGGCTGTAAAAATACAGCCGTTGCCAATGTAACGGTTTACGCCTTGCCGGTACCGGTAATTGGCAGTAACGCGCCTATATGCGCAAACAACAATTTAAATTTAACCGGTAGTGGCGGCACAACCTATAGCTGGCAAGGACCAAATGGTTTTACATCTAATGCCCAAAATCCTACCATTACAAATGCAAGTACGCTGGCTACCGGTGTGTATACACTAACTGCCTCTAATAACGGATGTGCAGCATCTACTACAAGTTTAATAACGATTAATCCGCTGCCAAGTCCAACATTAACCAGCAATAGTCCTATCTGCAACGGGCAATCTTTAAATTTAAGCGGCAGTGGAGCCAATACATATTCATGGACAGGCCCCGGTGGTTTTACATCAACACTTCAAAACCCGGTTATTAATCCTGCATCACCAGCCAATAGTGGCAATTATGTATTAACCGGTATTTCGGTGAATGGTTGTACTGCAACTGTAACTTCTTCAATTACTGTAAATCCAACGCCATCAATTACAGCGGTTGGTTCAACAGTTTGTTTAAATCAAACCATTAATTTATCTGCGAGCGGTGGATCTAGTTATTCGTGGACAGGGCCAAATGGTTTTAACAGCCTGTTGCAAAACCCATCGCTCAGTAACGCAACAATTCCAATGTCGGGCCAATATACTGTTTTGGTTACAAGCGCTGCAACCTGTACAAATACAGCTGTTGTAAATGTTACTGTATTTGCATTACCAGTGCCGGTAATCACATCCAATGCACCGGTATGTTTTGGATCTACACTTACGTTCACCGGTAGTGGCGGGGCTACCTATCAGTGGGCCGGACCAAATGGCTTTGCCAGTCTTAGCCAAAATCCAACCATTGCAAACGTAACATTATTAGCTAATGGTGTGTATACAATGATCGCTTCTGCCGGAAGCTGCTCAGCCAGTACCACTGCCACAATTGTTATTAATGCGTTACCAACGCCAACAGCATCTAACAACGGACCAATATGTAACGGCCAAATTTTAAATTTAAATTCGAGCGCTGCCAGTTCATACTCGTGGACGGGGCCAGGCTCTTTTTCATCAGCAAATCAAAATCCTTCGATCGCAGTTGCCAGCCCAACAAATTCGGGAGTATACACAGTTACTGTTACCGATGTAAACGGTTGTAAGAACTCTACAACAACAAGTGTTACTGTTAACCCTACTCCTACTTTATCAGCCACAGGCTCTTCGGTTTGTGTTGGACAAAATATGACAGTTAGCGGTAGTTCGTTACCTGGTTCAACATACCAATGGACAGGGCCAAATGCATTTACAGCTGTTGGCCAAAATACTACGGTTGCAAATGCCCAAACCAACATGTCGGGCGTATATAACGTAACAGTAACAAGTGCTGTGGGTTGTACAAATACAGCAACTGCCAACGTGCAGATCATCCCTTTACCAACACCAACCATTGTTGCAAATACGCCTTGTGCCGGTGCCACCTTAACGTTAAATGTTATGGGAAGCCCGGGTGCTTCATATATCTGGAGCGGACCAAATGGCTTTACCAGCGTTATTCAGACTCCAACTATTAATAACGTAACGGTTCCGGCAAGCGGTATTTATTCGGTTACTGCTTTTGCAGGAATATGTTCACAAACAACAGTTTTATCTGTAACTGTAAATCCTTTACCGGTTCCTACAGCGGTTAATAATAGTCCTATCTGCGAAACAAAAACGCTTATATTAACCGGTGGTGGTGGAACCGGCTATTCATGGACCGGGCCAAATAACTTTACCAGTTCAACACAAAACCCAACTGTTACCGGTGCTATAGTTGCGCAATCGGGTAGTTATATTTTAGTTGTAACTGATGCTAACGGTTGCCAGGCTACCACAAATACATCGGTAACCGTTATGCCAAATCCAGCAGCACTTGCCAACCCGGTAACGGTTTGTTTTGGACAACCTGCTACTTTAACTTCATCGGGAGGAGCCAGCTATTCATGGGCAGGGCCAAATGGCTTTACATCCAATATTCAAAACCCTACCATTCCGGTAGTTAACAATTTAACCTCAGGCCTTTATACTGTAACAGTAACGGGTGTTAATACCTGTACAAGCATAACTGCAGCAAATGTTTCAACAAATCCATTGCCGGTACCGTCTATTACATCCACACCACATACCTGTTTAAACACGCAAGTTAATTTACAGGGTTCACCGGGCTTTTTATTATATCACTGGACCGGCCCCGATAATTTTTTATCGCCTAATGCAAACACAAGTTTCACAGCCACCAGTATGAGCCAGGGAGGTGTGTATACATTAGTAGTTAAGGATAACAACGGTTGCGAAGGTTCGGCAAATACAATTGTTGTTTTAGATCCTTTTCCTGTGGCTAATTTAATAACTGATAATAATAAGAATTGCGTTCCATTCTGTTCTAATTTTTCATTACAAACGGTTACGAGCGCATCTTTAGTTAGTTCTTCATGGATAATAAACGGGCAAAGCTTTATCGGCTCTACTTTAAATTATTGTATTAACCAGGCAGGAAAATATTTAGTGAAGGCAAGTTTTATTGATGCAAACGGTTGCCCTAACAGTGCTACCTACACAGTTACAGCTTACCCGGTTCCAAAAGCCAATTTTGAATTTACCCCGCTAAATCCAATAGAAAGTTTAGACGACGTTTTATTTGACGATGGAACAAAAGGGGATAGCTTGGTAAGCTGGCATTGGTATTTTTCGCAAAATGGCGGATATCAAAGCACCCACCAAAACCCATCTTACCTTTTTACCGAACCGGGATCATATCCTGTAGCATTAGTAGTATATAATAAATGGGGCTGTGCCGATACGGTTGTAAAACCTGTGATTGTTGGAGAAGACAATAGTTTCTTTGTGCCAAATGCATTTACGCCAAATGGTGATGGCATCAATGACACCTTCTATCCGAAAGGTCATGGTATTTTAAAATACAGTATGGCGATCTTTGACAGGTGGGGTGAAAAATTATTTACTACCAGCGATTTTTTCCAGGCATGGGAAGGAACTTACAAAGGCCAGGAGTGCAAGGATGATGTTTACGTGTGGAAAATAACCGTAACACTTCCTAATTCTAAAGTAAAAACCTACACAGGGCACGTTACTTTGAACCGCTAATTATTACATTATCAAAATATAACGAGAGAGGCCCAACAGCTTCTCTCTTTTTTTTTGTAGCTTTGAATATACACCCGTTTTATGAAAGAAGACCTGAAAGATATTTTTCAAAATGTAAACGAATGGTTAAAATTTGCTGAGGCCAAACACGCGGGCCTTATTGTACTAAACAGCGGTTTGGTTTTTGGTATCTTAACCGTTTATAGTTCTTATACACAGCACCTCCATTGGTCTTTCGTTATTTTGTCACTTATATTTTTAGGTTTATCTATTTTATTTACACTCATTTCACTCTATCCACGCACTTATAAAAAAATATTCTTTAAAAAAAACATTAAAAACCCCAACCTTTACTTTAATGGAAATATTGCCCACATGAGCATAGATGATTTTAAAGCAGAAATTGGAAAAACACACCCGGGTTATACATTTACAGCGCTGGATGAGAATTTAATTAATATGATCATTACAAATTCAAAGATTGCTTCAGGTAAATATTTTTTATTTAAATATGCCATCATATGCACCACCGCCGGGGTTAGCTTACCTTTGTTGCGAATTATTGTACGGGCTATAACAGGTTAACGATAAAGCACGAGAACTGATCATTGAGCGATCTGAAAAAAGCGTTTACCAGCCAAAGCAATCAATTAGGAAAAATATACATGTAAAACACGCGCGACCACTTGTAATTACGCATAGAGAATAGCAATACGATTGCACATAACGTTAATGCAACATAAAAAGTTTCTAATTGTGGAAAGAAGATGCGGCATAATATAAAAGTGATAATACCTTCAAATACAGCCAGGCCGTAACTAATATACATGGCCCCTAAAAAATAACCCGGCTCGCGGTCAAAATGATAATGACACACATCGCAATCATCTTTCATTTTTGGTAAACTAAAAAACGGTTGGTTCTTATAAAATACGTGGCCCTTTCCACAATTAGGACATTTGCCATTTATCATATTTACGATCTTATTTCCTTCGGCTTTCATAGTATCTATTTTATTGTACAAAGATCGCAATTAATTCAATCTTACCATTAATTAAACACGCCAAATATAGCACAATAAAGACATTTTTAGTATTTTTAAACAATGAACAAAAAGCAACTGCCGGTATACAATATTAAAAATTTTGGGCAATTTGATACAAAAAATGACATTTACGTAAATGATATTAAACGACATTTAAAAGATCATCATTTTATTTTAACGCCGCATAAACATGATTTTTACATGATGGTATTATTCACGCATGGAACTGGCGCCCATGAAATCGATTTTATTAATTATAAAGTAGTACCCGGTTCTTTATTTTTTCTGCGTCCGGGGCAAATGCATAACTGGAAACTCTCTAAAGACATTAATGGTTTTGTTTTTTTTCACTCAAAAGAATTTTACGACAGTAAAACAGGTTTGGAAAAGATACAGGATTACCCTTTTTTTAATTCTTTAAATAATTCGCCGCTCACTTTATTAAAGAAAGAAAATCTAAAAAAGATAACAACCTTATTGGCCGAACTAAAGCAAGAATATGAAGAAGATAATGCCCTTAAATTTCAAAAACTTTTTACGCTGATAACCAATATTTATATTGAACTTGCAAGGGTTTACAAGGTGCAAAAACATACCGAAAAGCAAAGTTACCTTTCAAAATTAAAAGAATTGGAAGAGTTGATCGACAAAAATTTTAAAACTATAAAATATCCGAATGAGTATGCGGCACTGATGGCAATGACCGAAAAGCACCTGAACAGGATCTGCAGGACCTGTATAAATAAAACAACCACCGACTTAATTTCTGACCGCGTGGTTTTAGAAGCAAAACGCTTATTAACGCATTCAAAGTTAACCGTTAGCCAGGTAGCAGAAGAATTAGGCTATTCAGACCATTCTTATTTTACACGCTTATTTAAAAAGAAAACGGGCGAAACGCCTTTAGAATTTATGAGGAAAAATAACTGAGCTTATACAGGTAAATTTTTTTTATTTATTTCTAAAAAACTAATAGTACCGCCCACGATACCAACCGATGGGCCAAACATTATTCCCACAATGGCGCCAGGAAAGAAGGGTAAAGCCATAAAAAAACTATACACAAAACCAATACCGCAGGCCATGCCCTTATTTGCTTTTATAAATTGTACACTTTTTGAAACACCATATTTATGTCGCTCGCAGTTATAGTCCAGCAAAACAAAACCCGCATAATACCAGCCTATAAATAACAAAAAAGGAGTTGTAATAATAAACAACGGTGGAAAGATCAATGAAACAACAAAACAACTTACAATAAAAAAATATTCGAGCAGCATATTGCGCAAACTAATGGCAATGCCTCTTAAAATATCTTTTAATAATTGTTTAAAGCTAAAAGGATAGGTGTTACCTGTGATCTTTTGTTCGGCCTTTTCTGAAAGTAAAGAAAATACCGGCGACAAGATCATTAACAGAACATATTTGATGAACGTTGTACTTGCAAACCAGAAAACCAGCTTCAATAATATTTTTACCAGCACCTGGAAAGTACCAATTAAATAAGGCTTGGCAAACGACAACCAGTGGCCGCTATCAGGTATCGCATTAAATTCGATGTACCCGCTTAACCATTCAGAAAGGCCATCGGCCAAAATAAAGAATCCATAGATACTCAATACCCATAATACTATCCAAAAAAATAAGAACACGAACATATAAGGCCACAGCCCTTTTTCGAAAAGCACCGAAAATGCTTTGAAACAATTGCCTATAGCTTTAAAAAAGTCGGAAAAGAATTTCATTTACTATAAGTTATTTTGTCATGTCGATCGCAGTAGAGATATGTATACGCTTCCCAACTGCATGGTAAGTGATGGTTTGTTTTAGTGGTCACATTTTTTCAGGCACAGCAATGCCCAACAATTTCATTGCATTGGCAATAGTTTGCGCGCATAATTTAGAAAGCTGCAACCTGAAAATTTTAACATCCCGGTTCTCTTCTTTTAAAATGTTACATTCATGATAAAACCTGTTATACAATTTTGTAACTTCATAAATATAATTAGCCACTAAAGCAGGGTTATAGGCGGTGCCCGATTCTTCTATTACACCTTCAAAGTCATAGATAAACTTAACCAGTTCTTTTTCGATAGCGTTCATTTCTATATTCGCTTTATCTTTCTCAAAATCAAAAGCGGCCTTCCGTAACACAGATTTTATCCTGGCGTGGGTATACTGAATAAACGGCCCTGTATGGCCATTAAAATCAATACTTTCTTTAGGATCAAAAAGCATTTTCTTTTTTGGATCTACTTTTAAAATAAAATATTTTAAAGCGCCAAGGCCAATGGCTAAATTCAATTCTTTTAATTCCTGTTCATTAAAATCATCTACTTTACCAAGCTCTTTAGTAGTAGCTGTTGCGGTGGCAAGCATTTCATCCACCAGTTCATCGGCATCTACAACAGTACCTTCCCTGCTCTTCATTTTACCTTCAGGCAACTCCACCATACCGTAACTTAAATGATAACATTCTTTTGCCCAGTTGTAACCAAGTTTTTCAAGGATCTTAAATAAAACTTTAAAATGATAATCCTGTTCGTTACCTACGGTATAAATTAACTGGCTTAACTGTGGGAATTCTTTAAAACGTTCAATAGCAGTGCCAATATCTTGCGTAATATAAACACTGGTGCCATCGCTTCGCAAAACTATTTTCTCATCCAAACCTTCGGCGCTAAGATCAATGGCCACACTACCGTTCTCTTTTTTATAGAATACACCTTTCTTTAACCCTTCTTCTATAATTTCTTTGCCTAATAAATAGGTGTTGCTTTCATAATACATTTTATCAAAATCAACGCCTAAGGTTTTGTAGGTAATATCAAAACCTTCATAAACCCAGCCATTCATGGTTTTCCAAAGATCAACCACTTCTTTATCACCTTTCTCCCATTTAAGAAGCATTTGTTGCGCTTCAATAATCAAGGCTGCATTTTTTTCTGCTTCTTCCTTTGTTCTTCCTTTGGCAATAAGGTCTTCGATTTCTTTTTTATAAGCTTTATCAAAGGCCACATAGTATTTTCCAACGAAAAAATCGCCTTTCATACCTGTGCTGGCTGGAGTTTCGCCATTGCCAAATTTTTGCCAGGCCAGCATACTTTTGCAAATATGAATACCTCTGTCGTTAATGATATTTGCTTTAATAACGTTATGGCCGTTTGCTTTTAAAACCTGCGCAACCGAAAAGCCTAACAGGTTGTTACGCACGTGCCCCAAATGCAATGGTTTGTTTGTATTTGGAGACGAATATTCTAGCATAATGGTTTTGCCGGAGCTTTTTTCTTTTTTATACCCAATACTTTCTGAATCTTTTACGGTGTTAAAATATCCCAACCAAAACTGGTTGGATAAAGAAATATTTAAAAAACCCTTTACAACGTTAAAGCCCGAAACCTGCGGATTATTTTTAAGAAGGTAGTCTCCCAGCTCTTGCCCTAGTTGTTCGGGTGACTTTTTTGCTTCTTTAATAAAAGGAAAAGTTACCAATGTAAAATCGCCCTCAAATTCTTTTCGTGTTTTTTGAAAAGTAATTACCGGGTTGGGGATATTGTATAATTGCGTTAATGCCTGCTGAACTGTTTCTAATAAGATCTGTTGTGCGTTTATCATGTTTTAAAATTACGTATAAAATAAAAAAGCCAAACAAATTTGTTTGGCTTTTGAAATTAATTTATTTAAAAATTACATTTTCTCAACCTCAACAATTGGGTTGTTGTTGATTCGTATATTATTTAAACCTGCTTTTTTAAATTCTGTAGCAAACCAGGCTTTATTTTTAGCTGATTTTAGGGTGATGGTAATTTGCTGATAATCGCCATTTAATTTGCCTTCTGTAACGCTTTCAACAGCTGCATCTTTTTTAAATGAAGCCATTATTTTAGCCACTTCGTCTTGCGAACCAGCTTTATAGATCTCAAACGAAAGCATTTTTGTTTCTGAGAAAAATTTATTGGCGTCGGCTGCTGCAGGGTTTTTAATGCAAACAGTTTTTGCCGGAATATCTGAAAAGTTAATTGAAACGGTGTTGTTTTTACCAAAAGCTGCAGAATTGATCATTGCAACGCCTAACAAAAACGAAACAGATAATGTTTTAAAGATTTTCATGATGTTAATTTTATATTCAAAGTTATTCAAAAATAATGCCAAAAACAATTATTTGCGCTTCTTAACAAAAAAATCCTTTACTATTTTTTCGCAATCGCTTGCTAAAACTCCCTTAACAACCTGTGTTTTTGGGTGAAGCACGCCTTTATCCAGCAACGAATACCCCTTTTTGGTTTCGCTGGCGCCGTAAACAATTTTTGTAATATGGCTCCAGGCAAGGGCGCCGGCACACATTATGCAAGGTTCCAACGTTACATACAAGGTGCAATCTACCAGGTATTTACCGCCTATATGATTGGCTGCCGATGTTATTGCCTGCATTTCGGCATGGGCCGTTACGTCATTTAAAGTTTCGGTAAGGTTATGGGCCCTGGCAATGATCTTATTTTCCGCTACTATTACCGCCCCAATAGGGATCTCATCCTTATCAAAAGCTTTTTGGGCTTCTTTTAATGCTTCGCGCATAAAAGTTTCGTCGGTATGTAAAGGCGCTATTGACAATTGCAGGTGTATGTTGCAGGAATACTGATATCATCGATTTTAGATATGGTATCACAATCGTTAATGATCAGCTTATAATTATATTTACCGGCGAATTCTTTTTTTGGTTCAATGTAATACTCGCCACATGGCTCTTTATGTATATTACTTAGATCATAATTTACTTCAAAATGCCTTAGCTCTATTTTTAAAAGCATTTCGTTTTTCATAATGCATTTTAATTTACAGGCAGCTTTTTGCGACAAAATAAAATTTTGAAAAACCAGCTCCTGCATTTTTTGTTCGTTTGGCGTAACGCAGCTTCGCGTGCCAAACATGGCATAAACGATAAGCAAACCCATACCAAAACCAAAACCGTAAAACTTAAGCCTTCTTAAAAATTTCATAGGCGCAAAATTAACACCTTTTGTGTGGAAATAAAATATATTATTGAGAAAAGAAAAAGGCTTCGAAGATCGAAGCCTTTAAAACTATTTTAAAAGGGTTACGTGCCCTACATATTCATGTTCTTTTTTCCAAAGGTCAGTTACAATACATTTGTACGTGTATACATCCATTTTTTCTTTATCCTGTTTGCCTTTAATAGTGCCATCCCAGCCGGTCTTTATATCATCCGTATAAAACAATTTTTCACCCCAGCGATCGTAGATCCACATCTTAAACCCTTTTATGCCAATACCGGTTCCGGTAAAATTCTCATTGCTGCCATCCTGGTTTGGAGTAAAGGCGTTTGGTATATAAAAAGTATACTCCGGTCCAATGTCAACATATTTACTGGTAGTGTCCTTGCATCCATACTGATTTCGCACGGCAAGAAAAACATTAAAATTTCTTGGAATATCTGTATTATAATAATGCGATGGATTTTGGTTAATGGAGTCGCTTACATTTACGCCATCGTTATAATACCAGCAAAATCTGTTATATCCAAGAGATGTGTTCTGAAATTCAATTACCGGTGTTAACAGATCTCCATCTTTGCCCATCCATTCAAAATCTGCTTTTGGGTTTGGATAGGCATGAATATATCGGACCTTTTTTACTGAATCCACGCAACCACTATCTGTTCTTACAATTAATTTAATGTCGTAATCCTTTACCTGTAAATTAGAAGGATTGTTATAGCACATATATTGTTGGTTGCCCTGGTTACTAACGCTGGTCAATAAATTACCAAAATCCCACTCCCAACTTGCATTTTTTGCGGGACCCGGAATTGCCTGCGTACTATCAAGTATATTGATACACAGATCTGCACAGCCTGCTCTTTTTGGCGCATAAAATTTAGGCTGAGGGTTATAATTTATATAGATATTACCCGGCACGGTATTTTTACATCCTTGTGTAGAGGTGATCAATAAATTAATAGCTTGCGTACCGCCCGTATTGTATGTATACGTAACCTGGCCACCACTGGCTTCTGTTGTAGATATTACGTTATTTAAATCCCAGTCGTAATTACTTATTGTGCCGCTGTTTGGTAATTGGTTACCTTTTAAAGTAATTTGTTTACCTGCACATACTTTACTGTAAGAAAAATTAGCGTACGGCCTTTCCCAAACATCAATGGCCTGTGTAATAACATTACTGCAGCCACCCGATGATGTTACAGTTAACGTTACAACGTAATTACCCGCCGTATTGTAGCTAAACGATGTTGGAGCTAATGGGTTGATAAGGTTGTTGTTTCCGTTACCGTAATTCCAGGCGTAGTTGGTAATGGTACCAACGGCAAGGGTTGAGCTGGCTCCGCTCATAGTATTTGGCTGTGCATTAATACATTTATTAGTAAACGTTATTGCGGCCTGCGGTGTTGGATATACCCATACATTTTTGGTTATTTTATCGCTGCAGGTAAGTACTCCTGCGTTTGGTGATGTAAATACTGTATACGTTACGGATGTATTACCCCAGTTAGTAAAAGTATTTGTTGAGGAGATAGCATTATTTACAAGGTCGGGACTATTATCACCGTCAAAATCCCAGGCAAATAAAAAGAATGGATTGCCATTATTTACACTCATATCTGATAACGTAGTAGGGTTGCCCATACACACCGAATCTGCCATAAAGTTAGGTGTTGGCAAACTGTAAACCGTTACCGGTTTGGTTATCGAGTCTTTACATCCATTTGCTGTTGTTACATAAAACCAAACATTATAAACTGTATTTGCTGTTTGGTTAGCCACATTGGTATATGTATAAACCGGGTTTTGTTGCGTTGATGTGCCACCGTTACCAAAATTCCAGCTATAGCTGCTTATTGCTCCGGTATTTGGATTGATTGTTATATTACTCAGATTCTGAAAACTACTTGCTGTTCCAAAACATACACCGCTTGGCGTAAAGTTTGGCACCGCATGGCCATATACCGAAATGTTTTTGGTTACAATTCCCGGGCAGCCACCTGTACCTGTAACCGTTAAGGTAACTACATAATTTCCTGAAGTTGCATAGTTAACAGATGTTGAAGGTGTAGCATTTGTTAAACTGTTTGTACTGTTACCATAATCCCAGGCGTAATTGATAATTGCGCCATTTGCAATGGTGGATGTTACACCACTTAAACCAATTGGCGAATTTAAACAGGCATTGGTATTGGTAATTATTGCTGCAGGTGTTGCCCTTACAAAAACATTTTTAGTTACCTGGTTACGGCATTGAAGTGTGCCACTTGGCGTGGTTACAACCGTAAAGGTAACACTGTTGTTACCAACATTTGGAAATATATTTGTTGTAGGAGAATTTATGGTGGTCATATCGGGAATATTATCTCCGTTAAAATCCCACAAATAATTTGTTAGAGGGTTTCCGTTATTATTACCTGTGCTTGTTAAAGTGGTAGGGCTGTTAAAACAAACAGAGTCTGCGATAAAATTTGGTGTTGGCAACCCGAAAACCGTTACCGGTTTACTTATCGAATCTTTACATCCGTTTGTTGTAGTTACATACAACCAGGCTGTGTAAGTTGAATTTGTAGTTGCATTGGCCGGGGTAGTATACGTGTAGGCCGGGTTGGTGGCAGCCGAACTTCCGCCATCGCCAAAGCTCCAGCTGGTAGTGGCAATTGCACCGGTATTGGGGTTAACAGTTGTTGTAGTAAGGTTTGTAAAGTTACTGGCCGTTCCAAAACAAACGCTTGATGGGGTAAAATTAGGCACAGCGTGCCCATGCACGGTAATTACTTTTTTTACTGAGTCAGAACAATTGCTTCCGTTTGCTGCCACGAGTGTTATGGTATAGGTTCCTGGGCTGGTATAGTTATGAACCGGATTGGTAGCTGTACTGACCGCGGAAGCGTCCCCATAATCCCAGGTATATGTACTTGTTCCTCCCGGCGTTGTATTTGTGAAATTAACTGCAGCGCCAAGGCACGCGGGGTTAAATGTAAAATTAGGAACCGGTGTTCCTACAACAGCGAATGTATAGGTTAAATTATTAGCCACGCAACTTAAATATGGAGCGCAATTTAACGTATATATACCCGTTGCAGTAACACTAGCGCAGGTTGTGTTAGAAATTACGTTGCCTAACGGAGGAGCTGTCCATGTATATGTTTGCATACCCGTTGGCCCGCACAAGCTCATAGGAAAAGAGCCGCAGCCGGGAGTTGCCGGTACTAAAGCTGTAGAACAATCAGCGTCAATATAACAATAAGCCCAATCATAATCGTAAATGCACCAGTCGCAAGTAACTTTCACAGTAATATTTTGCCCCATGTAAGCGGTAAGATCGATACCCACAGTTTGCCATGGGCAATAGGTAACAGGAAAAGCCTGGTTACCAATATTTAACCCTGGTGAGCCTGGTGTTGTTTGAAAATTATTGATACCTACCGGCCCGGTAGTGCTTGAATAATAACATTCATAATAAGGGCAATTAAGCAACATATTAGAAGAGTTAAAAAATTCTATCTTAAATCGCGCTGCTTCTGCTGCTGTATGCGGAAAATTCAAAATGTCCAAAGCAAAATGAAGATTTAAATAATTATTACTTGGCCCTACAGCAATTACCCTCGATGCTGAGGCTGCGAAATTCACCTTGCTGGTAATGTTATTATCGTTTAATCGTAAAGAAAAATTACCGCCCGGATATACGCAAGGAAATCCTCCAAAGGGATCAGTGCCACCTGACATGATCTGTGAATCCCCTGCTACCGTCCATCCGGCAGTAGAATTACTTTCAAAATCTATATTTGAACATGCAGAGGGTTGCGGGCCTTGATTTATGATATTATTTCCGGTTCCAATAGCTTTTGCTGTTGTTGTTGAGCTGGCATTTGTTCCGGTATTAAGTTGTAATGGGGTTAAATTAAATTTTTTCTTTATGTATTGACGTTTGGCCCAATTCATAAAAAAAGCTTTATCCTGGGCTGTTTTGCAATGAGATGCATGAAGCTTTGCGCCAGCAAGATCAAAACCCGCAAGAGAATCTTTTAATGCTGATGTTTGAGTAGTTTGTGCAATAACTGTACTTGTAAAAAGTGCCAGTAGGAGTATGCTTATTTTCTTCATGATCGTTATTTTTTAACGTAAAAAAATCAAACAATAATTAGGGCAGGGTTTAACCTTTTTGCTTATTACAAGATAATAACAAATATTAACTTTTGCAGATACTTAACTAGTTTCTTTACGCCTTCGCCAGTATCTAAATGCTTTTAAACTAATTTGTTATACTTTTACGCAGAAGTCGAACATAAAAAAAGCCCCACGTAAAGTTACATGGAGCTTTGAAAAGAATGTGAGTTTTTATCTTATGAAATTGGTGGCGGAACGTTATTAAATAACGCTATTAACTCTGCCTGTGTTTCTGCTGCCAACCAATTTTGCATGCCTGCTTTCCAAACAAGGCTTGATTTATTTAATTGCCCCGATGTTGCCATAGCTTGTAATTGCTGTAAATTAAAAGGCCCGGCTTGTGCGCCGTTAACTACCACATGAAACTGAACGATTGGCGGCGGTGGCGGAACAACACCATTATTTTGATTTTGGTTGTTCATGTTATTATTGTTGAACATGTTGGTCATCATATTTCCCATGCCCATGCCAACACCCATGCCTACTCCTGCGCCACCCAGACCCTGGTTTTTTGCGGCATCCCCAATAGCGTTAGCGGTATTGAACTGCGCAAGCTTATTCATATCAATAGCATTTAAGCGTGAATAGTTGAAAATCTCTTTTTTCAACTCTTCCGGCATGGATACATTCTCTACTAAAAATTTAGTGATGGTTAAACCGTATTCTAAAAAATCCGCATTTAATTTATCATGTCCCAATTTAGAAAGCTCATCCATGTTAGCTGCAAATTTCTCAACAGGAATGTTTCCCTCGCCAACCGCATCGGTAAACTTGGTTACGATCATACTACGCAATTGCTCGGTTACTTCATCGGTGGTAAAATTCTCATCGGTACCGGCAATTTCTTTTATGAATTTTGCGCCATCAGTTACCCTGAAAGCAAACGAACCAAAACTTCTTAATTCAATAAAACCAAAACGAGGATCGCTTAATGTAATTGGGTTTTTAGTACCCCATTTTTGATCAATAAATTGCCTTGTGCTAATAAAAAATATATCTGCTTTAAAAGGACTGTTAAATCCATACTTCCAACCGCGTAACGTTGACATGATGGGCATATTTTGTGTTTCCAGGGTATACATGCCCGGTTGAAAAACATCGGCAATTTTACCTTCGTTCATAAATACGGCTACCTGACTTTCGCGCACAGTAAGCTTTGCTCCCATTTTAATTTCATTCTGATAACGTGGAAATTTCCATACTATCGTATCGTTGCTACTATCCACCCATTCGATAATATCAATGAATTCATTTTTTATTTTATCAAATAATCCCATGGTTTTTAATTTTTAGAATATAAAAATAACAATTTTAGAATTAGAGTGCGCTTAAAACAGCTTTAATTTTTTGTAAAGCAGCAATTAATTCATCATTTGTAATTGTTAAAGGCGGCGCAATTCGCATAGCAGTGGGGCAAAAAAGGAACCAATCGGTAATAATCCCGTTTTCGATGCAATTTTTGATCACTTTCATATTTAACGTTTCTTCACCAAAATCGATCGCTCCTAAGGCGCCGTAAATACGAAGTTCTTTAATTGCCGGATGTTGCAATTGCTTTTTAATTATTAGTTCTATTTCTTTAGCGCGCCCGATCAAATTCCCTTCTGCAATTACTTCGAGGGTTGCTTTGGCGGCAGCAACACAAACGGCGTTACCACCAAATGTATTGATATGGCCTAGTACCGGATTGCTGGTTAAACAATTCATTAAATCACGCGAAGCAATAAAGGCGCCAAGGGGCAAACCACCACCCATTCCTTTAGCAATTAAAAGTATATCAGGAATAACTTCAGCTTGCTGAAAAGCAAACAACGAACCACTGCGGCCAAACCCGGTCTGGATCTCGTCAAAAATTAAAAGTACGTTGTGCTGATCACATTTTTTGCGAAGTGCTCTCAAAAAATCATGCTCCGCTTTTCGTACACCCGCCTCGCCCTGTATAGGTTCAATTATTACTACAGCAGTTGCAGACGAAATTTGTTCGAGATCTTTTAAATTATTTAGCTCTAAGATCTTTATATCCGGCAACAGCGGGCGAAAGCTGTTTTTAAAGAACTCATCGCCCATTACACTTAACGCGCCATGCGTACTGCCATGGTAAGCGTTTTTAAAAGAGATGATCTCTGTTCGGCCGGTTGCACGTTTTGCCAACTTCAGAGCCCCTTCGGTTGCCTCACTACCACTGGTAGTATAATAAACAGAATTTAATTTTTTTGGTAACAGATCGGTTAACAGTTTGGCGTATTGCACCTGCGGGCTTTGGTTAAACTCGCCATACACCATTAAATGCATAAACTTTTGAGATTGCTCTGCAATAGCTTTAACTACTTTTGGATGACAGTGACCGACGTTGCTTACCGAAATACCGCTTATAAGATCAGTATATTCTTTACCATTTACATCAACCAGCGTTACACCTTTTGCTTCTTTAATATTTACATCAACGCCAAGCAACGGCAGATCGGATGTTTGCGCTACATGCTTTAAAAATAATTCGCGTTGGTTCATAAACCGAAGTTAGAATTTAGATATGAGATTTCGGAACTTTTTGCAGGTTAATAAATAACTCTCTGCCGGCCCGGGGTTTAATGGAGTTATAAGCTGTTTCGTAAACGTTTGCTTTGAACAGATCTTCAAAATAATTTACATACTCTTCTTTGCTTCCGCCAAACGGGGGTTTATCTTCGTTCAATGCATCATTAAATAGAAGGCCCACGATCTTTCCGTTTGGTTTTAAGAGTTCATTAGCCTTTTCAAAATATTTTTTTCTGAGTTTTTTATTTATAGCGCAGAAAAAAGTTTGTTCAATAATAAGATCGAACTGCCTGTTCTTTAATTCAAAAAAATCTTCCAGTAATAAATGATCGGCCTTGATACCGGGACAACGTTTTAATAAATTTTGTAAAGGAGCCGGAGCTATATCACAAACAAAAACATTATTAAAACCATTATTAACAAGGTATTCAGCCTCATAGGCATTACCAGCACCGGGAATCAAAATAAAAACATTCTTATCGGTAAGCTGGTCAAAATAATCTTTAAGCGGCGGCGAGACTGTACCAAGATCCCAACCAAAATCGTTGTTCAGGTAGCGATCGTCCCAATATTTAGCGGTTAAGCTATGATTCATTTTCTTCCAATACTTTTAAACGTACAGTATCAATACTTTGCCTGGTGCGTTTTAAAATAGTTAATTCGTAACCATCTTTTTTTCGCTTATCATTTACAGCAGGAATTCTTCCAAAAATATAATTGATATAGCCCGAAACCGTTTCGTAATGCGAGTTTTCGGGCAATGCAATTGGCAAAGCCTCGTTCACATCGGCAATGGTTGCCTGCGCGTTAACAATATATTCAGTATCACTTTTTTTCTCAACGTTTGGTTTTTCTTCATCGTGCTCATCCTGTATCTCACCCACCAACTCTTCAATAATATCTTCCATAGTAATTAGCCCGGCAGTAGATCCGAACTCGTTGGTAACAATGGCCATTTGAATGTGATGCTTTTGAAAATCGCGCAACAGCTCATTGATCTTCATACTTTCGGGAATAAAGTGCACCGGGCGCATAATATCTTTTAATGTTCTGAATTTATTTTCAATAATAGCTTTTAAAAGATCTTTACTATGCACAATACCAATAACATTATCTATATCGCCCAAATAAATCGGGATCCTTGAAAAACCTTCTTCAATAACACGTTTTGTGATCTCGCTTCGTCCTAACTCCACATCGAGCGCCACTACCCTGTTTTGCGGCACCATGATCTGTTTCACTATCCGGTCATCAAAATCAAAAACGTTTTGTATCAATTCATTTTCGCTTGGCTTAATGGCGCCACCTTCTTCACTTTCCGTTAGTATCAAACGCAACTCTTCTTCGGTATGTACATCATCTTCACCAATTTTTTTTACCCCTATAATTCTTAAAACAACGTTAGATGTTTTATTTAGCAACCAGATGAACGGGGCGCAGATAAAATAGAAGATACGTAAAGGCCAGGCAAACAAAAGTATTGCCGCAAGGCTGTATTTGATGCCTATCATTTTTGGGATCTGTTCGCCAAGGGTAACATGAAAAAAAGTAAGCAAGGTTAAAGCAATGGGTAATGAAATGCTATGAATCGTAATTGGGTTGGTAACCAGGCCGGTATTGGCAAAAACATTTTGTACCAGGTGCGAAATTACCTCTTCGCCCACAGCACCAAGCGCCAACGAGGCCAATGTAATACCTAATTGTGTAGCAGAAAGGTAAGAGTCTAAATTTGATAAAAGGGCCTTTGCCAGTTTTGCTCTTGAACTTCCTTTTTGAACTTTAACATCTAATTGAGAAGAGCGAACTTTTACTAAAGCAAACTCGGCAGCAACAAAAAATCCATTTAATAAGATCAGTAAAAAGGTAATAAAAAGATCGGAAACCATATTTAATTATAATACAAATATACGTAAACGCAGAGAATGCAATTATTTAGAAACGTTAAGCCTTTTTAACTGCTCCTCTTTCAGGTAAATAATTTGCTTTAAAAGGTCAATTTCACCTTGCAGCGAGTTGGCGTCCTTATTCGCGTCTTCCTCTGTTAAAAGTTTATTTATGTAGTAAGGTTTTTCTTTGTAGTCGATTTTAAAATTCTCAGATCTGAAAAAACTATATAATGGTACTCTTAACGCTTTTGAGATCAATTCAAGGTTTCTAAGTTCTAGTGTTTTGTTGTTTAAGGCATCGGTTAACTCGCTCTCGCTCATTCCAAGGTACTCTGCCAATTGGGTAAATGTATAATTCTCTTTCTTTAAAATTTCTATTAATTGCGACTTTACATCCATATGTTAAATTGTATATGTAAATATAGCGATAAAATTGGTTTAGCGATTTTAATGATTTAATTCATTTTCATGAAAAAAGTTTAAAATATTTAGAAAAATGCAGCCTTATTGGGCAAAATTGGATTGTAATTAGGGATTTTATTTTATATTTTTGCAACTCTTTTAAAAACTTAAATTGTTTTAAATATTATGAAAATTTTAGTAGCAATAAGCAATGTACCTGATACAACTTCAAAAATTCAGTTTACAGATGGCGATACAAAATTTAACAGCGCGGGAATTACATTTGTAATCAATCCGTACGATGAATGGTATGCTTTGGTAAGGGCCCTTGAACTAAAAGAGGCCAATTTAGCCGAAAAAGTAACTTTGATACATGTTGGTTTAGCTGATAGCGAAGCTACTATACGTAAAGGCCTGGCCCTGGGTGCAGATGATGCTGTTAGAATAGACAGCGATGGCCCTGACGCCTATTTTGTTGCAGAACAAATAGCAAATTACGCAAAGGCAAATGGGTACGATCTTATTTTGGTTGGTAAAGAAACCATTAACTATAACGGTGCTTCTGTTGGTGGTATGATTGCAGGTGTATTAGACCTTCCATTTGTATCACTTGCTACAAAGCTCGACATTGCCGGAAATAAAGCTACTGTTGAGCAGGATATTGATGGTGGCACGCAGGTTGTAGAGTGTGAATTACCAATGGTAATTAGCTGCGCAAAAGGCATGGCAGAACAACGTATACCTAACATGCGTGGTATTATGGCGGCAAGAACAAAACCTTTGGCAGTGGTTGCTGCAACAGCTACAACACCGTTAACTACCATTAAATCTTATGTTTTAAACCCGGGCCGCACAACTGTAAAAATGATAAGCGAGGATAACCTGGATGAACTGGTTAGTTTATTACACACCGAAGCAAAGGTTATTTAATTTAAAATATTAATTCACAAACAAAAACTATATATAATGTCAGTACTAGTTTATACCGAAATTAATAAAGGTCGCGTAAAAAAAGCATCGTTAGAATGCGTTAATTATGCGGCAAAAATTGCTGAGTTAACAGGCTCTACTGTTACAGCTATTGTAAACAATGCTTCTGCCGAGCAATTGGAAGAAATTGGAAAAGCCGGCGCTGCAAAGATCCTATCCGTTAAAAACGACAAGATGAATGCAGATGCGATGTATATCGCAGCAGCTGTTGAACAGGCCGCTAAAGCCGAAAGTGCCAGGATCATTGTATTTGCGTTTGATATTGTTGGCAAAGCCGTGGCTCCAAGATTAGCAGCTAAATTAAAGGCAGGTTTAGTGGCAGGCGCTGTGGATTATCCTGCTATTAACGGAAATAGTTTTGAAGTAAAGAAAAATGTTTTTTCAGGAAAGGCTACTGCGGTTTATAGCATAACAAGCGATGTAAAGGTTATTTCATTACTGCCAAATAGCTTCCCGGTAAAATTGGGAGATAATAAAGCAACTGTTGCAGACCTTAATGTTGATCTTTCAGCTATCGCTTCTAAAATTGTTATAAAAGAAACAAGATCGAATGATGTAGGCGGCGCTATTCCATTACCGGAAGCTGAATTGGTTGTTAGCGCTGGTCGCGGTTTAAAGGGACCAGAGAACTGGAAAATTGTTGAAGATCTTGCAAATGCCTTAGGGGCAACTACAGCTTGTTCTCGCCCGGTTGCAGATATGCACTGGAGGCCGCATCATGAACACGTTGGACAGACCGGTGTTGCCATTCGCCCTAATTTATATATTGCTATAGGTATTTCTGGTGCTATACAACACCTGGCTGGTGTTAACGGAAGTAAAACCATTGTGGTAATTAATAATGATAAAGAAGCGCCATTCTTTAAATCGGCCGATTACGGCATTGTGGGAGACGCTTTTACTATTGTTCCTAAATTAACCGAAGCAGTTAAAAAATTTAAGGCAAACCAGAATTAAACAAAATTTTATTCTTAAATTAGAATCAGCAAGCTCTTAGATGAAGAAGGTCCGTTTAGAAATAGTAGGATTATCCTATAGCCAAACTCAAAGTGGCGCTTATGCATTGGTATTAGGAGAAACAACCGGCAGCAGAAGATTACCTATTATTATTGGAGGCTTTGAGGCCCAGGCAATTGCCATTGAGCTCGAAAAAATGAGCCCCAGCAGGCCTTTAACACACGATCTTTTTAAAACATTTTCTCAAACCTTTGATATTACTGTTACTGAAGTTTTGATCTATAACCTTGTAGAGGGTATTTTTTACGCAAAATTGCTTTGCAATGATGGTTCTAAAGAAGTTGAAATAGATGCAAGAACAAGTGATGCGATTGCGATCGCCGTGAGGTTCAAATGCCCTATCTCTACCTACGAATTTATTTTAAAAAGTGCGGGCATTGTATTAGATGATGAGCCAAGCACTGGCATTGAAGAAAGTGAAAAAATTGCTGAGCTGTCGGAAACACCTGTTACAAACACATCAGATGATTATAAAGGTAAAAGTACCGAAGAGTTAAAGAATTTACTGCAAACAGCCCTGGATGAAGAACAGTATGAGCTGGCGTCAAAAATCAGAGACGAATTAAATCAGCGAAAAAAATCATAAAAAAAGCCTCCTGAAAACAGGAGGCTTTTTTTATTATATTAAATGGAGATAAAATTAGTGAGGTTTACTTACCGGGCTAGTTGATTCGGTCTTTTCTTCTTTAGCCGTTTCTTTTTTAGCAGTAGTACCTTTGGTACCTGTTGTGCCTTTTTCGTTTATTGCCATCCTGGTACCAGATTTTTTTCCCGGATCTTCTTTTTTCTCCTCAACTACAGAGGTTGTTCCATCAGGATTAACAACTTCTTTTTTATTTGGATTTTTTCCTGCAGTTCCTTTTTGAGGCTCTTGTGCATTAGCAGTTATTGCAAATAATGCAACCATTGAAAGAGATAATAATATTTTTTTCATGATTTTTAAATTTTAATTAAAGGTAAACCTATTTTTATACAAAAGAAACAATAATAACATTTTTTTTGAAAATGGGTAAAAGCCCTTATAATTGTGAATCGAGCCCCTTTAATTCCTCAACTTTTTCAACATAGCCCAGTTTTTCGTAAGAGAAAATAAGATTATTGATGCAACGCTTAATAATATCAATATTACTGCATGGCAAATAATATTTTGGCTCAAGATCCAAATTTAATTGTTTCAGAAACTGATCAATGTCTTTTTGATTGAATAATAAACCTTTGCTAAACGGGTTTATGTAAAATAAAATATTGTTTGATAACGTTTTGTTATTTACATCCATTAAGTTGGCATCTTCATTTAAGTAAGCCAAAACAAAGTGTTGGGGCAGGTTTATGCCGTATACAGGAATTTTTAATTCGTTGCAGATCAAAAGATAAACAACACTTAACATAAGCGGGTTTCCTTTTTTACTTTCAAGAACATTATTAATGAATGAGTTTTGCGGAGCATGGTAGTTAGTGATATTACCGCTAAACTGGTGCACTTCAAACAGGATGTGATTGATTATTTTTACTTTTTCAAGTGCCGTAAGGTCTTCATGCAGTTCTAACCAAACATCCTGCTTTATGGTTGCAAGTTGTTTTCTTATTTTATTTTCATCAAGATCGGGGTACTGGTAACGTGCCAATATTAAAATTCCCTTTAAAAGATCATCCTGATCAACCTTGGCCCAATTTTTTAAAGCTTTTTGAAGTGTTTCAAATTGAATGGTATGAATGATGTTTTCAATACGCTTTTGCATAATGGCATCAAAACTATTTTCCCAGGCGGTTTCAAGGTGTGGTATTGCCGGTGGTCCGAGTACTATAAAACGATCTTTAACCTGCACGTATATTACCTCATCCGGATCATCCAATAAAGTAATTAAAGCAATTACTTCTTTTAAGCTCAATTCCGCTTGTTTTTTTGCTGCTGCCATGTACATCTCAAAAATAGAGCTATAAAGACGGGCTTTTTATTGTTTTAACTTTAATTTTTAACAATAGCGCTGTTTATTGAATTCAACAATCCTGTATTAATAAAAAAGGCCCCAAATTTGGGGCCTTTTTAAAAATTAAGAATGTTTATTATTTATTTAAGATCAAACGTTTAACGATCTTCTCCTGGCCGTTATTAATGGTTACAAAATAAACACCGCCAGAGTAACTGCTAAGATCCATACTAATTGAATTGTTAGCCGTAGTGGTATATTTATTTGTTGTAATTAACTGACCTAAAGAGTTATGCACTGAGATCTCTAAAGGCTGGTTATTAGGTAAGGTTGTTGAGATATTCACAATTCCATTTGATGGATTTGGATGAATACTAACATTGGCATCTAATACTGAATTAGTATTGATTCCTGTAACAAGACAGCTGATCTTAGGTAAAATCGCTAACGATGCATTTAATTGCCATGATGTTGATGTACCATCATTAAATGCAACCCAGGTACTAGGCGTTTGTAATTCCCATCCGGTTGATGCGGTTCTGTTTCCTTCGCTGCTAACAAAAATTGCTGCAGTATCACCGCTGGTTGTTGGCAACGACACTGACATGATAAAATCTCCGGTAACAGTTGTTGGCGTAGGGAAATTAAAGCTGAAAGGCCTCATCACATTTGTATTGTACTGAAGTGCCGGATTAGAGCAATACGATACGTGATTTGTAGCTGTAGACGAAGCTAAGATATTGGTTATAGTAGTTGTAAATGTATTGATTGGAGCGCCCGAAGGACCACTTGTATTATTACCATTGTATAATTTAAATACCACAGTACTTGAACCTTTTGTACCTGCACCTGTATTAGGGTCTTTATAGAAAATAAAGATACCGCCTGTAATTTGTGATGTACCTACTAAACCGGTTGAAGAAAAATATTCTCCTTTTTCTTTATCCTGGTAAGTATTGTTTCCACCAACATAACCGTGTACTGTACCTGAATTGATCGAATAAATGAACAATGTATCAGTGTTAAATACATTGGTTAATGTATCATTACATGATTGAGACGCCGTAGCACATGCAGAAATTGCAATAGAATGGCCTGCTGCGTTAGAACCTAATGAATTGGTTGCAACAACAGATATACTGTAAGTTCCTGGAGTTGTAAAGTTGATAGTAGGGTTTGCCGCAGTGTTATTTGGACTAAATGTAACACCTGTTGCCGGGTTAGAAGCCCAAACGTATGTTGGAGCCGGAGTACCATTTGTTGTATTGTTTACAACTACAGCAGTATTTGTACAACCTGTTGAAGGCATTGAGAACCCCGCAGTTGGTGTAGCAGCAGAAATAGTACACAAAGTAGCAGCACTTGCCGATAACTGACTACGATAAGTGCCCTGGCTCATTGCTGTTTGAATGCGTGTAGTTTGATCGTTTGTGAACATATACATGTAAGCATCATCCGTGTAATCCATAAAATTCATGAACATATCGCCATTTGGAGCTGCAGCTGTACATGATAAAGAACCTGTAGCATGTAACGGGAAAGTTGGTCCGCCATAATTTTGACCATACTGGCCGCTTGCAAAACCACCTTTTTGAGGAGGGGTATCAGCACAATAATCAGTTGCAGTACAATCACCTGCAGGGTTTCCATTGCCATCGCCGCCGATATGACGAAGACCTACCCAGTGACCGATTTCGTGAGAAGCTGTTCTTCCTTTATCGTATGGTGCAGCGTAAGTTCCTGCCGAAATATTGCTTGAACCAAAAGAAGCGCTCCAGCACCATAAACCATCGGTTGTTGCAGTTCCGAGGCTGCTTGAAATACCTGTTAAACTTGTTCCTGCAGGAAAAGTAGCATAACCTAATAAACCTGTATTCGAATTTTCATCCGTGATCCAGATGTTCATATAACGGGTTGGATCCCAGATACTGCCCGGTTTAATTACACTATTCACATAGTTTTGAAAAGTTGTAGGTGTGTTATAAGCTGCACCAGCCGGATTATTCCAACCTTTAGCAACGTAACTGATACGCTCAATACCCGGTTCAGCCAATGTTACACCATTAGGGTCTTTTTGCGCTAAACAAAAAGAAATACCCGTGTTTGCTTTTGCCGCAGCAAATGCAGCTGGCACGTTAGCATTATTAAAACCTGTTCCTGCAAAATCCTGGTTTAAAACAGTGATCTGCGAGTTGATCTGAGATTGTGAAATATTTGGAAATGTTCCAACCGCTTGTCCACCGTGAATTACGTGAACAATCACCGGAATGGTATAATTCACCATTTGAGTTCTTCCGTTAGGGTTAGCTGCTTTAAATTCTTCTACTTTTTTATTGAACCATGCATCCCACTCGGCGCCAGGTGCTTCTGTAGCACAGGTTCTGTGGGCTGGTACCGTTAAATTAACGGCGTTAGTTGAATTGTTTGACTGAGAAGTGCCGCTTTTTAACACTGCTCTACCATTTTGGGCGCTTACGCCATATGAAAGGCAAAAAGTCGCTGCAATTAAGGGTAATTTTAATTTCATATGAATTGTGTGTTTGTTATTTATTTAGCTAACATAACAAATTAGACGTTTAGTTGCAAATTTTGACCGGAAGTTTACATGAACGGCAATTAGTTTTAACAAATAGCTTTAGCACAAGGGCTAAACATGTTGGAGCACCGGTTAATTCAGAAAAAATTCAGAAACAAAAAAAAAGCAACCTGTTATGATCGCTTTTTATAATTATTAGAAATTAATTAAGTATTAATCCGCCTGTAAAAACGGATATTTATAATCTGTTGGTGGCGTAAAAGTTTCTTTAATTGTTCTTGGAGAGACCCAACGCTGTAAATTTATTTTAGCACCGGCCTTATCGTTTGTACCACTGCCGCGGGCACCGCCAAACGGCTGCTGGCCCACAACTGCACCGGTACATTTATCGTTAATGTAAAAATTACCGGCAGCATTATTCAATTTTTTTGTGGCCAATTCAATAGCATAACGATCCTGCGCAATGATAGCGCCTGTTAACGCATAAATAGATGTACTATCTACTATCTCCAACGTTTCTTCGAATTTATTTTCGTCGTAAACAAATAACGTTAATACCGGACCAAACAATTCTTCGCACATGGTTACATATTTTGGATCTTTTGTAACAATGATGGTTGGCTCAATAAAATAACCTTTGCTCTTATCATAATTTCCACCGGCAATAATTTCAACATTGTTATCTTTTTTAGCGGCATCAATATATTTAGCAAGCTTATCAAAACTTTTTTCGTCAATTACAGCATTTATAAAATTGGTAAAATCCTCGGTAGGCCCCATTTTCATAGATTTAAGGTCGGCCTGTAAATATCCTTTTACTTCTGCCCATAAATTAGAAGGGATATAAGCCCTTGATGCTGCCGAACATTTTTGACCCTGGTACTCGAATGCGCCGCGCGAAATTGCAGTAGATACTACTTTTGCTTCGGCAGATTTATGTGCCATGATAAAATCCTTACCACCGGTTTCGCCAACAATGCGTGGATACGATTTATATTTATGAATATTGTTACCAATGGTTTGCCAGATATTTTGAAACACTTCGGTACTTCCGGTAAAATGAATGCCCGCAAAATCTTTATTATTAAAAATTACGTCTGCAGCATCTGGTCCACTTGGATAGATAAGGTTAATAACACCATCGGGTACTCCTGCTTTTTTAAACACTTCCATTAGCACGTTAGCACTGTACACCTGAGTGTTGCTAGGTTTCCAAACAACAACATTGCCCATCATGGCGCAACTTGTTGGTAAATTTCCGGCAATAGCGGTAAAATTAAATGGCGTTAGCGCATAAATAAAACCTTCCAAAGGCCTCCACTCTATCCTGTTCCAAACGCCGGGCCCCGAGATGGGTTGATCGGCATAGATCTCGGTCATATAATGCACATTGAACCTCAAAAAATCAATGATCTCGCAGGCGCTATCAATCTCGGCCTGGAAAGCATTTTTGCTTTGGCCCAGCATGGTGGCTGCATTCATTTTAGCGCGGTAAGGGCCTGCAATAAGCTCGGCGGCCTTTAAAAAGATACTGGCCCTGTGCTCCCAGCTTAAATTTTGCCATTTTTCTTTTGCAGCCATAGCAGCTTTTATTGCCTGTTCTACGTGCTGTTTTTCACTTTTATAAAAATAACCCAGTGTATGTTTATGATCGTGCGGTGGCGCAAGGCGTACCTTTTGGGTTCCGCGTACTTCTTCAGAGCCAATGTACATTGGTATGTCGAGTTCTTTACTACGCAACTCTTTTAACATGGCCTGCAACTCTTTACGTTCGGCGCTTCCCGAAGCATAATTTTTAATTGGCTCGTTTACCGGCGTTGGTATTTTATAAATTCCTTTTGGCATATTATTGAATATTAAAGATTAGTTAAAACAAGACTCAAATATAAGTTTTTATTGGTTAAAGTGCGTAAATTTAGCCTCTATTAAAAATCAAAAAACATATAATTTAATAATAATTGTCTTTGTTCTTGTATTCTCATTTTTTTGTGTTTATAAGCTGCAGGATATTAAGTTTAATTATGATTTCGAGGCTTTTTTTCCTAACGAAGACCATGAGCTGGAACTTTACAATAATTATCGCAAAACCTTTGAATATGATAATGAATTTGCATTAGTGGCAGTAGAAAATAACAAAGGAATTTTCAGGAAGGAGTTTTTAGAAAAAGTTGACAGTCTTACCAGGAAACTTTCGGCGTTAAAATATGTGCAGCGCGTTACCTCGCCAACCAATTTAAAAACTCTGTCACTGGGTGGTTTAATACCGGTGCAAACCAATGTGCTGCATTTTAAAGATCAGAGTTTATATAAGGATGATAGTATTGCTATCTATCAGTCGGCCCATTTGGTAGGCTCCTTTTTTCCACTTAACGCCAAATCGGTAAGTATCTATATAAAAACAGACGATCTGCTAAGTAAACGTAAAAGCGATTCGCTGGCAACAGGTATAGAAAAAACGTTGCAGGAATTTAAGTTTGACGAAACGCACTATGTAGGACGCATCTTTGCACAAAATGTGTATCTCAAAAATCTGCAAAAAGAGTTTTTGATCTTTATCTGCTTATCGTTTGTTGTTATTGTTATTTTTTTATGGTTCAGTTTTAAAAGTTTTTACGGCATCATTGTGCCGGTAATAATTGTTCTTGTATCTATTTTGTGGACGCTTGGCGTTATGCGGCTTTTAAATAAATCAATAGATATTATGACGGTGATGTTGCCAACCATGATCTTTATTGCCGGCATGAGCGATGTGGTACATTTTTTCTCAAAATATTTTGAAGAACTGTCCAAGGGTACGGCGCGCGAAAAAATCTATTCCCTTATTTTAAAAGAAGTTGGCTTTCCTACATTTTTAACCCTTATAACAACAGTGGTGGGCTTTTTGTCCTTATTGTTTTCAAGCATAAAACCAATTAAAGAATTTGGCATTTATACTTCTATTGGTGTTACCATTGCTTTTATTTTAACCTATACCCTTTTGCCCGCGCTATTGTACTTTTTTACACCAAAAAAATTGGTAACCGTGCATGGTACCGATAACCGTACTTACAATTTAATGCGTAACGGTTTATTCTGGATCTTCAGGAATCAAAAAACAATACTTGTTATTACAAGTGTTTTACTGATCATATCAGTTATTGGCATTTCTAAAATACGCGTTAACAATATTTTATTGGAAGACCTCAGCCACAAAGTAAAAATAAAACAGGATTTTGATTTTTTTGATAAGAATTACAGTGGTGTAAGGCCATTAGAAATATTGGTTACACTAAAGAACAAAAATAAATCGGTTTGGGATTATGACGTAATTACCGAATTAAACAAAGTAGATAATTTTATAAGAAAAGAATACGGTGCCGGATTTCTATTATCGCCATCAAGCCTTGTGAAATCAATTCATCAGAATTCGATTAATGATTATACGATCGCTTTCCCCGACCCTGAAGATTATGAACCCATCTCGCAACAATTAAAAACCAATAAAAAGAACCGCGATGTAAAGCGCCTTACCACCTCTGATGGACTGAAAACAAGGATCAGCGCTAAGATCCGCGATATGGGCAGCCAGGCAGCAACAGAGCACAATCAAAAATTAAACGAGTTTATCGCAAAAAATATTGACACCAATCTATTACAGTTTGAAATTACCGGCGCCGCACACCTCGTAGACCGTAATAACGAATACATGGTTAATAATATGACACAGGGCTTTATTTTTTCGCTGGTGGTTATTGGTATCCTGACTTTCTTTTTGCACCGCAGCTGGCGAATGGTACTGGTATTTATACTCCCTAACGTAATACCTTTGGTTATTATTGGCGGCATTATGGGTTTTGCAGGCATTGAATTAAAAGCCGCCACATCTCTGGTGTTTAGTATTGCATTTGGTATTGCAACAGACGATACCATACATTTTATTTCGCGGCTTAAAATAGAACTGGGCTATGGCAAAAGTTTAATGTATGCATTTAAACGCACTTATTTTGAAACCGGCAAGCCCATTATTTTAACTACATTTATTTTATTGGGAGGCTTTATGACCCTTATGATCAGTGATTTTCAGAGCACTTTTTATTTCGGTTTCCTAATTTGTATAACGGTAATAATTGCAGTACTGGCAGATATTTTTATACTACCGGTTTTATTATTTTTGATATACGGTACAAAAAAGAAAAAATAAATGCAGCTTGAAGTTGTACATACTAATGATGGATCAACCACACTTTTAAACAAGGAATTAAATGCTACCTACCATTCTAAATATGGCGCCATGCAAGAGAGCAAACATATTTTTATTGATTGTGGATTGAACTATGCCCAAAGTGTTTTTGGAAATGAATTGACTGTTTTGGAGATAGGCTTTGGCACCGGACTGAATGCTATGTTGACTTTAGCGGAAGCCATGAATAATAACCTGAAGATAGATTACACAGCTATTGAAAAGTACCCGGTAACTAAAGAGATATATAGACAGTTAAATTACAGATCGTTTATTTCAAACACCGAACAAAATTATTTTGATGAATTACTTAATTGCACGTGGGAGAAAAAAAACAAGATCCATTTAAATTTTGACCTCTTAAAATTGCAGGGCGACGCGAGGGAGATACAATTTACAAAAGACACACAGATTATTTATTTTGATGCCTTTGCGCCAAGTGCATCACCAGAGATGTGGCAGGCTCCTTTATTTGAAAAGCTATTTGCAACATTGCAAAAAAGGGGAAGCCTTATTACTTTTTGTGCTAAAGGCGAAGTAAAACGTACTTTAAAACACTGCGGCTTTATTATTGAAGCCTTGCCAGGCCCCATTGGAAAAAGAGAGATAACAAGAGCAATAAAACCATAATCATTCATTCATCAAAAAAAATAGTTATTATTGGAGGCGGTGCTGCAGGCTTTTTTGCAGCCATTAATCTTGCTATAAAAAATAAAGATAATGAGATCTGCATTTTAGAAAAAACAACTAAACTATTATCTAAAGTAAAGGTATCGGGTGGCGGACGTTGCAATGTTACACATCACCAATTTGATAATTCTGAACTCGTAAAAAATTACCCGCGTGGCAATAAAGAACTTCAGCAAATATTTTCAAAATTCAGTGTGCAGGATACGATCAATTGGTTTAAACAACATGGGGTGATATTAAAGACCGAGGAAGACGGAAGAATGTTCCCATACTCTAATGATAGCCAAACTATTATTGATTGTTTTTTAGATCTTGCCAGGCAATTAAACATAACAATAAAAACAAGCTGCGAGGTTACTTCTATTCAAAAAAAAGAAAATGCTTTTTTGCTAAAAACAAGTAGTTCTGAGATAACTGCAGAAGCTGTTGTTTGTGCATTGGGCGGGCACAATAAAACATCTGCCTATAAAATCATACAAGAGCTGGGCCATACGATCGATGAACCTATTCCGAGTTTATTTACCCTCAATTTTCCGAACGAAACTATAAAAAAAGACCTGCAGGGTATTAGCGTAAAGAATGCCCAGGTAAAAATTGCAAACAGCAAATTAAATTACAATGGCCCGGTTTTAATTACCCATTGGGGCTTGAGCGGCCCGGCCGTTCTTAAATTATCTGCCTTTGCTGCAAAAGAATTTTACACGCTTAATTATAACTCGGGTATTTTTGTGAACTGGGTTTTTCCATTAAAACCAAACGAAGTTGAAATTCAGCTAAAACAGGCCCAGAAAGAAAAACACAAAGCGCTGCCATTTACAAATGCTTTGTTCGACCTCCCTAAAAGATTATGGGAGTTTTTATGTGCCTTTGCCGGAATTGATAATACAAAACCCTGGGCTGAAATAAGCAATAAACAACTGAATAAACTAACCGAAAACCTCTGCAACAGCCAATATAAAATGGAAGGCAAAACTACTTTTAAAGAAGAATTTGTGACTTGTGGCGGTGTTAATTTAAAAGAAATAGATTTTAAGACCATGCAAAGCAAACTGGTACCAAATTTATTTTTTTGCGGAGAAGTTATAAATGTTGACGGGATAACCGGCGGCTTTAATTTTCAAAGTGCGTGGAGCACCGCCTGGGTTTGTTCGCAAAGCATCTGATTTGTTGATACAATTTTAAAAAAAGAGGCGATCAATCCCTTATCTTTATCGCTGCAAAATTAAAACTATGAAATTTTTTATTGATACGGCCAACCTGGCCCAGATTAAAGAAGCACAAGACCTTGGTGTTTTAGATGGTGTAACTACAAACCCCTCGTTAATGGCTAAAGAAGGCATTAAAGGGCAGGATAATATTTTAAAACACTATGTAGATATTTGTAACATTGTTACAGGCGATGTAAGCGCAGAAGTGATCTCGACTGATTTTGAGGGCATGGTAAAAGAAGGTGAGGCGTTGGCAAAATTACACCCGCGTATTGTTGTAAAGATCCCCATGATAAAAGAAGGTGTTAAAGCGATAAAATATTTTACAGAAAAAGGTATTAAAACAAATTGCACGCTTGTGTTCTCGGCAGGGCAGGCTTTATTGGCCGCTAAGGCCGGTGCTACATACGTATCGCCATTTATTGGGCGTTTGGATGATGTAAGTACAGATGGTTTACGTTTGATAGAAGATATCCGCATTATTTATGATAACTATGGTTACGAAACAGAAATTTTAGCGGCAAGCGTTCGCCACCCAATGCATATTATCGAATGCGCAAAAATTGGTGCAGATGTTATTACTGCACCGTTAAGTGCTATTACTGCTTTATTAAAACACCCGTTAACGGATAGTGGTTTAGCACAATTTTTAGCAGATGCTAAGAAATGATCGTTTAAATGAACTTTATTAAAAAGCCTCCGCATAAAAAGCAGAGGCTTTTTTATGCCAGATATAAAGTCAAAAAGGCTAACCGTCCCGATGAAGCCGGCTTCACTAAATTATTTTTACATTTGATCAATCATTTATTATATCATGAAAAAACTTTTACCTTTTTTAATTGCTTTTATTTTTTGTGAAGCCGCAAAAGCGCAGGCTCCGGTTTTAACCTACACAAATGTTACAGGTTCAAACAGTATCACATGCGCTCATCCAAGTATAAATTATATTGCAAGCGTAAGCAATTATACCAACGGATCGTTGACCTATACATGGGTTAGCTTATCGGGTACCGGTAGTGGTACCGCTATAACAATTAGTAACCCTTCGCAGTATACCTTAACTGCTTTTGACCCGGTAAATAGTTTTAGCTTATCGCAGGTTTTCTCAGTAGGTATCAATACCATAACCCCTGCATCTACAGTTACACCGCTGTCTCAAAATATTAATTGCTCAGTTGGTTCATCTGCAACGTTTACTGGCATTACCACGTCTACTATGACAAATGTGACGCATTCATGGCTTTCTCCATTTTGTTCGTCTCCGGCAATTAGTAACGGAACAATCTCTATCTTTAATGTTACGGCACCCGGAACATATACCTATTGTGTAACAAATAATATTAATGGTTGCAACATTTGCAAGACCGTTACAGTTTCGTCTACCGGCAGTTTTCCATCTTTCAATATTACCAGCCCGCAACAATTTACACTAGGGTGTGGCGCAACAAGTTTAACGGCTATACAAATATCAAATGTTGTTACAAATCCAATGCCCGGTGGCCCGGTTAGCTTTACTGTTTTACCGCCAAGTTATACCGGTCCTTCATACAATTTAGGGCTTGCAGCGAGTTATACTGCAAATACACCCGGCCAGTACACTGTAATTGTTCATGATATTACCAATGGTTGCGAATCAAAAGTGCCGGTTTCTGTAATATCAAAAACATTTCAGCCACAAATTTCTTCTTCCACTAATCAGCCAACGTTAACCTGCTATGTACCACATACATTATTACAAGGGTCGAGTACAAATACCAACGTATCGTTTAGCTGGGCATTTCCGGGGCCACCAGCCGGACAATTTCCGAATGATACATTAACTGCGTTTACTACAACCAATACAACAAACACAGTAGTTGCCACATATACGTTAACCGTAACGGATAATATTAACCTTTGTAAAAGCACACAAACCTTAACGGTGTATCAAAATATTTTTAGTCCTAACGCCATCATCACTGGCTCAAATGTTATCTCCTGCAATACCCCCTCTTTAATACTTACAAATGCAAGTACAAGTAACATCCCTCCATCCTTTTTTCCGACCATGCCGGTTATTGGTTTAGCCTGGTATGGCCCGGTACCGCAAGCGTCGCTGGCTAATTCGTCAACCTACATAGCCTATACCCCAGGAACATATTCTTTGATAGCCCAGGACCTTAATAACGGTTGCAAGGCCATCACAACAAAAACAGTTGCGAATAACAGTATTTATCCGCAGGTTAGCTCGCCATTGCCATTTAATATTAATTGTCCAACACCCACAGCTACAATTTTTCCGGTAGTTACAGGAACAACGACCGGCTTTACTTATTCATGGACAGCTCCTGCATCTGCATCGGTTTCTAACTACACTCAACCAACAATAACTGTAAACGCGCCCGGTGCATATACCGTAAATGTCACAAATCCTGCAAATGGATGTTCGTCGTTTACAATAGTAAATGTGGGCGTTTGTGTTAATATTGAACAGAATTCAAATAAAAATAACATCAGTGTTTTCCCCAACCCAAACAACGGTTCATTCGTAATCACTACCAAAGATCCTTTAACTAATGCAGAAGCGATTATTTTTAATGTATTGGGCTCGAAAATTAGAACGCAAAAAATAGCTGGCGAAAAAAATGAAATAAATATTCATGATCAGCCAAATGGCATTTATTTTGTTCATTTAACTGATAATAATAAAACGGAGACGATATTTAAAATTTTAAAACAATAGACCAAAAAAACTACCTTTACATAATTAACTGAATCTACGATGAAAAAACTTTTACCTTTTTTAGTTGCTTTTATTTTTTGTTCGACCCTGAAAGCGCAATCACCTGTGCTGAGTTTTACAAATGTTACCGGCACAAATAGCATTACATGTAACACCCCTGCCTTAAATTACATAGCCAGCGTAAGTAACTACACCAGTGGGCCGTTAACATATACGTGGGTAACCGCCAGTGCCAGTGCCAGCGGAACCAATGTAAGCCTTAACACTGCGGGTGTATATACATTAACAGCTTTTGACGCCCCAAATAGTTTTAGCTTATCGCAAACCTTTACAATTATTGCCAATAATACCGGGCCTTCAACAACAGTTAATCCTACCATACAAAATATTGCCTGCGCATCGTCCAGCGCCAGTGCCACTTTTACGGGCATAGTAACAAGTAATACAACAAATGTGACCCAGGCCTGGACAAGCCCATATTCGAGCGGGGCCGCTATAAGTGGCGGTACAATCTCGATATACACCGCTGGTGGCCCTGGCACATACACCTATTGTGTAACTAATAATATAAACGGTTGCAGTACCTGCAAAACGGTTACGGTAACCAGTACCAGTGGCTATCCAACATACTCTGTAACCAGCGCAACTCAATTTACTTTGGGTTGCGGAAGTACAAGTTTAACAACCATCAGCATTGGTAATGTAGCTACACATACCTCATCTACCGGTCCACCAACGGGTGGTCCTGTTTCTTATACGGTTTTAACGCCAGGCTCTCCCGGAACATATACATTAGGGGTAACTACCGGCCCGGCCATTTATTCTGTAACTACACCGGGTCAATACACGGTAATCGTTCACGATAATACCAATGCCTGCGAAACTATAATTCCTATTTCTATTGTTTCAAATACTGCAGGCCCACAGGCAACAGCCTCAGCGATAAACCCTATTTTAACCTGCAACGTTCCCAACACGTTATTGCAAGGTGCAAGTACCAATACCAACGTAAGTTTTAGCTGGACCTCTACGGGCCCGCTGCAAACCAGCGGTGATACATTAACCGTTCATTCTACCGCCGTAGTTTCTAATACCTTTGTAGGTAATTATACTTTAACCGTTACAGATAATAATAACCAATGTGTTACTACTCAAACAGTGGATGTTTTTCAAAATACAAACCCGCCAACAGCTATAATAACAGGAAGCAATAGTATTTCGTGTACAACAACCATTACCTTAACAAATGCAAGTACCAGCAATGTGCCACCGGCATTTTTCCCAACGTTACCTGTTATTGGATACGCCTGGTATGGCCCTGCGCCACAACCTTCTATCACCAATACTTCCAATTATTCGGCTTACACGCCAGGAACATATACATTGATTGCCCTTGATCTTAATAACGGCTGTAAAGCCATTACTACTAAAACATTAGTAGGCTCTGGTGCTTACCCGCAGGTGAGCTCACCGCCAACGTTCAGTGTTAATTGCCCATCGGCAGTTATACCAATTTACGCTTACGTTACAGGTAATGTTACCGGTTACACATATTCATGGACCGCCCCATCGGGCGCAGTGGTAAGTGCTTTAAATACGCCAACCATAACCACCAATATGGCGGGTAACTATAATATTACTGTTACTTCGCCGGCGGGTTGCTCTACTTCAACCATTATAACAGTTGCTAACTGTGCCGGGTTAAAACAAAATACAGCAGATAAAGCCAATATTGATATTTTTCCAAATCCAAATAATGGGGTTTTTACGATCAACTACAGCGATTTAAAGGAAAAAGCTATGCTGGAAATTTATTCGGCTTTAGGCACTTTAGTTAAAAAACAGATCATTATTTCAGAAAAAACTGCCATAAATATGCAAAATGAGGGCAATGGCCTCTATTTTATCACCATTTATGATGGCGAAAGGGTTATAAAAACGGCTAAAATAGTGAAACAATAAGGAAATAATTTTTGCAATTAATCAAATAATACTATCTTTGTATCCTTAAAAAAAATAATACAATGTATTTAACATCACAAGTAAAGAAAGACATTTTCAAAAAACACGGAGGAAGTGAAAAAAACACAGGAAGTTCAGAATCGCAGATTGCGTTATTTACTCTTCGTATTGACCATTTGACCAATCATTTAAAAAATAATAAAAAAGATTTTGGTACACAACGTTCTCTATTGAATTTAGTAGGTAAACGTCGTGCGTTATTAGATTATTTGAAGAAAAACGATCTAATGCGTTACCGTGCTATCATCAAAACATTAGACATCCGTAAATAATTTTTGCGGATCTGAATTATTAAAAGGGGGCATTTCGGAAACATTCGAAATGCCTTTTTTATTACGATACTAAAACAATATATAAACCCGTTCCGAAAACGTCGGAACACAAAACAAAAACAAATATGTCACAAATAGGAACAACACACACCTTTGATATTGGCGATGGGCGCATGATATCACTTGAAACAGGTAAACTGGCTAAACAAGCCGATGGTGCAGTAGTAGTAAGAATGGGCGATACCATGATCTTAGCAACTATTGTAAGTAATAAGGATGCAAAAGAAGGAGTGGATTTTTTACCACTAACCGTTGATTACCAGGAAAAATATGCTTCAACAGGCCGTTTTCCGGGTGGTTTTTTTAAACGTGAAGCAAAATTATCTGATTATGAGGTTTTGATCTCGCGAATTGTAGACCGTGCTTTACGTCCGCAATTTCCGGATGATTACCATGCCGATACTCAATTAATGTTATCATTAATTTCATCTGATAAAGAAAATATACCTGATGCTTTAGTTGGATTAGCAGCTTCTGCGGCAATTGCGGTAAGTGATATTCCTTTTAACGGTGGCATTAGTGAAGTACGCGTTGCCAAGATTGACGGTAAACTAGTTATCAATCCGACAAAATCTCAATTGGTTGGCTGCACACTTGAAATGATCGTTGCAGGTTCTGCTACAGATATATGTATGGTGGAAGGTGAAATGAGCGAAGTAAGCGAAGCAGAAATGCTGGAAGCGATTAAGTTTGCACACGAAGCCATTAAAATTCAAATTAAAGAGATAAACAATTTTGCCGTAAAAGCAGGTTTAAAACCAAAACGCGAATACAATCACGAAGTAAATGATGCAGATCTGAAGGCAAAAGTAATGAAAGAAACTTACGATGCTGTTTATGCTGCTGCTAAAAAATTAGATCCAAACAAACACAACCGTAAAGCTAATTTCAAAGCGCCTTTAGAAGAATTTAAAAAACAATATTCGGCTGAAGAATTAAAAGAAAAAGAAGCTTTAATAAATAAATACTATCACGAGGTTGAATACGTTGCCGTGCGTCGTATGGCTATTGATGAAAAAGTACGTTTGGATGGCCGTAAAACAACCGATATCCGTCCTATCTGGGCAGAAGCAGGTTACTTACCTACACCACACGGTAGCGCTGTTTTTACCCGTGGAGAAACACAATCGTTAACCACCGTTACTTTGGGTACACCATTGGATAAATTAAAAATTGATGGTGCATTTAACAGCGGCGAAGAAACTTTTATTTTACATTACAACTTCCCGGGCTTTAGCACGGGCGAGGCAAAACCTAATCGTGGCGTAGGTCGTAGAGAGGTTGGACACGGTAACTTAGCTTTGCGTGCACTTAAAAAAGTAGTACCAATGGATACAGGTTACACCATTCGTGTGGTTAGTGATATTTTAGAAAGTAACGGTTCATCGAGTATGGCCACTGTTTGCGCAGGTACTTTAGCGTTAATGGATGCCGGTGTGAAAATTAAAAAACCGGTGGCTGGTATTGCCATGGGTTTAATTACAGATGAAAAAGGACAATACGCGATCTTATCTGATATTTTAGGTGATGAAGATCATTTAGGAGATATGGATTTTAAAGTGTGTGGTACTGTTGATGGTATTACCGCTGTGCAAATGGATCTTAAAGTAAATGGCTTACCTTACGAAGTAATGGCAAAAGCTATGGAACAAGCTAAGGTTGGGCGTTTGCATATTATGAACGAAATGTTGAAAGCAATTGACGCACCACGTTCTGATTACAAAGAGCATGCACCACGTTTTGAGAAGTTAGTGATTGCAGGCGAATTTATTGGCGCTGTTATAGGGCCAGGCGGAAAAGTGATCCAGGAAATGCAAAAAGCTACCAATACTACAATTGTTATTACAGAAGTTGATAAAACAGGTGTGGTAGAGATCTTTGGAACTAACCTCACAGATGTTACTGCAGCAAAACAACGCATTAAAGCAATTGTAACTGTTCCTGAAGTTGGTGACATTTACCAGGCTAAAGTAAAAACAATTATGCCATACGGTGCTTTTGTAGAGATCATGCCGGGCAAAGATGGTTTATTACACATCAGCGAATACGACTGGAAACGCATTGACACTTTAGAAGGCGTTTTAAAAGAAGGAGATGTTGTTGAAGTAAAATATGTTGGTGATGATCCTAAGACCAAAAAAATTAAATTAAGCCGCAAAGTTTTATTACCAAAACCAGAAGGTATGGTAGAAAAGAAAGAAGCATAATTTAATTTTTGATTTGAGATCTTAGACCTAAATTCTTAAATATTAAATAAGCCTCAATTTCAGAAATGGAATTGGGGTTTTTTGTTACCTGTTGATGATAAGATGGCGTTTTAATTCGCCTATACAAATAATATATGCGCCGTTTGGTAACTCAGATATGCCAACCTTTCCATTTTCAGAAATAGCATCAAGAGTCAACATGTCTTGCCCCAGCACACTTCTAATAATTACTTTTTTGATCTTGTTCTTTGCTTTGATCGTAATAAGATCTGCGGCAGGATTTGGATAAAACTCTATTTCCCCTTCTGTAAAACTTGCATGTACAATGCCGGAATAGGTATAAGAATTATCTGTATTAATTTGTTTTAAGCGATAATAGATCGTTTCTTTTCCCGGGTTATCATCTTTAAAACTATATGACAATAAATTGTGTGAGTTTCCCGCACCTTCCATCTCACCAATTTTATGAAAATGTTCGGCATCCTGGCTACGCTCAATTTCAAATAATTTGTTGTTCTTTTCTGTTTGTGTTGTCCATGTCAGATGGGCCTGGTTATCTTTTTTTTCAACCTCAAATTTACTGAGTTCTACGGGTAAAACTACACTGCAAATATTTGTCCACACTGTTGCTACCTGGGCCGCGGTTGACGTTGCCGAACTTATTGAAGCATACTTTATACATCCGGCTTTGGATTCGCAGGGCACGGTATTATCATCCCGAAAAAAAGTGATCGGAGAGGTATTTGTTGCGCAAACATAATAGTTGGAAACATCGTTATAGGTTGTAAAAAGCGTTCCGTTTACATACGCGGTAACTGTTCCTGCACTATTTCTTACAAAAGTATATAAGTAATAGGTATTGGCAGCAAAAAAAGGGCAAGTTCCAACATTTCCTGAAGGATAAAAATTTAAACAGGTATTTAAAAGATAGATGCCATTATCACTTACACTGTTTGAAAAATCAATAACCCTTGAATAGCCGGTTAAAGTATTAAATTTAAAAAACAAATGAATAGTGTACTGGTTAGTGATATAACTGGGATTTGGATATTTTAATCCGGCACCCTGGTTAAAACAAAAAGCAGTTGCCACCCCGCAACTTCCAGAAACAATAGTGAGTGTTTGCGTGCTAAATGCGCCTGCACTACCCGGGCAACCTGCAGAACCTAACGTTTGGGTAAGCGCCGGACCAACCGGGCTGTTAAGGGTATTATTAAAAAAATATTCATGCAATGGCTGTGCCTTAAGAAAAACTCCTAAAGAAATAAAAAAGGCAAGTATCCGTATTTTACGCAATAGCATTTTGTTTATCAAAAATAACATAAAAAGAAATCCAGCCAAATAATTTAACTAATCAAAAAGCCTGTTTCACGAAGTAAAACAGGCTTTATTCATTAAAATATCATCTATTTTTTGATCAATTCTGCCATCTCAACCAGGCGAATAAATTCTGCCCTATACCCTTCTTCATCTTTACCTTTTGCTTGTTTTGCCAATGCAATTACACTTTTGTAATCTGCATCACCTTTGTATTGCGAATCGCGCAATACCATACCAAATTGCGCTACTGCCGAAGAAAACATGCAGTTTTCTGATGCTGCCGCAAAAGCTGTTTTCTTATCTGTAACTACTTCTGTAATTAATTTTGAAACATCTTCTTTTGGTTCTTTATATCTAAACTTAACTGTCATTACCTCGTTACCTGAAGAGAGGGTGGTGCTAGTGGTTTGCTGATATTTTAGAGGATCGACTGAGGCCACTAACTCATCGGAGCCTGCCGGAATTATTTCGTAAATGGCGGTAACGGTATGCCCTGCGCCTAATTCGCCGGCGTCTTTTTTGTCGTCGTTAAAATCTTCATTATTCAATAAACGGTTCTCATAGCCAACCAAACGGTAGGCCTTTACCTTTGCAGGATTAAATTCTATCTGAATTTTTACATCTTTTGCAATGGTTAATAAGGTACCTCCCATTTCTTTTACCAATACTTTTTTTGCTTCTAAAATATTATCGATGTAAGCGTAGTTTCCATTCCCTTTATCGGCCAACTGTTCCATTTTAGAATCTTTTATATTTCCTGTTCCAAAGCCCAGTACGGTTAAAAATATACCATCATTTCTTTTTTTCTCAATAAGCGAAACCATTTCACCATCACTACTGGCACCTACATTAAAATCACCGTCTGTTGCTAATATTACCCGGTTATTACCTGTTTTCAATAAATTCTCTTTCGCAATTTTATAGGCCAGTATAATTCCCTCACCACCCGCAGTAGAGCCCCCTGCCTGCAATTGTTCGATCGCATCCATTATTTTTTCTTTTTCGTTACCCGGTGTTGACGGCAATACCAGGCCTGCAGCGCCGGCATACACTACAATAGATACCCTGTCTTGCGGGCGTAACTGGTCAACCAGTAACCGCATGCCTGATTTTAGTAACGGTAATTTATCTGCGCTTTCCATTGAGCCCGACACATCGATCAAAAAAACAAGGTTGTTGGCAGGTAAACTGGTTGTTTGTAATTCTTTACCCTGAATACCAATATGAATAAGGTTATGTTTTTTGTTCCAGGCGCATTCTGTATATTCTGTTGTAATAGAAAAAGGAGTGTTGCCTTTTGGCTGAGGATAGTTGTAACTAAAGTAATTGATCATCTCCTCTACCCGTACGGCATCTGCAGGCGGCAAACTGCCCTGGGTAATAAAACGGCGCACATTGCTATACGAAGCCCTGTCTACATCAATACTCATGGTTGACAAAGGATCTTTTTTTGTTTCTTTAAAACCATTATCATTTATTTTATTGTATGATTCTGTATTATAATCGGTTTTAAAGCCTGGCGAATAGGCGAAACCAACGCTGGGCGACATTGTTTTTTTACCGGCTTTAATATCCTTGGTGTAATGATGCTTCTCTTGTTTAATAAGCGCTTCATCCAGCCTGTGATTCTGATTATTGTTTAAGGCCGCTGTTACCTGCGTTTTTTGGTTTGCCTTCACCGCAATATCTTTCAGGTTAAATAACGTATAACCAATGTAATTTATCACTATCCTGTATTTGCCTTCATTTAAATTCGCAAAACAAAAATTACCGTCCATATCACTTGTTGTTGTAGTGATCATTGTATCGGCTTTATACAAACTAATATTTGCAAACGGAACAGCCTCTTTATTTCCTTTATCCTTTACTTTGCCGCAAAGTGCAGAATTGGCAACACCTGAACTATTTTGGGCAAAAATGCCCGCAGCGGCCAACATAATTGTTATAAAAATTATTCTAAACATGATTTCTTATTTTTAATGTTAAAAAGCATTTATTTATTATTAAGATGCCTTTTAATCATAATTCCATAAAAAACTTAATGCTTTTATAATATTGGCGTATCAAATAGTGGTAAATCAAAGGCTATTTTTGTGGAGAACCTGTTAAAAACCGCATACCCAACCTTTTTGGCAAGGTATTCGTAATGTACTATAAGATGGAACCACTGGCTTTAAAAAGAAATAGAACCCGCAGCAATTATATAAAAAAGACGATAGCGTTCATTATTTTGTGTGTATTATTAGTGGTGCTGGATAAGGTGTATTCCTTAACACCATCCACTTTAGCGCATAAAACAACAATTAGCGCTAAATAATAATTAAAGCAGGTATTTTATTATTTCGCCGCAAACAAATTCAGCGGCATGGCCGTCACCATAAATTTTGGGGAATTTAAGTCCGGATCTTGTGGTTAATGTTTCAAATGCAGTTTTTATTTTTTCTTCGGTAGCATCCGCAATTATTGCTGTACCACACTCTACCAGTTCTACCCACTCTGTTTCTGGGCGAAGGATCACGCAGGCTTTTTCAAAATAAAAAGCTTCTTTTTGTACGCCTCCGCTATCTGTCATTACCAGTTTGCAATTTTTTTCAAGTGCTATCATCTCTAAAAAAGATGCCGGTTCGGTAATCTTAAACTGCAGGTTGTTTTTAATTTCGTGGTAAAGTTCTTTAGCCAGGTTTACTTCCAGCAATTTTGCAGTGCGGGGATGCAAAGGCAAAACAATATCCAGTTTATGTTTTACAGAAATATCGTTTAAGGCTTTAAACAATGCATTTAAACGTTTAGGCTCATCTGTATTATTATTACGATGAATAGTTGCTAAAATAAAATTATCCTTCCGTAGCTTTAGTTTTTGAAGAATATCCGTTTTGGTTTCCGCAACAGAGCTAAAGAACAAGCTGTTGTCGTACATCACGTCGCCGCTGTGATATATTTTTGGATTGTTGGCGTTATAAGGCGGCAAAGCCTTATCGTTAAAGCCTTCTTTAATTAAATTGTTTAAACCGGTTTTTGTTGGTGAAAATAAAAAAGAGCTGGCATGATCGCACATGATCCGGTTTATTTCTTCGGGCATAGCTTTATTAAATGAGCGCAGGCCTGCCTCGATATGAATAACCGGGATATGAATTTTTACGGCTGCAATAGCGCCCGCTAACGTTGAGTTAGTATCGCCATACAATACAATACCATTTGGTTTTTCTTTGATAAGTATTTCTTCTATGCCGTTTATCATAGCAGCTGTCTGGCTTCCATGGCCTCCGCTACCAACATTTAAATTATAATCTGGTGCGGGTATTCCCAATTCATCAAAAAATACCTGGCTCATATTGGCATCATAATGCTGCCCTGTGTGTACGATAATCTCTTTTAACTGCGAACTATACTTATTTTTTATAGCCCTGCTTAATGCGGCAGCTTTAATTATTTGTGGCCTTGCGCCAATTATAGTAACAATTTTGATCATTTTAATTTCTTTTTTTTGGCCACATGCTATCTTGCTTCTTGTGTCCTTTATCTTTTGTCTCTTTATAATAATCCTTCATCGGCAAAACTAAAATATTTTTGGTCGCCAATGATCAAATGATCAAGCACCGCAATTTCAAAAGTTTTCAAAGCGTCTCTTAATTTATTTGTAATATGTTTATCTTCTGTGCTTGGTATTAACTGCCCGCTGGGATGGTTGTGCGCCAAAACAACACCACTCGCATTATTTTCAATAGCCGCCTTGCAGATCAGCCTGATGTCTACAACAGTTCCTGAGATACCGCCTTTGCTTAAATTCTCTTCTTTAATTACCTGGTTGGCGCGGTTAAGTATCAGCACCCAAAATTCTTCGTGCGGAAGATCACTTAATCTTTTTTGCAATAACTGGTAGGCTACAGCACTCGAGGTTATCTTTACTTTTTGGTTGGTTTCAAGATCAGTTCTTCTTCTTCCCAATTCAAAGGCAGCGGCAATATTAACCGCCTTTGCCTCGCCAACACCCTTATATTTTTTAAGATCGGCCAAACTTAATTTAGCGAGTTGATTAATATTATTTTGATTTTCGGAAAGCATTCTTTGGGCCAATTGCACTGCCGTTTCATTTCTGTTACCAGAACCCAGGATAATGGCAATTAATTCGGCATCACTTAAATTCTGGCGTCCAAGACTTGCCAGCTTTTCGCGCGGGCGGTCGTCTTCGGATAAAGATTTAATATTTAAGTGTTTAACGTTATTCTTCACAGAATGCTAAAATTACAAAATTGATATTCATTACAATAGTTATTTATTAGAAACTCTTAAAATTCTTCATTAATTTTGAACAATCATTTATGGCACTTCTAAAATCAGAATCGTTAGAGATCTTTAAAATAAAAGAATTTCGTTTATTTCTTTTGGTAAGACTGTTTCTGACTTTAGCCATTCAAATGCAATTCAGTACTATCTACTTACAGATCTATTACGAACATTCAAAAGAAGAGATCTACCTTGGTTTAATTGGTTTAACAGAAGCTATTCCTTTTATAATAACGTCTTTTTTTAGCGGGCACGTAGCCGACGTTATTCATAAAAAAAGGATCATGCTTATTAGCACATCGTTATTATTATTAGGGGCCTTGTTTCTGTATTTTAATTCTGAACCCATGTTTAATTTATTTAAGCACATGGGTATGGCGGCGCTTTTTGCAATAGTTTTTGCCTTTGGTATCATCAGGGCATTTTTAGGTGCAGTAACCAATCCTTTTATGAGCCAGATAGTGCCCCGCAAATATTACACGCACTCTGCTACCTGGAACAGTACTTTCTGGCATACCGGCGCCATACTGGGGCCAGTGTTGGCTGGTTTGGTATACGGCTTTCATAATACACTTAACGCCAACTGGTGTCATTTAATGGAAACTATTTTCTTTTTGTTTGCTTTATTTTTTATCTGGCAGATAAAGAACGACGGTGCTCCGCAAAAACGCGAAAAAGAAGAAAGTATTTTTGATAGCATGAAACTGGGATTAAAATTTGTGTTCAATAAAAAAATGGTTTTAAGCGCTATATCGTTAGACCTTTTTGCTGTTTTATTTGGAGGCGCTGTTGCGTTAATTCCGGCGTTTACCGATAAAGTATTGCACCTTGGCCCCGAAGCTTACGGTTTACTTCGAACCTCACCGGCCATTGGCGCTATATTTTCGGCGTTAATTATGGCCGCCTACCCACCGGCAAAAAAAGCGGGTGTTGCGCTATTATGGTCTGTTATTGCCTTTGGTGTATTTACTATTTTATTTGCCATTAGCACCAATTACTGGCTGGCCTGCGCCATGTTGTTTATGACAGGTGCCTTTGATAATGTAAGTGTAGTTGTACGCCATAGCATTTTACAATTAATGACACCGGATAATATGCGTGGACGAGTTAGCGCCATTAATAATATTTTTATTGGCAGCAGTAATGAGATTGGCGCTTTTGAAAGTGGCTTTGCCGCCAAACTAATGGGGTTGGTACCTTCTATTATTTTTGGTGGATGTATGACCATATTTGTGGTGCTGGGTATTGACAGGATCAATCCAAAATTGAGGAAGCTGGACATAAACGAGCTGCAGTAATTTATTATAAGATAAATTTTGTCAGGCAAAGGGTTAAAATATCGAAGTTTAAAAGCAAATGTCACTTCGAGTAATCCTGACAATAGGAAGGATATATCGAGAAACGTTCTCGATACGATTCAGTCCGTTTCGCTACCCGAACCGATAGTAAATAATATCTCATGAGTAAAAAAAATATTTTAGATATAAAAGATTTTTTAGATGAAAGTTATTTAAAATACAATAACCGGTCTTTTATTGAAAATGACCCGATCAGTATACCGCACCAGTTCTCAAAAAAAGAAGATATTGAAATTGCCGCCTTTCTTGCCGCTACAATAGCGTGGGGCAATCGCAGATCTATTATTGCCAATGCTACGCGCTTGATGCAATGGATGGATAACACCCCGCATGATTTTATTTTAAACCATAGCAAAAAAGAACTCAAACCTTTTGAGAAATTTGTTCACCGCACGTTTAACGGTCAGGATTGTATTTATTTTTTGGGAGCATTAAAAAATATTTACAGTAAGCACAATGGTTTGGAAGCTGCGTTCAAAAATACCATTAGCAGTGGAGATCAGAATTTAAAATACAACATTGTTGGTTTCAGGAATTTATTTTTAGAAACCAAACATCTTTCCCGGTCAGAAAAGCATATTTCTGACCCATCAAAAAAATCGAGCGCAAAACGTTTGTGCATGTTCTTAAGATGGATGGTGCGTAATGATAAAAAAGGCGTTGATTTTGGTATCTGGAAAAGCATTTCGCCTAAAGACCTTTGTTTACCTTTAGATGTGCACACGGGCAACGTAAGTCGTACTTTGGGTTTATTAAAACGTACGCAAAACGATTGGCAGGCTGTTGAAGAAATTACGGAAATTTTAAGATCATTTGATCCTAAAGACCCGGTAAAATATGATTTTTCTTTATTTGGAATTGGCGTAAACAAAGACCTGCAACATTAATTTGCAGAGATCATCACTGAATTAGCCTCCTCAGAGCTAAATAAAACCGGTTTATTTGACAGAGCGTTAAAAACACTATCTGTTTTAAAAACAAAATAATATTTATATTCTTTATGAATACCTTCCCTGGTAGTTTTTTTGAGCCAATCTAATTTCCATGTTTCGCGATAAAAATTAGTAGCAGGTTCAAAGATCCAGTTAATACCCAACTCAACATTTTCGTGCGCCTGTTTTTGATGATCTACCACAAGAGCTTTCATGGCATCTTTTGTGCCGGCCTCATATTTCCACTCGATGGTATATTTAAAATTTATATTTTTTATTACCAACACAATCAGTAATGTAGCAATAACTGCCGTTACCAAAAAGCTTTCTTTTTTTAAACCTGATTCATAAACGTATTGAATAAAAAAAACAAGATTGAGCATGAACAAAGGATACAGGAACAAAGCAAAACGCCAGATAAAAAAATCGCTTTTTAAAACAGCGTGCTGTGTAAGCGAAAAAGCAACTAATAAAAACAATATAAAATGAACAAGGACAAAACCTGGAAAACGCAGAATGAATTCTTTATTGCTATTTGCAATATGCCAAAACACCAAAACAAATATGAACAAAAACAATGCAACGATAATTAAATTTATGAATACGATATCTGCCTCTGTATGCCTGGTTTCATAAAACAAACCATAAACAAGTGTTTTAATAGTATCTTCAACAAAACCATTTTTACCACCAAAATCGAGCACAGTACCTTTTAATAAACGGCGCAAGGGCTCAAACAGCAGCATTGCCGATAAAATCACTGAAATAACATTAATCCAGTTTACTTTTTTTATGGAAAGATCATTTCCGGCCACCGCTTTTTTTATTTTAGTTTGCAGATAATTAAAAGCGTAAAAACTAATAAGCGCTGCGATGTAAAAATATAAAAGGGTGAGGTTGCTTAAATAGGCAAAGATCGCTGCCAGGTTAAACAAGATCATGTCTTTATTTTTCCTTTTGTCAAAATATGAGCACAAGTGATAAAAAGCCATGGTCATAAAGGCGATCGACAATCCATAGCCACGTGCCAATCCAAAAAAATCGAGCAAATAGGTATTGGCAACCATCATGATCAAAAACAGTGAACCTAGTACAGGTGTTCTTTTATAAAAGAGCAGGCAGCAATAAAACATATATATTATAGCGGCCAATATATTTGGTGACCTTAACGCCAGTTCAGAACTACCAAATACCATTTCGGTATATTTTATTAAAATAGAATTAAAGATATGATTATTGGTAAAGCCATCTTTTAAAGAAAGAATATCCATAAAAGGTTCGTGCACATAATGTGTGTATGTATAACCTTCGTCGTGTGTAAAAGAAATAACCTGCGCCTTATGTATAATTATATACAGGATAAATGCAATAAAAAGGCCTGTAAGCAAAAAAGAAAGATATTTAAAGAAGCTGCCTGACATGTTCGCTAAATCCTGCTTATAATCTTATGCCGATAAGGCAAACGTCGTCTACCTGCTCAAGAGAGCCTTTCCATTCATCAAATTTTGTTTCAAGGATCTTTAACTGCTCTTGCATAGGCAGGTCATAAATAGACGTAACGATCTCTTCCAGTTTTTTAAATTTCATTTTTTTACCGTTGCTGCCTCCAAACTGGTCGGCATAACCATCGGTAAATAAATACAGCGTATCACCCGCTTTATATTCTATTTCGTACGAGTTGAATGAATCCGTCTTTTCTCCTTTACCCACCGGCATTTTATCGGCCTGCAAAATTTTGATGGTATGGTTGCTGATCAATATTGGCTTGGTATTGGCAGCTGCATACATAAATCTATTATGCCCCGGATCAAAACATACCATGGTTCCGTCGAAACCATCGTTCTGTCCTTCTTTACTGATGCTGCTTACGAGCTCACTTCTAACATAATTAAAAACCTCGTTTGGCTTTACAATATTTTTTTCGTTAACAGCCTCGTTAATAAAGCTTAGGTTCAACAAACTCATAAAGGCGCCGGGCACGCCATGGCCGGTACTATCGCAAATAGCCAGGTAAAATTTATCGCCTTTTTTCTCGGCCCAATAAAAATCTCCGCTAACAATATCTTTTGGTTTAAATAAAATAAAAAAATCTTTTGCCAAAGATCTGAGATCTTCCTGCGAAGGCAATAAGGCCACCTGGATCTTGCTGGCGTAATTGATACTATCGGTTATTTCTTTATTCTTTACCCCTATCTGCTCAAAAGCTTGTTTTAACTGGTGTGTACGTTGGTCTACCTTTTGCTCAAGAATAACTTTTTCTCTTTGTAATTTTTTTTCACGCGATCTTACAAAGAAATAAAATGCAGCCAGCAATACCAAGGCACAAATAGCATAGAACCAGGCTGTTTTCCAGAACGGTGGTGTTATTGTAAACACAAAGCTTTGTGGTGTTTTATTCCACAAACCATCGTTGTTACAACTCTTCACCATAAAAGTATAAGTGCCCGGAGGAATGCTTGAGTAATCAGCTTCGCTTTTATTTACCGGTGGAGACCAATCTTTATCCAATCCTTCGAGCTTATACTGGTATAATACTTTTGTTGGCGCAAGAAGGTTAATTCCAATAAATTTGAATGTAAGATGATTCTCTTCGTAATTTAATTTAAGATCAAGTGGCAAACCGTTATCATCAATTTCATTACTATATTTTGCCCAATCAACATCTTTAAAGAATAAACTAATTTGTGTGATGTACGTTTTGGTTTCTTTAGTGTTTAATTTTGTTTGCCCGGCGTTAAAAACATAAATACCCCCTGCGCCGGATAGCCATATATTGCCATTGCTGTCAAAATTCAACAGATTACAATCAGGGTGCATTAAGCCATCTTCTTTATTATAGTAATTTAATTTTTTTGTTCCCCGGGCGTACAATTTAAGATCCATAACACACAAGCCGTACTTAGTGCTCATATATAATTTATCGCGTATAACCACTGCAGAATGTGCGTTGCCAGACATCAATCCGCAGGCGTCTACCAGGGAGTCGGTAATTTTAATATTATCGCCCTTATCCAGTTGGCACCTGTAAACACCTTTTGTTGGTACAGTTATCCAATAAAAGCCCAAACTATCCTGTGAAATAGAGCTTGCCGGTTCGTTCACAAAACCATTGGTACGATTAAAATTCTTAACCTGGTCGTTCTTATAAAAGTGAATACCTTTTTGATCGTTTATAAACCAGTAATTTTGTTTTGTATCTTCAAAAACAGAAATAACGCGATTACCAGGCTGCACCTTTGAAACGTTTACAAAACGTTTATCAATTCCTGAAATTTTCATAGCTCCGTTCTTATCGGTACCCATCCAAATATTTCCCTGGCTATCTTTAACGGCCGAGAAGCCCGTCATTTCCTTATCTACACTTATTTTTCCATCAACAATACGGTAACCCTGTCCAATATATCCCAAAGCCCATACCTCGTTTGGCTTGTATGCGTATAACGAAATGATGAGTGAAAGATTTTCGTTATTGCATTTTGTGATGTTATTCATTTCGCCGGTTTCGGCATTGTAATACGAAACACTTTGTTCGGAAGAGATCCAGAATTTATTTTTTTCACCTTCAACAACACCACTTATGTTATTGCTTGGCAAGCCCGATTTTTCTGATAAGCGCGTAAAGCTTTCGCCGGAATATTTAAACAAACCCCTGCCCCAGGAGCTTAACCATAAGTTACCGTTACTATCTTCATCAATACCCCAAAACGAATTAAAAGACAAACCTTCTTTAGCAGAATAATTTATAAAATCCTTACCGTTATATTTAAAAAGTCCTTTATCCCAGGTAACCAGCCAGGTATTGCCCTTGTTATCGCGCAACATATCCAGGGCAAAAGAACCCAATTTAATTTCTTTCTCTAATTTACCATTCTTGTAAATGCTCAAAGGCTTATCCCAGCCGGTAAACCACTCCGTGCCGTCATCCATTTCTATCATAGTGTAAACAGGCCCCGGCAGGTCGTTGTATCTTACCATGGTGTCTCCCTTTACAATAAAACAGCCCGATTCTGAGCCGCCCATAATATCTCCTTTTTTATTTTGCCACAGGTTTCTGAAAGATGAATTCTCTACTTTTTCGCCAATGGCGTATACTTTTAATAAAGGCTGGGTTTTGTTTGCCGGATCGATATGCACCAGGCCACTGCTGCTGGCAGCCCACAAGCTACCATCTTTTGCTTTAATGATATTTATGGCCTGGTATTTTTTTAAATTGCCAACCGTATCAAAACGGTTATTTTTAAAAGTTGCAAATCCTTTTAAGGTCGATATCCAGAGTGTACCACTATTATCTTCGCAGGCACCGGTAACAATGGGTGATGGCAGGCCATCCTGCAGGGTAAAATTACGGAACGTAATACCGTTAAAGCGGCTAATACCCTCTTTGGTACAAAACCACAAATACCCCTTACTGTCTTCAAATACCCTAAAACCGTTCACATAATCAAGACCATGCTCAGCAGTATAGTTCACAAAATTAGCTTCACGGGGCGCAGAAATAATATTTTGTGCCAATAAGGGCCTGCAAATGAGATGTAATGCAATAAGCAGCAGATTTATCTTTCTGAACATAAAAAATAGATGTGGTAAAGTTAATTTTTAATTCCAAATGCGCACTATCTAAACTACATAGCTCTTATTTAGAATAATTTTACTTTATTCCTTAAAAAAATTAAGCCCTCTATCCTTTCAAATTACACAATAATTCTATACCTTAGAAGTCTATTTTTAATACTCAAAACAACAATAACTTAAATTTTTAATTATGGCATTTGACATTGAAATGATCAAGGAGGTATACAAAAAACTCCCATCAAAAGTAGAAGCAGCCCGCAAATTGGTTGGCCGTCCTTTAACACTGGCAGAAAAGATCCTTTATTCGCATTTACATGCAGAACAAAAAGCAGAGGTTTTTGAAAGAGGAAAATCTTATGTGGATTTTTCGCCGGACAGGGTTGCCATGCAGGATGCTACGGCTCAAATGGCCTTATTACAATTTATGCAATCGGGCCGCCCTAAAGTGGCCGTGCCTTCTACGGTGCATTGCGATCACCTAATTACAGCTAAGAACGGCGCTAACGAAGATCTTGCATTTGCTAATAAAGAAAGTAAAGAAGTATTTGATTTTTTAGGGTCTGTTGCCAATAAATATGGTATTGGTTTCTGGAAACCAGGTGCTGGTATCATTCACCAGGTAGTGTTAGAGAACTACGCTTTTCCCGGCGGTATGATGATAGGTACCGACTCGCACACGGTTAACGCCGGCGGTTTAGGTATGGTGGCTATTGGTGTTGGTGGCGCTGATGCCTGCGACGTGATGGCAGGATTAGCATGGGAATTAAAAATGCCAAAATTAATTGGCGTGAAACTAACCGGTAAACTAAGCGGTTGGACAGCCCCAAAGGATGTTATTTTAAAAGTAGCAGGTATCTTAACTGTAAAAGGCGGTACAGATGCTATTGTTGAATATTTTGGCGAAGGCGCTACATCGATGAGCTGTACAGGTAAAGGTACTATCTGTAACATGGGTGCAGAGATCGGTGCTACCACGTCTACTTTTGGATACGATGATAGCATGAGCCGTTATTTAAAAGCTACCGGCCGCGCCGATGTTGCAGCCTTGGCAGATGGAGTAAAAGAACATTTAACGGGCGATAAAGAAGTTTATGCTAACCCTGAAAAATATTTTGACCAGGTAATTGAAATTAATTTATCAGAATTAGAGCCGCATGTAAACGGTCCGTTTACTCCGGATTTGGCTACTCCTATTTCGAAATTAAAAGAAGCTGCTTTAGCTAACGGCTGGCCAACAAAAATTTCGGTTGGTTTGTTAGGCTCTTGTACCAACTCTTCTTACGAAGATATTTCGCGGGCAGTTAGCCTGGCAAAACAAGTGTCTTCAAAAAATTTAAAATCTAAATCAGAATATTTAATTAATCCGGGATCAGAGCAAATACGTTTTACTATTAAGCGTGATGGCTTTTTAGATGTATTTGATCAGATAGGCGCTAAAGTATTTACTAACGCTTGCGGGCCTTGCATTGGTATGTGGGACAGGATGGGTGCTGAGAAGCAGGAAAAGAACACCATCATTCACTCGTTTAACAGGAACTTTGCTAAACGTGCCGATGGTAACCCTAATACTTACGCGTTTGTAGCATCTCCGGAAATTGTAACAGCAATGGCCATTGGCGGTGATCTTACTTTTAATCCGTTAACAGATTATCTGACCAACGAAAAAGGTGAGAAAGTTAAACTAGATCCACCAAGCGGTGACGAATTACCAACCAAAGGATTTGCAGTAGATGATCCGGGCTACCAGGCACCGGCAGTTGATGGCAGCAAGGTGACTGTAAATGTATCTCCAACCAGTGATCGTTTGCAATTGCTTGATCCTTTTGCAGCATGGGAAGGTGTTGATTTAAAAGGATTGCGTTTATTAATTAAAGCCAAAGGAAAATGTACTACCGATCATATTAGTATGGCCGGCCCGTGGTTAAAATTCCGTGGCCATTTGGATAATATCTCTAACAACATGTTAATTGGCGCTGTAAACGCGTTTAATGATAAAACAGACACAGTAAAAAATCAATTAACCGGTGCTTACGACTCTGTTCCAAAAGTACAACGCGATTATAAAGCGCATAACATCGGATCTATAGTTGTTGGTGATGAGAATTACGGTGAAGGTTCATCGCGTGAACACGCAGCCATGGAACCCCGTCATTTAGGTGTACGCGCGGTATTGGTAAAATCATTTGCCCGTATCCACGAAACCAATCTTAAAAAACAAGGTATGCTTGCTTTAACGTTTGCAAACAAAGCCGATTACGATAAGATCCAGGAGAACGACACTATTGATATTATTGGTTTAACAGCGTTTGCTCCGGGCAAACAATTATCGTTAGTGTTACACCATTCAGATGGCAGCACCGACGAGATCAACGTTAACCACACTTACAATGCCCAACAGATTGAATGGTTTAAAGCCGGTGGCGCTTTAAATATTATCAGGGCTAATGTAAAAGCCTAATAAATCTTAATAACAGAAGGCCTCACAGAAATGTGGGGCTTTTTTGTTTATCTTTATTATAGAATCTTATCCTTGAAAAAAGCCTGCAAATATCTTTTCATTTTCCTGATCCTTTTCAGTCTTATTGCCGAATCGTGCAAAACGCGTAAAGATTGTGGCGGCAGGCGAAAGAAAAAAATAAAAACACAAATGGGGGGTTACATGTAAATTTTATCAGTTCATGAAAAAAACGCCGATATTAATATTATTCCTGCTTTTATCGTTTGCTTTTAAAGCGCAGCAAACAAATACAACCATTCCCCACTCTTACGACCTTACCGGGCCGCAATACGACGAGTGGACCAATTTTTATAACAACTGGCGCATTACTGAATACCCAAAGATCTTACAGGAAAATAAATTAAAGATGAATTGCAGCACCTGCGAATCTGTTTACATGGAAGTGTTGTTTGTTATTAATGAGATAGGCAAACTGGATCATTACGAGGTTTTAAAAAGTAAAAAATGTAATGAGGGTTTCTCGAAAAAATTAGAGAAACGCTTTATGAAAGCCTTCATGGATTTTCAATTCCCGAAAGATATGCGAAGCATTAAATTTGAAGCCAGGCTTGGAACGGGACTTAAGTGTTGACAAAACTGTCAGGTCGAGCGTAGTCGAGACCAGTTAATGCTTCTCGACTTCGCTCGAAGTGACAACGGTATAATGTTTATTACTCTTTCACCACTTTAAAATTTCTTGTACCAATTTCTGTTTCTAATTTTAAAAAGTAAATCCCTTTTTCAAATCCTGAAACATCTACTTTAACATTTCCATAAGAAGCATCTGTTGTATTGATAACAGTTTTACCGGCAATATCCATTAATGTATATTTACTTTTTACAGGCACATTCTCAATCACAAATTCGCTGTTGGCAGGATTAGGAAACAGATTTAATGCGTTTAATAAAGCGTTGTTGGTATTAAGAGCATTGGGTCCGGCAATGGTGAATATTTTTTGTGAGGTGCCTGAATAACCATATCCGCCTAAAGAAAGCGTATAAGAACCCGGAAGAGATACTACTGCTGTTTGCGAATTAATTATTCCTGACGGGCCATTCCATTGATAAGTATTAAAACCATTTGGGGCTATTAATGTATGTGTTGGTCCTGATATTACATTGTTTGTTGGGTTTAAGGGCATTACAACTGAATTATCAGAATATTCTAACGCGCCGCATAGTGCATCAAAATACATGTAGCCAGGGTGTGCGCCACCCGTGCAGTCGCCTGCGGTGACCGAAATTTTAACCGCGTTACCAATGTATGGCGTAAGATCTATGGCGCTGGTCATCCAGGGAGTATAAGAAAAGTTAGAAGAAGCCGTGCTCGACATACTCATAGTAACAGGTATTAATGAAGCCGGCGGTGGGCAACCCGGGCTGGGTGCGGTAATAGAGTAATTTGGCATGGTTGGCGATGAAATAACATTGCCTAATGTATCGCTCAAGGTAAAATTATAAAACGGCTGATCGCAGCAGGCATGGCCGGTGCCATCAAACACCAATAAAAATGAATATAAAAATAAATTGTTGCTCGCCGAAACCAGGAAGGTTTGTGTTAACCGCTGCGCATCAAGACTCGGAGTATCATCATTCATTTTTAAGAATTTATTACCTGTTGATGTGCCGCCAAACTGTGAATTGATCGTAAAACCAACATTTGGATCGATGATGCCATTATTTAATACAGTGTAATTTGGACTTGTGCCGGGGCAACAACCCAATAACGAACAGGAGTTACCCGAGATAGAAGTTGTACCATTTGCCAGCATCCAACCATTAATGTTGCCGCTTTCAAAATCCATATTTACACAACCTGTATTGTAATTACTGATGTTTGTAGTTTTTAAATTTGTTTGAACCGGAAAATATTTTTGCGAAATAAAATAACGCTTTGTTCTTTTTAAATACGCATCTGTTTCGGCCAATGTATAACCACTATTTAAAGCCTGTTGGCGATAGGTAGTTTCGTTGTAACCGGATAATGAATCGTTTTGTTGCGCGGTACTTTTTACGTTGACCAAAAAAAGTAAGCCAAGAAATAAGTATATATTTTTCATAAAAAGGGTTTTAGTTAATTAAAGTTAACAAGAATTATGCCGAAAAAAAATACCGGAAGAATTTTAACAGTCGGGATTTTAACAAATCTCTTTAACGCTTGAAAAAGCTGCAATTTATGTTGATCTTAAAAAATATTACCTTTAATAATTACACTTTCAACCTGGTTGTTAGAAAAAGAGTAAGGAATAAATCCATAAGAATTTATTTTTTTTGTAATGATAATGTTTGCAAGTTTTCCCCTGGTGATACTGCCTACTTTGTGTCCCATATGCATAGCGTAAGCAGAATTAATGGTACAGGCATTAATTACCTCTTCGGGTGTTAGTTTATATTGTATACAACCAAGGCTCATCATAAAATTAATATTACCACTTGGACTGCTGCCAGGGTTATAGTCGCTTGCAAAAGCAACCGGCAACCCTGCAGAGATCATTTTACGTGCCGGTGGCAAAGGCAAACCTAAAAAAAAAGCGGCGCCAGGCAAAACAGTAGGCATAGTATTGCTTTTTAGCAATGCTTCAATATCTGTGTCGTTGCAATACTCCAAATGATCAACACTAATTGCATCGCATTTAACAGCAGTTTCAATACCACCGCTGTGGCTCAGTTGCTCGGCATGGATCTTGCCAATAAGACCATGTTTTTTTCCGGCCATTAAAATACGCTCAGTCTCTTCTGCGGTAAAATAATCCTTCTCGCAAAATACATCAATATAATCGGCCAGTTTTTCTTTTGCAATGGCGGGCAACATTTCGTTAATGATCAGGTTTATATACCCTTCTTTATTGCCCTTATATTCTGGTGGAAGAGCATGTGCTCCAAGGAATGTAGCCTTTACCGGAATAATATCCAGATCTTTTAAGCGCTTAATAACGCGTAATATTTTTAATTCGGCTTCAACATTTAAACCATAACCGCTTTTAATTTCAACAGCGCCGGTACCTAAGGCTATAATCTCATTAAAACGGATCAACGATTGGCGAAATAATTCCTCCTCATCTGTTTGGCGTAATAACTGTGCGGAGTTAATGATCCCTCCTCCTCTTTTTGCTACCTCTTCGTATGAAAGGCCATTGATCCTGTCAACAAATTCACCTTCCCTGTTACCTGCATAAACAATATGTGTGTGGCTATCTGCAAAACACGGTAAAACTATCTTATCAGCGGCATCAATTACTTCAAGGCCTTTCCAATCCGTAATACCAGGAAAATCATCCATTGAGCCATAATCGGCAATTAAACCGTCATCAATTGCCAGCCATGCATTATCAATACAGGGCAAAACTGCCATGTCTTTACCACAAACCTTTTCAGGTGCCTGCTCGCGAACCTGCACAAGGGTTTTAATATTTTTGATCAGAAGTTTTGAGGCCATAAAAAGTAGTACAAATTAAGCTAATTATGTTCAATATTCCATTCAATAATTTAACTTTGTTAATTATGGCTGGAAACACATTTGGAACCCTTTTTAAGTTAAGTACTTTTGGTGAAAGCCATGGCCCTGCTATTGGCGGTGTTATTGACGGATGCCCGGCAGGTTTAAAAATAGACCTGGAATTCATACAAATGGAATTGGATCGCCGGAAACCGGGGCAATCGCATATTACCACCCAACGCAAAGAAGAAGACAAGGTTGAATTTTTATCAGGTATTTTTGAAGGTGTAACAACCGGAACACCCATAGGTTTTGTTATTAAGAATGAGGATCAAAAGCCAAAGGATTATTCGCATATAAAAGATACTTACCGGCCATCGCATGCCGATTTTACTTACGAGGAGAAGTTTGGCATTCGCGATTACAAAGGTGGCGGACGAAGCAGCGCCAGGGAAACGGCCTGCAGAATAGTGGCCGGCGCTATTGCTAAACTGATACTACAGCAAAAGAATATTTCTATTAATGCTTTTGTAAAACAGGTTGGAGAAATCAAGCTTAGCAGATCATTTGATCAATTGGATCTTTCAAGAACGGAGAGCAGCATTGTAAGATGTCCTGATGACGAGGTTTCTGAAAAGATGATCGCTTATATTGAAGAAATAAAAAAACAAGGCGATACTGTTGGAGGTGTTATACAATGCGTGATACAAAATACGCCCATTGGTTTAGGTGAGCCGGTATTTGATAAATTACATGCAGTTATAGGGCACGCCATGCTTAGCATTAATGCCGTAAAAGGTTTTGAAATAGGTAGTGGTTTTGATAGTGTGCATTTTAAAGGATCTGAGCTGAATGATGTATTTTATTCTGAAGACAAACAAATAAAAACGAAAACCAACAATAGTGGTGGTGTGCAAGGCGGTATCAGTAATGGCATGCCTATTTATTTTAATGTAGCTTTTAAACCGGTTGCTACTTTAATGCAAAAACAAAATTCGGTTAACAAACAAGGCGAAAAAATTATTTTAGAAGGCAAAGGCCGCCACGACCCTTGTGTATTACCTCGCGCAGTGCCTATTGTAGAAAGTATGGCTGCATTGGTGCTGGTTGATTTTTTGTTGCTGGCGAGGTGTAATCGTATATAACTTAACCACAAAGAACACTAAGAATGCACTATGTACACAAAGAAATATTTCCTTTGCGAGCTTTGTGTAAAATCTTTGTGCACTTTGTGGTTAAAAATTTCCAGCTACTTTTTCTTAGGAATGATCATACAGGTGAATCTGCTAATGCAACACAACTCTTCCTTATCATTATAGATCTTGATATCCCAAATGTGCAACTTCCCTCCTACTTTTATTGGCGAACAAACTGCGGTAACCTTACCCTCGGTTACTGAAATTAAATGATTGGCGTTTATTTCTATTCCAACACCAATGAACAGATCGCGGTTAACACAGCACCAGCTGGCTACAGAGCCAATGGTTTCGGCAAGTGCCACCGACGCGCCGCCATGCAACAAACCAAAAGGTTGTTTGGTTTTATTAATTACCGGCATGGTTGCTTTTAAATAATCAGGACCTATCTCAATAAATTGCATTTCAAAAAATTCGCCCAGGGTATTTTTACCCAGGTTATTTAATAAGTCTATTGTAATTTCTCCGTTCCAGATACTCATGGCTGTTTTTAATTTTTTAAATTTAAACATTAAATGAAAACACTGCTTTTAAAAATACTCACAGCGCCATTCTTTTTCTTCCCTTCGATTTTCAGAGGGCAACCCAGTAGCAGTATCCATCAGTTCACGGCTACAAGTATTGAAGGAAAAACAATAGACCTCAAAGACTTTAAAGGCAAAAAATTAATTATTGTAAACACCGCCAGCGAATGCGGTTTAACACCGCAATTTAAACAACTGCAGGAAGTTTATGATATGTATAAAGACAAAGGGCTGGTGATCATTGGCTTTCCGACCAATGATTTTGCGCACCAGGATCCGGGAAATAATTCTGAGATCAAAACCTTTTGCCAGAGAAATTATGGCGTTACTTTTTTAATGATGGAAAAGATCACTATAAAAGGCAAAGACATGCACCCGATCTATAAATGGCTTAGCTCTAAATCGTTGAATGGAGTTATGAGCACTTCAGTAAAATGGAATTTTCAGAAATATTTAATAGATGAGAATGGGTACCTTGTAAGATCTGTTTCGCCCTGGAAAAAGCCCGATTGCAGGAAAATCATAAAATGGTTAGAGCGCAGATGACGCTAGTGTTACAATTTGCACAGATCTTTTCTCCTGAAAATTTATCAGCAAAAATTTGATATATCAGTGTTACCAGGCTTCTATTGACTTAATCTTCCAAAAAATAGATTTTGATCTGGGCAGAATCGTTTAAAAAATCTATTTTAAGAATGGAGATCTTATACACATTAAGGCCGGTACGCTTTTTTATATCCTCTATTAACTGGGTTCTGTTACTGGCATGCACCAATTCTATCTTTTCGTATACAATTGTTTTAACACCTTCTTTTTTGAATATTAATTTGCTTTCCAATAAAAATGCAAGGGCAATAATTACGGCGTTAATTATTCCTAAAAAAGCGTATTCATAATTATCATCCGCGCCTTTAATTTTTGTAATGGCATTTATTAAACCCAAAGCAATTACCAAAAATAAATAGGTCATGTCTTTGGTACTTATATTCTCGGTTCTGTAACGCAACATACTAAAAACGGCAAACAAGCCAAAAGCAGCGCCCAGGCTAAGATCAACCTTATTCAATAAAAAGCTGAGTAAAAAAATAACGCTGTTAAAAATAAAAAAAGTGAAATAAAATTCTCGTTGTTTATATATTGGAAAATAAATACAACGAATTAAAATAAATACCGAAACAAGATCGATCATTAGCCTGGTAAAAAGTTTGCCTGATATTTTTTGCATGGCATCCATGCCAGTAGAAACAATTTCTTCAGATACCTGCAATATGGCCAATAGGTCTGTCATTGATAATTTTATTTAAAGTTATTAATTTTTTCTTGAAATTATTCTTCTTTATTTGCGGATAAAGAAAATTTACGCCCATACAGTATTTACTAATAGCAACAGGTTTTATACCTTGCTCTTTTAAGACAGAAAAAATATGTGTTTTTGCCTTCATTGTTTGTTTTACTTCGAGTATAGCAGTACCAGCCAATTCAGCTCTTTGCTCATTGTTTAAAAACCCGAGGTCTGTATCAATGGTTATTTTTTCGCCCGCCCCGGTATTTACCAACGTAATTCGTTTATAATTTATATTTACCATTGGTTTTAATGAGCTTGCATTATAAGGCGTTTGTGACGCGATAAAATTGTTTTCGCTTTCCGACAAAGCATCGTTTATAAGATCGACCTTTATACGGTTTTTTAGCGTCTGACCTTTATTGTTCTTCGATTTTATCTCTAAAAAAGTTTCGTTATTCTCTAAATAAGTTCTTTGCCTTATTTTATGCCTGGTTAAATTACCATTGTGGTGCATAAGGTACATCTTATGATCGGGCGTATCATAGTATATTGTTTTATATAAAAATTCAGTTTTACCGCGAATAGATAACACCTTATAATTCGCCCCCAGGTGTTTTAAAATCTCAGGCAAGCGATCTGCCGAAAAAGCAAATTTAGTATCCGTTCGGGTTGTTAATTTTACACGCTCCAGGCCCGCAAGGTCGATCAGTTCAAATTGTTTTAATATATCTGCTACTTTTTCCAACTATTTAAATGCGTAACTGTATTTTTTTACCGAAACAATTTTATTGGATGCATCGTATGTTGTTTTGGTGGTTTTTAACCCTTTATTATTATAAGCGTAAATTACTTTTTTTATAACAGCATTTTTATCATCGACTATCAATTCTTCAGATTTTTTTCCTGAAAAATTGTACTTGAATGTTTTCTTTTGAACAAGTTTATTGGTAGCATCGTATTCCAGTTCTTCTATCACATCCTTATTCACATCCAGTTTATACTTAATTTTTGAACTGAGTTTTCCTTCATCATCGTATTTTTCTTCTTCGATCACTTCACCGTTCCTATCAAAAGTGGTTTTAGAGTCGAGAATGGTTTTACCACCCATATCAACCGATTCAGTAACCGACCTGATCTGAAAATTTCTTATATCCTTCTTTTTTTGTGAATAAGAACAGGTAATTATAAAGACTAAGGTTATTGTAAAAAACGATCTTTTCATCTTATTTATTTATAGTTATGTTCGGGTGCATCATTATGTAAAGCACTGCTAAAGTAGTATAAATGCGGTAATAAGGGAAATATGGGTTAAAATAAACCTTCGATATTTGATTCGTAGCTTATACCAACAGGGATCTGAACGGATTGAATAAAGATGGTTTTATTTTTTATGGCCGTTACTTTGCTTTTTTGCACAATGAATGAGCGGTGCACCCTTACAAATAAATTTGCAGGCAGGCTTTCTAAGATCGATTTCATGGTTGAGCGTGTAACAATTGGCTTGGCATCCTGCAAATGGATCTTGATATAATCATCAAGTCCTTCAATATAATTTATCTTTTCAAGTTCAACCTTTAACAGGGTATAGTCTGCCCTAACAGTAATATATGCAGTCTTTAGTTCGCCACTATTATTTTTAGCCGGCTTCATTTTTTTTACTTTTTCCAAAGCCTGAAGAAAGCGGTTAAACAAAAATGGTTTCAATAAATAATCTACTGCGTTCAAATTAAAACCTTCTACTGCAAAATTATCAAACGCGGTAGTAAAAATAACCATTACATCCTGTTTTATCTCTTTAGCTAATTCGGTACCGGTTAAAGAAGGCATTTGAATGTCTAAAAAAACAAGATCTACCGGGAAGCTGTTAAGGTATTTAAGGCCTTCTTTGGGTTTTGTGAAGGTTTTTATTAATTGGATCTCACCCGAGCGTTCACAAAAACTCTCAATTACCTTAAGGGCCAAAGGCTCGTCATCTATGGCAACTGCTTTAATCACTCAGATATAATTTCAGATCTACCTCAAATTCACTTTTTGTATCAACAATGTGCAAAATATGCGCCTGAGGATAAAGTAAATTTAATCTTTTTTTTGCATTTATCAAGCCTAGTTTTGTGCTGGGCAACGCTGCCATAGTGGTATTAACTTTTGTATTTTGAATATGTAATTCCAAAAAATTATCAGAGCAATTTATTCTGATCTGTATGGTTGATTCTTCTTCGGCATTTACGCCATATTTAAACGCATTTTCAATATATGGGATCAAAACAAGAGGAGCTATCTTTTGCCCTGCAAATTCGCCTTTCATTTCAAATATTAATTTAACCGCACTGTCTAAACGTAATTTTTGAAGTTCAACAAAGTTGCTTATATGTTCTAATTCATATTTAAGTGGTACATAATTTTGGTCAGTTTCTTTTAAAACATAACGCATCATATTGGATAATTTAACGATGGCATCCGGGGTAGCTTCTGACTTTTGAAGAGATAGTGAATAAATACTATTTAAGGTGTTAAACAAAAAATGAGGATTGATCTGCGCTTTTAAAAAAGAAAGCTCAGTGTTTATCTTTTCATCTTTGATCTGTTTTAAATGGCCCACAATTTTCATTAGCAACGAAACTGCCGTGATCAATAAAAACAGATAAAATTTGTGACTAAAGAATATACCCCCGAGCATATTCTTATGATGATGCCGCCCCGGAAAACCATGATGCTCGGGTTGCGGGAAATTATTCATGATCAGAAAATCTGTAACAGGAATAAAAAGAATAAGAAATACCAGAACGATCCCAAAGTAAAGGATGTATTGTTTTGAAAAATAGAATTTATCAATTAAAAAATAAAAATTAAGGTAAAAAAACAACAGCATTTCTACCTGGAATATCGCATCATCAAAACCGAAAGGGTTACCCAGCATTTTAGCCAGGTTTGGCCAATCGGGTGAAATTAAAAAAGCCAGGAACAAAAAAGTAAATGATCCCAAAACATGTGTAAGTATATTTAAACGCTTGTTCAAAGTATTAAAATTACATGAAAAAAACTTTAACGATCAAAAAAGAGGTAATTGGGTTGTAAATGGCGGTAAATAATTAGTGAGAATTTTCAAGCTCTTTTATGGCCGTATCAAAATTCACAAATTCAACTTTATTTGTTTTTAAATAATCTACCAGCCATATATACCAGTTAAGCCAGGTGTTAAATGAATGAGAGAAATACCGATCGTGAAAATCGATACCAATATATTCCAGGTTTTCTTTACGGGCCCTGTCAATTATTTTTATGGTATTTTCTTTTGCTTTTTCAAGATCAATAGATTGCCATTTTTTTCCGTTCTCAATGATCCATCCATCCATTATCTGAAAAGGGAACTGCCACATATCCCCTATTTTGTATGGATTTTTAAAGGCGTGTTCGGTACTGTCGAAACGGTACCCTGCTTTACTTAGCATGTTAAACGTTTGCTCTGTATTTCTAACGTAATGCATTCTTACACCAAAATTTTTTGTTTTGGTAAGCTCACTAAACAACTCAAATTCGGAATTGATCAGATCCTGGTTCTCGAACTCAATGCCATGTAAATTTATTTCGCAGTTACGACGTTTCATTTGTTCTATCCATAAAAGCGCAGCCCTGTTAGAGTAATTTAGACCAATACCCCTGTTTACAGCTATAAAGAAAGAGGAAGGAACGTTATTAATATTATTGAACGTGATCAATTCATCAATATTTTGCCATTTATTCTTAAAAAAATCTGTCCAGCGCAGGGTATATTCACGCACAGAAATCTTGCCGCTAAGCAATTCGATATGCATACGGGCCATAAATTTAGGTATTATGGCATCTTTAAAGGTGTGCTCTAAAATGCTAATATGATCTATGTCGTGCGATATAATGGCTTTCATAAATCTTTAACTTTGTTTCTTTTTAAAACGTTTACAACCTTTGGTAACTGATTTATTCTTAAAAAACTATAATTAAGCTCTTCTCCGCCCAAACCTTTGTAAAAAGAGGCTAGTCCGGCATTTGAACCGCCACCAAAATCAAAAATATCTGCTTTATCCTCAAAATACCTAATAGCCGCATCAATTAGCAAGTGCATACTTCCCGAATTTTCTTTTTTGTCAAAATTAGTTCCCTTCAGGTATAAAGCGTGCTTAGTATTATACACAAAATGTGCGAGTGCTTTTATATTTTTATTTCCATCAATCGCTTTAAGGGTTAACAAACAATTATTTTTATTACAGCTTTCAATTAATGAATTAAATGTTTTTATAACCGGTTTTGAAAGCCCGATCTCTTTTTCAAGAAAAGGGCTTATCATTTTTTTTGACAGTTGTAAAACATCCTTTGCTTCTACTTTTTCGCTCACAATGCCATTGCTTTGTGCCTTTTTAATATTTCTTTGTGTATTAGTATTGTAGGCATACTTTTTCTTATAGTCGATAATGTATGTTCTTTTTACACTACTATTTTTTGGTCTTAATTTGTTTGCAGCGTTAAGCTCTATCTCTATCAGTTTAAAATGTTTAGTGATATAGTCATAAAACATTTGTTCTATATCCTTATCAATTTTGCCATAGGCTCCTAATTGCGAGGTAAAAGAGGGTTGCGGCAAATATTTAAAACCCAGTTTTGTTTTTACTGTAAGTGGAAAAATACTTTCATAATCTCCAATTACCAGCGCGTCCCAATTTGGAGAAGTGGCATTTAAATAAAAAGACTGCGCAAAAACCAAAGGCAATTCAGAAGACAGAACAGTTGTATCCCATTTTTTAAGATCAATATCCTTATGTTTAATATGCCGTATCTTATCCATTAAAATATTTCTCTCTTTTTATACTTTAATAAGATCTCAAGTGGCAGTGTTGCTTTGTTGACTGTATAATACGGAATGAGTTCCGGGCCAAAACCCCTGAAAAATTTCTCTACTCCTTTTAGCATGGAGCCTTCAAAATCAAAGGTATTGCAGCCAAGCGCTTTTGCTTTTTCGATACTTTTCTGGATCAATAAATTATTTACACCCTGTATGCCTGCATTTTTATTAACACCACCCAATAAATAATAACAGGTATTTTTATCAAAAACACAAAATACCGCTCCCAAAAAAATATCGTCTTTTTTTGCACTTAAAGAAAAAGAATTTGAAGGATCAGAAAATTCGAGGAAAATCTTTTTTAATTCATCCTCGTAAATATTTGCGCCGGCTGCTTTAAGCGAACCTTTAAAGAATTTGAGCAACGCTTCGCCATTCAAGCTATTTTCCGAAACAACCACTTCTTCTTTAATGGCTTTATTGATCACATTCCTGTTTTTGGTATCAAAATTGGCTTTAATATTCTCTATAGTATTAAGCAGGTCAATTCTGTATGTATAATTTGGGATGACCTTGTACTTATCCCAGATAAAGGGTTGCAGATCGATGATCTCTGAAGGAAACGCCAGAATAGTTAACGAACTTTTTTGCCCTGTAAAATAAGCGCAAATATCATTCATCACTTCTTTTGAGAAATTATTTACGGAAGCTTTGTTCTTACTTTCTGAAACAAAAAACAAACCGCAATGTGGTGTGTATGGCGGTAGTTTTATAAAATTAAAACCATACTTTTTTGTTCTTAAAAAATAAAAACCACCTATTAACTGATGCTCATCTTTATAAATACCGATCAATATCAGTTTATCATCATAAACTGATAACCATCTTTTACTTCCAAAAACGCCGATGCTCTCTTCTGCCTTTTCAGTAAACTGATCAATATTAATAATTGGTTTTAGTATCACTTCCTGCTTTCTATTTTTTATTTAAGATCTTTTTATACTCATCGATCATTTGTTTTAAATTATCTTCCCAGTTATATTTTTCTACTACATGCTTTCTGGCGTTTATAGCAATTTGATCATAGAGATCTTTATCCGTCATTAATCGTTCTATTGCCTTTACCGTATCATCCACATCGCCAACATTCACTTTTAAGCCCACCGAATCATCTTTTACCACTTCTTTCAACCCCCCTACATTTGTAACTACAACCGGCGTACCACAAGCCATGGCTTCTACAACCGAAACACCAAAACTTTCGTACTCGCTGATGTTCACCAGTATATCTATCATATTATAATAGTTACTGATCTCTTTAAAAGGGATACGCCCCGTAAATAATACTTTTTCAGAAATTCTGAGTTCTTTACAAAGTTCTTTCAAAGCATTCTGCTCGGTGCCTTCGCCAATGATAACCAGTTTAAGGTTATCGTATTTTGGTAAAAGTTTGGCAAAAGATCTTATTAAGATATCAGTATTATAAAGGCTTTCAATTGGTTTTATGCTTCCTAAAACAAAGTCATTCTCGCTAAATAACGACTGCACTTTTTTTGGCTTAAATATATCTATATCAATACCAAAAGGTATTACAGTGACAGGCAGCGGCATTACCTGGTTAATATATTCTTCAATTGTATAGGAGGTAGCACAAAGAAGATCGGCCTGTTTAAAATTGTATTTTAAAATGGATTTTGCAACAAAATTCTTATTTGGAAATTTCATCACATCAGATCCCCAGCTTGAAATAATGAAAGGGTGAAAATTAGATAAAGCACCAACCAAACCATAACTGGTTGCATAGTGCGCATGTAAAATATCCGGCTGAAAATGTTTGATGATCTTTTTTAAGATCGAAACATATTTTATATACGCTAATTTTGTTAAAGTGCTTTCGGCATTTATTTTATGATCGGGCTCAAAAAATACGGTTATGTTCTCATGAACATACCAATCGTATGAGGCTTTATTGAAGCTGAACAGACCAATCTTAACGCCACTGTTGGCAAGGCCCAAGGCCCATTTTTCGGTATGTTCGCTATGAGTATCTGATAAAAGCAGTACCTTCATTTTCTGGGGAATAAAAAATGTTTTAATAATCGTATGTAAGAAAAACCAGTTAAAAAATGAAACCATTTTCGTCCATAATTTTTACTGATCTCTAATTGTTCTTTGATAAAAATTGTAGTGATGCTTCCTGTTTTAGACGTTCTGTACAATCTAAAATCAGAAACAATAAAATCACAACAATAAATTTTTGCATTGTTATAAAAACAACGCAATACATATTCGTAATCAAAACAGCATTGATACGGTTTTAATAATCCGATCTTATCTGTAAATGTTTTTTTAAAAAAAGAACCCGGCTGAAATATAGCCGGCGTGTGTGAATAAAGGGTTTTATAATCTAACCGGTATGAGTTGTAGTGTTTGGTTACAATGCCGTTTTCATCAATATAATTTACACCACCGTAAATGTAATCTATAGAAGTATCCTTTTTTACAATGTCAGCAAGCCTTAAAAAGCCTTCGGGGTTCATCAGGTCATCTGTATTAAGCCATGTCCAGTAATCGCCGGAACTCTTTACTATTCCTTTATTAATGGCATCATACTGGCCGCGGTCTTTTTTAATTTCGATATAATCAAACTCTGTTTTATATTTAGCAATAGAGTCCTGAACATTTTTATTGGATTCTGAATCAAAGATCAATACTTCTACTTCTATTCCTTTTTGTTTTGCTTTTTGTTTGATATCCACCAAATTTCTCAAGGTATCATCAATATAATGTTCCTGGTTAAAAGAAGGCACTATAATCGAAAACTTCATATCTGGCGCGGAAAATTAAGTATTAAAATTAATTGTAAATTTAACATTTTAGTTTAAACCTTTTTCATTAATTTAAAAGAAATAAAGCCCAATAATTGAGCCATTTACGCGAAATAACAGTATTTTCAATAGGCGACGCCTCTCAGTTAAAAACCTGGTCAAACGTTCCTTATTTTTTTACCAAAAGCCTTGAAGAAAAAGGCTTTAAAATTAACCGTGTGGATATTGAAGAAAGCGCCTTCTTAAATTCAATATACAAGTACACTGTTTTTGCAGCTTTAAAATTGTTTTACAAAAATTCAGATCACACTTTTTTCAGGTCGGGTTTTAATAATTTTTTAACCGGACAAAAAATAAAAAAGGAAATTAAGAACAGGAACAGCGACGCATTTATATTTTTAAGTTACAGTTTTAGCTCAAAAAAATACAGTCAAAAAAAAGTGATATTATTCAGTGATTGGGGCTATTTATATTTTATAGATACTTTTCTAAAAAGAGAAGCTCTTTGGTTTGAAAAACGGGCTTTAAAGAGAGAGGAAAACAATATAGAAAGTGCTGATGCCGTAATTAGCCTTTTTCCAAAATCTTATCTGTTCAATCTTAAACACTATAAAAATAAACACCAATATTATTTAGGCAATGTGATCAACAGCAATTATCCTTTAAAAAAGGAAGAATTGATCTCCTCCAAATTAAAAAGCAATAAATTACTTTTTATTGGTAACAAAAAATATTTTAACGGTGCAATAAGCCTTATAAATGCTTTTAAGGAAGTAAATTCAGAAAAATATAAAGGACTTGAGTTGCATATCATTGGGCTGACAGAAGGGGAAACAGGCGTAAATTATCCAAACGTATTTTATTACGGATATCTTGATAAGGGAATAGAAAAAGAAAATGAACTTTATTATAAACTCATTTCAGAAGCTAAGGCCATTATAAATACAAATACAGATTGGGGCGCGTTTTCGGCCATGACCGAGGCTATGTTCTTTTACACGCCCGTTATCACATCACCATATGAAGAATTTGTTGAAACCTATGGTTCGGAAATAAATTTTGGTTACTATGTTAACAATAACAACGCCGCCGAATTAACCACAAAAATAGAGGCGTTAAGTAATTTAACCGAAACATCCCTGGTTGAAATAATGAATAACGCGCATGAAAAAGTAAAAGATTTTACCTGGAGCAATTACTCTGAAAAAGTACTGGAATTATTATCTACAAAATAGCAGAAAGTAATTTTATAAAAAGCGAGCCAGATCGGTTATCCTGGATCTCTTTATACATTTTTCCTTCTTCGGCAAATAAAGCATGCCCGTGAAATTCTTTAGCATTTACAATATTTGCGCGGTATGCTTTTAACTTAAAATACAGCTTTAATTTTGCCGTTTGCAGGAAAGTAAGATGCTTTCTAAAATCTAAAAATTGTTTATCAAACAATAAAAAGTAAGAAAACAATAAAGGTTCGATATAATGCAGTTGAAAATAATTTTTAGCAAGGTTGGTGTTTGTTGTAGAATCTGCATGCACCCTAAAAGCGCAGATCTTTTGATTGATATACTTTAAACCGTATTTTGACGCGATCCGCAATACAAATTCAAGATCGCATATTTGCTTTAACGCAGGGTTGAACGGGCCCATTTCTTTTAAAATACTTTTCTTAAATAAAATAAGACTGGGTTCGCCGATAAAATTCATACTTATGTTCTTTAAAGCGGCTTTGGATATTTCTTCGGCAGAATAGAAATCTTTAACAGCTCCAACAGTATTTTCAAGGGTTCGTACCTCGTTCGTATAATAATTTATATAATCGGCGGTTGGATTTTGTGGCAAAATAAAATTTCGTTTGCTGGTTATCAAAATTGTTTTTTCATCTATTGCCTTCACAAATTCCTGCAAACAATCATGAGTAATATAATCGTCCTGGAAAACAAATTTGATCCACTCACCAGTTGCGAGTTCTATGCATTTATTCCAATTGCCCACCAGGCCAAGGTTTTTGGCGTTCTTAAAAAATTTAATGTTTGCATTATTGCCTGCATATTGCTCCAAAATTCCTGCAGTTCCGTCAGTAGATCCATCATCACAAATTATTATTTCATAATTTGCATATGTTTGGGCAATACACGAATCGATACATTCTTTAATGTATTTTTCGCCATTATATGTGGGAATACAAATGCTTATTAAAACATCAGTCATTTAAGATCTTTTGCAAATTTACTTTAAACAATTCAATATCTACCTGTAAGTGATCGTTTCCTATCACTTCGCATAATTGATAATAATAATTTTGTTTAGCTACGGTTGCCAATGCCCAATAACAAAAATTAGGCCTGTCTTTTCTTATCAACTCAAGTACCTTTGCATTTTCGGGCATGAACATGGAGTTGGTAAGATTGGCGCCATGACTCGATACCATGATCTTTGCACCTTTGCCAATAGTTACCTGTTCTTCGAAGGTATAGTCTTCAAAATAGATCACTTCGAACCCAAATTGGTGCACTACCTCAATCACCTGTTCTTCGTTTTTTACGCGCCGGGCCTTTTGCCTGCCGCGGCTCACATATATTTTATCCGACGTAATGGTCCTTTTAAGATCGATTTTATTCCTGAAAAACTCCCGTACCTCAAATACCATGGTTGGGTGAATGTGCCCCGAACCCGCCAAATAATAAGGAAGCAGAACATTTTCCACCTGCAGGTATTCGTTTTTTTTAATGAGAGTAATATTCTTGATCTCTAAATAACTAAGCGGCTGCCTTATGTATTTAGGATAATTTTCAGGCATCAATAAGGCATAATTATCTTGCTTTAAAAGCTCTTTAACCACAAGTAAGCGTGGCATTGAATCAACCAACCAGTGATAATAATTTCCGGCGGCCCAAAAATCGAAAAGTAAAATATATATTTTGTCTTTAGAAGCTACAGCCTTTTTATGAAACAGGTATTTTTTAAAAATATACAGCCAACCGTACTCGGCTCTAAACACAATGTGCGGAAAGGAGATCCAGGTATTGTTTAGTTTTTTAAATATCACGCCGTCGCTTGTAACGTTTACGTTTGTAAATTGGTAGATCGTTTCATCTTGCGAGTTGTAACCCGTGTAATGATCAAAAAGAGCTTTATCTTTCTCGTTATAATTTGCAGGATATTGATGCTTAACTAAAATATGGTTTTCTTTTTTACTGAAAATAGTGGACTGTATACGCTTAATAAAGCCCTTATCTTCAAAAGACAAATGCATTTTCCCAAGTAAAAGGTCAATTATCGAAATGCCTTTATTATAGATCCTTTTAAGCATTTTTCATCTTTTTATAAAGTGGCCTCAATAGGTTGATCAATACCTTTCTTAGCTTATATTTTATTTTCTGTCCACCAGAGATCGATCCTTCTGCGTCATTCTCAAGCCTTTTAAGATCAATAATAACATTTTTATTATACTTCGTTATAAGTTCAACGTAATGCTTTTTATCAATATTAAAATTCATTCTTGCAAGTGTGGATAGTTCGCTCTCGCGGTAAGAGCTAAACATAATTTTCTTTTTGATAACAGGAATTCCTTTGGCAATATGATAATCTACGCAGTGATAATATGGGCTGAATTCGCCTTTATAACCATTATTATCAATATATGCAGCAATGCTAAATCCTTTTGATATCAATAATTTACTCAACCCTACTTCATAGGTTAAGATCACATCTTCTATTCTTTCAATGATCTTATGTTGTGTAAAATAATCATTTACCGTTCCAATTGCTTTTTTATCAATGATCAAAAAATAAGACTGAACATGCGGACTAATGGCATCAGATAAGGTTATCCCTTGCAATTCAGCTGTATTGGCCTGCGACCATTTCATTATCTCATCCAACGGTTTAAATAATATGCACGAATCATTTACCAGTGCAATTTTATCGTAGGCGGTTACATCATGCTTTTGAAAAGCTTTATACCAAAGGCCAAAATCAAAGCCTTCGTTTTTTTCTAGAGAAACCTGTATGTTTTCGTTCTTTAAAAACTGCAGATCTGTTTGGCTAACCTGGTTTTGAGAGCTTAATAATACAACTTCGGTAAAATGTTTTTTTAGCTCTTTTAAATAAACGGTAACGTAATAAGGAATGTTATCACTTTTATAATAAGATGCAAAAAAACAAACAGACCTCATTTGTATTATTTGTTTTTAGAGATGATATTTTTTAAGAGGCGTAATGGCGAAAGTATTTTTTTACCCATCCTATAATCGCGGGATGTCTTTATACCATTGCTTTCCAGCGTTACCAAATAATTATCATATATAAGATCGCTGATATTAAAATGTTTATCGTAAACAGTTTTATGTTTATTGTAAATATACCTCCTTATTTCTCTTTCGTGATCGCTGTTAAAGGAGCTGTTACGCGAATTACTAACTATTCTATAATAAAAAAGTGTATCGTTAATTTTTGCAACTTTCGCGTTTTCTGAAAGCAACGAGATCCAGAACTCCCAATCTTCAAGGCCTACACGCATAGCGGTGTCGTAACCTTCTATCCTGTCAAAATCGTAACGTTTAAATAAAGCTGAACAAAAAAATAAATTCTGTTTTAACAGCAATTCAAAGGAAAAATCAGGCAAGAACCATTTGCCGCTTCTATTGCCAAACAACTCTGCTTCGCAATATACAAGAGATAAATTTTGATCCTTTTCAAATAAAGCAATTGCTTTTTCGAGATAGGTGTTACCAATTTTATCATCGCCATCCAATGGTAAAATGTATTTTCCTTTACTTGTTTTAATGGCATTATTACGCGCAGCGCTAACACCGGCGTTTGCCTGGTACTGATAAACGAACCTCGATTCATTTTTTATTTGCTCCTGTACAACGGCTTTGGTATCATCACCCGACCCATCGTCTATTATTATACATTCCCAGTTTGCGTATGTTTGAGCCTTAACGCTGTTTAAGCACTCAATAATATATTTACCCTGATTATAACAAGGTACAATAACAGATATGAGTGGTTGCGTTTTCACTATTCTTTATTTTTATCCGGGTCTTTTAACCGTTAAATATACTTTTTTAAATAACCAATTTAAAATCGGTACCTTATAAACCCTTTCCAATATCCTGTATTTTAAAGGTATTTCCTGCCTGTAGCCTTTATAAAAGCGGTTGTATTCTTCTTTTGAGAGGTTCTTTTTTAAGATCGTTTGCTTTTCAGAAACCATTTGGTCATAATTCTTACTACTTGAGCTAATGCCATCGTTCATATAATTACAAACAACGCAATTAAAATGCTTAAAATATTGTGGTTGATTTACAAATACCTTGAAAAAAAAATCAAAATCGGCGCAGATCCTGTAATTAAGGTCATACAGTCCGTACCCGAAAAAAAGTTCGCGCTTTATAAAGGTGGCCTGGTGATTAAGCGTTCTTCTGAAAAAGTAATGAAGGTCCAGCTTTTCGGGTTGACGCAATATTTCATCTTTTTTATCGGGACAAACAAGATTGCTGTCGCCATAAGCAATGGCAGGCTTTTCAGAATCAATAAATTTATAAAACTCTTCTATTACCCTTGTGTTATAAAACGTATCGCCAGAATTTAAAAACAATAAATAATCGCCTTTAGCTGCTTTAATTCCTTTATTTTGTGCATCGTAAACACCATTATCCTTTTCTGAAACGGAGTAAGTAACACTGTTCTTATAGTTATCAATTACTTCCTTGCCCCCGTCTGTCGATCCGCCATCAATAATAATAAATTCAAAATGCTTTATTGTTTGGCCGGTTACCGAAACAATGGTATCCTCTAATCCTTTTTTATTATTATAATTAATGGTTATGATAGATAAAACAGGCATCTGCTTATTTAAATCTGTTTAAATTAAAATAATAATGGTTTTTAATTTGTTTGGAAAGTTTTGCGCCCAGGATATTCTTTTTTGAAGAGCGTAAATTCTCAAGATAATATTGTTTAATTGTTTTAAGGCTCATTGGCAAATACCTTGCCTGGCTGGTAGCCCCGTTGGCATTTATATGCGGCGCTACTTTAACAACGCCGTTTTTTTGCTGAACCAATTCTGCTACATATTCTTTATAAAATGTATCAATAGCATTTTCGTTAAGATCGTAACCAGTATCGCATAACAGAACGATTTCGTTCTGAAAGAATTTTAAACTATGGTAATGAAAGAATACAGCTTCAAAGGTTTTACCGGTTACAACCTCAGTACCCGATATTTTACCATTATTTGCTGTAAACCTATATTGCTGAACATTCCAGGGGGCTATACCACCACCCAGGTGTTTAAGCTCGTGCACGCCTTTAAATTGCCTGGGCCAGTTATCAAGGTACTTCTGATCACCAAATTTTCCGTCTTCAAAACGATCGTAACACCAGTCAATACATGCGTTGCGCCACCATTTTAAAACGCTCATACCCTGCTCTGTATTTTTAAATGTAACAAACTGAACGCAATATTTACCGCTGGTGGCCGACTGATCGTACCTTTTTGTATACCGGTGATCGGTAATTAAAACCGAGTTTTCTCCCATCTCGTCTATCAACACTTTGGGATCGGAATAAAAACGCATATCGGCATCAATATAAGTGCAGGCCTGTAACTTAAACGTATTAATGCAGTACAGAACCGTTGATGGCGTTGATGTCCAGCAATACTCGGCCGCTGAGCGCGTGCTCTTTATGGCCTTTAACTCATCATCTTCAAATTGTTTTAAAGAAATGGCGGTAAGGTTTTTTTGAGGATTTTTTTGAAAATAGTCAAAGGTAGCGTCATCAAAAGCAACCACGTATAAATGAAACTCAGGGCAATGTTTTAAAAGGGATTGATAAAGCACCAGGCCACGTGATAAATAATTTGAATTGAACAGGGTAACAAAATTTAACATCGTCTGTTTTTAATGGCTTGTTGTGTTTTCATCAATCAAATATAGAAAATAAGGCGCTGGCGTCAAACTAAATAAGGTAATTTTTATTTATTGAACGTGTTTAAAAAAAAGAATTGAATACACTGTAACAAGGGCAAAAATGCCTTATTATTCCATTAATTCTGTTAAATTTGTGGATTAAATATTTCGGCGATCTGTTTACTTTTTTACTTTAAAAAAATAAGTGGTTTTGCGTTATATCTTTTTATTAATTAACTTTAAATGAGCACTAAACAGGTACAAGACGATAATGAAAGCTGGGACTTAGTATTAGAACCAAAAAGTATTTGGCATTCTATAGGTTTAAAGCAGATCATTCGTTTTAAAGATCTTTTATTTTTGTTTGTACGCCGCGATTTTGTTTCTGTATACAAACAAACTATCCTTGGCCCCATTTGGTTTTTTTTACAACCCATCATTACTGCCATTACTTACGCCGTTATTTTTGGGTTATTGGCAAATATACCAACCGATGGTATTCCGGCGCTTTTGTTTTACATGTGTGGCATTACATTATGGAATTATTTTTCAGACACCCTCACCAAAACATCTGATACGTTTACCGCTAATGCAAACATTTTTGGTAAAGTATACTTTCCGCGCATCCTGGTTCCTTTATCCATTGTACTTTCAAACCTTGTAAAATTAGGCATTCAGTTTCTGCTGTTCATTGTAGTTTGGATCTATTACATCATCACATCTAACACCGTACATCCCAATGCTACATTGGCTATTGTGCCTTTTTTGATTTTATTGATGGGCTTTTTGGGTTTAGGTTTTGGCATCCTCATCACGTCTATGACCACCAAATACCGCGACCTTAAATTCCTTGTTACTTTTGGTGTTCAGTTGCTCATGTACGCATCGCCAATAGTGTTCCCGTTATCACTTGTCTCGCAAAAATACCCGCAGTTTAAACCTATATTACTGGCAAATCCCATCACCGGCATTATCGAAGCGTTTAAATACGCATTTCTGGGTGTAGGCGAGTTCAATTGGTTTTATCTGGGTTATAGTTTAGTATTTACTATTATTTTATTTTTTATAGGACTTGTTATTTTTAATAAGGTTGAAAAATCTTTTATGGATACAGTATAAAACAATATGAGCAAAACCGTTCTAAAAGCTATAGATGTTTCTAAACAGTATCGCCTGGGTCAATTGGGCACTGGTACTATCTCGCACGACCTTAATCGCTGGTGGCACAAGGTAAGAGGAAAAGAAGATCCTTACCTGCAAATTGGCGATGCCAACGACCGCACTGCAAAGGGCGGAAGCGATTACGTGTGGTCTTTAAAGGATATAAATTTTGAAGTGAAAGAAGGCGATGTATTAGGCATCATCGGAAAAAATGGCGCCGGAAAATCAACACTCCTCAAAATATTATCGCAGGTAACTACCGCCACAACAGGCAAGGTAAAAATAAGAGGCCGCGTAGCTGCTTTGCTTGAAGTGGGTACGGGCTTTCACCCTGAATTGACCGGGCGCGAGAATATCTTTCTTAACGGCGCCATACTGGGAATGACCAAACAGGAGATCACAAAAAAATTTGACGAAATAGTGAGTTTTAGCGGGGTTGAAAAATACATTGATACGCCAGTAAAACGTTATTCATCGGGCATGATGGTGCGCCTGGGCTTTGCCGTGGCCGCGCATTTAGAGCCTGAGATACTTATTGTTGACGAAGTACTTGCAGTAGGCGATGCCGAATTTCAAAAAAAGTGCCTAGGTAAAATGAAAGATGTAGCCGGTGAGGGCAGAACTATCTTATTTGTAAGTCATAACATCCAGGCTATATCCAACCTTTGTACTACAGGTTTGTTGCTTAACAAGGGCCAGATAGAGATTAAAGGAAACATAGAGGATTGTATAAAAAAATACATGGTTAATTCAAGGGGCACTAATTTAAAAACTATTGGCCTTGAAGATAGATTGAAAAGAGGTACAGGCGATATTATTTTTGAAGAATTAAAAGCGGTGAAGAATGGGCAGGAAACCTGGGAATTTAATTATAACGAAGATATTACTTTTAAGTTTAAAGTGATCGCCAATGCAGATACAAAAAGCCTTGGCTTTTACATGGCAATCCGCGATCCTTTTTCTGAAGAGATCATATCTAATTTTAAAACCGCCATTACTGACGTTACAATAACAAAAGGAAGTAGCGTTTCATTCACTGTATCATTGCCCAAAAAAACACTCAGGCCTGGCCAATACGGATTGTATTTTGCTTTGGCAAACAACGAATTTAAAATTTTTTATGATGTACTGGATAACAATGTGAACATACCACTGCTGGATATTAATCCTGTTAGTATGGATGTACATGAAAATGCAGGCTTTGTAACCATTCCTTTTAATTTAAAAATTGATTAATCTTATAAATGAAATTATTTTTCTATCGTTTGTTAAGGGTTCAGCAGGTACGCACGAATATGTGGTCGTTATTAAAACATTATAACTTAAGGTACTTTATTATAAACCTGCGTTATAAACTTCTTAAAAGAAACATGAAGTTTGGAAATTTTGAGAACGAAAGTATTGGCGAACTTACTGTAAAACATAATTTATCTGCATTTAATATTCCCCGTGCGGCCTTTGGCTGTGGTGGCCGTATGGAACTGCTTATTTACCCGCTGGTAGCTTATTACCGAAAAAACAGAAGTTCAATTAAAGTACTCATCGTGGGCTGCCGCTCAGAAGATGATATTTATTGGTTAAGAAGTTACGGATTTTTGGATACTTATGGACTCGATCTTTTTTCATATTCAAAAAATATCTTAATTGGCGATATCCATAATACGGGTTTTGCAGATGGCTCTTATGATGTAGTTCTACTTGGCTGGATGATCAGTTACACGAAAGACCCCGGTTCGGTATTTAAGGAATGTAAACGCATTTTAAAACCAGGTGGTTTATTTGGTGTGGGCCTGGATCATGCACCAAACCAGCACATTGATGGTATAAAACCGCCGAGGGTAAATACCCTTAACTCAACCACTGATATGAAAAAGCTTATGGACGAAACAATTAAACATAAAGTTGTATTTGAATATGACCATTATTACGATGATGATGACCGTTGTGTAGTAATTTCAAAAATGCAGAATTAATTTTAAGCAACAGATGAAAAACTTTTTATATAAATTAAAACAAAAAGTAAAATCTTCTTTAAAAAAGAAAGAAGATCCACGAGATGTATTCAAAAAAGGATATGCCGAATTTAAGAGAACCGGGCAAACACCCAGTGAAGCATTTGTAGCACTATTAAATCTATATTGTTCTACCAACGGCCGGTTTAGCGATGAGATTCAAAAAGAAGTGGCAACACAACATCCGGCAAAAAAAATTACTGAACCATTAAATGGCGTTATAGGGCAATTGGATACCACCCGCTTTACAAACATAAATAATGCGTTAAATAAAGACGGATATGTTGATTTTGATAAAAAAATTGATCCCGCCCTGGTAACTAAATTGTACAATTACGCGTTAAAAACAGAAACACTTACCGCCCCTGCTTACGATAAAAAGATCGTTTACGATCCCAAAAATCCGGTATCCGAAATTTACAGATTTCAGCAGAACGACCTGGTAAATAATCCTGATATCCAGCAACTGATAATGGACCCCATACTTATAAACATTGCGCGAAATTACCTGGGTTGCGAACCTATCTTCGATTTTCCGGCCATGTGGTGGTCTACTGCCTTTTTAAAAGAGGCTTCCAGCGAAGCAGCCCAGTTATATCATTTTGATCTGGACAGGATAAAATGGCTTAAGATCTTTATTTATTTAAATGATGTAACACCCGAAAATGGCCCTCACCGCCTTATCAGGGGCTCACATATTGCCGGCGCAAAACCACAACATCTGTTGAACAGGGGCTACGCCCGCATACCCGATGAAGATATGGTGAAACATTACAAAACAGAAGAATTTATTGTTATTTACGGAGAAGCAGGCTCGGTTTTTGCCGAAGACACCAAATGCTGGCACAAGGGCACACCTTTAAAGTCGGGCCACAGGCTGGTGCTGGAGTTTGAGTACACCAGCTCCATGTTTGGCGCTAATTATCCAAAATTCGAAATAGAAAATGCGTCGGCAGAATTTAAAAAGTTTTGTGCCGAAAATCCGATTTATACTACTAATTTTAAATTTAAAAATTAATTCAGTCAATGTTATCCAACAAATCTATTTTAATTACCGGTGGTACAGGGTCGCTTGGTAAAGAACTTACAAAAACTATTCTTGAAAAATGGCCCGATGTAAAACGCCTGGTTATTTTTTCAAGAGATGAACAAAAGCAGTTTCAGATGGACCAGGAATTCCCTGCTTCAAAATACTCTGCCATACGTTACTTTATCGGCGATGTAAGAGATTTAGATCGTTTAAAAAGAGCGATGATGGGCATTGATTATGTGATACATGCTGCGGCGATGAAACATGTTCATATTGCCGAATACAATCCTGATGAATGTGTAAAAACAAATATTGGCGGTGCAGATAACGTTATTAAAGCCTGTCTTGAAACCAATGTGAGTAAGGTGGTTGCCTTATCTACCGACAAAGCCTGCGCACCTATAAATTTGTACGGCGCTACAAAATTAACCTCCGATAAATTATTTATTGCTGCCAATGGTATCCGCGGAAAACGCGATCTTAAATTTTCTGTAGTGCGTTACGGAAACGTAATGGGCTCAAATGGTTCGGTTATTCCTTTCTTTTTAAACCAAAAGAAAAACGGTGTATTACCAATTACCGATCCAAACATGACCCGTTTTAATATTTCGCTACAAGGCGGTGTAGATATGGTATTGCACGCTTTAGAAACGGCCTGGGGCGGCGAATTGTTCGTGCCTAAAATTCCATCTTATAAAATTATGGATGTGGCAAAAGCTGTGGCACCAAATGCAGAATACAAAGTAAATGGCATTCGCCCAGGCGAAAAAATTCATGAAGAAATGATCACAAGCTCTGATTCATTTACAACCTACGATCTTGGAAAATATTATGTGATCTTACCCCAGGTTCCTACGTTTAAGTTAGAAGAGTATATTAAACACTTTAATGCAAAATTAGTAAAACAAGGTTTTCATTACACTTCCGAAAATAATACAGAATGGGAAACTGTAGACAGCCTGCGTAAATTGATTATTGACCATGTTGATCCAAATTTTAAACCGTAACTAATGATCCCTTACGGAAAACAACACATAACCGAAGATGATATCAGCGCTGTTGTTACCGCACTTACCTCTGATTTTTTAACCCAGGGGCCAAAAATTGCGGAATTTGAACAGGTATTTGCTACTTACATTGGCTGCAAATACGCTGTTGCTGTTGCCAACGGTACTGCTGCTTTACATTTATGTACGCTGGCTTTAAACGTAAATAAAAATTCAAGGGTAATTACCAGCCCTATTACATTTGCCGCGTCTGCCAATTGTGTAAGATATTGCGATGGCGAAGTTTTTTTTGCCGACATTGACCCAAAAACATATTTACTGGATATAAATAAAGTGCGTGCCTTATTAGAAAAACATCCTAAAGGTTATTTCCAGGGTATTATTCCTGTTGATTTTGCCGGCAACGCTGTTAATTTAGAAGCGTTCAGAAAACTGGCAAATGAATTTGATTGTTGGATAATTGAAGACGCCTGCCACGCGCCGGGAGGTTATTTTATTGATAGTAAAGGCCAAAAACAAAATTGTGGTAATGGTAATTTTGCAGATCTTGCTATTTTTTCTTTTCATCCTGTCAAACATATTGCTTGTGGCGAAGGCGGCATGATCACGACAAACGATGAAGTGCTTTATAAAAAGATACTGAAATTGCGCACACACGGTATTACAAAAGATCCTTCGCAAATGCATAATAATGATGGCGGCTGGTATTACGAAATGCAGGAGCTTGGCTATAATTATCGTTTAACCGATTTTCAGGCAGCGCTTGGTATATCTCAGTTAAAAAGAGCCGATGAGGGTTTAGCAAGAAGAAAAGAAATTGCATCTGTTTATGAGAACGCTTTCAAAAACATAAAGGCTATTAAAGGACAATCTGGAGTAGTAAGCGGACACGCCTATCATTTATACATTATTGAAACTGAAAAGCGAAAAGAATTATACGATCATTTAAGATCAAAGAATATTTTTTGCCAGGTGCATTATATACCCGTTCATACCCTGCCCTATTATCAAGGCTTTGGCTGGAAGAAAGGCGATTTTCCAATCTCAGAAAATTATTATAACGGCTGTTTAAGCTTACCAATGTATCCCACCTTAACCAAAGAGGAGCAAACCTTTGTTATTGATCAGATCAATAGTTTTTTTAATGAATAATGTTGCAATCATAACTGCACGTGGCGGAAGCAAACGTATTCCCCGCAAAAACATTAAGCTGTTTAGAGGAAAACCTATGATAGCTTATTCTATTAAAACGGCATTGGATTCAGGACTATTTGATATGGTAATGGTATCAACCGAAGACGAAGAAATTGCGGAAATAGCAAAACAATACGGAGCAGAAATTCCATTTATAAGAAGTAAAAAAACGGCAGATGATTATACCGGAACAGCCGAAGTATTGCTAGAAGTACTAAATGATCTGCAAAAAAAAACAAAACAATTCGATAATACCTGTTGTATTTACCCCACGGCACCATTTATAACAAAACAAGCATTAGAAGACTCTTATAACTTACTTATAGACAAACAATTTGACTCAGTATTTCCTGTTTGCGCTTTTTCATATCCAATTCAAAGAGCATTGCAAATAAACGATTCGAAAACAAGTATGGTTTGGCCAGAAAATTTAAATAAACGTTCGCAAGATTTACCCCTTAGGTACCACGATGCCGGACAATTTTATTGGATTAATACTGCTGCTTTTTTAAGAGAAAAAAAGGTATTTACTCAAAACTCAGGGTCTATAATTTTAAATGAATTACAGGTTCAGGATATTGATAATGAAACGGATTGGAAATTAGCAGAATTGAAGCATTCTTTATTATTTTCAAATAATGAATAAAAAAAAAGCAGTATTAAGAGCAGATGGCAATCTTAAAATTGGCTTAGGCCATATTTACAGATGCATAGCCATTGCCGAAATGATACAGCTTGACTTTGACTGCGAATTTTTGCTAGGATACCAAAGTCAATTTGAGAACGTTATACCAAAACAATTTACTGTAAAACACATTCCTCATAATTATGCAATTGATAGAGAAAACCAATGGATACAGGCTAACTATGATACAAATTCATTATTGATCATTTTAGACGGCTATCATTTTAACTCTGCATATCAAAAAAGCATTAAAAAAACTAACGCAAAATTAGTTTATATTGATGATTTGTTAAATGAACATATGTGTGCAGATATCGTTATTAATCATTCTCCAAACGTAACTATTAATTTGTACAAAAAAGAAAAATACACTAAAATCTACACAGGCTTAGAATATGTTCTTTTAAGAAAACGTTTTTTAGAAGAAGCCTCTGAAAAAAAAGAAAAAAAAAATAAGATATCAAGCGCTTTAATTACACTTGGCGGCAGTGACGAATATAACATAACATTAAAAATTTTAATATCATTACTTAATATAAATCAAATAAATTCAATTAATATTGTTATCGGCGTATCATATCCCCACACAGATAAATTGAAACAAGAGGTAGCGAGATCTTCTAAAAATATAAAAGTTTTTTCAAATCTATCCGAATTAGAAATGATTGAACTTATGCGCAACTGCGATATTGCCTTTGCTCCATCAAGTACAACAAGTTTAGAGTTGATTTCTGTTAACTCTGTTATATTTGGAGGATATAGTGCCTATAACCAGGAATATTTATATAATTATTTAAAAGCACAGCAATTAATTTTTGATTTAGGTGATTTACAAAAAATAACATCGAACGAAATAAGTGATGTTGTAATAAAACACATTAACAATGAACAAGATATTGCCGTAATGATTGCTTCACAAAGGCAGGTAATTGACGGGAAATCTGGAGAGCGAATATTAAAAATTATAAAAGAGTTAATATAATGGACATTCAATTAGTTGATATTACTGAAGAAGACTTAGAGCTTATTCGACAATGGCGTAATTCAAAAGAAGTAAGTCAATATATGTATACATCCGATGAAATAACATCAGAACAACAAAAAAAGTGGTTCGAAAAAATAAAATCCGATCCGTCACAAAAATACTGGTTAATAAAATACGACGAAAAAAAATTAGGATTAGCCTCCCTGTATAATATTAAACAAAATTTCAAACACTGTAGTTGGGCTTTCTATTTAGGAAACACAAATGTTCGTGGAGCTGGAATTGGTTCGAAAGTGGAGTACAATATTTTGAGTTATGTATTTGAAACCATGAAATTTAATAAACTAATGTGCGAAGTATTTATTTTTAACGATAAAGTAATTCAGATGCATAAAAAATTCGGTTTTAAACAAGAAGGATTATACAAAGAACATATTTTAAAGGAAGGGCAATATTTTGATGTAATTGCACTTGCAATGTTGAAGAGTGAATGGGACATTATTAAAGAAAATTTAAGAGTTTCTATATATAATCGATAATAAGAATGAACGATATTAAAATAGGGCATATAACCATAGGTTCAGATCACAAACCTTTTGTGATAGCAGAAATGAGTGGCAACCACAACCAATCTATTGACCGTGCTTTGCAGTTGGTAGATGCCGCAGCAGCAGCCGGCGCGCATGCATTAAAACTACAAACCTATACGGCTGATACCATTACCATGAAAGGCGCTTATACCATTAACGATCCTAAATCGCTATGGAATGGAAAAGAACTGCACGACCTTTATAAAGAAGCATACACGCCGTGGGAATGGCATAAAACTATATTTGACCGCGCTAAAGAAAAAGGTATGATCGCGTTTAGCTCGCCTTTTGATGAGACCGCTGTCGATTTCTTAGAAACGCTGAACGTACCGGTATACAAAATTGCTTCTTTCGAAAATACACATCACCCCTTATTGATAAAAGTTGCAAAAACAGGTAAGCCGGTTATCGTATCAACGGGCGTATCAAGCGAGGAAGATATTACCGAAAGCGTAAAAGTATTGAAGGACGCAGGCTGCAAAGATCTTATTTTATTAAAATGCACCAGCACCTATCCCGCAACGCCCGAAAATACCAATTTAAACACCATTCCCTATCTTGAAAAAAAATACAATTGTATGATCGGCCTGTCTGACCATACCATGGGTATTGGTGCTTCGGTTGCCGCTGTAGCCTTAGGCGCGCGGGTAATTGAAAAGCATTTTACATTAAGAAGGGCCGATGGCGGTGTAGATTCTGCATTCTCTCTTGAACCGGAGGAATTAAAAGCACTGGTTGTTGAAACAGAACGGTCTTTTCTCGCCCTTGGTAAAGTTCAGGTCGGGGTTCAGGCGGCCGAGGCTAAAAGCCTGTTCTTTAAACGTTCTATTTACGTATCCGCTGATATAAAACAAGGTGATATTTTTACTGAAAATAACATTAAGGTCATTCGCCCCGGCGATGGCCTGCACCCAAGATTTTATTTTTCTTTGCTAGGTAAAAAAGCAATGAAAGATCATAAAAAAGGAACTCCTTTAAAACCCACAGATCTACCCTAAACTAAATTTACATCTCCCATCTTTAATGAAAGATAAAATAAAGAACATACTTTGGCCTTACTATAAAAAAACAAGAAATTTTTTCTTGTTCCCTTCTGAGTTCTTAAAATATTACCGCAGCCAGCAATTAACCAATGTTCAAAAACAGTTCATTAAAGAACTATCTTTTTTTAAGCCAAACGTTGAAACAGTACCTGAAGAGGGCATTGTATTGGTACAATATTTAAAAGATTACGAATACACCATAAAATTTGCTGCCGCTGTTAAAACTTATGCGCAAAAAAATAAATTGCGCGTTTATTTTTACGATGTTAACTGGATAAAATGGATAGGCTGGGGAAACAAATTAGAACCTATTTTTAATAGATATTTTACTTCCTCCAATCTTAAGATCCACCGGGCCTTTGGCGAAAAAATAATATTTAAAACAGAAGATAAATTTCACGATCAGCAGTTTATTAAAGAGCAGTTTAAAAAGATCAGGAATAATTTAAAAACACCTGAAGATGTTTTGCATCTTAAGATAGAGAACATTTTGGTGGGCGATCTTATCTATGATACCTATCTGCGTTATTTTAATGAGCCAACCCTTATTGATATAAGTGAAAACCTGCTAAAGGTAATTGAAGTGAGTTTAAATATATTTTATGGTTTTAAAGAAACACTTAAAAAACATAACATAAAGGCCTTATTTAATTCTTATAATGCCTATATCGAACATGGTATTCCGGCGCGGATGTGCCTTGCAAAAAAAATAAAAGTGCTAACATTCGGTTCTTATTCATACGTCATCCAGGAAGCCACTCTTGATTTCCCGTACCATACCATCAATCACTCACTTTTTGATCCAAATAAAAGTATAAGCACCGAAGACATAAAGCGTGCCGAAGAAATTTTTACCTCACGTTTTACAGGAGTAATTGATGAGGCCACGCGTTATATGAAAACATCGGCATTTTCTGATAAACCCATTAGCGAAGAATTAAAAAAACAATTTGCCGGCAGTAAAAGAAATGTGGTTATTTACACACACGATTTTTACGATTCCCCACATATTAACCGCTGCCTGCAGTTTCCTGACCTTTACCAATTCTTAAAACAAACACTCGATGCTTTAAAAGAGGCTACGGGCTCAAATTTTTACATTAAAACGCACCCAAACAGTTACGGCGATTCAAAGGAAAGAACTATTGCTTTGGTAAACAGTTATCATATAAAACACTTTCATATTTTAGACGACTCTGTTTCAAATATTCACATCATAAATTTAAAACCCGATCTTATCGTTACAGCCCGCGGTACTGTGGGCGTTGAGATGTCTCACTTCAAAATTCCGGTGGTGGCATTATATGATAATATTTACATTAACTTTAATTTTGTACATTCATGTAAAGATGTAAGTAGTTTTTTCAGGATCATAAGAGGTGAAGAACAAACTCAAATTGATTTTGATGTGCAAAAGATCTACAGCTTTTATTACCAGGCCTACATGGAAAAGGTACCACCGGCAAAAGACAATGCTATTTTAAAACTGGCAACAAAAACAGGTGATAACCACAGCGATACTTACCTTTCAAACTTGTTAAACAACGGTTTTTCAAAATGGAAAAAAGATCTTTTTTTATATTTTGAGACCGCAATAAACCAACTTGAAAAATGAGACCGGCGCCAATTGTTTTATTTACGTACAATCGCCCCTGGCACACGCAGCAGGTACTAAACTCACTTGCCAATAACGCCGAAGCAAAAGATAGCGAATTATACATTTTTTCTGATGGCCCAAAAGAAAACGCCAGTACACTGCAGCTAAAACAAATTGAAGAAACCCGTACTATCATCAAAAAAGAGAACAGGTTTAAAAACGTTGTTATTACTGAACAGAAAAAAAATAAAGGCCTCGCAAGATCAATAAGCGATGGTGTTACAGAAATAGTTAACAAACATGGAACTGTAATTGTACTGGAAGATGACCTTATTTTATCGCCTTATTTTTTGTTATACATGAACGATTCTTTACAAAGGTATGAGAACGATACACGTGTAGCACAAATTGGTGCCTGTAATTTTTTTGCCTGCGGACCAAAATACCCTGACTACTTTTTTTTGGCCATGCCCGAGTGCCTTGGCTGGGCAACATGGAAGAACCGTTGGGAGCATTTTAATGCAGATGCACAATATTTACTGGATAAGTTACATCAGCAAGATCTGATGTATCGTTTTAACGCTTATGGGTCTTATGATATGGAAGGCATGTTAAAAGACCAGATAGGAACGAACGGTTCTTCGTGGGCCATTCGCTGGCAAGCCGTTTGCGTGTTAAATAACTGGTTAACGCTGTATCCAAATCCTGCTTTCAGCAATCATATTGAGTCGAAAGATGCAACACACGCCAATCACAACATTACCCCCCCCTTATGCAAAACGGTGCCTGTATTTAAAACCATGGTTGTTAAAGAAAATGATACTGTCATTGAAGCTATGAAACGCGGCTACAACAACACCGGCGATTATTTTGGCAATTTAAAAAAGCCCGCCTTAAAGCATCGGTTAAAAAAACAGATCCGCCGGTTTATCCCTGATTTTATTATTGCAAAAATTCGCGGACAGAACTAATACCTGAATTTATTTTTTATTATCTAAAAGCAAATGCAGATTCTTGAAAAAGCCTGTGGGACTAAGATAGTCGACATAAAGCTTTCTGTTATTTTCCTGGATCGTTTTTAATTCCGCAGGTGTTTTACTTTTATGGAATTTCAAAACAAGTTCGTCTATTTTATCCAGTTCATTCTCCTCTACCCAAAGCACATGCTCTTTCCAGTTTATGATCGAATCAAAAGGCAAGATACAATCGGTATTTATAAGAACTGGTATCCTGCCGCAACTCAATATCTCCAGCAGGCGATACGAAAAATTTCCGCCGCCACGCGTGGCAATACCATAAAGCGACCCAATCATATTTTGCGCGTATTCATTCCTGGCTTTATTTTTATCATTCATTCCTTCTGCCCAAAAACCATCACGAATAATAAAGTTGGCCTGTATACCAGTATTTGCCTGAATTATACGGCAGGCTTTGCCTCTTCTTTTTTTTGCCAGTAACTCCTGCGTTACAACTTCTTTTTTTATGAACGACTTAATAATATCTTTAATCGTTTTTGGTTTTTTATCAATATACCCGCAGTACGACACGCTTGGCTTTTGCCCGTATGGCAAAACATCAAATGTTTTTTGCGGAAAATAATTCACAAAATCAAGGCTCCAGCCGGGCAATGCAAACGTATTTGCTTTTTGCTTGCTTTTATAATAAGAGGTTCTAAAAATAATAAGGCCTTCTGTTGTAATATCTGTGTCATCATCCGAATTAAAAAAAACAATCGTCTTTTTGTGATATTTTTTTGCTTTATCCAAAAAAGCTGTCATTTTTCCCTGCCTTTTTTCTTCAAACGAAAAATCAAAAGGCAATAAAAAAAAGTCTGCCTCTGCCGGGTCAGTAACAAAATTAAAAAAATCGCTACCTATCCTGCAAAGCTCATCAAACCGTCCATAATCGGGGTCGCCTGCTTTATTTAAATAATTTCCAAGAGTTGAAAAAAGAATATAAGTGTGGCTGTTCTCTTCGGGTAAATAGCTTTTATCGGTATATAATTTTAATTTGCTCATTCTTAATTAAACAAAATAAGGTTTTTTCTTTCAGCAAAAAAAATGCTTTAATAAACTTTAAAAAAAATCTGTTGTTTAACATATACGATTTATACTACATTTGTACTTTGCATACAATAGAACCATATTATAACTGGCGCCATTTATATATCGCCGCTGATGATCCGCAATCGCCGTTCTTCCAGCGCGAATATAGCGAATTTGAGTACTCAAACACCATTTATAATTTTTACATCCACCCGCAGTGGGATGATATTGGAAGCGATACGCTTTACATTAAGATCTTATTTGTTGATTATTATGAGAAGTATGCCATTATTGAATTTATTGGCGAATGGAACGACGCCATCAACAACGATATTATGCTCTTAAAGCGCGATTTTATTGATGAACTGAATTACATGGGCATTAATAAATATATCTTGATCGGAGAGAACGTGCTTAATTTTCATTACAGCGACGACAGTTATTATGAAGAATGGTTTGAAGACAACGGCGAAGACGGTTGGATAGCCCTGCTAAATTTTAGAGAACATGTACTAAGCGAATTTAAAAAAGCGCATTTGGATTATTATTTTGTTTATGGTGGCGAGTTGGACGATTTTAACTGGCGTAAATTTTCACCGGGCCAGGTATTTGGTAATGTAAGCAAGATCATGGCTAAACGCCTTAACTGATCTTTGAATTAAGAAATGAGATTTAAGATGGAAAAATCTAAAATCTGCAATCTAAAATCTTAAATTTGCAGTATGGAATTTATTGACGAAAAATTATCTATATACAGCGAAGAACATTCGCAAAAAGAAATTGCTCTTTTAAAAGAACTTAACCGCGAAACTAACTTAAAGGTAAATTCGCCACGCATGCTTAGCGGCCATATCCAGGGCCGTTTGTTAAGCTTCTTGTCTAAAATGCAAAAACCACAATTTATATTGGAAATTGGTACATACACCGGCTACTCTGCACTTTGCCTTGCCGAAGGGTTAACCGGGAACGGAAAACTTTTTACTATCGATCCGAACGAAGAAACAAATCATTTTGCACAACAATTTTTTAACCGGTCGGAATTTAAAAATAAGATCGAACTGATCGCCGGGCAGGCCGATACTATTATTCCTACACTAAAACAAACCTTTGATATTGTTTTTATTGATGCCGATAAAAAAAATTATGGGCTTTATTTTGACCTGGTTATTGATAAGGTAAATACAGGCGGCCTTATAATTGCAGATAACGTACTTTGGAGCGGCAAAGTAGTTGAACCCATTTCAGATAAAGAAACACAGGCCATTGACGCCTTTAATAAAAAAGTAAATAACGACCAAAGAGTTGAAAACATACTTCTGCCTGTAAGAGATGGTTTAATGCTTATGCGCAAGATCTGACCTTAAGTTATTGTTAAAAAAACTCAGTTTATGGCCTTAAGTAAGATTTTAAGCGAATTTGTATTTCAAAAACACAACCAAAACCCAAACTTTACGTACAAATCAGTAGAAATTCCTAAGAACTCATGAAAACAAGACCATTTATAAGCTTACTGTTAATTTTAGCCGGGCTCTCTTTTGGTTTTTCTCAAACTGTAAATGCCCCGGTTGAAACGCAGATAAAAGATGGCGACATCATTTTTATTAAAACGAACAAAGCCAACAGTTTTTTACCCAACGGAAATAGTAAATTTAATTACGCCGGTGTTATTTTTATTGAAAACGATGTGCCAATGGTTTACTTTGCTACCGAACCTTTAAAAAAATGTAGCGTTGAAGATTTTAAAAAAATGTCCATTGGTGGCGAGTTCAATATCAAACGTTTAATTGAACAGGAGGAATTGACCAAAGATGTTATCAATAAAATGCACACATGGGCCAATGGAAAGCTGGGCCTGCATTACGATAACCAGATAAAATTGAACAATGATGAGCTTTACAATGCCGAATTTGTTTGGAAGGTCTACAAATCATGTATGGGCTTGCCCTTATCTGAACCAAAAGAATTAAAAGAATACAAGATAGAAGACGCGAACACAAAAGAGTTTTTAATTGACGCTTTTGGCCCTAAGATATTTGACGAAAAAATGGTTGCCATTGGCGATATCTATCGCTCTACCTTTTTAGAAGAAAAGCCATAATTTACCGCTCAGCCCTTCTTCTTAACCATTAATACCGCGTAATTTAACGTTGTTAACCCCGTTTTCATAACATTCACCTCTTTTATTTGCTTTCTAAAAGGTAATTTTCTACTTTCAGTAGTGAAATTTTTAACCCTTATTAAAACATGAAGTTTTTTTATTTGAAAAGCGCGCTAACTATTACTTTATTAGCCTGCAATAGTTTAAATGCTCAAAACAACCAAAAATTAAAAAGCATTGCTAACGAAGTAGCCTACAACAGCAATAACCAGGTTAACTTTGTAAAGCTTAGAGAAGATTACGTGATCGATGAATCTTCTGCAGAGGCCTTTTTAAATTCGGTAGTATTGAATAACGGCAATGTTACCGCAAAAAAACTAAAAAGCAGTCCCGATCATTTGGGTTATCTTCATACAAAATACCAATTGCATTACAAAAATGTACCTGTAGATAATGCCATTATCATTGTGCATTCTAAAAACGGCAAAGTAATTTCTATTAACGGCGACCTTAACGTTATTCAAAACCCGGTAAACACTGTTACTATAAACGAAAGTAGGGCATTACAATTTGCACTTAACAAAGTAAATGCAAAAGTTTATAAATGGCAAAACAAGGCCGAAGAGCAGCATATGAGGGAGGCTCTTGGCAAACCCGATTTTTCATATGCGCCAAAAGGCGATCTTATTCTTTATACAAACCAAACGATAACGCAAAAACCAACTGTATCTTATGCTTATAAATTTAATATTTATGCGCAAGAGCCTTTGTACAGGGCTAACGTAATTGTAGATGCACAAAGCGGAAAGATACTTGATGAACAAAATTTAATTTGTACTGCCGACGTTTCTGCCACTGTAGTTACAAAATACAGCGGTACGCAAACCGTTACCGTAGATAATAATGCTGCAAACAGTTACCGTTTACGCGAAACAGCGCGTGGCCTTGGTATTGAAACCTACAATATGCAAAATACCACTACTTACAGCGCCACAGATTTTACAAACTCAACCACCAACTGGTCTGCTGTAAATACCGATCAGGCTGCACGCGATGCGCATTGGGGAGCAGAAAAAACTTATGATTACTATTTAGCCGATCACGGTATTAACAGTATTGATAACGCAGGTTATAAATTATTAAGTTACGTGCATTACAGCAATAATTATAATAACGCCTTTTGGGATGGAACAAGAATGACCTACGGTGATGGTAACGGAACAACTTTTACCATTTTAACTGCTTTGGATGTTTGCGGACACGAGATCACCCACGGCCTTGTTTCTAATACAGCTAACCTCGGCAACGGTGAAGCAGGCGCACTGAACGAAGGCTTTGCCGATATATTTGGAACTACCATTGAGCATTTTGCGCGCCCTACGCAATGGGATTGGAAAATTGGCGCCGATATTACCCCTGGTGGAAACGGGCTTCGTAACATGTCTAACCCTAATTTATTAGGCCAACCCGATACATATATGGGTACCAACTGGGATGCGGGCGGAGAAGTACACAAAAATAACGGCCCCTGCATTTACTGGTATTATTTATTGAACCAGGGCGGTAGCGGTACTAATGATAACAACAACGCCTATAATGTAGCCGGCCTTGGCTGGACCACTGCAGCCAATATTGCATACAGGGCATTAACGGTTTATTTTACACCTACAACCAATTATGCCGCGGCCAGAACAGCAGCCATACAGGCTGCAAAAGATCTTTATGGCAATTGCAGTAACGAAGTAGTGCAAACAACCAACGCCTGGTATGCGGTTGGTGTTGGCCCGGCTTATTCAAATGTTATAACTTCTAATTTCGTTGCCAATTCTACTTCATTTTGTTCGTTACCGGCAAATATCAATTTTAATAATACAACTACTAATGGTATTACTTATAACTGGGATTTTGGTGACGGCGGTATTTCAACTGCCACTAACGCAGTGCACAGTTATACGGCACCTGGTGTTTATACCGTTAAATTAAAAGCAACAGGTTGTTTAAGCGCAGTAGATTCTATTATCAAACCATCTTATATTACCATTAGCATTCCAAATAATCCAACCACAACAGGTGCAGCGCGCTGCGGTGCGGGTACGCTTTCCTTATCTGCCAGTGGTACGTCGCAGTTGTATTGGTACGCCTCGCCATCAGGCACGGGCACACCGCTGTTTGTTGGCAATAATTATGTAACACCAAGTTTAAGCAGCAATACTACCTATTATGTTGTAAATACTTCAACTAACGCCCCGGTGTTTGGCGCAGCAACAAACACTTCTATTGGCGCAGGCGGAAATTACAATAACGCCGGGCAATACGAGATCTTTGATGTGATACAACCCGGAACATTAAAAACCGTGGTAATGTATGCCAGCACTGCCGGCAACAGGATCATTGAATTAAGAACCTCAACAAATGCGCTTATTACAAGCACCACTGTTGCTTTAACAGCTGGCGCCAATACTGTAAACTTAAATTTTGCTTTAACTCCGGGCACAGGCTACAGGCTGGGTTTGGGCACAGCTTCAACCATTAATCTATATCGTAATAGTGCCGGCGGAGCCTACCCATATAGTATTGCAGGTGTTGTAAATTTAACAGGTGCAAGTGCAGGCGGCGGTTATTATTATTTCTTTTATAACTGGCAGGTACAAAAAAATAATTGTACCAGCTCAGCAATTGCAGTAACAGCAACCGTTAACACCCCTCCTGCCCTGTCGCTTAATTCATCAACCATTTGCGCAGGCCAAAGCATTAGTTTAAATGCAGGTGTTGCTAATACTTACACCTGGTCAACAGGTTCTAACGCACAAACAATTACCGATACACCTTCCAACACAACGGTTTACAACGTTACGGCAAGTAATGGTACGGGCTGTAATTCATCTGCTTCGGCAACAGTAGTTGTTGATCCTACCCCACAAATAAATATTTCGGCTACGCAAACTATGGTTTGTACAACTGATGGTTTTATTCCATTAAATGGTATACCAAGCGGCGGCGTATATAGTGGTGCAGGTGTTACAGGAACTAATTTTGACCCAACCACCGGCGCAGGAAACTATTACGCCGTGTATTCATATACTAATGCTAATGGCTGCTCGGCAATGGATAGTGTAAATATTATAGTATCTATCTGTACAGGCATTAAGGCAAATTCAGGATCGGCATCGTTCTTTATTTACCCGAACCCTGCGAGCGATTATTTTATTGTAAATTCAAATAACGCAGCCTTGGGTTTAACCTTAACAGATGCATTAGGTAAAATAATTCTTAAAAAAGAGCTAAACTCTTCTTCAGAAAAAATTAACATTAGTCAATACGCAAAAGGCGTTTATTTTGTTGAATTAAAAGATGCTTATAAAACTGTTTACCACAGTAAAATTGTGAAAGAATAAAAACCGTTCATAGCACAAAAGACGGGCACAAATTTGCGAAACAAACGAATGAAAAAAACAGGCGAAAGATCCAAAGGCTTATCTAATGGTAAGTTAAAGATCAAGGTTAACTCAAATAACAATCCTTATTCTTCTGCCGACATTCAACAAAAACAGCTTCAGCCCCGTAGGTTAACTTCTTATTTTATTGTCTTGATAGAGAGCGGCTCTATTACCTATAAACTGGACTTACAGGACATTATAGTTAACGATGGAGACCTGCTTTTTGCGATGCCTAACCAGGTTTTTGTGCCACCTTCAAACACAAACAACGTAAAATATTTTAAGGTTTTGTTTGACGAAAATACGCTGGCTTTACTGCCGCAGCGCTTTTCGTTTTTGGTAAATCCGCTAAACTTGCAAATTATAACTTTAGATATCGCGGCAAGGCAAAGGGTGCGCAAAGTTTTTGAGATATTAAACCAAATACTTTATACAAACGAACAGCTTACCGACTCAGAAATAACATTATCTTACCTTAATTTACTACTATCGGAATTGAACAGTGCGTATTTTAAAAATGAGCCTAGTAACATTTTAAACGCTAATTTATCAAAGTTTGTTGAGTTTAAATTAATGGTGGAAACGCACCTTGCAGAGCAACCGCCAATAAATACAATTGCCGAAAAACTGGCTCTAACTCCCAACAGTTTGTATCGCCTGGTAAAAGAACATTCGGGCACATCACCAAAAGATTTTTTCACCAACCGTTTAATAATAGAGGCTCAGCGCCGGCTGCGTTACTCTAACCTTTCTGTAAAAGAATTAGCCTACGAATTAGGCTTTAATGACCCAGATTATTTTTCGAGGGTTTTCAAAAAATGTACCGGAAAAAGCATAAGCGAGTTTTTAGAAACTCAGCAGGATTTGTCAGGAGAATAAATTGATTTGTCCATCTTCCCCGTTTTTTAACTCTCTACTTTTGCTTCATTAATTTTAAAACAAAAAATAATGAAGTCGCAGAATCACGATCACAAAATTAAAAACAATAAAAATGCAGGTAGATCAGCATTGGTAACAGGCGCTAACAAAAGCATTGGCTTTGAAATTGCACGACAGCTTGCTCAAAAAGGGATTTATGTTTACATCGGCAGCCGCAATTTAGAAAATGGTATAGACGCCGTTAGTAAACTTAATGCAGAAGGAATAAACAATGTAGAAGCCATTCAACTTGACGTAACAAATGACAGATCCGTACAGGAAGCCCGCGATGCAATAGGCAGGAAAATAGAATCGTTGGATATCCTCATTAACAATGCAGGCGTTTATGGCGGCTATCCACAATCTGCATTTGATGCAACGGTAGAACAGTTTAAAGCAGCATACGATACTAACGTTTATGGCGTGGTAAGGGTTACACAAGCATTTATCGATCTGTTAAAAAAATCTTCAGAACCGCGTATTGTAAACGTAAGTTCAAGCCAGGGCTCTATTACTTTGCATAGCGACCCTTCATACAAATATTACGACTACAAAGGGGCGGTTTATCTTTCTTCAAAATCGGCAATGAACATGTACACCGTTGTTTTAGCATATGAACTAAAAGACAGTAACTTTAAAATAAACGCTGTTTGCCCGGGGTATACAAAAACAGATTTCAACGGGCATCGCGGGCCCGGAAGTGTGGAAGATGCCGGAAAAAGAATTTTGAAATACGCTTTAATTAGCAACGATGGCCCTACGGGGAAGTTCTTTAGTGAAGAAAATAATCCTCAAACCGGAGAGATTCCCTGGTAATTAAAAAAAACAAAACCACTTGTGAATTGGAAGGCCTTATGTTAAATAATAGTAGATTAAAAACACCTCTGTTTATTTAATTTTTATTTTGTAAATTTATTATATATAAAATCCAAACATCATGAGGTCGACCAGGCAATTAATTTTAGTGCTATCCTTTGCTTTAATTACTTTTACAATAGGCGCACAGGTAAAGTCTTTTGTTGCTTATAGCATGGGTACCAAAGCCGAACTTAAATGGGAAGCTATTTCAGAAAAGCAAAACGATTATTTTATAATTGAACGTAGTACGGATGCAAAAACATGGAAAGAAATAGGACAAGTGAATTCTTCAGAAAAAAAGCTTACGGCTCAAAAATATGATTTCACTGACAAAGGTCCGCTTAACGGGCAATTCTATTATCGTTTAAGTCACACTATTTCTGGTGCGCAGACGATAACTTCAGCCCCGGTAAGTATTCAAAGCTTTTCATTATCAAATGTGTTCGAAATAATACCTTCTGAAACGGTAAAAAATAACTATACTATTGTTTCTGATGCCAATACCGACCTAACCATTACAAATGAGAACGGCGCCGTGGTAAAAACAATTTTATTGTCCGAATCAAATAACTACCAATACGCTTTAAAAGATCTTTCAACAGGTATTTACCTTCTTACAGGCTCTAATTATAATGGAACCTTAAGAAATAAGATAGCAATACACGCTGATAATTAGTGTTTTTATGCGATTTGATTTGCGGCCGATTGCAAACCGTTAGTATCAATTCAAAGAACAGCATCATGAAAATAGCAGTAGCACAGATCCGACCTATAAAAGGAGACATTACCGCAAATATCGATCTTCATAAAAAATTAATTGAGCTCGCTGTTTTTTACAAAGCCAACGCAATATTCTTTCCGGAACTTTCTTTAACAGGATATGAACCGGAACTTGCCGAGGATCTGGCATCGCACCAGGATGACGAAAGACTTAATGTTTTTCAGCACATGAGTGATACTTCCCATATTACTATTGGCCTTGGGCTGCCAACAAAAGGAAAATCCGGCGTCCACATCAGCTTGATCCTCTTTCAACCCAACAGGCAACGTCAAACGTATTCAAAACAACAACTTCACGCTGACGAATTGCCATACTTTACACAGGGAGAAGAGCAAATTATTTTAACGGTTAATGACAAAAAAATAGCGCCTGCGATTTGTTATGAAAGCCTGCAACCAAGCCATTCAGATAACGCAGCAAAGCTTGGCGCAGAAATGTATATGGCCAGCGTTGCCAAATCACAAAACGGCATTAACAAAGCAGTGATACACTATCCAGCCATAGCAAAAAAATTTTTAATACCGGTATTAATGTCTAATTGTATTGGCTATTACGATAATTTTGAAAGTGCCGGGCAAAGTTCTGCCTGGACAAAAGATGGAGTTTTAGCTGGGCAACTTGATGATAAAAATGAAGGCCTGCTAATTTTTGATACAGAAACAGAACAAATTATTAAACAAATAATTTAAATTATATTCAGATATCAATGCCAGCTATAACACAGGAAGAACAGATCATTGAAAATGAGAACAGGCTTTTAGAAGCGCTAAAAACCGGCAATCTTAATGTGCTGGACGAAATGCTGCACGATAATTTGTTGTTCAATATCCCAACCGGACAAACAATTACCAAAGCAATCGATCTTGAAAATTACCGCTCGGGCACTTTAATGATTTCAGAAATAACTTCAACCGACCGGGTTGTTAGTTCGATTGATAACACTTTAAGTGTTGTTGCTGTAACCCTCCATTTAAAAGGCAGTTACGCGGGGCATACAATTAACGATAATTTCAGGTATTTAAGAGTTTGGAAATTATTTGGCACTACCTGGAAAGTAATTGGCGGCAGTGGTGTTCATCTTTAAACACACAGTAAAATGATATTTATAACACAGTTAATTTATATTGTAAAAGGGCAGGAAGAGGTTTTTGATAAATTTGAAAGTATTGCCATTCCTGCCATTTCAAGATATAACGGAAAATTGTTGTTCAGAATAAGGCCCGCTGAGGATAACTATATCGAAAGTACGATCGATCAGCCTTATGAGATCCATCTAGTAGAATTTAAAACACTGCAGGATTTTGATAATTTTAAACAAGATGAAGAGCGTAAAAAATTTTTGCATTTGAAAGATCGATCTATAAGCGCCTCTATATTAATCCAGGGAGAAAAAATATAATTATGAATTTAAACAAACTTATTTTCGGATCTGCTTTAGCATTGTTTTTTAATTTTGAGATCACCGCACAGGAAAAGAAAGTTGCGAAAACATCAAAAGAACTATACAACGAAATAGCGCACATGGACAGCGTAGTATTTAATGCCTTTAACGAGAGAGATATGGCAAAGTTTAAACCCTGTTTTAGCGAAGATCTTGAGTGGTTTCAGGATAACGACGGCTTAGTGCCGTACAAAACCGTATTCGAGAATTTTGATAATACATTTCATAAAGAGTGGAAGCTAAAACGCCAACTGGTAAAAGGCAGCCTGGAAGTGCACCCCATTAAAAATTATGGTGCTATAGAAATTGGTGTGCACAAATTTACACACACCGAAAACGGAAAAGAAGAAACCGGTACATTTAAATTTTTGATGATCTGGCAAAATAAGTACGGACAATGGAAGATCACGCGCGTAGTAAGCTACGATCACTAACTATTGACACATGTTTACGATTAAAAAATATTTAAATTTCAACCGCGATGGCAAAGCAGAAATAAGTGCATTTACATTATCTAACGAGCTTTCTGTTGGTACTTGTAAATATGTTGGTAACGATCGCAGTATCTTTTTAATAGAGGAACCTACTTTAACTTATGTTGCAAAAGGCAACAAATACATGATCGTAAATAACAAAGAGTTCTTTCTTGCCGAAGGCGATGCGTTGTACATTCCCAAGAACAGTATTGCTTTCACCAATATTCCGGATCAATTGCCGGTATTTGAAAGCATTAACATAAAATTATCAGGCGTGTTAGAAGGGCAAATACCGTTGACTCTTACACCCGTTTTGTGGTCAAAAGATCAAACAGTACGAAGAAAATTTTTGCAATTAAAAAAAGTATTGATGGAGGAACCAGCAACCATATTGGCAGCTAATATAATTGCTGAATTATTGTGGTATTTTAATTGCAGCCTGCCCGCCGAAAATGCAATGCAGCAAATAAAAAATGAAGATCTCGGAAAAATGAAAGCAGTTCTGCTTGAAACCGTATTTGAGCCAACTACCATTTCGTTAATTGCAAAAAAATGTAACATGAGCACTTCCACATTTAAACGTAAGTTTGAGTTAACGTTTGGTATACCTCCAAAATTATGGAAACGTTCGGTTTGCCTGCAAACGGCTTATTTTAATTTAAGAACAGGCAATTATAAGGTATCTGATATTGTTGCCAATATTGGGTACGATAATTTTTCACATTTCTCGTATGCCTTTAAAAAGCAATTTCACTCTTCTCCAAGCCAGATCGCAGGCAATAAATTGAACTAATTTCGATAACTGCTTGTCCGGCTTCCCTGTATCTTTATTTAAAAAAAACTATCATGATAACAAACGAAATTGCGCTTAACTTTGCCAAGCATTGGATAGCAGCCTGGAACAGCCATATGATCGATGAGATCATGTACCACTATGCAGAGGACATAGAGTTTACATCCCCTATGATCGCTGGTATTTTAAATCAGCAAAATGGAAACATAAGCGGTAAAACTGCTTTGCGCAGTTACTTTTTAGAAGGCCTTAAGGCTTATCCTGATCTTAACTTTGAGCTGTATCACGCTTTTGCCGGCGTAAACAGCGTGGTTATTTATTACAAGAGTGTAAAAAAATTAATTGCCGCAGAAGTTTTTATATTAAATAACGCGGGCAAAGTAACTACTTGTTTTTGCAATTATAAAGAGGTATAAGATCAATACGTTTTTTATTTTATTCCAAGAGCTTGATAGGTTTGCGGGCCCGCAACACCGTCAACCGTTAGTTTGTTTTTCTTTTGAAAGGTTTTTAACGCGTTAACCGTTTGATCACCAAACACACCATCTTCGATTACTTTAGGTTTTGCTCCTGCTTTATTCAATGCCGCCTGCAATGCTATTACCCCGGCACCCGAATCACCTTTCTTTAAAAACGAACCGGTTGTAATTTTATCATCTTTTATTTTTACAGGATGTAATTTACTTTCAATAAAACCCTGCAATGCAGGTGTTACCTGGCCTGTTACTCCGAGCTTATTATCTTTTTGAAATTGTTTTACTATTTTTTCTGTTTCATTTCCAAAAATACCATCCACGGTTATTTTGTAACCCAGATCAACCATTTGTTTTTGAAAGAACGCCACGTTTGCATTATTATCGCCTTTTTTAAAAATGCTGTTATCCGGCACTACCGCAGGCTGTGTACCGCTTAATACCTTTACTTTTACAAATGCCCTTACCGAACCCGCTTTCCTGTCTTTACGAAACATTACCTGCCCGCCGTCGCTATCATTACCAACGGCTGTATTTCCTTCGTAAGAACTAAATTTTGTTTTGCCGGCATCCAGCCATTCGTTAAAAATGCCGGTATGATCGCAGCGCCCATCATTGGTCCAGTCAAACAGAATAATATCTCCTTTTTCGGGATTATTGGTTATTTCGCCAGTTGCCTGCCAGTGGCGGTAGGCCGAGCGGCAATCGCGATATCCTTTATCATCATCTATATGGCCTAAAGGGTGGCCGGCCTGGTCGTAAACCCAGCTTACAAACATGGCGCACCAGGCAAAGCCATCAAAGCCATACCATTTACCGTATTTTGTTTTGTTTGAGTTGGCGGGACTTTCTTTTGTGCCAACTTCTGCCGCTGCAATTGCAATGATCTTTTCTCTGCTCATATTTGTAGTAATTAGTTATTCGCGAATAGTTATCATTAAAGCGTTTTATAAAAAAAGCCATCAAAAAATTGATGGCTTTTTAAAGTTCAGGATTCTATTTTTGAGCTTGTTCTTTATAAATGATCTTCATCTCTACCCTACGGTTTTTCTGACGGCCAGCCGGTGTTGCATTATCTGCAATTGGCATAGTTTGCCCAAACCACTCGGTGATGATCTTATCTGCTTTGGCTCCTTTTTTAACTAAGTATGCTTTAACGGCATTAGCACGTTTTTCTGATAATACGAAGTTCTTATCAGCATTACCTTCGTTATCGGTGTGGCCTGATAATTTCAATGTCCAGTCAGCCTCGTGTTGTTTTAAGATCTTGGCAAGATCATTTAACGACGGGAATGATTTAGGCTTGATGATATCTTTAGCCGTTGCAAATTCTAAGCTCGCAAATGCACGCTCAAGTATTTTTTGCTCGGCTGCTTTCATTGGCGGTGGAGGCGGACATCCTTTGAACTCAACAACACCCGGTACTGTAGGGCAAGCATCGTCTTTATCCAAAACACCGTCTTTATCTGTATCCGGCCATGGGCAACCTTTATTTTCTTTAGGACCGGCCACATCAGGACAAGCATCATCTTTATCCAACGTACCATCACCATCTTTATCAGGGCAGCCTTTGTATTCTTTAGGTCCGAATATATCCACACAGGCGTCATATTTATCAGGCGTACCGTCGCCGTCTTTATCAGGGCAGCCCATAAATTCAGCTAAACCAGCTTCATCCGGGCACTCATCATCTTTATCAATGATCTTATCACCATCTCTGTCAGGACAGCCTTTAAATTCAAGCGGGCCTTTATCATCCGGGCAAGCATCTTCAGCATCTGTAATGCCATCACCATCTTTATCAGGACAGCCTTGTAACTCTTTTATACCGGGAACATCAGGACACTTATCATCTTTATCAGGAATGTGATCGCCATCTTTATCAGGACAACCCATAAATTCCCATACGCCCGGTACATCTTTACAAATGTCTTTTTTATCACTCACTTTATCTTTATCTCTATCGTGTGGCCTGCCATAAGGGATAGGAACTTTAACAAGGAAGTATAAACTGGCACCGTATACATCTGTTGTAAAAAGGCCCGGTATGTTATTTGAACCAACCACCAATGGCCCTAAACGCACCGTGGTTCCAAATAAAACAGATTCGCCACGGTGTGCAGCTAATGTGTTATATGAAAATGGGAAAGTTACGCCAAACCATTTATGGTCAAATCGCGGGGCTAAACTAATAGTTGTAAAATCGTGCACTTTTGACTGGCGGTTTTGTGTGAGGTTAGCAATATTTGCAGTTAGGTTCACATAAAACGGTTTCCAAATGTTATAGTCCAATTGAGCATTAATAGCAGTTGGCAAAGCCATTCTAAAAGTAGTTTCGCTGGCTTTAGAACCAAATACATTGGTCATGGTAGAATCAAATTGCGTTACCCTTTGAATATCAAGTTTACTCACATTCCAGGCATTCACATTTGCGGTAAAGTCATTTGAAAGTGATCCTTTTTTAAAGCGGATACCGCCAATATCTGTTACTGCCAGGCTTGCTTTTAATTTATATTTGTTATGGTCTTTTCTCCAAAGATTTTTTTCGCCATCCATTTCGTATTTATGGCTTTCCCAATCAGGGCGGAATTCGTATACACCACCAAAATCGAAGCCAACGCCCGGGTAGGATGCAAATTTGTATATTGAATTTACATCACTTGTATTGGTAAAATTAAAATTATCAGAGTGCCCATAAGCAACATCTGATTGAAAGAAGTTATATACATTTGTTGTATCCAGCTGGTACTTCAGATCCTTAATATAAACGTATGCAGCACTTAACCCTTGTAAGAGTTTAACTGTACCGCCGGCTTTAAAAAAATGTTTGCCTTCATCTTTAAATACATGCGCATAGGTTAAGCCATATTCTGCCCATGCCATTTGTTGTATACTTAAATTTTTATTGGCTAAGTTGGTTACAAAATAATTGGGGTAATTAAACTCTTCGTAAGCCAGTTTTGCAAGTTGTGGAGAAATGCCGTCAATATTTACATAATTGCGAACATCCCACGTAAAAGCAATAGCATTTTTACCATTTAACTGTACCATGAATGAAGGTAATACAATGCGGTTAGCAATATAAATGGATTTGTTATAATTATTATCCTTTACAACAATATTGTTTTTCCAATAATCAGAAGAATTTTTGTCGGTGTTATTCCAGGATGCCGGAAACACAATAGAATCGGGGTGCGTTAAAGATCCGTATCTTTTATATTTAAGTGCCGAACGTTTTGCCCCTACATAATTATTATCTGCAATAAAATTTAAACCAGCTAAAACAATATCTACTTTTAAGCGGTTGTCTACAATATTGGCGGGGTTACTAAATGCGCCAACAACGCCGGCGTAGTTACTGCTTTGTAAGCCCAAAAAATCCTGGGATCTGACTTGTAATACCACAAATAAAATAAACAGGGATAATAATCTTTTCATAGTAACGGGATTTATAATAACCAAATATAATTAATTTCACTCACAAAACATGCTTTAAAGGCACTTACCCGTATAAATTTATTTTTGAGGTATATGCCGCTTTTTTTGAGGCTAATACAATTAATTTATTACCGGCTTGCTTAATTAAATTTTTTGATACTGAATTTAAGATCATCGAAATAAACGTTTAGCCTGGACTGGTTCCATAAAAAAACCGAAGCGTCCATGCTATCACATTTATTTGCAACTGTGCAAACAAGGTATACTTTACGCCACCCGTTTTTAGTGATCGGGCTTTTTTGGCTCGTTATGAAAAGATCTTTACAACCCTTTCCTGTTCCGGTAAGTGTAATATAGGCGCTATCGCCTTTTAGCCAGGCATCTATCTCAACAAGGTCGCCATACTTAAGGTTATTAAATTTGTAATTATAGCCATACTCCAGGCCATAAGGCGAAGGTGGGGATAACTGCCCCGAATAACTTCCGTTAAAACAGGTATCTTTCTTTAAGGTGCCTCCCCATAATGTTATTTTAGGATCTGAAGTAGAGAAATAATTTTTGTCATCCTTTTTTTCCATATCACAAAAAAATTCTGTCTTTGAAATATATGATTCTGTATAAAAACGCTTGTAAATAGCACGTGCAGAGCAGGCATTAAGTATAACAGCCAACGGCAACACTATTATTACGTATGGAAAATTTAAGCCGAATTTTTTATTACCCGGCAAAATAAACAATAAAGGAAGAACAGGAATAAGATACCTACCCTGCACAAGGTCTACAACCCCTTCGCCCACACAATCCCACATTAAGTGTATAGATAATAGTATTAAAACAAATGCTGCTAATGCTACCATAGAAAAGAGTATTTTATGCGCAGTTGTTAAAGCCATTTTATTGTATTCTGTTACCGCAATAAATAAAATAACCAGGTAAGAAAGAATATACAGGCCTTTGGGTAAAAATATATCTGACTGTCCAAAGGCTCCTACATAACCCTTTAAAAAAGTTTGAGGGTGATCGAAAATGGAATGGTAAATAACACTAAAAAAATAAAAGCCGTGATCTAAAATATAAGCTTTTTGAGCTTCTGGGTCGGCACATGGCGAAAGGCCTACGTTATAAATATAAGATGGATCATAATCACTGATCTTAATGTAATTTTTGAGATATATACCCGACCAGTAAGAAAATATAATTAACGTAACAACAAGTATAACCGCTATACTTCCAAAACGGTAAAGATGGCTTTTAAATTTATGCCCGGGAATAAGAAAGAGAAGCAAAATAAAACTAACAAACACAAATTTAGCAAGCGCAAGCAACGCAAGAATTATAAAAACAACAAGTATATCTTTGGTGGTGACCCTGTTTTGAGAAAAGATGTGTTTTAATATAAGAGCTACAAATAAAAATGTAAGGCAATTATTTACACCATCGGCGCTAAACGCATTGGCAACGTATAAATTCATTGGTAAAAGAATGATTATTGTAAAGAGCCATTTATATAACGGTACTATTCTTATCACAAAATACATGATGATCAGCCAGAAAAGAAAACTAAAGATCCTGCCTCCATAATATAAAGTAGCTACTTTACAGTTAAACTGCTTAATAATGAATAAGGCCGTAATTTGCGGCAGATAAGACACCGCCGAATAGGTAGTTGTGCTCGGGAAATCTTTAAATTGAGTGTTTTTTTTGTCAAACACCACCTCAGCCGACCTTAAAACATCCTGCTCACTTAGCGTATATTTTAAATTTAAGGCCGCAAAGGTGTATGGCAACACAAATTCATCAAAACAAACAGGTAAATGCCCCCCCAGCCTGTCTTTTGTTCTTTCGGGCAAAAAATGTCCATCTGCTATCTGGTAAGCCCGGTAAAAATGGCTTATTTCGTCAGGGGCCTGTAATGGTGGCGTAACAATATTAAATACGATCTCAAATAAAATTGCCACTACAACAAAAAAATTATAAGGCTTAATATTATTTAACCTGCTTAACATTTAAAGTTCTTTAACACTAACAATGTTTCAATTATAACTTAAATAGCCGAATTATCAAAACTATGCAAGTAATTGCCATAAATAGTTTAATTACACAGAGCAATTTATTACCTTTACGTTCCCTAAAAACAACTATGTTAGAGAAATTAGAAGAGATCAAACGTCGTTATGAAGATGTAGAAGCAAAATTAGCCGACCCAAAGGTAATTGCCGATATGCGTTTATTTAAAAAATTAAATATTGAATATAAAGAGTTGGGTGAAGTTGTGACCGTAATAAATACTTACAAAAAAGTAATTACAGATATGGAACAGGCCAAAGAAGTATTGGCCACCGAAAAAGATAAAGAGTTTTTAGATATGGCCAAAGCTGAGCTGGAAGCCAATCGTGAAAAAGAGACCAAACTTATTGAAGAGATCCGTTTTCTATTAATTCCAAAAGACCCCGAAGATGCTAAAAACTGTGTGATGGAATTAAGAGGTGGAACGGGTGGTGATGAAGCCGCTATTTTTGCCGGAAACCTGTTTGAAATGTATAGCCGTTACTGCGAGAAAAAAGGTTTTCAGTTAGAGGTGGTAGATTCAAGCCCGGGTACTATGGGCGGTTTTAAAGAGATCATTTTTAATGTTAAAGGCCCTGGCGCTTACGGCATTTTAAAATTTGAAAGCGGCGTGCACCGTGTACAACGCGTGCCTGCAACCGAAGCATCGGGCCGTGTACATACCTCTGCAGCCAGTTTAGCGGTTTTACCCGAAGCAGAAGAGCTGGATGTTGATATAAAAGATTCTGACATTGAAATGCAAACTGCGCGAAGTGGCGGAGCCGGTGGGCAAAATGTGAACAAGGTAGAGAGTAAGGTTATATTAACACACAAACCTACCGGCCTGGTTGTTACCTGCCAAACAGAACGTAACCAGTTAGGTAACCGCGAAAAGGCCATGCAAATGCTTCGTTCAAAGATTTATGATATAGAGTATCAGAAACGTTTGGAAGAAACCACGAAACGCCGTAAAACAATGGTAAGTACCGGCGATAGAAGCGCCAAGATCCGTACTTACAATTATCCTCAAAACAGAATTACCGATCACAGGATAAATGAAACGCTTTATGACCTTACCGGTTTTATGAGCGGCGATATCCAGGAAATGATCGATAAACTTCAGTTTGCTGAAAACGCTGAAAGATTGAAGGAAGGCGGATTATAAAAAATTATAAATTATAAATGTTGAATTATAAATTTATATCATTCAACATTTAAAACTTAACATTTAAAATTAAAAATATGACCCCCGAAGGAGAAGATAAAATACGTAATGCATTTGCCCATAAAGACTGGAATGATATAAAGGCACAAAACAGCTGGCAAATTTTTAAAATAATGAGCGAGTTTGTTGAAGGTTTTGAGAAAATGAGTCGCATAGGGCCTTGTGTTTCTATTTTTGGAAGCGCACGTACCAAACCCGAAAATAAATATTACCAGATTGCCGAAGAAATTGCATTTAAACTGGTTAAAGAAGGCTATGGTGTAATTACCGGCGGAGGCCCTGGTATTATGGAAGCCGCCAATAAAGGCGCCATGAAAGGCAAAGGTAAATCGGTTGGTTTAAACATTGATCTGCCGTTTGAACAAAAGCATAATGATTATATTGATAACGATAAGTGCATCAATTTTGATTATTTTTTTGTGCGTAAAACAATTTTCTTAAAATACTCGCAAGGCTTTATTGGTATGCCCGGTGGCTTTGGAACCATGGACGAATTATTTGAATCGCTTACCCTGGTTCAAACAAATAAAATTGCACAATTTCCGGTGGTGCTGGTTGGATCTGCCTATTGGAACGGTTTGATAGAATGGTTAAAAACACATATGCTCGAAACCGAAAGCAACATCAACGCCATAGATCTTGAGCTTTTTAAAGTGGTTGATACTGCCGATGAAGCTGTAAAACACATCGTTGATTTTTATTCAAAATATTTATTAAAACCAAACTTTTAATTGAACAGGTGGATCTTTAAAATAATTGTTTTTCCACTCCTCTACTTTATCTCCATCTGGCCATTTTGGCTGCTACATGCCTTTAGCAGCTTTTTTTATCTTATTATTTTTTACCTGGTTGGTTATCGTAAAAAAGTAGTTATTCAAAATCTAAAAAATTCTTTTCCCGAAAAAAGCGATAAAGAGATCACAAGGATCACAAAAGAATTTTATAAACATTTTTGTGATGTGATCTTCGAAACACTTAAGCTTTACACCATCTCAAAAAAAAATTTAAAGAAACACTGCTCTTTTACTGATGAAGCCATAAAAACCATGAACTCTTTTTTTGAAAAAGATCAGAGTGTTATTGGCGTTATGGGGCACCTGGGCAATTGGGAATGGGGCGCAATTTTACACCAGGTTTATTTTGATCAGCTCATTACCGGCGTTTACCACCCGCTATCCAATAAAAGCTTTGATGCATTTATGTTAAAGCTACGCGGCCGCTTTGGCGGAAATATTGTTTCTATGAGCGCGTCGTATAAAGAGCTTCTTACTCTACGGCAAAAAAATATTCCAACAACAGTGGGTCTTATCGCCGATCAAACACCGCCACCCGAAAGCGCTTACTGGGTTACTTTTTTAAACCAGGATACCCCCGTTTTTGTTGGCGCCGAAAAACTCGCAAAAAAATTCAATTACCCGGTCATTTATTTTTCAGTAAAAAAAATAAGGCGGGGCTACTACCAATTAAATGCAGTGGTTATTACCACCAACCCTAAAAGCCTACCCGATGGCGAAATTACAAGATTACATACTAAGGAATTAGAAAAAAACATTCAACAACAGCCTTTTAGCTGGCTTTGGAGTCATCGGCGCTGGAAACATAAAAAACCTGCAAATATTTAGAATATTTTTGCCAAATTTATGCTTTAATTTAATTATGAGTTCAACCAAAAATATTACACCGGATACTTCTGCAAAAAAAGCCCCTGATTTTTTTGAAAAACTTGGCAATAAAGGTTTTTTATTGGCGCTATCCTTTATCTTGCTTATTGTTTTTTTTGTTTTTAAGGATTTTATATTGCTTAAAAATGTTTTTTTGTTTAAAGACATTGGTAGCGATACATTGAACGGTATCTATCCTTCGTATTATTTTGCGGCAGATTATTTTAAGAACAATGGCATGCCCGGCTGGTCCTTTCAGGAAGGCATGGGGCAAAGTGTTTTAGGGCTTTTTACCCGCGACCCTTTTATCTGGTTACCAATTTTAGCGGGGCCAAGCAGTGTTCCTAAAATTTTGGTGTTTATGGAAGTTATAAAACTGGTTCTTGGCGGAAGCATTTTTTATTTCTATTTAAAATCGTTAAAGATCTCTAACTACTCTGCGCTTATCGGCAGTTTATTATTCTCCTTCTCAGGCTTTATGATCATTGGGGCGGCCTGGTATGTATTTACTTTTGAGGCGGTGTGTTTTGCGCTTTTACTTCTTGGTTTCGAAAAATTGTATCAGCAAGGTAAATGGCTCCTGTTTTCGTTTGGTATTTTTTTAACGGCATTCTCAATGCCATTCAACATTTATATTTTTGGGTTGTTTCTTGCCATTTATGCGGCCTTTCGCTTTTTGCAGGAAAACAAATACGAAACAAAAAAATTCTTACAGCTTTACTGGAAAATGATCCTTGCAGGAGCTATTGGCATGCTGGTTGCCGGTCCTTTTTTACTTGAAAATATTTTTCAATTGATCGAATCACCACGTGGAAGTGGCGGCGATTCTCATTTTGCTCAATTATTTGGCAAACCTCTTTTTGGTTTGTCTACTAAAGTTGAATTTGGTTCATCGGTAATGCGCATGTTAAGTACCGATGCCGTTGGCACCGGAAATAGTTTTACAGGTATTCAAAACTTTTTAGAAGCGCCTCTGGGTTACTGTGGTTTATTAAGTCTTTTGCTTATGGCACAGGTTTTTCCCTTAATAGATAAAAAAGTTAAACGCTGGTACATTGCTTTGTTTGTGGTTTGGATCGTTCCAACGATTTTTCCGTGGTTCCGTTATGCTTTTTGGTTATTTACCGGCGATTATTTCAGGGCTTATTCGTTCTTTGTATCTTTTATATTTATTTTATTCTCGGTTTATGCCCTCGATCTTATTCTTAAACATAAAAAAATAAGTGTTGTTGCATTGGTTGTAGCCCTTGGCACCTGGTTAATCTTAAGCACACTCAGCTATAAAGGCATTGTAACCTATCCTACAGGCCAGCAGGCCGAACAGGCTTTAAAATCAAACGATTCGCTGGCGTTATTTATAAAAGCTTTTTTAATATTTTATGCAATTGCTATTTATTTTTTAGGCAAGTCAAAAAATGTGGCTAACGTAAAATACCTGATCCTGGGTTTGGTAGTTGTAGAGTTAAGTTATTTTTCTTACATCACTTTAAACACCCGCAGTGTCCTAATGCAACAGGAAGCACGCGTGGTACCCGCGGCAGTGTCAAGTAAAGAGCTAAAAGAAAAAGTAGCCTACAACGATTATTCTGTTGAAGCAATTGATTACATAAAAGCACAGGAAAAAAACAATAAATTTTACCGCGTTGATAAGATGTATTTTTCGAGCGGCGCTATGCACGGTAGTTTACAGGATCATAAAAGACAAAGCTATTACAGCACAAGCAGCTATAACTCTTTTGCGCAAATAAACTTCATTAATTTTATGAGAGGCTACAATGCTATTGATAAGAATAATGAGTTTGCCAGTCGTTGGGTGGATGGTTTAAAGAACCGCCCCTTTTTGGAAGCATTAAACAATGTAGATTATGTTTTAACCAAAAACCGCTTTATTAACCCGGTTTGGCAGGCTACTGCCGACTCGGTTGCTAAATTTGGCGATGTGATTGTTTTAAAGAATAAATTTACCTTGCCTTTTGGTTATACGTATGAAAGATATATCAGCCAGATAGATTTTGATCTTCTTTCTACCACCCAAAAAGATATTGTTAGTTTAAGGGCCTGTGTACTGGATGATAAAGAACTTGCAAAAGCACCGGGTTTAAAAAGATTTCAGTTGAAAGATACATTGAACCTTAACACTTTTACGTGGGATTATTTTAAGAACAACATTGATACATTAAAAAAAGAAACTCTTAATCTTACCAGCTTTTCGCAAAACAAAATTGACGGAACGATCAATGTAAGCGAAAACAAAATGGTATACATGAGCTTTCCTTACGATAACGGCTGGCATTTAAAAATTGATGGCAAGGATGCTGAAAAGACCCTGGTTAATTATGGCATGACGGGGGTTTATTTATCAAAAGGCAATCACACCATTGATCTTGAATATCATTTACGTTTCTTTAAAAAAGGTTTAATACTCACATTAATTGGCCTGGTACTTGCAGGAGGTTTTTGGTTTATCTCCAGGAAAAAAGCAATTGCAGCAAATCAATAATTATTTAAAAAAATAAAAAATGGCAGATTTTTCAAAACATAAATTCGGAACAAAAGCGATACATGCCGGTGCAGACGCTGATCCTTCAACCGGGGCCATCATGACCCCCATCTTTCAAACAAGTACTTACGTTCAGGAATCTCCCGGCAAAAATAAAGGCTTTGGCTACGCCCGTGGCAAAAACCCAACAAGAGAGGCCCTTCAAAAGAACATAGCCGCCCTCGAAAACGGCAAGCATTGCATTTGCTTTAGTAGTGGTATGGGTGCTACCGATGCCGTAATGAAATTATTACGTCCCGGCGATGAAGTTATTACTGGTGATGACCTTTATGGAGGTTCGTACCGTATGTTCACCAAAATTTTTGCCAACTACGGTATTAAATTTCATTTTATTAATTTAACCGATGCTGATAACATAAAAAAATATATTAACGGCAATACAAAAATGATCTGGGCCGAAACGCCTACCAATCCTACCATGCAGATCATTGACATTGAGGCTTGTTCTAAGATCGCAAAAGAAAATAAATTGTTGCTGGCAGTGGATAATACGTTTGCATCGCCCTACCTGCAAAACCCTTTAGCGCTTGGTGCCGATATTGTAATGCATTCTGTAACCAAATATTTAGGCGGACATAGTGATGTGGTAATGGGCGCCCTGGTAATGAACGATGATAAACTTTACGAGCAATTATATTTTATACTGAACAGCTGCGGAGCCAACCCGGGGCCAATGGATTGTTTTTTGGTGATGCGTGGTATAAAAACATTGCATTTACGTATGGAGCGCCATTGTTTTAACGGTAAAAAAATTGCCGAATTTTTAAAAACACATCCAAAAATTGAAAAGGTATACTGGCCGGGTTTCGCAGAACATCCCAACCACGCCATCGCCAAAAAACAAATGCGCGATTTTGGCGGCATGATCTCGATTGTTTTAAAAGATAAAAGTATTGATAACACGTTTAAACTGGCCTCTTCATTTAAGGTTTTTTCTTTGGCCGAAAGCCTTGGCGGAGTTGAGTCGCTTATAAACCACCCTGCTACCATGACACACGCCTCTATTCCAAAAGAAGAGCGCGAAAAAGCCGGCGTTGTAGATAATTTATTACGTTTAAGTGTTGGTGTTGAAGATGTTGAAGATCTTATTGATGATCTTAAACAGGCCCTGGCATAAACAATTTTTAAGCTTTAATGTTATAAAATAAACAGATATTGGCTTAAAGACCAACCATTTTACTATATTTACTATAAATAAAGTTATTTAATGAAGCACATTTTTATTGCCTTCTTTTTTATTATTGTTAGCGGCAGCTTTGCACAGGTATTTATGTGCAAGGATGGTGTTACCAAATTTACTTCAGAGGCGCCTCTTGAACTTATTAAGGCGCAATCCAATAAAACGGTAGGTGCGCTTGATTGCGGTAATAAAAATGTGGCATTTTCGGTAAATGTTGATTCTTTTGATGGCTTTAACAGTGGGCTTCAAAAAGAACATTTTAAAGAAAATTATATGGAAACCATGAAATACCCTAATGCCACTTTTAAAGGTAAGATCATTGAAGATGTTGATTTTACAAAAAATGGTACTTATACGGTAAGGGCAAAAGGCACCTTCAATATTCACGGGGCCGAAAAAGAAAAGATCGTTAAAGCGAAGATCACCGTTAAGGATAAAGAAATTGCAGTAGAAACCACCTTTGAAGTGCCACTTGAAGATCATAACATCAAAGTTCCAAAAGTGGTAAATCAAAAAATTGCTTCAGTAATTATTGTAGATGTAAAGGCCACTTTAAAACCAAAAGCTTAATTTTAATTGGTGCTAAAAAAGAATAAAATACTTTTTGCCTTTATTTTCTCTTCTTACCTCCTATTCCCTCAATTACAAGTAAAAAATTATTTTTCCTTTACCGGCAAAAAAGACGTTGCCGTAAATACAATAACACAGGATAAATTTGGCTTTTTATGGATAGGTACTGCCGAAGGTGTTTATAAATTTGATGGTAAAACTTCAATACAGGTAGCTAAAGATAATCCAATTTTAAAAAAAGAGGTCACCTCTGTATTTATTGATAGCAAAGGCACTGCCTGGATAGGCACAAAAGCCGGCAAGGTCTACTTTTTTCAAAATAATAAAATTGATTCGCTGAATTTTCCCAAAGCCAACGAAGAAAAGATCACCTCTATTTGCGAGATAAATTCTGTTCTTTGCTTTGGAACCTACGGTAATGGCATTTATATTCTATCAAATAACGAATTAAAAAACTTTAATTCCGAAAAAGGACTGAGCGATAACGTTGTTTATAAGCTCATCACCGATAATAAAAATACACTTTGGTGCGCCACCGATGGCGGCATTTCTGAGATACAAAATATAACCGCACAACCTGTTTTTAAGATCATCTCTAACAAAAATGGCCTGCCCGATAATATTGTGCGGGATATTTCTTTTGAAGAAAAACGTTTGCTTATCTCCATGCAGGATTCTGGTGTTTGTTCTTATAATCTTGTTAGCTCAAAGATCGAAAAGATCCCTTTCTTTTCAGAATGGAGCCTCGGAACGGTTATCAACGCTACAAGCCATGTACCAAACAAAACAATTATTGCTACCGAAAAAAATGGCTTCCTGCAAATTCATAACGGCGTTATCTCTATTTATAATTATGAAAAGTATTTGCAAACCAGCGGCATTAACCAATTATTTATTGATAACGCCAAGCAGATCTGGATCGCTTCCAAAAAAGGCATCAGCCAGTTTTACGACAGGCGTTATGATTTCATAAATGCCTCAAAGGGCCTGCTGGATGATAAGATCCTTGCGCTGGCAACAGATAATGACCATGCCATTTGGATAGGCACTATTAATGGCATCTCTAAAATAATGACCGACGATGAGGGCAAACTCATTGTTCATAAAGTACAGGAAGCTACAAAGTATACCATTTCCTGCGCTACCAAGGCGCCGGATGGCACTATCTGGTTTGGTACTTACGGTAACGGTATTATTGTTTTAAGTTCTCAAACCAAAAATGTTTTAAATATCAATTCAAAAAACAATGGCCTGTCAAATGATAATGTATCTAATATTTATTTTGCAGATAATAGCACGGCATATATCTCAACACTTGGCGGCGGTCTTATAAAGGCCAAAGTTGATCTTGAAAGCGATACAAAAAATTTTAAAGTAGAAAAAACTTGTACTGAAGCCGAAGGCCTTGGTAGTAATTATGTTTACGCCGCTATTACAGATAACAACGGCAAGCTATACATAGCAACCGATGGCGGCGGCTTGCAGGTTTTAGAGAACGATAAGTTTATAAGTCTTACCAAAAAATTCAACTTAAATTCCAACACCATTATTTCATTATGCAAAGATAAATACAACTCCATCTGGGCCACATCCAATGCAAATGGCGTAATAAAATATGATGGAAAAACCATTGCTTCGTTTACACAAGCAAACGGCCTGCGCGATGAGCAACCTCAGCAATTGATAGCTACAGAGAACACCATTTTTTCTATCAACTCTAAAGGCATCGATAAAATTAACTGCATTGATAATTCTATTAGCTATTATGATCTTTTTGATGGCGACCTGGAGCCTAATTTAAATGCCGTTTTTTTAAGCCAGGATAAGATCTTTAGCGGCACCAACAATGGGGTTTTGGTTTACAGAACAAGTATAGAAGCGCTGGACTCCTTAAAACCACTGGCTTTCATAAAAGCGTTGCAGATCAATTACAAACCTTTTCCACTTGACTCTGCTTTTGAATTCAGCTACAAGCAAAATAATCTTGCATTTACATTTGATGCCATCTGGCTTAAGAATCCCGATAAATTATCTTACCGTTACAAATTAAATGGTTTTGAAGATGTCTGGCAATACGCCACAGAAGGCAAACTGGTAAACTATAATAATTTAGGCGCTGGCTCTTACACATTTATTGTTCAGGCAAAAAACGAAGAAGATGTATGGAGTGAGCCAACCACTTTTTCTTTTGTGATCCTCTCCCCTATCTGGAAAAAATGGTGGTTTTGGGTGTTAGTGGTCATTCTGGCCTTTATTGTGATCTATTCTTTTGTAAGGTACCGCTTAAGAGCTTTACAAAAAGAAAATCTGGTTCTGGAAGAAAAAGTCGCGCAACGTACCAGGGAAATTGAAAAGCAATCTGAAATAATTGCAGAAGCGAATAAAGAACTCGAGCAACTCTCGATAGTAGCCAGTCGTACAGACAATGTAGTTTTAATTTTAAAACCCAACGGCGACATAGAATATGTGAATGAGAGTTTTACGCGCCTGAATAAAATTACATTGGAAGAAATTTTAGCCCGGAACCTTAACATATTTACATCCAGCAACAACACACGGATAAAAGATATTGTGGATGAAGCCGTATCAACAAAACGCTCCATCAAATACGAATCGTATAACACCAAAGACCCCGAAAATAAGGTGTGGGAAGCTTCTACGCTTACGCCTATTTTTGATGAGAACGACCAGATAAAAAAGATCATCATTATTGATAGCGACATCAGCGAATCAAAACGCCAGCAAAAAATAATCGAACAAAAAAATAAAGATATTACAGATAGTATTTCGTACGCGCGCAAGATACAACACGCTATCCTTCCCGAAAATGCATTGATCCAAAAACACATTCCCCAATCGTTTGTGCTTTATATGACAAAAGATATTGTGAGCGGTGATTTTTACTGGTTTGCGCATTTTGATAATTACAGTATTATTGCCGCTATAGACTGTACAGGGCATGGGGTTCCGGGGGCCTTTATGAGTTTAATAGGTTATAATTTATTGAACAAGATCGTTAACGAACAAAAGATAGTTGACCCTAAAGATATTTTATTTGAATTAAATAATGGTGTTTTAGAAGCGCTTTATAAGAACGAATCAGAATCGAAAGATGGGATGGATTGCGCGATCTGTAAGATCGATCATAAAAAGAATACCTTGGATTATGCGGGTGCTATGCGCCCGTTATGGATTGTAGCCAATAAAGAATTAACCGAAGTAAAGGCAGATAAGATCCCTATTGGTACCAAGCAGCAAGACAGGGTCGAAAAGATCGTTTATACAACACATACATTTAATTTAAATAAAGGTGATTCGTTTTACATTTTTACCGATGGTTATGCCGACCAGTTTGGAGGCGAGAAAGAAAAAAAATACAGTACCGGTAAATTTAAGGAGCTTATCATAAAAAACTCCGGGTTTGATTTTGAAACCCAGCACAACAATATAAAAGCCGAACACCTTGCCTGGAAAGGGAATCACGAGCAGGTAGATGATATACTGGTGATCGGGTTTAAGGTTTAGAATTCACGATACTTACCCACGCAGATTACACGGATTGATTTATGACGTTTGGGCTTTGCATTGGTTGGCTTTTTGAAACGGAAAACTGTCTTATACCAAGGTTTATTAATTGAACAAATGTTTTTATTCACGTTGTCCGTCAACTAACGCAAAACTCGTATTGGCTGTAGTATTATTTGTAGTGTTTATTGTTTATAGGTTTAAATCGATTGTTTTTTTTGAGGGATAATATTTCCCAAACATAAACTTGGAAATCAGCATTTCTACATTCTTTTGGATAAAATTCTGGGTAATTACTTCCAACTACACTTGGCATGTCAACGTTGGAATATTGTTGCATTCTTGGTTTTATTAATTCTCCTCTCGAAGGAATAGGCGAACCGAGCCTAAGAGATGCTTTTTTTATTCCTTTCTTTAATCTTAAAACCGGACGAGTTCTACCATCAGTCGTTTTCTCAAGAAAACGATCATGTGCAAAAAGCGTATTAAGTTTTTTCTTCTGTCCACCCAAAACAAAATAACATTTTGCACCAGTATGGTTAGCGATTAATTCAAGTCGAATCATGTCCCAAATAATATCTGCAACGCTAACCTGTGTTTGTCCAATCCACTTAGATTCCAATGCTACCGTAATAACTCCTTTGTCAACTATTACAAAGTCCAATTGAGGTGGGCGTCCTGGTGTTTTTTTGGCAGCAGTTAAAATTGGGTGATTGTATTCAGCAATCACCTTTCTATCAAACTGTCCATGTAAAATATTGCCAATGGGTGCTGTTAAGTATTTTTCAGAAAAAAGTTCATATCGTCTACTATGAAGCTCATAAAAAAGCCACCCTGATACTCCTTCCGCTAATTTTCGTGATATGTTCATAAAATATTACAGCTAACGGTTTGCGGCTAGGCGCGCGTTTTTGCAAGTCTAAGTTAAGTATTTGAGCGTTAACACGCAAAAAATGGAGCGAGACCGCTGTTATAGCTAGTTGCCGCCACACAAAGTCTTTGTCGGTGTCTGCTTTTTAAATTAATAACCAAGAGGTTCTCGGCTTGTGTGTCTAATTCTTAAAACTCTGATTTCTTTTGCTTCAGACTTAATGTGGTAAGTCACGCGATAACTGAAAACAACAAATGCCCGAAAGTCTTTATTTGGAGCGTCTTTTAATTTATCCAGTTCGCAAGTAAGCGGATTTGTTTTAATAAAATCGAGTCGGGATACGATAGCACTTTTTACAATTTTTGGAGCTTGATCACTTTGTTTTTGTAAATAAGCAAGAATGTCTTTAAAATGATCAAGCGCTTTCCTATCCCAGATTATTTTGAAAGAAGTTGGTTTTACCATTTAGATAATTCCTTAAGAGCATCTTTATGAGAAACAAAATTACCTTTTTCAATGCGTGTAACAGCGTCTTCTAACTCTTTATTATACTGCTTGCGAGAAATTCGCTTAACATCTTTGTCCACATTTAAAAAGTTTTTAATCATTTCAAGAACTAAGGTCTGTTGTTTGGCAGAAAGTAGTGGGAGATAGTTGTCAACTTGTTTTTTTATTGCGGTAGTTGTCATGGTAATAATATTGAATAGCAAATTTACAAAAAAAAACAGAAAAGGTCAAGGTCGGTCAATGAGAGTTAATTGTCTCGTCAAAAGCTTTCTTGTCAATTTTTTTGTGAATTTGTCGTCTGGCGCATTACTTATAACTACTCGCTAAGCGCACCTTTTACATTTGTAAGCATTTGTAATTAATTACAAACGGATATTTTTTACTTAACACATTAAAGATAATAAAATTTGAATTAAAAAAATCTGTGTAATTCGCGGCTTAAAACATACGAGATGTTACTTCAGCAACTCCATTGCCTCTTGTATAGAGATGATCTCATTTTTGAAAGTGGCAATGATAAAGGCATCATTAAAGCCTTTTTCTTTCAACTCGTTTTGGTATTTCTCTGCAGCATCATAACGGCTAAAGCTTCCTGTAGAATAACGGATACTTCCCGAAACGGTGGTTTGTTTCTCTACATCTTTTAGGTCTTTAAATTTCTCGTCGGTTATTTTTTCGAGTACAGGTTTTTTAAGAGCGCCTAACTGAATTTTAAATGTCACTAATTTTTTATCTACCGAGCTAAATATTTTTTCCTCGTTCAAGTCTTCCTTGTATGATTTTTCTACCGTTGCTTTTGTAGTATTTAACGGAATACGTTTACCTTCTTTATACGCTGTTACAAAGGCATCGCTATAGCCTTGCACCACAAGGTCGGCGCGCACTGCAGCCGCTTCTTCAATGGTTTTATACCCTTTTGTTACGTAACGGAAAATGCTTTCGCCGGTCTTTAACTCTAACACACCCGCGCTGGTATTAAATACATTAGTTGAGATCTTATTTTTAAAAGCCCCTAACTGCACACGGTATACTACATCGGTTCTGCTAAAGGCGTCGTCAATTACCAGTTCTGTGGTGTTGGTATTAACTGCAGCCGTGTTTGTGTTGGCAGTATTAGTGCCCGTTGTATTAGCTGTATTGGTTGCATTATTGGCAGCCGTTAATTTGGCAAAATCCTCATCTTCTTTTTTGATCAAGGCTGCCAGCTCTTCGTCGCTCACCTGCGTAATATTTTTTCCTTTTATTCTTGATACGCCGGCATTTTTATTTCCATCTTTTCTGAATTCATCCCTGCGTTTTACAGCCATACTTATTTTATCGTAGTTACCAGAAGTGTAAACTACTGTTGTGCCATCATCTAAGGTGGTAGAATTAATATCGCCAATACTTAATAAAAATGCCAGCTCATCAGAAGGAATAGAGCCGTTATACCTTACCAATTCTACAGTGTACGCTTCTTTATTATTGTTTCCTAATTTTGTTTTTTTCTTATCCAGCGCAAAATAATTTCCAACATATTCGGTTGTTGCGCCAACACCTGTAGTATCGTTCATGTATTGCGCGTACCAGCTGGCCCAATAATCATCTGTTTGTCCAACGCCTTTTTCGTTAACCGGCACACCCAAAGGCGTTGCCAATTCATCATCCCTGTAGTTAGGAATTCCGTCTTTATCATCATCCAGCGGGCAACCTTTCGGGTCTACAGGCACGTTAGCCTCTGTTCCCTGGCAATCGTCAGAAAGATCAGGAACTCCGTCTTTGTCACGGTCTTCTTTATCAAATGCCAGCCAGAAGGCATCGTTAAGCGTATCTTTATGCAATTTTTGTTGCTGGCGTGGTTTGGCAATCAGATCGTATTGCAAAGCAAAAGAGGTGTAAGTGAAATTATCTTTTTGTTTTGTGCCGGCGCGGTTACCTATACTTTTATTGGTAACGCCATCCAAATAATCTGTGGTGGTAAAAAAGTACTGAAAGTTTAATTTAAGATCAAACCTGTCGGTTACTTTTATCAGTGCTCCGGCTCCAACAGGCATGGCCCAGGCGCTTTCGCGGTATTTTCCAAATCCATCTATGTTACGTTCCCGTACATCGGTTTCGTATTGGTAATCACGTACAAGATCTTTTGCGTTTTGCGCATCAGCAGATCCTTCAGGTTTATCTTTTATACTTCCATCGCTCCAATAATAATACGTATTTCCGTTCTTATCTTTAAGATCGGTCTTACTTAAGAACTCAAAACCTGTAACACCAAGGCTTACGTATGGCCTTACCTTATACATATCGGGAATAAAATTTCCAAAATCATACATCAGGTTTACGCCACCGGCTCTTATCTCTGCCAGAAAATTCTCATTCCTGTTTTGTAAATATTCATCGGCGCCTAGCTTACCAAACATAAAATTAAAGTTCAGTTGCAGGTAACTCGTTAAGCGTTGCGAAATATTCAGATCATAGGCCTGGCGGGCAGTTAAAGGTGATTGAAAATGGCGTTGATACAGGTCGCCGTTATAACCCAAACGCCCGAAACCTAAAGATATTTTTGGTTTTAGTTTTTGTTCGGCGTTATCGGTGGTATCGTTTGGATCATTACTGTTTTCCTTCCCACCCCAGCTTTCACGGTACAAGGCGTCAGCATTTACCGTTTGTGTAGGTATTACTAAAGGATTAAGTATTTCGTATAAAGAATCTCCAATTTTCTCAGGGCCTTTGTATAAAGAAACAGGTTCTTTTTCGTTGATGTAATGTTGTAATAATTCATCAGGCGATAATTTATCTAATGGCGAAAAATTAAGCGATGTATCTGTTTGGGAACGAACAGTTACAGAAACTAAAAATATAGCCAAAAGTATTAGTTTCCTCATAAAGAATTAATTACTGTAAAAATAGAAAAAAAAATCTATTTATACCACTTTTGATTGCTAATCATTAAGGCTTCCTGAACGGTGATGCGCTTTGTTTGATTGTATGCAACAACAAATGCACCTTTAACGCCGTTGTTGTTTCTGATAGATTCTCTTTGGTCGCGAGCACCTTTGTATTCGCTGTGAGAACCTACCATAAATTTAGAAAAACCTCCCTGGAATTCGCTTTTAATGTTTTCTGAGATCCTGAACTGGCGTTTTAGAGCCGATGCGCTAACGTTGCTATTGGTAAATGCACCAATTTGTACGCGATAATCTACTGAACCTTCCTGCCTTGTTGTAGCAGGCGTTTCGGTAACCGTGGTAACCGGTGTTTCGGTTGGCGTTACAACTGCTACAGTTGGTGTTGCAACTGCTTCTGTAGGCGTAGTTGCAGCTACTGTAGGCGTAGCCGTAGTTTCTGTTGGTGTTACAACCGCAACGGTTGGGGTAGTATTCGCTATGGTTGGTGTTACAGCGGCAACGGTAGGCGTAGTTGCTGTTTCTGTCGGCGTGGTTGTAGCAACCGGGTTTATAGTGATATCCAGCTGTTCGGGCTTTAATAAATATTTTTTGCTTTGGTTATCTTCTAAATATGAATATTCGCCTTTTAAAGTCATTATTCTGGAAGTATTGCTGTTCAATGAATACGATAATTCCAATTCATCTTTTAAAAGAACGCTTACCCAAACAAATTTAACTTTACCGTCTGCTACTGAGAAAGAGCTTCCGTCAGTATTAATAGCCTTTGCGGTTACACCGGCCGGCAGATCATCGCTATATCTTGCAAAACCACGGGTTGATCCTTTTTTTACTTTTAAGTTAACAATGTATTCTGCATCTGTAACGCCTTTGGTAATTGTTCTTACCACTGTTATGTTACCTGCAGGTTCTTTATTTGAGTTAGTGTTTGTAGTTGTTTGTGTATTTGTTTCGGTAGCCGCTGTTGTTGGCGTTGTATTAGCAGGTGTTTCGGTTGTGGTGGTAGTTGGCGTAGTTGCCGCTGTTGCTGCTTCTATGGTGACTTCAATGGGCACCATTTCAACTACTTGTTTAGCATTATTTTCAACATAAGAATATTTTGCGCCAATGGTTTTAGCACCGGATGCAGAGCCTGCTGCAGCCAAAGTGGCTTTAATAATAATATCTGCATCGCTTGGCAGGCTTGCCCAAACCCATTTAGCCACGCCATCTGAATAGCTAAAGTTGGCGCCTTTATTATCGCCTTCTTTTATACTTAAGCCTTCGGGCACTTCTAATTGAAGTTTTGCAAAGCCGCTCATGCTGCCTTTTGTAACCTTAATTTCGATAGGCACTTCTTGCCCTGCTGTTATCGTTTTAGGGATATTACCAGATACGGTGATCCCATTATCTCCACCAAATAAACTGTATAAGAATACGGTGAATGCGTTAACCAGAATAAATAAGTATTTTATCATGGCACTAAAATACTTTAAGTAAGTGCCGGGTTTTATCGGTCAATCAATGTTTTAGTAACACCAAAGCGTTAACTGAAATAAACACTCGATTGTTAATTTCTATAAAGAAGTGGTTCTGCCGCCATCCACCGGAAGGTTAATTCCATTGATATAAGCGGCGGCTGGCGAGGCCAGGAACGCTACTGCATTGGCAACTTCCGATGCATCGGCAAATCTTCCCAGCGGAATTTCATGTAGCATTTCTTTTTTTATCTCATCATTATTTACGTTGGTTTTTAAAGCTTTATTCTCAATAATGTTAGATAAACGTTGTGTAGCTGTTGCGCCGGGTAAAACATTGTTAACGGTGATTCCAAATTTTCCTAATTCATTGGCCATGGTCTTTGCCCAGTTACCTACAGCTGCCCTAATGGTATTACTAACACCAAGATTTGGTAAAGCCTGTTTTACCGATGTGGAAATTACATTAATGATCCTGCCATAACCGCTTTGCTTCATTCCTTCCATACAGGCCTGTGTTAATACATGGTTACATATTAAATGATTATTAAAGGCTGAAAGGAATTCGTCTGTTTTTGCGTTTATAATTGGTCCTGATGGCGGGCCACCTGTATTATTTATTAAAATATTTACAAAACCGCTGCGCTGGATGAATTGTTCTACCAGCTCTTTTAATTTTTGCGGCTCGCTAAAATCTGCACATATATAGGAGTGTAGCTGCGAACCGTTATTACTTAATTCTGCCTTGGTTGTTTTTAATGCCTGCTCATTTCTGGCGATCAGGGTTACATTTGCTCCCATTGCCGCCAATTCAAGGGCTACAGCTTTACCAATACCTTGTGTGCTGCCGCAAACAATAGCTCGTTTATTTTTAAGATCTAAATTCATAGTTTTTTATTTCAATAATTTATTTAATTCTTCTTTTGCCAGGTCGCTTTCAAATCCGCGCGAAACAGCGTAATTTAAAGTACCGTAATATAGCTTTTGTTTATCGTTTGTTTTTGTTTGCCTTATTTTTTTTTCAAGAACTAAAGTAAGTATATGTATATAATCGTCTCCATCAATACTTTTTAAAGCTTTATTAATAGAATACTCCGATATCTTATGTTTTTTTAATTCTATTTTAATTTTAACCCTGCCCCAATGTTTGATCCTGAATTTTCCGCTGGTAAGTGCCGATGCAAAACGTTCTTCATTCAAAAAATTCTCAGAGATCAGGTTCGAGATAATGTGTTCAACTGATTCTTCGTTTAAACCATATTCATATAGCTTGCGGCGCGTTTCATTTTGCGAACGTTCCTGGTAGGCGCACCATTGCTTAATTTTATGCTCTGCCATTTCCGGCGTTAGCAATAATTTCTTTACTTTGTGCTCCGAAAAATCCACAAACAAAGAAACTGTTTAAAATTTAAATATGCCAAAGCTCCCGCAACAACTTTTAAACAGCTTATCGCAATTAGAACATTTTAATGCAGAAGCTTTTGTGGAGGCGCATAAAGAAGAACATAAGATCACATCCATCCGCTTAAATCCTTTCAAAAAAGCGCAATTGGATTTTAGTGTAAATGAAAAGGTTGCCTGGAGTAATGATGGATATTATATAAATGAACGGCCATCGTTTACCCACGATCCCTTATTTCATGCAGGTTGTTATTATGTTCAGGAACCAGGAAGCATGTTCATTGAATTTGCATTAAAACACTCGGTTGATCTTGATAAACCCTTAACTATACTGGATGCATGCGCTGCCCCCGGCGGCAAAAGCACCTTAATTAATTCTTTAATAAATAATCAAAGTTTATTAATTGCAAATGAATTCATAAAATCAAGGGCGGATATTTTGGTTGAAAACATTAGTAAATGGGGCACCTGTAACACCATAGTTACCAACAATGATCTTCAAAAATTCTCAGAACTCAATTCTTTTTTTGACGCGCTGGTGATCGACGCTCCATGCAGCGGTAGCGGACTTTTCAGAAAACAACCCGATGCCATAGACCAGTGGAGTGAGGATAATGTAAACACCTGCAGCATCCGCCAGCAAAAGATCCTGGCCGATCTGCTGCCTGCATTAAAAGAAAATGGCATTTTGGTATACAGTACCTGTTCATACTCTGTTGAAGAGAATGAAAAGATCGTAGAATGGCTTATTTCAGAGCATGGTCTTGAGTACCTAAAATTACCGGTAAAAAAAGACTGGGGCATTATTGAAACCCAATACGGCTACCGGTTTTACCCGCATCTTACAAAAAGCGAAGGTTTTTTCTGTGCCGTTTTACGAAAAAGAGATCAGGATCAAAATACCGTTTTGCATAAAAAGAAAGCTAATTTAGATATTTCGAAAGCTGAATTGGCAATATTGGCGCCGTTTATAGAGCTTTCTGATAACTCTGTAATAAAAAAGAATGAGCGTTTTCATGTTTTAAACCCCGCAGCCCTGCAGTTTTTAACGGCTTTTGAGAAGCATTTTTATTTTAAGAAAGCAGGCGCTGTAATTGGCGAAATTAAAGGAAAAGACGTGGTACCAAACCACGAATTGGCGCTATTGAATAGTTTGAATAAGGATCTGCCGGTTTTAGACCTTTCGCTGGACCAGGCGATAAGGTTTTTAAAAAAGGAAAATTTTGAACATCAAAGCCTTTTAAAAGGATTAGTGTTAATGACCTACAAGAATTACGGCCTGGGTTGGGCAAAGATCCTACCAAACCGTATAAATAATTACTTTCCAAACGAGCTAAGGATCTTAAAATAAGCCGTATATTTGCGCCGGAATTTTTTTTGAAATAAAAAGCAAAAAAAACTTTAAAAAAAGGTCAAAAAAAACAATAAATATTTTGTTAAAGTAAAAAGTATTATTACCTTTGCCATCCCTTTTTAAGGGCAGTTCTTTAAAAATACAAAAAAAGCCGAAGTAGCTCAGCTGGTAGAGCCACTGATTTGTAATCAGTAGGTCGGGGGTTCGAGTCCCTTCTTCGGCTCATTTTTTTGTGAAAGGGGATATACCAGAGTGGCCAAATGGGACAGACTGTAAATCTGTTGTTTCGACTTCGGAGGTTCGAATCCTCCTGTCCCCACAGGCTATTGGAATTTAAGATTTCAGATTGCTGATTTTGGATTTAAAAATCTTAGATCTTAGGTCAAAAATCTTAAATAATAAGCGAAAGTAGCTCAATTGGTAGAGCTCCAGCCTTCCAAGCTGGAGGTTGCGGGTTCGAGACCCGTCTTTCGCTCAGGTTAAAAATCCGGTGGGTTTTTAAAAGATAATGAGAATTGTACTAGATGAGGTTGAAAATACGCCTGATACGAGAGGCGACAAAGGAATAAAAGACTTGTTTACCGGTTTTTTATTTTTTTGAAAGTCCCAAAAAGAGGGACTTTTGGCATGTGAGGCAGACCGTTCTTTTGAAAAAGTGAATTACAGGCGGCTTTTTAATATTAAAAAGCAAAAAAATAAGCTGTTGTAGCTCAGTGGTAGAGCACCTCCTTGGTAAGGAGGAGGTCGGCAGTTCAATCCTGCTCAACAGCTCAAATAAGAGTAAAAGAAAAATAAATATATAAAAACAACAAAGTAAAAAATAACAACTATGGCAAAAGAAAAATTCGACCGTTCCAAACCACACGTAAACATTGGAACAATTGGTCACGTAGATCACGGTAAAACTACTTTAACTGCAGCAATTACTACAGTTTTAGCAAGTAAAGGTTTAGCAGAAGTTCGTGACTTCTCTTCAATTGATAATGCTCCTGAAGAAAAAGAGCGTGGTATCACAATTAACACCTCTCACGTAGAGTACGCTACAGCAAAACGTCACTATGCTCACGTTGATTGCCCTGGTCACGCGGATTACGTAAAAAACATGGTTACTGGTGCTGCCCAAATGGATGGTGCAATTTTAGTGGTTGCTTCAACAGATGGTCCAATGCCTCAAACTCGTGAACATATCCTTTTAGCTCGCCAGGTAGGTGTGCCTAAATTGGTTGTATTCATGAACAAAGTGGATATGGTGGAAGATGCTGAGTTATTAGACTTAGTTGAAATGGAGATCCGCGAATTATTATCTTTCTATAAATTTGATGGTGATAACACACCAATTATCCGTGGTTCTGCTTTAGGTGGATTAAATAACGATCCAAAATGGGTTGATAAAATTATGGAGTTAATGGATGCAGTTGATAACTACATTCCACTTCCTCCACGTGAAAAAGATAAACCATTTTTGATGCCTGTAGAAGACGTGTTCACGATCACTGGTCGTGGTACTGTTGCTACTGGTCGTATCGAAACTGGCGTTATCAACTCTGCTGATGAGGTTGAGATCATTGGTATGGGTGCTGATAAATTAAAATCTACTGTAACAGGTGTTGAGATGTTCCGTAAGATCCTTGATTACGGTGAGGCTGGAGATAACGTAGGTTTATTATTACGTGGTATCGAGAAAAAAGATATTAAACGTGGGATGGTTATCATTAAACCAGGCACTGTAAAACCACATGCTAAATTCAAAGCTGAGGTGTATATCTTGAAAAAAGAAGAAGGTGGACGTCACACTCCATTCCAAAATAAATATCGTCCGCAATTCTATTTCCGTACAACTGACGTAACTGGAGAGATCGAGTTAGAAGCAGGCCGCGAAATGGTATTACCTGGAGATAACGTTACAATTACTGTTAACTTGATCAACCCGATCGCGATGGACAAAGGTTTACGCTTTGCTATCCGTGAAGGTGGCCGTACCGTAGGTGCTGGTCAGGTAACTGAAATTTTAGACTAAGCCATAGTCAAAATATATAGGCAAAATGGCTCCTTTAAACAGGAAGCCATTTTGCCATTTATAAAAGGACTTAAAAAACACAGCTTACGGGTGTGGTGCAATGGTAGCATACCGGTCTCCAAAACCGTTGATGGGAGTTCGAATCTCTCCACCCGTGCAACGAAAATTGGTAATAAAAAAAACGAAAAGAAATGAGCAAAATAGGAACATATTTTTCAGAAACTAAAAATGAATTAGTTAATAAAGTGAGCTGGCCAACATGGCCTGAGCTTCAAAGCAGCGCTATCGTTGTTTTGATCTCATCTGTTATTATTGCTTTGATCGTTTTTGGAATGGACAAAGTTTTTGACATTTTAATGAAACAAGCTTACGACATTATTAAATAATTTTAAGAATTTTAAAAATGGCCGATACAGTAAAAACTGACAACTCAACCAAAAAATGGTACGTGGTACGTGCTATTAGCGGGCAAGAGAAAAAGATAAAACAATATATTGAAGTTGAGATCACACGTTTAAAATTAAACGATTTTGTATCGCAGGTTTTAATTCCAACGGAAAAGGTGATCCAGATCCGTAATGGAAAAAAAACAACAAAAGAACGTTCTTTTTATCCGGGCTATGTATTGATCGAAGCTAACCTTTCGGGAGAGATCCCTCACATTATTAAGAACATTACAGGCGTAATTGGCTTTTTAGGTGAAACCAAAGGCGGAGACCCGGTGCCAATGCGCATTAGCGAGGTTAACCGTATTTTAGGAAAAGTAGATGAATTAACCGAAAGCGAAGGCACTGTAGCATCAAACTACATGGTAGGCGAATCGGTAAAAGTGATCAATGGCCCTTTCAATGGCTTTAACGGCGTAATCGAAGAGGTAATGGAAGACAAGAAAAAAATTAAAGTTACCGTTAAGATCTTTGGCCGTAAAACGCCGGTTGAATTGAATTTCGGTGAAGTAGAAAGAGAATAATTATAAATAAAAAAATTGAAGGTTAGTAATTAAAGGAACATGAGACGCTTTGCTGCTTCCAACTCAAAGTATCTCCTGAAATGAAAACCCGATATGAACCGCGTACAGAACGATGAGCCGTTTGAAACGCATAAACAAATAAAACAAATAAAAAAATGGCAAAAGAGTTATCGGCAATTGTAAAATTGCAAATTAAAGGTGGCGCTGCTAATCCCTCTCCTCCAATCGGACCTGCATTAGGTGCAAAAGGGGTAAACATTATGGAGTTCTGTAAGCAATTTAATGCAAGAACCCAACAACAACCTGGTAAAGTATTACCGGTTATTATTAATGTTTATTCTGATAAGTCGTTTGATTTCGTTATCAAACGTCCGCCAGTTGCTATCCAGATCCTGGAAATTGCTAAAATTAAAGCTGGGTCAGCTACAAGTAACCGTAAAAAAGTGGGTTCGTTAACCTGGGATCAGGTACGTACTATCGCTGAAGACAAGATTGTAGATATGAACTGCTTTACTATTGAATCTGCAATGAATATGGTTGTAGGTACAGCACGTAGCATGGGAGTAACAGTATCAGGCCAAAAACCTTACTAAAAAATCAATCAATTTATTAATAAACAAAAAAGCTTAACAAAATGGCAACATTGACTAAAAAAAGAAAAGCAGCTAACGCAAAATTTGACGCTAGCAAGTCTTATTCAGTGGCCGAAGCATCTAAGATTGTGAAAGATATCACTACTACTAAATTTGATGCATCGGTGGATCTTGCGATCCGTTTAGGAGTTGATCCTCGTAAAGCTAATCAAATGGTACGCGGTACAGTTACCTTACCTCACGGTACTGGTAAAACTTTGCGTGTTTTGGCTATTGTAACTCCTGATAAGGAAGCAGAAGCAAAAGCAGCAGGCGCGGATTTCGTAGGATTAGATGAATACATCGAGAAAATCAAAGGTGGATGGACTGATGTAGATGTAATTATTACTATGCCTTCTGTAATGGGTAAAGTTGGTGCTTTAGGACGCGTATTAGGCCCACGTGGTTTAATGCCAAACCCTAAAACCGGAACCGTAACCATGGATATCGGCAAAGCAGTAACAGACTCAAAAGGTGGAAAAATTGACTTTAAAGTAGATAAAGCAGGTATCATTCACGCAGGAATTGGTAAAGCATCTTTTACCGCTGAAAAAATTGCTGATAACGCGAATGAATTATTGCAAACTATTATCAAGTTAAAGCCATCTTCTGCAAAAGGAACTTATGTAAAATCAGTTACCCTAAGCAGTACCATGAGCGCTGGCATTATCATCGATACTAAAGTACTTAACTAAAAAAACTGCTAAAAATGAATAAAACTGAAAAAACAGAAGTAATAGAGCAGTTGGTAGCAAAATTAAATGCCAACGATAAAATCTATTTAGCAGATTGTTCAACATTAACAGTTGAAAAAGTAAATGCATTTCGTAAACAATGTTTCGAGAAACAAGTATCGGTAACTGTTGTAAAAAATACATTACTTAAAAAAGCAATTGAAAGAGCTAATGACAGTAAATTAGCCGAGTTAATACCAGCATTAAAAGGCGAAACAGCTTTAATGTTTACCGATGTATCAAATGCACCGGCCAAGATCATTAAAGATTTTCGTAAAAACGACAAAAAGCCGGCTTTAAAAGCTGCTTATGTTGAGCAAATGGTATTTATTGGCGATAACCAATTAGATTCTTTAGCAGCTTTAAAATCGAAAAACGAATTAATTGCAGATGTAGTTATGTTATTACAATCTCCAATAAAACGCGTTTTAGGTGCTTTAGAGAACAAAGGCGAAAAAGCTGCTTAATATGTTGAAAAACAATCAAATAAAGTAAAAAATAAACAAATTAATTAACAAGTAAAAAAACCATAAAATGGCTGATATAAAATCAATAGCTGAACAATTAGTAGGCTTAACCGTTAAAGAAGTACAAGAATTAGCAACTGTATTAAAAGATCAATACGGAATCGAACCAGCTGCTGCTGCAGTTGTAGTTGCTGCCGGTGGTGGTGGCGGAGAAGCTGCTGCTGCAAAAACATCTTTTGACGTAATGTTATTAGAAGCAGGCGCTGCTAAATTAGGAGTTGTTAAAGTTGTTAAAGACTTAACAGGTTTAGGCTTAAAAGAAGCAAAAGACCTAGTTGACGGTGCTCCAAAACCGGTTAAAGAAGGTGTTGGCAAAGAAGAAGCTGAAGCAATTAAAAAAGCTTTAGAAGAAGCTGGTGCTAAAGCAGAAATTAAGTAATTCTGTTGTAATTGACTTGTAAATAGCCTTTTTTAACTAAAAAGGGCTATTTACCTGTTTTTTTAAGTTTAAAAAAACAGCGAACTTTGGGAAGACATAATTGTATTAATTAAACCTCACATATACCTTGGCTGCAAGTACAAAAATTCAAAAACGAGTTAATTTCTCGTCTAACAAATTTCCAATCGAATACCCTGATTTCTTAGATATTCAGGTAAAATCCTTCCAGGATTTCTTTCAATTAGAAACAACACCTGAGAACCGTAAAAAAGAAGGTTTATTTAGAGTGTTTGCCGAAAATTTTCCAATTTCTGATGCGCGTAATAACTTCGTATTAGAATTTAAGGATTATTATATCGACCCGCCTCGTTACGCTCTTGAAGAGTGTATTGAACGCGGACTTACCTACTCTGTTCCTTTAAAGGCTAAATTATACCTTTATTGCACAGATCCTGAACATGAAGATTTTGAACCGATTATGCAAGACGTGTATTTGGGAACCATCCCATACATGACCCCAAAAGGTTCATTTATTATAAATGGCGCCGAGCGCGTTATTGTTTCGCAATTACACCGTTCACCCGGTGTGTTTTTCGGACAAAGCCGCCACGCTAACGGAACTAAATTATACAGTGCCCGCGTTATCCCTTTTAAAGGAAGCTGGATAGAATTTGCAACAGATATCAATAACGTAATGTACGCTTACATCGATCGTAAGAAAAAGTTACCTGTTACTACTCTATTGCGCGCTATCGGTTTTGAAAGCGATAAACAGATCTTAGAAATATTTGGCTTGGCTGACGAAGTAAAAGTTAGTAAAGCAGGTTTAAAACGTGAAGTTGGCCGCAGGTTAGCTGCACGTGTTCTTAAAACATGGGTTGAAGATTTTGTGGATGAGGATACCGGCGAGGTGGTATCTATTGAGCGTAACGAGGTGATCTTAGACCGTGAAACTGTTTTAGAAGATGAACATATTGATATTATTGCCGATGCAGGCGTTAAATCTATCATCCTTCACAAACAGGATGTAAATACCGCCGATTTTGCAATTATCTACAATACCTTACAAAAAGATTCTACCAACTCTGAAAAAGAAGCGATTGAATTTATTTACCGTTTATTACGTAATGCAGAACCACCAGATGAGGAAACTGCACGTGGCGTGATTGACAAATTATTTTTCTCAGACAAACGTTACGATCTTGGTGAAGTTGGCCGTTACCGTATCAACAAAAAATTAGGATTGAACATCCCAATGGAGATCCGCGTATTGACCAAAGAAGATATGATCCTGATCATTAAATATCTGATCGAGTTAATTAACTCAAAAACAGATGTGGATGATATCGATCACTTATCTAACCGTCGTGTACGTACTGTAGGTGAGCAATTGTTCTCTCAGTTTGGCGTAGGTTTAGCGCGTATGGCACGTACCATCCGTGAGCGTATGAACGTACGCGATAACGAGGTGTTTACCCCTACCGACCTTATCAATGCTAAAACATTATCATCTGTAATTAATTCGTTCTTCGGAACCAATCAGTTATCACAGTTCATGGATCAAACCAACCCGTTATCGGAGATCACGCACAAGCGTCGTCTATCGGCACTCGGGCCAGGAGGTTTATCTCGTGAGCGTGCAGGTTTTGAGGTACGTGACGTTCACTATACACACTACGGCCGTCTTTGTACTATCGAAACACCAGAGGGTCCAAACATTGGTTTGATCTCATCTTTATGTGTTTATGCTAAAGTAAATAAATTAGGTTTCATCGAAACTCCATACCGTACTGTTACTAATGGAAAATTAGATGCCAACAAACCGGTTATTTATTTAACGGCAGAAGAAGAAGACCAAAAAAATATTGCACAGGCAAACGTTGATCTTGACGAAAAAGGAAATATTAAAACCAAAAAAGTAACAGCCCGTTACGAAGGTGATTTCCCTATTCTTGAGCCAGACAAAGTTCATTTGATGGACATTGCGCCAAATCAAATTGCTTCTATCGCGGCTTCATTAATTCCGTTCTTAGAGCATGATGATGCCAACCGTGCGTTAATGGGATCGAACATGCAACGCCAGGCTGTTCCACTTTTACGCCCACAAGCGCCAATTGTTGGTACAGGTATCGAAGCGCGTGTTGCCGAAGATAGCCGCGTATTGATCAATGCTGAAGGCGAAGGTGTAGTAGAATATGTAGATGCTCAATCAATCACTATCCGTTACAACCGTAACGAAGATGAGAAATTGATCAGCTTTGAAGGCGATGTTAAAACTTATAAATTAACCAAATTCCAAAAAACCAACCAAAGCACTTGTATCAACTTAAAACCTATCGTTAAGAAAGGTGATAAAGTTACCAAAGGACAAGTGTTATGCGAAGGTTACGCTACACAAGATGGCGAATTAGCATTGGGCCGCAACTTAAAAGTAGCGTTCATGCCTTGGAAAGGTTATAACTTTGAGGATGCTATCGTAATTAACGAAAAAATTGTTCGCGAAGATATCTTTACTTCTATTCACATTGATGAATATTCGTTAGAGGTACGTGATACTAAACGTGGTATGGAGGAATTAACTCCGGATATTCCTAACGTTAGTGAAGATGCAACTAAAGATCTTGATGAAAAAGGTATTATCCGTATTGGTGCCGATGTAAAAGAAGGGGATATTTTAATTGGTAAGATCACTCCAAAAGGTGAAACTGATCCATCTCCTGAAGAAAAATTACTTCGCGCTATCTTTGGTGATAAAGCCGGCGATGTGAAAGATGCTTCTTTACGTGTTTCGCCTTCAATTAAAGGTGTGATCGTTGAGAAAAAATTATTCTCTCGCGCAATTAAAGATAAAAAAGCAAAAGCAGAAGAAAAACCACTAATTGAGAAATTAGATGCAGATCACGAGAAGAACGTTTACAACTTAAAATTAAAATTAGTTGATAAATTATTCGTTCTTGTAAATGGCCGCACTTCTCAAGGTGTTTCTAATATCTTAGGTGAAGAAGTGATCCCTCGCGGAACAAAATTCACTCAAAAATTATTAGAGCGTGTTGATTATTCTGAAGTTAATCCGGGCAACTGGACAACTGATAAAGATAAAAACGAACAAATTGAACGTTTGTTACATAACTTCTTAATTCAATACAACGATTATTTAGGAAAATACAAGCGCGAGAAATTCCAGATCACTGTTGGTGATGAATTACCAACCGGAATTGTTCAGTTAGCTAAAGTTTATATTGCTCAGAAACGTAAGTTAAAAGTGGGTGATAAAATGGCGGGCCGTCACGGTAACAAAGGTATCGTTGCACGTATCGTTAAAGAAGAAGATATGCCGTTCTTGGAAGATGGAACAACTGTGGATATAGTATTAAATCCATTAGGTGTACCATCACGTATGAACCTTGGACAGATTTATGAAACAGTATTAGCATGGGCAGGTCAAAAATTAGGATTGAAATTCTCTACTCCTATCTTTGACGGTGCAAGCCTTGAACAAATTGACGAATACACTAAAAAAGCTGGTGTACCACAATTTGGCCGTACATACCTTTATGATGGTGGTACCGGTGAGCGCTTTGATCAACCTGCAACCGTTGGTATCATTTACATGTTAAAATTAGGACACATGGTAGATGATAAGATGCATGCCCGTTCAATCGGACCATATTCATTAATTACGCAACAACCTTTAGGTGGTAAAGCACAATTTGGTGGTCAGCGTTTTGGTGAGATGGAAGTTTGGGCGCTTGAAGCATACGGTGCTGCAAATGTGTTACAGGAATTATTAACTGTGAAGTCGGATGACGTTATGGGCCGTGCAAAAGCTTACGAAGCAATTGTAAAAGGCGATAACATTCCTTCACCTGGTATTCCTGAATCGTTTAACGTATTGTTGCACGAATTAAGAGGTCTGGCGTTAGATATTACAATGGATTAATGATTTTCCCGGCTCTGAAAAAGGGTCGGGAAAAATTTCCAAAAGTAAGATCAAAGAATTTCATAATGTAAAAGAAAAAAAACAAACATGGCATTAAGAAGAGATAACAAACAAAAATCAAATTTCTCAAAAATAACCATCAGCCTTGCATCGCCGGAGACCATTCTTCGTCGTTCAAGCGGTGAGGTATTAAAACCGGAAACCATTAACTACCGTACTTACAAACCTGAAAGAGATGGTTTGTTCTGCGAGCGTATTTTTGGTCCGATAAAAGATTACGAATGTCATTGTGGTAAATACAAACGTATTCGTTACAAAGGCATTGTGTGCGACCGTTGTGGTGTTGAAGTTACCGAGAAGAAAGTACGTCGCGAGCGCATGGGCCATATCAATTTAGTGGTACCTGTTGCTCATATCTGGTATTTCCGTTCGTTACCAAATAAAATTGGTTACTTATTGGGTTTACCAACAAAAAAATTAGATATGATCATTTACTACGAACGTTATGTAGTAATTAATCCGGGTGCTGCTGCAGAAAATGGCGTTTCATATTTGGATTTCTTAACAGAAGAAGAATATTTGAACGTAGTAGATACATTGCCAAAAGAAAATGCATTGTTAGACGAAGCAGATCCAAATAAATTTATCGCTAAAATGGGTGCTGAAGCAGTTCAGGATCTGTTATCGCGTTTAAATTTAGATGAAATGTCTTACGACTTACGTCACAAGGCAAATACAGAAACATCTCAACAACGTAAGAACGAAGCTTTAAAACGTTTACAGGTTATTGAAGCATTCCGCCAGGCCAACCAAAATGTGGTTAACCGCCCTGAGTGGATGATCGTAAAAGTTGTTCCGGTAATTCCACCTGAATTACGTCCGTTGGTGCCACTAGATGGCGGCCGTTTCGCAACTTCAGATTTGAACGATCTATACCGTCGTGTTATTATCCGTAACAACCGTTTAAAGCGTTTAATTGAAATTAAAGCTCCGGATGTGATCTTACGTAACGAAAAACGTATGTTACAGGAATCTGTTGACTCGTTATTCGATAACTCACGTAAATCTAATGCCGTTAAAACTGATAGCAACCGTCCTTTAAAATCTTTATCAGATTCATTAAAAGGTAAACAAGGTCGTTTCCGTCAAAACTTATTAGGTAAACGTGTTGACTACTCTGCCCGTTCGGTAATTGTTGTAGGGCCTGAATTAAAATTACACGAGTGCGGTTTGCCAAAAGATATGGCAGCAGAATTATTCAAACCATTTATCATTCGTAAAATGATTGAGCGTGGTATTGTTAAAACTGTAAAATCCGCTAAAAAAATTGTAGATAAAAAAGAACCAATTGTTTGGGATATCTTAGAGAACGCATTAAAAGGCCACCCGGTTATGTTAAACCGCGCCCCAACATTGCACAGGCTAGGTATCCAGGCTTTCCAGCCAAAATTAATTGAAGGTAAAGCTATTCAGTTACATCCATTGGTTTGTACAGCGTTTAACGCCGATTTTGACGGCGATCAAATGGCAGTGCACGTACCGTTAGGACATGCGGCTATTTTGGAAGCGCAGATCTTAATGCTTGCTTCTCACAACATCTTAAACCCGTCTAACGGTGCACCGGTTTCGGTTCCATCGCAAGACATGGTGTTGGGTTTATATTACTTAACTAAATCTAAAAAGAACCTACCTAACGATGCTGTTAAAGGCGAAGGAAAAGTTTTCTATAGTGCAGAAGAAGTAATTATTGCTTTAAATGAGAAGAGCGTTGATCTTCACGCACAAATTAAGATAAAAATTAACAATGCTTTAGAAGGCGATAAATTAGTTACAAAACTAATTGATACTTCTGTAGGTCGTGTTATTTTTAATACCGTAGTACCACAAGAGGTTGGATACATCAACGAATTGTTGACCAAAAAATCTCTTCGTGATATCATTGGTATGGTTGTTAAGAAAACCGGTATGGCTAAAACAGCTAAATTCTTAGATGATATCAAAGAATTAGGTTTTAAAACAGCGTTTAAAGGTGGTTTATCATTTAACTTAGGAGATATCCAAATTCCTGAAGAAAAAATGAAGATCATTGATGAATCGCAGGTTCAGGTAGATGAAGTGGTGAGTAACTATAATATGGGCTTTATCACTAACAACGAGCGTTACAACCAGATCATCGATATCTGGACACATACCAACTCTAAAGTAACTAAAAAAGTATTAGATAAATTAAGCTCAGACAGACAAGGTTTTAACCCTGTATTTATGATGCTTGATTCGGGAGCGCGTGGTAGTAAGGAACAAATTAAACAGTTAAGTGGTATGCGTGGTTTGATGGCTAAGCCTCAAAAAGCGGGTGACACAACTGCTTCAATTATTGAAAACCCTGTATTATCAAACTTCCGTGAAGGTTTATCGATCTTAGAATATTTTATTTCAACTCACGGTGCGCGTAAAGGTTTAGCTGATACGGCGTTAAAAACTGCCGATGCAGGTTACTTAACACGTCGTTTAGTTGACGTTGCACAAGATGTTATCATTACACAATCTGATTGCGGAACCCTTCGTGGATTAAGCATGACAGCATTGAAAAACAATGATGATGTTGTTGAAACTTTATACGATCGTTTATTAGGCCGTACAACTGTTACAGATGTATACCATCCAACAACAGGTGAGTTAATTATCGAAGGCGGAGAAATTATTACTGAAGATATTGGTGCGATCATTGATCAGTCTCCAATTGAAACTGTAGATATCCGTTCGGTATTAACCTGCGAAAGCCGCGTTGGTGTTTGCGCAAAATGTTACGGACGTAACTTAGCTAATGGCCGTATGGTTCAGTTAGGTGAAGCTGTAGGTGTTATTGCCGCACAATCAATTGGTGAGCCGGGTACACAGTTAACACTTCGTACCTTCCACGTGGGTGGTACAGCAAGTAACACTGCTGCATCGTCAAGCTTAATTGCAAAATACGATGGTATCATTGAAATTGATGAATTACGTACTGTTGAACGTATTAACCCTGATGGCAAAAAAGCCAATGTGGTTATCGGTCGTTCTACAGAGATGCGTATTATTGATGTGAACACAGGTATTACTTTAACAACAGGTAACATTCCTTACGGTTCGCAGCTTTACATCAAACCTAGCACTAAAGTTAAAAAAGGAGAGTTGATCTGTGATTGGGATCCATATAACGCGGTAATTGTTTCTGAATTTGGTGGTACTGTAGAGTACGAACAAATCAAAGAAAACATTACTTACCGTGAAGAATCTGATGAGCAAACAGGTTTCCGTGAAAAAGTGATCATTGAAAGTAAAGATAAAACAATGAGCCCTTTAATGAGAATTGCCGATAAAAAAGGTGAAGCTCTTAAAACATATAACATTCCAGTTGGTGCACATATCATTGTGAACGAAGGAACAAAGATCGAACCGGGTCAGATCTTAGTTAAGATCCCTCGCGTTACCGGTAAAACTGGTGATATCACCGGTGGTTTACCTCGTGTAACTGAATTGTTCGAAGCACGTAACCCATCTAACCCTGCTGTAGTTTCTGAAATTGACGGTATTGTTACTTTTGGTAAAATTAAACGTGGTAACCGCGAAGTTTTAGTAGAAGCTAAAACCGGCGAACAACGCAGATACTTAGTTAACTTAAGCAAGCATATCCTTGTTCAGGAAAATGACTTCATCCGCGCAGGAAGCCCGTTATCTGACGGTGCCATCAGCCCTGGTGATATCTTATCTATTAAAGGACCAACTGCTGTTCAGGAATATTTAGTAAATGAAATTCAAGAGGTTTACCGTTTACAAGGTCAGAAATTAAATGACAAACATTTCGAAACAATTGTTCGTCAGATGATGCGTAAAGTTGAGATCGTTGATCCGGGTGATACTATGTTCTTAGAACAACAATTGATCAACAAAGGCGACTTTATGACCGAGAACGATAATATCTTTGGTAAAAAAGTTATTCTTGACCCAGGTGATAGTACTGAATTAAAACGTGGCCAAATTGTTACTGCACGTAAATTACGCGATGAAAATTCGTTATTGAAACGCAGAGACAAAAAAGCTGTAGAAGCAAGGGACGCTGTTCCTGCAACTGCAAACCCAATACTACAAGGTATTACACGTGCTTCATTACAAACTAACAGCTGGATCAGTGCTGCCTCATTCCAGGAAACTACTAAAGTATTGAACGAAGCTGCAGTAAATGGTAAAGTAGATACTTTATTAGGATTAAAAGAAAACGTAATTGTTGGACATTTAATTCCTGCAGGTACAGGTTTACGCCAATACGAAAAATTAGTTGTTGGAAGCAAAGAAGAGTACGAGCGCTTAATGGCAACTAAAGAAGAAGTTGAAGAAGAAGCATAAGAAATGTTGAATGATAAATTCTAAATTAAAAACCCGGTGAAAATTTTACCGGGTTTTTTGTTTCACATTAATAAAGCTGCCACTTATAAAACGGTTTATTAAAACATATTTAAATTTTATATTTTTAGTTATAAAAATGGTTATTAATGAAAAAAAGTGTTTATCTATTGTGCCTAATTATTTTTACTTGTCTTTCCTGCATAAAATATGAACGTGGATGTGTAGTAAAAGGCAATGTAACTTATGATTCAACAGGTGCACCTGCCCAAAATATTCGGGTTGATCTTATACTTTGTGCAAGAGAAGCAAAAGGTCAATCCTATTATTATACATCTTCAGCCGCGTCGACCATGACAGATTCTAAAGGTTATTATATTATATATTATAAAAAATTACGTGGTTGGAAATACAGTTATTATGTTTCCGCAAATTCCCCCATTGTACCCGGAGGATTAGGTAACCCACCATCCATGCCAAATAAAACCACCGTCGACTTAAAAATAAAGTAACAAAAAGCTTGCCTTTAGGGAGCCTTTATTGAAAAAAAAAGAAACGACATAAATACAGATCGAGATTTTATTTTTTCCATTCTATTGGGTCACATCTTTTTTTATCTAAAAATTCCGACTCAATTCCGTAACTTTAATTTTATTTAAATGTTATAGCTTTAGGCTTATGAAAAAGACAACGATTGTTATAGTATTATTTATTTTTACCTGTACGCCAACATTTAGCTACGCCTGGGGAAGCAAAGGGCACAAACTGGTAGCGGCTATTGCTAAAAAGTGTTTAGATAAAAGTGTGATCGACTCTGTACAAAAATATTTAGGCGACCTAACCTTTGAGGATGCTGCCGTTTGGATGGATGAGATAAAAGCCGAGCCGCATTACCGGCATATGAATAAATGGCATTATGTAAACGTTGAAAAAGATGCTACTTATGTTAAAACGAAAGACCCTGAAGTAGTAAATGAAATAGAGATTGCCATGGCTAATTTAAAAGATAAATCGGGCAGGGATTTTGACAAAACAAATTTTAATCTTAAAGTTATTTTTCATTTAATTGGTGATATACATCAGCCTTTGCATTGCGGTTACAAATCTGATAAAGGCGGAAACGATGCGCAGGTAAGGTTTTTAAAACATGGTAGTAATTTACATAAGGTTTGGGATTCTGAAATTATTGAAACAACTGATATTACTTTGGCGGATTGTTTAAACTTTGCAAATGGATTATCAAAGGAAGAAAAGAAAAAAATATCAAATGATAATGTAGAAAGCTGGCTGGTTGAATGCCGCGAATTGTTGCCTGAAGTGTATAACTACAACACTTACATTACGCAGGATTACATTGATAAAAACAAACCGGTAATTGAAAAGCAACTGGTAAAAGCCGGCATTCGCCTGGCTTTTGTGTTGCACGAGATCTTTAAAAAACAGCATTGATGTGTAAACTCAATGCTGTTTTTTTTAACAACATTACCAGTTCTTTAAATAAATTGCCCGGGCTTGCTGGGAGGTAAAATACAGGTACCATTCCCTGAAAGCCTGCTTTTCATAATCCCACTGCCCAACAGAATAACCTAATTGCTTTTTTATGATCTCGCCCGTATGTTTATTATAATACCACGATTCGAAAAAGGTTAATATGTTCACTTTCTTAAAAAGATCTTTAGCTTCCTGCATTTTTCGTTCGCTGGTGGTGCTTACATTGCCTGCTTCGGCATCAAAATAGATCAACGACTTGTGATCGTTGTATGTTATTTGTAATTGAGCTTTTAATGAATTAAATGAAGAATAGGTTAAAAATTTTGTCCTCGCAACTTCGTTGTAATCTTTAGGAGAATTGGCATATTTAACACCGTTGATGAATTTGGTAGTATCGTAAAGCATTACGGTGCTTTGGATCAAAGGCGTTATTTCTATGAGTTCGTTTTCGGATCTATCGGAAATTACGTTACTCTTACCTTTTATTAATGTAAAAGACGAAATTAATGCCAATACAATGGCGGCTGTGCAAATGCAAAGAGTGATCTGTTTCATTTTTATATGTTTTAATTGATTATTTTAAATTAAGCTCATCGCCGGTTTTGATGGTGGCGATAAAATTGTTGATCCTTAACTTAGTTCCTATTTTTGGCTCAGCATTTTTGAAGAACAGTAAAACATTTATTTCTTTATTATAATTTACTTTAATTGATTTTCCTTTAAGATCAGCGCTCCATAATTTAGGGTCATTGGTAACTTTTATGGCAAAAGGATAGATCTCCTGACCTTTTTCTTCTTTAATAGCAAAATTCTTCAATTGATCTTCTAACTTCAAATATGAATTTTCTTTTGTTTGAAGTGTAAGCCAGATACAGGAAACAGCTTTGGTTTTGTATACAGTTTCGCAATCAATACGGTCAATCCCGATACCGGATGAATCAATAGATGTTGCAAAAGTAGATAGTCCTTTAGGAATGCAATAACAACAGCGACTGGGAAGTAATATAACACACCTTTTTGGCTCATAAAACTTAAATATCTTTTTATCATTAGTTTTTGGATCATTTTCGTGTTTATCTCTTTTTTCAACGCGATTGTACGATAAACTCCTTTGTAAATTTAAACTGTCTTTTTTCGGTATTATTTCACTTTTATCTGTTAAAGGTTTCATTTCCACATTTTGCTGCAACACTATGGTGGATTCGTTTTTCGGGGTAGTATACGCATTTACTTTTTCTGTTTTAATAAAATAATAAGTCAAAACGCAAATGCCTGCAATCAAAAGAAAAGAAATAACCCATAACTTTTTTGCCGTAAAAAAGCCTTTTTTACCTACTGCATTTATCCTTTTAAAAAATTCTTTTTCCTTTAAAGTATTTACATTAAGTGCCTCATTGCTGTTTAGTATTGAAGTTGCAAATACATCATTAAGCTTTTGTGTTGCAGTATCATTTTCATCAAGCACTAAAAAAGCCTGTTTTAAAAGCAGATCCATTGGATCGGGGTTTTTATTAAAATCTTTTTCCATCTTACTTTTTACTTTGAATTTTTAGTTTCATTTTTTCGAATAAAGATTCTTTTAACCTGCCGTAATAAACTTTTAACTGCGATTCTGGTTTATCCAGTAATTTTGAAATATCTGAATAAGGTATTTCCTGCGAACGCATTAATAACAAGATCCTTTGCCAATCTTCCAATTTCTCCAATTCTTCCTGCAAAATAAAAACGTTGGGATTTTCCATTTCGGTTTCACTGCTATCACTTTTTAAAAATTCATGTGTTTGGTTCAATTCAACCTCTACCACCCCTTTTTTCTTCCGCGCATCGTCTCTAAAATGATTCTTAATAAAATTAATGAACGTGCGAAATAAAAAGGATTGGAATTTCTCTTCCGATTCAAATGAATACTGGTTGATCTTATCCTTTAAACTAAACAGTATCTTATAAAGAAGATCCCAGGCAACGTCTTCCTCCAATTTCCACGACCTGATTGCGTAATTAATGAGCTTACGACCGTACAATTCATAACACTGCTTCAATCCTTTTTGTGGATCTTTTGAAATAAGATTTGCTGTTACTGATCCTGAATTCATTTGCCTTCTTATATATAAAACACCAAATGGTAACATTTGGAAAATCAGGGCATTTTTGAGCCCTGAATCCACGCAAAAGATACAAAAAAGAAGGCTTTTTTCTAATGATCAAAAGAGTGTTTAGTTTATTGCTTCGGGGTTCAATAGAATTGGATCAAAACCCTGCTCATATTTAAATTCTATATCGAGCTTCTCATTTTCTTTAAAATTCATGGATTGCAATTTTATCTCTAAAACACCTGAATTGGTTTTTATTGAACTTGTTTTTCCATTAACTATAACTTCTTTCACGCTGTATTCTGTTTTTGAAATATGCGGATTGATCACAAACAAATTCTGCCACATATAAGTTCCTTCAATTTTAAGCTTGTAACATTTTGTTATCGCCGATGGATTAATGATCATAGGCTTTGATAATGGGGAACAGCCATCAAGATAGTTTATTTCGATCTTCACCTTCTCGCCTTCTTTTACGCCGGCTGCTAAAAGATCGATCTGAAACACATTTGCATTAATTTCATCTTTAGTTATTTTACCATTTACTTTAGTTTCGGTAACGCAAAACCCCTTGCCACCTGGTCCGTAAGAGTTTTTTACAATAATATTTTTGCCCAGGTATTGCCCTTCGAGCACAGTTGTTTTTGTGGCGTTATTTTGTGCGAGGCTGTTTAAGGTAAATACACAGCCTACAATTACTGTTTTTAATAATTGTTTTTTCATGATGTTAGATTTTAGTTATTTGTATTTATTTGCTTTGTTTTTTGGCAGGTAATTATAAAAATAGATCATAAACCCTTCGGGGTCTTGATTCTTTTGTACGCGCAAATTATTTGTTACCATCAGGTAAAATATTTCCCCGGCTTTTACCTTTAGCGCAGCTGCGTAAGTTTTTCCTTGTTTTTCGCCATTGGCAAAGGTTTGTTCAAACAAAGTATCTTTTGCCATATTTGATAAACCGGTATTTTTATTTTGCGAGCTATTCCAGCTAAAACAAATGCGTTCGGGCTTTAATTTATTTGTTTTCAGGGCGCGCTCGCAACTACCGCTTGTATATTTAAACAGGGCAAAATCGTAATCGTCTGTTCCTAAGGTTGGCACAATATGAAAGGTTAGCAAAGTATCGCGTTTAATGGTGAATTTAAACCAGGCAGAATTCATCTCTGAATAAAAGAGATTTGTTTTAACTCCATATTCAAAATATTCTCCATAACCTTTCGAAACATTTACAGGGCCATAAATAGAATCTTTTATTTCAATAGCGTTCTCAGAATCGGCATTTGATAAACGTTGGAATGATAAAGAATGAACAGGTTTTATCTCTTCTGTATTTTCTACTTCTTCAATCACAACTTTTTCCTCCTGTCTTACCAAAGCATAAGAACTATCATTTGTTCTTTTCTTTTCCGGAATCTTCTCAGCGCCTTTTAATTCAGGCAATATAGTATCTGTATTTATAATTATTTTGTTTTCCTTTATAGTATCATTAATTACCGGTTGATCTTTTATGTTTTTTGATTGCAATGAAGATGCTCTGTAAATAAAAATTCCGGAAACAACCGCTACTGTTACAACAGCGCTGATGATCGTTATTTTTAAAGAAGCGGTTTTTGGAGTAAAAACCTTTTTTTGAACCATGCTAAAACTCATACCCGCCGCAACCTGTTCCGGTGTTAGCTCCGAACGATCCTCCAATATTTTATAATTATCCATTTTCATGCTATTTTATTAAAGATCGTTCTTAACTTATCTAACACTCTGTATGTTTTAACCTTTGCGTTATTTTCGGTTATATCCAATATTTCCCCTACTTCTAAAAAAGGCCGTTCTTCAAAATAACGCAGCTCTATCAGCATTAATTCTTCTCCTGATAAATATTGTAACGCTTTTTTCAAAGCACTACGCAGATCTGAATTTAATTTATCGGTTTCTTCCGCAATATTATTAACGCTTTTAGTATCAATGCTTATTACCCTCATTTTTTTAGAATCGCGGTAAAACTGGTTTATCTCGTTTATGGCAATCCTGTATAACCAGCTAGAGAATGGAAATCCCTGGTGCCTATACTTTTTAATATTAGTAAGCGCTTTGGTAAATACAATAGCTGTTATTTCTCTTGTATCATCAAGACTCTCAACACGTTTGTAGATAAATTTTAAAATGCGTTCATAATAAAGCGTATAAAGAGCTTCAAAACATTTTGGATCTGTTTTAGAAGCTTCAATATATTGCCTTTCGAGCTCACTTTGCATAAGAAATTCCGGGTTTCTGTTAATGGAACGGAAAGAACCTTATGAAAGATACAGAAAAAATAAAATAATTTTAAATAGGATCATTTGCCGGGCTGCAACAGCAAATTCAGCTTAAGGTTAAAATCTTTTGTTCCCTTAGCCAGAACAGAAAAAAAATCGTTGTCAAACTTCTCAACCGTTTTTACGGCCAGTTTAGCCACCTTTTCGCCGTTAGTGGTAAGACTAACCGTTTTAGCCCTGGTATCGGTAGTATGCTCCTGCCGTTTTAATAAACCCTTTTGTTGTAAAGTTCTTAAAACGGTTGAAGTTGTCATTGGATCGATCTTGGTATGCGATGATAAAAGAACCTGTGTAATGTTTTCTTCGGTTTTGGAAAGCCATAAAATACTGGCCATCAAAACAAATTGCGAGTGCGTAAGGTCGTATTTTTCAAGAGCCTTCCGTATCTCCCGTTGCCAAAGGTTTGTAACCTGCCACAATAAAAAACCCGTGCTTTCTTCAGGGGTTTCTACGCTAAATACTTTTCCGTTTGTTTTCATTGGCCAACATGTTTGATGCAATTAAATTAAAATCCTTTTGCCCGATCTCAAAAAAACCGAACCTAAAAGGGTAACCCCATTTTGCTTTGTTTTGAATAAATTCAAGCTCGTTAATTAATGGCAAGATAGAAGTTTCGCGGCAGTTGTAAAACTTTATATTCCTTCTATATGGAATAAAATCGGGCGCCATTTCAAATTGGTAGATCTCCTCGCCCATAACCTGCCCTATAGCTGTAAACGCCTGGCATTTTTCGTCTGCACTCATTTTTATCTTTGATGAATAAATGATCAGCCAATCGTTTGGCTGCATTCTTTTTAAAGGCGCTTGTTTGCCATGGCACACTTGTGTAAAACAACCGGCTACGCCGCGGGCAGCATGTTCTTTAGAAACAGCGGCCACCCAATATCTTATGGGTTCCATTATAATTGGCTGGCGTAGTTTATTTGTGCCGGCATTTCTACGGGCAAACTATTTACTATATCCTGCGCCACTATCTTTCTCCATAAAAAACCTAAAGGGCCGGTAACCGTCATGGTAGTAGTAATTTTTAGCCCTTCGGCAGTTTCTTCAAAGGTATGCCGGCCATACATTTTTGCCAGCGGAAATTTTGTAAAATCGGTAAACGACCGGTTCTCGGTGGTTTCTACTAATTTTATATTCACTTTTGGTCCGCCCTTTGGTTTTAGTTCAAAACCATTGCCTTTTTCGAACTTACCGTGTAGTTTGGCATACTCAATGCCCTTATCCCATTTATGCCAGTTGTTTACATCGGCAAATAGTTTCCACATTTGTTCTTTGGTAACATCTTTAGTTACGATTGAATACGATCTTGTCCACATAGTTAATTTGTTTTATTGTAAATAATTATATTATATGTACAAATATAATAAGTGTACTTAGTATATACAATAAAAAATCATATTTAACTGAAATTCAATGTCAAAAAAACAGGTGTGTATTGTTTTAACTAAAAAATTTTGGCCGGGAGACCTATTTCCCTACCTTTTCATAATTCTTCCCGGTTGTATGCTCTTTATGATGTTTGGCTGTTTTTAAGTGATGGCTGTTGTGCGCAAAACTGCTTTGTTTATGATGATCTACATGCGGGTTTTTAAATTTACCCGCTGAGCCATCTACCGTGCCAACATGGGTAGCCTGGTTAGGGTGTTTGGGCGTTTTTACAGGATCCTGGAAGAAGCTGCTGTTATTTTTAGCAGGAATAGATAAAGCTAAAAAGCTTATGGCGATTATAAAAAGTATCTTTTTCATGACGTTAATTTTTAATGATAACGAACAATTTTTAATAAGATACATGCAAGTTATATGCCCGCTAACAACAAGTAAAAATCAGGCGATACCCCTTGATTTTTTGATATTCTCGTAAGCCTCCTGGATCTTTTGGAATTTTTCTTTAGCACCCTTTTGATATTCTTCGCCCATATGGCTTACTTTATCGGGATGGTAACGAATGGCCATTTGCCTGTATGCCTTCTTAACTTCTTCATCGGTAGCAGAGGGCTCAATTCCTAACACGTGGTAATCCGAATTTACATCGCGATAGAACATATTCTTAATACTCTCAAAATCGCTTTGCGGTATCTCCAGCAACATAGCAATACGCCTTAATACGTCTATCTCCGTATCGGCAACATGCCCATCGCTTTTAGCAATGCCAAATAAATAATGCAGCAATTGTATGCGCACTTCTACCTGCATCCTTAATTTAATATCCTGGCAGATCTGATCTAAAGGAATACTGGGTGCATCTAAAAATTGTTTTAAGATCTGTAAATGTTGGTTGGTGTATTGCGGGCCAAATTGCTGCGCAAAAAAAGCTTTTATATATTCCAGCTCAACTTTTAAAGGCCTGCCATCTGCTTTCATAACAGCAGCCGATAAAGCCATAAGCATGGTTGCAAAATCTTCGTGGCTTCTTGAAGCTTGTTGGCGGTAATAATCAAAAATATCTTCGCCGCCGGCGCCACCTTTTACTGTAATAACTTTAAAATTATCGATCACCGAACCGATAACAAAACCAATAATTGCTCCAAAAATACTTCTAAAAAGAAAGAAACCAATAGCGGCGCCAATAAACTTAAACACGATCTTATAAATAATTAAGGATACAAATATACTGTTTTACAGCCTATTTTGGTTTGACTAATCCTCGATCTGGAATACCCTTTTAAGATATTTAACAAGGGTTTCTATTTTGTCGGGTTTTTCAATATGATCAAAAGCGCCGTCACGAAGCGTACTATATTTTATATCCTCCGTTAAAGTAGTTGAATAAATAATAACCGGAACTTCGGCTATATGGGCGATCTTTTTTAATTCCACCAGGCATTCGCCACCGTTCATCACCTGCATGTTCAAATCCAGGAAAATAAAGTCGGGCACACGTTTAGCCAGCTTCAGTTTCTTAATTGCATCTATACCACTATAAGCATAATCGGCTTCAATGTTTTTGCCGATCATACTCAGGGCAATGCTGAAAATATTTCTATCATCTTCATCATCATCGATCAAAAAACAATAAACATTTTTACTCATAAATGGCTTTGGTTAAATTATTACTTATTTAACAGCAAAAACAATACCTTGTTCATTAAAACAAATATTTATACACGGGTTCTGAATATTCTCTATAAAACAAAACTGGGGCTTAAAGACCCCATTTGCTTATAAAAATGCTGTTATTATTAATAACAGGCAAAATCATGCCATATATTTCATTTAATTAAAATTATGTTGTATATTTAATAAGTATAATTTAACCACCCGGTTTATCTAAGTATTGAAATTACTCTTTGCAGTTCCTCCAAAGTTTATCATCGAAATTTATCGGCTTAAAAAGTCTTGCATTATTTGTAAGCCATAAAAAAAAATGAAAACTCTTAAGTTTGTCAATAAAGACAAGGCGTTGTTTACTAACGCCGTAAGAAAAAATGTAAATGATTACTTTAAAGAAAAAGCTATCTCAACCAAAGGCAATTTAAAAATGATAATTAAATCGGTTATTATGCTAATAGCCTATCTTACGCCATTTATACTAATGCTTACAATACCTTTACATAGTTGGTTACTTTTGTTGCTATCTGTAGTAATGGGAATTGGAATGGCCGGCATTGGCATGAGCGTGATGCACGATGCAGCACATGGCTCTTTTTCAAAGAGTTCGAGGTTAAATAAAATATTTAGTTATACTATATATTTTATAGGCGGTAATGTATTTAACTGGAAAGTGCAGCATAACATCATGCATCACACCTATACCAATATCGAAGGGTTTGATGAAGATATAGAGCCAAAAGGCTCGTTACGTTTATCGAAACAAAGTCCCTTAAAAAAAATCCATCGGTTTCAATACATTTACGCATTTTTCCTGTATTCATTAATGACCTTTTTTAGAATGTTCAGTGAATTTTTTCAGCTTGTAAAATATAATAAAGCGGGTATTACCAAGCAACAAGGAACCACGCCGGTTAAAGAAATGGCCAGGTTAATAATTTCTAAAGCTATATACCTTATTATTTTACTGGGCCTGCCATTAATTTTAACAGATTATGAATGGTGGTTGATTTTAACAGGTTTTTTAATAATGCATTTTATTGCGAGCTTGTTTATGAGCCTTGTGTTTCAAATGGCTCATGTGGTTGAAAATGCCGAGCAACCTTTGCCAAATTCAGAAGGCGAAATTCACAATGAATGGACTATACATGAATTGGAAACTACAGTTAATTTTTCAAGAAAAAGCCGGGTATTTTCTTGGATGATAGGTGGATTAAACTACCAGATAGAACATCACCTGTTTCCAAACATATGTCACATACATTACAAAGCCATATCGCCTATTGTTGAAAGAACTGCAAACGAGTTTGGATTACGTTATAATGTAAACAGCACTTTTTTTACTGCTATTGGTTCTCATATACGATTACTTCGTGTTTTAGGAAAATAAGAAAGCAATTGCTTGTTTAAAGAATAGTACTTTAAACCGAATCAAACTTTTACTTCTTTCCATTTGCCTTTTTTAAAGTAATACCAGGCCATAAGGGCAATGGCAGCCTCTGCAACCGGAATGGCAATAAAAGCGCCTGTTGCTTTAAGATCAAGACCTCTTGATAAATAATAAGCCAGCGGGATCTGAAAGATCCAGAAACAAACAAAATTAATAAGTGTTGGCGTTTTGGTATCGCCGGCGCCGTTTAGGGCCTGGGTCATTACCATAGCAATACCGTAAAAAATATAACCTGTGCCAATAATTTGTAATGCCCTGGCGCCAAAGGTAATTACCGACTCATCTTTCGTAAACAACCTGATGATGGGATCGGAAAAGAAAAAGAAAAGTAGTGTTACAAAGCTCATAAAAATAACATTGTATTTTGTAGTAAGCATTACGCTTTGCTGCGCTCTTTCAATTTGTTTGGCGCCAAGGTTTTGCCCCACCAGGGTGGCCGCTGCATTGCTTAAACCCCATGCTGGCAAAATAAAGAATACCACGTTGCGGATAGCTATCTGGTAGCCGGCAGAAGCAGTTGTACCGCCCGTTTCGGCCACTATCCTCGCCAATACGATCCAGCTGCCGCTGCCTATAATAAACTGGAAGGTGGCAGGCCAGGCAATGGTAATGATCGATTTTATAATTGTATTATCCCATTTAAAATGAAAACTGTGGAATTTAATAATACCACTTCCCTTAAATAAATGATAGCATTGATATAAAACCCCGGAACTGCGTCCGATAACCGTGGCTATTGCGGCACCCTTTAAACCAAAAAAATGAATGAATACCGGGCATAGAATAATATTAATGATACTGGCAATCCACAAACTTTTCATAGCCATAGCAGCATTACCCGCGCCGCGAAAAATACCGTTTATCAAAAATAAAAGTATGATGGCCAGGCTTCCGCCCAACATGATGCGGGTAAATATCACACCATGTTCAACAACTTCTTTGCTTGCGCCCATTAATGTTAGGATATCTGCCGCAAATATCACACCGCAAACGCTTAAAATAATGGTGGTTATAAATGCAATAATTAAAGATTGGGCGCCTGCGTGTGCTGCAGCCTCCTGGTCTTTTTCGCCAATACGCCTTGCCACTATGGCTGTAGCACCGGTACTTAACCCAATAGCAATAGAATAAATAATAGTAATTACCGACTCTGTTAAACCAACCGTAGCAATGGCATCTTGCCCGAGTTTACCTACAAAGAACATATCTACTACTGCAAATACGCTTTCTAAACTCAGTTCCAGGATCATTGGAATGGCTAAAAGGAAAACCGCCTTGCGGATGCTACCTTGCGTATAATCCAACTCCTCACCATTTAGTGATTGCTTAATAACCTTAAATAAATTTGAAGTTTTACTCACTTCTTTTTGATCAGACATATACTATTACAACTCTTACAGACCACTAAGCTACAAACAATTTTTAATCTTTTAACCTTACCATACATCTTACATCTGCTTTACCAATATATTGTTCAACACAATACCCCTCGGGGTCAAGCCCCGGCTCGCGCAGTATTTTACCAAAAGCATCGCTAATGCTTGTATTATTTTGGCTGTAGTTTGAAATGTAAAGACTCAGATAATTACCTTTTTTTATCGTCATGGTTTCGCAACCATATTTTTTTCCCTCCTTTTCAATCAGCTCTTCTGCGCCGGCTTTATAAACAATGCCATTTTTATTTTCGGGTCGCGAAACTGCGTAAAAACGTCTGTGCTCATTGCCGGAAACCAATTTGTGTATCTTTTCGTGAGCCGCCATTATACCTTCAGGAAACGAACTTGCGGTAACATAAAAGATCACAACATCTTTTTCTAAAATAAATCTTTCCATAACACATTATTAAAAATTAATTAATGTCATCCGGCAATAATTCGATCGAAAAGCCAAGCTCCTTTATAAGATCCATCACCATCAAAACCTTTACGGGCTCTTTAAGCGCATGCTCAACCCTTAATATTTTATCACAATCTTCAAGGTCAAAATTTACATGGTATTCGTTAAACTGTTGGCGCATCTTATCAAGCAGCATCTCTGCCTGGTAAAGTTCACAAACATTTGTTTTAAATACTTCAACCATTTAATTGTAACAAGAGATTAAAATTATTGTTCAAGAATTTTTTTGAGATTACCAAGGCTTGTTTCCATTGCTTTACCTAAAGTACCGGCCATCATTGCCGACATTAAATTCATAGGATATTTTGAAACACTCATGAACGCCCATTTTACCTTTGTTTGCGCACCATTTGCAGTGGTAGACATATACGTTTGTGAAATACCTTCAAATGGTCTTTTAAATCTAAGTTCCATATCAATACGCTCGCCATTGGCTATCTTTTTGATCTCCTGCTCACCTGCTCCAACACTTTTATTTTCGCTATCCCATTTGTAGATATAACCAACTGTGCCATCAGTGCCCTTATATTCTTTTTTTGAATTTGGGTCTGTCATGTTCCAAACGCTGTACTTATCCATATTGTTTATGTGTTTTACATAATCAAATACAGTTTCTTTATTTTTATTAATTGTTACCTCGCGTTCAATAATGGTTTCCTTTTTAATGAACAAGGCAGCGATCAATAACAGTAAGATTAAACCAACTATGGTACCAATAATGCTAAGTAAAATAATCATGATTTTTGTTTTTTAAGTTTATATATCAAATTTAAGAATATTATGCCATTTTTAATTTTTTGTGGTAATAGCCGTACGAAACAAAACCAATTATCAATGGAATAAATACCGGGATCCAGTTCTCTGCCGATTTTCCTGAGCAGGCAATTAAATAAATAGCACCTATAATATCAAATATAAGGCCGGCATAGGCCCATTCTCTTATGCGTGGAAAACCCGGAACAAGAATGGCAATAACGCCCAGCAGTTTTGCCACTCCCAAAAAAGGAACGAGCGCTTTTGGTAAGCCAATTTCTTTAAAGCCGTTTACTGCTATATCTACTACTAACAGGTCGGGGATTGCCGACATAAGCATGAATGCTGCAAATAATCCTGTAAAGATCCAGTAAATGATATTTGTTTTTTTGTTTGTTGTTGCCATGATTTTCTGTTTTATGATTATTAAAATTTAAGTACCCAATTCATTCCATATTTATCTGTTAAAGCGCCAATAGTGCCATCAAAAAAATCGTGTAAAGGATGTGTTACTTTACCTCCTTCAGAAAGTTTCACAAAAAACAGATCTATTTCGGCCTTACTGCTGCAGCCGAGTGCCAGCGAAATAATATTGCCCTTTACAAGATTTTCAGATCCCATATCAGAACCTAACAAAACCAGGTTATCATTTATTAAACTGGCATGCAAAATGCGCTGCTGTATATTTGCCGGCCACTGTTCGGCCATGGGCGATTCGCCAACTGTCTGCATATTCAATTCCCCTCCAAAACATTTTTTATAAAAGGTCATGGCTTCCTTGCAGTTACCATTAAAGGTTAAGTATGGGTTTATTTGCGTTACTTTCATTTTAGTACCATTTATTTGATAGTACAAATTTAGTATGGTATACGTTATATTACAGGGTGCAAAAACGGCAATATTAGGGGTTGATTGCGACAGTAATTTTTTTTACTTTTGAAGCGCAAACGCAGATAAAAACTAAAACCATGAAAAATATTTCGATTCTTGTTCCAAAAGGCGCGGTAGCGCTGAGTTGCATTGAAGGCTCTTTCAGGGCATTTAACCAGGTAAACGAATTTTTAAAAGCTGCAGGCAAAAAGCCTTTGTTTAAAGTAAATCTTATTGGCCTTAATAAAGATGCGCAGGTATACGATACGTTATTTAAAGTTTACCCCGATGTAACTATTAAAGATAATTTTAAGAGTGATCTCATTATTATACCGGCCGTTAACGGTAATTGGGATGATGTGGTAAAAATGAACAAAGATTTTTTACCCTGGATAAGCAAGCAGCATAAGAACGGCTCAGAAGTGGCAAGCCTCTGTGTTGGTGCTTTTTTACTGGCATCAACCGGCCTTTTAACCGGCAAAAAATGTTCTACGCATTGGCATGCAGCAAACGATTTTCAAAAAATGTTTCCCGAAATTGATTTGGTACCCGATAAAATCATAACCGATGAGCACGGCATTTATTCGAGCGGCGGCGCAATATCGTTTTGGAATTTACTTTTATATATTATAGAAAAATATACAAACCGCGAAATAGCTATTCAATTATCAAAATATTTTGAGATAGAGATTGACCGTTATGAACAGTCTGCTTTTTTAATGTTTAAGGGTCAGAAAGAACATGAAGATATTCCGGTTAGAAAAGCGCAGGAATTTATAGAAAGTAATTTTCAGGATAAATTATCGGTTGAACAATTGGCCGATATGTTTGCGCTTGGCAGAAGGAGCCTGGAAAGAAGGTTTAAAAAGGCCACTAACAATACAATTATTGAATACATACAAAGAGTAAAGATAGAAGCTGCCAAAAAAAGTTTTGAAACCAGTAAAAAAAACATCAACGAAGTAATGTTTGATGTTGGTTATACAGATACAAAAGCTTTTAGAACGGTGTTTAAAAAAACTACAGGCTTATCCCCTATTGAATACAAAAACAAATTTAACCGCGACGCAGCGTTCTTATAACTTTTTGTGGAAAATTGTGGAAAATATTTCTCTTATTTTTTAATGGGAAATTAATCCAACATTTTGATCTTTAACTTCCGATTTTCCCTTTATTTTAGGGCTATGCATGGCTAATGCATACATGCAGAATTATTTTTATTTTATTTCTGCGAAAAAAAATCCACAATCCTTAACAAAATTTTGTAATTCAATATTTGTCCGTTAAAAGCATAATCTTCAGAAAACCAACAAATTATATTTTAAATTATTTTTTGCATAAAAATTGTACTTATCTGAAGTAAGAATAATTTTATGTCAATCAAAAGAATTAAAAAAACCGATCATATTCAAGGTAAAAAATCATTCGTTTTTCCGAAAACACCAACCGGTGTAGAAGGGTTAGATGAAATAACCGAAGGTGGGTTTCCAAAAGGAAGGCCAACACTTGTATGCGGTAGCGCAGGCTGCGGCAAAACACTGCTCTCTATGCAGTTTCTTATTAAAGGTATAACAGAGTATAATGAGCCCGGTGTATTTATGTCGTTCGAAGAAACTGCCGGCGACCTGGTATCAAACGTAAAATCTTTAGGCTTTGATATTGAAAAATTAAAAACAGATAAGAAGTTAATAATTGATTATGTAAGGGTAGAAAGATCTGAAATTGAAGAGGCCGGAGATTATGACCTGGACGGGTTATTTATAAGATTGGGGCACGCGATAGATTCTATAAAAGCAAAACGCGTTGTATTGGATACTATTGAATCTTTATTTTCAGGGCTAAACAACACTGCTATACTTCGGGCAGAAATAAGAAGATTATTTCAATGGCTGAAGGAAAAAGGTGTAACGGCTATTATTACCGGAGAACGCGGCGAATCTACACTAACAAAACAAGGCCTTGAAGAATATGTTTCTGACTGCGTAATATTATTAGATCATCGCGTGATCGATCAGGTATCTACCAGGCGCATGCGTATTGTAAAATACAGGGGCTCTACACACGGCACAAACGAATATCCTTTTTTAATTGATGAGGATGGCATTTCTGTATTACCAATTACTTCTTTAAAATTAGATAATAAAGTTTCTTCAGAAATTGTATCAACCGGCGTAAATGGTTTAGACGATATGTTTAGCGGCGGTGGCTTTTTTAGGGGTAGTAGCATCCTGGTATCGGGTACCGCGGGTACCGCAAAAACCAGTATTGCTGCTTATTTTGCAAATAGCCAGTGCGAGAAAAAAGAAAGGGTAATTTATTTTGCCTTTGAAGAATCGCCCCATCAATTGATCCGCAATATGCACTCGATAGGGCTTGATCTTGAAAAACACGTTAAAAAAGGTTTTTTACAAATCCATTCGTCGCGCCCATCGTTAAATGGCCTCGAACTGCATCTTTTAACGTTACGAAAATTAATTAAAGAATTTAAACCTACGGCAGTGGTTATTGATCCTATAAGCAATTTAATTTCTGTAGGTAACAGAAACGAAGTTAACTCTATGCTTGTAAGATTAATTGATCTTTTAAAAATAAACAACATCACTACCTTGTTAACTTCATTAACCCAGCAGGGAGAAACAAAAATTACCCAAGTAATTGAAGACTCGGTATCATCTTTGGTGGATACCTGGATAAACGTTAGGGATATGGAAGGCATTGGAGAAAGGAACCGGGGTGTATATATTATTAAAGCCAGGGGTATGGGTCATTCTAACCAGGTGCGTGAATTTCTAATTACAAATGCCGGCATTGAATTGTTAGATATAGAATTGGGGCCAAACGGTATCTTAACCGGGTCGGCAAGGCAATCAAACGCCTTAAATAAAAAAGTTTCGGCATTTAAATTACAAAGCGATCTTGAAAGAAAAGACCGCGAAATTGAGCGCAAAAGAAAAGTGCTTGAAGCAAATATTGAAGCTTTAAAAAATGAGTTTGAATCGGTAGAAGACGAGCTTAACCGTTTAAAAGCTAATAAAAGCATGCATGAAAAATTATTGCAGGAACATAGAACAATTCCCGCTACTAAAAACAAAAAAAACAAATGATGAAAAAGCAGGAAGCGGAATGGCAATTAAGGCTTTATATAGCCGGGCAAACGCCAAAATCTATTAAAGCCTTAAATAATATAAAAAAATATGCCGAAGAAAATCTGGCGGGCAAATATACTATTGAAATAATTGATCTTTTAAAAAATCCACAATTAGCTGAAGGTGATCAGATACTGGCTGTACCAACATTGGTAAGGAAGGTGCCTGAACCTATCAGGAAAATAATCGGCGACCTTTCAAACGAAGAAAAAGTACTTGTAGGTTTAAATATTAAACCTCTAAAAATCGCAGCCGGTGAATAATGCCTCCTCTGAAATAAGCATTCAATCAGGAACAGAAGATAAGTATATTTTTCTTTTGTTCATTTCCGGTATGTCGTCAAAATCGATAAATGCAATTGAAAATTTAAGAGCGATCTGCGAAGATTACCTGCCGGGAAGGTTCGAATTACAGATAATAGACGTTTATCAACAAAAAGAAATGTCAACCCTGTACCAGATATTTGCTACACCCACGTTACTAAAAATTAATCCTTTGCCTAAAAAAATAATTTTGGGCGATCTTTCAAACACTAAAAAAGTATTAAATGCCCTTGATATCATCACCGGATAATCAACCCGAAGATCCAAAGAGAATAATTGATGAGCTCAATGAAAAAATTCGTGAGCTCGAGCATCAGTTAATGGAAGCTGGCAGCCTTGTAGAGGCCATCCGGGACGGGTCAATCGACGCGTTTATTTTAAATAAAGAAGGGCGTTCGGATATCTATGCTTTGGAAAACATTGATTACACTTACAGGATACTCATCGAAAAATTTCGTGAAGGGGCAATTAGCATTTCCGAAGATGGTCTAATACTTTACTGTAACGATTATTTTGCGCAGTTATTGAACATCCCAATCAATAAACTAATAGGCTCTTATTTTAATTCATATGTATATTCTGTTGGCGAATTTCAAAAACTAATGGAATGTTTGCCAAGCGGCAATTGTAAGGGAGAGATCTTATTAAGCGCTAACGGCGTAAAAATACCGGTTTATATTTCAATAACCAATCTGCAGCCGCATATACCTGCCATCGGAATAATTGTTACTGATCAAACAGAAAAGAAAAAACACGAAGAAGAAATTTTACACTATCAACGACAACTCGAAAAAAAAATAAAAAGGTTAAACCAAACAAACAACGATCTTGAACAATTCGTTCATATTGTTTCGCACGATGTTAAGGAACCTTTAAGAAAAATTGTTTCGTATGGCAGCAGGTTGAAAAATGAAATTGAATCAGAGATAAGTCCTAAAAACCTTAAAGACCTTAATGTTATTTATGATGGTGCCATGCGCCTTAACTCATTGATAGATGGCCTTATCATATATTCCAGTTCTACGGCAAACCACTTTGATGTTGGAAATGTGAACCTTACCGAGATCGTAAAGGAAGTTTGTGATGATATTGAACTGCTAATCCGCGACAAAAAGGCTCAAATCAACTTCGCCGCCTTACCTGTTGTAAAAGCATCGCATTACCAAATGAAACAGCTTTTTGCCAATTTAATAACCAATGCCATAAAATACAGCCGGAAGGATATCTTTCCCATTGTTGATATAAGCGCCGAATTGGTAGGAAGTATAGATGAAAGATCGCATAATACTAATTATTATAAAATACGTGTAGCCGATAATGGCATTGGCATGGAGCAAGCCCATCTTAAAAAAATATTTACCATCTTCCAGCGGCTGCACCTGCCCCACGAATACTCGGGTACCGGTATTGGCCTGGCCATTTGCAAAAAAATAGTTGAGAACCACAACGGAAAAATAGAAGTTGAAAGTTCTGTGAACAAAGGCAGCACTTTTGTTGTTTATTTACCAGTTAAAGTTAAACAACCGAATAAATGACCAATAAACCCTGGAGCAAATTGAACATACTCATCGCCGAAGATGACGAAGATGACGCAGAAACTATTAAAGAAGCATTTAGAAAAAATGAATGGTTTGGCAGGATAGACATTGTAAATAACGGCGAAGAAGCGCTTAAGTTCTTAAATAATAACCGGTTTAATTTACCACATGTAATTTTAACCGATTTTAATATGCCTATAAAAAACGGTTACGAGGTTTTATGCGATGTATCAAATGACCGCCTGCTAAAAACTATACCATTTTTTGTTTACTCCACTACAATTCATCCAAAATATGTTTTGCAGTGTAAAACTCTGGGGGCCCGGGATTTTTTAGTTAAACCTTTTAACTTAAATCATTTTGATCTTATACCCGAAACAATCATCTTAAATCTTGCCTCAGCGGAAAAAAATAAGGTTTAATTTATTTTTTGAATGTTTTTAGCCAGGCAACGGCTTCATTATAATCGGTAAAGAATTTTGCTCTTACCTTTCCTGAATTAAATTTTAGAAAGAAATTCAGTGAGAGTTTTTTTACATTATTACCGGTTAAAACAGCGCGTGCAATCGTTAAGCTTTGTACTTCTTTGTTCCTGATAAATGTTCTGGCCTTTTTTTCGAATGAAGGGTTATTTACCAGATCAATCAACTTTATACAAGGTTGATTATTTGTCAGATTTTTCATCACCAAAAAATTATCAACGGCATCTTCATAATCTACCACAACATCAGCAAACATTACAGCATGCAAAATATCGTTCTCATCAACAAAAAATTCGCCCGTTCTTGTTTTAATACTCTTCATTATAAAACAAACTTACGAAACAATTAAAGGTGAATAAGTTAAAGCCTGTTAATTGGCAGTATAATTATATAACTGGTAAAAAGAAGAGACCATAGGTTAAAAGAAAGTTCAAATTCAAACTGAAAACCTTAAAAACTTCCGCTTTTTACAACTGTAAACCTGTGTTTGATCTTTAAGAACCAACCTTCAAAGTAGTTGTACGATAGCCATGAAACTAAAATGGTTAAGCCTGTAACACCGGTGTAAATAAGCATTTGCGAGCTTATAGAATTATCTATATTAAATCCCGTATATTTTAAAAAACCGATAAATGCTGCCACTATAATTAAATGATACATATAAAGGCCGTAAGAGATATTGCCTAAAAACACAAAGGCTTTATTCTCTATTTTAATGCAAGATTTTGGATTTAAAGAAACGTTTAAAATAATAATTAAGAATAGTACAGAATACAATAAAAAAGCCGCATCCTGCAGTTTAGCGGGCATACAATAAATAAATACAAAAACAAGTGCAATAGCAGCAAAAAGAAAATAATTGCTTAATACCTTTTCAAAATATTTTTTCTTAAATACCATCCAAGCTCCTATTCCACCAATAGCCATACTTTCGATCTTCATCATGGCAATAAAATTTTTTACTATCAATAAGTTTTGATTCTGTGGATCAGCCCTTAAAAGAAAAAGTACCAGGACCTTTAAGACGATCAATATCAAGATAATAACAAACAGCGTGCGCAAGATGTTTTTTGATTTTTTTACTACCCATGGCCATAAAATATAAAACTGCTCTTCTACCCCAATACTCCAGGTTTGGCCAATGTGCGGCACTGGTTTATAAATAGCAAACGCAAGATTAGGAAGCATTATTAAAAACAAAACAAGGTTTAAAACAGATTGATGGGATTTAAATTTTGAAAAATAAGGAAGGTCCATAAACTGCAAATGCGGCAACACAAAAAAGCCGAGCAGCACAATTAAAAAATACAATGGCCAGATACGCAATATCCTTCTAATGTAAAATTTCTTAACATTAATAGTTCCTGTTTTTTCTTTTTCTTTCAATAGTAAATAAGTAATTAAAAAGCCACTCAACACAAAAAAGAAAATAACGCCTAAACTTCCCAGTTCACGAATAAATGCATTATCCATATATAAACTAGGGCAATCCATTTGTCCTTTTATCATTTCAATATGTGTTATTATCACAGCAAAGGCCGCAAAAAAACGTAACCCGTTTAAGCCGCTAAAATAAATATGTTTATTCTCTTCCAAATTAAAACTGAAAATAAATAAAAGGTTGCATCTCACCACTCATTAACTGGTACATCATAAAAACCGCAACTATGATCATTGCACCCATCGTATAATACGATTGTGTTGCAAACCAGTTGCGATAGATCTCTTTGTGCCTTTCGGGGATCCAATGAATTAAATACCCTATCAGCATTAGTGCAAACACAGCCCTGTAACCATAAATAACCTGGAAGAAAAGATCCAACCCAAAATGATTACCAATGCGGTAAAAAATAGTATCTACTATTTGCAGGCTGCTGCTTCTAAAAAAGATCCTCGTAAAACTTATAAATGTTAAGGTAATTATTACACAGGCAATCTTATAGGCAAGGCCATCATTGTTTTTAAAAGGCGAGATCTTTTTCCATTGTTTATGAATGATAAGACCCAGGCCATTTAAGCCGCCCCAGATAAGGAATAGCCAGCTACTGCCGTGCCATAGGCCCCCAAGCAACATGGTTACCATTAAATTAATGTTGGTAGTAAAAGTATTCTTGAATTTTGGAAAGAAATACGCCACCATCAATAAAAAAACTGCGGTTAATATCAACACCAAAAGCAACCATAATTTTCCGCTCAGCATCACCATAAATAATGCCAGTATCGAAATAGCAATATACGAACCAACGGTTCCTTTTCTGTTACCGCCTAATGGGATGTATAAATATTCCTGCAGCCAGGTAGATAACGAGATGTGCCAGCGTTTCCAAAATTCGCTGGTGCTGCTTGCTTTGTAAGGCGAATTAAAATTCGTTTTTAACCGGTAACCCAATATTAATGCCAAACCAATGGCCATATCCGTATAACCGCTAAAATCCATATAGATCTGCAGCGAATATCCAAAAATACCAAAAACCATTTCGATGCCACTGTAATAACCAGGACTATCAAATATTCTATCTATAAAATTCACAGCTAAATAATCGGCAACAATTTTTTTACAAAAACCATTTATGATCCAAAAAGCGGCCATTCCAAATTCGAATTTTGATAGCTTGTAAGGTTGATAGATTTGATATACGAATTCGTGTGCCTTTACAATTGGCCCCGCCACCAGGTGCGGAAAGAAGCAAACAAAAAAACCATAATCAAAAATACTATTAACCGGTTTTATTTTATTGCGGTAAAGATCGATGGTATACGATAATGATTGGAAAGTGAAAAAAGAAACACCAACAGGTAGCAGCAATTTGTCTACGCTGAATTTTGTATTAAAAAAAGTGTTAGAGAATTGCGCAAAATGATTAAAGAAAGGCACATGGCTATCCGTTATCTGGTTAAAACTTTCGGTAAAAAAGTAAGCGTATTTAAAATAGCTTAACAGCGTTAAATTTAAAATAACGCTAATGGTTAAAAATATTTTTCGTTTCGATTCGTTTGTGGTCTTACTTATTTGCCTGCCCCAAAAATAATCGCTGCAAATAGTAAATAACAATAAAATAACAAAAACACCACTGGTTTTAAAATAAAAGAAAAGGCTAACGGCCAGTAAATAAACCGTTCGTAATTTATTTACTTTATAAACGAAAGAATAGATTAAAAGAACAACCGCAAAAAAAGCCCAAAAAAATAATTGGGTAAAAAGCAGGGGTTTATCCTGCGAATAAGCAATAATATTATTTAAAAAATTGCTCAGTTAATTTTTTTTTGATTGTTTAAATACGATTTATAAAATGCTTCGTACATAAAGTTACCAAGCAAAATGTATCCCTTTGGCGAAAAATGGATTCTATCCCTGCCTGCCAGTCCAACTTTTTGCCATTTCATCATGGATTTATATCCTCCCATTAACGAAAAAAGGTCCCACACGGCCACATTGCTGTGTTTTTCCATTAGTTCAAACATCGCATCGCGGGCAATTACCGTGCGCTTGTTAGATGTTTTTCTTCTTATAAAATTATCTGTAGTAGTAGTTAAAATAATAGCGGCATTTGGATTTGCTTTTTGGATCACCGTTATCAAGCTGTCATAATTCTCAATATATTCTTCTTTTTCAAAATCTTTTGCCTGTGTATCATTTACACCCAGCGATAAAATAACAAGGTCGGCCTTAAGACTAGAGAATTGAGAAGAAAGATCGGCACATTTTAAGAAAGAGCCGCTTGCCGCACCGTTAGCCCCCAGCCCGGCAAAATAAAAACCCGATTGCAGATCGTTATCCAGGCTAAAGCCAAACAAAATAAAATCACCGTGCACAGTGTCTTTTCTTGTTAATTTAAAATTTACAGAATCTACCGGTAGTTCAAAATTAAAAAGTGTGTAACCAAACTCTTTAAAATCGGTTCTTACAGGATTAAAATTATGAAGGCTATCCATTCTAAATTCAAAACCATCATTAAAATTATGATAAACTTTAATAGAGCTAAAACTTCTGCAAACGGCTTTTTTTGTTAGCGCCACACCAAAATTCGTTACACTGTCGTGCGTGGCAATACTAAGTGCACTCATACCTAATGGCACAAAATAGTCTTTACCAAGGGCCCTGAACCTTTTCCAGTTACCGTTCGAAAATGTAGTTGCAAATGCCTGTCCGTTTGTTTTCGCGATCTTATACGGAAATACAAAATAACCGCCCCCGGTTGTTTTAAATTCATTCTGCAAATTATTTACAAAGGTGCTGCTCCATGTGCCAGCCTGCACATGGGAGCCGCCAATGTGCGCCACGCCTACCCTGTTTACTTTTTTTAAACGCAGGTCGTCTAATTTTTTATACAATTTTAAAAAGTTGGTACTGTCCTTATAAAAAAACAAATGGTTGTATTCCATTTTCATAAAAGTATAAGTAGGCGTTGCTTCCTGCGAACGCATGAAAAATGAACTGCCAATGAAAATAACAAAGAGCACTTTGATTTTAAGATAATATGTAGAACGTTGGATCACTTTTTGTTTTTTAAATAAGCGTTGTAATCATTAATTAATGCCGAATAAAGCAATGTGGCTATTTTACGAGCCCCCTGCGGACTAAAATGTATATAATCGGTTGCTGCCAGTTTTTGATCTACCCATACCGGCATCGAATTCTTTCCACCCATACAATCGTACATATCAAAAAAAGCACAGCCGCTTTCAAGTACTACTTTTTTAATTTCGTTGCGGGTAGATTCTAAAAAAGGATACGTTTCGTAAGCGGTACCGTTTTTAATACTCATATCTGCAGGGCCAATAAATAAGATGCTGGCATTTGGCGCTGCTTTTTTTACGGTGGCAATTTGCGAACGTAAGTACCCGGCATAATTAGCCGCATTTTTTTCGTCTTTAATGGCCGGTGTGGCGTTACCGCCAAATTGTAAAATAATTAGTTTTACATTTAAATAATCGTAAAACTGTTTTAATTGCCCGCTGTTTATCTGGTGGAAAAAAGTTCCGCTGCTTCCGCGCAAAGCAATATTATCAACCAAAACACCTGTTTCGCTTTCTAAAGAAATGGCATAAAAATCAGGACTGTCTTTTCCCGAAAATTTTAACTGGTGCGTATTTGATCCGTTTCCAACATTATATTCTTTTATCCTGAACGAGCCACCTTCTTCCAGGCTATCAGCGCCTATCAATGCAGGCCCGTCATAAAACTCGCACCATGTTTTTGCCTGTGCGCCGCCGTAAAACAATTTTAGCTTTTTATAAGCCAACGCATTTGCGCCGCCTGATTTTGTGGTTGTAACCGTTATGCTTGAAGTTACAACTGCGCTCGAATCATTTAATTTTTTATAATTGCTAAAACGGTTAAAACCTGCCAGTACGCCGTAATTGCTATGCGCTACACGTTTATCCCTGCTTGTAAAAACATTATAACGATCCCAGCCGGGGCTGTTGGTTATTTTATTTATTACGCTTGGCGCAATTGGCATTAACGAAATTAATCCCGGGCCGTGGCCGCCAAACTGCCCTTGTAATTTTAAACGTAAATAGTCAGTAATACGGTCGCCTTCTATCTGGCTATCGCCATAATGCAAAACGCGAATTGCTGTTGGATCTGTTTTTAAATTGCTTAACGCATCAAAAAAGTTTTTAAGCGCATCTTTATTGGTAGTTTGAATACCGGTGATAAGTTTTACGGCAGTATCTTTTGTAGAAACCGTTTTTTCGGTAGTATCATTAATGGCAAAGGTTGTATCAATGGCGTTTAAGGTCTCAAGCACCTTTGCCACCTCTTTTTCATTTGTTTTTTCTTTAAATAAAGTGGCCAGGTCAGGAAATTCCAGTTTTAAATTAGATGACACAGTAATTCCTTCTTTTGGGAAAGAAAAACTTAAAAGCCCTAAAGCTAAAAAAACGAGAAGCGCAAAGGCTAAACTTTGCCACGGTTTATGCATGTCCTAAATATACCAAAGGCTTAAAAACTAAGGCAAAGTTATAAAAAAGAGTTGTTCACAAAGGGTATTGAATAATTAATGCAACAAAACAAAGGAAATTTTAACTTTACACGATCAATTCAGGCAAAAATAAATATTTAATTGTTATAGCAGGGCCAACAGCAGTAGGCAAAACCAGTGTTTCTATTGAGCTGGCAAAGCATTTTGATTCTGTGATCCTGTCGGCAGATTCAAGACAGTTTTATAAGGAAATGCACATTGGCACAGCCAAACCAGGTCCTGAGCAGCTGGCGGCTGTTAAACATTATTTTATAGATACCAAAAGTATTACCGAATTATATGGCGCTGGCCATTTTGAAAAAGATGCCATTGCTACATTGAATGAATTATTTAAAACACGGGACCTCGTTTTTTTAGTTGGTGGCTCAGGATTATATATTGACGCCGTTTTAAATGGCGTAGATGATTTTATTGAAGTGCCTCCGGAAATTCGTGAAAGTTTAAATAAAAAATTTGAAATGAATGGTTTAGAGTGGCTACAAAACGAAGTAAAGAGCCTGGATGAAATTTATTTCAATTCTGTAGACACTCACAATCCTCAACGCCTGGTACGCGCGCTTGAAGTTTGCCTTTTTACAGGTAAACCATATTCTTCTTTTTTAAACCAGCCAAAAGCGGCGCGTAATTTTACCGCTATCAAAATCCTTATCAACACCGATCGCGAAAAATTATATGCACAGATCAATCAGCGTGTAGACGAAATGATGACAAATGGTTTGCTGGAAGAAGTAAAAGAACTTAAAGATCAAAAACATTTAAACGCTCTTAAAACGGTTGGTTATAAAGAGCTTTACGCTTACCTGGATGCAAGTTATAATTTAGAAACTGCCGTTGCTAAAATAAAACAACACACCCGTAACTACGCCAAGCGCCAGTTAACCTGGTTTAAGAACCAGGACGACTTTGAACAATTTGAACCAACAGATCTTGAAAAGATCAAAGCATACATTGAATTGATCATTTCTAATTAATGGAAAATTCTATCCGCATTTGTCAATCGGGTAGGCATCAGAGATTTTAAATGGCCGTATCGAAAGTGTCAATTACCTTCTTCCTTACTCCGCTCAGAGTAACACGCCAACTGCTGTCAGTTCGAATAGCGAAACGGAGTGGAGCGTATCGAGAACGCTTCCAAATACATTTTTTCTATTGCCAGGGTTACGCGATTGACAAAAGATCCTTTTCCATTTTCCATTTTCCATCTTCGATACTCCATCTTCCATTTTCCATCTTCCATCTTCCATATTCCATCTTCCATATTCCGTCTTTTACTTATTTTTTCCTGGAATTAAAACCAACCACCAATGATAATCTAAAACCTGTTTGAAATTTTTGAGTGGTTGATGTACCTGTATTAACATCATAGATATTATGCGTGCTACCCACTGATGGTACAAATGCAAGATTAACCGGGAAATTAATATTACCGCTTTTAAAATTTGTACCCGCGGCAATCACAACCCCAACGGCCCCTTCATGTTTCCCTAAATAATTGGGTATAACCGAAAAATTTGGCCCCATGGCAAATTCAAAAGATCTTTTTTGGCCACCGCGCAATCCGATTAAAAGACTGGCGCTTGGAATGAACATACCTTGCTCTACACCGCCTATCATTGGTACAAATTCTATAACACCCTGTGTATTGCCTTCAACAGTAAATAAACGACCTTCAAACTGCCAGCCAAATTGTGTTACCAATGGCTGTTTACCATTTGCAGCAAGATAATCAGATGAAGTACCAGCAGAAATATAGGTTAATCCAATTCTTGGTCCGCTATAGTTTTTGCGCTTTACATGTGCAAAATCAGATGTATCCGGGTCAAATCTAAGATCAACAACCGGCTCAGTATAAATAATATTTTGAACAGGCGTATTTGTTGGCTCGGTGCCAAACACATCTTTGCTTCCGTTCTCATACTTAATTAAAAAAACGTCAGACTTATAAACCGTATGCGTTGGCCCGGTTAAATTATCTGCCTGTTTATATTTGATTTGTGTAATGTTTACTTCAAGCACTTTTGCGCTGATCTCATCGCCATTCTTAAATGTAATTTTATCCTGCGCGTTAATTAAGCCGCAAAAACCAAATGCTAAACACAGGCTTAAAACTGCTTTGTTTAAATTTTTTGTTTTGTTTTGATGTTTCATGATTTCCAGGTTTTTAATTGTTATTTGTTGTAACAAAATTAGCCTCATTAAAAACCCAAATGAAAAGGCTTATTGCCTGCGGCTATTCAAAAAAATGAAAAATTGCAGATCGGGAATACTTAACAGTAAAAAGCACTAAAAAATTGGCATTATTTGCCAGAAAAATCTGGCAATTTGCATTTTTTGCAACTAATAGATACTTTTATAGAAGCAGATCGCAAAAATTATGTGTTGTTTTTTTAGCCCCCATTACCCGGCTGTTTACTGTTTATACCCCCAAAACACGCATGGCTAAGCTATTTTCATTTATAAACGATTACAAAAATTTAGAAAAAGCAGTACTAAACGTTATTATTTCTGAATTCTTCATCCAGTTGGTAAATGCCACCTTTATGAATATTTTGCCTTTGTACATGACCCGCAAAGGCTTTAGTGATGAGGAGATCGCGCTTTTTATCACCTTTCGTTTTTTAGGCGTATTTATTTTGGCATTGCCACTTGGCAATTTAATAAAAGGCAAAAAAATTATGCCATTGTTTTATCTTTCTAATTTTTGCGTGCCTTTATTTGGCATGGCTATTGTACTTTCCATCGCTTTTCAATTAAAGTACCTAACGCTTATTTCGCTGTTATTATGGGGCGCTTCTTTCACCTTTATGCAAATACCCATATCGCCTTTTATTTTGCGTAATTCTAAAACAGAAAATCATACTGCTGGCATCTCGTTAAGTTATAGTACCTGGAGTTTTGCGGGCATTGTTAGCGGCGTTATTATAGCTGTTCTCGATAAGATCGATCCTTCAATATTTGATGAACAATTTATTTTAATGCTTTTTTCACTGCTTGGTTTTGGTGGACTTTTCTTCCTTTTTCGTGTACGCAAATTTAAAGAAACACCATCCGAGCATTTTAAAAAACCAGAGTCAAAAGAAAGTAAAGCAAGGCCCACCGACTGGTTTCTTATTTTTAAGGCCCTGGTGCCAACGCTTATCATTGCTACCGGTGCGGGTTTGACCATTCCTTTTATTTCTTTATTTTTTGACAAAGTGCATAACGTAGATAAAGGTGGCTTTTCTGTACTTAGTGCCATTGCCGCAGTGCTTGTGGCATATAGCGCCATGCTGGTTCCAAAAATAAAAAAGAATGTTGGTTATAAAGTAGCAATTCCAACCACCCAATCGTTAGCGGTTATATCGCTTGTGGCCATGGCTACCACACAATTTTACAGTCAGTATTCGGTAGCAGTTATTATTGCTGCTGTGTGTTATCTATTACGCCAGCCGTTAATGAATATGGCAGGACCAATGACCACCGAAATTGTATTGAATTATGTAGGCAAACATAACCGCGAAATTACTTCGGCCCTTACCGCTGCTATTTGGAGCGGCAGTTGGGTAGTAAGCGGTTTTATGGTTAAAGTACTTTTATCTTACGGGTTCCAGTTTGTGAATATTTTTTTAATTACCTCTTTACTTTACGGTTTTGGCGTGGTAATGTATTATTTACTTATCTTAGATTATAACAAACGCGAAGAAAAAGGGCTGATTGAAAGTTAAACTAACATATTTATTTTTCTTTTCATTTTTAGTGGCGATTTTAAATTCGCAAACAAAAACCTTTAATTTAAGCAAAGCCAACTGCCAGCTCTTTGCCGGAAAGTTATATTCGTTCGGCATCACTACCCAAAAACAAAATGCAAGCTGCGTTATTTACAAAACAGACCTGCAGTTAAAATTACTGGATAGCCTAACTATTGACCTGGGAAAAGCAAGTGCCGATAATTTTTTACAGCTATCCTCAGATACACTACATCATTTGTTGAACATTTACATTCAAAAAAAAGATAAAAAACTGGTCACCATTTTACGCTTCAACACCCAATTTGAACGTTTAGCTACTATTGAAGATGTGGATATAGCAAGGCTCAACAGCATTTCTACTTTCGAGAATGAATTATTTTATTTTAAGAATTTTGTTTACACTATAAAAAACCAAACAGATACTTCGGGCCGTCAATTTTATTTAAATAAATACGCGTTAAAATCAGAAACTAAAAATTTTGATTATGAACCTAAATGGCAATTTCCTTTTGAAAGAAAGAATATTAACAGCGCACATATTTTTTATGCTGATACAAACGCAGTAATGCTATACGTAAATGTAAGCGGCGGTTTAAAAACCGGGCAATGGATCTTAAAAATAAATGCAAAAACGGGCAAGCTCATTCGTGGTACAAAATTAAACGATAAAGGTGAAACCACTTCTTACCAGTACGGTGCGCATGTATTGGATACTGCAAAAAGAACCCTTTCTATTATTGGTCAACGCTTTACCGAAGCTCAATTTAACCGCGATCAAAAAAAATTAACTATTGCCAACGCGCTTTTTGTTTGGTTGTATTTAATTGAAATAGATTCTGCCGGCGAAGTCATATTGAAACAGGATTTTAAGATCCCGGTAAATGAACCAAAAACAACCTCAAAAAAAGTGATCTCAAATTATCTATTGCGCCTTGATAATTTAACCAAAACAAAAGACGGTGGTTATGTTTTTGAAGGCGATAGTTATAAGAATACCGATAATGGTTTATGTTATCAGTATGCAAATACCACGCTTTACAAAATAACACCCGAAGAAGATGTTTTGGTATTTGAAAAAAACACCATCGGTTCTAACCTGATGATAGAAAAATATTATTTTACCACAGATAAAATAGATATGAATGGAAAGATCTGTATCGATAGCCTTTTGCAATTTGAAACATTCTTTTATAAAAGATCGAACTTTAACGTAAAAAAACAATTTAAACAAGGCGATGCCGGCAACACCTGGCTGCTTACCCGCTCTGATCTTAAAAAGAATAGTATTGATTATACTGTACTGGGCCCTGTGAATAAACTTTATCAATTAACCAAACAAGATGAGATCTTAAAAGCAAAAGCCCCTTCTATGATTATTCTCTCCAAAACACAATTCCTTATCTCTTCGCAGCAAGAAGACGGTAAATTTCAGTTAAAGGTTTTTAACTGGTAAATTTTATTTTTCTTTTTTTGGGCGTGCCCCTCGCGGGTCGGGCTGTTACGGGCTCCGCTACGCTGCGGCTTTTTGCCCTACGGGACAAAAGAGCTAAACCCTTCTCATCCCTCACGCACAATCATAAAAAAACGTCGGAAATTTTTCCGGCGAACCGGCCGCAAAGAAATTTCGTAAGATTTGTATTTTAATTTTTTCACAGTTCAAGCAAAAAGTACGGCGGAATTTTACAAAAACAAAAATCTTCAATTGGCCTAAATTAAAGGAACAGTTAAATTTCTAAAAGCAAAAAAACACGCCTTATTTTAGAATAATTTGAAGTATATTTATACTACATTATCATGAAAAAAAATTATCTTTTTACAATAGCCCTCTTTATTTGTGTTATTTTATCAAAAGCACAAAACCCAAATATAAAATGTTATTTTAACCACCCGGTAAATACATCACTTTCTACCGGTGTAAATGCGCATTACACCAGCTCGTTAAGAGATACGCTGATCGGCTACATTAACCGCTCTAAATTTACCCTGGATGTTTGTGTTTACGATTACCTTTGCACATCATCAGACGGCTACAGCTTAATTGCCAACGCTATAAATAATGCTTATGGCCGGGGCGTTGTTGTGCGCTGGATCATGGATGGCAGCTCCAGCAACACCGGCGTTAATTATCTAAACAGTAATATTTCTGTTATTGCAAGCCCCACCACAGCGGCTTATGGTATTTGTCATAATAAATTCATTGCCATAGATGCCAACTCGGCTAATGCCGCCGATGCTTTTGTATGGACAGGATCTTTTAATTTTTCTCAGGCGCAAAATACTACAGACTACAATAATGTTATTATTTTCCAGGATCAGCCTATGGCGCAGGCCTATCGTGCACAATTCAATCAAATGTGGGGCGGCACAGCATCTACACCAAATTTAACGGCCTCTAAATTTGGTCCGTATAAAACCGCATCTGCACAAACCAGTTTTACCGTAAACGGCACGCCGGTTGAAGTATATTTCTCTCCTAAAGATAATGCCACTGCGCACCTGCAAAGCATTGTTAACGCTGCAAATTTTGAATTATTCTTTGGTATTTACACCTTTACCGATAATAATGTAGCCAATGCCGTCAAAAACCGTATTATTGGCGGGGTGGCAGCAAAAGGCATTGAAGACTCTTTCTCGCAAAGTTATTCACCCTACTCTACCCTTTCGCCCACAATGGGCGTAAACTTAAAAGTGTATAACGGCGCCGGGTTATATCATAATAAATTTATGATCATCGATCCCATGCATACTACTTCTGATCCTGTTGTTGGCACCGGTTCCTATAACTGGTCGTCGTCAGGCACCAACACTAACGACGAAAATTTTGTAATTGTGCACGATGCAAGCATTGCCAACCAATATTATCAATCGTTTTGCCAGAATTTTACCGACTTTGGCGGAGCTCCATGTAGCGCTACTGTTTCGGGCGTACGCGAATACGATACAGGCAACGCGTTATCTGTTGTATATCCAAACCCCGTAACAGATGACCTTACCGTGGAAGTAAAAAACAGTGCTGGTAACTTTGAGGTACAGATCTTTAATATCCTCGGCAGCGTTATAAGAACACAAAATATTACAAGTACTAAAGGGTTTATATCTTTAGAAGGGGAATGTGCCGGCATTTATTATGTAAAGATCTATAATGGCGCTGACGTTGGAGTACATAAAATCGTTAAAAACTAATGCAGAGATTTTTAAGCGGAATATTTCTTTTTTGTTTTTGCTGTTTTATTACATCGTGCAAAAAATATAAAGCAGCAGATGAGGCATTTCTTCTCAAAGCTAACTCAGTTTCCTTATCAACATTACCCGGCCAAGGTTCTGGAACTAATAAAATAACAGATCTTTGGTTATACAAAGATGGCAAGTTTCAGGGAGCTTATCCAATAGGAAATTTAATGCCCGTGATCACTAATGGAAAAAAAACAAAAATCAATATTCTTGCGGGTATTAAAAATAACGGCATCAGCAATACTCGCTTGCCCTATGTGTTTTATCAGTATGCTACATTGGATACGTTTGTAGAAAATCAAACTATTCTGGAAAAACAACTTGTTTTTACTTATCTACCTGCAACAACTTTTACCTGGACAGAAAATTTTGACGGTAATGGAATAAGCTTAATTAATTCCTCTGTATCTCAAACAACTTTGGTAACTATTTCTGACCCAGAATCGCTCGAAGGTAAATATGGGCTTCTTGCATTAACGGGCAATTCTATAGTAGCACAGGCAGAATCATCTACTTCATACACACTTCCAACAGCTAGCAGCAATGTATACCTTGAATTTGATTATAAATGCAACCAGGATTTTGAAATTGGATTAATTGGAAATCTTGAATTAAAACCCGCTTTATCTATTACAGGAAGAAGTGAATGGAATCACATTTACATTAGATTAGCCGATGTTATAGGAAGCGGACATATTTATAGTTCGTATAGTGTTTATTTTAAAATGGTAAAATCTATTGAGTCTCCGAAATTATATCTGGATAATATCAAACTTCTTTATTTATAATTAAGCACTAAAAAACAGGGCATTTGCTTTTTCACTTAAAATTATAACCTGTTAATTTCCGCCTACGTATTTATACGTATTTTTTCTATTTTAGCGTAAAAAGAGCTCATTTTCGCTTGTATCTGCTAAGTATTTATCTATATTTGATTTCCTTTTAAACTTATTTTATTACCATTTTTACAAAAATTTGAAACATTTTTCATGTATCAAAATATGAAACGTATAAGAACTATTTGCATATTCATCCTGGTACTGTGTTTTAATTTTTTACGTTCTCAAAATTATCCCGTACACCTAACAACTATAATTACTCCCCCATTTAGCGGTTATTTATCAGATTATACGTCTGTCGGAAATCAGAATTTAAAACTGATCGTTTTATTCAATGATTTTACAAAACCCAGTTATAACATTAAATTAAAATTTAAGCTCGCCGGTCAAAATATAAATATTGAAAGCAAGAATTTTTATTATGAAGGTCCTTATACTCTGATCCCGGGCGTTCCGCTTGAAATAAATGGCTCTGACATTGCAGGTTTGCTAAACAGCAATAATCTTGATTTTTCGGGTTTAAGCAAACAGCAATACGAAACCGGTAAAATTTTACCGGAAGGTTTGTACACGCTTACTTTTACCGCGTTTGATTTTAATAATCCAACTGCCATACAGGTAAGTAACCAAAGTAGTTTCAGTGCCTGGATGATGTTAAATGATCCTCCTTATTTAAACATGCCATTTTGCGGCAGCGTTCAAAACGTTATTAACCCTCAGAATATTATTTTTCAGTGGACCAGTATGAATCTTACCAGCCCAAATTCGGTTAACAGTACTGAATATGAATTTAGTCTTTATGAGGTAAGGCCAAAAGGCGCAAATCCCAATAACATCCTGCAGACCCTCCCGCCAATTTACCAAACCACCACCAATATCACTACTTTAAATTATGGAATAACAGAGCCTGTTTTAAATTTGGGTATGGATTATGTTTGGCGTGTAAAAGCAATTGATCAAACAGGGAGAGACCTTTTTAAGAACCAGGGATACAGCCAACTGTGTACATTTACATATGGCAACATGACGCAGTTTATTGACAGCAGTTCTCTTGCTTTAACGTTGCAGGGCATTCCAATAAATTACCGTATGGCAAAATGCTTTTGGGATACAATGAATGTTTATAAAAGCTATCGTTTGTATTACAGGAAACAAAATGGCACTAATTGGTTTACCAATAGTAATATTCAGCGTTCATACGATCATATACAAAACCTTGAACCCAATAATACCTACCAGGCCTATATAAAAGGCGTTTTGTTGGATAATAGTGAGGGGCCTGCAAGTAACACGGTTACAATTGTAACGCCGCCTAAAACAGAATATGTTTGCGGCCAGGCACCGGGCATTCCGCCAACGCAAAACAAACCATTGACCCTGGCCTCGGTTGGTCAGATCTGGGAAGTTGGCCAGTTTGAAGTAGCAATAACAAGCATCAACAATCCTGTTAGCCCCATTGGCCAATATAGTGGCTATGGTAAAGTGGCTATTCCGTTTTTAGGGAATGCCAATTTTAATGTAAAATTCAACAATGTATTTGTGAATGAAGAATACCAGGTAATAGCAGGAAGAATAGACGTAATAACAGAAGGACTTAACGCCTGGCTGCACAATATTGATATAGCCAACGCGGAGCAAAATGCCACCTATATAAATGGAACCATAACAGGTTTTAGTGTTACAGGCAGCCAATATTGTTATACTTTGGCAGCAACTAATACGCAGGTTTGTGATACATTGCCATCTTCCGGCAACGTAATGGTGGTAAGGGATGAAGACGGGAACCAATATACAATCCAGTTAAAACCACCGCCACCACATGTAACCGGGCCAACCAGTTATTTACATTACAGTTCTGATAATTTAGATGCAAGCGATAGCGCTATGGTAACCTTTAACGCCAGTGCTACACAGAACTTTGGTTTTGATAAAAAAGAATACGCCGCTTTTACCGGAAATTATGAGGTCATAAAATTAAAGAATAGTAAAAATTATTTTGTATCCAATAAAAGTATTGGCGAGAACCAAACCGACGAAGTACTGGCGCAGGTGCAGGTTGTTAATTTTTCTGCCGGCTCTTTAAGTTTTAAAACAGAAGGAGGGACCATTTTAAACTCGCAGTCTTTAGGCAATAACAGTTATAAGATCAGCGGTGTAGATGCAAGCGCAAACGGCATATGTGCCTGGTACAACAATAAAAAAATAGGGAAATTAAACATTGTAAGCTTAAAATCTTTAACTAAAAAAGTGGTGCTGGTGCCGGTAAACAATGCAAATGTATCTGTTAATAATACACAACTAAACGACATTTTTAAACAAGCCAATGTAAGTTGGAATGTAACTATTGCACCTAATTTTAATTTTAACCTTGGTCAGGATGGCTTAGAAGCGGCCGATGCCAATTTGATGAGTAAGTATAGCCCGGAAATGCGGGCGTTGCGCGACGCCTATAAACAATTTGACAGTTTATATGATAAGAGTGCTTATTATATTTTTGTAATACCCAACTTTACAGATCAAAACTTAAAAGGCTATATGGTGAGAGGCCGTGCCTTAGGATTTATAACGTCAAACGTAAGCATTAAAGAAATTGCTCATGAATTAGGTCATGGTGCTTTTGCTTTAGAGCACACTTTTCCTCAACTGGCAAAAAATACAAGTAATAATTTAATGGATTATTCGCAGGGTGTTCAAATGGCTAAAGAGCAATGGATTAAAATTCAAACGTCTAAAATACTATTTGATTGGTTAGATAATGAAGAAGATGCTTCATTGTTTATTACTCAAAGACAGGATTTATTAAAAATACTGTTGGAAATTAAAAAAGGATACAAAACTAATTCTACAATAAATATTGGCACTTATACATCTGTAATGTCGATCGGGAAAACATACTTAAATGGTATTGATTATGATAATATAACAACAATAATAATGCCTTATGTTCAAACATTGGGAGTTGTAACGCCTAATAATAATAACATTACAACTTCCAGTTTTAATAGTGCGTATCCAAATCAGGGTGTAGCTAAACCCTGCATCGATATTGGTGGGAAAATTAAAATTTTTGTGCCGCCCAATAGACTTGAAAATATGAAAATTTTCTTAAAATCTTCAGCACAATTAAGGAATATGCTTCTTTTTGTAAATGGATACAGGGATTTAAGTAGCTTCGATGGATCAGAATTGAGTGGATTTTTAGAAGTTGAAAAAACTAATAACACTGTTAATCAGGCCGATTTATTTAATTATTGGGCAGGCATTGATCAAAAATTTAGCTTGAGGATTGGCACAAAAAATTTGGTATATGCCGATGGCCATCATTCTGTATCAACTTCAAATCACGGATCTGTTCCAAGGTTTCTTAGAGCAATGTCAAAATCTGATAATAGGAGAGAATTTTGTTCAGGTATACAACCGGGAGATGACGAATATTGTTATGTCGAAAATAATGATTCGCCTTTGGATGTAGATTTTTTGCATACTTCACCAATGAATGAAGGAGGTTTTAATTTAAGAAGAACAAATGGAAAACTCGCCGGTGATGATTTTGTAACTAATATTAATAATGGTACCTTTGACTTTGATAAAAATACAGACACGTTGGATATTGTTGCACATAGTATGGGATATGCATATTCTTTAGGAATGATTGAAAAAATACAGGCTGCGGGTATCAAATTAGGTCGTTTTTACATCATTGCTCCCGAAAATGCCTGCAGCGGCGGAATGAATTGGAAATGTTTTACTGAAGTTTGGCAATATGGTAGTAATCTTGGTCAACCAGGAAATGACCCTATGTATTTACAAGATGGCGTTGCGCCACAATGTGAATGTTCAAACTTGGTTATATCGAATGGGCAGTTAAATTCTGGAAATAATAAACCAATCAAAACTGGACGAATTGCAATACCGCAATCCATAACAACAAAAGGTTTTGTGGGTAGCCATAGTATAAGAAATTATGGGTGGATTTTAGATATAGGAGAAACTGATCAAACTGGCGGGTATGTTAAACCAAGGAATTAAAGTATTTTCTTTAATAGTACTTATCTTTTTATTTAAATGTGTAAATAAAAAGGAGGAACCTAAATTTCCATCTATTTGTTCTAGTAATTTTAATTATAATCTGCGAAATCATATTATTGATTCAATTAATTTATGGAAAATAAATTCAATTGAACCTTACGAATATTTGGAGAAAAAAAAATGGTTTATAGATTCAATACTCGCATTCAATAACGATACTTCAAGATTTATTTGCGCTTACTTATATGATAATAACGATAATACTACCTCACTAAATGATGGTATGTGTTTTTTTTATGGTGAAAAGATAAGCAATAAGTGGTTTTTTTTTAAAGGTGCTGGGATCATAATTCCTCGATCAATGATAAAAAATCAACCAACAAACATTCCGTTAACCTACCAACAACTACATCAAATAGCTCTAAAGGAAATATATGGGGGTTATTTAAATTCAAAAGGCGAAGTAAATGAAGATTGGTTTACATCTCATTTTGAAGGGCCGGGCTGGGGTGATTTTAACAACCAGGCAGCTTCAGATTTTATTTTAAAAGGTAAACGATTTACTAACAAAAAAGATTTTTTTGAGTTTGGTCATTTAACTGTTGTTAAAGCAAACTGGAATGGGGTTAATAAAGATTCGATCAAACAATTACCTTCTAAAAAAGAAAGCTTACCCTAATTTGATAATATCAGATGAAGAATTTTGTTTTTTGTTCCGGGGCACAGATGAATATCTGCGCCATCGTTCGCTTGCAAAGCTCACAGCCACAGTATGGGCTTTGCATATGCACAAGGAATGATTGAAGTTTTAAGGAACGCTAGCGTGAAAATAACCAGGTACTATATTATTGCCCCTGAAAATGGTTGCACAGGACAAGTTGTAGCATCCACCTTTGATGAAATATGGCAGTATGGAACCGATGAAGCCCAAGACCCACCGAAACAACGAGATGGCGTGGCACCGCAGTGTAAGGTCCAAGGTTTAACAATTAATCAAAGAGCATTTATTCCATCAGGCGAGCCAAAAAATTTTTTAGACTGTCATTATATAAACAATTACAATTGGATCTTTTCGAAAATAATTAAAGGGCAAATAGGATATGTTAGCAAAAAATAATTTATTTACTTATTTATTTATTTGTCTGATTATTCAGACATCTTGTTCAAAAAAAAACAAACAAGATAACTACGTAGATTCTAAGTTTGAAAAATATCAAAAAGAATATCTAATTGCTGGTGATTCGCTACAATTTTATGCTTATAGTTTACTCTCTGAGTTTAAAGGTGAATATATGTGGTCTTGGCAAATTGATTCTTTGATTTGCTTAAATTCCAAAAATGATAAACTTTTCACAACAGTTAATTTATCATCTGGAGTAAATAAAGATGCGGTTTCCGATGAAATTATTGAGCTACTTGGAAAAAAAATAAAAAATAAATGGTATTTTATGCATGGATCAGCTTTAGTAATACCTCGTAATATGTATAGCAAAGATGAAATGCACCCATTAAGCTTTCATGAACTTAGTCAAATTGCAAGAAAAGAAATGTTTGGTGAAAATGCATTAATCAAAAAAGATGGCGAGTATATTGTAAACGATGCTTGGGTAGAGGAGCATTTTTACAACAATGGATTTTATACTTTCGGCAAACATAAAACTCCTGGAATGGTAACACCAGAAGAATATTTTAAAATGCCGCGTGATAAAGAAAAATTTGATAGTGTTCACTGGTCACTTATTTTAGACAAATGGAACCATAAATTTGATACTAGTGAATACAAAAAGCAGCAGCAAAATTACCCTTAGTAATTTCCAAAAATCCATTTGCCCTAACATTAGATACAAACTTAACTACTAATAGTTATGCGCATTTAAACGTATTTTCTAATTATAGTCCAAAAAAAGTTCACATTTTGTTGCAGGTAATACAATAATTACATACTTTTGATTAATTCCATAATTTTTCTGAAATCAAAAATATCTCTAAACCAATAAATTTTAAACAAATGTATCAAATATTAGTGCATAAATATATTAATAGTAAGAGGAGAGTTTGTGTATTTGCGTTATCTGAAAACTGAGAAATTATTGATTAGTTATGTGGGTGAGGTTAAAAATGGATATTTACAAGACAATAAAGGAACGCCAGATCAGTGTACGAAATAACTCAATATAAATAAAGACTTATACAAATGCCTTCTAAAACAGGAAAATTACTCTAAAAAACTACATTATGAACAATGCAGGCAAAAAGAAATTCGCCACTACTATTTCGATATTGTTAATTATAAATTTGCTGATCAAATTCTTCACCGGCTTTATTTTTCTCAGCGTATCTTTATATTTAATATTCTACATTCTATATATTTCAGCAATAGTTTTACTGCTATTTAAACAAAAAATAACCGGCTGGTATATGACCATATTTTATTCCGGCTACACCTTATTATTTGGGCTGGCCAATTTAGTTTATTTATATAAAGATTTGATTGCAAATAGCAGCGCTAATTGGGGCGGATTACTGAGTTTCATTTTTCCACTACCCAACCTCATAATAGATTTAGTAATTGTTATTATTTGCTTAAAAAAAGCAACTATAAATTTATTCGAAATAAAAATCTAATTATTAAACTATTCGCAACTTATGCCTTTTACAACAGCCAGCTCAACAACACGCATCCCTTTTAAACAAAATCGCCTGCTTCAAATGTTACTTATTATTTTTGTTTGTAATTGGCTTTCAACGCTTATTGGTACGTCTAATATCTCTAATTGGTTTATGGAAAATACGCTCGTAATTATTTTTTTATCAGGTATTTCATTAACCTACAAAAAATTTAAATTTTCAGACCTTAGCTACCTTTTAGTCACAATTTATTTATGCCTTCACGTATATGGCGCTAAATACACTTATGCTTTAAATCCTTTTGGCTTTTGGTTACAAGATACTTTTCAGCTGGGCCGTAATCACTACGACCGAATTGTTCACTTTAGTTTCGGGTTTATGCTTGCCTACCCAATGCGTGACTATTTTAAAAATCATTTTCAATGGCCAAATTGGGTATGCTGGGTTTTACCCTGCGAAATAACCTTATCATTTAGCGGGGCTTACGAAATAATAGAATGGTCCGTTGCAGATATTTTTTTTCCGGAACAAGGTGATGCATATCTCGGGACGCAGGGTGATATATGGGACGCTCAAAAAGATATGTGCCTGGCCTGGTTTGGATCAATATTAATAATGATCATTGCTTCAATGTGCAAGAGATTCTTGCGCTCAAGTAATTTATGAAATATTAATCTAAATGGATAATGCCAAAACATATAATCGCTCGGTTTTAATAATTTTAACTTTTACTGCTATTTTAATGTATAAAGGGATACTTGATGTTAGTGAAGATTCTTTAGCTATGATATTTTGTTTTTTTACTCCGGTTGTAATTTTGGTACACTTTATTATCTCTATTATATTTGAAACTCGTGACAATGAAGAGCCAATTACTTATTATGTTGTAGGTAGTGGCTTTCTTCTATATGCCTTACTAATAGTAGTTCGGGGATTGTCCTAAGGATTTAAAAAAATTATTAACCTATTCCCACTTATATGGCCTTAATCACTACGACCGAATTGTTCACTTTAGTTTCGGCTTTATACTCGCATATCCAATGCGTGATTATTTTAAAAACCATTTTCAATGGCCAAATTGGTATGCTGGGTTTTAACCTGCGAAATAACCTTATCATTTAGCGGGGCTTAAGAACTAATCGAATGGTCTGTTGCAGATGTTTTTTTTACAGAACAAGGTGATGCATATCTCGAACGCAAGGTGATATATGGGATGCTTAAAAAGACATGTGCATTGCCTGGTTTGGATCAATATTAATGATGTTAATTGCATCTGCAAACAAAAAAATCTTCGCTCCCCGCTTTTAAAAGATAAATATATACTACTAAATAAAAAACTCGCACTAATTTATAATACAAACTAAATAACTACGTCTTTAAACGTATTTTAATTTCCTCTAAAAAAATAGATCAATTTTTTTTGTATATAATACAATAATTCTATACTTTTGACCAATTCCAAAAATTTCTATTGACCCTATTTACGAAGAAAATCAATTTATATCAAATGTATCAAAATTTAGTGCAAATAAAATATATGAAAAAAACAATTTGTTTATCGCTCTGCATTTTAGCAGGCTCAGCTTCTTCACAAAAAGCAAAAAAAGTAAGTTACGATTTTAAGCAGGAGATATTACCGGTAAAACTTCTCCCCACAGACATCAAATCATTTGACTATGCCATTGTTGCCAACGAAGCATCGCGACAAAAAGAAATTGAAGTAGGTAACAAAATAGGCGCTCTTTTCGGTGGCTCCGCCAGAACCGGAGTCGAAAGATATTTTAAACCACTTCATTTTAAAATGATGAAAAGCGCCCTTAACTTTCTTAAATACAAAGACAATAAATCTTACGGAATGATGGGAGGAACCGCTGGCACCAGTCCGGCCGACCAATCTTATAAGAATGTTTCAATATTTACCGGCGAAGCCAATATTTCCATTTTATTGGAATTTGGTGATTACGAACTCGTAACTAAAGAATTCAAAGACAATACCTATAACCTAAAGCTGAATTATCCTGGCAAATTAACACTGATAAATAATATTACCAATCAAAAGATAGACGAAAAATTATTATTTACTGATCAGCTTATTTATAACTTTCCATTGAATTATAATGAGGGCTCTTCTACCCCTCTCGTATTTTCTAACAAACTGGCTCTTGATGATGGCCTTAACAACGCTTTAAACGGCGATTTAGACCCTAAATTACGGCAGCATCTTTTTACATGCCTTATCAAAGAAGCTACCAGTTACTTAAATTACGTTTATAATTTTAATGTTGTAAATACAACTATCTACTTTGCTTATCCTAAAAACGAAAAACTGGTTGAGTATAAGAATAATGTTTTAGAAATAGAAAACGTGATCGATAACATCAGCAAAAACACCGGCAGTTTAAATCACCTGAACTGGAATCAAAGCGAAATACAAACAAAGCTTAAAGCCTTTATTGAAAAGAATGAAAACGCTCTGAAATTATATTACGAAAAAGGCAAAGAGCTTGAAATGTCGGAAGAGATAGCGGAAGGTTTTAAACTGAACCTGGTCTCCGCTTATTGCCTTACTAATAATTTTGACGCAGCTATAAAAATATATGATCAATTAAAAGCTGTGAGATCTTCTTATACCAACGAAGCTTTGGAAATAATAAATGCAACAACTAAGGTAAATGCAAACTTAACTACTTACATCGGGCTTTTTGGGTGGAGTAAGTAATTGAGTTTCTTTCGCTTCCCTTTTCGTATATTTGATTATATGAAAAGCCGCAGCTTCTTATTTTTTTTCTTTATAAGTACTATCCTGTTTAGCCAAAAAAGCCAAATGGATTCTTTAGTGAATGTACTAGGCAGTGCCAAAGAAGATACCAATAAGGTAAACCTGCTTTTTGCTATTACCGAAGTTTGCGACGAGCCCGAGATTTTAAAATATGCCGAACCCGCTTTAAAATTAGCTGAGGAATTAAATTATAAACCCGGCATAGCCAGGGTGTTAAATAACATTGCCTATGCCTGGTACCATAAAGGCAATTCTCTTAAAGCGCTCGATCTTTATAATCGCAGCCTTGCCATTAACCTCGAATTAAACAACCTGGCCGGCGCTGCTGATTCCTATTATTTTATGGGCGATATTTATTCGCACCAGGGCGGTCAGAAAAAAGCTCTTGAGTTGTACCAGCAATGTCTCTCCATACGCGAAAAAAATAAAGATCTTCCAGGCATCGCGCGTACCTATAATCAAATTGCCAGCATTTATTTGAACCTTGCCAATTATAAAACCGCTCTTGAGTATTATAAAAAAAGCCTGGCCCTTAATTCAAAAATAAATGATCAAACAGGGCTTGCCTTGTGCTACAACGATATTGGCGTGTTATATCAAAAGCAGGGTAATTTTTCGAAAGCGCTTTTTTTCTATAAAAAAAGTATGGCTATCCTCGAAACAGGTAATGATATCCTGGGCATTGCCCGCGAACTCAACAACATGGCCGGTATATACTCCAGCCTGGGCGATCAGCAAAAAGCGCTCAACGATTACTTCAAATGCCTTTCCATTCTCAAAAAAATAGATTACCAACCGGGCGTTGCGTTAACGCTCAATAACATCGCAAACATCTACCTCGAAAAAAAAGATTACAAGCCTGCCGAGGATTATGCTTACAGGTCGTTTAAAGTAGCCACCGAAATCGATAACCCCGATGCCATTTTAAATGCCAGCGAAAAGCTCGCAAAAATATATTATGCGGGTGGCAGGTACAAAGAGGCTTTTGATATGCATGTGGTCTTCAAAAAAATGACAGATAAATTGAATAGCGAAGAAGCACACCGCGCTTCTCTGCAATTTGATTTTAATAAAAAAGAAGAGGTTGCAAAAGCAGAGCAAAAGCAACGCGACGAGATAGCCGCGAAAGAAAAACAAAAACAACGCGTAATAACTATTGCCATTAGTTTTGTATTATTGATCGTGCTTGTTTTTTCTGTGTTGTTATTGAACCGGTACCGTCTCATTCAAAAACAAAAACAGATCATCGAAGAACAAAAAAAATTGGTAGAAGACAAACAAAAAGATATTCTCGACAGTATCACGTATGCTAAACGCATCCAGACTTCTTTATTACCAATGGAAAAATACATTGGCAAATATTTAAACCGTAACGATAAATAATCTATGTTTTCTATTTAAGCACACACGCTATTCTTCTCTGGAGGAGGTGACGAAAAAAAATTCATTACTTCACCATCGCTTTTATCTTCTGCGAGATCTCTTCGGGGTAATAAGCCGGTCCGCAGATGTGGCATTTTTTTATTTCATAAAACTCTTTGGGTTCATTGGCTGCAGAAAATATCCTCTGACCCATATAGAACGGGATCACTTTATCCTCCGTACTATGAATGACCAATAAAGGTTTGTGATACTTTTTAATAGAACATTTGGCGCAATAATCCTTTTTAACAAAAATCCTGCCTATTACGGGCACCGTATGCGCTGCAATATCTTTGTGAGAAGAGAAAGCTCCTTCTACAATAAGGCCGTCAATATCTTTTTCGCGCTTTGCAGCAACTACGGCAGATAGGTGTCCGCCAAGCGATTGCCCATAAATAAGCAAAGGTTTATCTTTTACATCTTCCCTACTGTTTACATAATCCAACGCCGAGAGCGCATCCGTTAATACATTTTTTTTAGTAGATTTTCCTTCCGAAAAACCATAACCGCTGTAATCCAGCACCAAGGCCTGGAAACCGTATTTCATAAATGGGATCATAGCACCACATTGGTTAAGCACATTGGCAGCATTGCCATGTAAATGCAGGATGGTTAGTATTGCAGGTTTATCTTTTGGTTTTAAGAACCAGCCATTCAATAAATTTCCGTTAGCACTTTTAAAAACAACCGATTCAACAGTAAAATCAAATTGTATGGTATCTTTTCCATTCTTCAAAAAAACAGGCTGGTGACTGCCGGGTAAAAAAACAACAACAGTAGTATCTTTCCCATTTTTAATGGTTACGCTTTTTTCCGTAGCCGGAATTTTTGTTGGTTGCAAAAATACTTTGTTAAAGCTGCAGGAAGTAAATAAAATAAAAGGTACTAATAACAGTAAAAGAGTTCTCATTTTTGTTGTTTATATTTTAAAGCTATTCAAATAAATGCAAACAAACAATAATTAAAGATTTCTTTCTTTTTTTCACTAAAAATTATTAGTCGTTTTTTTACCTTAACATAGTTTCTACCCTCACTTTTTGATGATGACGGCAATGCGAAGCATTGAGCGGGGCTCTGTGCAGGCATAAGCAATCCAAATAGCTATCGGGACTAAACTTCAAATAAATTACTCGATTTGTAGATCTTTATTTTTTTCTGTAGCCCTGAATTGAACTTCTTTGGAATTAAAGACTACAGGACTCAACAGCTTATGCTTACTTGCAAAATCAGTGAACATCTGCTTAATCAGCGTCATCTGTGTTCTATCGCCTGAAGGACGTAGATCAAAAATCCAGTTCCATTTTAATATTAGCACGAATAAATTCTGATGTACCTAAGGGCACTTCTACAAAACCCAATTTGCGGTACATGGCAATGGCCACTGCCGAACCTTCTGTATTGGAAAATAAAATTATTTTTTTTGCGCCAAGGTCTTTTATGCGTTGAACAGATTCTTCGCCGATCTTTCTTCCAATGTTCAGGCCACGGTATTTCTCATCTACAGCTAATTTTATCATTTCATAAACACCATCTCCTAAATTAAGATAACCGCAAGTGCCAACAACATAGTTGTTATGAAGGGCGATGTAAATTTTGCCACCGTTCTTTAAAACATAATCTTCAGGATCTTCAACAGTCTTAATATCTTCTTCTTCCATAATATACAAACGTGTTATCCATTGCTCGTTTATTTCTTTAAAACGTTGGCGATGCTCTGGTTTGTACTCTACTATTTGTGTTTGCGTTGTTGTCATTGTTTCCATTTTATAATTGTTTTTGAAAATGATATCCTAAGATTTTATAGCCCTGGCTTTCCCAGAATTTAATTCCTTTCTCGTTTTGTACGTAACAATTAAGCTCCGAAGCAATACATCCCTGCGTTTTAGCATATTCAAAGATCCAGTTCATCATCAGCTCGCCAATGTGTTTTCCACGGTAGTCGGGATGAATGATCACATTATCGGGTTCTATATGCTTGCCTACGTAAAACTTATTTAAGATCCATAAGCCACAAATGCCTACCAGTTTTTCCTGGTCGTACACACCAACGCATTCATAATTTGTCTGCTTTATCTGATCAAACCGTTCCTGCAATATTTTATCATCAGTGTCGGGGTTTAATAACTTGATGAGCGGCATTACGCTGTGCAGTCTGTCTTTTGCTATTATTTCTATCTTGTACATATTATTTATTAGAAGATAATTTTAGGCACATGATCTTTTGGGTACGTTTTAAAACAAGCATTTCTTTTGGCGCTTTTGCTTCTGCAAATCCCAATTTATAATACAGGCGGCGCGCCTCTTGCATGGCATTTGTAGTTTGTAACCAAAGTTCTGTTGCTTTATTTTCTTTACACCGGCTAATGCAGCGTTCTATTAATTTGGTAGCTATCCCCAACTTTCTTGTTTCGGGGTCTATGTAAAGTTTACAAAATTCAAACTGCTCTTCGCTCAACCGTTTTAGCGCCACGCAGCCAACCACTTTTTTCTTATATAGCGCAAAAAATAAAAAGCCTCCGGTTTCCAAATACGCTTTATCGGGGTTATGTAATGTAAATTCATCTTCTTTCTCCAGCTTGCCATCCAATACACCCAACAACCAGTTACCTGCCAATTGGTAAAAATATTTTTTTAACGAGGGTTTGTAATCCACTACATCAATGGCTTCAAACGTTTCTGTTCTTTGCACGCGTTCTACCAAAGCGGTTCTATCCATTTCTTTTTCAATGCGGCTTACAATATTTATAAAATCGGGGTGGCCGGTAGTAAGTAATTGTTGTAATGCAATTGAAATGCGTTGCCAAACAGGGCTCAATTTTGCCAGCAGGTTTTTTCCTTTTACTGTTAGAGCCACATGCTTTGACCGCGCGTCGCCGGGATTTGGTTTTATAGTGAGCAGTCCGGCCTGCTCCATATCGCGAACAATATTTTTTACGGTAATATGCGTAAAGCCGATAGAGGCGGCTATTTCCTGCATGGTTAAAGGCTTGCCTTCCTGCAACAACGTATAATAGGTAGCAAACCAGCTGGCTTTAAAATCAATGCCCAATTCACCGTAAACCCTGTCCCCTTCTCCCTGTAACTTCTCGCCTATTCTTCTAAGTCTTGTGGCACCAGCAAGGTAACCTACTTTTGAAATACTATCTGACATAATTTATGAAACAACTTTCACAAATATATGAAAGTACTTTCATATTTCAAAATTACTCAATAAATCATTAATTAACAAGGCTTTAGTGTGCAGTAATAATTAGCAATGATTAATTTTAACCGTTATTTTTAAAACGGTTAAATGTTTTCCAGTATTTATCTTTGTAGATATTATAGTTGATCTCCAATTTACCTGCAACTTCTGATTTTAGTTGCGCCAGAACTTTTGAAGGTTTTTTAAAATCCCTGCAGGCAAAATAAATATTTCGCATACTATCAGCAGTTTCCCGCCCTATGTTCAAATAGCCTTCAAAATCTTTTAGTTGTGCGGTTATTTTATCTTCAATACCATCCAGTAAAAGAAAAGTTTCTTTATCCGGCATACCGTTAACGCCGCCTTTAAATTTTATTTCCACGTCCATTATCCATGGGTGCGATGCTTTACTATCCCAATTCAAAAGATCTGTATTTACCACGCCAACCAAAGGATTTCCATTTCTTAGTTCAGCTTCAAAGGCCGAATAGCCATCATTTTCGGTATTATGCCGGATACCTTCATATTTTTCAATAAATTCTTTTTCTCTCCAGATCAAAAAATCTTTTAATTTTTCAATAGGCACCAGCTCTTTTTTTGCTTCGCTTTTCCCAATTATCTCCAGATTATCAATGGTAGTAGCAAAATCCAATTCGCCTAAAAAATTATCTAAAAAAATGTATGTGCCGTTTGTAATGTTTTTTCGGTTATTTTCTGTAAGATCGCTATGAACAATGGTAACATCTATTTCGTCCGGATATTCGGCATGATCATTAGAATAAAAAAATAAATTCTTATCATTAAATTTATCGCCAGCCATTTCTATAGCAAGGTTCTTAATATCCATAGCAGGTTTAAAGGCAGTAAATTTCCACCCGGCAATTTGTGGGGCGGCATTAATAAGTTCTTCAACAAAAATAAATTGCTTCACGTCACCATCGGCGGTAATAATAAGTTCTGCGGTGGTATCATTCAGCATACCGGCTAAAAAAAAGTACCCTTCCCTCAGTTCCGCAAGTTTGGGCGAAAGTTCATCAAAAAACTTTTCCTCAATATTCTCCACATCGCCAATAGTTTTAAAAAATTGTTTTTCATTTTTCAAGAACCAATTCCAAAAATCCTGGTAAGAATTTATTGCGTTATTTTTTTTATTGAATATGTTTTTTATGAAACTCATTTTTTATTGATGTCTTAATTATTCCTTTCAAATATAGTTGTTCCAAAAAAATAAAAAAGCCACCTTAACAAGATGGCTTTAAATTATCTGATCTTTTAATTTCGAATGTTAGTGATGGGCTTCTTCGTGCTTCACTTCTTTATGCGTGGTATCATCGGCAGTTGGTACTGTGCTTTCTACAGCCATAGTATCTTTTGCTTCCACATGCTCTTCTTTTGAATCGGCATTATGCTCTTCGTGACCCATTGCTGCAGGGTGTTTGCTATGGTCGCCATGTTCGCAGGCTTCCATACATTCTTTACTGCAATTTTCTTTACACTCGCATTCCCCGTGTTTTTTAGGATCGCATAAGCTTAAAAATAAGAAAATAATTACCAGTACTACTGATGCTAAAATAAATGGTACTGTAAACGATACCGCTTTTGGTTCGTTTGAATGATTATCATGATCGTGATGGTCGTGTGACATAGTTTAATGTTTTAACATTGCGAAAATAGCAGAATAATTAAATTAAAAAAAATAAAATTTTGTTTAATTATTCTTTTATGAATTTATAAAAATAACTTCTGTTGTTCTCTTTTACTTTAATAACATACAGCGCCGGGGCTAATGCAGATATATCAAGCGTTTGAAAGGAATTGCCGGAATCAAAACTGCCCGCTGTTATCAGCTTGCCGTTAAGGTCTAAAACCTCCACTAAAAAGGTTCCTTTTCTCGAAAAATTCAGGAATAATTCATTTTTTCCGGGATTAGGATAGAATTCCATCGCGCTCAGGTCTGTATTTTCGCGAACACCTGCCGGGTTTTGATACACATCCCTGTATCTTACCGAATTTGGTGTAAAAGGAGAGGTTGCTGTAGTGCCGGTAACAGTACCAATAATTTCCAAAAGAGGTATCTTGCTGGTTTTGCTCATCCACTGGTAACTGCGTTGATAATTATTGAACGCAAGCGGAAAAGGCAGCTGGCTGCTTTTGATAGTATCTTTTGAATATTGCGTAGTAACAATGCGCAAACAGCTATCGGTGCCATAAGGCGTGGTAATGGTGCCCCAGCCATCGGTATTGGTAATACGGTAGCCTGTTTTTGAATAAATTATAGGTATAAGGCTACTACTCGGTGTAGAAAACCGAAAGGTTGTGCTATCGTGGTGCCCGTATGTAAGCGGAAAAACATACAACTCATCCTTATTTGTAAAATAGGCCGGCACCGGCACACTGCTAAAGGTTACACCGCTGCCATCAGCTATAAAAGCGTTAAGTGGCGTGGTTTGTTTTTTATAATAGTTATAATAATTTCTAATGATCAATGGCCCGGCGCCAAGGCTGTCTGCGATCTTCTCGCCATACTCGGTAGGGCTGGCAAAGAAAAAAGCGTAAGGCGTTGTAAGCGAAGGCTGAAAATTACGAATGCCCTGGCTGTTGTATACAAGCGTACTAAAATTCCAGGTAAAATTGGCGCCCGTTTGGGTATAATTACCTGCCGAACTTACCTGGGCATTGGTATACCTTAAGGTATCGCCCAGCACCGGCATATTTGCACTGGTTAATGTAATTGGCAGCTGGGCCAACGAAACTGCAGATAAAACAATAGCAAACGCTAATAAGTAAATTTTACGCATGATTATGTTAATTTTGTTGTGAATTGAGGTAACTAAGATACTTAAATTATTTAATTATACGTTATATTAATTATTGAAGCTTTTATTAAGACATATTTTTATCATCTGCATAATTGGCCTTGCTCATAGGCTTTATAGCCAGCCTGTCAATCTTAAAATAATTCCCGCCACAAGCAAAAGCGTGGTTGCCAAATTAAACTATCAAAAAAAATTCAACTCAAAGGCCGATGCTTTAAAAGAAGTGGCCGATGTTGTTTTTACATTACAGGAAAAAGGATTCTTACTTGCCGCCAACGATAGTACAGTTATAGACAGCACCTCGGTTACTGCTTACGTTTCAGAGAATCAACAATACAAAATTGCGTATTTAAAATTAGGAAATCTTAACCCCAGCCTGGCCTCAAAGCTTGGCATAAGCGAAAAGCTCTATTTTAATAAGGCCTTTAAACATAAGGAGGTGGCCAAAGCGCTCGAAAAAATAATATTATTTTACGAAAATAACGGTTACCCATTTGTGGCTGTAAAGCTTGATTCTGTTAATACAGAAGGTAACCAGCTAAGCGCCGTGTTAAATGTAGAAAAGAATAAATTATTTAAAATAGATTCTATCAAAATAATTGGCAATGCTAAAGTAAACAGTACTTTTTTAAACAGGTATTTGGGTGTAAAAGAAACCATGCCATATAACGAAGAGCTTTTAAAAAGTATTTCGCAAAAAGTGAAACAATTGCCTTTTATTACCGAAAAACAAACCCAACGTGTACAGCTTACAAACAAAACCAATAAATTACTTTTATTTTTAGATAAAAAGAACGCTTCGCAGTTTGACGGGATCATTGGTTTTTTGCCGGACGCCAATACAAAAAAAACGGTTATTACCGGCGACGTAAAATTAAAAATAGTGAACGGCATTTTTCGCAATGGCGAAACGTTTGACCTGGAGTGGCGGCGCCTGCAAAGCCAAACGCAGGATTTTAACGGAAGGGTGATCTATCCTTATTTATTTGGCACACCCATTGGTGTGGATTATACTTTAAAAATTTACAGGAAGGACACTTCGTTTATAGATATTAACAACGACATTGGTTTACAATACTATTTTAAAGGCCTGAATAATTTTAAAGTCTTTTACAAACAGCGCAACACCAACCTTATTTCTACCAGTGGTTTACAGTATGCCACCACCCTGCCTTCGTATGCTGATGTAACAACCGGTTCGTATGGCGCTGCCATAAATTTAGAAAAACTCGATTACCGCTTTAACCCTCATCGCGGCATATCTGTTAACCTAACCGGGCAAACAGGTAATCGTGTGATCAAAAAAAATGCAAAAGTAAATGAACTGGCGTATACCGGTTTGTTGTTACATTCAACACAATATCAATTTTCGGGGGTAATTAACGGTTTTATTCAATTGCATAAGAACAATGTATTGCGTTTAGGTGTTCAGGGCGCTTCGGTATTTGGAAACTCTACCATTTTTAAGAACGAATTATTTCGTATTGGTGGTTTAAAAACGCTAAGGGGCTTTGATGAAGAAAGCATTTATGTTTCAACCTTTGTTATACCAACTATTGAATATCGCTTTTTATTTGCGCAAAACTCAAATCTTTTATTATTTACAGAAGGAGCCTGGTACGAAAATAACAGCAACGGTATGTACATAAAAGATATGCCCATGAGCGTTGGCGCCGGAATAAATTTTGAAACAAAAGCCGGAATATTGAGTTTAAATTATGCGCTTGGCAACCAGTTTGGCAATGGTTTTGATGTACGCAGCGGCAAGATCCACTTTGGTTTAACAGCTTTGTTTTAACAATAAATAAATTTAAATTCGTTTAATGGTTACTGCTTTAAAAAAATATTTTCTTTTCCTTTTTGTTTCCTTTTTGTCGTTTACAAAAGCACAAACCTATTCCAGTCAAAATATTTCTTTATTAAGTTTAATTGATCCCAATACGAATACTGCAACCATTGGCCCGGATGGACGTAAATATGCCGGTTGCTGGGGCTGGTACCAGGCAAACAAAAACAAAGAGTATGCTATTGTTTGTGCAAGCAACGGCACCTATTTTATAGATGTTACCATTCCGGCAACGCCGAGTGTTAGTGCCTTTGTACCCGGAAGAGCGCAGTCTACCAACCGCGAAGCAAAAACCTATCAGAACTATTGTTACATTGTGTGTGACGAGGCCCCGCCAAATACTTTTCAAATAGTAGATATGAGCACGCTTCCGGCAACTGTTACTTTAATATATGATGATAAGACCTATTTTGAACGTGGGCATACGATCTATATTGAGCAGGATAAAATGTATATCGGTATCACCACCTATTCTACTGGCATATCTTCGCCAATGAATGTATACAGTCTTGCCACGCCCACCGCACCGGTATTGTTAAGAGAAAGTAAGCAGGATTACCCTATCATTAGCACCGTGCACGATATGTATGTTCGTCACGACACCGTTTATGCATCTTGCGGCTACCAGGGCTTACACATTTTTAAATTTAACAGCAACAATACGTTCACCGAAATGGGCTCGTATACCAATTATACCAGTTCTGCCTTTAATCATTCAAGCATGCTCACGCAAAATGGCAAATATTTGATTTTTTGTGATGAGGATCCGGCGGGCCTTCCTATAAGATTTGTAGACGTTCAAAATTTTAGTAACATACAACCGGTACAAACTTTTAATCCATACCCGGGCACAACGCCGCACAATCCATTTTTAATAGGTAACAAATGGGCCATTGTTTCCTGTTACCAGGATGGCCTTTATATTTATGATGTATCGCAGCCTGGCAATGTTGGCGGGCCTTCGGGCTTCTTTGATACCTATCCGCAAAGCGGTGGTAATATTGGAGATTATATGGGGCAGAATTACAGAGGTAACTGGGGCAATTACCCTTATTTGCCAAGCGGAATAATCATAGCAACCGATATGCAGAATGGTGTTTTTATTTTAGACGCAAGTGCAGCCTTTAACAATTTTGTGGGAATAAAAAATAATTATAAAAACAGCAACGATCTTTTTGTGTATCCTAATCCGGCCTCTGAAAAAGTGTATGTTAATTACCAGGGAACATTTTCGTCTAAAATTGAATTAAAGAATATTTTCGGGCAATTGATGCTCGAAAAAAAATTTACCGGTACTTTTAATGATAGCATCGATCTAAAAAATTTAGCCAACGGAACTTATCTCATTTCCCTTTTTTCAAATAACCAAAGTGTTACCAAAAAGTTGATCATATCGCATTAACACAGCGCACTTTGTGTTAAAATACCTTCTCGCCAACGGTAAAATTTAATAGCTAAATGGCGTTGTTTTAATAGCCTAAATAAACTATATTTGTTACTACAACTATATTCACATGAAAAAAATTCTACTTTCACTTTCCATCTTATTTTCATTCATTGCCAAAGCTCAGACTTACCCGAGCCAAAACATTGTTATGACAGGTTCTATTGCACCAAACACAGTAGATGCCGGCCCTGACAACAGAAAATATTCGGGCTGCTGGGGTTGGAAACAAACCAGTACAAATAAAGAATACGCAATTGTTGGCGGAAGTAACGGTACTTATTTTATAGATATCACGTTACCCTCAGCGCCAAACGTTTGTGCTTTTGTTCCCGGTAAAACAGGATGCACCTGGAGAGAGATCAAAACATACCAGAACTATTGTTACGTTGTTAGTGACGATGCTTTTCCTAATACATTTCAGATCATTGATATGAGTACGCTGCCATCTACTGTTACGATCGTTCACGATGGTATCTCGTACTTTGAAAGGGCTCACACCATTTGGGTGGATCAAAACAAATTATATGTTGCAGGATTAACCTACTCAAACAGCGCAACATCTGCCATGAATGTTTATAGCCTTGCAACGCCAACAGCACCAGCGCTTATACGTTCGGTTAACCAGGATATCAGCACTACACTTTTTAATTATGTGCACGATATGTATGTTAGAAATGATACTATTTTTGCCTCGACCGGATATACCGGCATGTACATTTTAAAATTAACGGCCTCTAATACGTTTACGCAGTTGGGGTCTTACACAGGCTATGCCGGCTCTGCTTATAATCATTCCAGCATGTTAACACAGGATGCAAAATATTTGTTATTTTGTGATGAAGTACCTGCCGCGCAACCCATACGTTTTGTGAATGTTCAGAATTTCAGTAACGTTCAACCTATACAAACATTTCAACCACACACTGGCACTACACCACACAACCCATACCTGATCGGTAATAAATGGGCAATTGTATCCTGCTATCAGGATGGCTTAAATATTTACGATATCTCTCAACCCGGCAATGTGGCGTTATCAGGCTTCTTTGATACTTACCCTCAGGGAGGTTTCAATACAGGAAATTATGGCGGAAACGATTATCGCGGCAACTGGGGCGCATATCCTTATTTACCAAGCGGTATCATCATTGCGGTAGATATGCAAAACGGTGTTTTTCTTTTAGACGCTACTGCCGCCTTTAATAACCCTGTTGGTGTAAAGAATAATGTGGCTTCACCTAACAGCTTTATTGTTTATCCTAATCCGGCGGCAAATATGATCTCTGTAAATTATACTACTTCAAACAGTTCAAAAGTTCAACTAAGAAATACCTTAGGCCAGTTGGTATTTGAAAAACAATTTGAAGGCAATGTGATGGATCAGATCAACATAAGCAATTTTGCCAATGGTAGCTATGTGCTTTCAATAACAGATAAGGATCAGATCTTAAACAAAAAATTAATCATTAATCATTAGTATTCTTTCAATAATGAAGTTTACATATTTCTTTATCGCTGTTTTTTTATCTTCTTTTTTTATTAGTAAAGCGCAACCCTATTCTGCGTCTAATTTTACTTTAATAAGTGTGATAAGCCCTGAAACTTATACCAATTCATATAACGATAAATATTCGGGCTGTTGGGGCTGGTACCAGGCAGCAAAAAATAAAGAATATGCTATTGCGGGTTCATCAAGCGGTACGTATTGGGTAGATGTAACTAATCCTGTTACCCCTACTGTTAGCGCTTTCAGGCCCGGCAAGATCACAACTACCGTTTGGCGCGAAATTAAAACTTACCAGAATTATTGTTATGTAGTAAGTGATGATGGTGGGCCCAACAGTTTCCAGATCTTTGATATGCAGTATTTGCCCGATAGCGTACATAAAGTATACGACAGCCAGGCACTTTTTAAAAGAGGACATACCCTTTGGGTGGATGGAAATAAGCTTTACGTTGCCGGCATTACATATAGCAACAATGCCAATTCAAGTATGAATGTATACAGTCTTGCAACACCCACTGCTCCCACCTTGATCAGAAAATTATCGCAGGATGCGCCGTTTATTTCATACGTGCATGATATGTATGTAAGAAACGACACCGTTTATGCCTCGTGTGGAAACCAGGGGTTATATGTGTTTCAGCTGAGCACACCTTCAAATACCTTCACGCAGTTAGGCTCATTGACTTCTTATTCAAGTTCGGGGTTTAATCATAGCAGTTGTTTAACGCCTAACGGACAAACACTTGTTTTTACAGATGAAGTACCTGCCGGGCTACCTTTTAAAACCGCCAATGTTTCTAATCTTTCCAATATACAGGTGCTGGCAACTGCCAACCAGTTTTCGCAAGGCACGCCGCACAATGTATTTGTGGTTAATAACCAATATGTTTTTTTGAGTAGTTATGTTGACGGTACTCAGTTATACGACATCAGCAATCCTTCCACTCCAACATTGGCCGGCTGGTTCGATACCTTCCCGCAGGGCGGCGGCAACAATAATAACTGGACAGTGGATAGTTACGACGGCCAATGGGGCATGTATCCTTATTTTCCGAGTAAAAATATTTTTGCGCTCGATCAATACAATGGCATTTTTATGCTAAAAACAAGTTTGTATCAAAACACTGCAGGTACACCAACAGTGAGTTTTACCGCACCATCATCAAATCTTTGTGCAGGTAGCTGTTATACATTTACAAATACAAGCCTTGGCGCAACCAACTATTCATGGACGTTTCCGGGTGGTAGTCCGGCAACATCGACTTTAACCAATCCAACGGTTTGTTATAATTTACCTGGCAACTACAATGTTATTTTAACCGCCAGTAATGGCACAAATAGTGCAAATGGCTATAGCAACAATATTGTTCATGTTTACCAGGTGGCTGCAACAACCAGTTTTACCAACGCCAGCTGCAGTAGTTGCGTGGATGGAAAAGCTTCTGTTCTAGCTTCAGGTGGAAGCAGCCCATATACCTACACTTGGTCGCCAACAGGCGGAAATGCTGCAACGGCAACTAACTTAGCAGTAGGCTGCTACTCTGTTACCATAAAAGACGCAAATGGTTGTACTGCTACAAAAACAGTCTGCGTAAGTTTTGCAACAGGATTGCAAAATATTCCGGTAAATAATATATCTCCGCTTATTTATCCAAACCCTGCAAAAACCACTGTTACTATAGAGTATGGCAGTACAACATTTAATTATAACTTATATAATAATTTAGGGCAATTGGTAGCAAGTAATAAAAACAACCCGGGCAAAGCGCAAATTAATTTAAGCGAATTGTCGAGAGGTGTTTATATTATTGAGATTGAGAGCGGTAAAGACAAGCTCAGAAAAAAACTAATTATTGATTGATCTTTCCTAATTTCGAAAAATCAAATTTACATTTAATTAAATTTATGTTCACAACAGATTCGATCATTGGTGTTATAGGCAGCGGCGCCATGGGAAGCGGTATTGCACAGGTTGCCGCCACCGCTAAACACAAAGTTATTGTTTATGATAACAACAAAAATTCTTTAACCAAAGCTGAAAATAATTTAAAAACATCGCTTCAAAAACTGGTTGAAAAACAAAAGATCACGGCAGAAAAAAACGTAGAAATAGTTTCAAACATTCGTTTTGTTTCTGAATTAAACGAACTTGCAAATTGTGCGTTGATCATTGAAGCCATAGTGGAAAACCTTGATGTAAAGCGCTCTGTTTTTTCTGAAATAGAAAAACTGGTAAACGAAACCTGTGTATTGGCATCCAATACCTCTTCACTTTCTATCACCTCTATTGCCGCCGCGTGCACCAAGCCCGAAAGAGTTATAGGTATTCATTTTTTTAACCCCGCTACGTTAATGCCTTTGGTAGAGATCATCCCTGGCATTGCAACAATTGAGACAGTTACTTCTTCCTGCAAAACTTTAATTAACAGCTGGGGTAAAACAACTGTAATTGCAAAAGATACCCCGGGCTTTATTGTAAACCGTGTAGCGCGCCCCTTTTACAGTGAAGCCTTACGTATTTATGAAGAAGGTGGCGCAAGCATGGAAACCATTGACTGGGCAATGAAGGAAATTGGCGGTTTTAAAATGGGGCCTTTTGAATTAATGGATCTTATTGGACATGATGTTAACTATATTGTTACAGAAACCGTATGGACCCAATTTTACTTTGATCCGAAATTTAAACCATCACTTTCGCAAAAACGTTTACTTGAAGCGGGCTTTTTAGGCAAAAAAACGGGTAAAGGTTTTTATAATTATGCGCCTGATGCTAAACAAAAAGAACCGCATAAAGATCCTGAAATTGGTAAGACCATTGTAAAACGCATTTTATTTATGCTTATCAACGAAGCCGCAGATGCACTTTATTTAAAGGTGGCTTCGCGCGATGATATTGATATGGCAATGACAAAAGGCGTAAATTATCCAAAAGGACTTTTAAAATGGGCCGATGAGCTTGGAGTTAACCTGGTGGTGCAGGAATTAACTGCTTTAAAGGACTTTTATGAGGAAGATCGGTACAGGATTAGTCCGCTTTTAAAGCAGAATTTTATTATGAAAAAGACATTTTATTAATTCATTCATTACTGTCACATCGAGTAGGATTTGCGCCTCTTATCAAATCCATATCGAGATGTCTTTCGCAAACGGTTCTCGATACAATTTTTTGCCTATATATTCTAAAAAAAGCAAAAAATCACTCGAACCGACAATTCCAAGTTCATTCCTTAACCCAAAGCAGGCATTCACTCATTTTAGTCTTAAAAAATTTGCCGATTTAACGTATTTTTGTTATTTTTGGGTATAATACGTGTTAAAATGAAAAAGCAATTTTTACTTATCTCCGGTTTTGCAATTCTTTCTGCTATTTTGGTTTTTTCTTGCGCAAAGAAAAAAGACAATGGTGCAATTGCCCCAACATATAAAGAAGACGCTACAGGTACTGGTGGTAACCCAAATGTAGGTAACCAAACTGTAACCGGTACTGCAACGCTAACAAATCCTGCAACTACAAATTCAAGCTTATTGGTAGGTGGCAGTGGATGGAGCAATCCAACATGTATCTCAACAAACAGTATTACCTTAAAAGGCATTAACGGTAGCGTTGATGTTACTTTAAATTTCTTATTCCCTCCAACAACCGGCACCTATGCAATTGCTGCAAGTCCTGGACCCCAAGCTTGCTCAATGATCGTAAACAATGCACCCAACCAGCCTTCGGGTATTGTTTGGTATGCTAAAACGGGCCAGGTAGTGGTAAATACCACAACCACCGCTATTAACGCTACGTTTGCAGGCATTGTTTGTACACAGGCAAACTTTAACTTCCCTACTGTTGGTGTTAGCGGTAGTATGGGTTGTAACTAATTATTATAACGTAAAAAAAATATAAAAGCAGGTTCTTTAGCCTGCTTTTTTAATATAAACATTATGGTAAAATTAAGATCATTAAGTTTTTTGTATGCGGCAACATGCCTTTTTTTATTTGCATTTTGTACGAAAAAAAATAATTTAACTCCTGCTAATTCCTCGCAGGAGCTTGCTAACATAGGGGCGGCAAATACAGCTAAAACTGTTCAAAGCAACCAGTTTCAATTAGATAACGGGCTTTCAAACGTTGGCATTAATCCACATAAAGCAGTAACTTATACTTCTGTAAATCCATCCACACAAAACTCGAGCATAAATATTGGAGGCGCCGGCTGGTACAGTGCCTCCTGTGCATCTACCAACAGCCTTACTTTAAAAGCGATCAATGGCCCAATAGATGCTACTATTTATTTTTTATTTGCTCCTAACAGCGGCACTTACGCTATTGCTGCAAGCCCTTTGCCCGGGGCCTGCTCCCTATCTATATTAAATGCCCCAAATCAGCCGGCTAACGTTATGTGGTATGGTAAAACGGGCCAGGTAGTTGTTAATGTAACGTCGGGCGGTATAAGCGCTACTTTGTCAAATATCCAGTGCACGCAACAAAATTTTAATTTTCCAGTAGTTGTAGCAAACGGAAATATCAGCTGTAATTAAGACCAGGATTTATATTATTAAAGCAGGTATTCACCTGCTTTTTTTATTTTTACACTATTGTACCAGCTCAAAAAAATACTTCTTTATCTTTCTAAAAGTTATGCTCTTGATCTGAGAGCGCTCGCCCTTATGCGTATTGGTATTGCCATTGTTATAATGGCCGATCTTATTATAAGAGGCGGAGATCTTACCGCGCATTATACAGATGCGGGTTTGTGGCCAACCAACATCATTCATAACTTTGGATGGAAGACCGGAACCTGGAGCCTGCATGAACTAAGTGGCACATACGGCTGGGTAGCATCTCTATTTATATTGCATTTTATTCTCGCACTTTTTTTGCTAATTGGTTATCAAACTAAACTGGCAACACTTTTAGTATGGTTACTTACCATTTCGTTACACAACCGTAATTTATTTGTGCAACAATCGGGCGATGATCTCTTGCGCCTTACTTTATTCTGGGGCCTTTTCCTTCCATGGAATGCTTATTATTCAATAGATGCGCGAAAAAAAGCCATCCCACTAAAACAAAACGCCATTGCTAATATTGGTTACCTGCTTTTACTGGCTTCTGTTTATTTTTTCACAGTATGCCTCAAAACCAGCTCCGAATGGCGCTCCGAAGGCTCTGCTATTTACTACGCATTAAGTCTTGAGCAATTACGTTTGCCTTTGGGCGACATTTTATACCAGTATCCAACGCTTATGAAATTGCTTACCTGGTTTGTTTTTTATATTGAAGTACTGATCCCAATTTTGATCTTATGGCCTTCAAAAAAAGGTAATTTACGTTTAATAGCGTTTATACTGATCTTATTGTTGCATACCGGTATTGGCCTTACATTATATGTAGGCCTGTTTTTTATTATTAATATGGTTACAGGCATTGGGCTTTTACCAAAAAAAGTTATGGATGCTTTTGAAACAAAATTAAAGATCAAAAAAACAACCATTGTTTTAAGCATAAAAAAAACTACCGCAGTGCGTTATACCACCAATAGTATTTGCGCCTTTGTTATTGTAATAAGCCTGATCATTAATTTAAGTGCAGTAAATTGGTTTAAATATGAATTAAAACAAGAAGTTTGGTACCCCGTAAATGTTTTTCGCTTAGATCAGTATTGGGGTATGTTCTCGCCAAATGTATTAAAAAAAGACGGCTGGTTTGTTTATCATGGCATGGACTCTATTGGCCGCCAATGGGACCTTTACCGCAATAACGAATATGTGGATTATAAAAAACCGAAGCATATTGTAAAAATGTACAAGACCGATCGCTGGCGCAAGCTGGCAGAAAATATGCAGAATGATAATTATACATTTTTACGTCCGCAATACTGCAGGTACATTATAAGAGAATGGAATAAAAAACACCCTGGTAAAAAAATGAACATGCTTAACTTTTATTATATGGAAAAAGAAAATTTACGGGGCTATAAAACTGGAGAAGTTCAAAAAAAATTATTTTGTGTTTGTAATGACAATTAATTTACATCAAATAATACATTTTATAAAGCATTGGCTACAGGCAAAGCGTAACGGACACGGTGTGCATTCGCCATTTGCGTACCAGTTATGCGAAGAGGTGTTCTATAACGGTAACCATTTTTATGATTTTGATGAATTAAAAAAAATAAGAACAACATTATTAAATAATACAACCGAGTTGATTGTAGAAGACCATGGAGCGGGTTCTAAAACTTTCACTTCCAACAAAAGAAAAGTAAACGCAATAGCCAGAAAAGGGATCAGCTCTGCTAAACAATCGGAGCTGCTGTACAAGCTCATTAATTTTTTAAAATGCAATAATAGTATTGAATTGGGCACGTCTATCGGGCTTAACACCTTATATCTTGCAAACGCCAACAAAACCGGCCACGTGTTTACCATTGAAGGAAGCAAACAGCTTTCGTGCTTTGCCGCAGATCTTGCTAAAGAAAATAACTTACAAAATATAGAGTTTTTAAATGCTCTATTCGACAATGCATTACCTCCGCTTATAGAAAAGATAAATTCCTTAGATCTTTTTTATGTGGACGGCAACCATACTTACGAAGCAACGCTGCGTTATTTTACTTCGGCACTGTCAAAAAAAAATAATTCTTCTGTATTTATCTTTGATGATATATACTGGAGCCCTGATATGACAAGGGCCTGGAAAGAAATTAAAAAACACCCTTCTGTTACTTTAAGTATTGATGCTTTTTATTTTGGATTGATCTTTTTCAGGGACGAGATCAAAGAAAAAGTAGATCTTAAATTTTATATCTAAAACATAATTGCTAAAAGTCCTAATTTTAGTTAAGTTTTTTATCTCTTTTATTCAAAATTGATATATTGATCTATATTTGACGCACATGGCGCAGGCTAGCGATAAGGAAAGAGAGATCCACCAGCTCATCTTATTAAAAGATGATCTTGCCTTTGCTAAGTTTTGCGACGAATATTACGGGATCGTTCATAAAAAAGTCTCAGCCTTTAACCGGCAAATTGCCCAGGAAGATGAGGCGCTGATCATAGATGTTGTAACCGATTCCTTCCTCAAATATTTTAACGATCCTACCCGCTACAACCCCGAAAAACAAAGTCTTGAGAAATTTTTGATCATGGATGCCGAGGGTGATCTTAAGAATGCACTTGAAAAAATAAAAAGAAAAAATAAAAATATTGACAGATCTGTCGAACTTGGCGAAAAGATCGGGAATAGTAGTATGGAAAATGAAGAGTTAAACCCAATAGACCAGTTAATTAATAAAGAAGCAACAGATATTTTAGAGCATAAATTAAAAGACTTGTTTACAAACGAAAAAGATATACAGCTGGCGCATTTAATGTTATCGGGTGAAAGAAAAAGTACTGAATTTGCAAAAATACTGGAGATTGAACATTTAGAACCGGAAGAACAACGATCGGAAATAAAGAAGCAAAAAGACAGAATAGATAAAGTGATCCGTAGAAAACTAAGAAACCATGAATAAGGTAAAGCTATTTAAGAATACATACGATAAACTCTGTAACGACAGGGCTTTTATGGCTTTTTATCTGCACGAAGTTTCTCTTAAAGAAAATAAAACTCCGGATGAAATGGCGGCATTATTAAACTGCTCTTTAGAAGATTATTATAAACTGGCATTGTGTAAAGCCCCGGAAATAAATTCGGAATTTGATACCAGGATAAATAAAATTGCAGCGTACACCAACTCCTCCCCAATTATCTTAAGCAATATCGTTCATTATTCAACAGTTGCACAACAACCTAAAGAGCGGGGTTTGTTTGATAAACTATTGAACCTTATTACCCTACCCGATTGGTTTGACCGCTCGCAGGCAAAAGTTTACCAGGCTGTAATTTCAATTTGCGTGATTATATTAGTGTTATTCAGTTATGTTCCTGAAAAAAGCGAAACAAAAAACAGTCAATTATATGCCAATGCTTATTTCAGCTATACCGATTCAATAAAATACACTCAGGTTCAGGATAATACTTACGTTCATAAAAATAATTTATAAAAGCTTGTCGAACTTTTAATTTAAAACCGGAATAGACTTATAGAAGGGTAAAAGCCCCTTTCATAACTATGAGTTTTAAAAGATTAAATCTCCTTACAGGCTGGGCCATTTGGCTTATTGCAACCCTTGTTTATTGCTTCACCATTGAGCGCACCGCCAGTTTTTGGGATTGTGGCGAATACATAGCCTGCGCTTACCGTTTAGAAGTTGGTCATCCGCCCGGAGCGCCTTTTTTTATGATATTAGGAAGAGTGTTTACTCTTTTTGGAGGAACTGATCCTGCAAAAGCAGCCATTATGATCAATGTGATGAGCGCTCTGGCAAGCTCGTTTGCAGTTATGTTCTTATTTTGGAGCATTACCCGTTTGGCAACAAAAGTGTACGGTAAAAATGCGAACGACTTATCGGCCTCTAACCAATGGGCCATTTTAAGTGCAGGCATTGTTGGAAGTTTGGCCTGCACTTTTTCTGATACTTTTTGGTTTAATGCTGTGGAAGGCGAGGTATATGCCAGCTCTTCTTTTTTTACGGCATTGGTATTTTGGGCTATTTTAAAGTGGGATGAGGAAGACAGTGTCAATCCAACAATTGCCTTGCGTTGGATCATTCTTATTTGCTTTTTAATTGGCATGTCAATTGGTGTACATTTACTGAGTTTACTTGCCATACCAGCCATTTGTTTTACTATTTATTTTAAAAAATATAAATTCAACTGGAAAAGTTTTTTCATTGCAGGTGCTGTTTCTATTTTGTTATTAGTATTTGTGCAGGATCTGCTCATTCCAAAAATTGTAAAATTTGTTGCTGATTACGAAGTTTTTTTTACAAATAAATTAAACTTTGGTTTTAGTTCCGGCACCGTTATTTATTTTTTATTACTAATAAACTCTTTGGCTTTTTTAATTAGTTATACGTTTAATAAAAAAGAAAAAAATTATAAGATCGGCTTTTATTCGGCGATTATTTTTTCAGGTTTTTCGGTTATTGCTGCACCCAGTGGCAGCGGTATGTTCACACGTTTAATAATATTGGGAGGAATTCTTTACGCCATTCATAAATTTAAATCAAAAACAGTTACGTTGCATGCAGTATTTTTGAGTTTTGCTACTTTACTGATCGGCTATTCTTCTTTTTTTGTTTTGGTAATTCGCTCGCAGGCCAATACACCAATGGATGAGAACGATCCTGAGAACGCACCCAACCTTTTGGCTTATTTAATACGCGAACAATATGGGCGCACTCCTTTGGCTTACGGACAGTATTATAATGCGCCATCATTATCAAGAAGTGAATATGGAAGTGCAGATCCGGTTTACGCAAAAGATAAAACGCACAATAATTACAAAATAATCGACTCGCGTAAAAACTCCATACCAAAATATGAAAAAGATTTTTGCTCTGTCTTTCCACGTATGTATAGTGCCCAGGCTAATCACATAGCAGGATATAAATATTGGGGTAATGTGGCACAGCATCACAAAACCAAGGTAATAGAAAATAGAAATGGCCAAACAGAGACCGCTGAAATTCCAACCATGGCCTCGAACTTAATTTATTTTTTAAGCTACCAGGTAAATTATATGTACCTCCGCTACTTTTACTGGAATTTTATTGGCCGGCAAAATGATGTGCAGGGCCAGAACGGGAATAATATGGACGGTAACTGGAGCAGTGGCATCAAGGCATTAGATGACATGAAACTTGATACTGACACCTCAAAGATCATTTATCGCGATCAACGAAATTTTGCTGCTAATCATTTTTACGCGTTGCCATTTATTTTAGGTTTATTAGGTATGTTTTTTCATTTTAAACGTAATAAACCTGATGCCTGGGTGGTGCTGTGCTTTTTTCTTGTTACAGGGCTTGCCATTATTGTTTTTTTGAATCAAACACCCATGCAGGTACGCGAGCGTGATTACGCCTATGTTGGCAGCTTTTACGCATTTGCTATCTGGATAGGTTTTGGTGTTTTATATGTTTACGAATTTTTAAGTAAAAAAAGTAAAACTGTAAAAATCGCTCTTGCTTCTTTGCTGATCTGTTTTTCCGTACCCGCTATCATGGCCAGTGAAGGCTGGAACGACCACGACCGCTCGCTAAGATCATTATCCCGCGATAGTGCTATTAATTATCTGCAAAGCTGCGCACCAAATGCCGTTTTATTTACCAATGGCGATAACGATACCTTCCCGTTATGGTATGCTCAGGAAGTAGAAAACATAAGAACAGATGTGCGTGTGATCTGTTTAAGTTTACTAAGTACCGATTGGTATATTAAAGCAGCGCGAAGGGCTGCGTATTTAAGTAAGCCTGTTCCTTTCTCTATTCCCGAAGAAAAACTCGAGGCCACTAAGCTGGAAGCGGCAATTATAGATGGACGAAATCCAACACCGGTTAAATTACAAGATGCGTTAACCTACGTTACCAGCGATGACCCAGCTACTAAAATGGATAATGGCGGAGGAGAACTGTTGGATATTTTGCCTTCTAAAAATTTTTATGTAGATGTAGATACAGAATCTGTTCTAAAAAATAAAGTGGTCAGTGTTAAAGACACCGCACGTATTGCAAAAAAAATAACCTGGGGCCTTGGAAATAAAAATTATATTGAGAAAAACGACCTGATGGTGCTCGACCTCATTGCCAACAATAACTGGGAACGCCCCATCTATTTTACTGCGCAGGCTGATGAGGCCTGTGTAGGGTTAAGAAGATATTTGCAATTAGAAGGGCTCACTTATCGTTTTGTACCTGTTAAACAAACCGAAGAAGAAGAATCGCAGGGAGGAAGAGTGAACACAGAAGTAATGTATAACAATGTTATGAATAAATTTTTATGGGGCGGTATGGATAAACCCGGCGTAAATATGGATGAGAATTGCCTTCGCACGGCAAACATCTTTCGTTTGCAAATGAGTTTATTATCTGCAGCGTTAATTAACGAAGGCCAAAATAAAAAAGCAAAAGCCGTTTTAGATAAATGCCTTGAGAAAATGCCCGACGAAAATATTCCCTTTGATGCAACAGTTTATAACATTTGTGTTGGTTATTACCAGTTAGGAGAAACAAAACAAGCCAATGCGCTTGCCAAAAAATTATTTGATATCTTTGAAGGTGATCTTAAAATATATAACGCACAAAAACCAAAACACCGCTCAGCTTACGGCAGGGATATTGAGCAGGCAAAAGCTATTTTAAGAAGTTTGACCATGCTCTCGCAGCAATTTAAACAAGCGGCGTTAGAAAAAGAATTTACGGCGCGCATTACTTCCATTATACCACCCGAAGAACTGATGCCGCAAAAGGAGGGGCAGCCTGTGTTGTAAAAGATAATATGTCGTCCTCTTTGAGGAGGTGGCGCAAAGCGACGGAGGAGGGCTTCAATTGATATTGTTTTTAAATTCGTCCTTCGGACACTCCCTCAAAGAGTGAGATAGATCAGGATAACATCGCTACAAAATCATCTTCGCTGATGATCTTAATGTTAAGCTTTTCGGCTTTTTTTAATTTTTCAGGGCCCATATTATCACCTGCCAACAAATAAGAAGTTTTAGCGCTGATCGATCCTGAATTTTTTCCGCCGTTAAATTCTATCATTTCTTTTAATTGGTCGCGGCTATGTTTATTGAATACACCGCTGATCACAAAGGAGAGTCCTTTTAATTTGTCGCTGCCGGCCTGCTGTTGTTCTTCGCTTAATTCAAATTGCAAACCTGCTTTTTTTAAGCGTTGAATAATGGTCTTATTTCTTTCATCAGCAAAATAATCGGCAATACTTTCTGCAATCACTTCCCCCACCTCATCGGTCTCCAGCAATTCTTCCTTTGTATGGCTCATCAAAACATCCAGCGATTTTACTTTCTTCGCTATTTTCTTTGCGGTTGTTTCGCCTACATGGCGTATCCCTATCGCGTACAGTACCCGTTCAAAAGGCACTTGTTTACTGGCTTCCAGGCCTTCAATTAAATTATTTGCCGATTTTTCGGCCATTCTTTCCAATGGCAGCAACTGTTCTTTTTTAAGATCATACAGGTCTGCAATATTTTTTATCAACCCTGCATCATACAATTGCCCGATGGTTTCTCCACCCAGGCTATCAATGTTCATTGCTTTTCTTCCCACAAAATGTTCCATACGGCCTTTTACCTGTGGCGGGCAGCCCATATCATTCGGACAGAAATGGTTAGCTTCTCCTTCAACACGTTGCAACAATGTACCACACTCCGGGCAGTTAGTAATATATTTTGTTGGAGATGTATTTGATCTTCTCTTGTTTAAATCAACACCAATTATTTTAGGAATGATCTCACCACCTTTTTCCACAAACACAAAATCACCAATGCGCACATCCAGTTTTTCAATAATATCTGCATTGTGCAACGAAGCGCGTTTTACTGTAGTTCCACCAAGCGGTACCGGTTTTAAATTAGCCACTGGTGTAATAGCGCCGGTGCGTCCAACCTGGTAGGTAATATCCAGTAACTCGGTAGAAACCTGTTCTGCTTTAAATTTATACGCAATGGCCCAGCGCGGTGATTTAGCCGTAAAACCCAGTTGTAATTGTTGCTTGTAATCGTTCACCTTTATAACTACACCATCTGTATCATAAGGAAGATCATGACGTTTCTTATCCCAAAGATGAATAAAATCCAGCACCTGATCTATACCGCTACATAATTTAGCATCCTTCGAAATTTTAAAACCCCATGATTGCGCCGCCTGCATGTTTTCAAAATGAGACTGGTATGGCAATTCATTACCTAATAAATTATATAAAAAACAATCTAATTTTCTTTTGGCTACAAAAGCAGAATCCTGGGCCTTCATGGTTCCACTCGCTGCATTACGGGGATTTGCCAATGGAGTCTCTCCTATCTCTTCTCGCTCTTTATTTATAGCATCAAACACAGGGCGTGGCATAAAGATCTCGCCCCTGATCTCAAACAGATCAGGATAATTACCTTTTAATTTTAGCGGAATAGATTTTATCGTTCTTGCATTTACAGTAACATCATCTCCTTGCTCTCCATCACCTCTTGTAATTGCCTGAGCTAACTGCCCATTCTCATATATAAGGCTTATTGATAAACCGTCAAATTTTAATTCGCAAACATATTGAATGGGATTAGATGAAAAGAGGTCGTTCTGTTTTAAGCCCAGGCCTTCCATCACCCTGCGGTCAAAATCCAAAAGATCTTCTTCGTTATAGCTATTGGCCAGCGACAACATTGGGTATTTATGTTTAACCGTTTTAAAGGTTTTTGTAATAGCCCCTCCAACGCGCTGACTTGGCGAGGTAGGCAGGAGTAATTCAGGAAATTGCTTTTCAAGAGCAATTAGCTCTTCCAGCAATTTATCAAATTCAAAATCGCTTATTGATGGTGCATCATTAATATAATAAGCATTGTTATGTTTTTCTATTTCTGATGATAATTCTTCGATCTTTTTTTTTGCCTGAATCTTGTCCATACTAAATATTAAAAGTCAGTAAATTAATTATTTTACTTAAATACAGCTCATCAATGTTATCAAAAGAACTCAATTCATCACTATCTATATCAAAAACACCAACAACTTCGTTATTTGAATTTAATACCGGTAACACGATCTCGCTTTTGCTTAACGAACTGCAAGCTATATGCCCCGGAAATTTTTCAACATCTTCAACAATAATAGTTTCTTTTTTTTGCCAGCTTGTACCGCAAACTCCTTTACCCATATTAATACGGGTGCAGGCAACGGGGCCCTGAAACGGCCCAAGTACCAATTGATTTTCTTTTACAAGATAAAAACCAACCCAAAAAAAATCCATTCCAAATTTTAAGGCGGCACAAATATTTGCCATGTTGGCAATGTTATCTTTTTCACCTTCAACCAGGGCTTTTATTTGAGGAATAAGCTCTTTATATTTTTCCTCCTTTGTTGTTGCTGATAATTTAAGATCTTCTGCCATTTTACACGGTTTAGTTTTATATCCTTACAAATTTATGTATCTTTCAGTTTAAATTAATAAAAATGAAAAAAATATTAGCAATTGCCTTATTTGGTTTGGCTTTTGGAGCAAAAGCGCAAACTATAGAGAATGGAAGCCATTCTACAACAGGTTATATAAAATCTGATGGAACCATTGAGAACAGCAGCCACAATACATCGGGATATATTAAGAGCGATGGAACGATCGAGAACTCATCACACTCAACCATTGGCTACATTAAAAGCGATGGCACTATTGAAAATGGTAGCCATAGTACCGTGGGTTATGTAAAGAGCGATGGCACAGTTGAAAACTCTTCGCATTCAACTATTGGTTATGTAAAAAGTGATGGCACAGTAGAAAACTCGTCTCATTCAACCATTGGGCATGCAAGTGGTATTAAAAAAGAATGGATAGCAGTTACTTTCTTTTTCTTTCATTTTAATTGATACTTCGTGATGGAACGCTGATTTGACGGATTAGACAGATCAAACACGGATAATTTTTTCTGTGGAAATCCGTTCAATCCGCGTTATCTGTGTTCCGTCACGTGTAGTTAGATAATCAGTTGCAACCCATCCACTGCCAATTCTATATTTGGCGGCAATTCCTGTATGATATTCTTATGGAGGCCAAGTTGGTGTGAAATATGAGTGAAATAAGCTTTGCGTGGTTTTAATTCATCAACCATTTTTATCGCTTCCTCAAACGTAAAATGCGAAACGTGCGGCTCTTTTCGCAGCGCGTTTAACACCAATACATTTAAATTCTTTAATTTTTGTTTTTCTTCCTCTGCAATAAAATTAGCATCAGTGATATATGCAAAATCGTTTATTCTAAAACCTTTAACCGGCAAACGAAAATGCATGACGTTTATTGGTGTTAATAAAATATCGCCAATATAAAAAGGGTCGTTATCAAAATCGATCACATTAATTTCGGGGATACCGGGATATTTTTCTTCTGCAAAGATATAGGCAAACTCACGGTGCAATGCTTTTTGTACCCTTGCTGTGGCATAAACGGGCATTACCATTTTATTGATAAAATTAAAGGCTTTTACTTCATCGAGGCCTGCAATATGGTCTTTATGCTCGTGCGTAAAAACAACCGCATCTAAACGTTTTACATTTTCGCGCAACAACTGCTGACGAAAATCGGGACCCGAATCAATAACAAAACGTGTTGTTTCGCTTTCTACCAAAATAGATGAACGCAAACGCTTATCACGGGTATCGGTACTTGTACATACTTCACAATCGCAGGCTATAATTGGTACACCCTGCGAAGTTCCGGTTCCTAAAAAAGTAATTTTCACCGACATATTATTGTTCCAAAGTTAAAAATTATTATACCCTAAACTACTATAAAAATAAAAAACAAAATGATCTAACTTTTGTTTTTTATCAAAAATTTATCCTGGTTAAAATTACAGGTCAGGCCAATCACAAATCTTCCTGCGTTTGAAAGATCCTGGCTGGACACCCTTTCGTAAACATTAAACTGGAAAGAAGTGTTTAAAACAAAATTCTTATAACTTATATCTAAACTCGGCCCAAGCAACAATACATTTACATTGGTCGCTTTTTCCAGATTTCCGTTTACATATAATCCTTTGCTGTATTCATAATTTGCAAAAACCGAAGGAAAAACAGTAACGTTATCCAACTCAAAACGGGTAAATAAATTAATAACCTGGTTGTATGAATTACCATAACGCTCGTTAAATTTATTTTTACCATTTATTTTAAATAAACAATTTGTATTTAAGCCCCACCATTTTCTGCCGATCATATAATTGATGTAATAAAAATGATCCACACTTCCAGTTCCATTCTGATCCAGTAAAGCTATTCGTTTTTGCTTATCATTTTGTTTATCATAGATTCCTACCGGTAATTTTATTCCGGCACCTGCTATTAAACGCTGCCTCGTTGCAAAACCATTTAAACGTTTAATTAAATGATACCCGGAAAACAAAGATGGATCGGAAATTCCGGTATTCGTATTTTTTTCCTCATCGTATTTTGTTTTAATTTGTTGAAAAGGTAAAATAAAATTTACCTCCCAGCGTGTATGCAAAAAATATTTTCCACGAAGTTCAATTACCTTATACGTTTCGTAATCTTTAGAAGAATGATTTTTAACTGTGTTAACAGAATCTAATGGAAGAGCAGACGGATCGTGCAATACACGGTAAGCGCCGGGATTTATAAAACGCGAGGTTTCCTGGTAATTACGGTAACCATTAAACACCCGGTAACGGTGCAATAATGTTAATTGGCTTTGATTATCATAGGGGGTAATACCCATAAAGCTGCCGCAAAGTTCGCAGGCAAAAGCTGGTAAGCCAAAAAAAAGGAAAAACAGTATTTTAAAAAATTTCATAATGATCAATAATAAAAATGATCATTACACACGTAAAACTAACTGCTTACTCAGTAACAGCAACCTCTATCTCAACCGTTTCGCGGTTACGGATATTTACCTTAGTACCGCCCTTTACATAATATGGCGGGGCAATAGCATAATCGTAACCAAAACCATACAGATAATAATCGCCTTTATAGCATTTTATGCTGTAATTTCCATTAGCATCAGCCCTTACTTTTGCGTCGTACAAAGTAGTATCGGTGCCCGGAAATTCTTTTGCATTGAATTTTATAAAAACAGTGGCATTAGCTATTGGTTTTGAATGGTGCATTACGGCTCCTTTAATAATTGATTTACCGCCCAATTGATTTTTCTTACACGAAAAAAAGATAAGGCCGATAAAACATAAACTTAAAACTATATATTTTTTCATCGTTTAATAATTTGGATCGGCGAAGCGTTTATCGCCTAAAAATTTATAATCCGTTAAGGTGTTTAAAAAAGCTATAATATCCTGCTTGTCCTGCGCGGAAAGCTGGAAACCGTTATTTTGTAATAAAGGGTCGAGATTGACCTGGTTAGGTTTTACGTTTGTGTAATGATCTAAACATTCATTTAAAGTATTAAAGCGCCCATCGTGCATATAAGGCGCTGTTTTTGCAATATTTCTTAAGCTTGGTGTTTTGAACTTGTATTTATCCTGCGGCAAACCTGTTATGTGCGCCCTTCCACTGTCGTTAAATGCCGGATTAACAGCCAGGCCGTTACTTCTGAATTCAAAATCAGAAAATAAAGGCTCTTTGTGACAACTACCACAATAGGTAATAAACAAATTATACCCCCGTGATTCGGCATCGGATAATTGTTCGTTATTTTCATGGCGTTTATACAGATCGTATTTACTGTTATAAGAATACATTAACCCCATAAATACGGCCATTGCCCTGAACATACCCTGGCTGCTTACAGTTTCGCTGCCGTATGCCTTATTAAACAGGTTACGGTATTTGCTTGAAGCCTGCAGCTTTGCAATAACAGGATTTATATCCCCGCCCATTTCAAGTGTATTGGTAATTGGTCCCAAAGGTTGCACTTCTATATTGTTGATACCACCATCGTGCATAAAATAAGGATGCCATGCCAGGTTAAAAATACCCGGTGCGTTTCTTTTACCATTAAGGTTATGAATGCCGTGGCTTACCGGATGATCGAGGTTAGCAAAAGCAGCAAAATCCTGGTGGCAGTTACCACAGGAAATTGTATCGTTTGCACTTAACATAGGTTCATAGAACAAAGCCCTGCCCAAAATAAATTTATCTTCGCTAATAGTATTTACACTAAAAGTATATTTAGGTTGTGGCCATCCTTCGGGAACCGTTTCTACCAGGTTGTTTGTTGGTAATGGCGGAATGATCTTAGGATCTACCTTACAGGAAGACAGGATCAAAACACCAAGCAAAGAAATTATAGTTGCAATTTGTTTCATTAATTGTGCACGTGTTCAAAGCTGATCATATCTGCATAATTATCTGCATAAATTTTTGAGCCTGCCCCCGGTGTCATCTGATAATACTGCGTTGTTACATCGATTAAATTAGGACCTTCAAAAAGTTCATTTACATTAACTGATAAATGTATTTGCGGTGTAATACTTGAAGATACATTGGCAGTTGTGCTTGCAAAATTAAATGCAAAATTACGTTGTGCTTTATAAGCCCCGCCAAAACCACCAATGTGATATTCGAGTGTATGCCCCGAAGCAGGTGATTTTGGAGCAGTTCCCTCAAATTTAAACATAATGTAACCAGTGCTCCAACCCCAAAACATAGCTTTTGAAGGGTCAAGGTCGCCGGTTTGCGCACCTGAAACATTTCTTACACTATCTACACCAAGCGTAAATGAAACTGCCTTGTAAGAATCAAACGGTACATTTGCAATGGATAATAAAGTTGAAGCAGGATCTGCATAATCAATCAGGTGATAACTGTTAGGTTCGGTAAAAGTAGAGTTATCATTTTTAGTTAATACTATGTTACTGATATAATATTTTAGTTTTGTTACAGTAAAAGTATCTCCTTTTGCATTTATATATTTTTGATTAAATACAAGATCGTCAGAATCCACCACATGTTCAAACTCAATCTTTAAAGTACCTGTTGTAGGTGCAGGAGTTACAGGTGTTGGCTCAGGATCTTTTTTATCTTTTTTACAGGATGCAAAACTTATACATAAGCATACTGCTATTGTTTTTAAAATAATTTTCATGTTCAATGTTATTAATAAAGTTACAAAAAAAAGTTCGTATAATTTTATAGCACATTTATATAAGAGGTTTACAAAAACCAATAAAAGTTAATGCAACGCCCAATATTAAACGTATTGTTAAAAGTAAAATGTACTAAATAAGAAATAACTAAACGGTTGGGGGCTTAAATAAAACAGGTATTTCTCCTGTTTTTAATTTTGCCTCAAAAGAGGTGTTAATTGTAGAAAGAAAAATGGAAGGTGAATAAAAGCGGACGGTTTTTACAACTGCTTCTTCGGCTTTTTGGATCTTTAAATTAGTATCGGGGGTTTTTACAGGTTGGTCATCTTCCTTTTCAGCCAGTTCTGTTAATTCTTTTTCCATGGCACATTTTCCCATACAGCAAGAATCTTCTTCATCTTTATTCTCACACAAAACCTCGGCATAATATTCTTGATTGATCATATAACTGATACATACCTCTAACCTGGCAAAAAGAGAGAATAAAATGGAAAAAAGGAATATGTAACAGGCCAATTTCACGCCTTAAAATTACGCTAAATTCCACAAAACGAGGCATTTATTTAACGATTTATTAATAAAAATGGCGATTTTTAAAAAAACCTTATCTTTGCAGCCTAACTAATACGCAATTTAAATATGATTTATTTGGATTTTGAAAAACCTATTCAAGATTTGGAGGAGGAGATTATCAAGCTAAAAGAAGTAGCTTCTAAAAGCAAGGTAGATCTTACCGAAAAAATTAAAGAACTGGAGAATCATATTAACGATAAAACCAACGAACTTTATTCTAACCTAACCCCATGGCAACGTGTGCAGGTTAGCCGCCATCCTGAAAGGCCTTATACTTTGGCTTATATAGATTCGGTTTCAAACAAAAGCTTTATTGAACTGCATGGAGACAGAACTGTAGGTGATGATAAAGCCATGGTTGGAGGTTTTGGCGATATTGACGGGCAAACTGTAATGTTTATTGGCCAGCAAAAAGGTATCAATACCAAAATGCGCCAGATCCGTCGTTTTGGTATGGCTAACCCCGAGGGGTACCGTAAGGCTTTACGTTTAATGAAGCTGGCCGAAAAATTCAATAAACCTATTGTTACTTTTATTGATACACCGGGCGCTTACCCAGGCCTTGAAGCCGAAGAACGCGGACAGGGCGAAGCCATTGCCCGTAATTTACTGGAAATGGCGCAATTAAAAGTGCCGGTTATTTGCATTATTATTGGCGAAGGAGCCAGTGGCGGTGCATTAGGCATTGGCATTGGCGACAAAGTATTAATGCTTGAAAACACCTGGTATTCGGTAATTTCGCCGGAATCATGCTCATCTATTTTATGGCGCAGTTGGAGTTTTAAAGAACAGGCTGCAGATGCTTTAAAATTAACTTCTTATGATATGAATAAGAATAAGTTAATTGATGGCGTTATCCCGGAACCCTTAGGTGGCGCGCACCGTAATCATCAGGAAATGTTCAATACCGTTAAACAGGAAATTTTAAAGCACCTTGCAACATTAAATAAAATGGATGCAGAAACGAGAATTGAGCAACGCATAGAAAAATTCTCTTCGATGGGTGTTGTACACGATATTGAAAAAGAAGCATAATTGATTTAAAATTTAAGATTTAAGATTTAATAATTATAATTTCAAAAACAAATGGCAGATACAGGAGATATAAACGTAGGCTCGATCATTAGATTTAATGGAGAATTGGTGCAGATAATGGAGTACCAACACCGTACACCGGGCAACTTACGCGCTTTTTACCAGGCAAAAATGCGTAACTTAAAAAACGGTAAACAAACCGAAAACCGTTTTAGAAGTGGCGAAAGCGTTGAAGTGGTGCGTGTAGAATATAAAATGATGCAATTTATTTATACCGAAGGCGAATTTGCTGTGGTAATGGATAATGAGAATTTTGAACAGGTTCATATTCCTATGATCATGTTTGGAGACGGTGGCCGTTTTTTAAAAGAGGGTATGGAAGTAAAAGTGAGCTTTGAAGGCGATGAAGCTATTATTGCAGAACCGCCAACATTTATTGAAGCGCAGATCACGTATACCGAACCGGGTTTAAAAGGCGATACCGCTACCAACACATTAAAAAATGCAACGTTAGATACCGGAACAGAAATTCGCGTGCCTTTATTCTTTAATGAAGGTGATTGGGTAAAAATCGATACCCGTACCGGCGATTATGTAGAGCGTATCAAAAAATAATCTATTCTCAGACAAAAGATATAGGATTCAAGACACAAGACTAAAGCGAAAGAAAATTCTTTCGCTTTTTTTTGTTTTGATTTATTTCGTTTTTGAATTGTTGCGGTAATTGCCTCTTTCATCAAACCACAAAATAGTATTATTGTGTTTGGTGTAAAAACTCCGCAATCCTTTTTTATTGGTGCTTGACCAGATCTCGTATTTTTCGTTCGGAAAATTGGTATTGTAATAGTTGTTAATACCAACCGGGTAATCGCCTTTGGCCAGCTGCTCTTCGCGATACATCACCTTCCCGTCTTTATCATATGCAGCCGCATGACCATTCATATTTTTAGCATCAACAAAACCCGCCCGATAATAGCCTTCGTCCATGCTCCACACCGGTTGCTGGTTTGGGTAATCTTTTTTGAATTGGTTTAATACGATGAACGGAACTTTTTTCCCATCGCCGGTTTCTGAATTGATAGTTGTTGTTTGTGAAACAATGGTATTTACCAGCAATACTAAAAATAGAAGGATGCTTATTTTTTTCATGACCAATTAAGTATATAATCACAAAAAATTCGCAAAACACATGCCAATAAAAAAGCGGCCCTTAGCCGCTTTTTATATTTTAGTGTTTCATTTTATCCTTAAAGATCTTTTCGAACTTTTCAACTTTAGGTTGTATCACATACCGGCAATACCCTTCATTACCATTTTGATTATAATAATTCTGATGATAATCTTCTGCAGGGTAATAGTTTTTAAAAGGAACTATCTCCGTTACTATCGGGTTTGGATACGCATGTTCATCGTTGATCTGTTTTTTATATTTTTCGGCCAGCTGTTTTTGCTCATCGTTATGATAAAAAACAACAGAGCGGTACTGTGTACCATGATCATTGCCCTGATAATTAAGTGTTGTAGGATCGTGGGTTTTCCAGAATACTTCCAGCAACTCATCATAGGTAATTTTACTTTTATCAAAAACTATCTGGCAAACTTCGGCGTGCCCTGTGGCGCCTGTGCAAACTTCTTTATAAGAAGGATTTTTTACAGACCCGCCTGCATACCCGCTTTTAACGCTAATAACGCCTTCCAAACGTTGAAAAACTGCTTCTACACACCAAAAACAGCCGGCTCCAAAAGTAGCCGTATCAATAGTGTTATTACTTGCGTGAATATTTACCGGTTGTGTGTTTGTTTCTACATTCATAATTACTTTATTTGGATTTGATGCCTGGCTGCATGCCATGATAAAAATAGCAGCCGCCAAAGTTGTTACTGATCTTAAATATGTTTTTACTTTTTTCATTTGTTTAACCTTATTTTTGCTTTACATATATATATACGATAAGGACAGTATTCACTTACAAATACCTTCGTTAAAATAATGTTAAATTGAATATTTAGAGCCTTGGATCTAAAAAAGAGCTCGATCGTTTATCGTTAAGATAACGCTCTACTCCTTCTTTTGTTCAGTGGTGCCTTCCATTTTTTGCTCACCTTCAACCGGTTGGCCTTTCTTAGGTTTCTTAGGTTTTTTTGGTTTACCGCCTTTTTCAAAACCGGTAAAATCATAGAATTTTTTTGGCTTATCGCTTTTTGTCAACTTAATGGTGCCTTCAATATCCCACTCAACGGTATTAAAGTTAACCGTAATGGTCTGATCCTTATCATCGGTAACAGTCATTTCTACTTCCAGCATCCTAACCTCCGTATCAGTAGAATCGGTATAGATAGAATCTTTATTGATGCGGTACTTTAACCATTTATATTGAAATTTATCAAATAAAAAATCGCTCCACATTTTACCATCTTTAAACTCCAGCTTATCCATAATGGATTTTTTAGCCGGAACGCCATCTTTTACTTCGGTAATATTAATATTAAAGATGCGCTTATGTAACGGATCTTTTTCGCCTTTAAAAGCCAGGCACATTAATAAAATAACACCTAGTGTTAGAGCAGGAAGTGAAAATATTTTTTTGTTCTTCATAATTATTAAAAAAAGTTATCTGTTATGGTTTATCCTCTTTCTTTTGGCATAAACTTATACTGTTGCATAACAATTTAAATCTTGGTACTTTTCATTTACGTAAAAATAGGAAAATAATATTTACTTAGCCGTTAAAAATAATTAACAAAAATGCAACCACTGGCAGAAAGAATGAGGCCAAAAAACCTCGATCAATATATCGGGCAGCAGCACATAATTGGCCCCGGCAGTGCTTTGCGTAATGCTATTCAGCAAAATCTGCTACCTTCTATTCTTTTTTGGGGGCCGCCCGGTGTTGGTAAAACCTCGTTAGCATTAATAATTGCTAACGAATTAAAACGGCCATTTTATCATTTAAGTGCCATTAATAGTGGTGTAAAAGAGGTGAGAGAGGTATTGGAACGGGCGTCTGACAATAATATTTTTAACCAAAGTAAACCTGTGCTTTTTATTGACGAGATCCACCGTTTTAGTAAATCGCAACAGGATTCGTTATTGGGAGCTGTAGAAAAAGGCGTTGTAACGTTAATTGGCGCAACTACCGAAAATCCTTCCTTTGAAGTGATCCCCGCCCTGCTCTCACGTTGCCAGATCTATGTCTTAAAAAATCTTGAAGAACAGGAATTACTGGATCTTCTGACAAACGCCATAAATAACGACGAATACTTTAAAACAAAACAAATTGTTTTAAAGGAACATGAAGCTTTATTAAGAATAAGCGGTGGCGATGCCCGTAAATTATTAAATGCCCTCGAAATTGTTGTAAACAGCTCAATAACCGATAAGATAGAAATTACAAACGATCTTGTACTAACCGTAATACAACAAAATTTAGCCTTATACGATAAAAACGGTGAGCAGCATTATGATATCATTTCCGCATTTATAAAATCAATAAGGGGCAGCGACCCTAACGCTGCTGTGTATTACCTGGCCCGCATGATAAAAGGCGGTGAAGATCCTTTATTTATAGCCAGGCGCCTTTTGATTTTAGCGAGCGAAGACATTGGCAACGCTAACCCAAACGCTTTGCTGCTTGCCAACAATTGTTTTAGCGCTGTTAATGTGATCGGAATGCCCGAAGCAAGGATCATTTTAAGCCAGTGTGTTACCTACCTGGCCTGTAGCGCTAAAAGTAATGCCAGCTATATGGCTATTAACGATGCCTCGGCACTTGTTGATAGTACAGGCGATCTGCCGGTGCCATTACATTTAAGAAATGCGCCCACCAAATTAATGAAGAACCTGGATTACGGCAAAAACTATAAATACGCACACTCTTTCGAAAATAATTTTATTGACCAGGAATTTTTACCCGAACAAATTGCCGAAACCAAATTTTATGAACCCGGAAATAATGCCCGCGAAAATGAACAAAGGGCGTATTTAAAAAATTTGTGGAAAGAAAAATATGGGTATTAATAAGAGATTAGTTGAGAGGAAATAGTTAATCGCTGGATTTCTGAAAACTAATTTATGTTCGCTGTCAATTAACTTCAATATACACAACTCTATGTATTAACTTCCTCACTTTGAGGCAAGCGCTGAACGTTATGTTAATTTTTCCTGTTTTTATTTTAATTAACGTAAACGCTAAAAGTATTGTAAACAGAGGCTTCTAGAAGTTTAATAATATTTTACCAACGTTTCAGGCACAATAATATTTAGTATTTCATTAAAAAAATATTAACTAAAAAAATATAAAATGAAAAAAATATTACTTCTTTGCGCGTACGGTTTGATCGCTTTTACAACGTATTCGCAAACAGACGACAGAAAATGGAACATTGGTTTTCATGGGGGCCTTACAGAATATGCCGGTGAAAAAGGCGATGGTTATTATCAAACAAATCAACCTGTTTATGGGTTCGCCGGGCTTTCAGTATCAAGGTATCTCTCAAAACATTTTGATGCATCTTTACTTTTTACAAGAGGAGAGGTTGGTCATATAGATAATAAACCACAAACAAGCGCTTATACACCGCAAAATTTTCTTACAAGATTTAACACAGCAAATTTATATTTGCGTTTCTATTTTACAAAACCACAGGCGGCGGTTCGTCCTTATTTATTTGCCGGGGCAGGTGCTATATGGTACGAAGCTGTATATAATATCCACCACGAGCGTTTTGAATTTGCATTACCTTCGGGTGGCTTAGGCTTTAATTTTAAATTGGGCCCTGTTGTTTCATTTCAATTACAGGAAATGGTACAATATACAACAACCGATAATCTTGATCACGAGAATGGCGGCGATGCAAATGACCTTAACTTGTTTCATACTGCAGGTTTAACGTTTAATATCGGCAAACAAAAAGATACTGATAATGATGGCGTTTCTGATAAAAAAGATCTTTGCCCTAACACTCCTGCAGGCGTTTCTGTTGATGCAAAAGGTTGCCCGTTGGATAAAGATGGTGATGGTGTTGCAGATTATACGGATGCCTGCCCCGATATTGCCGGTATGCCTTCTTTAAAAGGTTGCCCTGATAAAGATATGGATGGCATAACCGATAAAGAGGACCGTTGCCCTGATGTATTTGGCCCTATCGAAACAAAAGGTTGCCCTGATACTGATAAAGATGGCGTAGTGGATATTGACGATAAATGCCCTGGTACTAAAACAGGATATAAAGTTGATGCTACAGGTTGTACATTAGATAACGATAAAGATGGTATTGTAAACGAAGAAGATAAATGTCCTGAACTTGCGGGTACGATGGCTTTTGGGGGTTGCCCTGATTCTGATGGTGATGGTGTAGCTGATAACGAAGACCGTTGCCCGTCAACAAAAGGAACCATCCCTAACAAAGGTTGTCCCGAAATGGCGAGAGAAGATATCGTAAAAATTGAACTTATAGCCAGCAAAATTTATTTTGAAACAAACAGCGATAAATTAAAACTGATCTCACACACACAATTAGACGATCTTGCTGCTATCCTTCAACGTTACGATGGTGTTAACCTTACTATCGAAGGACATACCGATAGCGATGGCGATGATGCATATAACATGACACTATCACAAAAAAGAACAGAATCGGTAAAAAGCTATCTTGAATCAAAAGGTATTTCCGGATCAAGACTAACAGCCGTTGGTTATGGCGAAACCAAACCAATTGCTACCAACAAAACTTCTGCCGGTAAAGCAAAAAACAGAAGGGTTGAATTAAAAACCTCATATTAATCTAACCTCAGCATATAATCCAGGGTCCTGCAGGCAATGTTTGCAGGACCCTTTTTTATTTACACTAAAAAAAATTCACATCTATTTGGCAGCACAATAATCATTTGTATATTCATCTAAATTTTGAATATAGAAAATGGACCTTAAAGATAAATTACCTGTTAGCTATTTGCTTTTTACCAAACGCGGTAGGATCTCGAAAGCAACTTACTGGATAGTATCTATATTTATCTGGACTTCATTTTACATTCTTTTTAATATCCTGAATTTAATTTCGTATCACGCTACATTATTTATTTACCCGGTTTTATTTTTGGCCCTGTTTACAACAGCTACAAAACGTTTACACGATACAAATAAGTCAGGCGCCTGGCTTTTTCTTTTATTATTACCGGTTTTAGGCCCCCTGGTGTTAATTTATCTTTTGGGTTTTAAAAAAGGAAACGTGTATTCCAATAAATATGGAGCTGTTCCAGGATCGGCTCCTGATTATTTTAAGAATGCCGATGCCGAAAAGATTGCACATTTAAAAACGGGAGAACATATCGTTAATGATGTTACACAATTAAATCCCGTTTTAGTTTCGGAAGTAAAAACACCTGAAACAGTTGAAGAATTACAAAACATTATTAAAAACTCTGATAAACCAGTTTGTATTGGCGGCGGAAGGTTTAGCATGGGCGGACAAACAGCAAGCCCTAATGCCTTGCATATTGACATGCGAAAATTAAACAGGATATTGGATTTTAATAAAGAAAATAAAACCATTAAAGTGCAGGCGGGTACAAGATGGTGCGATATTCAGCATTTTGTGGATGAACATAATTTAAGTGTAAAGATCATGCAAACCTATGCCAATTTTACGGTTGGCGGATCGTTAAGCGTAAATGTGCACGGCCGGTATATTGGTCTTGGGCCCGTTATTCTTTCTGTTAGGGCCATTGAATTGATCTTAGCTAATGGCGGGTTAAAACGCGCAAGCAAAGAAGAAAACAGCGAGTTGTTCTTTGCATGTATTGGTTGTTACAACTCAATTGGCGTTATTGCTACCGTTGAATTTGATCTTGAAGAAAATGTTGCCGTAAAACGTATTCATAAAAAAATGAAACGCAGCGAGTATGCAGGTTATTTTAAAGAAAACATCCGCGATAATAAAAATGTTGTCTTTCATAACGGTGATATTTACACACCCAATTACAAAAACGTTAGGGCTGTTAGTTGGATCAAAACTGAAAAAAAACCAAATGTGAAAACGCGTTTAATGCCATTAGCTTCATCCTACCCCATCGAGCGCTATTTTATAGGCGCTTTCAGTAAAAATAATTTTGGTAAATGGCGGCGTGAATTTTTGATCGATCCATTATTATACAAAGCAAAAAAAATACATTGGCGCAATTACGAAGCAGGTTACGATGTTGCTGAATTAGAACCGGAATCAAGAAAAGATAGTACTTATGTTTTGCAGGAATATTTTGTGCCTGTAAAATACTTTGATGCTTTTTCGGAAAAGATGGCAGAAATTTTCGTTAAACACAATGTAAATGTAATAAACGTTTCTATCCGTCATGCTTTGCCAGATAGCGGGTCTTTATTGGCCTGGGCCAAAGAAGAAGTGTTTGCATTTGTAGTTTGGTATAAACAGGATACCACAGATAGCGCTAAGAAAAAAGTTGGAGAGTGGACACGAGAATTAATTGATGCTGCGATTTTATTTGAAGGCTCTTACTATTTGCCTTACCAGGCGCATGCCACAAAAGAGCAGTTTCATAAGGCGTATCCAAATGCAGTTAAATTATTTGAATTAAAAGCAAAATTAGACCCACAATCCAGGTTTAGAAATGTGATCTGGGATACTTATTATTTAAATAAAATTTAAAACATGTCAGAATTTAAAACCGTATTTGCAAATAAAAAATGGAGTGATGATTTTCATCGTTTTTTAGAAGTGATCTTTCACCTCTATCCCGAAGATAAATTTCATGCTTTGATAGCTGAAAAAACACAAACGTTAAATACAGACGAAGAGATCTATAAAGCGATACAAAAGGATCTTCCGAAAATAAAACCATTTCTTTCTGAATTAACTCTTGCTTTACCCGCTTTAAAAAAGCAAAAAAAAGAAATGGCAAAACAAACCCTGCAATTGCTTGGCAATAAAACTAACATAAACGGTTATCTCGAGATCGGTTCAACCGGCCGCTACATAAGCGAGTTAAGAAAACATATTTCGTTAAGCGGACCGCTTTTTATCACTAATGATATTGCGCCTAATAATTCTGTTGCCGATATTTTTGAACGCGGGCAAATAAGTAAGCTTGGAAAATTCTTCCTATTGGATTATCAGCCAATAAAACCAGAAACCGTTGCTAACGAAAGCATTGACCTTATTACCTGTAACATTGGCCTGCACCATTGCACCCCTCAATTATTGCCTGGCTATATTTCTTCCATTCATCGTGTTTTAAGAAAGGGAGGTGTATTTGTAATGCGCGATCATGATGTAAGAACACCCGAAATGTCAACATTTGTTTCGTTAGTACACACAGTTTTTAATTTAGGATTGAACGTAACCTGGGAAACGGATAAAAAAGAATATAAATCGTTTAAACCTATTGAAGAATGGAGCACTTTGATCTCTTCTTATGGATTTAAAGATGACGGCCGAAGGATCTTACAGGACCGCGACCCTTCTGATAATACATTAATAGCATTTACAAAATTATAAAATGAAACGCCTTCGCATATTAACGCTTTGCACTGTTTTATTATCTGCTGCTATTTTCTTTTTAAAAAAGAGAAATCCAACAACGCTTGCCTCTGGCGAAGGCCTTGTTATTGATAAAGCGTGGCTAATTGAAAACAAAACGCCTGTAACGCCTAAGGAAGATGTTCGTCCGGCAGATCAAACGTTTTTAACTTATCCTGAATGGTACCTTGTATTTAGCCCTGAAGAGCAGGCCAACTATTTTAAAACAAACACTGCCACCCGTTTTCCATACATGGCACACACATTGCAGATCTGGCAAAGTTATAAGATCGTTAACGACCAGATAAAAGATAATTTTGTTTTTAATGGCGGTTATCATTTTATGATATGGGTAATTGGCACCAGCGCTTCGGTTGAATATTCTATCAAAGCATGGTACGAAACTTTAATTGGCAGGTTAACAGATACCGGCTTTAACAAAACCGAAGAAGATACATTTAACGCCGTTTACACGCAGGATTACGTAACATTTATAAAAGACCATCCCTGGTATGAATTTGATTTTAAAAGCCGGTTAAAAACGTTATGGTCGCTCGATTTTTTTGGGCCAAATTTTTTCAGAAAAATAGAGCGTAAATATATTCTTACTTCCGAACTTTTAGTAAAAACAGTGTACGGCAAATTAATTGGTTTAGGTACAAAAGGGATTTATGATGAAGCGTTGCCAATGACCGCTGTAGTAATTGATTCTTTACCAGCCGAAAATTTGAATATCGAGATCAAAAAGAAATACGAAGACGGCTCTGCACTATTATACTTACCGCGCTACGACAGGTTTAACCCCGCCGTACACGATCTTGCAGAAAAAGGTTGCAGCTTTAAAGAAATTGCCGGAAACAATTCTGCAATACTTGTTACGTTTTTAGTTTACGGTCATCCAAAATTTTCTTTTCCAAATGCTAAGATCGTTTTTACGCAACCACTGGCATCTGATCAGGAAATAACACGTATTGCAGTTACCACGCCGGTTAAAGAATTACATCATTTATTACGTTTAACCCGGGCTGCAAAAAGTTTGATCATCACCGAACATGTATTTGATTATTAAAAATTATATTAAACAATGAAAACACTTGGATTAATTGGAGGTATTAGTTGGGTTTCAACTATCGATTATTATAAAGCCATTAACGAAGGGATAAATGAAAAACTTGGAGGGTTGAATTTTTCTACCTGTATTATCCATTCTTTTAATTATGCAGACATAAAAAAAAATAATGATGCCAATGATTGGGACTCTACCTTTAAAATGCTTTCTGAAGCCGGCGAAAACTTAAAACGCAGCGGTGCAGAGGCGATTGTTTTATGTGCCAACACCATGCATTTGATCGCAGACAGGGTTGAAGCAAAAGTTGGATTGCCTCTTATTCACATAGCAACTGCTACTGCAAAAGAGATCAAAAAAAGTAATTTAAAAAAAGTTGGCTTACTGGGAACAAAATTTACAATGGAGCGTGATTTTTTTACAGATAAGTTAAAGGAGCAACATATTGAAACCCTCATCCCTGATGATGATGACCGTGAGTTTATACATTACACTATTTTTGAAGAATTAGGAAGAGGTTTAATAAAAGAAGAAAGTAAACAACGTTATATTTCTATCATCAACAAGTTAAAAGATAAGGGTGCAGAAGGGGTTATTTTGGGTTGCACTGAAATTCCATTATTGATAAAACAGAACGATGTGACAATTCCTGTTTTTGACACCATGCTTATTCATTCTAAAGCTGCAGTAGAATTCTCTTTAAGCTGACAGACCTGTTATAAATAATTTTTAAGCCAGTTAACAGCCGAAGGTACATCTTTAAAAATTTTGTTCGGTGATTTTGGCTTTTGAATCTTCAGGTAAAAATTTGCAATTAAACGGTAAGCTACAGAGTCGGCTATTAAGGCCGTTGCACTACCCGGAAATAAAGGCTCCATCTTGATCGAATTCTCGCGGGCCTCCCTGGTAAAATTCACATCGTTTAGCGCCGAAAAAATAAATGGCCTTTTTCCGTCTGCGCAAATTTCAAGGTAGATCTTTAATAATCGTTCCTGCAATGCAATATCAACTTCTGCTTTTTCTTTAAATCTAACGTGCACAATACCATCTGCCCTACAATGAATAATTGCTTCAGGTATATCGATCTTCTTTTCTTCAAAAGTTTTAGCCTGCACCATAATTTCAAAACTAAAGCTAAGAAATAAAAATACAAAACCAATAGGACGTTCAAATTACCTTTCAGAACTGCAAAAAGTAAATAAAAACTTAATTATTAACCTATCTTACTCCAGTTAGGACGGTTCTTTTGCTGAAAAGTTAACTGTTTTTCGTAAACTTTATTTTTTTCCATTTCAAAGTTCACATCCTCATCCAGAACAGACTGGGCAGCCTGCCTTGCCAGTTGAAGGATCTGCCCATCCTGCGCCAGGTTGGCCAGTTTAAGATCCATTACGCCGCTTTGCTGCGTACCCTCAATGTCGCCAGGGCCACGCAGTTTAAGATCCACCTCGCTAATTTCAAAACCATCGTTGGTGCGTACCATGGTTTCCATTCTTAAACGACTATCTGCGCCCAATTTATATCCCGTTAAAAGCAAACAATAACTTTGATCGGCTCCACGCCCTACCCTGCCTCTTAATTGATGTAACTGCGACAAACCAAAACGTTCGGCGCTTTCAATAACCATTACGCTGGCATTGGGCACATTTACGCCTACTTCAATAACGGTTGTGGCAACCATAATTTGTGTTTCGCGTTTTAAAAAACGTTGCATCTCAAAATCTTTTTGCTCATTGGTGAGTTTGCCATGCACAATACTTACCTGGTAATTTGGTGGCGGAAATTCATGAATGATATTATCATAACCTTGCTGCAGATTTTGATAATCCATTTTTTCGCTTTCCTTTATTAAAGGAAAAACAATATACACCTGCCGGCCCAGCTCAATTTGTTCGCGCATGAAACCGTACACGCGTAAACGCTGGCTTTCCATAAAATGCACGGTTTTAATTGGTTTTCTTCCCGGTGGCAGTTCATCGATCAAACTTGTGTCCAGATCGCCATACAATGTCATTGCCAGTGTTCGTGGAATTGGCGTAGCGGTCATGATAAGCATATGTGGTGGCACGGCATTTTTTGCACGCAGTTTTGCGCGCTGCGCCACGCCAAAACGATGCTGCTCATCAATAACTACTAACCCCAGGTTACTGAACTGAACAATATCCTCTATGAGTGCGTGTGTACCAACTAAGATCTTTATTTCGCCGCTTAATAATTTAGCGTGAATTATTTTTCTTTCTTTTGCTTTTGTAGAGCCGGTAAGAATAGCTATTTCAATATTTAATGGCTTTAAGGCCTCTTTAAAAGTTACGGCGTGCTGTTGCGCTAAAATTTCTGTTGGAGCCATAATGCAGGTCTGGAAACCATTGTCAATTGCCAAAAGCATGCTCATTAAGGCCACCATGGTTTTACCGCTTCCAACATCGCCCTGCAACAAACGGTTCATTTGCCTTCCACTGCCCACATCTAATCTTATTTCTTTTAAAACCCTTTTTTGTGCGTTGGTAAGATCAAATGGTAAATGATTATTAAAAAAATTGTTGAACAAAGGGCCTACTTTATTGAACACAAAGCCGTGAACCGTTATGGCCCGCACTTTATTTAATTTTAATAACCGGAGCTGGATATAAAATAATTCGTCAAATTTTAAACGAAGTTCTGCGCTCTTTAGCTGACCGGCATTTTCAGGACAATGAATTTGTTTAAAAGCCTTATACCGATCGATCAATTTATGATCGGCTTTTATTTCTTCACTTAAGGTTTCTTCTAAGTGCTGCGGTTGCAATTGATGGATAAGTACACGCATGATCTTGCGGATACCTTCGCTATCCAGGCCGCGTACTTTTAATTTTTCTGTAGAGTTGTACACTGCCTGAAAAGCCGACTGTTGGTTTAACAGATCGTCTGTTACCGCGTCTATATCAGGATGCGCAAAATTAAACCGGCCTTTAAAGGCAGTTGGTTTGCCAAATACAACATACTCTTTACCTGCCTGTAATTTTTGAGCCATCCAGTTATAACCTTTAAAAAAAACCAACTCAATACTGCCGGTGTTATCCCTGAAAACAACCACCAAACGCTTGGCCTGTTTTGTTCCCACAATTTCAAGACGATCTACAATACCTCTTATTTGAATATACTGCGAATCATCCTGGATCTCCCTGATGGTTGAAAATTTTGTTCTGTCAACATATCTGAAAGGATAGTAGGTTAAAAGATCATAATAGGTAAAAATGCCTATCTCTTTTTTTAACACCTCAGCGCGCTGCGGCCCAATACCTTTTAAATATTCTATGGGTGTATCTAACATCTTAAAATCAACTTATAAAGCTGAGCGGTAACGAATTTACTACAACTACTTTGTTGAAACAATTGAATAACCCCGGGGATTAAAAAGAGTTATAAACGTAATTTTGTTAGAGGATGAAAAAAATACCTGCTTTTATATTCATGATCTTTTTTTGCGTTATAAGCAAAGCGCAGTTCCTGGATACATTGCATGATGTATTTACTCATAAATCAAGCATTGATGCGCGGTTAGAATCAAGAAATAGTTTTATAAGCAACCAGCTAATGAGTGTTACAGGAGTGCGTTTAGGGATTGCTTTTCAACGAAAGCTCAGAATTGGTGGTGGTATAAGCTGGTTAAAATCTGATTTTAAAAAAGACTTTTATTCGCAAAATGAGTTTGGAAAAACCGATACCGTTACAAAATATTTAAAGCTGGGGTACCTGGCGTATTATATTGATTTTGTATTTTACAAGACCAAACGCTGGCAATTAAGTGTACCCATACAGGCTGGCACGGGTTTTACCTGGTGGAAACCCCAAAGATCTTATCTTAACAATACGCGCGAAAAAAAGTACTTTATGGCTTTATATGAGCCAGGTATTACGGCGCAGTTCAAAGTATTTAGATGGTTTGGCCTGGGTGCTGATGTGGCTTATCGTTTTACGTTGGTAAACAACAAAAAAATAGGCGAACATTTAAATTCGCCTACTTACAGTTTTAAAGTGTTATTTTGGTTTGACCAGTTATTTTACGAGTTATTTCCTAATTCTAAAATAACAAAAAAGCACGGACCTGCTTTTTGGTAGCTTATGAAACCTTAACGGCTTCATAGCATTTAAAATCGCCGGCAGCGCCTAAATATTCGGCATCTACATCTACCAGGCCTACTTTTTTAATTTGTTCTTTGGTTAATGGTTTGCTTAGGGTCCAACGATCATCTACCAATTTAAGATCAACATCCTTGTTTGTTAAAACCTGGTTTAATTGTTTTTGAGTTAAGAATAATACTCCATCCTCTTCATCTTCGCTTTCCGCGTTCAATAAAGTACCCACTAGTTTTAGTTTTGGAACCTCTGGTTTGTATTTAAATTCCAGCCCTTCCTGAGAGTTAATTTCTATATAATTGATTCCGGTGATATGAATTTCAGCCATTGTATTTTGTTTTTGCAATTTTACTAATAATAGGCAAGTTTAGCAATAAATTGGCTTAACTTTTTAACAATTTATGAGTTTTTTTAGCGGCTTAGAGCTTTTATTGGCCTGCAGATAAAGAAAAGGTAAATAAAGTGCCTTTGCCGGGTTCGCTATCTACTTTTATTGATTTTTGATGCGCCTCAATAATATGTTTAACAATTGCCAGGCCAAGTCCTGTGCCACCTTGTTCGCGGCTTCTGCCCTTATCTATCCTGTAAAAGCGTTCGAACAGGCGCGGCAGATGATTTGCTTCTATGCCCATGCCGTTATCTTTTATCTCTACCACAACATCATCGTTTAAATAATTTAGTGCTATTTCGGTGGTGCCATTTTCCTTACCGTATTTAATACTATTTGTAATAAGATTTACCAATACCTGGCGGATGCGGAATTTATCGGCTTTCACGTAAATAGGCTTTTCATACTTTTTCGCGAGCTCGAGTTTTATATTCTTTTTTGCGGCAATGAGTTCAAGCGCAGCGTATATATCTTTTATTAAATAGGCTATATCAAAATTATCCGTATCCAACTGTAGCTCGCCGCTTTCCAGTTGCGTGATCGTTTCAAGATCATCAATAATATTTATTAAACGGTCAATACTTCTCTCGGCCCGTTTTAAATAATCCATATTAATGCTCTCATCTTCCAGTCCGCCATTAATAAGGGTATCCACATATCCCTGGATATTAAATACCGGCGTTTTCAATTCGTGCGAAACATTGCCCAAATATTCTTTACGGTAACTATCCAGGTTCTCAAAATGTTTTAATTCTTTTTCGCGCGATTCAATCAGGTCATCTACTTTTTCTTCAAGCTTATTTAAACCATCTTCTTCTTCAAGCTGGTCGTACTTTTGAGGGATCTCTTTATTAAGAAATTTTTTACGGATCTTTTCAGAAAGTGCATTTATTTTTCGGGTAACAGAAACATAATAAAAATAATAAAGGATCAAAAAGCCGGTAATAAAACATATAAATGTTGATAGTAAAAGATAAGCAACATCTATTTTAAAATTGCCGAAATAGAAAAGCATCAGGAAACCCGTTAAGCACACAAGTGCATTTAGTAAACCTAATTTAAAAATGCTCGACGATATTTTTTTTTGCTGATCCAAAACTTGCAATTGTAAATTTAGCAAATGGTTTTAATTTTTTGTGTTAAGAATATATTCAATAAATAAAATCCTCCTCCGTGGCTTCGCGCCACCTCCTCATGGAGGAGGATACTCACACGGTTTGCTTATGCGTAAGCACACATATTTCCTCCCTCTTGAGGGAGTGCCAGAAGGGCGAGGGAGGAGAAATACATGACACAAAAAAAAGCGAAGTCATTTCTGCTTCGCTTTTTTTAATAGAATATTGCGGCAATAATTAACCGGCTAAAACAATTACCTTATTTTTTAGTACCTCAACTACTCCACCGTTAATTTCGAAATCAATTTTAGTATTAGCTTCGTCAATTAACTGAACTTTGCCGGCTTTTAAAGTACCTATCAAAGGCGCGTGGTCGTTTAAAACCCCAAAACTACCTTCAGATCCCGGAAAAATAGCCGATTTAATAGTGCCTTCGTACAATTTTTTATCGGGTGTTATAATTTCTATTTTCATTTATTCAATTTGATAATTTGACTATTAGTCAATTAGTCAATTAATTTTCTAATCGACTAATTGTCTCATTAACTAATTATTTACTTTCAGCAAGAATTTTCTTACCTTTTTCAATTGCTTCTTCAATAGTACCAACTAAGTTAAAAGCTGCTTCCGGGTACTCATCTACTTTACCGTCAAGGATCATATTAAAGCCTTTGATAGTATCTTCGATGCTCACAAATTTACCTTCTAAACCTGTAAACTGCTGTGCTACGAAGAAAGGTTGCGATAAGAAACGTTGAACACGGCGTGCACGGTGTACAACTAATTTATCTTCCTCACTTAACTCATCCATACCTAAAATGGCGATAATATCCTGTAATTCTTTATAACGTTGTAAGATTGATTTTACAGCTTGTGCACAGTTGTAATGATCGTCACCTAAAACAGCAGCAGATAAGATACGTGATGTAGAATCTAACGGATCTACAGCAGGGTAAATACCTAACTCCGAAATTTTACGGCTTAATACAGTTGTTGCATCCAAGTGAGAGAATGTTGTTGCTGGAGCCGGATCGGTTAAGTCATCGGCAGGTACGTATACCGCTTGTACCGATGTAATTGAACCGTTTTTGGTTGATGTAATACGTTCTTGCATCACACCCATTTCAGAAGCTAAAGTTGGTTGGTAACCCACGGCTGAAGGCATACGGCCTAATAATGCGGATACCTCAGAACCTGCCTGTGTAAAACGGAAAATGTTATCAATAAAGAATAAGATATCACGGCCACCTTGTCCTGAACCATCTCCGTCACGGAAATATTCAGCCATGGTTAATCCTGATAAAGCAACACGTGCGCGGGCTCCAGGAGGCTCATTCATCTGACCAAAAACGAAAGTTGCTTGCGATTTCTCAAGTTCTTTAAGATCTACTTTTGCAAGATCCCATCCGCCTTCTTCCATAGAGTGTTTGAAAGCATCTCCATATTTCACAATTCCTGACTCGATCATCTCACGTAATAAGTCATTTCCTTCACGTGAACGCTCGCCTACACCCGCAAATACTGAATAACCAGAGTGACCTTTTGCGATGTTGTTAATTAACTCCTGGATCAATACGGTTTTACCCACACCGGCACCACCAAATAAACCAATTTTACCACCTTTTGAGTATGGCTCAATAAGGTCAATAACTTTAATACCTGTATATAATACTTCTGTAGCAGTAGATAAGTCTTCAAATTTTGGCGGCTGGCGGTGAATTGATTTTCCACCTGCATTATCAACATCGTTGATACCGTCAATTGCTTCGCCCACAACGTTAAATAAACGCCCTTTTACTTTATTACCAACCGGCATGCTAATACCTGCACCTGTAGCTGTAACTTCCATACCACGATAAATACCATCAGTACTATCCATAGCAATGGTACGCACTGTATCCTCGCCGGTGTGTTGCTGAACTTCTAAAATAATTTTCTTTCCGTTGCTCACAATTTCTAGAGCATCCATTATATTTGGTAATTTACCACCTTCCAGATCAAAGCGTACATCTATTACGGGACCAATAACCTGAGCAATTTTGCCAATTTGTTTCGACATGAGATTGATTTCTTAAAATTTGAGCGCAAAGATACTATTAAAATCATAATAAATAAACAAAAAAACGCATTTTATTAAGGGCTTTTTAACAATAACCGGGTTTTTGATTTGGTCGGTTTTAAACTACTATTTATCTAATGAAAAGTTTAAAAGAAATGATCTTTTAAAAGCCAATTTACCAAATCGACCCTGCCGGGTTATTTATTGCGTTAAATACCCTATTTTTACGCCGTGTTAACAGTACAAAATACCGAGCATTTCAGGATTGAAACGCCTACCATTTTAACCATAGGAACCTTTGACGGCGTGCATTTGGGCCACCAAAAAATACTTAACAGGCTAAAAGAGCTCAAAAAAAACCTGGGATTAAAAACAGTAGTACTTACATTTGAGCCTCATCCGCGTAAAATATTATTTCCGGAGCAAAAAGATCTTAAAATTATTACTTTAATTGACGAAAAGCTGGAATTGCTTGAGAAGTATGGTGTAGATGTTACCGTTGTTTATCCTTTTAACAAGGCTTTTTCGCAACTGGATGTGGAGTATTATATTGAAGAGATCCTCGTTAACCAGTTAAATGTTAAACACCTGGTAATAGGTTACGATCACCGCTTTGGTAAAAACCGTAAGGGCGATATTAATACCCTGAAGCAATATGCGGCAAATGGCCAGTTTACAATTGAAGAAATAAGCAAACAGGATATAGAGAATATTGCCGTAAGCAGCACTAACATTAGAAAAGCCGTTGAAGAAGGGCATATAGAACAGGCCACAACTTTTTTAGGGCACCCGTTTGGCATTAAAGCAAAAGTGGTTAAAGGCAAACAATTGGGGCGCCAGCTTGGTTTTCCCACAGCTAATTTGGATGTGGAAGGCACAGACAAACTCGTTCCAAAGATCGGGGTATATTTTGTAGAAGTGATCGTTGATGGCCAAAACTATTTTGGCATGCTTAATGTAGGTATCAATCCAACAACCGATAACGACAATAAAATAAAAATAGAAGTAAATATCTTTGATTTTGATAAAGACATTTATAACAAAACAATTACGTTAAATTTTATAAAATGGCTGAGGGATGAAGAAAAATTTAATAATTTAAATGAATTAATAGATCAGTTACATTTAGATAAAGAAAATTGTTTAGCGTTGATTGAAACAATAAAATAAAGCAAATGAAAAAATTACTTTTAGTATCACTCATTCTAATCTTTAAATTTTCTGCCAATGCGCAACAAGCCTTATTGGATTCTGCAGCTTTATCTGTATACGACGAGTTCAACGATCTTGATAGTGCCAGAAGGGATCCCGATAAAGTGGTAAAACTGGTTCTCAGAAAAAAGAAATTTAAAAGCTTCCCACTCCAGATCTTAAAATTTAAAAACCTGCAATATCTGGATCTCAGCAAAAACTCCATCAAAGAAATTCCCGATTCAATTGTTCAACTTAAAAACCTGCAATATTTAATTGTTAGTAAAACCGGCCTGGAAAGTTTACCTAATACTATTGGCGGTTTAAAGAATCTAAGATACATCAATGTCAATCAAAACGAGATTACGCGCATTCCATACTCTTTTGGAGATCTCGAAAACCTTGAGATAGCAGATATGTGGAGCAATAACCTTGAATATTATCCCGAAACACTTAAGAACCTTACCAAATTAAAGTGGATGGACCTTCGCAATATATTGATCCCGCAGGTACGCCAGGATAACATCCAGTCGCTGCTTCCAAATGCCGTAATTTATTTCAGCCCGGCCTGCAAATGCAGTTGGTAAGGGCTTTTTACCGCTATCCGACTTATTAAAAGCCTGATCTTAATAAGTTTATAAGTACCCCTAATTTTTTTACCTCATTTATTGCAAATTTTATAGGAATTATTTTAGCCTATTTAGTATGCTTAGAATTAGTTATTTACAACTCATTATTTTATTTCTCTTTTTAGGGGTTTTGTCAGGCGTTAGCCAAACAAAATCTAAAAAAGAAATGGAAGAGGATGCATATAACGCATTAAATGACGAAGACTATGCAACTGCTTACGATAAATTTGATGCCTTAAATGCCAAGTACCCTAAAGAATTTGATTATAAACTAAAATTAGGGATCGTATCATTAAGAAATCCTGAACGAAAAGAAAGAGCTATTGATATATTTAGCGAATTAAAAAAAGATGACCCTAAATTTACCGATGCTGATTTCTTTTTAGGCCGGGCCTACCATGCTAATTACAGGTTTGATGAAGCCATTGAAATACTTCAGAAATTTATAAACGAAAAAAGTTCATCATCAAAAAAAGAACATAAACTACTGGTAGAAGAAGCTAAGCTGACTATTAATAATTGTAACAATGGCAAAATTTTAATTGCCAATAAAATAATTGCAGATATTAAAAATATTGGCGAGCCTATAAATACTGAAGAAGTTCAGGGCGTGCCAGTAATTACTACCGACGAGTCGGTTTTAATTTATACCTACAGCGGTAAAAAAAGTATGGGCGGCAAACTGGATGAAAGCCTTAAACCCGACCCTATTGAAGGCAAATACCGCCAGGATGTTTATATATCTACTAAAACTGCAGACGGAAAATTTTCAGAACCAAAGCCGATCACTTCTATAAATACGAACGGAAACGAATCGGCCATAGCCATTTCTCCGGATGGAAAGACCTTATTTACTTTTTTAAGTGATGCCAACAACCCTGGCGATATATTGGTAAGTACTTTAGAAGGTGGCGAGTTTGGCAAACCTACTCCATTAAATAAAAATATTAATTCTGATTCCTGGGAAGGCTCTTGTTCTATTTCTGCCGATGGAAGATATTTGTATTTTGCCAGCGAAAGACCAGGAGGCCTTGGTGGGCGAGACATTTGGATAAGTGAGAAAAAAGATGGCGACTGGGGACCGGCAAAAAATATGGGACCTATTATCAATACACCTTATGACGATGACGCTCCCTTTATTCACCCCGATGGTATTACGATGTTTTTAAGCTCTAAAGGTCATATGAGCATTGGTGGTTACGATATTATGTTCTCAATAAAAAAAGGAAATGAATGGACCACACCAAAAAGTATGGGTCTTCCTTTAAATACTACAGAAGATGATAGCTATTATGTGATCAACTCAAAAGGTGATGCCGGTTATTTTAGCAGTAACCGCTCAGGCTCGGGTGGAAAAGGAATGCAGGATATTTATACCGTAACACCGGGTATTTTAGGAGACAAGCCTGTAATTGCGTTATTAAAGGGAACGGTATATGGTAATGACCAGCCTTTGGAAGCTAAAATTGAAATTATAAGAACCATTCCTAAAGATCAGTTAAGTAAAGAAGAACTGGAAATTTTATCTGCAAATGAAATTGGCGTTGATGGCAGACTGGTTTTAGGAACCTACGCATCAAACTCCGCTACGGGTAAATACTTAACCACTATCAATCCGGGTTCTGTTTATAAGATAAGAGTTTCTGCAGATAAATATGAGGCCGTTGAAGAAGATCTTGACCTTGAAAAACTGGCTGAGTACAAAGAGATCATCCGCGATTTCTATCTCGTAAGTACCCAAACCGTTGCATCAACACCAGATAGTATTAAAAAAGTAACCACGCCAACAGTTGCCGTTACAAATCCTACAACTGCTGTTACAAACCCAACGGTTGCCGTAGTTACACCTACCGTAGCTGAAACCCCAACGGTTGCCACAACCACATCACCCTGCTCTGGTGGAGCTTTGCCTGATTTTGGTCCGTTAAAAGGCAAATCGTTAAACGATATACAATATTATAACCAGTTGTTAAATATGGCAGGCAATTACTGCGCTGGTAATTTAATTTTTAAAGTACAAATTGGCGCCTACAGAAAACCCGAGAATTTTAAATATCCTAATCTGCAAAGTTTTGGTAAAGCCGAAGTGGTTGGTTATCCTGATGGCATAACGCGCTTTACGCAAAAAGAATTTACTACGTTAAAAGAAGCAGAAGTACAACGCCAAAAAGCAATTGCAAAAGGCCAGAAAGATGCCTGGATAGTGGCTTTTGTGGATGGAAAACGCTACACACTGGAAGACCTGATAATGCTTGATTTTTTAGGGAAAACAATTAATTAAAACAGGTCTTAAACATAACCCCGTAAGGTTAGGTTTGAAAAGAAAAGCCTTCTGTACTGCAGAAGGCTTTTTTGTTTTGGTTAATTTGTATCTTTGATAAACAAATAACATGTAAGTAATGGTTGTATTTTAGCTCCAGATAACGCGTTACATAGTCAAAAAAATATGTCAATTACAAAAGAAGCAGAACTTATAGGAATGAAAAAGATAAGCGATGCTGTTGCTTATACTTTAAAAGAAATGGTAAAGTTTGCAAAGCCGGGTATTACAACAAAAGAGCTGGATAATTATGGTGGGCAGATATTGAGTGATCTTGGCGCCAGGTCTGCACCCTTTCTTACCTATGGTTTTCCGGGTTATACCTGTATAAGTGTAAACCATGAATTTTGTCACGGTATTCCTTCCAGCAACAAACTATTAAAAGAAGGCGATCTCATAAATATTGATGTATCTGCAGAGCTGGAAGGTTTTTGGTCGGATAACGGAAGTTCGTTTGTGCTTGGCGAAGATATTCATCAACACCAAAAACTTGTAGAGGCTTCAAAGCAGATCTTACATAAAGCCATTTATAATATAAAAGGCGGTGTTCGTATTTCAGATATAGGTTATTTAATTGAAACCGAAGCAAAGAAACGTGGATTTAAAGTGATTAAAAATTTAACGGGTCATGGTATTGGCAGAAGCCTGCATGAAGAACCAAATGAAATTGCAAATTATAAAGACCCATTTAATACCAAACGCTTTAAAAAAAATTCTGTGGTGGCTATTGAAACATTCATCGCAACCACTTCAACATATGCGCAAACATTAAATGATGGCTGGACAATGGCAGGCAATAAAGGCGGCTTTATGGCGCAGCATGAGCATACCATTGTTGTTACAGATAATAAACCGATTGTATTAACCGAGATGAATGAGATCTGGAGCTGATAAATTTAACCGCACCAAAAATATAATAACATACCAAAATATAAATCAAACTATGAAAAACGCTAATTTACTCACGATCATTTTGTGCCTCGGTCTTTTTAAAACTATACATTCACAAAATGCAACAATTACAATAAAAAACAAATCCGACCGCAATTTGAGCGTAAAAGTTATGCAGGGCCCTGAACGAAAAGCAGTGCTTTATAAAACAGATAGTGTAGCTCCAAAGGGCACCATAGTTTTTGATATATTGGAAACAGGTTTATATTTTACCAAAACGCGGGCTATTTTATACGACAAAAAAAATCCTGAAAAGAACGATACAATTTACAGCAAAGACAGGCCAATGCAGTTGATTTCAGATAACAAAAGAGGCCATAGTAACGTAACTATAGAATTTAAGGTTAAAGAGTCAAAAACCGAAAGTGTATCCATAACCCGAAAAGACTATGATAATTGATAACTATGGACATAAAACTAAAACCAATTGCTACCGTTAAAAATTCAAGAACAACACCAACCGATGATTTTTGGGAGGCTGTTATTGCGGAGATAGAGCTGGCGGAAGGCATCCCAACTGAAGCATTTGAAAACATCTCTGATTTTTCGCACCTTGAGATCATTTATTATTTTGACAAAGCTAAAGCAGAAGATATAGTTTTTTCGGGCAGGCCCAGAGGCAATCCAAATTACCCTATTGTTGGCATTTTCGGGCAACGTAAAAAAGACAGGCCTAACGGTATCGGGCTTTGTACTGTTGAACTTTTGGAACACAAAGGCAGAACAATAAAAGTAAAATACCTTGATGCTATTGACGGAACACCGGTACTCGATATAAAACCGGTGTTTAAAGAATTTCAGGCCAAAGGCGAAATTAAACAACCTGCCTGGGTTTCAGACCTTATGAAAAATTACTGGAAATAATACAGGATAATTTTAAGCCCCCTGCAGGGATAAACTTTGTCTTTGTTTGTTTTCAAGCATTTCGGCGTTCTCTTTAAGCCATTGTTTTACTACAAAGTCCAGGCTATGTGCGCTTTCTTTAAACTGCTGCCATGATTCATAGCCTTCGGTATTTACCTTTAAATATTCACGCTCATCTATTACCCCATCTTCGGTTAAAATAAAACAGGGCAAAGAAGGGTTATTTATTTTCTCACTATCATTTGTGTTAAACGAGCGCAGCTCATTCTGTATCTCGTCAGGCATATAGCGGTTAAAAAGATATTTTGGAATATTTATTACCCGGCTGCGTTCTCCAATAAATACAGAAAAATCGTCGTATTTATCTAATGCAAGATCATTATTACTATCAATGCATTTACCAATTTCGGCAAGTGACAGATTTTTTGGCGGACCACTTTTAACCACATTATCCTTTGTTTCTGAAACAACAGCAATCTTTACTTTACAGGATCTAAGATCGTTGGCCAATTCATTCACCAATTTTATTTGTTTGGGCAAGATCTCTTTACGGTAGTGTTCTTTTTTTCTGTATGAAAATATCAATAACGTGATCGCTCCGGCAATAATCAATAAAATGGCAATGAGTAAAGGCATGATTGATCTTAAGTTATTTAAACATGCAATTTAGTTTTGAAAAGTCAAGTTAATGTTAACCCACTCTTACCATTTCAGCAATATTGACCATTTTATTCTGTTAACTGTAAATTTATCAGATATAATTTAGCACCAGGTTACTTGTACCCTCATTGGCTAGCTTTTTTTGAATGATGCGTTCCATGATATTACGCTTATTTATCTTATTCGGAAGCAGGATCGTAAATATTGTTCCGTTAATTTCATCGCTTTGCAGGCTCACAGCACCATTAATTTTTTGTAAAGAATTCTGTACTATGTATAAACCTAATCCGGCGCCCGTAGACCTGTCGGTTGCTTTATAGAACATATCAAAGATCTTATTCTGGTGTTCTTTTACGATACCAATACCGTTATCAGACACTGTTATTTTTAACATGCCGTTATTTTGTCCTTCAATAGAAATATTTAAAAAACTTTGTTTTATTCTTTTGGTTGAATATTTAATACCATTATCTATCAAATGCCAAAAGATGGTTTTTATGAGTGCTGATGAAGAATAAAATTCTTCTTTCAGCGAAATATCCAGCGAAAAAAGAAGGTTATCAAACATAGGCAGAGAACGATGCTCGTTATAAACTGACTTTATTATTTCTTCAAAATTAATTTTTTCGGTGGTTATTTCTTCACTCTTAATATCGTTTACAAGTCCTAGTTCGTCTACTATGGTTGTTAGGTTTTGCCACGACTGTTCAATAAGTGAAATATATTTTAGCGCCTCGGTATCGTTAATTCTTTTTGATGCGATCGATGTAATATTTCTAACTTCCATTAAAGGCGTTTTAATATCGTAAGAGGCTTTGTAAAATAATGTTTCAAGCTCTCTGTTGGTTTGTTTTAAAGCACTCATCTGGTTAACAATGTGCTGCTCCATAATACTCACGTTGGTTGCCAGTATATCCACTTCAAATTCCGAATCGTTTATTGGCAAAACGGTACGTTTGGTAAAATCGCTTTTTACAAATTCACTTATTTTATCTTTCAGGTTGGTAATTGAGCTGGAGATCCTGGTTGAAATGTACATGGCACCAAGAACGCTTCCTATCAAAAAAACAAAAAAAGTAATAAAGAAAATGATCTTTACAAAAGCTAATCCCTCTTTTTCCTTAATTGCTACATCAATTATTAGCGATGCAAAGGCCTCCTCCATCCCATCTACAGTAGTATCCACCTGGCTTTTCATCCCTTGCGAATTTCTTAACCCGATCTTTTTCTCTAAACCTGTAAGCGTTGTAAATTTATCTGAGTACCCATCCAACGCGCTTATTATTGCAACTTTTTTATTTGATGATATGCCTGCGTTGGCAAGCGTTGTATTCTTAATAAGTGCTATCAATGCTTTGTGCTTTGTTACATATTGATCTTCCTGGCGAATGATATAATCCTTTTCATGTCTTCTTAATTGAAGGATATTTATAAGGCCAATTTCTTTATTAAAATTTTCAAGATCGTGCGCGTGTTTTCGCATTTCGCCTTCAATACCGTAGTCTTTGAACCCGCGTATAAGTATCTGGCGTGTAATATTGTTGGTAAGATCTTTATACCTGTTAAATTCTGTTTTAAGTTTTATTATTTTCTCATTCAAAGCAAAACCACTTTTTTGCTGAAGCATATTTAATTTATCTAACGAATAACTTATTTCGCGACATAACGCGTTGTGTTTATCCAGCGTTTTGCTTTTACCTGTCTTAAAAAAATCAGGGTTAATGGTTTCGTTCTCAAAAAAATCGCGGGTAATAGTAACATCCTTTAATAATAAGAGATATGTAGATTCTGCACTGCGGGTAATGGAAGAAAGATCTTCTTTGCTTTTAATAATGTATTTAAAAACGCTAAGGGAAGTAATAATGGTAATGCATACAAAGATAAGCAGTACAACAATTAATTTAGCTCTGATAGTTCTGAACATAGAAATAATTTTGCTTCAAAATAATTGCAGTAACATTATTTTATGGATAATTGAACATGACCTAAATATTAAAATAGACCAATCATTGCTTTTGATGGATGAAACCCATTTAAAGATTATCGTGAAATAATTGGTAATATTTAATTAACCGAAATTTTACATTAGCACTTTTGTTCGCAATGAAACTGGCCTTTATTCCGCTCTATTTGAATTGTAGAATGAGCAATGTGGAATTTGTGATGCAATTCTTCTTTTATACTCTCGTAAATAAGATCGTTATCGTTATTTTCAGGAATGATCAAATGAACGGTTAAGGCCGTTTCTGTTGTGCTAATGGCCCAAACATGAAGGTCGTGAACATCGGTTACGCCTTTAAGGTTTAAAAAATAATTTCTTATTTCTTTCAGATCAATATCTTTTGGCACACCGTTCAATGTTAATCTTAAAGATTCGGTAAGCAGGCTCCATGTACCAACAAGAATAACAATTACCAACAACAAACTCACAGCAGAATCGAGCCAGAACCAGTTCGTATAAACAATAACGATACCGGCAATAACAACACCCAACGAAATAAGGGCGTCTGAGGCCATGTGCAAATAAGCACCTTTTACGTTTATATCTTTTTCTTTTCCTTTAAAGAACATGATAGCCGTAACAGAATTTACCACAATACCAACACCGGCTATAATAGCAACCATTCCACCTTCAATGGTATGTGGCTGCATAATCCTTATTATCGCTTCGTAAGCAACGGCACCCAAAGCAAAAAGTAATATACCCCCGTTTATAAGCGCTACAAGAACGGTAGATTGCCTGTATCCAAAAGAAAACTGATTGTTCGCCTTTTTCATAGCCAGTTTATTTGCCAATAAAGCAAGCGCCAAACTTGCCACATCACTTAAGTTATGCCCGGCATCCGCCAATAGAGAAAGTGAATGGGTATATAAACCTGCAATGGCTTCTATTAAAACAAAAGCAGAATTAAGAATAATGCCTATAATAAATGCTTTGGTAACATTGGCCGGAACATGATGCCCATGATCGTGATTATGTTCGTGCATATGCGCCATACTCAAATTTACAAAATTTAAATCAAAGCCCTCTATAAACCATATGTCTTATAATACCATACACCACAACTCTTTTCAAAAAAAATGTTATCTTTAACCGTGCAAAAATTCAAAAAACATATTGCATTTATTTTACTGCTTGTTTTTTCGTGGGTATTAATGCCCGCATCGTTGGTGCACGAGGTTTTTGCCGATCACGTGGATACCGATTGCCATTTTGATCATAGTACCGCAACAAGCATAGAAGCTACGCATACCCATTGCGATGTTTTTAAGACCAATACGCCATTATACGATATACCGCAATTAACGGTTTGTAATGCCCCACAACCTGTTTTAATATCTGAGCTTCTTGCCAAATTCGAAAATTCATATTTTCATTTAACAGGTTTAATACTTCCTACCAGGGCTCCGCCAGTTGTTTAATTTTTTTCGATTCAATTCTATTTACAAATTAAACCGTCACGTCGAGTAGAAAATTTTAAAAAAAATTTCGTATCGAGTCGTATTTATAATCGTTCTCGATACGATTTTTTGCAGGATGCAAAGCAAAAAATCACTCGACCTGAAATAAAAAAATTTAAACATGAAAAAAATCATATTGCTATTGATGCTGTTCATTTTACAGCTATCAAATGCACAAACAAAATTAGCTGGCTTTGTTAAAAGCAAAATTACCATGGAGCCTTTGCCTGGCGCTATTATTTATTTTCCGGATCTTAAGAACGGAACTTCAGTGAAAACAGATGGTTCTTTTGAAATAAATAATTTACCAAATATAAAAACCTTAGTACAGGTAAAATTACTGGGTTACAAAACATTTATTAAAACAGTTGACCTTGCACAAACCCAAACTATCACTATTGAAATGGAAGAATCTGCTGTGGAAGCAGATGAAGTAGTTGTAACGGGAATTTCAAAAGCAACAGAAATAAAACGTAATCCGGTGGCAATGGCTTTTATAGATACAAAATATTTAAATGAGAACACTGCCACCAATATCATCGATGCACTGGCCAAAGTACCCGGTGTTAATGCACTATCAACCGGGCCCAATGTTTCAAAACCTTTTATCCGGGGTTTGGGTTATAACCGTATTCTTGCTTTGTTTGACGGTGTAAGACAGGAAGGCCAACAATGGGGCGATGAGCATGGCATTGAAGTAGATCAGTTCTTAATTGACCGGATTGAAGTAGTGAAGGGGCCGGCCAGTTTAGTTTATGGTTCGGATGCATTGGCTGGAGTTGTTAACCTTTTACCGGCAAATCCTATTCCGGAAGGCTCTATAAAAGGAAATCTTCAAACGAATTATCAAACCAATAACGGTTTGCGGGCTGCCTCTTTTGCCATGGCAGGAAATTTAAGTGGTTTTATATGGGGAGCACGGGCATCCTATAAAGATGCTACCAATTTTCAGAATAAATATGATGGCCGGGTTTACAATACAGGTTTTAAAGAAAACGATCTCAATGCATACATTGGTCTTAACCGTAAATGGGGCTATTCGCATTTAAATTTTAGTGTTTATGATAACTTCCAGGAGATACCGGATGGCAGTCGCGATTCGCTCACACGAAAATTCACCAGGCAGATTTCTGAGGAAGATACAATGCGGCCTATTGTGAGTGACAAGGAATTAAGATCGTATGATATAAGTGTTATTCACCAGCGCGTGCAGCATAATCGTATTTTCTCTACGAGCAATTTTATAGTTGGCAACGGCAAACTGGCATTGCGCCTGGGCTACCAGCAGAGTGTAAGGCGTGAATATGCTCATCCTCAAGCGCCTGAGATAGCTGGCCTTTATTTAAAAATGCAAACATCTACTTACGATCTTAAATATTATTTTCCTGAAAAAAAAGGTTGGGAAGGCGCTTTAGGTATTAATGGTATGTACCAATTAAATAATATAGATGCCGCTACAGAGTTCGTGATCCCGGATTATAATTTATTTGATTTTGCTCCTTTTGTTTTTGTAAAAAAGAACAGCAATAAATTTGATTTTGCATTTGGAGCCCGTTACGATACACGCTCTTTTAAAAACGACGCTTTGTACCTTACCACAAACCCGGTTACAGGTTTTGATATGAAAGCAAATGATACAACTGGTGCAATAAAACAATTCGATAAATACCAGCATACTTTTTCGGGTTTTTCAGGAAGCGCGGGTTTAACATATAACATTAACGAAAAATTATTGATCAAAGCCAATGTGGCAAGAGGTTACAGGGCCCCTAACATTTCTGAGCTTTCTGCAAAAGGTATACATCCCGGCACAGGATTTGAACAATTAGGCGACGCAAATTTTAAACCAGAGTTTAGCTTGCAACAGGATGTAGGTATATTTTTTACCAACGAGCATATTTCGGCAAGTGCAGAATTGTTCAATAACATTTTAGATAATTATATTTTTAATCAAAAACTTGCAAGTTTAACCGGTGGCGATTCTATTTATACCGAAGCAGGAAATAATTATCCGGTTTTTAAATTCAAACAAACCAAAGCGCAATTATATGGCGGCGAGGCCAGGATAGACATTCACCCGCACCCTTTAGACTGGTTGCATTTTGAGAACTCCATTTCGTTTGTTAATGCTTTAAACCTGGGAGGTAATGGCGCTGTAATAAACGACAGCAACAAATATATTCCCTTCATTCCGCCGCTGCATACCAACTCTGAATTAATTGCTGAGTTCAGAAAAAAAATATCCTGCTTTTCGGGCATTTATTTAAAAATTGGCCTGCAATATTATGCAGCGCAAAACCGCGCTTTTCTTTTTGAGAATACCGAAACCAAAACACCTGGTTATACTTTAATTGATGCCGGTTTTGGAACCGATGTCGTTTCTAAAAAAGGTAAGATCTTATTTACGATCGGGATCTTTGGAACCAACCTGGCAGATGCGGCCTATCAATCCAATATGAGCCGGCTTAAATACTTTGATAACTATCCTGTAAATGGCACGGGCCGGTCGGGCATATACAGCATGGGGAGAAATTTTAGTTTTAAACTCACAATACCGGTTGATATCAGGAAATGATCTCTTATGTCACGTCGGGTAGAAAATTTTATGTCCTTTAAATTTTCGTATCGAGACGCGGTTACAGTTCTCGATACGATTTTTTCAAAATCTACTCAAACCAACATTAGGGCAATATTCATAAAACAAAAAAAGGAGCCTCACCAGCTCCTTTTTAATTTTATACTTATTGAATTTTATCTTTTTGTAGGAATAAAATTATTTACAAATTTAAAGATGTTGAAGTAAACGGGCTTTTTATATTCTTCTTCAAGATCTGAAGCTTGAGATGCTTCTAATTTTGTTTCTGAATTCACCAAAGGAGAGATACGATCATGTTTGAAAACAGCATTTGTATACCTGCCAGGAATTGCAAACCAAAAAGCAAGCAATACTGTAAAAGTAGTTAACGATATTTTTATGACTTTGCTTTTGATCATTTACGATACAAAATAACAACATTCTTTTTTAAGTGTCAAAAAATTAACAAATTGTCCGCTTTTGATACAGTTTTAATTCTTTAACTACAAGGTTCGGTAAAACCCTTTAATGACCCTGGCACCAAGCCTTTCGGGTTTATTTTTTGCTTAACTGCTCTCTTTGTTTGGCCATGTCCTGCAAGCGTTTCTGGAAGTTAGAAACCTTTACTGGTTTTTTCATATTAGCCTCTAGTTCTGCCCTAATTTTAGCATCACTGATCACTTTTTTCATGATCCAGTTTTGCAAGAAAGTAAACATGTTAGCTAAAAAATAATACCAGCTTAAACCTGCTGCATAATCATTCATTACCGCTAAAAAGATAACCGGCATAAAGTACATCATAAATTTCATACCAGGCATTTGATTATTTTGTTGCGGCATCATGCTGCTGTTCATGTATGTATAAATCAACGTACTTACAAACATCAATGCGGCAAATAAACTTACGTGATCGCCATAGGCCCAGCTAATAAAAGGTACCTGGCCAAAATTCCAAATAGTATCGTAGGTACTAAGATCGGTTGCCCATAAAAAACTTTGCTGGCGCAATTCAATAGCGGCAGGAATAAAAGCAAACAAAGCAATTAAAATAGGAAATTGCAATAACAACGGAAAACAACCAGACAATGGATTAACACCGGCTTTACGGTATAGCGCCATTTGCTCTTGTTGCTTTTTCATCGGATCAGCATTTTTTTCAAACTTGGCATTTAATGCATCTGTTTCCGGTTTTAAAACACGCATACGCGCGCCACTCATGTATGTTTTGTATGCAATTGGCAACAGAACAATTTTCACAATTAAGGTTAGGATCAAAATAACGATACCCATGTTCATTGAGCCTAATGCATCAAATAATGGAATAACCATCCATTTATTGATGTAACTAAAAATACTCCATCCTGTAGGGATTATTTTTTCCAATTCGTAATCGTAGGTCTTTAAGGTTTTATAATCGTTTGGTCCGAAATAAAATTTAAAAGCGAATTTTTCGTTCGGCAAATGCGTGTATGGGATCCCTAATTCGCTTGAAACTGCTTTTACTGTTGTAGCTGAATTTGGGCGCAAGCCTGTTTTCACAAAACTTCCGGCCCTTGCAAATGCATTATCAGCAATAATCGTTGAATTAAAATATTGTTGCTTAAAACAGATCCATTTAATATCCGCCTCACTTAATTCTTTTTCTTCTTCTTTTAAAGGGTTGATATAGTCAGGATCGTTGATCGTTTGCTTGTAATAAATGGTAGCAGCCTGTTTTTCTTTTTTAATATATTTTTCCTGGCCTGGCAATAACATCTTCCAGCTTAATTGCAATTGATCTTCGGTTTGTGAGATGATCTTATCCATGCCTACAAAACGGATCTCTGAGTTAACCATATAATCATTAGGCTTTAACGAATAAGAAAGCTCAATATAGCTACCCGGTTTTGATGTTTCTAATTTAAGATCGATACTTGTTGGCGTTTGTTTTACCGATTTAAAATAAAAACTATCGGTAGAAAATAAACGCGAACGATCGTAAGCATTTAATTTTAAAGCGAAGTTTAAAGAATCGCGGTCAAATAAAATAAGCGGTTCTGTTTTTTCTGAACGGTGATATTTTTTTAACTCTACCTGCACGATCTGTGCACCTTTGTTTAAAATGGTGGCTTTTATATTTTCATTCTCAATGGTAAACGTTTCTTCTTTACCAGTGGTGGCGGGCGTAAAATCTTTATACTGATCGTTTAATTGCGCTGTTTTTGCCGAATCGCTAACTACAACTGCTGCTTTGATCGTATCAGCGGCTGCTTTGGCCATTGCGTCTTTTGCCATTAATTCGGCCTCTGCTTTTTTCTGTGCAAGGGCAATCGAATCTTTTATTGCTTTGTTACGGGCTATTGTTTCTTTTGAAGGGCCGCTTATGTATAACCAAATTCCTAAAATTCCGGCAATTAAACCTAACCCTATTAACGATTTCTTATCCACTCTTTTACTAATTTAAAAACGTGGCAAATTTAGCACTTTTTGGAGGATAAGCCCTAACAAAAATTCACAAAAGGGCAGAAAACGTCGGTTAAAACTTTTCGCCTTCCAGTTTGGCTACAACCGCGCTGGCAACCGCATTACCGACCACATTCGTAGCGCTACGCCCCATATCCAGCAGTTGGTCGACAGCCAGGAGCAATAAAAGGCCCTCACCCGGAATTTTGAACATGCTAAGCATACCGGCAATAACCACAAGGGATGCACGGGGCACCCCAGCCATCCCCTTACTGGTAACCAATAAAATAAGCATCATCTTAATTTGGTCGGCCATTCCTATATCCATACCATAACTTTGGGCTATAAATACGGTAGCAAAGGTCATATACATAATACTTCCATCCAGGTTAAATGAATAGCCTAATGGCAGCACAAAACTTACAATACGGTTGCTAACCCCGTGTTTTTCCAATGCCTCGATAGTTTTTGGCATGGCACTTTCGCTACTGGCAGTACTAAAAGCTAACAGAACTGGTTCTTTTATATCCCTTAATAGTTTAAAATAATTTATTTTAAAGGCATAACAGATCATGAGCAGCACTCCAAATACAAAAAATAACAGGCCGCCGAAAAAACAAAGGATAAGATATACATAGCCGCCTAACACATCCAGGCCTTGTTGTATAACTACCGCCGTAATTGCGCCAAAAACACCAACAGGCGCAAAATTCATTACAAAATTGGTTACTTTAAACATGACGTGGCTTAAACTGTCAAAAGCTTTGATAATTGGCTTGCCCAATTCGCCAATACTTGCGGCGGCAACTCCAAAAAACAATGCAAATACAACAATGGGTAAAATATCATTGGCAGCCATTGAGCGCATGATGCTTTCGGGGATCACATGATCAATAAAATTATTTGAGGTTTGTTTTACGATCTTTACGCCTGTTTCAATATTTGCTTCCGGCAGATCGAGGTGCATGACCTTCCCAGGTTCAAAAAGGTTAACGATCACCAATCCTAACGCCAAAGCAATTAAAGTGGCGGAAGTAAAGTACACAAGGGTTTTTAAACCTATTCGCCCAACGCTTTTAAAATCGCCTACTTTAGCCACACCAATTACAAGTACAGCAAGTACCAGCGGCGCAATGATCATTTTAATAAGGTGCAAAAAGATATCGCTTAAAATAGAGTAATTGGCGGCAATATTTTTTTTTGTTTCTTTAAAACACTTCTCTTCGTATTTGATCAATGCTTTTTCTACCAGCTCTTTTGCTTTTACATTTGAAACAGAGCTTAATCTATTTCTATCGTATTTGAATTTATTTTCGGTGATGGACAGATTAATCAAATAACCAAGCAACAAGCCCACAAGCATGGCGATGATTATAAAACTTATTAATTTATTTTTTTGAAAATAGCCCATAATTATAATACGTCCTGCAAGATCTCCATTTTCATACCACGCGATCCTTTGATGAGTATGGTATTTTCAGAAACATGCAATTCTTTTAAGTAGTTTAAACACTCCTGTGTGGTCTTAAATTTTTTGAATTGGTTTTCAAGTTTATAAAATTCGTCACCTACTAAAACCACGTTGCTCAGTTTTTTTTCCTGCAGCAAGTTAACTATTTTCTGGTGTTCTTCGCGGCTATATTCACCTAATTCAAACATATCGCCCAACAACAGTAGTTTCTTATCTGATTTGTAGTTGGCAAAATTTTCGATAGCAGCCTGCATACTGTTAGGATTGGCGTTGTATGCATCGAGCAAAATGGTGTTACGACTTGTTTTTACAAGCTGAGAACGGTTCATGTTTGGCAAATAATTCTCTAAGGCCTCTTTGATCAAATGATCTTCTACATGAAAATAATTGCCTATACACGCGGCAGCCAAACAATTAATAAAATTATAAGAGCCTACAATTTGTGTATTGATCAACGGCAGCTTATTAAAATCCTTTTCGCCGTAGCGGGTTGTATACTTTAAACTAACTGTTTCGGCTGTGGTGCAATCTTTACCTATCACATCGTATAGTTTTTTGCAGCCATAGGTTATCTTATCATTATTAACAGCAAGGTCGTGAAGCACCTCATCATCACCATTAACAAAAACTTTGTCATCGTTTGCCTGAATATATTTATACAATTCTGATTTTCCTTTTTTTATGCCTTCTACCCCGCCAAATCCCTCCATATGGGCTTTTCCGATATTAGTGATCAAACCATAATTAGGTTCAGCAATATGGCAAAGATCGTTTATTTCTCCCTGGTGATTGGCTCCCATTTCAATGATGGCAAATTCATGCTCTGCTCTTAAATTTAGCAGCGTTAAAGGCACGCCAATATGGTTGTTTAAATTACCAATAGTGGCAAGGGTTTTATATTTTTTAGAAAGTACGGCATAAATTAATTCTTTATTGGTTGTTTTGCCATTGCTGCCGGTTATTGCTAAAAATGGAATTTTAAATTGCCTTCGGTGATGCGTTGCTAATTGTTGTAAGGCTTTTAAAACATCTTCCACAAGTACGATCTTATCATTACCAGCATATTTTTCTTCATCTACAACGGCCAGGCTACAACCTGCATCAATGGCCTTTTGCGCGAACTCATTAGCGTTAAAATTGCCGCCTTTTAATGCAAAGAAGATAGAGCCTGTTTCCAGTTTCCTGGTATCGGTACCTATTTTTTGACCCGCCTTTATATAAAATGAATACAGTTCTTCTGTTGAAATGTGTTTTGGCATATTAGAGCCTGTTTAAAGTTTATTTGATATTTTGTTATACATCTTTTTGGCTACAACTTCGTTAAATTTTTCGTCGAAGTAATAAATTTCGCCTGCAAAATTTGCCTCGTTTCGCTCAAAAATATATCATAACAAATTTATAATATAAACTCTAAGCAGGCTCTTACAAAATAAAAAAAACCCTTAAGTTAATTACTTAAGGGTTTTGTTATATTATTAACAATATTATTTACCTAATCCTACGGGGCTACCTACGCGTGTCATAGCACAACGGAAACCAATAGCATCTGTAGACTGGCGTTGATCAAGGAAACGACGTACACCAGGGTTTAAGAAGTAAGCACGGTCTTTCCAGCTACCGCCTTTATAAACACGTGATTTATCATTTACCAAAGATGTTTTTGCATATTCATACATCATCTTATCGGCTTTATCAGTATAAGCATCTTCACCAGATTCGTAGAAGATAGATGAGTTTACGTCACCATCCATGTAGTTAATGTAATCTGCAGCTTTATAATTTCTACGCTCATCTAAGTTATCTGTAGAAACAGCGCTTGAAACTTCTCTCCATTGAACACGGCCAGGGATATCAGATTTACCTTCCTGAGTAGCATTGTTATTACCATTGATATCATTGGTCATAATGGTTAACACGCTATCAGTAACTTCAGTAGTTTCGCCGCTTACACCATGCGTTGTAGGAGGGTTAACTTTATGTTTGAATTTTTGGTAAACCGGTCCATCTACGTTAGTTAAAATCTCTCCACCCAAACCACCAATTAAAGTAGTACTATCACGCTTTTGGGTAGTAAATACGTTACCACGGAAAGGACGGAACTCATCAGCATCCTGTAATGTGTTAGGGCGATAAACATCCATTACCCACTCAGATACGTTACCTGACATATTATATAAGCCGTAATCGTTTGGCCAGTATGAATAAACCGGTGCAGTAACGTCGGCATTATCATTTAAGAAACCTGCAGTACCCATGTAGTCACCGGCACCACGTACAAAGTTAGCATTGATCTGACCCATGTATTTATCTGTTGCATTACGAACACCATGTCCGTTCCAAGGATAGATACGACGATCGGTGATACGCTCGCCAATTGTGTTACCAATTAAGCCATAAGCAGCATATTCCCACTCAGCTTCAGTTGGGAGCCTGTATTTCGGTAAAAAGATACCATCTTCCATACGCACATCACGCTCAGGGTTTTGTTCGTCAAACGAAGGTAATTTTTGTTTTAATTGTCCTTGCCATTTACCAGCTAAATAAGCTTCGGTACTGAAATAATCCTGGTCTGAAGGGCTTGGAACGTGCTCCAGTAAACCTTCACGAATCAAAATAAACTCATTTACACGGTCAGTTCTCCAGGCACAGAAATCATTTGCCTGTAACCAGTTAACACCTACTACCGGGTAATCGCGGTATGCTGGGTGACGTAAATAATATTCAACAAACGGCTCATTATAAGCTAATTTTTCACGCCATACCAAAGTATCAGGCAACGCTTTATAATAAATATCTGGGAATGTTGGCCCAAATACGCGGCTTGTCCAAAATAAATATTCTAAATAAGAGAAATTGCTTACCTCTGTTTCATCCATATAAAAAGAAGAAACCGTAACCCTGCGGGAAACGTTGTTCCATTCATAGGTAACGTCGTTTTCGGTACGTCCCATAGAAAAGGTACCACCTTCAATAAGCACAAGGCCTGGTCCTGTTTCCTGCTCCTCGTATGGTGGTTTTTCAAAACCCCCGTTAGTAGGATCATTATAAGCCCATCCTGTTACCGGAGAGCGTTCCTGAGAACATGAAACCACGATTGCTGCCACTAATAAGGCTAACGATCCCGGTTTTTTTATCCATTTTATATTCATAGTATTAACTATATGTACAACGCTGTAACGTTAATTTATTTAAAAGGTTACAAAAATAATTAAAATGATGGACAACTAATAGTCCTGTATTTTTTACGTTTAGGCTTACATTCAAATTGGATCTGCAACGAAATTTCGTGAGATCCGGCAGTGTTACCGCTTAATTTTGAGACAGTTACGTCATAACTATACCCAAATTTAAAATTTGCGTTCTGAATACCAACTAATGCAATAACCGCATCGGCATTTCTATACCATAAACCTGCCACAAAAGCTCCTTTAACATAATACAAGCCCAAATTTAACTGGCTGAACTTTTGTTGTTGCTGAAATAAGATATTTGGTGATAAATAACTTGCGTTACCTTTTTCCAGAGGAATAATAGCGCCCGCATGGCCTGTAAATTTAGCCGGCAATTTAGAAGTGCCTAACAACCCTTCATCGGGCTGGTTAATATGATGTGCGGCAAAACCAAAGAAATAATATTTACTGTACCCCAAAATACCGGCAGAAAAATCGGCATTACGTTTATTTTGAGAAGGTACTGCCTCCTGGGTATTCCAAACAAATCCCCTTCTGGCATCGATCATATCGCCAAAATTTAATTTAGTTTTATCGAGTGATTTTTGAAGGTAGGTAGCCTGGATACCAAATTTTAGTGAAAATTCTCTGTTTACAACGGCCTGGTAAGAGTATAAAATGCTTGCGTTTGTGGTTTTTAAAGTTCCATGGGCCTGGTCATCAGTAGTAACCATTGCACCAATCCCCCCGGCTAAAGCATCCAAATGCATATCGTATGAAGCTGAGTAAGTAACGTAAGTACCAGATAAATTTGGCCATTGGTTACGATAGTTCAGGCATATCCTTGGACATCTCGCAGTTCCCGCAAATGCTGGGTTCAGGTATAACGGGTTTGCGTAGAATTGCGTAAATTGTGGATCCTGCGCTTTTAAGTCTAATAAAAACACCGAGAACACTAATAATGGTAACAGTATGCGTCGATTCATAAAAATTGTTAACCTAACCTATTTTACAAATATATAAAAACAATTTCGAAAACAAAAATAAAATCTTAACAATATTTTGGTAGGCAAATCGTTTATATCTTGTTATTCATTTAATTTTACAAAATTTTCAAATATATGAATTTTCTCAGAAATAGTACTTTTGTTGTTTTTTTTATTTTAAGCGGCTATATGTTAGGCCAAAAAAATTTAGGAAATGGCATTAATGCTACAAATATTGAACAGTTAAGCAAAAATAACACCTCCAATATCCTTTATTCTACTCAAGCTGATACCGTTTTAGTGAAAGTTGAAGTAAAAAATGCATTATACGATCATTCTAAGAAAAATCTGCCATTTTATTTAATTTCTAAAAGCACGGCGTATAATCAAAATGCTACGCCATCGTTGGTTATTGTAAAAACAGAGCTTGTAGCAGAACCTCATGCAACAAATATTAAAAAATTATTTTCCACGTTTTTAACTCAAAACTTTGAACTGACCGCAAAAGCAAGTTTATGTAAAAACGAAAATTTAAACCAATACAGGTTAATACCTTTTAGGTTAAATGCTTCAGGGCAGGTAGAAGAGTTATTGGACTATTCGGTCAATTGGCAGGTTTTAACCGACAACAACAGGCGAATGTCATCTGCATCCTCTTTTACAAATAACTCTGTTTTGGCAAACGGGCAATGGTATAAAATTGGTGTTACAAAAACAGGGTTTCATAAAATTGACAAAGCATTTCTATCGTCCATAGGCATAAATGTAAGCACCTTAAATCCGCAAAATATAAGAATTTACGGCAACGGCGGAAGAATGCTTCCTGAAATAAATTCTGTTCCGAGGTACGATGACCTACAGGAAAATGCCATACAGGTTATTGGCGAAGGCGATGGTATTTTTGATAACAGCGATTATGTTATCTTTTATGCAAAAAATTCTACCGGCTGGACACGAACAAATACACCCAGCAGCTTGCGATTCAGGCATGATAAAAACATTTACAGCGATACGAGTTTTTATTTTATTAATGTTGACCAGGGGGCCGGTAAACGTGTAACCACACCTGCACCGTTAACCGCTATCGCTAATGTTGCCACCAGCACATATGATTATTATAATTTTACTGAAACCAACAATATTAATTTCGTGAAAAGCGGAAGGCAGATGTATGGTGAGTATTTTGATATTTCAACCAGCTATTCGTTTAACTGGAACGATGGCAGCTTTGTAGCAGGCGATACACTACTTTCGGAAGTTACGATGGCCGGGAGGGGCATTGCCGGAGGGGTTTTTACCATTGTTGGCAGCGGATTAAATTACAATTTAAATGTAGGTTCGATAGACGTAAATAATTATTTATCTGACTATGTGGATGTGAATACTGAGATTGGGAAATCGCTGCTGAATGACCCTAACAGTATTAATTTAACCATTACAAAACTAACACCTAATTGTATTGCCTGGTTAGATAAAATAACCGTTAACGCGCGCAGGAAATTATCCATTTCTTCTGCCCAGTTTGAATGCAGGGATACAAGGGTCATTGCACCGGGAAATATTTGCAGTTACAATTTTACCAATTCTTCGTCTTCTACTCCATTCATCTGGAATATAACCGATCCAATCAATCCATATATACAAACATTTAGCAGTGTTGGTTCATCCATTAGTTATACTGCAACTTCAGATTCGCTAAACTCATATGGTGTTTGCCCGGGCAGCGATTTTTACACGCCCGCTTTTGTTGGCAAAGTTGAGAACCAGAATTTACATAGCATACAACAAGCCGACTATGTTTTGATCACGCACCCGATCTTTATGTCGCAGTCTCAAAGACTTGCTTCACTTCATCAGCAATACGAAGGTTTATCTTATGTGATCGTACCCATTGATAAAATATATAATGAATTTAGTAGCGGCAGGCCCGATATTGTTGGCATAAGAGATTTTATAAGAATGCTTTACAGCAGAAATATTGCTGCGGGCAAACAGGTAAAATACGTTGTACTTATGGGCGATGGTTCTTATAATAACATTAACCGAAATATCACAACAAACAGTTGTTTAATTCCAACCTACGAAACCCTGAATTCTGTTTCTTATTTGAATAGTACTGCCTGCGATGATTTTTACGGATTGATGGACCCTTTGGAAGGCGCCACAACCGAGCCAATTGGCGCGTTGGATATCGGTATTGGCAGGTTGGTGTGTCGCAACACCAGCGAGATGAACAATGTAGTAAGCAAAATTGAAAATTATTACAAAAAAGATCCGAATTTTAAGATCGAAGATTCTGCCCCTGAAAATTGTAATGTGATAAACGAAGCGCCAATGGGTGATTGGAGAAACTGGGTAATGTACCTGGCCGATGACGAGGATCAATCCACTCACATGTCGCAGGCCGATCAATTATCTAATATTGTTCAAAGCAATAATCCTGCGTATAATATTGATAAGATCTATCTTGACTCTTACCAACAATTTTCAACACCTGGCGGCCAACGCTATCCTGATGCAGCAGAAGATCTTCTAAGGCGATTCAAAAAAGGAGCTTTGGTTTTTAATTACACCGGGCATGGCGGCGAAGTTGGTATTACTGCCGAAAGGATCCTTGATGTTCCTACCATAAATAATCTTGATAATTTTAACAGGCTACCGCTTTTTGTTACTGCTACCTGCGAATTTAGCCGCTATGACGACCCTGACAGGACTTCGGCCGGCGAGCTTTGTTTACTGAATGCAAAGGGTGGCGCTATAGCTTTATTAACTACTTGCCGCCTGGCTTTTTCAACAACTAATTTTTCTTTAAATACATCGTTGTTTGGTTTCTTGTTTAAAAAATTACCAAATGGCAGAATGCCTGCATTGGGCGATGTTGTGCAAAGAACAAAATCTGCACTGGGAGAATCTATTTATTTTGATAATTTTCACTTATTAGGCGACCCGGCAATTACCCTGGCATATCCACAACAAAAAGTCATTACTTCAAAGATCAATAATAACCCTGTTACATCAACAAGTGTTGATACAATAGCCGCATTATCAAAAATAACGGTTAGCGGTTTTGTTGCTGATACATCCGGAAACAAATTGACCAATTTTAATGGCATTGTTTATCCAACTGTTTTTGATAAAGAACAAAATATTTCCTGCTTATTGAATGATGCCGATTCGTATTTTGGCGCACCTGGCACACCTTTTAATTTTACACTGCAAAAGAATATTTTGTACCACGGTAAAGCGCAGGTAACCAACGGCGATTTTTCATTTACCTTTATTGTTCCAAAGGATATTAGTTTTTCAATTGGCCCGGGCAAAATAAGTTATTATGCCACAAATGGCGTTACAGATGCCGCTGGCTACACTAAGAATGTAAAAGTTGGCGGAAGCGCAAAAAACCCGGTTATTGATAACGATGGTCCGCAATTGTCGGTTTATTTAAATGATAAAGGGTTTGTAAATGGCGGTACTACTAACGAAAAACCTATTTTATACGCGAATTTAACCGACTCGAGCGGTATTAATACCGTAGGATCGAGTATTGGCCATGATATTACTGTAGTGCTGGATGCAAATACCAGTAAGCCAACGGTATTAAACGATTATTATGAAGCTAATTTAAACAGTTACCAAAGTGGCAAAGTAAGATTTCCGTTTGAAACATTGCCGGAAGGAAACCACCAGCTAACCTTTAAAGCCTGGGATATTCAAAACAACTCGGCAACAACCAATCTTGATTTTGTGGTAGCGCCAAGTGCAGAGCTTGCGCTAAAACACGTTTTAAATTATCCTAACCCGTTTACAACCAGTACAAAATTTTATCTTGAGCATAACCAGGCCTGCAATCCCTTAAAAATAACCATTCAAATATTTACCATTAGTGGTAAAGTTGTAAAAACTATCCAAAAAACAGTTACCTGCGAAGGTTTTAGGCCCGAAGGAGTTGATTGGGATGGAAAAGATGAATTTGGTGATAAACTTGCCAGGGGCGTTTATGTATACAAATTAGCTATTATTAACACCGAAAATCAAAAAGCAGAAAAAACTGAAAAATTAGTAATACTAAATTAGTAAATTTGGCGTTCATTTTTGCTTACCCACTTAGCATAAAAAAATTAATGAATAAAAATAGTTTAATACTTGTTGTTGTTTTTATAACCAGTTCAATATTTGGGCAGATCAGTAGCCAGCAAATTGGCGGACAAACGATCAATCCTATTACCACAGCCGTTCCATTTTTAATGATCAGTCCGGATAGCCGCCAGGGCGGGATGGGCGATGTTGGTGCCGCTACCGATCCCGATATCAATTCTATACACTGGAATGGAAGCAAACTGGCTTTTTCAGATAAAAAATTTGGCGTTGGTTTTACCGTTACACCATGGTTAAGATTATTGGTGCCGGATATTAACCTGTACTATTTGGGTGGTTATGTGAAGATCAACAAAAGAACAGCTATAGGCAGCTCTTTACGTTATTTTAGTCTTGGAAATATTGAATTGACCAATGCAACCGGTGTAAAAACCGGAGACTTTAAACCAAATGAATTTGCAGTAGATCTTGCCGTATCGCAAAAATTATCGGATCATTTTTCTTTAGGAGTGGCCATGCGTTTTATCAACTCAAGTATTAGCCGTGTTTATTTTAATGGCAGCCAGGGTAACGCTGCAAGTACCGGTGCTGTTGACCTTAGCATGTATTACAGAAGCAGTAAATTTAAAATGGGCGATAAAAAAGGGATGTATACTGCCGGCCTTGCTTTTACCAACTTGGGCGCTAAAATAAAATACTCTAACGATCAGAATTTTATTCCGATGAACTTGCGTTTGGGTAATGGTTTAAAAACAGATATTGATGAATTTAATACCATTGGTGTTTACGTTGATTTTAATAAGTTACTGGTACCAACGCCACCAAAATATGAGTACGAAAAAGATGCTAATGGAAATCCTACCAATGTTATAGCAATTGATCCGGCTACGGGAGAAAAAAAGATAGAAAGAGGCATGAACCCCAATGTACCAGTGGCGCAAGGGATCCTTCAATCGTTTCATGATGCCCCGGGAGGTTTTAGCGAAGAATTAAAAGAAATACAGATATCTTCTGGCTTGGAATACTGGTACAACAATACTTTTGCCGTAAGAGGCGGTTATTTTTATGAATCAAAAACCAAAGGTTCGCGCCAGTATTTTACAATGGGTATGGGCTTTAAATTTAAGGTGATCAATGTAGACGGTTCTTACCTGATACCTACCCTGCTTAACAACCCTCTGCAAAGAACCTGGAGGATAACCCTGAGCTTTAACTTTGATGCGGCTCCTAAAGAAAAGGACCCGGCCGCCGTACAGCCATAATCCTCTATTTTCTCTTTTCACAGGGCTTTGTGCATAATTGCATGGCCGTTACTTAATTTAAAAAGGCTTCATTTGAGATATTTGTGTTATGCGCAAATTAAAAATCTCAATCCCTGTTATCTGTTTGTTTATTTTATTTTCCTGCACTGGTTCAGATGAGGAAAAAGACAACAGAACAATTTTCAGTTATAACGAAATGGCGGGCGTAACCTCTTTAGATCCTGCGGCTGCGATAAGTTTCGAAAATATCTGGCCGGTTAACCAGATCTTTAACGGACTTGTTCAAATGGATGACAACTTAAACGTAATACCCTGCATAGCCTCTAAATTTGCTGTAAGCGAAGATGGCCTGGTTTATACTTTTAATTTAAGAACAGATGTGTTTTTCCAGGATAATGTGTGTTTTGAAAACGGAAAAGGCAGAAAAGTTGTTGCAAAAGATTTTACTTACAGTTTTCACCGCTTGTACGATAGTAAAGTAAGCAGCGCCTCTACCCTTTTAAATAATATAGACAGGAGTGAAAAAACCGAATACAAAGGGTTTTTGGCACTTAACGATTCTACCCTTGTAATAAGATTAAAAGAACCATTTAGCGCTTTTTTAAGTGTACTTACCCAGAAGTTTTTTAGCGTTATTCCCTACGAAGCTATTGAATATTATAAACAGGATTTTAGAAGGAACCCTGTAGGCACCGGCCCTTTTACTTTTAAGATGTGGGAAGAAGGTACTAAATTGATCCTTGTAAAAAACCCGGCTTATTTTGAACGCGATGAAAAAGGCACGCAGCTTCCTTATCTTGATGCGGTATCGGTGTCGTTTGTAAAAGACCGCGAAACTGCTTTTATGGAATTATTAAATGGCAAATTTGATATGCTAAGTGGTGCCGATGCCTTTAATATTAATGAAGTTCTTGATAAAGAAGGTGACCTGAGAGATGTGTACAAAAGCAAATTCTATTTACAAAAACAAACTTTTTTAAAAACAGATTATATTGGAATTTTAATTGACGAAAAAATAGCGTCTGTACGTAATTCGCCCTTAAAATTAAAATCTGTAAGGCAAGCCATTAATTGTGCTTTTGACAGGGACAAGCTCATTAAATATTTAAGGAACAATATTGGCACAGCCGCTCATGCAGGATTTATACCTATGGGTATGAAAAGTTACGATCCTAAAAAAGTGCAAGGCTACTCTTATAACCCTGATCTTGCAAGGGAACTTTTAAAAGATGCCGGATATCCAGAAGGCAAGGGCTTACCCGAGATCACACTGCATACAACTGATAATTACAAGGAACAGGTAGAATTTATACAGGCCCAATTAGCCGAATGTAAAATACCATTGCAGATCAGTATCGAAAAAACTTCTGTGCTTCGCCAGGCAGTTAATAATTGCGAATATGCATTATTTAAAAAATCGTGGGTTGGCGATTATGCTGATGAAGAAAATTTTATGAATATATTTTACAGTAAAAATTTCTCGCCACAAGGCTCTAATTATTTTCACTACAGCAACCCGGCTTTTGATGCGGCATTTGAACAGGCGCAACGCGAAACAAATGAAGCTGCCAAGATAGAACTTTATCAAAAAATGGATAAGATGATAGTAGACGACGCACCTATCATTCCGCTTTATTACGACCAGGTGATACGCATTGTAAGTAATAAAATAAAAGGTCTTGGCAACAATTCTATGAACCTTTTAAATTTAAAAACGGTTGTAAAACAGAAACAATAGCCCTATGCAAAAAGTACTTTTTGTTTGCCTGGGTAATATTTGCAGATCGCCGCTGGCCGAAGGAATTATGTTACACCTGAAAGAAAAACATAATTTAAAAGTTGATATAGATTCGGCCGGAACAGCCGGTTACCATATTGGCGAAGCGCCGGATAAAAGAACAATTACCAACGCAAAAAAAAATGGTGTTGATCTTTCAGCTTTAAGAGCCAGGCAATTTAAAGCCTCCGATCTTGATATCTTTGATCATATCTATGTGATGGATCAAAATAATTTAAAGAATGTTTTAGCGCTTGCAAAAGACCATCATCAAAAAAGCAAAGTATGTCTGTTTTTAAATTCAGTTTATCCTGATAAAGACCTTGAAGTGCCCGATCCATATTATGGTACCGAAAAAGATTTTGAAGATGTTTTTCAAATGGTTTATAAAGCCTGTGAATTGCTATGCAAGCAGTTTTCGTCATAATTTACTTTTACTTCTGCATTCAACTATTTTTTTATGTATTTTCGTTTTAATGGTATTTAAAAACGAACACAATTTAAACCTTATTACTATTATACCGTCTAAAAAATAATGAGATATTTTTTTGCGGTCATACTTGTACTATTTTTATCCGGAAATTTATTTTCTCAAAGCGACTCAATTAAAAACCAAAAAATTGATTCTCTGTCAAAAAAATTAATGGCAGATTCTGCCCATATCTATCGTTTTAAAAAACTTCGGCCGTATGCCAATATTGATAGTCGCAATTCTTTTCTTACCAGTAATTTAACTAACCTTAGCGGCTTTCAATTAGGTGTTATAGTTAATGAATACCATACCTTTGGTTTTGGTTTATATACTCTTACTAAATTCTCAAAAACCAATACACCTTTAAGCGCCATTTCTGAATTTAACCGTTTTGGCTATATAAACACGTTTTATGAATATTTTTTATTGAACCGCAAGTATTTCGAAATAGATCTTCCGTTTGAAATTGGCATTGGCGGTTTCCAGGCACGCTTACGTGATACCACTGCCACAGGTCTTAGCAACATTTCTAAATGGTTTGTGCCACTGGGTGCAGGTGTTAAATTTATTGCAAAACCGGTAAGGTGGATCGGGCTTTCATCTATGATCGGGTACCGCTATATACCATACAAACAAAGTTTACTGGATTATGACGGTTTATATTATTCTCTGGGTATTTGGGTTGACTTTAGGCAGATATACAGGGATATCAAATATTTGGGGGTTCGGAAGAAAAAATACCGTAAAGATGTGCATGACCTTCTTTTAAATTAAACATTTAACCTTCATTTAATTATTGATTCGGGTAAAAATTTTATCTTTGCCCTTCAAAAATTAAAATTATGTCAACAGCAGCAAACAAAGGCCCTATTTCTAAATTTGTAGAAACCCACTATAAACATTTTAATGCCGCCGCGCTGGTAGATGCGGCCAAAGGTTACGAAACACATTTAACCGAAGGTGGTAAAATGATGGTAACCCTTGCGGGCGCCATGAGTACTGCTGAACTTGGCAAATCACTGGCTGAAATGATCCGCCAGGGAAAAATAGATATTATTTCGTGCACCGGTGCCAATCTTGAAGAAGATATTATGAACCTTGTAGCGCATAGCCATTACAAGCGTGTACCAAACTACCGCGATCTTTCGCCACAGGATGAGTGGGATCTGTTGGAGAACCATTACAACCGTGTTACCGATACTTGTATCCCTGAAGAAGAAGCTTTTCGCCGTTTACAAAAACACATTCACAAGATCTGGAAAGATGCAGATGAAAAAGGTGAACGTTTTTTTCCGCATGAATTTATGTACAAGATCTTATTAAGCGGAGAATTAAAACAATACTATGAAATAGACCCTAAAGACAGCTGGATGCTTGCCGCTGCAGAGCGCAATTTACCAATGGTAGTACCGGGTTGGGAAGACAGTACAATGGGTAACATCTTTGCTTCGTACGTTATTAAAAAAGAAATTAAAGCAAGTACCATGAAAAGTGGTATTGAATATATGGCATGGTTAGCCGACTGGTATCCAAAGAACAGCGGTGGTAAAGGCGTTGGCTTTTTTCAGATCGGCGGCGGTATTGCAGGTGATTTTCCTATCTGCGTAGTACCTATGTTATACCAGGATATGGAAATGGAGAATATTCCTTTCTGGAGTTATTTTTGCCAGATCTCTGATTCAACTACCTCATATGGATCTTATTCGGGCGCAGTACCAAACGAAAAAATCACATGGGGTAAATTAGATATCAATACTCCAAAATATATTGTAGAAAGTGATGCCACCATTGTTGCGCCATTAATTTTTGCGTGGATCTTAGGTTGGTAAAAACTCCTATAACAAATAACAGAAAACCCTCTTTCAAATTTGAAGGAGGGTTTTTTAATTATAACGCTTTTTCAATTCACTAAATAAAATATCCAATCCCTGGTCTGCGCTATCCGACTGAACATTTGAAAGAAGAATAAACGCTTTGTTATTATAAACGTATACTTTTGAAAGGAAGGTACCAGGATTACCTATATTATAAGAATATTTTTGGTTATAATCATCCACTAACCAAAACCATCCTACAGAAAACCTGGTTAAGCCAAAATGTAAAAAATTAAATTCGTCTTTTGATAACAATTCTGATTCGCCTTTTAAACCCTGCAATTGTAACTGAATAAATTTTACGTAATCGGGCAGGTTTACATTAATATTTCCTGCCGGCAATAACCAATTTAATTTATAATTATCGCCGGGTTGTTCGGGAATAAGATCTGTATTGTGCCCCCAGGGTTGAAGCGTATCGGTAGAATTTGGAGCGCCAAAACCAAAATCAATATTTAATTCTTTTCCAAGATCGGTTACCAGTTCTTTATATGGTTTGCCTGAAACTTTTTCGAGCATTAATGCGGCAGCTATATAACCTAAATTTGAAAAATTAATACTATCCGCAGATGCAACAGGCTTTTGCTGAAAGAACCATTTCGTAAACTGATAACGTTGCTGTTCTTCATTACCGGTAAACTGTTCTTTTGTTGGCACCTTATCAGTGTAAGTATATCTGAGCAATTTTGTTCTGAAGCTTAATAAATTTAAGAGTGTTAACTGATGGTGTGCTTTATTACTTTTTTCTTTTAGTTCGGGATAAAGATCAAAGAACCTGGTATTCCATTTAATTTTATTTTGTTTAACAAGACGGGCTGCAATAAAACCCGTTACTGCTTTGGTGTTGGAGCCTATTCTAAACCTATCGTACTTATTGGCACTTAAATTTGAATTGATTTTTTTAATACCAATGGTTTGCATTTCGTTAATGGCATTTGAAGTAACCACAGCAAAAGCTAATTCTGGAATTTTATACACTTTACGGATACTATCTGCAAATGCAAAAGTAGTTTGCCCGACAAGAAAAGAAGAAATAAAAAAGAATATAAAAGTTGAAATGATTTTTTTGATCATAAGAGCTGTTTGATCAATTTGTTTTTTCTACCCAATCGCCGTTTTCTTTAATAAGTCCGATAAGTTCATCAACCGCAGTTTCAGAAGTTACGTTCTTCTTAACTACCTCTTTGCCTTTATATAAACTTATCTTTCCAACGCCGGTGCCAACATAGCCATAATCGGCATCGGCCATCTCGCCAGGGCCGTTTACAATACAGCCCATAATACCAATTTTAATTCCTTTTAAATGATCGGTTCGTTCGCGAATTTTTTGTGTTGTTTCCTGCAGATCGAATAACGTGCGACCACAGCTTGGGCAAGAAATATATTCGGTTTTGCTAATGCGACTGCGTGTTGCCTGTAAAATACCAAATGCTGTAGAGTTACAAACCTGCGTGCTCACACAATCCTTCTGCTTTATCCAGATACCGTCGCCAAAACCATCCAACAATAATCCACCAAGATCGGTACTGCTGTATAGTTGAAATTGTTCTTCGCTTAAGTTATTGTAGTTTGTTTTTATAATGAACGGCAATTCGCAGTTATTCAATTTAAGGTCTATTGCCATGCAACGTAATTCGGGCATTGTATGCTTGTTGAAAGAATCCAGGATCAGGCAAACGGTTTTTTCGCCTTTAATTCTTTGAATAAATTCATTTGTAAGCACTGTAGCATCTACAGCAACGAAATTTAATTCGGTCGATCGTTCTTTAGCTTCAAAAAACTCTTCGCCGCAGAATAAAGGATAAGCCCTGTCTTTATTTTTTTGTGTTACCCAGGTTTGCGAATTAAAGATCAACCCTAATGTTCCGGGAATCTCAAACTCAATTTTGTTATCTCCCAAAAATAAATAATCAACAGCAAGGTCGGTCAGGTTCCATTTATCTAACGGCACAGAATAATTATAACCAACGCCAAATAAGCTGGCTGCGGTTACTTCGGGTTTCATGCTGTAATCTGCAATTACACGGGGCACATTATGATTACCAATATTAATGATCTCTTTGGTTTTATTCCTGTTAAATTCAAAAGGATCGTAAGGTAATTCAGTATTTATCTCTTTAATTTTGGCGTGTTCTTTTCGTTGAGTATATCTATCTGCCAATGCTTTTGCAACGGGGATCTCAAATTCAGGTTCTTCGGTTAACGAAACACGAATTGTATCTCCCAAACCATCTTCCAATAAAGTACCAATACCAACGGCAGATTTAATTCGTCCATCTTCCCCGTCACCAGCTTCGGTAACACCCAAATGCAAAGGGTAATTACGGTTTGTTTCTATCATTTTTGCAACTAGCAAACGGTAAGCCTGTACCATTACCTGCGTGTTACTGGCTTTCATAGAAATAACGATGTTAAAATAATTATTGTCTTCGCAAATGCGCAAAAACTCTAAAGCACTCTCTACCATACCCAGTGGGGTATCGCCATAACGGCTTAAGATGCGATCGCTTAAAGAGCCATGGTTGGTACCAATACGCATGGCTGTACCATATTCTTTACAGATCTTTACCAGCGGCGTAAAACGGTTACGTATCCTTTCCAGTTCAGCTTCATAAGCAGAATCGGTATAATCTATGGTTTCAAATTTTTTCTTATCGGCGTAATTGCCCGGGTTAACACGTACCTTTTCAATTACCCGCGCAGCAAACTCTGCAGCATTGGGTGTAAAATGTATATCTGCGCAAATTGGCGTATTATAACCACGGGCTACCAGTTCTTTTTTTATGAGCTCTAAGTTCTTTGCTTCGTTCATACTTGGCGCCGTAATACGCACCAGTTCGCAACCGGCGTTTATCATTCGAATACTTTGCTCCACAGTTGCCATGGTATCCATGGTATCGGTAGTGGTCATACTTTGCACACGAATTGGATTTGCACCGCCCATTTTAAGGCTGCCCATTGTTACTTCCCGCGTTAAAAAACGGGAATATTGCGTAAGGCTGTTGCAGTATTTTTTTGAAAGATCCATTTAAAACAGAAAGCCCAAAGATACAAAAAGAAACCGGCTTTTTGAACGGCCGGTTAACGTTAAAGTAATGTAAAACCAGGGTTATTTTTCCTGTTTCGAAATCCTTCTTGTTATGGGTACCCATATTCGGCGACCAACATCCTGCGATAGGTTAATACAAATACTATCTGATAATAATTTTGTGCGATAGCTTGTATGATCTTTATTTGTGCCGTTGATCAGGTCATCCAGGTTACGGTTATTTGTTATTTGCTCTGACCTGCTTTTTGAATTGGTGCAATTGCTTAATTTTTGCGCTCCGGTTTTGGTATCGGTTATTTCGAGTTCAGCGCTGCAATTTATCGTATTTAAAACCATATCCTGGCCGTTGTATGGCGATTTAGGATCATTTACTTTTTGTATCTGTGAAGATTCTGTAATGGTCAGTAATTTTACTTTTACAATAAAATCAGGCATCACCGCATCGTTTTTAAGTGTAACGTTTTTTGTGATCTTAGCTTCACTTTCAAAACCCTTTAAAAAATGCTCAGTTAATTGCTGGTTTGAAAACGTATTTGAATATTTAATATTCATAGCTGTTGAATTTACCAATACCGGAATCGTTTGATCGGGCATTGCTACCGTAACAGGTTTTTCAATATTTTTTTTGAAAGCCGTACAGCCATACAAACAACATGTTATTATAGCAGCAAAGATAGCTTGATTTGTATATTTCATAAATAGGTTTTTATATTTTTAAATTACCGAATATTAAATTTATTCAATTTCCAGTTCATCTACAAAAATAAACGCTCCGTCACCTCTTCCATCATGCCACTCGGGCAATTTGCCAAAGTTTTTTGCCACTACTTTAACGTAACCATAGTTTACTTTCTGAGACAACCTTTTTTCGAAGCGTTGGATCTGAACGTTGTAGTTATTTGCTTCAACGGCATTGCTAACACTATCAATAAGCTTATAGTTCTTATTATCATCAGAGCCATAATAGTATACAACCGTTGGATAAACGATCCAGGCCCTTGAATCCTGTAAACACTCGAGGCTAAGATAACTTATCTCTTTTTTCTTTTTCAGATCAACGATACATTCAAAATCCTGGTACTGAAAACCCAACCAGTTACCTTTACGCCAGTTAGCATCGTCATTAATACCATCAATGAGTGTTTGTCCGCCATTTGCAGAATACTGGGGATTTGATCTTGATATCAACTGCACATCAAAATTATTTTTTAATTTATAAAAACGGGCCAGTTCAACAGCGCTGCTTCCACTATCAGAAAAAGCAATTGCTTTAACGGTGCAATTTGCATCAATAAAAAAAGGTGCCGAATATTGTTTTGAACCCGTTGTAGGATCGGAACCATCAATGGTGTACGCAATTTTAGCATTTGAGTTAACCGGGAAGATCTTTACCTCCATCTTATCTTTAAATACCTGGGAGGCCGACGAAATAATTGGCACTGGCATGATGGCAGGCGCGTTAATGGCGGTTGACGCACCATTTGATCCTTTACCATATTCATTAGATGTTTCTGTTACTGAAATATAATCGTATACCATTTTTCCGCCGGCCATGATCGCATCATGCTTTAACCACGAGTTATTTGTTTTCTTATTATTTATTGTATAACCTCCAATTATTTTCTCTTTTTTCTTCTCGCTCGCAATGGTAAATGTTTTTTCATTTTCCAGATTAATTTTTATGCTGCTAAACAAAGGCGAACTTAAAACATATTGTGCAGAGCCCGGGCAAACAGGGTACATACCCATTGCGCTGAAAACATACCAGGCACTCATTTGCCCACAATCTTCGTTGCCGATCAGCCCATCGGGTGTGTTCTTATAAAAATTATTACAGATCTGTTCGGTTAACTGAATTGTTTTTTGAGGCTTATCAACAAAATTATATAAATACGCCATGTGATGGCTTGGTTCGTTGCCCTGCGCATATTGGCCAATAAGACCTGTTACATCTGATTGATCTCTTCCGCTCAATTTTTCTTTGGTCATAAACAACTCATCTAATTTATTTTCAAATTGTTGTTTGCTTCCATGTAGTTTAATTAAACCATCAAGGTCGTGTGGCACGTAAAAAGAATACTGCCAGCTGTTGCCTTCGGTAAAATGATTGTTTATCTCACCGCCCAAAAATGGGGCAAGCCAATTTCCATTTTTGCGTGGTCGCATTAAGCCAGTTGAATCGTTATACAAATTTTTATAGGCCTGGGCAAGCATAAGGTGTTGCTGCATTTCCTTTTTCTTTCCGAAATCTTTCATGATCGTGGCAGCGCACCAATTATCATAACCATACTCTAATGTTTTGCTCACGCTTTCGCTCTCGTCATCAATTTCTAAAAAACCTTTTTTATTAAATGCCGGTGTGCCGAAAGCAGAATACGTAGCCGTAGCTTCAACAGCCTTATACACCAAAGCAGTATCAAAATTATTTATTCCTTTTGCCATAGCATCTGCAATAACGGATACGGAATGAAATCCGATCATGCAATTTGTTTCATTGCCCGACAACTCCCACATAGGCAAGCGGCCTGACTGCGAGTACTGCGCCAGGAAAGTATTAATAAAATCAACCGTTCGCTTACGTTCAATAATTGTGAACAATGGATGTAACGCCCGGTAAGTATCCCATAATGAAAAAACAGAATAGTTTGTGAAACCTTTTGCCGTATGAATTTCTTTGTCAACCCCACGGTACTGCCCATCCACATCCATATTTAAAGAAGGATGGATACAGGTATGATATAAAGCTGTATAAAAAACACTCAGCTTGTTCTTATCATTATCTGCAACCTCGATCTTCTTTAATTGAACATCCCAGATCTTTTCAGCGTCTTTCTTATACTTTTCAAAATCCCAGTGTTTTGCTTCTGCTTCCAGGTTCTTTAAAGCACCCTCGGCGCTTACAGGCGATAGGGCAACCTTTAACAACAATGGTTTTCCATCGGTAACATCAAACTGAAAGTAAGCGCCCTGAGCTCTTTCCTTCATTTTAAAATTAAGTTTTGCTTTGAACATTTTTTTGTAAGCAAATTCCATTTTTTTAAATGGTTTTGAAAAACGTATCACAAAAAAAACTTCCTGGTCGCGGGCCCAGGCCTCGCTCATTCTAAAACCCGAAACAGTAACGCTATCAATAACAGTTAAATTATAGTTGAAGGTCCGGTCGCGGTGCAAAAGGTCTAAAATTATATTTGCCTCGTTTGTTTTTGGAAAGGAATACCGGTGAATACCTGTTCGCAAAGTTGTTGTTAGTTCTGCTTTTACTTTATCATCATCTAATAATACCTCATAGAAACCGGCGGTTGCTTTTTCATTTTTATGTTTAAATGCAGATGAGTAGATCTTGTTATCACAGGATGGCGCACCAACGGTTGGCATAATTAAAATATCTCCCCAATCGCTAATGCCTGTGCCGCTTAAATGCGTGTGCGAGAAACCATAAATTATACTATCGCTGTAATGATAACCACTGCAACCATCCCAGCTTCCATCAATGCGCGTATCAGGGCTCAACTGTACCATACCAAAAGGCAGCACAGCACCCGGAAACGTATGACCATGACCGCCTGTACCAATAAACGGGTTTACATATTGTGTAAGATTAGTTTGTCCGTAATTTGAAAGAAAAAACAGCGACGCTAAAACTAAAAAACTTTTTTTAAAACCTGGAAACGACATAATTCAAAGATACAACAACAATTTGAAAAAAATTATAAACGGGCAGACCAATAGACCTTAAAAGTTAAAGGATCAATAGCAAAAATATAACCGCCAATATTAAAATAAAGAATATCATCTTTATACATCCAAACAGATAGTATATTACTATCGTTGTCAACCAACTCCGAGCTTAGTTTTTTCCATAATGTATTATAGCCGAAATCTTTCGCTTCGAGATAATAATCTTCTTTTTTTGTTGTAAGATAATGCCCAAACACAAACACTTTTTTTAAAGTATCCATACAAAGCAAAAAAGGCTCAATATAGGTTGCAGAATCTATCTTTGAAAAAAGACCTTTGCCATTTGGCCCGGGCAAAATAGTTTTTAGGCGATCGTTACCCGCGTCAGAAACATATAAATATTTTAGTTCTTTTTCGTAAGATAATTTAATAACTATTTCCGAAGAGCGGTTTGCAAAATTATGATGATACTTTATTGTTGGTACATTGCCGATTACTGTTTTTGAAAAAGGTTCGAACCAATATTTTTTTCCATTCAAACAATTTAAAGCCACATAATGATTTACATCATAATCAGAGGTCTCGTCGGTAACATCCATATCCTCTACTCCCACACTAAATTCCGGAGAAACAGTTGCCCAGGCGCCTTCTTTTATCCTATATATTTCTTTGAGGTTGGCTGCATCGTATAATACAATCTCCTTATCATCCATAAAGCATATTGTATCATTTCGCATACCAATAAAAACCCCGGGCCTGCCAGCATTTAAACGCACTTTTCTTTTGCCCGTACTTTTATCAAGAATATTGATGCGAGCGTCTCTTCCGGCGCTTCTTGCCCTGGCACGTACATGTTTTTCGTATAAACAAACGGTTGTTTTACCAATTGCTATTTTTCCAAAGCCTACGGCATGGCCATAGTTAAAAAACGGGCCAATAAAAAAGAAACTGCCGGCACAAACATACATGAGCAATTTATACGTTTTATTTAAAAAACTATTTTTAAAAGGATCTTTAAAAGACAAACCAACAAATAAAATCAGCAAGGCCAATGCCAATATCATCATAATAATAAAGCTTGAAAAGATCGTATCTAAAATCTCTGTCATTTTAAAAATTTATAATCGTGATGTCCAGATCGTTTTTCCGGTTTGAGGATCCATGGCTATTACAAAACCTCCGTTATTAAAATACAATATACCACCGGTATATTCCCAAACATTTACTTTTGGTTTATTATAACTATCTGCGGCTATATCTGTGCTTATTTTTTTCCATTTTGTTTTAAAGTCAAAATCCTTGGCTTCCAAATAAAAATCTAACCTATCAGTAGTGGTATAATGGCCAAATACAAAAACTCTTTTTAAAGTATCAATACTTAAAAAAAACGGGTCGATATATGTTGTTGAATCAACATTAGTAAAGAATTTTTTACCGTATTGCCCGGGTTGTATTATTTTTAGTTTATCGCCGGCGTAAGCGTCGTTTAAAAAATAACGCTGTTTGCCCGGTCCGTCAGAGATCGCCAGCTCATATTCGTTCTTTGAAAACGCCGGTAACTGTTCATTGTTCGGTTCTTTATCTAACACTTTTTTTGAATAAGGATCGAACCAGTATTTTTTTCCGTTCTTACAGTTTAATTTTATGTATTGTCCGTCACCAGAATTATAAGAAATATCTTCTGTTCCAACTTTTAATTCAGGTAAAAAGTTTCCCCAGTCTTCTTTTTTTACAGTATAGATCTCTTTTAAATTTTGTGCGTCAAATACAACAAGCTCATCGTCTTTTAAAAAACATAATGTATCGTTTCTTAAGCTATAGGCCGTTCCGCGCCAGCCAATATAAAACCTTTCTTTTCGAACACCATCGTTTTTATTGATAATATGCAAACGGCAAACATTCTCCGAAGGCCCTTCGCCTCCTCTTTCATACTCTTCGAACAAACAAATTGTTTTGTTTCCAATGTGCATAGATCTGAATTCTGAAGTATACCCGTAATACAGGAATTGAAAACTCATCATAAAACAGAAAGCAAAAAGGTATAAAAATGTTTTATACACATAATTAGCTTTCTTATTTTTAAATGGATTGACAAATGCAAAACCCACGCACGCAAACAGAACAACAATAAGGATAACAGTCATCCAAACAGAACTGGAATATAAAAAATCTAGCAACTCCGTCATTAAGTAAATTTAAAAAGAAAACCGGATAATTTTACTAATCCTCTATTTAGTGATTTACTTTATTTTGAGCATCCAGGTCTATACCCTGCTTTTTGAGAATAGTTGAAGCTTTCCAACCGTAAAAGGCAAGGTATATAAAGCAAGCAACACCAACAAGATAACTCCATTGAATTCCTAAAAAATGATCATTAGACAGCCAGCCCTGGAACCAGCTGATAAGGCCTCCACCCATGATCATCATAATTAAATAACTTGAACCCTGGTTGGTATATTTTCCTAAGCCTGAAATGGCCAATGTAAAGATACAAGGCCATAGAGTAGAACAAAATAACCCAACGCTTATAAAGGCATAAACACTTACCAGGCCGGTTGTAAGCATGCCCAACATGAGGGCAGCTATGCCGCAAAAAGAAAAAATAAGTAACTGCCTGGCGGGATTACCTTTACTTAAAAGATCGGCCCCTATTAAAATAAGGATCACAAAAGCGTAGGGATAAAAAACGCTGAGATCGCTTTTTGCAATAGCGTTTACAATTAAAAAAACACAAAAAGCAAGATACGGCATTAAAAAACGAAGGATTTGTTTTGTGCCCTGCTTTACATTAAAAGCGCCGGCAGAGCTCGTCCATCGCCCTATCATTAAACTTGCCCAAAACAAAGATACGTATGGCGCAGCGCCACTTGTTCCAATATTAAGATGTTGTTTCATATACTCCGGCAGGTTAGAAGCCGTTGCCACCTCTACGCCAACATAAACAAAAATAGCGATCATCCCTAAAACCAGTTGCGGATACTTTAAAGAACTGTTCTTGTTGTTTACGTCTTTATTATCACTTATTTTTTCTTCGACATGAATTTGGTTTGGTAACGACGAATATTTAAAGACCAGGGCCACAACTAAAAAAGCTGCGCCCAATATTAAATATGGGAATTTTACCGCGCCAATGTCATCGAGCTTATTACCACTATTTACCGCGCCAAAGATGGCGTAGCTAACTACAAGCGGGCCAATGGTTGTACCAACATTATTAACGCCTCCCGCCAAACTTAAACGCTGAGAGCCGCGCGAAGGATCGCCCATAACAATGGCCAAAGGGTTTGCTGCAGTTTGCTGCAACGAGAAGCCAAGTGCCACAATAAACAAACCGGTTATCATTAAATTAAAAGAAACCATTTCTGCCGCAGGATAAAACAGCAAAGTACCAATTGCCGAAATACAAAGACCCAAGGCAATGCCATTCTTATAGCCGATCTTATTTAAAATATCGCCACCAAATAATTTTGATAAAACAATGTAGATAATAGAACCAACAGTGTAGGCCAGGTAAAATGCAACCGAAATAAGCTGGCTTTGCCATTGCTCTAAATTTAATTTCTCTTTAAACACCGGGATCAAAATATCGTTGCTGGCGGCAACAAAGCCCCAAAAAAAGAAAACAGAAATCAGGGTTACCAAAGCTGATCTATTTGTTTGCATAAAATATGATTGTTAAATTTTACCGAATATATTTTAATTATCTGTGCTTTAACCTTCAAAAAAGCCTAAGTTGTTAACGTCGTTATTTTAATTTGTGTAAATTTACCGCCAATAAAGCCACAAACATGCAACTACTCACTCCATCCAATTTTAGCGATTACGAATTAATTGATTGTGGCGACTTTGAAAAACTTGAGCGTTTTGGTAAATACATTACCATACGTCCCGAGCCACAGGCAGTTTGGCCAAAAATACTATCCAACCAGGAGTGGGAAAAACAAGCGCATGTAAAATTTGTTCCCAGATCATCGAGCAGCGGCGATTGGAAAAAGCTCAAACAAATGCCCGATCAATGGACGATCAATTATAAAATAAATAATTCTGCTGCAGAAACACACGACCTTGTTTTTCGCTTAGGTCTTACTTCGTTTAAACATGTTGGTATCTTTCCTGAGCAGGCAGTAAACTGGGATAAGATCTATTCTTTTTTACATAATAAACCCAAAGCAAAATTCTTGAACTTGTTTGCTTATACCGGCGGCGCTTCTATTGCCGCTAAAGCTGCAGGAGCCGATACCACGCACGTTGACAGTATTAAACAAGTTGTTACCTGGGCCAACGAGAATATGCAAAAATCTAAACTAGACAATATACGCTGGCTGGTAGATGACGCTTTAAAATTTGTAAATAAAGAAGTAAGAAGAGGCAATTTTTACCAGGGGATAATTTTGGACCCCCCGGCATTTGGACATGGACCTAATGGTGAGAAGTGGAAGCTGGAAGACAACATTTCAGAGATGATAACAAGCGTTTTACAGATCCTTGATCCTAAGGAGCACTTACTGATACTGAATGCATACTCTTTAGGTTTTTCTGCTTTAGTGCCTGAAAATCTATTAAAACCTTTTGCGCAAAAAAACAAATCAGATTTAAAAATCGGCGAATTATACTTAAATGCTAAAAGCGGTGTTAAGCTGCCATTGGGCGTTTGGGGAAGCCTGCAAAAATAAATTAATTATGGAATCAACGATTGACACAATTAAAAAAACCAGAAAGTTTATTCTTAATACGTTAAATGAATTAAGCATTGAACAATTAAATAAAATTCCGGCGGGTTTTAACAATAATATTGTTTGGAACCTGGGCCACCTTGTTGCCGCACAACAAGGCCTTTGTTATATTAGAGCCGGGCTTAAAACCGTTGTTGATGAAAAATTCTTTCTTGCTTACAAAACAGATTCAAAACCAGACGGCACAGTTACGAAGGAAGAATTTGAAAAAATAAAAGTATTATTATTTGAAACACTTGATCAGCTTGAAAAAGATATTTCAAAAAACCTATTCGTAAATTATACAGCCTTTAAAACACGTTATGACGTTGAAATAAAAAATGTTGACGAGGCGGTTAAATTTATCTTATTTCACGAAGGGTTACACTGCGGTTATATCATGGCATTAAAAAGAGCTATTAGCTGATCATAAATTAAAAAAAAGAGAGCATGTATAAACAACAATTGTTACAAGGTTTGCAAAGAGAAATATTTCTTTTAAAACAACTGGCGCCATTGATCGAAGAAAAAGATCTTGACTACCGCCCAATGGAAAAAATGCGCAGCACTATTGAATTGATGCAATATTTATCTACCATTGGCGCTGTAATGCTTCGCTGGTTCATTAAAAACGATCTTACACCCGAAGAATGGACCAAAATCAGGGAACATAGAAAAACACTTACCCGCGAAGATTTTAAAGACCGTCTTGATATTCAAATGGAAGAGATCGTAAAGTACATGAACATGATCACTGAAGAAGATCTTTTTAAAAAAGAGGTTGAATTGCCCTGGAAAGAAAAAATGGTATTAGGCAATGCCATTATCAATTGCCCTGTAAAATGGCTGGCTTCATACAGGATGCAGTTATTTACTTATTTGAAAATGAACGGAAGGCCGGATATAAGCACCAAAGAGGCCTGGCATATACTTGAATAGTTTAACTATTCGGTTAGTTTAACTATTCGGTTAGTTTAACTATTCGGTGCCAATATGTTTTTTAAATAATTCAGCATAAGTTCTGCCAATTGGCAAGCTGATCTTACCGATCTCAACTTCCTGAGCGCTATACGCAGTTAATTGATCCATGTTAACTATGAATGATTTGTGGATCCTGAAAAAATGCAGGTCTTTTAAAAGTTGCTCTATTTCACCAATCTGAAATTTTGTGACAATACTTTTTGTTTCAGTATGGATCTTAACGTAATCTTTCAGGCTTTCAACATACATTATCTCATCAAAAAAGATCTTGTGGCGTTTTTTATCAGCTACAAAGTAATAGTATTTTCTTTCAGGCTCTGTTTTAGTTTCGTTATGACTTTTTGTACTTTTTTGGGCAAAAACCTTATTTACCGCTTGCAAAAAACGGCTAAATTCAATTGGCTTTAAAAGGTAATCAACAACGTTTAAATTAAATCCATCTAAAGCATATTGATGGTAAGCCGTAGTTATAATAACACTGTAGTTGTTATTGATCGATCTTAAAAAATCTAATCCGTTGACCTTTGGCAGGTTAATATCCAAAAAAATCAGGTCAATATTTTCGTTACGTAATTTTTCGCCGGCAGAAAAAATATCGCCACAGATACTTTTAAGTTTTAACCCCGGTATCTGCGTAATATAATCTTCAATCACCCTTGCTGCCAAAGGCTCATCCTCTACTATCAAACAATTCAAATCCAACATAACTGTTTAATTTTATATTTAAATCTACAATAAAATAATTCTCTTTTTCAAAATAATTTAAAGAATACTCTTTATATAACAATTCCAGCTGGCGTTTAATATTGGCAAGACCTATTCCTTCCTTTCTGCCTGAATTAACGGAATTTGTTGCGACCATGTTTTTAGTATTTACTTCCAAAATATTGTTTTTGACCGTTAATTTAAAATCAATAACAGATATCTCATCTTCACTACTGATACCGTGCTTAAAAGCATTTTCGATCAAAGGCAGTAAAAGAAGCGGCGCTATTTGAGCCGTTGCCAGGTCGCATTGTATCTCTTTATTCACCTTTACCTTTTTACCATAGCGCATTAACTGCAATTCAATATAATCGTTTATGATCTTTAATTCATCCTGTAAAGTAGTTGTTCTCTTTTCAGATTCATAAAGCATATATCTTAAAATATTGGATAATTTCAGGATCATATCCGGAGTTTGTTCAGATTGACTTCTTGACAAAGAAAAAATACTGTTTAACGAATTAAATAAAAAATGAGGGTTTATTTGCGCTTTAAGATGTAAAAGTTCTGCCGTGAATTTTTCCTGCTGAAGATTTTTTTCATTTTTTATTGCCGCTAATCTTAACCTGAAAAGCTTTACAGCAGCTGCTATGCCAACCACCTGCATAATATCCAATAACGAATATAAATATCTTGCCACCATTGATAATGCATGGATCTTACCAGGTTCACCATATATAAAAGGCCAGATGATAAAATGCATCATTCCACGATAGATGATTAATAAAATAGAAAAAACGATCAACCCTTCTACTGCCAGTTTTATTTTTTTTCCTGCATTGATCCATCTTGGTATTAAAGAGTAGATGACATAATAAACCGCCCCTATTTTAACGGCCAAAAGCAATACCTGGCTCAAAAAAGCTTTATACAACCAATTTACTGAGGGATCTTGCAGAAAGGAAGATGATAAATAGAGTTCATTAAAAATAATAACACTAAAATAAACCAGCCAAAAAGTAAGATGTAACAATAAACGTTTTTGCCAGATCATGTTTAAAATTGTTTAATTAAATGTAAAATTCTAAAAAAATATACGAATTACATTAAAGTTAATACAAAAAAACTGTTTCTACATACAAACTGTTTTTGAGCTGGTTATGCTTAAATTGAACTGTAACAACCGGTTATACTAATACTATCATGGGCATACATTTTAAATTATCTTAATATTGATCAAAATTAAGTGTATAGCCATGAAGACACAATTATTTATTTTTGCAATTATATGCAGTGCGACTGTTTCTTATGCCCAATTTTTCACTAAAATAACTACAGGTGTATTAGCAACCACAACCGGCGATTCGCGAAGCGTTAACTGGATAGATGTAAATAATGACGGCTTTGTAGATTGTATGATAACAAACGGCCCGTTTGGTGGCCAAAACAATAATTTATTTTTAAATACCGGCGCAGGCAATTTTACAGTGGTTACAAACGATACCATCGTAAAAGACCACAAACCCTCAGATGGCGCTACTTTTGCTGATATAGACAATGATGGCGATATGGATGCCTTTGTTGCTAACTGGTACAACGTTAACAACATGTTGTATAAGAATAATGGCAGCGGCACATTTACACAAATATCAAGCGGATCGCCGGTAAATGATCTTGGCTACTCCGAAACTGCCGCCTGGGGAGATTATGATAACGATGGATTTGTAGATCTTTATGTAACAAACAGCGCGGGCAATAAAAAAAATTTTCTTTATCATAACAATGGTAATTCTACTTTTACAAAAATATTAAGCGGCGTGCAGGTTACCGATGCAGATACCACACGCTGCGTAAACTGGACAGACATTGATAATGATAATGATCTTGATATTTTTGTTACCAACGAAGGCCACCAAAATGAGATCATCTATCGCAATGATGGTTTTGGGGTATTTACAAAGTTATCTACCGGCCCTCTGCTAACAAACGGCTTAAGTACTATGAGCGGTAGCTGGGCAGACTACGATAATGATGGGGATCTGGACGTTTTTTTGGCAAATGATGGCGGAAGCAACGCACTTTTCAGGAATGATGGAAATTTTAATTTCGTAAAGATCATTAACGACACGGTTTCAAAAACAAATGGGCATTCGTTTAGCTCTGCCTGGTCGGATATAGACAATGATGGCGACCTGGATCTTTTTGTTACCAATGGTTTTTATACCAGCCTAAAGCAACTTGATTTTTTTTATTTAAATAATGGCAATGGCACGTTTACCAGAAACGGAACAGATATACTTGCAAAAGATTCTACTTGGGCATACGGCTGTGCTTTTGGTGATTATGATAACGACGGATTTGAAGATCTTGCAGTTGCAACTACCAGGTATTTAAGCCAGGATCGTCCGCATTTATTATACCATAATAACACAAATGCCAATAACTGGATCACCATTAAACTAACAGGTGTGCAGGCTAATAAGGCCGCAATAGGCACTAAAATAAGGATAAAAGCAATTATTAACGGTAACCCGGTATGGCAAATGCGCGAAATATCTGCTCAAAATGCCTACTGCTCGCAAAATGATATTCGCGCGCATTTTGGTTTGGGAAATGCAACACAAATAGATTCTATAAAAGTAGACTGGTTACCCGGTACTACCGAAACACTCACTAATATTGCCGTTAATCAGTTTTTAAATATTACACAAACTATTATTACAACCGGGGTAAAAGAAAATGAAACTGATAATATACTTGTTGTTTATCCAAATCCTGTAAAAGAAAAACTTACGGTAAAATTGCTTTCGGATTCGTTCAATACCGGCAACAGGATATCAATACTTGATGCGTTGGGAAAAAAGGTACATGAAACTATTTTGAACGAAGCTGGCAATACAAAAACAATTGATCTAAAACTAAGAGCCGGAACATATATTCTGAAAATAGATAAAGAGAGCGGGACAATTACAAAAAAAATAATTATCACAGAGTAGCTTTATTGTAAAGTAAATGGTTGCGCAGGTAACAAAACGGTAAATTTCGAGCCTTTGGTAAGTTCACTTACAACATCAATTGTACCGCCTAGTTTTTTTACACCATTTTGCACGATATATAAGCCCAGGCCCGAGCCTATAGAACCCTGGTGTCCTCTAAAATACATTTCAAATATCTGTTCGTGTATCTCCTGGTCCATGCCCAGCCCATTATCTTCTACTTCGATCTTTATAAAACCGTTAAGATCAGTAACAGTTATAGCCACAAAGGAGTTTCTCTTAGAAGTATTGCGGTATTTAATAGCGTTCTCAATAATATTCTGCAAAATAGAATTTAAGATATTTTCGTCTGAAAAAAAACTCTTTTTATTCTGAACGTTGACCTTAAAAGCCAGTTCATTATATCCTTCTAAAAATGTGAACCGTTCAAGAACGGAAGCTATCAGTTTCTTAAAATTAATTTCTTTTACAACAGGTTTTGCGTCTTTAATAGACATTACGTCTATAAGCGACAAGAGAATTGCATCCAACTTATGAGTACTCTCCGAAATTTTTTGAATATAATCTGGCAAATTATTCTTTTCCCTTTCAAGGCTCGCAATATGAGTTAAACCCATGATTGAGCACAGTGGACCTCTAAGATCGTGGGCCGCCTTATAGATAAATGTATTCAGTTCTTTATTAGTTGCTTCTAATTGCAGATTTGCTTTTAATTTTTCCGCTTCAACCTGCCTTGTTTTTAGCGCCTGCTTAATCGCAGAAGGCAAACGGATCAAATTACTTTTTAAAATATAGTCATCGGCGCCTTCTTTAATGCTACGTATTGCAAATTCCTCTGATACACTTCCTGTTATCAGGATAAAAGGGATGCTAACGTTTTTTTCGCTGTAGATCTTTAATGCTTCCATCGAGTCAAAATTTGGAAGCGAGTGATCTGATAAAATAAGATCAGGTTTAAATTCATCAAGAGCCTTAATAAAATCTTCCCTGGTATCAACTACCAAAAGGTTCATATCAAACCCGCTTTTTTTTAGTTCACGTTTAACAAGGCCTGCGTCGTCGGGATTATCTTCTATATGTAAAACTTTTAATTGCCGTTCCATAAAATACTCTCTTCTTAATTATTTTGGAACCTGGTTGACCATTAACCAATATATTCCAAGTTCTGCAACTGCCTTCGCAAAATTATCAAACGCAACAGGTTTAACCACGTAACTATTTACGCCTAATTTATAACTCTCAACAAGGTCACGATCTTCTCGTGAAGATGTCATGATCACAACAGGAATTGTTTTTGTTCTTTCATCTGCTTTTATTTCACGCAACACCTGTAATCCGTCTACTTTTGGCATTTTCAAATCCAGTAATATAACCTTCGGTCTATCTTCAATTTTTCTGCCAGAAAATTCACCCCTTCCAAAAATAAAATCCAGGGCCTCTGCACCATCTTTAAGATGTATTATGTTGTTGGTAAGGTTACTTTTCTTTAATGAACGTATTACCAGGTTGGCATCTTCCAAACTATCCTCTACTAAAAGTATTTCTATATTGTGCATTTCTTTTTCCATAGTGTTTAATTTTTTGCGTTAATGATCGGCAGTGCGAAATAGAAAGTAGTCCCTTCATCAAGAACAGATTCTGCCCATATTTCGCCCTGGTGTTTTTTTATGATACGTTGTACCAGTGCCAGGCCAACACCGGTACCTTCAAATTCGTTTGAGCTATGCAGTCTCTGAAAAACGCCGAAAAGTTTGTTATAATATTTCATATCAAAACCCGCTCCGTTATCTTTTACATAATAAACCATCATATCTTTTTCGCGGTAACATCCAACTTCGATTATTGGTCTTTCTTTTTTAGAAGAGTATTTTATTGCATTTGAAAGAAGATTGGTAACCACCTGTTTCATCATACTGCTATCTCCTTCTATACTTGCCAGCGGTTTAATTGTAATTTCAATTTTTTTGTCTTTTTGCTGTTCTATTAGTTCAGCACTTATTGTTTTTACTTTATTTTCCATATTCAACAAAACCTTTGTGAGGTTTTGTTTTCCAACACGCGAAAAAGTAAGCAGATCATCGATCAGTGCGCCCATTTTAAAAGCGTTTTTTATGATCACGTTTATTGTACGTTTTCCATCCTCATCGAGTTTGTCTCCATAATCTTCCATCAAAACCTGCGAGTACCCCGCTATTGCTCTTAGCGGGGCTCTTAAATCGTGCGAAACCGAATACGAAAACGAATCAAGTTCTTTATTGGCGTATTCAAGTTCTTTATAGGAAGATGAAAGAAGTTCCATTTGGTTTTCCAATTCGTCAATAACCGAATTTAATCCAACAGAGATGGCATCCAATTCATCACCTTTATTTGTGATCTCCAGCCGGTACGAAAAATCCATTGTTGTGTATTTCAGCAGAGCTTCCAATATCAAATTGATCCTGTCTTCATTCTCTTTTATCGCTAAAGACTTTTGTTCGATCACGTTTGCAGCTGTTTTTGCGTCCTGCACATGCTTTTTTTCCTGCAAAACCGCTGCTGTAACATCTTCGGCCTGGTGAAGTATGTATATTATTTCCTGCTTGTCATCAAAAATGGGAGTATTTATTGGGTTCCAGTATTTTTCCTCAAAACCAACCCCTTTGTCGGACGGAATTGGAACATCGTATTTTTGAAGAGGCATGATGTCTTGCTTCTTTTTTTTAAGAACATTTTCTAACGACCTTCTTAAATTATTTGTTGCATTTGCTTCTTTATCATTGGGATTATCGGGGAAAACGTCAAATAATTTTTTATTGATGATCTCGTTCTTTTTTGTGAGTGTTGCGGCCATATAGCCATCACTCGCGGTTAATATTGTAAAATCGGGAGAGTTAGGTTTTAGCAACAGGTATAATGTTGGCGATGCCTCAAATATTTTTTTATAATCAATTATTGTTCCCTTATCAGTTTCCTTCATAAAAAAACACTATAAATATTGCATTAACCATTTTCTGGCGTCAGCTTCGTTATTAAACATTTTGGTGGGATATGGCTGTGCCTTGATCGTAAAGAATAAATTGGCAAGCATCTTACCCAAAGCCGAATCAGAGACCATAGCTACCGCCTTTATTACGTCTGGCAATACTTCTGCCGCATAATCACGCATTTCGCGGGAGGTTTCTGAAGTATTTGTTACATCTACCAGCATACAACTTTTTTTATTGCCAACTATTTTTTTAAACTCTTCAATGTACATTTTAGCCTCTTCAATTGTTTGCTCCACGCCTTTTTTCTGAATTGAATATAATATTCCATCCTCATCAAACCACATGGTTGAAGTTGGCCACTCAATTATTTTTGCATTAACAGGTATCTTAAGCATTAATTAAAATTTTAACCCTAATATTATACACAAAAAAAAAATTAAGGTTTCAAAATTGAAGCGTTAAATAAGCAAATAATAAACCTTAATAACCTTCATCAATATTTTAAAAATTAAAACATCAAATTGATATTTTATTTTGGGATGTAACGATCAATAAACTATAGTAACAAATATAATTACGATTTGTTTACTAATATAGCGAAGTATAATTCGCCTGTCAATTTCTAAAAAAACTTTTTCGTTTTAGATTTAAAATAGTACGGAAAACCGAACTTTTTTTATGCTTTTTACAATATTAAAAATCATTTTTTTTAGCTGGCTCTTAAATTTTAATTATATTTAAAAAAAGTCTCAGTTTTTTCGTTCTTATATGCCGTTTTTATGGAAGATCCTATTAAAATATTACTTACAGAAGACAAAGCACAGTACCGCAAAATAATTAAAGAAATTATTGAACCATATAATGTTTCAGTAATTGCCGATGCGGAAAATGGAGAAGAGTGTTTAAAACATCTTGAAACAAAAAAACCGGATATTATTTTACTGGATCTTGAAATGCCGGTAATGGATGGCAATGCAACGTTTAGCATTTTAAGCAAGAAATACCCGGACATTAAAGTAATTATATTGAGTCTGCATTTTGAACCGCTTTTAATTGAGAATTATGTTGAAAGAGGCGTAAAAGGCTATTTGCCAAAAGACGCCATAATGGATAACCCCATTTTATTGATAAACGCTATTAGAAAAGTGTATGATAATGGTGTTTTTATTTTTGAAAAAGGCGACAAAAAAAAATAAATATTCGAGCAGGCAAAAAGAAATGTTACCATTGATCTTTGAAGGAAAAACAAATGACGAAATTGCTAAAGAAATTGGTATCACAAAAAGGGCGGTAGAAAAACAAAAACAAAAGATCTATCAAAAAAGCGGCGCCGATAAAATAATCGATTTTTATAAATATGCTTTTTCAAAAGGCTTACAGTTTTTAGGAAAGAACAATAAAGATCCTGAAACCTAAAAAAACACCCTTATATATTTAGCGGTTGCTTATTGCATCAGGATTATAAATAATTTCAAGAGCACCGCTTTTTCTAAGATCAGATACCAATGTAATTAATTTGTGTTTATTATTATTAACGCTTAAAGCGGCAGTATTTGGTGGTATGCGTCCTAAATTAATGGCATGCATTACAACCAGGTTGCTACCCGCTTGTAAATGAATTACTATCTCTTTCTTTTCTTTTGTAACTTCCAAATTCTCTTCAAGTAACTGGCCATTTAAATAAATAGATACAATATCGCCGTCAATACGATTCTTATCCCAAACCATTAGTTTTACTTCTGCATCGTTAACATCAATAGCTTCCTGGATATCTAATTTTCTGCCTTTTAATCTATGGCGGTTATATTTTACAATATGTTGTTTTACTTCTGCACTATCTTTTACTTTTTTATTTATAATAACCGAGTCTTTTTCAGGTTGGATAACATCAACTAAAACTGTTGCCGTTAAAACCGGGCAACCTTCCTGTTTGCTTTTAACTGTATATAGTGTTGTAAATTGGGGCTGATCATTTAGCCGGGCACTGTTTAGATCGTTTGTTAATGTTGATGCGCTCCAAGAATAAGAAGAGGCGCCTGAAGCAGTAAGGGTAACCTGATCTCCTTTTTTAATTGTGTTTGCTGATGCGCTTATAACTAATTCTTCATTACAACTCATGTTTTCAAAAACAAAATTATCAATATTGGCCCAATCGTAAAGGCCGCCAACCGGCATTTGCACGGTTATAAAATTACTATTCTCTTTTGCTGTAAAAGTAAATGTGCGTTTGGTCCAAACGTTTAATACGGGTGCGTCTTTGCCGGTGTATACCGCAGTACCGAAAGAAGAATTGTTTTCTGACAGCCCTATCTGAATAGGATGCGCCGGGTAACCGCTATGCTTTCTGTCATAAAAAGAAATAGTGTATCGTTTACCTTCAACCAAAGGCTTTGTAAGGGTAATAGCAATAATATCAGTACCGCCTCCGGTTATACCCAGGTACCATTGCTGGCTTTGTGCACCCGAGCCACCATAATCTGCAGAGCGGATGATATCCACATCGCCATAAGAACCGAACGAGGTAACTCCCGGCAACATCTCATTCAAAGCCGTGTTTGAAAGATTTATCTGATCGCCGGTAGCAGTGGTATTCTCAAAATTACCATTTACAAAATTCTGGCAGAATAAGCCCCTAACCAAAATCATAAAACACATTATCAAATTAAAACGTATCATTTTGCATCTTTTTTATTAAGATGCATGGTTGTGAATTATTCCATAAATGTAGCGGAAAGATAAAAATGTGGTTTTTGTACGGTGATAATACCTTAATTGAGTATTTAAAATAGGTGTTCCAGTTATCAATTAATACGCGCCAATTACAAACCCAAAAAGGTAAATCTTTATCGGTGTTTTTTAGTAATGTATGCCGCAGTTTGCAGTATTGTAATTACCACTTCATAAAATAGTTTTGCTCTTAAATAGTAAACGGTGTTATTTAATTTAAAACGAGTAAGGGCTATCGTTCTCAAACGCAAGCTCTTGCCAATAAAAAAAGGTTTAACAAATGTTAAACCTTTTGGCGGGAAAGGAGGGACACATTTCGAACCTAAATCCTGCGGATCTTGAGGCTATACTTGATTTTATTGACCGATACAAGCCTGATATCGAAGCTGTTAGGGATTTGGCCGAATCTACACCACAGATGGAAAAAGGATACGACAGTAATTAAGGTGCAAATCAAAAAAGTGCGAGTTACCCGTTTATATTTTCCACAATAAGCTAAAATGAGTTTTTTACTGCCTCCTTTTAGTGTAATTTGAACTGTTCAGTCTGATACAACTATGAGTTATTTATTTGGCACAACCAATAAGGGAATTATTGAGTGTCGAATGATATGTTCTGCAACGCTTCCCATTAACAAGTGTTTTAGTCCAGTCCGCCCATGCGTTCCAATTACTATCAAATCAGCATTCCATGTTTTAGCCGTTTCAAGAATATCCTCGGTAGGATGACCTTCCGGCATAAATTTCATCAGGTCTCCACCGTTATACATAGCAGCTAACTGATCAAGTGTTTGTTCTGCCTCCTTTTTGAGAATGAGAATTGCATCTTCAGGAAAAATACCTGCATCTACATTACCCATTCCCTTCGACTTATCTATTACGTAAATTAAAGCGGCCTTCGCATTCAGTTGGTGGGCAAGTTCGAATCCTTTTTTTGCTGCTGCCATCGAAAATTCACTGCTATCTACGGCAATTAAAATTTTACTGTAACTCATTTATATTTTAGTTAAGGTTAAACCAATAAATACGGCGAACAATCCTAAAGAAAAACTCAAAATGCTGTATAAAGCAAAGACAAGGAAATTTCCTTCCTGAATTAATTTGATGTTTTCATAGGCAAAAGAAGAAAAGGTTGTAAATCCACCACAAATGCCTGTTGCAAGAAAATAACGCCATTCAGGAGACAACCAGCTATATTTTTCAGAGAATCCGAAAACAATCCCAATAATTAAACAACCGATTGTATTTACAAGGAATGTCCCATAGGGAAAGGCTGACGGGAAAATTTTAGTGAAATAACTTGCGGTGAGATAGCGAGCTAAACTGCCAATCAAACCTCCTGCACCAATTAAAAATAAAATCCTACTCATAATATAAAATTATTTGCTAAGTAGGAGTTATCAGCTTTTTGAGGGCGGTTCCAGGCGAACTCCATCACCTTATTGATATACAAAAATACAAATTAGTTTTAAATTTTAGCTATTTCGGTTTCGGTCTTGGTTTTATCAGATAATAAATATGTCAAGATTATTGCAGTTTTAGCGCAAATTTTCATAATCCAAAATACAATTGATATTTCAGGTATTTTTTTCATAATATTTAAGTTTAATATTAGAAAATCAGCACTAATGTGCCTGCAATAATCAAGATTGCACCAATAGCCATTTTTAAAGTCAATACTTCTTTTAAAATAACTATGGATAAAAGAATTGTAAGTGCAACGCTTAATTTATCTACCGGTGCAACCTGTGATACTTTTCCTATCTGTAGCGCTTTAAAATAAAAAATCCACGATAGGCCGGTTGCTACGCCCGATAAGCATAAAAATAGGATATTATACTTTGTTAGTGTAAGAATGGATTGCCCGCTGCCTCTAAAAAATACAATTAACCAAGCCATTAATAAGATGATCACAGTACGAATTGCCGTTGCTACATCAGGGTCGACACCTTTGATGCCAACTTTTGCAAAAATAGCGGTCAAGGAAGCAAATAGCGCAGAAAGTAAAGCGTAAAACCACCACATAATTTCTATATTTTATTTTTATAAATAACTCTCATCAAACTAGGGAACACAAGCAATAGTAATGGCAAACCAGCCGTAAACCCACCAATTACTGCAACAGCAAGCGGCTGCTGCATTTGCGCGCCTAAACCAATACCCAATGCCAATGGCATTAATGCTAAAATTGCTCCAATGGCCGTCATTAATTTTGGGCGGATACGCAAGGCTATGGCATAGTTAATCGATTGATCCACATCCCCGCTTTCTTTAAAATTAGCCCTGAATTGATTGACTGTAAAGATCGCATTCTCAGCAATGATCCCTACGATCATGATGATGCCCGTATAACTGCTTACATTTAATGCTATGTTGCAAATGTAAAGAGCAAGAATACATCCACCAATTCCCATCACGGAAATAAAAAGGATCAATAATGAAATAAGCCATTCTTTGAATAAGAACATCAGTACCGCAAAAACAAAGAGCGTGGCCATAGCTAAAATGATCAATAATTCTTTAAAGGATTGTTGTTGCTCGGCGTAAGCCCCTCCATAGGCTATGTGGTAACCTTGCGGCAAGGATAGTTTCTCATTGAACTGTTGCTGTATATCCGAGATCGCCCCTCCCAAGTCCCTATTGTCGAGCCTTGCAGTTAAAACAATTTCTGATTTCAAATCCTCACGGCGCTGTTCAATTTCGCCCGGGACTATTTTAATATCGCAAAAGAAAGAAACAGGCCGAGTTGTTCCGTCCGGTAAAAATATTAATTGATGTTTGAGCTTTTCAACATCATTCATTGAAAAATCGGTGAAGCGCAGTAGTATCCTTCGCATTTGCTCACCGTCCTGTAACTGCCCTACCTGAATCCCTCCAGTCATTGCGGCCTGCGCAGGAGAAGGGACAGGTTGGTTGGAGTTTAATCCTAAAGGCACGCCACCTGTGTATGCCGAAAGTTGCGTTTGAAAATCTGTAAGATTGATTTTGTACAAACTTAATTTTTGCTGGTCAGGAATAAATACCAATGAAGGGCCAGCCGTAATAAGACCATTATTGATGTCGGCTATGCCCTTTACATTCTCCAAAATCTTTTCTGCTTCCGCTGCTTTTTGTTGCAGGGTTGTATAGTTGTCTCCAAAGATTTTGATTTCAATGGGCTGCGGGGTACTCATTAGATCACCTAATAAATCTGAGATACGCTGCCCGAAGGAAACACTCAGAACTGGAACAGATGCTTCTATTTTTTTTCGCAGATCGCTTATTACTTCATCGGTTGTTTTGCTTCTTTCCTTTTTTAGCTGAATGGAATAATCCCCAAAATTGGGCGGAACAGTACGAAAAGCCATCCGAATACCTGTGCGCCGGGAGTAAGTTTCAACATCAGGATGTGAGAGAATAATTGTTTCCATTTCCTTGCAAAGACGATCTGTTTCTTCAACACTTGTTCCCGCTGGAGAAAAATAATCCAATACAATAGTTCCCTCGTCAAGATTAGGTAAAAAACCTGTTTCGAGTTTGCCTGAAGCCCACCAAGCCGAACAGCCTAAAGTGATCACAAGTAGAAAGGCGATAAGTGGTTTATTAAAAAACCATGTGAGCCAGCGCAGCTTTTTAACTGATGTGTCGGAATCGGCATGGTGCGGTTTTAGAGAAGCCTTATATCCAATAATCAAGTGGAAAACTGGAAGAAGCAACCAAGTTACGAGAAACGATGTAACCATAGTAAGCTGCATGGTATCCGAAAGCTCTTTGAAAAAACTTCCCGCGAGGCCACTCATTAAGCGGAACGGAAAATGTATTACGATTGTGGCAAGCGAAGAACCGATCATGGCGGGAAACAAATCCCTGATTGCTTCCTTTACAATGGTGAATCTGTTTTTTTCAGGATATACTTCATGTGTACGGTAAATCTGTTCAATGATTACAATAGCGTCATCTATTATCAACCCGACGGATGCGGCAATAGCACCAAGCGACATTATATTGATAGTGATTCCTACTAAATACAATACAAAAACGGTAAATGCAAGAGTAATTGGAATAGTTAACATTACCACAAGGCTCGCTCTCCATGAACGTAAAAATATTATCATTACAACAATGGCAAGGAACAGCCCTTCGTAAATTGTTTTGATAACGCTGTGAATGCTATCACCAACAAATGCGCTTTGGTTGTAATAGGGTTTTAATTCATACCCTTTAGGAAGAAGTTTTTGAATCTCTTGTGCCTTAATATTCGCATCTTTCGCAAAGTCAATCAGGTTAATGCCGGGTTGTTTAACGAGGTCGATCAATACGGCATTTTCTCCATTAGCATTTATTTTAACGAACTCCTGTTGTTCCTGTATTTCTACTTTAGCAATGTCTTTCAATCTTATCGTGCGGTTGGGATCATTCCTGATAATTATTTCGCCAAGTTCATCAGGATCGCTTACCCGCGTATCTGTTAATGAAAGATATAGTCTGTTATAGTCGGCTACGTTACCATTCGAGAGAACGAAGTTATTGTTATTGAAAGCAGTTATGATTAGGTTGGGAGTAATGCCGAGAGAAGACATTTTCAGCGCATCGGGGATCACCACAAATTCTTTTGCTTTCCCGCCTCTGACAATTACGTTTGATATTCCTGTTACCTGGGAAAATACTGGTCGTACAATCAGGTTGGCTTTATCCCTTAAAGCCACAAGGCTATGCTTTTTGCTGCCAAGCGTAAATCCATATACCGGAAACAGAGATTGGTTCATGGCTTCAATAGAAATATTAACGCCTTGCGGTAAGTAATTTTTTACTTCATTAATTCTGCTTTCTATTTGTGTTTTCTGCTGATAAGTGTCAAGCCCCCAATCAAAATAAACCTCGATGGTGCTATTTCCCCGACTGGTATTGCTTTTTACAACAGTTACACCACGCACTTTCTTCACGGCACTTTCCAAAGGTTTTGTCACGGTTATCATCATCCTGTCAACCGGAAGCTGTCCTGCATCAGCAATGATCGTAATACGTGGAAAGAGAACTTCGGGAAAGAGATTGGTTTGCATCCGGGTATAAGAGAATATCCCAGCCATTAAAACAAGCAAACCAATAAATAAAATAGGCTTGGTAAATACCTGATATATGTTCATTTTGTTCATTTTAAACAATCTCGATAATGGTTGGATAATATTTCTTCTCTATCAAAAAATAAATTCTACTAATTCCAAAAGCAACTGCTGCACTAAGAAATATTGGAACTATTACGTCAAAAGGGTAATGAACTCCTAAATATATTCGACTGTAAGCCACAGTAGCTGCCCACAGAAACATCAGTCCGTGCAACCATTTAATTTTACGACCGATTGTAAACAAAAGATAAAAACTGAGAGAAAATACGTTCATGGCGTGGGAAGACACAAAGCCATATTTACCTCCTCTGTATCCGTTCACATAATGCAGTAAATTTTGAATGGCTGCTTCATGACTTGGCCTCAAACGCTGCACATAGTTTTTAATTAACCCTGAAGCAAGTTGATCGCTGATAAGAATTAGGAGCGTAACAAGTAATATTAATGGGATAGTTTTCTGCTTGAATTTTCTTGCGATGATTAAAATAAGAAATGCGTAGAACGGTATCCAAACCCAGGTTTGACTAAACCACCACATTACCTGATCCAAGACAGGCGAGTGATGGCTGTTAACCGTAAGCAACCATGCAGTATCTATTTGTTTTAAATATTCTATCATTTATGCCCGCTTACCGATTATTTGAAACACTTTATAACATAGATAAACTGAGCCTGTTCCAATAATGGCTCCTCCAAGTACGTCGCTTGGATAATGAACTCCAAGATGCAAACGGGAAAATCCAACCATGCAAGCCCATGAATAACAAAGAACAATAATGTACCATTTGGGATAAGCTATACTCAAAGCGGTTGCAATTGCAAAAGCATCTGATGTGTGTCCTGATGGAAAAGATGGGCTTCCTCCTTCACCTATGTTTTGAAGGATTGAATATGTTTCAAAAGGCCTTGATCTTTCAACGGAATATTTGACAATGTTTGATACTATCGCAGAAGTGAGCATTGACACACCGAGAAATATTCCTTTTCTTTTAAGTGTTATGTTCTTTATAAATAATCCGATTCCGAAAATAATTACTGGAATACTGTATGCAACCCCTGCGGCGGAATCAGAAATAGCATTAAAAGTCTGATCTAAGTTCTTATTACGATTAAGGTTAATCTTCTTTAACAAGACAATATCAGAATTTTGAGAAAACATATTGATCGTACAAAACAAACAAAGTATGGAAACGAATGTCTTCATATCATTTTTCAATTTTTACAAACGCCGTATCAGGCAAACCATAACTTCCCATAGCGATAATTTTGTCCAATGGGTTAAATAAGGGACTTACTATTTCTACTTCCGATTGATTTTTGTTTCCTACTGTCACAGGGACTTTAACAGCCGTTGTATCATTAATCAATTTCATCACCCAAAATTCTTTCATCATTTCGTCACTTTGAACGCACGATTTGGGTAATATTTGTTTGCTGTTATCATTTCCTTTATTTACCAATACTCTGACAATTAAATTTTCCGGCAGAAAGAGCGATTCGGTCGCTTTAGCTAAAATAGATTGTGTTTGTGAAGCCATATTCATCGCAGTAAGCGGTGTGATAATGGTTACCGTGTGAATTGAATTATCCGGCAATATAATTGTGCATGTCTTCCCTTGTTTGATGAAAGCATTAAATTCATACGGGACGTTTAATTGAAATGCAAGATCATTGCTTTCTGCGATTGTGCATAGCTGTCCGCCTTCCAAAACATAGTCTCCCGGCTGCTGTTTATCCAACGTGCTGATAATGCCCGAAGCCGGTGCTTTAACCTTTACGATACCGAAATTAGTTAAGGAAGTATCCAATTTCGAGGTTTGATTCCCCAAAGCCCTGCGCTCTTTACTTTCCAGTTCATAAAGGATCACTCCTTGAGAGACCCTGTCGCCCAAATGAACATTAACCTTGGTTATAAAAGCTGGGATTGGGGCAGTAACTATATTCCTTTTCAAATACACAGTCGTTGCAAATAATTCAAGATTATCGCTTACAGAACCACTACGAATACTTGTGACCTGAACACTTGTTTTTGGAACAGACGAAACCTGCTCTGTATTATCAGTATTGTTGCCGCAACCGGAAGCAAGCAAACTTATCACTATTGAACCAATTAATTTTTTCATTTTTTTAGATTACCAATTCCAGTAATTATATGCGTTAATTAATAAAAGTCTGTTCGCTTCCAATAGGAAATAATCTCTTTTGGTTATGGTCATATTTTTTAAAACCGTCACATAGCTCAGGATAGATAACTGACCTTGTATGATCTCCTTTTTATAGAATCCTAAGAGATTAGTGTATTCTTGCAGTTGAGTTTGAGCCACAACCCTCCGGTCGTCATAAGATTTCAGTTCGTTAAGTATCTTATTTTTCCTGATGTTATTTTGAAGCAAAAAATTGTCCCGGTAAAAAGAAACAGTTTGCATTTGAAGCTCGGTTTTCTTGCGTGTAATATTTTTTTGGTTGCCGTCAAATAAACTCCAGTTTAGGCTTAATCCACCGCTTACCCCGAACCGATTAGGAAGTGTTGGCGCATACACAGCATTTAAACCTGCATTGCCAAAAGCATTCAATTGAGGCCTGTATTTGGTTTCAAATATTTTCTGAGTGGCGCTAAGATTAAGGCTATCGAGGCGATATTTTTCAAGATAAGCCGAATTAACAACCTCTTTGGCCGGGCTTAATTCAACATCTTTAAGCAGAACAAATGCTGTGTCGCTTATTCCGCACAAAACATTTAAATCCATCAGGTCGCGCCTGTATGTAGCTTTGTACGTCGTGAGTAAGCCTTTGTTATTCTGAATTTCTATGTTTAATAGAGAGAGATCGGATTGTTTTAGCAAACTGCTTTCTACTAATTTTTTTACTATTCCTGACTGATCGTTCAAGATGACAAGCATGGAGTCGACAAACATCCATTGTCTTTTATCGAGTAAGCATAGGATGTATTGATCCGTAACCAATTTTTCAAGATCATGCGAGCTTAATTTGACTGTATTTTGATTAATCTGTTTATTGACAGATATTTGCTCTGCAAATGCTTCATATCGTTTACCGTTGAACAATGGTTGGGTAAGACTTATTAAGCCCTGATATGTTCCTCCGTTCGATGCAGCCATGTCATACCCGACATACTTAGTGGCTCCGCTGGGATTTGGCTCGAATTTGGTTTTATTGTCATCATATGAAATAATTGGTGCGAAAAGGTAATTCGCAGTTACGCCGACTTGAGGTTTCGTGTAAAACGCTTTCAAACGCTCCGCTTCCAGTTCATTTACTTTAGAAAGATTTTTGTTGTCGTTGATTAAGGGGCTATTTTTTTGTGCAGCGGAAACATAGTCTGCTAAGGTGTTTTGCGAAAACGCCGCCCCATGAACAAAAACGAAAAAATAAACAGTTATTCTCCTAAGCATAGTAAGTCCAATATAATTGTTGGACACACAAAATTGGGAGAGGATTTAGAAGAAATTTAGAATTTCAGATCTGTAACGTAAAAATGTGAACGTTTTCTTCAAAGGAATAAGTCAGAGCCCAACCGTTAAGATCGGCTATTTTCTTAACTATGGCCAAACCCAATCCGCTACCGTGAGAATCCTCCGAGAATTTGGCAAACCTCCTGAAAATGGAATGAGGATTTAATGCTTCATTGTTTCCGGTGTTAGAAATAATTAACTGCCTGTCTATGGTCTCAATACGCAACCGGCCGTTTTCAACATTATGCCTCACGGCGTTCAATAGAAGGTTATTTATTAATATTTCCGTGAGTCCCTTATTCGCCTGAATTGTTATAGGCTCACTAAAATCAGTTTGCACCTGGAGTTTTTTATCCTCGGCCTGTTCTTCAAAATAAGGCAGAACAGCATTTATGATAGATTTCACCTCAAAGTTTTCTTTTTCTGAAAATTGATCGTTTTCAATTTTAGCTAAAAGCAATAAGTTTTTGTTTACTCTTGAAAGTCGTGATACCGCTTCATAAAGCTGCTGGATAATTAATGCCTGATCTTCTGTTAAAGAAGGGTGCTGTAATAACATATCCAGTTTGGATTGAAAAATAGCTAAGGGCGTTTGTAATTCGTGAGCTGCATTCTCCGTAAACTCTTTCTGTTGTTGAAAAGCCTTAATGTTTTGTTCGATCAATTTTTGAATAACCGAATTTAGCTGTTCAAATTCTATTGTAGTTGAAGTCGCAAATTTCGGTAAGAGATGCTCTTCAATGTTGAACTTTTCGATCTGGGATAAAGTTTGATAGAACGGCTTCCAAAGTCTTGAGGACACAATTTTCGACACGAAAATAAAGCTACTTAGTAAGACGAAAAGGATTGTCAGGTACAAAAAACCGGTGGTACGAATCAAATCTTCCGACTCAACGAGGTCAAGCCGCTTCATTAGTACATAATTACCGTCTTCAATTTTTATATCACAGTAAATTACTCTATACGGTTCCCATTCGTGATCCAGGGTATCATAAAATTTCTGTTGAATGATCTTACTTTTTATCTGATTTACGGTATCGGGCAGAATATAAGTATCCCTGTTAAATCTATTCCAAGTAGGAATGTCATTTTTTTTTAGGGTGTGCAATGAATTTTGAAAGAATTCTTCCTTTCTAAGCATTATTGCCTCATCTACATCTTCAACGTATAGTTTTTCGGCAAACCAATAAAATACCGGAGCACTTATCAGCAAAAGTACAAATGCTAAAATGGAATAATACAAAAGAGTTCGGTTCACTAGCTTTTTCATGCTTCCCACTTGTAACCCATGCCATAAACCGTTTTTATGTAGTCGGCACACCCGGCATCAGATAGTTTCTTTTTTAAATTCTTTACATGAGCATATACAAACCCATGATTATCGAGCATGTCCGCCATATCACCCGAAAGATGCTCGGCAAGCGCGTTCTTTGAAATGATCCTGTTCTTGTTTCCAATCATAAACACCAAAAGATCGAATTCTTTTTTTGTCAACGATAAAGGAAACCTATTTACACTGGCGGTTTTCGCTAACAAATCAACCTCCAATTCATTTATGATAACTTTGTTCGTATTCCCGAATTGCTTTCTGCGAATGACCGAATAAATCCTAGCACTTAACTCTGAGAGGTGGAAGGGTTTTGGTAAATAATCATCGGCTCCGATCTGCAAGCCATTTACCCGGTCTGTGATAGAATCTTTAGCAGAAACAATTATTACACCTTCGTCTTTCTTAAGTTTTTTAAGCTCTTCAAGAATTTTCAAGCCATCTCCACCTGGTAACATTAAATCCAACAATACACAGTCGTAGTCATGCGACCATATCTTTTCTAAAGCCTGCTTAAAAGTTGATGCAAACTCGCAGAGGTAATGTTCCCCTGCAAGGTAATCTGCCATACTTTTAGCGAGTTCTTTTTCGTCTTCTATAATCAGAATTTTCAATGTCCTAATATACAAACTGAATTTAGAAGAATTTTAGAAGTGCCGATAACAATGGACACAAAGTCCGAAACCTGACTGCCAAAAGCCAAAAGAAGCCATTTCCCCGGGAGCTCTCTGCCGACAAGCCATTCGTGGCACAACGTATGATGCCATGCATACACAATTTTTAAAACTTAGAAAAATGACAACAAAATCAAAAACCGAAGGCAAAGCCTTAGCAACTGTGCAACAAAAAAATTATGTGATGATGGCTCCCAGTGCCCTGATCGTAGACGAAAAGAAAAACATCCGTGAAGACTATGGTAACATTGAGGAACTGATGAACTCCATTGTAGAGAACGGGGTGAGAAACCCGGTGAAAGCCTACACTGACAAAGATGGCAAGATCTACCTCCGTGAAGGATTCCGCAGGATGAGGGCGGTGAACCTTGCTCTGAAAGCAGGAAAAAAGATCGAGCGTATTCCGGTTATCCTAGACGTTCGCAAAATGAGCGAAGAAGAGCGTACTTTGGAATTCCTGATCAACAATGATGGCAAGCCCTTCACGATGCTGGAACAATCCGAAGTCATCAAACAACTGCTGAACTTCGGCCTGAAAGTAACTGAGGTTGTTTCACGCACCGGCAAAGCCCGCGGCTACATTGAAAACTTAATCCTATTGGCAACTGCTCCGGCAAAGATCAGGGAGTACATTAAAAGCGGGAGGATAAGCGCACACGCCGTGATTCAAATCATGCAGGCTATCAAAGGCGATGAAGCGAAGTTGATCGAAGAGGTCGAAGCCGCGATGAAGGCCGCTAAAGATGCTGGAAAGAATAAAGCCACACCAAAACACGTAAAGAACAAAAAGGTTAAAGGCCAATCGCACGGCAAATTCTACAAGTTCGCGGAGGAAATACTGAACCTGATCGCTGGTCGAAAAGACTCCCGCAAGCATAACGAAGAGGTGCTTTCATACGTAATGGTGGCTTATGAGAATGGGCAACGCGCGAAAGATGTAGCGGAGCGTTATTTCATAGATAAGTCTAAGTCAACTCCTGAATCTAAAAAGACCGAGCCGTTGAAGAAGGCAAGCCCGAAAGCACCAGCTAAAAAAGCTACAGCCAAGCAAGCAAAAAAAGAGGGCAAAAAGAAATAACCTGCTCAATAAAAAACAAAAGCCTCGCTGAAACGCGGGGCTTTTGTCATTACCAAGATGTCAAAGAACATAAAGTTGTCAAGCTGCCGCCGGGAGAACAGCAGGAAATATATCCAGCTTCCCACCTTGATTGAATCGTCCAAACTGCACCGCTTTACCCTTCTCCGGAATTTCAATTACTACGTCAACATTGTGCATGTATTCATTCGTTCCACGCGCTGAGCCGGCCTTAGTTACCTGAAAAACATAAATGAAGCTGATGTTCGGGTACTTCTCTTCCAGCTTCTTCAGATCATCGGGAGCGAGCTTCAGGCTGGTAACGCTGTCAAGGAAAACGAAAGCGTAAGGGCTGAGATCTGCTGGGACCGCACCAGCGATGTCCATGTTTTCAGTTGCCGCCTGCTTGTCCTTTATCTTCAGCGCAAGCGTTGGGCTCATGAACTCTTCTTTACTTACATACAAAACCTTTCCATGATTCTTTGAAAGGTAGCTCGCAAAATCCACGCACAGATAGCTCTTGCCCATCTTTGGCATACCAAATACCATCGCAGTAAATCCCGGTGACGGATCACCGATAAAGTCCTTCCACTTATCCTTCAATCCGATGGTCGCAAACTCCAGGTTTGCAAATTGAGCGCTGGAGATGATCGCCGCATTTTTTTGAGAGATACCACTCAAAGGCTTAGCTTGCTTTTTTAGCTTAGCGTACTCTTTATCGTATTCTTCAGAAGCATTCTCCCATCTTGCAACAATTTGGTTGAGTCTTTTAATGGTGGCGGGCTTTAATACAAAGTAAGCGGCAATATGCATTTTATTGAACTGAGTAATTGCAGCTTTTTGGATTGCCATGATTTCATTTGCGACCGGAGAGGTCTTCCTGATCTTTTTTGTTTCAATGGCTTTTTGCAGATCGTCAATGTAAATTCCAAATGTATTTTTATACAAGACCTTTCCGTGAAACGCAAGAAAGCGGTCTATGAACATGCATTCTGTCATGATGTCCGCGTATGGATTTTTCTTCATTTTAGTTAATTTATTTTGATCGTCGATTCCAGCCAACACTTCTTCGTGTTCGGCTTCCACCCCAACGTGAGGCGTCATTTTTGATAAGTCGTAGTTGTAGATCAGAACCTCCGTTTTCTTTTTATCAGTGAGCTTTGTTACGGCAACGTACTTTTCTACCTTCTTCGTTTTCCATCCGTACTTTCGGATGTATTTGCTAAGGATTTTTGAAGGATAGCTGCTCAGCAAGAATTTTCCTTTTAGCTTGGCAAGCAGCTTAAGTAGATTTTCGTACTCCTCTTCAGTATAACCTTCGTAGTGCCCCTGATCCGAACCGATGTATGGTGGATCGCAGTAAATGAAGGCATCCTTTTCGTTACAGCGATCTATGACCTTCAGCGCATCGTTGTTTTCTACCTGGACTGTCCTTAGCCTATTCTCGTATGCTTCAATAAAAGCTTCTCGCTTTGAGGCAACGGCCTTCTCTTTTGAATTTGTCTTACCAAATCCCCAAGAGCCGATCATTCCCGCAAAGCCCTGATTTGTGGCAGTCCACAATGCCCATGCACGTTCAACATCGGAGTAGGATTTAGGTTGTTTGTATATCTCCATTGCTTTACGATACAGCTCCCGGCTATGGAGTGTCGCCTGTATTTCTTTTTGCAGCGCAGGAAATTTTGTTTTTAGCACTTTGAAGAAGTTTACCACCTCTCCGTTCACATCATTGATCACCTCGACCTCTGCCTTTGGCTTTGCAAAGAACAATGCTCCTCCACCAAAGAATGGCTCACAGTAAAGTCGATGCTCAGGGATCATTTCCAGCAGGTACTTTAGCATGGTCTGCTTTCCTCCGTAATATGTAATTGGTGTCTTCAAATTCTTAGTAATAATAAAAACCTCCTCCCGCGTCCAGGAGGAGGTTTTAGGATTAGAATCTAGCTGTATTGATACTCGCGACGTAAGTCCCAACGTTTGTCGAAGCTTTTGTTGCCAAGAGCCCAGTGGTAGGAAAGGTTGCCATCGTCATTTGTAACACGCTGAATTGCCCATGTGGCAGAGTTGCCAGCAGTTCCCGGTACAGCATAACCTTTGTAGATCACGCGACCTTCGGTTTCATCAACCAGCTTCGGTTCAAGAACCATGTTATCGTTCATAACATTGAGCACGTTATTCACGTTGGTCACAGAGTTCTTGATATTTTGCAATTCCGTGATCTGTGTCAGCTGATTGGCCGCTGTTGCAGTGGTGCCAGCCATCGATACAGGCTCCAGCATGGCCTCGATCTTGTCGCGCAGATCATTAGGGTCAACGCTTACAGGATTGTCCACCGTAGCCTGATCCACATAAATATTGTGGAGCGGGTCCTTCCCGATGTCGATCTTGATCTTGCCGTTAAACAGGGTTTCCACCGTTACCACATTTGACTTGAGGACAAACTTGGGTACGCCATTGGTGACGATTTTAAGACTCGCACCATCGTCTATGATTTGTGTTGCCATTTTTGTTGTTGTTTTTGTGCACTTGGATTTCAGCCGATCAAAAAGGGTGGGTGCTAAAAACCTGAAAAGTCGTTTTATAGCTTTGGTGATTGATCCGAAACCCTCCTGCGGGTTATTATTCACTTTTGTTGTTGTCTTCGTCTTTGTCCTTGTTCTTTAAAACAATCCCCGAGATCGCCTCACCGATAATCGCTCCTATGAAGCCGCCGACCATTACATAAGGCACGGCGTCCTTATGGGCAACTTTCGCATAGAAATAAGTACCGAGCGAGGCCAAAAGAGTGACGGACGAAACGATTGTCTTTTCGTTAATCATGGTCGTTGCTGCGTTTTGTTATTGCTTGTATTTGATGATGAGAGATGTGGTAACGCCAGCGATAAACAGCATCCCGGCAGCAAGAAACCGGTTTTGATTCCGCTTCCTGTTTTGCTGCTTCAATGCCAGCGCAAGATTTTCTGCAAGCTGTCGTTCACGAGCTGCCTGCTCCTGTACTAGAGATTTCATGTCCTGATAGGCATTGTTGCAAACAACAAGCTGCGAATCTCTGAGGGCAATAGTAGAATCAACCACCTGCACTTTACTTTCATACTTAGCTATCAAAGAGTCCGTGACCGAGTGGAGTGTATCGATTCGCGCGGCTAGTTCACGTTTAAATACTGTATCACAGGGATTAGCGCTCGAATCCAAAGCAAGGCTTGCCTGCATAGCTTTAATTTTTTTCCTCTCAGCGTTCAAAGCTGCGCGACTGTTCTTTAACTGTGCGTTTGCAATGAGCAACTGGCCAGCCAGAAGATCATTTCGCTTTCTGAAGGTAAGATCAGCGATTGTTTTCGTGCTGTCGATAGCCGCTGCTGTTTCTGTCACTTGATCTGGTGGAATCTCCGCGACTGCCGCTGTATGTTTGTCGTTAAAGCACAGGTAGCCTGTGAAAAGCCCTACACAAAAGGCAAGAATGATATGGAATGTTCTCATGGTTAATTTATGTTTTGGTGATTTAATCTTTAGGATAGCTTTTCTTCTCTAGAGAGTAGCCGAAAGCCGATGCTCCGATCATGCTCATGAACGAGTAAAACATATACTCGGGAATGTGAAGACCGAAGAACTGCTGGCTGATCCATGCGACGATGCTCATAAGAACATAGATCAAAGCGATGGCTTCCCTGAGAGAAAAATTGCCGTCCTTATCCTGAAGGAGCTGATGAATGATTTGTTTGATACTGATCTTCATTGGTTTTTGTTTGAAAAATGTCCGCAAAGAAGTAACCGACCTCTTCAACGGCTGTTTTGATTTTGTCCTGATGCCTGATAGCCGCGTAGCTTAACCCCACCAGACCGACAGCTCCAATTCCTGCGAACACGTAGCGGAGGTTTTGCCTTCTAACTGCCCTGAAATCGATCAGGGAATAAGTGAAGTGGTTTCCGTAGAGTTGCTTATGCTTTTCGCACAGAGAAAGAAAGAGCTGAAAGTCGTTTGCGTTTTCGAACACCTGGCATCCCGCAGAATATTTGTCGACGATCTTTGTGCTTCCCGACACGCTTGCCCGGTGAATATTGATGCCGAACATTCCGGTCGATCTGCTTCCGTTGTTGAAATCAAGAACTGCATCCCTGTTATAGTCGCGGATCACCGACACCGGCTTCTGCTGAACTAAGGCGAGGTATTTCCCCTGATGCATTCCTAATCCATAACAGTTCAAATATTGACCTTCTGCAAGGATCGCCGTGCCCTGCGGCTGCATTGGTTGTCTAAGCCAGAAAGTTCCCGGATCGGTCGTCACTCTGAACACATGGTAGTTCCAGTTCAGTGTGGAGATCTTGAAGAAAACGTGTATCTCATCGTCAAAGCGGTTTGGAATTACTGACTTGCTTCGCAGTCCCACTATATTCAGCTCGTAGGGACGGGAAAATAGTGTGTATCCCTTATGGCGCAGGATGGCCTTCATTTTCTGCAAGCTCATGATCCGGGTTCTCTAAGCTGCGTTATCGAAATCAGGGGTGTAGTTAGCAAGCCAGGTTTTCACATCGAAGGAAGGACAAGCCTTGTTTACACCTTCAAAATCTCTATGGCCTTTCACTTCCGCGCCTTTGTACTTTTCTGTCAACTCAAGGATTTTATCGAACATGGCATGCTTCTGCGCAGGTGTGCGATTATCGAGTGGCTTGCCCATCTTGTCGATGCCTCCGATGTAAGCGATGTTTATGCACTGTGAGTTGTGCGCGTAAACGCCATTGCTGTTCTTTGCCTCGTCCAGCAACTGAACTAAAGTGCCATCGCGCAAGATAACATAATGGTACCCCGGTGTGTCTCCCCATTTACGCACCTCTTTCCAGTAGCGTCTGATGGACTCAATGGTTGTGCTCGCCGGAGTAGCGGTGCAATGAATGACGATGTACCTGATTATTCTTTTTGTTGTCATGATTCTTCTCTTTAGATTGACCATTTGTCCGTGGCCTCGTTGTGCTTTAAACCCATTTTCTTGAATACCAGCTTTGTGTTTTCTTTCTGTGATTTTTCAGGAAAGAACTTGAACATTGCCGTTACAAGAGTCTGCCTTACGCCGCCGTACAAGCGATAGTTTTTGAACTTCTCAGAAACGAGACTATAGTTCGTTGTGTTGGTAATTGCTTTCAGCAGGGTAATGGCGGAATTGTAGTCTTTCGCAATAATAGCGTTGAATACTCCCTTGGCTACGGACGCCGGATCGAATGCAGTTAATGGTGCTTGTGCTGTTGTTTGTGCTTGCGTGATTTTCTTGAACTCTGCTTCCGAAAGCGGGATTCCATACCCTTTGCTTCGTAAGAAGTCTGCCAGCTCGGTTCCGAATACTCCATCCGCGCCGTACTTTGGAAATATGTTGGCGCCAAAAGTTCGCATAAGAGATTGCTGAAGCTGGAGGACTTTATCTCCCTTAGCGCGGAGATTAAGAGGAAAGGCATTGCCAGCATTAGCAGGACGTACGCTGGTACGAGGCACAGGATTAGAATGAGTTTGAACAGGAACCTGATGATCCAGGTTATCAGTTGTTTGATCGGAGTTATCATTGTTTTTTTTCTTTTTAAATTGTTTGATTCCAAAGAAGGCCAAAGTGCCCAGCGCCAGAGTTCCGAGGCTGAGAAGCACCGCTTTCTTTGCTTTACCTTTATTGGTAGCCGGATTCTTCTGCATTGTTGCTCCTGCTGTGTTCATGGTGTGGTTCACTTTAGTTCTTTCTTTTTTTTACGATGATCTTTAGCCATTCATCGTACTGGCCGAATTCACCTTCGCCTTTCAGATCATCCATCAGGTTGGTTCCATACATAACTTTGTATTCGACACCTACCTTGATGAATGCTGCCTGGGTCGGGATTTCATCCAGCGTTACTTTTACCGCAACGCTGTCGGTTCCGGGTAGAAAGCCATACTCCTTGTCAAAGGCTGCCTTTAGACGCTTTGCCCACGCTTTGTATTGCGTTGCTGGCGGTTGCTGGCCTTTCTTCGCTGGCTTTGCATTGATGATCTGCATCATCTCGGTGTACTCCGTGCTTTGCAGCTCATCGGCCATGTCGCGAATCAGGTTGGCATTGTACTGCTTCTGATAGGACTTGATTATTTTATCCCACTCCTCCTGCGAGGGAACCGATATAAGCGCTTCACGAAGGGCGTCTGTGTTTGTACCCCACCAGCCATCGTTATCAAAGGCCATTTTGATCTGTTTGGCTGTGGTGGCCGGTGTCCCCTCATCAAAGCTCTTTAGCTCTTCCTTGCTGGAGATCGCATTGAGAATGATCTTTCTACCGATCCAAATTGTTCCTCCCACTCCCACAGCAGCCAGCAGACCGTACACGATCTTTTCTTTTAATGTCCAGCTTTCGTCCTTCAGCGTGGCGGTGATTGAAGGGCGTGCTGTTTCATGCACCGGAACAGGTGTGTAGTTTGGCGCGGCGGTTGGCTGATATGGTTGTACTTGGTTCAATTCAGTAATTGCTTACAGTCCTAATTTTTGTTTTGCAATAGCCAGCGCAGAAGGGCTGTTCACTGTATTGGCTAAGATTTGTAGCTCGCTGAGCGAAAGCTTTGAGCCGATGGCATTCAGGCAGTTCATTTTCTGAATTGCTTCCTTCTCGCTCGGCGCGGCAATGGTTGTTTCAAATTCAAATTTTGGCATGGTTACTTGGTGTTATGTTTATTCTTCTTCATTAAGGGAATTGAGATCGATGTTGAGCAGTTCTGCCACCGTTGTCAGCTGCGACGGATTTTCACCAAGCGCAACGATCACAGCGCCGAGGATTTGCTTCTGATCCTGATCAAAATGCTCTGCAATGAAATCGCTGAGCTGCTTCACCGCCTCGTCATGCTCAGTTGGCTGTTGAGCTTTGGATTTCGGTTTGAACGACACCTCACCTTCAAAGCCGCCGTTCAGCTGCGCAGGCTTGGTTCTGTTCTCCTCCTGGATCACTTTAGCGATGCCGTTCAAGACAGGAACTTTGTCCAACACTTTAGGATAATGAATCGCGATGCCTTCGATGGTGGAGCTGGCCAGCTTGCCGAGATCGAAGCTTCCGATGTGATTCGGTTTTGTCTTGGCATCCTCAAGCTTGGTTTCCAGTATGTCGATGTACAGTTCAGCCTGCTCCAGCTTATGCTCCGTTTCCTTCAGCTTTTCCTCTGTGCGCTGCATCACCATTTTCTCCTCGAATTGTTTCATTCGCTCTGAGATCTTGGCTTCCATGTCTACTCCGTTCAGCGCTTCCGGTTTTGCATTCAGCTTATATTTGTACCATTCCTTGCGATTGCTGTTAGCATCGGGGTAGACGCTGATCACCAGCTCTGTTGTGTTCTCGTTCAGGAAATTGTGCAGCTCTTCAAATCGCTCCACCTTATTAGTTTTGTGAACACGGGTAAAGCCGTTTACTTTGATCTCGAAAGAAAGCGGTCTGCCTTCCTTTGCCTCTGCCTCCAGCATAAGCCGGATGCTTTCTATCTCGCTGGGATCGTATGGTTTGTATTCTGCTGCCATTAGTTCTCTTTTACTTTGTGTTTTAAAATCGCCTGAATGAAGCGCACATGGATGGGAGCGCCTGAGAGGTTTCGCAATACGATCATTCCCTGATGCTCGTATTTGAGCTCATTTGCAGTTGGGTTGCTCAGATCATAGAAGCCGAAGTCTGATCGGATGATCACGTCCGTTGGATCATGTTCTAAAAAATAGAACTCATTGTAGGCTTCCAGCTCTCTCACTTCCGATCCCTGAAGCACACAGTGCTTAAAGGAGGTCGAGTAGTCTTCGGGTTTATAGCCCATGTCACGCATTCTGCTTTCGATCAGGGCTAAGGCCAGTTCCGTGTTCATGGTTTAGCCTCCTTTCTTTTGGTTTCAAAATCGTAGATCACACCACGGCTCTGCTCGTTGGTTTGCACCCACACGAACACCTTCACGATGTAACGTACATCCTGATTTTTTCGGGTTCCGATATCATCGGTGAAAAAGCCGTGAATGATGTTGTTGCTAACCGGTACGTCAACTGTTCTTGGCTCACTTTTCGCTATCAGGCTGTATGGACTCTTTGGAAACATACCGAAGCTCATGTCGGGCATCGATGCGTTGAGAAAGACAAAAGGCAGCCAGCTTTCAAAGAAGATGTTGTGACGATCCATGTTTTGCAGCTTAAGCCTTCCCACAACCGGGTTGCTTGTGCTTGTCCACTGAAGGAATGGTCTGCGGTTTATTTCAACACCTCCGATTGTCCCGTCGGGTCGCACACCGCCATGCCCCGTGCCTCCGGTAGACTCAGCTTCCAGCGCTGAGAGCATGATCACATCGGTTTCTATTCCGGTGATGCGCTGCACGTTTTTTGGAAGGCGGATTTGAAAGAAATTGATCTCTCCGCGCTTTTGGATCGTGATCTTCTTAACTATTAACCTGGCTCTGCTCATTAGTCCTCTCTTTCTCCTTCCACGCTGATGGTTACGGTGTATGGCTGAAATGCAGTCAAGCCGTCGTTGGTGTCTGTGTATTCAAAGCTGATCTGGCCGTTACCGGTTTCCCTTCTTCCAATCGACTTGAGGCGCTTGTCCGCAGGCACCGAAGCCCAGCACATCACTTTTTTCACGCTATAGCCTTCAGGAGCGATCTCATCCTTGTTGATTTCCAAACGGAATGATCCACGGTAATAAGCGAGATCTTCACGGTTGGACAGGATGGTATAGTGCGTGATCGCTTTCACGCTCTTGTCCAGCTCAAATGTTTTTTTGAACGTTTGACCTGCTGCCGTGATCGGCAGGTCGAAATCTTTGCTGAAAAATTTTGCCATGATGCTTTGCTTTAATGTTTAGGTTGAATTCCATGCTCGCTGCGATTTGCTTTGAGCATGGAATGTTCAACCGGGTTACTATGGGGTTGTGATAGTGCCGTGCAGCCCGACATACATCCAGGTGCGCTCGGTATTGATGCCTGTCATTGATCCAAGCTCTACTGTCGCTTCAAGCAGAATGTCGTCCTGAATGATGCGCGGATTAGCCAGCTTGTAATAACCAAAAGGAATATGATTGTTATTAGCCGTTTTGAAAACCGCATTGTCTACATCGCTAAGGATGATCTTTTTGTTTGCCTTCAAGGTGAACTCACCTGTTGCAATCGCAGGGAAATCTTCGATCTTACCGAATGAAGTTGCCATCACAGAGTCGTCATTCACAGGGCGAGCATCAGGGAGCACTCCAGCTAATAGAATGATGCCGCTCACAAGCAGCGCTTGATTTTTCGGCAGCTTTGCATTGCTGATGTTTCGCATACCCACAGCCTTTACATCCTGCGTTTCGAACAGCTTGATGGTTTTTGAGTTCACCGGTTTACGGCTGTAGATGATCGTATCCGCTAAGCGCAGCTCGCCTTTCAGTAAACCGTCTTTAATGTGCTGTGGAAGCTCATGGAAGTGCTTTTCCATTTCTGCCCTCGATCCGCGGCTGCCAGCTTTTCCACCGAACAAGCGGTTCATTGTTTTGTGACGCTTGATCGGGTTCATGGCTGCCAGCGCCCCGAGCAACTCGTCGTCTGCGCCCTCTAATCCGAGCAGCGCGCCGGAGTTATTGTATTCTCCGAGTCCTTCTAATTCTAACATGCTTCTTGTTTTTTATTTGTTATTTATTTTTTTGTTTAGGCAGTTCTCGCCCAAGGATGCCTGCCACCACAGAGGCATCCCGGAAATTGAACTTGAAATTTTTGATTGTTTAGATCAGGCGATCTTCAATGCCGTCGGTTCCATCGACACCATCGGTTCCGTCCACGCCGTCTGTTCCGTCCACACCTTCAACACCGTCCACATCATCCGTTCCCGACACGCTTGCTTCAAATTGGCGTGCGCTTTCGTTGATCTGCTCTTGTATGCGGTTGGCTTCAGTATAGTCCAGTCCGTTGACATCGTCGCCATGCTTGAAGTACTGCACGTTGCCCATGCCGTTGGTTCCCTCCTGATCTGTTGCGGGTTTTTTCTTAACGAGTTTGTCGAGGAATAGCTGGCGCTTCAGGTTAGTTTGAAAATTCTGGAAGCGCTCTTTGACGCCTTCAAATCCATCCTTTTCTGTGCCGCTTAAACCTGAAATGGTTTGATAACCGCCTGAAGCCATCATGCCTACACCGAACATAGCCGTACCTGGACTGCCGAAGTAATGACCGGCTCCGGTAACCACCGCACCGATCAGGAGCGATGTTCTTCCGGCAAGGGCTCCGGCGAGACTTCCACCGAGGCCACCGATCAGAATATCCCTTCCAGTAAAGGCCATCGTGTTTTTTATGTTGCCTTTGGTTTCAACATGCGCAGCTGTTGAGCCAAGTCCTGTCAAAGACTTCTGCTTTGCTTTCTGCTCATAGATATTTTTCTTTTGCTTGCTCATCTTTTTACTGTTTAATTTTTTAGAGTAAGGTGATCACCTTGCGTTTTTTGTGATGCTTGCTTGCAGGTCGTTTACCTCCTTTCTTTGACCGGATGCCGCTGAGGATATTTTTCTTCTTTGGCGATTTCCTTTTTTGCTTGTTGCCAATTCCGGTGAGTCCGAGCGCAGGCTTTTTTGCAGAGTTCGATTTCAAAATCCGGTGGGTGAGATAAACCAAACCAAGAACACCGACTGCGATGCCTGTGGGCTTGATCCACTTCTTGTTATTTTCCCAGAACTGCTTGGCTTTTGCAAGCGTGCTTGCTTTTAATCCGCCACCAGCTTCACCGCTGCCTTTTGCAGCTGCGCTTTCGGTATTGCCGTTTGTGCTGCCGTCCTCGTCTGAACCTTCCTCGTTGCTTTTCTCCCCGGCACCAGACCCTCCATCTTCGCTCCCTCCGGAATTTTCTTCTCCTCCGGATTCTGCACCAGCTTCTGCACCGCCGTCTTCTGCCTCAGAGCCTCCACCGGACTCTGATTCACCACTCTCTGATTCGCCACCTCTCTCAGAGCTATCGCCTGAGCCACCATCCTCGTCTCCTGCACTTTCACCGCCTCCGCGCTTGGCTGCTTTCTTCGCTTTTTTGTTTTCCTTCTTTGATGTGCCGCCTTTTGCTGCTGCTTTACCGGGAAAAAGACTTCCGATGCTTTTGATCAGGCCAGCGATGGTTGTAAGGACAGTGGAGGCTGCCGCTACACTTGCAGCGGTTGCAGCACCCAGGTCGGCATCCTGACTGAAACCTTCCAGCCCTTCGAAGCCATCCAAGCCTTCCAGTCCCTGCACGTTTTCTGAGTAGTAGATCTCGTGACCCAGCAGCTGGTTCAATGGCATATCTTCATTCAGGCCATCAACATTTTCATAAGGGATGTAGCCGAGGCCATTTAGCGGCACCGCCTTATCTCTGTTGCCTCTTCCCGTGAGGATCGCTTTCTTCAGGTTCTCCGGTTTTCCACCAGCACCGTGAAAGATCTTCTCCAGCTTTTCGCGCACACCTTTCAGCTTTTGATACTTTGACATATCTGCGCCTTTTGCCTGTGCTTGCTCCGGTGTGAGATAGGCCCAGCGAAGGTTCTCTGCGATCTTCAAAAAGTTCAGCTTCATCCCGGCCAGTACTCCGTTACGTAACGCAACTGTTACAGGATTGATACGGTTCGTAACATGCAGCCCTTTGCCGATAAACTTTTTTACTTTTGCCTTCGTCGCTTTTTTCTGCTCGGCGGTTTTCTTTTTAAAGAGTGGTTTCTTTGGCGCACCTGCGGCCTTTTTTTTGAAAAGTCCTTTCTTTGCAGGCTTTGAACCACCGCCACCGCCCGATGCTTTCTTCTTAAAAATTTTTCCCAACGCCGAGAGCGCTTCCTGCTCGTCCATGATGCCCATCAGATCGGGTGCATCGGAGAGCCTGCTCATTGTGGAGTCCGTAACTCCGTTTAAATATTCTAAATCCATTGCTGTGTCTTGTTTTGCTGTGTATTTTGCTTCCTGATTAAAGTGATGGAGAACGCAATCGATAATGATCTCCCTTCCGTTCGGTAGCTTCACTACCGGATAGATGTGTTCCCAATGTGGTTCCTCGTAGCGCGTAACTCTGAAAAAAACATTCTTCACTTCCAGGTTGTAGAGTACACTGCATATGAAGGTCGTCATGCAGTCACAATCGCAGCCCATCGGTTCGCCGGTTACCGGATCGAAGTTGTGACGGTCGTGCCAAATCCTTGCTGCATCACGCACCTGTTCCTTTCCGGTCTCATCTTTTTTATAAGCGATGTGATCGTAAACAAAGTGCCATAAGTTGCTGCACGTCTTTTCAAGCGTATCTGCCTTAATGACTTCGTGCGCAAACCTTCGTGTTTGCCATGCCGTTTCACGGATGATCGCCGGGATCAACTTCAGCGTGTCGGATACTTTTGCATTTCGCTTTTTAAGTATCCGGCCAACCTTTGCTTCCGGGAAATAGTGATCATACTCATGACCCGGTTTTACTTTCACATTCTCTCTGGTCATGCTGCGGCCTTTTTTAGTATGACATCCTGAATATTTCCGTAAGGAATAGAACGCAGCGCTTTTACACCATAATCCTTCAATGACTCCCACTTCCCCTCGCTTACTTCCCAGAGCGGGTCGATCTTCGAAGCGGTTGCTACTTTTAAAGCCACGGCTTTGCCGGACTGTAGCGAGCTGAATAAACCGCTTATAAGCGAGAGCATCCCGATCAGGGGAAAGTTGAGCATCACCGCTTTCAGCGTGTATTCGTCATTGGGAGGGATAGAAAGAACTTCGCTTGTGGCCTGAGAGGAGCCGATCACCTTACCATTGTAGCCCACCTGTATAAATGGATACTTCATTTTAAAGCCTCGGTCGGTTGGGTTTTTCAGCGTCGCATCGATGCGAATGGTAAGGCCAGTAAAATCCAGCTTATGGATTTTGGCAGAAGGGATCACGATGAGCTGATCGGTGAGCTTCTTCAGCTCATTGAGATCATAGGCTTTGTTGAAAAAGCCCCGCGCAACATAGAACAAGCCCGCTGTTGAAGCCGTCGCAATGCCTGTGATCCATCCTATTTTTTTCCAGTTCGCCATGTGTGCTTTTAACCCTCTTTGTTTTCTTTTTTTTTGTTCACGCGATTGCTGAAGAAATCTCCAGCGATCTTGTAGGCCATCCATATTGCCCCACCTACCAGCGCCTTGATCGCGTAATCCATAAGGCCGGTGTAGTCCATGTTAGCCAGCAGGATCGTCCCGGTCAGGAAAAGGCTGCTGCTGTTGCTTGTGTCTGTCGATTGTGATTTTTCCATTTTTCATGTGCTGTTTCTGATTTCGGGATCAAAGGTCTGGCAAGGGTTTGGCGTCAATTCTCGTTTCAGATGTTATGAAGCCTCATTGGGCCTTATTGGGCTTTATCGGCGTTTCAAATTCGATCACTTTTAGACCTGGCACTCCATAGCGTTTGAATAGCGCTTCCACTTCGGGTAGCGTGAGCCAGTTCTTTCTTCCTGTATTTGCAGTTTCGGGAACAGACTTCAGCCAGCGCTTCCACGTGTTTATCGGCACACCGTAGAGCAAGCGCAGCTCTTTTTTTGTGTATGGTTTTAACACACACTCCGTCGGCTTTGGTTTTAGAGGCTCCATTATGAATTGTATTCTAAGTGAATGATGGTGTTGTGGTAGATCTGTATGAGATCAAATTGATTCTGCTCTGCAAGCTGTTTTCTGCCACGATGGAATACAGAGATCGTGGGATTGTCGATGAAAGCCATCAGCGCTTTTGCAAGGGTGCTGATGCCTTTGTTGTAGTCAGGCACATCTTTGCGAACCTCATTCACCTGTTGTAACCACGCTGCGGTTCCTGATAAGCCGAGAGGATAGTGAATATTGAGATAATCCTGTGGCTTGGAGATATAGCGGCCACGTTTTCGGGCAACATAGCGTTTGGCCAGACAAACGCGCTCGATGATTTCCTTGAAGTTTCGTTTGGCGTCTTTGCCGTTGTAGAAATGATCCCCGATCAGCTCTTTGTATTGTTCTGATTCTTTTTCGCTGAAGGTTTTATTAAACCACAAAGAAGAGGAGGCTGCGCCCCAAACGGCATTGATCAGCTTGGATGTTTCTTTCTGGTGAGGTTGCTGGAAGGCGTTAAGCTGAATTACTTTTGCCTGAGTTTGTTTTCTGTTTCTTTTTCCAACCTGTTTTGCTGCATTTACATTTGCTTTCATATTTATCTTCGTTTTAGAATTTACTTGCTCGATTACGAAGACAAAGTTCCGGCAACACAAAAGCGCAACTTCCTGCAACTGTTGCTAACTGTAGCTTACAGCATGCTTTTGTATTAAATAGTATCTAACGGTTGTTAAGTGTTTGCAAGCGCAGCAAATTGCTGCTAACTGTATCAAACTGTTGCGAGGAAACGATATGGAGCCATATCAAAGCAACAAATGGAGGTGGTATAAAATACGAATGGCCGGGCAAAGCCCAGCCATCAGGTAAAATAAATCATAAGGTTGTGTTTTAAGAATACGGAAGTATAAAAATTATCATGCAGATTTTTTTGCAGGCACAAATTCGTCGTCAAGCAGGCAGCTTGGCTTGCCAAGCTTTTCAAAAATGATCGCGACCTGTAGCTTGGAGTAATAGCGACCTTCTTTTTTTCCAACAATTTCTTCGTATTTCTTAAACATCGTGTGAAACGCGCGTGGGCTTAATTCATAAAGCGCGGCAAGCTCCTTCTTTGTGTACGTCTCTTTTTCTTCAACTTTTCTCATCTCTATTTAGTTTTAATTATTACTTGGGTGATTGAAGGTGGATAAGAATTCATCTTCCTTCATGTAAAAGAATTCTGCGATCTGTTTCACATTCATCTTTTGTTTACTGCGATATTTTGTGATCAGGTCACGCAACAACTGTCCGCGCTCAATTGGCACGTCCAGCTCTTTAGGTTCACGCCTCCGGATGCGCAACTGATTGAAGCGATCCAACACGCTCTCCTTTTGTTCTTCAGTTATAAGATCAAGATCATCTGCGCGGTATAGGAGCGCGTGCATAGACACCAGCCACTTGCTTTTTAGCTCGGCCAGCGTGTTCACGCTAATGTCCTTTTCCAGGTCTGCCGAGATATCCTTTTTTGGCATCAGGAATTCCGCTGCAAACTCATTCGCTTGTCTTGAGTTGTCAACCTGAATGTGCGAGGTGCGTGTGTGCATGATGATGTGACCCAACTCATAAGCCAATGTAAACCGCAAGCGATCTCCCAAGAGCTTTTTATTGTAGAAGATCACAGGGTACTTATCATCGATCAAAACGCTCCTGCTGTCAATCCGCACTGTATCGAAATCCACCGGCATCGTGATAAATCCGTTTGCTTCCAGTACCGAGGTCAAATTGGTGATCACACCGGCTTCTACATTCCACACCCGGCGTGTGAGTTGTGCAGACCGTTCAGGACTATCTTCAGCAGTATTAATCGGAAAGGAAGGAACGACCAACTTGTCGAAGTTGGCGGCTTTCAGCAGCCGACCAATTCCGAAGCTATACACGTTTATTAGTGCGTCTACCTTATTAAGCAGCTTTGCAGGTACATTATCACGCTTGCGGTAGATCGCAGGTGGTAAAGGTTCAGCGTCTACAAAATAAAGCGTGTCTGCGAACCTTAACGCTTCTGTAATGCTTTTCATAAATCCTTCGTTCAGGTGCAGGTCGCTTTGCTCAAAGCGCGTAATGCTCGGACGGCTGACACCACTTAGCTCGGCAAGATCAGCTTGAGAGTAACCTCTGGCTTCCCGGGCGAGGGTGATCATCTTTGGATTTATCTTTTCAATTTGCATGTTTCAGTTCCGATTGTGGGACAAAGATAAATGCAAAAAATGCAGTATTGCAAAATATGGTTACTGTAACGGTTATAAAAACAGCTTAACGTATTGATACTGAGGGTGAAAAAAATTTGCATTTGAAGCGTTAGTTTAACCTCTAATTGATTATTAAATTATGTACCTTTTATGTTATTATTATGTTGCATTAGTGTACTTATAAAGTAATAAATATGTTTATTTTATGTTGGTAATGCCAGTGAAATGTGTACATTTGATCCCACATGAGTTCAGATTGGCAGAGAAAATTAAAGCGGGAACTTAAAAACGATGTTCTTAAAGAGTTTGAAGGTAAATCCCATAATGAGCTTCTATCAACTATTATGGAGCTAAGGGAACAGAAGGCGGAACTTGAGGAGAAATTGCATTCCACGAGTGGAAGCGACGGCAAAAAAGGTCAAAACGTTGATTTAACTGAGAGTATGTTTAAGCAGGAATGGTCATATCCGACGAAGATCCATTTCTTGCTGGCATTACATCAGCGACCATTAACTTCTAAAGACTTTGATGTACTTCTTTCTAAGTTAGATTCTCATTATAAGGATCATAACACGCCGCAGTATAATCTTTCTGTTCATTTAGGCAGGGCAGCTAAGTCAGGCCGAATTAAAAAGATTAAGCAGCCAGGTGTAAAGATGTTATACTTTGTGCTGCCGGAGTGGTTGTCTGATACTGGAACCTTATTAGAAAAATACGGATTGTCAATCCAAGACTACTTTAAAAGCTGAAGTGTTTGACAATATTTTTAAATATTTTGAAAAAGACCTATTCAAAGAAATAGGCCGAAACAATTAATGCAGTTAGATACTATATCGCCAAATAAAGCGCTAAATAAAGCTTACCTTAAAGAAAAGGTATCTAGGAATACTATTGATCAATTTAAGGAAAATCTTTTATTGTTGCTAAGTAAAATTAAAGATGGCGAAAGCGAAGAGCATCATAAAAATCTCGTTTCTGACTTCTTGAAAAATACTTGGTACAAAGATTCCTATGAAATCAATACCAAGGGTAGAAACGATCTCGTAATTCACCTTGGGAAAACAAGCAATGAACCGGTAGGCGTCATTTTTGAATTGAAACAACCCTTCTCCAAATCAGAGATGTTTTCATTTGAAAGACCAAATTCAAAAGGACTCCATGAACTTATACTATACTATTTTCGAGAAAGGTTAGAGCATCGCAACACTGACATCAAATATCTAATCATTACAAACGTTTTTGACTGGTACATTTTTGATGAGGTTTGGTTTGAAAAACACTTATTTAGAAACTCCAAACTTCGTAAAGACTATGAATCATGGCGCCATAGTGGAAATGACACAAAGTACTTTTATGAAAGCATAGTTAAGCCGTTCCTCAATGATATAGATGAACCGTTGGTTTGCACTCATTTCAATTTAAAAGAGGCCGAAATAACAAAATCGGACAACAAGCTGATTACACTTTACAAAATTCTCTCTCCGGTACACTTACTTAAACAACCTTTCGCAAATGACAGTAATTCATTAGATACAAGATTCTACGAAGAGTTACTTCACATAATAGGTTTAGAGGAAGTAAAGCGGGGTAACAAGAAATTTATTGAGAGGAAAGCCGAACCAGAAGCGGCGGCTTTGTTAGAAAACACAATGCTAAAGCTCGCTAACAAAGAAAAACTAGGCTACCTAAAAGAAATTAGTGTAGCTGACAAGAACATAGACCGGACACAAAGTATTGCATTAGAACTTTGCATCACATGGATTAATAGGATTCTATTTCTTAAACTTCTTGAAGCACAGCTTTCAACTTATCATAAGAATTCGGAGAAGTATAGATTCCTTACCATCGAAATGATATTTGACTTCAATGAGTTAAACAATTTGTTTTTTGAAGTTCTTGCTGAGCGACCTGAAAAGCGAAGTAATACATTAAGGGAAAAGTATAAAAATGTTCCATACCTCAATAGTTCTCTATTTGAACCAATTGAGCTTGAGCGAAACTCAATAGATATAGGCGCGTTGGATAATCGCCTCGAGCTTTCAGTACTTTCAGACTCCGTTTTAAAGAAGTCTGACAGAAGAAATAAGATAAAGAAACTACCGGTGCTGCAATATCTTTTTGAATTTTTAGATTCTTACGATTTTAGTTCCGTTGGTTCTGAAAATATTCAAGAAGAAAATAAGAATCTGATTAATGCTTCCGTGCTTGGCTTAATATTTGAAAAAATCAACGGCTACAAGGACGGCGCTTTCTTTACTCCTGGATTTGTGACAATGCATATGTGTAAAGAAACAATTCGTCGGAGCTTACTCAATAAATTTAATAAATTGAAGGGCTGGAAATGTAATTCATTTGACGACTTATATAACAGAATTGAAGACAAAAAGGAGGCAAATGAAATAATTAATTCAATTTCATTATGTGATCCTGCAGTAGGATCAGGCCACTTTCTGGTCTCTGCACTTAATGAAATTGTTTCTGCAAAAAGTGAATTAAAGATATTGCTTGATCGAACGGGTAAATCCCTTCGCGACTATCATTTTGAAGTAATAAATGACGAACTCATTATAACTAATGAGGATGGACAGCTATTCGATTACAATCCTTCTAATAAGGAATCGCGAAGAGTTCAAGAAGCAATTTTTCACGAGAAAGAAACAATAATCGAAAACTGCTTGTTTGGGGTTGATTTGAACCCGAATTCAGTAAAAATCTGCCGGCTTCGACTATGGATAGAACTTCTAAAGAACGCTTACTATACAGCAGAGAGTAACTATACTCAATTGGAGACTTTGCCAAATATTGATATTAATATTAAAACGGGAAACTCGTTGGTTAGTAGGTACTCGCTTGATTCGGACATTAGTGAAGTACTTAAAACTACGAAGTTTGGCATCCGTAATTATTTAAAGGCTGTTCAAACCTACCGAAACGCTGAAAGCAAAGAGCAAAAGAGGGAGATGGAGAAATTAATTGAAGAAATTAAGTCAAATCTCAGAAAAGGTATTTCCCAAAGCACTAAAGAACAACGGCATTTAAGTAAACTAGTTTCTGAGTATAACGAAAAATATCGCGATCAAAAATTATTCGATCAAAAACTGACCACCGCCCAGGAGAAACATAAAAAGGAGCTTGAAGCAAAAATAAATAAACTTTCAAAGACGGTTGAGGAATACAAGAACAACACCATTTTTGAAAATGCGTTTGAATGGAGAATTGAATTTCCCGAAATCTTGGATGAGAAAAATAAAGGGAAGTTTGAAGGGTTCGATATAGTCATTGGCAATCCGCCTTGGGGTGCAGAAATTGAAAAGAATCTATTAAAACATATAAAAGAAGACAACTCAGACATAATCGTAAGAATGGTTGATTCTTTCATGTTTTTTATAAATAAGGCGTTTGCTTGGGCGAAAGAAGACGGAATTATTTCAATGATCATCCCAGACGTAGTGCTTTATCAAATGGATAATGCACGTTTGCGGGAGAAAATCTTACGAACCAAACAACTTCTTGAGGTAATTAATCTAGGCGATAACATTTTCCAAGATGTTGCCAGAGCTTCAGCCATTGTTGTTATTGGAACAGACAAAATTGGTCAAACAAAAATTGGGAATTACCGTCGACGCTTAGGTCTGTCATTGGATAGGATTCCAATGCAACAGATTGAAACTGAACTGTACAGTTCACTACCTTATTACATATTTGCCACAGATAATCTTGAGGGATATGAACTTTTAGCCAATTTAAAAGGAAATAAGCTAGAAGATTTGGTCGACCAGCACGGAATACAGAGAGGCGTTAGTCCTGACTATAAAAGTGCTTTCGTTATTGACGATGAAATAGTTAAGGAAAATAAACTTGAATTAGCTAAGATTAAGGTAACTGTAACGGGTGGAAGCGACGTGAAACGATTTAGCATAGTGGATCGATCAAAAAGATTGATTTATACAACTCATAAAGACGATCCCAAGGAAATACCTCACATTTATCACTACCTAAAAGCGTTTGAGAGCAAGATAACTTGCAAAGAGGTGAAAGAGGGTAAGCACCCATTTTACAGTTTACATAGAGAGCGGGATGAAAATATTTTCACTAAGCCAGAAAAGATTTTAGGAGTAATTACTGGAGACAAAATAATAACAGCACTCGACCGCGAGAAAATTTATCCTACTGATGGTTTGTACCTAATGAATGCCAATAACCTTGTAGATAATCGATATCTCGTAGCCGTTCTGAACTCTAAGGTAGTAACATATTTATATCGTCTACTTTCACTTGAAGAGGGACGAGCCTTGGCTCAAGTAAAGCCAAGCATTTTAAAGGATGTCCCAATCCCTTTGATTTCTAAAGAAAAGCAGTCGCATTTTTGCAATTTAGTTGAGTATCTGATTTTCCTTAATCAAATAGATGCTAAACCACTGATCTCACATACTCCGAATGAAAGGATTGCCGCGACAATTGAAGAGACGCTTAATATGATGGTTCATGAGATTTACTTCACAGAGCATCTTGAAGAGTTGCAACTTGATGTCATTCAATTTGTCGACAGCGTGCCTTTACTTAAAAACGATTACGAAAATGAACAAATCATTCGTGCCTTTTATTTGTGGTTGCAGAAGCCAGAGAACCCCATAAGAAATAGGATCATAGCGGCCAACATTAAGAGCCCAACGCTTGTGGCAAAAATAAACTCCCTCTCAAACTAGTCATGAGTAGGATAACTGAAATACATATTAATAATTTTAAGTTCTTCCAAGATCAAGGAGCAATTGAGCTGGGAGGGAATAATTTGCTCTTGTATGGGGAAAATGGTAGTGGAAAATCTTCGATTTATTGGGCTCTTTACACCCTTTTTGAAGCGTCAATTAAAGGCAAAGATGACGACGTTAAGAAGTACTTTAGTAAAACGATAAAGAAAGAAGATTCTTTAATCAATATACATGCATCAGAAACTGCTCCTGGCTCGGACAACTATAACAGCTTTATAAAGGTTTCTACTGATGATCCAGCAATACCATTATTTAGAGTCGCCGTGGATGACATTGCAATCAGAGGCAATGTAAATGCCCAATATGTAAACTACGCTTCCGATTTTATTAACTATCGGATGCTTCTTAGCTTTTCCGCTTTCAGGCACTCTCACAAAATTGATCTTTTTGATATGTTCGTTGAACATATTTTTAAGTACGTTCAATTTTCGCGGGTGGAAATTACTCGTTCAGGCACCCCACTTACATTCACCAATGCCTACGAAATTTATAAACAGATTGAGGAGGGGCCTGAATGGGTCGACAGCTTGCGGAGTAAAACTCCAAGAAAAATAAGAGCATATAAATCTAGTCCTGAGTACACTGAATTCACAAAACTTGTCGCGATCTTCAACGAAAGTCTTCAGAAATTGGTTGACTACATCAATATTCACGGCCCATCATATTTCAAAAAATTGGGTTATAATTTTACTTATGAATTATCATTAAAACCTTTAGACTTCTATAAAGGTGATAAAGATTATCGAGTAATTCCGTTCGAAATTCGTATCAATATACCAGAATATGAAACTGTTCCATCTCCTATCGATAAACCTCACTCATTTCTAAACGAAGCGAAGTTATCAGCAATCGCAATTTCTATCAGGCTAGCAGTGCTGGCACAAAAGCTAAAAGAGAATTGTTTAAAATTTATTGTTCTGGACGATTTACTTATTAGTCTGGATATGAGAAATAGGGAAATGGTGCTTGAAGTACTGCTCGCACCGGAATTCGCTGAGAACTTTCAGCTAATTATTTTGACCCACGACAGAATGTTCTTCCGAATGGCAAAACACAAAATCAAACACCTCAGTCAAGATAATTGGGTTTATTACGAAATGTTTGAAGACACCGTGGCAGGAATTAAACGTCCTGCTATTCAAAAGGAGGGAACCTATTTAGAAAGAGCAAGAAATCAGTTCCATACAGTTAAGGACTATGAGGCTGCCGGGAACTATATGAGAAAACAGGCAGAAGCCTTTTGTAAGGACTTTCTTCCGAAACAATTGCAGTTTGATAGAAAAACGTTTGCTGAATTAGATTTGAATGCAAAGTTGCAAGCCTGCGCTAAATTTGCCGACGCAAATGGAATAAGCAAAGCACTGTTTGAAAGAATAGACGACCATCGAAAATTTGTTTTTAATGCTTTAAGCCACGACAGTTATGATGTTCCGATGTTTAGAAGTGAATTGGAGTCAAGTTTTCAGACCTTCGAAGACCTTTCAAAATTGCGATACCAAACTGTGTTGTTGCCCGACACGAAGCTTCATTTTGAGATAAATGATGGTACAGATTTGTGGAGATGCGAGATAGTACTTTATGATGAATTTAAGTTAGTGAAGGAAGAGGGAAAGGACAGTGTACTTTCGGGAGGAATGATAAATTACTACATATTTAAAACTACAGATAAGAAGCCATCTAACCCTCAGCATAAACACCAGTCGATTAAAACAATGTATGACTATTTATATAATAAGTCTGATAAAGCGTTAAGCGCAGACTTTTGGGAAGAGGTTGTTATTACTGAATCAGCAGCAAAATTAAAAACAATTCGATCGTTTTGATATGGTACCCATAACCTTACAAATACTTGATTTTCAGAAAATGACCGTTGCTACAAAACGTAGCAAAATGCTGTTACTTTTTATCGTAATTTTGATTAATAACCCATTTTATATAACTGGAGAATTTTTGTTGTGAACCGCCTAAAACAATTATATAAAAAACTTGGTCTTAATAAGGAAAATGGTCTTTTCCAGTACGACGAATTCGAGGAGTGGGTACATAAATTTCCCTATAGGGTTAGTAGAATATTACAGGAGGTAATTAAACCCGATGCCTTTTATTGTATTTATAATGACAAAACGAATAAGGAGGGCCATCCACGTCCTTTCAATCAGTCATTTATGTTATTCTTTGACAATCCTTCTCAGGAGCAGGAAGATCTCATTCATAAAAGAGTAATTAATTTTGGCTTAGCAAAAGTTGTATTTATAAATAGGCAAGATACGCTTGATCTTTTTCATGGAAACGATTTTACTCTAAGCGATGTTAAACAACTTCGAAAATTAAAAACGAATGGATCGGTAGATTCCTTTGAAGAGTTTTCATTTGTAAATATTTTACTAGGTAATTCTCTCAGACATCTAGGAATAAAAAAACCTCAGATAGATAAGTATTTATTAAATAACATCACCGACGCGAGAAGGATTCTTGTGGCCAAAGATGGTTTAAAATTAAATCCAAAGGCTGCAAATCGCTTGATTGGACGCCTTTTATTTGTGAGTTATCTTATTGACCGAGATGTTACTTTCAGTGACCAGAGTATTATTCAGGGTCAAGATAAAATAGCGCGGAAAACTGCATTTAGGCAGGTGATTTTAAACAAAACATCCCTATATAAGTTTTTTCAGTATCTGAATACGAAGTATAATGGTGATATGTTTCCCTTGCTAGAAAAGGATTCCAATGGTAGGGTCATATATGACGAAGAGAAAACTGTTACACGTGAACATTTAGAGATTCTGTCTCATCTTTTTAATTGTTCGCAAATTTTTAAAACAGGCAACGCAGGGAAATATAATGGTTATTCCGTGCAAGAATCCTTGTTCGACCTTTATGACTTCGAGATTATTCCTGTAGAATTGATTAGTAGTATCTATGAAAATTTTATAGGGAACGAATTTGAAAATGAAAACCTTCAGCTTTCCAAGCAGAAAGAGATAAAGGCTTATTACACGCCTCCTTACTTGGTCGATTACGTTTTGTCCCAGACTGTAACTCCTTTTTTAGAAAACAGCCGAAAAACTGACTCAAATTGCAAAGTTCTTGATCCGGCTTGTGGTTCTGGAATTTTTTTGGTGGAGACACTACGCAAAATAGTAGAAAAAGAGATTAACATTTCTAGCAAAAAGAAGATCTCAGATGCTGCACTTTGGAAGTTAATCAAGTCAAACATTTATGGTATTGATATCGATCCTGATGCTATTGATATTTCCATCTTTTCATTATACATAACAATTCTTGATTACAAGCAACCTGCGGAGATTGAAACGTTTAAATTCAAGCCATTGAAAAATGAAAATTTCTTTGGTGGGCGTGACGCTGATTTTTTCAATACAGAACATCCGTTTAATAAAAGAATAAAAGACCTGGACTTTATTGTTGGAAATCCTCCTTGGGGGATCGTTGATAAGTCAGTGTACTTGGAATATATTGAAAAAAGAAGGCATTCCGAAGATCAACGCGATGACCAAGATCAACCAAAGATCGAAATCGGAGATAAGGAAATTTGTCAAGCATTTTTAGTAAGGACAAGCGATTTTATTAGCTCGTCAAAAATTCCAAAATGCAGTTTTATTGTTTCAAGTAAGGTCTTATATAATACTAGTAAATCTTCTAAGGCTTTTAGAAGTTATTTTTTGAGAAAATTTCATATAAGTCAGGTTGTCGAGCTCTCACCTGTCAATAACAAAATTAGAGGTGGTAATCATATCTTTGATGAAGCAAGACAACCTGCCGCAATTATAACATATAAGCCTGCTGTAAACAATGAATACACAGGGAACAATGTCGTGCAACATATCACTGTCAAGCCGAACAGGTTTTTCTTGTATTACAAAACTATTGTAATTGAAAAACATGATGTTAAAAGAATAAAACAGTCGTTTTTTACGGAAGCTTATAATGGACACGATTGGTTGTGGAAAGTTTTGGTACATGGAAACTCGTTAGACGTTCATTTCATTAAACGTCTTAAGGAAAGCTTCGAAACTATCGCGAAAAAGTTTGACGAATTAGGGTACGAAACTAACGGCGGTTTCAAATTAAAGGATGGAACCAAGAAAATTGACGCATCGAAGTACTTATCGTATGATTTTGTCGAGGCTGAAACTGAGTTTAGACCCTTCAACTTACATCCAAGTAAAAAACTGAAGAAGGAACTTAATGATAACGGAATTAGTGATGGTAAAGTTGGATACTTGCCAGAAGGTAAATTTTTTGATGGTTGCAAACTATTAATTAAGAAGGGTCTTGTGCTTGAACCTAGAGAAGGTGAGCACTATTTTGGCGCTGTATCGGCATTTAATACGGGTAAAATCACTTTTACTTCTACTGTATGTTCTGTTATTAGTTCAAAACAGACGAAAGATGAACAAGAGTCATTCCTTTCGACATTGTCGGGTATTATGAATTCTCGTCTCTTCTCTTACTTTTTATTAAACACAAGTTCTTCTGCTGGTATCGAAAGAACGAGGGTGCATTTTAAAGAATTTTTCGACTTTCCGCTTGCTTTGAATAATAAAATAGGAGAACTGTCAAAGAAAGTCACAAACAAGCATGTTGAGTTTGGGGATACATCCATTCTAAATACTAGAAGGGCTATAGAAAAATTAGTGAACGAATCTTATGAAATTTCGGATGAAGAAAAAGATTTGATTGATTACTCTTTCAATGTATCCCTTCCGGTACTCTTTAGAGATCAAGAAGCTAATGTTTTTAAACCGTTGGCTCCATCTGTTCAGAAAGATTTGGCTACAATTAAGGCTTATGGCAGTACGTTTGTCTCTTTTTTCAATAAAAGATTCAAGTCAATAAAAAAGTATTTACGCGTTGAAGTTTTGGTTAACAGTTATTTTATCCGTGTAAACTTTCATCTTGAAAACAAATTAAAGGAAGAAATTGAAGTAAATACAACCAGCAATGACGACTGGAATTTAATGTTGGGGGATTTAGGAATTTATAAGGTGTGTAAAGACCTGTATTTTCAACAAGACGTGAGGGGGTTTACTGATTCTTCTTTTTATATAATCAAACCGAACGAAAAGAAGTTATGGCACAGAGCTGTTGCTCATCTGGATGTTCTGGAATTCAATGATGCTATTTTAAAAGCCGAGTTAAAGAAACAAAAACAAGCGGACAATAATGGACGGAGTTGATTTATTTGTTGCTAAGAATTTTGGCGATCATGATTCAACTTTCGATTCATGTCTGCAATCTATTGTAAATGCTTATTCATTATTGCAAAAAACCGCTAAATACTCTCGTAGTCAGATTTCCAAAATTGCTGGAAGTGTTCGTGGCAAAAAAACAAAAAGGATAGAACTTGAAGATTTTCTAAGAAATGATCTTGTGGAAAAGTATATAAATCCTCATCGTTCTAGCTTTTCACTCAATAATTTTATGTTTATTTCCGGAGCTGAAGAGTTTGAAAATAACATAAAAAGCGGAATACTTGATATTAAAGTTTGCTCTCCAACATTAGATGGGACAGTCTACTATATCTTCGAATGCAAAAGAATGAATAAAGCAATTGAAAATAATTATGTTACCGAGGGAGTTTCAAGATTTATAGAGGGTCAATATTATCCCCATTCGGATGTTGCGATTGCTGGGCTTATTTCTTTTCTTGAAACTGATACGGAGAGAAATAAAATTGGAGCCGATACCTCATTTAAAACTTATACAGATCTGTTTAAAAGACATGAGTCTACTTTAGAAATCGTATCTGCACTTAAAAAACATAAGTTGGTATCGTCCACAATCGATTTTATAAAAAACTTTGAGTTTATCTATAATAGTACTCACAAGCGGAAAAAAGGGAAGAGCAATATCGTTCTTTACCATGTAGTTCTTGATTATAATAGCCTTGTAGTTGCATAGTTTTTCCATGATAACTAGTTATGTCAGTATCAATTAATTATCTTCGCTAACAATGAAAACCGACCTTACCCATCTTCCCGAACACAAACAAACGGAGCTAAAAGCGATCCGGGATGCGCTCATTCCTAAGTATGGAGAGATCGAAATGATCATCCTTTTTGGGAGCTATGCACGGGGGAATTATGTTGAGAAGCACACCTATGTTGATAAAGGAATAACTTACGAATACAAGTCAGATTACGATCTGCTAATTATAACTACGAAAAATACAACCGCCGACAACGACACTTTTATTGCATCAGTAAGCGCCAGGCTGGATGAACTGAATTTGCCAACGCCACCGAATCCCATCTTTCACGGGATTGAATTTGTGAACGAACAACTGCGAGATGGCAGTTTCTTCTTCACAGAAATAAAGAATGACGGAATTCAGCTTTTTACTACAAATCGTTTTCAACTCGATAAAGAACAACCGAAAAGTCCATCGGAGCAAAAGGCAAAGGCACAAAAAGACTTTGACGGATGGTTTGAAAGCGCCAACGGATTCTTTAAAACCTTTGAGTTCAACTTTAATGAAAAGGACTTTAAGATTGCCGCATTTCAACTACACCAAGCTACGGAACGTTATTACGGCACGATACAATTGGTTTTTACAGGTTACAAACCTAAAACACACGACATTGCAGTGCTTGGTAGATTGGCAAAAGCACTAGATATTGAATTCGGCAAAGTATTCACCCAAGCAACAGTGGAGGAGCGCAGGCGCTTTACTCTACTGAGAAAAGCCTATGTAGAAGCCCGTTACAACATGGATTATACCATAAGTAAAGCCGACCTGGACTATTTAAGTGAGCGCGTTCAGTTGCTCAAAAAACTAACTGAACAAATTTGTAAAGCAAAGATTGAGAGTTTTGTAAAATAGGTTTCCAGTGGCTGATCCTGATTAGTAAATCAAACAAATCAGTCTTATGGAAAAGAAACTCTACCCACTCGAAAAGGAGGACTTAGCTTCTCTGAAAACGGCGCAGGCCCGTAAACTCCTCAAACACGTATTAAGCCCACTAGAAGAGGCAGCTTTCAAAAAATCTTACCAACCTTTCACCTACACAATTGAAAAGGGTGTCAGCATTTATGTAACGCATTTCACCTGTCGGCAGTTACTGAGCAAGACGAAAGAAAAGCTTGACCTGATGCTCAATTGCAGCGACAAGATGCTTTACTTCAAAAACATCCCGGTCAAACACCGTGACGCGTTCGATGATCCACGCATAATTTTGTCGCTTCCTCCAATACTACGGAATAGATTATGCCGCTTTGATTGCTACACGCTGATCTCCATTCTGAAGCAGGGAAGACAGTTCTTCGTAGATAACTTAGGCGCAGGCCAAGTCAAGCAAATTGATGCGCTGTTCGCAAAATACAATTGCAGTAACCTTTTTATCTGAAGAACCATGAAAAAGAAAAAAGGGAAATTGAAAAAACAGCAATTTTGGGAGCGCTACACCGAGGATGCTGATGCAAGTCATGGTAACTACCTGTCTCCGCTGGTAAAAGCAGCCTTTGCCAGCCGCTTGCAAAATTTCAGCTATCGGATACATGGCGAAGATCTCCGGTTCGATTCAGGGAATGCACACGCTATCTATTCTGCGACCGCCGAGTATATTAAAACTCTGAAACCTATTATTCAGGATGCGAAAATCAGAATGCTTAGGCGCGATGTAACGATCCGGCGTTTTCTCACTTCATCAATTGAGAAGCATAACTTACCAACCAGACTAGTTAACGTTCTTCATAAATCCGGCGTAAGAACAATGCAAGATGTTGCTCGTAGCTGGCACGACCGGTTGCATTACAAGCGGGGCATGGGACAAGAAAGTATAATGCTTCTTGTTTCTTTATTTGATAGGAACGGATGTTTCACGCTAACACTTTAATAAGTATGAATCAAATTGAAACATTACTTAGCAAAATTGCATTAAAGCTTCAGGAGCATCTGTACGAAGACAAATTACTGCTACGAGGTTATACCTTGGGAGCAAACATAGGCTTTACCGACATCCAAAATGAACTAACTAGCATTTTTATTATCATAGCCTTCAATAAAAAGGCGCTAGATGCGGAAGAAGTCTTTACGCAAATTTGTCCCGACATTCCCTTCGATGAAAGCATAAAGAAGGCAATGGAGTTATACGCAAATCAGGTTCAAAATATCTTTGGAAAAATGTAGCCTTTCGTATAGGGTTTTAATAAAGCTCAATGTGGCTTCATACTGCTCAACCAAGCCTGCGCTAACCTCCAGCGCTCTACCTTTGCTCTTGCAAGAAGTAAAGCAGCGCTTCCTTTCAGGCCATTGATCAGGAAGCGTAAAGGCCACCACCGGCTTTACAGTATGCACTAATAATTTCAAATGTCCAAGTCTGTTTTGCTAAAGTAAGCGAAGTGAGTAACTATTGCGTCTTTACGGAGGTGTTGCCAAACGGTGTACGGTACTTAGACTAAAAACAACTTATGAAAACAGCGATTTTGTACACACGCGTTCCGAAAGACTGGAACAAAGCGCAAGCCGACGACTCTCTTGCCAAACAGGAAGAAGAACTTCGGAAGTATTGCGAAGAAAATAAAATCCAGGTGCTGAAGGTAATTCGTGAGATTGCCTCCGGTAACGATTTTAATCGTCGGGAGTTTACGAACCTGCACCTTGCTATAAGGAAAGGCGAACTAAGACCGGACTATCTACTTTTTTCAAGAATTGGAATATTCAGTGAAAACGTAGGAGACGTTTTAAGGATGCATCATGCTTTACAAAAGTTTGGTGTAACAACTAAAGCGATTCAAAACGTCAATATTTATTTCATTCGATCAATAGAATACTAGAAATGGAAAAGCAAGGAAAAATAGTATCGCTTAAGAATAAACGAGCCATCAACCCGAACAACGAGCCTTTGACCGTTGAAAAACTAAAAACATTCAAGGGTACGGAAAACCTTAGCGAGGAGGAAGCATCGCAAATGCTGAATGAAATAAAATTGCTTTCAGCGATTATGGTTGACTATCTAAAAAACAATTACACCGACGATCAGATGGACAAGTTTAATTTAAACCAAGCGGCATGAACGATCAAATGCAGGCCGTACTGGATAATAAGTATGGTAAGAAAAGTAAAACAGGAATTAAGCGCGTAGACACCAAAATGGTTATCAAGTACACGCGCGTTTCAGGAAAAAAACAATTTGACACGAACGAGTCTTTAGAAAATCAAAACAAAGCCATCGATGAATTTGCCAAACGCTTTAATTTTGAGGTTGTGGCTTCGTTTGGTGATACCTATGAAAGCGCTAAGACCGACGAGCGAAAAGAGTTTAAGCGCATGATAGATTTCTGCAAGCGCAGCCGGGGAAAAATAAGTACGATTCTCGTTTATAAAATGACGCGCTTTAGTCGCACGGGTGGTAAAGCAATTTCCATCGCTGACGAATTGCGTAATAAATATGGGATTCACATTATCGCCGTAACTGAACCAATCGACACGTCGAATAGCAACGGAGTTTTATTTCAGGAAATGCAATTGATTTTCGCTAAGTGGGACAACGTTCAGCGCCAGCAAGTAACCCATGCTGGGCTGAAAGCGAAATACGCAAAAGGTGAATGGGCTTTGCCTGCGCCGATTGGTTACGATAAGATAAAGGTCAACGGCGAAACAAAAATCGTACTGAACGATTACGGTAAAAAATTTAAGCGCGCGTGGGAGTGGAAATTACAAGGCTACAAAAATGAGGAGATCATTTGTATGCTGGAAAAGATCGGTGTGAAAACTTACAAGCAACGTATTTACAAGATTTTCAAGAACCCGTTTTATTGCGGCCTAATCGCGCATGGTATTCTCGATGGAAAAGTGGTGGAGGGAAAACATGAACCGATGGTGAGCAAGGAAGTTTTTTTCAAGATCAATGACATCCGGATGGCTTCCACCAAATACGGTGTTCCTCACAAAAAGGAAAACGAGGGCGTTCCGCTAAAGGTATTTATGAAATGCGGCGATTGCGGTGATCCAATGACGGGTTATATAGTGAAAGCGAAAAAGCTATTCTATTATAAGTGCCGGAAGGTGGGCTGCAAATGCAACAAAAGCGCCAAGGAAATGCACACGTTATTCGCGGATTTGCTCGAGCAATTTCAGGTAAAAGAAGCGCTTATCGAACCGCTTGTTTACCAAATGGAACATGATTACCACCAATCGACAAAGGACGCCGTAGAACGCGAACAAACGCTAAATAAGCGCTCCGAAGAGCTAAGCAAGGGCATTCTGAACCTTGAGGAAAAATATTACGTGAATTCAGAAATGACCCGTGAAATTTTCGACCGCCTGATGAGCAAGCTGGTTAGTGAACGCGACGAAATCGTGAATAACTTGGTCAACCTGGGGGGAGCGATTTCGAACCTTTACGAACGCTTGCACGAGGTAGCCCGCTTCGCCCGTAAACTCAGGGATTTGTGGCTAAATAGCAGCGTTCATTTCCGCGAAAAACTACAAAAATTGATCTTTCCAGAGGGAATTGTTTATGACAAAAAAAATGGGGCATTTCGAACCCCAAAATTAAATTCTGTAATCGCTGAAATCGCCCGTTTGTCGGGCGATTTGCTTTTAAAAGAGAAGGGACTGAACCCTTTTTTATCAGGTCAGTCCCTTTTTGCGGAGAAAGAGGGATTCGAACCCCCGGAACCTCGCAGTTCAACAGTTTTCAAGACTGCCGCAATCGACCACTCTGCCATTTCTCCGGGGCGAAATTACTATTTTTTTTAATGTCACAAACCAATTTTGAAAAAAAATTTTAATAACTTTAGGTTTTAATCCCTCATGAAGGCTCAATCCTTTAAAAAACAGCTCTTTATTCTGCTATTTGCAGCCATCATGCCCATTGTTATTAAAGCCCAGGTAATTGCCTATTTTAATGTGGGCGCTTTTAATACGCCATCTAATCAACCTTATATCGAAACATACCTTACTATTGTTGGCAATTCGTTATATCCTAAAAGAACCGGGCTTAATTATCAAAGTGCGGTAAATATTGAGGTTAAGATCCTTAAAGATTCTGCGATCGTGAAAGCAAATAAATACAATTTAATAGGGCCCGCTTTTTCAGATACTTTAAAGTCGCCCGTATTTATAGATAATCAACGGTATTCACTTGCAAACGGTGTTTATACCCTTGAAATGAAATTAACCGATAAGAATAAACCCAAACGGCAACCTTTACTGATTAAACAAACCATCGTTCTTGCTTTCGATCAAAAATTAATGGAAGCTTCGAGTGTTGAAGTATTGGAAAGCTATAAAAAAACCGTTACGCCTACCTCCATTTCAAAAAGCGGATATGAGCTTGTTCCGTATAATATTAACTACTTTCCCGAAACAATAAAGGAATTGAGTTTTTATTTTGAATCGTATAATGCCGATTCTGTCCTTGGAAAAAATAAACCCTTTATTTATGTGTATTATCTCGAGAATAGTGATAACCTAAACAAATTAAATACATACGGCGATTTTAGAAAACAAACCAGCCAAAAAGTTAATCCGTTGTTGGGCAAAATAAATATCGGCACGCTTGGAAGTGGAAATTACAATTTGGTTATTGAAGCCAAAGACGAAAATAACATCACGCAGCTTCAAAAAAAATATTTCTTTCAACGAATGAACAAATCGGTTGACGTTTCGGATTTCTATACCTTAAGTTCAAAAAAAACGGTTACAGATTATTTTGGAAGCTGTAATAATCTGGATACTCTAAAAATGTTTGTAGAATGTCTTTGGCCTATTGCAAATTATACCGATAAAGACAGGGTTATTAACGTATCCCTAAAAAAAGACAAAGAGGTAATGAAAAATTTTGTTATTGATTTTTGGCAAAGAAGAGCTGCAGATACCGGCAACGCTCTAAAAATGTGGGCCGAGTATTATAAAAGTGTACAGGAAGTAATGGTATTATTTAAATGTGGTAAACAAAAAGGTTATTATACCGAACGGGGAAGGGTTTACCTGCAATATGGTAAACCAAGCCAGCGTAGCATTCAAAATAATGAGATGAATACGTTTCCGTATGAGATCTGGCAATATTATACCCTCTATGATAAAGCCAACAACCAATCCTTCAGCAACAGAAAATTTGTTTTTGTAAATAAAAATCTTGGCGATGATTGTCATACCCTTGTACACAGCGATATGCGGGGCGAATTGTATAACGACCGATGGCGTTTTGAGGTGACACGGCGAAACAACAATGGCATTGCAAACCCTGATAATACAACGCCTGCTGGTACCCAGGATAATCAGTTCGATCAAATTTATAGCAACCCACGGTAAACAGAAATGAATATACCATCGGTAGCAATTGTTATTTTGAATTTTAATGGTAAAAATTTCTTGGAAAAATTTTTACCCAACGTTATTCAAAATTCTCAAAATCATACAGTTTATGTAGCGGATAATGGAAGTACTGACGATTCTGTTATTTTTTTAAAAGAGAATTTTAAAGGTGTAAGCGTTATTGAATTAAAAGATAACAGCGGTTATGCACAAGGCTATAACCTGGCATTAAAACAGGTTAATGCAGATTATTATGTTTTATTGAACAGCGATGTTGAAGTTAGCCAAAACTGGATTACCCCGGTGATAACGTTAATGGAAGAAAATAAAAACATAGCTGCCTGTCAGCCAAAGCTCATCGATTTTAAGGAACGTAATTTATTTGAATATGCAGGCGCATCAGGCGGTTTTATTGATAAATACGGATATCCTTTTTGCAGGGGAAGGATTTTTAACACGCTTGAAAAAGACGACGCTCAATACAACACTGCTACCGAAATCTTTTGGGCAACCGGCGCCTGCCTGTTTGTAAGAGCAAAGGCATTTTGGGAAGTTAGCGGTTTTGACGGCGATTATTTTGCACATATGGAAGAAATAGACCTTTGCTGGCGTTTAAAGAACGTGGGCCATTCTATCTTTGTTCAGCCCGAATCGGTGATCTATCATGTTGGAGGTGGCACTTTAAACAAATTATCATCGCGCAAAACTTTTTTAAATTTCAGAAACAATTTAATTACGTTCACAAAAAACCATGCGCCATCATTTTTATTTTTGAAAATACTTTATAGATTGATACTGGACGGTATTGCCGCTTTAAAATTTTTATTTGCCGGGCAGCCGGATCATTTTTGGGCAGTAATAAAAGCTCACTTCGCCTATTATTACAGGCTTTCAGATACCGTTAAAAAAAGAAAGGCGCAAAAAAAATTAGCGGGCTTTAAATTCACAACCTCGTTTATCTATAACAGAAATATTGTTTTTGATTATTTTGTAAGAGGAAAAAAGAAGTTTACCGAACTGGAAAAGGAAAATTTTTACACCTCTTAATTTTGTTCTTTTGTTGTTTGAGGCATTTTTGCTGAAATAAAAAACAATCCCGCAAACGTAAAAATGCCATTTATCAATATCAATTCATTCCCGATCTTATAACCGCTAAAAATATTTTCAGATAAAGATCTTAACCCTAAAGAAATGTGCAATTTCTTTTCGTACCATTCCGGGCTGCATAGTATATCCAGGCATAGGGCCAGTAAGGGTGCAATAATGCAAACGATCCAGATCAGCTTATCATTTAATTTTTTACTGGTCAATATTCCAAACGAGAATAAACCAAGCAAAGGCCCATATGTGATACTGGCAAATTTTAAAATAAAATCAATAATTAATTTATCGTTAATGGCTTTAAAGATCAACACCATTATAAAAAACACAACAGCAAATGAAAAATGTACTTTTAGACGTGTTCGTTTTTTTTCTTTTTCGGTTCCTTCGCGTTTGTCCAAACTCAAAATATCAATACAGAAGCACGAGGTAATAGATGTAATAGCCCCGTCTACACTCGGAAATAACGCCGAGATCAATGCAATAATAAAAATAATACCAATGGCGCCACTAAACGCATCACTTAAGGCAATGGTCGGAAAAAGATCATCCGGCGGCACCGAAATATTATTTTTACCGGCATACAAATAAAGTATTCCACCTAAAAACAAAAACAGTAAATTAACTACTATTAAAACGGCTGTAAAAGAAATAATGTTTTTTTGCGAATCCTTAATATTTTTAACGCTGATATTCTTTTGCATCATTTCCTGGTCAAGGCCGGTCATGGCAATAGCAATAAACATACCGCCAATAATATGTTTTAAAAAGTAAGAGCCTGCTTTTACATCGGTATTAAACACTTTTGTGAACCCTTTTTCATTCATAAGCGCCAGGGCCTGCGAATAATCAAGACCCATAGCCTTAACAATAACAATAATACATACAACAAGGCCACACAACATACCGGTTGTTTGTAATGTATCGGTATAAATAATGGTTTTTACTCCTCCTTCAAAAGTATAAAGCAAAATAAGCAGCAATATTACAAAGGCCGTCAGCTCAAAAGGAATATTTAATTTATCAAAAATAAAAACCTGAAGTACGCTAATAACCAAATATAAACGGGCAGTTGCGCCAACCAACCGTGATAAGATAAAAAAGAAAGCGCCTGCCTTATGTGCATTTACCCCAAAACGTTTTTCGAGATAGGTGTAAATAGAAGTAAGATTTAATTTGTAATATAACGGAATAAGAATAAATGCAATTACCATATAACCCAATAAATACCCAAGTACTATCTGGAAATAATAAAAATTGCCACTCCCCACCCCGCCGGGCACACTTACAAACGTAACACCGCTTAAACTAGTACCGATCATTCCAAAAGCTACCAGCATCCAGTTACTATTCTTATTACCAATAAAAAAAGAATGGTTGGTAGAATTTCTGCCGGTAACCCAGGCTACCGCCAATAAGATCAAAAAGTAAGAAATAACAAATATAAAAAGTAATGTAGGCGACATTTTTTGGACAAAATAATTACAACTCTATACTTACAAAGATTTCTTTTTTTGGCCTTTAACTAACTTTCACTGCAAATAGTTCTAAACAATTATAAAGTGAATAAATAAAGCCGAAAATAGGCATAGAATAAGTACTTTTACGGTAGTGGAATTCAGCTCTAAAATAATAGAACAGGCTGTTGAAGCCTTTGCTCAATTACCGGGCGTTGGCAAAAAAACAGCGTTAAGGTATGTGTTGCATGTAATTAAACAGGATAAGGGCCAGGTAGATGCACTTGCAACTCTGTTAATGCAATTAAAAACCGATCTTAAATTCTGCCTGAAATGCCATAATATTTCAGAACAAACCCTCTGTGAGATCTGTATGAATCCCCTGCGCGATGAAACTGTGATCTGCGTGGTACAGGATTACAGGGATGTGATGGCGATTGAGAACACCGGCCTTTACAAAGGGCATTACCACGTTTTAGGAGGTATTATTTCCCCTCTTGATGGCATAACCCCTTCCAGCCTTAACATAGAAACGCTGGTGAATAAAGTAAATGCAGGCAATGTATCAGAAATAATTCTAGCGTTAAACGCAACCATGGAGGGAGAAACTACTTCCTTTTATATTTTCAGAAAACTGGCGCCTTATAAAGTTAAATTAAGCGCCATTGCCCGCGGAATTGCTGTTGGCGATGAACTGGAATATGCTGACGAAGTAACCCTGGGCCGCTCTATTACCAATAGGGTACCATTCGATTCGTTGATGAAAAAATAAAACGCATCTATTGTCTTAAATTTTATTACATTAGTAATTGAATGTTTAAAAAGTTCATATACTTTTTTTTATTGATCTTAATTTGCTTTAAAAACAAAGCTCAGTTTTTAGATAAAAAAATCTACCTGGTAGATTCTCTCCAAAAAAAAGAATCCAATAAAAACGATTTTATACTCATTGAAAACAACCTTAAACTATACAGGCAAGCAACTGCAGATACCGCCAGGCTTAGTATTTTAAACCTGATCATTGAAGGTTGCAACGACGAAAATATATGGCCACGTTATAACCGGCTCATGTATTCTATGGCAAACGAACTTTATTTAAAAGAAAAAGATCCTGAATTAAAAAAAAGATATCTTACCGAAAAAGGCCTTGCCTTAAATAATTATGGTTTTTACATACAAAATTACACTAAAAACCCCGAAAGATCTTTGGCCTTATACCGCGAGGCAGCAAAAGCACTCACCGAATCTGATCACAAGATAGGTTTAGTGGTAACCAATAACAACATTGCCAATTTATTATATAATAACGGTAAGATCTCTGATGCCATTGATATTTATCATGCAACCATTAAGATACAGGAAGAGCTCAAGAACAATACGGGCCTTACACCTTTGTTAAATAACCTTGGCGAGGTATACTTATTTTTAGGCGATAGCACCAAAGCGTATTTTTATATCCAAAGGGCTTTGTCGTCTGCGATCCAGTCTGGCGATAAACGTATCATTGCCCAGGAGTTTCAAAATATTGGCATATTGGCAAGAAACCGCCATCAAAAAGAATACGCGCTTAGCTGCTTAAAAAAGGCCTTAAGTATAAGAGAAGAGATCGGTGATGTGAATGGCATTTGTAAATCAAAACTTAATCTTGCAGTTACCTACATGACTGATAATAATTATGTGCTGGCCAAACAATATTTAAATGACGTTGAGCCCGAGGTAGCAAAAACAGACAACCTGCAGGTAAAACAATCGTATCATTTTTCGTTGGCACAATATTATGCTTCATTAAACGAACCTCTTAAATCCATTAAAGAGTTTGAAGCTTCGCTGGAGTATTCACGCCAGGGTAACTCCATCCAGGAAGAAGCAAAAACGGTTTCTATTTTGGTGAAAATGTATAAGGACCAGCATATGGACGCTAAAGAATTAGGAGCTTACAGGCGTTTGAACGAGATCTCAAAACAAACCAATAGCAGCGAGGTAAGGCGCAATGCCCTTAAAAAAGATTACGAATATGAATTTTCTAAAAAAGAAAATGAAATAAAAATTGAACAGGCCATAAAGGACGAAAAAACAAAAGACGAAAAAAGAAAACAAAAATTCATTACACTCGGCATTTCGTTTATTTTATTGTTAACACTCATTTTTTCTTTCTTTATTCTCAAAGCCTTTAGATCCAGTAAGCAAAAGAACATCATCATTTCCAATCAAAAAATGGAAGTAGAAAAGCAAAAACATCTTATAGAAGAAAAGCAAAAAGAAATTGTTGATAGTATCAATTATGCAAAACGCATTCAAAATACTCTGTTGGCAAACGAAGAATTGCTGTCAAAAAATTTACCAAACCATTTTATTTTCTTTAAACCAAAAGATATTGTAAGCGGCGATTTTTACTGGGCCAATTCTGTTGTTAACGAAGAGGTGAACCTGTTCTTCCTTGCCGTTTGCGATTCTACTGGCCATGGGGTTCCGGGCGCTTTTATGAGCTTGTTAAATACCAATTTTTTGAATGAAGCCATTAACGAAAAACATATTTACGAACCAAACCGGGTATTTAATTACGTGCGCGATCGCCTTATAAATTCCATCAGTAAAGAAGAGCAAAAAGATGGCTTTGATGGCATTCTTATTTGCATAGACAGATCAAAAAACAGGATAACGTATACTGCTGCAAATAATGCGCCAATTCTTGTAAAACAAAATAAAGAGTTAATTAAATTGCCATTTGATAAAATGCCTGTAGGAAAAGGTGAAAAGCCTGCCGATTTTAATCTGCATACGATCGATCACAACCAATATGATATCATTTATTTATATACTGATGGTTATGCCGATCAGTTTGGTGGCCCGGGTGTTGACCCTTCAAAAGGATTTTTAGCAGGCGGCGGCAAAAAATTTAAATATAAACCTTTAAACGATTTACTTGTTTCTATAAACAACGTTCCTTTAAATGAACAATCCCAAATTTTAGAACAAAAGTTTATGGATTGGAAAGGTGGCCTTGAACAAGTAGACGATGTTTGCATAGTTGGAATAAGGCTCTGAGCGGCCTGACCTTTTCCTGAAATTCCGTCATAATTTGCTTTTAATTAAAGACAATCAGTCATGATTTTTGTCCTGAATCCGCCTATTTTTCCGGATTTTAAATTAGGAACGTTTTATGATATTAAAATGTACAAATTATTGAATTATGAACCTTAACAATTATACCATAAAATCGCAAGAGGCCATTCAACAGGCTATACAATTAGCAACTGTTAACGGTCAGCAAGCCATTGAAACCGGCCATATCTTAAAAGCCATTTTAGATACCGATGAGAACGTAACGCCTTTTATTTTAAAGAAATTAAATATCAATCAAAACACATTTACCAAACTGGTGGATAGTGTATTGAATTCTTACCCAAAAGTAAGCGGCGGCCAACCATATCTTTCAAATGCGGCCAACCAGGCTCTTGCAAAAGCCAGTTCGTATTTAAAAGAATATAAAGACGAGTATGTTTCTATTGAACATTTACTCCTGGGCCTTTTAAATGCAGGCGATAGCACTTCTAACTTAATGAAAGATGCCGGCTTAAAAGAAAAAGATGTTAAAGCCGCTATTAATGAGCTAAGAAAAGGCGAACGCGTAACCAGCCAGTCACAGGAAGAGACCTACAACAGTCTTAATAAATATGCCATTAATTTAAATCAGCAAGCCCGCAACGGCAAGCTCGATCCCGTTATTGGCCGCGACGAAGAGATCCGTCGTGTTTTACAGATACTTTCGCGCCGTTCAAAAAACAATCCTATTTTAGTTGGTGAGCCCGGTGTTGGTAAAACAGCCATAGCCGAGGGTTTAGCACATAGGATCATTAACGGCGATGTGCCTGAGAATTTAAAGACCAAACAGGTTTTTGCATTGGATATGGGTGCTTTAATTGCCGGTGCAAAATTTAAAGGCGAATTTGAAGAGCGTTTAAAATCGGTTATTAAAGAAGTGATCAATAGCAATGGCGAAGTTATTCTATTCATTGATGAGATCCACACCCTGGTTGGTGCAGGCGGTGGTGGCGAAGGTGCTATGGATGCTGCCAATATTTTAAAACCCGCATTAGCGCGTGGTGAATTGAGAGCTATTGGTGCAACCACTTTAAATGAATTTCAAAAATATTTTGAAAAAGATAAAGCCTTGGAACGCCGTTTTCAAAAAGTAATGGTAGATGAGCCAAGCACCGAAGATGCTATTTCTATTTTGCGCGGTATTAAAGAAAAATATGAAACACATCATAAAGTAAGGATCAAAGACGAAGCTATTATCGCCGCCGTAGAACAAAGCCAGCGTTATATCAACGATCGTTTTTTACCCGATAAGGCCATTGATCTTATGGATGAGGCGGCCTCCAAATTAAGGATGCAGATCAACTCTATGCCAATTGAACTGGATGAAGCAGAGCGTAAAATAATGCAACTTGAAATTGAGCGCGAAGCTATTAAGCATGATAACGACAAAGCACGTATTGACGCATTAAATAAAGATATTGCCAACTGGCAGGAAAAAAGAACTGCTTTAAGAGCAAGATGGCAATCTGAAAAAGAAGTGATTGAAGGTGTGCAAAAAATAAAATCAGAGATCGAAGACCTTAAACAACAAGCCAATAATTATGAAAAGCAGGGTGACTATGGTAAAGTAGCCGAGATCCGCTATGGTAAAGTAAAAGAGGCTGAAGCAAAATTAGCAGAACTCGAAACAAAATTAGCCGAAGCAAAAGAGAATGGTTCGCAATTATTAAAGGAAGAAGTGGATAGCGAGGATATTGCAGATGTGATCAGCGCCTGGACAGGTATTCCGGTGAGCCGCATGTTGCAAAGTGAAAAAGAAAAATTATTGCATCTTGAAGAAGAATTGCATAAACGGGTAGTTGGCCAACACGAGGCTATAGAAAGTATTTCGGACGCTGTTCGCCGTAGCAAAGCCGGGTTGCAGGATACAAAACGCCCGATAGGTTCGTTTATTTTTTTAGGAACAACCGGCGTAGGTAAAACAGAACTAGCCAAGGCGTTGGCAGAATATCTCTTCAATAACGAAAATGCCATGACGCGTATTGATATGAGCGAATACCAGGAACGTCATGCTGTAAGCCGCTTAATTGGTGCGCCTCCGGGATATGTTGGTTATGATGAAGGCGGGCAGTTGACTGAAGCTGTTAGAAGAAGGCCATACAGTGTAATATTGCTGGATGAAATAGAAAAAGCCCATCCCGACGTTTTTAATATTTTATTACAGGTGTTGGATGACGGACGTTTAACAGATAATAAAGGCAGAGTGGTTAATTTTAAAAACACCATTATTATCATGACAAGTAATATTGGCTCGCACATTATCCAGGAAAGTTTTGAAGATATTACCGAAGAGAACAAAGAAAAAGTTCTTGCCAAAACCAAGAACGACGTGTATGAATTGCTTAAAAAATCTATTCGTCCCGAATTTTTAAATAGAATTGATGAAGTAATAATGTTTGAGCCTTTAACAAGAGAAAATGTAACTCAGATCGTTAAAATACAATTTGAACATATTAAAAAATTACTTGCCGAACAGGATGTTAATATTTCAATAACCGACGAAGCATTGGAATGGCTTGCGCAATTGGGTTACGACCCTCAGTTTGGTGCAAGACCCGTAAAACGCGTGATACAAAAACAGGTTTTAAATGAATTGTCAAAACAAGTTCTTGCTGGTAAAATAAATAAAGATAAAGAGATCATTCTGGACATGTTTGACAACAAGTTTATATTCAGAAATTAAGCTTTTAACATATTAAAATTACATAAAGGATTTATCCCCTATTATTTGGGATTTATCCTTTTTTTTTATACTTTTAGCTATATAATTTCAAAAAATCCATGAATAGATTTTTCACTTTTTTACTTCTTACTTTAAGCCTTTCAATTTATAGCCAGAGTCCGGCGCCAAAATTAATCAACTACCAGGGAGTTGCGCGGGATCCTGCAGGAGCTCCTATTACTACGGCCATTGATATACGTTTTGTGATCAAAGATCTCTCAAATACTGTTCACGACGAGACTCAAACCAACATCCAGCCCAACCAGCATGGTATTTTCAGTACGCAGATAGGTTTAGCGCCAACCCTTACAGTAACCAACTGGACCAATGGCCCGTATATGCTGGATATCCATATTAAAACCGGTAGTGCATTTGTATTTGTTGGAACTCAACAATTAGTAAGTGTGCCATTTTCTTTATTTGCCAACAATGTACCCACTTCTTACACAAATAATATTTTAACTATTGGTAATAATTCGTACAGCATCAGCTCAAGCACAGCTGTAACCCCTACTATTAATGGAACAGGGCTTGTAACTGTTACCCCAAATACAGGGCCGGTGTATACGATCGATGTTCCTCCCCCATCTTTAAGTTATGCTTCGGCAGGTAATATTCTAACTCTAACACAAGGCACCGTTGTTTCGGCTGTTCCGTTAACCGGTACCGGAAGCAGCACTGTTGCTATGACAGGCGCCGGAGTAGCCAGTGTGAATCCAACAGGCGGAAGTGCATTTACAGTTACTGTTCCTCCGCCAACTATCAGCTCCACTGGTAACATTATCTCGATAACCCAGGGCAGCGCATCTTCATCCACTACTTTTTCACCAACACTTAGTGGCGATGTAACGGGTGGCCTTGCCACAACCACTGTTGCATCGTTACAAAGCGCACCGCTTTCTTCGCTTTATCCTATAAATGGCCAGGTATTAACTTTTACAGGCGGCACGTGGACACCTGTAACGCCTGCTGTAGGTCCGGTATCGCCATGGCAAAAGATAGGCAGTAATGTTTCTTTGATAACTATTACGGATAATGTTGGTATTGGTGTTGCAACCCCGGGTGCTAAGCTTGATGTAACGGGCACAGCAACAACCGCCGCTGCAATTGTTAAAGCAACAAACATCAATACATCGAGTACGTTTCCTGCCATACAGGCCTCAAGCAATGGTGGTCCGGCAGTTAGCGGCACCGAAACAAGTTTAACCGGCGCAAACGCCGGAGAGTTTTCGTCTAATAACGGTACCGGGGTTTTCGCAGCATCTACTGCGAGTAACGGAAGCAGCCCTGCTGTTTTAGCAAACAGTACCAATTCAAACGTAAATAATTATGCCGGTATCTTTAATGGCGGACTAGTAGCGAAAGGAAAAACAATTACATCAGCCGGTTACGCGCTTAATGTGCAAAACGTAGCATCCACTTCCATTTTAGTGGCAAGAAATGATGGTTATGTAGGTATTGGAGATGCATTTCCTTCCACAAAACTTCATGTGTCTGGCGTAAATAATATTACCATTCCAAATGGTTTTAGCGCGTCGCCCGAAACTGCCATCAGGGTTCATAACGATGACCAGACAAATAATAATTTTTCTTCCCTGATCTTTTCAACGAGGGCGTCAAATTCTTCGCTTTTTGAAGGCGGAAAGATTGCCTGTATTTATACGGACCATACAAACGTTACCGGCGATCTTGTATTTTTTACAAGAAGCCCCGGCAATCTTTTTGAAAGAATGAGAATAACCGGTGCCGGTTTGGTAGGTATTGGCACCAACACACCAAGCACACCTTTGGATGTTATTGGAAAAACATCTACAGATAGTTTACAGGTAACAACACCTGTAGCACCCGTTGTTGGATCAATACTTTTAGCGAGAGACGCCACCGGTAACACAAAGTGGTCGCCAGGACAAATAGCTTTTCAATTTAATTTTGCCCCAAGTGCTGCCATTACGTTAACCACCAACACTGTAAATAACCTTGGTAATAATATTCAATTCTCCGGCGCCTCTTCTGTTTCAATGGGCGGCGGTTTTAATACTACCACAGCGCAATTTACAGCACCTGTTGCCGGTTTATATTCCTTTGATGGAAGTCTTGAGGTGTCTTTAAACCCTGCCGCCAGTGGCAATAACTGGATCTATCTTGAAATTTGTAAGAATCCCGCGTCTCCGGTTATTTTAAAACGCTCGCTTTTAAATAATACCGATGGAACTTTATTTACATACAGCGTGCTACAAGCAAGTACATTAGCCAATCTTGCCGCCGGCGATGTTATATTTTTAAGAGCTGTAGGTAACTCTGGCGGTAGTGGCGGAAGCATTACCACAAACAACTCTCCAAATTTTATAAATTCATTTAGCGGTTATTTGATCAGGTAATTTTAGCATGAAAAAAATAATACAAACTTTTTTATTAGCACTTATCTCGAATTGCCTTTTTTCGCAGGTTCCAAATAAGATCAATTACCAGGGTGTTGCCAGGGATGTTAACGGCAACCCGGTTGCCAATCAAACTATCGGTTTGCAGTTTAAAATTTCAACCTCAAACAATGCCAGTTTTTTTTCAGAAACGCAAAATTCAGTGCCAACAAACTCTTTGGGTTTATTTACCACACAAATTGGCGCAAGCAGTTCGTTACCTACAAGTGGCTGGGAATTTACACCCTGCATTTTAAACGTGTTTATTAATGTAAACAATACCGGTTTTGTAGCCATGGGCACACAAACCATGGCAAGTGTGCCGTACGCTTTGTATGCATTAAATTCGGGAGCAGCATTACCAACGGCTACCGTTAACGGCTCTATGCTGCATTGGGATCAATCTCTTAGCACCTGGAAAGTAGATACCAATATTTTAAGTAACGGCACGCGTGTGAGTGTTGGTACAAGATACAATATTCAAAACAATAAGTTTAAATCCGTTGCAGATAACGCTTCGGATAGTGCCGCAATATTTGGTTTTCATAAAGCTGCTGTTGATGGCATGGCGGGTGTGAGAGGTTTTGCCGCAGGCGCTTCATTACCTTCATCTACCCTAACTTCTACCGGTATTTTAGGAGGTCATTTTGTTGGTTTTAATTTATCGGGCCAGGGCATTGGTAGTTTAAACCAGGGTTATTCTTCTTTAAGTAATGGTATTGGCGCCGTTGCCATAGGCTCATCAGGTGGTACAAATCCCGGTAATAATTATGCCGTAGGTTTGTATGCCACCACAGATGCAACATCTACCGCCGTTAACCGATACGCCGGCGTTTTTGACCGTGGAAATGTGTTGGTTATTGATACATTGCAGCTTGGAGTTAGCGGAAATGTTGGAGACGTTTTAACACGCTATGCAAATGGAAAAGCTATCTGGCAAAGCCCTCCAGTAACTGCTACTGCATCTTCAAGCCCTTTTACCTTAAGCGCAAATTTTATTCACCTGCAACCAAGCGTAGCCACCGACAAAGTAGTAATTGGCAATACTACACCTGCTTTATTTGGCTATGGCAGTAAATTAACCGTGTTTAATCAAACAGGTAACAGCGATACGGCACTTTCGGTGATACAACCCAATAACGCTCCTTCAATAGTAGCCGTAAATAAAAATTTATCGTTAACTGCATTTGCCGGTATATTTGATGGAGGGCTGGTAGCGAAAGGCAAAACCATAAACAGTTCTGCCTATGCGTTTATGGCCAAGAATTCGTCTGGCGCCGATCTATTCTCAGTCAGAAATGATGGTTATGTAGGAATTGGAACAAGTAGTCAAACAGAAAATTTTCAAATAGAAACATCCAGTGCCAACCAGGTTTCGATCATTGGGGGAACAAATTTAACATCAGCACTTTTTTTTGGCGATCCAACTATTCATTTTAGAGGTGCGGTAAGATACGATAACCAGGTAAACACAATGAGTATCTGGACAAACAATACCCCAGACAGGATATTTATCGGGTCAAATGGCTTTGTTGGTTTAAAAACAAATAATCCGGGGCCATATGATCTGTCTATCTTTAATCCGGGCAACAGCAGCTCTATAAGATTAAACAACAGCTTAAATACCGGGCTTGGCCTGGTTCTTAATAACGGTAGTGCCGGATCTAATTTGATCAGTTACGAAAACACACCCTTTAATTTTGGAAACAATGCTGTAACATACATGACTGTTTTACCAAACGGCAATGTTGGTATTGCCAATGGAACACCTTCTGCTAAACTGGATGTAGGTGGTACAACAAAATTAGGCGCAAACGGAACCGTTATGACCAACTTAATTCATGGTATTGCTACAATTACTTTAACAACTGGTTTTAATTCACCCGGCATCTCAGGTCCAATGAATGTAACTATACCAAATATTAATCCCGGCGACAGGGCTATTATCACACTGCAGCCAAATTCAAACTCGGTTACTTACGGTATCTGTATTGCCACATCGGCCGTAACTGCCGTAAATAATCTTGAGGTAACCTTTGGCGGTTTAAAATCAACAACAGTTCCATCATCCCTTACTTTTCAAATCAATTATATAGTTATTAAGCCTTAAAGAATTTTGATAAAAGTGAAAAATATATTTTTTATAACCTGGTTTCTTATCGGCGCCAATTGTTTTGCCCAAACCATTACACCACAGGTAATAAATTCTGCCGGAGGAAACTGGCAATTACCGGGAGGTGTAACTGTATCCGATAATATCGGGGAGCCATTTGTTACCACTGTCTCAAATGGCGGTAGCACCATTACGCAAGGCTTTCTGCAAAATTTTATCATCAATAACAAATTTACTGTTTCTATGCAAAAAAACGATGTTAGTTGTTTAGATCAAAAAGACGGCAATATCTCATTAGCGATCACAAGCAGCGTTCCATCTTATACGGCACAATATTTCTGGCAACCCCAATCAATATGCCCATCAAACAATTGTGCCAATGTTGATAGCTTAAAACCGGGAACTTATACCGTTAGCGTAAAAATAAATTACACGGTTAACAGTCTGGTAAAAACAGATACCAGCAATGTTTTTGTAATTGATATATTCGATTCTAACGGGCCTTGTAAAGTTAAGATCTATAACGGCATAACTATTAATGGCGATGGCATAAACGACGTTTTCACAATAGATAATATTTCAGATTTTCCAAACAACCATTTACTGATCTATAATCGCTGGGGATTATTGATGTATGATGAACACGGTTATGATAACACTACCAAATTCTGGCCCAAAAAAGATGATGTGGGCAAGCTTGCCAGCACCACTTATTTTTATGTACTGTATTTAGATAATGGAAGCAAGCCTCTTAAAGGCTGGATAGAATTATTACATGATTAAAAGATAATATTGGATCAACTCCGGATTAATGAAAATGAAAAAACACATATTACTATTTTTGAGTTTGGTTTTTGCTTTTATCGGTAAAGCACAACAAGATCCTCAATACAATCTTTACCAGTTTAACCAAATGGTAATTAATCCGGCATATGCCGGAGCCAGGGATGGCTTATCGGTAGTAGCCTCTGTACGCAACCAATGGTCGGGCTTTAGCGGTGCCCCAAAAACAAGCTGTATAAGTTTACACGGGCCCATATTAAATAAAAATCTTGGTGTTGGTTTTACAATGATAAGCGATGCCATGGGGCCGCGAAATATGCTTGGGGCATACGGCAACATCGCTTACATTTTAAAATTAAACAGCAAATGGAAATTATCTTTTGGTATCAATGCCGGCTATAATCGCTTCCAATTCGATTTTTCAAAGATCACTTTTAAAACAACCGAAACCAGTTCTTACTTGTCGCAAAATCAATCATACAATGCGCTTGATCTTAACACCGGACTTTATCTAAGAACCAATACCTTTTTTGTTGGCTGGAGCGCATCGCATCTTCAGAATAAAACATTGTATGATTATACTTTTACTGATTCAACTGGCGGCACTTCGCAAAACATCAGTTATCGCTTAAGAACGCACACGGTTTTTACAATGGGTAAATCTTTTAAGATAAACGATAATTTAATTTTTGCGCCAACTGTTTTAGCCCGCAGGGTAAATGGCAAAGGTAACGGCGATCTTAACCTTAATTTTTTCATCTATAATAAATTATGGCTTGGCGCGTTTGTACATGGCGGATACGGACCGGGCTTTTTAATTCAATATTATGTGAACACTAAATTCAGGGTAGCGTATTCGTTTGATAGCGGCGCAAAAGATGCGCGCAAACTGGGGCCAAGCCACGAAGTAATGATAGGTTTCGATTTTTCAGGTACGAAATCAAAAATGTTAAACCCAAGATTTCTGTAGTACTTTATGCTAAATAGAACTATTTATTTTATACTCTTTACATTTTTAATAAGCGCCTTATTTTCGCAGATAAATAAAGGAGATAAGTACTATGAAAAGTATCAGTTCATAAAAGCTATTTCTTATTATAAAAAAGCAGCTAATGGCAATTCGCCGGTAAAGCAGCAGGCATTTATTAAATTGGGTGATAGCTATAAAAAGATCAACGATTATACAAATGCTGAGTTAGCATATAAAAATGCTTTAGCTATTAATACGCCTGTTGCTCCCGAAGTGCATTATAACTATGCCCAGGTTTTAAAAACAAATAATAAATACCAGGAAGCAGTTGATCAATACACCGATTATATTAAACTAAGCCCTAACGATGCAAATGCAAAAAATGCCATTAAATTTTGTAAAGAAATAAAGTACTATACTGCAAAACCAATTGAATATGAAATAAAAAATATTGAAAAAATAAATTCCGCAAAATCCGAATTCTCGCCATTTATCATTAACAACAAACTAATGTTTGTAGCTGAAAAAGAGGCCTTTAATTTTGTTGATTATACCGTAAATGATTATAACGGCGAACCTTATTTGAATATGTACATCACAAACATTAAAGGTACAGATGCCGAAAAATATAAATCGCTTTCTAAAAAAATAAATACCGATTATCATGATGGCCCGGCCTGCGTGAGTGCCGATGGAAAAACACTTTATTTTACACGTGTCGATTATAAAAAGAAAAAAGACTTTGTGAACACCGCTAAAATCTATACCGCAAGCGGCGAAAACAGGAACTGGAGTAATATCAAACCTTTTGAATTTAATAACGATAATTATTCAGTGGCTCATCCAAGTATCAGTAACGACAACAGCAAACTATTTTTTACCAGCGATATGCCCGGCGGCTTTGGTGGTAAGGATATCTGGGTATGCACCAAAAACGGAGAAACCTGGAGCAAGCCGGTAAATCTTGGCCCCGACATCAATACAAGCGGCGATGAAATGTTCCCTACCATCCGCAAAGATGGAATTCTTTTTTATTCATCCAACGGCTTACCCGGTTTTGGCGGCCTTGATATTTATACTGCAAAAACAGTGGACAGTAAATGGTTGCTTATCAGGAACGAAGGCATGAACCTGAACAGTAACATGGATGATTTCGGAATTACTTTTTTAAATGATACTACCGGTTACTTTTCATCAAACCGAATTGGCGGCAAAGGAAAAGATGATATATATTGGTATGGCTTCACTAATAAATCAATGACCATTTCGGGAACGGTATTGCTAACCGAAAATCCACTGGATGCAGCAGCAAAAGTAAAAGTGGTTTTAACCGACGAAAAAGGTATTGCGCTGGATAGTACCAAAACAAATGCAGAAGGTTATTTTGAATTTAAAAACTTGGACGCCGAAAAAAAATATATGGCTGTTATAGATGAAACAGATCCTAAGTTTACGGGCAAGGCGCGTTATTATTTATCAGATAATAAAGGGGTCATTCATCGTGTAACAAACAATATAAATGGCGAAAAATTTGTATTTAAGAATTTACCTTTTGATCCCAACGGCTTGCCGGATATGTATACCGATGATGATCTTACCCTTGCCGGTAATTTATTGTATGGAGAAAATCCGAGCAAGGCCATTAAAAATACACGGTTAAAAATTGTAAATGATTTTGGAGATGTGATCGAAGAAACAACCACCAACGAATTCGGGGCCTTCGCTTTCAGAAATATCCCTGCCGATCAAAATTATATGATCTCGATTGTTGAATCGGATATTTCCCTTCCTCCAAATACAAAGGTAACTCTAACCAATAAAAGCGGTAAAGAATTAAAAACATTTTATACCGGAAAAGATAAATTTAATTTCAGGATCCTTAGCTCCGATAAAAATCTATTACAGGAAATGGACGCAGAAGATGCTAACCTTGTAATGGATGTATATGGTTATATGTATGACCAAAACAAAAAACCGATTGCAAATGCCAAGCTTAAGATCAAAGAAGATATTACAGATGGAGAAGTAAAGGAAGTTTCTTCGTCCGAAAAAGGAAAATTCAATTTCAGGAATTTAAAAGGGGATAAGAATTATTTATTTGAAGTAGATGAGAATGATCCTAACTTTAAAGGCGTAACACGTATCTATATTGCCGATAGCAAAGGACGCATCTATAAAGTACTGGATAAGAACGGTAGTGGAAAATTTGTTTTTAAATTACTGGACGCCGATAAAGCCGCTATGGGTGAGTTTGTGGTAGACGATCCGTGGCTGGCCGTTCTTGAAATGAAGAATAAAGAAAAAGCAGAACTTACCATTGTAGAAAATATTTATTACGCTTTTGGTGATTATAAATTTGATGACGCCGGCCAAAAAGTATTAGATAAAGTAATTACCGTTTTAAACTCTAACCCAAAATTAATTATAGAAGTAAGTTCACATACCGATTCGCGCTCAAGCGACCAGTTTAACCTGGCATTATCAAAAAAACGCGCAGATTTTGTTGTGAATTACATGGTGGCCAAAGGCATCAATAAAACAAGATTAAAATCCATTGGTTATGGCGAAACCAAATTACTTAACAAATGTGCCAACGGCGTTGAATGTACAGATGATGAACACAAGATCAATCGCCGTACAGAATTTAAAATTAGCGAACAAGCCAACTTATAATTTATGAATGTTATTCTTTTTGACCAGGAACAAGCCTGGAAAAATTTATTGCCGCTTACATATACCCGCCCTGTTTCTGAGATCAGGATAGGCATTTTAACCATAAAACAAAAATGGGACCTGGAATTAAATACTACCTGCACCTATTATACAAGAGGTTATTTATCTAAAAAATTTCCTATTAAAGAACTTGGCGATTCTTTATTTATTAATGGAGGTATTTGCCCTACTGAGGGTTTAATTTCAGAATTAAAAAAACTAAAACCAGAACAGGCTCTTGTAAAAAATAATGAACTGATAGCCCTTGTTGGCGAAGCGGCCAATTTAAAATCGTTTAGCAATTTTGAAAAAATAGAATTTAAAGACAGTGTATTATCTGTAAAAAATGTTTGGGATGTTTTTCAAAAGAACGGTGAGGCCATTAAACTGGACTTTGACATTCTTACAAAAAATAAAAAATCGCAACCATTAAGCGGTTCTGTTACAGTTATTGGTAATAAAAACCTTATCTTTTTAGAAGAAGGTGCAAAGGCCGAAGCCTGTATCTTTAATACTTCCGGTGGCCCCATTTATCTTTCGCAAGATGCTGAAGTGATGGAGGGTTCTGTGGTACGCGGCCCTTTTGCTTTAGGCGAACACAGCGCTTTAAAATTAAGCACAAAAATTTACGGACCCACAACTATTGGTCCGCATTGCAAAGTTGGTGGCGAAGTAAATAATTCGGTTATTTTTGGTTACACCAATAAAGCACACGATGGCTTTTTAGGAAACTCTGTTCTTGGCGAATGGTGCAATTTAGGCGCTGATACCAATAACAGTAATTTAAAGAATAACTATGGTAACGTAAAATTATTTAATTACCTGCAAAATAAAATGGTAGATAGTGGTTTGCAATTTTGCGGTTTAATAATGGGCGATCATTCCAAATCCGGAATTAACACTATGTTTAACACAGGTACTGTTGTTGGCGTTGGTGCAAATATTTATGGTGGTAGTTTTCCGGCAACACATATACCAAGCTACAGCTGGGGTGGCAGTGAAGGCTTTCAAACATATCGTTTAGATAAAATGTTTGAGACCGCTGAAAAAGTTTTTGAACGCCGAAGTTTAAAACTTGACCTTACTGAAAAAGAAATATTAACGACCATATTTGAAGCAACTAAAGAATATAGAAATTAAGATCATGAAAAAATTAGTAATTGCCTTCGTTTTTATTTCGGGCCTTTGTATAGCACAAATTCCGCCGGGTTATTATAATTCTGCACAGGGCTTAAGCGGAAATAATTTAAAAGTAGCCTTGTATAACATTATTAAGAACCACACACAAATAACCTACGCACAGTTATGGGCCGCTTATCCGCAAACAGATGCAAAATCAAACGGCAAAGTGTGGGACATTTATAGTTATAATCCCAGCGGCCCGCAACCATATGAATATACATTTACTACCAATCAATGTGGTAACTATAATTCAGAAGGCGATTGTTATAACCGTGAACACAGCTGGCCGCAAAGCTGGTTTAATTCTGTAACCGGTCCCGTGTCCGATCTTTTTCATATCTACCCAACAGATGGCGAAGTAAACGGAAAACGCGCTGACTATCCTTATGGCAATGTTAGCAACCCATCGTGGACGAGCATGAACGGCGGAAAATTAGGGCCTTGTGTAAATGCCGGTTATTCACAAACTGTTTTTGAACCTATAAATGAATTTAAAGGAGATCTTGCGCGTGGTTATTTTTATATGAGCACACGTTATTATTCTGAAGATGGCGGATGGAGCACATCAGATGCCACCAATAAAGCCATTATTTTGCCGTGGCAGTTAAATGTATTATTACAATGGCATCACCAGGACCCCGTAAGTCCAAAAGAAATTGCACGGAACAATAGTATCTATTCTAATTTTCAGCACAACCGTAATCCGTATATCGATCATCCTGAATGGGCAGATAGCGTTTGGGCCAGCACGGTTACCGGCTTTAAAGAACAAAGCAAATTAAGCAATTCATTTTCTGTTTATCCAAATCCGTCAAATAACGAATTTCGCATCATTAATTACTTTGCAGGCACAGAAAATTCTGCTTTAAAAATTACGGATATCAGCGGAAAAATAATTGAAGAAAAGATGATTTCGTTTGATGATGCTAACCCTGTTGATTGCAGCAATTGGCAAGCGGGGATCTATTTTATTTCTATAAGCAATTCTCAATCTGTTTCTAACTTTAAGTTTATTAAACAGTAATTTTGATAAAAGATCAATGACGTATGATTTAAGACTAAGATCTTAATTCATTTATCCTTCATCCATTTGCCTTCTTAAATCAATTAAATTTAATATTATATAGAGATGTCACTTCGAGTAGATTTTTGAAAAAAATCGTATCGAGAAGTCTCGCAATTATGTTCACGATACGCTCTGCTACTCGAACTGACAGATCTGAGATCTTAATGGTTTGCTTTCTTAAATAACACTTTCTGAATTATTCTTGTGTATTTTTTATTGGAAGGATATTGCCTGTCTTTTGTCATGTTATTAAAGATCAGAGCTACAGATAACAGGATTAAACAACCCGTTAAAACCGGCGAGAGTACATATAAATATCCAAGGCCTTTTACTTTTTCAGAACCAATAACAGCTATTAAGGCAGTTGCGCCACCTGGCGGGTGAAGGGTTTTTGTTACCTGCATCATTACAATTGACAGGGAAACAGCAAGTGGTGCGGTTATCCAGATAATATCGGGTAAAAAAGTATGAACCGTAACACCGATCAATGCACAAACCAAATGCCCTCCTACTAAATTTCGGGGTTGCGCCAGCGGGCTTTGTATAGCACCATATATTAACACACTTGATGCGCCAAAAGATCCAATTAAAAACAGGTTATCTGCGGCGCCAACAATGTTACTTTGAAGATATGCAATGAGGCCAATACCAATGAATGATCCTAAAAATGCCCAAAAATGTTCTTTAAAATCAACCAGTGTTTCTTTATATATCACGTAACGCGAGAGGCGAACCGTTCTTTTTATTTTTTTTCTGATCATTAATAATATAAAGATACATATGTTATGCCCAATATCTGCTATTTTTTTAAATGACCGTTCATTTTCTCAACTCACCCCCCGTTTAACTCAACTTACCGATTTAGCATTTTGCGCCTGCTCCTGTCTCGTTATTTTTGCATCGTATCTATAAAAAACAAAAATAGCCGCGGTCAAATATTAAGGAATCTTTAATAATTAAAAGAAATTTGTAAGTGAATGAATATTCATTTATATTTGTACCCGAAAATGAGAACAAGAGACGAAAATAAAGAATCGGCCATCCGGCAAAAAGCCATGGAAATGATCGTGAGCGAGGGTTTTGACGGGTTAAGCATGCAGAAACTGGCAAAGGCTGCAAACGTATCACCGGCAACTATTTATATTTATTATAAGAACCGTGAGGACCTTTTGAACCAGCTTTTTAACTATGTGCAACAAACGTTTTATGAAGTGGCGCTGGAAGGCTTTAACCTGGAACTTTCTTTTGAAGAAGGTTTGTGGATACAGTGGAAGAACCGTTTACGTTTTATTTTAAAATACCCGGTACATTTTCAGTTCTATGAACAGTTTCGTAATTCGCCCTGCATCAATCATACAGATGTTCAGATGACAACTTTTAAAATGAGCATGAAAACCTTTGTTATGAATGCTATTAAAAAAGGCGAATTAAAAAAGATAGAACCGGAAATATTCTGGTCTATGGCCTACGGATCTTTTTACTCGATGATCAAATTTCATTTGCAGGAAATAACCATCATGGGCAACGAGTTTAAATTGACGGATGCTAAAATGAAAACAGCCTTTGATATGGTTATCAAGGCACTTAAACCTTAAATTAAAAGATTATGAACATTTATTTAAGCAAAGAACCAGTAATGACAACTTCAAAAAACAGCCAAGATATTTATATCCTGATCTTTAAGACCAATGTTGAATTGGACGAAGATCTGGCAATGATCGGCAACTGTTTTGATAAGGAAAATAATATCATTGATTGGCACATTGACCGCGAAGATATCGATAAGGTCTTACGTATCGAATCTACCCGCGATAATGCAGGTGAAATTATCAACTCAGTAAGACAAGCAGGCTTTTTCTGCGAAGAACTATAAATTAATTTAAAACAATAAAAAACATAAATGGAAAAAACTATTACTCCTGATAAAACAGCTCAGGCCAAGCCTGAAAAAATAAAATTTAATTCGTACCAGATCTCAGTAATTGTACTACTTGCGCTTACACAATTTTCGGTTGTACTTGATTTTATGGTAATGTCGCCACTGGGCGATATGCTAATGAAATCAATGAGCCTTACCCCTACCCAATTTGGATTGGTAGTATCGGCGTACGGTATCAGCGCCGGCATTTCAGGATTACTGACCGCAGGTTTTGCGGATAAATTCGATCGTAAAAAATTATTACAATTCTTTTATGTAGGCTTTATCTTAGGCACTTTATTCTGCGGTCTTTCTACAAACTATCCAATGCTTATTGCTGCCCGCATTGTTACCGGAGTTTTTGGCGGTGTAATTGGTTCTATATCTATGGCCATTGTTGCCGATATTTTTCCACTGCAACAACGTGGCCGTGTAATGGGCTTTATGCAAATGGGCTTTGGCGCTAGTCAGGTGTTGGGTATTCCTATTAGTTTATACATCGCTAATGCATGGGATTGGAAAGCGCCTTTTTTAATGATCGTTGGTTTTGCCGCAATTGTTTTGGCCGCAATAACGATAAAATTAAAACCGGTAACACAACATCTTGATATAAAAAACGAGCGCAACCCTTTAAATCACTTGCTGCACACAATCAAGCAACGTCATTACCGCACAGGCTTTTTTGCAACAGCATTACTTTCGTTAGGTGGCTTTATGATGATGCCCTGGGGTAGCGCCTTTGCTGTAAACAACTTACATGTATCCCAACAACAACTGCCGCTTTTATTTATGGTAGGTGGCGTAAGTACATTATTTATTATGCCTTTGGTTGGAAAGCTAAGTGATAAAATCGATAAAAATACCCTTTTCACTTTTGCATCGTTATGGATGATCGCAGTGGTGTTGGTATATACAAATCTTTCGCCGGTACCATTATGGGTAATTATGATCTTTAACGTATTAATGATGATAGGTATTATGAGTCGTATGGTACCTTCTATGGCGTTGGTAAGCGCTTTACCCGAAATGCATGACCGCGGGGCGTTCATGAGCATTAACTCATCCTTGCAACAAATTGCGGGCGGTTTGGCTGCAGGTGTGGGTGGTATGATCGTTGTTCAAAAAGATAAACTTAGTCCTTTAGAACATTATAATACTTTGGGCGTTGTTGTTTCTGCATTATCGATCATTGGCATTTATGCTGTTTACCGTGTAAGCAAAATGGTAAAAGCTAAGGCTGCTGCAGATGCAAATTAATTTTTTAATTCACTAAAAAAGCCGCAACATAATTATGTTGCGGCTTTTTATTTTTTAAGCTTTTACATATTTAAGCGCTGCCTTTGCAAATTTTTCCCAGAGCTCGCTATAATCAAAAGGTACCTGCACCCACTCTTTCATAGCACGGCCTTTACCCGATGGATCAAATAATTTAGAGCCATCTAAACTTAGTGCTTCTTTATGCATATCGCCTGCCAGCTTAAAAACCATTTCGTTTTTAAAAAAACAGGTAAAGGCTTTACCGTTGATTTTAAAACAAGGCTTACCAAACATCTGGCTTTCTTCGCCTTTTAATTTTTTACCAATTGCTGTGTAAAGTGCTTCTTCTTTTGCCATCATATATAACTTTAACCACATAGAAACATATTTTTTTCATAGAAAAAAGCTCAAAACGTAGCTGAATTTTTGAGGTGTAATTTTCTATGTGTCTATGTGGTTTATTTTTTTAATTAAAATAATACATCTTTTAACTCAGCTTCATTTCTTTCAAATACAACTTTAGCGTATGCGCATAAAGGTTGGATCTTTGCGTGCTTTTGCCGCGCGTATTCAACCACGGCCATTACTAGTTTTTTGCCAAGGCCTTTGCCTTCAAAAGCGGCATTAACAATGGTATGCTCAATAATGATCTTTGTTTCGCCGGCCCAGGTATAAGTAATTACACCCGCTTCTATATCGTTTTCTATGGCTTTAAAATAACCTTTTTTACCGTCGTCTTTTTGTTGAATTTCCACAATTATAATTTACATCAAAGATGCGAAATTTTTTTCGAAATAATATTTTTGTCGCCCTGGGTTTTTGCCAGGGAAAATGCCGTTTCTAAATTGCTTTTTGCTTTTTTATTGTCAACTCCGGTGTAAAGTTCGCCTAACAATGAAAAATAATATGGATTATTGTTTAGTTTTAACTTTTCGGCCTCTATAATTGCTTCTTTTTTTCCGTTTGCTTTTGAAAGGGCAAAGGTGCGGTTTAGGGCGGCGATTGCGGAATATTCAACCTGCAATAATTGATTATATAATTGCAGAATATTTTCCCATTTTTCTTTTGTATCTTCTTTAACAGTATGCCAATAAGCAATACTTGCTTCTAAATGATATTTTGAAAGTTTATTGCCTTGTGAAGCTAAATGCAGGTAATAGGCGCCTTTTGCTATCAGCTCAAGGTTCCAGAGAGTTTCATCCTGGTCGTTATACAAAACAATTTCACCATTTTCATTTTTCCGGGCTTCAAAACGCGAGGCGTGAAAACACATTAAAGATATCAACGCATTTACTGCCGGTTGATCTGTCTGTTCGTTTTCAAGAAGCAAATAGGTTAAACGCATGGCTTCTAAACAAAGGTCGTCACGAATAATGGCATCTTTACTTTCTGAATAATACCCTTCGTTAAATAATAAATATAAAGTAGTTAAAACGTTCTCCAAACGTTTACCTGTTTCTGCTTTATCCGGAAATTCCAACTGTAATTTTTCTTTCCTTAGTGTTTCTTTTGCCCTTAATAAGCGTTTATTGATTGTTTCGCGATTACTTAATAAAGCGTTAGCGATCTCATCAATACCAAAACCACAAAGTAAGCGAAGTGCCAGGCTTATTTGCGATTCTGTTGAAATAGAAGGATGACAAATTACAAACAACATTTTTAACTGGCTGTCGTTAATATTGCTTGGAGAAAGATCGATCTCGATTTCATTATTTTCTCGAAACTGTTTTTTTAATTCTCCTGAAATTTTTTCTGAAAAAATAGTATTACGATGTAAATGATTTTTAGCCTTGTTTTTTGCCACCGTATAAAGCCACGCTCTTGGATTTTCGGGAACTCCTTTATATGTCCATGTTTCAAGGGCCGATAAAAAAGTTTCGCTGGCAATGTCTTCGGCAATTTCAATATATTCAATACCAAATAACTTACAAAGCACAGTAATTATTTTACTGAACTCTGTTCTAAACAAATGTGGTATCAATTCATCTTCTTTCATAAATAAAAAAGCTCCGCAAAACGGAGCTTTGATTTTTAATGTACACCATCGCCTTTAGCGAGCTGTCTTACCTCAACTGTATTTCCGGCGCCTTGCAAAACAGGGCTGCCTTTTGCAAATTCAGCGGCTTCTTCGGCTGAGTTTGCTTTTACGATAATATAACCTCCAAGGGTTTCTTTAATATCGCCAAATGGCCCATTGGTAACGGTTTTATTATGGTGTACTACTTTACTATCGGCAAATTGCAAACCATTTCCACCAACAAATTTATTTTGTGCAGCAATGCCACCGATCCAGTCCTTTGTCTGTTTCATCCAAACCTGGATCTGTTCGGGCGATGCCACTTTTGTACCATCTTCGTGCCTGAAGATCAACATGAATTCTTTCATTTTTTATTTTTTTAAGTTATTAAATAGGTGAACTATACCCTAATAACAAATGAGTTTGCAAAAAGTGGACATAAGACACAAATTATTCCTGCTTTTTTAGGTAATGTGTTGTTAAAGTTCTGGCCCAATACCTTGGCACATCATATTCCTGCTGCAAATGAGCAACCACATCGTTCGATTTTTTTTCGGAAGCTTTAAACTTATCAAGGATCTTTATCCATTCAGAGATTTTCTTCCCGGTTTTTTCAATAACCTGTTCATCTGATACATCCCAATATTCTTTTTTCATTTTTTTGTTTCTTTATAATTTTTCAGCAATTGCTTTTAAACTGTTACACATGCTTTTCCATTTAGTAGTTACGGTTTCAAATTCTTTCTCGCTTTTAAAACCATATTCATAAACGGTAAAAATAGTTGCCTTATCTTTCGCTTCCAATTCAAAACGCATGACTGTATAGTTTTCAGGAATATCGTCTTTTTTCCAGTCAGGGTTCCAGTAATTGAACAAGATAAATCTTTCTTTTTCGATATCCAGGATGTTGCCTTTATCTTCAAAATACTGGTGATCCCATTCTCCGCTAAAAACTATTTTACTTCCTTTTTGCCAATCTGTTTTCCAGTCAATTCCAAAATAAAACTGGCTGATAACTGAAACATCGGTTAATACTTTCCAAACCTCCGAAACCGGAACGCTGATCATTATAGATGTTTTGTAAGTAAAAGCCATTTTTAATTTTAAAAAATACAGGACCAAATTCAATCAGAAAAAAACTATCGCAACAACCGTAATTATTGGAAGAACTAGAATTGCAGCCATAATCAAATAATGTTTACCCGAAAAGCTTTTACCAACAGCCATCCTAATAAAAATTATTGCTAGCGCCATTACAGCAATAATTATTTGTGATACCAGGCAACCAAGCAAAGGCATTCCGCATTGGAAATGCTCCCCGTTTTCGGGGGGCCGCGATAGAATGTAAGCGTTATAATTTATACTAAACGAAAAAAAATAGTAAGCTATCAAAACTATAAATACAATTGCCCACTTTTTAACCAGGGTGATTGTTGTATTTGATTCTGTACTCATTTCTGTTTATAAAAAATATTGATCGCCTACTAATTTATTTGGAATACCACTAAAACAGTATCCCCTTTTCCAATATATATTTGTCGCTCGGGCATTGTTACGGTAGGTTGAATATCTTGGGTATCAATAATACTCCAATCAATGTAGTTGATAGCATTTCCTCTGGCTTTGTAAACCGTTGTTAAAATAGTATCGAATGGGTTTGGCTTATAAAAGGAATTGAAAGAGAAGTTGTTTATTGAACCACTAAATAAACCATAAGATTGCGTGCTTTTTTTGAGGTGTAGTTTAATATAACCCAAAGGATCAAGCGAAAAATCATGAGTTGATCTTTTATTATTTGCCTCATAAGAGTTCACACCGGGGTAATAACCATTGTAATGACAGTAAATACTATAACGGTAGTCTATTTTTTTATGGATATAAAAAATATATTCACCATTGCTATCGGTAAAAGTACTATCTAAAATTTCATATTCATAAGGCCCGGAGATTGGATGTTTCTTCCACTTACCAAATGTAATTTTTACATTAGAAAGAGGATTGTTTGATCCCGATTCATATACCGTTCCTTTAATGTACCCGTGTCCATATTTTTTACAGGAAAAAACAACTATTAAAATAACAAATATGATCAAATATTTTTTCAGCCTTTGCATACAATAAATAAGCATTCATTAAAACTGCCTTATCAAAGATAAAATAAATTATAGAGAATTGAAACCACCATTCCAACTGTTGATTATTGTGCCCAATATTCTTCCATCGCCCTTTTAATATCAGGCTGTTCGAATTCATAACGGGGATTTTCAAACAAGAACTGTAAGAACATTTTTACTACCGTGCGTTGTTCTGTATTTAATAATTTAAATTGCAAAATGGTATATTCAGAAAGATGAGTTAAGGTAAAAGCCATACCAAAATTATATTCACCTTTAATTTCTGCCATCATAAAGGCCGGTAAATGAAAACGCATACCTTTTGCATCAAAAAAATTAAGGCTGCAATAATATTCGTTCAGGCTATCGGAAGAAATATTTTTCCAGTTATCTTTTTCATCGTTGTTCCTGCATTCTGCTTTTACCTCAGCTGTTTCATACCTATCTATTGCATCTGCCTCGCTCAGGCCAATTCCTTCTTCGAGCTTTATATCTTTAAAAGCCTCTGTTATATGTAAGATCAAATATGTTTTATCAATCGGCAAGATCTTATTTATCAATTGTGTGTTTCCAGGGCTGGGCTGCGTTTAAATCCTTAGCCTTCCAATCTTTCAGAATGTTAAGAGCTGCCTCTTCTTTATAATGATGCATAGAGATCATTTGCATATTTGCAGGTTTTTGCATTTGCTCAAATATAAAAGAGTCGTCAAAGCCAACATCACTGCCCTCTTTTTTTGTATTTGCAAAAAATACGGTTTTTAATTTTGCCCAGTATATGGCGCTAAAGCACATTGGACAAGGCTCAAGAGTGGTATACATTTCGCACTCTGATAACTGAAGATCTGATAAATTTTTACAGGCTTCTTCTATTGCCACCATTTCGGCATGCGCTGTTGGATTTTTACGAACAAATATTTCGTTATGTCCTTCTCCAACTATTTGTCCATTCTTTACAATTACACAGCCTATTGGCAGTCCTTTACCACTCACATATCCCTGTTCAGAAAGTTCAATGGCTCTCTGCATAAATTTTTTGTCGTAGCTCTTATTCTCCATGTTTTTGATCTGGTTTAACGGGCGCAAAATAATTGGCCAAATGGTTGAGAAAGTATATATAAATATAAAAACAAAAACACGCATTTTTCAATGCGTGTTTAAAATGTTTAGGAAATAGTGAGGGTTTTAACCCGAAGCGTATAAACTATTATTTTGCGTAACCGGTTGCACGTGTTTCGCGGATCACCGTTACTTTCACCTGTCCCGGATAGGTCATTTCGGTTTGTATACGTTGCGAGATTTCAAATGCAAGTTCTTCTGCCCTGCCATCGGTTACTTTTTCGCTCGATACAATTACACGTACTTCACGGCCTGCCTGTATCGCGTATGTTTTTTCAACACCATCGTAGCTTAGTGCCAGGGCTTCAAGATCTTTTAAACGTTTCATGTATTGCTCAGCTATCTCGCGACGGGCACCAGGGCGGGCACCGCTAATAGCATCACACACCTGGATGATAGGTGCATATAAAGTGGTCATTTCGATTTCATCGTGGTGCGCACCAATAGCGTTGCATACTTCAGGTTTTTCTTTGTATTGCTCTGCCAGCTTCATACCTAATAACGCGTGTGGTAATTCAGGTTCGGTATCAGGTACTTTTCCAATATCGTGTAAAAGGCCCGCGCGTTTGGCTACTTTAGGATTTAATCCCATTTCAGAGGCCATGGTAGCACAAAGGTTTGCTACTTCGCGACTGTGTTGTAATAAATTTTGTCCGTAAGACGAACGGTATTTCATACGGCCAACCATACGAATTAGTTCAGGATGTAAACCGTGAATACCAAGATCGATACAGGTACGTTTACCGGTTTCGATAATTTCTTCTTCCAGCATTTTCTTTGTTTTCTCAACAACCTCTTCAATACGTGCCGGGTGGATACGACCATCTGTAACCAGTTGGTGTAAAGCTAAACGGCAAATCTCTCTTCTAATAGAATCAAAACAGGATAATGTAATGGCGTCAGGTGTGTCATCCACAATGATCTCAACACCAGTTGCAGCTTCTAAAGCACGAATATTACGGCCCTCGCGGCCAATGATGCGTCCTTTTGTTTCATCGCCTTCAATATGAAAAACAGAAATTGAATTTTCGATAGCAGTTTCTGTAGCTACACGTTGAATGGTTTGCAGTACAATTTTTTTAGCTTCTTTATTAGCAGTTAATTTGGCTTCATCCATAATATCTTTTACGTAAGACATGGATTGCGTTTTTGCTTCTGCTTTAATGGTTTCAACCAATTGTAATTTAGCGTCTTCTGCTTTTAGGCCAGAGATCTTTTCGAGTAATTCAACTTGTTTACGATGGCTTTTTTCTACTTCTTCAAGTCGGTGTTTGTATAGATCAATTTGTTGATTGGCCTGGTTCTTTAAATTTTCAACCTCTTTATCTTTACGGTTAATATCTTCTATCTTTTTATTGAGGTCGCCTTCTTTTTGTTTTATTTTATTTTCAGTTTGTAAGATATGGGCGTTTTTTTCCTGCACTGATTTATCGTGCTCTGCTTTTAGTTGAAGGAATTTTTCTTTTGCCTGCAATATTTTTTCCTGTTTGGTTGCTTCGGCTTTAACCTCAGCTTCTTTTATCATGTTCTCTTTTTCTTTTTTTGCACTGGCATTTATTTTGCTTCCTGCCAGTATAAACCCGGCCACAATTCCCAATATCAGGGCTCCTGCTATCAAACTTATTGTTATTATATCCATTTTTCTTTCTTTTTAAAATTTTTGTCATCCTGGCAGCATGACATTATATGTTGATTAATTATTGTTTAAATTCATTAAAATAAAAAACGCACAAATTTTAAGACAGGTCTTAAATTTTGTGCGTGTAAGTTGGTAAACTTTCGTTTACTTATTCGTTAATATTTTTAATGTTTTGAGTATGTTGTTGTAACATATCCTCCACACTTGAAAATAGTTGCTTTAAATGACTTAATTCTCCCTCGGCTGTGCTGGCTTTTTTATATAGTTCTGCCACTAACTGTAACATTACCATGGTCAACACATCTTTTCTATCTTTAACTGCATAGTTTTTTTCAAACTCTGCAATTTTTGTATTTATTAGTTTAACGGCCTCTTTAATATTGATTTCGTCTTCGGCATTTACCTTTAAGGGAAAAACGCTTCCGGCAATTTCAACTTTTATGTTTACTTCGCTCATTTAAAGAGGGCGTTAAAATTAAGCACTTAATAACGTAATGCACTTATCTATTTCACGCACCAAATCGTTTATTTGTTTTTTCATTTGAGACTTTTCACTCTTCCCAGCTGAATTATTGGCTAAGATAACATTCTTTCTGTGATTATTCAAGTCTGTTACATCAATACTTTGACTATCAACACTTTGCGATAGTTCGCTGATCACATCATTCATTTTTAGAAGCTGGTTAGCCATTTGCTCTTTTTCATCCAGCAACGCCATGCGCTCATCATTTAATCCGTCGATCTGTTTAAACAAACGGTCTATAAAAGCATCTTGTTCTTCGGTATTTGTAGTACTTGTTGAAGCAGATAATGTGGCAATTTCCGACTCGTATGAGGCAATTTTTTCGTTCAATGAAGAAACTGTAGAATTAAGATCAGAAATACTGGCTTGTAAACCGGTAAGTTGTGTTAATAAATCAAGTTTTTCAGAATTCAAAGTATCAAAGCCTGCTTTTAATTCGGATACTTCATGTTTTAATTGAGATATTTCCTCATTTAAAGCAGCGTTTTGCCCTTCAAGATTTGTAACGTTAAAATTCTTTATAGATAAGATCTCTTTAAACTCTTCGGTTTTTGCGGCACTCACTGTTTTTATTTCTTCCAGTTCGGCTTTTATCAGGTTTAATTCTGCGTCCTGCGCTTCTACTTTATCTTGCGCAGCATCAATTTCGCAAATTAAACTGCTGTTCTCAACCAACAATTTTTGGAATTCAATTTCTTTATCAAGTACCTGTTGTTTTACAGAATTTTCTAATTCAGTTTTAAAACTTTCCAGTTCTTCTTCTTTTGCCGAGATAGAATTTTCTAAAATAGAGATCTGTGTATGTAATTTTTGTATTTGCAAAGAAGCGTTTTCTAATTCCTGGTTCTTTAACTCTAAAGAAACTTCTGTTTCGCCCAGAGTATTGGTTGTTGTCTCTACAACTTCGGTTAAATTACTTAATTCGGTATTTAAATTCTCGATCTGTGTATTAAGTGCATTTACCTGTTCGCTGTTTGATAAAGATGAGTTTTGTTTAAAAGCATCAAACTCATTGGTTAACTCAATATATTTTTCTGCTTCTGATTTTAACTGAAGCTGAAAATTAGTTAACTGAGCCGTTAAATTTTCAAATTCTGTATTCTGAGAATCAATATGTATTACCAGTTCTCTTATTTTTTCGTTTGCCTGGTCATGCTCTAATTGTACTTTTGTTAACTCTTCGCTTAGCCTTGTGTTTTGGCCGTTTGAATGAATTAAAGCATTTGATAATTTTTTCTCATAACCATCGGTTAACATCTCGATCTGCGATGCATGAGATGCATTTAACTCGCTTATAAAAGTTTCGTGCCCCGATCTTAAAGTGCTGATCTGGTTTTGGAAAGACGTGGTTAACTCTTCGGAAGAAGAATGTGTTGAATTCTTTAATTCTTCTAATTGGTTTTCGTATGATGAAATTAACTCCGCTTCTTTTGCAGAAGATTCTAAAGTTAAACTTTCAATTTTTGAATTAAATTCTGTTGTTAAAGTATGGCGTTGTTCTTCTAACTCTAGTTTTAAACCCGAAATTTCTGTTCTATATGAATTTTCAAGGCTTTCTATCTTTTGAGTATAATTTGTTTCTACCGTTTCTAAAGCCACCTGGCTGGTGTGTTTTAAAGCGTTGATCTCGGTTTGGCTACCAGACGTTACTGAGCTTAACTGAGAACTATACTCGTTTTTTAAAAAAGTAATTTGTTGTTCGTAAGATTGTTTTATGGCAACGATCTCCTCCTGGTGATTAAGGTTTAACGCCTGCTCTTTATCTGCCCAGCTCGCAGTTAATTCATTTACCCTGTTCTCAAATTCTTCTTTTATACCAGATTCTTTGTAGTAAGAGTTTGAGCGTAATTCTTCAATTTGTGTTTTATATTCGTTCTTAACCGATTCTAAATTTGCATTTGCTTCTGCTTTTATTCCTTCAATTTTTAACTCATAATCTGACGATATGGAATTAAGATCTGATCTTAAGCTTTCTATTTCTGCTAAACGTTGCTCTATCTCTTCTTGTTTTGCATGCAATTGCTCTTTTATAGAACCGCGTAGTTCTTTGAACGAGGCCAGTTCGCCTTTGTAATTGGTGTTATCGCGTTCCATCACCGCTAATTTGGTGTTTAAAACATCAATAGTTACCTGGAGGCGCTTGCAGTCCTCATCCCGCATTATCAGCTGGTTGCGATAGTCGCTTAACGAGCGTTTCAGCTCATTAAATTCCTTTCGCAATACTAAATCGTTTTCTAAAACCTGCTGTAATTCTGTTTTTAAACTTTCTGCGTTCATTAATTCCTGTATTTGATTTTCATAAAAATACCTAAGTAAAGCTCTAGTAAAACCTTGCTAACTCATTATGATTAAACACAATAATGTTAATTAACCTTAGCGTTATTAAGATCGGATTGTTAATTACGCATTTATACAAACGCTTGATTTTACTGGCTTACAGAAGTTTTAAAATTTATTTTATCCGAAATTGGTACGAAATATCAGAGCTTTATAAAATGCTTTTGAACATAAAAACCAGAAATTCAGATTTTTTAAAACGTCTGATACCTTAGCAATTTATTTACAGGCTAAATCATTTAGTTTTACTTGTTAATGTGGATTTAAGAAATTTTGTCAGTTTTTTAACAAAAAAGAGAAACTTTTTGCTCTTAAATACGTTATACAGGTAAAATACTTTAATAATTGCCCTTTTTTTCATACCTTTAACCTCTTAATTTTAACACACACCCATGAGACAGCTAAAAATCACCAAGTCCATTACTAACCGCGAAAGCGCTTCATTAGATAAATATTTACAGGAAATTGGCCGTGAGGAATTGATCACTGCTGAAGAAGAGGTAATATTAGCTAAGAAGATAAAGGACGGTGACCAGACTGCTCTTGAGAAACTGACCCGCGCCAACTTGCGTTTCGTGGTTTCGGTTGCCAAACAATACCAAAACCAGGGTTTAAGTTTACCCGATCTTATTAACGAAGGAAATTTAGGTTTGATAAAGGCTGCGCGCCGTTTTGATGAGACCCGCGGTTTTAAATTTATCTCTTACGCCGTATGGTGGATCCGTCAAAGTATCCTTCAGGCATTAGCTGAGCAAAGCCGTATTGTACGTTTACCTTTAAACCAGGTAGGCTCTTTAAACAAGATCAATAAAGCATACAGCAAATTAGAGCAGGAATATGAGCGTGAACCAAGTGCTGAAGAATTAGCAGATGTTTTAGACCTTCCTATTGACAAGGTATCTGACACTATGAAGGTTTCGGGCCGTCACGTTAGTATGGATGCGCCATTTGCTAATGGAGAAGAAAGCAGTTTATTGGATGTATTGGTGAATTTAGACTCGCCAAAAGCAGATACCGGTTTAATGAACGAATCGTTAAGCAAAGAAATTGACCGCGCATTAAGTACATTAACAGAAAGAGAACGTGATGTTGTAAAATTATTTTTTGGGATAGGTTTAAACCATGGTTTAACATTAGAAGAAATTGGCGATAAATTTGATCTTACCCGCGAACGTGTTCGCCAGATCAAAGAAAAAGCTATCCGTCGCTTACGCCACAGTAGTCGTAGCAAATTACTACAACAATATTTAGGACAATAATTAAATTTGAATATCCTTTTCAAAACCCCTGCAGCAATGCCGGGGTTTTTGTTTTACTTTTTACCACAGAGACACTAAGAACACAGAGTTACGCGAAGTTTTTCAATTTATTATTTTTCTCCGTTTACTCTGTGCCTCAGTGGTAAAAATTGCGTCTTAGCACTAAAATCATTAGCTTTACACACCCAAAAAAACATGCAACTTGTAAAAAAAATAATTGCCATTCTCCTTTCCGTTGGTCTTGGCCTTATTTTTATTTATTCGGGTTATACCAAACTCGATCCGGTAATAGAAACCTTTGAATTTACTTTTGTGGATATTGGTATTGCCAACTGGTATACTGCCCCGGTTATAGCACGTTTATTAATTGGCCTTGAGTTTTTTTTAGGTTTGCTGTTAATTGCAAATTATAATTTAAAAAAATTCACTTTGCCTTTTACTATTGGCCTTTTACTTTTTTTTATTATTTATTTAACCATCCAGATCATTTCAAGCGGCAACCATGGCAACTGCGGTTGTTTTGGCGAGCATCTTAAAATGACGCCCCTGCAAGCCATTATCAAAAATTTAGTTATGATAGTTGCCTGTTTAATTGTTTATTTTTTATTTGATGGTTGGAAAATAAACAGGAATAAAGAAATATTAAGCTTTGCCTGCGTTACGGCATTAACGGTGCCATTCCTGGTTAACCCGGTAGATTATGCTTACACATCAAACAACCTGGATGAAAAAGTAAATTATCCTTTAGAATTAAATTTATTGTATCAACCCGAAGACACGTCAAAAGTAGAGATCCCAAAAGTGGATCTCAGAAAAGGAAAACACGTTCTGGCTTTTGTGAGTTTAACCTGCCCGCATTGCCGTATTGCTGCAAAAAAATTCAGGTTGATCAAAAAGAATAACCCTGACCTTCCAATTTATTTCATTTTAAACGGTGAAAGAAAAAAATATAAGGAATTTATTGATGATACGCAGGCAGATAATATTCCTTCCAGCTATTGTTTGGGTAAAACATTTATAAATTTAGCCGGAACCGACCTTCCAAGGATCTATTATTTAGATAATGGTATGCTGGTTAAAAAAGTAGATTATTACGAATTAAGCCAATACAATATCGAAGACTGGCTTAAAACAGGTGAGGTAAAATAAGCATAATTCCTTATCTATCAAGGCCTGCATGCCATTTCCATTCTTCTAAATCTTTTTTAACAAATAATTGCTTCCTCTCGCAATATTTTTTATTTTACGGTCTTAAAACCCGTTTATGAAACGTATTGTATTTGGTTTATTTGTTTTATTTTTTTCATTAAACTTTTATTCGCAGGTTTCCTCGACCAAACTTGCCATGGGCGATACCGATTTTAAACTGGAAGACCTGCCAAAGGTTCTTTTAAAAGAACTTAACCGCTTTAGGGTGAGCAAGGGCCTGGATACATTAGAGATGAGCGAGATGTTGCAGTTCTCCGCCCAGTTAAGTGCAGATAAAATGGCCAACTCGGGTAAAGATAAAATTGAGTTTAATACCACACAAAAAAATTTAAAAAAAGCTGGAGCTACCAAACGTGGTGAAGAATTAACCATGAAAGCCGCTATTAGTAAGGGACGCGAAAACTATAAAACAGAAGATGTTGCAAAGACGATCTATAATCGTTGGGAAAGTTACCAGAAAACCTTACCCATTTTATTGAACCCAAAATATACATTGGTTGGTATCTCTTGCGAAGTGAGCGATGATGGTAAACGCGCGTTTGCCAGCGCTGTTTTTGGAGGTTATGACATTACAAATGGCGGCGTTATTTATAAAAAGCAATTAGCAATACCGTTTAACACCAAATCAAAAAAATTAAAAGGTCCCGAAGTAAAATATTGCAAGAACTGTGATCACTGGCGGAATTATGATGTATTGCAAAAAGGCGTTTATGTAGAAAATGGAAAAGTATTCTTAAAATACCCTAACGCAAAAGAACTACGCCGCTTGCTTAAAAAAACAAAAGATGGCTTGGCTTTTGATATCGTGCAACGCGATCAATACATTAATGCCGACTACAACATTGTAGATAACAACCTTTATAATAAGGGTATTATGAGTAAAGTGATCTACAAAGAAAAATTATTCAAGAAAAATCTTTTAATAAGCAAAGATCCAAAAGTTAACCGCAAAAATAAAAATAAAGGCATTGAAGTAGAGCTAGGAAAATTTGAGCAAAAAATTACCGGCCCTTACGAAATAAATTTAATTGTGGTGCAAGACGGCCATGTTTGCAAAACAATTACAAGAGGTTATGCCGAAACCGGCAAGATAGACAGCAAAACACCTATTGGTTTGTTGCCATATAATAATACAACGGGTTTAAAACCGCCATTTGAGCCAAAATCAGAAAGCTCAATCATTAATTTTACCATACCGTTTGAGAAAAATAAATTTGAATATAAGTCGGAAGACATACAGCCATTTATTAAAGCGCTGAACGAGCCTGACTTTATTATTGACGGGTTATACATTTATGCCTACTCTTCCATTGAAGGAGATTCTGCCGCCAATGCAAAGTTGCAGCGTAAACGTGGCGAAAGTGTATTGGGTGTATTACAAAGCGGCCAAAAAAATAAGATCACGCCAACTATAGAAACAAAAGATAGTTGGGGATTGTTTTTATTAGAGAACGAAGATGGAAAATATGCCAACCTTGTGGCACAGGGCAAACACAAGGCTATTAACCAGATCAATTCTGATAAAAAATTACAGGAAGAACTGGAACCGATTTTAGCAAAAGAACGTTTTGCCCAAATAATAATGGATATAACTTACGATGTAAGCGGCCCTAAGGAAGAAAAATTCTCTAAAGTAAGTTTTGAAAGAGCTTTAAAAGCCAATAACTATCAGCAGGCTTATAAAATAATGGAGTTTATGAATAAGCGTATTGCCGAAAATAAATACAATGCAAACATCTACGATAGTTTAAAAATTGAAGAAAATGCAAAAACAATTCCTTTAATAAACAATCGCGTTTATTACAAATACCAGGTAAATAACACGGTTGATGAGGATGATGAAGCAACCTTTGACCGTTTATTAAAATTTGAACCTGCCAACCCGGTTTTACAATACAACAAAACCTATTGCCAGTTAAAACTGGATACCAATGCCGGCAACCAGGAGCACCAGTCTAAAGTACAACAAACCATTGATGGCTTATATGGCAAACTGGACAGCAATTTGGTAAATGGATTAAATATTGAATGGCAATTCAAGATCATGGAAAGCCTGGACACCATGGATAATGCGGATGCTTTGATAGACGCATGTATTGCGAGAATAAAATCTTTCTACAATATTAAAGATGCCAGCTGGCAAAACGCTTTAAAATTATCTTACGTATTTTCGAGGGCAAAAGATTTTAGATACTCGGCAACATTGCTTGAACCCTATTTGAACGCACCGGATGTGAATGAGAATTTGGTGTTTATGTATATTGCTTCTGCAAGCAGGCTCCAGGAAAAATATTACTCAAGAACATTTGCCCGCGCTTTGGAAATTGCCAAAAGCAAAAACCAGGACAGGTATTGTAAATTATTTGGCGAACCTTTTATGACCTTCCAGGTATTAGAAAATCCGGAGGTTAAAAAAGATTACCGAGGCACCTGCCCGGGCGCCAAGTGAATGGACGCTGTACCTCTAAAAGCGATATTAAAAGAGGAAGGAAAAGCAAAATAAGCAGCCGTATTTAATTACACAATAATTAACAACTGTTTCAAAAATCATGTTTACTTATTTGGTATCTTCATGTAACGTAAAACTCGTATCATGGCTAAATTAAAATTGATCTTATTGTTGCTTACTATTTCCATTTTTTCTTTTGGACAGGACGCTGAAAAAAAAGAAGGTGCTCTTGAATGGTATACTGATATTATGAAAGCCAACGAGATCTCTCAGGCTAATAACAAACCTATATTTGCTTTTTTTACTGGCAGCGACTGGTGTGGATGGTGTAAAAAACTGGAAGCACATGTATTTGCAAAGCAAGATTTTATCCAATGGGCAAAAAAGAACGTAGTGTTACTTGAACTCGATTTTCCGCGAGGAAAGCAATTAAGCCCTGAGCTCACGCAACAAAATAACAGCCTGCAACAAACATTTGGTGTGCAGGGTTATCCAACTATCTGGATGTTCTTTTTAAATAAGGACCCAAAAGAACAAAAATTTAATATAGAAGCATTAGGATCGTTAGGTTATCCACCCGGTGCCGAACCCGGCAAAGAGGAAGTGAAATTTTTGAGCGATGCCAATAGCATTTTGGCAAAAAAAACAGTAAAATGATCTTTAACAGGTCATCACAAGACCTACAATTTTATTCCTATAATACAAACGTCATCTACCTGTTCTAATTCACCTTTCCAATCATTAAAAGCAGTTGAGAGTTCTTTTTCCTGCTGCAAAAGTGGTTTATTACAGATCGATAACAAAAGCTCTGCCAGTTGCTTATATTTAAATTTTTTACCCTTGCTTCCGCCAAACTGATCGGCAAAACCATCTGTAAACAAATAAAAAACAGCACCGGTATTATATTGCATGGTATGACTTGTAAAAGGTACCGTATCATCGCTTTTTCCAACAGGTTGTTTATCACCTTTCATCTCTTTCATTTCATTATCTAAAATAAACCATAACGGATTATTTGCGCCACTCCATTGTACCTGTTTTTTATTTTTATCAATGCACATTAAAGAAATATCCATTCCATCTTTTACGTCACTTTGGCTTTTTGCAAAAGTATCTATAACAAGTTCGCGCGTTTTATCGAGAATTTTACCGGTATCGTTAATGCCAAATTCGTTAACCGTTCTGTTAAGGGCATTTGCGCAAACAACAGATACAAGTGCGCCTGGCACACCATGGCCTGTTGAGTCAGCTGCGGCAATAAATATTTTTTCGTTTGCAACATGCATCCAGTAAAAATCGCCGGCAATAATATCTTTTGGCTGATAAAGAATAAAACTTTCCGGTAAATAACTTTTTACATAATTAACCGGTGGCAAAATAGCAGATTGTATCCTTAAGGCGTAATTTATACTATCGGTAATTTCCTTATTTTTTTCTTCTACCACCTCTTTCTGCTTTGTTACTTCAGTTTTTTGCTGTTCTACTTCCTGCTTTTGCGCTTCAATAATTTTACTGTAACGTTTATTCTTTTGCAGGTTTCGGTAAATACCAATAGATAAAACTATTGCAATTAAAAAACCAATGGCGATCGCAATTAGCTGAAAATTCCGACGCTTGGCTTCTTCCTCTTTTTTTGCAAGCTCAGAGTTCTGTAATGATCTTTCGGTGTTTAATGATTTTATTTCCAGGTTCCTTTTTTCGGTTTGATATTTTGTATCCATTTCCGCAATTTGTTTTGCAGACTCTGCATTTAAAGAGCTATCCTTTAAGATCGAATATTGTTCCAGATAAATAAATGCATTTTTATAATCCTTCATGGCCTGGTAAATACGATACATTTCATCGTATCCATGCATAATAGCGTCTACATTATTCACTCTTTCGGCAACAGCCATTCCCAGGTTAAGTTCTTTTAAGGCAGCTTTATTGTTTTGAAGGTGCCTGTATGCTTTGCCTATTGCAAAATGCAGCGCAATATAATTTGTAGATTTAAGCGTGGACACGTAAGGCAAAAGTTTTAGTCCAAGATCCAGTACTTTCTGGTGTTCATCCTGTTTTTCATATAAAGGCAGCAGTTGCAGTTTGATAGAAATATATCCTGCAGAATCTTTCAAATCGGTATAGATCTTTTCAGCTCTTTCATAGGTTTCAAAAGCTTGCGGTACACGCTGGGTTCGCGAATACAATTTACCAAGATTGCCAAGCGCTTTTGCGATTTCGATTTGTTGTTTAAGTTCTGTTCTTAATGCTATTACTTTTAAAATATACTCTTCTGCTTTTTTATAATTTTTTTGATTGAAATAAACGCCACCTAAACTATTAAGGATGTTTGCTTCAAACAACCTGTCATTTTGTTTTACGGCGATATCCAAGGCCTTTAAATATAATGCGGTGGCAGTTGAAAATTCGAACATTTTACCGTATGCATTAGCTTTATCATGATAGACGACGGCCAAGCGGTGATCATCCTTTAGTTTAACGGCCAGCTTTTCGGCAATATCGAAAAAATAAAAAGCCGAATCAAAATCGCCTTCATCCTTGTAATAATTTGCAAGGCTTGTATTAATTTCGTTTAAACCTTTTTCATCCTGCGCTTCGGTAAAATTCTGAAGCGAGTTCTTATATAATCCAAGTATTATTTCGGGTTGCTCTCTTTCTTTTAATATTAAACCTTTTGTGCGAAAGGCTTTGCCAAGACCCGATTTGTAATTTACTTTTTTTGATAATTCCAGGGCCTGCGATACCAGCTCTATAGCCTCCTCTAATCTGTTGCGCCTGTATTCGTGGGCCAGCAGGCAAAGCGTATTTATCTTTGTTGTATCGTATTTTGTTGTAGCAATTACCTGTTTTAGCGAATCGGTATTTAATTTTTTTGTGTTTTGGCTGTTAAGAGTTACAGCGAAAAACCAAAACAGTAAAAACAGGTTAAATGCAATACTTTCTTTTTTCATACATCAGCTAAATTGTTTTACATCCTGAAGTGTAATTTCCTTTCCACCTAATATGGTTAAGCGCTCTATCACATTTCTGAATTCGCGGATGTTGCCATGCCAGCTCCTATCCTGCAAAGCCTTCACCGCATCTTTAGATATGGTTTTTTTTGCGATACCCATTTCTGTACAGATCAATTCTAAAAAATAATCAGTAAGCAAAGGAATATCGTCTTTACGATCGTCTAAAGACGGTACGTGAATTGGGATAACATTTAAACGGTGAAAAAGATCCTGGCGAAAGGTTTCTTTTTCTATTTCTTTTTCGAGATTTTTATTAGTTGCGGCAATCACGCGCACGTTAACCTTAATTTCTTTATCGCCACCCACCCTGGTAATTTTATTTTCCTGCAGGGCGCGTAATACCTTTGCCTGCGCACTTAAGCTCATATCCCCTATTTCATCTAAAAACAAAGTGCCGCCTTCTGCCAGCTCGAATTTACCTTTACGCTGCGCCACGGCGCTTGTAAATGAGCCTTTTTCATGGCCAAACAATTCGCTTTCAATCAATTCAGACGGAATGGCCGCACAGTTAACTTCAATAAGCGGACCGTTAGCCCGGTTGCTTTTTTCGTGAAGCCATTTTGCCACAAGTTCTTTTCCGCTGCCGTTACTGCCGGTAATTAATACCTTTGCATCGGTTGGCGCAACTTTTTCGATAATATCTTTTATGTTTTGAATGGCTGGTGAATTACCGACCATATCCACGCTTTTAATGATCTTCTTTTTTAAAACTTTTGTTTCTGTAACAAGATCTCCTTTTTCTAAAGCATTTCTTACCGAAACTAACAAGCGGTTAAGGTCAATAGGTTTGGCGAGATAATCGTAAGCCCCGTTCTTAACTGCATCAACTGCAGTTTCTATTGTACCGTGGCCGCTCATCATAATAATAGAGCTGCTTACGTGATTTTCAATAAGTTTTTGAAGCAATTCAATGCCATCCAGCTTTGGCATTTTAATATCGCTCAAAATAATATCATAATTATTTTTGAGCGCCATTTCTAAAGCAAGCTGTCCATCTTCTGCCTCATCGATAGCATGTTTTTCAAATTCAAGGATTTCTTTTATTGAACGGCGAATTGCTTTCTCATCATCTATAACTAATATTTTTGCCATAATTTTTATTTTATTTTCCTGATTGGATTAAATAGTCAATAAGCGCGCCTTCTTTTAATGAATAGGTAGACACCCGTATTTTTGGGATATTAAATGCTTTAATAATAACATCTATCATTAGGCACGAAATAACGATCATATCAAAACGCATTGGCACCAGGCCTTTTATTTTTTTCCGTTCTTCTAATGTTGAATGTTTTATCAATTTAGAAATATGAAGATAATCTGCCATGTTTATGTCATAACAGGTTTTTGAATCTATGATCGGTTCGCCGTTTAACTCGCCGTTAATTATTTCAACAACCGAATCAAAGGCTCCCGAAGAACCAATTAATTCAATTGGCATATTTTTTTTTGCCGCATCAAATAATGGAGCGAGTTGCACTTTCATATATTCTTTGATATCTGCAATTTCTGTATTTGTTATAGGATCAGATGGAGAAAATTTTTCGAGCATACGGGCTGCACCGATTGGAAAACTTTGTTTCCACAACATGCCCTTGTTATTTGCCAGGATAAATTCATTGCTACCCCCGCCAATATCCATAATTAAAGAAACAGAATCAGTTAGTGCAGCTGCCTCTTTATTTCCAAGGTAAATTAATTCTGCCTCGCGATCGCCGTTGATCACTTCAACATCAATTTGCGTCTGCTTTTTTACTTCCTCTACAAATTCTTTTCCATTACTTGCATCGCGTATGGCTGATGTAGCAAAAGCTAAAATTTTAGATACATTAAATCTACGGATCTCTTCATTCAAAACTTTAATACCATCAATACCTCTTTTAAAAGGCTCTTCTCCAATAAAACCTTTGTTAATTGAGCCCTGGCCAAGCTTTACAGCGATACGCGAATTAAATATCTTTGAATATTTTTTTTGATCATTGAACTCTACAATAAGTAAATTAAAGGTGTTCGTACCACAATCTATTACAGCCAATCTCATTTGTTAAAAATAACGCTTTTTTGATTAAAATCTTTGGATTTTTAGTGGATTTCTCTATATTTACTAATATCAACTAACTAAATTTAAATAACACAAAACGATGAAAAAAATTTTATCAGCAATTATTTTTTGTTTATGCATTACTGCAGCAAATGCGCAAACGGTTTACAGATACCAAGTTGATGGCGAGGTATATGTAAAATTTACAAAAGCTGCATTAAAAGAAGTTTCTAAAGACAATCCAAATAATATCCCGGTCTCTAAATTAGCATCGGTAAATAAAATTTTAACCAAATATGGTGTTACCAGGGCTTACAAGCCATTTTACCAGGCCGATGACGATGAAAAATTACCTTATATTTTAAAATTTGAGTTTTCGCAAATAACAAAGGTAGATGCTTTTATTAACGAGTTAAAAACTGCGCCCGGAGTTGAATATGCTGAAAAAGTAAATTTAAATAAAGTAGATATAACACCAAACGATCCTACATTTGGCACGCATTTAAATCAAATAAATGCCACAAATGCCTGGAACGTATATAATAGTACTACGTTTGGTAATTCAAACATTACTGTGGCTATTTGCGATAACGCGGTAGACAGGGCGCACAACGATCTTGTAGGAAATATTTATACCAACGCCGGTGAAATTGCCAATAACTCTATTGATGATGATGGTAACGGTTATATTGATGATGTTAACGGTTGGGACGCTGCCGACAATGATAATAACACCATACCAACACAGGTTGCAATGAACCATGGTACGCACTGTGCAGGTATTGCCGGAGCAAGCACAAACAATGGTCTTGGTGTTGCTTCTATAGGTTGGAACATAAAAATAGTTCCGGTAAAGTGCCAGAATGACGCAGGAACAACTACTTCTATTCCTTATGGCTACCAGGGTATTATTTATGCTGCAAAGATCAAAGCACGTGTAATATCATGTTCGTGGGGAGGTGCAGGAACCGCTTCAGCCGCAGAGCAATCTGTAATTGATTATGCCTGGAACAGAGGTTGTATTGTAATATGCGCTGCCGGTAACGATGGCGGAACCGCAAACGAAACCGTGCTTCATTATCCTGCGGCATATAATAACGTATATTGTGTTGCATCTGTTGCAACAAGTAACGTAAAGTCAAGTTTCTCATGCCGCGGTACCTGGGTTGATATTGCTGCGCCCGGAGAGAATATCATGAGCACTACTCCATCCAACGGTTACATGTCATTTTCCGGTACATCTATGGCAACACCTTTAGTTGCAGGCCTTGCCGGCTTAATGTTGTCAAAATGTTCATTTATGACACAAAACGATGTTTTAAATTGCATCTCTACTAACGCGGTAAATATTTATACTATATCAGGTAACTCTGCTTACGCTTCAGGAAATCAATTAGGGGCCGGACGAATTGAAGCCTTTGCTTCCATGAATTGCGCTGCTTCTTTTCTAACACTCCCTCCAATTGCTAACTTTTTTACGTTAACCCGAAATATTTGCCCCGGCGTTTCGGTTGCTTTTATCGACAGTTCAATGTACGCACCAACAAGTTATACATGGACCTTCCAAGGCGGAACTCCTGCCACTTCAAATGCTGCTAATCCATCTGTACAATGGGCAAGCCCCGGTACTTATTCTGTTTCATTAAAAGCGGCTAACGCAAATGGTAATAATACAAAAGTAAAATTAGCTTACATTACAGTGGCCGGGCCAATTGCCTTACCATTGATCGAAGGATTTCAGGCAACTACGTTCTTACCTCCCAACTGGACACCTTATAATGTAAATAACGATGCCAATTATTTTACCCGTGTAACAGGCCCAACGCTTGGTGGTTTTGGAACAAGCACCGCGTGCGTTACTTATGATAATTATGATATTGATGCAGCACCCGACCGTGATGAAATGCGAACGCCAAAATATACATTTAGTAATGTAGCAAGTGCAAGACTGCGTTTTGATGTTGCCTATAAAGAATATGACAATACCGCCGGAAATCTTTTTTCAGATTCGCTTGAAGTAAAACTCTCTACCAATTGTGGTACCAGCTGGACAAATATTTACTTGAAAGGCGGATCAACACTTTCAAGCTCGGCGGGCACATTACAGGCAAATATGTTTACGCCTACTGCTGCTCAATGGAGAAGAGATACAATCGATGTATCTGCACTAACAGCGGGCCAGGGTAATGTGATGTTTAGTTTTGTTAACCATGGCCATTACGGCCAGGCGCTTTATTTAGATAATATTAATTTGGTTTTCCCTACACCAACTTTAAATTTCTCTTTACCAACCTCAACTTGTGTGGGTGCAACTTTTAATTTAACCAATACCAGCATTGGTGCTTCTAATACGACTTACACCTGGACAATGACGGGAGGTTCGCCGGCCACATCTAACGCTGTAAGCCCTTCAGTATCTTATGCTGCTGCGGGTGTATATACTATAACGTTGGTTGGCGCCAATGGAACTTCAACAGCTTCAGTAACCCATACAATAAATATCAGCAGCCCTGTTGTAAGTGTTAACAATCAAACTATTTGCCCGGGTGGTACGGCCACTATAACCGCCAGCGGTGCTACCAGCTATTCGTGGAGCACAGGTTTTACAGGTAATCCATTACTGGTTTCCCCTTCTTCAAACACAACCTATACTGTTATTGGCACTACAACAGGTTGCACCAATACCAAAACCGTTAGTGTATCTGTTGGTAGTTCGTTATCAGTTCTGATCGCCACCAATCCTGCATCTATTTGCGTTGGCGGTACAGCTACGCTTACCGGAAGCGGTGCAACGGCTTATACCTGGACGCCAGGCAGTTCTAATGCAACAAGTATTACTGCCAGTCCTTCTATCAACACAACTTATACCTTAATTGGCTCAAATGGTTCTTGTACAGGATCGGCTACTGCTGTAGTTAATGTTATAGCGCCGCCTGCTATTAACGTTGCAACAACTCCGGCAACTACGATCTGTGCCGGTAAATCGGTAACAATGACAGCCAGCAGCACGTATACGAGTTATGCTTATTCGTGGGTTACTACTACTGTTACAGGCGCCGTATATTCTGTAACACCAGCAACGTCTGCTTCTTACACAGTATCTGCCTCCGGAGCCGGTGGTTGCACTACCAGCAGTATCATTGCCATTACTGTTAACTCTAATCCATTAACTGTTCCGTCAAAAACAAATGCCAATTGTGTTAACCCATGCTCGGGCATGGTAAACGCCAGTACAAGTGCCGGTACACCACCATTCACCTACAGTTTATCAAGCGGTTGTAGCTCTATGCCTTGCACAAGTTTATGTGCCGGTAATTATACTTTAACTACAACGGATGCCGCAGGATGTAAATCAACAAATACATTTTCAATTTTTGCCCCGTCTAATAATATAATTGCAAATATTACATCAACCAATGCTACTTGCGGTAGTTGCGCAGATGGTTCTGCAAATGTTTTTGTTGGTAACGGTACTTCTCCATATACTTATAGCTGGTCGCCGGTTGGGGGAAATAATCCAACTGCAAACAGTTTAACTCCGGGATGCTATACGGTTATCGTTACAGATGCCAACGGATGTGTGGTTTCGCCAAGTATTTGTGTTGGTTTTGCAACCGGCATACAAAGCACGGCTGGCAATAACACTATTTTACTGATCTACCCTAACCCCGCGCAAAGCAATGTAACAGTGCAATACACGGGTGCATCATTCAACTATACCTTATATAATAACCTGGGCCAGTTAATTGCCGCCGATAAGAATGTACAAAACAGCACTACAATTAATTTAAATACCATAGCAAGAGGCGTATATTTAATTGAAGTAGAAATTGGAAAAGAAAAAGTAAGAAAGAAACTGATTCTTGAATAATGAATTTTAACTCTTAAAAAAAGCCCGGAAAATTTCCGGGCTTTTTTATTTAAGTTCTTTTATAACAGAAAGATCAATGTCGTTCATGCATTTAAAATGACCTTTGGGACATTTTTTAAAACCCAGTTTAGAGCAGGGTCTGCAGTTTAGGCCTTCCACTTCAAGGATCTTATTTTCAGGAACGGGCATGTACGGCGCCATACCAAATTCAGGAATGGTGTTGCCCCAAACAGAAACTATTTTTTTGTTATACGCAGAAGCAATGTGCATTAAACCAGTATCGGAAGTGATTACCCACTCGGCTTGCTCTATAATAGAGGCACTTTGATTAATGGAATATTGACCGCAGGCATTTATTAATTGCGGAAACTGTTTATGCAGTTCGTTTGCAATACTATGGTCTTCTTTTCCACCCAATAAGATAACCGGCAGTTTTATTGCCTGGCAGATCTGTACCAGTTTATTTAAAGGAATTTTTTTTGTGTGGTAAGAACCTCCCACAACCAAAGCAACAAATTTTTTTTGGCCAGGAAGTAACGCAGAAGTATCTACGGCATCATTTTTATTAATAAAATAGTCAAGACCTTTACCATCGCTTTTAACTTTAAGCGGCGCAATGGTTTCAAAATAACGCTCTACAATATGAATTTTTGGTAATTTATTTATTTGCTTAAAATTTACAGCTAAAAATTTTTGAATATTTAATTTATTAAAAGAGTAACTAACTGTTTTTAATTTTTGCTTTAACCTTAAACTGCGAAGGTTCTTATGAAGATCAATCACAACATCATAGTTTTCACTCTTTAGTTGCTCATATAACTCAGAAATATCGTTTTTAAAAGTATACAACTTATCAATGTAAGGGTTGTGTACCAACACACTTTTAAAAGCCTCTTTGGTAACATAATGAATTTCACATCCCTTTAACTGGTTTTTAGCGCAGCGAACAACCGGTGTTGTTAAAACAATATCACCAATAGAGCTAAAACGGACTATGAGAATTTTTTTTAACTGCACTTTTAGAGTTTACTTTAAAGATATTAATTCTCTGCCAATTTTTTATCACTTAACCTTTTTAAATATGAGTTTAAAAAGATCGCAAATAAAATGATCAATACACCGATGTAGAACGTGGGTTTTACCTCTTTATTTTCGTTATAAAATAAAATGGCCCAGATAATACCATACACCGTTTCAAGGTTAACTGTAAGCACAATAGTATAAGGGCTTATATATTTTGAAAGATCTACAGAAGCAATGAACGGAAAAACCGTACACACCAGGCTTAAAAGCAAAAGACCAATAACCGAAAGGCCGCTCAAATTAAAAAAACCAGCCTGAAAATTTCCACTTATTGCTAAAAATAAAGACAAACCAATAAAGGCTGCACTTAATTCATAAAAACTGATGATACCAGGTTTTAATTTGTGTGACATAATACCGTTAAACACCCCAAATAAAGAAGAAGTAAAAGCAGCGCCGATGCCCAATAAAATACCCAGCCAATATTGTGTTTCTATAGAAAAGATAAGACCAATGGCACCCATAATAATAAGGCCAATAATAACTTCATATAAACGGATCTTTCTATTATAAAGAATGGGTTCAATAATAGAACTGAATAAAGTACCGGTACTAAAAGCAACCATGGTTACGCTGATATTGGAAGCTTTAATAGCACCATAGAACATTAACCAGTGAATCATGATAATTGTGCCAATGCCGCTTAGTTGCCACAAATGCCGGGAGGAGATACGCATATTGTGTTTTGTGATCTTTAAATACAGGAACATAACCGCTACTGTTATTAAAATACGAAACCACACCAGCTGATAGGCATTTGTATCGATAAAACGGCCTAAAACAGGAGAAAAACCCCAAATAAATACAATTATATGAAGTAAAAAATAATGTTTATTTATACCTTTAAACACGCTTGCAAAGATAATTTATTGAAGATGATAAACAATATAATTTATTTTGATAATAATGCCACTACAAAAGTAGATTCAGAAGTTATTGAAACGATCATCCCTTTTTATAATGAAAATTATGGTAATGCAGCTAGCAAAATGCACGCCTTTGGCTGGGTGGCGCAGGCCGCCATTGAAAAAGCCACGCAACAAATTGCCCGTTTAATTAATTGTGATGATTCTGAACTTATTTTTACATCCGGAGCCACTGAATCGGTTAACCTGGCATTAAAAGGCATTTTTGAAGCTTATGCCAGTAAAGGCAATCATATTATTACCACAAAAACCGAACACAAAGCCGTGCTGGATACCTGCGCTGCACTTGAACATAAAGGTGCGGATATTACTTATCTGAATGTAGACAAAGAAGGCTTAGTTGATATTGAAGAATTAAAAGCCGCAATAAAACCAACAACTATATTGGTAAGTATTATGGCCGCCAATAACGAAACAGGCGTTATTCAGCCCCTCGAAAAAATTGCCGATATCTGTAATACTAAAAATATTTTATTTTTTAGCGATGCCACACAATTTGTGGGCAAAGAACGCTGCGATGTGAAAGAACTGGGTGTGCATTGTATGGCCTTTAGCGCGCATAAAATGTACGGCCCAAAAGGCGTTGGCGCTTTATATGTAAAAAGAAAAGACCCACGGGTAAATTTAATTGAACAGGTAAATGGTGGCGGCCATCAAAACGGAAAACGTTCAGGAACTCTGAATGTGCCTTTAATTGCCGGTTTTGGAAAAGCTGCTGAATTGTTTGAACGAAATTTTTGGGAAATTGGAACCGAAGTTTCTAAACTGAAAAATTATTTTGAGCATCAATTACTGGATATTGAAGGTTTACAGATTAACGGGAGTACCAAACACCGGTTATATAATACCAGCAACCTTACCTTTCCTTCAACTAAAAAAATAATCTCTTTAGCAACTAAATTTGCTTTCTCCAGCGGATCGGCCTGTACAAGTGCCAGCCCTGAACCTTCGCATGTTTTAAAGGCCATGGGCTTAAGCGATGAGGAAGTGAAAAATTCCTTCCGTTTTTCTTTCGGAAAAAACAATACCCTGGATGAAGTAAAATTACTGGTTGAAGAGATCATGAAATTGTGACCTCTCAAATGTAAAAATCTGTTAATTAACCTGCTTTTTGTGAAATATATTACCCGATCTATTTCTATCTGAATTTTTCTGGCAAAGAATTTGTTTTACTATTTAAAGAACTTTCTCAGTTTTAGTTGAGAAGGCCAAACTAAAAAGTAAGATTATGGAAAAGACATACTTTACATCCTTGCAAGCTGATGCGCGAACTGAGATAGCATGGAATTACGGAGAAGTGATCACCACCGTTGAAACAAAAGATTATTATATCTCGCTTTTACTGCTTGATAATTTTTATGTTGAGATCTTTATAGATAAATACAATAAAGAACTTATTGAAATTGGGGTACAAGAGGATGACGATGTACTCTATGAATACATAAAAGATCTTGTAATAGATTCTATAAAAATATAAATGTGGGTATTTTGTAGAAGATAATTTACAAAATTACAGAAGCGGCAAAGATAAAAGCCACTTTATAGCTTCTTCTTTATCTGTAAATGCGCGAAAAGGGTATTTTTTTTTACCTAAGGCCTGAAGTATATTGGCCCCATATTTATACATATCGTTTTTTACCAATGCCGCGGTACCTCTAAATAGTGGCATATTATTTAAGTTAGCAACAAACCGTTTTCCTTCTTCGGTTATGTTCATATTTATTCTTACATCAGAAAAAGTAACGTAGGGTTTATAGTTGCTTATTTTTTCTGCGTAAAAAATAAGCTCTCTTATTTCAGGGAACCCAAGCTCGGCACCTTCATTATAAACAAAGTACACAATTGGCGCCTCGTAAGTTATAGTTACATAAGAGAGTTTTATTTCGTCCATAAATAATATACAAGTAAGTAAAGAATATGTTCTTTAAACATCTTCTACTGTAATTTTATTGGACGTAAATTTAATATTTTAAATGTTAGCAAGGTATTAATCACCATCTATTCTATCCGTTAATAGTGTTCTAAATCGTTTTTAGCTAATTCACTTAGAACTTCTTTTTTATACAGATCACACTTTCAATATACCTCTAAATCCCCTTGCGGCGTAATAAGATTCGGCACCGTTGTGATATACAAAAACCGTATCGTATCTACGGTCACAAAAAAGAGCGCCGCCAAGTTTTCTGATCTCCGCAGATGTTTCGATCCAACTCGAAGTTTTTGTATCAAATTTGCCGAGTTTTTGTAAATCGCGATACTCATCTTCAGATAAGATCTTAATGCCCATGGCAGCAGCCATATTCATAGCGCTATCTTTTGGCTTATTTTCTTTTCTCGAATTCAATGCTTCTGTATCGTAGCAAAGACTTCTGCGGCCTTTCGGGCTTTCTTCAGAGCAATCGCAAAAAACAAACTCATCCGTTTTTTTATCATAACCAATAACATCCGGCTCTCCACCAGTAACCTCCATTTCATCGAGTATCCAAAGTTTTGCGGGTTTTTTTCCAAGTTTTGCCTGTACTTTTGCCCACTCAATACCTTTGTGCCGTTTTACATTTTTTTCAAAACGGGTTTTTAAAAGAGTTAGCAACTCGTGTTGCTGCTGCGCTGACAATTGTTTTTTAGCCATGTTAAAATAATTTTTTAAGAAACGATTCGTTAATCATCAACACCTTTTCCATCTAATATTTGTGGAATGTATTTTTCAATTCTTGCCTCGCGGGTTTTTGCTTGTTTGGCAGAAGAAAAATAAAGCAGGTAACCTCTTTGTCTGCCCGGTGTTAAAGCATTAAAAGCTTTTTTTAAGGCTGCATTTTTATTTAGCACTTTTTGAAACTCTTCGGGAACCGCAAACTCTTTTGTTTTTTTCATCGGTACTTTTACGCCCGACTCTTCAATTTCACAAGCTTCATAAATATATGCCTTAAGTGTTTTTTCAAGTTTATTTATTTCACTAATATTTGTAAACCTTACCTGACGGGCCGCTTGTACGTTCTCTGTTTGTTGAATAAGGATCTTTTTGGGATCTTTTAGTAATACACCTTTATGAAATAAAACAGCGCAGTAATCTTTAAAAGTATGTATTAAAACAACGTTGCTGTTTTGAAATGTGTAACAGGGTACACCCCATTTTAATTCTTCGGTGAGATGACAATCAAGAATAATGGTTCTTAATTTTTTGATCTCCTCCTGCCACTTTTTCGCTTTGGTAAAATAAAAATCAACTTTTGGGTTCATAATTTCTTTTTATTGATTAACAATTAAAATTAAGAATTGTTATTGATTAACCGCAACGATTTTTCGTGATGGCGGTCTTAAATACCACGAAGCTACACCTAAACCTGCAATTACCAGGGGCACAATAGTATGAAAGACCGACCCATCCATAACTATATGAGAAATTGACGCGCCTGTCATTACAAAAAATACACCGGCGTAGGCCCATTCTTTAACTAAAGGAAATTTAGGCACAAGTATCGCTATTATGGCCATCACTTTCCAGAAACCAATAATTGATACAAAATAATGCGGATACCCAAGCGGATCAAAACCTGCAAGTACTTCTTTTACCTGCAATAACTGTCCAATACCACCTAACATGCAAAAACATAACAAGGCTGTTACGCACCAATACGCTATTTTTTTCTTCTTTTCCATTTTACTTATTTTTTATTTGTTATTAATTTATTTCCGATCTCCTGTATTCTGTTATGCGCCATATTTATACCCTGGGCAAATGGTAATTTCAACAATTGATCTCTCACATCAACCGATCTATAGATAACATGCATGGTTAATTTACTGGTATCGTTGGTTAATTTTTCAAATTCCAAAAATTCAAGTTGCACGCCAAAGGGTCCTTGTTCCATTTCAAATGTGCGCGTAATTTTTTTATCCGTCACAAATTCATGTATCGTTCCGTTAAAGCCATGTTTATTACCTTTAGGGTCGGTTGTTTCAAATTGGTAACTTCCGTGCTTTTTAGCCTCCAGTTTTAATACTTTTGTTCCCATCCACTGCTCTACAAATTCGGCTTCTACGTGAGCTTTAAAAAGGAGGTCCACGGGCAGGTCAAACTCGCGTGTAATTACTATTTCCTGCTCGCCATCTTCAGCATTGATCTTTGTTTTTAATTCCATATTATTTGTTTTTATATTTCTTCATTATTGTTTCTAATTTATTAAACCTGTCTTCCCACATTTTGCGAAAAGGTTCTATAAAGTCTGCTATCTGCTTCATTTTTTTAGGATTTAAATGATAATAAATTTCTCTGCCCTCCTGCTCTTGTTTAAGCAACTCGCATTCGGTAAGTATTTGTAAGTGTTTTGATACGGTGGGCCTGGCTGTATCAAAATTTGCTGCTATAGCCCCCGCCGTCATAGATTGCGAGGCCACTAAAACAAGTATGGCCCTTCTTGTAGGATCTGCAATGGCCTGAAAAACATCTCTTCTTAAATTCATTATGTAGTTATTTGACTACAAATATATATGAAGTTATTTGACTACGCAAATTTTTAACAAAAAAAAAGAATTTGCCTGTATTTTACTGAAGTTAAGGAGATTGTTTGGGTTTTATTTACCCATCTTTACCCGGTTATATTCTTCATCGCTTACCGAGCGGTTTCTATAAGAGCTATTCTTTAATTTACCAAACTTGTAATTAATGCCTAGCATAAAATAATGCATATTAACACGCGACCTGTAATTTACCTGGTAAACCGGTATATTGCTTTGCCCTGCCATGATGTATTTGTTTAAAATATCACTGGCAATAAAACGGCAGGTTAGTTTATCTTTAAAAAAAGTTTTCTTTAAAGTGGCATTTAGTTGTGAGAAAGGGCGCGACACAAAGATCCCATCTACACCTGCAGATGTATATTCATAAATGATCTCTAACGAAGCATATTTTTTAAAGCGGAACTCGTCGTACAAATAGATGCTAAAGGTTGGTTTATTGTTTTGTATAAGAATACCACCCTGCTCATAACTAAAGGTATTTAAAAAATAACCAAAATAGTTGGCGGTGGTCCACCAGGATAACTCGTACGGAATAGTAATACCAAAAGAAAATGTCTCACTTTTTTTTAGATTTTTGGTGGTGGCCGTAAATGCGTCGGTGCTATCGTTAAGTTTATCTACCACCAATCGCATGGCCCCGTTGGTTTTGCTGTAGCCAAAAGTAATATTAGCCTCTTTCATATATACCAAAGCTGCTTCAACGCCGTTAGTATACTCTGGCAGCAAATAAGGATTGCCACGAAAAGAAGACAGTGAATCAATATAATTAATGAACGGATCAAGATCTTGAAATGTAGGGCGATTGATTCGGCTTGAAACCGTTAGTGATGTTAAAAGATCTTTTGTAAAATCATAACTAAAATAACCACTCGGAAAAAAATTAAGGTATTGCCGTTGAATGATCTTTTTATTCAGGACCTTCGAATATCCTTCAGAATGGGTTAGCTCTGCCCTTCCGCCCAGGCGTATATTTATTTTTTTCTTTTTAAAACGTAATTCGCTATACGCTGCGCCAATATTTTCGTTAAACGCAAAGCCATTTAAATACGAAGGATCTGAAAGCCAGGATCCATCAGCCTGCTGGTTCTCAAACCTGATATCGCTTAATTTGGCAATATTGGATTCTTTTAAACCACTTTCTAATTTAAGGTATTTATTAAATGCTTTTGTAAGATCGATCTGCGCGCCGGCTATTTTAATATTGTTGGTATTCGAATTTCTTTTTTCTTCTTCTGAAATTAAACCATTATAGGTTGTTTTTAAATGAATGTTACCGGTTTGCCTGATAATAAAATTACCGTATTGTGCGGCAATAAAAAATTCAGAACCAAGAGTATCGAGTTTTTTACTGTAGCTGGCATTTATAGCATTATTAACCAATTGCGGGTTATTTTTGGTTGTTGTATGCAGCTGGTACTGCTCATTGCCGTTTGCCAAAATGCTATTGTTATTTTCAGACAGATCGTTGCGCGAATTATAAAACCCGTTGTATTGAAGGCCAAAAGTGGTTGTAGAGTCCATACGATAATTAACACCGGTTCTATAATAATGAACGTTTGTGTAATTCTGTTTGTCATAAATAAAATTATTCATCTCTGTATTTATGGTGTCTTTGGTTTTATATAACCGCTGGTAAGCATCAGAATTCCATTGTTTGCCCATATTATTACCGTAACTTACATAAGTGCTCCATTTCTTCTTTGTATAATTTAACCTCAGGCCCGTATAGGTAAACAAATAATTTCCCTGCAATAAATTTTGAATGATGTTGCCATTGTATCCCTGCAAGTTATTTTTAACCGTAATAATATTTATAACGGCCATGCCTGCTGCATCATATTTGGAAGATGGATTACGAATGATCTCAATACTTTTAACCTCGCTGGAGGGAAGAGACTTAAGAAGATCTGTTGAAGAGAGCAACAACCCATCGAGATATATAATTGCGGTACCTTTTCCAAAAACAGAAACCACATCCGAGCTGCTTACCATTATCCCGGGCGAGCGGCGTAATACATCCAAGGCGGTACCTGCAGAGTTTAAGCTTGTATTTTCTACATTTACTTTAACCTTTTCACCATCCATTTCAAATAAAGGCGTTTTTGCCGAAACAGTTATTTCATTAAGTGTATTATTATCTTCAAGAACAGTGTTTCCAATATCGATCATTGTATCATTACCTATATGGTAAATTGGTTTTACAAGATCGCTATATCCGATACTCGTAATTTTTAAAAGTATAGAATCGGTGGTAATACCGTCTAACCTGAAGACCCCATTTTCAAACGGAGCACCTTTTAATAGTGACGAATCTTTTGTAGACAAAGCGATCACATTACCAAACTCTATGGCCTTGCCCTGCGGGGAGTTAATTTGGCCTTTAACAGAATATAAAGAGTTTTGAGCCATACCTTTTAAGGCCGCGGTTAACACAAAAAGAAAAATGAAATTTCTGAATGTAGTTATTCTCATAAAATAAGGTAAAGATTTTTAAATATAGCTTTATTTTTCGGTTATTATAAACTCAACTCTCCTGTTTTGCTGTTTACCCTCCCCTGAATTATTTGTGGAAACAGGATTGATGCTCCCGTAGCCTCTATATATTATACGGGATGGATCGACACCTGTTGCCGTTAAATAATCTGCAACAGCCTTTGCTCTTGCTTCTGAAAGCGTTCTGTTTTGTATTTCATTCCCTGTATTGTCCGTATATCCATTAATGGTAATAGATGTACCTGCGTTATTATTTAAATAGTTAGCCAGTTTATTTAATTCAGAAAACGAACCTGGCAATAGATCACTTTTATTTGTATCAAAAAAAACATTTCTTAATATTACGGTCTCTCCCGGCTTTGGTAAAAAAGCAGGCGAAATAGAATCTTTTATTTCTGTGTTTGTATGGTTAGATAACGTATCTTCTGTATTTATATTGCCTATAGGAGTAATTGATACATCATCGACATAGTAGTGACAAAGCATCCAGCGTTTATCATCGCGGGGGTCATAATTAAAATGCCCGAGGATCATAACCAGTTCGTTACCTTTTGCGATATAGGTTGCAGAAAGTTTAAGCCACTTTTTCTTGCTTCGAAAACCTTTCTGGTTAACAAAATCAACCTGTGGTTTTATTGGAAGGCCTCTTTCTACAATATCAATTATTTTTTTATCGGTAAAATAAATGCCTATTTCTTTTAACGACCTGATAGATCTTTCGGCGCGGCTTAAATAAAACTCAATAAGATACTCTTGCCCTTTTACCAAAGTATCGCTGAGTTTTGTTTGTAAGTATTCGAGAAATTTTTTGCGGGTACAAATTCCCGCATAGGCATTTCCTGAATGAGGTTTTTGTTTGCCAAAAATATTTTTTGGAGCACCACAGTGCCTGCCGGCGCCTTTGTAATAATAATCAGAGCTATATTTTGGTGCGCTCCAGCCTTTTGCGCGGTTAATACTGTTTGACGATCTGTAAGGTAACTTTTGCGCGGCTTCAAAGCCCGGGTTAGATACCAGGTTTTGTGCTTTTGCCTTAGCATAAAGAAAAAAATATATGACCAGAAAACGTAAAAATATTTTCATACAAAGCCAATAACGCAACTATTCTTAAAAGTTACAGGTTTAACCTGATTTTTTTTAACGTACCCTGTTTTTCGCTTTCACTTTAATTTGAGAAGGCAAACAAAGTTCATTTTTCGTTCTGATCTAAAGCGGGCGGACAAAATATTTCCGCTACAATCCGTTATAAAAAATTTGGTGGTTTCAAATATATATCGTAATATTGCGATATATTACAAACCTACATGGGAACTACTAAAACTGAAGAATTTACCGTTAAGCAAAACAAAATTGCAAAGTACATGAAGGCTTTGGGGCATCCTGCCCGCATTGCTATATTAGAAGTGCTTATCAAAAAGCAAGCTTGCATGTGCGGTGATATAGTTGAAGAAATTCCTTTATCGCAAAGCACCGTTTCTCAGCATTTAAAAGAACTGAAAGATGCAGGACTAATTAAAGGCGATATTGATGGCGCAAAAGTGTGTTACTGTATTGACGAAAAAGAATGGGATACAGCAAAAACATATTTAAGCACATTCTTCGGCACATATAATACGCCTAAGATGAAGTGTTGCTGATCTTAAAAAAATTTAAACTTAACTATCGTCAAATAACGATTAATAAAACAAAATGAAGTTATCAGAATTTAAAACAAAACTAAGTGCAGTAAATGAATTAAACTTTCAGCTGCCAGACGGAAACCTTGTACCACAACATTTTCATGTTACGGAAGTAGGACAGGTAAACAAACATTTTATTGATTGCGGTGGTACAGTTCGCAGAGAGCAAACGATCAGTTTCCAGTTATGGGAGGCCAATGATTTTGATCATCGTTTGGCGCCAAAGAAAATGGAAGACATTATTTCTCTTTCAGAGAAAATTTTAAATATACAAGACGGGGAAATTGAAGTAGAATACCAAAGCGACACTATTGGCAAATATGGTATTGATTTTGACGGCAAGAATTTTTTACTGACGCAGAAACAAACCGCTTGCCTTGCTAGCGATAGTTGTGGTATTACAGGAGAAAAACAAAAGATAAAATTATCTGATCTTAATGAAAAAAAGTCGGCCTGCTGCGGGCCCGATTCAAAATGTTGCTAATATGAAAGAGTTTTTGATCAAGTATAAAAAACCAATAGTGATCACTTCGTCAGTGGTTATCCTTCAGATGATCTTTGGCTTCGACCCCAAGTTTTGCGTTATTAATATTGTGTGGCTTTTTGTGTAAACCAATGGACCCTAAAAGAATATTAGTGTTATGTACAGGAAATAGTTGTCGCAGCCAAATTGCCGAAGGATATCTGCGGCATTTTGCGGGAAACAGGGCTTTGGTTTACAGTGCAGGTATTGAAACGCATGGAGTAAATCCAAAAGCCGTTGCTACTATGAAAGAAGACGGCATTGACATTTCACGACAAACCTCTAACAATGTTGATGAGTACAGGGAAATCGAATTTGATTTTATCATTACAGTTTGTGATAATGCCAACGAACGTTGTCCATACTTTCCTTCAAAAGCAAAACGTTTTCATAATAACTTTCCTGATCCTGCAAAGGCAATGGGAACAGAAGAAGAAATTAAGAACGAGTTTAGAAAAGTTAGAACTCTTATTAAAGAGTATTGCGAGAAATTCATAAAAAGTAATCTTTGAAATAGCTGAAAGTATTTCCACTACTACCCTGGCAGCTTATCTGAATCTTCTTTAAGAAATTCAGTTGGTTTTTTCGGAAAAAAACATCTTTAATGCAATTGCAACAAGTATCACGCTAAACACTTTTCTCATTGTGTCAGGCGAGAGTTTTAAAGCAAGCAACGAACCAAAATAACCCCCTACCATAAATGCGGCTGCTATTATCAACGCGTACTTTGTATTTACATAACCTGCTTTATAATAATTGTAAACAGCGAATAGTCCTATGGGTGGTAACATAACCGCAATGCTTGTTCCTTGTGCGGTTTGTTGATCGAGTTTCATGATCAATATAAGCGCCGGTATTAATATGATCCCTCCACCAAGGCCTACCATTCCTCCCAACCCTCCTGCAACGAGCCCTATTATTACAAGTAAAAAAACGGAAGTCATACTCATTTTCATGAACGTTTTAATTAATTAGCCAGGAACTTTGCCCTCTAACGCTTGCCGAATCTCTGAGTTTGGTATTTAAACCCACTGCAACTAACTTAGCCAGCGCAAAAGCTTCTTCTTTATTTTTTGTTTCCTCAACAACGATCTTCCTGTTTTTATTATATACAAGACTCACCTGAAAATATGCATTTGGGTTATTCTCCTGCTCATCGATCGAACAAGCCTCACACTTTGCAAAAAGACTTCTAAATATCAATACGTAATCAATCTTTGGCAAAGGTTTAAATGTACCCCACTTAAATACACCTAATAGTCCCTCTTGCACTTTATACATTCTTCTTTCTATATCAATTATAGTTGCAAATTGCCTTATCCAATTATTTAGGGCCTCCCGTTTTCCGATTATCACATTCTTCATGGTTTCAATTCAATTTTCTTCATCAGGGCCGGTTCGTTAACTTGTTCTGATTTTATTGCTTAACTATTAAGTTCAATAATTTGTTTTAAATGGTCTGCAGGAACAACGCCCGATTGCCGCCACTTCACATCGCCTTTCTTAAATATCATTAATGTTGGCACGCCCTTTACCTGGTATTCATGCGCCGCTTTTGGGTTTTTATCAACATCTATTTTAATTATGGTGGCCGTGTTGCCGATCATCTTTTTTAATTGTTCAAGTATGGGTGTCATCATTTTACATGGTCCACACCACTCGGCATAAAAATCTACCAATACCGGCTTCTCCGAATTAATTATTTCATTAAAGCTTGTCATCTTAATCTTCTTTTGAAATTTTTCCAATGGCACAGCTCACATAAGATTTAGCGTTTGCAGCAAACTTATCAAAGCCTTCCAGCGTTCCTTTGGCAGGATAGCCCATTGAGCTTAACTTATTTTTTAATTTTTCTATCTGAAATCCATCGCTATGTGTTATCTCTACTGTTTCGTTCTCGAGATCCACTATTACATCAGACACTTCGGAAAATGATCTTAAGCCTTTTTTAATTGATCCTGCACATCCACCACATTTCAAATTGTCAATTATTATTTTCGTTTTCATTTTTTTATTTCTAATTGTATACATTCTTACTATCCCTCTCTTTTGGATGAATAGTTACTTTATTCTTACCAGAATATTTTTTATCAAAGCGGATGAAAAAATTAAGCCAGATAATTCTTGCAGATCTGAAAACTACCGGAAATAAAACAAGTATCGTTGATATAACAAATATCAGCAAATTAACAGCCTCCAAGTGCAGCCAAAGCAAATCCGTTAAAAACCAAATAATAAAAACACCCGCCATTAATGCATACGACACATAAAGTGCACCGTAAAAGAATCCCGGTTCGCGTTCGTATTTTAAATTGCATTCAGAACAACATTCTTTCATTTCAAAAGGCCCGTTAAAACTATAGGGATTATTGTTTTCAAATACCTTTCCTTTGTGGCAACGTGGACATTTATTAGCTACGGTTGAATATATTATTTCAGGAATGATCATTCTTGTTTTATTTCACTTCGCTAAAAGTAGTTATCTCATCTCCTCTATCAGATGATCTATGTTTTGACCCTGTATGATCTATAGCACATCCCGCCGCCCCGCAACAACCATAATTGAAAATGGTTTGAAATACCAGGAAGCTTCCCAGGATTGCAAACAATATCTCGGAGTTATTCCATGCTTCTACGGTTAGTATTAAAGCTAATCCAAGCCTGACAATTCTCAGGAACGTCCAGCCGGTAATTAATCTTTGTTTTAAACTATTTAATACGTTTTTCATTTACAATGTTTGTTAAGTGTTTGCCATGGACCCGCATTGTGAACATTTTTATATCCTTGCCCTTTTAGGAAGCTTTTGGCGGAGGCGCTTCTCATACCTGAAGCGCAGCAGGTAATAATAGGGTGCTCTTTATCTTTTATTTTTCTTAAATACCCCGACAATTGATCGAGCGGAACATTTATAGAGCCTTTGGCATGCCCGGATGAATATTCACCTCGTGTTCTCACATCAAGTATGATAGCTCCATTAGCTATCAATTCTCCAATCTTAATCTTAGGGCCAATGCCTAAAATATTTTTTATTAGCTGTATCATTTTTCTTTATCTATTGTTTAACAATAACAATTTACTTCCAGCCATGAACCTGCATTTTTGCACTCGATGCCATTTTGCTTTAAATAAGCGGCAGCCTGACCGCTTCTGTTACCTGAGGCACAGCACAAAACAATATTTTTCATTTTTTTAAATTCCGTTAAACGTGCCGATATTTCCTGTAAAGGAATATTAATACTTCCGTTTACATGGCCACCCATAAATTCAGAAGGAGTCCGTACATCTACAATGGTGGCCTCGCCCGATTTGATTAATTCTTCTGTAGTTTTCATTTTGTTTGATTTTTCTGATCTTGTTTTTCTGATTTTTTAAACATACTTCCTAATATTCCGCCCATAAATGCGCCGTATACAGTACTGTTAAAAGGGTGTGAAGTGATAGTACAACTTCCGGTTGAACATCCAACAAAATACCAGTAACCCCAACCAACAATTGCGCCCAAAGCGGCTCCAACCGCCTCAGCTTTATATTTTATAATAATGGCTTTCATTTACTCTACAAATGTCTAAAATCAATTAGGCATAGTTTGGAACATTTGTTGGATTACCCTAAGATTTTTGCAAATAAAAAAAAGCAGGCAACCTGTTTACCTGCTTTTTACTATGTAACACTGTTATTCTTTTTTTCTGGTAGATATACCAAAAGGCAGGTAAAGCGGGCAAAAGCTGATAAAACTCGTTAAAATAAAAACGGCCGATAAAATTAACCCAATAATTGCCAAAGTGCCGCTTATTTGATCTGTAAAGTAAAGTACTATTATAACCACTGCCACCAGTATCCTGATGATCTTGTCTGTAGTTCCCATATTTTTTTTCATAACACCTGTTTTTTTACTGCAATAGTAAAAATGTTTTGAGGAATAAAATATAACAGATGTTAGATAAAGATGTGATATTCGTCATTGAAACATCGATCAAATACTGCTAGGTAGTTAATACTTCAATATTATTTCTTCCCAACTTAACCAGTTTTTTTTGCTCCATCACGCGAAGTAACCTGCTTATTGCTTCTCTGTGTGCGTGAAGTTCGTCCGCTATTTCCTGGTGCGTGATCTCAAGTACTCGCGTATTCAATGCTTTCGAACGCTCTTCAAGGTAACGTAGTAATTGCTTGTCCATATTGCTGAAAGCGATCAGGTCTATAACCTGCAGTAATTCGGCAAAGCGATTATTGTAATTGCTACTGATATATGCTTTCCATTCGGGATATTTAAACCAATCTTCAGTTAGCCTAACTGGTATTTGAAGTATTTCAGAGTCAATTTCGGCTATTGCTTTAATCATACTTTTTTTACCAGACTGGCAACAGGTTAAAGACATAGCACAGGTTTGACCCGGATACAAGTGGTACAAAAAAACTTCTTGTCCCTCTGCGTCTTGTCTGATAATCCGGATACTTCCCTTTAAAACAATTGGAATAAAAATAATGTCATCCCCGGGGTTGATCAAAATAGCACCTTTTTCAATCACCTTAAGCTTTGCATTCTTTTCAATATCCGAACTCAAACCAGGATCACTGAATATGGCATTACCTTTAATCATCTAAATATTAATACTTAACCTGACATCACAAATATAGAGACAAAAAAGCGATTAAAAATGATAAGAATCATAGCGCTATGGAACAAAAGTTACAATTACTTCGTTTTTCATTGCCGAAATTTGTATCACAAATAACTAATATATGAAAGTAGAACAAATATATACGGGTTGCATAGCTCACGCAGCCTATTACATCGAAAACAATGGTGAAGCAGCCATCTTTGATCCATTAAGGGAAGTTCAGCCTTATATTGACCGGGCAAAAAAAGATAACGCAAAAATAAAATATGTTTTCGAAACACATTTTCACGCCGATTTTGTAAGTGGTCATTTAGACCTGGTTAAAAAAACTGGCGCAAAAATTGTTTTTGGTCCAACTGCAAAACCCGGCTACGAAGCCATTGTGGCAAAGGACGGTGAAATCTTTAAAGTAGGAAATTACAGCATTAAAGCAATTCATACACCGGGTCATACTATGGAAAGCACAACTTATTTATTGCTTGATGAAAATGGAAATGAACACGGGATAATTACCGGTGATACCTTATTTATTGGAGATGTTGGCAGGCCTGACCTGGCCCAGCATGTTATTGCTGATCTTACCCAGGAAAAGCTGGCGGGACACCTGTATGATTCGCTACGAAACAAAATAATGCCGTTAAGCGATGAACTAATTGTATATCCTAATCATGGTGCCGGAAGTGCTTGTGGAAAAAACATGAGCAAAGAAACAACCGATACGCTTGGACATCAAAAGCAGGTTAATTATGCGCTTAATCCAAAATTAAATAAAGAGCAATTCATAAAAGAAATTTTAACTGGTTTAGTTCCGCCGCCATCTTATTTTCCTCAAAACGTTTTACTGAATATTAAAGGTTATGAGAGTATAGACGACGTTTTAAAAAGAGGAACAAAAGCATTGTCGGTAGCTGAATTTGAAACTTTAGCGAATGAGACCGATGCTGTGATCATTGATACACGCGAGCCCAATACTTTTACCGGTGGATTTATTCCAAATTCAATCAATATTGGCATCGACGGCAACTTTGCCACATGGGTTGGCACATTAATTCCGGATGTTAAACAAAACATATTGATTGTTGCTGATGAAGGAAGAGAGGCTGAAGTTATTACAAGGCTTGCCAGAGTTGGTTTCGACCATGCTCTCGGCTTTTTAAAAGGAGGATTCAGAAGCTGGATAGATGCAGGAAAGGAACAAGATAAAATACCGTCGGTTAATGACGATGAATTGTCAGAAATTGCAAATTCCAAAAACATTAACATCCTTGATGTACGCAAAGCGAGTGAGTATGGTAGTGAACATTTAATAAATGCAGAAAACGCGCCGCTTGATTTTATAAACGAAAGTATGTTGAAGATTGATAAAACTAAAAATTATTATGTGCATTGTGCCGGCGGCTATCGCTCTGTAGTTTTTATATCAATTTTACAGGCAAGAGGCTATCGAAATTTAATTAATGTAAAAGGAGGTTTTAATACTTTAAAAGAAAGTGGTAAATTCAGGATAACGGATTATGTTTGCCCAACAACCTTACTTTAGGTTAGGCATTTAAAAGTAATTCGCTTTTTTATTATGGCAAAGAAAAAGAATGAATTAACAATAGACAACTATTTAGATAGCCATTATATACATCGCAGTAATTGGCTTAGGGCCGCGGTATTAGGGGCAAACGATGGCATTATCTCAATTTCAAGCCTAGCTATTGGCGTTGCAGCGGCGAGTTCGGCACGAGAACCAATTATTATTGCAACGGTTGCGGGGCTTGTTGCAGGAGCCTTATCCATGGCAGCAGGCGAATACGTATCGGTTAGCTCCCAAACCGACATCGAAAAATCAGATATAGAGCGTGAAGCGAAAGAGCTTGCAGAAATGCCCGAAGAGGAGTTGCAGATCTTAACCCAGATCTTTGAAAAAAGAGGATTAAAAAAAGAAACCGCTTTGCAGGTTGCAAAAGAACTAACAGAGATAGATGCCTTAGGAACACATGTGCGTGAAGAATTAGGCATTAACGAAATAAGCACAGCTAACCCTTTACAGGCGGCCATAACCTCAGGAGCATCTTTTACCGCAGGGGGCATTCTTCCACTTGGCGTTACATTATTTGCACCTGTTCATCAAATGGAATACTGGCTTTATGGCTTTACAATCCTATTCCTGATCATACTTGGCACTATCTCGGCCAAAACAGGCGGTTCAAATATTGGCAAAGCGATCATAAGAATTACCATTTGGGGAACAATAGCAATGGTGTTATCAGCTTTTGTGGGTTATCTGTTTGGCGTTAATATCTGATTGATAAAGTAAAGAAAAAACAGGGAGATCAAAAAAATAATTTCGGCAAAAACGACTAAGCCAACAACCTGCTTTTTTTAAGACTTAATATCAAAAGCACAAGATATTGGATGGTTAATACCGACATCACCGGCACGAGTGTTAGATCATTTTTACCGGTACGGCGTGCTATAAAAATTGTCAAAACAATGATCGTTAAATTCATAAGACTTGAAAACACAAGAAGTACAGGAGCCAGGAAATAACCCAACTGTTTTTTCTTTAAAATCAAAATACCAGTTATAAATATTGCAGGAAGAACGATGGCAAGATCGAGAACGTGAACCGGATTGGTTGCTAAACCAGTTTGCGCAAGGTTTTGAGGTGATGAATCATTAGCAATTGAAGGAATGATCTCAGTAAGCCATAAGCTATAAAACAGCGCAGAAATTATGATGAAAGTAAAACCGGTTAATCTGTTAGTATGAATACCTTCTTTATAAAATCCGGTTTTACCAATGTGTATCAATAAAAAATAAAACACGGCGTAAAAGGATAAGCCAAAAATCAGGCAATAAAAAACAAAGAACTGGTTAAAGTGTATGTTAAAGCAATATATCACATACGTATAAGTCAAATAAAGTAGCGTACCTGCCAATACAAATTTTGCATAACTAAAAAACTTAGGAGCAAAGCAGATACTTATGAATAAAACCGGCGCTACAATAAACAAATTTATGAAATCCTGGCCAACTGACTGAACTTGCCAAATTGCCGTTTCTTTTGCATAAAAACCAGTGTGAAAATATCCAAAAAAACTTGTGATAATCACTAAAAGAAAGACAAGAAATGAAAATATTATAAATATAATTCTTTCACGATCATTCATTTTTTATAATTGTTGTTAATTGTAAAATACCTGATCACCGAAGGCAACATCGTGCAAATGATAATAGCTAATCCGCAAAAAATAATTACGGGTTGCAGCCAAAAATAACTTGTCATTATTAACTGCACCGTTATCCATACAATAATTACTATTCCTGTGTAGAGGGAATAAGTCCATGCCCAGTATAAGTGCTGATAAATATTTAACGCGTTCGCCCATTTCCAGTTTGGCCTTAATAATAAGCCTACAAGTGTAAATAATGGAAACAAACCATTTGCTGTAAGTAATATTATGCCGGGTAACATGTAATTATTAAAGGGCGAATTTTCGAGCCATCCTTTTTGCATGTGAATGAGAGATCCGGTGGGATCTGTCATTAACAAGGCACCGCCAGCACATGCGCTTAGGCCCATAAAAAAATGAAGCGCCGCAAGAACGAACACACAAAAGGGGCGCTTCATCTTTCCAGGTATTATTTTGTAAATTCAATTACGTGGGCGCTTACTGTTACCGTGCGCTTATAATAGAATGGCGGCAAACCCCCAACATGTTCTTCGGTTACTATATTTATTAGCGCTTTTGAACTATTTAGTAAATTGGCTTTGCCCATCATTGCTGAATAAGCATTTTCGTATAATTGCGTTTTTTTTAAGCCACCGATCATGCAAATGTATTCAACTTCGGCACTGCCGCTTATTTTATCGATTACTTTGTAATTGTTCGACGAAAGTTGCACCTGTGTGGCGTTGTTATTGTGATTTAGTACCAGGGCACTGTTAACACCGCATGAGCTTAACACAACAGCCATAACTATAATTGCTGCTATTTTTATTTTAAAAAAAGCATTAACGAAAACACTCTTTGAAAAGGATTTTGTTTTTAGATGGTTCATAGTATTTTGTTTTATGAATTAATATTTTCCAAAAGTAATTCTAAGGCCACAGTTAGAAAATGACCTGTATCATATAGTAACATGATAAATACCGCTGGCTAGTCAGCTCAAAAAACCGTTTTTTTAAATGTTGTTATACTGGTTTCAATCTGTTGCTACTTGCCTTGGCTAAATTGGAGAAGTTTAGTTACCTGTATATTCCTTTTTATGCGTTACACTGTCAAAATTCTCTATTTCTTTTAAAAGTGTTCGCATGGAAAATTCTAAATCAATCTTATCTGAATAATTTTTGCAAGTTTGTTTGACCTGATCGTCAGCATTCAACTTTTTAATCATCTTGATACAATTATCGGCTGTAAATTTATGAGGATACAATATTTCGCCCAGGCCGGAGTTTTTCACTCTAATCGCATTATCAGGCTGATCATGGGAAAAAGGAACGATGAGTTGTGGCTTCGCAGCTTTAATGGCAGGAATGATCGTTCCGATTCCTCCGTGATGAACGATCATTTCCGCTTTTGGAAAAACAGCCTGGAAGGGAATAAATTTTGAAACTAAAATAGCTTTGCTGTATGGCAGATAATCGGCATTGCCAATAAATATTCCCCGTTTATTCATTTGTTGCAGAACTTTTGAGGCTGTTTCAAAAAATTCTTCCGCATGATGCATCGCAGAACCTGCCGTGAAAACGATAGGCGGCGGACCCTCCGCTAAAAAAAACTTTACCTCCGCTGACAATTCAGGCATTTCTTCTTCGCCAATAAACCCGGTTAGTACCGTGTTGTTAGGCCAATCTGATGCTGGCTGCGCAAACCATTCGGGAAACAAGCCAATGACTTTTTGAGGTGAATATAGCCAACGACTGAAAATGTTTTTCTGTTTTGGTAAACCTAAATCTTTGAGCAAGCGATTAACCGGTTGAAAATATCTATTAATAATTAATGCCTCGGCAGTTGATAATAAGAATTTTTTCAGCCAATGGGGGTAAGTGGCTGGAATTGCCATGCCTGAAAAGTGGGGAGGTTTTTCAATGGACCAAAATGAAACAGGTTGCAGATTCATGGTAATGAGTGGTATCCCTAATTTTTCATGAGCAACCCTGGCTCCGGGGGCAATGCTTTGACTTATAACCACCGTATTTGGCTTTTTTAATTTGGCGATTGCTTCATAAGTTGCTTCAATGTTTTTTATAACAATGTGTTTCATAACAAAAGCGAACCCCCTGGTTGGATGAAACAAATCCGGACTGGTGGATATAAAGAGATAGTCCTCTATTGATCCCACACCATAAAAATTGAGGCCGTTGGCCTGAATCTTTTCTTTAAAATAGCCTGATGTTATAAATGTGACATCATGCCCTTTACGCTTTAAGGCTTTCCCAACCATTATAAAGGGAAACACATCACCGGCACTTCCAAAACTGACTAAGATATAATTCATAAAACTAAAGTTCGCGTCAAACGCCTTTTAAAATTTGTTCCGCAGCTTTTTGGGCCGTTTCCATGGCGCCATGCACTGTTCCATTGTATCCGTCGTTATGAAATGCTTCGCCTGCAAAAAACAGTTTATTATTTACCGGCAATTGAGCCTGTACCCGATGATTACCCATGCCTGGTTTGGCATACGAATATACGCCTTGAATGTGCGGCTCATGCCCCCAATCTTGAAAATAAAAATCCTCCAGATGCTTGCTGGCCATTCCTTTATAATAAGTATCCAATTCGGAAACTACTTTTTCTTTATACTTATCGGGACTTTCATAAAAGGCATCCGCGTATCCGCCCATGAGCAACGAAACAAAAAGTCCTTCATTGGCTAGATACCCCCGCTTTGTGCCGTCAATGTAGTACGCAGAATGTTGGGCGTTCACAATGCCATAATCGTAAAACTTCTTATTGAACTTTATAAACATTTTTAGTCCCTTGTCCATCCCAATGGCGTTCAGGTTGTTGGTTTTTTCTATAGGCAGAGTCGGGTAGAACTGAATGCAATTCTGTTTCAAAATGCTTATGGGTACGGTAACTAACACTTTATCGCATTCATACAGGGTGTTATTCTGGTCATAGATTTTAATGATGCTATTGCTGTAATCTATACTTTTAACAATGGTGTTGTAATGTATTTGATTTTTAATGGTAACAGGTGTATGATTATGAATGAATTCGAAAAAAGTAGTATCGGAAAATTGATAGTCAGATCTGTCATTGAACTTATCAACTAATTTGGCCACTTCTTTAGCAGAAATATTTTTTGTTCGTGTTGCCGCATCAGTTGTCATAAATTCGCAAAATTGAATCATTTGTTCATCGCAGCAGTGTGATGTCAGATAGTCTAAAAACGAACCATCGTCTATCGTATCTTTGCCAAGGGCTAATTTTTCCAGGAGATCGGAGATTGGACTAGGAAATTGTTCGTTTAGCATATTATTGTAGCGGAAACGAATTTTCTTGTCAATGTCATCCCGGTAAATTTTGCAGTTTTGCTTTTGGACATAGTGCAATAATTGACTGTTGCGATGCAGCCATTGTGCGCCAAGATCAATGGGTTTTTCCGCAAAGGAGGCATGCTGCTTAATTCTTCCGCCCATCACGTTCGATGCTTCAAGGATTTTTACCTCGCACCCGCTTTGAATTAAAATATCCGCTGCATATAAACCAGACGCTCCTGCGCCAATAATGACTACCTTACCTTTGAATTTTTTAGTTAAACTTAACTCTTTCGAAAAACTCATGTTTGAAAGCAGTATTCCGCCAAAAGCTAAGGAACTTTTCTTAATAAAATTTCTCCTATCCATGTTTTTTTTATTGTACTGAGACAGTTTTACACTACCCGTATTTTCAGATGTTTTGTCTATTTACGACAAATATATTTGCGACTTGACATAGTGGCGGATTATTAGTACAAAAGTTCAATCGAATAACTGAACCCGCCATTACGCCTAACCGCTGTTAGTGGCTGGTGTTTTGTCTGTTGTTATCTCCAAGTTGTTCGCCATCTCTCTGTTGTAAATATTTTTTGCCCCGCCCGTATTAAGGTTGGCGAGTGCCGTAGACCAATAAGGATTATTTTGTTGCATAATAAATAGTTGATGCCCCGAAAAATTGAGGGTATACTGTTACACCATTGAAACCCGCTCTTTGTATTATTTCTTTTAGTTCTGTTCCATACGGAAAGTGAATTGCAGAATTGGATAAATATTCATAAGCGTTTTTATCTCTCGAAAATACTTTTGCTATAGAAGGCATTATCTGTTTTGTGTAAAACTCATAAATAGCTCTAACTATTTTATTTTTTGGCTGTGATGTTTCAAGAATAACCAAAACTCCATTTTCATCTAAAACCCTGTATATCTCTGAAAGTCCATTAAATAAATTTTCAAAGTTCCGAATGCCATATGTTACAGATACAGCATCAAAAGTATTATTTTGAAATTTCAAATCTTCCGAATTCTGAATTTCAGTTCTAATCCGGTCATGCAAATTTAATCTCACTATTTTTTCATTGGCAATGTCTAACATACCTTTTGAAATATCTACGCCAACAATGTTTTTAGCATTTGTTTTTGAGAATAGAATTGCCATATCTCCCGTACCTGTTGCAATATCTAAAATATCTTTCGGGTCCTTCTCTATTAAAAGTTTTAAAACGTTATTCCGCCATTTTTTATCCATTCCGAATGTTATGAGTCGGTTCAGAAAGTCATATTCTCTAGAAATGTTGTTAAACATTTTTTCAATCTGTTCCTGTTTTCCCTTGTCAGAATTCTGATATGGTTTAATTAAATGTGTATTCATTTCTCTGCTTTCATATGTTTATATCTTGCAAAACCCGTGTTAGTGGCCGACGTTTTCTTGTCAGTTTGTTCGTTCTAAATTTTCTATCCATGTTTTGCCTGTTTAATGGTTAATAATAACTCTCTGATACCTTAAAGCCCCCTGTTGATTCTTTAACGCTAAATGATATAGTCCTTCTGCGAGATGGTTACACGGAATCATCATTTCAGAAGCATTTTTGAAATCACCTTGATACACTTCTTTCCCCAGAATGTTTGTCAGCGAAACGCTAAAATTGCCAGCCTGATGTGTTCTTATAAAAAAATACTCTATTGCCGGATTAGGAAAAACCGAAAAATCCTCTTCAGTCAACTCCTTTATTAACGTGATGGAACCTATTGACAACTTTGCATCCTGGCAATTCAGCACCTCGTCTGTTTGATGATTCGAACTGAACCTCCATACAAAAGCGACAACGGATATTCGGGCTTCGTTATAAGATGCAGGAACTGTGTACGAAAAAACAGTATTAAAAGTTTGACCAGAACTCGGAGACATTGGTAACAAATTATTTAAGCTCCACGATGTAGGAAGTTTAGCGCGAGCTACATGCCTGTGAACAAAGCCCACGATAGGATCGCCTTTGCCAAAGAATGGACTTCCGGAAAAAGAATTATAAAAATTTACCTGGTCGTACCCTGATCCTGTACCCGTAACGGAATCTTCCACAATGTATGCGCCAATACGATAATCAGCCGCCGGTAAATTTGAAACAAACGCACCGTTCACTGTAGCGGTTATAATACGATTAAGAGAATTCCAACCTGCGTTCACCGATAAAGTAACCGAAGGAGGAACAGCTAAACGCGTTACAATTTTATTATTCCACTGAGGATAGGTCATAGCAACATTGATAGAAGCGCCTCCGGGATTTACACGATCAATGGCGCCTAATGGCGCTCCGACGGAATATGCTTGGGAAATAGTATCTATTTTATTGAAGAACATTGCATCGGCTGGTTTGTAAGCATGCAATGAAACAGGAATGAGATTTGGAAATTTATTAGCCATAGAGTCTACATAATAGCTACCCATTGGACAGTTACCGCATTTGGCGCCACTGAACTCTTCAAGTAAAACTTTTTTTTGCGAAAACATGAGTGCTGGCACCATGTGAAGAATCATTATTATTTTTTTCATAATATTTTTTTTATTATTAAACACTCTTATTTTAATTGTGTACGCTGCATTATTTGCTATTCATGATCAGATCGATCAATCCTGAAACACCAGCACTAACTATTATTGTCCAGGAAATCCAGTCTTTAAACTCATTTTTCTTATGATTTAAATATAAAATATGAAGTCCTAAATGAATCATCAAGAAAATGTCAAATCCTTTCATAAATGCAACTCGGTCTTGACAATAACTTAACCCCCAATAAATAAAAAGGAAAAGCGGAATGTGCGCAAAAATAAACACCACATACCCCAGTTGATCACTAAGTAAAGAAAGCCCGGGAAAAATTCTCCACTCGCGGCAACGGATGGCATCCATTTCGTGCATGGTGATAAATGAAAGTCCGAGATAAAAGAAACTTTGTTCTGTCATACGCTATCGATTTTAATCTAACTCATTTTCTTAATATAATTCTTCATTCATTTTCCATTTGGCATCATCTGGAATAAGCTTACGGTCGCCTTGTTATAATGAGCCGGGAGTCCTTTTGTATTTTTCAATTTTAATAACCCTAAAAAATCAAAACCACATTTCGTATAGTAGTGGATAAGTCCGGGGTTTGCACCAACGGTATCCATTCGCACATACTTTTTTTGATTCTCAATGGCAAACATTTTTACCCATTGTGTAATCTTACCCATAAGATTTTGTCCGCGAAAATCAGGGTTTGTTGCAATTCTATGAATGTATACGGCAGGATCTTTGTTCCGTTCCTCCCAGATCTGGGGATCGCTAAATGTTGTAGCCCATATGCAGGCAATTTTAGCGTCTGCTACAATTTTCCATTGCCTTTTCTCCTTTATTTCAGATTCAATAAGGCTCCTTTCAAATTCCGGCCAATGAACAGTATATCGTGTTTTTTGAAAATCGGTGGCAATTTTATATAAACGGAAAATCTCGTCTATGTCGTTGATATTACTATTTAAGATTTGAAATTTCATGTTTTACATTATTTTATTCAGGTTCACTTAATACTGGTTATTGGCCGGAGAAAAATTTCATTTAGTTTTTATTATCTAAGTTGTGAGAGATTGGATGGATTAAGCGAGTATAAATTTATTCGACCAGAAACAAAGACTTTCGACCACAGGGCACGTTGTTGCTGTTTGTTATGGTCACCTGATAATAACCCGCTACGCAGCCTGTAAGGTTTAGGCGTGTTGAGGAATCAAACTCACCTGTTGAGACCAATGCCCCCAGGGAATTAATAATCGTATAATGATACGTTCCTGGCTGTTCGGTTTCAATAGTAAAATAACCATTGGCAGGATTAGGATAAAGCCCGAAACCAAACTCGTCCTGCACATTTTCTTCAATACCAACACAGCTGCTAACCGTAACAGGAAGTGTTGTAAACGAAGAGGTGTTGCACGAGCCTACGGCGGCCGCCTGCAATGTACCTGAAGAAGAAGCAGACACGTTTACCGTAATCATATGGGATGTAGAACTGCCTGACCAGCCCACGGGCAGGCTCCAGCTATAAGCTATAGCGCCACTTACCGGTGCTACACTGTATGTATTTGAACCTGGACAAACCAAGCTGTTTCCGGCAATACTGGCCGGAGCAGAAACAACCTGGCAATCGAGATGATAACGCGCCACCGCAAAATCAATTGAATTGCCACCGTTAAGCACTGTACCCGCTATTACCAGCTTGCCATCCGTTTGCAAACTCGCTGCTCTGATCTCATCCATCCCGGCTCCCACTGAATGTGTAACAATGCCATTCGTACCGAAGGCATTGTCCAAAGTGCCCCCAGGTAAATACCTTACGAGTGCAAAATCTGTGTTAGAACCGTTGTTGGCATATCCGGCCACAACGATCTTACCGTTAGCCTGAATGACCAATGCAGCTCCCATATCGGCTGCACCAACCGGTGTTACCGCCGTTCCCCCGGTTCCAAACGTATTATCCAGTAAACCGGTGGCATCAAAACGAACAATTGAAAAATCGTAATTTGCGGTATTATAGGAACGGCCACCCAATACAATTTTCCCGTCTGGCTGAAGGCCCACCGCAAAAGCATAATTATGGCCCGTAGTAGGTGCTGCAGTGGCCGTACCTGACGCGCCAAAACTGGCATCCAGCACACCGGTGGTAGTATAACGGGCCACTACAAAACGTCTTGGCGCACTAATGTTATTCATATGCCCCGCAGCAATAATTTTACCGTCGGGCTGTAATGCCAGAGCCGAAACAGATTCTCCGGCATTCCCAATGGCGGTGGTAACGATGCCGACAGTACCGAATGTATTATCCAACGTACCGTTTGTATTAAAACGCACCAACGCAAAATCGTCGGTACCCGAAAGCGTAGCGTACCCAGCCACCAATATTTTTCCATCAGGTTGTACCTTAACCGACGTGGCTCCTTCTGAACCTGGCGATACATTCATTACCACCATACCGCCGGTGCCAAAAGAATTGTCCAGCGAACCGTTTGTATTATAGCGCACCACTGCAAACTGGTTAAGATTGGCCGTGCCACATACCACAATTTTTCCATCGGGTTGTATATCTATGCCGGCAACCAAATCCAGCCCTGCTGATACAACAGTGGTCTCTTTTCCGTCGCCGCTAAAGGTGTTATCCAACGTTCCATTGGCATTGTAACGACAAATACCAAAGTCGTAGCCCGAAGCACCACCGGCATCTGTCATACCGGCTACTACAATTTTTCCATCACTTTGTATTGCTACGGCTTTTCCGTCATCATCTGTAACAGTTGCATAAGGCCCGTTCATAGTTATACCCCCCGTGCCAAATGTATTATCAAGGGTTCCGGGTGCCTGTGCGTTAACTGTACATGTAACAGTTGTTGCAAGGACTGTACAAAATAAAAATAATGCTTTCATGGTTTTTTAATACAAAACTCGTTGATTTGCTTTTCGTTCTAACCAAAGCTTTGCCAAGTGAGTTTATTGCTTTGTGAACGGAGAAAGATTGAATAACCTAAGGGATTGGATGATTAGGGCCCCTGGCTTGTTGTTTTACGAGCCATTAAATCCTGTAATTTAGATTTGTGAGTTCTGGCAATATCCACCAGCGAACCATCGCGCATTTTAAGTATGCCGCCGTTTTTAAGAGCAGTGTATTCTATGATATGTTTCAGGTTAACAAGATGTGATTTATGGACGCGCAAAAAGAATAGGCCATGCAATGCCATTTGCAACTCTTTTAGGTTGCGCGAGATAATCTGGCGTTTTCCGCTCGTAAAATAAATTTGTGAATAGCTGCCATCGGCTTCTATACGCAAAATATCGCTTACTTCTACAAATTCGCTCCCATGCCGCGTAGGCAGTGCTATTCTTCCCAGGAAAGCTTCTCTCAGATCAATGATTTTCCTGCCCAGGTCAGGCGCCCGGCCTTTCCGTTTGAGTACCCGGCCTACAGAGCTTTGCAACTCTTCAATGTTAATTGGCTTTAATAGATAATCGGCTGCACTTAAACGAAATGCTTTGATCGCAAACTGGTCAAAGGCTGTTATAAATATTACTTCAAAATAACGATCTGAACCAAATGATTCGAGCAGTTCTATCCCATTCATATGGGGCATTTGTATATCCAAAAAAACCAGCTCGGGTTGCAGGTCTTGTATGAGCTGCAATCCTTTTTCGGCACTTGTGCTTTTGCCAATTAACTTTATTTGGGGGCAATATTCCTTCAGCAATAATTCCAACGCTTCAAGAGCCCTGCTTTCATCGTCTATCAAAACCGTTTTCATATTTTCATATTATTATACCTGTTATCTAAAATAGTCGTCTTAGGCAGGCTCAGGTTCACTTTTGTTCCGCAGGGCTTAAGATCCGCTGTTTTTAAATCTTCGATGGTAATGTTGATGTCTGTATCGTGCAATTGATTAATGGCGGTGATACGCTTTTCTGTAATTTTTATACCCATTGATTCATGGCCTGGGATATAACTTTTCTTTTTTGAGGAATCCTGGCGCCCCACGCCGTTATCAATTATCTGGCATAACAGGCAATCGTTGTCATTTACAAATTTCAGCTCAAGCAAGCCTGGTGTGGTTTTATGAAGCAAACCATGCCACACGGCATTTTCAATGTGTGGCTGAAGAAGAAAGGTTGGTATCATGATCAAGTGCGGATTGATAGCGGGATCTACTTCCACTTTCAACTCAAACCTGTTGTCAAAACGTTCCTGTTCCATGCCAATATAAAGGCGCAGCATGTCGAGCTCCTGGGCAAGGGTCACGCACTCTTTTTGAGACATTTCCAGTACACGACGCATCAGGATGGAAAAATTGCTCAAAAATCGATTAACAGCCGCTTTATCGTTTTTCAATACAAAAGTTTGCAGGGAGTTGAGCGAGTTAAATACAAAATGCGGATTCATTTGCTGTCTCATCGCTATTTGCATATAATGGCTCAGATCGTGTTTTAAAGCATTTTGAAGTCGTTGTGTATACTCGAGGTTTTTTTGCAGCTGTTGCCGCTGTCTTTCCATTTCTTCATGTTGCAGTTTGAGCTGTTTATTAGCGGTTTTCTTGAGCAGGTAGTTTTTATAAATAAAGAACAGTAAAATCAAAGCAACTATTATCAGGATGGCAAAAAACACAAGGCCTATTGTACGGTAACGGATGATGCGCTCACTGTCGTTCAAAAGTAAAGCCTGCTTTTTTTTTTCATAATTAAGCGCCAGAATCTCTTTTTGCTTTTTTTCTAACTGGTATTTCGCTTCCAGTTCATTGACAGTTTTGTCGGATTGAGCGGTATAGATCTCCCTCAATATACTAAAATGACTTTTGGCATATTGAAACGCATGATAAAAATCCTTCTTTTGCTCGTACGTCAGGCAGATCGAACCATACAGCGTTTGTTTAAGATGTGCTGTCAATTGATCCTCCAATGCCAATACCTTGTTCAATACGTAAAGTGCCGAATCTAGCTTATGGATTTTCCGTAAACTTTCGGCAATATTAATGCTTGTGCTTGCTACATATTCCGGATTACCCGTCTTTTCAGCAATTTGCATTGCTTTACGTGAAAACTCAAGTGCCAAAGTTTCCTCATTCTGACGGCCATAAATAATGCTGACGTTATTATACGCTTTCATAATGCACGGCAGATCGTTGCCTGCTTTTGCAAAATATAACAAGCTATCAAAATCTCTCAAGGCCTGTGTATACTCTTTTTGTGTGGTGTGTACCAAGCCTATGCCGTTTAACGCAAGATAAAGCCCATCCCGGTTATTGTCTTTTTTTGCAATGGCAAATGCTTTTTGCAGGTACTTCAGGGCCCTGTTCTGGTATCCCATTTTTGAATTTATTTCGCCAAGATTGTACAACGCGGTAAACATCAGATCGTCATTTTTTTCGCATTCCGCTACGCTTAAAATTTTAAAAAAATGAGCGGAGGCACCAGCAAAATCTCCTTCGTTTTTAAGCGATATTGCTTTACTGAGAAGCTTTTCACCGATGATCTCGGGGTATGAGCTGATGTTTGGCAAAGCTGGTTGAGCAAAAACAAATTCGGGCAGGCCAATAAAAAGTATAGGTAAAAAAACAGCTTTAACAAAACCGGCGGCAAATGAATACATCATGATTAATAAACAACAACTAAAACTTCAAATTTGATCCCAAAACAATTAAAAAGCAAGAAATAAATGCCTTGTCATACATTTGTCCTATCTAAAACGTTGTACCCTTTGTCATTTACCGTTGAGTTATATATCAACTAATATCTTCAAACAGTCAATTCATATTTCGGATCAATTTATTAGGGAATTTTTTATGTTAAAGTTGTAAAGTTCTGTTCGGGTAAAATTGCAAAAATGGTGTTTGCAGAGATGAATTGTTTTATGACCGAGAAAAACATGAATTTCGAACTCCTAAAATAAATTATGTAATTGTTGAAATTGCCTGATTCACTTGCTGTTAAAAAGCGAGCTTTCTTTCCGTGGCGACAACAAAAAAGATCCATGCTTGTGCTTAAACCTTTTTAAATGAAATTGCGGACAAAGAGGGATTTATTGATATGATCTAAAGGAAGGTCCTGCACTAAAATAAACCAACCCTATGGGTATTTTTATTTGCTCATCCCTTAAGAAAATAAATTTCTACGGGCTATCACAAATAAAAAAACCCCACTGATAGTGGGGTTGATTTACTTTAGTGCGGTGAAAGAGGGATTCGAACCCTCGGTACAGTTTCCCGTACGCATGTTTAGCAAACATGTCCTTTCGGCCACTCAGGCATCTCACCGTTTTTGCAACGCAAATTTAATTATTTTTTCAGATTTTTCTATAATTTTTTTAGAAAACTTAATTCTCGTCAAGATACACGTTTATCAAGCCTTCCGGGGCATTAAAAAAGAGTTTTTTTTCGGTTTCATCAATCCTTTCAATAAAATCATCCACCAAAGGCAGTATTATTTCTTTCTCTTTATATTTGATGCTTAACAGTACCTGGTAGCCATTATCCGATACTTCAAAAACATTACCTAAAACACCATGTGTGGTATCTATAACCTCATAGCCCATCCAGTCAAAACCGGCCTCATCTTCTTCAATAAGATCGGTATTAATAAATACCTGTTTGCCTATTAGTGCCTTGGCTTTTTCAACTGCATCAACATCCTCTAATTCAATAATAAAGCCATTATTATTCTCAGAAAAATTTTTAACAAAATAAGGCGCTTTACCGGTTGCGGTTTCAATAAAAACAGCTTTTACATCTTCAATAAAAAAATCTTTATTGGCCTTAATAATTAACTGTCCTTTAACCCCGTGCGTTTTACTAAAATATCCAATAGAAGAAAGATCCATTAATTTAATGTGGCTTTTACAAAGCTTACAAATAAAGGGTGCGGGTTTTCTACGGTACTTTTATATTCCGGGTGGAATTGAACACCCATAAAGAATGGATGTTTTTGTATCTCAATGATCTCAATTAAACCACCATCGGGGTTTATACCCGAAAGCGTTAAACCGGCCTCAACAAATTGTTTTTTATATTCGTTATTAAACTCATAACGGTGGCGATGACGCTCGTTAACCATTGTTTTATTATAGGCCTTAAAAGCCAGTGTACCTTCTTCTATTGCGCATTTATAAGAGCCCAAACGCATGGTACCGCCCATATGTGAAATTGTTTTCTGATTCTCTAACAGATCAATAACAGGGCTGCTGGTGGCGGGATTCATTTCGCGGCTATGCGCATCTTTTAAACCAATTACATTACGCGCAAATTCAATTACAGCACATTGCATACCCAAACAAATTCCTAAAAAAGGAATATTATTTTCGCGTGCATATTTTATAGCTGCAATTTTTCCTTCAATACCACGGGTTCCAAAACCAGGGGCAACCAAAATACCTTTTAAATGCCCTAATTTTTGTTTTATATTTTCTTCGGTAATATCCTCGCTATGGATCCAGTCTAATTTTACTTTGCACTCGTTGGTAACGCCTGCATGAATAAAAGCTTCTGCGATAGATTTATATGAATCTTTTAACTCTACATATTTACCAATTAAACCGATGGTAACTTCTTTTTTCGGATTCTTTAATTTGTCCAAAAAGCTTTTCCACCTGGTTAATTCCGGATCTCCCGAGGCTTCTATACCTAATTTTTTAAGAACGATCACATCCAGCCTTTCTTTTTCCATAAATAACGGCACTTCGTAAATGGTAGATGCATCAAGGGCTTCGATAACAGCATTTGGTTCTACATTACAAAAAAGTGCGATCTTACGACGAATATCCTGGTTAATGGCATGTTCTGCGCGGCAAACCAAAACATCTGGCTGAACGCCATATTCTAATAATAATTTTACCGAATGCTGCGTTGGCTTTGTTTTTAACTCGCCAGAGGTAGATAAATATGGTAAAAGCGTTAAATGAATTACCATACAATCGTTACCCATTTCCCATTTTAACTGGCGAACAGCTTCAATATAAGGTAATGATTCGATATCGCCTACGGTGCCCCCAATTTCGGTAATTACAAATTGGTACTGGCCGGTGGTACCCAGGATCTTTATCCGGTTCTTTATTTCGTCGGTAATATGAGGGATAACCTGAACAGTTTTGCCCAAATACTCGCCTTTACGCTCTTTTTCAATTACATTTTGATAGATACGCCCCGTTGTAACGTTATTGGCCTGCGATGTAGGCACATTTAAAAAACGCTCGTAGTGGCCAAGGTCAAGATCGGTCTCGGCTCCATCATCGGTAACGTAGCACTCGCCATGCTCATAAGGGTTCAACGTTCCGGGATCGACGTTAATATACGGATCGAGTTTTTGAATAGTAACGGTGTAACCCCTTGCCTGTAATAGTTTAGCTAAGCTTGCCGAGATGATTCCTTTTCCTAGAGAAGATGTTACCCCACCGGTAACAAAGATGTATTTGGTATTTATAGACATAACAGTTTTTTGAAAACTGTAAGCAAAAGTAGAGAAAAAAAACGATTTGAAAAGCTATTTTTTGCAAAGGCTTTACCAACAAAAGTTAATGTTTTTGAACAGCGCTTGAAATTACATCGTTTAAAACCGGCATTTCATCTCTTAATAAGGGTTTGCAGGCGTTACGCGTTTTTAAGCCTCTATTTTTTAGGCAAATTCCGTTCAATATATTTTTCGGAAGGTAAGGCTGCCTGTTGTATACGCTTGGCGTAATTTATAGAATCTAAAATTTCTTTTTGTTTTTCTTCTACCAGATGCTTTTGCTTTTCAACCTCTTCTTTTTGCTTACTGATAATAGCGTTTGTTTTTTTACTGAGACTTAAATTTTTATAGATCATAATGGCAAGAACTACCAGCACAATAACGCCAAGTATCAGCGAATAGGATACAATTTTTTGTTGTTCTAATTGCGTGGCATTTAACTCACCTTGTTGTTTTAATATTTCATTTTCTTTTTGTTTTTTATCGGTTTCAAATTTGGCTGAGAGTTCTTGTATTGCATTATTGTTTTCCGAATTAAAGATGGTATCTTTTGTACTCATTAGTTTTTTAGAGCAGTTATATGCCATTTTATAATCACCTGAAATATCATAACCGCTCATAAGATCTTCGAGCATGTTTATCTGCGTAATAAAATCATTGGCTTTAACAGCTTCTGCGTAAACCTCTTCGCATAACTTAATTCCTTTATCCCTTGTTTCTTTTGAGTTGGTATATTTTGAATTTAACAGGTATAGCGCGCCCAGGTTTGAACGGTTGCCATACAAATGTTCTATTTTCAATATTTTTTCTAATTTGATAGCGGCCAGAAAATATTTTTCGGCCGAATTTAAATAAGTAAGGTCGTTGTATTGATTTCCGAGATCAAAATTAATAACACCAATATTACCGAGGATCTGGATAATGGCTACCGAATCGTGAAGCTGGCTCTGGATCTCGTAGCTTTTTAAATGATAGTTGCGTGAAATACCGGCGTAATTACTGTCTTTTTTTATTTTGCCAATATAGCCGTTTGTAACCCCCAGGTTGGTATATATCATCGCATTTAATTCGGGCTTACCATCTGTAAAGGTTTCTGCTTTTTTATAATATTCAATAGATTTTTCAAGGTCTTTTACGTTTTTAGTCCTTTCTGCCAGGGCACTGTATGAATTGGCCAGGCTATTGTAACCATTCATAATATCTGCTTTAACGCCGATCTTCTCGCGCAAAGGTATTGAACGCAAAAGATTCTCTATCGAGAATTTAAAATTACCTACCATGCGGTAAACAACCCCAATATCACCATAAGCAAGCCCTAATTCTTTTTCCAGTTTATTCTCGCTGGCTATACTAATTGCTTTTCTCAGTGTATCAATGGCCTCCTGAAATTTATTTTGCCGTTTTAAAGAACTAGATTCAAACCGAAGTATCCTTACAAATATTTTTTTGTAGTTATGCTGCGTAATTTTTTTTGCTTTAACAAAGTAACCGGTTGATCTTTCGATGTTACCTGCCTTTGAATACATATTAGCAATATGAAAAAAGACCATTGCCTTAATGGTATCATGAGAGTTTTTTTTCTCCTCAAGAAGTAATGAATCTAATTTTTTATTTTGAGATAAAACAAAAAAAGGGAAACAGAAAATAAAGATATACCCGATCCCTTTCATCGTTTATTTTAGAAGAATTTTTTTATGGTATTTACAACATATTCCTGCTCTTCGGCTTTTAACCCCGGGTATAAAGGAAGGCTTAAAGATGTTTCAGCGATCTTTTCCGCTAAGGGAAAATCACCTTTTTTATAATTTAATTCTTTATATGCCTCTTGTAAATGCGGTGGAATCGGATAATGAATCAACGAGCCAATTGTGTTTTTAGTTAAATGTTCCTGTAAAGCATCTCTTTTATTTGTTCTGATAACAAATTGATGATACACGTGCGTACAATTATTTGCAACACTTGTTAAAACAATATCGCCAACACCTTTTAATAATTTAGAATAATTAGCAGCAAGGTCAACGCGTGTTTTTGTCCAGCCATTCAAATATTTTAATTTGGCATTTAATATTTCTGCCTGTAATTCATCCAAACGCGAATTAACACCTTTTATCTCGTTAAAATATTTTTTTTGCGAACCGTAATTCCTTATCACTTGCGCTTTATGATTAAGCTCTTCGCTATTTGTTGTAACTGCACCGGCATCGCCAAGCGCGCCCAAATTCTTTGCCGGGTAAAAACTAGTTGCGTTAATATCGCCAAAACTACCGGTTATTTGCCCGTTGCAGGTTGCGGCCTGCGCCTGCGCATTATCTTCTACAACAAATAATTTATGTTTTTTAGCGATAAGCATTATTTTATCCATTTCGCAGCATTGGCCAAATAAATGAACCGGCATAATTGCTTTTGTTTTTTTTGTAATAGCGGCTTCTATCAATTCGGGATTTATATTGAACGTGCTTTCTTTTGGTTCAACGGGCACAGGCGTAGCGCCAACATATGATACCGATAGCCAGGAAGCGATGTAGGTATTGGAAGGGACAATTACCTCGTCGCCTGCCCCAATGCCTAAAGTTTTTAAAGCAATGATCAATGCATCTAAACCGTTTGCCAATCCTGTGCAAAAATTTGTTTGTGAAAATGCTGCGTAATTTTTTTCGAATTCTTTTAAGCTATTGCCCATAATATACCAATGGCTATCGTATACTTTTTCGAAAGCTTTGGTTAATTCGGCTTTTAAGGGATCATGTGTTCCTGCAAAGGAAAAGAAAGGAATGTTCATAGTAATTAAAATTATACGTAATAAAGTTATAGATTTTTATTTTCTTTTAAAAATACCCATTGTTTCAAGGTCTTCGAGGGTAACACGGCGGTTTTTATAAATAACTGTTACAAAAGCATCGTTTTGTCCGGCCACTACCACTTTTTTATTGTGCTCGTAAGCTTTTCTCAAAGTGTTAAAGGATCCTCCAATAGTCAAGCGCGTAATACCATCCAGCAACAACAGGTTTTCCAGCTTCCCGCAATTTTTTAAGTGCGGGAAGTCATATACTTTTGGATTTTTAAAGGCCGCTATCTGAACCCTGAAATCCAGGCTGTCTGCACTTACATCTGGATATTTTTCTGTAAAGATCCTTATTTTTTCCTGCGCAGCCGTTAATGGGATAAACGTTTCTACAGTCATATTTGCAGGCCTTGCCGGCGGTGTAAACGAAGTTGTAGGTGCAGCAATTGTTGTATTGGTTGTTGGAGTAGCCGACTGTGTATTTGTTTTTACTGCGGCCACGGTTGGTGTTGTAATTACCGTTGGTGTTTTTACCGTAGATGTTGTTGGCGTTGAAGCTACACTCGTAGTATTGGTTTTAGCGGTGGTAACCGTTGGTGTTGAGGCCAGTGTAGATGTATTTTTTACAGTTACTGTTGGCGTAGCTGCAACAGTTGGTGTATTTACTTTTGCTACGGCAACCGTTGCTGTTGAAGTAGTTGTAACTGTATTTTTTGCGGTGATTGATGTATTGGTTGGGGTTTTTGCGGCAGTAATTGTTGCTGTATTAACTTTAGAAACCGCCGTTGTTGGCGTTACGCTTGCCACCTGAACTGTTGGTGTGACAATGGTTTTTACAGTATCAAGGCTGCGTTCAAAATCTATATTTTGATCCCGTTCAACAAAACCTTTTATGCCCATTGTACTTAAGCTTAATACCTGGGGCGGAAGATTGTTTTTTGCAAAGGTTATTTTATACTGGGCGCCTGCAGGTAACGATACCATATATTTGCCGTTGTTTGAACGTAATTTTTTATATATCGCGTTATTTTTTGAAGTTACTTCTACTTTTATTTCGGCATCCACCGTTTCGTTATTTTTTAGAATATTCCCTTTTACTAAAAGTATAGACGATCTGCTATTGTCAAAGGCTGTTTCAACTACGTATATATCACTTAAGCCCACCCCACCTTTTTTTCCGCTACTGTAATATCCCCTGGCGCCATTCGCCGCCAAAACAAAATAAATATCATTATCAGGCGTATTGATCGGGTAGCCAACATTATCTACTTTTTTAAACGTTGAATCCATTTCCATTACCGAGCGGAATATATCATATCCCCCACTGCTCTTTAGGCTTTTTGAGCTGTAAAATAATGTAGTTCCGTCAGAATGTATGAACGGGGAATCTTCATCGTATTCTGTATTAACAGAATCGCCAAGGTTAACTATTTTACCCCAGGTAGAATCGGCCAGCATTGTTGCTTTGTAAAGATCTTTACCACCATACCCGCCATTGCGTTCACTCGAAAAATATAATGTTCTTCCATCTGGAGACAGCGAACAGTGCCCATCCCATGAATATGAATTTACTTTACCCCTTAGTTTTACAGGCTGCGAATATTTATCTCCGGTTAAATAACTGGCATAGATATCTCCATGTCCATCGGTCACATCCTTGTATGTAAATAATATCTGCCCATCCTGGCTTAAAGAAATAACCGCATCCGGCGCGTTTGAATTTATATAATCCAGCGCAACCGGTGTTTGAAAAACATTGTTTTTCTTTTGAGACATGTAAATATCCGAAGTATAGATACCATTTTCATCGGGCTGCAGGCGCGCATTCATTTTTCCGCCTTTACTTTTTGGCCCAATATAGTTAAAGATCATTACCGACTCATCTGCGGAAATTACGGGTGTTAATTCGTCGGCTTCTGAATTAATACTGCCGCCATTAACCACTTTTGCCTTTGTAGGATTTGAGTGATAATATTTGGCATTGATGACGTAGCTTTTAAGCAACTCGCCTTTTGCTTTATCCTCCGGCCTTATACGCTTGTACGATAAATGTTTTGCGAGCATATCCAGTGCCTCATCAAATTTATAGTTATAGTGGTAAGCACGTGCCAGATCATATTCAAGCTGGTCGATGCGGGGGTTATTGGCATATACTTCGGAGAGAGCGGTTAAACATTCTTCGTACTTATCGCTTCTGTATAAACAACAAATTCCATATAGATATTTAATAAACTCTTCTTTCGGATGATTTTGATAGACCTTTTCAAAAATGGGTAAGGCAATAACATAATTTTGCTCTTCGTATAAAAGAATGGCGTTATCGAGTGAATCCCTTTCGGTATACCTCCATCTTCGTGTATTAGTGATCTGGGAATAAACCGAAGATGCAATAATTAAAAAAAGTATTATTTGTTTAATTCTCATTTATTAATTGACCGGAATACTCTGAAAATATCAGTCTTTAGGGCACAAGCATAAATATACTAACGTTTAATTGCCTTGCAAAATTAATTTAAGCTTTTTTCGATTTATTCAATTATTTTTACAATAATAAAAGCTTCTTTATCAAGTAATAAATGCATGAGTCAGTTTTATTTTTCAAATAATTATTTCATTCTTTCGCTTGTATTTTTGCTATTGTCTTTTATAAGCTTTCAATTACAAAAAACAAGATTAGCGCTTGTGCTGCTATTCTTTTGTTCATTGATCTCTGGTATTTTTATTGCTGCGCTCGATCCTTTTATTAATTTATGGGATGAGCAATTTCATGCACTGGTAGCCAAAAACCTGCTTTCTCATCCTCTAAAACTGACGCTTATAGAAGAACCGCTATTTAATACCGGTAGCCTGCACTGGAGTAATTCTCAAATATGGCTGCATAAGCAACCTTTATTTTTATGGCAGATAGCGCTCAGTTTTAAATTATTTGGAGCAAACGAGTTTGGCCTCAGATTGCCTTCTGTTTTAATGCACGCAATAATGATCTTTTTTATTTTTAGAACAGCTGAAATTTTTGCGTCAAAAAAGATAGGCTATTATTCTGCCCTTCTTTTTACCTGTGCCTATTTTCCACTGGAATATTTAACGGGATTTTATCCAACCGACCATAATGACATTTCATTTTATTTTTACGCTTTTGCCAGCTTATGGGCACTGGCAGAATATTATCAAACAAAAAAAACCAGTTACATACTATTGATAGGTGTTTTTTCGGGAGCTGCCATTTTATGTAAATGGCTTATTGGCTTGCTGGTTTATGCCGTTTGGTTTATTTTAGCTTATACTAACAGGAACCAGCAGCCTTTTTTAAAAGAATTTTCGAAATTATTGCTTTCATTTTTTGTTTGCGCGGTTTTATTTTTGCCGTGGCAAATATATTCTTACCTCTGTTATCCAAAAGAATACATAACCGAAATGGCGTTTAATTCGCGCCACATCTCTGAACCGTTAGAGGGCCATGGAGGAAATTATTTTTTCTACTACGATGCCCTGTATGAGCAATTTGGCGAGGGTTTCATCATTCCACCACTGATACTTGTGTGTTTTGTTGGGTTTGTATTTTGTTTAAAGAACAAAGATCATAAATTGATCCTGATCAGCTCGTCGGTTATTTTTTATACGTTTTTTACATTTGTACAAACAAAAATGTATGGTTACGTTTTGGTTATATTTCCGTTCTTTATAATGGGGTTGGCTTATGCATTAAATTTTATGATAGATAAAATTACAATGAAGCTTACCAAAAAAAATATAAAAGAGGTGATCGCTGCAACAATTATATTACTTAGTTTATTTTTTTTATTTAATGCCGGAAAGATATATAAACATCACAGCAACCTGGAAGCCGGGCGATACAAATCGCGATTGATAGACACCCGTGAAAAACAATTTTTTATAGCCCTAAAGCAGCAAGCCGGTGCAAAAAAATGCCTGGTATTTAATTGCAATACTTCATTTAAGAGTTACATTTTGTCGATCTTCTACACAGGCTATCCTTCTTTTGATTTTATTTTAAATTCAGGGCAAATAGCACAAGCAAAAAAATCCGGTTATCAACTTGTTGCCATAGATAATGGTAAACTACCGGCCGCCGTTACAGATGACAACTCCATAACGAAAATAAAGTTTAAGGTTTTTGAGCCGCAGCCTTAAAAATATTTACTTCTACACCTTTATAAAAATTTGTAGTATATATTTTTGACGCTTTGGAGGCCAAATATTCTTCCATTGGGTTATTGGTCTTATCCAGTTTATGAAAGGATTGTATCAAAAAAACATGCGAATTTGGTTCGTAGTTTAATCCTCTAAGATCATTCAACTCATTCATACCGTATATTTTTTCGGTACCGCAAAGCGAATCTATATTTCTGTATCTCAGAAAATTATTTTTATTATAATAATATTCAAACAAAATTAAATTATCCCTTGTGTTTATTACAACGTGATCATTATCTTTCTTATTTGTTTTGATCAACGAAGCGATGGATCTGTAATCCATTCCCGACTCTTTTTTTATCTTTAAACCCGGAAGCTGGATGGCAATGAGCGTGCAAACAACACCAACTCCTACCCATTTAAGTTCGGTTAACTGGTATACAATTAATATGGTTGCAAACGGAACGCAAAACACCAGGTATCGTGGCAGGAATAAAGCTTTAAATGTTCCTAAAAAGAAGAGGAGCAAAATAGAAACAAGGCCCAACAATAAACAATATGTTTTTACCTCTTTAAATTGTTTATCTGAATTATTACGAACATAATTAAAACAAAAAACAAGCAGTACCAGCACACAAATACATGCAACAATTTTGCTGGAAAAGATCTCAGATACGCCAGTTAAAAGATCGTTGAACGTTGCTTTTTTTAGCCAAAAATCTCCTTTATGATTGTAATTAAAAATATTCAAAAATTGCTTTTTTGTAAACCTCAAATAAACCAATAGTCCTATAAATAATGTTTGCACTAAAAAATAAACCTTAATATTCTTTTTATGATAGAAGAAAATCATAGCATACTGCGCAACCAATACCAGGCCTGCAATATAATGTGAGTAGATGATCAAAAAATTAACGAATGATAATAACAAAAGGTTTGCGTAACCCGGTTTTTGAACATATTTAAAAAACAGGAAAGACGATATCATTACAAGCAATAATACCAGTGCATAGGTTCTGGTTTCTTGCGCGTAAAAAGTCAAAAAATTTGAAACAGTAAGCAGGGCGGCGCTAAAAAATGCGGTCTTGTTTCCAAAATGCTTTTGGGCAAATAAAAAACCAAGGCCAATGGCTATTGATGCAAATATTACACTTAACAACCTTGAGTTTAATTCGCTTATTGGCAGCATAGTGTGCCATACCCAAAGGCAATAATAATAAAACGGCGGGTTGTTATCCCATTCGGCCTCGTGTTTTATATGGCCAAAATCCAATAAAGTATCTTTTACGCTTATTATCTCGTCGTAACTAAACGGTGAGTAATTACAGTAAATAAGCTTTAAAAAAACATTAACTAAAACTATAAGGGCAAAAAAAAGGTATGTTCTTTTGCCGCTCATTTATTTATTAGCTTATGATAATAAATATTACCGCTTTTATCTTTAAACCTGGCAATATAGATTGAGCTGGCAAAACCTGCCATATTTATATCTGTATTTTCGCTCTCAATTGTAAATTCTTTTACCATTTCGCCATTCAAATCTATTAACTGCATACTTACAGGTAATTCTTCGGCAGGCAATGTAATATTTATCAATTGTTGCTGTTTATAAAAAACAACCGGTTTTTTTGCTGGTACATTCTTTTTAATTCCAACAGCATTTGTATAATTATACATGGTGCTATCGTGTTTAATTAAAAAAACGTCTTCGCCAATACTTCCAAAACTTAAAGTTGAACCTACACACAAAAACCCTCCGTCTTTTGTTGGCTCAAGAGAATACAGCACTTCATCCTCTGTTCCGCAAAAAGAATTGATCTTATAATAATATCCTGTAGGGCTTGCTAAAAACAAATTACCGTCCAGCTTAAATGTTGGTACAGGAATGGTTCTTAAAAATGCATGAAAGGTGGGCAATTCATATGAGTTTGAAACCGAAATAAAAAACTCATCGTCGCTGCTGGCAATATAATGATTATCCCATAAATAGGCGCCCGTTGCCGATAAACCGCACATAAACGATTCTGTTTTTACCGAATAGGTTTTAGCGCCACACAAAACAAAATCACCTGTGGCTTTTAATGCAATATCGTTTAAATAATCTTTTCCGGTGCCTCCAAAAGTTTTAGTAAATAACGTATCACCGCTTAAATTTAATTTTAAGAAATAACAATCGCCGTTAATTTCTCCTTTACTTTCTGTGTAACCAACCGTTGCCAGCATAAAATCTGCCGTAACAATTATAGAGCGCAGCTCTTCATTCTCAACACCGCCAAAATATTTTTGCTGAACTAAATTTCCCGAATAATCAAATTTCAAGAACAGTCCGTCTTTTTTGCCGCTGCCAAAACTACTGGTATTACCCACCACAGCTATATCGCCATCAGGCGTTAATACAACATCGTTTGCAAAATCCCAATCTGTTCCACCAAATGTTTTTTGCCAGAGCTGATTTCCGTCTTTATCTGTGCGTATTACATAAACATCATAGCCGCCATTACCAAATGAATTGGTAAATCCGGCCACAACATAACCCGAATCTGTTAATTGCACAACAGATTTTGCAACATCATTATTAAAGCCACCAAATGTTCTTTCCCATTTTACAAAACCCATGCTGTCTACCTTCACAAGATAAACATCTGTATTTCCGCTACCGTAGCTTGATGTGCTACCGGCAACAATATAATGCCTGTCTAAAGTAGGTTTTCCCGAATAACCAATATCAACGCCGTTACCACCAAACTTGGTAAAAAAACGGGTGGGCGGCTGGGCAAATGCAATTACCGAAAAAAGTATCAGCTGGATCAAAAATATCTTTTTCATGTTATTTGAATTTTTTTGCTAACGTAAAAAACAATCCCTGTCCCGATGCGCTGTTGGGCAGAACATAACCCTGTAAACTATTGCTACCAATACGTACACACCAGTTTTTGCTATTCCACATAACCGATGCGCCAATATTTAAACGCACATAACCGCCGTAACCGGTATGCAAACCAAAGGTTACATTTTTTACTTTATATTCGGGCTCAATAAAAATGTAAGGTTTATAATTTGCATTAAAAATATAGCGGAAACCGGTTTGCAAACAAAATAGTTCCTGCTTGCCAAAATAAATTTTATTGATGATCACCAGGTTGGTAGGAATGTTTGTATTAAAGTTCTCTTTTCTTGCGTTGGTTAAGCCTCTCAGCAAGCTATCCCTGTTTATCCTGTTCAGTGTGGAATCTTTCAGATCAAGAATATTATTTACTGTGTATCCTGAGAAACGTAAGGTTGAATCGCTACTGTATTGTACACTATTATTAAGCCAATGTATAAACCCTATATTGTTTGCATTTACAACCAAAACGCTACGTTTACCTACCTTGCTTTTATAGGAGGTTTCAAAAAAAATGTCGGCGCTGGCCCCTATTCCATTAAAACCTGTTAGCCTTTTGTTGTTTGTATCGCTAATGGCCAAATTAAAATTCGAGTTAAAGATGAGTTCGCTTCCATCTGCCGAAGTATAAAGGCTCGAGTTTTTATTTGTATTTAAAAAGAATAACTGCTCTCCTTTTAAAAAGGACAATGATACACCAATTTTTCCAACAGAATCTACCCTGTGCATCATGGCTCCAAATTTTATCTCCTGAAACCTCAACGCATTTATATTGCAGTTTTCAAGATTGGCAGTGGAACCTTTATAAGGTGCATTACCATAAAACATCAGGTTATAAAAATCTTTTGAATACGTTGCATTCAAGATCTCCTGGTTCTTAAACCCAATTAAAAAATCAAACTTGCTGTTGCCCTTTATAAAAGTGCTAACGTCGTAATTTAAATTTACACCAAAATTGTTTTTCTGGCGTAAATGTTTTGCCGATTTATCTTTCAAACTATTATCAATATAGCCACCCCATATTAATTTATTGGTTAAGGCGCTACTCATGCCATTACTGCCGGCGTCAAAATCGAGGTTAACAGATACACTGCGCTTTATGTTATCGTAGTTAATAAATTCTGTATTGTACTGTGCACTTAGAGCGAAAGAAAAAACAACTAAAAAAAAGGAAATATAATTTTTATTCTTCATTAACCTCCTTTTACATTATAGATTAGTTCGGCCACAATATTTATATCAAAAGTATAATTCTCATATATCTTGATATCAGGCGGATTAGGTGGCATAATAAAATAAGTGGCGAGTTTTATTGTTTTTGCTTTTTTAAGATTCTCAATCTTTACGGTTGTAATAGGTACGTATAATTTTGATGATGTTGGATTGGTTACAATGTTTTGCGCATCTATAACGCCCCTTTCCATAAAATTATTGCCGGGCATAAATAAAGAATCTATCACCTGGTTTTGATCGTTTATTAAGTAAGCCTGGATCTGCGCACGGAAGGGATAACCGTTAAGAGCAGAAATAATAAAATTACCGCCTTTTACATTATCTAATTGTTTTACGTTGGAGAAATTTACCGTAGAAATAGAACTTAATTTAAAATAACTGGCATTAAACCGCAGAGGAATATTAACATCGGCCAGCACTTTTATTCCAGTATTGTAGTATGCAAAATCGTTGTACCCCGACAGATTACCCAAAGGATTAACATTGATAACGCCCTGGTAAGTTAACTTGTTGGGAAGGTTAGAAAGAAACGGAACAATATTGCTGTTTGAGCTTGTTACCGAAATGCTTTTAACACTCGGAAAAATAGTATTGCCGGCTTTTGTAGCCCGGTTAATATTAATGTTTGACAATAAGCCCGGCGTTAATGCTACAACGTTAGAGTTTACCGAATTAACGGATTTAATATTTGATAGATTGCTGGTAAATTCGGCACCAAATTCATTTAAAATTTTAAAGTTCAGGGTAGCATCGTTCAACATAAAATTAGCCGCCTGCAAATTATTAAAGATATTGAACCTGGCTGTATCAAGGGGCAGCATAACGGTTTGCTGGCCAAAGTACCCTTCAACATATTGCGGTACAATATCAGAATATGTAAGGTAAGCTTTTGCGCCTTGCCCGTAAGTGGCCGTAACTGCAGCTGCCAAAGGATTTACTGCAACCGTATACGTTTGCACAATGGTATTGTATTTTATACCCGTTTGGCCCCTGAGGTTTAAATTATAACCCGAAAGATCGTATGTTTTTCTTAGCGTATCGTTATTTGGCGGAACGGTTTCAAAGATCTTTAAAGGCTGTCCGTTTTTTACAGCGCTTGGTATAACATATAAAAGATCCAGGGGTTGGCTAAGGTCGTTTGTAAATTTCACCTTTAAAAATCCGCTTCTTATATCAATGGTTTTAAGTGCTACGCCATTAGAGATATTAAAATCAGTTTCGGTAGACGGAAAAAAAGGTAAAGGTGTGCCCGGCGTTAATGTTTGGGCAATAACTGCCGGTAGTGTAAATGTGCTCACAATAGTAGTATCGGGCAGGTTCAATAAAGAATCCAGCTTTACGGCTGTAATTTCGCGGGTAACATTAAGGCTTAGTAAACCGGTATTATCGGGAATGAAGATAGAATCGCCGATAAAGTTTGTGATATTTAAAGTGCTCTTTACAATAGGAAAAATAACATCTACATCCCAATTGGCTGACGCCGGTTTTCGGCACCCATAAAATGCTGTTAAACCCAATAATAAAAGGCAAATTTTTCGTAAAACACCCATTCTTACAAATATATGGCATTTAATTGAGCCTTAAAAATGTTGTTTTTGTCAAAACTTCCGTTTTTTTTAGTACATTTGCTTCACAAAATGAATTTCGGTCTTAGGTTTTTTATATCGTGGATCCTTTCCGCAGTGGTGATGTTCGTCCTGTTTTATCTGTGGCACGGATATTTCTTAAATGATTTTAAGCGGATCCATTTTCCATTGATCTGGTTTGTTACTTTTGCCGCATGCACTTATCTTATTTTTGGCGCGGGTATTTATTTTTTATATGAATCTCAGCCTTTAAAAAGGATAAGAAGTTTCCTGGTAAGAGGTTTATTTTGTGGTATAGTTGCCGGTTTCTCTCTTTTCATGATCTCTACGATCGTAAATATCTCTCTAACAAAACATTTAAGTATGAACCATTTAATGGTTGATTGCATCTGGCAAATGGCCGAACAAACCATCGGCGCCATGGTGGTAGTTTTGTTTAAGATCATTATTCATGACCCGGTTCATGAAAGTATCTGATCCAAATAGTAATTCACTAAAATAAATTATCTTTGATGTTACTATGGGCGGCTTTTTTTCTTTTTTAAAATCAAAACAGTTTTTTATTCATTTTGGCATTATCCTGGTAAGTATCTTCCTGATCTTTTTTTGCCTGATAAAATGGCTGAGTTCATATACCAATCATGGTAGTTTTGTTGAAGTACCCGATTTTAAAGGCCAGCAAATAGGTAATCTAAAATCTTTTGTTGCCGATAAAAATGTATCTTTTCAGATAATAGACAGTATTTACGACCCTAAAGAAAAACCCGGCATTGTTATCCGCCAGGATCCTGAAGAAAAAAGTAAGGTTAAACACAATAGAACCATCTATTTATACGTTACCGGTATGGTAGCACCGCAAATACAAATGCCTAAACTTATTGACAGAAGTGAGAGGCAGGCAAGGCTTATTATACAGCAATACGGCCTAAAGATCGGCCCTATAAAAGAACAGCATGCCGATTGTAACGGTTGTATTTTGGCGCAAAAGATAAAAGGAGTGGATATTGAACCCGGTAAAGGTGTAAAAAAAGGAAGTGTTATTGAACTTGTGGTTGGTGTAAAGGATAGTTACTACACATCAAGCCCGGTAGATACTACTGATAGTGACGAACCTGATTTTGATAAAGATTAGATTAAAATGTTTAAATATTTTGTACATACTTTCTTACTGTTTTTTTCGGTTTCTTTATTTGCTCAGGAAAACTTAAAGCCGTTAACTGCCAATATAAATTATTTGTATGGCGATATAAATCACGCATCGGTTAAACAAAGTGCAGCAATTCCATTTATTGCAAAACAAAAGGCAGCCAGCAGCCTTGCATCCCTCACTCTTCCGTTTTTTGACGACTTTTCATATTCGAGCTGGCAGGCCTATCCTTCTCAAACATTCTGGAGCGATTCAAACACGTATGTTAACTCTGGTTTTGCTATTGCGCCGCCGAGTATTGGAGTTGCTACGTTTGATGGATTAAATAAATACGGCTACCCTTATCTGCCAAATAACCAGGCCGATGTAGCCACACCATCACCGGCAGATGTATTAACGTCGCAACCAGTTGATCTCTCGCAAAATTTGCATCCATTTGATAGCGTTGCGCTGATATTTTACTACCAGGCGCGCGGCAATGGTGAGGCCCCTGAAATTAACGACTCCTTATTGGTTGATTTTTATAAACCATATGCCGGTACCTGGAGCCCGGTTTGGTTTCAGCGTGGTAATACCGGGCCAAATGTAAACGATACTATTTTTAAACGCGCGTTTATTGGTGTAACAGATACCGCTTATTTTCATGATGGTTTTAAATTCAGGTTTAGAAACAAAGCAACAACTTCCGGAGATTTTGATCATTGGAATTTAGATTATGTATTACTCGATAAAGCAAGGCACATCCTTACCGATACCAGCTATAACGATTTTGCTTTTGGTTACGTGCCATCACCTTTATTAAAAAACTATGCTGCAATGCCATGGAGGCAATATGATACAAGTGAAATGGCAAGACATGTTTCTGTATTTATCCGTAATAATGGCACACTTCCCAATGTATTGTATGGCAGCAATATGTACAATACCACAAACCAGTTCACCTTCATGTATAATTATGCTGATATTAATTTTCAGCCGGGTTATTTTAATCATACAGGCTGGTTAAACTACGCTCCTATTTCTCATGCGCCAAACAATTTTACTATTAATCCATTAAGTAATTTTACCGATTTCACTATCGTACATCATTTAACAACCGGTGGAGATTTTAAACAAAATAATGATACGGTATACCAGCGGCAGGATTTTAATAATTTTTATGCTTATGATGATGGAAGTTGTGAGGCAGGTTATTACATATTGGGCCAGGGTGGCAAAATGGCTCAAAAATATACTATCAGGGTAAGCGACACGCTGCGGGCCGTTAGGATCTACTTTGATCCGGCCGGATCATTAAGTTCGGCCATGAACAATGCATTTAATATTTCCATATGGCTTCCCGGATCATCCGGCCCGGGTAATCTTCTGTTTCACAGGGATAGTGTAAAAACGGTAAACTATCCTCAAAAATGCGGTTTTAATTGTTTTTCTGAATATGCGTTAACCAACCCCGTGATTTTAACACCAGGCACATACTATCTTGGTTTACAGCAAAAGGTGGCAGCAGGCATTGTTATAGGTTTTGATAAGAATATTGATCATTCATCCAACTTGTATTACGACAGCGGAAGCGGCTGGACGCAATCACAGATACGTGGATCTCTGATGATACGTCCTGTTTTTGGAACTGATCCGCCTACTACCGGCATAAAAGAAAATTCGCACTTAAAAAATAATCTATTTTCGGTTTACCCAAATCCGGTATCCGATCAGTTCATTATTCAGTCTGACCGTACCGAAAAAGAATCTTACACACTTATTAATTCAATTGGGCAAAAAATAACCGAAGGCGAAATTGATGATCAAAAACAGGTTGTGCATACCGATAATTTAAGTAACGGTATTTATTTTTTGATCTTGAAAATAAAAGGCCAGCCTGTACAGCAACATAAAATCATTGTTCAACACTAAAGAACTATGGCTAATTTTGAAGACGAGCCGGATGAGATTGGTGGCGAAGAAGAACAAGCCCTTTACGAACATCACAACATAAAAGTAGAAAAAGGACAGGTAATGATGCGTATTGATAAATTTATCATGATACGCATTGCACATACTACGCGCACAAAAATTCAAACTGCCTGTGATGAAGGCAGGGTTTTAGTAAATGGTAAACCTGTAAAATCAAATTACAAGATAAAAGGGCTGGATGAGATATCTATCGTTCTTACAGTTCCGCCACGCGATATTGAGGTAGTTCCCGAAAATATTCCAATAGATATTGTATATGAAGATGATTACATTGTGCTTATCAATAAAAAGCCAGGTATGGTGGTACATCCTGCTTACGGCAATTACCGGGGTACTTTAGTAAATGCACTGGCCTATCGTTTTCAAAATTTACCAAAAACAAAAACAAAATTAAATAATGATCTCTACCTAGAACGTCCGGGATTAGTACACCGCATAGATAAAAACACTTCCGGCATTATTATTATTGCAAAAACAGATCTTGCTATGGTGCGCTTATCAAAAGATTTTTTTGACCGTACTATGGATCGGAAATATATTGCTATTTGCTGGGGTGATCTTAAAGATGATGAAGGAACAATTATTGGCAATGTTGGCCGCGACCCACGCGATAGAAAAAAGATGCATGTTTTTCCGGAAGGCAGCGAAGAAGGTAAACATGCTGTTACGCATTACAAGGTACTTGAACGTTTTGGTTATGTTACATTTATCGAATGTAAATTAGAAACCGGCCGCACACACCAAATACGCGTGCATATGAAAAGCATAGGCCATCCCTTATTTAACGATAATGAATACGGTGGCGATATTATCTTAAAGGGAATTAATTCTGCCAAATACAGGCAATTTGTACAAAATTGTTTTGAATTATTACCGCGCCAGGCGTTACACGCAAAAACACTGGGCATTACACATCCCATCACCGGCGAAAAATTATTTTTTGATAGCGAGATCCCATCAGATATGCAGGCCGTTTTGGATAAATGGAGAAAGTATATGAAGGATAAAATACTGGATTAAACAAAAAAAGCACAGGCCTATACCTGTGCTTTTTTTGTTATTGCTATTAAAATTACTTATTGATCACCATTCGTTTCACTACCTTCTCTGATCCGTTGTTTATTTCAACTAAATAAACACCACCGGCCTGGTTGTGCAGATCTATCTCTATCATATTTTGTTTTACATTGTTAACCTTGTTTGTATAAACTCTTTGGCCTAACATATTATAAACCGTTACCTCAATATTTTGCGAGTTTGGCAAAGTAGTTACGATATTAAAATTACCGTTTGACGGATTTGGAAATAAGCTAATATTGTTATGCAATACTGAATTTTCTTTTACGCCCGCCAAAGCACATTCAACAACAGGTAAAATAGCTAAATTAAAATTGCGGCTTCCGCCCCAACTTGTTTTCATATCATGCCAGCTGTTATCACTAAATTTTTCCCAGGCTGTATTTGTTGTACCCGTTAGTTTATCAAAAATTGCAACTGTATCGCCTGCTCCGGTTGGTAATACAACTGAGGCAAAGAAACCTCCGGAAGTTGGTACGCCTACAGGAGTTGTAAAATTAAATTTGTATGGCATGATAATAGGCACGTTAAAAGCCAAACCAGGATTACCGCAATAACTTACCCCGGTAACATTTGCGGTATTGGCAATATTGGTCAAATTATCGGTAGAAGAACCAAGCAAAGTACCCGGGGCCGATGCGGCAGAAGTTCCGCTATATATATTCAAACTTACATTACCGGTTCCGTCTGTACCAATCCCGGTATAATTAAAAAATAAAACGATCACCCCTGTAACAATTGGATTACCAGCCGTTGAATATTTAGCGCTACTTATAAATTCGGCTTTTTCTTTATCGCCATAACAATTGGTACCGGCAATGTAACCAGCCTTACCGGGACCTTGCGTACAAAACGTTTCCGCTGCAGAAGCCGTTGCCCTTCTCATACCAAAAGGATTTGCCAAAGTATCTGTATTTGTAAAATTACTTATCGTATATGAGCATGCTGTTGAAGAACCCGAACACAGTGTAGCCGAACTGGTTGTTAGCTGGCTTCTGAACGGGCAGTTGGCCATGGCTGTTTGTATACGCGTGCGTTGATCGTTTGTAAACATATACATACAACCATCATCTACGTAATCCATAAAATTCATAAACAGCTCGGCTGTTGTTCCGGAGCACTCGCCCGACGCCGTATATGGATGGCTTGGGCAGCCATAATTTTGCCCGGTTTGTCCGCCTGCAAAACCGCCTTTTTGTGTTGGCGTATCAGTACAATAATCATCGCCGCAAAGTGCATCTCCACCAATGTGGCGCAACCCCAACCAATGGCCTATTTCATGCGTGGCTGTGCGCCCTTTATCATAAGGCGGTGATAATGTGCCAACATCGCCAATTGCCTTGGCCCAGCACCAAACACCATCCGTTGTAGATGTGCCAAGCGCACTGGTAAGCCCCGGTAAACCGGTACTCGACGGGAAAGTTGCATAGCCAAGTAACCCAACACTGCTGTTATCGTCACTTACCCAAATATTCATATAACGCGTAGGATCCCATATACTGGCTGGTTTTATAGTGCCATTCATATAGGATTGAAATGACGATGACGAATTGTAGGTTGAAGAAGCCGGATCATTCCAGCCTTTAGAAACATAGTTGATACGGTCAATTCCTGCTTCCGGTAAATTTGCGCCGGAAGGATCTTTTTGCGCAAGGCAGAAAGTGATATTACAATTAGCAATTAATGATTGAGGGAAACTTGTAGAAGAAAAATTTCCAACATTATAACCATTTCCGGCAAAATCATTGTTAAGAATGGTTATCTGTGAGTTTATCTGGGCCTGTGAAAGATTAGGAAATGTACCAACACTTTGCCCGCCATGGATGATGTGAAAAACTACAGGTATGCTGTAATTGGTAACAAGGCCTTTTTGCGAGGCTGCATTTTTTTTAAACTCTTCTACCTTATTATTGAACCAATCGTTCCATCTTTGGTCAGGCACCAGGCTTCCGCATGTTCTTTTAGTAATTTGTGATTGAGCTTTTAAAATTACAAAAGCAAATAACAAGATAAATAAATGTTTTTTCATGAGGTTTTTTTTTAGATTTAATCTGTATTGAAATTACAAAATTACATTGATAAAATAATAGTATTTAATTAAATATTTTTCCCGGATTTAAAATATAATTTGGATCAAAAACTTTTTTAATATTTTTCATAAGCTCTAAATGATATTCAGAAAAAACAATTGGCAAATAGTTCTTTTGAACAAGGCCAATACCATGCTCTCCGCTAATTGTGCCACCTAAAGTTTTGCAGAGTTCAAAAATTTCAGTGATCCCTTTTGGAAGATCTTCATCCCAAACCTTGTCGCTTAATTCTCCTTTAATTATATTCACATGCAAATTACCATCGCCGGCATGGCCATAGCACACCGATTGAAAACCGTATTTTTTTCCGATCTCTTTCACACCTTTTAAAAGAGCCGGCAGTTCGGCACGTGGCACTACTGTATCTTCTTCTTTATAAACGCTATTGCTTTTAACGGCCTCACCTACTTTACGCCGTATTTTCCATAAAGCATTCTTCTGCTCGGCACTGTCGGCAAACAATATCTCGTCGCAATTATTTTTTTGCATCACATTACTTATCACTTCACAATCACTCATCAATACATCCAGGTTATTTCCGTCTACCTCAACAAGCAAAAGGGCTTGCCATTCGGGTTTAATTTCAAAATTAACTTCGCCGGAATATTTTATGCTCCAGTTAATTGCGTCACGTTCCATAAACTCCATAGCGCTGGGTATTATGCCTTCTCTAAAAACTTCGCCTACTGCTTTACAAGCCTGCTCTGCACTGGTAAAGGGAATTAACATTAGCAGATCATGCTTTGGCAACGGAATTAATTTAAAAACTATTTTGGTCACAATGCCCAACGTCCCCTCGCTGCCAATCATTAAATGGGTAAGGTTGTAGCCTGTAGAATATTTTAAAGTGTTAGCGCCTGTCCATATTATTTCGCCGTTGGGCATTACTACTTCCAGGTTCAAAACATAATCGCGGGTGGTGCCATATTTAACAGCTTTAGGGCCACCACTGCTATGGGCAATATTGCCGCCAAGGCTGCAGCTTCCCCAGCTTGCCGGATCGGGCGGATAGAACAAACCCAGTTTTTTAACCTCTTCCTGGAAAACATAATTGATCACACCCGGTTCAACTATTGCCTGGAGGTTGCGTTCATCAATAGATAAGATCTTGTTGAATTTTTCCATGCTTAACAGCACACCGCCTTTTACAGGCAATGCGCCACCGCTTAAGCCGGTGCCGGCACCACGCGCGGTTAAAGCAATCCTGTTATTATTACAGATCCTGGCAACGGCCGCCACCTGCTCTACCGTTTGCGGTTTAACTACAACATCTGCAAAAAACACCAGGTCCTCTGTTTCATCCTGCCCGTATTTTTCCAACTGTTCTTTGTCTGAACTTATAAAGTCTTTACCTACAGCATTTTCAAGTTCTTTAAAGGTTATTGACGTTACTTTGTTATAATTATTCTTTTCCATTAAAATTTAATACTATAAAAGTAATAATTTTGAAGGCGGATTAAAATTAATCGATATTTATAATTAACAATTGTAAGATAATAACCACATAGACACATAGATGTTGACTGAAAACAAAATTGTTACCAAAAAATATCTTGACGATTTAACTTACGAAGTAGTTGGATCAGCAATTGAAGTACATAAAACATTAGGGCGAGGATTATTGGCAAGTGTTTATCACCAATGTATGCAGGAGGAGTTGCGACATAGAAAAATAAATTTTTGCACAGAGTTGAAAATTTCTCTAATATACAAAGATACAAAACTCGATCTTGATTTTAGATGTGACTTGTTTATTGAAAATTGTTTTGTTGCTGAATTAAAATCTATAAATGGTTCAATCTCTGTATTTGAAGCGCAGCTTCTAACTTATATGAAACTCTTAAAAGCACCGAAAGGCATTCTCATAAACTTTAACTGTACAACTATTTTTGGAGAAGGTCAAAAAACTTATGTTAACGAATATTTTAGATCATTGCAAGAACAATAACTATGTGTCTATGTGGTAAAATCATAAATAAATGTTCATAAACACTCATACGCATTCTCAATTATACGATGCCAAGATAGAATTGGTAAATCTTTCGATAGATTCGAAAGAGCGTACCAATATGTATTCGTATGGCTTACATCCCTGGTATTTAGATAAAGAAACATATGAGGCGCAATTGGGAAAACTGGAGGTGATCGCACACGAAAAACGCTGTATGGCCATTGGCGAATGTGGTTTGGATAAATTAAGCAAAGTTGATTTTGCTTTTCAGCAGGAAGTTTTTGTAGAGCAAATAAGAATTGCCAATAAAATAAATAAACCTTTGATCATTCACTGTGTTAAAGCTTTTAACGAGCTTATTAATTGTCTTAATTTAAACGATAATAAAGTTCCGGTAATTATACATGGTTTTAATAATAACGAAAACATAGCGCGTGTAATGGTAGACCAGGGTTATTATTTTTCTTTTGGCAAAGCATTATTGGGTTACGAATCCAATGCTGCAAAAGCGATAAAGAATGTTGGCAGAAAAAATTTCTTTTTAGAGACCGACGATGCCGACCTATCTATAAAATACGTTTATAAAAAAGCAGCAGAACTTTTAGGTATTGATGAGGAAATAATAAAGCAACAAATACAAAGCAATTTTGAAACTGTTTTTAAAACAACATTATAATGGATACAAGTTGGATGGAACGCACCTCGCTCTTGGTGGGTAAAAAAGGTTTAGAAAAATTAAACAACGCGCATGTTTTGATCGTTGGCCTGGGTGGCGTTGGCTCTTATGCCGCTGAAGCTATTGCCAGGAGCGGCGTTGGAAAAATGACCATTATTGATGGTGATACTGTTGATCCCACCAATCGTAACAGGCAATTACAGGCTCTCGTATCCACGCATGGGCAAAACAAAGCGCATTTAATGGGCGAACGCATTAAATTGATCAATCCCGAGGTGGATCTCACAATTGTAGATTCTTTTAAAACACCAGATGATATGAAAGAATTTATGAAACAAAAGTTTACTTATGTGATCGACGCCATTGATAGTATTTCGCCAAAATTATACTTGTTGCAAATGGCTTACTGGAACAACCAGCGTATTATATCAAGTATGGGTGCCGGTGGTAAAATGGACCCTACGCAAATACGGGTTGTAGATATTTCGCAAACGCGCATTTGCCCAATGGCACAATATGTTCGTAAACGCTTGCGCTACATGAATATCTATAAAGGCATTAAATCGGTTTTTAGCGCCGAGCAACCGGCAAAACATTCTATTATGAAAACAGATGGCAGTAAATTTAAAAAATCGGCGTATGGTACAATTTCTTATTTACCGGCAGCTTTTGGTTTAACCTGCGCATCGGTTGTAATACGCGACATTGTAGAATGGAAGGAAATTAAAACACCTAAGAAAAAAGATTAATGGTTTTGTAAACCCATTAATATCATTAAAACAAAAGCAAATAAAATTTGATACGAAAGGTATTTTGAAAATAGTACCTCGTTAGCGGTAATAATTAAACGTTTCATTCAGGTTAGGAGATTAACTTATACGAGATTAAAGTTCATTAATTTTAGTTCAAAATCCCAGTATTTTAACAATTGCCCTTTGTAAAATTAGACCAACAATTGTTTTTACCCGTTTATTTAATATAAATGGCTTTATAGATCGTTTTTACATTGCCAGCCGAGTCAGCCCTTAGCAAGGCTTTAACAATAAGGGTGGTATCATTCTTCCACATGGCGCGATCGGGGCCCCAGTTATCAATATCGCGTTTGCCTATATAATTGTATTTATTATTGTTGTTCTCAAATAATTCAATTCCATTATCCGAAAAAGCGGCCTCAAGGTCGGCATTGGTACAAACAAATCTCTTCTTATCCGGTGATACCGCCGGAAACCCAATGGTGATCAAAGAATCACCGGTTTGTTTATTGATCAGCCAAACATCAAAACCTTCGTATAAAGAACGCGAAATTATATAAGCGTTTATATCTTTGTTAAATCCAATAAAATTATAAAACTCCATATTATCATCTTCGCTGCGCACGTTCTTTAATTTTTTAATTGTTCCGTTATCGCATTTTAAGATCAATGTATCATTAGCTCTTGATACCGTATTGTTGTATTTTAAGATCGCTAAAGAGTCTGTACCATCCGATTCAAAATTTTCGAATGCATAATTACCTTCGCTGATCTGTTCAATTCTGCAAAGTTTACCGCCAATACTTAGGGTATCAAAATTTATTGCAGGTGTTTTAACTTCTTCATTTTTCTCTTCTTTATTACCAGAGCAACTCCATAATAACGAAAGAGAGATAATACCTGTTAACTTTAAGATAATGTTTTTCATAAAAAATTATTGGTTCAAAAAAAAACCACCAAATACTGGCGGTTTTTTTTAAGTTTTATTTTTAAATTATTCTCCTGTAACAATAGTTGTACGCGACATAAAAATACCCAGGCAATTGAAATTTTTCACATCAACTGTAGAAATTTTTGTGATGCCACCGTTTTTTGCAGCGGTTTGTACGCTGTAATCGCCACCAAAAGTTAAACCGCAAATAATGTTTGCTTTTGCTGTACCAACTTTTTTACCAATTGGATTGCTTGTTGCAGTTAACGGGCCTGTAATTGAACAGGCTGTCATTAATACCACCGCTGTGCAGGCAACAGCCATGTTTGTAATTTTTTTAATCATATTCTGTGTTTTTTCGTCTTACTCATTTGGCTTTTCAGATCCGCCCCGTTTTTTAATGCTGGGTTCTGGACTCCAGCTACATTTTAAGAGAACCGTTATTTCTTTTTGATCTTGCGTTTGGTAACTTTTAAAACACCATTCACATAAACAGAATCAAGATAGTAACCATCTTTTACTACCGGTTGGGCAGGTGCTGTTTCGTTATTACTGCTTGAAGAAGTTTCTTCTTTTTTCTCGGTAGACGAAGTGCTCGTTTTAGTTGTGTTGGTAGTAGTAGTTGTTTCAGTTTTTTCTTCTTTTTTAGCAACTGCTTTTTCTTTTGGTGCATCAACACTGCCGGTAGGTTTATATATTATATCAACAAGTGATCTCTGTGATTTAGCGCCTTTTTTTACTTCGTTTTTAGTAATGGTTACTAAATCACGTGCTTTTCGCAGAACTATTAAATTCACATCTTCAGAACGTTCAACAGAATATTTTTTGAAGTCAGCCTGAGAATAATACGCCAATATTTGCACATCCATATGCTTTCCATTTAGCTTTTTTACCCAATTCGTAATTTTTGCTTCGGTAGAATCGGGCATTTTTGGCTGAAGGGCAACATAATTTAAATGCAGCGTATCTGATTGAGCAGATACGGACACTGAACAAAGAATTACAAAAAATATAAAAGCACCCGTTTTTAGGGCTTTATTAAGGCAGTTAATTTTTTTCATGAAGTTTTTAATTTACAACTACGTAAATATAAAACTTTTTTACCTTATCGTATAATTTCGTAAAAAAGGGTTGTGCCGGAAACAAAAACTCCCTCTTTTTTGGAGGGAGCTTTTATTTATTCTTTTACTTCAGTTTCATCCGTGACCTTTTCAGTCTCATTCTGAGGCTTCGAAGTTTCAGGCGAATTATCATAATAACGATTAAATTCTCTTATAGAGTTAGCAATTGCTTCTTTGTTAAAAACAAACTTATCTAGATCCGACCATAGTTCCGGGTGATCTTTATAATACGGCTTAATATCTTTTTTGTAGAATTTTTGAGAGATCTGTTTAATTTCCCTTAGTTCTCTGTTAGCTTCGTCTGCTTTGGTGTCTTGTATAAAATAAATACACTCAACGGTAGGTTGGCCTGCAACTGTAGATGCGTATTTGTATTCATAAAAATTCAAACGCCCTTTTGCAAGATATTCTATATAAACTTCGCCAGCATCAAACGGGATCAATGTAAAATTTCTTCCATCAAAGCCATAAGTTTTGGCTTTTTTAGTACTTATGGCTGTTACTTTTCCGGGGCCTTTTGGTTTAAATGCAAAACCTTTATAAAAATCAGGCTCTCCTCCAAGCGGGTTGTTCTGAACCTCGCCTTTAACAGTATCGCCTTTTAAATTACAATAATAACCAGGGGTTAAAGTTGCCGCCATTCTGGGATCTTTATTTTTTGGCTGTGCAACTAATGCTATTGAAGTTCCGATAAATAGCAATGAAAGTAGTTTCTTCATAATTTTAGATTTGTAATTAATACCAAATATATTTATATCTGCCTTAAACACAAAATTTATAGGCTCATTTTGTGATTTTTAAACTAAAAATCCCCCAAAACAGTGTTTTGAGGGATCTTTTTATGAAATATTAATCAATTACTTTCTTTCAAGTACTTCATCGATCATTCCGTACTCTTTTGCCTCCTGGGCTATCATCCAGTAATCACGATCGCTGTCTGCCCACACTTTTTCGTAGGTTTGGCCACTATGTTTGGCAATGATATCGTATAATTCTTTCTTTAATTTCTGGATCTCACGAGCAGTGATCTCAATGTCGCTTGCCTGCCCTTCTGCCCCACCTAAGGGTTGGTGAATCATGATACGGGCGTGTTTTAACGCGGTACGTTTTCCTTTGGCGCCTGCGCATTGTAGTACTGCACCCATACTGGCCGCCATACCGGTGCAAATGGTTGCCACATCCGGTTTAATGATCTGCATGGTATCATAAATACCTAAACCTGCATAAACACTGCCTCCCGGAGAGTTAACATAGATCTGGATATCTTTTTTCGCATCAACGCTCTCTAAAAAAAGTAATTGTGCCTGCACAATATTTGCTACCTGGTCGTTAATACCGGTTCCTAAAAATATAATGCGGTCCATCATTAAACGCGAGAATACGTCCATTTGCGCAACGTTCAATTGACGTTCTTCGATAATATATGGAGTTAAAGAAGATTGAATGCGCGAAGTATAACTATCGTAAGTTAAACTATTAATGCCTACATGTTTTGTGGCATATTTTTTAAATTCATTATTGTCGAACATAATTTTAAATTTTTTAATTAAACCAAATGTACTGTTTGAAATGTAGTCTTTCAAATAATGTGCAAAAGTTTATTAACGCTAAATTGTCATGTATTTATGCTTTTAAGGCAGATACCGGAATAAATATAATTTTGAACTTGATTAACTTTTAACTGTTATTAAGTTAATTGATAATGAGATATTTAAGCCTTAAAATTTGCAAATTTTGTAATTAGATATTTTGAAAGACAGTTACTGCATATTAAACGGGCATTTGATCAGCATTTACGAACCAAGCGTAGGCTTTAATAACCGTGCCTTCAGGTACGGCGATGCTTTGTTCGAAAGCATACGCTTTTGCAATAATAAGATCATGTTTCTGCGCGACCATATTACCCGTTTAAAGCTAGGCATGACAGTTTTGCGCATGAACCTGCCAGCCGAGTTCAATACAGAAAACATCCATGAGCAGATCATGCAGCTGCTAAAACACAATACACACGCGCCCAATGCCCGCATACGTTTAACTGTTTTTCGCAACGAAGGTGGTTACTATACCCCCGAAACAAACGACATTTCTTTTTTAATTGAAAGTGAGGAGATACAAGGTCCTTACGAGTTAAATCAAAAAGGGTTTTGGGTGGATATATACGCTGATCTTAAAAAACCGGTAAATAAACTCTCTAATTTAAAAACCGGTAACGCTTTACTTTATGTTATGGCAGGGCTTGCAAAACAAAGCATGAAATTGGATGATTGTTTTTTAATAAATGATGCAGGCACAATTTGCGAAAGCATTAGCTCAAATATATTTATTGTAAAGAACGGCACTATATACACACCACCTTTAACGGATGGCTGCGTGGCCGGTATCATGCGTAAACAAATTATGAGCCTTGCAACGCAAAATAAGATCTTAACCTTTGAAAGCCCAATAACCATAAATAATTTAATGAACGGTGACGAAGTGTTTTTAACCAACAGCATTAAAGGGTTACAATGGGTTGGCCAGTTTAAACAAAAATATTATACTAATAAATTAGCACTTTTTTTTACAGATAAATTAAATCAACTTACCACAGCAATTTAAATTATGCACCAACAAATAATCGCAATTATTGAAGCAACGCTTAAAACACTTGGCATAAACCCCGAAGAAGCAAAAGTTAACGAAGGTCAATACAACATTAATAAAGATAAAACCACCGAAGTATTACTGGATATATGGGAAGAGCACGACCGTGTTTTTTTTCAGGCGTTAAGCCCGGTTACAAAATTGCAGGATCCAAAAAAATCGGAGGTGTTAATGATGTTATTGGAAGAGAACCATGGATTGGTAGAGGCGGCCTTTGCCGTTGCAAAAGATGATATTATTATTAAAGAAACCATTGAGTGCTCTGCTTTTTTTAACCAGGAAAGAGCTATAGCAACCATTTCGCGTATTGCCTTTTATTCAGAAACATTCAGAAACAAGTGGGCCATGTAATTAGCGAACAGTTAATAATTGAATAGTTATTAGTATAAATGACGCCAAAAAATAATTTTACATACCGGGTTGCCACGTTAAACGATAAAGACCAGTTAAAACAACTCGGCCTTATCTCATACGGGCAGTATGCAAACGTTTTAACCCCCGAAAATATCGAAAAATTAAGGGCCGGAATTAACAACGACGAAAGATGGCTGGAGCTATTAGCAAAAGCAAAGAGCTTTGTTTGCGAACACGAAAATAAGATCATTGGCATGGCCTTTATTCTCCCAAACGGTAACCCCTGGGATATTTTTAAAACAGAATGGTCGTATATAAGAATGGTTGGTGTTGATCCAAAATACAGTGGAAATGGTATTGCAAAAGCATTAACAAATTTGTGTATTGATCATGCAAAACAAAGCGGCGAAAAAACAATTGCACTGCATACGTCAGAGTTCATGAACGCTGCCAGGCACATTTATGAAAGTTTGGGTTTTAAAGTATTACAAGAAATAGATCCAAGGTTTGGAAAGAAATACTGGCTGTACACTTTAGACCTATAGGTCTCAGATCTCTTTCAGTAAAGAACAAAGTTCTTTTGTGAGTTCTTTTCTGCTGTATTTATTTACCTCAGCGTCTTTGGCTTCGCTGACCTTACCGTTAAAATAAGCAAGTATATTTTTTTCGAGCGAAACCTCATCGTTAAAATCACTTATTAAACCTGTATTGGTTTCGTTAATTATTTTTGCAAGGTCTCCATCTACAGGGCCAATCGCTAATACGGGCACTTTAGCGCTCATGTATTCAAAAAATTTGCCGGTTAAAATACCCTTTGCATTTTTGGTATTGTTAACCAAAAGCAACAATAATTTTGATCGTTGCTGCTCTTCTATCACTTTATTGTGTGGCAAATAATCTATTTTATTTACAAATTTCGACAAACCAAATTCTTCAATTTGCTCTTTTACGTAAATATCTATTTTACCCACTAATTTAATTTCAAGCTGATTTTTAAAATCCTGATTCTCGTTTGTTAGTTTTTTTAAAACTTTCCACAATACCTGTGGATTGCGGTCTTTTACCAGCGTGCCGATATGCGCAATACTAAACTTAGTGTCTTTTAAAACAGTGCCCGTTTGCAGGTCTTCAGTATCAAAACCGTTAGCGATCACCTTAAACTTATTTGTTGATTTACCGCCTGCGTTCTTATACATTTCTGCGAACTCGTTACTCATGGTTTGCCCAACACTTAAAACAATATTGGCATTCTGCAAAACACTTAATTCCTGCTCGTGATGTTTTTTATCGGCGCGTTTACCAAGCATTAGTTTTTCATAAAAATCAATATTCGTCCAGGGGTCCCTGAAATCGGCGATCCATTTTAAATTTTTATGTTTTTGTTTTAAACCCAAAGCAATTAAATGCATTGAATGCGGGGGGCCGCTGCTTATTACAAGCTCAATATTGTTTTTTTGAATATACTGGTTTAAAAATTTAATACTTGGTTTTATCCAGTATTTACGGGCATCAGGTATAAAAAAATTTCCCCTTATCCACACCGATATTTTTTCGGTGATACCGGTTTTTTTATTTTCACTTAAAAACGAAGCGTTTATCTTATCGTTTTTTTTGCGGCCAATAAATTTTTTATAAAAACCGTAAGGCTCCCAAATTGGAGTTTTTAAAACTGTAATTCCTTTCGGAATATCTTTTTGCAAACTTTCGTCTATCACTGGCATTTCGCCATTTTCGGCAGTATACACAATTGGTTCAAAACCAAATTCGCGCATATACTTTACAAATTTTAGCCAGCGCTGCACTCCCGCTCCTCCGCTGGGTGGCCAATAATAAGTAAGAATGAGCACTTTTTTCATTTGCAGTGTAAAACTACAAATATTATTTGATAGTAATATAAGTTTTGGGCGCCCGGGCGGGCTTTCCGTTTCAATCTTTTTAGTTGAAAAAACTAAAAAGGATTTCCACTGCAATCCCTGGCGCAATTGCAGTAATAAAAAAACCGCCACTGTAAAAACAATGACGGTTAATTTTATAGTTTTGAAAATTATTTTACAACTACAAATTTTTTGGTAGAAACAACTTGTCCATCCATTAAAATTTTAGCGATATAGGTACCATTATCGAAGCCTGAAACATTAATAGTTGTATGGATTGCCGTTTGTTCGATCGCGGTTTTAGTAACCAGGCGGCCGGTTATGTCGTATACCTCAACCAAATTAAATTTACCTTCATTTAATTTAGCTTCTATATTTAAATTATTTGAAGCCGGATTAGGGAATAGATTAATGCCATCTGTTTGGTTTTTTGAAAACTCAATAGTTCCGGTTGGCAGTAATGTTCCCATTTTCATACCATTACCAAAACTGGTTACCCACATTTCGTTTGCATTATATGGGTTAAAAAATACACGCTCTGGTTGTTGAAAAGGGTATGCCTGCACCATTGAGAAGGTTGGTGTTGCCGCATTGATATTATTTGACACCCATAATCCGTTGGTTTCTGTGGTCATAAATATTTGGTTAGCGTTGTTGGGATTGAATGTACATGATGCAACTCTATCAATAATAGAAGTATTGGTTAATTTAACCCAGCTGATGCCGCGATTAGTAGTTTTATACAAACCGCCTAAACCAGCTGCAGGTCCACCCCAGCCACTATATACACCGGCATACCAGGTGTTTTGTAACGGATCGTTTGGATCGATCACAATATCCTTTGTCCAGTATTGCATACCTGTATGCGATACATCTGTAAAGGTATTTGTTGCAGGGCTGTATACAAATACGCCCGAACTTGCTGTAAATGCGCCCGCAGAAGTTCTTCTGCCAGAATAGGTACATACCATTTTACCATCATTCAGTACAAAAATACTTGCGGGATGTTTTTCGGTACGTGGCGGGTTTGGAAGTAATGTCCACGTAGAAGTTGCAAGATTATTAAGATCGCTTGTTACATATATACCACCAACACCTGAACCGCCGGAATAATGAATAACGCTTGCATACGCGCGGTTAGCATTATTCGGATCTAATGCTATCCAAAATACCGGATGGTTAAATACTTTTAAATTTTGCCAGGTGGCGCCGTTGTTGGTTGAATAAATAATTTTTCCACCGGCATCAGTAGCATCCAATTGTGCATCGGCCAAACGTGTACTTTGATACATATCATGGATACCAGAAGTTCCGGCAAACAGCGTACCGTTAGTTGGGTGTTTTGCAATGCGGTACATTGAATTGGCAGTATGACCGGTATAGTTAAACGACCAGGAATTACCGGCATCAGTACTTCTTACACCGCGAATATCAGAAAAAGCAGAGAACATATTATTGGCATCCGCCCAGGCCACTTGCCAGCAGGTTGTATTTTCTATACCCACGCTTTGATAGCTTTGGTTTACAGGTGTATTGGCATTTGCAGGATGTTGCCCCGACGGATCAACATAGCCTTGCGACCAGCTGGTACCTCCGTTATTTGTTTTATGTGTAAAACCAAAATCACCAAAAATTACACTTTGCGAATTATTTGCAGCCACAGCAACACCAAAAGCACATTCGCCATAACCCCAGTTACGGTCTCCGCCGTTACCGCTCCAACCTGTAATAATATTTTGGTTTGTAGCGGTATTAAACACGTGCGACCAACCTGTACCGGCATTTGTTGTTTTAAGTACATTCGGGTATGAGTTATTGTCGCTTCCTGCAAGATAAACGGTATTAATATCATTGCCTGCCATACCAACAAACATAGGAAAATCGTTTGCAAGATTTATCCCTGTCATTTTTGCAACCCAGTTTCCTGCGCCATAATCAACAGCATAAACACCTTTTGCAAATTGATAATAATCAGAACCAACAATACCAACATAAATATCTGTTTCGGCCGCAGTGATGCAAAAGAAACGGGTTGTTGATCCAACTTTTGCGCCGGCAAAAGACCAGATCCTATCGGTGGCAGGTATGCCGGTAATTGCAGCTATATTCCATGATGTGCCGCCATTTGTTGAAACCAGAACGCCGTCGTTGGTGCCAACATAAATATTATTGCCATCAAAAAAAACGCCACCAACAACATTACCCGCTCCTGTATTGGTAGCGGTATGAATGCTGGTAAAGGTTGTTCCGCCATTACCCGAAAAATAAATATCGCCGTAATAAGAAATAATTACGCGTGATGGATTATTATAATCGGCATCAATGCTAAATGTTTCCTCAGTATTATCGGGATTTCCTGCCAAAGCAGTCCATGTTGCGCCATTATCAGTGCTTTTAACAGGCACTATCATATTATTGGCATAACTGATCGAATATAACAGGCCGGAGGTTGATGTGAAACAAACTTTGGAATTGTGTCCGCCAATTAATTGCGAAAAATGCACCTGGTTATAGGAATTTCCAAAATTGGTTGTGTGAAAAAGCTCACCCATATCGCAGGAAATATAATATTCGCTGTTATTTGCCGGGTTAATAGATACTGCAAAAAGCGCACCGCCACCGCCAATACCCTTTGATGCAAAAGAGGCCGGTTGAGAAATTGAGCATAAACTCGCTACAATAAATAAAAATGTAATTATTTTTTTCATGGCTATAGGTTTTAGATAACCATGAAATTACTAAATCTAATTTAGATTCACTATGTTTAGCGCCTCACAAAACTTTTTTTGACAGCTATTTGCTCGTTATTTGTGAAACTTATCTTAAAAAAGTAAACCCCTTCTGTCAAATTCTCAGTATTTAAACGTATCTCTTCTTCCTTTAATTCATTTTCCTTTACCTGAATTAATTCTCCCATAATAGTGTATAATCGTATTTCTTTAATATTTTTTCCTGCAATATAAATAGTTTCGTTGGCCGGGGTTGGATAAACATGTATTGAAGAATTTGCGTTGCTGTTTTCATGGATACCCACCAGATTTAAATTCCACCCGATCTCTCTTAGTATTCCCAACTCCCATGGTGCAGGTATCCTAACAGTGTCGCCCGCCCCCCAGTAATACGACATGATGGTGTTTGCGTATGATTGATGAATATGCAAAAGGTCTTCGCCAAGTGTATATGTTCCAGCGCCGCCTGCAAGCCTTATTGGTGTGTTTGAGTGCGAAGGGTTGGCATATATAGGGCCACTAAAATAAATAGCGCCGTTTTTTATGCTATCGCCTAAAGCTGTTGAGTTTTGAGGTGCACAGGTGGTCATATGATTACCATCTGCTTTTACCATGTATTTATCAAAGATGCTTGGCACGCTATCTTGCCCGCGCCATGGGAATGAAGTAGTTGCAGGAAAAATGGCCGAAGAAGGAATGTTTCCGAAAGAGCCTTTTCCATTTGCGTCCACATATCCATCGCTATAAAAGCCAAGACCATGGCCTATTTCATGCATTGCAGTAGAAATAAGATCTTCCTGGTTAGCCGGTGGTTTACCGGTTCCAAAATAAAAGTTGGTATTTAAATTAAAATAAATATCCATATCAAATTCTCCCGGATTTGTTACAGATCCTGCCAACTGATTAGCTAATGAGGTTGTATATAAAAGATTTGGATATGGCGCGTTTGGGAAATTTTTTCGCCCATTTGCAAATGTGATGGCCGAAAATGGCGCTAAAGATGTGTTGATTACGTTAACATTTACTTTAATTGGAATATTTATTTGAATGTAATTACTCCATTTTTGCCCGGCAATTGTAAGTGCCTGTGCAAAGCCGGCCGGAGGATTGCCACTAATGTTAAAAGAAAAAGCACCCACCTGCGCTTTAAAATAAAAAGAAAATAATATCGCTAACGAAAGTAAAAATTTTTTCATGTTACAAATTTTGTATAACAAAAATAACTAAAAATAAACCTAATTTAAATGGGTTATGCAGCAGGTAATAAACAAAAAAGGCTACTTTTCAGTAGCCTTTTTAATATTATTGATGATGAGCTTCTTCGCCATGCGAAGCTTCTGCTTCGTGACCGCCACCTTCATGCGTGGCATGTTCGCTCTTAAGTTGCTGTTGTTGCTCGATAAATATTTTATCTACGCGTGTAAAATTACCAGGATGGCCAGAATATACACCTTCAACTAAGATAATAAAGATAGCATACAATATAAAGGTAATGTATGGCAATAATATTACGTATTTAAAAAATTTAACCTCGTGGCCTAAGTGCATGAACCAAATAACAATGGCGGCAGCTTTTACAACAGTTAAACTGATAAATAATACTTTTAAGAACAATGTTCCGCTCCAGCCTCTTGAAGGAGCCATTGAACCAACGATCAATTCAAAAATGGTAATAAAAAGCATTACCCAAAACACTTTCCATAAAACCTTACGTGCTTTTTTTCCTTCTTCTTCACCATGGTTGTACATTGTTTCGTACGAAGGGTAATCATCATGAAATTCTGACATAATATATTTAGTTTTAAATTATTAGTTTTTAATTTTAAATAAAGCTTTCTTTATAATAAATAGAAGAAGGTAAATACGAATACCCAAACTAAATCTACAAAGTGCCAGTATAAACCTACTTTTTCGATCATCTCGTAATGACCACGTTTTTCATAAGTTCCTTTTAATACGTTTAAGAAAATAACCAAATTGATCATTACCCCTGAAAATACGTGGAAACCGTGAAAACCGGTAATAAAGAAAAAGTAATTTGCAAATTGAGGTACACCATATTCATTAACTGCCATGGTTGCGCCATGATAAAGCTGTTTCACATATGCACCAGTTGCAGGATCCCAAACATTTCTCCAGGCACCGCCATGACCAGTTGGGCCACCTACATGTGTTCCAACAATAAAATGATACCACTCCCAGGCTTGAGAACCCACGAACATAGCGCCACCAACAATTGTCCAGAACATCCAAACCGTAACACCTCTCCTGTCCATTCTGTGTCCGGCCTCAACAGCTAACACCATGGTAACAGAAGACATAATTAAAATAAAGGTCATTAAACCAACATAAGCTAACGGCAAATGTTGTTCAACAAACGGAAAGTGAGTAAAAACGTGTTCTGCTTTAGGCCAAACATCAGCGTATTTATGGCGGATAAACCCATAAGAAACCAATAAACCCCCAAAAGTTAAAGCATCGGAAACAAGGAAAAACCACATCATCATTTTTCCATAACTTACCCTAAATGGTGACTGTCCGCCATCCCAGGCTGCTTTTGCATCAAATTCTGCTGTATGCGCCATAATTAAATTTAAATTGTGTTAAAAATACAGTTGCAATATTAACGATAAAAATATAAAAACAAAAACAAATACACCCATAAAATATCAAGAAAGTGCCAATAAATTGCAGTTAGCTCAATTCCAAGGCTATCAGACGATGAATATTTTTTCAACAGGGATTTTGTTAATGACACCATGAGGGCTATTAACCCGCCTGCCATATGGGCCAAATGCATAAAAGCAATGATTATTAAAAAAGAGCCGGATGCATTGCTGAATTTTCCGGCAAAATAAATCCCCTGGGTACTTAACTGTTTCCAGCCTGTATACTGCGTGAAAAAGAAAGCAAAGCCCAGTAATAATGTAGCCAACAGCGCTACGCTGGTTAACTGGTAGTTATCTTTTTTAATAGCTTTTTGCGCTATGAACATGGTTAAACTACTGGTGATGATAAGTGCCGTGCTTATAATTAAAATAGGAGGCAATTCAAAAACAAGCCAGTTACCATTTTGCGCTCTTACCACATAAGCGCTCGTTAGACCTGCAAAAAGCATAATAATACTAACTATACCGATCCAAAGCAAAGGTTTTGCCGCTTTGCGTTTGGCCTGCCTCAACTCTTCTTTATGAGGTTTTTCTTTTTTAATTTTTACTTTTTCCACGTTTTTAATTTTTATGATTTAGTCATTAATGCCAATTGAACTACCGGCAAATATACCAGCGTAACATAAAATAATTTTTTAGCGTAAGCATCGGTTGGCAACCTGTAAAAATTATAGGCCTGCAATAACAACGCAACACCGCATACGATACAAACACTTATACTAATGATACCAACAAACTGAAATAAGAAAGGAAGGGTACTGGTAATGAGTAAAAAAACAGAATAAACAAGGATCTGAAATTTTGAAGCATCATCTTTACCTCCTTTAGATGGCAACAAATTAAAACCTGCTTTGGCGTAATCATCGTTATAAAACCAGGCTAATGACCAAAAATGCGGGAACTGCCATACAAACTGTACCATAAATAATAAAAAAGCGAAGAAAGAGATCTCTCCAAAACCCTCTGTGGCAGCAACAGCACCAATTAAAGTAGGTAAAGCACCCGGAAAAGCACCAACAAAAACAGCCAGCGGCGAAACCCTTTTTAAAGGCGTGTATACAACAGCATATAATATAATAGAGATAAACCCAAGGATACCGCATAACGGATTTGTAAACACCCATAATAAAATAGTACCAGCAATGCCCGAAAGCGTACAAAAAATAAATGCCTCAACATCGGTCAATACACCCGTTGGCATCGGTCTTTTTTTTGTGCGATCCATTAATTTATCCAGGTCCTTCTCAATGATCTGGTTAAAACCATTTGCAGCCGATGTAACAAGCAAACCCCCAATGGTTAATGCAAAAATGGCATTTACGTTAAAATTTTTTGCAACAGTGAAATAAGTGATAATGGCAGAGAAAACAACCAGCGACCCCAAACCAAACTTGGTTAACTTAAGAAAACCCGATAATTTTGAATATGCGGGCACTTCTATATTATTAGTGGTATTTTCCAAATGCGCTGCAAATTTAGAACTATTATTAATAGTAAAATAAATGCAACTCAAAAAAAATAAAAGCGTAAAAGTCACAAACAAAGGCTGAAAATGAATTATTTCTGAACTTTTTGGCAATTGTTAAAAAAATAATGTACTAATTAAAATATTTTTCTATTTTTGTGACGTTAATAATTCTAAACTTTAAAGATGAATTCAAAATTTTTACGTACGATAGGGGCCGGTTTATCGGTGGCTGTAATTTTAACAAGCTGCGATGGGCTTGGTAAAATGCTTAAAAAGCAAAAAGACATTAAATATACAGTGTCGCCAAATCCAATTGAAATGATTGGAGATAGTATCCAATTTAGTGTTAACGGTAAGTTCAACCCTAAGTTGTTTGCTAAAAAGGTTACTTTAACCCTTACTCCTGTAGTAAAAGGTAATGGTGGCGAAAAAGCTTTAAAGCCAGTAGTATTAGTTGGTGAAAAAGCTACCGGATCAGGCCAGAAAATAGGCTATGCATCGGGTGGTACTTTTAACTACACATCAGAAAAATTTGCTTACGAGCCATACATGCGCAACGCTAAAGTTGAGGTACGTGGCGTAGGTACAGTTAAGAAAAAAGAGAAAAAGTTTGACCCGGTTGAATTGGCCGATGCAACTATCGTTACTTCTTTATTAGTTCGTAATGACGAAAAAGGATTAATGGGTAAAGATGCATTCGTTAAAACGGTGCCTGCAAATCAAACTACTCATATATATTATACAATAAACGCTTCTAACGTTCGTCCAACCGAAATGAAATCGGAAGAAATGAAAGCTGTTAACGAGTTTATTGCTAAAAACTTAAGTTCACCTTGGTATGAATTTAAAGGTATCGGTGTATCTGCTTACGCATCTCCGGATGGTGAGACTGATAAAAACGAACATTTAGCACAAGACCGTGCAAAAACCGGTTCTGCTGCTGTAATGACCGAGTTCAACAAAAACAAAAATAAGGATATTAAATTTGGTAAAACCAAAGAACAATACCAGGTTGGTACTACAAAAGAAGACTGGGAAGGTTTTAAATCTTTAATGGAGCAATCTACAATGGCCGACAAAGATCTGATCTTACGTGTTTTAACTATGTATTCAGATGCTGAGCAACGTCGTAAAGAGATCAAAAATCTTTCTAAAACATACCTAGAACTTGCTGAGAAAGTATTACCAAAATTACGTCGTTCTGAGATCACCATTAACGTTGATAAAAAATCACGTACTGATGAGCAGATCACTAAATTAATGACTTCAAATCCTGATAGCTTATCTATTGAAGAGTTATTATATGGTGCTACTTTAACCAACGACATCAATACTAAAGTTCAGGTGTACACTTCTGCTGAAAAACAATACGGTACTGACTGGAGAAGCTCTAACAACTTAGGTGTTGCGTTATTAATGCAAAACAAAGTTTCGGAAGCAGGCGCTGCATTTAAACGTGCTGCTGCTATCAATGCTTCTCAACCTGAAGTAAATAACAACTTAGGTATTATCGAAGCTAAAAACGGTAACCGTGTAGCTGCAATGGATCTTTACAAAAAAGCCGGCGGTGCTGCAGAAACAAAATACAACATGGGTATTTTAAATGTACGTAACGGTCAGTACGCTGATGCTGTTTCTAACTTTGGTGAATTCAAAGGACATAACAAAGCGTTAGCTCAGTTATTGAACGGTAACGCTGGTGCAGTTAAAGAAACCATTGATGCAAGCAACGAAAAAGATGCAGCTTATAGCTATTACTTAAAAGCTGTTGCTGCTGCACGTGGTGGAAATAATGCCGATGTTCTTAGCAACTTAAAAACTGCTATCGAAAAAGACGGTGCTTTAAAAGCTTATGCTAAAGATGATGCTGAATTCGTAAAATTACGCGCTGACGCTGGATTTACAGCTTTAGTAGGTTAATATTAAAAATTAAATTAAAAAAAACCTTCTCCAAAAAGAGAAGGTTTTTTTTTGCCCGATACTGTACTAAAAAGCCCTGCTGAAACGAGAAGGACTTTTATTATATTTACACCAATAAACTTCTATTAAATGTCACAATTCCCCGAAACAGAATTAATTTTAAGCTCCGAAAAAAGAGTATACCATATAAATTTGCGGGCCGAAGATATTGCAGATGATGTGATCGTTGTTGGAGATCAAAACCGTGTAGCACAGATCTCTTCTTACTTTTCTAAAATAGATTTTAAGACCGAACATCGCGAATTTGTTACACACACCGGAACCTTCAACGGAAAAAGGATCACTGTTTTAAGTACCGGCATTGGCACCGATAATATTGATATTGTTTTAAATGAGCTGGATGCCGCCGTAAATATTAATTTAGAAAAAAGAGAATTAAACCCAAAACACAGGCAATTGAATATTATACGCCTGGGCACAAGCGGTGCACTACAAAGCGATATCCCGGTTAATGGCCTGGTAGCAAGCTCATACGGTATTGGCCTTGATGGCTTACTTAATTTTTATGAAGGCTGGAAAACGATCAACGAAAACGAAATAAGTGAAGCGTTTATTAAACATACTTCGTGGCAAAAAAATTTACCATACCCCTATTGCGTAGCCGCCAGTAAACCTTTATTAGATAAATTTAAAGAAGGGACACATGTTGGTATTACCGCTACTGCCCCTGGATTTTATGGCCCCCAAGGCAGGCAAATTCGTTTAAAGGCTTCTGCGCCGGATTTAAACGAATTGCTTACTGCTTTTAAATTAGGCGATCACCGAATTACTAATTTTGAAATGGAAACTTCTGCATTATATGGCTTGGGAAAATTATTAGATCATAACTGCTTAACTATTTGTGTGATCATAGCTAACCGCGTACGCAAAGAGTTTACGAGCGACTATAAAAAAAGTGTAGAGATTTTAATTGAAAACTGTTTAAATAAATTATCAAACTAAAACATGACGCGTAACCAATTAATAGAACAGATACGGACAAAGAAGAATTTTTTATGCGTAGGCCTGGATCCCGACATCGAAAAAATTCCGAAACATATTTTAGATAATGAAGACGATCCGATCTATGAATTCAATAAACGTATTATTGATGCTACAGCCCCTTATTGCGTTTCGTTTAAACCCAACACAGCTTTTTATGAAGCTTATGGTTTAAATGGTATCGAAAGCCTTGAGAACACCATAAAATATATTAAACAAAACTATCCCGAACATTTTTTAATTGCAGATGCAAAGCGCGGTGATATTGGTAATACAAGCACTATGTATGCCAAAGCTTTTTTTCAACGTTTAAATTGCGATGCTATTACCGTTGCACCCTATATGGGAAGCGATTCGGTAAAACCATTTTTAAAATTTGACGGTAAATGGGCCATTGTATTGGGATTAACCAGTAACGAAGGCTCATCTGATTTTCAACAACAAAAAATTGACGGTAAAGACCTTTATTTAAAAGTAATTGGCACATGCGCTACCTGGGGTACAAAAGACAGTATGATGTTTGTTGTTGGCGCCACAAAAGCCAGTATGCTTACCGACATCCGTAATATTGTGCCCGACCATTTTCTATTGGTGCCCGGCGTTGGTGCGCAAGGAGGCAGTTTAAGTGAAGTTTGCAAATATGGCCTTAACAAAGATATCGGCTTACTTGTAAACTCGAGCAGAGGTATCATTTATGCTTCCTCAGGAAAAGATTTTGCTGAAAAAGCAGGTGCAGAGGCAAAAAAAATGGCCGATGAAATGAAAGAATTTATAAAATAAAAAACGAAATTATCATGGAAGAAAATAACAATCAAAACCAACCGCATCTTGATATTGAACTTAGCGAGGAGATCGCAGAAGGAATTTATTCTAACCTTGCTATTATTACACATTCACAAAGTGAATTTGTGATCGATTTTATCAAGATCATGCCGGGCGTTCCAAAAGCGCGCGTAAAATCACGTATCGTATTAACGCCACAACATGCAAAACGCCTTGTTAAGGCGCTTGCAGATAATATCCAGAAATTTGAACAGATGAATGGTAAGATCAAAGACATTGATAATGCTTTTCCAATGAACTTTGGTGGGCCAACGGCCCAGGCTTAATACTTACTGCTTTATAATTTTTGCAGTTCGTACCTGGCCATTTACCTTTAACTGTGCAAAATAAACACCCTGCGCAAGATCGTAAACAGGGATCTCCGCTTTGTATTTACCTGGCGTTTGTTTATCGTCATTAAAAATCGTTTTCACTTCTTTACCCGTTACATCCGCTAATTTTAATTCGCATACAGAATTCTCGGTTAAATTGTAGATCATAAAAGCCATGTTGGTTGCAGGTTGCGGGTATACTTTTTCTATATCATCACTCACAACATTTTCTTTAACACTGGTAGTAATATCGGGGCCCAGCGTAATATCATCAAGAATAGCCCATGTGCCGGTTTGCGGAATATGCACATTCTGCGCGTCAACACCCTGGCCTGATAAATAAATACTTACCCAAACCGTATCCGCACTTGCAATTGGAAAAGTAGTAAAATTAAAACTTGCCGTAAATTGTTTGTATACAGAAGTAGATGCCGTTGTGTATGAATAAGCTATTGCATAAGGAGAGCTGGTTGATGTTTGATACAGGTACGGATTAAATACCAGCGAATCGCCGGCAACTATATTACATTTATACCAGCCCTGTACTGAAGATGGTAAGCCGGATGTAGAAAAAAGACCTAACGCCGCGCCTTGCAAAGCATAACTTTGCCCGGTTACACCCCTGATATAAGCAGCGTGCGACCCTGTATGAGAATCTGAAGTATCGCGGATCTGGTAGGTGTTATAATTATAAAGCGGCGTGTTCCAGTTATTTGGTTTGTTGGCGGTTACAGACTCAAAACCAGGATTCAGGATCTGCGCATTTAGATTTACTCCGCATATAGCAAGAGCTAAAAGTAGAACTTTCTTCATATGTTTAGTTTAGGGGTTATATTTAACTTATACGTTGCCGGCTAAATTAAGTTGGTATTTATTAATTTAAATATAAACAAAATTCGCGCTATTGTTGAAAAAAAGAGGTGAATATGCGGTTTAAGCTGGCTAAATTTATCAAAAACAGAATGAACTTATGAGTGAAGTAAAATTACTTTTAAAAATTGCCGATCTGCTTAAGATCGATATGAAAAGCATTAATGCTACGGTTGAATTGTTGGATGAAGGAGCTACTGTGCCTTTTATATCCCGCTACCGTAAAGAAGTAACCGGAAGTTTGGATGAAGTGCAAATTATGCAGATACGTGATGAGATAGAACGTTTGCGCCAACTTGAACAACGCCGCGAATCTATTTTAAAATCTATCGATTCTCAAAATAAATTAACCCCCGAACTAAAAGAAAAAATCCTTGAGGCCGATACTTTAAATAAACTCGAAGATCTTTACCTGCCATATAAACCAAAACGCCGTACCAAAGCTACCATTGCAAAAGAAAAAGGTTTGGAGCCGTTGGCGCAATTTATTTTAGAACAAAAGAATAACCTGGTATTTGAAGAAGCCGAAAAGTTTATTTCGGAAGAAAAGGAAGTTACCTCTGTGTTGGATGCACTGCAAGGCGCACGCGACATCATTTCTGAAACAATAAGTGAAGATGCCATAGTGCGTGAGAATATGCGCGAATTGTTTAAAAGAAGCGCTACTATTAAAAGTCGCGTTATAAAAGGCAAAGAAGAAGCGGGTGAAAAATTTGAAGATTATTTTGAATGGGAAGAAAAATTAATGAACTGCCCATCGCACCGTATGCTGGCCATGCGCCGCGGCGAAAAGGAAGATGTTTTAATTTTAGATATTACTGTTGATTCTGAAGAAGCAATAGCACTTGTTGAGAAAAAAATAATTACTTCGCGTGGCGAAGCTGCCAATCAAATTAAAGAAGCGATAGAAGACGGATACAAACGTTTACTGCAACCGAGTATTGAAGCAGAGATGCGTTTAATGACCAAACACCTGGCCGATGAAAAGGCTATTGTTGTGTTTGCAGATAACCTGCGCGAACTATTGTTAGCTGCTCCGTTGGGGCAAAAAGCAATTCTTGGCATTGACCCGGGTTTTAAATCGGGCTGTAAAGTGGTTGCCCTCGATAAGCAGGGAAAATTACTGGAAGAAACTGTTATCTATCCGCACGAGCCACAACGCAAGGTGGTTGAAGCAGAAATGGTGATCCTGGCCTTCTGCCAAAAACATAATACAGAAGCTATTGCTATTGGTAACGGAACTGCATCGCGCGAAACCGAACAATTTGTGCGTAATATTGATATTCTCCCGAAAAGCATTCCTGTTATTGTTGTTAGTGAAGCGGGTGCTTCGGTTTATTCTGCCAGCGAAGTAGCGCGTGAAGAATTTGCCGCCTACGATCTTACTGTAAGAGGTGCCGTTTCTATTGGCAGAAGATTGGCCGATCCTTTGGCCGAGCTTGTAAAAATAGATCCTAAATCAATCGGTGTTGGCCAATACCAGCACGACGTAGATCAAACTCAATTAAAAAACAAACTGGATGAAGTAGTTGGCGGTTGCGTAAATGCCGTTGGTGTTGAATTGAACACGGCCTCCAAACAATTACTTTCTTATGTTTCGGGTATTGGCCCCGTATTGGCGCAAAATATTGTTGATTACCGTAATGAGCATGGCGAATTTAAATCGCGAAAAGCTTTAAAAGAAGTACCGCGCATGGGCGAAAAAGTATTTGAACAATGCGCAGGTTTCCTTCGTGTAAAGAACGGAGTTCACCCTTTAGATAAAAGTGCCGTGCATCCCGAGAGTTACCATATTGTTGAGAAAATGGCATCTGACCTTAACTGCAGTATTGATGAATTGATCGATAATAAAGACCTGCGCAAACAAATTCAGCTGCAAAAATACGTTACCGAAACTGTTGGCTTGCCAACACTAAAAGATATTTTATCGGAGTTGGAAAAACCCGGACGCGATCCGCGGAAAAGTTTTGAAGTATTTAGTTTTGACGAGAACGTGCACGAGATCTCTGACCTGCGCGAAGGCATGCGCTTACCAGGTATAGTAACAAACGTAACCAACTTTGGTGCATTTGTAGATATTGGTGTTCACCAGGATGGATTGGTGCACATTTCACAACTGGCCGATGAGTTTGTTGATGATCCGAATAAAATTGTAAAAGTTGGGCAAAAAGTTTGGGTAAACGTAAGCGAAGTGGATGCAAAAAGAAAACGTATTGCCTTAAGCATGAAAGGCGAAACGCAAACTATTAAAACATCCAAACCAAAAGTTGCAAAAGAAGAAGAGTATAATCCAAACGACATAAACAGCGCGCTTGCGGCCTTAAAAAATAAATTTAAAAAGTAAGCGAATGGCTAAAATTGAACAGCTAACTTGCCCGGCCTGTGGCGCACACGATGTAGCTCAGTTGAGCGGTATTAATTATCAATGTAATTATTGTCATAGTACTTTTATTGTTAGAAATGATAATTCGCATCATAAATTCAATAACAGCGGCAGTTCATTTTCGGGTTTAACCACAGATGAAATACTTGGAAAATTAAAAAAAGGTGAAGTTCCATTTTCTTCCGAATCAAGCCAGACTTTTCATACAAAAGTAGATGTAAAAAACACATCAACAATTAAACCCGCAAAGATTACCGGCTTTATTGTTGCAATTGTTATTATGGTTTTGGTGGGTGTTAGCAGTTCTGTTTTTACATTCCTGAGTAAATCTACCTCGCAGGCCCAGAGTTTTTTTAGCGATTGGCAAAAACCAAATGTAGATAACTATAATTGCCTGGTAGGCAGCAAAGGCGCAGTAGTTTGGCTGGTATTAAAAACACAAACCAATAAATTGGATAGCGTAAAATACTGGCTGCGGTTAATAGATCCGGTAACAAAAAAAACAATCAGCGAAGAGCCACTGGGCAAACCTAAAGCCTGGAAAGAACTATTTAACCAATCCAATCAATTTGATAATTATTTTTACGTTGCAAATGATACTGCGTACAATGTTTCAGAAGATGGCGGCGTCCAGGGGTTCAATCTATACACAGGCAAAAGATTATTTGGTAACGAATGGCTGGAGCATAAGTTTCCCGAACTAAAAGACGGGATCACAAAAACCGATAAGCAGTATTATCGAAAAAGAATAAAATTAACATCAGCGGCCGGCGACGATTTCTATTATTACCCCGACATTAAAAAACTTGTTAGCGAAAAAGAAGGTGATAAAAGCAATTCAGATGAACGGGAGTTTACTGAAGCAGTTTATTTATTGCAAAACAAAAAATCACGCTTGTATCTTTGCACTATAAAAAGACGGTCAGGCGATGATTATTATGTCTCTGACAGTTATGTTGAACAGTTTAATAATCCATCTTCGTACAGAAGTTCATACATAAAAGATATTAAACCGATAAACGACGTGATTTATGCAAAAGCCTTGCCAATAAAGGGAACTAATGAAGACCTATTGTTCTTTTATGCTTCAGATTTTTCGAAACATGCCAATGGAGTATTGGCAATGGTAAACAAAAAAGGTAATTTTTTATGGAGAAATTCCGATACCACTTTTAAAAATATAGTTAAAGACAATACGAGTGATAATATTTACCTGGACTACAATTTAAACAAGGATCTTATTGTCATTAATATTAACAAAAGCGGTCACCAGAGCGTTGGCGTTGACCTTAAAACCGGGAAGACAAAATTTGTTTTTAACCAAGCTTATTCTATCGACTGACTATGACAAACTTTGGCCTTATTGGCAGATCACTTTCCCATTCCTTCTCAAAAAAATATTTTGAAAAAAAATTTACTGAGCTTCATTTAAAAGATCATCTCTATCAAAATTTTGAGCTCGAAACTATTGATCAATTTAAAAAAGTACTGCTCACCGAAAATTTAAAAGGCTTAAACGTCACCAATCCGTATAAAGAAAGCATCATTCCTTTTTTAGATGAATTAAGTAGCGAAGCGAAAGAAATTGGTGCTGTAAACTGTATAAAACTAAATGGCAAAAGAACAACAGGCCACAATACCGACGCTTACGGGTTTGCTCAAAGCATTAAACCATTTTTAGATACAACACACGAGCGCGCTTTAATACTTGGCACCGGCGGCGCCAGTAAAGCCGTTGCCTATGCCTTAAAAAAAATTGGTGTAGAAGTTTTTTTCGCAACTTCCTCCCCCCAAAAAAAAGCAAACACTTTTTTTTATAACGAGATCAACGAAAGAATGATGGAGGCATTTAAACTTGTTATCAATACAACACCCTTAGGCTTGTATCCCGATAATAACCAGGCACCTGCCCTGCCCTACCATTTATTTACAAGTGATCACCTGGCATACGACCTTATCTATAATCCCGAACAAACACTTTTTTTAAAACAGGCGAAAGAGCATGGTGCTGTTACTATTAATGGCCTTAGTATGCTTCATTTACAGGCCGAGAAAAGCTGGGAGATATGGAACCATTGATTAAAGACTTCAAAGCTTGAATTTCAAACTCTATGCTTTTTTTATGGAATCTTGTTGGCTAAACGTCATATAAATAAATGACCAGGTTTAAAAATATAGTTGTTGTTTTTTTACTCTTTATTTTTGGGTTTATACAAGCGCAAAATAACACTGTTCTTATAACCGGCAAGATCATTGAACAAACTTCCGGCAAGCCTATAGAAAATGCGGCTATAAAAGTTTCAAACACTTCTTATGGTGCTGTTACAGATACAAAAGGGGAGTTTATTTTATCACTTCCTAAAAAAACAATTTACAAATTAATAATTTCTCATATAAGCTACCAGAGTTTTATTAAGGAGGTAAAGAACGTAAATTCTGATACACTCGGCGTCATCATTTCGCTTCAACAACGATCGAATTTGCTGGATAGTGTTTTAGTATACGCCACGCACAAGCCAGAGACATTGGTTGGTAAACCCAATTACAGTATTTTTGATTTTGATTTTTATGAAGACAAACTTATTGTATTAGCTGCAGAAAGGTCTTTGACCAATGCAAAGATCCAGCTTTCAAATTACGAAGGAAAAATAATCTCTTCTTATAACCTGCCGAAAGAGGCCGGCGAGGCCAAATACTTTTTTCATGATTATGAAGGATACACCGATGTGATCTGCGAAAACGCTGTTTTTAGGCTGGATGTTTTAGGTGATCAGCTATTACCGCTTTTGTTTAAGCCGGATGATTTTAAAAAATTTGTTGAACCAATTGAAGATACCGCAAATACTTTTATCTATACCCGCGCCTACTGGGATAAATACCCGTTATTTAATTATCATTATTTAAAAAACAACGATACCATTGATCGGTTATTAAGAACCATTACCAACGCCGATCTTCTTAAATTATACAATTTAGAATTTTATTACCTCACGCCAAAACAACAGGTAGAAGCCAGGCAAATGGCTGCTTATTATAAAGTAGATAAACATATAATTGCAGCATTGATGAGCGGCTTTACACAAAGCTTATTTTACGAACCGTTATATGCCCCTATCTTTATTTTAAAAGATACGCTTTGCATCTTTGATCATCACAGCGATCGTTTATATCATTACAATAAACAAAATAAAATAATAGACAGCGTTAACATCTCTTACCACCACCCAAAAAACTGGCGCGAATGGAAAAGGCAACTCTTTGTAGATGAGGTCACCAATAATGTGTACGCTTTTTTTAGTAAAGATGGTCGCCACTATTTAAAGCAGATAGATTTTCAAACAGGAAAGGAAATTAAAACATACAGTTTAAAACACCATAGCGCCGAGAAAATAAAAATTAAAGACGGCTACGTGTACTACGTTTATCGGCCATTTGACAGCACACAGGAGCGGTTTTTATACAGAGAAAAGATCGAATGATTCTTGATTGATCTTAAACACACAAAAAACATAAACGTAGTTATATTTTAATGTTGGATTTAATCTTTTTTCTTCTTTAACACCTCATCTGTAAAATGCGCGTCGTGTTTGGGTTGCGCAAATTTATCAGCATTAAATTGTTTTGATTGGTTTTTGGGGATAGACAAAGATTTCCAGTGATTATTGCTGAGCATTTTACCAATATGCACAATTTGCCCCACATGATATGGGTAATGCGCCAACTGACGCATAATAGCGTCCATTACCGTGCAACCCTGGTTACGGATATACACTGTTTTTTCAAGATCCTCTTCTTTTAATGAATTCAAAGTATCAAATAAACATTTCCATCCGGTGTTCCATATTTCAAGTAGCTGTTTTTTTGTTTTAATGTCGTTCTCAAATTCTCCATCACGGTTACGGTTTTCTTTTTCGCCATCGGTGGTCAAAAAATCCGTCCACCGGCTTAGCATATTGCCATGCAAATGTTTTACAATAATACCTATGCTGTTGCTGTCTTCATTATACATAAAAAACAATTGCTCTTCATTTAGTTGATCAAATGTTTTTTCTCCCAATAGTTTATAATATTCAAACTGTTTTTTTGCAACTCCTAAAAAATCTGTTTTCATATTTTCTTTTTTTATTGAAGTAATTATTCGTTTTTCTTTTTGTTCTTGCTTTTATAATCTACATGGTTAAAAGGTTTGTAACCATTATTTTCGCTATTCGAATTATTATTCTGGTAGCCCTTATCACTGTTATATCCCTCACCCTTTTCTGTCCGCCAGCGTTTATAACATTCCATTATTTTTGAATAGAGCTCCACGCCTTCATGCGTAATAATAAATTCGTTGCTAACGTTGTAACAGTACTTTCTGAAAGCATAATAATCAATGTTCTCGTCGCCGGTAAGCCTCCGTAATATTTCGGGACTCAGTCGTTTTTGCACTTCCTCTTCCACCAAAAGATCTTCAAAAATATGCGCCAGTTTTCTTACCTGCCTGCCTTCTTTACTAAACTGCGAATACAGGGCTGAGATCGGGCTTCCAACATAGTCAAGCGTTTTTATCTTACTTCTGTCAATAATGGATTTCATATATTCTCTTTCGTAAGGTTTTACTTTAAAAGAAGTAACCGTAACCGTATTTAAATTAATGTATTGTTTGCCCATTACGATTTTAATTTCGCCTTTGCTGTTGGGCACCAGCTTATTTACAGGAATGTAGGCTTTGGCATACCCTACATAAGAACAAATAAGTGTATCGTTATTGTTTGACGAAAGCAGGAATCTTCCATCATTATCCGTCATGGTGCCATTACCATTGCTTTTATTGATGATATATACAAACGGCATTGCGGTGGAGCTGTCTTTTTCAACAATAATGCCTTTTAACATCCTTTGTGCATGCAGGCAGTTAATTATAAAAATTAAGCCAAAAACCCCTATAAACCTGCTCTTATTCAATGTTTAAATATAACTTTCTAAAATATATTTATAAACACATAGTTAATAATTTAACCTTTTTTAGGCGCAAATACTTTTTCAAAAAAGCGGTATTTGGCGTAAATTTAAAGTCTGCCAATGGAGAGTTTTATTGTATCGGCCCGTAAGTACCGTCCCCAGCTGTTTAACACAGTGGTTGGGCAAAGCCATATTACCAATACTCTAAAAAATGCCATCATCAATAAGCAACTGGCCCAGGCTTATTTATTTTGCGGGCCGCGTGGAGTAGGTAAAACAACCTGCGCCCGTATCTTTGCAAAAACCATCAATTGCTTTAATATTAGCGCCAATGGCGAGGCCTGCGATAAATGCGACTCCTGCACCTCCTTTAATTCGGGCGCTTCGTTAAACGTATATGAATTGGATGCGGCCAGTAATAACTCGGTGGAGGATATCCGTAACCTGGTAGACCAGGTAAGGTTTGCGCCTCAATTAGGCGAATATAAAGTGTATATCATTGACGAGGTGCATATGTTAAGCACTGCGGCTTTTAATGCCTTTTTAAAAACGCTTGAGGAACCGCCAAAACATGCCAAATTTATTTTGGCTACTACCGAAAAGCATAAAATAATTCCAACCATCCTCTCGCGTTGCCAGGTTTTTAATTTTAACAGGATAAAGACCGACGATATCAGTTCGCATTTGGCTTACATGGCCAAAGAAGAGCACGTAACCTTTGAACCCGAAGCACTGCACATTATTGCTCAAAAAGCAGATGGTGGTTTGCGCGATGCCTGCTCTATATTTGATCAGATGGTGGCCTTTACCGGAAACCACTTAACCTATAAACAGGTTGTAGATAATTTAAATGTTTTAGATTACGAATATTATTTTAAGATAACCGATGCATTTTTAGCCCAGGGGTTACCCGAGATCATGCTTACGTTTGATGATATTCTTAAAAAAGGTTTTGATGCTCATAATTTTTTAATTGGCCTTGGCGAGCACCTGCGTAATTTATTGGTAAGTAAAGATCCTCAAACCACTGCGCTTATTGAAGTGAGTGACGCGCTTAAAAAACGTTATACCGACCAGGCGCAAAAATGCAGCCTTACTTTTTTATTAAAATCTTTAGCCTTAATAAGTAAAACAGACGTTAATTACAAAAGCGCAAAAAATCAACGCCTCCTGGTTGAAATGGCTTTAATGCAATTAACATTTTTAACCGCATCGCCAGATGCGGAAAAAAAAAATGATGAATTAGAAACATCATTCGAAAAAAAGCAGGAAAGCGAGACAACAAATAATTCAACACCGGCCAAGGTTACTGCGTTAGATAACCCCGAAATTAAACTGGCCACAAAACCAAGCGTACCGTTTGACCAGTTAAAATTAAAGTCGGCTTTTAGTTTAAACGAAACTAAGTTAAATCAAAACAATAAATCTGCAGAGAACGAAGTTGCCGACACGCAGGAATCATTTCCAAAAGAAGCCAATAAGGAAGTAACACTCGAAGATGTTAAAACCGTGATTACCAATTACGCTGCTGCTAAACAACAAAGTGGCTCCCGCCAGTTGGCCGTTACACTAACTACAGCCCAGATATCTTTTTCAAACAAGACCATTACTTTAAAGATCAATAACGAAACACAAAGAGAGAACCTTTCGGCAATTAAACAGGAATTTTTGGATGAGATCAGGAAATTGCTTCAAAATAATTTAATTGCTTTAGAGATTGAGATGTCAGCTGGTGAGGTTCAGGCAAAGGCTTTTAAACCTATTGATGTTTTTAAGAATATGGCCGAAAAGAACCCCGCTCTGCTCGAGTTAAAAAAACGTTTTGATTTAGAAATAGATTATTAAATTTACTACCCAATTAATAATCTACACTAAATGATGATCAACAAATTAAATATTCTTCTTATTGTTTTATTGTCTGCCTTTTTTTCATTTGGGCAAACACCTGTAAAACAAAAGAAACCCGATTTCACCAACTCTACGCCGCTTATTGATAGTAAAACAACCACTACCAATTACGAGTTTGCGTTGAACGATCCTTTAAAAACGCGCATTTATACTTTAAAAAATGGCATGAAGGTCTATTTATCCGTATACAAAAATGCGCCACGTATACAAACCCTTATTGCTGTTAAGGCCGGCAGCAAGAACGATCCTTCCAATGCAACCGGCCTGGCGCATTACCTTGAACATATGGTATTTAAAGGTACCGATCAATACGGCACAAAAGATTTTAAGAAAGAAGAAGTTGAGATAAAAAAAATAGAGAATTTATACGAAGTGTATCGCCAGACAAAAGATGATACCAAACGAAAAGCCATTTATCACCAGATCGATAGTATAAGTGGTGTGGCGGCAAAATATGCCATCGCTAACGAGTACGATAAAATGATGGCCACCATTGGCGCTGAAGGCACTAATGCTTTTACTTCTTTTGATCAAACGGTTTATGTAAATGATATTCCAAATAACCAGATCGATAATTTTTTAAAGATCGAAGCAGAACGTTTTCGCAAACCTGTGTTACGTTTATTTCATACTGAGTTAGAAGCCGTTTATGAAGAAAAGAATCGCGGCTTGGACAGCGATAACAACAAGGTTTACGAAGCCCTTATGGCTGGCTTATTTAAACATCATACTTATGGCACACAAACCACTATTGGTACTATTGATCATTTAAAAAATCCGTCGCTGGTTGAAATAAATAAATTTTACGACAAATATTATGTGCCAAATAACATGGCCATAATTATGAGCGGTGATTTTGATCCGGATAAAGTTATTGTAGATATTGAAAAACGTTTTGGTTCTTTTAAGGCCAAGCCTGTGGAGCCATACAAATATATACCTGAAACACCCATTACTTCAAAAATTACAAATACCATTGTTGGGCCTGATCCTGCAAGCGTTAACCTGGCGTGGCGCACAGGTGGAGAAAATACAAGTGACGCCGACCTGGGTGAATTAATGGCATCTATTTTATATAACGGCACCGCTGGCTTAATGGATATTAATTTGAACCAGGCACAAAAAGTACTAAGCAGTAACGATATTTTTTATGTTTTAAACGATTATGCCATGTTTGGTCTTACCGGCGAACCCAAAGAAGGCCAATCGTTGGAAGAGGTTGAAAAATTATTATTGAGCCAGATCGACCTGATAAAAAAAGGAGAATTTCCTGATTGGTTATTGCAAGCGGTTATTACAGATTTTAAACTCCGAAAAACAAAAGAACTGGAACAAAACGGTTCGCGCGCCTCTGAAATGTTAGACGCTTTTATTTCGAATGTAAAATGGCAAAAAGCAGTTGACAGGATCGAACGCATTTCAAAGATCACAAAAAAAGAAATTGTTGATTTTGCGAATAAGAATTTTACCGAATCCAATTATGTAGTAGTTTATAAAAAAACCGGCGAAAACAGCAATACCGAAAAAGTAGTGAAGCCTGCTATTACACCGGTAGAAGTAGACCGGGATAATAAATCAAAATTTGTTGAAGAGATCAATAAATCGACACCAACCATAATTGAGCCGAAGTTTTTGGATTACGAAAAGGATGTTCAAAAATCTGTTTTAAAATCAAACATTTCGTTATTGTATAATAAAAACAAAGAGAACAAATTGTTTGAGTTGTATTATAAATTTGAAATGGGCAAAAACAACGATAAATTGTTGCCTATGGCGGTAAAGTATATCCCTTACCTGGCTACCGATGGAATGGATGCTGCAAAGATCAAACAGGAATTTTATAAACTAGGTTGTTCTTTTAACGTATACAGCGATGATGAAAATACCTGGATAAGTCTTACAGGCTTAAATGACAATTTTGAAAAGGCCCTTAAGTTATTTGAAAAGATCTTAGACAAACCTGTTGTTGATGAAACCGTATTAAAAAATTTATTAGGAGATGTGATCAAAGGACGCAACGATCTTAAATTGCAAAAAGAGGTGATACTGAACGCTGCCATGGTTAATTACGCTCGCTTTGGGCCTGTAAACCCTTTTTCATATGTTTTAAGTGATGAAGAAATAAATAAAATAACGGTTGATGATATTAAAACCAAAATAAAATCATTAACCAGCTTTGATCACAGGGTACTGTATTATGGCCCTACTGAATTAGAAGAGCTGAGATCCATGTTGAATTCATATCATGATGTTCCAAAAAAATTATCTGAGATACCTGCCCCTTATAATTTTGTTGAACGCGTTTTGGATAAAACAGTTTATGTGGTAGATTTTGATATGACACAGGTTGAGATCATGATGCTTTCTAACGGTTTAAAATACGATCCGCAAAATCTTCCCGTCATTGCATTGTATAATAATTATTTTGGTGGCGGCATGAGCAGTATAGTTTTCCAGGACCTTCGCGAATCAAAAGCCCTTGCCTATTCTACTTACTCAAGTTACCGCCAGCCAAACAGGTTGGGAAAAAATTATTATAACGCCTCTTACATCGGTTCCCAGGCCGATAAATTAAGCGAAGCTCTTAAAGGATTAAGCGACCTGCTCAATGAGATGCCAAAAACCGAAGGAGGCTTTAATTCTTCAAAAGAAATGATCCTGCAGGAAATGAGAACAAGCCGCATTACCAAATCCGAAATATTTTTTAATTATCTATCAGCGGAACGGATGGGTAACAAAACAGATCTGCGTAAAGATATTTACCAGAAAGTTCAAACCTATAAATTAGAAGATATTCAGAAATTTCAGAAAGAAAATATCAGCGGCAAGCCAACAACAGTTTTGGTTCTTGGTAAAAAAGACATGCTTGATATGAAGGTTCTTGAAAAATACGGCACTGTTAAATTTTTAACCTTAAAAGAAGTATTCGGATATTAAACAATTTAAGATTTAAGAACGAAGATTTAAGATTTGTATTAAATTTTAAATCTAAAATCTAACCTCAAAACTCTAAAATATAAAATGGTTTCTTTTGATAATACAGAAAATGCATTTAAAGCAAAATCCAACTCAGAATTAAATCGCTCTTATTGGCTGTTTAAATTAATTGGTAATCCTGCTTTGGTAAAACTGGGCGCTAATTTCGGTCCGCTTGCCTTAAACATTGGCTTTAAAGGCTTAATTAAAAATACCATCTTTAAACAATTTGTTGGTGGCGAAACCATTCACGATTGTTCTGTTACCATTGGACAATTAGGTAAATATAATATTGGCACCATTTTAGATTACAGTGTTGAAGGAAAAGAAAGCGAAGCAGACTTTGACCATTGCCTTGAAGAAACTCTTGAAACCATTCAAAAAGCAAAGAACGACCAGCACATTCCATTTTGTGTATTTAAAGTTACCGGCCTGGCGCGTTTTGATCTTTTGCAAAAAGAAAGCTCTAAACAGCCGTTAACCGAGGAAGAAAAAAAAGAATGGCAAAGGGTTAAAGATCGTGTAAGTAAGATCTGCGCATCGGCATACGAAAACAACCAGGCTATCTTTATTGATGCAGAGGAAAGCTGGATACAGCCTGCAATTGACGATCTGGCCAATGAAAATATGGCGTTGTATAATAAAACAAAAGCCATTGTTTATAACACCTACCAGTTTTATCGCCACGACAGGCTAAGTTACCTGACCGAATCCATTAAACAAGGTAAAACTAACGGTTACCACATTGGCGCAAAATTAGTGCGTGGCGCTTATATGGAAAAAGAAAGAAAACGTGCGCAGGAAATGGGCTACCAGTCCCCCATTCAGCCTAATAAAGAAACAAGCGATAAAGACTACAATACAGCTTTAAAATTATGCGTTGATAATATTGATGTTGTTGGCCTTTGTGCCGGAACACATAACGAAAAAAGCAGTTTATACCTTGTTGAATTAATGCAACAAAAAAATATCACGCCGGCAGATAAGCGCATTTACTTTTCACAGCTTTTTGGCATGAGCGATCATATCAGTTATAATCTTTCTTTAAACAATTATAACGTAGCTAAATACGTTCCCTACGGCCCTGTAAAAGAAGTGCTGCCTTACCTGATAAGAAGGGCGCAGGAAAACACCAGTGTAAAAGGTCAAACCGGCCGCGAATTGAATTTGATCATAAAAGAGAAAAAAAGACGCTCTGAACTAAAAAAATAATCAGCCTTCTTACTCATTTCTTTCCGTTTTTTGCCTGTAAAAATCGTACTTTTACACAGCAAAATGTATCCATTTCTTGAACAAAATATTTTTAAACTTATTAAAGAATGTGCCGACGAATTAAACGTAGATGCTTATGCCATTGGTGGTTATGTGCGTGATATTTTTTTAAAACGTAACAGTAAAGATATTGACGTGGTTACCATTGGCAAAGGCATTGACCTTGCAACTGCCCTGCATAAAAAATTAGGCGATGAAGCACATTTATCTACGTTCAAAAATTTTGGTACGGCACAGGTAAAATTCAATGATCTTGAAATTGAATTTGTTGGGGCGCGCAAAGAAAGTTATAATCGCAATTCACGCAACCCCGTTGTTGAAGACGGAACACTGGAAGACGATCAGAACAGGCGGGATTTCACCATCAATGCTTTAGCCATTGGCCTGTCGAAAAATAATTTCGGAAAGTTACTGGATCCTTTTAACGGAATGCAGGATCTTGAAAATAAAATCATTCGCACGCCACTGGATCCGGAAATAACATATAGCGATGATCCTTTGCGAATGATGCGCGCTATACGCTTTGCCACTCAGCTTGGCTTTGAAATAGAAGAAAATTCGAGAATGGCCATTACCTGGCAAAAAGAGCGAATAAAAATTGTTTCAAAAGAAAGGATAACCGACGAATTAAATAAAATAATCCTTTCACCGGTTCCATCCGTAGGCTTCAAATTGTTATTCAATACAGGCTTGCTGCACATTATCTTTCCCGAAATGGTAAAGCTACAAGGTGTTGAAACCATTAACGGACTTTCGCATAAAGATAATTTTTACCACACACTGGAAGTGTTGGATAACACCGCAAAAAAAAGCGATAATTTATGGTTACGCTGGGCCGCTATTTTACACGACATTGCAAAGCCCGCTACCAAACGTTTTGAAGAAGGGCACGGATTTACATTTCACGGGCATGAAGATAAAGGCGCGCGCATGGTACCAAAGATATTTACTAATTTAAAATTACCGCTGAACGAAAAAATGAAATACGTTCAGAAATTAGTAGAACTGCATCTGCGCCCGATTGTTTTGGCAAAAACAGAAGTTACAGATAGCGCTGTAAGGCGTTTGTTATTTGAGGCCGGTGATGAGATCGATGACCTGATGATGCTATGCGAAAGCGATATCACCACAAAAAACCCGAACAAGGTAAAACGCTACATGCTCAATTTTGAAATTGTGCGCAAAAAATTGATCGAGATCGAAGAAAAAGACAAGATCAGGAACTGGCAGCCGCCTATTAGTGGCGAAGAGATCATGAAGCTTTATAATTTACCTCCGGGTAAAGAAATTGGCATTTTAAAGAATTCGCTTAAAGATGCTATATTAGATGGAGGTGTTGAAAATAATTACGAAAGCGCTAAAAAATTTCTCGATAAAAAATTTGAAGAGGCCATAAAAAAACAATGAAGTTCAATTTAAATTACACACCACCAAAATTTGATTTTGAGATCAGCCACAAACAAAATTTATTTTTACTTGGCTCTTGTTTTTCAGAAAATATCGGCGCCTTGTTATCTGATCATAAATTTAAAACTTATGCTAACCCAAACGGCATTCTGTTTAACCCCGCCAGCATTCATCAGTGTTTAACCGATATTTTAAATTTAAAAGACCTAAGCGATAATTATATTTTAACGCGTAATGGTTTATTTTTCAGTTATCTTCATCACACGTCCATAAATGCAATTTCTGCAAGCGAATTAAAAGAAAAAATAAATTTTCAAACCAAACAGGCATACAATTCTTTAAAAGACAGTGATGTTTTGATCATTACTTTTGGTACCGCTTTTTTCTATCATCATTTAACCAGCGGCCAGGTAGTTGCCAATTGCCACAAACAGCCGCAGCAAATTTTTGAAAAGAACATATTAGCGGTAAACGAAATAGTTTCGGCTTATAACGGGTTAATAAAAAAGATCCAGAATTTTAATCCCAACTTAAAGATCGTTTTTACTGTATCTCCGGTAAAACATTTAAAAGATGGCGTGATTGAAAATACTTTAAGCAAATCTACCTTGCTGGTTGCTATTCACGAACTGATCAAACAGCATAAAAATTTATATTACTTTCCGGCGTACGAACTTGTAAATGACGACCTGCGCGATTACCGTTTTTACAAAGAAGACCTTGCCCACCCGAATGAACAGGCCATTAATTACGTTTGGAAAAAATTTTCCAATGCTTGTTTCAGCGAAAAAACAATTTCAGTAAACAAAGAGATCGCCAAACTTAACCTGGCCCTGAACCACCACGAAATAAACCACGGAACCCTTGAACAGCAAAAACTACAGGAGTTTATTTCTAAACAGAAACAGGAAGTAAAAAAACTGGAACCCTCAATAGAGTTCTGAAAATCATTGAATATTCTTGTATGGAATAAAGCCCGACTCGTTAATGATCTGGTACGTATTTTTATTGTGGATACATGAAATATAATTTTTTATTTTTTCGTTCGAAGCGCTGTAAATAGTAACAATATATCTTTTTAAAGGGTATTCACCCGATTTAATAGTGGCGTAATCAGGCACTACGGGCTCTTTGTGAGTTGAATCGGTGATCGCAAGTACTTTTAATTCATTACCTAAAGTATATCCCATACCTACATACCCAATGCTGTAAAACTCCCCTTTTATACCTTCCACTATATCTTCGTTATAGGTTTTACTGATGTGAGTAGCCAGGCAGTTACCATTACATAATACCTTTTCTTTGAACATAGAATAGGTTCCTGATGTTGACTCTCTCGAATACACTTTAATAGATTGATTTGGCCCGCCAAGATCTTTCCAATTCAATGTTTTTCCTTCATAAATACCGCGCAATTGCTCAAGGTTAATATTCTTTAAAGGATTTTTATGGTTTACCACTATGGCCAGTCCATCCATGGCAATGGTATCTATTTTGTAGTTTTTTTCTTTAAAAAAATCAAGCTCTTCTTTATTAAGATCGCGGGAAACAAAAATGATATCCGCATCGCCGTGCATCATACTCATAATGCCCAAATTAGAGCCGCCGCCGCTATATTCAACCTGGGCCGCATTATTTGTTTTTTGGTAAAATTCATCAATAGAGGTAATTATCTTTCGGGCGGTTTCGCTCCCTTTAACACGTATAAGACTTACGGGCTCGTTACCCTCGGTTTCCCTGGCGTTTTCGGGTTCCTGGCGACTGCAATTACTAACAATTATGGCTATAATAAGTAAAAAAAATGATCTTCTCATAACCTCCTAAATTAAAGGCCAAATGTCTTTTTTGTCTTAATAAATTATTATCAATTCTTTAATTTACTTTGGCTAAAAGTCATTATTTTTAACCTAAATTTTAGATATGTTACGAACTCATACCTGCGGGGAATTAAGAAATTCAGATATAAATAAAACCGTTACTCTATGCGGTTGGGTACAAAAAAGCCGTTTAATGGGCGGATTAACTTTTATTGATCTTAGAGACCGTTACGGAATTACTCAGCTAAAATTATCTGCCAATGTTGGTAATACCGAAGGCTATGGAAGAGAATGCGTTTTAAAGGCCACCGGAAAAGTTATTGAACGTGAAAGTAAAAACAAAAATATTGCAACCGGCGATATCGAAATAGAGATCGTGAGCATTGAGGTTTTAAATAATGCCATTACACCACCGTTTACTATTGAAGATGAGACCGACGGTGGCGATGAACTGCGTATGAAGTACCGTTACCTTGACCTTCGCAGAAATACTGTAAGAAAGAATTTGGAGTTACGCCACCGTATTGCTATTGAAACACGCAACTATCTTGATAAATTAAATTTTTTAGAGGTTGAAACACCCGTTCTTATAAAATCAACACCCGAAGGTGCGCGCGATTTTGTTGTGCCAAGCCGCATGAATGCCAACCAGTTTTATGCCTTGCCGCAAAGCCCGCAAACCTTTAAACAATTATTAATGGTGAGCGGTTTTGATCGTTATTATCAAATTGTAAAATGTTTCAGGGATGAAGATCTCCGCGCAGACAGGCAACCGGAGTTTACGCAAATAGATTGCGAAATGAGTTTTATTGAGCAGGAAGATATTTTACAAACCTTTGAAGGACTTACAAAATATTTATTTAAAACTGTTAAGGGCATTGATATTCCTACTTTACCGAGGATGACCTACGCAGATGCCATGAAACATTATGGTAACGATAAACCCGATACACGTTTTGAAATGAAACTGGTAGACTTTAAAGAAGTTACCAAGGGCGCCAACTTTAAAGTGTTTGATGATGCCGAGGCTGTTATTGCAATTTGTGCAAAAGGTGCATCAGAATATACGCGTAAACAATTGGATGAACTGACCGAATGGGTAAAACGTCCGCAAATTGGCGCTACAGGCCTGGTTTATGCCCGTGTAAATGCCGACGGAACAATCAAATCAAGCGTTGATAAATTTTATAATGAAGAAGCGTTGAAAAAATGGGCTTCAACCTGCAAGGCAGAAAAAGGCGATCTTATTTTGGTATTGGCAGGCGCAGAAGAAAGAACAAGAAAAGCCTCCAGCGAATTGCGTTTGGAAATGGGTAGCCGTTTAGGTTTACGCGATAAAAATAAATTCTCGTGTTTATGGGTAATTGATTTTCCGTTATTGGAATGGAATGAAGGCGACCCGAATCTATTGGCATCGTTGGCCGGAAGATGGCACGCCAAGCATCACCCGTTTACCTCGCCAAAACCCGAAGATATTGAATTATTGAACAGCAACCCGGGAGCCGTTAGGGCAAATGCCTATGATATTGTTATTAACGGCGTAGAGATAGGTGGCGGAAGTATCAGGATCCACAATAAAGAACTGCAGGCAAAAATGTTTGATGTATTGGGCTTTACCAAAGAAGAAGCACAAAAACAATTTGGCTTTTTAATGAACGCATTTGAATTTGGTGCTCCTCCACACGGCGGTATTGCCCTTGGTTTCGATCGTTTATGTTCGATGTTTGGCGGCGCCGACAGTATTCGTGATTTTATTGCTTTCCCAAAAAACAATTCCGGCAGAGATCTTATGATCGATGCGCCAAGCGAGATAAGTGAGGAACAATTAAAAGAACTTAGTATCGAAAACATAATCAAGAAAAATTGATCGTTGCCGGCTTTATAGCTTTTTTATTAATAGGATTAATTCTTGGATTGATTGGCGGCGGTGGCTCTATATTGGGCGTACCCGTTCTGGTATACGTAATGTGTTACAGCGCTGATATTGCTACTTCTTACTCTCTTTTTATAGTTGGGTTAACCTCTTTAATAGGCGCCATTTCTTATTTACGAAAAGGCGAGATAAGCGCGGAAGCCATTGCGCAATTTGCCATCGCATCTATGGTAACGGTTTTTTGTGTACGTAAATTTGTGATGCCGGCCATTCCCGAAACCTTTCATTTGTTTGGAACGGAGTTCACCAAGCATACGTTGATCATGATCGTGTTCTCCATTCTTATCTTGTGTTCATCTATCAGCATGATCCGCAAAAGAAAACCAAATACCATTAACCAGGTTAAATGGGATGAATTTGCAAAGAGCCCCATGGGGTTGCCGTTTGTGATCTTATTGGGTATTTGTGTTGGTTTTATTACCGGCTTTGTAGGCGCAGGTGGTGGTTTTATAATAGTACCGGTGTTAATTTTCTTTTTACGCTTAAAATTTAAAAAAGCAATAGGCACTTCTTTATGCATTATTGCTGTAAACTCTTTAATAGGTTTTACCGGTAATATTGGCCAGCAAAACATCGATTGGCTTTTCTTACTAAGCATTTCGGCTACCTGCGTGGCAGGCATATTATTGGGCAGCCTCCTATCCAACAAAGTTTCGGCCCAAAAATTAAAACCCGCTTTTGGTTGGTTTACGTTAGTTGTAGGTGTTTTTGTTTTTATTAAAGAAACACTGGCAGATTAGCAATAAAAAAGAAACTGGAACAATTATCTTCCTATATAAGTTCTGTAATAACTACATTCTTTAATAATTTCCTGGTAGTATTTTGTGGTGGCAAAATCTCTCTTTAATTCAGCAAAATAAATTCCTGATTTAAAATCGCCGTTATAATTTTTAGGCTTATTCATAAAGAATTTATTTTGTTCGCATTTAGCAGCCATAAACGTACATTTTGCCTGTAGTTCCTTATCCGTAGCTTTTTCTTTGGCCAGTAAATAATATTTTAATGCAAGATCGCATTGCATTTCAGGATCGTGGCTTTCGGTATCAAAATAATAACCGCCGTTATTTACTTTATTATTATAAAAATAACGGGCGTTCCCAAAATAGGTCATGTTATAAAAACCATTGGCCACTAAAAAATAATTTTGCGCCGCCTCGGCTGGTTTTGAAACGGCAAAACCTTTCATCTCTATCATTTTTTCTACAAATGAAATGCTTGTATATTTTATTTTTTGTTTTGCTTCGTGATCACAATCATGGCAATCTTTAATATGAATAGTGAACGGATTGCCTAATAACGTATTATTATGTTTTGGAATGGATGTAAAAGCGCGCAAAGCATCTTCGAGCTGATCTTTTTGAGCATAACGTATGGCCAGTAATTCTACATAATCGAATTTTGAAAGGCCCGAAACTTCAAAGAATAATTTTTCAAATTCCGATTTTGTTTCATTATCACAGTAGGCGATCATCGCCTTTAAATTTTCTATTTGCTCAAAACGCGCAATATCAATGCCGTTTAAGATCAGCTCTGCTTTTTCATTCTGCCCTTTTTTTTGTGCCAGTTTTGCCAGGGTACTTCTTATCCATGATCTTGCTGCATCTCCTCTAAAATTACTTTCCTGTTTATCGGCAAATATTCCTTTAAGGTCAACTAAAAGATCATTCTCGGTTTTAGCGTTAAGATCTGTAATGCGGGAAACCTTGCCTACCAGACTTACCAAATGATATTGTGCCTTTATCAGGTTGCTGGTTTTGTAATATTTTTCAGCAAGCTTTAATTGTTTATCGCCGGTTGCAAAATCTTTTTGTACATAATTCATATACGCTGCCGCCAGCTGCCAAATAACAGGGTTATTAGAGGTTGCGTTGGTTGCCATTTCATTTAAAAAAGCAATAAGGTTTTTATCCGTTTTATCAAGAAGTTCTTTTTGGTTTTTAACATCGTTGCCCAAAACACCATTAAATTTTTCTTCCTCAATATTAATGGCCCTTACCAATAAAATATCGGTCATATCCGATTTAGCGTTTAGCTTCAATATTTCTTTCATGGCTGTAACATTATCATTATATAAGCCAAATAGTTGCCACAATACTTCTTTTTCTTTAGTGTTCTTTGCAAGCGCAAGGCATTCATTCCAATCAGCTTGCTGCTGCGGGTGAAACGATAAATAGGCCGATCTTTTTAATGGCTCGAACTGATCATATATCTTTGAAAATAAATAATTGGCCTGCGCGTATTTTTTTTGACGGTAATAAGCGCCTGCAGTATAACTTAAAGCGCGCCACTTTAAATTATTTTCTGTTTTAAATGCTGCCTCGTTATCGGTGTATGTTTTAATTACTTTATCGTATTCTTTATTAAAAAAATACAGGCGTTCTAATTGAAAAGCGTAACGCTCTTTCATAAAAGGGTCGGTTGCTTTTGCTAAAAAATTTATACCTCCGGCAATTTGTTTGGCAATAGTAACATTCTCCGTTTTTTTCTGTTCGTCCCACGAATTAATGGCAACAACCGCAAAATTTTCATTTCTTTTTGCAAAACCCAGGTAATATAAAAACGAAATGGCCTTTGTATCGGGCTGAACGGTTTTAAGGCTATATGCTACAGAATTGGACGTTAAACTGGCCGGCTTTTTCTTAAGATCAAAGATCATTGAATCTACCTGGTTTAGAGATGCTTCATAAAGCCAATAATTAACAGCTTCTTTTGTTGCGCCCAAATAACTTACCCAGTCTTTGATATTTTCTTCTTTAAAAATACCGGCACTTTTATCATCATACCCATCATAAAATGGTGTTGCCTGTGTTCTGAAAAAAGGAGAATACTTTGGCTGATTAATTATTTCGGGCGTAAACATAGAGCCTTCGGTGCCTGTCCAATCGCCGCCACTGCAGGCTAAAATAGTTATTGAGACAGTGATTAAACCACTAATTAAAATCAGACATAATTGTTGTAAACGTTTTTTTGCCATAAAAATTTATATTTTTTTCATCTAAATAATAAAAGATAATTTTCCTGTTCTCCTGCTTCAAATTTTGTTTTAGGATCTGTGCGACTTCTGCAAGCTGATCTTCAGTTACACTTTCTAAACGTAATTCATCATTTGTTTTGTAAAACACACCGTCTTGCAAATGGTCTTTTATTACTTTAAATGTAGTATTATTTTTTATTGGCAAACAAAGTAATGTATCTTTAAACGCAATTTGTTCTTCACTATTTATTAACCCAATTAATTTATTATTCCTATAATGAACGAGCCACTTAAAAATTGGCAAAGCGGCATCTAACGGCAATTTATAGCCCGATATAAAATCGGTATATTTTTTGGCGGTGGTTTTATTATAAATAGAATTTGTTTCTTCAGTACTGGTAACATCGCCCATATTATAAAACATCAGCACACCTCTATCAACCGGTGGTATCCCCGTTTTGTAAGCGTACTTTACCTGGTGCAAACGAATAGTAGCCGAAAGTTTTATCTTCCCTCCTGCCAGTTTTTTTATTTCATTTAAAAATAAAAAGTAGTTTTCTTTTGTTTTGCCCGACCAATCACAATCAAATTGTATTTCGTTATAATTATTTTTAATGTAATTTATTTTTGAAAAAACATGTTTGGCCAGCTCTGACACTTCATCTTTTAAAAGACCGATAAATGTTCGATTGGTAATAAATACTACCGGAATTACCTGTAGGTTTTTAGGAAGAGAATCCAGATTATTAATAACACCTACAGGTGCCGGGCTGTGGGTTTCCTTCGAAATATCAACGTCAAAAAACCGAACATATAACTTTTTTACCTGCAGATCGTTCAGAATCTCTTTTTCTGTTCCTGAAATATCGATTTTTGTTTTCCAATAATAGAAAGAAGGCTCGGAAGTGTTTTTGGTGCACGAAAAAAATAAAAAACATAAGAATACAGTCACAAATTTTATTATGCTGTATCCCATAATTATTTTTTCTTCTTTTTAATAAGATCGATCACTAATTTCGGTGGGCGACCAATAACTGCTTTCTCTCCATCAATAACAATGGGCCTTTCGATCAGGATCGGGTTTTTACTTAATATACCTATCCAACGGGCATTGGTAATTTTTTTTCCTTCATATTTTTCAAGATAAAGCGGTTCATTCTTTCTTACTATATCAACCGCCTTGCATTTAAGCATCCCTAAGATCTCCTCTATTTCTTTTTTGGTGGGTGGAATTTGGAGATAATCGCGGATCTCTATTTCGCAATTATTTTGCTGAAGCAATTCTAAAGCTTCCCTGCTTTTTGAACAGCGCGTGTTATGAAAGATGATCATATTAAAGTTCTTTCATTTGCAAGAACATTTCGTTAAACCGCAGACGGGTTTTTTCTATAAAATCTTCTGTAATTAGTTTTTTTAAATTTTCAACGCCTTTCACTTCTTCCACATGAAATTTAAAGATCTGCTCCATTGGCCCGGCTTCAAATTTAACCTGGTATTTATCATTCATCTGAAAAATACTAATGGTCATGCTATGATGCGGTATACTATCAATTATTCTCACTCAACGTCTTTTTTAAAGTTCAATAAATTTTTCATTACGCCCCAGGGGCTCACGTTCCTGTCGCCATCTTCGTGAATACGCATTTGAATGGCATGCGCTAAAAGTACATAATGTTCTTTGCCCGTGTTTTTTAAGAATTCTTCTGCCTTATCGTCTCCGTTTATGATATTGGCACAGGCTGCCCATTCAAACGCTTTGGCATCCATTAAAAATTTAAATGCTTTTTCATCTTCCCAAATAGCGTTTACAAAAGCGGCCAGCACAAAATATTTACTATCCCACAAAAACTTAAACGCTTTTTTATCATCGCGAATAGCATCGAGTACAGCTACCAGTTCTTTATAACCATTATTCATAAGGTAATTAAAGCCGGCCGTATCCCGCATCACATAGCGTGTAAACTGATCGATTGTATGTGTCGAGTAATGTTTCATTTTAAAATAATTACTACTATAAAGTTAAACAAAAAACCGCCCTTGCGGACGGTTTTAATTTATTTTAGTAATTCGCGGGCTATTACCAGTTTTTGAATTTCGCTGGTACCTTCACCAATGGTGCAAAGCTTGCTGTCGCGATAGAATTTTTCTACAGGAAAATCTTTTGTATATCCATAACCACCAAAGATCTGAACAGCTTCGGTACTTACTTTAACTGCTACCTCGCTTGCATAATATTTTGCAATAGCGCTTTCTTTGGTCATCTTTAAATGCTTGTTCTTCATATCAGCTGCCTGGAAGGTTAATAACTCTGCAGCTTCAAATTCAGTTGCCATATCAGCCAGCTTAAAAGCAATACCCTGGAAATTGGCAATTGGCTTACCAAACTGTTGGCGTTCTTTTGCGTATTTAATACTTGCGTTTAAAGCGCCTTTTGCAATACCTAAACTTAATGCGGCAATAGATATACGTCCGCCATCCAATACTTTCATAGCTTGCACAAAACCATCGCCAACATTACCTAATATTTGTGATTTATGCACGCGGCAATTTTCAAAGATCAATTCTGCAGTTTCGCTGGCACGCATACCTAATTTATTTTCTTTTTTACCACCGCGGAAACCAGGTGTGGTACGCTCTACGATAAATGCTGTAATACCATGGCTATCTAACAATTCGCCGGTACGCGCCAAAACAACTGCCACATTACCGGTAATACCGTGGGTGATCCAGTTTTTGGTACCGTTCAATACCCAATAATCGCCGTCTTGTTTTGCAACGCATTGCATACGCATAGCATCACTGCCTGTATTGGCTTCGGTTAAGCCCCATGCGCCTATCCATTCTGCCGTAGCCAGCTTTGGTAAATATTTTTTCTTTTGCTCTTCGTTACCAAATTGTAAGATATGGCCGGTGCATAAACTGTTGTGAGCAGCCATTGATAGGGCGATAGAGCCGCAAATGCTTCCTAATTCGGTAATAGCAGTAACATATTCTGTATAACTAAATCCCGAACCGCCATATTCTGTTGGCACTAAAACGCCCATCAAACCAAGTTCTCCAAGTTTTTTAAAAACTTCTACAGGAAACTCCTGCGACTCATCCCACTCCATCATTTTTGGTAAAATATGTTCTTTACCAAATTTGCGGATCATATCCGCGATCATTGTTTGATTTTCATTAAGCTGAAAATTCATTCCAACTCCGTGTTCTAAAAGTGTACCAGACATGTTATATTTTTTGAATGATTAATTAATTTTTTTTCTCCGTTTAAAAAATCCAACCCTATTACAAAGTTAAAGCCTAAAACGTTTGCGCCTAATTTTTTAACAAGATCGGCCGCTGCAGCAGCGGTGCCTCCCGTTGCCAAAAGATCATCGTGTATAATTACGTGCCATCCTTTTTTTAATGCGTCTTCGTGCATTTCAATTTTAGAAGTACCATACTCAAGATCATATTCTACACTAACCGTTTTATAAGGCAATTTACCAACTTTTCGTACCAAAACAAAAGGAATATTCAATTTATTTGCTACCAAAAAACCAAATAAAAAACCGCGGCTTTCAATGCCTACGATAGCATCGGGCCTGGTATCCATACGCGCAATAAATTCATCTACAATTTTTGTACAAAGTTGCTGATCGTAAAATATGGGCGTAATATCCTTAAATATAATTCCTGGTTTAGGAAAATCCGGTATATCCCTGATGGTTTGTTTTATGGCTTGTTCAAGACTCATTTAAGAGTTACAAACATAAGATAAAAAGCGAATATCCAGCAAAAAAATGTTGAGATATTTAACCACAAAGAACACAAAGCTTTCACTAAGAACACAAAGAAAATTAAACTCTTTGTGAGCTTTGCGCCTTCATAGTGTTCTTTGTGGTTAAGTAAAATAAAAAAGCCCCGTAAAACGAGGCTTCTATTAATTAGTCGCTATTAACTTATTCTACCACCAAAATTCCATTTGCCAGCAAACGGATCTCTTTTTTTGGCGCGGTAATAGCATCTATTTCTTTCTGAGATTTTTTACCGTCTTCGGCATAATGTTTTAATTCGGCCACCGAAGTTGTTTTTGTAAAAGCAATGCCTTCTAAAACCACAGTCTTGCCAGAGAGAGCTGTAGGAACAAAAAAAGCATAATCTTTCATTTTCACGAAAGCTTTTTCGTTATCGTTTATTTGCATGGTTAACCAGCAGCCTTTGTTAGAGCAAACATCCAAAACTTTGCCCGTAACCTTTACAGGCACAGTGTCTTTTCCATTAAATAAAGAAGGGATCTCTTTTGCCGCCACGGCATTTTTCGCATCTACTTTTGCGCCATATATATCACCGGGCTTTGCATTGCCGGCCGGCGGTTGCGCCATTGCAAAACTTGAAACGAATGCAATAATTAAAACAAAAATTATTTTTTTCATATTATATCTATTAATAATAAACAGGTCTTCTTACTTCGCTGATATGTTTACTGAAACGGATCACCTGGCGGGTATAACCGTACTCGTTATCATACCATACGTATAATACAATACTTTTTTTGTCAGGCGAAACAATAGTTGCCTGGCTATCAAACACGCTTGGGCAGGGGTTTCCGATAACATCAGTACTTACTAATTCATTGCTAAAAGCAAACTGGATCTGTTCTACCAAAGCGCCTTGTAAAGCGTAACGTTTTACAATTTCATTCACATCTTCTTTAGTAACCTCTTTATTGATGTTTAAATTTAAAATTGCCAAACTAACATTTGGGGTTGGTACACGCACCGAGTTAGCGGTAAATTTACCTGCCAGGTGTGGCAATACTTTTTTCAAAGCGCTTTCTGCACCTGTTTCGGTAATAACCATGTTTAAAGCAGCAGAACGGCCACGACGGTATTTCTTATGATAGTTATCCAACAAGTTTTGATCGTTGGTATAAGAGTGCACCGTTTCAATATGACCTTTTTGAATGCCTAATTCTTTATCAATTACATATAATATTGGCATAATAGCATTAGTAGTACAGCTTGCTGCCGAAAAGATCTTTTGTTTTTTAAGATCAACGGTTTCGTGGTTAACACCATGCACTACATTAGGCACATCGCCTTTTGCAGGGGCAGTTAATAATACCTTATCTATACCTTTTGCATTTAAATGACGGCTTAATTCTTTGTCATCGCGAAAAACACCCGTGTTATCAATTAATAAAGCGTTATCAATACCAAATTTTGTATAATCCACATCTTCAGGATTTTTAGCATCGATCATATGAACGGTATGGCCATTAATGATCAAAGCTTTATTGGCAAGATCTTCGATAACGGTTCCCGGAAACGGGCCATGAACTGAATCGGTACGTAAAAGATCGGCACGTTTTACGATTTCTTCATCGCTGTTACCACGTGTAACAATTGCGCGAAGGCGTAATTGCTCGCCCTTACCCGCAAGGGTAATTATTTCGCGGGCTGCCAAACGGCCAATACGGCCAAAACCAAACAACACCACATCTTTAGCGGTAATTGTGTTTTGGTTACCGATCAATCCCTTTAATTTATCATTTATAAAATCTGTTTTAGATTTATATTTTGAACTTTCCTGGTGCCATTCAAAAGCCAATTTGCCAATATCAATACGGCCCGGACCAACATTTGATGTAAGGATCTCATTAGCTAAAGCAACAGTATCATAAACAGTAATTGGTTTTTTAACGATATCCTTCGCGTAAAGGTGAAGGTTCATGATCTCGCTGGTACTGCGATCAAATAACTGGTTGCGGAATAAAATAAGTTCGATCGATTTTTCGAACCATAGTTTACCAACCGCGTTAATAAGATCAATTGCAGCTTTTTCCTGTTTGATCCAATCGTTTAACTGAGTTTGATAATCGGTGTTTACTTTTTCTAAAGATTCCATTAGCGTTAAATTAATTTTGTGCAAAAGTATTAAATCCTTGCTCAGCAGCCAATTTTGTTGAAAAAGAACGGTGTTAATGTTTATAAAAGGGCGTGATTTTGAAGCTAAAAAGCACAAAAATCCAAATTAACAATCTATAACCGTAGTATTACATGTAAATTCGTAATTTTGGAAGAATTATGAGAGATATTATCTGGACATTGATCGTTGTTTGGCTTATTTATAAGCTGGTAGATATTTTTAAAGCAAGCCCTAAAAAATCGTACGCCAACAATTCTGCAAATACAAATTCTCAAAATTATCAATCACAAAATAAATCCTCTTTTACAGCAAAAAAAGATCCAAAAGAAGCTATTCAGAAAAGCGCCGATAAAGAAGGCGATTACGTGGATTTTGAAGAGATCAAATGATTAACAGGTAAAATGTAAAAGGGAATATGGACAATGTAAGTCCATTTTACATTTGCCATTTTACATCTTACATTGTTCTTTAAGCCATTTCCTTTTTCCCGCTTTTTACTTTTTCGATGATGGCAATAAATTCATCAAATAAATAACGTGCGTCTAGTGGCCCAGGGCAAGCCTCCGGGTGATATTGCACCGAGAATGCATTTTTATTTTTTAACCGTATACCTTCTATAGTACCGTCATTTAAATTAATATGCGTTACTTCGATGTTTGGATTCTTGGCAATATCTTCCGGGTTTACTGCAAACCCGTGATTTTGAGAGGTGATCTCGCTTTTATTGTGGATCTTATTTATTACCGGGGCATTGATACCGCGGTGGCCGGCATGCATCTTAAATGTTGAAAGACCCTGAGATTGCGCCAGGAGTTGGTGCCCCAAACAAATACCAAAAACCGGAATGTTGGTATCGATCAGTTCTTTTACAAAAACACTGTCTTTAGGCATCGCTGCCGGATCGCCGGGGCCATTGGTAAGCATAATACCATCAGGCTTAAAGTCCAGCACATCTTTAAGGCTTGCCGTCATCGGAAACACTTTTAAATAAGCGCCTCTTTCTGCCAACGATCGTAAAATATTTTTCTTTACACCGTAATCAATGACCGCTATTTTATGTTTAGCAGTTTGTTCGCCAAAAAAATAGGCTTGTTTAGTAGAAACTTTTGAAGACAATTCCAAACCTTCCATTTTTGGAACCTTTGCCAGTTGTTTTTTTAAAGATTCTATATCCAAATTATCAGAAGAGATGATACAGTTCATAGAACCGCGATCCCTTATATATCTAACAATAGCGCGGGTATCTACTTCGCAGATAGAAACAATGCCCGATTCTTCGAAATATTGTTGTAAACTTTTTTGAGCGCGTGGGCGTGAAAAACCGTTATTGAATTTTTTACACACCATTCCGGCAATTTTTATACTGTCGCTTTCAACTTCATTATCTTCAATACCATAATTACCAATGTGTGTACTGGCCATTACAACTATTTGTCCGAAATAAGAAGGGTCGGTAAAAATTTCCTGGTAGCCGGTCATCCCGGTATTAAAGCATATCTCGCCGGTAGTGGTTCCAATTTTGCCTGCTGCCTTTCCCTCAAATACTTTTCCGTCTTCTAATATTAACAGGGCTTTTGGGCGTGAAGAATATTTTAAATGCATGTTTTTTTAGAGTAAATTTCTAAATTGTAAAGTTGCGTTTTTTTTATTTTATAATCTTAAAATGTTAATTTGTTTTCAAAACTTCAAAATAAAAACTAAGCCATATAGCGCATTTACTCAACCATCTGCCAGCTTTAAACAAATTTTTGGACTTTTTAAATAAAACAGGTGCAAAAACCGATCCTAACCCAACCTTTACGCAAAACAAAACGTGTTTAACCTCAGACAGAATACATCAAAGTAATTAACGGTGTAACCTTAGTAAAAAGTGAGGGTTATTAAGTAAATTATTAGATTATTTAAAACTTAAACCATATATTAGCTAATTAAAATTTACCCACATTATGAAAAGAATTCTATATTCTTCTATCTTATTTTTAACATTCTTTTTTTCAGGAACTTCTTATGCCCAAACCTTTTGGACTGAGACATTTGGCGCAGGTGCCTGTAGTCAGGCAAATATTGCTAATGTTGGCGTACCTACCGCCTCAAATGGCGCTTGGGCAATTACTTTAACTGGTCCAAACGATCCGGACGCCAACCAATGGTTTATAAGTGCTACCGAACAAGGTACGCTTGTTGGTTCATGTGGAATTGGTTGTGGTGGAACAAATAATAAAACTCTTCATATTGCAAATGTTTCAACATCACCGGCAGCCGCATTTGTTTGCCCTACTGGTGATTGCGGCGCGGCATACGATGCAGGCTTTGGGCTTGGCGATGTTGCTTCGGACAGAAGAGTCGAAAGCCCTGTTATCAATTGTACCGGTAAAACCAATATCACCCTTTCGTTTCAATATATGGCCGAGGGTGACCCGGGAAATGATTACGCTGAATTGTTTTATTTTGATGGTGCGACGTGGAATAATTTAGGCCTTATGGCGCCAACAAATAACGTACCCTGCGCTGGTCAAGGTATGTGGACAGCTTTTAGTACGCTTTTACCAGCTTCAGCAAATAATAACGCTAACGTAAAGATCGGTTTTCATTGGGTAAATAATGATGATGCGGTTGGTACAGATCCTTCAGTTGCTATCGATAATGTAGCACTTTCAACCTCTGCGGCGTTAACAATTACTACTGCAGCTACCGCTTGTACTAATCAAACTGTTGCGGCCACAATCACACAAACCATTGCAGGCGCAACAACTTATACCTGGGTAGGTATTTCTACCTCTCCGGGAAATCCAACACCGATATTTAACCCTGCCCAAACAACCGGTACAACTACAGCAATTACTTATACAGCACCTGGTACATACTCAATCGTTGTAGGCACTTTAACGCCATTATTGGTATCTTCAAATACAATCGTAGTAACTGTTTCAGCTGGTCCTACCTTAGCTATTACACCTCCTACTCAAACAATTTGTACCGGTTCTTCGGCTACCCTTACTGCAAATGCTTCGGCGGGTTCTACTTTTCAATGGTACAATGGTGCTACCGCTTTGGGTACTGCCTCTACAGAGGTTGTTAGCCCCGGCGCTACTACATCCTACTCTGTAGTAGCATCTATTGGTAGCTGTACTGCTGCTGCTTCTACTACAGTTACAGTTGGTAACTTTTTGGTTATATCGGCAGGTGCTTCAAGCCCTTCGGTATGCCCTGGCAGTGTTGTAACATTAACTGCAAGTGGCGGAACAACGTATACATGGGTTGCTCCTCCAACCACCACTTTAGGCACCGTATCTACTGTTACGGCCAATCCTTCGGTTGCTACAGTTTATACAGTATATGTTACTTCAGGTACCTGTAATGGTAATTTAACTGTGCCTGTGGGTATATCAGCTGGTTTGTCATTAACAGTCGCAGCGAGCTCTTCAACTGTTTGTCCTGGCCAAACCACTACTTTAACTGCAAGCGGTGCCAGCAATTATACCTGGTCGCCGGCATCATCTTTAAGCACTACCAGCGGTTCGGTTACAAACGCTTCGCCTAACGTTCAAACTACTTATACGGTTGTAGGCGATAATGGTGCGGGTTGTACGGGTACGGCCCAAATAACCATCAGCATGGGCGCTGGCGCCTCGGTTGGTGTTTCATCTACTGCATCGGCTGTTTGTACCGGCTTTACGTCTACTTTAACCGCTACAGGCGCTACTTCTTATACCTGGTCTGGTACTACATTAACTACATCGGTTGTTCAACCTTCCATTTCTGTTGGCCCTGGAACATATACTGTTTTAGGAAGTACAGGAGCCGGTTGTAACAGCTTTTCGGTTGTTACCATTAGCCAGGCACCGCCGTTAAATGTACAGGTAACACAATCCAGCTTTACTACCTGTATGGCCAGTAATTATCCTCAATTCTCTAAACCGGTAATATTAAATGCAACCGGCGCATCTGTTTATAACTGGTCGCAATGTAACTCAACGTACATGACCATTTGTATAGGGCCAACAATTACGGTAAGGCCTCCAACATCTACCTGTTATACCGTTACCGGAGCTACTTCTGTGTGTTCAGGTTCTGCAGTAGTTTGTGTTACGGTTATTCCGCAATTTACTATGCAGGTTACACCAATACAACCTATTATGTGTTTAGGTGACTCTATCCAATTAAAAACCACAAGTATTGGTACATTGGCTGTTTTACCTATTCCTTCTGCAACCAATACCAACGGATATGTATGGACAGAGCCTTTGAATGCTCCTCCTCCAAGCTTAGACAATCCTTTAGCTGGTACAGTTACAGCTTATCCTTTAAATACCTGTACTTATACTTTCGAGATCTATGATGCAAGAGCCTGTGTTTCTTTACCAAGGCTGATCACGGTAACCGTTTTACCAAAACCTTTAACCTCTATTGCTATTCCTACAATTAATAACGTAGCAACAAACACGGTGTGTTTTGTGGGTTTAAGTCCTGGCGCGCCGGATAATACAATTACATTAACAGCTAACAATAACAATTCAGGTTTACCTTTTGGCGTAGTTCCTACATATACATGGAGCTCAGGTTATTCACAACCGCCATGTAATTCGCTATCGATCTTAACACCGGCAAACAACAATTCTATTATTGTGAATGCGCCATGCCGCTTGCCGCAGGTAGTTACTTATTCATTAATATCGGGCTATAATGGCATACCGGGTTGCAGGCGTAACGATACTGTTAGTATAAGAGGAATTGATTGCAGGCCCGTCCGAAATATACAGTTTGAAACGGCAACCGTTAATGATACAATTTGTGCAAGAACCTGTGTTACTTTTTTAAATTTAACCGATACGATGGCCGGAGGACCTCAAAAATACCTTTGGACTTTCCCTGGCGGGGCACCACCAACTTCAACATTAACCAACCCTACTATTTGTTATAATTTACCGGGCAGATTCAATGTTATTTTAAATGTTTCTAATCCGTATCCGATTCCGGTTGGAAGTACATTAACCGCATACAGAAATACATATATTAAAGTAGTGGATATTCCAAATGTTACCATAGTTCCTCCGGGGCAATATGCAAGTGATACGATCATAAGATTTGGTAGTTGTGTGCAATTAAATGGATCTGGAGCAGCTACATATAACTGGTCGCCAAACTATTTTATAACTTCTTTAACGGCACATAATGTTACTGTTTGTCCGCAAAATACTACGCAATATATTTTAACTGGTTATAATAGTAAGAACTGTTGGTCTAGTGATACGATAAACGTAATAGTCGTTGAAGATTGTGGCGAGATGTTCGTACCTAATGCTTTTTCGCCAAACAATGATGGCGCCAATGATGTGCTAAAAGTTAGAGGCCATTGCCTGGAAACGATGACATTTATGGTGTTTAACAGGTGGGGGCAAAAAGTATTCGAAACTACAGATAAAGACATTGGGTGGGATGGAACATTTCATGGTGAACCTATGAATACCGGCGTATTTGTATTCCGGCTTGAGGGCAAGGATTATGAAGGCAAGGGTTATAGTTTGAAAGGGAACGTTACACTTATCAGGTAAAATATATGAAAACTAAATATATCGTAAATTCTGTTGCAGCTTTTTTAATGATAACACAGTTATCAAAAGCTCAGGATATTCATTTCTCGCAATATACCGAAACGCCTAGCAGTATAAACCCTGCTTTGGCCGGTGTTCATTATAACACCCGCGCTATTGCTAATTTCAGAACTCAATGGGGAAGTGTGGCAACCGCTTATCAAACTATTGGTTTTTCGTTTGAACAGGCAATAAAAGCGCAAAAATTAAAAGGCAATTATTTTGCACTCGCTTTAAATATTTTTAGAGATGCTGCCGGAAACGCTAAAATGAACAGTCTTAACCCAAATCTTGGTATTTCATATGTTCAAAAAATAAATAAACAAATGAAAGTTTCAGGTGGATTACAGGGTGGTGTAATGTACAGGACCATCGATGTAAATAATTTGCGTTGGGACAGACAGTTTAATGGCTACGAATACGATGCATCATTACCTTCCGGTGAGCCTTCTGTTCCAAGAAGTGCTGTTACATCGTATGACATGGGAGGAGGTATCAATTTTAATTATGCTCAAAGCGAAAAATTCTTTAGTTCAAAAGATGGCAACAAATTTGATTTTGGCGCTTCAGCATATCACTACAATATTCCTGTAAACTCGTTTATTACTACTACAGATAAATTATATACACGCTTTTGCGCATACTTTAATGGTGATTTTAATATTCCTAATTCTAAAAATGCCATTATGCCAAGTTTTTTATATATGCGCCAGGGCCCAAGCAGCCAGTTTATTACAGGTGCATTATTTAAATTTATTTTGGTAGATCAATCAACTTATACAACTTATAAAAAACCTGCGGCATTGTCTGTTGGTGCTCAGTATCGTTATAAAGATGCAATTGTACCAATGGTTTTAGTGCAATATGATAAATATGCGTTTGGTGCATCTTATGATGTTAACGTTTCTGCCTTAACCCCTGCATCGAAAAGAAATGGTGGCCTTGAGATAATGTTAAGATATAACGTTTCACCTGGATATGGCCGTAATTTAGGCCGTGGCGATACTAAAGCATCATACTAAACTATTTAAGCGTTAGTTTACTAACGCTTTTTTTTTAAACAAAAAGGGAATTTATAGGTTAAAATTCATGATTAGCAGTAATAAATGAAAAAATAAAATTTATGCCTAATGATAGTTTTGCTTTTAAAAAATTTTGCATAAAACAAGATAAATGTGCCATGAAAGTGGGCACAGATGCAGTGCTTTTAGGTGCGTGGATCCATCCAAACGGCAGTAAAACAATTTTAGATATTGGAACCGGCACGGGCGTAATTTCTTTAATGCTGGCTCAAAAATCAGATGCGAAAATTACAGCAATAGATATTGATAAGGACAGTACAGAACAAGCAAAATTAAATGTTGCCGAAAGCATTTACAATTCGAAAGTAGATGTAAAGAATATTTCTATACAGGATCTTGCAAAAGAGAGCGACCAAAAATTTGACCTGATCGTTACCAATCCACCTTATTTTATTGATTCGTTTAAAGGTGCCGAGGCAACCCGAACAATAGCCAGGCACACAGATTCATTACCTTTTGATGAGCTTATAAATAGTGTAAAAAAATTACTGGATGTAAAAGGAAAATTTTGTTTGATCTTACCAAAAAATGAGGCCGGTATCTTTAGAAAGATGGCTGAAGAAAAAGGTTTACATATTTCAAAATTGTTGCGCATAAGAACAAAGCCTGAAAAAGAAAGTGAAAAAAGGCATTTGATGCAATTTGAATTTAAAGAGACGGAGTTCTCAGAATCTACCTTGGTGCTTGAAGAGAATGAATCGAGGAATTATACGGATGCTTATAAAGAATTTACAAAAGATTATTATTTGAATTTTTGATTGAATTTTATTTTGAAGAATAGCCTTGCTAATACCAGCGGGGCTTTTTTATTTTCAAAAAGGTTCAAAAAAAAAGCCCCAGATTACTCTGAGGCTTTTTAAAATTGGCATCGACATACTCTCCCGGGCTTTAGGCCAAGTACCATCTGCGCAGGTGGGCTTAACTTCTCTGTTCGGAATGGGAAGAGGTGATCCCCACCGCTTGTAACTTTTAAACTTTATAACTAAAGTAAATAACAAAATTGAATAAAGACACGAGATTGATTTTTTTGAGTTAAGGGAGTTACCAGTAGGCAGTTTGCAGTGCAGACTGCCTACTTTAAAACTGTAAACTCTTTTTACAGAAAGCTTACGGACAATTAGTATTACTCGGCTTTGACATTACTGCCTTTACACCTGTAACCTATCAACGTGGTAGTCTTCCACGATCCTTATAAAGAAAACTTATCTTGAGGTGAGTTTCGCACTTAGATGCTTTCAGCGCTTATCTCATCCAAACATAGCTACCCTGCGGTGCTCCTGGCGGAACAACAGGTACACTAGCGGTTTGTCCGACTCGGTCCTCTCGTACTAGAGTCAGCGCCCCTCAATTTTCTAACGCCCACAACAGATAGGGACCGAACTGTCTCACGACGTTCTGAACCCAGCTCGCGTGCCACTTTAATCGGCGAACAGCCGAACCCTTGGGACCTTCTCCAGCCCCAGGATGTGACGAGCCGACATCGAGGTGCCAAACCCTCCCGTCGATATGAGCTCTTGGGAAGGATCAGCCTGTTATCCCCAGCGTACCTTTTATCCTATGAGCGATGGCCCTTCCATGCGGAACCACCGGATCACTATATCCTACTTTCGTACCTGCTTGGCTTGTCGGCCTCACAGTCAAGCCCGCTTATGCTATTGCGCTCTACGTACGGTTACCAAGCGTACTGAGCGGACCTTTGAAAGCCTCCGATACCCTTTCGGAGGCGACCACCCCAGTCAAACTACCCACCAAACAATGTCCTCCTTGCGGAGTTAGACGCCAAATAATTAAAGGGTGGTATTTCAACGTTGACTCCATAATGGCTGGCGCCACTACTTCAAAGTCTCCCACCTATCCTACACATCAATTATCCAGAGTCAATGTTAAGCTATAGTAAAGGTGCATGGGGTCTTTCCGTCCCGTTGCGGGTAATCAGCGTCTTCACTGATACCACAATTTCACCGAGCTCGTGGCTGAGACAGAGCGGAGATCGTTACACCATTCGTGCAGGTCGGAACTTACCCGACAAGGAATTTCGCTACCTTAGGACCGTTATAGTTACGGCCGCCGTTTACTGGGGCTTCGATTCAAAGCTTCTCTTGCGATGACCTCTCCTCTTAACCTTCCAGCACCGGGCAGGTGTCAGGCCTTATACTTCAACTTTCGTTTTTGCAAAGCCCTGTGTTTTTGTTAAACAGTCGCCACCGCCATTTCTCTGCGGCCTCTCTTGCGAGAGGCACCCCTTATCCCGAAGTTACGGGGTTAATTTGCCTAGTTCCTTAGCCACGGATCACTCGAGCGCCTTAGTATATTCTACTTGACTACCTGTGTCGGTTTGCGGTACGGGTAATACTCACCTGAAGCTTAGAAGTTTTTCTCGGAAACATACTTGGACGCTTATCCTCTTGCCTGACGGCTCAAGGTACTTTCACCTTTCAGATCTCTAGCGGATTTGCCTACTAAAGATAACCCTACGGGCTTAAACGCACACTTCCGTCCGTGCGCCGCGTTTACGTTTTTTCGTCTCTCCATCGCAGTGGTATTAGTACTGGAATATTAACCAGTTGTCCATCGATTACGCCGTTCGGCTTCACCTTAGGACCCGACTAACCCTGAACCGATTATCGTTGTTCAGGAAACCTTAGTCTATCGGCGAACAGGTTTCTCGCCTGTTTTATCGTTACTTATGCCTACATTTGCTTTTCTAACCGCTCCAATAGCGCTTACGCAGCTTCTTCTACGCAGTTAGAATGCTCCCCTACCAGTTACATATTGCTATGTAAATCCAAAGCTTCGGTACTAGTCTTGATGCCCGAGTATCATCCACGCCCAACCGCTCGACCAGTGAGCTGTTACGCACTCTTTAAATGAATGGCTGCTTCCAAGCAAACATCCTGGCTGTCAATGCAGTCGGACCACGTTATATCAACTTAGACTAGATTTTGGGACCTTAGCTGTTGGTCTGAGTTCTCCCTCTCTCGTCCGTGGGCCTTAGCACCCACGGGCTCACTGCAGAGTATATCTTATAGCATTCGGAGTTTGTCAGGACTTGGTAGGAATCGCTTCCCCCGCATCCAATCAGTAGCTCTACCTCTATAAGACTTAACCTCTACGCTGCCCCTAAAGGCATTTCGGGGAGTACGAGCTATTTCCCAGTTTGATTAGCCTTTCACCCCTACCCACAGCTCATCCGGAAGCTTTTCAACGCTTATCGGTTCGGACCTCCAGTGGCGGTTAAACCACCTTCATCCTGGCCATGGGTAGATCACAAGGTTTCGCGTCTGCCTCTACTGACTCTTTCGCCCTATTCAGACTCGCTTTCGCTTCGGTTCACGCACCTGAAGTGCTTAACCTTGCCAGTAAAGAGCAACTCGTAGGCTCATTATACAAAAGGCACGCCGTCACCCCACTTAAGGGCTCCGACCGCTTGTAAGCGCATGGTTTCAGGTTCTATTTCACTCCGTTGTTCACGGTTCTTTTCACCTTTCCTTCACAGTACTAGTTCACTATCGGTCTCTTGGGAGTATTTAGCCTTACCGGATGGTGCCGGCAGTTTCCTACAGGGCGTCTCCGACCCCGCAGTACTCAGGATACTACTAGGTATAAAACTGATGTCGCATACGGGATTATCACCCTCTGTGATCGGCCTTTCCAAACCTGTTCTGCTATCAATTTTAAGTCCATATTGTAGTCCTACAACCCCAAAGTAACCGTAATTACTCTGGTTTGGGCTCTTTCGCGTTCGCTCGCCACTACTTACGAAATCATTAGTTATTTTCTTCTCCTGCTCCTACTTAGATGTTTCAGTTCAGAGCGTTTGCTTCTCTTTCGAGATGACACATCTTCAATGTGCCGGGTTGCCCCATTCGGAAATCCTGGGATTAATTTGTATTTGCCAATACCCCAGGCTTATCGCAGCTTATCACGTCCTTCATAGCCTCCAAGAGCCAAGGCATCCTCCATGCGCCCTTATTTACTTTCTATTCTACTGAACTTAATCAGTGAATTCTTTACTATAATTTTTTTTAAAGACTTATTTAAAAAAGTCTATCTGTTATGTCACCAATTCAATTGCTTGAATTGGATCTCGTGTCTTTATCAATATGTCAATGAACGTTTTTAATGTGTCAATTTGATAATTAGTCAATTTGACAATTAAAATATTTTACCTAATTAACTAATTGACTCATCGTCAAATTTGCTAATTGTTTGTGGAGAATATCGGAGTCGAACCGATGACCTCCTGCGTGCAAGGCAGGCGCTCTAGCCAGCTGAGCTAATCCCCCAAAATTTTAAGCTTCGCTTTATAAATGTTGAATTTTAAATGTTGAATTTTAAATGGTAGAACCATTTTAAAATTTAAATTTTTCATTTAACATTTCCAAGCCATGTAGTCCCGAGCGGATTTGAACCGCTGACCCCTACATTATCAGTGTAGTGCTCTAACCAACTGAGCTACGGGACTGTTTTATTAGTTTATAGTCAGTGTGGCTCTAAGCCTTACCCTTAGCTCTTGTTTTGGGTGTACTTTAGGTTTAATGTTTAATTTTTAAGATTAGGAAAATACGATTAATAGCAGTGATCTGTATAGTCTAGACAAACACACCCTTGTAAATGAGGGATGGCTCCAGAAAGGAGGTGTTCCAGCCGCACCTTCCGGTACGGCTACCTTGTTACGACTTAACACCAGTTATCAGTTTTACCCTAGGCGGCGCCTTGCGGCAACCGACTTTAGATACCCCCAACTTCCATTGTTTGACGGGCGGTGTGTACAAGGCCCGGGAACGTATTCACCGCGCCATTGCTGATGCGCGATTACTAGCGAATCCAGCTTCATGGGGTCGAGTTGCAGACCCCAATCCGAACTGAGACTATTTTTGAAGATTTGCATCACATTACTGTGTAGCTGCCCTCTGTAATAGCCATTGTAGCACGTGTGTAGCCCAGGACGTAAGGGCCGTGATGACTTGACGTCATCCCCACCTTCCTCTCCGCTTGCGCGGGCAGTTCCACTAGAGTCCCCGGCCGAACCGCTGGCAACTAATGGTAGGGGTTGCGCTCGTTGCGGGACTTAACCCAACACCTCACGGCACGAGCTGACGACAGCCATGCAGCACCTAGTTTCGGGTCATTGCTGACTGACTCCTTTCAGAATCATTCCCTAACTTTCAAGCCCTGGTAAGGTTCCTCGCGTATCATCGAATTAAACCACATGCTCCTCCGCTTGTGCGGGCCCCCGTCAATTCCTTTGAGTTTCACCGTTGCCGGCGTACTCCCCAGGTGGATTACTTATCGCTTTCGCTAAGCCACTGAAAGTTACCTCCCAGCAGCGAGTAATCATCGTTTACAGTGCGGACTACCAGGGTATCTAATCCTGTTTGATCCCCGCACTTTCGAGCCTCAGCGTCAGTTACAGTTTCGTTAGCTGCCTTCGCAATCGGTGTTCTATGACATCTCTATGTATTTCACCACTACATGTCATATTCCGCCAACGGCAACTGTACTCAAGCCCTGCAGTATCAATGGCAATTTTTGGGTTAAGCCCAAAGATTTCACCACTGACTTACAGGGCCGCCTACGCTCCCTTTAAACCCAATGAATCCGGATAACGCTTGCATCCTTCGTCTTACCGCGGCTGCTGGCACGAAGTTAGCCGATGCTTATTCTTACCATACTATCAGCTCCCCTCACGAGGGGAGGTTTTCTCCGGTATAAAAGCAGTTTACAACCCATAGGGCCGTCTTCCTGCACGCGGCATGGCTGGATCACCCTTGCGGGCATTGTCCAATATTCCTTACTGCTGCCTCCCGTAGGAGTCGGATCCGTGTCTCAGTATCCGTGTGGGGGGTAGTCCTCTCAGATCCCCTACTGATCGTGGCCTAGGTGAGCCGTTACCTCACCTACTAGCTAATCAGACGCATACTCATCTTTAACCGCCGGAGCTTTCAAAACCAAATGATGCCATTCAGTCTGTTATGGGGTATTAATCTCTCTTTCGAAAGGCTATCCCCCTGTTAAAGGCAGATTGTATACGTGTTACGCACCCGTGCGCCGGTCGCCAGCGAATATTGCTATCCCTGCTGCCCCTCGACTTGCATGTATTAAGCCTGCCGCTAGCGTTCATCCTGAGCCAGGATCAAACTCTCCATTGTAAAAAAAAGTTTGTCTCTTTAGATTGATATTACTATCAAAATTTGCTAAATGCTCATTTCATATCTTAAGGACGTAATGTTGTCTGTTATTGCAACATCCCTCAAGGGCTAGTCTTATGTATCTCTACATAATGCTTGTGTGTTCTTTTCTAGTATACTATTTATTATCATCTCGCGATAATAATAAATGAATCACTTACTATTAATCTTATTTTCCAATCTTGTCAATGAACGTCTTTTTATTCCTTTTCGGCGATCAGGCTCCCACTATTACGTCTAGCTGCCCTACTCCTACTCTTAAATCTTCTTAATGAACTTCAGCCCCCTCTACCCTTCCGCTTCTTCTATCCTTCCTTTGGGGGGTGCAAAAGTAATAACTCTTTTTCTATCCGCCAAATCTTTTTTCAAAAAAATTAATCTTTTTTAATCTTTTTTTTATCCAACACTACAAACCTCCTCCAAAACCTTCCTCAAAAAACGGAGGGCAAAGATACTACTTCTTTTTTATCCAACAAATATATTTGCCAAAGATTTAAGCTATTTCGAAGTTTTTTTACGCTTTTTGGTCTAAAAAAAACCAACCGGCCTTTTTTCAAATTATTAAAATCTTGCATAAACAAATTGTTACTAACACTGTAATGCTTAATAAAATATAGAGAAGAGTGCCCTTAGCCTCAATTTTGAGTATCTTTAGCATTTATATACAGATGGAATATAACACACAACTAGACAGATTAATTATACCTGAATATGGAAGAAATATTCAGGGTATGATAGAGTATTGCTGCAAATTAAAGGATCGTGAAGAACGCAATTTATGCGCAAGAGCAATTATACAGGTAATGGGCCAGTTAAACCCGCATTTAAGGGATATTGCAGATTACAATCATAAATTATGGGATCATCTATTCATCATCTCGCAATTTAAACTCGATGTAGATAGTCCTTATCCCATTCCCAGCCCCGAAACGTTTAAAGAAAAACCAAAGAAATTAGAGTACCCTAAAGGCAAAATACGTTTTAAACATTACGGAAAGACCATTGAGGATATCATTAAAAAAGCGCGTGAGCTTCCTGAAGGGCCGGAACGTAAGGAGTTAACAAGGCAAATAGCCAATCATCTTAAAAAATCATATTTTAACTGGAACAAAGATTCTATTACTGATGATGTTATTTTTAAAAATCTCGCCGATCTATCGAACGGTGAATTAAAATTAGATGATAACACCGTATTAAGCTCGCACCAAGAGCTACGCGGCGCTAAAAAATTCTTTCACAAAAATCCAAAGCATAAAAACAACAATCATAAACATAAAAACCCAAGAAAATTCTAACAATTCTTTATGGCAATTTTTGAAGTACATGGCGGACATAAACTAAAAGGAGATATTATACCGCAGGGAGCTAAAAATGAAGCTCTACAAATTCTTTGTGCAGTATTGTTAACCAAAGAAAAAGTTGTGATAGGCAATGTTCCAAACATTGTAGATATTAATAAATTGATAGAATTGCTTGCCGAGCTTGGGGTAAAGGTTGAAAAAAGCGGGCATGAAGAATATACTTTTCAGGCAGATAACGTAAACGTAGATTATCTTGTATCGCCTGAATTTAAAAAGAAAGGCGGAAGTTTACGTGGTAGTATGATGATCGTAGGCCCTATGCTTACACGCTTTGGCAAGGCATATATGCCTAAACCGGGTGGCGATAAAATTGGCAGAAGGCGTGTGGATACCCATTTTATGGGCTTTGAAGCTTTAGGCGCTAAATTTAAGTACCAGGCCGATAACGAATTGTTTGAAGTGGAAGGTAAAAATTTAAGAGGTGCTTATATGTTGTTGGACGAAGCATCTGTAACCGGAACCGCAAACATTGTAATGGCTGCAGTTTTAGCAGAAGGCCGAACAACCATATACAATGCAGCCTGCGAACCTTACCTGCAACAGCTTTGCAAAATGCTTAACAGCATGGGTGCAAAAATTTCGGGTATTGGTTCTAATTTACTTTATATTGACGGCGTTAAAGAATTAAAAGGTACAACGCATCGCATATTGCCGGATATGATCGAGATAGGCTCGTTTATTGGCATGGCGGCCGTTACTCAATCAGAGATCACCATTAAAAATGTGAGCTATGATAATTTAGGGATCATTCCAACCATTTTTGGAAGGTTGGGGATACAAATGGAACGCCGCGGCGATGATATTTTTATACCTGAACAAGAGCATTATGAAATTGATACTTTTATTGACGGATCAATATTAACCGTAAGCGATGCCATTTGGCCGGGGTTTACACCCGACCTGATAAGCATTGCGTTGGTTACCGCTATACAGGCGCGTGGCAATGTTCTTATTCATCAAAAAATGTTTGAGAGCCGTTTATTTTTTGTAGACAAATTAATTGATATGGGCGCTAAGATCATTCTTTGCGATCCGCACAGAGCAACGGTTATGGGCCTTGACAGAAAAGTACAGTTACGCGCCATTCAAATGGCCAGTCCGGATATACGGGCAGGCGTAGCTTTGTTAATTGCTGCCATGAGCGCAAAAGGCAAAAGCACTATTTTTAATATCAATCAAATTGACAGAGGTTATCAAAATATTGATACGCGCTTAAATGCTATTGGTGCGCAAATAATAAGAAAAGAATGAGAACTACATTAATCTTTATTGGTGTCTCTTTAATTATCTTTATATCCTGTAAAAGCAAAAAAACCTCTGCTACAGAAACGGTTTATATACAACCTACTCCTTTAACTACTCAAACTAATACACAACCCGAACCGGTTATTGGTTTAAACCTCGGCAATCTTGCTCCCGAAATTGCAGAGGCCAATTTATCAGACAGTATCATAAAACTTTCTTCTCTTAAAGGAAAATTAGTGCTTATTGATTTTTGGGCCAGCTGGTGCGGCCCATGCCGAAAAGAAAATCCAACCGTTGTAAAAGCTTACACTAAATATAAAGACCAAAAATTTAAAAACGGCAACGGTTTTACTATTTACAGCATTTCGTTAGATGCAGATAAAGCATTATGGAAAAAAGCCATTGAAAAAGATGGTTTGGTTTGGCCTTATCATGTTAGTGACCTGAAAGTATGGAACAACGAGGCCTCTCAGAAATATGCAGTACAGGGCATTCCGTACAACGTACTTATTAATGATAAGGGAATAATAATTGACCGCAATTTAAGAGGACAGGACCTGATGTTGGCTTTAGAAAAATTAGTATCTACTCCATGAGGAAAATAGTTATTATATTTTTTATTTTATTTTTTGCAGGCTTAAAAGCGCAAAACGAATTTACTATTTTAAAACCCGGCGATAAAGCGCCCGGCTTTGTTGTTAACCAGCAAAATGCCCAGCAAAGTTTTAATATGCCATATCTTAACAGTGCTGTGCTGTTACATTTCTGGAGCACATCTGTACCCGAATCCAAGAAAAAGAACAGGGCTTTAAACCGCATGGCTGGCCGTTATAAGAGTGCTATTTATAAAACAGCCGATGGATTTGAATTAGTGGGTATTGCCGTGCAAAGCGATAAAAAAGCCTGGGCAGAGGATATTCAAAACGACTCGCTTAACAACTTTAATAATTGCATTGCTCAAAAAGGATTTAATGATGATGTGTGTAAAAAATACGGTATTACATCATTACCGGCAGATGTATTGATAGACGAGAAAGGTTACGTAATTGCACTGAACCCAAAAATAACTTTAATTGAAGACCTTTTAGATGAGAAGAAAAATTTTGTGCCGTTAAAAAAAGATATCAAAGGTACCATTGGCCACAGCAGTAGCAAAGACGATTTTATTAAATACGGAAAATTATACTTGTTTGATGCTTATTATGATTCCATATCAAGTACCATAATAAATGCCGAGGGCATATTTTCTTTTTACGATATAAAATTAAACCAGGATTTTATTTTAAAAACACATAATCAGATAAACATTGTTACTACCGATCCGCTTGCGGTATACAATGATCTTGGCGAAAATATTTGCGAAGGGAAAACCACTTCGGATGGATTTGTTTTTTACATCCCATCTAACAAAAGTTACAAATTAACCGAAGATAACGTTGAAATGGCGCTAAACGGAACCGTAAGCCAGATAAATGTTGTTAAGAACCTTATTTTTGCTAATAATGGCGGAGCCCTTACCCCTAAAGACGAGCAAGAGCTTCAGCCCTTACTGAATATGCTAAAAAAGAACAAGAATCTTGTTATTGATCTTACTGCCCATACCGACTCAAAACCCGACGCAAGATCTGCTATGGACCTTACCACCAAACAAGCAAAAACAGTTAAAGATTTTTTTATTAAAAAAGGTATTGATGCTTCCAGGATCAATACCTTCTCTAAAGGAAAAAGTGAGCCACGTAAAGTTTGTAAGGCTCATACCGACTGCCTGGATACCGATCACAAACAGAACCGAAGGATTGAGTTTGTGGTATCAAAAAACTGACAAAATTTCTTAAAACCATTTCTGGCAAAATTATTGATTTAACCATAGTGAAAAACTATTTTAAATTGATATATACCATGCAGAACCACGAAAATAGCAACCCTGAAGAGAATTTAGAAAATATTGAAAATACCACCGACTCTGACAATACGACTGAAAATACGGCAAAAACTGACGAAACTTCCACTATTGACAACGTTGTTGATAACGACGCAAAAATAAAAGAGTTAAATGAGCGCTATTTGCGTTTATACTCTGAATTTGATAACTACAGAAAGCGTACAGTGAAAGAGAAATCTGAGATCATTAAAACAGCCGCAGAAGACGTTTTTAAGGCTATTTTACCCGTAATTGATGACCTCGACAGAGCGATAAAGGCAAATGAAAAAGTTACAGATGTTGAAGCTATTAAAGAAGGCATGCAACTGATCCATCATAAATTAAAAAATACCGCACAAAACAAAGGTTTAACATCTTTTGATAGTTTGGGTGTTGTTTTTAATCCCGATACGATGGAGGCAATTACACACATTCCTGCAACGGAAGAAAGCCAAAAAGGAAAAGTGATAGATGAACTGGAAAAAGGATATAAATTAGGAGACAAAGTTATTCGCTTTGCTAAAGTTGTTGTTGCCCAATAAATAAAAATATGGCCAAAAGAGATTATTACGAAATACTTGGTATTGCAAAAAATGCAAGCGAAGAAGAAATAAAAAAAGCTTACAGGAAACTAGCCATTAAATATCATCCCGATAAAAACCCGGATGATAAATCTGCTGAAGAAAAATTTAAAGAAGCAGCAGAGGCTTACGAGGTTTTGAGTAACGCCGAAAAACGCCAACGTTACAACCAATTCGGGCATGCGGGTGTTGGGGGCGCATCAGGCGGCCATGGTGGCCATGGCATGAACATGGACGACATCTTTAGCCAGTTTGGTGATATTTTTGGGGGGTTTGGATTTGGTGGCGGAGGCCGCAGCAGTGGCGGGCGCCGTGTTAACCGTGGAAGCAATTTACGCGTTAAAGTGAAATTGAATTTAAAAGAAATAGCCAACGGCGCAGAGAAAAAAATTAAAGTAAATAAATATGTAGGCTGCAAAACCTGCCAGGGCAGCGGCGCAAAGAACGGGCAATACGATACCTGTAAACAATGTAACGGTAGTGGGGTTGTTACGCGCGTGCAACAAACCATTTTAGGCGCCATGCAAACACAAACAACCTGTAATGCCTGTGGCGGCGAAGGAAGGATTGTAAGAGATAAATGCAATACCTGCCATGGTGATGGTATTGTGAGAGAAGAAGAAGTAATAAGCCTGAATATACCTGCCGGTGTTGCCGAAGGTATGCAATTAAGCATGAGTGGTAAAGGTAATGCTGCGCCACGCGGTGGCATTAACGGTGATCTTTTAATTGTTATTGAAGAAGAAGATCATCCTGATCTTAAACGCGAAGGCAATCATTTGATCTATAGTTTAAATATCAGTTTTCCGGATGCAGCTATAGGAACAAATGTTGAGATCCCTACAATTGATGCAAAAGCAAAAATTAAAATAGAACCCGGTACACAAAGCGGCAGGGTTTTACGTTTAAAAGGTAAAGGATTACCGGATATTAATTCGTATGGCAAAGGCGATTTGCTGGTAGAGATAAGTGTTTATACGCCTAATCATTTAAGTCCGGAAGAAAGAAAAATGTTAGAACAATTAAAGAGCTCTAAAAATTTTGAACCAAATCCCAATAAAAAAGAAAAAGGATTTTTTGAAAGAATGAAAGAGTATTTTGAATAACATTACATAAAAATATTAAAGGGCTTTGGCCCTTTTTTTATTTGCCGGGCAGCCCGTATATATGCGTGAGCGATTGGAGCGGAAAGCCCGCAGTGCAGCGAAGCGGAACGAGGACTTGCAGCGTAAAGCGCGACCCGAAGGGACACGCCCAAAAACAACCCTGATATGTTTGCCTTGTAAAAAAAATCAAATTAATTTTTTAATTTAGATCAAATAATTTTCTGGCATGGGCAATTGCAATTATACCTGGTATCAATTTAAAATGTATGTAGGCTGCTTAAAATGCGGTGCTAAAATAGCTATGCAAAGTGTTGATGGCAAACCGCATTGCCAGGAGTGTGGCGAAGTAAATGAAAACACCTGGGAAGAAGTTTGCTCTGTAGCCGATATAAAAGATCTTAGAAAAGGACAGGTAAGTAATAAAAAAATAACAAGTCCTACCGTAGATATATCGCTTAAAACGGCAAATGCAGACGGAATAAGTTGCCATCATTGCAAAACAACCATCGATCTCCACGAAGATCTGAAACGAAAAAGCTGTAACTGCCCTTCATGCGATCAAAAGCTGGAATTTGAAAATTTATCTTCGTACGGCGATTTTGTTTTTTACCGTTATGTTAATCAAAAGATAGACCCATCGCAACAAAATTCGGTAATAGCTGTGCACTGCGCAGCCTGTGGGGCTCCGCTACAAAAAGATCCGGGCAAAATAAATTATAATTGTAATTTTTGTGGCTGCGAAAATATTTTACCGGTTGCTTTAAGACAAAAAAGAGTGCTTGATGATATTTTTGCGGGGATACAGGAACGAACAATTGCGCCGGATAAAATACTTGAGATCACCAATTACCGCGATATTATTGCCTGCTTAAAAGCAAATAAAAAAGAAGTCTTTGGTGCAGGTGTGTTAAATAATCTTCAGTTAAAATTTCCTGATAATTTACAGATCTATCACTTTATTGCAAATGAAATGAAACACGAGTTTTCGAATGAAACTTTTGAAAAATTATGGGAAGCCACCAACAGTTCTGCCTTCTTAAACATCCTGGTACAAAAATTAAACAAGAGTGAGAATGAAAAAAGTGCTCGGATAAAAAAAGCAGAAAAAATTGAAAAAAAGTCGGGCACTCAAAATTCAGAACAAAGCAAACAAAACGATAAAGAAAGCGTGCAAAATTTTAAAAAAGATGAAAACGGTTTTTTTGATTCGCTAAAAAAACTCTTTGAGTAAAGCGAACCTGAAAATTTAAACCACCAGGCCATAGTTTTTGGTGTTTTAAATTGCGACAGCACAACATAGTTATTTCTTTGCAAAATAAAGAAATTTATGTGAGCCTTTCTGCGGTTAGCTTGTCTTATTCTATGTTTCTATGTGGTTAAAAAATAAATTGAATTCGATGATCTTTTTACAGGATCATAAATTCAGTTCTACGATTTTTTGCGCGCCCTTCTTCGCTACCATTATCTGCAATTGGTTTGCTTGCTCCAAATCCTTTGGCATTGATACGTGCACCATTTATACCCATTTCTTCTAAAGTGCTTTTTACCGAAAAGGCACGATTGCTACTTAAAGCTTCATTAGCCTTTGGATTACCAACATTATCCGTATGTCCCAGTATCTCTATCTTGATCTCAGGATTATCTTTTAAATAGGCTGCAAATGCTTTTAAAACCACCTTACTTTCTTTGGTAAGCTCTGCACTGTTTGTATTATAAAAAATATTGTTGATCACAAACGGTTTTCCGGCAACAGCTTCGTTCAATTCCATCTTCACTTCTTTCATTGGCGCTTCAAACGTAAGATCTTTTACGCTTATTACTTTTGATGAAAAAGCGTGTTCTTCTTTTTTTACGGTAATTAAAATATCATCTTTCTGTTTTAAATTAATTGCGGCCATAAACTGTCCGCTAACGCTATCTACCACTGCAAATGTTTTTGCTTCGGTTTTAATGTTTTTAATTTCTACAACAGCATTTTGAATTTCATTTCCTTTTTCATCTTTAATATCGCCTTTTATAAAAGCAATTGCCTGCGGGCGAGCTTCTTTATACAGATCAAAACTATAAAGATCGAAACGGCCAACACCTTTGCCTCTTACCTTTCCTTCGTCGAAACTAAAAAAGTAACCATATTTTGTATCGGTACTTACAAAAAAGCCCACATCATCAGAGGTGCCATTTATTGGAGAACCAATATTTTCAGGTTCCTGCCATTCGCCTTTATCATCTTTACGTACATAAAAAATATCCATGCCTCCAAAACCATAATGCCCATCGCTGCTAAAATAAAGTGTTTCGCTATCACTATGAATAAAAGGCGTTTTCTCATTACCTTTTGTATTTATTTTTGGCCCCAGGTTTTTTGGAGCCGACCAAATATTTGTTTTAGGATCTTTTACTGTTACATAAATATCAATGCCACCATATCCACCGGGCCTATCACTTGCAAAATATAACGTAACGCCGTCTGCCGCAATGGTTGGCTGGCTATCCCAATAAACGGGGTGGTTAACGGTGTTACTTAATTTGCGAATGGGTTTCCATTCATCATTTTGATTATCGCTAATATAAATATCCACATTTGGCTGGTTGCCACCTTCATCGCGCTGCATGGCAAAATACAAATGTTTATTATCGATAGAAATGCTACAACCGCCCTGGTTATCGCCACTTTCGTTAAAAGGGTAAGGCATTGGTTCGCCTTTATCAAACACCCCTGTTTTATCGCGCACCGAAACCATAAAAACCTCGAGTTCTTTATCGCTGGCGTATACTTTATCTTTACTATTAACCGGCATTTTACGAACGTAAAAACAATTTTTATCATCCGGAGAAATATAGGCAAGGTATTCGTCGCGCTCGGTAGAAACACCTCTTACCACTTTTGGATCGAAAGGCACATCTCTTTTTAAAGCGCTTTCTTTCTTCATGGATTTAAGCATTTCTTTTGCATTATACATTTCGCCGGTATAATCTTTCGCAAATTTTGTATCATCCTCATCCTTAAAAGCCACAAATTTTTCGAGATATTTTTTTGCAGAATCGTTCCTCACTTCTTCGTAATAGGCAAAACCGATATAATAATAAGGTTCACTATGTATTTGGGGACAAGAAGCAATAGCTTTTTTAAAGTAAGGGATCATTGGCGCAAAAGAAAGATTTTCGAGTTTGGCACGTACTATCATTTCCTGGCCCATAAATAAATTGGCTTCTGCAAAATCGGGTTCAATTTGCAGGCACTCCATTAAAAAACTAATACGTTCGGGCTTTTTGTATTTCTTTTTATCGATTGCCTTTTCGTAAAGCTTCATTGCTTTTTTATCAATGTCATCCTTACAAAATGTTTTAGGGCCTTTTTCATCTTCCTGTGCCAAAACACTAAATGAAAAAACAATAAAAAATAAAAGAGTTAGTTTTTTTTGCATACCAATCATAATATAACAAAGTTAAACGCTTTGTTTACACTAATTTACTAAGATTTAAACTGTTTGTTTACGGGTTAATGTTAAAAAGCACTAACAAATGTTTATAAAATCAAAACGCCAATCCAAAGCGACCAGTTACATTTACTTTAAAATAAATTTATTATGGAATATGTTGCAAAGTATTGGTGGGTAATAATCCCTGTGATATTACTTTTATTTTATAAACTTTTTTTCAGGCTGTTTGGTATTATTATTATACCGGAAGATAAAATTGGTTTGGTAACTAAAAAATTTGTATTAATCGGTAAATCACAATTGCCGCCCGGCCGCATTATTGCCGTTGAAGGCGAAGCTGGTTTCCAGGCACAAACCTTAGCGCCGGGCATTTATTTCTGGAAATGGATCTGGCAATATGAAATTACCCTACAGGCATTAACCATAATCCCCCAGGGCAAAATTGGCTTGCTCGTAGCAAAAGATGGTAAAGAATTAGAAACCGGATTTATCCTGGCCCGCAAAATTGAATGTGATGGCTTTCAGGACAGCGTTGCTTTTTTAACCAAAGGCGGAAGTAAGGGCCGCCAAAGCGCTTACATTACCGCGGGTACGTACCGCATTAATACTTTTTTGTTTGAGATATTTACTGTAGATATGTTTACGATCAACGAGAACATGGTAGGTATTATAACTACTTTAGATGGTTTACCTATTGAAGAAGGAAGTATTGCAGGTATTGATGTACCTAATCATAATAATTTCCAGGATGCCGACGCCTTCTTAAAAGCCGGTGGTAATAAAGGTTTGCAACCACAAACAATTTTGGCAGGTTCGTATTATTTAAATCCCTGGTTTGTAAATGTAGAGCAAATTAAAATGACCGAGATCCCGATCGGTTATGTTGGCGTGGTAATAAGCTATGTGGGCCAGGAAGGAAAAGATCTAAGTGGTGTGGAATTTAAACACGGTAATATTGTAAGTAAAGGTGAAAAAGGTGTTTGGGCGGTGCCATTAGGGCCAGGTAAGTACCCTATCAATACGTTTATTATGCGCGTAGAACTTGTTCCAACTACTAACCTTGTGTTGAACTGGGCCAATGCGCGCAGCGAATCGCATCAGTTAGATAAAAATCTTTCTACCATTACCGTGCGTTCAAAAGATGGTTTCCCTTTTAACCTGGATGTAAGCCAGATCATTCACATACCAACTACCGAAGCGCCAAAAGTAATTGCACGCTTTGGAAGCATGATGAACCTAGTTGGACAAGTGTTGGAGCCAACCATTGGCAACTATTTCAGGAACTCGGCCCAGGACAGTGACGTGATAGCCTTTTTAAGCACCCGTAAAGAAAGACAGGATGCCGCCAAAAAACGTATCAGCGAAGTGTTAGACCAATATAACGTAAACGGGGTTGACACACTAATAGGCGACATCGTTCCGCCGGAAAGTTTAATGAAAACATTAACCGACCGTAAAATTGCAGAAGAGCAAAACACCACTTTTGAAACGCAAAAACGCGCCGAAGTAACCCGCCAGGCATTAGAGAAGGAAACCGCGGTGGCCGATATGCAAAAAGAAATTGTGAAGGCCGACCAGGGCGTGTTGATCGCAGAACGTATTGCCGATGCCGCTGTTAAAAAGGCAACCGGTGAAGCGAGTGGCGTAAAAATATCGTCAGTTGCAGAGGCCGACCGTTTAAAAATCATTGCCAATGCAGATGCTGAAAAAACAAAAGTAATTGCCAGCGCTGATGCTGAAAAAATTAAGGCCTTAGCAAATGCAGAAGCGGAGAAGATATCGGTTACCGGTAAAGCAGAAGCAGAGAAGATCTTAGCTATTGGTAAGTCAAATGCCGAAGCCTATAAATTATCTGTTGAAGCCATGGGCGGCGATAACTTTACCAAATTAAAAGTAACGGAGCAGATAGGCAAAGAGAAGATCAAAATAATTCCTGAGGTATTAATTACCGGAAACGGTGATGGCCAAAACGGGCCAATTAACGGTTTGCTGGGATTGCAATTATTAGATGGCATTATGGAAAGGAATAATAAGAAAGATGACGGTGATAAGAACACGGGGCCTAAAACGGATGTGAAAAAATAAAAAATAAAATCCCTCTCCATAAAGAGGGATTTTTGTTTGTCGAAGAAAAAATACGTCTAAAGTCGTAGGTAATACCTAATGTTTTATTAATGTTAAAGCCTTTAATTTATTGTATATTTGTGTATAACCATTCCATAAGGAACATCAATTTTTAAAATCACAAATGGCCAGATCGCAGGAATCACAAAACAAAAAAGACAAGGAAAGCAAAAAATTAAAAAAGAGGCAGGAGAAGGAAGAAAAAAAAGCTGAGCGAAAAGCCAGCGGTAAAAAAAGTTTTGAGGATATGATCGCCTATGTAGATGAATTTGGAAATATTACAGATACCCCACCCGATCCAAATAAAAAGAAAGCAGAATTAAATTTAGAAGACATTCAACTGGGTGCAAAAAAAGAAGTTGCCATAGACCCGGCAGATCTTGTAAGAAAAGGCAATATCAGTTTTTTTAACGAAGAAAAAGGCTACGGTTTTATCCGTGATGAAAGATCGCAGGAAAGCATTTTCTTTCACGTAAACAATGTAAGTGGCCAGGTAAAAGAAAAAGATAAAGTAAGTTTTGAAACCGAAAAAGGCCCCAAAGGATTAAACGCCCTTAAAGTAACATTAATTGCTTAGTATATTTAGCAAAACATAAATATACAGCTCTAACTTTTTATACGAAAACATCGGGTTTCCGGCTAGGGAAAGATATTTCTTTGGTGAAAGCATCATCTTTATAAAAAACTGTTTAAGATCTTTCAACTTTAATATCTTTGAAATATGAATACAGTTGAAAATAACTTACAAAAACTTGGTCTAACTTTGCCTCCGCCTAAACCGCCTGTTGGTAATTATTTAGGAAGTAAACAAATTGGTAATTTGCTTTTTGCATCTGCCAGGGTAAGTGAATTGACCGGTGAAGTTGGAACTGATGTTACGCAGGAAGAAGCAAAACAAGCTGCCCGAAATACGGCTCTTAACATTTTGGCTATTATTAAAGAAGACATTAAAGATCTTGATAAAATTATTGGCGTTATAAAGTTACAGGGCTTTGTACGTTCGGCAAGTACTTTTACAAAACAGCCACAGGTTATTGATGGCGCATCAGAATTATTGATAGAGCTTTTTGGAGAGAACGGGCGCCATGCAAGAACAGCTACCGGCACATCGCAACTGCCATTTGGTGCTGCGGTGCAACTTGATATTATTTTTCAACTTAAGTAAATTAAAAAGTCATTTAAAAAAACATGGAAGCCTTAAAAGAACTGGAGTTCATTGATAAAATAGAAGATAATTTTCCGTTTGATAATTATCTTGAGAGCGTTAAACTTATCAACGAAGCCATTGCCATTTCGCCAAATTCGGTATTTGCAGTGATTGAGGAAATTTGTAAAATAGCTGGGGAAGAAGTTGTTGACGATGAAACATTGATAAGTCTTTTAAAACACATTGACAAAAAATTTGAACACCCGCTTCGCAAGCTCATGCTCGAAACAGCGCAGGACATTATTTTGCAGGAGAAAATAACCGTTAACGGGGTTCTTGAAAGTATGGAAATGGTGAGAAAATACCCTCAGCAATATGCCGCATTAAACATTTTAGTTTTTTCGACAGAAGACAAAAACGGAAAGCTGGAAAAACTCTGGAATGAAATTACTACCGAATGGAATGGTGGTGAATCGTTATTTGGAGAAGATGATTAAAGAATTACCATTTACCACCCGAACCGCCACCACCTGAACTGCCGCCACCAAAACCACCAAAGCCGCCTCCACCACCGCCAAAACTACCACCACCAAAACCACCGCCACCCCAATACGTGCGCCCTCCACTTGAATAGGTACTACCTCCGCCGCCGCCAAAAAAAGCGCGCAGCAGAAAAATAATAATGATGATAATGATAATTACAGAAACGGGATTGATCTTCCCGGCATTTTGCCTTGAGTAATCTTTTACATTTACCTCGCCTTTTGCCAACTGCATTAAAACCGTTGTCCCCTTATCCAAAGCCGTATAATTTTCTCCGCTCTTTAAATAAGGATTCATCTCATTTTCGCGAATGCGCTTGGTAGCAAGATCAGGAATTGCACCTTCAAGACCGTAGCCAATAGCAATGAAAAGATCGTGACTATTAGGTTTTAATAAAACAACTATACCGTTGTTCGTTCCTTTTTTACCAACACCCCACTCGTTTATTAATTTTGTTGCGTAATCGGCAGGCTCCAAACCGTTAAGATCGTCTATAATAACAACGCAGATCTGATTGGAGGTTTCCTGGCTGAATTGAACCAGCTTATCTTCAAGCTGTTCGGCCTCTGATGAATTTAAGAATTGTGGAAACTCATTAGAGAGGTTATTATACAGGCGTTGCGGGCTCGGACGTTCGGCTATCTGCGCGTTTACAAGAGTAACAAAAAATAAAAGTATAAAACTTAAGATCCTGCGCATAATTAATAAGAAATATGGTTTGCCAGTTCGTTCAGATCATCTTCACTTCTCGGAAAAAACTTTCCCAGCTGCTCGCCGCATTCTTCAATGCAAGTAGCCATAGCTTCAGCTTTTTTATCGGCTTTAAATTTTGTGATGATATCGGTTACCATTTTTTGCCAGAACTCGTTACCTAATTTTTGATGAATGCCTTCATCACCACAAACGGCTATTTTTCTGCTTTTAACAGCCAGGTAAATTAAAATACCATTACGTTCTTTAGTTTGGTACATTTTTAATTTCTTAAAAACCACGGCAGCTCTTTTTAATTCGTTACCAAAACAAAAATTCTCAACATGTAAGCGGATCTCGCCAGACGTTTTCAGTTCGGCACGGGCAATAGATTCCATAAGCATTTGCTGCTCTGCAAGATCAAAAAAATTACGGGCGCCTAACATATTAGATTTAAAAATTTAGATTTAAGATTTTTCTAATCACAAATAACTATTCACTGATAACTAGAATTCTACTTTAGGCGCTTTTTCTGCACCGGCTTCTGCTTCAAAATAAGGCATTTGACCCATGCTGCCGGCAATTAAACTTCCCGGAAAAAACTGGATAGCTTTATTATAATCGCGCGACATGTCGTTATACTTCATACGCTCGGTAGAAATACGATTCTCGCAACCTTCTAAAGTAACCCGTAGATCTGCAAATGCCGCGTTTGATTTTAAGCTGGGGTAATTTTCGCTTACTACCAATAATCGCGATAATGCGCTGCTCAACTCGCCTTGTGCGGCTTTATATTTTTCGATAGAAGCCTCGTCTAATTTATCCGGGCTAATATTTACAGAAGTTGCTTTTGCACGGGCATTAATAACACCTTCTAAAGTGCTTTTTTCAAAATTAGCTTCGCCTTTAACAGTGGCAACAATATTTGGAACAAGATCGGCGCGGCGTTGGTATTGGCTTTCTACCTGTTGCCATTGCGCTTTTGCATCTTCATGTAATGCTACAAAGCCGTTACGTTTATTGCAAGCCCAAACGCCTCCAAATAAAACAATTACTCCGAAAATTAAAACTGTGATCAATCCTTTACTCATAATATATAAATTTTAATGTGTAAAGATAGTAGTAAAATTTGTGGTAAAACCAACCGGTTAACATAATTTTAATACTGTTTACCGATAATAAATACCAGTTTTACCGACATTCAGCCTTTATCATAAAGCAATAAGTTGTTTTTATTATCTCAAACACATTTAATACATTAGATCAATGAAAAAAGTCAAAGGCAATACATTCGAGCAAGAGGCTATTAAAGAATTAAAGCAAATTCCGGGCGTCGGCGTTTCCATTGCCAATGATCTTTGTAATATAGGCATAACATCCGTTTCGCAATTAAAAGGTAAAGATCCTTATAAGCTTTACGACCAATCTAATCAATATGCCGGTGTGGTGCAGGACCGCTGCCTTTTATATGTATTTAAATGCGCTGTTTATTTTGCTGAAACCCCTGTATCGCAGCGCGACCCGGAAAAACTAAAATGGTGGAACTGGCAGGATAAAAAACAGCCGAAAAAAAGGTTGCAAAAATAATTTGCTTATTTATTTTACTTATTAACCGTTTTTTGGGAGTAATTATTGCATCCTAAAACCGAACCTTTTAAAATTACCTGCGTACAAAAAGGTAACAAAAACCTAAACATACCCGATACCCTTATATCTGGCTACTAAACAGAAAGGGCTGGTAAAAAACTGAACAGGTAAATTCAAACAGCTATTTATTAAAAATTTAAACTAATTAAAAAATGAAAAACTTTACACATTTAAAACTAATTCGCCATGAAAACAAATCTCTACCTTCCAACAGTGTTGGCGGTTATCATTCAGGTAATGGTGCACGGCCAAACAGCAGACAACCAAATCCATCAGATTAGAAAAACGTTGATCAGCACAGAAAGTTCTATTGTTAATGTATCATATAACATCAAATCAAACGCGGCGGCCCTGGCTGATCTTCTAAAACAAGCAAAAGAACTAAATACCACCATGCAGGCATTTAAAAATGCCGCCAAAACAAAAACCGGGGATGAAAAAAAAGAGCTTACCATTGAAGCCGTTTTCTTCGAAAAACAATTTGTGATCAAACAGATCGAGATCTCTGAGTTACTAGCACAAGACACCTATCAAAAATTATATCAGAACCGCAACTACATTGGCCTGCTGATGAAAAACATCCAGGATGATGAGTACACCACGACCCTTGCTTCAAACCTTAATTCAGAAGCAGAAAAATCCATTCGAATGGCGAAAGAAATGAGGGAAGAGGCCAATGCGCAAGCTAACAACGTTGCTAAATTGGGTAATATGACCAATGCCGAAGATGAAGAAGTTATTGCTTTGAACAAACAACAACAGGTTTTTGATGTTATTGAAAGGGTGAACCCAAAAGTTACTGTACGTTAATATAAAAAACTGCCACAGATGCGCTGCTCTGATCAGTTATTAGTTTCTCCTCAAAGCCTATAACTTTACAACAGCAAAATCTGTGGCTCTTTTTTTTCTTAGAATTTTCTTTTTTTCATATAATTTTCGCGAAGCCTTCGGATCTTTTCCTGGCTGCGCTTGCCGCCCAATTGCTCTTTTTTATTCTTTGCTTTCTTTTCATGAAAAGCGCCACCACCTTCTATAGTAATTTTTTTCTGCTTGGCTAAATTCTTATCACGTTTCACGGGTATCTCGTCTTTAGTGAGCTCCGAAGTAATTTCCACATCATCAGGCAATGATAGAACCGGGATCTTTTTGTTCATCAATGTTTCAATAGCAGCCTGCAATGGTTTTTCGATATCAGTAATAAAACTCATGGCCACACCCGCTTTATCCGCTCTGCCCGTACGACCGATCCTGTGAATGTAAGCGCTTGCTTCTTTTGGAATATCAAAATTAATAACGTGCGTTACATTCTTAATATCCAGGCCGCGGGCAATGATATCGGTTGCGATCAAAACGCGGTGAACTCCTTCATCAAAATATTTTACAGCTGCAAAACGTTGTGGCTGCGATTTATTAGAATGAATAACGCCGATCTCTGTTGGAAATTCGGGCTCAATTAATTCATAAATATCGTCGGCCATTTTTTTGTTCTTCACAAACAACAAAACTTTATCAAAGCCTTTTTCGTGTTTAATAAGCCATTCCAATAAATTTATTTTGGTATAAAAATTAGGAACAAAATAGGCGTGCTGTATGATCTTTTCCAATGGGGTACCGCGCGAAACCAACTCTACATATGCGGGCCTGTTAAAGTAGTTAGAGATCATTAATTCAACATCTTCGTTTAAAGTGGCAGAAAATAAAATATTTTGACGTTTTGCAGGAAGCGTATCGAGGATCTGCGTTAGTTGAGCACGAAAGCCAAGGTTTAGCATTTCATCTACTTCGTCGATCACTAATTTTTTTATTGAATTTAATTGCAACGTACGGCTTAAGGTAAGATCTATTAAACGCCCCGGGGTTGCCACTAAAATATCAAGACCATCGTACACTTTTTGCTTTTGCGTATTGATGTTGGAAGCACCATAAACACCGTACGTTCTTACACTCATGTATTTAGTAAGCTTTTCGATCTCATCTACTACCTGTACCACCAATTCTCGGGTTGGCACCAGTATTAATACACGCGGATGGCGTTGCTCAGAAAACGTTAACTGTTTTAATATTGGTAATAAATAAGCAAAGGTTTTACCCGTACCTGTTTGTGCAATGCCCACGGTATCTACACCCGAAGAAATAACCGGAAAGGCTTTTTCCTGTATGGGCGTTGGGTCTTTAAAGCCTATATCATCTATAGCGCGTAAAAGTTGTTTGGTAAGATTAAGATTACTAAAAGTGCTCATTTATGTTTATTTACACAAAGATACTTTAATTAATTTAATCCTATTTTTCTGTCATGCCATCAGCGATCCAACGCTTGAACAGGTCTATTTCAGCTTCGGTTAATTTTTCATCGGGTGGCATAAACTTCCTGTCAATAACGGCATGATAGATCTCGCCTTTTACACCAAACTTTTTAAAATTCTCGTAATTATTAAAGTTGATCTTGGGTTGGCTTTCGGTATGGCAACCAGGAATATTGCAGCTTTTAGCCAATAACGGTTTTAACGTTTCGTAGGTTACAATGCTAGAAGCGGCATTGGTTGCAACAGTTGGCGTATTAACTACCGCTGGTTTTGTTTCGGTTGTGGCGGCAGTGGTTTTTGTTTCTTTTTTTGTTTTGCAGGCAGTAATAATAACCACAGCAGCAAAAGAAAATGCAATAATAGCTCTTGAATGTTTCACAGTAAATTTTTTATAAAAGCTAAGTAACAAATTATTTTATATTAACACTGTTCTGTAATTAAAAATGATTTTATTATTTAACTTTACTTAACAGAAATGGACAGGAAAGATTTTTTAAAGCTATTGGCACTATTCCCTTTATCAGGCGCAGCTATGAAACTAAACGACTTAAATAAATTAACCGAAACTTTTGCAACTACAGAGCAAATGCCTGTACTCTTTGTGGGACATGGTAATCCAATGAACGCCTTGCAAGACAATGAATTCGTTAAAGGATGGAAAACAATTGCAAAAGGTTTACCAAAGCCAAAAGCCATTTTATGTATCTCGGCCCATTGGGAAACAAACGGCACTTTTGTAACAGCTATGAAGAGCCCGCGTACAATTCATGATTTTGGCGGTTTTCCGAACGAATTATTTGAAGCACAATATCCCGCACCGGGCAGCCCTGAATTTGCACTGGAAACAAAAAATGCAATTAAGAAAACAACTGTTGGCCTGGATGAAAAATGGGGACTCGATCATGGCACCTGGAGTATTTTAAAACCTATGTTCCCTACTGCGGATATCCCTGTTTTGCAACTGAGTTTAGATTATAATCAACCGCCGCAATATCATTACGAGTTGGCAAAAGAGCTGGCATCGCTTCGTAAAAAAGGTGTTTTAATTATTGGAAGCGGTAATATGGTACATAATTTAGGTATGGTTCGTGCTGCATCTATGGCCGACCTTGATAAGGAATACGGGTACGACTGGGCTTTGGAAATGAATACTATTTTTAAAAACAAAATTACCGGGCAGGATCATAAAGCCCTTATTAATTATGAATCGTTAAGCAAAGCCGCTAAACTAGCCATCCCAACAAACGAACATTATTTACCTTTATTATACACATTAGCTTTGCAGGAAAAGAACGAACAGGCTACATTTTTTAACGATAAGGCCATTGCCGGTTCGTTAACCATGACCTCTGTTTTAATTAATAAATTGTAATTTTCAATACTGTCAAGTTTGACAGTTATTGCAAGGCCAAATAACTATTCATAGCTTTAAATTATTATTCATTATCAAAATAATTTTACTATGAAAAAAATTGCGATTTTAGGAACAGGAACAGTTGGACAAACCTTTGCAACAAGGTTAGCAGGGCTTGGTTACGAAGTAATGATAGGTACACGAAATGTTGCAGAAAAATTATCAGCACCTGGAAAAGACGGTGGTAAAAACGGCTTTGCCAAGTGGTACGAAACAAATAACAATATAAAGTTGGGAACATTTGCAGAAGCAGCTGCTTTTGGAGAGCTGATCTTAAATACAACCCAGGGTGGGGCTTCGTTAAATGCCTTAACTTTAGCCGGCGCAAAAAATTTAGAAGGAAAGATCATCGTTGATATTTCTAATCCCCTGGATTTTAGCAAAGGCATGCCGCCAGGTTTAATTCCAGAGCTGAGCAATTTCAACTCTCTGGGTGAAGAAATTCAAAAAACATTTCCAAATGCAAAAGTTGTAAAAACATTAAATACCATGTGGTGTGGTATCATGGTAAACCCGGCTTTAATAAAAGGAGACCACATTAATTACATTTGCGGAAATGATGATGCTTCAAAAGCGATCGTAAAATCCTTACTAAAAGAATTTGGCTGGAAAGACGAAACTATTTTAGACCTTGGTGAATTAAGCGCAGCAAGGGGCACAGAAGGTTTTTTACCAATATGGCTGCGTATTTATGGCGCAAAAAAAATGGGTGCTTTTAATTTGAATATTGTTTCATAATTCAAAGTTAAAAGTTTAGGAAGTTAAAAGTCCGGAATAATTATTCCGGACTTTTTATTTTATCAAAAATGAAAACAACGTGTATTATCTTTTCTAAACCATTTTATTTTTTTCCTCTTTGAACTTTTTTTCTTTTTATGATCAAAAAAACTCCAGGTATGATTTCTTGAACGTATTTTTTTTGTTCCAACCCCGGCTCCCGAATTTAATTCTTTATTTCCTTTAAATGCGGTGTTATGATTATTTTCTGTTTTAGTTGTATCCAGCCTTATTTCCTTGCCCCGTAACTTTTTATATTCTTCATCGGCCAGCTTCTGATATTTATGACAAGGGCAATTTGGGTTACGCGGATCATTAATATTAAACCTGCTTTTTAAAGAATCTTCTTTTACAATTGCGCATGCAAAAGAGACCTGAAAAACAAAAAAACAAAATATTAAAATTATTCTTTTCATCTTTTATTTTCTCTGCCACTTCGAGTGCGACAAGGGAGTGTATCGAGAAGTTTTTACAGGTTCCCGATACGCCGCATCGAAAATTGATGCGGCTACTCGAACTGACAATCATAATTCTGTTTAAACAGTTGGTTTTTTAATGGTGATCTTATCGGTTGAACTCCATGTTTTATACTCGTTGGTATAATACAAATAAGCCGAAGAAGCTGGCGCATCATAGTCGCCCGGCATTTCTGCCTTCAGATCAAGGTTAATTTCTTTTACCGACGATGGCGCCATACCCCTGTAATAAATTGCAATATTATTACCGGCAATTTCATAGTAATCAAACACATGTTTTTCCTGCATTTCCTTTAACTGCCATGGCTGAACACTGAATCCCGCCGGTATACCAATAATTACCATCGTACTGGGAATACCTTCGTTTTTCTTATTTGCTACAGTAGCGGTTAAACGAACTGTTTCGCCAACATTTACAGTTTTTTCTGCCAGTTTGGTCTTAAGATCAACAGCGCATTCTTTATTTGAATTAGGTAAAGAGGTACTCCAGTTTACAGCAATTGAATAAGGCAACGGCGTTTTTACACCAAGATATTTTACTTTTACAGTGTGCTTACCTTCGCCCGCAATGAACTTTTCAAGGCTATCAATTACCAAAGCGCCTTTATCTCCGGCTTTGTATGAACGTACACCAACTTTTTTGTTATCCACAAATAATTCAATAGTCCCGTCTTCTGTTGTTTTTTTACTGGCTTTAGCAAATTCGGTTAATGCTTTTAAAGCCAATACAGTGCCTTGTGTAGTACTAAAAACACCATAACCACTGCGTGCGCTTACTAAAAATTGCACTGCATTGGTTAGTTCTGCAATATTCTTATTTGCTTTAATAATGGCCATTATAGCCATGGCGGTAGTCTCAACAGTTAACGATTGCCCTTGCGAATAGGTAATTGAATGGGTTGACCCTGTCCAACTGCCGTCTTTTGCCTGCATCGAAATTAAGGTGCTTAATAGCTCATCACCTTTTTTTGTATCCTTAAAAGAATAAGCCGCATTTGTCATCATGGCAATTAGATATGCATCTTTGGTTTCTAACGCTTTCTTGCATGACGCGGCAAATTCAGCTTTTACATCTGTATAACCGGCTTCGGCAACAGCGTAAACTATATAAGCGTTCATTACATCTTCGCTTATTCTTCCAAAATCGTGGTAAGCATTTGTATTTCTTGTGAATCCGCCTTTACCATTTTTATGGTTCATGATCCAATCGGCAGTACGGTCGATCATTTTCTGATCTACTTCCCCGCCTGCTTTTTTCATGTCAACAAATTCCATTAAACCAAAAGCTGTTAATCCTTCGTGGCCGGGCGATGCGCCGAACCATTCGTATCCTTTTTCTTTTGTTTCGAAAGTAACAAGACGTTTGTAACCTCTGTCTAAAAGTGTGCCAGCATACGCCAGTGTTTTATCATCTTTGCTTTCAGTGGCTTTTAGATAGTCTAATACCATTGCATTAGGATATGCACTCATTGACGTTTGTTCAAAACATCCTCCCGGTTCACGAAGAATTCCTTCAACGCCTTTCATAAGATCACTTACAACGTTTGGATATGCTGTAAATATGGCTTTTGCCGATCCGCTAACAACTTTATTCATAGTGAAAGAAAATTCTTTCTCAACGTCCTGGCCGGAAAAAGAAGTTGTAACCGGAAATCCTTTTGGTGCGATCTTAATTTTTTGGGTAAACGCATCTCCTAATCCGCATGCTTTAAATCCAATTGTAAATTCTCCATATCCAATTTTATCCAACACTTTATAATCCAGGTAAATTGTTTTTGCCTGGCCGGGCATAATGGTTTGAATAGAAGGAGTAGTTACAGCGGCCTGTAAAGCTGCCGGTGCGGTAATAGCCAGTAAGCCACCAAGTGGTTTATCAGTATTGTTCTTTAAAGTAAGAGGTATAGAAACCATATCTTCTGTTGCAACTTCAACAGGAATTTTTGTTGTCATAGCAAAAGGTAATTGAGAGAAAAAATTCTTCTCGGCCCTTCCTAATGTGCCATCGGCCGAAACACCTTCAATAGTGGTTCGGAAAGATGTAATATCATCCGAGGTATAAAACTCGAGCGTTCTTTTTCCCGAATAACCGATCTCAACATTTGGATTCCAGTAAATGGTATTTCTAAAATCCGTTCTGGTTTCTACATTTTCATCATTTTTATAAACCGGTGCAGCAAACTGGCGTGCACGGTAATAGTGAACAAGATTTGCATCGCCTGCAATATTCTGGCTTAAGCGTGCTTTTCCAAAGGCGTTAGCGCGACGATCCATTACTTCTGATTCTGCAATTTTTTCAACCGCACTCATTTCCATATCTTTTGCCACAAGCTGGTCAACTACTTTTTTTCCATCTTCATCAAGTTTTGCTTCCTTCTTTTTATTTACTGCAAGCTCTTTTCCTTTTAGCCCTTCTTCTCTTTTTTCGTTCTCAAAATTAACAGGCCCCGCCATCTTTACCTGTGCAGGAATTGCCATATTAATACCTGATGCATTTGGCGCGAATTCTGCAAAATCATCTTCAGCAACATTTCCCGGCACGGCTCCACCATTCTTTCTAAAGTGCATTGATTTTGATTTTGTTGTAGGTGTTTTGTAATTATAATTATAGGCCTGGTAGGGATATAAATAAACGATCATATCCTGGTTATAATTTTGAATATACTGCGATTGATCGCCATAACCCGGAGCTTTAAATATAATTGTTTGTGCAGTGGAGAGATCTACATTTTTCACAAAGAATTTCCCTTCCCAATCGCCGGCATACTCTAAACCGCCGTTAATTTTTACAACAGAATTAGGAATTATTTTACCTGTATAGGCATCCAATACTTTGCCTGAAATAATTGTTTTTTCTTCTTTATAAGTTGCAACCGGTATATCATTCTCAATTAATTTTTCCCAGGTAAAACGTCTCCAGCCAGATGTCATTAATAAATAATCGAGCGCTTTGCCTGATTTATTTTCTTTTTCATCAAAATAAAAAGCCGGCTCTTCTACCTTATCTTTAATATCCTGTTGCAATAAAAATTGCGAAAGCATATTGCCCGATTTATCATCTGCAAAAGAAAGTAATTGATCGTTTACAACAGCCATCGAAAGATTGGCGGGCATGGGCAGACCGCGTTCGTCTTTTACAAAAATGGTCATTTTCACTTTCTCTCTTGGTAGATATTTTTCCTTATCTGTTTCTACAGAAATATTTAAATGTTTGTCTTTATTCACAAATGCCAAACGCTCTGCGCGCGGAATAGAATGTGAATCGAACAACGTAATTTGAGAAACGCCTATTGGGAAATTAGTAGTTGGGAAGGTGATCTTATTGGATCCTTTTTTAGCGTTGATAACTGTTGTGTAATAAGATTTACCACGTACCTGTGCTACAAGCGAAAGCTCTTCGTTTTCGGTAGAATTGACGTTCAACGTGATCTCATCATCCTTAGAGTTGTCTACATTCATAGAATAACCGCGCTTTAAAGCTTTAGGCAATTTATATGTTTCTTTAATGCCTTCGGGCCTTGTAATTTTTACTATATATTTTTCGGCAAGAGCAGGATTAAATTTAAATGCACCCATGCCCTGGTGAAAGCTACTGAATGTTGTAACGGCAACACCTTTCTCATCTAGCACCACCCCCTCTATATCTGCAGGTTTACCAAATTCGTTCAATGCACGAAAAGCAACTGTGTTCTCAAAACCGCAAAGCAGATCACCGCCCTCCGGAAAAAGAGTAAGATCGATATCATTTAAAACAATTGGAATTGAGCGTGAAACGCTTTCAGTACTCCCGTTATAATCGATCATTACATTCAATAATCCATCGCTAGTTTCTAATTTTGAAGGCAGGTTAAATTTTATATACTTTACTCCCTCTTCATCCGTAATATCTGCTTTTTCGATTACTTTCTTTCCATCAAGATTGGCAACGAATTTTATTTTGTAATCTGCCAAAGGTTTGTTCTCGTTTGTATTTAGTTCCAGTTTGGCAATCACCTGGTCGCCTGCGCCAAAGGCTTTCTTTTCAAAATTTAATTTCATTTTTAAATTAGGAAGGATCACATCCTGTACCTGGAGTTCTCTTTCAAATGCATTCTCTTCTCCTTCGTTCTTCATCCAGTTGGTATAGGCCCTTATCTTATAAATGCCTCCGAGAGCTTCATTATCCAGCGAAAAATCTCCGGCGGCTTTACCATTTTTAGAGATAATGGTAATTTTCTTTTCAACACCGCCTTTTGGATTTAATAACTCTACATGTACAATATCACTTTTATGGGATGGTTTTAATGTTTGACCATCGCGCACATAAGCACTAAACCAAATACTCTCTCCGGGTTCATAAAAAGGCTTGTCAAAATGCAGATAAACCCTGTCTTCCGGCAGTGCATCATTATATTTTGTTAATTTTCTTTTTATCATGGAAATAACTTCATTATCCATGGCAAGTTTATACACGCTTGCAGGTGTAACCCACGCTGCCAGAGATAAGGTTACCAAACCTATTGCGGCAATCCGGGCTGTTTTTGAGGTAATTGAACTGATACTCATTTTATATATGTTTAAAAGTTAGCTTTTCTGTTTAGATGCACCATTTTTAAAAATTCCATAAAAAAATAATTTCTCTTATAAACACCTCTATTATTGTTGTGTTAGCCTTTAAAGATCTCTTTTTATGGAATATATTATTATCTTTAAGAAATCTGATCGATTATCTCGCAAACATGACCGAAGAGCTTAAAAAGATAAGTACCGAAAAATTTGATGTTACACTCCTGGAAGATGGTATTGTAGAGAATTATATTAGATCGGGAATGCTAATTGAAGCTGAAGATCTGGTACTGCTAAAAAAAATAAGTTCAGAAATTGCCGGTAACAAACCTTATGTTCTTTTGATCGTTACTGGCGAATTGGCAACATATACAAAAGAAGCCAGGGAATTATCGGCCAGCAAAGCCTTTATAGATAAGGCTGTGGCAAAGGCAGTACTTATTGAATCCATTGCTCAAAAAATAATAGGTAACTTTTATTTAAAAGTTAGCAAGCCGTATTTGCAAACACGACTTTTTTCTGATCGCGAAAAAGCAATTGACTGGCTTAAAAGTATAATGGAATATAAAAAAAATCACTGATATTTTCTGTACAATTATTATATTTAAACAGATTATTAAGAGCCCACGATCTGTTTTAAATGCCCATTACCCACCCAAAAATAACTACTCCTAAATACGAAGTAACTTTACTGGAAGAAGGCATAGTTGCTGACTTTATTAAATCCGGTGCCGTAATGGAACCAGGCGATGTTGCAGCCTTAAAAAACCATAATTTTGAAACCGCCGGCAATAAACCTTATGTAATTTTAGTGACACCGGGAGAACTGGTAACATTCACGAAGGAAGCAAGAGAACTTGCAGCAAGTAAAGATTTTATTGAAGCCGCGATGGCAAAAGCGCTTTTGATCGATTCTATCGGGAATAAAATAATGGGCAATTTTTATTTACGGGTAAATAAACCTTATATAAAAACAAAAATATTTTCAGATAAAGAAAAAGCGATGAGCTGGCTTAGAGCTTTTATAAAATAATTACCTTAATGGTACTTTATTTTTCTTTTTATAACTTAAAAATGTCATAATAATTCCCAGCTCTTCTTCTGTAACAATACTATCCGGCATGTTTTTTTCGTGCTGCGCATTGGCTACCCTTAAAGTATAACCGGTTAATTGCGCCGGGCTAAAATCCGGAATAACTTTTTTACCATGTATCTTTTGAGTATGGCATTTTGCACAATTAAGGTCATATAAGATCTTGCCTTTTTCGCATTGCGAAGAATAAAACACTTTTACGTGTGGAAGCATAGCATCCGGTAATTCATACTCTGCTTTTTTTTGAGACTGGCATTGAAATAATCCCAAAAAAACAAGACAACAAATACATATTTTAAAATATTTCATAGTTATAGTTTAATAAGTGCCGCCTACTTTTCTGGTATTTAAATTTTTGATCTTAGACTCAGGGAGTTTTACTGGTAAATTTTCGAACTCTATTTTTTCGTTCAGAGATTTAATGAACGCTATAAGATAATTTTTATCTTCCTTTGTTAAATGCAAAGAATCGGAAGAAAGCGTTTGATTATTTACTCCTAGTCCTTTTCCGGCGCCCCCGCCATGATCATAAAAATCTATTACCTGGTTAAGCGTTTTAAACACACCGTTATGCATATATGGCGCTGTTTTATCTGAATTTCTGATAGTGCCCGTTCTAAAAGCACTTGATGTTTCTTTAGCCGGGTTAATACCAAACCGCCCTTTATCAGTACTTAATGCCTTAAACCCAGTGTCTTTCGGCACACCTAAAACTTCAAATTCAGAACTAACGTATGGCGGTTTTACACCGTTAAACTGCGGAACAAAATGGCATGTTGCACATTGTGCTTTGCTCATAAATATATTAAACCCTTTTTTTGCCTGTTCATTAATTGTTTCGTGATCATTCATTGCCATATCAAAAGGAGAATAGTATTTACTGAATTTGCTGTAATATAAAGTGATAGAAGAACAAATATGTTCTAGCGTAATTTCTTTTTCGGTAGGTGTATATTTTAAAAGCTCTCTAAATACTTTTTTATAATCGTTGCAGCTTAAAACTTTTTTTAAAACATCCTGTTCTTTGCTTCCCAGTTCTGTAGGATTTGTGATTACATCTTTGGTTTGGTGTTGAAGTGAAAGATGTTTCCCATCCAGCAATATAAGGTGATTGTACTGGGCGTTAATAAGCGTTGGTGAGTTCCTTGGTAAAAAACTCTTACCATCATATTGAAGGGAAGTAGCAGTTAAGGTATCCGTAAAATATTGCTCTGGTTTATGGCAAGAACCACAGCTTCGCATATTATTGCCGGATAAGATCGGATCATAAAATAATAATTTACCAATATTTTCTATTTCGGCTAAGATCTTTGGGTCGTTTACTCTTAAAAAAATACCTTTTGGATTTTGTGAGTTGTAAAGATTTTTACTAAAAATAGAAACGCTATTCTTATTCAGCGAATAATCAATATTACTTTTGCTAACCACGCCATACTCTTTAATAAGTTGTTGGTTTATTGCAAATAAAGGGTTTACATACTCTTTAATAAAAATAAAATGATCGAATTGCTGATAATTTACGGGTTGGCTTTTTACAAACGAGATCATTTTTTTATACATATTCAAATAACTCTCCGGCAAATTTGTTTGCGGAAAACTTTCGTTAAAAGAAGTATATATTGTTGAAACATCCGTTAACATTAAACGCAACTCCGGAATGATCCTTGAGGTATCTGGGCATTCAAACCCGGTTGTATAAATAGCAGCCAGATTCAATAAAAAAAGCCTGTTGCATAAAAAAAAGTGGTGATAGCTTTTTAAATTAATTGTAATTGAATCAGCATTGTATGTTTGCATGGAATTAACAGATTGTTCAATCAGGTTCATTAACGAATCTTTTTGTATGTTCTCCTCTTCAAGGTACAAGGTCGCTAATGTTAACCCTGCGCCTTCGCGTTTATAAGGTTTTTCATATTTCTCAAAAACTTCCGTTTCCCATTCAACCGGCAACGGACCATTGATTTTTTTGTAAGCAATTGGCTCTAAATAACGCAACCAAAAATCTATGCCTTTTAGCGCATTGCGGGTAAAATTTACCTGCGTTTTTATCTTTTCAATTTCAGGTTTAGAATTGAGATCACTTTTTTCAATATTCTTTAACAATTGTAACTGCCGGTTCTTAAAATTAAACAACTGCTTGTTATAGTTGGAAACATAATTTTGTTCATTACTGTTCTTAAAAGAAATAAGCGCAAAAACCATTACGCTAAAAAAAATAATTGTTATTAAATATTCTTTTTTCATTGTGTGCATAAACTAAAAAAACCAGGCGCGGGCTATTCGCGCCTGGTAATACTCTTATTTAAATTCTATTAGTGTTTAACCACCATTTTAATACTTTGTGTTTTTCCTTGTGCATTTATTTGCACAAAATACACACCGTTCTTAAGATCTGTTGTATTGATAACAACTTTTTGCTCGCCATTATCAAAATCATTTTCTATTGTAGCAACCGCTTTTTTGCCTTGTATATCGTAAACGTTAACAATTACATGTTCCCTGTTTTCGAGCGCCATGGTTAACGTTGCCTCATCTTTTGTAGGGTTAGGGAATAAGTTCAACGAAGTAAATAAATTTGCAGTCTCTTCGATTCCGGTTGTGATTACAGCATTGCCATCTATTACAAAATCGTAAACATTCTCGCTAAAATCGTTATTGTTTATGTTGATGGTTGCGGTTCTTAATCCGGCTACGGCTGGTGCAAATTGAACAGTAATTGTTTGAGAACCACCCGGCGCAATGTTCCATGGGTATGATGGCGGGCTAACCAATGTAAATTCGTTTGCATTTGTTCCGTTAAAGAATGAGCTGCTTACAACAAGAGTTCCTGTGCCTGTATTTTGAATAACGAAATTTTTAGTTTGCGGAAAACCAATACCTACAGTTCCGAAATTTGTATTGTTACCAGCACTTGTTGTTATGTTACCATCTGCAATATTTACGGCGTTACCTTGTACATTTACTTCAGGATTGGCAGTGTATGTATTTGGATTATAAAATGCTAATAATTGTCCACCTTCAACAGCATCACCCGAAATAGGATAATGTGCCTGGCAAACCACTAAAAACATACCTGCGCCTAAAATATTTTGCACATCTAAAATTCCGGAAGTTTCTTCATCAATAGTTAAAAAGTTAGGGGCGCCGGTAATAAAGCGGTTTGGGTCGTGCTGAGCAAAAGTGGTAAGCACATCTGTATTGGTATTGTATTCAAAAATTAAACCATTGTGTGCATTGTTACCAACATCTTCGCAAAGCATGATATGTCCTGAATTATCAATGGTCATGTTATCCAACATGATTTGTCCTTCTGTACCATCCAATACAGCGGTAATCGTTCCTCCATTTTCAGGATTATTGATATCATTAAAATGTAATTTCCATAAACGGCTTGGGCTTGTAATGGCGTCCGTAGTATTAAAGTAAAAATCGCTTGGGTGAGAAGGATCCCATGCACCATCTTCAGGACGTAAAAAAGTGGTAACACCTAAATTATTGCTCATTGTATTTAAAGATGCGCCTGAGATAGCTGATACGTTACCTAAATTTATCAATGAAAAAGTTGTATTGGCTGCAGGAAATGAAGCGGCTGTTTCGGCTAATAAACCGGTAACACCAACGCCATATAAATTACCGCCAACTAAACCGGCTTTATTTATTTCTGATCCTGTATTTGTTTTTGTGCCTATATAAAAATAAACTTGTCCTGATGGAGAGGTATCATCCATTCCGCCTACAATTGTTTTATCGCTTTGGTACGGGCAAGCCACTAAATTTTCAGGAGCATGTTTACCTAAATATGGTAATTCGTAACTTGAACCGGCATTTGGTCCGGTAGCAACATGTGCAAATACACGCCCTTCAGGCCCGCTTTCTTCACCATTCATAAAGATACGCTCCTGCGTTCCCTTACCTGTTGTGTTGTTATAATATGCTGTAACTGCTGCCAGATCTGCCGAACAAAAACGGGTAAATGCTGCCAGCGCATTTGGTGTTGAAGCATTGTATGTTACGTAGTTTGAACCGTTCCATACATTTACATTTTGAATAAGGTCTGTTCCGCTTACAACAGCAAGTGTAGATTTATTGATAACCCATTTAGAAACAAAAGCACCTGTTTGCCCATGCGCTCTTGCAACACCTGCGTTATTTACAAATTCATGATTCATTAATAAAGTAAAAGTACCGTCATTGTTATCGTAAGCACCTAAGCCATCTGGCGTGCCGCACATTTTATAACCCCCAATAACATCTGTTGTTGTAATAATAGACGTGAAAGAAGCACCTGCCATTATTGGATTTACATAGGGTGTTTGTGAACTGCTTGGACCTGTGATTGATTGTGCCAAAGCGCTGTTAACGCTTAACGAAGCACATAAGCTCATAAAAATTGTTTGTAATGTTTTTTTCATTGTCGTATCGGTTTTAATTTCGTTTCAAAATTACCTGGCGCATGGTGCCTTTTCATTATTGAAATTTTATTAAACCATTAACTAAAAACATTTTTAAAAAATTTTAAATTAACTTATGATCCGTATTAAATAATTATGATGCGTATAGGCTTATTGTATTTATTAGGAAGTAGCCTGTTTCTGATTTATAGAAATAATAAATGTAAATTAATTGCTAATTAAAAAAAACAGAAAATTAACGTGATTTGAAATTGTGTTTTTTCAATCACGAAAGATTATGAAAACGATTCCACTATATTCACTATAAAATTTCTTTGCAGTCTTTGTGTCTTTATAGTGCCTTAATGGTTAAACCTAATACGGAAAATTCATTTGCTGCCAAAGCAGGTCTTTTAACAGAACGATATTTTTTTGGCTGGCAGATGAAATGAAAATAAAAGGTACTTTATTTTTGCCGGTTAAACGTTTTTTAAGGTCGGCGGTCATTTCTTTTTCAAGCTCCTCATCCAGCATATCCGCTTTACTAATGGCAAGTATCCTTTTTTTATCTAACAATTCAGGATTGTATTTTTTTAACTCGTTCAACAGAATTTTGTATTCCTTAACTATATCAGAACTATCGCAGCTCACTAAAAACAATAACGATGAGTTTCGCTCTATATGCCTCAAAAAGCGTAAACCAAGGCCTTTCCCTTCGTGTGCGCCTTCAATAATTCCGGGAATATCGGCCATCACAAAACTTTTATCATCGCGATAACTTACAATTCCTAAATTAGGTACCAGTGTGGTGAAGGGATAATTTGCAATTTCGGGTTTGGCAGCGCTCACTACAGAAAGTAAAGTAGATTTTCCCGCATTCGGAAAACCAACTAAACCAACATCGGCCAGTACTTTCAATTCTAATATCTTCCATTCTGATTTACCTTCTTCACCCGGTTGTGCAAATCGTGGATTTTGCTGAACCGAATTCTTAAAGTTAGCATTCCCTAAGCCTCCTCTTCCACCGGCAACCAAAATTACTTCCTGCCCGTCTTCTGTTATTTCACATTCTATCTCTCCGCTTTCATCATCACGCGCAATGGTTCCTAAAGGCACTTCTAAATATTCATCCTCACCTTCTTTACCCGATTTGTTACTGCTCGATCCGTTTACACCGGCTTCGGCAATAATATGTTTACGGTACTTTAAGTGTATGAGTGTCCATAATTGTTTGTTACCACGCAAAATAATATGCCCACCCCTGCCGCCATTTCCGCCATCGGGCCCGCCAAAAGCAGTTAATTTATCGCGGTGAAAATGTACAGAGCCTGCCCCGCCTTTTCCACTTCTACAGCATAGTTTAACGTAATCAACAAAATTAGTATCCATCTCTTTTGTATAAATAAAAAAGCCCAACGCATAACGCATCAGGCTTTAGTATGTTTTTATCTTTATTTTCTTTTACCTGATTTTTTTGCTTTGGCTTTAGCAACTTTTTTTACAGGTTTTTTAATTGCTTTTTTTTGCGCAGATTTTTTTACAACTTTTTTAGCCGCTGTTTTTTTCTTTACCACTTTTTTAACTGCCTTTTTAGCTACTTTTTTTACAGCTTTCTTAACTGCTTTTTTGGCTTTGGCCGGAGATTTTTTTACTACTGCCTTTTTTACCGCTTTTTTCTTTGGAGCTGTTTTTTTTGCCGGCTTTTTAGCGCTTGTTTTTGCAGGAGATTTTTTAGCTGCAGGTTTTGCAACTGCTTTTTTTGCAGGTGTTGTTTGTTTTTTTGATTTTTTCAAATTTTCTTTTTCTTCCTCTGCCTCCTCCGCTTCAATCCTTTTGATCGCATCAATTTCTAATAACAACTCCGGTGCAATTTCATTTGCAACCTCAAAATCCTGTATGGTAAGATCCAAATGCTCAAGATCACTTTCCAAACCGGTAAGGTCCATTTCAGCATTTAAAAAAGTAATACGGTCTACTAATGATTTAAAGATACCATCTATTGTTCCGATACCATCTATCGAATGAAATTTTCCCTGTTCGCTATAATACGTTTTAAGAGGTAATGTTTTTGTATTATATTCTAAGATGCGACGGCGAATGATCTCTTCATTCCTGTCATCTGCACGACCGCTTGATTCGCCACGTTTTAATAAACGGGTGGTCAATTCTTCATCATCCACTTCCAATGCCAACATACCACTAATGCCGGTGCCTTTTTTTTGCAAAAGATCATCTAAAGCAATGGCCTGGGCAGTGGTTCTTGGAAAACCATCAAAAATAAAACCTTTAGCGTTATTGTTATCATCCAGCTTGGATTCTATCATGCCAATAACAATATCATCGCTAACCAACTCCCCACGATCCATTATCTCTTTTGCTTTTTTACCTAAAGCCGTTCCTCTATCGATCTCGCTGCGCAAAATATCGCCGGTACTTAAATGCACCAAACCATATTTGCTGATAAGATTTTCTGACTGTGTTCCCTTTCCTGCACCAGGAGGGCCAAATAACACAATGTTTAACATTTTTTTCATACTCTTTATTTTTAAAAAATTTTAAGCAAGAACATATATTTCTTTTAAATTTCTTCCCAGTCCGTCGTAATCCAGGCCATAACCCACCACAAAATCGTTGGCTATTTTCATACCAAAATAATCTATTTTAAATTCTTTTTTATATGAATCGGGCTTTAACAAAGCTGTTGCAACTTTTATTTGTTTTACGTTTTTGCGATTTAAAACTGTTATTAATCTTTCTAAGGTAACACCAGTGTCTACAATATCTTCTACAATTACAATTGTTCTTCCGGTAACATCTTCACTCATTCCAATTAATTCGGTTACTGTTCCGCTGCTTGTTGTGCCATGGTAACTTGCTACTTTAATGAACGAAATTTCGCAAGGTATAGAAACTTCTTTAAGCAGATCTGCAGCAAACATAAAAGAACCGTTAAGTACAACTAAAAAAAGCGGTTTTTCTTTTTCCAGTTCTTTGTTTATTGATGCAGCAATTTTTTTTACAGCCTCAGATATTTGTTGTTGAGAAATATATGGCTTAAATTGCTTATCTTTTATTGTAACGAGATCGCTCATCCGTAACAAATATAAGGTTTTTTGATATTTGTATATTTGCATTGTGGCAGAAACAGGAAAAAATATTGATTTTGCAGCTGGTTTACTCTTAAAAGGTAAACTGGTTGCCATACCAACCGAAACGGTATATGGCCTTGCCGCCAATGCCCTCAACGAAAAAGCCATACTTTCAGTTTTTGAAACCAAACAAAGGCCGTTTTTCGACCCCCTTATCATTCATTTGCCCGATATTGGTAGTATTGACAAATATGCAAGCCTTACAGATGAACGCCTGCAGAAACTTGCCAAAACTTTTTGGCCCGGTCCGCTAACGCTATTGGTACCTAAAAAAAATACAGTTCCAAATATTGTAACATCAGGCTTAGAGCAAGTAGCGGTGCGAATTCCAAATCACGATCTTACGCTGGAATTGCTAAAAAAAATACAGGTTCCGCTGGCAGCGCCAAGTGCAAACCCATTTGGATACGTTAGCCCAACAGAACCTGCACACGTTAACAGCCAGCTGGGCACTAAAATTGATTATATACTCGATGGAGGCCCTTGTAAGGTTGGCCTTGAATCTACCATTGTTGGTATTGAAGAAGGAAAAGTATGTGTATTCCGTTTGGGCGGCCTGGCCGTTGAAGAAATTGAAAAGATTATTGGCAAAGTGGAACTAAGAATTAATAGCTCCAGCGATCCAAAAGCGCCAGGGCAGTTAAAAAGCCATTATGCACCTAAAAAGCCTTTATTTATTGGCAATATAACCGAATTAATACAATCAAATCCAGGGAAAAGAATTGCAGTGATTTGTTTTGGCAAAGAAAAATTTCCTGCAGAAAATAAGTTGATCTTTAATCTTTCGGTATCGGAAAATTTGCAGGAAGCGGCCATTAATTTATTTAAATTTTTGCGTCTTGCAGATGAAAGTGATGCAGATGTAGTTCTCTGCGAAAAATTACCAGATGTATCACTCGGAAAAGCTATTAACGACAGGCTTCAAAGGGCCGCTTTTGTTGAATAGAAACTACTCAACAATTAATTTTTTAAACTTTGTAGTTGTTTTGCCCTTTACCTCTAAAGTATAAACACCCTTGCTGATCTTTGAAAGATCAAGCGACGCGTATTTATCATAAAACGACTGCTCAAATACCACCCGGCCGGTAATATCAATCACCGAAACCTTGTAATCATCACAATCAGACATACTGATGTTTAACGCTTCATTTACCGGGTTTGGAAAAAAATTAAATTCAAAGTCTTTTACATTTTCTTTTATACCAAGGGCCGATGTATTTGTATACCATATTGGTGATGTTACTATCCACTGCCCGTCGTGCTGTTTTATCTCTGCAAAATAATAATATTCTGTATTGGGAATTAACGCGCTTGCGTCGCTAAAAGTAGCGGTATTATTATTTAAAGAAGTATATACAACGGTTGGCAGCGTGCCGGTATGATTATTGATCCCTTTCCATATCTTGATGCTATCGGCCTGTTCGCCATCCATATCGTTATGTGTAACATTAAAAACCGGGTTACTTGTTCCGGTTAAAATAGAACCCATGATATTACCGTTCATATTAAAATCAACTTTTGCATTCCAGTCGTCGCTACCGTAAAAATGCATTTGCTGCATAGCAATTGTAACATTAGAACGGGTTAAGGCAGGCATTAAAAGAACTAACCCCCCGGCGGTACTCCTTCCAAAAGTGGTATAATGGTTATCATGGTCATAACCACAACCCAGGTGATAGCCTACAGAGAGTAATTTTTTATAATAAGAAAAATAATTGCCGGCGGGGTAGTCTGAATAATCTGTGAAGGTGCTAAAAGCCAAACCGCTGCGTAGCGGGGTGCCAACAATGGCGCTATCGTATGCCGCATTATAAGGGGCGTAGGCCAATGCGGTAGACGAAGTTCCGTTAGTTGTGTAATCGCTAAAACCGGGATGAGCGAGGTAGCAAAAAGCATTGGGATTATTTTTCACTTTTCTGAAAATGCCATCGTAGTCTGTTTTATCATTAAATACATCGTAGTTATTTCCAATAACACCCGGCACAGAGTTTTCCCAACCAATGAGCTGGTTAAAACCATAAATAACAATATGCCCGTTATACGTTGACGAAACGCCCCACTCCATACCAAACAATGCCAAAAACGTACCGTCAATATTAGCTGTGTTCGACATTGCTATACCCGGCTGGTAGCTTTGAATTCTGAATCCCGGGTTATGCGAACTTGAATAATGATTATGTTCTGATACTCCCAAAAAATCAAAATGCTGGCTTAATTTACCATAGGCGTAAGCTCCCGAAGCGTCGTGAACACCCGTTGACGCAGAATCTTTATTACCGTCGCTAAGAGCGGTGTGTGAGTGCAGGTTGCCAAAATAATAATTATAGGTTTGGGATGATGCACCCGTAATTACAAACAATACGACCGAAAAAAGCAAATAAAATCTCATGTAATAAAGATACGAAAATAAAATCCGCAGATTTTACCATATTTTACATTTAACAATTTGTTTATCCGTAATAGACCTGAAACAATTTGTTTTTTATTTGTAACTTTAATTTATAAACGTTTTCAATGAAAAAAATATTTTTTATAACATATATTTTTTTAACCAACCAGGTTTTTGCCCAATTTCCAAACGTATTAATAAGCACGTTAAACGATCCTGAGGAAGTATCTATAGCCATTAATCCAAAAAATACCAACCAAATGGTGGCAGGCTCTAATTTAAAAAATGCTTACAGAACAACCGACGGTGGCGCAACCTGGAGCTATCAATCCCTTTCGTGCACTGCCTACGATGTTTACGGCGACCCGGTGTTGATATGGGATACAGCCAATGCCTGTTATTATATTCACTTGTCAAACACCGATCCAAATGTTACACCCGGCGGCTCCTGGGTAGATCGTATAGTAATACAAAAATCAACAGATTTTGGGCAGAACTATTCTACCTGCGTGGGCGTTGGCAAAAACGGCGCAAAAGTTCAGGATAAGGCATGGCCGGTAATTAACCCTTACAATAACGAGATGCATATTACCTGGACGCAATTTGATAATTATGGCAGTACTTCTTCGTTGGATAGTTCTGTCATTTTATATTCAAAATCGAGCGATGGCGGTATAACTTTTTCTGCGCCAAAACGTATCTCAAAATTTCCGGGCAATTGCGTTGATTCTGATTCAACGGTTGAAGGTGCCGTTCCTGCTATTGGTCCGTTAGGCGAAGTATACGTGGCCTGGGCGGGCAAAAATGGCTTAATGTTCCAAAAATCTACCGATGGCGGCAATACCTGGTTACCGCAGGAGCAGAATGTTAACGCCTTTCCGGGAGGTTGGGATTATAATATTAGCGGGTTATACAGAAGTAACGGGTTACCGTTCACTTATTGCGATCTTTGCAATGCCAGTCCGTATAAAGGCACTATTTATATTAACTGGAGCGACCAGGTAAATGGATTGAACGATGGCGACATCTGGCTTACAAAATCTACCAACGGTGGCGCCACCTGGAGTGCCCCTTTTAGGGTAAATGATGATGTGCCCGGAAAACAACAATTTATGAGCGCTATGGCTATAGACCAGGCAACGGGTTATTTGTATGTTGTTTTTTACGACCGTAGAAATTACGCTTCAGGAAACAATACAGATGTATACATGGCCGTATCAACAAACGGTGGCGCAAGTTTTGTAAATTATAAAATAAATGCAAATACGTTTTCGCCAAATGCCGGCTATTTTTTTGGAGATTATATTGGCATAGCGGCGCATAATAATGTAATAAGGCCTATCTGGATGCAAATGACAAACAGCGGCGTGTTAAGTGTTTATACAGCATTGGTAAATCCAGCCATTTTAGGAATTGATGAAAAGAAAAAAGAAAACCTCAACACTATAACTGTTTCTCCTAATCCATTTAAAACCGAAACCGCTATTGATTTTTATTTAACAAAAAGCGCGAAGATTACTATTCAACTGGTAGATAATGTTGGAAGGATCCTTAAAGAATTTGCAACCAACAAATTATATAACAGCGGAAAAAATGGGTTGATCGTAAATGCAACGGAAAATAATTTAAAACCAGGAATTTATTATGTTGTATTTTACAGTAACGAAAAAAGTAAATTCACAAAAATTGTGGTAGAATAAAATTACTTTTTATATATCAAAACCACTGCGTAAGCATTAACGCCTTCTCCTTTTCCAACATACCCTAGTTTTTCGTTGGTAGTGGCTTTTAAGGAGATTTCGTTTGGAGTTACTTCACATATTGGCGCTAATACTTCCTGCATTTTTTTTATATGCGGATTTATTTTTGGATCTTCCAAACTTAAAGTAGCATCTATATTGCCAACGTAATAATTGTGCTCTTTTAAAAGCTTGATAACCTCTGCCAATAAAAATTTACTATCAGCGCCTTTATATTTTGGATCGGTATTAGGAAAATGAAAACCAATATCGCGTAAGTTGGCTGCGCCTAATAAAGCATCGCAAATAGCATGTAATAAAACATCGGCATCACTATGGCCTACACAGCCTTTATTAAATTCCAGTTTTATGCCTCCCAGCCAAAGCTCCCGGCCTTCGCCCAGAGGATGCACATCATAACCAAATCCAACGCGAATATTCATCATTTTATATTACAAGTAGTGCTACCCGATGAAAGACTTTTACAATACTTCTTAGCCTGGCTCCTGGTGCCTTCTTTTTCTCCGGCAACGTACGTACCGTTAGCGTTTTTACATTCACAAACATAATCTTTTCTGCAAGAAGAAAACATTACTGATAAAAGAAACAAAACAAAAACTACTGCTTTCATATTTTTGAAATTTAATTTACGCTTTAACGGCCTCAACTCCCGGCAAAGTGCCCTGCTCAATATATTCAAGTAACGCACCACCGCCGGTACTTACATAACTCACCTTATCAGCCAGGTTGTATTTATTAATGGCCGCAACACTATCCCCTCCGCCAATCAACGTATAAGCGCCTTTTTTTGTTGCTTCTACAATATCAAAAGCAGCCTGTTTGGTTCCATTCTCAAAACTGCTCATTTCAAAAACGCCCATGGGGCCGTTCCATAAAATAGTTTTAGAATTCTTAACGATCTCACCAAACATGGCTATGGTCTTTGGTCCAATATCAAGCCCCATCCATCCATCGGGGATCTCATTAATATTCATTTCTTTTTTATTGGCATCGTTGGCAAAATTATCGGCTATTATCGCATCAACCGGTATACATAAATTTACACCTTTTATTTTTGCTTTGCTAATTAATTCTTTTGCAATCTCCAAGCGGTCATCTTCACATAAAGATTTGCCAATATGGCCGCCCATGGCTTTTACAAAGGTAAATGCCATACCACCGCCAATTAAAATATTGTTGGCTTTGCCCATCAATTGTTCAATGATCAAAATTTTATCGCTCACCTTTGCGCCGCCAACAATGGCAGTAAAAGGTTTTTGTGTTTGATTCAATACTTTATCTATACTTGCCACTTCGCCGGCCATTACAAAACCAAAGCATTTAGCTTCAGGTTTAAAATATTTTGCAATTACAGCCGTTGAAGCATGTGCACGGTGTGCAGTACCAAAAGCATCGTTCACATAAATATCGCCGTGCTTACTTAATTTTTCGGCAAACTTCCCATCACCTTTTTCTTCTTCTTTGTAAAAGCGTAAATTTTCAAGTAATAAAACTTCGCCTGGTTTTAATGCAGCCGATTGAGCAAAGGCTTTATCACTAATGCAATCATCGGCAAATAAAACAGGTGTACCTAATTGTTTACTTAATTCTGAAACAATATGTTTTAATGAATATTTATTGGTTGGGCCTTCTTTTGGCCTGCCTAAATGGCTCATCAATACAAGACTTCCGCCATCCTTTAAGATCTTTTTTAAAGTGGGGATCGCTGCACGGATGCGGGTTGAATCGGTTACTTCAAAAGCATCGTTTAATGGTACATTAAAATCAACGCGAACCACTGCGCGTTTGTTTGAGAAATTTATTGAATCTACGGTTTTCATATGTAAATCAAGTTGTTTTTTTAGTTGTCATATGGAATACCTCATGCTACTTCTTTGTGTTTGTTTCATAATAGTGCATGACTATTTCATAAAGCGAATATAAATTTAAACTAATTTTTTTAAAGCTGTTTCAAAAGCTTTTATTGTTTTATCAAGATCTTCTTTAGTATGCGCACTGCTTAAAAAACCAACTTCATAACCGCTTGGCCCAAGATATACGCCGTTTTCGAGTAAGGCATGATACAAGGTTTTAAAATAACTCATGCTGTTAGCATCTATTTCATCGGCATTGCTGATCGTTTCTTTTTCGGTGAACGCTATCCAGAAAATAGACCCAAGGTGAAATAATTTAAACAATTTGAAAGGATTTATTTTATTGATGCCTTCCACCAGGTATTTTGTTTTTGCTTCAAGATCAGAATAAAAATGCGGCGTTAAACATTCAGTTAGCTGGGCAATTCCAGCACTCATGGCCACCGGATTACCACTTAGTGTACCTGCCTGGTAAACGCTGCCTTCCGGCGAAATGTTGCTCATAATTTCTTTACTGGCACCATATGCCCCTACAGGAAAGCCCCCGCCAATAATTTTTCCATAGGTAATAATATCGGGTTGTATGTTATATAAACCGGCAACACCACAAAAACTCATTCTAAAACCGCTGATCACTTCATCAAAAATGAGCAACGTTTTATTAGACGAACAAATCTCGCGCAAAAACTCTAAAAACTCTTTTCCCTGCAAAAGCAAACCATTATTGGCTGGTACAGGTTCTATAATAACGCAGGCAATTTCATTTTTAAATTTTTCAAAAGCTTCTTTAACAGCTTCTTTATTGTGAAGTGGCACCGTTACAGTTTCATTTACAAAACTATCGGGTACACCTGCGCTACTTGAATTACCAAAGGTTACAAGACCGCTGCCGGCTTTTACCAAAAGCGAATCCACATGCCCGTGATAACAGCCTTCAAATTTTAAGATCTTATTGCGTTTAGTAAATCCACGTGCCAGGCGAATGGCGCTCATTACCGCTTCTGTTCCGCTACTTACAAAACGGATCTTTTGAATGAATTTGTTGTTTGAAATGATAAGGTCTGCCAACTCATTTTCAAGTTTTGTTGGCGCCCCAAACGAGGTACCATTGCGCATGGTCTTATCAACAGCATTTAACACTTTATCATTGGCGTGCCCCAATATCAATGGGCCCCAGCTGCAACAATAATCAATATATTCATTGCCATCGGCGTCCCATATATGCGATCCTTTGCCTTTTTCAATAAATAACGGGTTTCCACCCACGCTTCTGAATGCGCGTACCGGCGAGTTAACGCCACCCGGAAAATATGTTTTTGCTTTTTCAAAAAGCTCTGCAGATGTTGTTGTTTTCATAAAAATTTTGGCAAAATTAACCAAAGATTTCGAGTTTCTTGTTTGAAGTTTCTTGTTTAGAGTTTAAAAGCTAAATTTTTAGTTTGTTGAAAAGTGTTAAAATGGATATTAAAGATATTTTTGTTATCATTGTGGTTCAATTATTGGTAAAATTAACACAAACACAAAGCCATGAAAAAAATCATTTTAGCTCTTTTATTAGTAACTGCCTTTGCATTCACTTCATCACGTGGTGATGGAGATAAAATTCCTGCCGCTACCATAAAAAAACTGGATGGCAGCAAAATAAATTCAAACACATTCAGCAATAATGGCAAACCAATTGTTATTAGCTTTTGGGCCACCTGGTGCAAACCCTGCAAAAAAGAACTGGATAATATTGCCGAAAAATACGATGAGTGGGTTAAAGAAACTGGCGTAAAATTAATTGCCATTTCTATTGATGATGCCAGAAGCTCAGGTAAAGTTGTTACCGATGTTAAAACCAAAGGCTGGGAATATGAAGTGTACATTGACGAGAACCAGGATTTTAAACGCGCTATGAATGTGAACAACGTACCTCACACATTTTTAGTGGATGGCGAAGGTAAAATTGTTTGGAGCCACAACTCTTATTCAGATGGCGATGAAGATCATTTATACGAAAACATACAAGCTCTTGTTAAAGGAGAAAAATTAAAACACTAATTTTTTGATAGTATTATGACATTTTGTAAATCTGCGCTTAAACCCGCATTGTGTTTATCTTTGCTTTTTTGCGCCACCTTTATTAAAGCTCAAGTACCATCTACTGCCGACCTGGGATCTATACATGGTAATTTTCAGATAGACGCCCAGTATTACGAACCCGATTCGTTAATTGGCGCGCCAAAAGTGCCTGAAAAATTTCTTTCCAATGTGTTTGGAAATTTAAATTATTCAAAAGGTAATTTTTCTGCCGGCGCAAGATATGAAGCCTATAACAACGTAAGGCAAGGTTTTGATACCCGTTACAAAGGCCAGGGCATTGTTAACCGTTTTGCGAGATACAGAACAGATCTTTTAGATATTACTGTTGGAAATATTTACGAGCAGTTTGGGAGCGGTTTAATGCTAAGAACCTATTACGAACCAGGCTTGCTTTACGATAACTCTATTGATGGGATCCGCGTGATATCTAGTCCTATAAAGGGTGTTACTTTAAAAGGACTTACCGGTAAACAACGTTATTTTTTCAGCGTTGGTCCGGGTATTGTACGTGGCGCCGATGGAGAAATAAATGTGAATGAATTGTTTGACTCTGTTTTAGGGAAGAAAAAGACAAAAGTGATCCTGGGCGGAAGCTTTGTAAGCAAATACCAGCCCGATGTTGATCCTAATTTGGTATTACCGCTAAATGTTGGTTGTTATGGCGGCCGTATAAATGTTATTCGTGAGGGCTTTAGTTTTTTAACTGAATATGCTTACAAGATCAACGATCCATCTGCCGATAATAAATTTTCATACAAAACCGGCGAAGCTATTTTCTCTTCTATCTCTTACGCTACAAAAGGGCTCTCGTTTTTAGTGCAAGGCAAACGTGTAGATAATATGAGCTTTAGAAGCGATCGTAACGAAGCGTTACAATCTCTTTTAATAAACTATTTGCCGGCCACCACCCGCCAGCATACCTACTCTATGCTTGCGCTTAATCCATATGCTACACAAATAAAAGGTGAGATCGGCGGCATGGCAGAAATGCAGTATAAGTTCAAAAAAAATACGCCAATGGGTGGTAAATACGGTATGGAAATAACCCTTAATTACTCGCAGGCAAATGGTTTAAATCAAATACCTGTAGCCGATTCGGCCACCACCATGACGTATTATAAAACAAGTTATACCGATGTTGGACAAAAATATTATCACGATTTTTTTGTAGAGATCAATAAAAAATTCTCAAAAAAATGGAAAGGTACTTTTGTATATGCTAACCAATTTTATAACCGTAACATCGTTCAGTTTGGAGCCGATGAAGGTTTTAAAAATGTAGAGACGCAAATTGGTGTGGCTGATATCACTTACAAATACAAATCTACAGCTACTATTCGTTTAGAGATGCAAGGCCTGTTTGCCAAAGACCAGGATATGGTTACCAACTCTAACCTGGTTGCCAAAGGTAACTGGGCTACTGCTTTACTAGAGTGGACGCCTAGCGGAAACTGGTTCTTTGCCGTATACGATCAGTATAACTATGGTAATCCCGACGAAAAACTGCGTATTCACTATTATTTAGGAACTTTTGGCTATAATAAAGATGCCCACCGTATCTCTGTAAGCTACGGTAAACAAAGCGCCGGTATCTTCTGTGTGGGCGGGGTTTGCCGTACAGTGCCGGCTTCTAATGGTGTAACACTTTCAATTACCAGTAGTTTTTAGTATCTTTATATATAATTCGCCAACATGAAATTAAATTCATTTGCAATGAAAAAATTAATCATACTCGCTTTATTTGTTTCCATATTTGCTTCCTGCGATAAAGTAAAACATCCTGACCAACGTCCGCCCGTAATTCCGCACTGTGTGGATTCAATTAACATGGTTGTAAAGAACAACTCTACAATAAACGGCAGCAGAAAAATTTTAATTGAAGATTACACGGGCCACCAATGTATTAACTGCCCAAGAGCTGCAGAAGCTGCCGAAGCCATTGTTACAGCTAACCCTGGTAAAGTAGTTGTGCTTGCCAACCACGTTACCGGTACTTTTGCTGCGCCTTATAATGATTCTGTCTATAAAGAAGAATTCAGGAACCCGACATCTACGGCTTGGGATGCAGCATTTGGTATGTCTTCCAGCAGTGGTTTGCCAATTGGTATGGTTAACAGGCAAACACCTTTTCCACAACATTACCCGGCCTGGGCATCGCTTGCAGGGCCTGCTTTAGCAAAACCATGGAGCGCCAAACTGGATATTACCACTTATTATGATACAGTAAAATATTACATCAACGTAAAAGTAAAAACCACTTTTAAAACGGCTTGGCCAAATGATGTTAACCTAATTGTCGCTTTTACACAGGATAATATCATCTCAGATCAAAAGGATGGTGCGCCGCCGGTTGGTTCAACAATGGATCCGAATTTAGCCGCACACAGGTTAAATTACCGTTTTGATAATATTGTGCTTGGCGCATTTGATCCCTTTGGGGAAATGATAAAACAGGGGCCTGTTAATGCTAATGATACTATTACCAAATCGTATGGTTGCTTTTTACTTGCTAAGAATTTTTTCAATAAACCTTCGCTTCCAATTGTAACAATTAATGACAAGTACATTAATGCTGTTGCATTTGTTTACGACGCTGTAACAAAAGAAGTTTTACAGGTTGAGAAATTGAAGATAAGGTAATTAATACTGCTCTTTATCGCTTGGAAAATCTTTGCTTTTTACATCGGCAATATATTGCTTAAAAGCATTTCCCATACTTTCGTATAAATTTAAATAGCGGCGTAAAAAACGCGGACTAAATTCATGCGTCATGCCCAGCATATCGTGTGTTACCAATACCTGGCCATCTGTACCGCCACCAGCGCCAATTCCAATTACAGGTATAGAAATACTTTGAGAAACTTTTGCAGCCAATGCTGCCGGAATTTTTTCTACTACCAATGCAAAACAACCATATTGTTCTAATAATTTTGCATCTTCCAATAAACGTTCGGCTTCCAGTTCTTCTTTTGCCCTTACATTATACGTTCCGAATTTATAAATACTTTGTGGCGTTAATCCTAAATGCCCCATTACCGGGATACCGGCGGTTAAAATGCGTTCTATACTTTCTTTGATCTCGCGGCCTCCTTCAAGCTTTACACCATGCGCACCACTTTCTTTCATGATCCTGATGGCAGAGTTCAAAGCTTCTTTAGAATTAGCCTGGTACGATCCAAAAGGAAGGTCCACGATCACCAGCGCGCGGTTAATAGCCCTGATAACCGATCCGGCGTGATAGATCATTTGGTCCAGGGTAATTGGCAACGTGGTTTCGTGGCCCGCCATTACGTTACTGGCGCTGTCTCCAACCAATATTACGTCTATACCGGCACTATCAATGATCTTGGCCATTGTATAATCATATGCAGTTAGCATAGCTATTTTTTCGCCACGGCGTTTCATTTCCTGTAAAACGTTTGTGGTTACTTTTTTTATTTCTTTATGAACCGACATGATCAAATTTTATAGAACAAATTTAAATAAAAAAACCCAACCGGAATCCGATTGGGTTTTTTGTATCATTTTTTATGATTAGTATGTAGAGAAACCTTGTTTATCTGTGATCTTATGCTCGATCAATAAACCAACGCAGGCTGCATCTGTAGGCTTATGTTTATCTTTTTCGGTAGCACCTTGCGGCACAACAACTTCGATCACTAACTGGCGTGTGCTTACGCTTGCAAACTCAAATACCTGTGTATCTTCTGCTTTGCTGTTATCAAACAACATTTCGTTGGTACGCGAATCAAAGATCTTGTAGTTTACTTTATCGCCGATGGTTGCTTCGCAGCAAACTGAGATACGGTAATCCATTCCTTTATAAATTACACAACGTAGTTTAGAAACCATGCCCTGGTTAAATAAACCGCTTTTGCTTTGTGCATTGTATTGCCAATCTGCTTTATCTTTTTCGAATTTGCAGTATTTTTTATGAAAGTTTCCGCACACACCCGCCTGAGCGAAAGAAGAAGAACTTATTACAGCAGCAATTAATATGGTTAAAAAGTATTTCATGTTTTTAAAATATTATTTAGTTAATGTATAAGAATTACGAACTGATTTAATTTTTGCAACTATTGCTTCGTAAACTTCTTTTGTAATGAATAATTGTTTACCACCACCAAGCATAGCCGTTTTACTACCTTCTTTGCTTGCAGCAGCTGTAGCATCTTTTTCGCTGATCTTATTGAATTCAGCTAAAAGGCCATCAAAATCTGCTTTTACCGCAGCTACATTTGCATCAGATTCGTGTTTCTTTAAAAATTCAACTAAGTTCTCTAAGGTATATTTTTGATCTGCTAAACGCTCAATAACAGGGCTTTTTTCTTCGTATTTTGCAAGATTGGTAGCAATATAGATGCTTTCTAACCAACCGCCTGCAACTACTAACGCTAAAGTTGGACCTTGTTTGCTGTCTTCTAATGCTTCAAATGATGAAAAATACACATCATCCGTAATTACTGCTAATGAATCTGAAGAACCAACGTTACTTTCCAAACGTTTTAAAACTTCAGGCTTAATGGCTGTCGAAACACCGATCTGATCGCCCATAGTTTTTACCGTTTTAAAGTATTTTAAAGCCTCAGAGCCGATCTCAAAAATACTGCAGTAGCTAAGGTCGCAACTATAAATCCCGAAATTAAGGGCTTTTGATTTACTGTCGGTATAATTCTTTTCATTGGCAGGCACATTTAAAAACGATGTGTTTTTATTGTTTTTGCCGCCAACCATTTTAATAAATGTCAGCATTTCTCCGGGCGAAGGCACCTGGAAAAAAGTTTCTGATACAGGATTAACTTGTGGCTCTTCTGTTTTTACAGAATCCCCTGTTTCAATTTCTTCGGATTTTTCTCCGCCTCCGCAGCTGCTAAAAGTAAATGCAGTTATAGCGGACAAAAATAATAGAGTTGATTTATTCATCTGTTCTTTTATATTTTTTAAAGATATTATTTTTTTTAGTTTTTTAATAATTTATTTACAAGGGCCGCTGCTTCATGAAATTCAATGGCCGAGTACACTTTTAAGCCGGATTGGTCAATGATCTTCTTGGCCTCTTCGGCATTGGTACCTTGTAAACGCACTATAATTGGCACATTAATGGTTCCCATATTCTTGTAAGCGTCTACAATACCCTGTGCAACACGGTCGCAACGAACAATTCCACCAAATATGTTAATCAAAATTGCTTTAACATTTGCATCTTTTAAAATGATCCTAAATGCTTTCTCAACGCGTTCTGCATTTGCAGTACCACCAACGTCAAGAAAGTTAGCAGGCTCGCCACCGCTTAATTTAATAATATCCATGGTAGCCATTGCCAAACCGGCTCCGTTAACCATACAACCTACATTTCCATCCAGTTTCACATAATTAAGCTCAGCTTTTCTTGCTTCCACATCGGTTGGATCCTCTTCTGTTTCATCGCGCATAGCTTCATAATCCGGGTGACGGAATAAGCCGTTATCATCAAAAGAAACCTTGCTGTCGACAGCAATTATTTTATCATCGCTGGTTTTTAAAACCGGGTTGATCTCAAATAATGAAGCGTCAATACTTTCGTATGCTTTGTACAATGCCTGTACGAACTTTACCATTTCTTTAAAAGCATTACCACTTAAACCTAAGTTAAAAGCAATTTTACGTGCCTGAAAAGCCTGAATACCAACACGTGGGTCGATCTCTTCTTTCCAGATCTTATCAGGTGTATGCTCTGCCACATGCTCAATATCCATTCCTCCCTCTGTACTGTAAATGATCGTATTTCTGCTTTTAGCACGATCTAAAAGTACGCTCATATAAAATTCTTTGGTCTCGGAAGCGCCCGGATAGTAGACATCCTGAGCAATTAGCACCTTATTTACCAATTTACCCTTTGCACTTGTTTGTGGTGTGATAAGGTGCATGCCAATAATGGCCGACGCCTTTTCTTTTACCTCATCTAAATTTTTTGCAAGTTTTACCCCGCCCCCTTTTCCACGGCCACCGGCATGGATCTGTGCCTTTACAACAACCCAATCGCTGTTATATTTTGCTTTTAGTTCTTTTGCTGCGGCAACTGCCTGCTCAGCAGTTTCAGCTACAATTCCTTCCTGGATCGCAACTCCAAAGTTCTTTAGAATGCTCTTACCTTGATATTCGTGAATATTCATATTTAGATGATTTGTTTTTTTTATAGTTCATTTCATTTGACTGTTTTAAAACAAGTTAAAAATTGTTCAATTCCGACAAATGAGCTTCTTATACTTAAGCTTCAAATTTAAGGTTTTATTTGGAAAAGAGAAGTTTGTAACAAAAAAAATCCCGATAAATTAATATTTACCGGGATTTTTTTTAAAATTCAGAATGTTACCTGTATAAACTCAAATTTCCTTTCTTATCGTAGGTAGTTCCATCTTTACCGGTGGCTTTAATAATGTAAAAATAAGTGCCCGGGGCCGATTCTTTTCCTGACATATTCTTACCATCCCACTCAATATTTCCGGTTGAACTGTTGGTCTCAAATACTTTATTACCCCAACGGTCAAAGATCAACGCGCTAATATCAGTTACATTAGCCACTTTTAAGAAGAATACATCGTTACTTCCGTCACCATTTGGTGTAAACACATTCGGCACTTCCAGTTTTGAAGGGATCTCTACCGTGATCACTTTTTTAACTGTGTCTACACAACTTCCTTTGCTTACAAATAAGGTAACTGTGTAAGTGCCTGGGTTATTATATACCGTAGATGGAGAAATACTTGTAGAATTGGTTATTAAACTGCTGCCATTACCAAAACCCCATGCAGATGTGATACTGGCTGTACCCAGACTTGAAGAAGAAAGATTAGTGAAGCTTACTGTTAAAGGCGCATAACCAGTGGTAGTACTTGGATTAAAATCTCCATCAATACCTCCGTTAATTACCTCAACTACGCCATAAGAAACGCAACCGTTTGAAGGATCTGTTACAATAATTTTATACGTGCCTGGTTTATTTACAGTGGTAAGCGATGCGGTAAGTGTACCAAATGATACTGTTGGAACAGCTACCCACGAATAGGTAAAGCCAGTTGTTGTTCCTGTCATAGCCGGGTGAATTGTAGCGTTAGGCGCAGCACAATCCAAAACAAATGGCGGCGGCGGCGGTGTATTCACTATCGGATAGATCCGGTTATCAGCAATAGTTTTTGTAGTCACTGCTGTACATCCATTATTAAGATCTTTTACCACCAATGTATACGAATTGCCAACTCCAGCCGGAGTGAAAGCTACATAGTTTGATGTTAACTGCTGCGTAGGCTGTGGCGATGGACCGCTCCAGATATACCCCGTTACAGGTTGAGTCGGGAAGAACACTGCAGGTACATTACTTGTACTGTTGTTGGTTAAACTAATTGTTGGGTTATTACATGTAAGCGAGTTGCTTCCTGTTATTACAGCAGTTGGCCTAGCTGTGTTTTGATAAATCGTTAATGTTTGTGTGCTCCTACATTGGTTGATGTTATCTGTTACTGATAAGGTGTACGTAGCAACAACGGTATTGGTTGTATTTGTTGAAGTAAATACAGTTAATGTATCGTTTGGCAATTGCCCGCCCGGAGGGCCCGGAAATGCCCAACTGTATGATACGTTAGGGGTTCCGCTCGATCCCTGTAATATCGTTTTTGGTACATCGCAGGTCAAGGTTGCCTGAACTGCCGTGGCTGTTAAGGTTGGTGCAAAAGTGTTTGAGATAACCGATACCGGTACTTTGGTTTCGCAACCATTAGTGTTATCATGAACTACAACAGTATATTGACCCGGCACGTTAACCGTATAAACGCTTGGGCCGGTTAATGGGTTTAATGTATAGGTTCCTAAAAAACTTGGTGCTAATAAAGTATACGATACTGGGCCACCTGTTGGCGGGCTGGTAGAAGAAGTATATGTGTTTACGTTAGATATACTAAGTGTTGTTAAGCTTGTTGTACCACAACCTATAGTAAACTGCTGCGGGCAGGTAACCGAAAAAGACGGATAACCATTAGTAGTAGTAACGGTAACTGTTTTGCAAACACTGCAACCGTTTATGTTATCGGTTAAACAATAGGTATATGTTCCGGGCCCGCCCGGGTTAAAGATAGATACAGAACCGCCATTGGTAGCTGCGCCCGGCGATGACGGCGAATACCAGGAATGCGTAACATTACTGGTTGGACTCAAGGCTGTACCGGTAAATGTGGCTACTGCTGTAGCAGATAAACAGGCAATGTTTTGAATTGATGGAGAAACTGTAGAAGACGGTGTAGTTATATTTTGTGTAACTATAAATGTTTGTGTTGCAACGCAGCCATCAGGATTAACTCCTGTAACTGTCCAGGTACCTTGATTGGCAGCGGTAAAAATTCCTAACGACCCTGTTTGCGGCGCCGATACACCATTGGTCCAGCTATAGGTATAACTTGGCGGGTTTAAAGCAATTTGTACAGTTGGCTGTGCACAGGTTATTGAATAGGTGCTGGCATTGGGTACCAGGTTAAAAGAGATTGGCGCCGGCGAAGGACTAATGCTAAAACTGGTGGTAGTTGAACAACCTCCGGCGGCACTAATTGTTGCGTTGTACACCCCGGGAGCAATGCCTCCGCTACCTGTAGTTTGGGTTGGGTTGGTAACACTAAACGGAATTGGCGACCAGTTAACCGTATAACCCGGCACTGGTAAAGATGGAACAAATGTCAATCCTAAATTAAAGGCATTTACAGTACTTGTACAACTGGTTTGCGTTGCTGTTGGCGCTGCTGCCGGCATTGGTTTTACAGTAACTGTTGCTACAGCGGTTTGGGTAACCATAACGCTTGCATTGTTTAACCCCGTAACATACACTGTATAATTTGTAGTGGCGGTTGGACTTACCACAAAACTTGGCGTAGGAGACGTTAATGCGCCCGGGTTTAAAGAATAGCTCGGGTTGGTAAGATTGCTGGCATTGTTGGCAGTTATTGTAGCATTACTACCTGCACATATACTTGAATTACTCGCTAATAAGCCGCAGTTGGTTGATCCTGTTCCTCCAATTTGATTAAAAGTTATGTTTTGATTTACATTTGAATAATTAGTGATCAAAACCATATAATACTGGCCTGCTATAGCGTTAACAATGTTACAGGTTTCTGTTGGGCTTGATGAATAACTGCAATCAACAACGTTTGAAAGGCTTATGCCGCTGCAAATTGTTGAAAAGGTGGTAAAAGGCCCCCAGCAGATAAAATCCACATCCTGGTTACCTGTACCTGCAATATACAGATCAATATTACCGCTGGTAGATACCTGCAAAAAATACCATGCAGGGTTAGGCGATGATCCCAAACAATCATATGATCCCGAAAAAGCATCTGGCTGGTTAGTAGACGCCGGAAAATTAACACCAGAAGATCCACCGGCGCAAAAAGGCTGAGCATTAGCGCAGGTTGTTTGTGAGTTTGAATATAAACAAACAAACATAAACAAAAGTGAGATAATTTTTTTCATAACCAAAGATTTAATAAATACAAATGTACAAATACCTTACCAAATACTGTTAAAATAAAAATCAGGATAATTTAATTTACCCTGATCTTATTTTTTATCTGTAAAGACTAACGTTTCCTTTCTTGTCGTAAGTAGTTCCATCTTTACCGGTGGCTTTAATAATATAAAAATAAGTGCCTGCCGAAGATTCTTTTCCTGACATATTCTTACCATCCCACTCAATATTTCCGGTTGAACTGCTGGTCTCAAATACTTTATTACCCCAACGGTCAAAGATCAACGCGCTAATATCAGTTACATTAGCCACTTTTAAGAAGAATACATCGTTACTTCCGTCACCATTTGGTGTAAACACATTCGGCACTTCCAGTTTTGAAGGAAGCTCCACTGTTATCACTTTCTGAACTGTATCTACACAACTTCCTTTGCTTACAAATAAAGTAACTGTGTAAGTGCCCGGGTTATTATATACCGTAGATGGAGAAATACTCGTAGAATTGGTTATTAAACTGCTGCCATTACCAAAACTCCATGCAGATGTGATACTGGCTGTTGGTGTAGTGGTTAACGACGACGCTGATAAATTCTGGAAGCTAACCGTTAAGGGAGCATAACCATTGCTAACACTTGGATTAAAATCTCCGTTCAATCCCCCGTTAATTACTTCTACTACACCTGTACTTACGCAACTGTTTGTAGTATTTGTAACAAAGATCCTATATACACCCGGCTTATTAACTGTTGTAATTGAAGAGGTCATAGGGCCAAATGATACTGTTGGAACTGCTACCCATGAATAGGTAAAATTAGTTGTTGGTGGAGTAAGTATAGGATATATCGTAGCATTTAATGCCGCGCAATCTAAAATAAATGGCGGTGGCGGGTTTGGTGTATTTACTATAGGATAAACCTTATTATCTGCAATTGTTTTTGTAGCCACTGCCGTACAGCCATTATTAAGATCTTTTACAACAAGGGTGTACGTATTGCCGGGCCCCGTAGGCGTAAAGGCTATGTAGTTAGATGTAAGCTGCTGCGTAGGCTGTGGTGGTGGCCCACTCCATACCAAAGCTGTTACAGGTAATGTAGGAAAGAATACTGCGGGCACATTACTGGTACTATTGTTGGTTAAACTAATGGTTGGCGTATTACATGTAAGCGAGCTGCTTCCTGTTATTACCGCCGTAGGCTTAGCTGTGTTTTGATAAATCGTTAACGTTTGTGTACTCTTACATAAATTAATATTATCCGTTACAGTTAAAGTGTATGTAGCAACAACCGTATTGGTTGTATTTGTTGAAGTAAATACAGTTAATGTATCGTTTGGCAATTGCCCGCCCGGAGGGCCCGGAAATGCCCAACTGTATGATACGTTAGGGGTTCCGCTCGATCCCTGTAATATCGTTTTTGGTACATAACAGGTTAGTGTGGCCTGAACTGCCGTGGCTGTTAAGGTTGGTGCAAAAGTGTTTGAGATAACCGATACCGGTACTTTGGTTTCGCAACCATTGGTGTTATCATGAACTACAACAGTGTATTGACCCGGCACGTTAACCGTATAAACGCTTGGGCCGGTTAATGGGTTTAATGTATAGGTTCCTAAAAAACTTGGTGCTAATAAAGTATACGATACTGGGCCACCTGTTGGCGGGCTGGTAGAAGAAGTATATGTGTT
>JBGAGD010000005.1:0-577872 GCA_044226875.1 Bacteroidia bacterium
AATTTCGGTCAAAAGTATTTTTATTTTTTCATTGTCACCCTTTTCGATGTCCGATGTCATGTTGTCGACACGCGGGTCTGATTTATGCGGTCTGCCTGGTGTTGCCATTTTGTTTGTCCTCCTTATAAATGCCGCCTAACGTTTGGCGAATTTGCCCAGTGCGGCTTTCGAAGCATCACCTGTCTAAACCCCCAAATGTTTATTTCGAAGATAACTGTTTTTTAGCGAGCCACAAAAAAAGGTCTGCGAAGCAGGCCACTTGTCGGCGTGCGAGCGATGACCCCGTCCCCCCGCATTGGGCGAATTTGCTGTTATAACTTGTTGCCGCCACACAGTTTTTTTTAACGTGTCTGCTTTTAAAGATTATTTACAATATTTTTTAATATACTCATATGCTGACTTGTCACCTAATTCACCAGCCTTACTAAAGTCAAGACAACCACCTTCGATGTCTTGTGTGTTGAATTTAGAAACACCTCGTAGGAAGTATGCGTCAGGTTCATTTGGGTCATTTTCAATTATTAAGGTGCAATCGTCGATTACCTTTGTATAATTTTTTAGTATAACATAAGCCTTCGATCGTCCTTGATAAGCGCTTAATGGAAATTTCTTTGAAAGGTCAATTTTTTTTGAGTAATCTTCAATGGCCCCTCGATAATCATCTAAGTTTAGTTTACATTCGCCTCGTTGTTCGTAGGCGTCGCCAAAATCTGGGTCAAGACTAATGATTTTGGTAAAGTCTGCGATTGCACCATGATAGTCTTTTTTAGAAAGTCTTATTAAACCTCGATCAAAATATGGAAGTGTATAATCGGGATACTTTTTAATAGATTGATTAAGTACAAGTAAGGCATTGGGATCATCATTTAATTTATAATAAGAGTCTGCCTTTAAAAAATATGAAAATTCGTCTTCACCAATTGCAATAGATTTATTTTGATCTTCTATACATCCTTTGTAATCACCTTTTTTATATTTTACGTAACCTCTCAGTCTTAAAGCGGACGCGTCTTTTGGAGTAAGCTTTAAACCACTATTATAATCTGAAATTGAGCCATTAAAGTCGTTTATTTTTTGTTTACTAAATGCACGTTGAAAATATGCTTCTGAGCCATTTGGATTTCTATTTATTTCTTTTGTAAATAATGAAATAGAGAGATTGAAACTATCTTTTTCCATTGCAAGCAACCCTTTATTAAAAAAATCTTCATAAGTGGAATTTGTAAAGTAATTGCGCAATGGAAATATTTTTTTGAGAGGCTTATTTCTATTTACTCGATTAATGTCAGTTGCAAAATTAAGATTTTGACCTTCTGTTAATTGGAAAGTCACAATACCAATTATTTGACCTTTTAAATTTATTAAAGGACTTCCGCTACTGCCATGAGAAATAGGGGCAGTAAACTGAATAGTTTTCCCATATCCTTCAATATTTCTGATGCTTGAAAGTATGCCTTTACTTACAGAATATTCAAGACCTTTCGGCGTACCGATTACAAAGATCTCTTCACCTTTTTCTATTTCTGGGTTCGTGATTTCTAAATATGAGGTAACATTGGAGATGCCTTTAACTGAAAACACTAAAATGTCTGCGGCCTCATCAACAGAAATAATACTGTCAATTTCATAATCTTTCTTGTCTATAGTTTGAATAAAAGCGAAAGAAGAATTTTTAAAGACGTGAACATTAGAAACTCCGTAGCCCTTTTGATTTATAAAGAACCCGGTGCCGAAGGCAACAGGTTCTTTATTTGTATCGTAAGTTATTACAGTAAATACTGATTTTTCGCATTGTTTTACTAATTCGGGGAAAGTCTGCCCGAAAGTATTTACTGAAAAAAGCATTAACAAATAAAAAAGTCGAATGGTCATACTTTGAAATAATTATTAATAAAAGTTGTTGAATTTAAAGTTAAAGTATTACGAAGTTCGTCTTGTAAATCAGTATTTACCTTAATAGCGAGATAGTCAGTAATTGTTTCATGAAGTTTTTTAACCTCAATGTATTCTTGTCGAGCCGAATTAAATTTTATTTTCGCTATGCTTGTGCCTGAAATTTCAGGATAAAAAACAGGATTAATGATAGCTTCTCTGTCATTGTAGCTAAACTCAAGGATTGCATTGCCCATTTTGTCCCTTGTCCCTAAAATAATTTTATTGTCTGATTTCGACCAAAAATATTTTTCTTTGTCGGCAATTAATTTATTTATCATATTTAATATTTTGTCTACCGTAATGTTTTTGTCTGCCGAAATGTCCGTCGCGGCAATGAGTTATAACGTTTTGCGAATTTGCCTAGTGCGGATTTTTGAAACATCATTTGTCTACACCGACAAAACTATATAACGAAGATAACTGGTTTTTAGCAGCGGAACAAAAATTGTGCGAAGCACACCTATTTGTCAAACCGCTGCGATGACCGATTCTGCCCGCATTAGGCGAATTTGCTGTTACCAGTTGCCCTTTCGTCTGTGTTTATATACCAAAAGTCTCTTGTGCTTTTTTCCAATTCTTTTTCAGTATAGGTCTATTTACACTTGTTTCTCCGTTTGATGGCTCACCTGAAAAATGACAAAATCTTTCGGGATAATTTGGGTCACCAAATTGGCTCCACGTTTGATAAGCTTCATAACTCAAAGGTTTTTCAACGTCAAAAGGAATTGGAACTCCAGTCCTAATGCAAAAACCAGTAGGGAAATTTGATTGTCTATAAGATTGATTGTCGTTATTTTTATTAAATGTTGGTTTGGATTTTGGTGGATTTAGCTCAAAGCGTTGACTTGTTTGATTAATGTAATCGACTTCCTTATAAGCGTCTTCAAATAATTGAGTGTCTGCTGGATCGTTTTTGTCTATTAGAACTCCCATTTCTTTGTTATTAGCCATTGAGAATTCGTAAAGATTTAATGAAGTGATAACCATTTTGTCATCATTCACATAACACTTTGCGTGTAGGTCTTCGTTGTATTTTAGTATTACGAATCGAAGTCCTTGCAAAAAACGCATTTCGTCGGGATTTAACTCTTGCTTACCAAAAATAACTGTAGTGATTTTGTCTTTACTGTTGCGATAAGTTAAAAGCTCTTTAAAGTCTTTCGATAATTTTAGATACGGAGAAACAAGAATTAGTCTTTCGCCTGCATTTTTAATAAGGTCTTCAATTTCTGAAACTGCTTTTCTGGTGTTAATGAATTTTGCCATTGTCTATATGTCTTTTTTTAAGTATGTCTGTCAAGGGTTACTGGTAACTAGCTTATACCCGCTACAAACCTTCGGTTATCTCACCCACAGTGGGGAGATATGCGCTATTCAATAACGGGTTATTAAATTTAAAATTATTTTTATAAATAATCAAATGGCGATGTTATTTTTTGAAGGTTGTTGGTACTTACATGCGTATATATCTCGGTTGTTTTACTGCTTCTATGGCCCAGTAATTCTTGTATGTACCGCAAATCGGTGCCATTCTCAAGTAAATGGGTAGCATAACTGTGCCTTAACCAATGTAAAGTTACTGGCTTCTTAATACTCGTTTTTTGCAGGTTGGTCTTTAAAACCTGCTGCAAACTGCGCTCGTCATACATTGTCCCTGCCGCCTGGCCTTCAAAAACAAATACCTTTGGCCTGTAATTCCTATAATATTCCTGCAACAGTTCCAATATTTTTCCGCTTAATGGCGTGATCCTGTCTTTGCGGCCCTTTGCCTGCTTTATGATCAGCAGGCGCCTGTTAAGGTCTAAATGCTCCGGCCTTAATTTTAGCAACTCACCGCAACGCAGTCCGCATGCGTAAATTAAACTTAACATGGCTTTATGTTTAATATTGGCGGTTTTATTCAGTAATTCTTTAACCTCTTCTTTACTTAAAACATTGGGCAGCAATTTTTCGCGCTTTGGCCGGTGCACCTGGTCAATTTCAATTAATTTATGCTCAATGTTCCTGAAAAATAATTTAACCGCATTTACCAACTGGTTCTGAAACGACGATGACAGTTTATTTTTAAGAATATAGTCGTTATTAAAAATAATAATATCAGTATTGGTTATTTCTGCAATTGGTTTATGCGCGTAAAAACGCAAAAAAAGTTTAAGCGCGTCGCAATACGTATTAACAGTGTTAGTGCTGTAGCGTTTAGATCTCATCCAACTCTCAAATTCTTTTATTTTTATAATAGCTTCCTCATTTAATGCCTTTAAAATTGGTACATCATTAACCCGCTTCGGCGCTATGCGTTTTGCCTCACCTTCTATAGTGTCTTTAAATAAAATGGTATTGCCTGGTAGCAACAAACTGTAAATGCGCTGGGTTAACGGGCGACTATATGCAAACAGCCATGCCTTATGTGTCTTGCTCCAGCGGCAGCTTTCATTATTTTTTAACAGGTTGCAAATGGCGGCGTCGTAGTTAAATTTTACAGCAACGCATGGCTGTTCTTTATGCATTAAACGTTCTAAAGTTATTTTCATATAGTAAATGTATCATATAATAGGGCAGTGTGTGGCTATAAATTGTAGTATGTTTTTTTGTTTTGGGTAGGGCGCCCGGGCGGGCTGCTTCTGGCTCGGCCATAGGCCTCGGTTTTTTGCCTTAACAGGCAAAAGAACTAAACCCTTCGCATCCCTGGCGCGGTGATCGTACAACAATGCGTGAGGGATAGAGCGTAAAGCCCGCAGCGCAGTGAAACGGAGCGAGGACTTGCAGCGATAGCCCGGCCGCGGGAAAGGCTTCGGCATTAATTAACCGGCCTGCACCCGCGGACACGCCCAAACAAAAAAGCCTCCCGTTAAACAGAAGGCTTTAAAAATTGCTTAATTTTTACAGAGGTATATTGCCGTGTTTTTTCTTCGGTAATTTATCCACTTTATTTTCCATCATTTTAAACGCTTTTATCAGCTTTAAACGGGTTTCTTTTGGCTCGATCACTTCATCTATAAAACCACGCTCTGCCGCGCGGTATGGGTTGGCAAACATGTTCTTGTACTCTGTTTCCTTCTCTAACCACTTAGCGTCTTTATCTTTTGCCGCCGAGATCTCGTTCTTAAAAATAATTTCGGCAGCGCCTTTAGCGCCCATCACAGCGATCTCCGCGCTGGGCCATGCAAAGTTCATATCTGCGCCAATATGTTTTGAATTCATTACATCATAAGCGCCACCATATGCTTTACGGGTTATCACCGTAATTCTCGGAACCGTTGCCTCGCTAAATGCATACAATAATTTTGCGCCATTGGTAATAATGGCATTCCACTCCTGGTCGGTACCCGGTAAAAAGCCCGGCACGTCTTCAAACACCAGTAACGGAATATTAAAGCTATCGCAAAAACGCACAAAACGCGCGGCTTTGGTAGAAGAATGAATATCCAACACACCCGCCAGCACCGCAGGCTGGTTGGCAACAATACCAATGCTGCGGCCTGCCAATCTTCCAAAACCAACCACAATGTTCTCTGCAAATAATTTATGTACTTCAAAAAACGAATCGGTATCAATTACTTTTTCAATTACCTCGCGTATATCGTAAGGCTGGTTAGCGTTGTTTGGAATGATGGAGTTTAATTCTTCACGCAACTCGTTACCCGGCTCATAAGGCAGGGCAGGGGCATCCTCTTCGCAGTTTTGAGGAATGTAACTTAACAGCTGTTTTAAATAATTAATGGCTTCTACCTCGTTAGCGCAGGCAAAATGGGTAACACCGCTTTTGCTGGCATGTGTAATGGCGCCTCCTAATTCTTCGCTGGTAACCTCTTCGTGCGTTACTGTTTTTACAACGTTAGGGCCGGTAACAAACATGTAACTGGTATTTTCTACCATTAAAATAAAATCGGTAATAGCAGGGCTGTAAACCGCGCCACCGGCGCAAGGGCCCATAATAGCGCTTAGCTGAGGGATAACCCCCGAGCTGCGCACATTGCGGTAAAAAATATCGGCATAACCACCTAAAGAAACCACACCTTCCTGTATACGCGCACCGCCACTGTCGTTCAGGCCAATAATAGGTGCGCCGTTCTTCATGGCAAGGTCCATTATTTTTACGATCTTTTCGGCATGTGTTTCGCTTAAGCTGCCGCCAAACACGGTAAAATCCTGGGAGAACACGTAGGTTAAACGCCCGTTAACATTGCCATAGCCGGTAACAACGCCATCGCCCAAATATTTTTCTTTATCCAGCCCAAAATCGTTGCTACGGTGTTGCACAAACATACCTATCTCTTCAAAAGTGCCTTCATCCATTAAAAAATGAATACGCTCCCGTGCGGTGAGTTTTCCTTTTTTATGCTGCGCATCAATACGTTTTTGCCCGCCACCTAAAAGTGCTTCGGACTTTTTATCTTCTAATAATTTTATTTTATCGTTCATGGTTTTCTAATAAATTCGTTAGCTTCCTGTTCAACAGCTTCATCTACACTGTTTTTTCTTAAAGCAACAGGATTGCGTTTTTTTCTGAGTTTTAAATTTAATAATTCCACTCCAAAACTAAAGGCCATGGCAAAATAAATATAACCTTTAGGGATCTCTATCTTTTCAATATGAATACCTTCTACAACCAGCAATACCGCAATAAGCACCAAAAACGAAAGGGCCAGTATTTTTAATGTAGGATGTTTTTCGATGAACACAGAAATTTTTGGGGCATAAAAGAACATAATGGCCATGCTAATAATAATGGCAATGGATTGCGTTATAATATCAGGCGCCATACCAATGGCGGTAATAATGCCATCTACACTAAATACAATATCTATCAGTAATATCTGGGCCATAATGGCCCTAAAGCCCTTTTTAAGGTTTTGCTTAGCCTCGTCACCTTCTTCGTTAGCGCCTTCCAGCTTGTTGTGAATTTCGAGTGTACTGTTTACCAACAAAAATAGCCCACCGGCCAGCATAATAATATCTTTTAATGCTACGCCATGATCAAAAATGGTGAAGAGAACCTTTTCGCCGCTTATTAAATAGAACATGATGAACAACAAGGCAATGCGCATCACAATGCCAACGGTCATCCAGATAAGACTGGCCCTCTTGGTTTGCTCTTTTGGCAAACGGGCCATAACAATAGAAACGAAAATAACGTTATCTATCCCAAGCAAGATCTCCATAACGGTAAGGCTTAAAAGGCCCAATAAACCTTGCAGCGAAAACAGGTGGTTAAGCATAGGCTGTAAAGATATTATTTAATTTTTATTGCCGCCAAACCTGTGGAAATTTAGTGAATAACGCTAAAAAGAAATATAAAATGCTATTTTTTTGAAGTTTTTTTAGTTTTTGTTTTCTTTACTTTTTTTGATGGTTTTGAAGGCTGAGCACTTTGTGTTGTTAGCATTTTTTCGGGTTTTATCTTATCCAGTTTTATTGCCTTACCTTTTTCTTTTTTCAGATCTTTTTTAGAAGCTAAAAATTTGCGTTCGTGCAATAAAAAACCATTGCCTCTTGTAAGTATGTGAACCCTTAAATTCTCAAGCCAAAGCGGCGTACCTTCTGCGGCATAAGAAATATTGGTTTGTGTAATATCTCGGCCATCTAAAATAGTTACCATCCCGGAGCCCCTGCATTCGGCCTCGTTACCATTTTTGATGATCAGGGCTGTATCTTCTCCAAGGCCAATGCCAATACAGGATGGGTTCATAAGCAAAGCTTCGGTAAGGCGGCCAAACCGGCCCCGTTTTACAAAGTGTGTGTCAATAATGCAGTGGTCAATAAAACCAAGTCCCGATGTTGTTCTAACTGTATCTTTAAGCATGGCCTCATCGCCCTGGCCTTCGTATATCATTAATGTAGCGGCAGCCATGGCACCGGCGCTGGTACCGGCAACAATAAAACCTGCATCGTTATAATAACGTTCAATAATAGCGTCTATCAGATCGGTATTGCCAAGAATGGTAGAAAGCCTGAACTGATCTCCACCGGCAAATAAAACGGCATGCGCGTTATTGATACGGTTAATAAATATCGGGTTACGGGCCTCGGGATTATTTTCCATGCTTATGTAACCAACATAGTTAAAACCAATTTCCTTAAAAGCGCTGTCGTACATTTTTTTTACCTCTTTGGGTTGTTGCGAGGCAGTGGTAATTATTTCAAGCATCCGCTTTTTACCTGTTTTTTTTGGAAGTAATTCTTTGAGGATCTCGAAATGCTGAAACTGTTTATTCTTTCCTTCAATCTCTAACTGACTTAATTTTCCTTTATCTTCTGCACCGCCAATTAAAAGTAGTTTTCCTTTGGGAGTTTGTCGTAGCATAAATTTATATTATATGTTATAACATCTAAAAAGCTGATTTGTTTAAAATTATGGTAAAAAATATTTACCAATATTTTTTACGTATAAATTCTGGCGTTACTTTTTCCTTGATGACGGCAGCGCGAAGCATTGAGCGAGGCTGCGCGCCAGCTTAACCAAAAAATCAAGGCTGATAAGAAATTCCTTGATTTGATGTTTCTAATTTTTTTGTGTCGCCCTGAATTGAACTTCATTTGAATTATAAACTAGTCAGGGCTCATAGTAATTTTAAAATGAATTATGCTCAAATACTTAAATTGGTTTAAATTTTAAAATTACCGGCGGTTAAAAAATTAAAACACAAATCTTACAGAATTTCTTTTAGGCCGACTCACTTTGTGCGCTTTCGCAGATAAACGTTGTGAACTAATTTTGCGTTTAGTTGAATGGGTTATGCAATTTTCGATCTTTTGCAGAGATAGCTGTTGGCTAAGCAGGGCGGTTAGTATTTTAGGCGTATAGAAGAGAGCTTAGACAAGCAGCGATTTTCTATTCGCTGCCTCTACATCGCGAATAGAAAAATCTCCTCCAAAAGATCGAAAGCGTTTTGGTTACTTTTGCGCGTCAAAAGTGACAATAAAAGCAGAAAAAATCAAATTTTGAACTCTCAATCCGTATAAGATACCTTTACATTAAAGTCGCCACCGCCGCCCCTGGTATGGTGCCATTTTGAGAAGGCTTTTACCTTAAAAAAAGATTCAACGCCATAAGATCCCGAATAACAAAATTTGGCAATTTCCATTTCATCCATCAAACATTCAAGGCTAATAAAAAAATCGCCGGAGGTTTGAATGTTGTAGTTCTTTAGCGGCACGGTTACTTCACCCTGCGCAATGCCCACTTTAAAGATAATTGCTTTTTTTAAAATGGTGGTGCCAACCCAATCGGTACCCAGCCAGGCCGGGCCATTGGCAGGTGGTGAGATGCGCTCGTAAAAGTTTAAGCGAAACACCAGCGAATCGGTATATTTATTTTGAATGATGAAAAAACTAAAGGACTCAAACAAACAATTTTTTTTGTTCTTTACTAAAATGGCAGCTTCAGAGCCTTTCCAGTTGCCCTCAATATCGGCAAAACCGCTGCAATTGTTCTTTTTATAATCGCTTGTACCCAGCGTTTTAAATTTTACTTTTTTTGATTTTACCACCACTTCCTCCAACTGTGTTGGTAAACTCTGCAGAAAAAACTCTTTGTTTTCTTCACGTATAAAGTCAGAAGCCAGGAAGACCAGGGGTTTATAGCCAATGGCGTAGATCTTTATACTATCCTTTTTCTGGCTTTCTTTAAAATTAAATTCAAAAACTCCCTTTTCATCGCTTACTGTACCAACCGATTTGCCAATAATACCAATACTTACAAAGGGGATGGGTTGTTTGCTGCTTTTATCAAATACCACACCAGTAATTTTTTGCTGGGCAAAAAAAGTGCCGGTAAATGCTAAAAAACAGAGTAAAAATTTCACCTTACGAAACTACTAAACAGATGGCAATTATACGGGAAGTAATTGAGTTTTTTTAAAACGAAATGTACTTACCGTTAATGCCGCCCAAATTAAAATGTTCTTAAAACTCCGGCATATTTAGTATTTTTGCACCCTTAATTATACTACAGGGACTAAAAAATGATTTCAGCCAGTAATGTGAGTTTGCAATATGGCAAACGTGTTTTGTTTGACGAGGTAAATGTAAATTTTACGCCGGGTAATTGTTATGGTATTATTGGTGCCAATGGCGCCGGTAAATCTACCTTTATGAAAATATTAAGCGGCGAGATAGAGCCAACTAAAGGCAGGGTTAATATTTTGCCGGGTATGCGCATGAGTATCTTAAAACAGAACCATTTTGAATTTAATGAATTTACTGTTTTGGATACGGTAATGATGGGCAATAAACGCCTTTTTCAAATTATAAAAGAAAAAGATGCTATTTATGCAAAAACCGATTTTACCGAAGAAGACGGAATAAAAGCGAGTGAACTGGAAGCTGAGTTTGCCGAAATGAACGGATGGAATGCCGATAGCGAAGCAGCCGAAATGCTTACCAATATGGGTATTCCGCCGGTATTGCATACGCGTTTGGTAAAAGACCTAACCGGTAAAGAAAAAGTAAAAACGTTGTTAGCGCAGGCCTTGTTTGGAAACCCCGATATTTTATTGCTGGATGAGCCAACCAACGACCTGGATGTGGAAACAATAAGCTGGCTAGAGAATTTTTTGGCAGACTTTATGAATACGGTGATCGTGATAAGCCACGACCGTCACTTTTTAGATGCAGTGTGCACAAACATTTGCGATATTGACTATAATAAATTAAGCACTTACACCGGCAACTATAGTTTTTGGTATCACATGAGCCAATTGCAATTAAAACAACGCACAGATCAAAATAAAAAGATAGAAGATAAACGCGCAGAGCTACAGGAGTTTGTTCGTCGCTTTAGTGCTAATGCCAGCAAGAGCAGCCAGGCTACCAGCCGTAAAAAATTATTAGAGAAATTAACGGTAGATGAGATTCCTGCAAGCACCCGTAAATATCCCGGCATTATTTTCAGGCAGGAACGTGAGGCCGGCGACCAGTTGTTATTAGTGGAAGGTTTGAATAAAGCAAATGCTGATGGTGTAGTGTTTAAAGATGTAAATATTAATGTAAGAAAAGGAGATAAGATTGCTTTTATCAGTAAGAACCAGTTGTCTGTTTCAAGTTTGTTTTCTGTTTTGGCCGATGAGGATACTGATTTTAAAGGAAAATTTACTTTTGGTACAACCATTTACAAAGCCTATTTGCCAAACGATAATCATAAATATTTCACAGATGGCAGCCTCAATTTAATTGACTGGTTACGCCAGTTCAGTAAAGATAAGGATGAAACATACATCCGTGGTTTTTTAGGCAAGATGTTGTTTAGCGGCGAAGAAGTTTTAAAAAAATGTAATGTATTAAGCGGGGGAGAGAAGGTGCGTTGTATGACCAGCCGTATGATGTTGCTAAATCCAAATTTTTTGATCCTGGATGAACCAACCAATCACCTTGATCTTGAAAGTATTATTGCCTATAACGATGCGTTAAAGGATTACGCTGGAACGATCTTATTTACAAGCCATGACCACCAGTTAATGCAAACTGTTGCCAACCGTATAATTGAAATTACACCAAAAGGTATTATTGATAAAGTTTGTACTTACGATGAATATCTTGAAAACCCTTCTATAAAAGAACAACGCGAGAAAATGTATGCCTAATGCCGGTTAAAGAAGCACATATTGTTCATCTTAAAAAAGATAAAAAACTCAAAAAAGTTATTGAGCAGGTAGGCGTTATTAAAAGCAGGAAGCGCGATGATCTTTTTATTTCATTGCTGAGGGCCATTGTTGGCCAGCAATTATCTGTAAAAGCCGCCGATACCATTTGGGGAAGGTTTGAAGGCTTGTTTAAGGATGGCATACCAACTGCAAAAGCCATTTTAAAATTAAAAGACGACAAGATGCGGAGCGTTGGCTTATCGTATCAAAAAGCAGGATATATAAAAAATATTGCCACTTTTTCTATCGAACAAACGCTCGATTATAAATTACTGAAATCGAAAAGCGACGATGAACTTATTGATTATTTGGTGCAAATAAAGGGTGTAGGGCGCTGGACAGTGGAGATGTTATTGATGTTTACACTGGATCGTAAAGATGTTTTTCCGAAAGACGATCTTGGTATACAAAATGGCATGAAAAAGATATATGGCTTAACTTCTGATAAAAAACAACTGCACAAAGAAATGGAAGAAATTGCCGAAGCCTGGCGTCCGCACAGAACCATGGCCTGCCTTTACATTTGGCGTTATAAAGATGATCAAAAATAAAACGGCTAAGATTATTTTGTTATCACTTTGGTCAAATCGCTCCAGGCGCCGCCATTATAAACGTGTTTAAAACCTCTTTCCTTTAAAATTTTTTCTGCCTTAATACTTCGCAAGCCATGCGAGCAGCAGGTAATGTAGGTTTTACTGCTATCCAACTCAGTATATCTCTGGCGAAGCGTTCCTAATGAAATGTTCAAAGCGCCGGCAATATGCCCGGTATTAAATTCAGTTTCAGTTCGCACATCCAGTATAATGGCACCTTCATTATATTTTTGCCTTACATTTTTATATACTGAAATGGTAACAATAATTTTATAACCAATGTATAATGCAAGTACAATGCATATTATCCAAATAAGTGCTTTCATCGCAGGTAGGGTCTTGATGCAAATGGCGAAAAAGGCCAGGGTATCATTATTAAAATAATTAATAGCGCAATAGAATACCAAATGGCAAGGGTTTTAAATTTATCGCGATCCTGCTCTTTTCTTTTAGCTTTTGCCGATCCGAGGGTAATAAGAATAATAGCGCTCAGCATCATTACGCTGTGTTCCATGCCAAAAAACCTTACTTCGGGTTGTTTTGCAGCCTCTTTATAGTGGTGTAAAAAATAATCTATTACAGGGCTTATAAAATACAGCCATAAACCCAGTATCAGTTGTATATGGGCTATTGTGGCCGACCAATGCCGGGCCAGGTTATCGGTCCTGGTAAATTTACGATAAATGAGTAAGCCCGTAATTGCCCTGTATAGTGTATATAGCAGCCCTGCCAGTACCAGCCAGCGGGTAAAGGAGTGGAGAAAAGTGATAGTGGTATACATGTGTTGTTAGGATTTAACGACACAAAAATAATAAAAAACATACTACTTGGTATGTTTTTATAAAATTATTTCAACGACTGTAAATAGTTATTTAACTCCTTTAAATAAAGCTGGTATGGCTGGTGGTTGTTATAGATCTTTCCAAAATTGCGTACGCCCCAGTAGCCCGAAATAAGGTATATTGCCACTTGTTTGGCATTTACATTTTTACGCACCAGGCCTTCTTTTTTTGCGCGGGTAATTAAACGCTCAATAACCATTTGCCATTCTGCCATTATTTCTGAAAGCATCTTTGTAAATCCTTTATTCCACGGCGTCATTTCCTGCACCAGGTTACCAACGGGGCAGCCATATTGAACCAATAGTTCGGGAGATTCGTACAATAATTTTTTTGTAAGCATGAACAATGCTTTTAAAGGATCTTTAACAGCCATGAGCTCGTTAGTAAAAGTAGAAAGTATTGCAGGCCGGATGATCTCATTTATAATGGCCTCGCCCATTTGGTCTTTATTTTTGAAATGATAAAAGAATGAGCCTTTTGTAACATTGGTTTTGGCAATGATATCGTCGATGCTGGTAGTTTGGTAGCCGTGGCTGTAGATCAGATCGAACGCTTTTTGAAGAATGATAGACCTTGTATTTGCGCCTTTTGTCATAAAAAAACATACTAATTGGTATAATACAAAGTAAGAAACAAATTGGCGCAAACACAAATAAAAAAGCCATTCCTGTTTAAAGAATGGCTTTTCTGTTTTAAAGATAAAGATAACTAGGTTTTTGTTTTTGAGAATTTCTCGGCCATTTTAACGGCCTCGTATAAATTTACAATACCACCGTTTTTGCCTAGCGAGCTGAATTTTACAAGCTCATCTTTGGTACCGGGTTTAATTACTTTTTCGCTTTTATATGTTTTTAAACTGCTTTTAATTAAGATCTTTTTGATCTGTTCCGGTGTAAGGGTAGGGTAATATGATTTTAAAACCGCGGCTACACCACAGGCCACCGGGGTTGCCATACTTGTTCCGCTAAGGTCTTTGTATTCGTTCTCAGGCAGTGTTGAATAAATATCTACACCCGGTGCAAACAGATCAACAGTTTTTTTACCGTAGTTAGAGAAGGTGGCCACCATCTTATCGCCTGGTTGCCAGTTTAAAGCACCAATATCCATAAAATTTTTAGCCTCTTTACCATCAGCAAATTTTTTGCAAGGATAATGAACCACTTCATCAATATCTGTATGATCGTTGCCGGCAGCGTGCATTAACAGTACGCCTTTACTCTCGGCATATTTTACAGCATCGTCCACCACTTTTTTATCCCAGCTGTATTTTTTACCAAAACTCATATTTAAGATCTTAGCGCCGTTATCTACCGCATAACGAATGGCATTGGCAACATCTTTATCACGCTCATCACCATTAGGTACACAGCGTATGGCCATTATCTGAACATCAGCGGCAACACCATCCATACCTATGCCATTTTTTCTTGATGCCGCAATGATACCTGCAACGTGTGTACCATGCACACTGCCCGGGCCTTTACAATCCGCATTACCATAATTCTTTTCGTAAGAATTATTGTAATCGTCGCCAACAATACTGCGTGGATCATAATCCATATTCAAACCAATCTCAACATATGGTTTAAAATGATCGTAGCCTCCTTTTATTTCGCCTAACGCCTCGTCAAGGTTATTTCCCTGGCCGCTTTTCATCATGGCGGTGGCTATCATCTTCATTTGTTTGTCTGAGCGGTCTTTTGCTTCAAATTTTTGTAAAGCATTGGCATCGATCGTATCAACCTTTAACTGGCTTTTTGCATTTTTATTTAAAGCAGATAAACCATCATATAAAAATTTTAGCTGGTTATATTGTCCTTCAAATTTATCTTTCGTTTTAATATAATCTTCTTTTAACTTTAAATAGAACTCGTAATCTTTTTTATCTTCTTTAGTGGTAAAATCAGCTTCGGTCTTTCCATCAAATTTTGGTTTCATTTTACGCATCAAACGGGTTACTTCAAGGTTATCCCCATCTACGTTTTTACCGTCTTTACCACCAATAAAATTCCAGCCGTGTATATCATCAATATAACCGTTATTATCATCGTCAATACCATTTCCGGCAATTTCTTTCGGATTGGTCCACATAACACCTTTAAGGTCTTCGTGCATGTAATCCACACCGCTGTCAATTACTCCAACTATTACCGTGGTAGATTTTTTATCTTTCAATAATTCCTGGTACGTTCTTTCGGTGCTTACACCGTTTATTTTATCGTTTGTAGGATCAAGGTTAAACCAATTGTCCGGGCGTTTTTCCTGCGCGTTAAAAAATAAGGCAGACAAAAGGGCTACTGATAAAAAAAGTTGTTTCATTTAAATAAGATTAATGTTTAACAAATATATAATATTGTGGGAGCATATATTAACCGTTTAACAACATTTTAATAAAATACCCCTTTATGGGGGAGGAAAAACGGCGTTAATAGTGTGCTTTGCAGAATTTGACGAAGGCTGGCAGGTTAAATAGGGCAAGAAAAAACCCTTTCCGGTTTACGAAAAGGGTTTTTGTTTTTTATAATTTACCTGAGAATTATTTTTTCTCTTCTGTAGATTTTGATTCAGCAGCAGCTGTACCGGTTTTCTTTTTGCAGCAAGATTTTTCTCCGTCTTTGCTTTCACCTGCGCAAGATTTACCTTCGCCTTTTTTACAGCATTCTTTTTTTCCTTTTTTATCTTTGTCATCACCTTTAGTATTAGCAACAACTGTGCTTCCTAACAAACCTGCGAAAGCAACCATTAAAAATATTTTTTTCATTGTTTGGGGTTTAATGAGTTAATAATGTAAATATAGTTTATTTATTTTCAGCATAAATGTTAAAATTCATCAATTTAATTAACACCTGCATTGATTTAGATAGTTTATTTACTCAGATCCACGATATCGAGCACAACCAGCAAAGCGTAAACAATACCAAGTACAAACGTAAAATCGAGTAATAACGTGATGATAAAATTTATAGTTACTTTTTTACCATCGTGCAAATAAATCGCGATCAGGTTAAAGAACCATAAGAAACATAAAATTACCATAATGATCAGGTTGGTATCGGCATCTGCTTTTTTCGAGGCAGTGTTTAAATTTTGTTTTTCGGGCACTGCTTTAACAAGCGGCTTTGCAGGTACTGTTGTTTTTTCATTGGCCGACGCTGTGATCTTTTGATCGGTAGGTTTTTGCGCTGAAGCTTGTTTTTTTTCTGCTAAAATCTCCGGATTAAAAAAAGAGATAGGCTCTGCCTTAACGATCTCGGTAGTAGCAACCTCGCCGGCAGGTAACGTTGTTTTTACCTGCGTTAATTTTTTTACGGTAATATTATCTGTTTCTTTTTTTGAATTATTGGTGCTTTTTGATGAAGCAAAATAATATCCTTTGGTATATTTACGTTTGGTTAAACTAAATTTGTTAGCGCAAGAGCTAATAAAAATAATTGCTACTAAAGATAAAATAATTTTGTTTTTCATATGAAGGGTTTTTAGTTGGTTAAATGTATATTCAAATTATTTGGTTTCAAATTTTATTTTTCAAGGTAAGCCGTTATCGCAAAATGATCTGTAAAGGTTTCATCGCTTCTTTTGTAATTAGTGCATTTTAAAGCTTTGTCGTGTAAAATATAATCTATTCTGAACTGCGGCCATTTTCCGGCATATGTTTTACTTAAACCGGTACCTTTTTCAACAAAGGCATCGCTTAATTGTTTAGAAAGCTGCTGGTAAGTATAAGATGCAGGTGTATCATTAAAATCGCCACATAAGATTATTTTATACCTGCACGTTTTCATGTGGGTAGTTACCATATCTACCTGTTTGGTTCGTTTGGTAAAGGCGCGTTTTAGCCTCCTTAAAATACTTTTACTATTTTCCACCTCGTCTTCCGCATCTTTTTCTGAAATAACATCATCTAAAAATTTATTATCGCCTTTGCTAAAGCTGATGGATTGTAAATGCACATTATAAACCCTTACAGTATCTTTATTAATAATAAGATCTGAAAAGATACAGATATTGTTTGAGCGTGTTTTAAAGATGATCTTCCCCTTATTTATAATTGGATATTTGCTGAAGGTGGCAACGCCCCAATGATCGGTTTCGCGAAGTGTGGTGGTGTATTCGGTGTGATAATACGGCGCGTTTAAAAGCGAAGTCAAGGTGTCGATATTATTATAGCCATTGTAGGCGTCGGTGCTTTCTGAAGTATAAAATTCCTGCACGCACAAAATATCCGGTCCAATTTCAGAAAGGTTGTTCAGGATCCTGTTACGGTTCTCTTTTTGTTTTTTCCAGTTATAAAGATCAAACAACATGCTGTTGTATGAGGTAACTTTAATTTGTTTGGCTTGCGACTTTGTTGGAAAACTGATTTGAACATACCTGAAAGCCGTTGGCAAGCTAAAGCAAAATACAATAAGGCCAAAGGTTACGGCAGATTTAAATTGGATCAACCAATAAATAACAAATAATAAATTTAAAAGGAATAAAAACGGGTAAGCCAGGCCAAAAAACGCCGGAAGCCAGAAAAGTAAAGGAGAGATATATTTTGCGGCAACAGCGATCAGTAAACTAACCATAATAAAATAATGCAGCCAAAGCATAATTTTATTGAATAACGATAATTTACGCTCTTCGCGTAAAGTAATTTTTTCACGTAATTCTTTAATGGATATTTTCCCAAAAACAGAAATGACTAACTATATTTTAAGGAAGCCAGGGCTTCTTCAATAAATACATACGAGCTTAAGATCTCCGGCTTACCATCAACAATGGCAACATCGTGCTCAAAATGCGCGCTTGGTTTTCCGTCGGCGGTAATGATTGTCCAGCCGTCTTTTAATTGTTTAATATTTTTTGTGCCAAGGTTTATCATGGGCTCAATAGCTAATACCATGCCCTCTTTTAACTTTGGGCCATCGCCGCGTTTGCCATAATTGGGTACCTCAGGCTCTTCGTGCAAATTTTTCCCAAGGCCGTGGCCTACCAATTCCCTTACAACGCCAAAGCCATTTTTTTCGGCATGTTGTTGTATGGCAAAACTAATATCGCCAATACGGTTGCCGCTTACCATTTGTTCTATGCCCAAATAAAGACTTTCTTTCGTAACATCAATTAATTTTTGCAGCTCGGGTTTTATTTCGCCAACCGCAAAAGTATAAGCATGATCACCGTAATAACCATTCTTTTTTACACCACAATCCACCGATATGATATCACCTTCAACCAGTGGTTTATTTGTTGGTATGCCATGCACAACGGCTTCGTTTATAGAGATGCATAATGTTGCCGGAAAAGGATTGCTTTTATGCCCGTAACCTTTAAAGGCTGGTACGCCGCCATTATCGCGGATAAACTCTTCTGCCAGTTTATCTAATTTTGCGGGTTCAACACCTGGTTTTACCTCTTTGGCAATAACAGCTAATGTGCGCGATACCATTAAGGCCGATTCGCGCATTAGTTCTATTTCTTCTTTTGTTTTTAAGTAGATCATTTTTGGCCAAATAATTTTTTAAAGATGGAACCATCACTTTTTTTATAATTATGATGCGCCATTGCGTTTTTTAATTGATGTGAAAACTCGCCACCATCGGGGTGCAGCATTTGCCATACCTCGCTCCAGCCAATAAACCCACCAAGGCTCCTGTCATCAATAAAAACATCGGCATTTAATTTTCTTGAAGTTGTTTGTGTTAATTCTTCTTCAGGATAATTTTTATTTACGGCATAAAATTCAACACCGTTCTTTCTGCAAAACTCAACAGCTTCCTCCAGCATATCACCGGTTCTTATGGTCCATAAAATTAATTTATGACCTTTTTTTTGAAGTTCTTTTATAGTGGCAAAAGCAAATAACATTTCTTTGCCAATTGCCGGGTATTTATGTTCTACAATAGTACCATCAAAATCAATAGCAATTACTTTAGAATTTTCGCTTAAAAACTGTTGTGCCATAGTTATAGATTTTTAGCAGAAATTAATTTTAAATCATTATCTAATTCATATAAACGAGGTTGCCCTGTTCCGATCTCAAATTCCAGAATTTGTGCAGGGGTCATTTTCTCTAAATACATAATCAATGCGCGTAAACTATTACCATGTGCTGCTATAACAACATTCTTTCCGGCTTTTAGTTTAGGAATAATTTCAGATTCAAAATAGGGGATCACCCGCGCCGCAGTATCCTTTAAACTTTCGCCATTTGGAGGTGGTACATCATAACTCCTGCGCCATATCTTTACCTGCTCGGGGCCATATTTTTTCTCGGTCTCTGTTTTATCCAAACCCTGCAGATCGCCATACATGCGCTCATTTAAGGCCTTATTAAAAATTGGGATAAGGGGGGCGTGCTGAGCTGTTTCAAGAGCAATTGCCAATGTGTTTTGCGCGCGTTTTAAAGCCGATGCATAGGCATAATCAAAATGCAGGCCTTTGATCTTTGTGCCTGCTGCTTTCGCTTCTTCTACACCTTTTGGGGTTAATTCAACATCTACCCAACCGGTAAATTTGTTCTCTAAATTCCAAACGCTTTGTCCGTGACGGAATAATACTAATTGTGCCATAATTAAGGCATAAATATACTATAAAAAAAGATTTTTAAGGAAGTAGTTTTACGCGTTTAATACACAAATAATTTAAAAATCAGAGTGATAAATTAAATTATCGATCATATTTCCAGTGCTTTTTTAAAATCTGCTAAATTATCGGCAGATTCAGGAAGTTCAGATACCATGAATTTATTTTCGTTCTTATCTGCTGTTAGCCTGAATTGCTCTTTATTACAGATATATAACCTGTTATTCTTAAAAATACAGATCGAATAATTATCTATAGGATCAAAAAATAATTTAAATCCTTCGTTAAAGGCAACATTGGAAACAACCCTTGTGTTGTGGTTTACGAGGTAAATAATTTCAGGATTGATGACCGCATTTTTTTCGGAGTTAACAAACATAGGAACAACCGTTTTGCCACTTGGCTGGTAATGCGGGCAATCAGAATTATAAACACCAAATTGCGAGATATTAAAGATACGCGAGGCTTTTGTAGTAGCACTCATCGAACTGAAATTCGCCGCCAGCTGGTTTTGTTCTTTTTGTTTTAATTCAACCAACAGCTTAATTTTCTCCTTTTCGTATTCTTCTTTTTTCTTTTTAAGATCTGCAAGGTAGGCAGCCTGTTTGGCTTCCATTTCGGCCTGTAAACGTTTTTCTTCGGCCTCGCGTTTATCTACCAGCGTTTCGTATTCTTTAAATTTTTGCTGGTATTTTTTTTCTGCCTTTTCCAGATCGGCGCCCGAAAGGGTAGGGTAAACAATTAATTTTTCAACCTGTTTACGATAGGTCAGCGTCAGTAAATAATTTTTTCCTTTCACCGGGCCTTCACTAACTTTTACATCGCTCCAGGTTATTTCATGCATTTCCTGGCGGTAATTTTTATTCTCGGGGCCAACTTCAAAAATAACGTTGTCAAATGCAGAAAGCTCTGGAAATTCTTTATAACTGCCTTCTAAATAAAAAGTTGGGCGGCCCGGTGTTGGTTTATTTATTTTTGTGGGTTCTTTCGGTTTTGGAATGGCCTCTGCTTTTTTGGTATAAACAATTTTTACCGAATCGATCTTTTTCGGAATCACTATTTCAATTTGTTTTTTTATCGTTTGAAGCTTTGGATCAGCTTCAATATCATTAGGTTTTTGATGGGTTTTGGCCTGCGGTTTAAAAACGGTTAACTGGTCGTCTTTTTTAAGGTATTGCCAGTTTTTAGAAACAGTATCCAGGTAATACTGGTTAAAACGGTTATCGGCATTGGCAGAGGCTAATTCTACTTCTACCTTTTTATCTTTTTTAATATATACAGGCTCGCCGTTTTGTGAACCTTTAATATCGAACATGCCGGCGCTTTCCAGATGGTATTTGGTGCCGGCGCTGTCATAGTTCATTGGGATGCCGGATGTGATAATATCTGCAGCATCATGAAACTCCCGGTATTCGATGGTTACATCGCCAATAATATCTTTTCCGTTTTTATCTACGAACGAATTTTTTGGGACCTTTATTTTTGACGATGAAGGGTGTTTTAATTCTCCGCCGTTAGCATTATTAACGGTGTAAGCGGTATAATTCACCTTCATCTTTTGCGAAGGCTCGTTTATAAAGTTCTTTTTTTGTTGGGTATTTTCTTTTTTAGGACTTTGAGTAGTTACTGTTTCATGCGTAGTGTTTTGAGTTTTTTCGTTTTTAAATAAAGTGAAGTAGCTAACGGTACAAATTACGGTAATACCTGCAATTACTGCCGAGTATCGGACCTTTTTGCTTTTCCACCAGCTTTTATCGTGGCGGGCTTTATCTAAGCTTTGTTGTTTAAATTGTTTTACGAGTTGCTCAAAATTCTGGTGTTTTTTAATTTCTTCATCACTAATCTTTGGTCGGTTTATATTAAATTTTGGTTTCATTTAAGTATCTATTATTTATTTGGGTCAAATGGTTACCCGGCGTTGTTATCTTAATTGTCTGCCGGGGTTCATACTATAATTTTAATTTACTCATCGATTTTTTTAATTTCTCTATGATCCTGTACATTCTAACTTTGGCGTTAACTTCGGTAATATCCAGTATTTCTGCAATTTCTTTAAACGGTCTTTTTTCAAAGAACCTGAATTCCACCATCTGCAGGTCTTCCGCATCTAACTCAAGTAACAGTTGTTTAATGGCAGGAATGTATTCTTCAAAAAATGGCTCTTCGTGTTCTTCACAAATATATTTAAGATCGCCAATATCTGCATTTACCGCACGGCGGTCTTTTTGCGTTCTGAATAATTGCATCAGTTCATTGTGGGCAATACGGTATAACCAGCTGGCAAAGGGCACGCCTTTAAACTGGTAATTTGGCAAATGGGTAAGGGCTTTTAAAAACACCTGGCCGGTCAGGTCAAAAGCGGTGTCTTTATCATCCATACGTTGGTACAGGTAATTAAAGATCTGCTTGTAGTATTTGTTATAAAGGGGACCAAAGCGCTCCGGATTTTGTTTCGCAGCTTCGATGATGATCAACTCCTCATTAATTTGCTCGTTGGTGTGATGAAAATGTGGGTTAATTGCCATAAAAACTGTTGGTTTTATACACTTACATCTTATAAGTAAAATGTCCCGTAAGGGTTACGCCAAAATTTCAAATAACTTTATATTCATAATTAAGTAATTGATTATCAGTTACAAAATTTTTAGTTAAAATGAGTGAAAAGCAATCAAATGCTGGCGAAACTATAGTTTGAATGAGTGAATGAGATCAAAACTCGAAGTGCTGGTTGGCCGTTTTGGGTTAATAAAGTTCAAAAAACAAAAAAAGCCACCGAATTTTCGGTGGCTTTTGCATGAGAACCTAACCCATAAATTCTCATTCATTTTTTAGTATCGAAACGTGCCCGGTAAGGTCGTGCGTTTTATTAAAAACGTCGACCACCTGAACTTTCCAAACATATACATCCTGTTTAATTGGTTCTGAGCTTCCTTTTGTATGTCCATCCCATTTATTATTTATATCGTTCGATTCAAATAATAAATGTCCCCACCTGTCGTAGATCTGCATATTAAATTTATTGATGTTATATCCTTCAGCATTAAAACCGTCATTCAATCCATTGCCATCTGGTGTAAATGTATTTGGGATATATACCTGCCACGATGGTTTTATTTTGATGATCTTGGCAGCTGTATCTTTACAACCGTATTGGTTAGTTACTACCTGCCAAACAACAGGCACTGTTTTATCAATATTCTGGAAGGTGTAATTAAAATTCTCAACGCCAAAGCTGGCGCCATCATTTATATAATAACTGGTAGCCACAGCGCCCTGCGCATTGGTAGTAATTGATCCTGAAGGATCGTTATCATCCACTTCTTCCGGTTCAATTTTAAAATCTGCAATTGGTGTTGGGTGAATGATAGCGTAATCGGGTTGTACTAAAGTGCTGATGCAACCGCTATCGCTAACCACTTTTAAGGTAATGGCATAACTTCCGGGCGAATAACAATGCGTTGGATTCAGATTATAATCAGGCATCGAGCCGTCGCCAAATTGCCACTGCGTTGTTTTAATACTACCGGTTGGGATAGTAGATGAACTATTGAATTTAATACATAAACCTGCACAACCTACATGGTTAGGCGCAGTAAAGGCCACAACGGGTTTTGGATTTACATAAACCGGTTTTGATTTGATGTTAACACAACCGTTTACTGTTTGTACTTCAAGTTTCACCAGGTAAACACCGTTGGCAACGTAGGTGTAATGAGGGCTGGCAATTAAATTATCAACTACATTATCGCCGTTAAAATCCCATTGGTTGCTTACAATTGGCCCGTCAGAAGATGTAGAAAGGTTATTAAAGATATTACCATCTCCCAAACAACCTGATTTGGTAGTAAATTCGGCAACCGGGTTGGCATGTACAATTACCGCGCTTGTTTTTGCAGAAGCACATTGATAGTTACTAACGGCTTGCAGTTTTGTATTAAAATTACCAGAGTTAGGAAATACAATAGAAGGATTTACAGAAACTGTATCGTCCCAGATACCATCATTCTGAAAATCCCAACGCCATTTTGTAATGTTACCACCGCTTATTATGGTAGAGTTATTGTATTGTGTGGTTTGATTTAAACAAGCGTTGTTAGCCGTGAAATTTACATTTGGCAAATTATAAATGTTTATCGACGCTGTGTATGTGGTTGAACAGTTAAAATTTGAGGTTGCAGTTAACTGCACAAGATAACTATAAGGTAAACCATAATTTACCTGTGGGTTAACGGCAGAAGAAGTTTGGTTGTTACCAAAATTCCAGGCATATGATACAATTGTATTACCTGCCGGAATTGTGGATTGATTGGTAAAGTTGGAAACCGCGCCAAAACAATGACTGTTGGCAATAAAAGAAGTATTTGGAATGTCGTGCACCAACACTGTTTTTGTAAATGTGCTGATGCAGTTAAAATTACTGATGGCCTGGAGGCTTACAACATAACTGCCAACAGATTGATAGATACAGTTTGGATTTTGTTGGGTTGAACCCGGGTTGGCCGTGTTGTTAAAATTCCAGATATAATTAGTAATGTTACCTGACGATACTGAACTGTTATTTGTAAAAAAGGTAGGCGCCCCTAAACAGGCATCGTTACTTGTAAAGGTTGCTACCGGAACCGGGTTAATAACAACGTTTCCCGTAAAGCTGGCAACGCAGTTTTGATTGCTGGTGGCCATTAACGAAACCGGGAAAGTACCGCTGCTGCTATAATTAAAAGTAGGATTCGTTAAGGTTGAATTGTTTCCTCCGCCAAAACTCCATAGGTAAGAAGCAATGTTTCCTGATGAAATGGAAGATGAATTACTGAAGTTAACCGGTGCGCCCTGGCAGGTTGCAGGTGCTGTAAAGCTTACTGCCGGAAAAGGATAAATGGCTAAATTTTGTGTGGCAGTATCGCTGCAGCCCTGGTTGGATATGGCAATTAAGCTTACTGAATAATTTCCGGGACCAGGGAATGTGTGGATAGGATTTTGTGTAGATACGGTTGGTGTTGCATTTCCAAAATTCCAGATGTAATTAGATATGAAACCGCTGCTGATACTCGAAGTGTTCATAAAAGTATATTGCGGTGCACAGGCATTTGGCGATAAGCTGTTGAATGAAACGGTCGGTTTTGGATAATTCGACAGGGTGTAGGTAAACTCTGGTCCCTGGCAGCCTGTAACTAAAGTGGTCTGGCAGGTGTATACTCCTACGGCCGATGCAGTAACGCATTGTGTAGAATTGTTTAAAAGACCCGGTCCGTTCCATGTATAAGTGCCGAAACCGTTAGGAGCACAAAATTGGGTGCTGCTGCCTGCACAAATAGTATCTGCAGAACCTTTAATGAATGACATACAGCTTCCATCTATATATGCATACCCGTAATGCCCGCCTAAAGCACAGTCAAATGTTGTAAAACGAATGGTTACGTTTTGACCGATAAAGTTGGTAAGGTCTACAACCACACTGGTCCATGGTTTATAAACAACGCCTGCTAAATTTGGAGAATTAAAAAAGCCCGGAATGTTTCCACCCGAAGCTACGTTATAAAAGGTACATGGGATCTGGGTTCCCGAGCTATCTAACATTTCAATCTGAAAGGCGGGTTGTTGCGTTTGCGTGTGTCCCGGATCTTCAAATACCACAGCATATTTATAAGTAAAGTTGGCATTGGTAGCGTTTACCATAAAGGTTTGTTCCATTCTGTCGGCCTCGCCGTTTACCTGGTTGTTACCAATACGCATTGAAAAATTTCCACCTGTTGCAACAACCGGAAAACCGCCGGCAGGGTCAACACCTGTACCTGACATAATGGTTTGTTGGCCGCCTGGATTTGGGCAGCATCCTAAAGGATTAAAGAGTGGGTGAAAACCGCAAGTTGGGGTCCATCCGTTTATGTTACCACTTTCAAAATCTATATTAACACAAGGCCCTGCCAATGTGGGATTAGGATTTTGAGGAACATATGGTTTTTGTTGAAATTGATTTGTTGGAGCAGAATGTTGCTTTTGATGAGAGGAGATGAATTCTTTTCTCTCGGGTGCAGTTAGTTTAAGTTTATCTGCGTAAGCGCTCCAAAACGAATAATTAAAAGGTTCGTTACTTGTTTCAGGCGTTGCCGCGGGTTTTGTTTGGCCATATATTATTGTCTGAACAATAACGCCAAGCAGGGCGATAAGGTAGAGTTTTGTTTTCATGACAATGAGATTTAAATTGGGTTAGTTTTTTAGTTTTTGTTTTCATTTTTTCTTTTTGTTTTCTTAATTGTAATTGTTTTTTAGTGGTTAGTGCTCATATGAATTTTAACCGGCCCCTCTTAAAAGGGTTGATAGTATTGAGTTTTAAAATTAGTACCGGTGTTCAGTTTTATTTTACGTAAACAAAAAATAAAGGTTGTACCTGGTTACAAACAAATTTTAGTTAAATACCGGTTAATTAGATGAATTGCTGAAATTCATGTCTAAATTCCCGAAAAAGAAAGCCTGAAAAAGAATAAAATTATTTTCCTAAATTTTTAGATGAGAATAAAAGCGGTAATAAATTTGAAACAGAAGGGCTGATAAACACTTCGCCCGTTTCGCCTGCCATAATTAAACGAATTGGAGTGGTGAACTTAATTTCATACTCGGCCATGGCTTGCCTGCAGGCTCCACATGGAGGCACTGGTACATTTATCTTTTGATCTCTTGATGAAGCTGAAATAGCAATAGCAATAATTTTTGCAGTAGGGTATTGCGACGAGGCATAGAAGATAGCCACCCTTTCAGCGCAAAGCCCCGAAGGATAGGCCGCATTTTCCTGGTTGGTGCCGGTAATTATTTTTCCATTGTCTAACAAAACTGCTGCACCAACATTAAAACCCGAATAAGGGGCGTAAGCATCTGCAACAACTTTTTTTGCGGCGTTTAAAAGTTCAAGGTCGGTTTTATTTAAACTCTGCGCCGATTCGTAAACCTCGTAAGAATAGTTGCCTGTTATTTGTTTTGACATTGTTTTTTATTTTGTATAATACCTTTAACTTATTTCTTTTGCGGCTTGCTGGCCAACAAGGCTTCCAATGGCTATCCCCATTCCGCCCATTCTTACAGCGGCCAGTACATTTGCCGACACGGTTTTAATAATAGGTTTTTTTTCGCTGCCAACACCCATAATGCCTGTCCATCGCTGATCTACTTCAAATGGTATCCCCGGTAAGATCATTTCTTTAAGCAAATGATCCAAATGTTTGTGAATGGATAAATTAAGATCCATACTGGTAGTTGTTTCGCCTTTTATATCCAGGTTTCTGCCACCTCCAAATAAAATGCGGTTGTCAATATTTCTAAAATAATAATAGCCCTGCTGGTAATGAAAAGTACCTTTTATTTTTAAATTTTTAATAGGTTTGGTAATTAAAACCTGCGCCCTGGCAGGTAGTACATCGGGTAAATTTAATAATTGCCTGGCAAAACCATTTGTGGCCACTACTACTTTAGAAGCTTTAAATGTACCATAATCGCTTATCAGTTCGGCGTAACGTTTGTGATCGGTAATTTTTGAAACTGAAATATTGTTTAAGATAGTTATACCTGATTCCTGCGCCATATAAAGCAGGTTGTGCATCATCAGGCTGGTATCGATCTGGCCCTCGTATTGGTTTAATATGATACCGTTTATCTTTTTAAAATTAAGGTGTTTAGGTGTAACTATCGAATAGCTGTTCTTTAAGCCTATTGTTTTTTTTATTCTTTTGTTAAGTGTATCTATTTTCTCAGAGCAGGCACCAAAATTTTTTTCTTTGTCAAACAATTCGTATCCGCCAAAATTTTTGTAGCCAATATTTTTATCGCCCAGGCGTGTTCTTAATATTTCCAATCCTTGCCAGCGCATTTCAACGGTCTTCCAAACGGTTTCCTCGGGCATTTTTGTAAGGTCGTCTAATAATTCACTTACGCTTCCAAAGCAGGCAAAGCCCGCATTCTTAGTACTGGCACCACTTGGCAAGATCCCGCGTTCAATGATCAGCACATTGGCCTTTTTGTTTTTTTGTTTAAATGAAATAGCAGTACTAAGTCCTACAATGCCACTCCCCACTATGATGAGATCGAATTTTTTAAAAAGAATTTTTTTTTCCCAATAGCTATGGTTAACAATTTTAGGCATTTTACATCAAAATATTTAATCGATTATTGGCAATTTTTCGTAAATTTATTGTTTAAATTGTGTTACCTCAAACTAAGGTATGATTTTAAAGCGGATATTGTCTATATTTTTATTACTTAGTTTTCCTGTTTTCTTATTTTCTCAAACAGTTCCTATTCGTTTTGAAGGCACCATTTCTGATGAAAGCATGAACCTTGGAGGTGCTACCATACAGGTAACTCAAGGCGGTAAAGCTATAAGCAGCGCCATGACAGATGGGGGAGGTAATTATTCTTTCACTGTTCCTTTGGGTGGCGATTTTTTGGTAACCGTATCAAAAGACGGTTATGTTTCTAAAAAATTCTCTGTAAACACAATGGGCGTTCCACCTGAAAAGGCCACTTTAAAATTTGCAGATATTGAAGCCAGTTTATCGCTCTTTAAGCGTTACGAAGGAGTTGATTATTCCTTACTGAACCAGCCTTTGAACAAATACAGCTACAATCCCAACAAAGATAATTTCGAATACGACAAGGCTTACCTGGAGCAGATGATAGCCGGGATGCAAAGCATAAAAGAAGCAGAAAAAGCCATTAAAAATAAAGAAAAGGAAAAAGAAGCAAATTACCAGGCCGCCGTTAAAGCCGGAGATAAAGCATTTGGAAAAAAAGAATGGCAATCTGCGATAGGTAGTTACCAATCTGCCCTGGCAATTAAACCAAATGAAGCATATCCAAAAGACCAGGTAGCAAATATCAATAAATTAATTGCTGAAGCTGAGGCGCAGGCAAAAGCGGATGCAGATGCTAAAGCAAAAGCCTTAGCAGAAGCGGCGGCAAGAGCTAAAGCGGAGGCTGACGCGGCAGCAAAAAAAGCAGCCGAAGAAGCGGCGGCAAAAGCAGCAGCAGAGAAGGCAGCGGCAGAAAAAGCGGCAGCAGAAAAAGCAGCAGCTGAAGCGGCAGCAAAAGCAAAAGCGGAAAAGGAAGCAGCCGATAAATTAGCTGCAGAAAAGGCAGCGGCAGAAAAAGCGGCAGCTGAGGCAGCAGCAAAAGCCAAAGCAGAAAAAGAAGCAGCAGATAAAGCGGCAGCAGAAAAAGCAGCGGCTGAGGCAGCAATGAAAGCGGCGGCAGAGAAAGAAGCGGCAGAGAAACTGGCAAAAGAAAAGGCGGCAGCAGAAGCAGCAGCCAAAGCAAAAGCCGATAAGGAAGCAGCAGATAAAGCAGCGGCCGAAAAAGCGGCAGCTGAGGCGGCGGCAAAAGCCAAAGCTGAAAAAGAGTTAGCAGAAAAAGTTGCAAAAGATAAAGCAGAGGCCGAAGCAAAAGCAAAAGCAGAAGCGGAGGCAAAAGCCAAGGCCGAGAAAGAATTAGCAGAAAAAGTTGCAAAAGATAAAGCAGAGGCCGAAGCAAAAGCAAAAGCAGAAGCGGAGGCAAAAGCCAAGGCCGAGAAAGAATTAGCAGATAAGGCGGCGAAAGATAAAGCCGAGGCAGAAGCCAAGGCAAAAGCGGAAGCTGACGCAAAAGCAAAAGCCGAAAAAGAACTGGCAGACAAAATAGCAAAAGATAAGGAACTTGCAGATGCAGCAGCTAAAAAAGCGGCTGATGAAGCGGCTGCCAAAGCCAAAGCTGAAGCAGATGCCGCTGCAAAAAAAGCCGCTGATGAATTAGCAGCAGCCAAAGCCAAAGCAGAAAAAGAAGCGGCAGAAAAAGCGGCCATTGAGGCTAAAGCCAAAGCTGAGGCAGATGCCATTGCGAAAGCCAAGGCCGAAGCGGATGCCATAGCAAAAGCCAAGGCTGATAAAGAATTAGCAGATGCTGCTGCAAAAGCAAAAGCCGATGCAGATGCAAAGGCCAAAGCAGAAAAAGAACTTGCGGATAAAGCCGCAAAAGATAAAGCTGCTGCCGAAGCCAAATTAAAAGCAGAAGCAGATGCTGCTGCCAAGAAAGCGGCCGATGAGTTAGCGGCAGCAAAAGCCAAAGCCGATAAAGAAGCTGCGGAAGCCGCCGCCAAAGCTAAAGCTGAATCAGATGCCAAGGCTAAAGCAGATAAAGAATTAGCAGATAAAGTAGCAAAAGATAAAGCTGATGCTGATGCAAAAGCCAAAGCAGAGGCCGACGCAAAAGCCAAAGCAGAAAAAGAACTTGCGGATAAAGCTGCAAAAGATAAAGCTGACGCAGATGCAAAAGCCAAAGCAGAAGCCGACGCAAAAGCCAAAGCGGAAAAAGAACTGACCGATAAAGCCGCTAAAGATAAAGCCGCCGCAGATGCTAAATCAAAAGCAGAAGCGGATGCTGCTGCAAAAAAAGCTGCGGATGAACTGGCTGCCGCAAAAGCAAAAGCTGATAAAGAGGCTGCTGATAAAGCTGCCAAGGAAAAAGCTGCAGCCGATGCTAAAGCGAAAGCGGATAAAGAATTAGCTGATAAACTGGCGAAAGAAAAAGTAACTACCCCAACGGTTGCCACTGTGCCGGTAGATACCAAATATAAAGATGCTATTAAAAGCGCCGACGGTTTTTTTACCGCCAAAGATTTTGTGAACGCTAAAAAATATTACGAAGAAGCCCTTACACATAAAGGTGGAGATGTATATGCGAAAGTAAGATTGGTGGAATGCGAAAAACTAATTAACTCTGATCAAAACCAGGGGGCCGACAGGGTAAAACAATTATTGGCAAAATACAGCCCCGGTGTTACCGAAGAAACAATTAGCGGTACCGGCGTGGTTATTATTCAGCGCGTGGTTGTAAAGGAACAGATGGCCTGGGTATATCAAAAAAAGATCTTTAGCTGGGGCGGGGTTTCTTATTTTAGGGATAGCAACCCAATTACCGAAAGTACTTTTGAATTAGAAACAAAACCTTAACATTTTCTATGACTGCTCTACCAGGCTTTATGGCCGAAGATATTCATTGTTGTGTGTGCGGAAACAATGATAAAAATAAGTTCCGGTTAAAGTATCAAAAAGAAAAATTTGCCGTTGTAACCTGCGATGTTTGCTCGTTACATTTTATTCCGCCTTATTACCGCAAACAAATAGAGTATACCCAGTATAAAAATGCCGATGTTACTGCAGCTATCCGCGCAGGTAATAACTGGGTAAAGATCCAAAGACATAAATTACGTTTTAAATTCATTCAAAAGTTTATTAAGTCTGGTAAGCTGTTCGATCTTGGCGCAGGCTGGGGCCATTTTATGCTGGCAGGAAAAGAGCTGGGCTATGATGTTTACGGTGTAGAGATCTCTGAACAGCCTTATTTGTATTGTGTAAATGATCTTAAGTTGCCCGTAGATCACATTGATTTTTTTGAGATGGATGAATCAAAAAAATTTGACGTGATAACCATGTGGGATGTTTTAGAACATATTGACAAAGCGGATGATTTTTTGGCCAAATGCGCCAAGCTTACAAAGCCAGATGGTTACCTGTTTTTACAGGTGCCGCAGATCGATAGTTACTTTGCAAAAAAACATAAAGATAACTGGAAGATGATGGGGCTTGACCATGTAAACTATTTTGGTCACGATACTATCACTAAAATATTACAACGTAACGGTTACGAGGTTGTTAAAATAAAATCTTCTTTCGAGATAAAATTATTTATAATGTACACCTTGTTGCCTTTTTTAAAGAAATTCAAGAGCAATAAAAAACAAACAACTGCGCAGGCTAACGCCACTATTAATGCGGCAGAGCGGCAACAATACTTTAATAAATTTACCACTAAACCTATGTGGCAATTAAAACTGTTCGTGTTTGTTCATAATATAATCTACAACACGCTATCGGCTTTAAATATTGGTGAAGAGATGATGGTGGCTGCCCGGAAAGTAAAATAATATCCTGTAATTCGATCTTTTACTAATGCTATTCGCCAACAAATGGTATGGTGGCTTCTATTCCTTTTTTAGCAAGTTCCATATCGGGCCTTTCTAATAAAGACCTGTCGCATTGCGCGCGGTTAATTTTGAAGAACCTGTCTTTATAGGCGGCAAAGGTCATGCTGTCGTAATGTATAATGTTGTAATGGAATTGAATGGTTTGAAAGAGATTCAATAAAATAAAAAGTATGATCATGGAAATGGAAGGGATTTTTATTTTTTTTGAATGATGCATAATGAAATTTAAAAATGCCGCTATTCCAAAACTTAGCATAGGATAAAGATCTATCATAGGTCTAAAACCGAACGAACCGCCATACCACCAGCACCACCACGATGAAAAGATATATAGCATAACCGGCGAAATAACAAGTATTGGTAAAAAATACGGGCTTTTGGCGTTATAAAGAAAATATATACCAATAAGGGATAAGAGCATTAATGGACTATAAATTAACCAGCCGTTCCTGAAACTGAACAAAACCTTAATTAAATGCGGGTCATTAAAATAAAACCTTTCTCCTACATAAGAAAAATAAAGGTAATTGCCTGTGGCGAGCTTCCAATAAAGCATTTGAGGTACAAAAAGTAAAAAGGCAATAATGATCATTAGCGTAACCTGCGGCATTTTTTTTACCAGTAGTAATACACGTTCTTTAAAAGCAGTTAAGGTATTTACATTATAAAGCAATATGAATAATGTAAGGATAACATTGGTAGGCCTTACAACTACCAGCATTCCAATAAACAGCCCCATTAAGGCGGCATGCCTGGGTTTTTTTGTTTGCAACCAGGTTATCGAAAAATAAATGAGGCCGGTAAACAGAAAAAAATTGTACTGATGGCTCATTGGCGATTTCAGCGTACTATAACACAAAAGATTGGTTCCAAAATAAATGATCAGTATGCTAAAAAAAACAACCTGTTCGCTATAAAACCGCAACAACAACCTGCGCAGCCAAAATAAACCAATAACTAAATAGAGCAGTCCCGAAAACTGAATGGCATACTGATAAGGTTTAGAAAAACCATCCTGTTGAAAGCCAAGCGGGCCGGCACAGGCATGGGCAATAAAAAAAAACGGGGAATATAAATAAGCAAGTCCCATGCTCATCTTAATTACAAACCTTTCATCACTTGTTTTAACGGGCCAATATTTATTGGTAGCAAAATAATAGGGTTGATTTGTAGGATTGATAAATGTTAGTTTTAGATCTTTATCAATAAATGCGGCAGGTAAATAAGAGTAATAATTAATAACATCAAATTCTATTACAGCTGTTTTATTGTTCCATTTAGATTGATTGTAATGCACGCAAACAATAAAAACAGGAATGACAAACAACAGCAGTAATGATGGCTTTTGCAAAAGTGTTTTAAATCTTAAAAGCATAGAGTTAGTTTGCTTTAAATAAACCATATTTCAAAATACAAAAAGCCACACATCTTAAAACTGGTAATTTCATTGAGATGAAGATACTAATTCCCCGTAATAATCTATACTATAGGTTACAATTATATAAAGTTAATAAACAAAAAAGCCGTGTATTTTTATTACACGGCTTTTTAATTATTATATGCAATGAATTAATCAATAATAATAACCAGGTATTTAGAAGCGCCCCAGAATTCTTTAGGATTGGTGATCTCGATCTTTTCTACCGGTTTTTCGCCTACAATTTTATATGAACTGCTAGGGTGAGAAGTTATTACTTTAGCTTTTTTAGCGCCAATATTAATAGAAGTGGTTTGCTCAATATTAACTTTGGTAAAATATTCTTTATTAAAATCTTCTTTTACTTTAGTTGTTTTTCCCAAACCAATAAATCCACCTTCTTTAGAGATAACATTTTTCTCTTTTAATTCTTTTGAAGTACCAATAGCATAATAAGCGGTGTTTATTTCTTCAGTTTTTGCAGCTACTTCCTGTTCAACTTCCTGGTAGTTTGTAGTTAAGTTAGAAAGTTCAATATTTAAACCTTCCATTTTATTTTTTAACTCAGCTATTTCGCTATCCTTTAAATTAATACTGTTTTGAAGATTTTCGATCATTTTCTCTAAACCTTCTAATTTTAAGTTACTGTTCTTTAGTTTTTTGCTTAAAGAGCTAATGCGGTTCTTATTTTTCGACATCAAATCATAAATAGCCTGGATATCTTCTTTGATCTGATCTTCTTTACTTTTAACATCGCCTTGTGAGCTTACATTCGAAACGATCTTTTCTTTTTCTTTGATAGCATTTAAATTTTCCTGGATCTCGTTAAACGAAGTGATAAATTCCTGCATTGCAGCTTCTTTCTCACTTAATTTACCATTTAAATCGCCGTTTACAGCTTGTAAGCTATCCGCCAAAGGATTTACTTCTTTTTCTTTTTCGCCTCCGCAAGAGGTAAAGCTTAAGCTTCCTATAGTTAGTATTAAACCAGCTGCTAAAATTCTGAATAGTTTCATTTTTTATAGTTTTTAATTAATTCTAAGTCCCGACAAAAGTAACCTAAATAAATAAAAAAAGACGCAAAAAAATGCGCCTTTTAAAGATTTGTTTTTATTTAATTAACAAAATTCGTCGTAAACAGCCTTTAAGTGCTCCGAAATAGCTAAAGCGTTATGGCCTTCAATATTATGGCGCTCTACAAAATGTACCAGCTCACCATTTTTAAACAAAGCAATAGCAGGGCTACTCGCTGGATACGGTGAGAAATGTTTTCTGGCCTGTGTAACGGCTTCTATATCAAAACCTGCAAAAACCGTAGTTAAATTGCTTGGTTTTTTTACGTTTTCAAGGCTTTTTTTAACCCCCGGGCGACACGCACCGGCAGCACAACCACACACTGAGTTTACAACCACCAGGGTTGTGCCTTCAGATTTAATAGCTTTATCTACATCTTCAGGACTTGTTAATTCTCTAAAACCTGCCGTTGTTAATTCGGCCTTCATTGGGTTTACAATTGCTTCAGGATACATGACATTAATAGTTTGATATTACAAAGGTACGTACAAAAATTTAGTTTATTGCAGAAGCGTGTTAAATGTTTGTAAAACAGGGTCTTTTAAATGCCAATTTAAATCAATTTTAATATGCTTTAAGATCACAATTCTGCTATATTTGCTATTCATTATTGTTATGAAAAAACTAATCCTATGCCTGGTGCTTAGTGCCGGTACTTATGTATCTGTCAGCGCCCAAAAAAATATACCCATTGCCAGTTCGGGGCCAAATACAACCTATCCTGTTCCTCAATTTATTGAGGAAGTAAAAAAAACAGGAAATGAAATTGTTATTCCTTATAAAAGATACCAGCTTACAAATGGGCTTACCATTCTTATACACGAAGATCATAGCGACCCTATCTGTTATGTGGATGTTACCTATCACGTGGGTAGTGCCCGCGAGCAACAGGGACGCAGTGGTTTTGCACATTTCTTTGAGCATATGATGTTCCAGGGTTCAAAACATGTGGCAGATGAACAGCATTTTAAAATTATTACCGAAGCCGGGGGTAATTTAAATGGAAGCACCAATACCGACCGTACTAATTATTTTGAGACCGTGCCAAGCAACCAACTTGAAAAAATGCTTTGGCTGGAATCAGACCGTATGGGCTTTTTACTGGATTCGGTTACGCAGAAAAAATTTGAAGTGCAACGCTCTACAGTAAAAAATGAAAGAGGACAACGTTATGATAATGCTCCTTACGGGCTCGTTTTTGAAAAAGCAGGCGAGGCTTTATATCCTAAAGGACACCCATATAGCTGGTCAACCATTGGTTACCTGGTGGATCTTGACAGGGTAGACGTGAACGATCTTAAACGTTTTTACATGCGCTGGTATGGTCCTAACAACGCCGTTTTAACCGTTGCAGGTGATGTAAATACAGATGAAGTACTGATCCTTGCGCAAAAGTATTTTGGAAATATAGAAAGGGGACCGGAAGTTAAAAAACAAATTGTTGCTCCTTTTAAATTAGAAGCTAACCGTTATGTATCGTATGAGGATAACGTAAAGTTTCCTATGGTCAATATCGCTTATCAAACGGTACCAGCCAATAATAAAGACGAAGCGGCCTTGAAAGTTCTTGCCAAGATCCTTGCAGGTTCGCAGGGGTCGCCATTATATAAGGCGTTTATCGAAACACAAAAGGCTTCAAGGGCAAGCGCTTTCCAGTTCTCCCGTGAGTTAGGCGGGCAATTCATTTTCTCTATTGTAAGTAATCCAACAACAAAATTGGCAGATGTAGAAAAAGAACTGGCCGATGTGCTTGCAAAATGGGCAAAAAAAGGTGCCAGCGATGATGACCTTTTAAAGTTTAAAGAAGAGTTTAAAAGTAATTTATACGATCGTTTAACTACAGTGCAGGGTAAAGGAGGTATGCTTGCCGCTAATTTTACCCTGGTAAAAAATGCCAATTATATACAAACCGATATTAAAAATAATTTAGCAGTTACCAAAGCGGATGTAATGCGTGTTTATAATACCTATATTAAAAATAAACCGGCTGTTATTTTAAGCTGTGTGCCAAAAGGCAAAAGCGAGCTTAAAGCTAAAGAAGATAACTGGAAAATGTATGAACGCACAATTGAAACAGAAAGTGCCGAGTATAAGAATCTGAGTTTTAAAGAGCCCGTAGATAATTTTAACCGCTCAATAATGCCTGTAGCTAAACCTGCCTCAGCTGTACCCGTGCCTGATTTTTACACCGGTAAAATAAATAACATGCCTTTAATTGGCACTAAAGAGAATGAGATCCCTAAAATAAATATTTTAATAGGTTTTAAAGCCGGCCATTTGTTCGAGAAAAAAGAAAAATCGGGTACTGTAGAGCTTTTAACTTCTTTGTTAGAGCAAAGTACTTTAAAAACCAGCGCCGAAGAAATTGAGAATAAATTAGAAAGACTTGGCTCAAGCATCAATTGTTTTGCGGGCGATGAAGATATTACGGTAATTGTTGAATCTACAAAGCCAAATTTAAAAGCCACATTAAAAATATTAGAAGAGAGTTTATTTGAACCAAAATTTGATACCACCGAATTTGCAATAGAGAAAAAACAACAGAGCAACAGGATCATGCAGGGACAAACAAATGCCACTGTGCTTGCAGATGCAGCTTTTAAAAAGATCTTATACGGTCCTGATCATATTTTTGGTTATCCAAAAAGTGGTACTATCGAAACAGTGAACAGTATTACTATAGATGACGTAAAGGAGTATTATAAAAAGATCTTGAATTCATCTCTTGTTTCTATTGCAGTAAGCGGTGATATAAGCCAGGAAGAAGTAACCAAAGAACTGGCCTTTCTTTCGCGCTTAATGCCGGGACGCCCTTTAACACCCGATAATTCTGTAATACCAACAATAGAAAAGACCAAAATTTATTTTTTAGATAAAAAGAACGCTGCCCAAAGCGAGATACGTGTTGGTTACATTGCTTTACCTTTTGATGCTACCGGAGATTATTATAAAAACACCATTATGAATTTTAGTTTTTCAGGTGCCTTTAACAGTCGCATAAATTATTTGTTGCGCGAGATAAAAGGCTGGAGCTATGGTGTGCGTGGCGGTTTTTCGGGTACAAAATACCCCGGCATCTTTTCTATAAGCGGTGGCTTTAAAGCAAATACAACTGATAGTACCGTTGTAGAGACCTTTAAAGAATTTAAAGAGTTTGTAACTAACGGTATAAAAGACGATGAGCTGGCATTTACCAAAAATGCAATAGCCCAGTCCGATGCTTTAAAGTACGAATCGCCCCTGCAAAAATTATATTTTATTAAACGTGTTTTAGATTACGATCTTTCTAAAGATTATGTGGCTAAACAAACAGAAATATTAAATGCTATCTCAAAGAATGAGGTCAACAGCCTGGCAAAAAAATACCTGCCGTATAACAATATGGTAATTGTAATTGTTGGCGATAAAGCTACTAATCTTGAAAAAGTAAAGAAACTTGGCTTTGATGTGGTGGAAATAGATAGTAACGGAAAAGTACAAAATTAACAGGAACTATAAATTCAAATAAATTATTTAAATTAGAAGCTTTAAAACTAAAAATTATGAACTACGATGTAATTGTAATAGGAAGCGGCCCGGGCGGATATGTAACAGCTATCAGAGCTTCGCAGTTAGGATTTAAAACAGCGGTTATCGAGAAGGAAAGTCTTGGTGGTATTTGTTTAAACTGGGGATGTATCCCAACCAAAGCGTTATTAAAAAGTGCGCAGGTGTATGAATATTTAAATCATTCTAAAGATTACGGTATCAGTGCCGAGAATATTAAAGCCGATTTTACCGGTGTTGTAAAACGCAGTCGTGATGTGGCTGAAGGCATGAGTAAAGGCGTTCAGTTCTTAATGAAAAAGAACAAGATCGATGTGATCATGGGCACCGCTAAAGTAAAAGCAGGAAAAAAAGTGGACGTTACTGCAGATGGTAAAACCACTACTTACGAAGGCAAACATATTATTATAGCTACAGGTGCCCGTTCGCGCCAGTTGCCAAATTTACCGCAGGATGGTAAAAAAATCATTGGTTACCGCGAGGCCATGGTATTACCAAAACAACCAAAATCGATGGTAGTGGTTGGCAGCGGCGCTATTGGCGTTGAGTTCGCTTATTTTTATGCCACCATGGGTACTAAAGTAACGGTGGTTGAATTTTTACCAAACATTGTTCCGGTAGAAGACGAAGAAGTGAGCAAACAATTGGAGAAATCGTTTAAAAAAGTTGGTATTGAAGTGATGACCGAAGCTTCGGTAGAGAGCGTAGATACAAAAGGAGATGGCTGCAAAGTAAATGTAAAAACAAAAACAGGAAATGTTACTTTGGATGCAGAGATCGTTCTTTCGGCTGTTGGTATTGAAGCCAATATTACCGGCATTGGCCTTGAAGAAACAGGAATTAAAACCGATAAAGGAAAAATCCTTACTGATAAATATTACGCTACTAACGTACCGGGCTATTACGCAATTGGCGACTGTGTTGGCGGACAAGCCCTGGCACACGTTGCCAGCGCCGAAGGTATTACCTGTGTAGAAAAGATCAAAGGTATGCATGTTGACCCGATCGATTATAACAACATTCCGGGTTGTACCTATTGTGTGCCTGAAATTGCAAGCGTTGGTTATACCGAGAAAAAAGCGAAGGAAGCAGGTTATACTGTAAAGGTGGGCAAATTCCCTTTTTCGGCTTCGGGTAAAGCAAGCGCGTCTGGCGCAAAAGATGGTTTCATTAAAATTATCTTTGATGCTAAATACGGCGAGATCCTTGGTGCACATATGATCGGTGCTAACGTAACCGAAATGATCGCTGAGATCGTTGCTTTAAGAAAATTAGAATCTACCGGTCACGAATTAATTAAAACCATTCACCCGCATCCAACCATGAGCGAGGCCATTATGGAAGCCGCAGCTGCCGCATACGGAGAGGTGATACATCTTTAGTTCAAAGTTTGAAAGTTTAGAAAGTTGAATTCTATTCAACTGTATTTAAAAAATGAAGAGCCCAGGCAAAAAAATGCTTGGGCTTTTTTGTTGCATATTCATTTTAACCACAAAGGCACATAGTTTTTTAAGTAAGAAGAATATAGAGATAAACATAGTATTGATTCGGTTGCGAATCGATCTTTGTGAGTCTTTGTTTTCATTAATTCTATGTGTCTATGTGGTTTAATTTTTTTGCGAGCTTTGAGCCTTCTTGGTGCGCTTTGTGGTTAAGTCTAAATTACCGAATTTTCCTGCAACAAAATAGTTCCTTTATCCGCATCAAGTACAGCAGGAATTCCCAATGGCACGGTGAGTTTATTTTCGATATGGCCGATCATAGCGCCATAAAAAGCCGGGATCTTTAGCGGTTGTATGTGTTGCATGATAACTTCATGAAAGGTAAAGGCCTTTTGTGGTTCTTCTGCCAGGCATTTGGCGCATTTGCCAAATACAAAACCGCTAATCGAATCAAGAACACCGCTTAATTTTAATTGCGTGAGCATACGGTCAATACTATAAGGCTCTTCTTTGGCTTCTTCTAAAAAAAGAATTTTATTTTTAAAATCAGGCAAATAAGTACTGCCAATTAATGCCGAAAGAACCGTGAGATTACCGCCAACCAACTCGCCGCTGGCTTTACCCGAATGTATCAATACAGGTTTATCTTCTGTAGCAGGCGTTTCAGGATAGGCAGAGGCAAAGGCATTCATGGTAACATCGCTAAAAGTTTTTTTTGTAAAATCGTTCCACCCCGAATTACCTACCGGACCATGAAAAGTAATAAGCCCTGTTTTAGCAGTAATGGCAAGTAACAGGGCAGTGATATCGCTAAAACCAATTAATACTTTGGGATTTTCTTTAATGCTCTTATAATCTAATTTATCAAGTATGCGCGCGCAGCCCCAGCCGCCTTTCATGCAAAAAATGCCTTTTATATTTTTATCTGCAAAAAAATTATTGAGCTCGTTGGCCCGCAGATCGTCGGTACCAGCAAAGTAGCCGAATTTTTCGGTAAGCGTTTTACCATGCATAACGTTAAAACCAAAACTCTTTAAAATGGTTGTAAACGTTTCTACCTGCGCGGTATCCCACACGGCGCCTGCAGGAGAACTGATAGCAACGGTATCGCCAGGCCTTAATGCTGTGGGTTTTATTTTACCGGTTGTGTTTGTGGCCACAATGCCTGCCATAGTAGTAGTTGGCACGAGCAGGGTAGAGGCTGTTATTAATCCACCGGTCTTTATAAAATTTCTTCTTGAAGTCATGTTGTGAAATGAGAAATTAATTTACAAAAAATAATTGATACGGGGTAATTTCTCCAGTATGTAGAAGTGTATCTACATTTATTCTCAAAAATTTAATTGATGTAATTATTTCTCAATGCTCTAAAAAGCCTGTAAATAAAGGGGTTGTGAACCTGTTTGGATGCGCGCCCGGATAGCGGTATGGTTATTGAAAAAATAAGGGTACAAAAACTAAAAACAATTTTATGGCGAAGTATTCAAAAAAAGCCGGAGACAAAGTTGAAAAAGCCATGCATGAAATGAAACATGGCGAACTGAAGTCGGGCAATTCAAACAAAAAAGTAAAAAGCCGCAAACAAGCAATAGCCATTGGGCTTTCAGAAGCAAGGGCAGAAGGGGCGAGAGTTCCAAAAAAGAAATCTTCTTCCAAAAAAGCAGCTTCAAAAAAATCTTCGGCTAAAAAACCGACAAAAAAAGCAGCGTCTAAAAAAATGAGTAGTAAAAAAATGGGCGCTAAAAAAGCAAGCTCAAAAAAATAGGTATTGATATATCCTCCTCTGGAGGAGGTGGCGCGAAGCGACGGAGGAGGATAAAATTCCTCACTCCCCCTTCGGGTACTCCCTCAAGAGGGGGATACAAAGCCTCCCAAAAAATGCAAAATAAAATCAACTAAAAAATAAATAGTCATGGAAACAAAAGAGAAAATAGCAACCTACATTAACGATCTAATTATCATCAATAACGACCGTTACGAAGGCTACAAAACAGCCGCGCAGGAAACCAAAGAAGCAGACCTTAAATCTTTATTCACCGATTTTAGCAACCAGAGCAAAGGTTTTGCCCTGGAGTTAAGAAAATTTGTACCTGCCGGCGAAGAAACCGCGGAGCGCGACGAAACAAAAAACACCGGTAAATTATTTCGTATATGGATGGATTTTAAATCAATGATCAGCGATCACGACCGTAAAGCCATTCTTTCTTCCTGCCATTTTGGTGAAGACAAAGCGAAAGAAACTTACGATGATATTTTAAAGCATACCGAAGATATCCCTAAGGATGCTTTGGATGTAATTACAAGGCAACGTGCCGAATTACAAAAAGGGCACGACACTGTAAAATCAATGCGCGATAGCATTGCTTAATTTTAAAAAACAAGAAATCATGGAAACACCAAATAATAACCCGGGCGGAAACGAAAAGGTAACCAACAATCCGGATACCAATAAAACAGGATTGAATAAGGATGAGCCAAGCAAAAAGAACGAGGGTAATAATCCTAAATTGCCAAACAACGACCCCGACCAAACACCGGAAAAAGAAACGAACGAACCGCCTGTTGCTAACCCCAATAAAAATGGGCAACAACAGCCTGATAAAAGTAAAATAGGTTTTAATAAATAATTGTGGGTTAAGGGATAACCCCAAAACTTTAAACGAATTGTCACGTCGAGTAATTCCGACCATAGGAGGAATGTATCGGGATTGTTCTCGATACGCTCCACTTCGTTACGCTACCCGAACTGACAAAATTCAATGTCACTTCGAGTAATTCCGACCTTGGGAGGAATATATCGGGATTGTTCTCGATACGCTCCACTTCGTTACGCTACCCGAACTGACAAAATTCAATGTCACTTCGAGTAATTCCGACCTTGGGAGGAATGTATCGAGAAGCGTTCCAGATAGTCGAACTGGCAAATAAACACATTTGAACATCCGCAAGAACTCAAAAATTGCTTTGAGTTTTTGCGGATGTTTTTTATTAAAATTTTTGATCTTCCAATGGTAATAGCCGGGAGTCTTCTATGGACGCGGTTCTGTGCGCCAATACTTTTAAATAATCTTTGTTTGATGCGAAAGCAAAAAAATCTTCTACGCTCTTTTGTTTAATGAGCATAACACAATCCCATTTTTCGTGCTCGGGGCCAATTAAAAAACTTCCGCCTTTTCCTAAAAACAGAATTTCGCCACCCGATCGTTTTAAAAACGGCAAGGTTTGTTCTATATATAAGCGATAAGCTTCTTCACCGCTGATGGGTGCTGGCTGTGCCATTTCAGGGTTTTGAGAGTAATCGGCCACGGCTTTAAAACGAAGCAGATTGAGCATAACCACCGGCCCTTTGATGTTACGTTTAAAAAGCGCGATACCCGATTGTTGTGTAGGTTCTAAATATACTGTGTTCATGAATATTGAATTTTAAATTTTTAGATCATATCTTAATTCCTACAATGGTTACGTCATCTACCTGCTCTAATTCTCCAACCCATTTCTTAAAGGCCTCTTCCAGTTTTTCTTTTTGCGCCTGCATGGGCAGATGCGCATGTTTGGCAAGCAACTCACGCAGGTTTTTGCTCATAAATTTTTTTCCTTTTTCGCCGCCAAACTGGTCGGGGAAACCATCTGTTAAAGCATACACCACGTCGCCGCTTTGCAATTGTATTTCTTGTTGTGTAAAGCTAATGGCTTCTTTATCGTGTTTGCCAACGGGCATTTTATCGGGTTTAATTTCTATCACTTCAAATTTTTTTTCGGGTGAAGGGTTGGAATGTTGAGGGTTAGAGTGCGTTGTCACTTCGGGTAATCCCGACGATAGGAGGGATGTATCGAGAAGCGTTCTCGATACGCTACTCTCCGTTTCGCTACTCGAACTGACAATTGTAGGTCTGTCAGGTTGAGCGGAGTCGAAACTTGGCGTATGCTTCTCAACTTCGCTCGAAGTGACAGATCGTACTATCCATACGGGATTATTAGCCGCCGCCACAACTAATTTTTTATTTTTAAAATCGTATACGGTTAAGCTGGCATCCATACCATCTTTACCACCTTCGGCACTGCCGTCTTTTTTTAAACGCTCAATAATGGTTTTGCGCGTGGCATTTAAGATCTCCGAAGGCTCTGTGTAATTATCTATCGCTCTTTCCAGACTGGTAATGTTCAGTAAGCTCATAATAGCGCCCGGTACCCCGTGGCCCGTGCTATCGGCAGTGGCCAGCGCAAAGTTACCGTTGCGCAATCTGGCGGCCCAGTAAAAATCACCACTTACTACGTCTTTTGGTTTAAACAAAATAAAATAATTGTCGAGGTGCTCGTCTAACAATTGTTTGGTGGCCAAAAAACTCCGCTGGATGCGTTCAGCGTAATTAATGCTGTCCATGATCTCTTTATTCTTTTCATGCAGCAAATGGTAAGCGCCATCCACCTGTATCTTTTGTTCTTCAATAATTTGTTTTTGTTTTTTGGTAACGGTAAAACGGTTATAGATAAAAACAGAGAACACCAGCACCAGCAGTAACACACCCGATACAGCCCAGGTGATCAGGCTTTGTTTTTGTTTTTCTTCAACGGCAATGGCATCTTTTTTATCCTGTTCGGCCTTTTCGGCAATTTGTTTTTTATCAAATTCGTATTGCATTTCCTGCTGCGTTTGTTTTTTGGTATTCTCTTTATTAAAGATACTGTCGCGGATGGCAATAAATTTTTTATAGGCTTTTAATGCGTTGCCGGTGTCGCCTTTTTTTTCGTACATTTCGCTCAGGGCGTATTCAAAATCTTTTTTTTGCGAGATGGCGTCCAGTTCATCGGCTAGTGCCAATGCCTTCTGTAAATAACTTTCGGCTTCCTTATAATTCTTTAAAAAGCCGTAAGCGTAACCTATGTTGCCTAAGCTCCGGGTTTCCTCTATTTTGTTACCGATCTCGCGGTTCATGTTTAGCGCTTTAAAATAAAACTCCAGCGCTTTCTCATATTGGTTTTGTTCCAGGTATACCGAAGCAATGTTCTCAATATGCAGGGCCATTGCGTTTTTGTTGCCCATGGCCTCATCCAGTGGCAAGGTTTTAAAATAATACACCAAGGCACTGTCGTACTGCCGCTGCAAAAAATGAATTAGCCCAATATTGCCAAGGGTATTGGCCTGCAGTTCTATATCCTCAAGTTGTCCGGCAATGGTTAAAGCGTGCCTGGTATACCTGAGCGCCTCGGGGTAGCTGGCCTGTTCGGTATAAATGTTACCCATGTTACTTTGTATAATACCCATTAGCCGCTGGTTGTTTACGCTTTCGGCGGTTTTTAGCGCATCAAAAAAATAGGTGAGGGCTTTGGGATAAGCGCTTTTGTCTTTATATATAATACCGATGTTGCATAAGATGGAAGCGATGGCGTTTTTGTTGCCCATGGCTTTTGCGGCTTGCAATGCGGTAAAATTATATTGCAGGGCTTTGGCAGCATCGCCTTTTGATTTATAGAATACGGCCAAAAAGCTGTAAGATTTGGCAACGCCTTTTTGCCATTTTAATTTGTTGGCCAGCTCCAGCGCCTGCTGTCCATAATACAAGGCGCTATCGAGGTTGGTAAATTGATACTCCCAGGAAATGGTATTGAGGTGAGCCACTTTGTTTGAATCTGCTTTCTCTTTATTTACCAGCTTTAGCAACGAATCTACCAGGGTATTGCGCTCATTTTGCGCATACAGGCAGCTGTTTAAAATAACCAGTAAGTAAAATACCTTTTTCATACCGCATGTGAAAATAGGAAAAAGAAATGAGGTGGGGGAGGGTAATGGGTATTCTTAAGACTTAAATATTATTTTGAGTTTTTGAATGTTTTTTTGATGGTAGGTTTTCGGGCTTTGCGTTGGTGGGCTTTTGAAACCGAAAGCTGTCTGCCAACACCAACGTTTATTAATTACTCAAATGTTTCTATTCGCACTGTCTGCCACTAACGCAAAACCCGTGTTATGCGGTGTACTATTTGGTCTTCAATACTGCTGTCGCACTGTCGTTGCTACAGTCGGCACAAACGGAGCTAAAAACTAATCCTGCTGTACCAATTCCATTAAAGCAGCTGCTGCATAGTTTTCTTTTGCAACTCGGGCAAGTTTTTAAAGAACCAAAAGCTACTGAGGTTGTTGAAAGGGTATTTGTATGACATTTGTCACAGGTATGTGGAACTGTATACAAAGAATTTGTACCTAATACGGTTGAAAAAGGGGAAGCATTTGCCGTACCTAAAATTCCAGTCGAATATAATCCACTTGTCGTTCCGCCTAATATACTTGCAGAATTACTGAGTGAACCAAGTGTTACATAAGGGATTGTTGAGCCTGAAATTAAATAGTTAGCGTTGTTTAGTTCGTGACTTGTTATTCGAGTATCAATACTGTCAAGCTCTTCGGTTAATTTTTCAACCTTTTTCTGAAGGCCAGAAGTTTCTTTCTTTTTTTCTTTTTGCGCCTTCTCAAGTTCTTCAGTTTTCCCTTTTAGTTCTGCATGTAATTTTTCCTTTTCCTTTTTAAGGTCGAGTATTACTTTAGTTTGAGTTTCTACTTCAATTATCAATTCTTTTGTAGCGCCTATTTTTTCTAAAGTTTCTTTACGCTTGTCTTCTGGCAAGTCATCCAAGACAGTTGAAAAAGCACGAACTACAGCTTCTAAATGTTTATTCTTGAAGAGGAATAATTCAGCAAGTTCGTTCAGCATTTTCTTTTGAATTTCTTGCTTAATTTCTGTTACGTTTTCGAATGGTTTTATCCAAGGAATTGGTCGTGTAGTTTTTACTTCTTCTATGAATTCTAATGTTTCAAAAGCAATGTGTTTTGGTAATGAAATTGCAAGACTCTCTTTTGCTTTTGCCTTGTCACCTTTGGAGTTTTTAATCGCAGTTCTATAAGTTTGATAATAGGTCAATAGCTCTTTTCTTACAAAAACTAACATTCGCATTTTTGTCTTGTGAGCAAGTAAATACTCTGCATGTGTTGGTGAAACTTTTCTTTCTCCGATTATTGATGAAAAGTTTTTCCATTCGAATGTATCTCCATATTTTCCATCTATAACTAACACCATTACGTATGCAGATTGAAGTACTTGAAGGCAAGATTCCCATGGTTCCAAGTCAGGTGAATTGTCGTGGAAACCGTCCGACGAGCTTAAAATCGGTCTATAACCAAGGTCTGAAAGATATTTAGCCAATTCAGCTCGCAGGTCTATTAAATTGTAGTCTGTTGAGCTAATAAAAATTGGGAATCCGTATTCACTAGATGTTATTGTCATTATCGTGTCTTTTTAGTATACCGCATAACGTTTTGCAGCTACTTGCAGTTTTTTGCTATGTCAAGTTACGCATTTGAGCGCTAGCGGCAAAAAATTGCAAGTAGCTGCTGTTATGTTTAGCCAGCGGCATACAGTTTTATGTCTGCTGTTTGTCATTATTAATTATTCTGTCGAGGGCTATTGCCGCATGATAAATTGCTTCTTCTGCTTCTCCTTGTTTTAAGTCTTCACCATGTACTGCACGGTTACTGACGTGAATAGGATATTTTAAATTTCTAGCGACATCAATGGGGATTATTTTATTATGCTTTAAAAAGTCAATCATGTATGTCATCGAATGCATTTTTTCTACTGGAATATTATGTTTCTGCGCTATTTCCTTAAGCGTAATTTCAATATGTCTGCGAAGTCTTGCTAAAGCATTCCACGGTTCACCAGTGTATAATTCAGATATTATTTTATCAAACTCAGGTCCAAGTTTTCCTAAATAAGGAAAATCTTTAAATTGTTCTTTGCTTTCTCTCTTTTCAGTGAACGTCTCCTGTTCTTTGGATTCTTTATTAATTTCATCGTCAGTTCCGATAAACTGAGTTAATCTGTTTAATAAAATATCTATTCTTTTATTAATATCTTTATTCTCAACATAGTCAGAAATCGTTAATTGACCAATTTCGTGATCTAGATATTTACCAAGCGTTTTAATATTAGAAGATTCTAAAACGATTTCAAAAACATCCTCTTTTAACTTGCGTAATTTTCTAATTTGATTTATTCTTTCTGAAATTGAAGAATACAGAGTTGTGGCTATTGATAAGGAAGCAATTAATGCAGCAACAATATTAAATATGTCCAACGATTTATCCATTGTTACCTGTTTAAAGTGTTACGATATAAAGTAAGGAAGGGTTTAATTTTCTTCATTCTATTAAGAAGGGAAATGGCCGCTAGATATTTTCTGCCGGTTTGTCTCAGTCGGTATAATTCATAAATTCCATAAGTCATAGAAAGAATCGAAAAAATTAAAGGGAAGATCATCATCCACTTGTCAACTTTAATTTCGCTTTTATAATATGAAATGAGTAAGGTTATTATTAGAGACATTCCTATACCAACTGTACCCTTGATAAGCATTATTTTGCGTTCATGATGCCAGTCGTAAACTTTTTGAAGTTCTCCGTCTGGCTCAGCAATGTCTTGTGTCGCTAAGTCGATAATTTCTTTTATGTTTATATCTCTCATTTTGTCAGAATTTATTTTGTCCACCGGAATGTCCCGCTGGTTGAGCATAACTACTCGATAAGCGTAGCTTTTCCAATTTTAAGTGTTTGTAAATAATTGTAGACGTTTTTGGTCTATCAAATATAACCAAAACCTCCACGCATCAAAGTGATTGGGTATAAAATATTAATTCGGTTTACCGTACTCTAATAGTCAAAACGGTAACAGTTGCACACAAAAATTAATCAACGAAAAATTACTTCAATGCATTCAGCATACTTTGCATTTGCTGTTTGATGTTTTTAAACTTTGCCTGTTGTGGCAGTTGCTGGCGGTAGCAATTGCAATAATCTTTCCAGCCTTTATCTTGCAGTGCTAAATAGTCGTTAAAAGCGGCAGTGTCTTTTAAAGCAGATTGCTGGTAACGTTTAAAGGGCACATCAGCGGCAAGGCTCAGGCTGTCCCATACCGCTTTGCAATTTTTTATTTCTGTAAAGTCTGTTGTTAATGGTTCTTCTATTATGTAAATATAATTTTCATCTGCCAGTAATACTAAAAGTGTTCGCGGTAATAAAGGGCCAATGTCTTGCGCTACGCATGCTACCATACCATAAGCTACAATTTGTGCCGACGCATCCAATGGAGTGGACGCAAAATTGGTAACCGCCGCATCCGCATAAAAGGTGGCCTGGAAGATGGATTCCAGCAAGGCAGGATCCAATTGTTTCAAGCGCTCCAGTGTATCTTTACCAAAGTAGCTGGTAAATAGTTTTTTGGAGGTGCAAAAGATATTGCGCTCTCCCTGGCTTAGTGTAAGGCCATCGGCCATGCCAAAGCCAACGCCGTCTTCAAAGGTCTCTAAATTTATTTTGCCCTGCGTGGTAAGCTCTGTTAAACGTGAGCCTGTAAATAAAAGTCGCAACAGTTTCTCCAGCTTCGCCGTCGAATCACTTTCCATTTTTTGTATAAAATCAACGCCCGCCGATGAGTGTTGTTTTATGTAATCAATAGTGCGGTCGCGGGTAAACAGGTAATCAGCTACGCTAACCTTTGCGGTAGAATCTATTGCTGCCGGGTTAGTAGTTGGCTGCGAACCGTTGTCACCACATGAAGTTAAAATCAGTACGATGGCGAACGTGTAAATTATTTTCATAGATAATAGCGATGATATTTTGATCATGATTATGCAGAGAATTTATGAAGCAGGACGTAAACGGAGTTCAGATCTTTGCCAATGTAAGAAACGTGGTTATCCGGCCTTAGCAGCACAAAAAAATTATCTTCTTTGCCAAAACTATTTTCAGGGATCTCTTTAAAATGCTGCGCAGAGAATTTGATCTTTGTTTCTTTTAAAGTTGGTAAATTTTGTGTGCGGCTAAAGAATAATAATTTAAAACTTGGGTCTTGCAAATGATCGTAGCTGCTGCTCTTATCTTTAAAAATAAAATAGGGCATGCGGTCTCCCGCTTTTATTTTGCCAATAGCGCTGGCAATGGTCAATGCACTATCAGGATAAGCAATGCCTGTTTGCGAAACCAACGGGAAGATCCGTTTCTTTGCAAAAACACTGTTGGTAATAATTCGTGCAAACACCGGAAAAAAACTTAACCTGAAAAAATTCAAGATCGCATTGGCGCCCGTCATCACATCAAACATCCTGTCGGTAGTTTGTAATAGATGCCTGGCGTTTTGAGTGCGTTCGCTGTTATACGTATCCAACAACGGTGCCCCGGCGTCGCCTTTTAAACAGGCTGCCAGTTTCCAGGCTAAATTATAAGCGTCCTGTATGCCCGTGTTCATGCCTTGTCCACCGGCTGGTGTATGTATGTGGGCTGCATCTCCACAAATAAACGCGCGGCCTTTCATAAAATCATTGGCCTTGCGGCTGTGCACTTTGTATGTAGAGAACCAGGTGAGTTTTTCAAACTCAAGAGGCACCGATACTTGTTCTACTACAAATTTGCGGATCTCTTCAAATTCAAAATGATGCTCAACATCCGTTACATCCGGTAAAATACCAATCACGCGGTAATGCCCTTTGCCTTCCATAGGAAAGAAAATGATAAAGCCTTTTTTAATTAAAAAAATAAAAAGTTCATTCTTATTAATGATCGTACTTTTTAAAATAACATCGGCTACATAAAATAATTTTGGCACTGTATCACCCTCAAAAGTAGCGCCCATCTGGTGACGGATGGGGCTGCTGGCGCCGTCGCAGCCAACCAGGTAATCGGCCTCGATTTTTTGTTCGGTACCATTTGCGTCTTTATAAAAAACGGTAACACCTTTTTCATTTTGCTCGAAGCACTCAAACGCGCATTGCCAGTTTATCTGCTTGTTATGTTTGGTAACATACTCGGCCAACAGGGTTTCTGTTTTACTTTGCTCTAACGATAAGGCAAAAGGAAATTCACTCACGCCATTGCCTAATCCGTTAATATCTACAAAAGCGCGTTGTTTGCCTTTATAAAATAAATTTAAAGCAGTGGTAACTTGTCCGCGTTGTATAGCCGTTTCAACAATTCCCAGTTCTTTAAAAATTTCCAGCGAGCGGGCCTGCACCACAACGGCTTTTGACAAAGGTGTGGTGTGTTCGTTCTTTTCTAAAATAATAAAATCAATATTGTATCTTATTAGTTGCGCGGCAAGGCTTAAACCGGTGGGGCCGGCACCGGCAATAACTACCTGCGTTTTTTGAGTGGTATTACTCATAACAGAATTGTTTTAATAAAGGTAGGAATTTTTGCTTTAAATTTTCTGTCACTTTTGGCGCGCAAAAGTAACCAAAACGCTTTCGATCTTTTGGAGGAGATTTTCAATTCGCGACTTAGAGGCAGCGAATTGAAACCGCCGCCTCGCTAAGCCACTTTCTTTATGCCTAATCAACTAAATGCCTAGCTTAGCTCTCGGCTATCTCTGCAAAAGATCGAAAATGCATAGACCGGAATACTTTGTGTGCTTACGTGGATTGGTTCAGCGTGAGCACACAAAGTGAGGCGGCCTTTTAAAATTTGCGTTATAAAATCTTTTGCTTCAAATGAGATGGCTTGTGCGGAGACGATTTTTGTCTCTCGCGAAGCGCTTAAATCGTCAGCTTGAAGCAAAATGATTTTTAGCTAAATTTTAAGAAGCCTTGATTTTTTGCTTACTTTTTCATCAAGGAAAAAGTGAGGCCAGAAAACTTACGTGATTAGATTAGATTCTTCCTGCATTGGAATGACAAAAATTAACCACATAGGCACATAGTTTTTAAAAGAATAAATAAAGTTAAACATAGTATTGATTCGCTTGCGAATCAATCTTTGTGAAAATATCTATTGCTAATTACTATGTGCCTATGTGGTTAAATTAGCTAACGATTACTTTTTCAACGACGGCAACAAGCCATCCAGATTTTCCATGCCCATGGCAAGTCCTTCTTTAAAACCTGTGTTCAATAATTCTTCCAGTTGTTTGTTATCATCAAACGCAATAAGAATCGTTACTAAAGTTTTGTTTCCTTCTTTATCAGAAAAACTTACTTCCCATGTCGATTGCGGCATGCTCTCGTCGGTTTTGCCATCGGCATCTGAAAAAGCGTCTTCTGCCGTAAATTTTTTCCAGGCTTCAATATCCGAATAACTTTCGGTGGACCATTGTTCTTCACCTTTTGGGCCGGTCATGACATACAACCAGCGCCCGCCATTCCTGAAATCCATTTCTTTTGTTTTTGCTTTCCAGGGTTTTGGCGCCCACCACTGGTCAAGGATCTCGCTTTTTGTATAAGCATCCCACACAATATTGCGCGGCGCATCAAATTCACGTTTTACAGTAATGGTCTTGTGTTCTTTATCTACAGAAAAATCATATGTTTGGGTAGTTTCCATATTTATAATTGTTTTTTTGCAGCTTCCTGCAGGGTTTTAATATCCAGTTTTTTCATTTGCATCATGGCCTTCATTACAGGGCGCTGTTGTTGCTGGTCTTCTTTGTGCAACAGGTCATCCAGCATGGTTGGTACAATTTGCCACGATAAGCCGTACTTATCTTTTAGCCAGCCGCATTGCTTAAATTTTTCATCGCCATCGGCGCCAAGGTTTTGCCAGTAATAATCAATTTCATCCTGCGAGGTACAATTAACTACAATAGATACGGCCATGTTAAATTTATCCATCGGTCCGCCGTTAAGGGCAACAAATCTATGCCCGTTCAAAACAAATTCTATTGTTAATACGGCGCCGGCCGGCATTTTGTGGATCTCTTGACCTTCTTTGCCATAATGCAGCATGCGTAACACTTTTGAATTTTTAAAAACAGAGCAGTAAAAATGTACGGCCTCCTCTGCGTTGCCTTCAAACCAAAGACAAGTGCTTATTTCCTGTGTTGTCATTTATCTTACAGTTATTAGTTTCATTAATTCATCCAGTTTTGGCGAGAGTACGATCTCCGTTCTGCGGTTCTTTGCTTTTCCTTCTGCTGTTGAGTTATCTGCCACCGGAAAAAATTCTCCTTTACCCGAAGCTGTTAAGCGATGAGGATCCATGTTATCTTCGTTCGTTAACAACCGGATAACGTTAGTGGAGCGTGCAGCGCTCAGGTCCCAGTTATCTTTGTACAATGCGGTTTTAATAGGCACATTATCGGTATGGCCTTCAATGGCAATGCTTACATCGGGGTTCTTATTCAGCACATCTGCTAATTTTTTCAGCGCCTCTTTTCCTTTGGCCTCAACGGTGGCATCGCCCGACTTAAATAATAATTTATCAGACATGGATACGTACACTTTTCCGTTTTTCATTTCTACAGATAGTTCATCAGGATTAAATCCTAACAGCGCATCTTTTACAGATTTGTTCAGCACGTTCAATACCGAATCCTGTTTTCTTAAGATAGATTCCAGTTCGCGCAACCGTAATTGTTTTTTATCAAGGTCTTCGTTTAGCTTTGTTAATTCAGAGCCTGAGCTTTGTCTTAAATTATTGTATTTAATATTTAGTACGTTATAATTCTCTTTTAGATCGTTCAATTCTTTATTGGCATTGGCAAGTTGCGTGGCCTGTTGTTTTGTTTCATCACATAAAGCGTCGCGCTCTTTTAATGCTTCGTTATAGCGTTTGCCGTGGTATTTCTTTTTAGCTGTAATATCGCCACATTTTTTATGAGCGGCGCAGGAAGTTAAAAACAAGAAAAGGGCAGTTGCCACAAAACATATTTTTAAAATGGTCATGCAAAAGGGTTTCATAATTTTTTCTTTTAGTTATTACAATTACCTGCAAAATTTGTGCAACTTTTAAAAATGCATCACAAATGCCTGTTTATAGACAGGCAGGCCTCTGAGTACAAGATCTTTTCCCCTGTTGTGAGGAAACAACTCTACAGGAAGAAGTTTTTTTGTTAGTGTATGAGAGAAAAAACAGGCTGGTATAAAATTGTATTGATCAGTTAAAAAAACAGAACATGAAAAAGTTAGTATTTATCATCGCACTTATATCAGGATCATTTGTATCCTTTTCTCAAAACAACGCCATCATTCCTGAAAAACCAATTGAAGAATCTAAATTCTCTTTCGGAATAAAAGGTGGCTTTGGCCATTCATTTATAGAACCGTACAGTAATACCGAATTTACACCATCGTGGGATGCAGGTTTATCTGCAGTATTTTCACCATTTGTGCACTGGGGTTTCGGTATAGATGCAGTTTATTCTACCGAAGGTGCAAAATTTTCGAATGGAGAGAATTCTTATCTCACACGGTTAAATTATGTACGTATTCCTGTAAAAGCTATTTACTTTTTTAATAAATACGAATACGATTTTCGTCCTAAGGTGGGTATTGGGCCAACCGTTGGTTTTTTAACCAATGGCTCTGAAAATACCGGCTTTAAAAAAACAGATCTTGGTGCAACTATAACCGCTGGCTTTAATTACAGGTTAATGCGCGCTGTATGGTTAAATATAGACGCCAGTTATTACCAGGGCTTAATGGATTCTTATAAATACAATTCAGAAACAGACCTTAATGGCAACGTTCGCGCCAATGTTGGTATAAGCGTTGGATTTTAAAAGAACTGCACATTAATTTTCTTTTTTTAAACTTTTTTCTAAATTTATAATGCCTATTCAAAGCGTTATATGAATTTAATTAAAAGGAGCTTTTACTGTGTCCTCTTTTTTTTATTGCAGCAACATTATAATTGCCAGATAAATATTGATTCGGCATATGTGGTCATTAATAAAATGCCCGAAGATTCTAACAAGGTTATTAAACTAATTGATTTTGGCTGGTCTATACGCAGGAGCGATCCCGGAAAAATGCTAACCATATCACGGCAGGTATATGCCCTTTCAGAAAAGATCTCGTTTTCAAAAGGCCTCGGCCGTTCTTTAAGTTATATGGGTGTAGCGCATCACTTGTTGGGAAATTCAGATTCCGCTATTAGTATAAATAACGCGGCTTTAAAATTATTGGAAAAAGAAAAAGATTCTACCTGGCTCATTTCAACCAATAAAAATTTAGGAAATGTATGGATGCACAAAGGCAATTTTAATAATGCGCAAAGCTGTTATTTAAAAGCGCTTAAGATCTCAGAATTGCGCCACGATAAAAAGAATATTGCATTTTGTTATGCGGGTATTGCCCAGGTGTATAATTTCCAGGGTAATTCATCAAAGGCGCTTGATTGTTATAAACGAAGCGCTATGATACTGGAAAGCCTCAATGAAAGGGCTTCACTGTGTAACACGCTTAATAACATGTCGGGCATCTATTACATTCTCAGGCGCTATAAAGAAGCTTTGCAGACCACGCAAAAAGCACTCGCCATTGCTTTAGAACTTAATATTGAAAAAGAAAAGACCAACTCGTATATATTGCTGGCCAATGTATACAGCGATATGGGCGATAATAAAAAAGCAAAACCTTTTTATTTAAAGGCAATAGAAATACAGAAGGCAACGAGCGATTACGATGGTTTAATGATCAGCCTTTTTAATATCTCAGATGTTTCTATTGCCGGTAAAAACCTGGAAGAAGCCATGCAATACCGTTTTCAGGCATTAGAAATTGCCAAAAAAATGGAAAACCCATTGCGTATAAAAGAAGTGTATGAAGGGATCTCTGACCTTTATTCGAAAATGGGTGATTATAAAAAGGCTTTTGAGTACCAATCGTTACTTATGAATTTAAAGGATACCTTGCTTAATGCCGAAACAAACAAGCAACTGGCGGAAATGAATACCAAATATGAAACAGAGAAAAAAGATAAGGAGCTGATTAAAAAAGATGCAGAAATCGGTGTTCAATCTGTGCGTGCCGAAAAACAAGCGGCTCAGCGTAATTATTTTATTGTTGGTTTTATTTTGGTTGGGATCCTGGCACTATTTATCTACCGGAGTTACCATCAAAAAAATAAAGCGAATGTCATCATCGAAGCGCAGAAAAAAGAGGTAGAACATCAAAAAGAACTGGTGGAAGAAAAAAATAAAGAAGTTTTGGATTCTATCAACTACGCCAAACGTATTCAACGCGCTTTACTGGCAAGTGATAAATTACTGAACACGAACTTAAATGATTTTTTTATTCTATTCAATCCGAAAGATATTGTGAGTGGCGATTTTTATTGGGCGGCAGTTTTACCAAATAACCGTTTTGGTCTTGTTACAGCAGATAGCACAGGTCATGGTGTACCTGGCGCCATTATGAGTATGCTTAATATTTCGTGCCTTAACGAGGCTATTAACCGTCAAAACCTGTCAGAGCCAAAAGAGATATTGAATTATTCGCGTAAAAAAATAATTGAATACCTTGCCAATGATGGTAGCGCAGAAGGAGGCAAAGACGGCATGGATTGCAGTTTGATCTCTTTGGATCTTACCAATAATAAAATGAGTTACGCGGCAGCCAACAATCCAGTATGGATAGTAAGAAATAGTTCGGGTGCCCTTGAGATGCTTGAATTTGGTCCTGATAAAATGCCGGTGGGTAAGCACGACAGGGATTCAGTATCGTTTACCCAACATCAAATAGAACTGCAAAAAGGCGATGTTATCTATGTGTTAACAGATGGATTCCCCGATCAGTTTGGAGGGCCAAAAGGCAAAAAATTCATGTACAAACAGCTTAAAGAATTATTGATAAGTATCAATTCTCTATCCATGCAACAGCAAAAAGACAAACTTAACGCTGTATTGGCAGATTGGATAAAAGGCGTAGAGCAGGTGGATGACATTACCATTATTGGTATAAAAGTGTAGATCTGTTTTTTTTGTTTTACCTTTGCCATTATTTCTAATATGAAAATTGATAAATATATTGGCCAGTCGGGTTTTATTTCGCGCAGAAAAGCAAACAAATTTATTGAAGAAAAAAAAGTGACCGTAAACGGTAAGGTGGCAAACATTAGTACTGTTGTAAAGGAAGGTGATATTATTTTAATTGACGGCAAAGAAATGCAGGTGAAGGAATATGTACCCACTTACATTGTTTATAATAAGCCAAAAGGCATTGAGTGCACCTCAGAAAAAATTGCCAATAATATTATTGATGCTATTGGCCACGAACAGAACATTTACCCGGTTGGCAGGCTGGATAAAGATTCGGAGGGATTGATACTATTGACCAATCATACAGAGGTGATAGACAGGATCGCTAATTCACAATTTGGGCACGAAAAAGAATATATTGTTACGCTTAATTTTCCGGTGCGTAAACAATTTTTAAAAGATATTTCAGAAGGCGTTCTGTTAGCGGGCGAAAAAGAAAGAACAAAACCCTGTGTGGTAAGTTTGGAGCCAAATGCCAAACGTATCTTTCGCATTACATTAACACAAGGTCTTAACCGGCAAATTCGCCGCATGTGCACTATGTTCGATTACCAGGTAATAAAACTGCAGCGGGTGCGCGTAATGAATATCCACTTAGGAAAGTTGAAATTAGGCGAATGGCGCGATCTTACAAAGGAAGAACTGGATGAGCTGTTTGCCAACTTAAATTAATTACGTTCTATATCAATCACTTAAAAATTATTTTTATTTTTTGCTTGACTCTTACCTAACGTCATAGCTTAGTTTTGTATTAAAATTTATTCAATGGATAAAGTTTCTGTAAATAAGTTAGCAAAATTGGCTGGTGTAAGTGTGCGCACGCTTCACCACTACGACAAAATCGGTCTTCTTAAACCCCTGGAAAGAACAGACTCAAAATACCGTTATTATGGTAAAGATGAATTATTGCGGCTGCAACAAATTCTTTTTTATAAAGAGCTCGGTATTTCGCTTGGGCAGGTAGCTGTGATACTGGACGATCCCGATTTTGATGTGATCAAGGCACTGGCATCACACAAAACAGAGTTGCAAAAGAGAAAAGCCCGTTTTGAAGAATTATTGTTAACTATTGACAAAACAATTATTAACCTTAAAAACAAAACTGAAAAAATGAATTACGAAGAAATGTATAAAGGCTTTGGCAAAGAAAAAGCCGAAGCCTTAAAAAAAGAAGCTTCTGAAAAATGGGGCGCTGATGTGATAGCCGATTCTGAAAAAAAGATATTGGCAATGGATAAAACAGAATGGAATGCTTTATTACAAAAAGGAGAGGATATTAATAAAGCACTAACAAAAATAATAGCATTGCCTGCCGGTGATAAAAAAGTACAGGCCCTTATTAAGGAGCATTATGCTATGATGGGTCGGTTCTTTAATGTAACTATTGCTATTTACCGTAATTTAGGAACGATGTATGTAGAGGATGAGCGCTTTAAAGCCAATTACGATAAACATCATCCCGATCTTGCAGAATTTTTAAAAGACGCCATTCACGTTTTTTGCGATAATAACTAATAATTAAAGCGGGCAAAAGCCCGCTTTTTTGTGTCTATAAAATTAGGCTGTTTGTAGATGTAATTTAAAATTTAGCTTGTTTTAACATTAATACAATAGCAGATTTTTAATATTTCTTACCTTCAAAAATTGTTTTTACAATTATGAAGAAATATATCCTATTATTATCGGTACCATTATTGCAGTTTTTTAATTCTGTAGCGCAGGTAAACAATCCTCTTACAGCTTCTGAAATAATACAGTCGCTTAAAAAGCTAAATACCGTTGGAAGTGTTTTATATATTGCAGCGCATCCTGATGATGAGAATACACGCCTTTTAGGTTATCTGGCCAACGAAAAAAAATTAAGGACCGGCTATCTTTCATTAACGCGTGGCGATGGCGGTCAAAACCTGATCGGTAAAGAACAGGGAGAGTTACTGGGTTTGATCAGGACCCAGGAATTGCTTGCTGCGCGCAGAACCGATGGTGCAGAACAATTTTTTACACGCGCTAACGATTTTGGCTATTCAAAAAATCCGGAAGAGACATTCACCTTTTGGAACAAGGATAGTATATTGGCCGATGTAGTATTAACAATCCGTAAATTTAAACCCGATGTTATCGTTTGCCGTTTTCCAACAACAGGAGAGGGAGGGCATGGGCACCACACCGCTTCGGCCATACTTGCCGTTGAAGCATTTGATGCCGCCGCTGATCCAAAACGTTATCCCGAGCAATTAAAATATACCGGGGTTTGGCAGGCAAAACGCATCTACTGGAATACCTTTAATTTTGGCGGTACTAATACCACAGCACCCAACCAGGTAAAAATAGATGTGGGTGTATTTAATCCTTTATTGGGAAAAAGTTATGGCGAGATAGCTGCCGAAAGCCGCTCTATGCATAAAAGCCAGGGCTTTGGTTCTGCAAAACAACGCGGCTCTAACTTAGAGTATTTTAAATTATTAAAAGGCGACAGCACTAAGAACGATATTTTTGAAGGAATAAATACAAGCTGGACAAGGTTAAAAGGAACTGAGAAGATACAAAAAACCATCAGCGAGTGCATTAAGAAATTTGATGCACAATCTCCCGAAATTATTATTCCCGAATTGGTATCTGTTTATAAGCAATTATTGTTGCTTGATGAGAAAGATACCAATCTTAAATACTGGAAAACACAAAAGTTAAAAGAGACAGAAAGTTTGTTACTGGCTTGTTCAGGTTTATGGTTAGAGAGTTATGCCTCTGATTATATTGGTATTCCCGGCCAGGAAACAACCGTTTTTACTCAAATTGTAAACAGGAATAAGAACGAGGTAAAATTAAACAGTATTAAATATCTTCAAAGCGATACCACCACGGCTCTTATTTTAAAACCGAATGAACTTTATACTTTTAAACGTAAAGAAAAGATCCCGGCAGATAGATCTTTTTCAAATCCATATTGGTTGAACGAAAAGCATGAAGTTGGTGTTTATACAATAAAAGATCATTCGTTGATAGGTAAACCGCAAAACGACGCCGCAGAGAAGATTATTTTCGATCTTAACTTCCAGGACCTGAACTTAAAGATCAGTCGCGATCTAATTTATAAATACACCGATCCGGTTAAAGGAGAGATATACAGGCCGTTTGAAATTTTACCTCCCGCAACGGTAAATATTTCTGAAAAAGTTTTTGTATTTAGCGATGCCAGTCCAAAAACAATTCTGTTAACTGTAAAGGCAAATCAAAATAATTTTGAAGGTACTTTACAATTAAAAGGTAGCGCCGGTTGGAACATTTCAATCAAAGAACCAAATATCAAATTAAAAAATAAGAATGATGAAGTTGTTATTGAAGCAATTGTAACTGCCGATAAAAATGCTGCTACCGGTAAACTGGAAGCTGCTGTTATTTCAAACGGTAATACCTTCAACAAAAGTATCAAACGTATTGAATACGATCACATCCCTTACCAGTTTATTTTAAGCGATGCAGAAGCCGGCCTGGTGAATGTAGATCTTAAAAAAACCGGAACCAATATTGGTTATATTCCGGGTGCTGGAGATGATGTGCCGGCAGCTTTAAAACAAATTGGGTATACCGTTACTATGCTTACAGATGAATTGTTGCTAAATGAGAACCTCTCTAAATACAACGCCATTGTAACTGGTGTGCGTGCTTATAACACTAACGACAGGCTACAGATCCACTATAACAAGTTAATGGATTATGTAAAGAACGGCGGTAATTTAATTGTGCAATACAATACCAATAACCGTATTGGCCCGGTAAAAGCAAATATTGGCCCTTACCCTTTTACTATCTCCCGCGACAGGGTAACCGATGAAAAAGCGGAGATGAAATTCACTAATGAAAAACATCCTGCTTTGAATTTTCCAAACCAGATCACCGCAAAGGATTTTGACGGCTGGATCCAGGAACGCGGGATTTATTTTGCAACCGAATTGGATAAACAATACGAGACTGTTTTTTCTATTAACGATCCCGGAGAAAAAGCAAGTGACGGCGGTTTGATCATTGCTAGATCTGGCAAAGGTAATTTTGTGTATACCGGTTTAGTTTTCTTTAGAGAGTTGCCGGCTGGTATCCCCGGCGCGTATAGGCTTTTTGTTAACCTGTTAAGTTTGCCACAAAATAAGTAACAACTACGTGATGGAACACAGATAAAGCTGATTGTACTGATTCGACACGGATAGATTTTTTATTACATTAAAATAATTTTTAAATTAGATCAATGAAAACCTGTTTAATCCGTTCAATCCATGTTTCCTCGGGCAAATAAGTAAAGTATGGAAAAATTATTACATAGCGAAATAACAGATTTAATAATCAAGACATATTATGAAGTTTATAATGAATTAGGTTTTGGTTTTCTTGAAAGAGTATACCAAAATGCGATGTTATTAGAGTTAAAGAGTAAAGGTTTGAAGGTAGAATCTCAAAAGATGATTAAAGTGCACTATAAAGGGCTTTTGGTTGGTGATTATTTTGCTGATATAATTGTAGAAGACTGTGTTATATTGGAACTTAAGGCGAGTGAGGTTTTAGTGTTGGAAAACGAATTACAGCTTTTAAATTATTTAAGAGCCACTGACATTGAAGTAGGATTATTGTTGAATTTTGGAAAGAAAGCCGAATTTAGAAGAAAGATCTTTACTAATGATCGTAAAAACTTAAATATTGATTTGACTAATATTAATTTAAAGAATTAAATCAGTGAAAACCTGTTTAATCCGTTCAATCGGTGTTCCATCATGAGCAATGAAAAGCCTATATTAAAACGTTGGTCTACAGTTTATGCTGTGGTTATTGGTGTTTTAATTTTGGTCATTACATTTCTTTATTTTTTTACCCAGCATTATAAATGAGCTTAATAGACTGGTTGGTGTTAAGCGCTACGCTTTTGTTTATCATACTTTATGGTATCTGGAAAAGCCGTGGAACAAAAAATATTTCAGGGTATTTACTGGCCGATAGAAAATTGCCATGGTATCATGTTGGCCTTTCGGTAATGGCCACACAGGCAAGCGCCATCACTTTTCTTTCAGCGCCAGGCCAGGGCTATAGCGATGGCTTGCGTTTTGTTCAATTCTATTTTGGTTTGCCTTTGGCCATGGTGGTTTTGTGCATCACATTCATTCCAATGTTCAATAAATTAAAGGTATTTACTGCTTACGAATTCTTAGAACAACGTTTCGATAATAAAACAAGAACGCTTACGGCCGCTTTATTTTTATTGCAGCGCGGCCTTTCAACCGGTATTACTATTTATGCACCTGCAATTATCCTTTCAACGATCTTAAATGTAGATGTTTTTTACACTATTATTTTTAATGGACTTTTGGTTATTGTTTATACTGTTTATGGCGGCACAAAGGCTGTATCCTATACGCAGGTATTGCAAATGAGTATAATTTTTGGCAGTTTATTTTTAGCGGCTTATATGGTCATTCATTTACTTCCCGAAAATGTGAGCTTTAATGACGCTTTGCAGATTGCCGGGAAAATGAACAGGTTAAATGCTATTGATACAAAATTTGATATGAATAACAGGTATAATATCTGGTCGGGTATTATTGGTGGTTTTTTTCTGCAACTTTCTTATTTTGGTACCGATCAATCGCAGGTTGGGCGTTATTTAACAGGAAGCTCAGTTACACAAAGTCGTCTGGGCTTGGTAATGAATGGCTTGGTAAAGATCCCGATGCAGTTCTTTATTTTATTGATCGGTGTTTTGGTATTTACGTTTTACCAGTTCAATTCAGCGCCTGTTTTTTTTAATAAGATAGAGGTCAATAAAATTGAGAACAGCACTTATAAGGAAAATTTTAAAGAACTTGAAAGGAACTATGAAAGAATTAACGCCGTAAAAAAAATTGAAGTTCAAAAATTCGTCACCATTTTAAAAAGCAAAGATGAGATAAAGATAGATCAGGCAAGAATAAACCTTCAGCATTTGGATGTACAAAGCACCGCCATTAAAAAAGAGGTTACGGCGTTAATGAAAAAAAATGATCCGGGTGCCGATATCAACGATACCAACTATGTGTTTCTGAGTTTTGTTACACAGCAATTGCCTGTTGGGGTTGTAGGTATCTTAATTGCCATCATCTTTTTAGCCGCCATGGGTTCAACGGCCAGCGGCCTAAATTCACTGGCATCAACAACCGTGGTTGATTTTTACAAGCGTATTTTTAAAAAGAACGAAACGGATGAAAGGTACTTATCGGCTTCACGCTGGATAACACTTGCCTGGGGCCTGTTTTGCATTGTGGTTGCTTTTTATGCAAGTAGCCTCGGTAATTTAATTGAAGCGGTAAATATTTTAGGGTCTTTATTTTATGGTACCATTTTGGGTATTTTTTTAGTGGCATTTTATATGAAAAGGGTGGGAGGGCAGGCCGTTTTTTATGCAGCCATTCTTGCCGAGATCTTTATTGTTTACGCCTGGATCATCGACCTTACAGCCTTTTTGTGGTTGAATGTGATTGGCTGTTTATTGGTAATGTTGTTTGCGTTTGTGATACAGCAAATTATTGGCAGAAGAAAAATAAGTGCATAAAAAAATCCCGGCTATTTCAACCGGGACTTTTAAATTTTGATTTTATTTCTTTGGAATTACTTCTTATTCTCAGCAATTAATTTTTTTGCTTGCGCTACGTAATCATCGTTTTTTGCTTCTGTAGCAATTGTAATTACTTGCTCTGCTGTTGCAACAGCGCCTTTACTATCTTTTTGTTTAGCCTGGATCTTAGCTTTTAACATTACCATCCAAAATGCTTTAGGATTATTGTCAATACCTTTATTTACCCACTCTAAAGCTTTTGCAAGATCTTTGTTGGTCTCATAATAATAACTTGCAGCCTGGAAGTACGGACGAGTATCTGCCGCTAACGAAGCATCAATGTTTTTCATGATCCTTGAATCGATATCTGCTACTACGTTAAACGATACACGGGTCTTTTCCCAGTTCAATTCAATATTGGCAGTTGTTGCAGTAATATCTGCCACATCAATTGTAAAAGTCTCTACTTTATCGTTCAACGCCTTTGGTTTTACTTTAAAATGAGCGATCTCATTCTCAGCTTTGTAATCAGCCACATTTCCACCTAAAGTAAGGTCTTTATATAACATAATGTCCCAGCTGTCTTTTCCAGGCATGGTGTATAAAGCGTAAGTTCCTGCTTTTACATCAGTGCCTTCTACTTTTACATCATCACCAAAAGTAATTTTTGTAGCGCCGTTTGCGCCGGTACGCCATACTTTTCCAAAAGGAACAATATCACCATAAATTACGCGGCCTTTTGCACTAGGGCGCGAATACTCTATTGAAATGTCAGATAAAGCAAATGCCTGCTTAACTGTTTGTAACGGGCTTGGTGCCGGTACTTTTAATTGTTGCGCGTGGATACTGGTTGCGCTGATAGCTGTAATTGCTATTGCTGCCGAAAGAGATTTTAATTTTTGTAGCATGTGATTTGTTTTTAGTTTAAATTCAAGATTTCAAATATAAATATTAAAGGTAACAAGCTTGTTTTTTAAACATTATTTATCACTATTATATTTTAGAATAATGTTAAATCTTTGATTAAATTTGATAGAGCGATATAAAACAGTGAAAATAAAACCTACTTATTTCTTCCTGGTTATAATGATTGCAGGTACGATGTTGTCCTGTGATCATTCCTCTTCCGGTAACACAAATAAAGAAGAGGCAGTGAGCTTGTTTCAGCCCTATCCGGATTCGGTATTAGCGGTTAAAATGGTTTCACTTTTTAAGGATTGGAAAGGTAATTCATTAATTGCCGCCAGGGCAGACATCAGCAATATGAAATTTGTTTTTGAACTCGATCTTTCTAAAGTAAATGCGAACCTGGCTAACTTATCTAATAAAGATAATTTTACAAATTCAGATCTTTATATTGAGATGCTGGTAAATGGTGTAAGTTTTAAAAACGAGCTTTTAGAGATAAAAGAGAACAGGAAATCAGGCACCTTGTACTCTGATCTTAACGATTCAACCGGGGTGTTCCTTTTAAAATATTCTAACACGCAAAATTATCCTGTAAGGATCACGGTACCGCTTTTTGTTTTCCGGCGTTTGCCTGCAAATAAAATTTACGAAATAAAAGTTCATGTATGGCAAAATTATTTTTTGTGTGACAGGCAACACCCAACAAATAATGATAGACCAAAATATTACCCCGATACATTAAACATGAAACTGATCGATAATATCTATAGTATTTCTTTTAAAATGCCTGATGTTTTAAGATCAGATATAATCTGCGATTCTATTGTTCTTCAAAATGATGAGAAATGGTCTCCCAGTGGTAGCGATCATACATTATTTAAAAGTTCCTATCCCGATATTTTTTATTCGCTGGAGGATTACAGCGGCTTTCAACAGAATACATCACATATTGAAAAATCAACAGATAAATTTGATAAAGGCGATACACTTACACTTTTTCGATATAAAAAACACGAGCCGTTTTATTTTAACGTGTACGATTATGATAACTTAAGTAATAACGACCTGTTAGGCGATACAGTATTTGATCCTGAGTCTTTAAAAACAAACACTACATTAAAATTAAAGTTTGGGCATGTGGCCCGCTGTTATGTGAAATTAAAAAATTACGGTAAAATAAATTAAAATGATCATTGGTGTAGCAGGCCCTTATTCAGCGGCAACAGAAGAGCAAAGAAAAATAAATTTAGATGCTATGAACAGCGCTGCGGCGAAATTGTTGGAGAAAGGCCACATTCCTTTAATTGGAATGAACGTGGCATTACCTGTTCTTGAAAAAGCAAAGATCAAAGATGTTTACGGGGCAACCATGCAAATGTCGTTGGCGGTAATAAATGCCTGCGAAGGCTTATTGTTATTAAAAGAAAGTCCCGGTGCCAATAAAGAAAGAGACCTTATTCTTGCAAAAGGTTTACCGGTTTATTATTCTATTGACGAAATTCCGGAAGTATAGAACAAGGCTGTTGTTAACAGAAACAGTTTTTTACCACTTACCAAAACGTTTATACAAATAACTCGCGTTCTTAATTTTAATAAATAATTCAAGCCCACCTCTGCCTTTAGATGTTTTTTGTAATGAAGATGCATTTATATCATACGAAAAACCAAAGATTATTTTTTTTACTTCGGCAAATGCATTTATCGCCACGGCGTCTCTGTATCGGTAATAAGCTCCAAACCCAATGCTACTTGATTTTTTTACACCGGTAATGTAAGAATCGTTACCCGATTTGTATTGGAACATCGCTCCCAAAATTGCTTCGGCGGCCTTGCCCTGGTATTGCAACATTAATGATGGCGATATTGAATAAGGTGTACCATCAAAACAATAATTAAATGACTCGTATACATTAAAACGCATTAACAATCTTTCGTTCCTGCTTCTTGTAAATGAATAATTGGGCTTATTTACATGTGCTACAGAAAAACCCAGTGTATTAGACGGTTCGTTACTGGCTGCAAATTTTTTATTGCTCTTTTTACTTATCAACGCCAGTCCGGCGCCAAGGTCGAGTGCCATGATTGTTTGACGACCTGTATTCTCGTTTGGTAACGCAGCATTGTAATTAAAGCCATCATATTGCGAGCCCCATGTCAGATCCGGATTTGCAATTGTTTTTTGTGCAAAACCAACAGATATGCCCGAAGTTAAAAATTGATGATCGTTTACGCGTAAAGAATAATTAATTGGTAAAGCACCGCTTGTATTTGTTAACCTGCTATCGCCGGATTTATCATACCCAAAATTTAACCCTACCGAAAAAAAGCCGCGGGCGTCCTGCCTGTTATTTGGTATTTGCTTATTTACGAAGGCAGAGTAGGTGGTAAAACCTTTTGTAAATGCATTCCACTGCGATTTGTATTGCATCCCCGCCTCAAACGAATTAATAACGCCAAATGCAGCCGGGTTAATAGTTTGCGGTGCAATAAAATATTGGGTAAGGTGAATGTCCTGGCTAAATGTATTCTTAGCCAATAGTATCAAAACAATGAAATATATTTTTTTTATTTTCATTTTATCTCTTCAACGTAACATTTCCTTTTTTAACTATTTTTTCTCCATTAGCGAGTAAGGTTGTTAACTGGTAAATAAAAACAGCATCGTTTTGCAACACGCCGTTAAAAGAGCCATCCCAACAAATATCTTTATCATTGCTCTCAAAAACCTTTTCTCCCCAACGATTATACACCTGAAGATTCATAGTAGTAACACAGTTTCCATACACGCACCAGAGATCATTAAAGCCGTCGTGATTCGGACTAAATGCAGACGGTACAAATACCTCTCCACAAATTATATCTACCTCAACCAATACCGTGCTTGTAAAAACACAGCCCTGGCTATCGGCAACAGTAAGCGAATAAACAGTAGTGGCAAGTGGCGTAACGGTATTTGCTTCGCAACTGCTGCAGGTTACTTCTGGTGATGACCAGGAATAAGGATAACCGGCAGGTACATTGGCATGGATAACGCTTGATGATCCATAAATAACAGTTGGCGGATTGGCATACGAGGCAGGAACCTGTGGTGTAAAAACCGTAACAGCAAAAACAGTTGTAGACGTACAAGGCGATATTCCTGCACTTACAGAATAAATAGTGTTTGCCTGCGGCGATACTGTAATTACATTTGTTGTCTCACCACTGTCCCAGCTGTAATTCGATCCTCCGGATGCAGTAAGCGTTAGCAAATTGCCTACACAAACTGTTGATGAGCCTGTGATATTTAAAGTAGGTTGAACTAGCACATTTAAAAATACAGTGCCGGTATTGATGCAACCATTTGCATCCTGCCCGGTGGCACTATAAGTTGTAGGTGTTGTTGGATTAACCGATTGAGAAGAGGTAAAGATATTATTGCTCCACGTATAGGTATTTGCTCCACTTGCGGTGAGTAAAGCAATTTGGCCTTTGCAAATTACGCCGGGTGATGTTACGTTGATAACCGGAAGCGGATTAACGACAACTGTAGATACGGTTGTTTGTTTACAGCCGATCGCATCCGTACCCGTAACACTATAGGTAATGGTCTGTAACGGATTGGAAGTAACGTTTGGTAAATTGGTTGCGTTTAAAGCAGTAGCTGGTATCCATGTATAAGTGCTCGCTCCCGATACATTTATATTTGTTGAATTGCCGTAACAAATAGTATGATCTGATATTGACAAGACCGGCAATGGCTTAACAATAACGCTTGCTGTGGTTGTATTTAAACAACCCTTGTTACTTGAACCTGTAATTGTATACACAGTGTTTGCGGGTGGCGTGGCTGTTACGTTTGATCCATTGGCACTGCTAAGAGTTGCAGCAGAAGCCCATGTATAAGAGGTGGCCCCGTTTACTGTTAAAGAAGCGCTTGTTCCAAAACACATGGTATTGCTTGTGGCAGACAATGTAGGCTGAGGGTTAACCGATAACGCAATGGTATTTGATTTCAGGCAACCGCTTGCATCGGTTGCTGTAATACTGTAAACCGTTGCAACTAACGGACTTGCTATAACTGTAGCGCCATTACCTGTGTTAAGCGTAGCTGCGGGGGTCCAGGTATATGTAAGAGAACCGCTCGCAGTGATGGTTGTATTTTGCGTAGCGCAAATAACCGTGCTTACTGCCGTTACATTTAATGGAGGGATGGCGATCACTGATCCGTTAAGGGTAGCAGATGTAGTGCAGGTAAAATTATTAACTGTAAAAAAAGCAGTTGCTGTATAAATACCACTTCCGGAAGGAAGGATGCTTGGTATTGTTGGATTTTGTGAAGAGGATGTATAGCCGCCCGGCCCGTTCCACGAATATGATACCGCGCCTGCTGCATTTGATGTTAGTGGTACATTGAAGCCCGCACAAACGGTAAAGCCCGGAAGAGGAGAAACAGTAACAGTGCTCGTTCCAATTACGGTTACTGAGTTTGTAACGCTGGTTGGGCAGTTTACAGTGCCCATAGAGAATAAGGTTGTGGTTGTGTAAATGCCCGTGCCGTTAGTTTGAATACCCGGAATAGAAGCTGTAGCACCGGTTGCATAAAAACTATTTGGTCCCGTCCAGGTATAAGATACCGCACCCGGCGCCGACGCAGTAAAATTAGCTGTAGAATTTTGACAGATATTTGCTGGATAAGTAACCGTGGTGGTTGGCATGGCAACCACCGAAACGTTAGATACCGCACCGGTGGTGCAGGTTAAAACACCATCGGTGAACATGGCTGTTACCGGGTAATTACCGGAAGCTGAAGGAAGGACAGAAGTAAGCGGTGGATTTTGTAAACTGGAAGTATAGGTTCCAGGCCCGCTCCACGAATAGGTTGGGGCACCGGCTGCACTGGCAACTAAAGCCACATTAGAGCCCTGGCACACCGTAAAACCCGGAGTAACAGCAACTGTATTTGTGGGTACCACACTCATAGATGAAGTATTAAATGTTGAACAAGTATAAGTACCTATCGAAAAGATAGCGGTTCCTGTATAAGTGCCGGAAGCTACAGGCTGCGCATTTGCAATGTTTGTTGAAGCACTTGTTGAAGTAAAAGCATTTGGTCCTGCCCAGTCAAAACCCGTTGCGCCCGGTGCTGTAATAACTAAATTAGCAGTTGCCCCCTGGCAAATATGTTGTGGTACAGTTACAGTTGCAGGTACTGTGGCAACCACCGAAACGTTAGATACCGCGCTGGTGGTGCAGGTTAACGCAGAATTGGAGAATGAGGCAATAGCAGTATAATTGCCTGCCCCTGAAGGTAAAATAGAAGGAACAACAGGGTTTTGCAAGCCTGATGTATAAGTACCTGGTCCACTCCAAGAATAAGTGGCAATACCTGTTGTACTGGCATTTAAATTTACATTAGATCCCTGGCACGCCGTAAAACTCGGAGTTACCGTAACAGGGCTGGTGGCAACCACATCTACCTGTACTGTATTTGTTCTTAGGCAAGTGATACCATTAAAATTAATATTTGATGTTACCGTATAAACGCCCGATTCTATGGGCTGCATGGTATTGAGCACAGGGTTTTGTAAAGCAGATGCAAAACTGTTAGGTCCTGTCCATGCATAAGCGGTGGCAGTTGGCATAGACGAAGTGAGATTTACGGTACCGTTCATACACACGTTGGTATTTGAACTTACGGTGATGCTATGATTTGGCGCAACATTTACCTGTGTTGTCTGTGTTCCGATGCAACCATTGGTATAGCTGGCGGCTACTGTAAATGTTCCAATGTTGGCGGTGGTAACATTCGGATATGCAATAGATGTTGTTGCAAAAGAAGTTGTGGGTGCGCTTGGCCCGGTTACATTAAACGTGCCGGTACCGGCTGGGCTCACAGTAAATGTTGCGTTACTGCCATAACAGTAATTTGTTGGCGTGGTAACTGAAATAGGAATAACGGGATTAATATTCAACGTAAATGTTGTTTGATCGGCAATAGGTACAGAAGATAAATTGGTACCCTGCGCTGTAACTGTATAAACCTGCGTTGTTAAAGAACTAACCGTAAAAGAGGGATTTGTTTGTACCACATTGCCCGGTTGCAGTGTATAAGTGCCTCCGCTGGAGTTGACCCAGGTACCTGTAAATACTGCAAGCTGGCCGGGGCAGGCAGTTTGATTATCGTATAAGATCGGGTTACACGAAACAGCCGCGCTTCCTGTCATGCTAAAAGAAACCGGTGTGTTTACACCGCTCGGGTTGGTAATAAGAATGATATATTGCTGCCCTTGAACAACGGGAATTGAGGGTTGAAAGTTACAAGGGCTTCCACCAGCCGGAATGGTTCCCATACCTGTGCCGCCGCCGCCGGTACAGTTCCAGTTGCAGGATACAGGAGGTAAAACATTATTAAAAATATCAACGCAGGCCGTTGGCGAATAGGGCCACATGATCCAATCATAATTGCCCGCTTGCGGAAATGCCGAACCGATAGCGCCAAACGAAAAGCCCAGGTTACCGGATGTGGTAATATTTAATAACAGCCATTGCGGATTTGCCACGCCCGTAAACATACAGCCGGCGTTTGGTGGTTGCGGGTTGGTGAATGGATTGCTCACAGTTAAGCCTACCGGCAGGCCTGTTCCTGAATTGGCGCTAAAACTAAAAACAGAATTGGTGCAAAGGTTAACAAGGTTATTACATGCAGCAGGATTTTGTGAATAGAATTTTTTTCCCGAGCAGAAGATCAACAAAAAAATAAATACTATTTTATAAAAATTTCTATTCATTAAATTAAAAAAGCCTTTTTTTCAGACTTTAAGGGCCCAAAATTTCATTTAAAAAAACAGTAAAATAATCTTCCTAAAAAACACCAAACAAAGTTAGAAATTTTTCTGTGCTGGCATAATTTTTTTCCTCTGCAAAATGGCCTTTTTACTCAATAAATCGACTAAGTTTAAAAAATACCCTATTGAGGGTATAAAAAAATCCTCAACCAGGTGAGGATTTTTTTTGAATTGATCTAAAAATAACTCTCTGAAAAGAAAATAAATTATTAAAATGCTTTATTGATCCCGATCATCCACCTGAACTGGAAATAATCTTTTTCGGCGTAAGGTAAGCGGTTAATAAAGAACGGGCAGTCAAAACGAATGGTTAATGGTTTAATATTATACAACTGTCCCCATCTTACAATGCTAAATGTGGTGCCAACACCCGCATCTACCATAACATCGCTCATTATATTGGGTTGACTTGCCGGTTGCGTATTAATAATTCCGGCATCCCCAAAAACGTAAGGTTGAATCTTAATACTGTTCTTTAAAAATTTAGGATTGATAAATTTAAATAACTCACCAAATTCAATTTCAGTATTAAATGCCGCGCCGGTGGTGCCTTTGTAATTATAACTGTATGTGCCGTCGGCATTTTTTTGCGCCAGCAAATAACCCGAGTAACCGCGTAAATTTAATCCGCCACCTGCGGTAAAATGATTGGTAACATTGCCGTAATTACCCCACGATGGAGGAATAAAGCCCATTGAACGGGTATATTTATTGTCCATTAACTCCTCATTATTGGCACCCGCAACAAATAACATAGATTCGGAAGGCAAACTATTTCCAAAACCAATTTGCGCAAATACCCTTGTGTTAATGTTGATCCTTCCAAGATCATTTTTATTTACCGAACAAATATTTGCCGCCGAATAATCATAATCATTGGTAAATGCGGCAGTGCGTATATCCATCAATATGGTACCGGTACCTTTTTTGTACTTATAATTATGCTCTAAGCCTACATGTATGGCGCTATTTAATTTTCTGTAACCCCATTCTTTATCGTTAATTAAATACACCATGTCTTGTGGCATATCGCGCAGCATGGCTTTTAAGTGCGTATATATCCTTGTTTTATTGTTGTTGCTTCGTTTTTCAAAGCCCAAAGTTCCTGCATCCAAACCATCCAGCGATTTTAACTGAAGGTAAACGTTTGATTTTTTGATGTATTTATTCAAAGAGTTTTTGTAATCAAATAAGAACGAGATCTTATTAAAACTGTTGATCTTAACGGTACTGTCTAAGTTAGACTGACCCAGGCCACTGCTTAACCAAACGCCAAATTCAAATACATGTTTGGTTTGCAAGTAATCGCCCGATAATACTGCGCCAACTTTTACGCCATCATAACCGTTATACCAGATCCCCGGCCTTATGCGCATGCTGTAATGCTTCCAGTCTGGGGGGTTATAAACGTGCGAATCAAAACGAAGGTTAACATTGCCATGTTTCACATTATTTGTCATATCCACATCTGCTAAACGATAGGATGGATCGATAATTACATTTTTAATTTTTGTGCCGATATTAAGTGTGGCGGTATAACTTGTTTTTAATTTTGGACCCCAGCCAATCCAGCGAGGCAGGGTAGTAGCACCGGTTGGTTTTTCGAACCAGGTATTTGGGATGTAATAATGGCGGGCAGAATCGTTCTTGTCTATTACCACAAAATCAATTGGCATTTGCATGGTACCTTTACGTTTAAAGGTAATTTCGTATACATCATTTTTTTTGTGTTTTACGCGGCCAACCTTGTAATCCACTGTTTTTGTGGTTTCCAGCCATTGATCAAAGAACCAGTTAAGATCCACACCCGTAAAACCTATAATAGAATTTCTAAAATCTTCAGGATAAGGATGGCAGAATTTCCATTGCTTAAAATAATGTTGCATGGCCTTATCAAAAAAAGAACGGCCTAAAACATATTCTAAATTTTTAAGCATGGCCGCAGTTTTTGTATACACCTGCCCATAGCCGCCACCATGCCGGATGCCGCCATTAAAATCGTCGCTGTGTGTATTAAGAGGCAATTCTTCATTACGAATAACCGCATTTATGTAAAATGAATTATAGATCTCATCATCCAACACCCGCGAATCTTCGGTGAATTTTTCTATGTATTTACTGCTTGGCTTTGGCTCAACAACGATTGGCCCATCAATGTATTGATAGGTATCGGCGGTATAAAATTGTGTAAAGCCTTCATCCATAAAAGCCCGGTAATTTTCATTGGAGCCAACCATACCCTGGAACCAGTTATGGGTCATTTCGTGAATTAAAAGTGACCGGTAGCTCGGATCGTACCCGCCACAAAGCGTTAGCATAGGGTATTCCATACCATCCTGGGCATCGGCAACTATCATTTTTGGATGATGATAAGGTCCTATGTTGTACGAATTTACTTCTAAAACCTTTGCAATATATTTTGAGCAATTATACCAGCCCGCAGCGTGAGGCTCCTGAACCAAAGCAATACAGCGCACACCATCCCAGTTACTTTCGCCAATGCGGTAGGTTGGGTCGGTGGTCATAGCAAAATCATGCACATTAATGGCGGAGAATTTCCATGTTTTTTTTGTGCCGTCTTTTTTTAAGATCTCAGATGGAGGCGAATTAAAAGGTTTCTTTAAAAAATTGCTGATGTCTATTTTTTGGCGAAGCTCATCCGGTAAAACCTCTTTTTCGTTTATTAAAGTACCCGTGCCATCGGCAATATAATTATTAGGCAACGTCATTTCTACATGAAACGAACCAAAGTCGCCGTAAAACTCATGGTCCATATGCTGATCGGTATTCCATCCAAACTTACTGTCGATAACAGTTACACGCGGGTACCAATGCACAATATCGTAATGCTTGTAGCCAAAGGTTTTAAATAATTTCATCCGGTTACGAATAGCTTCTGCATCAAAATAAGTTTTAAAATCGAGTACCATTGTTAACGATTCGCCCGATTTTAAAGGTTTTGGAAAATATACTTTTAAGATCGTGTTGTCCTGTTCTGTTTTTAATTCCTGCCCGTTTATGGTAATTTTTTCTACCTGCGTGCCAAGATCCTTAGAACGGTATTTGCTGAATTTTAAATTATAATCATTGTTCTTGTACAAATCGGCAGCGTAAGAATCTTTTGTTTGTGCATTACTATATAAATGAAAATAAACATAAGAGATGTCGTATGGCGAATTGTTCCAATAGGTTAATTCTTCGTTACCGGTAATAATATCGGTGCTATCATTGAGATCTGCTTTTATGGTATAATGAACATCCTGTTGCCAGTAACCTTCAAAAGGCTTACGGTTCTTCCAGTAAAGCGGGTTGGTGGCAGAGCGGTAATCAACATATTCGTTTTGTGAAAAAGAGATAGAAGTTAAGAGAATACTTATACCTAAAAGGAGAAATTTATTGGGAAAATAATACATAGAGTTTAAGATATAAAAGGCCAGGTTAAAAGTAAACATTAACCGGCAATATTAATAAACGTTAAAGAAACATTAAAAAAGAGGAAATAGAGCGGGGATTTGTTAATTATCTCGCGCATATGTTAATTAATATTTTCGCTGGCATTGCATTTGAAGTTTAGTATTTATTAACAAGGCTTCGTTAATATTAATGTCGACTAAACTTGTAACTTCGCCGACCAATTTTAAGTATAAGCCGTTAAATTGAACAACAAATGAAGAATTTAATTTACATAATTGGCTTTCTGTTAATAACTCAAATATCATGGGCTTCAAGCGGAAAAGTGCACTTTAGAGGAACCGTTTCTAATGATAAGAATGTGGCCTTACAAGGCGCTTTTGTTCAGGTAAACCGTAATGCATCGTTATTTAATGTATTAACCGCAAATGCCGATGGGCAATATGCTTTTGATCTGCCAATTGATGGCGAATATGATGTAATTATCTCAAAACCAGGCTATGTGACTAAAAGGTACGTGGTAAGCACGATTGGGGTTCCGGAAGAAAAACTGGATAAATTGCCCTTATACGTGGCCGATGTAATGTTGTTCAATTACTACGACGGTATTGATTATTCGTTATTTGATGAGCCAATGAATAAGTACCGTTACAACAGCGTTAATAATAATATGGATTATGACGAGGCCTACTTAAAAAGCATGAAAGAAGCCATGAAAGAGGTTAAAAAGGCTGAAAAGGAATTGCTTAAAACCCTTCACGAGAAAGAAACTGCCGATAAAAAAGCAGTGGCACAATCAAAAGTAGGTTACATCCCTCAAAGAAAGGCAGTTGCCGCTAAAACCGTTGCCAATACTAATACTCAAATAGTTTCGCAAAATAATTCTGAAATTTCAAGTACCACTGCGGCTGCTAAGAAGAAAGTTACCGATGCCAGAACATTGGCCCTTTTGGAGGCTTATAAACCCGGCGTTACCGAAGAGATCATTGAAGGAAAGAATGTTTATATCATTCAGCGTGTGATCGTAAAAGACCAGGAAGCTTATGTTTACCAGAAAAAGATCTTTAGCTGGGGCGGAGTTGCCTGTTTTAGGGATAAAGCCCCGATAACCGAAGTTGATTTTGAGCAGGAAACTTCAAAAGAATACAACCAGGAACTTACCGTAAAATAGCCAGATTACTTCCGGAGTTTTAAATTGACAGATTTTTTGGGAAAAATTACCCAAAAAATCTGTTTTTTTTTTTTGGTTTTAGAATAATTCCCTATCTTCGCACCCCAATTAAAAACAAAAAATAAAAAAACAATGGAAAAACGTTATGAGACGGTCTTCATTTTAACTCCCGTTTTGTCTGAAGATCAGGCAAAGGAGGCCGCGAAGAAAATTAAAAAAACCATTACCGACCTTGGCGGTAAAGTGGTTAACGAAGAGAACTGGGGCCTAAAAAAATTGGCTTACCCAATCCAAAAGAAAACAACCGGTTTTTACCATTTACTTGAATTTTCAGGTGAAGGTGAAGCTATTGTAAATGATTTGGAAGTTACTTACAAACGTGATGAGCGTATCTTACGCTTTTTAACGGTAGCTTTAGATAAACACGCTGTTGCCTATGCAGATAAACGCAAAGGTTTAAGAGCAGAAGCTAAAACTAAAAAGAAAGAAAACGCTAGCGCGTAATGTTTAATTAATTAACGTTTAAAGAAAAAATGGCAGCCCCAAAAGACATAAGATATCTTAACCCTCCTACAGCAGAGGCTAAAAAGAAAAAATACTGCCGCTTTAAGAAAAGCGGTATCAAATACATCGATTACAAAGACCCTGATTTTTTATTGAAATTTGTGAACGAGCAAGGTAAATTGTTGCCTCGTCGTTTAACAGGTACTTCATTGAAATTCCAACGTAAAGTGGCGCAAGCCGTTAAACGTTCGCGTCATTTAGCATTAATGCCATACGTGGCTGATTTATTAAAATAAGGAGGAGGAAAAGAAAATGGAAGTTATTTTAAAACAAGATATTAAAGGTTTAGGTTACAAAGATGACAAAGTAACTGTGCGTAACGGTTATGGTCGTAACTTTTTATTACCAAAAGGAATGGCTGTTTTAGCCACAGAAAGCGTTAAAAAAATGCATACTGAAATTCTGAAACAACGTGCTTTTAAAGAAGATAAACTACGTAAAGAAGCTGCCGTAAATGCTGAGAAATTAGCGGGCGTAAGCATTAAAGTTGGCGCTAAGGCCGGCGAAAGCGGAAAAATATTCGGTTCTGTAACCAATATCCAGATTGCTGATGCTTTACAAAAAGCAGGTTACAATGTAGAGCGTAAAAATATCGAGATCACTGAAGATAATATCAAAGCATTAGGTACTTACACTGCAAAAGTACGTTTATATAAAGACGTTGCTGCGACCGTAAACTTTGAAGTTGTAGCTGAGTAATTTTAGCTTAATTTTTTATACTTTTAAAACCCGTAACATTTGTTGCGGGTTTTTTATTTCAACCAAATGCTTCACGCAAATATCACTTTAATTTTTACCGCCTTTGCGGCATTGGTATCTGCCACTATGTGGATAGATTACTTTAGAAGGATAGACGTTTTTGAGCGCGAAAAAGTATGGCCTTTGGTAACAGCATTAATAGTGGGCTGCTTTACACCATCTATTTGCTTGTTTTTTTATGGGTTATTACACAAAATAGGTTTTTCTGAAAACGGTCATTTTATACACGATCTTTTATATTCTGTTTTTGGAGTTGGGTTAAACGAAGAATTCTCAAAGATCATTGGCGTAATTATTACGCTTACCATTTTCAGAAAAAAGATCAACGAGCCTATCGATGTACTTATTTATGCAGGGATTACCGCTATCGGTTTTTCAATGATAGAGAACTTTAAATACTTTAGTTTATACGGTATCAAGATCATCACGCCACGTACCTTCTATTCTTCTCTGGAGCATATCATCAACACTACGCTAATTGTTTATGGTTTTTACCGTTACAGGCTGTTCAATAAAGGTAAACACATCCTTAATATTATAGTTGCTTCATCTATTGCGGTGGCATCACATGGCTTGTTCGATTTCTTTTTAATGGATACTTCTTACGGTTATTTAACCGTATTTATTTCTATCATCATTTATTTGATCGGCATTAATTTTTGGGTACAAATGCTTAACAATGCCAACAACTATTCTGCCTTTTTTGATTATGGCAAGATCCTTTATACCGATAAGATATTTTACAGGTTATTGTTTTGGTATCTGTTAACCATTATCATCACGTTCGTAAACAATATCATTGTTTCAGACCTTAAAACATCGGTTTTAAATTTCTTTTCGGCATTATTTGCAGATGGGCTGTTATTTTGGGTGGTTATGCTCAGGGCCAGCCGTTTTAAGATCTATAAGAAAAAATATTTTAACCTTAAGATCCAATTCCCATTCTATATTACTAAGAATGACGATGAGGATTTCAGATTCCCGATCATCAATACACCTATAAAAGTAAGAGGCGAGAATCAAAAAGAACATATCCCAACAAAACTCATTGACAAAAACGTAACCGTTTGCCCCGTAAATTATAAAAAGAGTTATCTCAAAAAAACGATAAATGCTACCATCACTAATAAATATTTATTGTTTGATGACGTGGTAGTATATTCCATATTGTTTGATAAAATGGAATTGGATAACAGCAACATTTTTTTAATAAAACCAAAAACGCATGGCCTAACCGAAATAGACCATCGTTACCCCATAGAGGGGTTATACCTGGTAAATAATCAAATGACCGACCTTTCAAAAGTAGATATTAAGGGTTTGCGGCTTTTAGAATGGGTATATTTAAAAGTTTAATCAATTGATAGTCAAATTTTTATATTGAATTTTGAATTTTTTTTGAATTTTTTTATATATTTATTAAACCTAACATAAAATCTAAAGTCATAAAGAAAAACCAATATGAAAAAAAACAAACTAATTTATTCATTAAGTATTATTATGCTAACCGCCGGGTTAGTTTTTACAGGTTGTAAAAAGAAAAAGGCCTTTAAAGAAGAAGATGGCCAATCATCTGCAGATAGCAGGAATGTGATAACGGAAAATGACGCAGCTATGAACGATGTAAATACCGAGATCGGAAATGCTTCGGTGTGGCATGGTAAAAGTGCCGGAACAAATGAATTATACAAAGCATTAGGCATTACGGCAACAGGGTATTCGATTGATCTTACCGATACCGCCAACGGCTCTATTAAAATTAATTACGATGGAACAACAATAAATAATCGTACACGTACAGGTGCAATACGTTTAACCATCCAGGATTATACTTTAGGAAAAAGATGGAAAAATGCCGGCTGCAAATTAAAAGTAGATTATCTTTCTTATAAAGTTGTTCGCGCATCGGATGGTAAAAGCGTGCAGTTAGACGGAACGCAAATGGTTACCAATGAAACCGGCGGAAACTGGTGGGGCCTTCTTGTATGGCATACACAATCGAGCTTAGCAACTTCGGTTACCGGTACAAATCTTAACGTAACATTTGAAGATGGCAAAACAGCTGTATATAACATTAACCGCAAATTTACCTATACCTTACCTGGTGGTATCTTAACCTGTACAGGTGAAGGCATTGGCTCTGAAGGCGATCTTAATAGTCTTGAAAATTATGGTACCACACGCGATGGTGATACATTTACCAGCCAGGTTACCACGCCAATTGTTTGGAACCTGACCTGTGGCTGGTGGGCACCTATTCAGGGCGCTGCCGATATTAAAGTAGCAGATAAAGAATTTGATCTTAGAGTAACTTTTGGTGTAGATGCAAGCGGTAATTCAATTACTGTTGGTTCGAACAGTTGCCCTTACGGCTGGAAAGTAGAGTGGACCTATAAAAGAAAGACCAAGAAAAAGATAGTTGGTTATGTTTAATCAAAAATAACATCACAAAAAAGCCTCCCGATTTTTCGGGAGGCTTTTTTGTTTTATTAAAATTTAATTTAACTAAAAGCATTAAAGCCTGTTACATCCATTCCTGTAATTAATAAATGGATATCGTGCGTACCTTCATAAGTAATAACGCTTTCTAAATTCATCATGTGGCGCATAATAGGGTATTCGCCCGTAATGCCCATACCGCCATGTATTTGGCGTGCTTCGCGGGCAATTTGTAAGGCCATGTTAACATTATTACGTTTAGCCATACTGATTTGTGCGGGGGTTGCTCGGTGCTCATTCTTCAAAACCCCTAAGCGCCAGGTAAGCAATTGCGCCTTTGTAATTTCAGTGATCATCTCCGCCAGTTTTTTTTGTGTTAACTGAAATGCACCTATTGGTTTACCAAATTGCTGGCGTTCTTTACTGTATCGCAAAGCGCTGTCATAACAATCCATGGCCGCACCAATAACGCCCCAGGCAATACCAAAACGGGCGCTGTTCAAACAACCCAAAGGCCCTTTTAAGCCTTTAATGTTTGGAAAAATATTCTCTTTAGGCACTTTTACATTATCAAACACCAATTCGCCGGTAGCGCTGGCACGTAAGCTCCATTTACCGTGGGTTTCAGGTGTTGTAAAACCAGCCATACCTCTTTCAACAACCAGTCCTCTAATATCGCCGGCTTCGTCTTTTGCCCAAACAACAGCAATATCAGCAAATGGCGAGTTACTGATCCACATTTTTGCGCCATTTAATATAACGTGTTTGCCATCACCAGCATCTTTAAAATTAGTGATCATGCCTGCAGGATTACTGCCATGATCGGGCTCTGTTAAACCAAAGCAACCCATCAGGTCGCCGGTAGCCAGTTTTGGCAAATATTTTTTCTTTTGTTCTTCGCTTCCATATGTATAAATAGGGAACATCACCAGCGAGCTTTGTACCGAAGCCGTAGAGCGTAAACCGCTATCGCCACGTTCTAACTCCTGCATAATTAAACCATACGAGATCTGGTCTAACCCCGGTCCACCATATTCTGTAGGAATGTATGGGCCAAAAGCGCCGATCTCAGCCAAACCTTTTATCCATTGTTTTGGAAATTTTGTTGTTTGGCATGCCTCTTCAACAATTGGTGTAACTTCTTTTTTAACCCATGCGCGGGCCGTTTCTCTAATTAATTTATGTTCATCGGTCAATAACTCATCCATTAAATAATAATCGTGAGCTTGAAAATTGTCAGTAGCCATAGTTTTAAAATTGAGGTACAAATTTAATAATTAAACGGGGTAAACAAAGCTTTGTTTTTCATTTGAAAAAATTGTATTTTTAAGGGAAAGAAATTTCTATAAAACGGCTGTTATCATATTTACTTTGGGCATTTTTATTATGTAAACTGCCTTATTTTGGTCAGGATATCCACTTTTCGCAGTTTAACGGCTCTTTATTAAACCTCACACCAGGTTTTACCGGCATGTTTAACGGCGATTTTAGGGTAGGTGCCATTTACCGCAGCCAATGGCAGGCAGTACCGGTGCCTTATTCTACCTTTAGCATGAATGGTGAGGCCAGGATAAAACCAAAAGTATTTGTTAAGGATATGGTTGGCCTTGGCCTGGTATTTAATAGCGACAGAGCCGGCGACGCAAGGTATGGCACTACACAATTATATGCCAACGGTACGTATATACTGTTAGGCAAACCCGATAGCAGTTTGCTTTTTACTTTGGGTATGAACATTGGCTGGTGCCAGGTTGGTTTTGATTACGATAAAATGACCTTTGATAACCAGTTTGACGGCGTAAACTATAATAAAACCACGGCCACCGGCGAAAATTTTGATTGGACAAAATACAACTATGCTGATGTAAATATGGGCTCGGGGGTACAGTATATTTTAAATAACAAACACCGTTTTACCCTGGGCCTGGGTTTTCATCATTTAACCAACCCCGTTATTACCTACCAGGGTAATGCATTAAGCAGGCTCGATTTTAAACTTACCAATTACCTTAGCTACTCAACACCAATAAATATTAAAACAGATGTTATTACCGAGGCGTTAATTTCTAAACAGGCAAAAAACTACGAAGTAATACCAAATGCCATGCTTAAATATTATTTTAGCAGGGATGAGAATAAAGCTGTTTTAGGAGGTATGTGCTGGCGCGCTCGCGATGCTGTCATTTTCAGGTTTGGTTATACAAATAAAACTTTGCAAAGCGGTATAGCTTATGATATAAATACAAGTAAGTTTACTGCGGCCACTAACAGAAGAGGGGCATTTGAGATCTTTATTAATTATATCATAAAACGTACACCAAGTACTTTTGTGAAGAAAAGGGTTTGCCCTGTATTTATGTAGTTGTGAAAAAAGAAGTCTTTTTTAAAATATTTTTTTTGTTGTTTGCCATGCAGGTCTTTGGCCAATCTAACAGGTTAATACAGCTGCAGGCAAACGATGCCATGCTAAATAAAGACTGGTATGGCGCCGCGCAAAATTACAATCGTTTGTATTACAGGGATAGCAGTATTGTTGAGGTGCAGTATAATTATGCCGAGGCCAGCCGGTTAAATTTTGATATCGATCTTGCATTACGTTTATACAACAAAGTTGCAACGCTCGATAACGGTAAAAAATACCCTCTTACTTTTTATTGGATAGGCCAATTGCTAAAAAGTAAAGGTCAGTATAAGGATGCAAAAAAATGGTTCACTAAATTTTCGAAAATAAAAACCAAAAGCCCCAAATTTAATTTCGACTACTATAAAAAGAAATCGTTGCTGGAGATAGAAGCCTGTGACCTTGCGCAGCTATTGATCAAAAATCCGGTTAGCCCTAAGTTAGAGCATTTAGATACAAACATAAACAGCAAGGTAAGTGAGTATGCCGCTTTTGAAAAAGATAGTACGCTTTATTTTTCTTCTTTAAAGAACCCGGCAAAAAAAGATGCCAACGATGTTAGCTTTAACAAGATCTATAAATCAGAAATTAAGAACATGAAATGGCAAAAAGTAAAAGCTCTGGATACTAACATAAACGCCACCTACCTGCATAATGCTAATACCTGTTTTAGCGCAGATTATAAACAAATGATCGTTTCGCGATGTAAAACAAAAAACGCGAGCGAGTATACCTGCGAGTTATTTATAAGTAAATATGTAAACAATAAATGGCAGCCACTAGAACTAATGCCCGCACCTATAAACCAAAAAAATGTAAATACAACGCAGCCAAGTTTTGGCGAAATGGATGGAAAAACAGTACTGTTCTTTGCCAGTAACAGGGCGGGAGGAGAAGGCGGGCTGGATATATGGTACAGCGAAAAAAATACCGACGGCAGTTATAATGAACCAGTAAATGCGGGTAAAAAAGTAAATACACCAGATGATGAAATAACGCCGTGGTATGTGAACGAAAGAAACACCTTATATTTTAGCAGCACGTATCACAAAGGGCTTGGTGGTTTTGATATCTTTAAAAGCGAATTTAAGAATAAAGAATTCTCTGAACCTGAAAATGCAGGTTACCCTATAAACAGCAGTTATAATGATATTTATTATTCGGTTAACAAAAGCCGCGACCGTGCCTATTTATCAAGCAACAGGGTTGGTTCTTATTTTGAAAATAAATTAAATTGCTGTAATGATATTTACCGTTTTACAATTGAGCCTTTAGATAAACCACCGGTACCTATTGATACAATGGCCATGCTTACAGGAAAAATGAAATTACTTGTGCCGCTTACTTTATATTTTCATAACGATGAACCCGATCCTAAAACGAAAAATATAACCACCACAAAAAATTACGAAACAACCTATAATGAGTACAAGGTGTTAATGCCGCAATATGTGAACGAATATCCAAAAGGCCTGGATGGAGATACTAAAGAGAAGGCACTGAACCGGGTAGAGAATTTTTTTACAGATAGTGTGGATGCAGGAATGGATGACCTTAAAAAATTTGCCGATCTTTTAGAGAAGGTTTTAAAGAAAAAAGAAACCGTAAAAATTACCATGAAAGGGTATTGCAGCCCTTTGGCAAGTACAGATTATAATATTAATCTTGCCAAGAGAAGGATAAGCAGCTTACGCAATTATTTTACCGAAGCAAAGAACGGATGGTTTGTAAAGTATTTTAATAATGAAACACCCGGCGAAGGAAAAATTATATTTGAAGACGTTGATATTGGCGAATTGCCGGCCAGTAAAGTAAGCGACGATCTTAAAGATAAGCGTAATTCGGTTTACAATCCTTCGGCGGCAGCTGAACGTAAGATCCAGATCATTGCCGTGAGTTTTGGAAGTAATTAAATTTTCTAAACTTAAATACTAGGTCTTTTTCTTCAACCGTTCCATTGTTTTTTGAATGTAATTTTCGGTTGGTAAAGATGCATTTTGAATCCGTTGTGCGTAAGTGATTGAATCTGTTATTTCTTTATTTTTTTCATCTACAATATTTTTTTGATGCTGAATGATGATATTGTCTTTCTTTTTCCTGGTAAAGTTTTTATATAAGATCACAGAAAGTACCAGCATCATTAACAAGCCGGCGCCAAAAGCATATTTTTGAGTAGATTGTTGTTTGATCTCAACATCTTTTATTTGTTTTTCTTTGTTGAGGTTGCTAATGCTTAATTCATTTTTATCGGCTTCGTACTTTTCCTTCATTTCATTCATTTGCGTGGCAAAGTCGCGGTTAAACAGGGTATCGTTTATGTTATAAGCCGCTAACATGTTTTGATAGGCCAATTCATAGCTTTTGTCTTTTGAATAGTAAGCCGCTAAATTTCTTAAGAGATTTGAGTTTCCTTCAGAATATTCGAGGCCTAATTTTTTGTAACCGATCTTACAATCTTCCAGCAAATTAAGGCATTGCTGCATACGACCGGTTTCTGCATAAATGTTTGCAAGATTGTATTTCCAAAAATAAAAATGAGACGATGAATCGCCGTTCTGAATAAATTCGTTTACGCAACTGCTCACATATTTTTCGGCCTTTACCTTATCGTTTTTTAAAGAATAACAGTTGCCTATGTTTCCATAAATGGTTGCATCGCTCATGTTATTTGCTTTTAAAACTTCCAGAGAGCGAAAGAAATAAACCAAAGCGCTGTCGTAATTTTTTAAATTAAAATAAGAAATGCCCAGGTTTTGGTTGGTAAGGTTTAATCCCGGAACAAAATTTGCTTTTTTAAATACCGGGAAACATTTTGTAAAATACTTTATGGCTTCCCTGTTCTGATTCATTTTGCGGTAAAGCATGCCAATATTACATTCTACGCGGGCAATACTGGTAGTATCGTAAAGCTTTTTAAAATAAGTGATGGCGCTAAGGTAATAGTCTATGCTTTCTTTATAGTGAAGCGTTTCGTCATTAATAATACCAAGGATCTTTAAGCCGGTTGCCACATCGGCAAAGCGGTTTGTTTTTTTTGCAAGTTCAATACCTTCGTTCGAAATCTTTAAGGCTTCAGCAACATTATCGTATTTAATTTCCCAGGCCAGGGCAATTAATGTTTTGGCTTTTGTTGAATCAGCCAGCGGGTTTGTTTTTAAAATTTGTTTTAAAGAATCAACCACTCTCGACTGAGAATAGAAATTTAAATTGTTAAAAGAGAAGTAGAGTAAAAATAAAAAAAGACGGTAATTTTTTTTCATTGATACAAAACTATCAAATATTATCAATTATTCAAATCTGAGGCTTTCTATAGGATCCAGCTGAGAGGCACGTTTGGCAGGCAAATAGCCACTTAATAAACCCACAACAATGCAAATGATAACACCTGTAATTATCCAGAACCAGGGTATAAAAAAGCCTGTACTTAAAGCAAAGCTGATGAGGTTGCCAATAACAATACCAAGAAGGATGCCAATTAAACCGCCCATTACACAAATAACCACGCTTTCAATTAAGAATTGGTATTTAATGGCTTTTTGTGTGGCACCTAAGGCTTTTCTTATACCTATTTCGCGCGTGCGCTCAGTAACGCTTACCAGCATTATATTCATAAGTCCTATGGCAGCGCCGAGTAAAGTAATTAAACCAATAATGGTAGCGCCGAGCGTTACGGTTTTAAGATCTTTAATTAAAATAGAAGCAAGGTTATCTGATTTTACGATATCAAAATTATCTACACCGGTAGTTGGAATTTTTCTGATCTTTCTGAAAACAGCTTTGGCTTCGTTTAAAATATTATCAAGCATAGAACTGCTTTTGGTAAGCACATTTATTGTAAAACTCATATTATCGTTTCCAAAATATTGCCTGGCATTGGTTAAGGGTATAATACACAGTTTATCTCCGCCAAAGCCTGCGCTGTTACCTTTGCTTTTTAAAACCCCGATTATTTTGTAGCGCGACGAACCAATTTTTATAGTTTGATCAATAGGGTTTTGATATTCACTGAAAAGCGCTTTTTCAATATCTTTTCCAATAATTACAATAGGGGCGCCGCTTGTTACTTCGTACGCATTAAAATTGCGTCCTTTCTCAAGATCGTAGCCTGCAGTTAAAATGTAATTTTCGTCGCTGCCAAACACCTGTATATTGGGGTTGGTTTTTTTGTTTTCATATTTTACACGCGACGCCATGTTCGCTAATGTAGATACTGAAGTTACAACCGGATAATTGAATTCGTTCTTAAATCGTAACGCTTCTTTAAATTTTATCTCGTTAAACGATTTAGCCTTTTTGCCCCGGTGCCCCACACGAATATTAACATCGGCATTGCGAATGGTAAAAGTATTGGCACCCATGCTTGTAAAATTATTATTGATACCGTTCTTAATTGCATCAATGGCAGAAAGAATGCCAACCAGGGCTGTAATACCAATGGCGATGATAAGCATGGTAATAATTGCACGTAAACGATTGGCCTTAATAGAATCAAGTGCAATGGCAATATTTTCTTTAACGTAGATCAATACATTAAAATTACGGAATAAGTAAATGAAGTAACTAATTAAATTATAAACGGAAGGGATTTATGATGAAGGATAAAGGATCAATGATAGAACGAATCTTGCGTCTTGTGTCCAGCGTCTTTAATCTATTTATAGATCTCTTTCTTCGCGGCTAACAAAGTATTCTGAATCAGCGAAGCAATGGTCATAGGGCCAACGCCACCCGGTACCGGCGTTATGTAACTGCATTTTGGAGCTACTTCATCAAATTTTACATCGCCTTTTAATTTAAAACCTGTTTTGCTTTCGGGGCTGGCAACGCGTGTGGTGCCTACATCAATAACAACAGCGCCTTCTTTTACCATGTTGGCCTTTAAAAATTCGGGTATGCCTAAGGCGCAAATAATAATATCGGCTTTTTGTGTATGAGATATAAGATCTTTTGTTTTGCTGTGGCAAAGCGTAACCGTGCAATTACCCAACGCTGTATTCTTTGCCATTAAAATGCTCATGGGCGAACCCACTATATGACTGCGACCAATAACCACGCAATGTTTACCGCTTGTTTCAATATTATAAGCCGATAATAAATGCACAATGCCATATGGCGTTGCACTTACGTAACAAGGTAAATTTAATACCATACGACCAACGTTAATAGGGTGGAAGCCATCTACATCTTTACTTGGTTTAACAGCTTCAATAATATTGTGTTCGTTAATGTGTTTTGGTAATGGCAACTGAACAATAAAACCATCAATGTCAGTATTGTTGTTAAGATCGTGAACTGCTTTTAAAAGATCATTTTCCGAAACGGTTTCAGGTAAACGAATTAAAGTAGAATTAAATCCCACTCGCTCGCAGGCCTTTATTTTTGCTGCTACGTAGGTTTCGCTGCCACCATCATTACCAACCAATATTGCAGCTAAATGCGGTTTTTTTGAGCCGGCTTTCACCATTTGCTCTACTTCTTTGGCAATGTTTTCCTGGAGCTCCAGAGATATTTTTTTTCCGTCTATTAACTGCATAAATTAGTTTTGAAAGCTGAACAGTTTTGAAGGTTTTGAAAGTTGAACATTTAACTTTCCAAACTTTCTAACTTTCCAAACTTAAATTACATTTTCGGCATGCCCTTTGGCATATTACGCATCAGCTTGCTCATCGCGTTCTTATCATTCATCATGCGCATCATTTTGCGGGTATCTTCAAACTGTTTCAATAATTTGTTTACTTCTTGTATGCCCTGGCCGCTGCCTTTTGCTACGCGCTGGCGGCGAGAACCATTCAATAATTCTGGTTTGTTGCGTTCTTCCGGCGTCATGCTAAAAATAATGGCTTCAATACCTTTAAAGGCATTATCATCGATGTCCATATCCTTCACAGCTTTACCAACGCCTGGGATCATGCCTACAAGGTCTTTAATATTACCCATTTTTTTAATTTGGTGCAGCTGACCTAAAAAGTCGTTAAAATCAAATTTATTGGTAGCAATTTTCTTGCTTAATTTTCTTGCTTCTTCTTCATCAAATTGCTCCTGCGCGCGCTCAACTAAAGTTACAACGTCACCCATGCCTAAGATCCTGTCGGCCATACGTTCCGGGTAAAACACATCCAGGGCATCCATTTTTTCGCCGGTACCAATAAATTTAATGGGCTTATTTACAACGCTCTTAATTGATAAGGCTGCACCACCGCGGGTATCACCATCTAACTTGGTTAAAATAACACCGTCAAAATCTAATCGGTCGTTAAAGGCTTTGGCAGTATTTACGGCATCCTGCCCGGTCATACTATCCACCACAAATAAAATTTCGTTTGGCTTAATGGATTTTTTCAGATCAGCAATTTCATTCATCATTTGCTCATCCACCGCTAAACGGCCCGCAGTATCTATCAACACAACGCTATTACCGTTTTCTTTTGCTTGTTTTAAAGCGGCTTCTGCAATTTTTATTGGATTTTTTTCTTCTTTATTACTGAATACTTCAACACCCAATTGCTCTCCCAAAACATGCAATTGATCAATAGCCGCCGGACGGTATACGTCGCAGGCCACCATTAAAGGTTTTTTGCCTTTTTTGGTTTTTAAATAATTAGCCAGTTTTCCGGTAAAGGTTGTTTTACCCGAACCCTGTAAACCACTCATTAAAATTATAGTAGGGTTGCCGCCAAGATAAATATCTTCTTTAGTCCCGCCCATTAACAAGGCCAGCTCATCGTGGGTTATTTTTACAAGTAGTTGCCCCGGCGATACCGCCGTTAATACATTTTGGCCTAAAGCTTTTTCTTTAACGGTATCGGTAAATGATTTTGCAACTTTATAGTTAACGTCGGCATCCAAGAGTGCTTTGCGCACTTCTTTCATGGTTTCGGCAACGTTTATTTCAGTAATTTTACCTTGCCCTTTTAAGTTTTTAAGGGCCCTATCCAGCTTATCCTGTAAATTATCAAACATGGTACTTTTTATTAAATAGAATACAAATTTAGGAAATTGAACGTAACTTTATACTATAAAAAATGAACTACGAGAACTATATGCAATTAGCATTGAACCTTGCCCAAAAAGGCTGGCCAAATGTTGCTCCTAACCCAATGGTGGGTTGCGTTATTGTTTTTGGAGATAAAGTGGTGGCCGAAGGGTATCATCAAACATATGGGCAGGCACATGCCGAGGTAAATGCCATCAACAGTTTAGATACAAAATTCAACCCAAAAGAGTGTATATTATACGTAACACTCGAACCTTGTTCGCATCATGGCAAAACACCACCCTGCGCCGATCTTATTATTAGTAAGGGTTTTAAAACCGTTGTTATAGCCTGCAAAGATCCTAATCCCCTGGTTTCGGGAAAAGGTATTAATAAATTAAAAGAAGCTGGTATTATCGTAATAGAAAATGTTTTAGAAGAAGAAGCGAAAAGTTTAAATAAACGTTTTTTTACTTTTTTTGAAAAAGAACGTCCTTATTTTATTTTAAAATGGGCGCAAACTGCCGATGGCTTTATCAGCCGCTTACCTTTGCCTGCAAATAAAGCCGAAAATAAAATTACAGGCTCCCAGGCGCAAAAAATAGTGCATGAATTGCGGGCCAGCGAAATGGGCATTATGGTTGGAAAGAATACGGTTTTGGCCGATGATCCGAGTTTAACAACACGTTTGGTTGAAGGCAAGAACCCGGTACGCATTTTTATTGATAAGGATCTTGAAGTGCCTTTAACTTTTAATATTTATTCTAAAGAGGCGAAGACCATTGTATTTAATGGGGTAAAAGACGAGCAGGCGGCTAATGTGTTGTTCGTAAAACTGAATTTTGAAATGAATGCCCTTGAGCAGATCATTAACAAACTGTACGAATTAAAGATCCAAAGTGTTTTGGTAGAAGGCGGGCGAAGGTTACTGAACGATTTTATACAGCAAAATATATTTGATGAGATCCTGGTTTTTGAAAACCCCAATCTTAAATTTGGTAACGGCGTAAAAGCACCTCAAATGAATTTAATTGGTCATTTTGACCAGGTTGGGGAGGATAAATTGTACAGATTTTTAGGCTAAAAAGGCTTTTTTGTCTAATTTTTTAGAAATTATGGTGCAAATTCCTGAAATATTGGTTTTAAATTTTGCTAATTAATATTCTTCTCGTATATTTGCATCCCCTTTAAAAAAGGATTAATTAAGATTAAAAAGTAGAATAACATGTCACGTATTTGTCAATTAACAGGAAAAAAAGCGATGGGCGGTAACCACGTATCGTTCTCTAATACTAAATCTAAGCGCCAGTTTAAGGTAAACTTAAAGCGTAAACGTTTCTTTGTTCCTGAAACAGGAGAGTGGATCACATTACGTGTATCTACTTCTGCATTAAAAAACATTAATAAAAAAGGTATTAGCGCTTGTTTAAAAGAGGCCAAAGCAAATGGCATTTTAGCAGCATAATTTTTAAAAAATAAGAGTAATGGCTAAAAAAGGTAATAGAATTCAGGTAATATTAGAGTGTACAGAGCACAAAGAAAGCGGTAAGCCGGGAACGTCTCGTTACATCACTACTAAGAACAAAAAGAACACTACAGAGCGTATTGAGTTAAAAAAATACAACCCTGTATTGAAAAAAATGACTGTTCATAAAGAGATTAAATAACATTAAAGTTTAAGAAAACATGGCAAAGAAAGTAGTTGCAACGTTAAAAACAGGAAAAGGTAAAGATTTTACTAAAGTGATTAAAATGGTTAAATCACCTAAAACCGGTGCTTATAGCTTTAAAGAAGAGATCGTTCACAACGATCACATCGCGGATTTCTTAAAAGAAAAATAAGTTAACATACATTGTATTTAGTTATTAAAAGAAATTCTTTCCTTTAAACCGGAAAGAATTTTTTATTTTAACCATATTATAATTTTAAGTACTAAAATAAGATGAGTTTTTTTTCGAAATTATTTACTAAAGAGAACAAAGAAAGTTTAGACCAGGGTTTAACCAAAACCAAGGAGAGTTTTTTTGGTAAAATTACCAAAGCCATTGCCGGTAAAAGCACCGTTGATGACGAAGTACTCGATAATCTTGAAGAGGTTTTAATTACAGGGGATGTTGGTGTAGGCACAACTGTAAAGATCATTAAACGTATTGAGGATCGCGTAAAAAAAGATAAGTATGTTGGTTCTGATGCCTTAAATACTTTATTAAAAGAAGAGATCTCGGGCCTGTTATCCGAAAATAACAAGAACAATGATGCGACCCATTTTTCTGCACCGTTAAAAAACAAACCGCATGTAATAATGGTGGTTGGCGTTAACGGGGTTGGTAAAACCACATCTATTGGTAAAATAGCTTATCAGTATAAACAAGCAGGCAAATCGGTTATATTGGGCGCTGCCGATACATTCAGGGCGGCAGCGGTAGATCAGTTAACCATCTGGAGCGAACGTGTTGGTGTGCCTATTGTAAGCCAGGGTATGAACGCCGATCCTGCCAGCGTAGCTTTTGATACATTAAGCAGTGCCAAAGCAAAAGATGCAGATGTGGTTATTATTGATACTGCCGGGCGTTTACATAACAAGGTTAATTTAATGAACGAGTTAACCAAAATTAAAAATGTAATGAAAAAGGTGATACCTGATGCGCCCCACGAAGTATTGCTGGTATTGGATGGCAGCACCGGGCAAAACGCGGTAGAGCAGTGCAAACAATTTACTGCAGCTACAGATGTTACAGCTTTGGCCGTTACAAAATTAGATGGAACTGCTAAAGGCGGTGTGGTAATTGGTATATCAGACGAGTTTAAAATTCCCGTAAAATATATTGGTGTAGGCGAGAAAATGACCGACCTGCAGATATTTGATGCAAAGGAATTTGTGGATTCCTTATTTAGCAAATAGTTTGTTTTCTTTCTGCCTGAATTTTATTAATTTTAGTTATTAAAATAATATACCCATGAAAAAAATCTATCTTTCATTTAGCTTTATTTTACTTTTTGCGATTTCTAATGCTCAGTTAACACTTACCAAGGCATTTAACTCGCCGGTTTCGGGTGATGTGCACATCGAAAACTATTACGACTCTACAACAGCTATTAGCAGTGTTACGGGTACAAACAAAGTTTGGAATTACAGCTCTGTTGTAACAAGTACATCGCAGGCATCCAACACTACATTTACAACGGTTTCGTCAATTCCGGGGGCAGCAGCGGCTTTTCCTGCGGCCACACTGGCAAGTTTCAGCGCTCCGTCCAGTTCAACCACGGCCTATGATATGATCAAATCAAATCCTACCAACGATGAGACATTGGGCAGTTATAATCCAAGTACTGCCAGCGCCACTACCACTTATTCAAATACAGAAATTGATATGACCTATCCATTTACATTCGGCTCTTCATTCTTTGATGTTGCAGGTTATTCAACCTCATCCGCTTCTCAAACCAGCACAGTAACCATTAACGGAACAGGTACAGGCACAGTTATATTGCCAGGTAATATTACGCTTGCCAATTGTTTACAGGTTAAATTAAACGGGGTTTTAAGTGGTACGGTTTCAGGCTTTCCAATAAATGCAACGGTTACGGCTTATTCATATTATCATTCATCTCAAAAATTTGCGGTTGCAACCGTAAGTTATAGTAAGATCGATTTTTTTAGCCAGATAAATGATGATTTTAGTTTTTCAATAAATAATGCCGTATTGCCTGTGGCTGGTGTGCATGAGATAAAAAACAATTCTTCATTTAATTTATTTCCAAATCCTGTAAGCGAAAAACTAACAATCTCCGGATCTGATTTCCCGCTTGAGATCGAAATAAGTATTGAAGATATGAATGGCAGGCAAATCAAGTCCGAAAAACTGAATACAACCAATCAAAACTATGTAAACACCGGTGAGTTAAAGAAAGGTGTTTATATCTTGAACGTTAATGTAAACGGGGCAGTGTCGCGAAGAAAATTCATTAAAGAATAGTAACTTCAATGGCGTGTGAAAACATTTGTTATCTTTAATGATAACATGCGTTATATTAAATATCTCTTATTTATTTTTTTATCATTTGTATTTTCGTTTTGTAACGAATCCGAAATTGCAGATGAACTTATAAAGCAAAATAAAACCATAGTAGTTAATACAGATTCGGGGGCGGTGGTTTTAGCTAAAGACCCGGCTATACCCGTTGCGATAATGCAAAGCAACCTCCCGTTAAATGTTTCTTTTAAAGGAAATAGTTTTTATTCTGCTTATCAATGGGAAGATAAAACCGGCCGCAATATCCTGGTTCTTTCTACAAGCTCTTTAAGCGCAAATAATAAAGAAATTGGCGAAACGGAAAATACCGGCGAATTATTTGCACGGTTAATAAACATCAATGATCCTCAAAAACCTATTGTAGTTTGGGATATGTACGATGCTCAAAAGAAATGCATTTTTGATCTTACCTGCGATTTTGTTACTTCCGAAATTACCGACCTTGATAAGGATAGTGTAAAAGAGATTTTTATAATGTACAAACTTTCCTGCAGAAGCGATGTAAGTCCGGCAAACATTAAACTGATCTTGCACGAAGGAAAACAAAAATATGCGTTGCGCGGAAAGATGATCTTTATAATCCGCGATATTCCCGATACTTTATTTCCTGAAACACGGGAGGTTGATCTTAGTAAAATTTCGAAAGAAGAGTTGGAAACAACAATGTTCAGGGATTGGGGCTGTTATGATAATGCCAACGATTTTAAAACTGCGCCGCCTGTGTTTCTTGAATACGCAAAAGAGTTGTGGGTAAACAATTGTAAAGAATAATGATGGGTCTCAGATCTTATTCTCTTCCAAAAACCTTTTCAACTTTTCTTCTGCTTTTTCTTTTTCTTTTTGGGTTGTAAATATTTCGGCGTTCCAGTGCTCCGGCTTTTTGCTTTGTTTTTCTTTATCGTTTTGTATACGATCTAATTTTACTTCAGCTTCAATAACATGATTTACCAGGTTAAATGCATTTTCATCTTTACTTTGTAACAACTCCAGTAATACATTTCGTTTTTTAAAAGAAACCATTTCTGCATTTGGAATTTGATAATGCGTAGCCAGCTTATAAACGTTTTGCATTAATTGTTTTTTAGTCTCTTCGGTCATATTATTTTTATTGGAGGGGGCAAAAGTAATCAAATTATAGGCAACACCTGCCAGGTTTAAATTTATGTTTTGGTATAGCCGGGCAAAATATGTTGTATTTACGGCATTGTTAATTGTTAAATTTCGTGCTTTTGTTAAAATTTATGCCAATTGGCACTAAATGAAATCTTTACAATTTTGTGTTCATTTCTGTTAACCTAATATTAACAAATCTATGAACATTATGCTTTCTGTTAAATAAATTAAAGTATTGATATTCAATACACTAAAATATGTCAATTATACCTAAAAACGGTCAAATTTCAATTATATTTGTAGTCCGTTTTATAAGGCAAACGTTTAATTAAAAATTATGTATAACCCCTCAAACCATGCCTTTTTGGTTTGATACAAGTAAAATTAAAATGGCAGAAAAAACCATTGTAGGAAATGCGGATTTCGATTGGAATTCGATTGGCAAAAAACAAGACAATTACACAGCATCTGAAAAAGAGAAGTTGGATGAATTGTATGGTAAAGCGTTAAGCACAATTGCAGATGCACAAATTATTGAAGGTACTGTAGTAGCTAAAAACAACCGCGAAGTAGTTGTAAATATTGGTTATAAATCAGATGGCGTGGTAGCTCTTTCAGAGTTCCGTTACAATCCTGATTTAAAATTAGGAGACAAGATTGAAGTATTTATTGAGCATGCAGAAGATACTAACGGACAGTTAGTGTTATCACATAAAAAAGCACGCGCTAACAAAAGCTGGGATCGTGTTAACGAAGCTCTTAACAGCGATGAGATCATTAAAGGCTTTGTTAAATGCCGTACTAAAGGTGGTTTAATTGTTGATGTATTCGGCATTGAAGCATTTTTACCGGGTTCACAAATTGATGTAAAACCAATTCGTGATTACGATGTTTACGTTGGTAAAACAATGGAATTTAAAGTTGTTAAGATCAATAACGAATTTAAAAACGTAGTAGTGTCTCACAAAGCTTTAATTGAAGCTGAGATCGAAACACAAAAACGCGATATCATCTCTAAATTAGAAAAAGGACAAGTATTGGAAGGAACTGTAAAAAACATTACTTCTTATGGTGTGTTCATCGATCTAGGTGGTGTTGATGGTTTAATTCACATTACAGATCTATCTTGGGGCCGCATTAACCACCCTGAAGAGATCGTTAAATTAGACGAGAAAATTCAGGTGGTAATCCTTGAATTTGACGATGATAAAAAACGTATTGCTTTAGGCTTAAAACAATTAACACCGCACCCTTGGGAAGCACTTAACTCTGAAATTAAAGTTGGAGATAAAGTAAAAGGTAAAGTAGTTGTGATCAATGATTACGGCGCATTTATCGAGATCGCTCCGGGTGTTGAAGGTTTGGTTCACGTAAGTGAAATGAGCTGGAGCCAACACTTACGCTCTGCACAAGAGTTTGTAAAGATCGGACAAGAGATCGAAGCCGTTGTTTTAACGTTAGATCGCGAAGAGCGCAAAATGAGCTTAGGTATGAAACAATTAACTCCTGATCCTTGGAATATGATCATGGAAAAATACTCTAAAGGTTCTAAACACACTGGTACAGTTCGCAACTTCACTAACTTTGGTGTATTTGTTGAATTAGAAGAAGGTGTTGACGGATTAGTTCATATCTCTGACCTTTCTTGGAGCAAAAAAATTAAACACCCAAGCGAATTCTGCAAAGTGGGAGATAAAATGGATGTAGCTGTATTGGAAATTGATGGTGAGAACCGTCGTTTATCTTTAGGCCACAAACAATTAGAAGAAAACCCATGGGATGTATTTGAAACTGTATTTACAATTGATTCAGTTCACAGCGGTACTGTATTAAATGTAAATGATAAAGGTGCTACAATTGGCTTAACTTATGGTGTTGAAGGCTTCTGTCCGGCACGCCACTTAAACAAAGCTGATGGTACTTCTTTAAAAGCAGAAGAAGTTGCAGACTTTAAAGTAATTGAATTCAGCAAAGATGCTAAACGTATTGTTGTTTCTCATGCACGTTTACACGAAGAAGTGAAAGACGAAGCAAGAAAAGCAGACAAAGCAACTAAAAAAGCTGATTTTGACGAAAGCAAAAAAGCTGTGAAAAAAGTAAAAGATAGCCAGGAAAAAACCACTTTAGGTGATATTTCTGCATTATCTGACTTAAAAGACAAATTGGACGCTAAAAAATAAGCTGTTTAATAAAACTCCCCAAACGACGAGTTCGTTTTAGGGCAACTAAAAATCACGCCATGGTTTTTAGTTTTTTGAGAGCCGAAACCCACACTAGTTGTGGGTTTTTGGTTTTTATACCTTTGCTTTGCTTGTAATTATTGAATTATAGCTTATAATAACGCTGAAAATGGCGTTAATTGGGCGTTTTAAAAAAGGTTGGGTATACACACAATAAATTAAAAGTTATTGCGTTATTAACTAAACACGCGTACCTGATTAATAAACTAAACACAAAACACAACCAGTTGCCTATGACAAGAACATTTACTTCCGAACTTAATGAAACTGCCATTAAAACTGCGAAAGATCATGAAGATCAATTGCCTGAATTTGCAGAACCTTCAAAAAATGTGATCGATAACATTTTAAACTTCAGTAAAAACCTTGAAGTGAAGAAATCAAAATTTGTTGATACGATAGAGGCGATCAAGAGTTAATTGCTTTTATTTAAAGAGTTATTGCTTAACTACATTGTCAGTTCGAGTAGCGTAATAGAATGGAGCGTATCGAGAACGCTTCTCGATATATTTCTCCTAATGTCGAAATTACTCGAAGTGACATTTATCTTGAAATAACACTCCTTCACATTTTTTGTGGAATAGTATAATTGAATGCATCTTAATACTAAACAATTTGTATTAATTTAGATGTATAAACTATCCCGCATGAAAAAACTTATTTTCTTTTTGATCATTCCTTTTACAGGAATTTCACAAACACAAAACCCCGAACAACGTATTGAAGCCCCTATAAAGGCAGTTACTCTTTACCTGGATGGTGCCGAGGTAAATCAAATAAAACAGGTTAATTTAAATGCCGGCATCACGCAAGTGGTTTTTACCAACTTGTCGTCAAAACTTATTCCAAAAAGTATACAGGTTAATGTGGGCGAAAGCATTAGCGTATTAAGCGTTTCAGAAAAATTAAATTTTTTAAGCCTTAATGCCGAAAGCGTAAAAGTAAAACAGCTAAAAGATTCGCTTAAAACAAATCAATACAAAACACAACAGCTAATTTATGATAAGGATGCTTTTGAAAAAGAAAAGGAATTGCTGGCAAAGAACAACAGCATTGGCGGCCAGGAAAAAGGCGTATCTATAGCCGAATTAAAACTGGCAGCCGATTTTTATCGCTCGCGTATAAAAGAGATCAATAACGAGATCTTAAAGTTAGATACAAAAATAAACGAAGAGTATCTCGTAAATGCCCGTTTACAAAACGAACTGAATGAATTAAATGCGAATGAAAATAAACCAACCGGCGAGATCATTATTTTATTACAAAGCGATGCTAAAATTGCAGCAAATATCGATCTTAAATATGTGGTTTCTGATGCCGGCTGGGCACCATATTATGAGTTAAAGGCAGATGATATTGGTAAACCCATTACTTTGGTATACCGCGCCAGGGCCTTTAACAACACCGGTATCAATTGGGCAGATGTAAAACTAAAATTATCAACCTCCGATCCTACACGTAATGCCTCAAAGCCAACTGTTATGCCATGGTTTCTAAATTTTAGTTCAGATGTGTATGGTAACAGCAACGGCTACTTAAGTAATAATATTTCTAAAGGCGGCATGCCGCAATATCAGCAATCGCAAATAAACAGCGATAACCTCGAAAACCAGTTCGGAGCTAAACAGCAATTGAACGAGGTAGAATTGAAATCATATAACGATTACAAAATCAAACAATCAAAACGCGAAGAAGGTAACAAAGTGGTTTATGAAGAAGTACAGGTTTCTGAACTAAGCGCTGAGTTTGAAATTAAAAAACCTTATACCATTCCGTCAGATTCTAAACCATATATTGTTGAAGTAACTACCTACAGTTTAAATGCAACCTTCAAACATTTCTCTATCCCTAAAGTAGAAAAAGATGCCTTTTTATTGGCGCGCATAACCGGATGGGAAGACCTTGATTTAATAGAAGGCCCCGCCAATGTATATTTTGCGGGTACATTTGTTGGTCAGTCATACGTTAACCCAAGAAGCGTGAATGATACACTCGATCTTTCGTTTGGGCGTGACAGTAAGGTAATTGTAACGCGTACAAAAATTAAAGATTTTAATAACGAAAAAGTATTGGGCAATAACCGTAAAATGACCTACTCATACGAAATGGTAATTAAAAATAATCGTAAAACTGCCGTTAATATCGACCTTGAAGATCAATTACCTATTTCTCAAAATAGCGAGATTACCGTTGATGCCGTTGAATTGTCAAAAGGCATGGTAAATAAGGATGATGGAAAAGTAAGCTGGAAATTTTTGATCCCGCCCGGCGAATCACAAAAAATAATATACACTTACACCATCAAATACCCTAAAAACAGGAATGTAGATACTGAGAAAAAAATGCGAAAAGTAAGAGCTGCATTTTAGTTTCTTTCAAAATAGATTAATACCTGGCAACGATGATGACGTAAAATCATCATCGTTGCTTAAATCAACTTGTTTCTGAGTATACATTTCGTATTTTTGATGCTTCCTGTAGATCTTTTATATGATACAATGGCCAAAAAAAATAATGAGATGGATGTTGACCGTTGCCTGCGTATTTTTATCTGCGAAAGGTTATCCGCAAAAAAGCGATATAGATTCGTTGCTGAATTTGCTCCGTACAGCTAAACAAGATACCAATAAAGTGCTTTGGCAGGTTCACCTGGCCAACGAGTATACACTAAAGAAAGAATACAAACTGTCTGAAAAAAATCTTGAAGAAGCCTTTGAACTTACAAGGGCATTGAATTATGAATTTGGGCTTGCAATTAGTTACCGTGGTTATGGCCGGCTGGCCAGGGCTAAAAATGAGCTTGATAAAGCAGCAGATTACTACATAAAAACCATAGCAATTTTAGAAAAGCTAAAATATACCCGGCTATGTACAGAAATGTATGGTAGCGTTGGAAATGTATATTATGGCAAAGGTTTTTATGATAAGTCGGCAGAGTTTTTTTTGAAAGCGGTTAAGCAATATGAAAAACTAGGTAATAAAAAAGAAGTTGCAGGCTACTCAGGTAATGTTGGCGCCATATACCAGATGATGGGAGAATCTAAAAAATCTATTGAATATTACCAGAAGGCGCTTGCCGTAAATAAAGAGATCGGGTATAAACAAGGCATAGCCATTGATTATGTTTGCATAGCAAACGCTTATGCGGCCTTAAAACAGAATGATACTGCGCTTGTATATCATTTTAAAGCATTAAAGATCAACGAGGAAGTAGGGGACAGTTCATACATCAGTAACAACCTTAGTAATATTGCCGGAGCCTATGAAAGTAAGCGGGATTATAAAAAAGCAGTTGAGTATATGGAAAAGGCCGTAGCCATGACGAATAAGGATGATGTTGATCAGCAGGTGGCTAATTTCATTACGTTGGGAGATATGCATATAAAGACCGGCGACTATAAAAAAGCCGAAAAATACCTGTTGGAATCTGAAAAGCTGCTTGTAACTTACAACTCGCTTGACTGGAAAAACAAGAATGATAAGTTTTTAAGCACAGTTTATGAATCGCTGGGTGATTACAAAAAATCGCTCAACTATTACAGAAAGCACATAAAACTTCGCGATTCTATATACAACGATCAGAACCGGAAAAAAATATTGGAAAACCAACTTCAGTTTGAATACGAAAAAAAAATTGCCGCAGACAGTATAAGAGTAGAAGACGAAAAAAAGATAGTGGCCACGCAGCTTAAAGAAGAAAAGACCCAACGTTTTGCTTTATACGGCGGGTTGGTGCTTGTAGCCATTTTTGCGGTATTTATGTTTAACCGTTTCAGGATCACCAACAAGCAAAAAAATATTATCGAGATCAAAGAAAAAGAGACACAGCAACAGAAACAAATTATTGAAGAAAAACACAAGGCAATTACAGATAGTATTAATTATGCCGAACGCATACAGCGCAGTTTCCTGGCTACAAAAGAGTTGTTGAACGAAAACCTGCATGACTATTTTATATTATTTAAGCCAAAAGATATTGTTAGCGGTGATTTTTATTGGGCAGGAAAACTAAGCAACGGTAATTTTGCCCTTGTAACAGCAGATAGTACAGGGCATGGCGTACCTGGCGCCATCATGAGTTTATTGAATATTACAAGTATAGAGCTTGCAGTAAAAGATGGATATAAACAGCCGGCAGATATCCTTAACGAAACGCGCTCAACAATAATTGAGCGTTTAAAAAGGGATGGAAGTGCCGAAGGCGGTAAAGATGGTATGGATTGCAGCATATGCGTGTACGACTTCGCAAATATGAAATTGTACCTTGCTGCAGCCAACAACCCGGTTTGGATCGTAAGAAAAAAAGAAAAAGGCCCGCCTTTAGTGATCGAGCTGCAGCCCGATAAAATGCCGGTAGGAAGGCATGATAAAGTTACAGCATCTTTTACACAGCAAGAAATTGAATTACACAGCGGCGATGTTATTTATACGTTAACCGACGGCTTCTCCGACCAGTTTGGAGGCGATAAGGGTAAGAAATTTTTAAGTAAGAATTTACGCGAACTTTTAGCGGATAATGCCCACCTGCCCATGCAACAGCAAAAAGAAGAACTGGAAATGACGTTTAAAGATTGGGCCCGCCACCTGGAGCAGGTTGATGACATAACGATCATTGGCGTACGGATAGGTTGATCTTTTGATCAAAACAAATCAATTTTTTAATAAATTTAATCTGTAAACAAAACTGTATTTAATTACTTTTGTTTTAAATAGTAATAAGGTTAAAAGATATGATCAAAAAAATACTTTTTATAATTTTTCTTGTTTTTGGAATAAAGCATGTTTGCCATACCCAAACCATTAATGGTACTTTGATTAAAGCCGATAAACAATTTATTAAGCATGATTACGAAGCTGCGGCAAAAGGCTACGAAAAATATTTAAAATCATTTCCTAAAGATTATTATGCATCGCGACAGGCCGCTATATGCTATAAAAAAACAAATAACCAGGATAAAGCGATAGACCACTGGCCCAACGTAATAGAAAGCAGCAAAGTAACAGATGCCGACAGGCTGGATTACGCCAAATGCTTATTGGCAAACTACAGAACCCAGGATGCGCGCATGATGATAAATTTTTTAAAGAGCAGTTCCGACAGATCCATTTCGGCCTGGGCATTGGCTTATGCCAATTACGCGCAGTTTTACCAGGATTCTGCTTTTACAAAAGTAACTGAGGTAAACGGTGTAAATACAACAGCAACAGAATGCTGTCCGGTTATTTCAAATAATAAATTAGTTTTTATTTCAGAAAAAAATAAAACCAGCAGAATCTTCGTAGCTACAGGCAACGATAATAAAAGCGCGGCAAAAAGTGTTTCTAAAAAGGATGATACTCATTTTTCTGACGAACAACCTTTTGCAAAACAACTACAAAACAAAGGCCTTGTTGGGCAAATAACTTTATCGGGCGATGAAACCACTATGTATTTTAGCAGATCGGTATCTTCAAAAGAACTCAATGCTGTTACCGACGCGCCTTTTCATAAATTTCAAATATACAGCGGTAATCCAAATGCAGAAAAAGCTGAACCAATCATGCCATTCATTCACAACACTTCTGAGTATGATTATTTGCACCCAAGCCTAAGTAAGGATGGTTTAAAGCTTTATTTTTCAAGCGATATGAAAGGTAGTATTGGAGGCAAAGATATTTTTGTGTGCGAATTTATTAATGGCGCCTGGAGCAAGCCAAAAAATTTAGGCTTATTGGTAAATACACCCGGCGATGAAGTTTTTCCTCACATCACCGAAGAAGGTGTTTTGTATTTTGCAAGCGATACCAGGCCGGGGCTGGGTGGTTTGGATATTTTTTATGCCGAGCCAAATAAAGATGATGGTACTTTTTTTACTGCAAAAAATGCGGGTTTTCCAATAAACACACAATTTGATGATTATAGCATTTACATCCTGAAAGGAGGAAAAAGTGGTTATTTTAGCAGCAACCGCAAAAATAATTTACAGGATGATGATATTTATTATTTTACTAAAGAACAATAATAAAATGGGTTTAAATCCCGCCTGCTAATAATGCAAGCAATAGGATAAAAACTATTATACCAAGTACGATTATACCTATCATTCTGGCTATTTTTGCCAGGAGCTCGCCTTTATAACGTTCTGGTTGCGCCCTTATTCGCTTAATGGCCATGTTGGCAAAAATAGAACCAAGCAAAAAGCCAATGCCATATGTAAAAAAGCCAAGCACAGCGCACACAATTGCTACAATTGCCAGAGGATGTACTTTTTTAGGGCCGTTGTACAACGGTGAAGGATTAGAGGGAGTGGTATTTGTGTTACGTTGGTCTCTGTTTGAAAGGTTTGGATTTGACGCTTCTTCTTTAATAACTTCTTTTGTGCCATTGCTGTACCTGATCATAAACACATCGGTTTTTTTAACAATGTACAAAGGTCCATCAGGCAGGTCGCATTTTTTATATTTTATATCAATAGGTGTTATTTCCAATACGTGACCCCTTACATCATCGCCGTTTTTTAAAGTGATCACATCGCAGGTATCTGTTCCATCAATAATTAAAGATGTTTTTTTAATTTTTACAGGGTTTAATTTTGTTTCAGCGGTAGCTTCGGCAAAGGTATTATCTTCTGAAGGAAGCGTGGCTGGCAATGAAACCAGGCCCTCTGATACTATTTGCTTTTTAGAAACAATGCCATCTTTTTTGGTTTGATGTTTTGTTTTACCGGTACTAACATAAAACCCTTTTTGATATTTTCGTTTTTGTACACTACATGAAAACAAGATCAGTAAAGGAAGTATGAGGAAAATTTTTTTCATTTTATATATTTAATATTTATTAAATAGCGCTAAGTGAACCTATAAGAAGTATCAACATAAGGATTAAAAAGATCTTTATGATCAAACCAATTATTCCCAATATTTTCCCTGTTCTGGCAAGCTCAGCTCCTTCATATTTATTTGGCTGCGCTTCTATTTTTCGTAACGCAGAATTTCCGGCAATTATTGCGGGAATACTGCCAATAGAAAAAAGGCCAAAAATACCTAATACGATCGATAGCACTGCCAGATCGGGAGTTTGTTTACCTTTGCTGCTGCCGGCAGTTGTATTAGTGTTATTAGAGCCACCTAAACCTGAGCCGGAATAGGTAACAGATACTTTTGCTTTTTCTTCGGTTTTAAAAACATCCTTAGTGCCGTTGGCGTACTTGATCATAAAAACATCCGCCTTTTCTGCAATATACATTGGGCTATCCGGCAGGTCGCATTTTTTATATTTTACTTCAATTGGCGAAACTTCAAGCACTATTGCATTTATTTCAACGCCATTCTTTAAAACAATTACATCACATGGTCCATCATTATGAAAAAGTAAGTACGGATTAACAGTTGTTTTTACCGCAAATATTTTTTTATCAATAGAAGCTTCGGCCTGCAATGGTTCTGCAATGGGTATAGCTGTTTGTATAGGAACAAGCTCTTTTGCCGGTGTTTGCTTTTTTACAACAACAGCATCTTCGTTTTTAGACGTTGTTTTGGTTTTATGCGCACTTACATAAAATCCTTTTTGATATTTTCGTTTTTGTACACTGCAGGAAAATAACAGAACAAGAGGAAGAATAAAAAATAATTTTTTCATTTGGTGTATAAACGTAATAATAAGACGGGTAAATTATGCAAAGGTTTAATTAAAAGCACTAACGGTGCCGCCCATTAAGCCAAAACAAACTATCCAGTAGCCGCAGTTAATGGCAATATATTTAAAGCCTTTGCCTTCAAATAAAGCATTTGTTGCCAATACCGGTGTGGCTACCATAAACCCGGCAATTGTGCCATGTAAAGAGCCGTGTTTAAAGGTACGGTAGCTGCTACCTAAATTATCCATAATGGTTTTATATAAGGCCCCCATTTCAGAATTAGGATCATCTATAGGTTGTTTAAAAAACAATGAGTTAACGTGAAACTGGTGAATGGCGATAAATTGCATGGCAAATGCCAGGAAGAATGCCAGTATAAAACTTACGCCAAATACTACAGCCATGTTTGCATTCTTGGCTTTTTCAGGTGTCATACCGCTGGCTGCCATCCATGCAGTGCCAAATACTTTTGGGTTATACCAAATAAAGCCTAATACCATTGGTATTAATGTGGCTATTATTATTCCTAAAAAATTTATATGCATAATCTTGATTTTTAATCAAATATATAAAAAATAAAGCTTTTTAGATATACTTTAAAACAAAGTTTATGAGGTATGGCCTGTTAAATGTTTGTTGGGTAAAATACCAGCAGGCATAGTTTTTACCATAACTTTGTATCTTAATTAAAAAATGAAACAGTTTCTCAGATATTTTATCCAGGGCCTTATCTTATTCATCCCGCTAATAATTACGCTGGCAATACTTTCAAAATTATTCAGCTTTTTTTCGGGCTTATTTTCTTTTATTGGTTTTAGCGATAATGCCATTTTAAATACCGTTTTAGGCTTAGTGGTAACACTTGGTGTTATTTCTTTATTTGGCGTACTGGCTTCTTCTTTTGTATTTAAACAGTTTTTTAGTTTTTTAGAAGATAAGTTGGAGCATGCTCCTTTTATTCGCCACATTTATTCGCCAATTAAAGATTTTACAAATGCTTTTGTGGGAAATAAAAAACGGTTCAATAAACCCGTTTTGGTGCTTACCAACCCGGCTGCAGAGTTAGAAGAGATAGGGTTCATAACACAGGAAGATCTGAAAGATTTTCATATTAAAGATAAAGTAGCGGTGTATTTGCCAATGTCTTATTCTTTATCGGGCCGTCTGGTAATTGTACCCAAAAAAAATATAAAGCCTTTGGATGCCGATGCAGCCGATACCATGAAATTTGTTGTAAGTGGCGGCGTTACCGATATTGATGATTAGTTAAATAAAATTAATTAACTTCAGGTCTCAATTAGCCTTTTTATATTTAGAAATTTAAAATAAAATGCCGGATATTCTTCAGATCAAAAACGTTTCAAAAAAATACAGCAATCACGTTGCGTTAAATGATGTTTCTATTAATGTTGCCGAAAAATCGGTGTTTGGATTATTAGGCCCAAACGGCGCTGGCAAAACGTCTTTGATCAGGATCATCAATCAAATTACCGGCCCCGATAAAGGCGAGATAATTTTTAAAGGCGAAAAATTAGATCCCAGGCATGTAGAGCGTATTGGTTATTTGCCCGAAGAACGCGGACTGTATAAAAAAATGTCGGTTGGCGACCAGGTTTTATATTTAGCTCAATTAAAAGGTTTAAGCAAAGCAGAAGCGAAAAAACGTTTAAAGGTTTGGTTCGAGAAATTTGAAATGCAAAGCTGGTGGAAGAAAAAGATAGAAGAGTTGAGTAAAGGCATGCAACAAAAGGTTCAATTCATTGTAACCGTTATTCACGAGCCTGAATTATTGATCCTGGATGAGCCGTTCAGTGGTTTTGATCCTATCAATGCGCAGTTAATTAAGAACGAAATATTAGAGCTTCGCAAAAACGGCGCTACAGTTATTTTTTCAACCCACAACATGGGCAGTGTGGAAGAGCTTTGTGATAATATTGCCCTTATCAACCAGTCAGAAAAAATATTAGATGGTTCGGTAAAAGATATTCGCAAAACATTTAGAAGCAATACTTACAAAATAACTTTTAAAGGCAATTTATTGGGTTTTACCAATGCATTATGGACGGGCGCCGAGATCCTGGATAAGCACTCTGAGGATGACATACATTCTGTTACCTTAAAATTACTAAATGGCGTTACCTCAAGCCAGCTGCTGCAGGCTATTTTGCCTATTTGCGAGATACATTCTTTTAATGAGTTGATCCCAAGCATGAATGATATTTTTATCATGAAAGTGAACCAGGGGAATGAAGTGGCAGGAACAAAAAGTAATTATACTGAATAACAAAAATTGAAATGAAAAAGATCTGGTTAATAATTGGGCGTGAGATAAAATCAAAACTTACCAATAAAACATTTATTATCATGACCATTCTGGCGCCGTTATTAATTACGGGCTTTCTGGCGTTTATGATAAAGATGGCGCAGTCAGAAAAAACCGAACAAAATGTTTTGGTAATAGACGATTCACAATTGTTTAAAGATAAACTGGTTGGCAACGATTACATTTCACTTTCTTTTTCAACTGCAAAATTAGAAACTGCCGTTTCGGAATTTACCGAAAAAGGCTACTCCTGCCTGTTATGGATCTCGCCAACAGTTATCGAAGGCGGGGCAGGGGCAACCAAATTATTTTATAAAAAATCGCCGGGCTTTGCGTTTCAAACGTATGTAAAAGACCAGATGGAGCGCATTATTTATGAGAACAAGTTAAAAGCAAACAATATCGATCCTAATATTATTTCCAACTCAAAGGCCAGCATAAAGATCATTCTCGAAAAAGTTAACGATAAAGGCCATACCGAAGAGCAGGCTAGCTTTGGCTTGTTTGGTTTTTTAACCGGTGCTTTAATGTTTATTTTTATTTTAATGTACGGTATGATGGTGTTTAGATCTGTAATGGAAGAAAAGACCAACCGAATTGTAGAAGTGATCGTTTCTTCGGTTAAACCATTTCAGTTAATGCTCGGAAAAATTATTGGCGTTGCTATTTTAGGCACCATCCAGTTTTTGATTATGGGCTTAATTACGTTTATTTTAACAACCGCTTTATCTACTATCTTTTTAAAAGATGCTTCTTCACAATTAAAGGTTTTCCAGGATCAGCAGGAGTTGGTAAAAAAGAACGGCTCTAATGTTAACTTTAAGGAACTCGAAAAATTTGATGATAAACTGGAGTTATTTGACCTGATGCAAAAGCTTCAGAAAATTGATTTTGGCGAAGTATTTATTTGTTTTATACTTTATTTTGTGTTTGGCTATTTATTTTACAGCTCAATCATGGCGGCCATCGGTAGCGCGGTCGACTCCGAATCCGACTCCCAGCAATTTATTACACCCGTCATGATCCCGTTAATGATAGGTTATTTTATTGCCACCAAAACAATTATGGATCCTGATTCGGCAACGGTGTTCTGGGGCTCTATTATTCCATTCACCTCTCCAATTGTAATGATGTCGAGGATAACCAACGGTGTGCCAATGTGGGAACTGGTCTTGTCGTTAAGTATTTTATTTGTTTCGTTTGTATTTATGACCTGGCTTGCCGGCAAAATATACCGCACAGGTATTTTAATGTACGGTAAAAAAACAAGCTGGAGAGAAATAGGGAAGTGGCTGTTTTATAAATAATGAAACGCTGATCATATAATCAGCGTCTGCAGCGTTCGATTATTGCGTGTAAAATTCCACACAACATCGTAAAAACGCTTCTTAAAATGGGGTTTATCCGGTTAAAATTACTGGCATGAAATTTTTGTCTGTTAACAGATAAAAACTTTCATTCATGAAAACATTTAAATATTTTTTTTCAGCTTTGGTAGCCGAGTTTACTTTTAGCTGTAATACCAACGAGCCTCCATACCCTTCAAATCCTTTGGTTGAATCAACTTACATTCAAAACACCGATACTGTTGACCGAACATTTACAGAAGATGTAGACCGGTTAAGATATAAGATCAATGAGCGCATTAAAGAAATTGATGCAGATATACAAAAAAGTATGAACGAACGTAAGGCCGAAAGAAATGCGAAGAAGCAAAAAAATTATGATGAATGGATCGCCAAACGTGAGACGCGCAAAAAAGAATTCAATGATAAATTAGATGAATTAGGAAGGCAAACAAAACAAGGCTGGAATAAATTTAAAGCAGATGTGGAAGATTTTTTTGATCGCGACCGAAAAGATACCATCCCAGACAGGGTATTGTAATTTTAATTTTTAGATCCTTATTCCTATGACTGTAACATCGTCTACCTGTTCAAGGTCTCCAACCCAATTTTTAAATACCGTTTCCAGGTTTTGTTTTTGATCTTTCATCTGGGCCGAAGAATTTTTCAGTAATACTTCTTTTAAATTCTTGCTCATAAATTTCTTTCCTTTTTCGCCGCCAAACTGGTCAGGAAAACCATCGGTTAAGGTGTAAACAACATCTCCTTTTTGTAGCTGTATGGTTTGTTTTAAAAAAGGTTCTTTTTGCCTTTCGTGTTTACCAACCGGCATTTTTTGCGGTTTAAGTTCTATCAGCTCTTTTTCATTTCCTGTTTGTCTTACTATCCAAACAGGATTATTTGCAGCAACCCAATCTAAACTAAGATCATTAAAATTCAATAAAAGCAGGCTGCAATCCATTCCGTCTTTTCCTCCATCGGCGCTGCCATCGTTGGCCAGAGTATCAATAATTATGTTCCTTGTATAGTTTAAAATATCATCGGCTTCGGTTAAACCTTTTGTTATTGATTCTTTTAAGCTGTTCATGTTTAACATGCTCATAATGGCACCGGGTACGCCATGGCCGGTACTATCAGCGGTAACCAAAACAAATTTGTTATTGTTTATTTTTGATGCCCAGTAAAAATCGCCGCTTACAACGTCTTTAGGTTTAAATAACACAAAATAATCTTTGAGGTTATCATTTAATAATTTGGTTGATGCCAGCAAACTTCGTTGTATACGTTCGGCGTAGTTTATGCTATCTGTAATTTCCTTGTGTTTTTCTTCAACAATATGTTTTTGCTCAGTTATAATGATATTTTGCTGATACGTTTCCTTTTCTTTTAATTCAATAATTTGTTTTTGTTTTTTTGTTAACCTAAAACGGTTATATAAAAAGAAAGAGAATATTACAACTATCACTAACACACCAGCTACAGCGTAAATAACAAATTGCTGTCGTTTTTTTTCTTCTTTGGCTATCAATTCCTGTGTTTCGGCCTTGGCTTTTAATTCCGTCTCTTTTTTCTCAACTTCAAAATTGGTTTTTAGCTCGCTTAAGGCATTACTGTTGTCAATATTAAAGATACTGTCTTTAAGATCAAAGCACTGTTGCATGTATTGGCTTGCTTCTTTGTATTGTTTATTGGCATAGTATGCTTCAGATAAACCATGTAACGCGTGAATTGTAAATTCACTTTCGCCAATATTATTTGATATGATATAACCTTCTTTAAAATTAGAGATGGATTCGGTTATTTTATTTGTTTTTAAATAACACTCGCCTAAATTTATTTTTACTTCTGCTAACGATGAAGAATCGCCTATACTTTCAAAAATGTTTTGAGCCTGGAATAAAAAGTCTTCCGCTTCCCTGTATTTTTTTTGCGCCATGTTTGTTACGGCAATATTAGAATAGGCATTGGCTATAAACGAAACATTCTTAATTTCTTTAGCTGTTTTTAAGGCCATAAAATAATAGATCAATGCCGAATCGTGAAGCTGTTTATGTTCGAAAGCAACGCCAAGGTTGGTGGTGGTAATGATCTTAAAACTTACGTTAGTAGTTTTGTTCAAATAAAACAAAGCGGTTCTGTAGCTCTTTATAGCATTATCATATTCCTTTTGCGAATCATAAATGTTAGCAATATTACAATAGCTTCCGCCAATGCCAACATATACTTTTGTTTTTTGAAACTCTTTAATGGATCTGAAAAAATAAGTAAGTGCCAAAGGGTAAGAGCCCATGCTGTTGTATACATTACCAATATTCTGGTATACTTTTCCAAGAGGGGCTTGCAGGTTGTTTGCAGAATCTGTTTTTAATGCCAGCAGATCGTACTCAAGCGCTTTTTTATATTCTCCTTTTCTATAATATAAAATCCCCAAATTAAGATAATTTGAACCCACCAGGAAAGGCATGTTGTTTGATACCGAAAGATCAAGTGCTGTTTTGTAAATAGAATCTGCTTCGTATACATTTCCAATACTTTCGGCCACAGTGCCATAAAAACCTAAAGCGAAGATCTTCTGATAAGTTAGTTTTTTAGCATCGGCAAACGAAATGCATTTTTTTATATAAACAATGGCAGAGTCAGTATCTTGCTCATTAAATGCCAGTGCTTTTTTATATAATTCATGGCAGTAAACAGAATCCTTTGTTCTTGTTTGTGAAAATAAACAATTAAAAAAAAGACTCAAGCCAACTATTAAAAAATGCTTATTCATTTCAAAACCTTAGGTTTGAATGGTACCTACGTTATATTGTTTTGTAATAGGAGCGTGGTCGGCCATTTCAATACCCATACTTATTACTTTACGGGTCTCTAACGGATCAATGATCGCATCCAGCCAGATGCGTGCCGCAGCGTAATACGGCGTTGTTTGTGTATCGTAACGGTCTTTTATTTTATTATAAAGTTCGGCTTCTTTTTCTGGTGTAATTTCTTCACCTTTCGCTTTTAAGCTCGCTACTTCAATCTGCACCAGAACTTTTGCAGCTTGCGCGCCACCCATCACGGCAACCTGTGCCGTTGGCCATCCAACGATCAAACGTGGGTCGTAAGCTTTACCACACATAGCGTAATTGGCAGCGCCATAACTATTACCTATTATGATCGTAAATTTTGGAACAACGGAGTTGGCCATGGCGTTCACCAGCTTGGCGCCATCTTTAATAATACCGCCATGCTCGCTGCGTGAGCCCACCATAAAGCCTGTTGCATCTTGTAAAAACACCAACGGAATTTTCTTTTGATTGCAATTCATAATAAAACGAGCAGCTTTATCGGCGCTATCACTATATATCACACCGCCAAATTGCATTTCATTACTTCCACCCGGTTTTTTTGCCTTTACTACTTTGCGTTGATTGGCAACAATACCAACTGCCCAGCCGTCAATACGCGCGTAAGTGGTAATAATGCTTTGCCCGTATTTTGCTTTATATTCTTCGTGTTCGCCGCCATCAACCAAACGCTCAATAATTTCATACATATCGTATTGTTTATCGCGTGAGTCGGGCAGGATGCCATATATTTCTTTTTCTTCTTTTTTAGGTTTTACCGAAGCAATTCTGTTAAAGCCGGCTTTATCATAATCACCCACCTTACTCATAATATTACGAATGCGTGTTAAGCAATCGGCATCATCCTTACATTTATAATCGGTTACACCACTAATTTCGCAGTGTGTTGTGGCACCCCCCAGGGTTTCGTTATCTATATTTTCGCCAACGGCTGCTTTTACCAGGTAGCTTCCTGCTAAAAATATCGATCCTGTTTTATCAACGATCATGGCCTCGTCGCTCATAATGGGAAGATAAGCGCCACCTGCAACACAGCTTCCCATAACGGCAGCGATCTGCAAAATGCCCATACTACTCATTACCGCGTTATTCCTGAAAATTCTTCCAAAATGTTCTTTATCCGGAAAGATCTCGTCCTGCATAGGTAAATAAACACCTGCGCTATCTACCAGGTAAATGATCGGTAAACGATTCTCCATCGCAATTTCCTGGGCCCGTAAGTTCTTTTTACCGGTAATAGGAAACCATGCGCCCGCTTTTACAGTTGCATCATTTGCTACAACTATACATTGTTTGCCGCTTACATAACCAATAACAACAACAACGCCGCCGCCCGGGCAACCGCCATGCTCAGGATACATTTCGTATCCGGCAAAAGCTCCAACTTCTGTTCTGGGAGTGTTCTTATCCAATAAAAAATCAATACGCTCGCGTGCGCTCATTTTGCCTTGTTCGTGCAGTTTATCAATACGCGATTTACCGCCACCCAAATAAATTTTTTGTAAACGTTGCTCCATTTGGCTAATAAGCAAGCGCATTTTATCATCGGCTTTATTAAATTCTAAGTCCATATAAATAATTTTAGATTTAAGATTGTAGATTTATGATTTATCACGTTTCTAATATATAACTTCTCTGGCTGATTTAAAAATCTTCGATCTTAGATCAAAAATCTTCGATCAGTAAGTTTTTATCATTTTTAAATATTTAACCACGTCGTTTAAATAATTGATCAGGTTAAAAGGAACTGTTTTTTGAATGATTAAATGCACTTCGTTAAAACCATTTGCCTGTCCGCATTTTACGGGTGCTTTTAGAGTTGATGTAATTGCAGAGGCATACAGGTTAAAATTGTTTGAGGCATTGATAACGAGATCGAATTTTTTATGATTCAACTCATCTGCAATTGTTTTTTTTGGAAGATTTAAAAGTGACTTGTCTTTTTTGGTAAAACACTTCCAATCGCCAAAGCTGGCATTGGCAGAATTTAATTCAATAAAAAAAACCTCCACATGTTTTTGCGAATCGCTAATAAATTTATCTACCGCGCTTTTATTGATCGTTTCGTCTTTACTTATTACCAGCGCTATTTTTTGAATTTTGTCCCAGGATAAAAATTGCTTTTGAGTGGCAGCATTCTCTTTTGCAACCTGGGATCTTAAAGTTATTTCGGCTAATTTGCTTAGCATTAAAATAAAGTTTTTACAACAGAGTTAAATTTGTTTACCGTTTCTGTAAGCGACGTATTGCTTCTTCCGCCTGCGGCATTAATGTGGCCACCGCCGTTAAAATATTCGCGGGCAAATTTGTTCACGTCAATTTTTCCTTTGCTGCGGAAAGAGATCTTTATATACCCTTCAGATTCCATAAACATGGCGCAAACTTTAATGCCTTTTATCGAGAACGGATAATTAACTATGCCTTCAGCATCGCCTTTTTTATAATTGAATTTTTGCAGCTCTTTTTCACTAATGGCAAAATAAGCAGCCGGTAAACCATTTATCACTTCCATCTTTTCGCTTAATAAATAGCCAAGCAATTTTAAACGTTCGTAACTGTAAGTGTCATAAACGGCGCTGTGAATATCGGCTGGTACAATGCCCGTTTTTAAAAGCTCAGAAAGTATTAAATGTGTTTTTGCCGTAACACTTGGGTAACGAAATGATCCGGTATCTGTCATTAAGCCGGTATATAAGCAGGCGGCGATCTTTTTGTCAATTAATTTTTTATCGCCCAGGCCAACTATTAACTCATAGATCAATTCACAGGTACTGCAGGCCGCCACATCATGAAAATAAAGTGCGGCGTATTTTTCGGGTTGCTGGTGATGATCGACCAGGATTATTGGGGCGGATGCTTTAACAATGGTTTCGCCCAGTTTTTCGATACGTTTTAAAGAGTTAAAATCGAGTGTAAAGATCAGGTCGGCGGCTTTTACTAGTTTTTCAACCTTTGTTTCATTATTTTGATGAATAATTACATTTTTATTGCCTGGAAGCCAGTTTAAAAACTCAGGGTAAGCATTTGGTACTACCACTTTCGCCTTTTTGCCCAGTTTTAACAGGTAATTATAAAGCGCCAGGCTACTTCCCATGGCATCGCCATCGGGGCTCCAATGCGTGGTTATAACGATATTGTTCGCTTTTTTTATTGTATTTTTGAACTTTAAAAAGCTGTCTTTTTGCATAAATAGTGGAAAACAGTAAATTTAGGGTATTTGCCCCTCAAATACATTAAAATCCATTAAAAATATTTTAGGGTATTTAAAATTTTCGTTATATTTGCACCTCTTAAATTAAAAACAGACTGAAAAAATGCTAATAGTTCAAATTAAAGAAGGCGATAACATCGAAAAAGCCTTAAAAAAGTACAAGAAGAAATTCGAAAAAACTGGTGTAGTTAAGCAATTACGCGAGCGTACTAAATTCACTAAACCATCTGTTCGTCGTCGCGAAGAGATCATTAAAGCTGCTTACAAGCAAAAATTACAGATCGGCGCTATCGAGAAGTAATATCTTTATAAAATTTACGATTTTTTGTATTGGAATCCTAAAGCGAATTATATAAATTCGTTTTAGGATTTTTTAGTTTATGAAGGAAGCGGCAGTTAAAGATTTTACACAGTATTTAAGCCTGCAAAAGCGCGCCAGCTCTTTAACGGTTCAAAATTATACCCGCGACCTTAATGAATTCTTTACTTTTCTTGATTTGGAACTTGGCGATCTTTCCCTTGAAGAGATCTCGCATCAGCACGCGCGTAGTTTTATGGCTTTTTTGATGGATAAAAAGCAGTCGCCACGCAGCGTTAACCGCAAATTAAGTACTCTTAAATCTTTTTTTAAATACCTTGTAAGAAGCCATATTTTAACAGTAAATCCCATGCAAAAAGTCCAGGGACCAAAAATTGCAAAAAAATTACCTGTTTTTATCGACGAGCACCAAACAAAACACCTTTTTGAGAGTTATACATATAAAGAGGGTTTTGAAGGTATGAGAGATAGGCTAGTAATGGATATTTTTTACCAAACCGGGGTTAGAAGGGCCGAATTAATTGGCTTAAAAGAAGGCGATATTGATTTTTTTAACGGCCAGTTAAAGGTTTTAGGCAAGCGAAATAAAGAAAGGATCATCCCTTTTGGTATTGGATTAAAACGAAACCTTGAGCAATATTTGAACGTAAAAAAAGAACACAATCTCCAAAACCCATTTCTTTTGGTTACATTAAAAAATACGCCGCTTTCTACACAAAAAGTAACCAAAATTGTGAACGAGGTTTTGGCTGGGGTAACTACAAACTCCAAAAAAAGTCCGCATGTTTTAAGGCATAGTTTTGCAACACATTTATTGAACAATGGTGCGGATATTAATGCTGTTAAAGAATTGCTGGGGCATGCAAGCCTTGCTGCTACCCAAATTTACACGCATAATACCATAGAAAAATTAAAGAGATCGTATAATCAAGCACACCCGCATTCGGGTATTTAATAATATAAAAATAGAGGAGGAAACAAGTTATGACAATCAACATCCAATCAGTGCATTTTGATGCAGACAAAAAGTTACTTGACTTTGTAAATGAAAAAGTAGAAAAACTGAACAGGTATTACGATGGAATTATAAATAGTGAGATAACGCTGCGATTAGATAAGAACAGCAATAGTGAAAATAAAATAGCCGAAATAAAAATGCTGGGTAAAGGGCACGAGTTCTTTGCAAAAAAGCAATCGGCAAGCTTTGAAGAATCTACAGATCTTACCTGCGAAGCATTAAGGAACCAGATCATGAAACATAAAGAAAAAGTAAAGGCGCAATAGCCGTTTATCATAAAAACAAAAAGGCTGTACCATAAAGTACAGCCTTTTTTTATTGCTTTATTTTTTTACCTGTAAGATACTTCGAGATTTTTTTCTTCGATCATCTTCTTGAGATTTAAAAGACCATAACGCATGCGGCCCAGAGCAGTATTGATAGAGACGTTGGTCACATCTGCAATTTCTTTAAAGCTCATATCATAATATGTTCTCATGATCACTACCTCGCGTTGATCGGCCGGTAACTCGTTTATAATAGAACGAATACTTTTTTTGAACTTAGCATTGCCGTCAAAATTATCGGTTTCAGAATCGCTGGCAAGACTGTTAAAGATGCTTACCTCTTCGCCTTCTTCATTCACATACACTGGCACAGGCGGCATTTTTTTGATCTTTCTGAAATGATCAATGATCAGGTTACGGGCAATACGAATAACCCAGGGAAGGAATTTACCTTCCTCGCTATATTGACCGCGTTTAAGTGTTTGAATTACTTTGAAAAAAGTATCCTGGAAAATGTCTTCGGCCAAAGCCTTGTTTTTTACAACCACCATAATAGACGAAAAGATCTTTCTTTTATGACGCGTTAGTAAAATGGATAAGGATTCTTCGTTTCCGCCGATATAGAGTTGTACCAACTCATTATCATTTAATAACTGAATAGACATGTTTTTTACTGCTTTTTTAGTTTTTAAGATGCAAGTAAATGTCTATTCTATCGGCAAATGGTTTTAAATGATTATGAGCAAATATAGTTTAATTTAACGAATGGCTAAAAATAAACTGTTAAAAATGTTAATTTTTTGAGTGAAACATGGTTTTGGATGAGTGAAAGATTAAAGAAGCCTTAAAAAAGGGCATAAAAAAAGGGTAAGCTACTTCCATCGCACCGCTCAACCGCATACCCTTGCTTTGTTCCCAACCTGGGGGATTCTGTAGGAGCTGGTCGTGAAAGACTTACCCGGGTCAAAATTAGTAAATTATTTAACTATAACCACTAATAATTTTATTTTTTTAATCTCTGCTATTGGTAAACCGCCAGATATAATAAATTAGAGTAGCAATAGAACCTAAAGCCGCAACAAAATACGTATAAGCAGCCCACGTTAAAGCATCTTTTGCTTCAGAATGTTCATAATCCCTTGTTAATCTTGAGTTATCCAACCATGCCAAAGCCCTTTTGCTGGCATCTACCTCAACCGGTAAAGTAATTAAACTAAACAATGTAATGGTGCTTTGTAAAATTATGAATATCAAAAGCATAGAATTTAGCATACCGTGCATACTATATGCCACAAAGGCCAATCCAAAGGTTAAAAAACTCATTAAATTACTTGCTAATTGCACCACAGGTACAATTTTGCTTCGCATGGTTAACCATTGATAAGAGGTAGCGTGCTGCACGGCATGTCCGCACTCATGCGCAGCTACTGCAGCGGCAGCAATATTACGCCCTTCGTAAACGTCCCTGCTTAAATTAACCGTTTTAGTTTCGGGATTGTAATGATCTGTTAACTGCCCCTCAACACTTACTACTTTTACATCGTAAATGCCGTTCTCTCTCAACATCTTTTCGGCGATCTCTTTTCCGCTTAAACCAGATGACAATGGTTCTTTGGAGTATTTGGCAAATTTACCTTTTAAACGCGAGCTTACTAAAAGCCCGATCAGTAAGAATAATCCACTGATCAATAATAAACCTAAATCAAACATTTTTTATTTTTTACTTAAAATAAAACAAACCAAATGCCACTTCTTTTTTCCTGTCAAAATTGCATTTGCAGTAATTAAACCTGCAAATATTGGCTGCTTTGTTAATTAAATTAACAAACAAGGTTTAGTAAGTTTAATTTTTTTTAGCCTTTGTTTGCAAAACTTTCAGGTAGCTTTAATGCATGCCTCAAAAGCCTTTAATATTAGTAACCAATGATGATGGAATTTTTGCACCAGGCATAAAAGCACTTGCAAAAATTGCGTCTAAATTTGGAGAGATTGTGGTAGTTGCACCCGATAAACCGCAAAGCGGAATGGGGCATGCCATTACCATTAATGCTACGTTGCGAATTCAAAAAACAAATTATCATAACGCGTCGTTAGAATATGCTTGTAGTGGTACGCCTGTAGATTGTGTGAAGATGGCTGTAAACCATATTTTAAAAAAGCGCCCTGATCTTGTTATTAGCGGTATTAATCACGGTAGTAACAGTTCTATCAACGTAATTTATAGTGGCACCATGAGTGCTGCAATTGAAGGAGCTTTGGAAGGTGCGCCCAGCATAGGTTTTAGCTTATGTGATTATGCTATGGAAGCAGATTTTATGCAGGCCGAAAAATTTATTGAGAAAATAATAGAGCAGGCACTTATAAAAAAAATGCCAAGGGGAGTTTGTTTAAATGTAAATATTCCAAAACTAAATGCTGCCCAAATAAAAGGTATTAAAGTAGTGCGCCAGGCAAAAGCCAATTGGGTAGAGCGTTTTGATGAACGTAAAGATCCTTACGGCCGCGAATATTATTGGTTAACGGGCGAGTTTGTAAACTTTGAACCCGAATCGTTAGATACAGATGAATGGGCTTTAAATAATGGCTATATCTCTGTGGTGCCAACACAAGCCGACCTAACGGCTCACAGTGTTTTAAAAGAATTTAATTTTAGTTAATTATGAGCTGGATACAACGTTTGGATAATTTTTGGACTGGTTTAATTATTGGATTGATATTTCCAATGATCATATTTTTCTTTTATTGGCTCTTCTTTCACAATTACCTGAGTTTTCCGAGAGGTTTTTATAAATATCTTGTGAATGGCGTTTTGTTAAGCAGCGTTATCAAGATCTGCGGGATTGGTAATTTACTTTTATTTTACATTGGCTTAAACCGCAAGCTGGATAAATTCAGCAAAGGAATTATTGTAAGCGTATTGGCTTATGTGGCCCTTGTGGCTTATGTTACTTACTATATGGAACCAGCGTTATAAATAACATGAAGTACTATTTTTTAACCGGCGAACCAAGTGGCGATCTTCATGCAAGCAATTGTATGAAAGAGATCATAAAGCTGGATGCTAATGCAGACTTTGCTTTTACCGGCGGCGATCTTATGGAAAACCTTACCGGTAAAAAAGCGGCCATTCACATTAAGCAAATGGCCTTTATGGGTTTTATACGCGTGCTTCAAAATATTTTTACGATCAAAGAAAATTTTAAGATCGTGAAACGGGATATTTTAAATTATAAACCTGATCTTTTAGTATTGGTAGATTATCCGGGCTTTAATTTACGAATGGCCAAATGGGCTCACGAAAACGGTATTAAAGTTGATTTTTATATATCTCCAACCGTATGGGCCTGGAAAGAGGGAAGAGTAGAAACGATCAAAAAATATGTAAATAAACTTTTTGTGATCTTACCTTTTGAAGAAAAATTCTATAAGGAAAAACATAACCACCAGGTTTATTTTGTTGGTCATCCTTTGATCGATGCTATTGAGCAAAAAAAGCCAACCCTAAAAAGCAAACCCGATTTTATTAAAGATAATGGATTGACCGGTGAGCCAATAATAGCTATACTTCCGGGCAGCCGCGCACAGGAAATTGAATACATGTTGGGCATTATGATGGAAGTGACCAAAAAATTTAAGGGTTACCAGTTTGTTGTTGGCGGTTCTACCAATTTACCCGAAAGTTTTTACGAAGCCTTAAAACAATACAAGATCAAAGTTGTTTTTAATCAAACCTACGAGTTAATGAGTTACGCCGAAGCGGGAATTATTAAATCAGGCACTTCTACATTAGAAAGTGCTTTGTTTAAATTACCCGAAGTGGTGTGTTATAAAAGCGGTGCTTTATCAATTAAAATTGCAAAACTTTTGGTGGATGTAAAATACATAAGCCTGCCAAACCTGATAATGGATAAACCTGTTGTAAAAGAACTGATCCAAAACGATCTGAGCGTTAAAAATATTTCAGATGAATTGGAAAAACTTTTGAATGATAAACCCTATCGCGCAAAAATGTTACACGATTACGAAGAATTAGTTAAACAACTTGGTGGAGAGGGCGCCTCAAAACGCCTGGCCGTTGAATTAGTTAAAGACGCAGCAACAAAAAATTAAAATTGAAACAGAAACTGAAAATAATTACCGGCCTTTTAATTGTAGCAAGCATCTTTGTTACCTTAACTTCATTTTATGTACCTGCAGAAAATTTGCAGATAAGATTATATGCGCATTTAAAGATAAACACCCTGCAATTAAATGTTGTTGCAGGCAATTACAAAGTTTTGGCCGATGGCAACCTGGTAGCTGAAAGCGGTATGGAGTCTAACTTTAAGCTGACCTTAAAAGGTGATAGCATACAGTTAAATCAAAACGATAAGATTTTAGGAACTTTTAAATACCTTAAATTTGTGGGGGCAGATGCCGACGAAATAAAAGTTAAACTGATCAATCCGGATCGTAAGCCCCGCATTTATCAAAACAATATTAGCTTTAGTGTAAGCGAAGAATATATTCGCATTATTAATGATGTGATCCTGGATAATTATATTGCCGGTGTTACAGAGGCAGAAGCGGGATCCCGTTCTAACCTTGAGTTCTATAAAGTACAGGCTATCCTGGCGCGCACTTTTGCTTTGGCCCACATTAATAAACATGTGGCCGAAGGTTTTAGTTTATGCGACCAGGTGCATTGCCAGGCCTATTATGGCAAACCAAAAGATGCAACCATCTTTAAAGCCATTGAAGAAACAAAAGGTAAAGTAGTGGTAGATGAGAATTTAAATTTAATTGTAGCCGCGTTTCACAGTAATAGCGGTGGTCAAACTGCCAATAGCGAAGATGTGTGGGGTTCGCAAACAACGTATTTAAAAAGTATTACCGATACATTTAGCACTAAAATGCCCAATTCAAAATGGGAACGCAGAATGTTAACAGATGACTGGCTGATGTATTTAAAACTAAAACATAATTTTCCTACCGACCAGGAAGAAGCAAGAACAGTAGCGCTTAACTTTAAACAAGAACACCGCAAAGTTTATCTGGAATGCAGCAATTCGCGCATTCCATTAAAAAATATCCGTCAGGACCTGCAATTAAAATCAACGTTTTTTAGTATTAGCGAAATTAATAAAGACAGCGTACTATTTAAAGGCCGGGGATACGGCCACGGTCTTGGTATGTGCCAGGAAGGCGCCATGCGCATGAGCAAAATGGGGTATAAGTATACCGACATTTTAAACTTCTATTATCAGAACATTCAATTGATAGATCTGCACAAGTTAAGTTTTTTTAAAGACGAATAACCCAACAGATGAAGAAGGCCAAAGCTCTTAAAATAATAACCCTTGTTGTTTTGCTTTTTGGCAATGCTAACGTTTTTTCGCAGAATGATAGCGATGACGAAGATTCACCAGATAAACCCCGGAAACAAAAAAAAGTACTTATAGGTATGTATGTTGGCGCTTATTTTGCCAATAAATATAGCGCAAGCACTTATAACGGTTACGGGTTTGACTATGATGGTAACAGGAATAATTTTACCAACAGCCTGATGAATCAGAAAATAAACATGCAATACGGCGGCAGATACGGGCAACCCGACCAGGTTGCTGCGGCACTTGGCGTTGACCCAGGTAACTGGACCTTTAACGAAAGTGATATGCCCCAAAACATGCACTACACGCCATCAATTATGGTTGGCTTTAATTTCAGGCATGCGGTAAATAAAACAAGCGCGATTCTGTTCAATATAAATGGCTCTAAAGTAAATGTGGAGGGAAATTTTACCATGACCATTTTAAAACCACAAAACCCAAATCCGGCGCTTAATAATAATGTTCAGTCGTTTGCAATAAGAGGGCGCGAGCAACGACTACTTATGCAATTGGGATTTCAAAAATTGTTGGGCCAGGAAGACGATAAATTGAATTTTTTTGTTGAAGCAGGTTTTATAGGCACCCTGGCAAAGGTTGATAGAAGTATGATCTATATCAATAACCTTAGCATAAATTTGTTGGATTATTATAACCAAACGCTTTACCCCGCGCCGGCGCCAAACAGAACAATGATAGGCTTTGGTGTTGGCGCATATGGTGGATTGGGGCTAAATGTAGATATAAACCCAAAATTTTTGATCCAATTAATGTACACGCCATCTTTTGAAAAAATAAATATTGGCACCAATCCAACGCTTAAATTGCAAAACTCAATTGGGTTTAGAGCGTATTATAAGATCTAGTTTATTTGTTTTTAAGGAATATTCTTATTGCCTGTGCTTTTGATGTAACGTGTAATTTTTTATAGATATTGCTAATGTGATTGCGAATAGTATTTGGACTTACATTCATTTTACTTCCTATTTCTTTATACTCAAAACCTTCAATTAAAAGATCCAGCACTTCTTTTTCTCTTTCGGTTAAATTATAACTGTTGGAAGGATCTTTGGTTTTTTCGATGTGTGTTATAGAGTTGGAATTCATTAATAGATTTAATGCCCTTCTCGCAATACTGGGCGACATTGGAGCACCTTCTTGATTTAAGAGATCAAAAATAGCTTCTTTGATCTTTTCAATAGGTTCGTCTTTTAATAAATAACCATCGGCTCCGGCTTTAATAGCGTTAAATATTTTTTCATCCTCATCAAAAATAGTAAGCATCAGGTATTTTGATCCAGGGTAGCGTTCTTTGCCCATGGCCACAGCCTCTATACCATTCATTATTGGCATATCAATATCCATTAAAACAACATCCGGTTCAATGGTTTTTCGGGCCGCCATCATCTTTTCCAAAAAATCTTTTCCATTTTCTGCAGTAAAAAGTACCTTGTAATTATCAAAGGCTTCAAATCTTTCCTGCAGGGCATTTCTAAGACTTTTTTTATCATCCACTATGGCAACATATGTCATTTCTCTTTTTTTCATTCAAAGGTCAGATAAAACGATCTTAATTAAAATAGTGCATTTATACCATTAATATATAAGTAACACCTTTATTGATTTCAGTCTTTAATTTAAATAAAATGCCGGCTTCTGTGGCACGAGCACTAATATTGGATAAGCCAAAACTTTCAGCTTTTTTTTCTGCCTGGTCAAATCCAATACCATTATCACTAATGGTAATGGTAATTTTTTCATGCATTATAATATCAATTTTAAGTTCAGTAGCTTTTGCATGTTTAAAAGTGTTGTTTATGATCTCCTGGCAAATTCTGTATAGGTTTAAGCCAATTAAGGACTTTAGCTGAACATTCTCTTTTATATCTTCATTAAAAAAAACTTTTGTTTCGGTATTTCTAAACATACCACGGGCATATACCTTTAATTTATCTGAAAGATCGTTAATGGTAACAAATTCATCATTAATAGCCCAGATAGTTTCGCGCAGGTTGCTTATTACATTTCTTATAGATTCGTTGATGTTATTTTTAAGCAATAAGCGTTTCTCTTTATCCTCGTGCTCAATACCATCTAAAGAAAAAAGAACATAGGATAGCTGGCCACCCACGTTATCATGCAGGTCGCGCGAGATCCTTTCTTTTTCTTGTTGAATGGCCTGTGCGGCTTCCAGTTCACGGTTCTTCTTTTTTAAATTGATAATACTTAGGCGCCATAATACAATAATTAAAATCAATAAAACGCCAATTATTAAACTGATGATGGCTTTATTCTTTGAATTGATCTCGACCTGGTTTAATTGATTTTGTTTCTGTAATAATTTATTCTCCGTTTCTTTTTTTTCGGTTTCGTATAAGGTTTTGTATTCTGCTACTTTAGTAGCACCTTCGGCCCTGTACACAGAATCTTTTAGCTCAATATAACGGCCCATATAGTCGTTTGTTTCGCGGTGTCCGCTTTTTGCCATGCTTGTTAACATATAACGCATGGCGTATAATCTTCCTTCGGCAACATCAATAGTGTCGTAAAACTTTAAAGCGGTTTTAAAATAGTTAATTGCTTTTTCATGATCATTTCTGATTTGTGCCAACAGGCCTTTTTTCATAACGGCAAAGGCTATCCATGTTTTATCTTTAGAAAGCAAAGCATACTCTTCTGCTTTATTAATGTATTTTTCTGCTTTTGCGGGATCAATGGTTTGCTGAAGATAGATCTCTGCAATAACAGCATTTACCTTTGACAGGCCTTTGTAATTCTTTTCTTTTTCTAAGATATTTTTTGAGAACTCCAGGTAGTAGAGTGCAGAATCTATTTTACCCATTTCGGTATATACCGTACCAATATTATAACTTGCTGCGTGTTTTAAACTATCGATGTTACAGGAATCGCTTATTGCTAAACCCTTCTGAAAAAAACTTAGCCCTCTTATTTTATCGCGGGTATAATAATGCATTTTTCCAACCTGCAGATTAGCGTAGGCAATTTCTGAACAGTTATTTTTTTGCTCGGCTAATTTTAATGCTTCAATATTTATTTTTAAAGCTTCGTCGTATTTACCGGTTTTAAAAGCTTTATCGGATAGTTTGTATAGATCGGTACTTTTTTTTTGCGCGCAGGTAATGAATGCGAAAACAAGAAAGAAAAATAAATATCCAAACTTACGTAGCATATCTTCAAAGATAGGATTATTTGAAGTTGGTTCTTTGTTTTTTTATACCCTGCGTTGGGTATTTAGCGTAATAACCGTATTTTATACTGCTCTGAAAGCCTTGTATTTGTTATGTTTTAAAAGTATAGTACAAATGCACTATTTCAAGATCAAGGGTATTAAAACATCTTTGTATCATATAAAAAAACAAACATGAAAAAACGATTTACTTTTATTAAAAACTTTGCAACTTGTAGTTTAATGCTTTTTGCAAATATGGGCAAAGCGCAATGGGTAACTGTTGGCCCTCCTGCAGGCCCCGGCAACACTTATGTTTTCGATCTCCAGGCTTTTAATGGCGATCTTTATGCAGCTGGTCCAACTTCAAACGGTTCCAAAGCCATTTCAAAATGGAATGGTACGGCCTGGGCACAAGTAGCCAGGGCGCACCCGCAGTTCAATCAATTTTCTTTAGGTATTAACTCCTTAGGTGTTTATAATAATCAAATTATTGCAGGTGGATCTTGTGATTCTATTGGAGGGATAATTACTTCAGGGTCTGATGTAGTTACCTTTAATGGTACAACCTGGTCAAAGCTTGGAATTAGTCCTCCATCTATTTCGCAGGTAAATTGTTTTGCAATTTATAACAACGAGTTGTATGTTGGCGGAAAAGGGGTAAATAAATGGAATGGTACAAGCTGGACATCTGTTTCGAGCAGTTCGGGTACCGGTGGTTATGTACATTCAATGGCTGTGTATAATAATGAATTATATGCCGGGGGCGATTTTACAAAAATAGGAGGTGTGAATATGACAACGGGCAAAGGTTTTGCGAAATGGAACGGCACCACATGGTCTGTTTTGCCGGGCTTAACAGACTCAATGATCGTAGCGAGCATTCATGTTAATGGAGGCAATGTGGCCTCGATGATGCCTTTTAACGGCGAGTTATGTGTGATTGGAAATATGCAATGGGCAGGGAGCTTAACGGGGTTACATGGCGCTGCAAAGTGGAACGGAACAAGCTGGAGCGATATGCATGGAGGTATAAAGGGTAACGGTTCGCTTAATGGCAATTGTTTAACGACAGATGGTAATAATCTTTACATAGTAGGCGCTTTACAACATGTTAATGTAGCTTTTACAAACGACTCAATTAACCAGGCTGCCCGGTGGGATGGAACCGCGTGGTATCCAATGATGGGCACAAGTTCTAATTACGCGTTCTTATCTGCCGAAATGTATAATAATGAAGTACATTCTGCCTACCAGGCAATGGTAAAATGGACAGGAAGTACAACCACTGGAATAAAACAGGAACGCATCAATAATGATCTGTTGACCTATCCAAACCCGGTAAAAGATATATTTTATGTGAAAGGAATTAAAGAAAATGCCGTAGCACAGGTATTTAATTCAAGTGGCGCGCAAATACAAAGCTTTAATATAAGTGCCGGGGAAGAAACTAAATTTGATTGTGAGGCCTTGGCACCCGGGTTATATTTTATAAAAATTACCTGTAATAGTTCAGTTAAGAATACAAGATTTATTAAAGAATAATTTAATTAGTGGTTAATAAAAAAAAGGAGAGGGCAGAACCCTCTCTTTTTTTGTTACAATTATTTTGTTGCTTTTGCTTATGCGTTGTATTATATTTAATGAATGAAATTGTTTTTATTAAAACTATGTCTTGCTGTTTTTCTGCTTACGCCTTCTTTTAATTTAAAGGCCCAGCAACCTAATGTTATTAAGGTTAAAAAAGAATCTGATCTTGTAAAAGCAGAGTTTGATAATACTGAATTGCGTTTAACCGTATTTGATCGTTTTGGAAATCCGAAAGAAAACCAGATCGCTTCCTATAAACTTTGGATAAAAGATAAAAGTGATACCAAATCATTTGTAGGTTTTAGTAACTCTTTAAGCCCTGAAATGATCAAGGAATTGAATAAACTAAAAAAAGCATCAAAAATATTTTTTACTGACATACAGGCAAAAGAAGATGATGAACACCTTGTTAAACTGCCCGATGTAATTGATACCTGGTTCCCGAATTGCAAGAACTGTGATAATAAAGGAAAAGGCTATTGATGATTCTTATTCTTTAATGATCTTTTCTTCCAACAGCTGGTGCAGGAATTTTTTTTGCCCATTGTAAATGGCATAAATAAACGAATCTTTAAGATTATTTTTCTGAACCTTTTCTAAAAGTTCCTGTGCTTCGTTATAGGTTTCATAGTTACCCATGCTAAAGCGCGTAATATAATCATCGTCTGTTTGCCTGATGATCTTTGGCATGCCGATAACATTATTGTAGTTAAAATTTTCGTAAAGTTTATAAGCGCCAATTTGAACTTTATAAAAAAGACCTTCAACACGGGCGGTTCCAAATTTACTTGAATAACCTTTTTTATCAAAACTGTCAAAAAGGTTCTTGTTCTTTTCATCAACGGAAATGGTAAGATCGCTTATTTTTTTATCGTATTCTGCTGAAGTAAAATCGGCGTAAACATTAATTACCATAAACGAATCAATACCTACTGTATTTAATTCAATAACCTGCTGAGGGAACTGATCTACTTTAATAACTATCTCGTATTCATCATTAACAGGCAAATTCGCTAAAAAATTGCCATTAAGGTTATTAGAAGTAATGCGTGTGTTAAAGGTGCGGTTCTTTAAAATAGAGTTGATCTCTATATCTGCTTCTTTTGGTTTGCCGTCTATCATTACCAAACCATCCACCTGCAATAACGATATTGGTTTGCCAGGTATTCCCGGCTCAACAATGTAAATATCCTGCTGGCCTTTGCCGCCTTGTTTAAACGATGAATAATAGGCCTTTTTACCATCGCCCCTTACGGTGTAAAATTTATCTTCATCTTTTGTATTTATGGGTTTGCCAAGATTATATGGCTTTTGCCATTTACCATTTTTATAATCGCTTCTAAATACATCGTAACCGCCAATACTATTGCTGTTGTTGGATGAGAAGAAAAGCGTTTTTCCATCTGCCGTTACAAAAGGCGCATCTTCATCATATTTTGTATTAATTAACGGGCCTAAATTTTTTATATTTCCCCAATGGTTGTCTTTTAATCTTTCAGCTTCGTAAAGATCTCTTTTTCCAAAACCATCTTTTTTCTCACTTGCAAAAATTATTTTATTTCTGTTGGGAATAAAGCAGGCACTGCCTTCCCATGCATTTGTATTTATTCCATTTTGATAAACAGGATTGGTCCATTTGTTACCTATCAATTTACTTAAAAAGAGATCGCCGTTGCCACCACCGGTATTCTTATAAATGAATAATTGTGTACCGTCAGAATTAACGCTTACTGCGGCATCGTGTAAATTCGTATTCAGGTTTTCTATAGGTGTTGGCTCGCCCCATATGGTATCTTTTATTTTTTTTGAGATAAAAATATCTTCATAATACAGATCTATATTATCTGTATTTGAGATCTTATCTCCTTTTACGGTTTGTTTGCCTCCTTTTGATTTTGGTCCGCGATAGGTAAAGATCATGAACGATTCATCTGATGGAACCAATGGGCAATATTCGCTGGCGTTTGTATTGATAGGTTTGCCAAGGTTTCTAATAGTAACATTATTTTTTTTGAACTCGTTCTCGTTTATTTTCTCACAGCGGTGTATCCTGAAATTTATATCGCGAATTAATTTTGTTTGCTTGATCGCCTTTTTTTCTTCAATGCTCAGGGCTTTTTTATAATTCTCTAACGCAAGAACAATACTGTCGTTTTTTTCGAACGCAAAACCAAGATTATAATTATAACCTTCAATAGTATAGGCTTCATTCTTTAAAAAAGTAATGTGGTCAATGGCCTTGTAACAGCTATCGGGATCGTAAGAATAGCAAATACCTAATAAATAATTTATATAAGGTTGTTCTTTATTGTTTAACCAGATGGAATCAAAAATTGGTAACGCTTCTAAAAAAAGATCCTGTTCAAATTTTATTTTTGCCCTGTTAAGTTTTGTAAGGTCTTTTGCAGGGAGTCCAACTTTTGCGCTTTCAAAGACAAAACCATTTACCTGTGCGACAAAAGCATTAATAGAAGCGATAAAAAGAAATAAGAATATTTTTTTTTTAAAAGACAAAAATAAGTGGGTAGATTTTACCCACCTAATTTAAGTAAAAAACCAATGTAACAAAATGTTTTTTATAATTATTACTAATTAATTTAAAACAGGTAAAAAGCCGTAGCTTTTTCCATATTCAAGCATTTGCGTGGTAAAATCTTTTGGGTATTCGATCTTAACATCTATGATCTTATCACCTTCCATTACGGGAACCAATTTGGGTTGAATAAAACCTGCATATGGCGCAATACTCAGGTGCGAGTATCGATCTAAAACCTCTTTATGCAAGGCCGGATCTATTTTTACACCGTAATTCTCAATAAGATCGTGCCCGGCTTTATAGTCGCCCTGCGATTTTACACGTTGGATCTCTTTTAATAATTCGCCAAATAAAACCCTTAACTTGTTATAATCGTTCACAACAAAGTATGTTTTTCCGTTCTCAACCTTTTTTTCTATCACGTTATCTTTAGCGCCTTTTTCAAAGGCCCAGGCTGCTATCATTTTACGGTTACGCATATGCGCTTCTTCAATATCCTTGCCTGGTTTAATGCGCGATAACTGAACAATTAAACCTTTTGTAATATACTCATCATAGGCTGCTTTTCCGCATTCTAAATTTGGCATCACCCCAAGTTCAACCAACTTAGGATCTAACAAATAATAAAGAGCTACAAGATCAGCACGGCCTTCTTCCAAAGCACTTGCATAGTTTTTAAGTGTTTCAGCAGGCTGGCCAACACCATCTTCAATAACACCACTTGCATGGCCAATCACTTCGTGCATATCGGTATGTAGTTTATCTGCCAAGGAGGCATATTCTTTTACCCGGGCTTTAATTTCATCGTTGTAATAAAATTCGTTTGTAACATTGCTGCCTGCGGCCTGGTCATAAGCTTCCACAATATTACCAAGGTTAACCGATTTGCTTCCTTTAGTTTCGCGAATCCACTCGTTGTTTGGTAAGTTAATGCCAATAGGTGTGCTTGGCCCCGAATCGCCACTTTCAACAACGGCGTTGATCACTTTAGCAGAAATGCCTTTTACGTTTTTCTTTTTATGTTGTGGAAGCAAAGGAGAGTTATCTTCGAACCATTGAGCGTTCTTGCCAATAGTAGCAATACGCTTGCTGGCCTCAAAATCTTTTACTGATACTACCGATTCAAATGAACCTTTTTTTCCTAACGGATCGTGGTATACTTCTATAAAACCATTTACAACATCTACCGCGCTGGCAGTATCGTTTACCCAGGCAATGTTATAATCGTCAAAATCTTTAAGATCGCCCGATTTGTAAAACTTAACCAGTTTTTCGAGGGCAATTTTTTGATTTTCGTTTTCAGCTACCGTTCCGGCTTTTTCTAACCAGTATACAATTTTTTCGATGGCAGGAGAATACATGCCGCCAACCATCCATATTTTTTCAACCAGTTTGCCGTTTTCTTTAACCAGCTTGCTGTTTAAGCCATACATTGGGTTTTGTGTACTATTCTTATCAACCTGGGCTGTATAAAAATCAACAGCTTCTTTTTCTGTTACTCCTTCATAAAAATTAACTGCAGATGACTTAACAAGATCTGTCTTAGAGTCAAGGCTTACTTTTTTAGACGCAATTTTTGGATCGAATATTTGATTGGCAATAAGATTTAAGAATTGCGTTTTTGTTTCGCCAACCGAAAGAGGAAGTAAAGCTGCATCCAACTCATTGGCTTCTTCTAAAAAGAATTCTTTTGTACACTCAGGAATAAATTTATCCATATTATAATGGTGATGGATACCGTTACTAAACCAAACGCGTTTGGCGTAAACCAATAATTTTTCGTACTGTGTTTCATCGGCATCCGGCTTGTGATTACTAACAATGGCTTCCAACGTTTTACGAATGGCCAGGTTGTATTTATAATTTTGATCATAAATAATATCGCGGCCACTTAAAGCTGCTTCATATAAATAATACAATAATGTTTTTGTTTGAACAGGCAGACTTGCAAAATCTTTTACATTATAACGTAATATGCGAAGATCGGCAAATTGCTCGGTCACATATTCAAATTTTTCTTCTGTTGGTGGAGGCATGATGCATTCAATAGTATCTTTTTTAGGATTGGCTTTAAGGTTTGCCATTTCATTATCTGAAGAGTGGCAAGCGCTTAATACAAGTGATAATCCGGCAATTTTTATATAATTATTCATAGAGGTTTGAAATAGGCTGTAAGGATACATTTTATTTGGATTTTTTGCAAGAAAATGTAGTTAAAATTGGAGTAATTAAATTCAACCACGTCGTAATTATAATAGGGATTTCAGTTATTGATATTAAATCCCTTCGGGATTTTATGGAGCTGCGCATTAGTTTAGTTATTGATATTAAATCCCTTCGGGATCTTATGGGGCAGCGTATTAGTTCAGTTATTGATATTAAATCCCTTCGGGATCTTATGGGGCTGCGTATTAGTTCAGTTATTGATATTAAATTCCTTCGGGATCTTATGGGGCAGCGTATTAGTTCAGTTATTGATATTAAATCCCTTCGGGATTTTATGGAGCTGCACATTAGTTCGGTTATTGATATTAAATCCTTTCGGGATCTTATGGCGCTGCGTATTAGTTCAGTTATTCATATTAAATCCCTTCGGGATTTTACGCAACATGCCTGAAAGACTATATCAATAACATTAAAAACTTCTGGATTTCAGTAAAAAGTCCGAAGGACTTAAATATGAATAAGGGTAAAAGAAGTAGGATGAAAACCCTGAAAGGGTTTAAGGTAACTCACATCTTAAGGTCTTTAGGGTAACAAATAAAGTGCTTTGTAACCGTGGTACTAAGACTTTGAATGTTTAGCTGGTCGCTGGCCTCGGCCACATCTATTAATTTGCCGTTACCCATTAAAATATGAATATTGAATTTATTGGCGTTATAGGCGCTGTTATTTACCGTATCGGTAAAAACAAAATAGGCGGCCTCTTTGCGGCTTATTTTATATTGGGCACAAACTTTATCGAGCAAATTATTTTTTAAAGATGTGGCAATAACGGCGTTTTGCATCTCTATTTTATACAATTTACGATTCAATAAATTGGCGCATAGTTTGCTAAGGATCTTATCATCACTTTCTACCCAAACTTTTACAGAAGTAATAATATCATTATCATCCAGCTGCGAGAATTTATCGAGCAGTTGCTCATCTTTTTCAAAATCGGTGCGGGTAAAATCATTCTTTAAAAATAAAACAAGGGTAGGGGTGCCAAACAGTTCTTTTCCCTGTGCCGAGAGCTCTTTGGCCCGTTTTAAAATATTAACCAAGAGGGTTTCTGCACTTAAAACTGTTTTATGCAGGTACACCTGCCAGTACATTAACCGGCGGGCGATTAAAAATTTTTCAATACTGTAAATGGCCTTATGTTCTACAACCAATTCGTTCTTTACCACATTAAGCATTTTAATGATCCTGTCGCTGCTAATAACACCTTCGTTTACACCGGTAAAAAAACTATCGCGTTTTAAATAATCCAGGCGGTCCATATCCAGCTGAGAGCTTACCAGCTGATGAAGGAATTGTTTTTTGTACTTATCGTTAAAGATCTTAATGGCTAAACTTAATTTACCCTTAAATTCCTTGTTTAGCTTATCCATAAACAAGCTGCTTATGGTTTCGTGATTTATACCTTTTACAATGCTGTGTTCAAGCGCGTGAGAAAAAGGACCATGTCCAATATCGTGCAATAAAATAGCAATTAATACTGCCTGTTCTTCTTCATCGGTGATCTGTATATCTTTTTGCCTCAGCGTTAGTACTGCTTCCTGCATTAAATGCATGGCGCCAATAGCATGATGAAACCTGGTGTGCAAAGCCCCGGGATAAACCAAATTGGTTAAACCCAATTGTTTTATCCGTCGTAAGCGCTGAAAATATGGATGGTTCAACAGATCGTAAATTAATTCGCTGGGTATGGTAACAAAACCATAAATAGGATCGTTAATTATTTTACGTTTGTTTATTGGCATCAGGTTTGTAACTTATAAATTAAAATTCGTTAAATTTAATAATAGAGCTAAATTTAATACGTTATTTGTAATAAAACCACTATTAAATGGACAAAATTAAAATTCTTTGGGCTGATGATGAGATAAATCTCTTAAAACCACACATATTATTTTTAAATGATAAAGGTTATGAGGTGATAACGGCTATGAGTGGTGATGAGGCGTTGGATATTGTAAAAGAAAATAAAGGGCTTCACGCAGTACTTTTGGATGAAAATATGCCGGGTCTTTCGGGCCTTGATACTTTATTGAAGATAAAACAGGTTAATAACGATCTGCCTGTTGTAATGATCACTAAAAGTGAAGAAGAACACATTATGAACGAAGCGATCGGTGGAAAAATTGCTGATTATCTTATTAAACCTGTAAACCCAAACCAGATATTACTGTCACTTAAAAAAGCGTTGGATAATAAACGCCTGGTAAGTGAAAAAACCAATACCGATTATAGAAAGGAATTTGGCCAGATCGGCATGACCATTAACGATAATTTAACCTGGCAGGAATGGATAGATATTTATAAAAAAATTATTTATTGGGAACTGGAAATGGACAAACTGCAGGATAAAAGTATGCTGGATGTTTTAAAAATGCAGAAAGCAGATGCAAATACCCAGTTCTTTAAATTTGTAGAAAAAAATTACATCAGCTGGTTAAATGGCAAAAACACTGCGCCGCCAACCATGAGCCATACACTTTTTAAAAATAAATTTGCAAAAGAACTGGCAAAGGATGAACCCGTTTTTTTGATCGTGATCGATAACCTTCGTTTAGACCAATGGAAAGTGATTCAGCCAATTATACAGGATTATTATCAGCTTGAAAGCGAAGAAGCCTTTTTTAGCATTTTGCCAACGGCCACACAGTACTCCCGCAACGCTATATTTAGCGGCTTATTACCAAGCGAGATGGAAAAAATGTTCCCCAATTTTTGGTTAAATGATGAAGAAGAAGGTGGGAAGAATTTGCACGAAGAAGCTTTCTTGCAAGCGCAATTAAAACGTTTGGGCAAGGATATTAAAATGAGCTATAACAAGATCACCAATTTTAACGCCGGAAAAAAATTATCAGATAACTTAAGTAATTTACTGCAAAACAAATTAAACGTTATTGTATATAATTTTGTAGATATGTTAAGCCACGCCCGTACCGAGATGGAGGTGATACGTGAGCTGGCGGAAAATGAAACATCATACAGAAGCATTACCTACAGTTGGTTTGAGCACTCGCCTTTATTTGATATAATCAAACAATTGGCCGATAAAAAGATCAAGATCGTTATAACTACGGATCATGGAACTGTGCACGTTCACGAACCAACAAAAATATTGGGCGATAAAAATGTGAACACCAATTTACGATATAAACAAGGCAAAGCGCTTGAATATAATCCTAAAGAGGTGTTTGAGATAAAAAATCCGGCCGATGCTTTTTTACCGGTGCAACATCCCAGCTCGCGCTTTGTTTTTGCTAAAGAAGACAGATTTTTTGCTTATCCCAATAATTTTAACCATTACGTTAATTATTACAGAAATACATTTCAGCATGGCGGTGTAAGTTTAGAAGAGATCATAATCCCCTATGTAGTGTTAACTGCCAAATAACGCGGTGTTTTTTATGAACTCAGTTTTAGAAATAACCGTACCCTATCAAAACGAATTGCCCGGACTTGCTGAACCTGTTTTAAGATTATATAACGATCCTAAGATAATTTTATTCGATGCGCCAATGGGAGCAGGCAAAACCACATTTATTAAAGAAATTTGCAGATCATTAGGTAGCACTGATGTTTTTAGTAGCCCAACTTATGGCATTGTTAACGAGTATGTTTACCCCGGTGGTAAAATCTTTCATTTTGACCTTTACCGGTTAAAGAATGAAGATGAATTGCTGGATCTTGGAATTGAGGAATACCTTGACTCTGGCCATTATTGCCTGTTTGAGTGGCCTGAGCTGGTTGAAAATATGATAAATGTCAGGTATAAGAAAATTGAGATAAAAGTAAACGGAAATATTCGTTATCTTCGCATCATCAATAAATAGCTTCATGCGCCACTTTTATTTTCTAATTATTTTTTCCGGAATATTTTTTAATTGCTTTTCGCAAACAGATTCTTTAAAAAAGAAAAAAAGACAATTTTATGTTAGTTGGGGATATACGCATGCAGCCTATACAAAAAGCACTATCCATTTAAAGAATTCTTCTGGCCCTGCTTTTGTTACCGGCGATGACCCTATCAGAAATTACGATTTTACAGTGGCTGATGTAAAAGCAACAGACAGGCCCGATTTTAATAAAATTAAAGATGTGATAAATGTTACCATCCCTCAATTTGTATTCAGAATTGGTTATTCTTTTAACGAAAAATGGGGTATAGAATTAAATTACGATCACACCAAATATGTAGTTAACGATTGGCAAAGAACACATATTAAAGGCCAGATAAATGGTACATCGATAGATAAAGATACAACGCTTAACCCAGATAGATTCTTACATTTTGAGCATACCGATGGGGCCAATTTCTGGATGATAAATGCCGTTAGAAGATGGCAGGTATATAAACCTTCAAAGAACCTGAAAATATCATGGGTTTTAAAACCAGGTGCAGGTGTTGTTGTGCCAAGAACCGATGTTACCTTATTTGGACACGAATTAAATAACCGTTGGCACCTTGCCGGATGTATTATTGGAGTAGAAAGCGGGGCAAGGGTAGAGTTTTTTCGCAATGGCTTTTTTGAATTTGTTGGTAAAGCCTCTTATGCAGACTATATGAAGTGCCTTGTATTAGGAAAAGGAAACGGTTCGGCCAATCAAATGTTTGGCACAGCACAATTAACCGCCACTATCGGATTAAAATTCGGATCTTAAAATTCTGGTGTTCGCTGTGATGGCAGATCACATTTTAACCGGCACCATTTTAAAAGGCAGGTCTACCACAGATTGGTAATCTTCTCCGGCTTCGAGCATATCATCATCATCGTGCTCATAAACCCAGTTAACGGTAACAACACTTCCGCCCCTGTTAATCACTTCCAGCTTTTTAAATACATCTAAAATTCGTTTTGAAGAACTTGTATTAAAATAACGCATGCTAAATGTAACTGAAGTGGCGGGTTTTGGAGAAGTAATATATTGATCTAACGCGGTAATTAATGGTTTATAAAAATCAACAGAGTTTTCAGGGATAGAATTTCCCGAAATACTTAATTCACCTTTTACAAGATCAAAGCTAATTGCGGGAGTTTTTTGTGTCCCTTCAATTGAATAACTATCCATTTTTATCAGTTCGTTTATTTAAATAATCCTTTTAATTGTCCTTAGTGGAGTTCATAGCCTTTGCAAATTTCAAATGTCAGTTAGTTGTGAATTGGAAATTTACAAAGCTCCAAAAAAAGGAATGCTATGAACTCAAAAACTAAGGCTTTACAAGATATAAAAAATATATTTAAAATAATAAAGAAAGTTTTTCACAAAATGGCCCGTAAATAAACTAGCCGATCTTTATTTTTTTTCCCAAATGTTTTGGCTTTGTGTTCAATATATACAGATCCAAAATGCATTTAGCTCTCGAAAAAAATTCCCTGATCTTTATTTTTGTGGTTTGTTGAGTAGTTACTTTTTTTGCGTTAAAACCAAAAGCGGTCAGGCCAATTTTATTGGCAATAAAAACAGCCCTGGCATTATGAAACTCCTGTGAAATTACAATTACACTATCCTGTCCAAAAACAGCTTTACATCTTACCATACTGTCAAAAGTGCGGAGGCCTGCATAATCTAAAACCAGGCACGAATCAGGAACTCCGGCTTTTACCAGGGCGTCATGCATATCTTTTGGTTCATTGTATTCATCAACGCGGTTATCGCCGCTTAGTATCAGGTAATTTAATTTTTGCGCATCGAATAACTGCTTTGCAGCTTCTATCCTGTAAGTAAAATATAAATTTTTAGTTCCGTTTCTTAAAAGGCGCGAAGTACCTAAAACAATGCCCACTTTAGTTTTAGGAATGCTTTTAATTTCGGTATATAATTGATCTTCGGTTGTATTTTCTATTACCAAATAACAAATACCGGAAAAAATAATAACGATTAAACTAAAATAGAAAAGGTACTTGAGTAATTTTTTTAGCAGGAAAAACATTTTAAACAAGTAAAAAAATATCGCAGCACACAAATACACAAAATGCAAGGCTGGCAATACCATTAGTGGTGCCAAAAGCGAGATTTACCCTGCTAAGATCGTTTGGTTTTACAATCACATGCTGAAAAACAAGCAGGCTGATAAATGCGAGCATGCCAATTAAATAAAGCCAGCCAAAGTTACCGTAAAAATAAATGGTAATTACCAAAAGTGCGGCAATAAAATGAAAAGCTTCTGAAAGACGCAACGCATTTTTACGGCCAAGGTAAACGGGGATAGATTTTAGATTTTCGCTTTTATCAAATTCATCATCCTGCAAAGCAAAAATAATATCGAAACCGCTTACCCAGAAAAACACTAAAATACTTACCAGAACAGGTAACACGGCAAACTGCTCTGTTAAAGCTATATATGCGCCAATAGGGGCCAGGCCCAGGCCAACGCCCAAAATTAAATGGCATAATGGTGTAAAACGTTTGGTATAACTATAACCCAAAATAACCACTAGTGCTACCGGCGATAAATAAAAACATAACTTATTGATTAAATAGGCAGAGATCACAAAACCAAGGCAGCATACGATCACAAAAATTAAAGCAGCTGCAGGAGATATTTTTCCTGCAGGAATTTCGCGTATAACGGTTCGCGGATTTTTACTGTCAAATTTCCTGTCGATATAACGGTTAAAACCCATAGCGGCGCTACGTGCAAAAACCATACAGGATAACACCAACACAAATTTTTGCCAGCTAAATGTAGCTTGCCCCGAATGTATGGCCAGGCAAAAACCAATAATAGCAAAGGGTAAACCAAAAATAGTGTGACTGAATTTTACTAAAGAAAGATATTTGTTGATAGTTGTTAGCATTTTCTAATGATGTAAAAAGGAAAACGTAAAATGGAAGATGGAGTGAACAATACATTTGCCATTTTCCTTCTTATATCTTCCATATTTTTATTTTCCGCGGCCCTGTAAAACAATTAAAACCGTGTGCACTAAAATTTTAAAGTCAAGCAAAAGACTCATATTTTCAACATAAAGAATGTCAAATTTTAAACGGTCTATCATTTGGTCAACATTTTCTGCATAACCGAATTTAACCTGCCCCCAGCTTGTAATACCCGGCCTGATCTTTTGTAAATGTTTGTAATGCGGTGCTTTCTCAACTATTTTATCAATATAGTATTGTCTTTCCGGCCTTGGTCCAACTATGCTCATATCGCCAAACAGCACATTTAAAAATTGAGGGATCTCATCTAAACGCACTTTTCTTAAAAAGCGGCCAATTGGCGTTACCCGCGGATCGTCTGAGCTGGAGAGTGCCGGGCCCATTTTTTCCGCATCCTGGTACATGGTTCTGAATTTGATGATGTAAAAAGGTTTACCGTGAATGCCAACACGTTCTTGCCTGAAGAACATAGGGCCTTTAGAGCCAAGCTTTACCAGTATGCCCAGTAACAGGTATAACCAGCTAAAACATATCAATACAAAAATAGAAATAAACACATCTATAAAACGTTTTACAGAGATCTGCCATTCCGGAATTATCTGGTGTTTTATTTCAATTAAAGGAGTTCCTAAAATGGTATTCATTTTTACATGACCACTTAAAATATCATACATATCCGGAATGATCTTGATGATAACACCCATATCGCCAAGGTCGTTCACAATATTTTTAATGTACTCATGTTCCCAGCTTTCTAAAGCAATAATTACTTCTTCGGCCTTATATTTTTCTATGATCTCTTTAATATTCTCGTATTCGCCCAAATGCGGCAATTCATTTTTTAAAACTTCAGAATAGCCGTTCTTACCTTCAATATGCACAAAGCCAACAAACGAATTGCCAATGCCGTATTTTAAAGCGTTTATCTCTTTAAACATTTTTAAAGCGCGTTCGTTACTGCCAATGATGATTGTATTAAAGCCAAATTTTTTCTTGTGTATATTTCTGTTAGTGTAAGATGATAAAAAGAAACGGCTAAAAGCTGTAAAGCCAAAGTGGGCTGCAAACAAAACAAAATATAATTTGTAATACAATTTATAAGAAGCTACTTCATCATCCAGTAACACTACAAAGAAAAGAACCGTAACCCCAACAATAGATGTAGTTAAGATCTGTACAAATTCATTGATCCTCGATTTTCGCAGAACATTATTGTAAGAGCCATATAAATAATAAACCAAAACCCAAATAAGCGGAAGAATAATGATACTGATAAAGAACTGATTGTCGAAGATCTCTACCGATGCGCCATTTTTTATTGGATCTATTTGTGTTTTACGGTAAATATTAAAGAGTGTCCACGCCAGCGCAGCCGATAAAAAATCGCAGATGATATAATAAAATGTGCGTAAACGTAAACTCATTGAAAATATACCAGTTTAATATTATCTAAAAACATTTTTGGATTATCAGTATTTGACGTTCTCACTAATTTAAAATAAACCCTTTGGGCGCTTGCGTTTGGTTGCCTGTTAACCACATCGGCCAGCGAAATATAGATCTTGTTCCAGTTTTCAGAAGGGTTTACATACAAAGCCGCTTTATCTGTATTATCGCAGGAAACACCAACTTCAAACACTTCGTTAGATTTATAATTTAGTTCGAGGTAAACATTGGTAGAGGACAGGGGCATAGGATGATCTATAGACGATTCTACTTTTGCAAACGTGCCAATAGATTTGTTGTATAAACCTATTTCGGCCGATTTTCCTTCAAAACAATCCTGTGCCTGTGCGGGTTTCCAGGTAGTATCAGAAACAGCATACGATTCTGTGGCTTTTATAAGGCTAACACCATTTCCATCAAAGTTCTCGAGCCATTCAAACTTCACGTTAGGGTTGTAGCGGAAAGTAAGGGGCCTGTTTATGGTGAGGTGATTTTCAACCAAAGTGTCTATGGTTATATAATCATAAAACACCCAGCTTAAGCGTGTGTTGCTGATACCGTTGTTTTTAATACCGGCAAAAATATTTATTCTTACCTGCTCATTATTGGAAATTACCGGAATTAGATTACCGGTTGGATATGCACCCTGAAATTTGCCGTTCACATATACCCACAGGTCGGTAATTTTACTGCTGGTGGTGCCTTGTAAACTTGTGCTTGTAACGGCAACATTAACATTTGTGGGCCGAATCAAAAAGGCAGGGTCGGCCGCCACGTATTTTTTACAGGAATTAAGTAAAAACAGGTTAATTATTAAAACTAAAAATAAAAGAAATCTCATGCTATCTTAAAAAAATCCATCTGAGGTTACCAAAAATATGAAATTAAAGCGTTCAAAAAGAAACAATTTTATAAGTGGAGCTTTTCTTCAATTTCCGTTGCCAATTCTAATACCCTGATAGCTTCATCAATACCAATTATTGCTTTTTTATTTGAATTAATACAGGTGTGTAACGTATTTAATTCATCATTTATTGCGTTTGTTGGTAAAATTATCGGGTGTTCAAAAACTATCTCCTTTTTAGGCAAACCATTGCCCGGATCGATGGTTAGATTTTTTGAATTTGAACCTGCATCTTTGATCCTGATTACCTCTGTTATTTTATCTAACAGGTTGATACTCACTAAATGGTTTTTTGTAAATACCCTAAACTTGCGCATATTTTTAAAGGCCATACGGTTTGTGGTAATGTTGGCTACACTGCCATTTTCAAATTCTATCCGCGCGTTAACAATATCGGCTGTTTTACTTACCAGGTTGGCTCCCGAAACATGGATCTTGCGTACATTGCTTTTTACAATGCTTAATATAAGGTCAAGGTCGTGCATCATAAGGTCAAAAACCACCGATACATCGGTACCTCTTTGGTTATAAGGCGCTAACCGGTGCACTTCAATAAATTTAGGTTCCTTTATATATGGTTTTGCAGCGATAAATGCGGGGTTAAAACGCTCAACATGATCTACCTGGCAATAGGTACCCGCTTCATTGATATAGCTTTGAAGCTGTTTGGCCTCTTTTAAATTTAGAGTAGCAGGTTTTTCAATAAAAATATGTTTACCGGCAATCGTTGCTTTTTTAGCGATCTCAAAATGGGTATGGCTTGGGGTAACAATATCTATAACATCTGCCTGATCAATAGCTTGTTCCAGCGATGAAAATGCGGTTACATCATATTTAATGGCCAGATCCTTACAAAGGGTTTTATCTATATCGTAAACGCCGGTTAGTTGCCAGTTAGGATTCTCCTTTAAAAGTTTTAAGTGAATTTTGCCAACATACCCTAAGCCAACAAGCGCTATTTTATTTATCATAAGAAAGGCCAAAACTAATGGTTTTAAAAAAGCAGCTGTTAGTAATTTATTTTAAATATTAACATTGATTGTTTATTACCACTTAGCTTTACATTCTAACTATTTTACAGTGTTTTATAACGTTTCTAAAGAAGATGAGTATTTATTTAAGGGCAAGCGTAAACGTTTAGTAGAACAATTGCGCCTTAAAGGCATTAAAAGCGAAAAAGTTTTATCTGCCATAGAAAAAATACCCCGCCATTTGTTTTTTGATCCCACAACAGGCCGCCCGGCCTTATTAGATCATGCATATAGTGATAAAGCCTTGCCAATAGGAGCGGGGCAAACCATTTCACATCCATATACCGTTGCTTTTCAAACCGAGCAACTGGAGCTTAAAGCCGGAGAAAAGGTTCTTGAAATAGGCACTGGGTGCGGCTATCAAACAGCTGTTTTAATAGAAATGGGCGTAAAAGTTTTTAGTATAGAAAGGCAAAAAACCTTGTTTGACAAAACGAAACTGTTTTTACCTTATATAGGTTACCAGGGTGCAAAATTAATTTATGGCGACGGGTATAAAGGATTGCCCCAATTTGCACCGTTTGATAAGATCATTGTAACAGCCGGCGCACCCTACATTCCTAACGATCTTCTTAGCCAGTTAAAAGTAGGAGGAACGATGTTAATACCTCTGGGAGAGGGAGATACACAGGAAATGATCTGGCTGAAAAAAATAAACGAAAGTAACTTCGATAAAAAGATCTTAGGCAACTTTAAGTTTGTTCCTTTATTGCAAAACAAATCAGGCAATTAACATTATTTTGTTAATAATCAATTTTTAGAAAAAACATAATGATATTGAAATATATATCTTTGTGGTAGTTTTTATTTAAACAATAAACTTAAAAAAACAACTATGAAAAAATCGATCGCACTAGTTGCATTAGCGTTTGGGGTAACCAGCGCGTTTGCACAAGATTTAACGTCAAAGAAAGGTGAGCCTATCTTACCTGAGGCGGGTGACTGGGGAATTGCAGTAGATGCAACTCCGTTCTTAAATTATGCTGGTAACCTTTTTGGTAAAACCGCTAACAACACAGCACCAACCTGGAATTTTTTAACAACTGCACAAACAATTACCGGAAGGTATTTTAAAGATGCACAAACTGTGTACAGAGGTTCTGTTAGAATTGGTCTTAACAGCAACACTCAAAGAACCATGGTAGACGACCGTTTAGCTCTTGCTTCAGGTAGCCAAACAGTTTTCCCTAGTGCTTATGCACAAAAAGAAAACACCTGGAAACATTCAAACACAGTTATTGGTTTAGCTGGTGGTATTGAAAAACGTAAAGGTAAAACCCGTTTACAAGGTTATTATGGTGGAGAAGCTGGTATCTATGTTAACATGAGCAAAGAAAAATTCACTTATGGTAACGGTTTAGCTGCTACAACTACTCCTTCATTAAACGTTGGTGTTGACCCTACTGATGATGCTTTTGCTGGTTCAGGTAACATTTTAACTCCTGCTAACTCTCAAATCCAAAATGCAACAGGTTCTGCACGTGCTACTGAAATTAAACACGGAACTGTACTTACTTTTGGTGTTCGTGGATTTATCGGTGCTGAGTATTTTGTAATGCCTAAAATGAGTATTGGTGGTGAATTCGGTTGGGGACTTGGTCTTTCTAAAACCGGAAAAACTAAATCTACTTGGGAATCAGTTGGTAATACTGCTACTTCTACAACTGTTGGTTCTACTACAATCGAAAGCTCTAAACAAGGTGGTTTCTCTTTAGATACTGATGGTAAAAACTCTATCTGGGGACCTACAGGTGCTTTACGTTTAAACTTATATTTCTAAACAATAATTTTTATTCTTTATTTAAAACCTTCCGGCAAAACCGGGAGGTTTTTTGTTTTTATTAATTGTTACTTAAATTATCCCATTTTAACATTAGGTTTCATTAAAAACAGTTAAACTAATGTTAATTAACTAAATTGTTAGCTTATTGTTAATAAACCCATGTTAACAATTTCATACATTTACTCACTTAACCGTACCGTTAACTTTCTAAAATATGCCATTAAACCCATTTAGTGCATGTTTTATCTTTTTGTTAATAATATGGTTTATTAAATTAAAATTAGAAACAATTAAAAAAACGAAATGAAGAAAAAATTACTTAGTGCTTTAAGTCTGTTAATGCTATACTTTGGAAGTATTGCGCAGACAAACATTGCCAATTACACATTTACATCTTCCGTTGGGGCATATACTCCACTTACAGGTGCCACAACCTACACAAACGCCTGGGATGACCAGGTAAGCGCTGCTATTCCTTTAGGCGGTAACTTCGTTTTTGGAGGTGTTACTTATACAACCTGTTTTATTGGCTCAAATGGCCACGTTTCTTTTGGTGCAGCTGCCAGCACAACAAATTATACACCAATCAGTACATTGGGTTCTACCACCGGTATGATCTCTGGTTTTGGTTGTGATGGTGCAAGTTCTACACTGGCTACAGCCGCGCCTTTGATCTCATATATGAATGTAGGCTCTGAATTCGTAGTTGAGTTTAAAGATCATGCTACATATAACGGTAGGGCAGCAGAAGCTGTTAACTTCCAGATCCGTTTAAATTTAACTACTAACCAGATCAAAATAGTTTACGGTGCCTGCACGGCGCCTAACTATGGATATACCCCGCAAGTAGGTATCCGTGGTAATTCAACCACCTGGGCTTCAAATGTTAACAATTTATTGATCGGAAACGTTCCTGCAAGTACGACCTGCGACTGGACAAAGGCTGTTACAAATAGTGCTTCAACCGGAGGATTATTGTATAACCCATCCAATTTAAATGTTGTGCCGGTAACAGGCTTAACCTTTGCATGGGATGCCCCGGCCGGAACTTTAGCCCCGGTACGCGCATTTTCTGCTGTTTCTGGAATTGGAACCACATCGGCGGTTATCGCTTGGACAGCGCCTACCAGCGCAACACAATATAATCTTCAATACCGCATTCCGGGTTCTTGTACATGGACCAATTTTAGCGGAAACCCCGTTTCTGCCGCAACAGCAACCTTAACCGGTCTAACAGCTTCAACTATTTACCAGGTAAGGGTACAATCATCAAATGGTACTACCAACGCTATTTGGTCTCATATTCCTAACCAGGCCGGTACAGGTAGCGGCTATGTAGCTGCAGGAACATTCTCAACCATAGCTTCTTGCGTTGCTCCAACTGCTTTAAATTATACAAGTTTAACTGCAACAACTGCAGGGTTTACCTGGACACCGGGTGCTACCGAAACTAACTGGGATGTTTATTACGGACCACAACCATTAACCGTACCAAGCGGTACTACAGTGCCAACCACAACTACTACAAGCCCTGTATTTAACCTTACCGGTTTAACACCCAATACTGCTTACGCCATTTACGTAAGAGCAAATTGCGGTGGTCCTTCAAGTAACTGGACTGCTGTTACAAATTTTACAACATCTTGTCTTAATACAACTTTACCTTTTACAGAAGGATTTAACTCAACCTCAATGCCTTCTTGCTGGAGCCAGCAATATGTTACAGGAACAAGCAATATGCAATTTGTTGCTTCATCCAGCAACCCGGGAACAACTCCTTTTGAAGGAACGGATTACGTATATTGGAACTCATACAGCTACTCTAATTTACAGGAAACAAGATTAGTTTCTCCTCCAATTACCACAACAGGTACCTTAAGCGTTGATGTTAACTTCAGATGGTATAACGAAAACAATACTTCTTATGTTACCGGTCAATATGCAACAGAAGGTGTAACAGTAGAATATTCTTTAAACGGTATTACCTGGAACACTGTTCAGTTTTTCCCTCGTCACGATGGATCGTTTGCCGCAGGAACAGGCGGTTGGAATTTAAAAACTCTTACCTTGCCTGCGGGCGCTGGTAACCAATCTACAATTTATGTAGGCTTTAAATTTCACTCTGGTTTTGGAGACAATTGCAGTTTAGATAAAGTAGATATCATTGGCACTCCAACCTGTACTCAAACACCAGTTGCAGGTGTAATTACCGGTACAAATAACTTAAATGTTAATACTTCTGGTGGATTTACTATTTCTCCTGCAGTAGGTAACTTACAATGGTATACAACGCCTTCTGCAACTTCAACAGTATTTTCAAGCGTTCCAAGCGGAACTAATTCTACGATAAACTATACAGCAACCACTGCAGGTACTGTTTTCTTAACAGTTATCGCTTCTAACCCTGGTTGCCCTAATGATACAGCTAACGTACCGTTCCAGGTTATTGTTAATCCATTACCTGGCGATATGGCTTGCAGCCCGGTACCTTTAACTGTTGGTCCGGCTTCTGTTTATCATAAACTTGTTGGTTACGGCATTCAAACAAATGAAATTGCGCCTCCGGGAACTGCCTGCCAAACAAATACCACATGGTGTAACGCAACATTAAACAATACCAAATGGTTTAGCTTTACCGCTCCAACTTCAGGAAATGTAACTGTTCAATCTCCTGGTTTTGATACTCAATTAGCTGTTTGGAGCACCGGAAACTGTGCTGATTTAACAAGCGCAACCACTCCTGCAACTTTAGTTGCTGCTAATGACGACGATGCTCAATATACTGCACACGGTGGTGTTCAGTATTCATCTTATGTTAATGCTCTTTGCTTAACACCTGGCGCAACTTATTATATTCAATTAGATTCGTACAGTGCAGCAACAGCAAACGACTCAACAAAAGTAGAGATCATTGATCTTGGTGCTAATACCTTTACAACATTAGCGGCAAATTATTGTACTCCTGCTGCTACTGTAGCTTTAGGTGCTAACATCCCGGGTGGTGTATTTACATTAGATGCGAGTTCAACTGCAATTACTGCTTTTGACCCAACTACGGCTGGTGTTGGTACGCACACGGTTTATTATAATGTTTACGGCTGTATCTCAAGTTCAGTAACAAATGTTAGTGCTTCACCAAACGTTTCTGCAGCTTCTTCTGCAACAGCGATCTGTTCAGGTTCCAGCGTTACTTTAACCGCTTCTGGTGCCAACACTTATTTATGGAACACAAGTTCAACAAACACCGTAGTTGTTGATAGTCCAACAGGAAATACCACGTATACTGTTACCGGTACCACTGGTGCTTGTTCTGGTACTAACGTAGTTTCTGTTGTTGTAAATGCATTACCATCTGTTTCAATTACAGGTACAAATACAATTTGCAGCGGACAGTCGGTAATATTAACCGGTAATGGTGCTAATACTTATTCTTGGAGCACTGCTGCTACTACAAACACAATTTCAGATAGTCCTGCAAATACTACTGTTTATACAGTTAATGGAACCGATGCAAACAGCTGCTCTAACACAGCAACATTTGCTGTTACAGTAAATCAAAACCCAACTGTTACAGTTAGTGGAGGTTCGGTTTGTTCAGGCGGTTCATTTACATTAAGCCCTTCTGGTGCTACGACTTATACTTATCTTCCTTCAGGTCCGGTAGTTACTCCTGCGTCAACTACAGCGTATACCATTACCGGTACTGACGCTTTAGGTTGTGTATCTGCAAGTGCCGCGGTTGCATCTGTTGCCGTAAACGCAACACCAACATTGGTTATAGGAACAAGTACACTTACTGTTTGTGCAGGTACTACTGTTAATATTGGTGTAACCGGTGCAAATACTTATACCTGGAGCACTGGAGCAAATGGCGCTGCTATTTCTCCAACTGTAAACGGTACTACAAGTTATAGTGTTGTTGGTCAATCGAGCGTTGGCTGTAATGCTACTGCAAGCGTTACCATTAATGCTACTGCTAACCCAACAGTTGCTGCTATCAGCTCTGCAAGTTTAATTTGTGTTGGCCAAACTGCAAGCTTAACCGCAAGCGGAGCTGCTACTTATGTTTGGAATACAACTTCTACTAATACAATTATAGCTGTTTCTCCAACGGTAACAACTTCTTATACTGTTACAGGTACAACAAGTGGTTGTTCATCTAACTTCGTGATCTCGCAGGCGGTTTCTCCTTGTACTGGAATTAATGCTAAAGCTGCTTCAACAATTGGCACTTTGGTTTATCCAAATCCAAATACCGGCGAGTTTACAGTTGAATTAAACAACGGTTCAGTTAAAACTATAGATGTAATGGATCTGACAGGACGTATTATCTTGTCAAACACTACATCAAACGATAAAGTTGATTTTAATATCAATACTTTAGCAAATGGTATCTATTTTGTTAAAGTTCAATCAAATAACTCGGTTGAGGTAATTAAAATCGTTAAACAATAATTTAACAAAAAAACCTTCTGAATCCTCAGAAGGTTTTTTTTTACTTTTTGGAACTAAATTAAAAGACACTTAAACAAACATCACAACAAAATACCTAATAACCTGTTTATTTTATAATGAATGTTAAATTAAATGCCTGAAAAAATGAAAAAAAACTACTACTTGATCAAACTCACATGCTTACTGGCAGTACTATTTGCCACTAAGATCCATGGACAATGTATCAATACATTTGCCTATGCTACTGCTAACATTACTTCTACTGTACCGGGTACCTCAGTTACTGTAACCACCTGTAATTTTGGTGGTGATTATAACACAATTACATTTAACGTAACTGGTACTTTTATTTTTAACTCATCAATCAACACCGATTATTTTACCATTACTGATGGTTCGAATAACGTTTTAATTGCCGGGGCTGTACCCTTATCGGTAACCATCCCGTCTGTTGGTACTTATTTTATGCACGTTAACAGCTCGGGCCCTCCAACTTGTGGCCAGCAATCAAGTTGCCGTACTACCGAAATTGATGTACCTCTTCCGCTTTGCGCGGGAACACCAACTGCAGGAACAGTTCCTGGGCCATTTTCTATTTGTCCTAATACAAGCGCTGTTATAAATGCATCAGGTGCTACCATTGCAAGTGGTATTACATATCAGTGGCAACAAGCGTCTTCGGCGTCAGGCCCGTGGACAAACGTTACCACCGGATCAGGATTTAACACTCCTACTTTAACTACTGCTTCGTTAACAGTTTTAACTTATTACCAAATGGTTATTACTTGTACTGTTAGTTCTCAAAGCGCTACTACAAGTGTGGTATCTGTTAACCCTAATAACCCTGTAGCCCTTTGTTATTGCACAACAGGTTTAGGCGGTGGCGGCTGCTTTGGAAACAATATTTCAAATGTTTCTATCTTATCAACTCCTTTAAATAACAATTCGGGTTGTAGCTTAAACTCATTCGGAGACAGCTATTCGCAATACGCACCGGCTGCAGCTACAACTGCAACGATTAACGCAGGTGGTTCTTATTCTATGAGCGTTAATACTACAGCAAATAATAACATTTCTTTTTGGATCGATTATGACCACAGCGGTACTTTTGACCCATCCGAATTTTACCAGCTAACTACGTCATCAACTGCAAACGTAGCAACAGTATTATTGTTTAACGTACCGGGTAATGCGCTTGGCGGTCAAACAGGATTACGTGTTAGATCACACGATTCGTTTGCCACGGTAGCATCTACAGATGCCTGCTCAAATTTTTATGAAGGCGAAACCGAAGATTATGTGATCACCATTGTTCCGGCTGCTGCCTGTTCTGGTGTTCCAAATCCTGGTACCATTACAGCAACATCTACGCTTGTTTGTTCAGGAACCGGTGTTACTATGAACTTAAATGGTTATACCATTGCTTCAGGATTGACCTTCCAATGGCAATCGTCTCCAAACAGTACCGGTCCATGGACGGCTGTTCCCGGCGCAACATCAACAGCTTTATCAACTACTATTACGTCTACAATATACTATAATGTAGTTGTTGCCTGTGGTTCAAATACTGCTGCTACAGCTTCTTTCCAATTTAGTTTACAACCTGCTACGCAGTGTTATTGTAATCAAAACCTTGGTGGTAGCGGATGTACAGGAGATAATATTACTAATGTTACTATTTTAGGAACACCTTTAAATAATAACTCAACCTGTAATTCAACGCCATTAAACGGAACTTATACGCAGTTTATGCCGGGACCAACGACTACGGCTACTTTAAACCTGGCATTAACTTATACCATCAGTGTTAATACAACTGCAAATAATATAGAATCTGTTTGGATCGACTATGATCATAGCGGTACTTTTGATGCTATAGAGCATACTCAGATCTGTATTACATCTACGCCAAACTCTGCAACTACTATGACCTTTACCGTGCCTGCAAGTGCGCAATTAGGTTTAACCGGTATGCGCGTACGTTCAAGAGCACAAGGTAATCCAAACGGACCAACTGATGCCTGTACAGGTTTTGGTTCTGGCGAAACAGAAGACTATTTTGTAACTATTGCTCCGGCTGCGGCTTGTTCAGGAGCTCCTGGCGCAAACTCGGCAGTAGCATCTATGACAACTGTTTGTCCTAGTGGTTCAGTTAGCTTAAGTTTAGCCACTTCATACACTGTAGGTGGTTTAACCTACCAATGGTTCTCGGCTACCAGCGCTGCAGGCCCATACACTGCAATTACCGGTGCCACAACAACACCGTATGCTTTAACCGGTATTACCAATCCATTATTCTACAGAGCGGTTATTACCTGTACAAACGGTCCGGCAAGTACTACTTCAACACCGGTGCAGGTTATTGTAAACAGTAATACATGCCAGTGTTCTTCATATTGTGCGTCTGGCGCAACTCAAGCGTTATATGACGAGATCTTAAATGTAACCATCGGTACATTGAATAATTCTTCAAACTGTACGCAAACCGGCGGACCAACATCTATTTTGAATCAGTATTCAAACTATGCTGGACTTCTTGCTGCTCCTACATTATCTGCAGGTACTACTTACAACTTTAGTGTTACGGTAGGTATGTGTAATGCTACATTTGCAAATTCAGGTATCGTAAGCATTTATATGGACTTTAATAATAACGGTTCGTTTGGTGACCCAGGCGAATTAACTTATACTTCTCCGTATACTTCGTATGCCGTTACCGGAACAACTATTAACGGAAACATCTTTATTCCAACTACTGCTTTAGGTGGTGTTACACGTATGAGGGTTATTGAGGTAGAGAGTTCAATTGCTCAACCTGATTGCGGAACTTATTTTGCAGGTGAAACTGAAGACTATTGTATCAATGTGATAGCTGCACCTCCTTGTGCAGGTGTTCCAAACCCTGGTACAATTACAGCTACACAAACATTGGTTTGTTCAGGAACAGGCGTTAATATGAACATTACAGGATTTACTGCAGCTTCAGGTTTAACTTTCCAATGGTACTCATCACCAAACAGTACTGGTCCATGGACAGCAGTTTCTGGTGCAACAGCAACCGCTTATTCAACATCGATCACTGCCAATGTTTATTACCAGGTGCTTGTTTCTTGCGGTAGCAATACAGCCGTTACAGCAGCGCAACAATTTAGCTTATTACCGGTAACAGCATGTTATTGCAACCAAAACTTAGGTGGCAGCGGTTGTAGTGGTGATAATATAGATAACGTAACTATTATTGGTACACCATTAAATAATAACTCAGGATGTAACTCAACTCCGTTAAACGGAACCTATACCCAGTTTATGCCTAGCGCTACTACAACAGCTACGCTTACGCTTGGTGTAACTTATACCATCAGTGTTCATACAACTGCAAATAATATCGAATCTGTTTGGATCGATTATGACCATAGCGGTACATTTGATCCTATTGAACATACGCAAATTTGTACTACGTCAATTGCTAATAGCGCTACTACGGCTCAATTTACAATTCCTACCAGTGCACAATTAGGTTTAACCGGTATGCGTGTTCGTTCAAGAGCAACAGGTAATCCAAACGGCCCAACTGATGCCTGTACAGGTTTTGGATCTGGTGAAACAGAAGACTATTTTGTAACTATTGCCGCGGGTTCGCCATGCTCTGGTAACCCTGCTGCTAACTCTGCTGTAACCAGTGCTTCGCAGGTTTGTATGAGTGGATCTGTTGCTTTAAGTTTTGCTAACTCATATACTTTAAGTGGTTTAACTTATCAATGGTTCTCGGCATCAAGTTTATCTGGCCCATATACAGCTGTTAGTGGTGCTACTACCAGTATCTTAAATGCTACCAACATTACAAGTGCTACTTTCTATGAAGCTGTGGTTACTTGTACTAATGGCCCGGCAAGTACAACCGTTACTCCGGTTCAGGTTACAATTTTAGGAGCACCAGTGTATGCAACCGTTCCTTTCCTTGAGAACTTTGATAATACATGGCAAAACCGTTGTGATGTTCATAACGTGCCGGTAGCTGCAAATTGGGATAGTAACCCAACTACAGGTAACCAGGCCTGGAGAAGACAAGATGACGGTGGTTCTGCGAACTGGACAGCTGCTACTATTGCAACTGTAGCGCCTTTAGCAGGTGCGGGTTGTGCTGATTTCCATAGTTATTATGCACCATTCGCTTCAACAGGCGATCTTAGCTTATATGTGAACTTGAATTTAACTTCTACTTATACTTTATCATTCTATCACACAAATTTTGATGGTGATGATTCTCTGGAAGTATTCTTATCTACCGATGGTGGTGCAACTTTCACTAAACAAGGTGGTTATGTTTCTGGTGATTACAGTCCGATTGATGTAAGCTGGAACAAGAAAACGATCCTTCTTTCTTCGGTTGCTTCGCCAACCTGCGTGCTTAAATTTACAGGTAACTCCGATTTTGGTGGCAGTGACCTTGCTATTGATAGTTTACAGATCCTAAGCTCTTGTGCTGTTCCAAATATGAGTTTGGTTGCATCGCAAAGCGTTATATGTAATGGATCATCGGCTAACTTAATTGCATCGGGTGCTACAACATATACATGGAGCACTAGTGCAAACACAAGCTCTATATCTGTAACACCTTCTACAAATACGTCGTATACGGTAATGGGCGAAAATACGCCGGGTTGCCCTGCTACAAAAACAATTGCAATCACTGTTAACCCGGTTCCTGCAATAAGTGTTAGTGTGGCGCCTACAGCAACGCTTTGCCCTGGTATGTCAACTACATTAACAGCAAACTCTTCTGCAGGCAATTATACCTGGTCGCCTGGCGGACAAACAACATCTGCTGTTAGTGTAACCCCGGCTATATCAACTGTGTATAACGTTGTTACAACAAACAGTTTAGGTTGCTCAACCAACTCTAACGTAACTGTGTTTGTGGTTGTATGTACAGGTTTAGCTAAGAATACGATCATTGATAAGGATACATTTATCTATCCAAACCCTAATAATGGTAACATCAATGTATTGATACAGGATGCAAGTGGAAGCTACGCATTTGAAATTAATGACCTTTCCGGCAGATTAGTTTACAAAACTACATTAACCACTGCCGAAAGTGCTTTAAGTATTAAAGAATTAGCTAATGGTATGTATACCTATAGAATCACTTCTTTAACTACTAAAACAGCAATTAAAGAAGGAAAATTAATAAAAGAATAATTTAACTTTAATCTAATAAAAAAGCCTCCCAACCGGGAGGCTTTTTTATTTTATAACAAAACAAAAATGCTAAATTTGTGTTATAACAATAACTAAAAAAATAAAATTATGGCTTTTGAACTCCCAAAATTAAGTTATGCTAACAACGCGTTAGAACCACATATCGATGCAAGAACAATGGAAATTCACCACGATAAGCATCACCAGGCATACGTTACAAATTTAAATAATGCTATTGCCGGTACCGATATGGAAAAAATGAGCATTGAGGATATTTGCAAGAACATTTCAAAATACCCTGCAGCGGTTAGAAATAATGGTGGTGGACATTATAACCACAGTTTATTCTGGGAAATAATGGGACCAAAAGCAGGCGGCGTGCCAACAAATGAAGTTGGTAAAGCTATTGAAGCCGATTTTGGCGGTTTTGAAAAATTTAAGACAGAGTTCACTCAGGCCGGCATCACCCGCTTTGGCAGTGGTTGGGCCTGGCTATGTGTTAAAGCAGATGGAAAATTAGCGGTATGCAGTACGCCAAACCAGGATAATCCTTTAATGGATTTAGCAGACGGTTGCAAAGGCACACCAATTTTAGGAATGGATGTGTGGGAACATGCTTATTATTTGGATTACCAAAACCGCAGGCCGGATTATATTGGTGCGTTTTTTAATGTAATTAACTGGAGTAAAGTAAATGAACTTTATTTAAAAGCAAAAAAATAACCACTATAACAAATTAAAATTATCAAATAAAAAAGCCCTTAATTTTTTAAGGGCTTTTTTATTGTTTAAAAAATGGCGGCTAAGGTTCTTACTTTTGGCCTTGTGTGTTTGGTTGGACCTTTGATAACCGATAAATCCCAATTCAATACATTAAAAATATCTTCTTTGGTTAAAGGCTTTTGAATCGAATGGTCAAAGCGTTTGCTTATTGGCTCGCTATCATTGATCAACCCGGATAGTGCGCATATTTTAAGATCTACATTTTTCCCCGTTTCTTTAAGTATCCTTAAATTTAAATTATCATTTTCCCTATTAAAAAGTGTCATATCTACCAGCACCATATCAAAATTAAATTTTGAGTTGATCTTTATAGCTTCTTCAAAACTTTTTACTACAAATACATCAATGTACTTTCCAATTAACGCTCTTATCACAAAAATATCAAGATAATTATTTTCAATTATTAAAACGGATGGCCTTTTCATGTCTATCTTTTTCATTTTTTATCCTTAGTACTTATTCTTCGTTTTTTATTTTACGATCATATCATCATCATCCTGGTTAGCCATCATTGTATTATTACTGTTGTAATTCTCAGAGTATTTTGACTTAGATGGATCAAAGATTTTTTGTTTGATATCAGCTGTATAATCTTCTATTGGATAAAACCTGTTATTTACCCTGTCAAAGCGAACGATACCAATCGGCAAATCCATTATGCTGTTATTTGCATTTACGTCTTTAGTTGTTAAAAGTTCGGTCTCAAATTTAAATTCATATATTAATGCATTTTGATCATCTATTTTAGTATCAACGCTAATTAATAATGGCACACGGCCTTCTTTTGTAATACGGATAGTATACCAGCTGTTTTTAACTAATTTAAATTCAAATTGTTTATTTACCGGAACTTTACTTGAATCAATAATCACATTATCTTTAAGTAATTCAATTTTATAAGAACCTCTTTCGGCCTGGTGAGGCGCTTTAAGAATGATGCCGTTTACTTTTAAGCAAACTGACGAATTTTTTGAATTTGGCGTGTTAGAAAAGCCATTTAAACATAATAATAGTGTAATTACTATTAACATTGCTGAGGTAAATTTTGAAGTTTTCATATTTTTATTTTTTTTTTAGTTTATTAATAAGTTTCTGATACAAAGTTGCGGCAATTAAAAAGAACTAATTATCCGGTTTGGCCTTTAAAATGGCATATGTAAGATTTTTATAAATGTTGTAGAACAAAAAAAAGATTCAGATGGCCTGAGATGCTTTTTGGTAAAGGCTTTGGCGGGTATTTATATTTTTGCCGGGAGTGCGGAAAAAAATTCCATATTTTGGAAAATATGCAAAAATAGCTTTGAAAGTAGCATATTAAAAGGAAGTGTAGGGCAGATATTTTTTTGGCAAAGGGTAATTTTTTTTAAAAACAGGTTCGTTTTAAGGTTAGATCGTGTGAAAAATGCATTAACTTTAAATAGTATGAAAAAGTTACTATCTATCTTTCTTTTCCTTTTATTTAATTGCTTTTCACAAGAGAATAAGATTTTTTTTTACCAAACCTGCTACAATATTTCTAAAGCCAACAAATCAGATAAAGAGGTCGAAAAATATTTTAAAGCCAAAGGCAAATGGCAGCCAAAAGATTATATCTATTATTATGATATTGCCATTTATTTTTTAGACAAAAAGAATTTTGAAAAAGCTTATAAATATATGTCGTTAGCAATACAGCATGGACTGTGCTAATTTAAAATAGGGATAACCTTGAGTTTAATCAAACAATCTTCTTTGCCTTCTCTAACGCACTTTGCAAGCCTTCTAATTTAGAACCGCCGGCTTGCGCATAGAAAGGTTGCCCGCCGCCGCCGCCGTTAATGTCTTTGGCAAGCTCGCGCACAATATTACCTGCGTTAAGGTTTTTACTTTTTACCAATTCATCATTTATAATTACAGAAATGCTGGGCTTGCCTTTTACTTCGGCAGTTATAATACAGACCAAATTAGGTACCTCGTTCTTTAATTCGAACAGCATATTTTTAATTTCTTCGGCAGAATCAAATTGAATATGCTGCGCAATAAAATTAACATCACCTTTTTTCTCGATGGTTTTAATAAGGCCTTTTTTAATGTCCTGAACTTTTTCTTTTAATAAAATGCTTAATTGTTTTTGCAGATCATTGTTCTCATCTACCAAATTGGTTAAGCTTTTTACAACATCTTTTGAACCTTTTAGTAAGGTTTTTACTTCGTTCAGTAATTGTGTTTGTATATCAAAATACTCTTCTGCTTTAACAGAAGATATGGCTTCGATCCTTCTGATACCAGCGGCCACAGCGCCTTCGCTAATGATCTTAAAATAACCGATCTGTCCGGTAGCCTTTACATGCGTACCGCCACAAAGCTCAATAGAATATTTTTTATCAATAGTAACCACGCGCACCACATCGCCGTATTTTTCGCCAAACAAAGCCATAGCGCCTGTTTTTTTAGCGTCTTCAATAGCCATTAATTCTGTTTGTACCGGTATGTTTTCACGTATTTTTTGATTCACCAGTTTTTCGATCTGGTAAATTTCCTCATCTGTTATTTTAGAAAAATGTGAGAAGTCGAAACGCAAGTGTTCATCATTTACCAAACTTCCTTTTTGTTCTACGTGTGTTCCTAAAACCTTACGCAGCGCAGCATGGAGCAGGTGAGTGGCTGAGTGATTGTTAGCCGTATATAAACGCTTGTCTTTATACACTTTTGCTGTAAAGGTGGCGTTTAATTTTTCGGGTAATTTATCGGTGTAATGAATAATAACCCCATTCTCTTTTTTGGTATCGGTAATGTAAACGGTCTCATTAATATTTTCTAATGTGCCCGAATCGCCCACCTGGCCGCCACTTTCGGCATAAAAAGGTGTTTTGTTCAATACCAAATGGTATTGCTCTTTATTTTTTGCTTTTACTTTTCTGAAACGCACTATAAAACTATCCGATTCAAGATCAGTGTATCCAACAAAATCGGTTTCTTTTTCCTGTTCGTCAATTAATTTTTTATTCTCTTCCACGTACATCCAGTCGTCGGTGTCTACAGATGTGGCTGCGCGTGAGCGGTCTTTCTGCTCCTGCAAATATTTATCAAAACCTTTTTCGTCGATACTTAAATTATAACCTCTTGCGATCAACGACGTTAGATCAACGGGAAAACCAAACGTATCATATAATTCAAACACCACTTTGCCATCAATTACTTTTTGGCCGGCGGCATTGGTATCAATACACACCTGGTCAATACGTTTTAAACCAACCTCTAATGTTTTATAAAAAGAAATTTCTTCTTCGCGAATTACTTTTTCAATTAAGATCTTTTGATTGTGTAATTCAGGAAATGCTTCGCCCATTTGGTTTGCCAGGGTTGGCACAATACGAAACATAAAAGGTTCTTTTAAATTTAATGTTTGGTAACCATAACGGATGGCGCGGCGTAAAATACGGCGGATAACGTAACCCGCACCGGTATTGCCTGGTAGCTGCCCATCGGCAATGCTGAATGAAATAGTACGGATATGATCGGCGATCACACGCATGGCAATGTTAATAAGGGCCTGCTTTTTGTGCTTTTCTTCTTCGTGAACGTTGTATTTTAAACCACTCAGTTCCTCAATTTTATGAATTAACGGTGTAAAAACATCAGTATCGTAATTACTTTGTTTGCCTTGTAACACACGCACCAGGCGCTCAAAACCCATACCGGTATCTACATGTTGTTTTGGTAATTTTACCAAAGAGCCGTCGGCCTTTCTTTCAAATTCCATAAACACGTTGTTCCAGATCTCTATCACTTGGGGATCATCATTGTTTACCAATTTTGCACCCGGAGTTTTTTTGCGTTCTGCATCACTTCTTCCATCGTAATGAATTTCTGAACAAGGCCCGCAAGGCCCCATATCGCCCATTTCCCAGAAGTTATCTTTTTTATTTCCGTTTAATATTCTTTCTTCAGGTACAAATTGTTTCCAGGTATCATAAGCTTCCTGGTCAAAAGATAAACCATCATCTTTGCTACCCTCAAAAACAGTAACGTATAAGCGCTCTTTATCAATTTTGTATACTTCAGTTAATAATTCCCATGCCCAGCTAATGGCTTCTTTTTTAAAATAATCGCCAAAGCTCCAGTTACCAAGCATTTCAAACATGGTGTGATGATAAGTATCTACACCAACTTCTTCCAGGTCGTTATGTTTTCCGCTAACGCGAAGACATTTTTGAGTATCGGCAATACGGGGATATTTTATAGGAGCATTTCCTAAAAAAATATCTTTAAACGGCGCCATCCCGCTGTTATTGAACATCAGGGTTGGATCGCCTTTAACTACCATTGGCGCGCTGGGTACTATCTGGTGGCCTTTGCTTTTAAAAAAATCTAAAAATGTTTGGCGAACTTTACTGGATTCCATGTGCTTTTAAAATGAATGGCGAAGATAACAAAATTGAGGCTTTGTTAAAATATTTCTTATACACCATTTACATTTTTTAGCGAAAAAATTACCCGGTTTTCCCTATGAAATTCTTATATTTAGGGCTTTCACAACATGTCGAAAGTCAGATATAAATTTAATACCAAATCGCTTACCTACGAGAAAGTAAAGATCACTTTCAGGCAGCGCTTTTGGCGTTTTTTATCTTACCTCGGTACGGGGCTGGTTTTTGCTACTATTACCATTCTTGTATCACGCGAGGTGTTGCCTTCTCCGTCTGAAAAGAAAAAGAACCGTGAGCTGGAAGCCGTTTTATTGCAATACGAATTGCTTGAAAATAAAATGGCAAAGGTAGAGCAGGTTTTGCAGGACCTGGAGGACCGGGATGATAATATTTACCGTACTATTTTTGAAGCAGAACCTGTACCTAAAAGTATCCGTTATGCCGGATCAGGCGGAAGTGATAAATATTCTGTATTTGATAATTACGATAATGCAGAAATAATGAAATCTACCACAGAGCGATTAGACAGGATCTCGAAACAATTATACGTTCAGTCAAAATCGTTTGATGAAGTGGTGCAACTGGCAAAAAGCAAAGAACAATTAATGGCCTCTATTCCTGCAGTTATGCCTATCAATCAAAAAGACCTTGCACATGCTGTTACCAGCGGCTTTGGCTGGAGAACACACCCTATTTATAAAACACAGGAGTTTCACCCCGGGATGGATTTTGCCGCGCAACAAGGCACGCCCATATATTCAACAGGCGATGGCGTGGTAGAAGTGGCCGATAATTTAGCCCAGGGTTATGGAAACCACGTGGTGATCAATCACGGTTTCGGGTACCAGACACTGTATGGGCATATGAGCCGGATTGCAGCAAGAGTTGGGCAAAAGGTAAAGCGTGGGCAGTTGATAGGTTATGTTGGTAGCACCGGCTTAAGTACTGCCCCTCACGTGCACTATGAAGTAATTAAAAGTAACGAAAAAGTAAATCCCATCAACTTCTACTTTAACGACCTTTCGCCAGAACAATACCAGCTAATGGTAGAATTATCTAAAAAAGCATCGCAGTCGTTCGACTAAAATTATGGCCCAACACAAAATAGGATTTAATACCGCGGTATCTATTGTTATTGCCAATATGATAGGCACAGGTGTATTTACCAGCCTGGGGTTCCAGGTACTGGGTATAGAAAGTGGTTTTGCCATAATTATGTTGTGGGTTGTGGGCGGTATATTAGCTTTATGCGGCGCGTTAACCTACGGCGAGATAGGCGCGGCCTTTCCACAGAGTGGCGGAGAATACAATTACTTATCAAAACTGTATCATCCGGCGGTGGGTTTTGTAAGCGGGTGGGTAAGTGTAACCGTTGGTTTTGCGGCGCCCATTGCGGCAGCGGCGGTAGCCTTAGGCAGTTATGTAAATAAGGTGTATGGTACTGTAAACCCAATTTTTATGGCGCTTACCGTAATTGCGTTAATTACAGTTATCCATTCAATCAATTTAAAAGCAGGCAGTTTATTTCAACGCGTTTTTACGATCGTAAAAGTATGTTGTATTTTAATGTTTGTTGGTTTTGGTTTATTTCACGTACCGCAGCATTCGGTTAATTTTGATGCTAATTCGCAAGCCTGGAACGATATTTTTTCTAAAGGTTTTGCTATTTCATTGATCTACGTAACGTATGCCTACAGTGGTTGGAATGCAGCTTCGTATATTTCGGGCGAGATAAATAACGCGCAACGCAATTTACCGCGAGCTCTTTTTGTTGGAACCCTTATTGTGATGGTAATTTACACATTGCTTAATTACGTGTTCTTATACTCAGTACCCATTCCCCAATTAAAAGGCGTTTTAGAGGTTGGCTATTTAAGTGCCAATAAAATATTCGGCACGCAGGTGGGGCAGTTCATGAGCCTTGTTATAGCCTTATTATTGATATCCACTATCAGCGCTATGATATTGGCCGGGCCCCGTGTAATGAAAAGCATGGGCACAGATATTAAAGGGTTAAAGTTCTTTGCCATCTCCAATAAAAATAACGTGCCATATGTTGCTATTATTTTTCAGTCGGTAATTGCGGTGGTTCTGGTATTAACATCATCCTTCCAATCATTAATTACTTACGTTGGCTTTACATTAAATTTATTTACCTTTTTAACTGTTTTAGGAATTTTTATTTTACGTTATAAACACAAGAATATTAAAACTTCTTATAAAACCTTTTTATATCCTGTAACACCTTTATTATTTTTAGGGATATTACTTTTCATCTTAACCTATATCATGATCGAAAAGCCCCTGGAGTCGATGTATGGTTTAGGAACAGTGGCATTAGGTTTGATATTTTATTTTATAACCAATAAAAAAGAGAACAATAAAATTACAGAAGAAATACCTGCCAAAGTTCAATCTACTTAAAGCTTACTTGCTTTTTGTTTTATGTAATTTTTTCGTTACAGTAATATATTCTCAGACATCACCTTTTTTAGACAGTTTATTAAAAGCCGATCTGCCGCAATTTGCCAATGTTTTAGAGAATCCTAACAAATATAAAGTTCAGGTAATCTATTCGCGTATCAATCGTAACGAAAAAAATGAACCCACGTTCAGGGATTTTAAATTTCACGTAGGCAGAAGTTATTTTTACCCGGCAAGTACAGTAAAATTGCCGGTTGCTGCACTTTCGTTAATTAAACTCGAAGAGCTGAATGTGAAAGGCCTGAACCGGGCAACCACCATGGTTACCGATAGCGCTTTTTATTGCCAGAAAAAAGTAAGGGTTGATACAACATCTGCAAGTCGCTATCCTACCATTGAAAACTATATAAAGAAAATGTTTTTGGTGAGTGATAATTATTCCTGCGCGCGCGTATATGAATTTGTTGGCTTTGATTATGCACATAAAAAACTGAGAGAGCTCGGTTTTAACAGCGTAAGGTTATTTAACCGCCTGGATGGCTCTTGCCCCGGTGATACGGCAAAGGTAACACCGCCGGTTTATTTTTTAAATGAGGCAAAAGATACCATTTATAAACAGCCATTAACGATGTTTGAAGAAAAACTACAACATCCCACTCCAAATTCAAAAATCGGTAATGCGCATACCAACGCCCAGGGCAAAAGGGTAGCCGGACCAAAAGACTTTTCTACACACAATTATTTTACGGTAAACGACCTTCATACCCTAATGAAAAAAATTGTATTCAACGATTTTTTTAAAGAGAAAGAACAGTTGCCTATTAGCATTGAGAACCGAAAGTTTATGTTAAAACAATTAGGCATGTATCCAAAAGAAAGCGAACATCCCAAATACGATAAAAAGATATTTTACGATTCGTTCAAGAAATATTTTTTGTATGCCAGCGCAGTTGCAACAATTAAGCAGGATAGTATAAGAGTATTCAATATTGTAGGCAGGGCGTATGGATTTTTAATTGATTGCGCTTATATTGTTGACTACAAAAATAAAATCGAATACCTGTTAACTGCATCCATTTATGTTAACGAAAGAAACGTGGTTGGCAGCGGCAAATACGAATACGATCTTATAGGGCTCCCGTTTTTAAAGGATGTAAGCTGGTGTATTTACAAATATGAACGCAAACGCGAAAGAGAATATTTGCCCGACCTTTCTGAATTTAAACTCTTTGATTGATCTTTTTAATAATTGAAAATAATACAATAATGAAAGAAATAGAAGTTCTTGCCCATGTTTTAAATAAATTTGCAGGCTTAACGGAAGAAGATTTTAAGATCTCTTTACCCTATTGGCAATATAAAGAATATAAAAAGGGTGTTTATTATAATCAACATAAAGCTGTTTGCGAACATATAGGTTTTATATCCGATGGCGTTTTTAGGTCTTACATTGTAAATAGTGAGAATGGAAAAGAAAAGAACGTTTTCTTATTCTCAAAGAACCAGTTTGTGATTCCTTTTAAAAGCTTTATTATGCAGGTGCCTTGCAATTATTATACGCAAGCCATGGCCGATTCAAAATTAATTTGTATCAGCAGAAAAGATCTTTTTGATCTGTATAACAGATCGCATAACTGGGAGCGTTTTGGCAGGCTAATGGCCCAGGAAGCTTTTAATATAGCTATTGAACGTACCGAAAGTTTTGTGTTTAGAACACCCGAAGAGCGTTACCTGGATCTTATTAAAAGCCACCCCGATATTTTTAATACTATTCCTTTATACCATATATCTTCTTATTTAGGAATTGAAGGACCATCTTTAAGCCGTATAAGAAAGAGGATTTCCGGTAAATGAACATTTTAACTTAAGTTAAAGTTTTTGCGGTTTTGTTTGCCCAGATTTGCAGGAGTAATTTTAAAATAAATTAAATGGCAAAGATCATTTCATCATCAAAAACAATTGTATTTATACACGGTTTATTTGTTACACCAAAGTGCTGGAACGAATGGAGAGCCTATTTTGAGAAACAGGGGTATACCTGTTATGCACCGGCAACGCTTTTTCACGATGGAGAACCTGCAACATTAAGGAAGAATATTGACGTCCGTTTAGGCAAAGTAAGTTTTAAAGACATGGTTGAGACAGTGACAAAATTTATTGACGTTTTGCCTGAAAAGCCAATACTGATAGGGCATTCGTTAGGCGGGCTGGTGGTTCAAAAACTGATCTCATTAAATAAAGGCGATGCCGGAATATGTATTGATGGCGCCGCGCCAATGGGCATTCTTACTTTTGAAGGAAGTTTTTGGAGATCTAATTTTACGGTGATCAATTATTTAAAAGGAAATTCTGTTTTTGAACCCACAAAAAAATGGTTTCATTACGCATTTTGTAATACGATGAGCGCTGAAGAATCAAATAAGGTCTTTGATGAACAGGTAGTACCCGAGAGCAGAAATATACCCAGAGGAACATTGATGCCTTATGCAAAGATCGATTTTAAAAAAGCGCATCAGCCATTATTGTTTATTGCCGGAGAAAAAGATCATATCATACCAGCATCGCTTAACCGCAAAAACTTTAATGCCTACAAAAACGCCACCAGTATAAAAACATTTAAAGAGTTTAAAGGCCGCGACCATTATATCTGTGGCGAAAAGGACTGGCAGGAAGTTGCCGAATATTGCCTGAATTGGCTAAGAAGCTGATAGCTCTTTTAAAAGAACATATTTTTTGTATGTTTGCAATACAATGCCGCAAAAGATCTGCACAGAATCTGAATTCAACGAACTGTTCAACCTTTATTATGAAGAGTTATGCAGGATAGTTATGCCTGTTGTAAAAGACCAGGATGTGGCTGAAGATGTGGTGCAGGATGTATTTGTAAAAATGTGGACCAGGAGAAGTGAGCTGGAAGTTAATACCACCTTTAAAGCTTATTTATATAAAGCGGTTGTTTTCAGAGCGCTTGATCATTTGCGTAAGCAAAAGAATGCACATAAAGCGGCCGACGAGTTAAAAGCAATAAACCCATCATCGCACAATAATATTGACGGGCAACTGGAAGAAAAAGAATTAACCCTTGCAATTAACGAAGGCATGGATAAAATGTCGGAAAATATGCGCATGATCTTTCAGTTAAGCAGGTTTAGCGGGTTAAAGAACCGCGAGATCGCAGAACAGCTTAATATTTCAATTAAAACAGTAGAAAGTAATATGGGAAAGGCCTTAAAGCTGATGCACGAGCACCTTAAACCATTTTTAAACACAGGCGCTCATATTATTGTATTTTGGCTGTTAAATGGGTACTTAAAATAAAAATAGGGTATATGGTTTTTAAAACGACATATAGCAGAAATGGCAACTGTAAAGCGTTTTATAACGGGTATACACCATACAATTGGTAATTTAGTTTTAGATATAGCATGCAGGATTGGGAACTCATAGGTAAATACATTAAAGGCGAGGCTACTTTGGAAGAAAAGGAGCAATTTGAACAATGGTTAAAAGCCGAAAGTTCGAACGCATCTTTATTTGATGAGATCAAGGCTAGCTGGCAAACCACCGGAAAAATAAATGAAAATTTAAGAATTAATAAAGCTAAAGCCTGGGCCGCTATCCAGGAAAAAATAAAGGAAGAAGAAAAAGTTATCCCTATTACCCGTAAAGCACCGGCTTATAACGTATGGATATTGCGCGCCGCAGCTGTTTTAATTGTTGGTTTATTTGCCACCTGGTTTATGTTAAAGGCAAATAAAGTTCCGGAACTTATATTGGTACAAACAACTACCGATAACAAAACCCTTGTAATGCCCGATAGCACAATTATTTATTTAAATAAGAACAGTAGCCTCCTTTACCCAAAAGAATTTGCTGCCAATGAACGTAAAGTAGAATTAACAGGTGAAGCATTTTTTGAAGTAACAAAAGATCCAAATAAACCTTTTATTATTGGTAATAAGAATTTTGATGTTAAAGTATTGGGTACCTCTTTTGATGTGCTGGCATACGATGCAGATAAAGACGTTACTGTATCTGTGGTTACAGGTAAGGTAGCTTTTTCAGATAAAAAAGGCAACTCTGTTTTACTGATCAAAAATGAAACCGGCGTTTTAAATAAGAATGAAAACGTTCTTAATAAATATGCTACTGCAAACAATAACTTTCTTTTATGGAAAACAAAGAAACTGGAATTCAATAAAACCGCTTTCGCAGACGTTTGCGCTATTTTAAAAAAATACTTTGCTGTAGATATAGAAGTAAAAGATAAAAATATTTTAAATTGTACATTTACAGGGTATTTTGAAGACCCGACTTTACAGGATGTTTTAAATATATTGGAAAAAACATTGAATGTGAAAACTGTAGTTAAACAAAAAAATGTAGAAATTACAGGTACGGGATGTTGATCTGTATATGAGACGTTTTATTACCATTTGTGTCTTGATGCTATTCAATTCAGTTATTATAGCTCAAGAAAATGTATTGGATAAAAAGATCAACCTGGTTTCAAATTCTGTTTCAGTAGAACAATTCTTAAGCGAAATCACTTCACAAACCGGCCTTCACTTTACGTTTGGAAATACCGTAGATCTTACAAAAAAAATAAATTGCAACTTTTCTGAAGTTACTATAAAGGACGCGCTTGATAAAGCATTAACTTCTGCAGAAATAAAATGGGAGTTTGTTGGCAACCAGGTGGCTTTATCACCGGGTAAAAAAATAACTTACAAAGTTACCGGTACAATACGCGATAGCGCCGGCAAAGCGCCAATTGAATTTGCTACTGTTTACCTTAAAGGCCAAACAACAAGTGCAAATACCGATTTTAATGGAAAATTTTATCTGAATGATATTGCTGAGGGCCGTTATACTTTGGTGATCAATGCATTTGGGTATAAAGTAAGCGAACAGTTAATTGATGTAAACGGTTCAATGAACATTGACGCCGATCTGCCACAACATGCCATTACACTTTCTGAAACGATAATTACCGCCGATAAGATCATCGAAAAAGTTTCGGTAAGCGAAATGGAGATCAAACCAACGCAAATAGAATCGGCAAAAGGAATTTCGAACGATCCTTTAAAACCTTTAACGGCATTGCCCGGTGTACTTAGTACTATGGATGCCTATGGATCCTCAGAGATACATGTGCGCGGTGGCGAATCGTCTGAAAATCTTTTTTTGTTAGATAATATTAAACTGCCGTTGCCATTTCATTTTAGCGGGCAATCGGTTTTTAATCCCGATATGCTTGAAAAAGCCGAAGTATTAACCGGTGGTTATGCCGCTAATTACGGTAACGCCATGTCATCGGTTTTTAATTTAACTACCAAAAGCGGTAACCCCGAACATTTTAGCAGTACGGTCGATATTAATACATCCAATCCTTCTTATTTAATACAAGGCCCTTTAAAAAAAAATAAACTGGCCTACATCGTTGGTTTGCGATCCATTTTAAGCGTGTTATCACCGTCAGAAAAAAAGGCGGATCTTACTTCAAAGATCACCTACACACTTAATCCGGAAACAAAATTAAGTTTAACCACCCTTAATGTAAATGATTATAACGATAGTGTTTTTAGAAAGATCCTTCCTAAGGCCAATGCATTAAGTAAGATCAATGCGCAAAATTTCCAGGTGCAAAGTGTTATTTCAGATAAAAGTTATAGTAAAACATCTTTCCTCCATTCTGGTTGGCGGTTAAATATCGATCCGGAAGAATATGGATACCGCCACATCAATTATAACAGTTATACGTTGCGTGAAGACCTTACTTTTTATCCAAAACCTGACGCAAAAATTAAAACAGGTATTGAATGTAGCCTGGAAGATGAACGATCGGATATAAAAGAATTTTACAAAACAACGGATATACAAAGTACCGACACCTCTTCATTGATACAACAACGAAAAGTAAATACATTAAATATTATATCATCTGTTTATTTTATTTACGATGCCATTATTTTTAAACGGATAAAATTAAATGCCGGCCTGCGTGCAGATCATAACCAGCTAAACAATATCATCAATGTTTCGCCACGGATAACGCTTGGTTACGATCTTACCAGTAGCACGCTGCTTACCGCCAGTTGGGGCATTTTTGATCAGTCGCCAACAACCTATCAATTGCTTCAGAATAAAAATTTAAGATCGAACCATAGCGAGCACACGATCGTTTCAATAAAACAAAAGATCACGCCCGCAATTTCGGCAAGGGTAGAGGGGTATTATAAAAAATATACCAACCAGGTTATTTTTGATACTTCGTTTGTTTATTCAAACAACGGTTACGGTGAGGCAAAAGGTATTGAGTTTTTTTTGACAAAAGAAACCGGCCGACTGAACGGCTGGATATCTTATTCATTGGCAAGATCTGACAAAAAAAGAAGCCTGCAGGATGGCATTTATCCTTATTATTTCGATCAGCGACAATCTTTTAATGTGATCATGAGCATTACCCGTAAAGAATCAAAACGCAAATGGTATCTTCCGCATACCTATAGCTTCGATTTCAGGTATGCTACAGGCGAGCCATACACCCCAATTAACGGTGTTGATTCACTGGCGGGTAAATACGAATTTATTACGGGTAACATCAATTCTATGCGTAATCCCGATTACAACACCCTAAATATAAAATGCCAATGGCACGACAGGGCCTTTGGTAAAAGAAAACAACACATGATGCGCTTTTACATTAATTTTTGGAATATTTATGGCCATTCTAACCTGGCAGCCCGTATTTACCAGGTTGTTCCCGGTACCAGCTCGGTTTCCGTTACCAACTCTTACCGCAAGTTCTTAGACCTCAATATTGGGTTAAAGTTCTGTTTTAACTATTACGACAGGCCTAAAAATTAATTTTCCATCTTTTGATAGGGTATCGTCTTTTTTGCACGACATATAGGTATAAAAGCAAAAATATCTAAATTAAAATACAAATTATGAAAAAGGCAATTTTACTATTAGTTATGGGTGTAAGCAGCTTATACCTATCGGCGCAGGAAAACAAAACCTGGAGGCTGGGTATACAATGGGGCGCTTATGGCAATTCTGTTAAATATACAGGCGGTTCGCCAAATGCCAACGCGCGTTTTTTCCAAAATAAATTTGGTGGTGGTTCTTTTGACCTCGTAGCAAGATACGATCTTAACCAACACTGGATGGCAACAACCGGCCTTGGTTTTTATAGCTATGGCTTTAATTTTGGCCTGGCAGAAAATTATTCGTTATTGAATATGAAAAATCGTTTTTCTACAATTAATACCGAGTACGCCGCAGTAGAAATTCCGTTCATGGTCTTTTATAAATTTAACCCAAATTGTAAAAATGTACGTTGGGTAGTAGGCGGCGGTTTTGTAGCAAGCTTTAGCGATTCTAAAACTGTTACTAAAAGTTTCGTACAGTCTACCGAAGGTGTTAGCACTTCTAATTATCTTAATTCTGTTTCATCATCAAATGGTGGTGGCCATGCTATGTTACGTTTTGCGATTGGCCGCGAAAAAATATTTAAATGGGGAGCCTTGTTAAATGCCAGTCTGGTATTTAATGCCGGTTTGTCTCAAATGGCAACCGCTACAGTAAATTATACGGTAGATAACCAACTCTATACTCATAGTTTTAGCAATAACGGCAGTTACGCTGGTTTACGTTTAACTTATTATTTCAGGCCGGGTGCTTTTAAAAGCAAAACCAAAACTCAGGCAAAAAGTATAAAGCCGGTTAATACACCAACTACTGCACAATAAAATCATAGTTGGCGGTAATTGATTTAGTATATGAAAAAAATTATTTTGCTGCTGGCCTTTCTTGGAAATCTGTATGCAATAGCGCAGCCCAACTGGCCACTTACAAAAAGTAACACTACCGTGCAGGTAGGCATTCCGGCAGAATTTGGTGTACCGGTTGCGCAACCTTTAAGTGTTGACGGCTGGGAGGATGGGATCTTTATTTCACGGGATGGATTGAACTTATACTGTATTTATTTACCGGCTGATGCCTTGTCGTGGTCAACGAATGGTGCTCCGTGTGTTTTTGCGCCATATCAAAAAGGTCCAACTTACGGGATGGACCTTACCACTTCTCCCACAACCCTTTGCCCAACGTGGCTGCACGGCGATATTCTTATTTCTTCGCGTAGCGCAACTACTCTTGCATTTCCTTCATGGACCCTTTCAAACTTAAGTGGCGCTATTTATAGCGAAGGTGCGCCGCAGTTTACCATGCTAAATTCAACTGTTTCTGATATTGTTGTTTATACCAGCAATAAACTGACGCCATATAATAACGATCTTTACATTATAAGAAATGCCGGCGTAAATCCTTCCGTAACAATGGGAACCGTTATGCCTGCACCTGTTACTCAAACAACCACAGAGGATAATCCTCATATTGAACGTTTAAGTGCCACACAGTGGGTTCTGTTCTTTGATTCGCCGGATCGGGCCGGTGGCGTTGGTGGCCTGGATATCTGGACATCCATAAGTAATGACGATGGTCTTACCTGGACCGTTCCGGCGCAGGTGAGTACGATCAATACCGGCTTTAACGAACACCAGCCTCATTTATATAAAGATAACCTCAATCAATGGTGGTTGTATTATACAGCACCCGATGCTTCCGGTAAATATGCCATTTACAGGTGCCAACAAACCATTACAAATAACTGGGATAGCTGGGGCACAAAACAATTAGTAGTTGGGCCCGGAAACTCTGCAGGTATTGGCGAAGCTACGTTAACGCAAAACGGGGATCTGTCTTTTGTAGTTGTGTACCAGGATGCCAACGGCACGCCCACTGATAAATTTGATGCTGACCCTTGGTTTTTACCTCACAATACAGTTACCGGGCTTAAGCAAAATGATCAACGCCCGGCAGTATCTGTTTTTCCCAATCCGGTATCTGATCACCTTAATTTGATTTTTAACCAGCAGGTTAACGATATTATTCAAATTACAGATTGCTCAGGACGCGCGATCGCAGAATATGAAACTATTGGCACAGGATCTTTTAATTTAGGGCAGTTAGAACAGGGGATATATTTTCTTGTTTCAAAAACAAATAAATTCCTGCCCCAAAAATTCATTAAAAATTAACCTGTTTTTTGATGGGGTATTTTATTTAATTAAACGACAAATTAATAAACGAAATTATGAGAACTTTTTATTTTAAATTTTTATTTCTTTTATTTTTAGCAGCTGGTGTTAAAGCGCAGATCACGCCTGCCAATAATAAGATAGGACTTGATATAAGTACGAATGCGCAAAATAGTTCGGTGTTCAATTATGATTCGTGTTTTACGGTTGGTTATAATTTAGGCATGTCTCAGGTGGGCCTGTTCCAAAAATGGTCGGCTATAGAAACTTCGCCGTTAAATTATAACATGACAGTTTTTGATATTGCCAATATTTATTACCCGGCAGTTAACATGCCAATTGATCTAACGATCACACCAATTAATACAAATGTTTTGGAAGTGCCTTCGGATCTTACTTCCGCTGCATTCAACAGTACAGTCATGATCTCAAGGTTTAACAGGTTGCTTGACAGTGTAAAGGCGCATATCCCGAACGTGACATTAAGCTCGCTGGTGATAGGCTCCGAACATGACGTTTACATTGGCAATAACACATCTCTCTGGGCCGATTATACTGTTTTTTATAATGCTGTAATGGCACACGCAAAAGTACTATGGCCCGGCCTTAAAGTAGCAACAGAATTAACGTTTGATGGTATAACATCGCACAGTACACAGGCACAAACATTAAATACAAACAGCGATTATATAGGTGTATCCTATTACCCCCTTAATTCAAATTTTACCGTAAAATCGCCAACCGTTATACCTGTTGATTTTTCAACACTGGTAAATCTTTTTCCGACAAAAAAATTGTGTTTTTATCAATATGGTTATCCGTCAAGTGCAACCTGCAACAGCTCAAATGCATTGCAAACACAGTTTATAACGCAAACATTTTTAAGCTGGGACGTTTATGCAGCTAATATCCGTTTAATCGATTTTACGTGGCTTCACGATCTTGATCCTGCACAGGTATCCGCTTTAGGTAATTATTATGGCATTACCAACGCTGCCTTTTTAGAATACTTAAGAACGCTTGGTTTGCGAACATGGAATGGTAACGGAGCAGATAAGCCTGCTCTAAATGAATTGCGTTGCCAGGCAAAAGTAAGGGGATATAATAACCTTAACCTAACGGGTTGCAATTTGACTGGTGTTAAAGAAAACAACTTAAACGACCTTTCCGTTTCAGTGTTTCCAAACCCATCATCTTCACTGATAAATATCTATACCGGAAGCGATGAATTTACAGGGATAAGCATTTACGATGCGGCAGGTAAAAAAGTCAGGGAAATAGATTTTTTAAACACCGTGGATGTTTCGAATCTTGATAATGGTATTTATTTTTTGATCTTATCGGGATATAATATAGCGCAGAAACATACAACAACATTTGTGGTACACAGAACAGATAGGTAAAGTTAATCCGCAGAGTTTACTGGCGGCAATGCCATAACGTAAAGAGGCTTCAAAAACCCGGGATAATTAAATTGCTTTTCGGAGGGAAGAGATATCGTCACTAAAATTATTGTATAACATTAAATTCGATTTTATTTAATAACACCGTCTTCTTTCATTTTGTTTGCGATAGCTTTAGAGAATTTTTTTGAAAAAGAACTTATGCCTGTGTATGTATCTGTTTCTGATTGTGCAGACCAGATAAGAGATTCGGACTGGCTATCGTAAAGATTTGTTTCGATATAGTATATCTCTTCTTTTTCGTAATAGCCCGGATCGTATATATAAGGCGATAAAAAAGTATAGTATCCATAAAAATTATCGTAATAGCCGTACGTCATAGGGTTGTATTCATACCCACCTTTTACATAGTGCGATTTGGTTTTCTTTTTAAGAAGCGAAATGGTTAAAATGGCCTCATGCGCTTGTTTTTTTATTTTAGTCATCAACACATCTTTTGGGATACTGTCTTTTAAAAAACCTGGTGCAAATTCATCAACACTTTTTATGGTGTTTAACTTTTCTTTGTTTAGTGTACGAGCCATACGGCTTTCGAGCGTTGGTTTTGAAATTGCTTTACCGGTTAAGGCAACAATAAAAACTGTTTTTATATCCCCTTTTGGTTGTTTTGGATTTTTCCACGACCCGGTTATTTTGGTAACGGGCGCGCAAGAAATTATGAGAAAGCAACAGCATAAAAACGTAACTATTTTTTTCATAATTAAAACATTAAAGGATAGATATTATGGTTACCAGTGGTTTAATGAATCAACCCTAACCCCGGTGGTATCGTGTGTTATAGTGTTTTGATTAACATCTTCTGATGTATTTACTTTTGTTTTTTCGTCCGTTTCGCCACTGTTACAGCTTATACATGTTAGTATAAAAAAAGCCAGCATTGCTATCGATCTCATAAATTATTTTTTTACAGTTTATTATATGCTTTTTCATTAAAACCAAAACCCCCGTTTTTGCGGGGGCTGGTTTTATCTTCTGTTTCTGCTTTCTCTACTTTAACATTTGCCGGCTTTCACGGTTTAATGCTATTTTAAGTGAAAAAGAAACAGACTATCTTGAGACGCTATATAAAATTTTTGTGCCAGTGGTTTTTAACAAAAAAAGCAATAAAAAGAGGAATTTATTGCCCATTGTAAAAATTGATATGTAGATACCCATCCCAATGGCTCTACATTATTTGTTAAAAAATGCGGTTACGTAATGGTTGTTTTTGTAAGCGTTTTACTCATTAAAACCATAGCCTCAATAATTACTGATCGTATGAAATTGTACAGAGGGAATTGATTTACTAAATTTGATCTAAAATTTAACAAATTGGCACCTTTTTCAGGCATAAAAAAACTACTACTATTTTTTTTAATAGTTAATTCCACATTTTCTTTTTCGCAAAGTTTTTTGAACGGAAGTTTTGAGAACAATACCGCCGGAGCGGTTGATCAGATCAATCTTTCTAACGCGGGATTTAACGGGTTTATGGCTAACACCAATGCCTTCGGTTCTTTTGGCAACATGGATATTATTAAAAGTGCTACCTGGGGTGGCGGCGGTGCCCAGCACTGTACATGGTATGTAGCCTTAACGGGTTCTGGTACCGATCAAATTGCAATGACTTTATCATCACCGTTGATTGCTGGTAATACTTACACTATTTCTTATTATGACAGAAAAGACCCGGGATATCCAGGTTTTCCAGTACAAATGGCTCTTTCCACAACTAACAATTCTGCGGGCACCATCATTTATACGGCACCGGTGGCGCCAACCAATAATACCTGGGTACAAAGAACCTTTACATTTGTTGCCCCAAATAATGGACAATATATTGTTGTTACTCAAAATGGCGGTAATACAGGATCGTGGGTACATATTGATAATTTTGTAATGAATAATTCGAGCAGTACTGGTGGATTAAATATTGCAGCATCAGCTACAACTATTTGTTTGGGTGGTTCTGCAACGTTTACCGTATCAGGTGCAAATAGTTATACCTGGAATCCGGCGGCAACCTTAAGCTCTGCCAATGCCAGCATAGTTACTGCAACGCCTCCTGCAACTACCATATATTCTGTTACCGGTGCCAATGGTGGTTGCATCTTAACAGGAAGCATTACCTTAAACGTAGTATTGCCAACCACAATAGCAGTTACGCCAACATTATCTACCATTTGTTCAGGTTCATCAACTACATTAACAGCAACCGGCGGAACAACTTATACCTGGACACCCGCCACAGGATTAAGCACAACAAGCGGAAGCGTTGTGGTAGCTTCGCCAACGGTTAACACCACTTATACTGTTGTAAGCGGCGCAGGAACCTGTACCAGCAGTGCTGTTGCTATTGTAAGTGTTACTCCGCATCCAACAATAACGGTAACAGCTTCGCCAACTTTAATTTGCGTAGGCGGAAGTTCTACACTTACGGCTACGGGTGCTACCAGTTACACCTGGGCTTCGGCAGCCACTTTAAACAGTTCTACAGGAAGCAGTGTTATTGCTAATCCAAATACAACTACAACATACACTATTACCGGCATAGTTGGAACCTGCACGGGCTCTACAGTTGCTACGCTGAGTGTTAATCCGATACCAACGGTTGCTATTACACCAACACTTTCATCTATTTGCGCCGGTTCATCTGCTACCCTTACCGCTAATGGCGGTGTAACATATACCTGGGGCCCGGCAACCGGTTTAAATACTACTACCGGAAGCGTGGTTGTTGGATCACCAACCGTAACTACCGTTTATACGGTTACCAGCGGTGCGGGTACCTGCACCAGCAGTGCAGTGGCATCCATCAGCATAAATCCTAATCCAACAATAACAGCAACAGCCTCACCATCTTTGATTTGTACAGGTTCAAATTCAACATTAACCGCTACAGGTGCCAATAGTTACACGTGGTCGCCAGCGGCCAGTTTAAATGTACCAACCGGCAGTTCGGTTGTTGCTACTCCAAATTCAACCACTATTTATACTGTAACGGGTTCGCTTGGAAATTGTAATTCAACAACGATCGTAACATTAAGTGTTAATACCATTCCAACAGTGGCCGTTGTTGGTAATTTTACGGTTTGTGCCGGTAATACCTCTTCAATGACGGCTTCCGGAGCGCCAAGCTATTCGTGGAGCACGGGTGCGTTAACTTCTACCTTAAATGTTACACCGCCATCAACAACGGTTTACACCCTTACGGGCATTAATGCTAATTGCAGTTCAATACAAGTGGTAACAGTTACGGTTGCACAGATCCCAACTGTTAGCGTAAGTGGTAATACAGCCGTTTGTCTTGGCCAGTCAACTAACTTAACAGCAAACGGTGCAACTAATTATACCTGGAGCACAGGTGCAACAAATAGTTCTATTATAGTTTCACCAACGATTGCTACTTCTTATACTGTAATTGGCGGTGTTGCCAGTTGCACAAATTCAATTATACAATCGGTAAGCATATTGCCAAACCCTGTTGTTTCTGTTGTAGGATCAAATACAATTTGTTCAGGGCAATCCACGCAACTATCTGGTAGTGGCGCATCAACATACACCTGGAGTACGGGCACTGTTGCTTCAACAATAACCATCAACCCGGGAGTTACCAATACCTTTACCGTATATGGAACAGCCGCTAACGGTTGCACTGCCTCTGCAAGCGCGCAGGTATATGTACAACCAATACCGTCCATACTTTTATCTGCAGTGCAAAACAGCATTTGTTATGGCTCGCAAACCCAATTAACGGCGATAGGAGCCACTAATTTTAACTGGTCGCCGTCAAACAGTTTAAGTTCATCATCAGGCAACGTGGTTACAGCATCACCGCTATCTTACCAGGTGTATACAGTAAGCGGCTACATTGTAGCAGGCACAGCCACCTGCAGTTCATCCAGCACCATTGGCTTAACTGTAATACCAAATGCAACAGTTAATTTGTTTGGAAAAGATTCTATCTGCTACGGACAAAAAGTAGACCTTACCGCAGGCGGCTCTACAAGCTATACCTGGATACCAGGCGATTTTTTAAGCAACACTACCGGTGCTAACGTAGTGTCATCGCCAACCATTACCACCACCTATACAGTAATAGGTGCATCAACAGCAGGTTTATGCAAAGGTTATAATACCATTACAGTTTTTGTAAACCCATTACCTGTTGTAAATGCAGGTATAGATACCATTATTTCATATGGCGATTATGGTATATTGAACGGCATAGGAACGGGCACGCTTTATACCTGGAGTGGAGGAGATAACAGCTCAATAAACTGCATCAATTGCCCAACCACATACATTAACCCGGTAAACACAACCTGTTATTTATTTGAAGTAACGGATATACACGGATGTAAAAACACAGATGAAGTGTGTGTTACCATTGATAAGGATTTTGGAATTTATTTACCAAATTCATTTACCCCAAATGGTGATGGATTAAATGAGATCTTTTTACCAAAAGGATATGGTGTGATGGATTACGAACTTTATGTTTTTAACCGTTGGGGTCAGAAATTATATCATGGTAAAGGTAATTTCCTTAAAAATGAAGTTGTAGGCTGGGATGGAACCTTTAAAGGAGAATACTGTAAAGATGATGTATATGTTTACAAGATCATTTACACAAATACCGCCTATAAAACACAAACTAAAACAGGTAATGTAAATCTGTTGCAAACCGGAGGAAATACCAAATAATAAAAACGCTTATTATCGCTGTTTTTAAAACAGGATCATAAAAAAGCCCGGTTGTGCCGGGCTTTTTATTTAGTGCATACGCATCTGGTGATTCATTGAATTCTGTTGAGCCTGCCTTCTCGCATTTCTTTTATCGATCTCCTTTGAAGCATCCTTAAGGCTTTGCATTTTAGTGCAATCTTTTGCTTCTATAATAAATTCAGAATCATTCAAATCCTTTTGATCGATTTGAGTAACCGTAGTTGTAATACCAATTAAGCCATTCATTTTAGCTTCTTGTTTTAAAACAACACCATTAACAGATTTTATAGCATCAACAAGGGCATTGCTTACGCCAACATAATTCGCATCACCAGTTGAAAGATCACCTTCAATTTTAATTTTATCAGTATACCATACAATGAGTTCGTTTTTAAGTTTTATTCCCATCGAAGATATTTTATAGTTTATTACAGCGTTCTTGCATTCGTAACCTAGAAGTGTCTGCGTTTTATCAGTTTTCTGAACGGTAACATCCGAGTATTCTATTTTATCTTTTGACTTGATAAGTTCTTTCATTTCTTCGGGTGTTCCTTCTCCACAAATGGTGCTGCTGAGTTTTTCCCTGGCAATGATGGTACATTTATCCTCTGTGTAACAATGAATCTGGCTACTTGTTCCGTTTACCACATCTGTTTTTATTTTTTTGCCTTTTACGTAGGAGTTAATTATAACTTTTGAGTCAGCCATTGGACTCCCCATTGGCATTTCTGTTTCTGATATAATATGATAACTGGTTTGGCTTAACGCTATATTTACAGCAAATAAGAAAAAAAAATGCGTAATTGACTTTACTTTCATAATGTTGATTTTTACCAAATATACATTTAATTATTTGTATTAATGTTTAAGAAAGGAAATTAGGTTTTCCTGAAATGAGCTTTATACAATTTTAAGCACTACGTTCCCTGTTTTCTGACCGGTTTCAACATAATTTGTTGCTTCCATGAATTGCTCAAGCGTGTAAATTTTATCGATCACAGCTTTGTATTTTCCTTTTTCGATCAATTCTTTAAAGAAAATAATATCGGCCTTACTATCTTTTGGAATTGGAAAAATAACTTTTTTGCCGCCGAGCAAAGGCGTTAATAAAGCCATAAAAATATTTTGCGAACCGGGGCCTAACTCGGTAGAAAAATAAATGCCTTTTGGTTTCAGTAATTTTTTGCATTTAAAAAAGGTGCTCTTGCCAACCGCATCAAATACAAAATCGTAGCCACCGGCGCATTTTGTAAAATCTTCTTTTGTATGATCGATCACTTCGTCTGCGCCCAAAGACCTTACAAGTTCCATATTTTTTGTATTGCTGGTGGCAGTTACTTCAGCGCCAAAATATTTTGCCAATTGCACGCCAGCAGAGCCAATAGAGCCGGTAGCCCCGTTAATAAGAATTTTATGGCCTTTATTTAATTTTATCTTTTTAAAGTAGGTCAATGCCAGCCAGGGTCCTTCGCATGATGCAGCTGCCTCTTCATATTTAATATTTAAAGGCATGGTTGTTATTGATCCCTCTTCTGCAACGCAAATATATTCGGCGTGCGCACCAAAGGCTAAACATTTTAAACCAAATACTTTATCGCCAACGTTAAAGGTTTTTACATCTTTTCCGAGTGCTTCAATTTCGCCTGCCAGCTCAGTGCCTAAAATGTTTTTTTTTGGTTTAAATAAACCGCCAACCAATCTTACTGCCAAATATTCTGATTTACGAAAGCCGCAATCGGTACGGTTAACAGTGCTGGCATATATCTTTATTAAAACTTCGTTGGCTTTTGGTATTGGCTTTTCCACATCTTTTAACTGAAGAACTTCCGGCGGGCCGTATTTTGTGTATACAATTGCTTTCATTTAAATATCGAAATTACAGCTTTTGTAAATCCATAAATTAGAAATGATCCGATACAGGTTTAATTGATGATAAATGGAATAAATGACTATGTAAATGGTTTTACAAAGGCGTTGTTTCTTTTCTTACAAGATCATTTATAAAAAGCAAAAAACCGAGTGCAAACACCAACGAAAAAATAACTGCAATAAAACCGGTTACTGAATACAAAGTACTTGCATTGCTTACACTAAGACTGCTGCTAAAGCGTAGTAAATAATCGGTAAGACTGTCAATAACTATTAATTTAACCAGCAAACCTATATTACCCGTTAACATTGTTGATATTGCACTTGTTTTTCTTTTTTTATATAACTTAATAAGGCCAATCAAAATGAGTACCAATGGTATCAGCGAAAAAACCTTAAAAAAAAGGTAGACTAAAAAAGTAAAAAAATATTCCATGTTTATATTTTTTAATTATTGCCAGGTTCTGTTTATAAACGATTCAACGTTTTTATAAGCCAGTTTTTCTAAAAAATCAGTTGTTGTTTTTCCTTCTAAATTATTTAATAATAACGGGTAGCAGCTTGCGTCTTCTTTATCTTTGTGATAATAAGGGATACGTTTTGGGTCGGGCTGGCTCGCATAGAAATAATCGGCGCCAAAGCACATAGCATTTTCACCTCCAATTTTTGTACCATGCAGGATATGATCATAAAAAACATTCGGGTCATCGTTATGTAAAAAAGCGCGTAAAAAATTAACACCTATAATACCTTTTCGTTTTATAATCTCTTTTGCAAGATCATCTGGCAGGTTGCGTGGATGATCGAAGATAGCACGAAAATTAGAATGACTGGCGATGATAGGAATATCCAGCTTATGTTTTTCGATATGCTCCAGTTGTCCGTAGGCTAAAGCATCGCTGGTATGTGAAAGATCAAGCGCTATTTTTTTGCCATGCATATAATCCAGTAATTTCCGGCCATCGTCCTTTAAACCAGCCTTTGTATAATTGCCGCCACCAAAACGGTTCTCGCCATGATGTGTAAAGCTGATGTAAAAGATCCGCTCAACATTGGTCATTATTTTTTCAAATTTTTTAAATGCATTTTCAACAGGTTCATCTTCTTCGCAAAAACCGGAAGCATTTTCTATTGAAACAACGGCGCCCGTCTTATTTGAATTAATTATACTTTTTAGTGAAGACGTGTCTTTTACCAGCGATAGCTTATCGGCATGTGTCGTTAAAAGTTCTTTAAAGATCTCGCTTTCTTTTAAACCCGTTTCAGAACTTCCTTTTTCTGTGCCGGTGTATATGGCCATTATTTGTAATTTTACGTTGCCTGCTTTTAGTGCATTAAGGTTGCAGCCAATTTTGGAAAAAAATGGATCTGCGCCGGGCACATGTTCTAAATAAGAAAGCAGGTCGCAGTGCATGTCTATGATAGGGAATTTCATTTTTATTTACTAAATGTTTAGATAAAGATAGCATTTATAGAATAACATATTTTATAATGTTAAAATTTTGTTTAATTTCGAAACAGCACTCCTTTTAAATTCTTATTGTCAATAGCGTTAATCATTCTCAACATTAGAATTATTGTTGTTTTTGTTGATGTTGTAGATTGAAATAACCAATTATGAAAACACGTATTAATTTATTTTCTATAATACTTTTGCTTAATGCAAGTATGCTTTTTTCTCAGGCTGCAAAGATAGATTCGCTAAGAACTCGCCTTTCTCAAAATTTACATGATACAGAAAGAGTAAAAACTCTTATAAAACTTTCAGTTTATGTGGAAAAAACAAACTTAGACTCAGCTTTCATAATTGCTAACCAGGCATTGGCGGTTATTAAAAAGTGCCAGTTGGACGAAAAATATTTAAATAAATTTACGGCTTTTGTCTATGGAAAACTGGGAAATAACTATTACTTGAAAGGCGATTTTCCTAACGCTTTAAAATATTTTAACGATCAAAAAAAATTGAATGAAAAAATTTTAGAAAAACAACCAGGGCGAACTGATATAGCAAAAAGCAACGCTATGTGTATTTCAAATATGGGGAACATATATTACCGCCAGGCTGATTATCCTAAAGCATTGGATTGTCATTTCAGATCACTAAAGTGTATTGAGGAATTAAATGACAAAGCAGCGGTTAGTACCTGCTTCATGAATATTGGCATCGTCTATTCGATGTTAGAAGATTATCCGAAAGCCTTACAATATTATTTTAAAGCAGAAAAAATTGCAGAAGAGCTTGGTCGTAAAAAAACTTTAATGCTGGCAAAAAGTAATATAGGAAGCAATTATCATAAAATGGAAAATTATCCAAAGGCTATTGAGTATCTTTCTGCAGCACTAAAATTAGCCGAAGAAGTTGGCGATAAACAATTAACGGGAAGCACGCTCTATAATTTGGGCAGTGTTTATGGTTCTATGGAAGAATATCCAAAAGCACTCGATCATTATTTTAAGTCGTTAAAACTAGCGGAAGAAATGGGTGATCAAATGAGTATTACCTTTAACCTTAGTAACATGGGTAATGTATTTGTAGCGCAAAAAAAATATAAAGAGGCTGAATCGTATTTATTGCGTGCGTTAACTTTAGATAGCTTGCTTGGTGCATATGAACGCACAATGGACGATGAACAAAATTTAAGCGATCTATACCAGATCACCGAACGTCCGGCACTAGCCTTATCACATTATAAAAAATACATCCTGGCCCGCGACAGCATTAATAACGATGAAAATCAAAAGAAAATGGCCCGTACTGAAATAAATTATGAGTACGAAAAAAAAGAAGCTAAAGCCAAAGCTGAACAGGAAAAGAAAGATACTATTGCAAATGAAGAAAAACAACGGCAAAGGGTGATATTGTGGTCGGTACTTTGCGGCCTTTTGTTAGCTATTTTTTTTGCCGTTATTATGGTGCAACGTTTCAGGATAACACAACGACAAAAAAAGGTAATTGAATCTCAAAAAGTAATAACCGATGAGCAAAAGCGCCAAATCGAAGAAAAACATAAGGAGATTACCGACAGTATTAATTATGCAGAAAGAATCCAACGCAGTTTACTGGCCAGTAACGAGATGCTAAACAAAAACTTAAATAGTTTTTTTATTTTTTATCAGCCAAAAGATGTAGTAAGTGGGGATTTTTACTGGGCGGCCGAACTAAAAAATGATCAGTTTATTTTGGCTACCGCTGATAGCACTGGCCATGGAGTTCCCGGAGCTATTATGAGCATCTTGAATATTTCGTGTTTAAAAGAATCTATTAAAGAAGGCCTTTGGCAGCCTGCGGATGTTTTATACAATACACGCAAACTTATCATTGATACCCTTAAAAAAGATGGCAGCACAGATGGAGGTAAAGACGGGATGGATTGTAGTTTAATTTCTTTTGATATGAAAAATAAGAAACTTACCTACGCAGCCGCAAATAATCCTGTTTGGCTGGTTCGCGCAAATGAATTGCTGGTGTTTGGCGCAGATAAAATGCCGGTTGGCAAACACGATCGTGATAAAACACCTTTTACGCAACATAGTATTGATCTACAAAATGGCGATGTGATATATACTTTTACAGATGGGATGGCAGATCAGTTTGGAGGCAATAATGGAAAAAAATTCATGTACAAACAGATGAAAGAGCTATTTATTTCGATATCGCAATTGCCAATGGAGGAGCAAAAGGCCCGAGCTGCGATGGTATTGAATAAGTGGAAAGGGAATTTAGAGCAAGTGGATGATATCTGCGTTATTGGCATCAGGGTTTAATTACTTTTTCTTCTTTTTAGATGACTTTGCTTTTTCGTTATAGTTTAAGCATAGGTTCATCCAGTATTCAAAATCTTTTTTGGCTTTAAATCCTAAAGGCTCCACGTAACAATAGCCTTTTAATTGTTTGCCTTTCATGATCATTGGCAAATAACCTGTTTTTTCGCTTACTTCATCGAGCAAGGCAGGGTCGAAGCGGCACATCATATTTTCTCCGCTTACATTCACGCACATTTTGCCGTTTATTAAAAAAGCGAGGCCGCGAAACATTTCTTTTTCTTCGATCTTTAATTTCGAAAAATTAATAAGATATTCCCTTATTCTGTCTGCGAGTTTTGTGTCGTAGGCCATGGTGTTTTATCTTATAAAGCGGCTTTGATCCAGTCTTTAACTATTTTAGTAAGTGCCTCTTTATTTGTTTCGATATCGTTTTTGTTTTTAAAAGTAGCAATGGCTCTATCGTTCTCCCTATAACTCAAAATTCCACTCTCGTCTTTTACCAGTTTATCTTTTGGCTGCGCCTGTTTTTTTGCTCCCCGGTGAAAGATCACCTGGATCTGTTTTGGCGGCTGTACGCGCATGGTAATAAGGTCGTTACCCCCGCTGCAATAATTTGGCCCGTTCCATTTTATATTTTCTTCAAGATTCTTACCTGCCTTTAAAATATAGTCACGTAAGAGGTCTATCTCCTTGCGCAGCGGATGTTTTATTTCATCTAAAAAAACAGTTACTTCTTTATTCATTTTATTTTTTCTTTACTTCAACATTTTTGCCAAGGGTCTTAAAACGTTCTCCGTTAGCCTGAACCACAGTAATGGTAATATGGCCTGTTTTGCTGGTGTTAATATCGGTTACCTTGCCCGATTTACCTTTATGGGTACCGCCTGTAACAATGCAGTTATCACCATCTTTTAATTCTTTGGGAGCTTTTGTGTTCATTAAGATTTGTTTGGCAGAAATTAACAGACCAGCTTTAAAATATTATTCTTTAACGAATTTTGAAGTATACGTTTTGTTAGCAGAGCGCACGTTTAAAAGATAGACACCAACAGGTAAGCTTTGTACATTTACGGAACCCTGAACGTCATTTTGTTCCATTACAACCTTTCCAAACATATCATATATAGTAACCGAACTTGTGTTTGCATTATTGATGGTTATTGAATTATGCACCGGGTTTGGATATATAGAAAACAAAGTTTGCTTTAGTTCAGGTACGGAGCTTATAATGGCGCAATTAGCGTTGGATGCTGCAGAAAAGGTTGTATAATTTGAAACACTCACGGCATTTGAAGGTTTAGAAAAACAGGTGAGCGACGAATTTGCTTCGAAATCTGTAAAAATGGAATTCCATGCACCAAGCGTGCTGCCCACACCTTCTATCACATAAACCGTTCTTGGCATCGTAAAAGTATTGTTTGTACTTATTGCTTTAAAGCGTTTATGGTATTTTCCTGCAAAAGAAAATGAATCGATCGCAAGTATTTTAAATTTTGGCGGCACGCCCGGATTAACTATTGTATTACCCCATGTAAGGCTGTCTCCAACATTCTTATTTAAAAAATCATAATAGATTTTATTAGCAGTGGGTGTGTAGTTGGCAGTTATTGTAGTAGTAAAATAAACTCTCTTGTTTAAGCTATCATTCATTACGTAACCCACAAAAGCACTTCCATAGGCGGGTGGTGGCGGTGGCGAATTTGGCGTGCATTGAAAATAACATGGATCTGGCGTAATAAGATTTGTTTTATATAGTCTCAGCCAGGTATTGCCGTTGTTGGAATCATAGCCCTTGAAAAAGAAGCTGGCATTTTCGTGAACATAACAACAGGTGTTGCTGCCAACTCTCCAATAGTTGGCAGTGTTCCAAATGGTAGTCGAATCTACCGGGCGGTATTTTTGAGAGTAACTAACTCCAAAATACAAAATAACAAAGCAGCTTAATAGATATTTTTTCATAAATTAAATTTACAAAAATATCTCCAAAATTGAAATTAATTGGTCTTTGTTTTCAGGTTATACCTGTTTTTAGGTTTTCTGTAAATTTTGTGGAGATTGAATTCGCTACCTATAGTAATTACCCCATCGCCGCCGATATCGGCAAATGGTGCAATAATGCCCATGTTTACCTGCGCTAGTAAACCAAAGTTCATGTACCAGGTTTCGCGTTTCTTTAAATAAGGGATCCTCGAAAATTCAGGTCCGGGAACGAAAAAAAACTTCATGCCGCCATAAACATCCATGCTAAATCTTTTGTATTTGATAAAACGCGATTGCACATTTAAGCTGGTGCATAAAACTTTTAAGGGATGTTTATAGATCACTTCCATCATTAGCCGCGTATTTTTAAAGTCATCGGCACGTTTTTGTTCGGCATCCGATAATTCGTAATCCGACCATTTAAAGCGTGGCGAAACCAAACGTATGTTATAGCTTGGGCTCGTGCTAAAAAACGTGCATGAACTTTGTCCCAGTTCAACAGACCACGGCCCTTCAATAACTGCCTGGCCAAATTGCGATAAAACCAAATGACACGCTATTACTACAAGGCTTTGCTTCATTTACAAGAAAAACTTTTGTAAATAACGCCGCCCCGGTTGTTTTATTGTAAAACCGGGCGATACACCAGGCGATAACCAGTTTCATCTTCGGTTAGTTGTATAAAAGAACAAAACGGCTTTATAAGTGGCAGGTATTTTTAGCTTTTATTCAAAGGCATTTAGTGACCACGTCTTAGTAACACACGTTCTCATTTACCCAGGCTAAAAAACTTTTTGGCAATTAATATCGAAAAAATGGACCAGGGAATTAAAGAAGCAATTCCTAAAATCAAACCTACTGATCCGGCGGTTGTGGGCACCAACATTAAAATCCCGGAAATCAATCCCCAGATGGCTGTTGATCTGCTAAATATTTTAGCGTTAAGCATTACGCCTGATAGTATTAAAAGCGTAATGGCATTTAAAACATAATACACGTCAAAAGCAGTTCCCTTATATGTTTCCAGGATCATTTTCCCAACGGTTAATAGTTGAAGTCTAAACTCTGCATTGCCTGTGTTTGAAAACTGTTTACTTAACGAGAGCATTTCAAACGCAACACTTGATGAATAATAGGTGGCTATCCCGATAAGGCCAAGTATTAACGCTATAAGCATATAAACCGGGCTGGCAGGCCTAAGTGACATATAAAGGCCAAGATATACGAATATCAATAGAATATTATTAATTAAATAAAGTAAGTCAAGGCTTAAAAGACCAAGCAACCAATTTTTATTGAACAGATCAAAAAAATCAAGGGCATTATCGGGTGGGGGCCAGGTAATAAAAAGTAATATTTGAATGGGAATTAAAATAACAATGGCTATTGCCATAATACCACTTATTTTATAGAGTGGTTTCCAATCGTCAGAAAATTTTAAGCCGCTAGCATTTAATTGATCCATCCGGTTTTTATTTAAGCAACTACATTTAAGTATTTTGCTTTGGTTTTTAGATAATGGTTGCTTTTAAGAATAAGATTTGGTTTTATAAAGAACCTGCGTATAAATTTAAAACCTTTATTTAAAGATACAAAGGCTTTGCGGTTTTTAAAACAAAGAGGAGATTATTTTGAAGCTACCCGTTCAAGGCCGCTTTTAATGCCTGAACGGATCATATTGCCATAACCATCGTTGGGTAAGGAGGTTGAAAAAGAAAGCGCCAATTCATAATTTGTTTTTGCGTTCTCAAGATCATTAAGGTCTTCGTAACATTTGGCAACATTTAAATAGAGTGACGGGTAGGTGCCTTTTATGCCTTCGTCGTTTAATTTTAAAGCGAAACTTAACGCGGCCTGGTCCCATTTTAATTTATCGGCAATTGTTTTTTGATGTCTTGCAACATAATGTGCCGAAGTAAATTTTTCAAGATCGGTTGCTGAAGCGTTCCATGCTTTCAAAAATAATTCGGCAGCTTCAGATGCTTTACCTTCGCCTTCTTTTTCCATGCCCTGTGCGCAGAGTTGAATGATGGGATTGTTTGGATCGAACTGCATGATCTTATAAACTCTTGGCGATCTTACCACAATAAGGATCGTATAATTTTTTTTGAGAAACGGGGTAGGTGATCATCAGCGTTTGAAAAACATCCTGCGGACCGCCATTCATATAATCATCCAGTTTCTTTTTTACTGTTTTGCGGTAAACAATATTTCCTTTTTTATCGGTACCCGAAAAAATAAACCAGCTGGGTTTAATTACCTTGTAAGACACGGTTATACCCGTTATGGCCGTTTCGTACTGTTGTGATAGTTTATCAAATTCTTCTATGGCCATCATGCCATAAGCACGTACTTCCGTTTGTTTGTCTTTAGATAAAAAAATCTGCCCATCGCCATTTTCTGCTTCTCCCTGGCTTGTAAGATCTCTAGGGTAATCGATACAAAACTGGAAGCGGGAGTTACAGTAGTTTTCGTAGTTGATACCTGTTGTGAAGGCGAAACAAATAGTTGTGAGGAGGATGAGGAGTTTGGGTTTCATAGTTTGCTTAAAAAAATGATAACTATTAATTTACAGAAAAGGTAGAATTTGAGACTTTTGAACACAAAAAGTTTGACAGTCTATGATCCTTCCATTAAAATAACTCCAATTGGTCATCTATGTCTGACTTTTTGTTATTGCTAATTGGAGCATCATTTTCTTTTAATAACCAACGTGATGCACCACCGCCAACTTTTGGATCTAAATATATTAAATCCTTATTTTGTAGTCTTTGGAAAACTCTTTTCATTTCATTTTCGGAATCGATACCGGTTAATTCCCTCCCAATGCTATTCGTAATTATTTTGTTGTTACGGATATAATTCATTACCATTTCTTCTGGCGAAGCCAGAGGTTCATGTTTTATTTTAATAATTACTGAATTCTCTGTTTCGATAATTTCTGGAGCTTTTAATCTCAATTTTTTTAAAGATTCAAAAGCGGTATTTAGACCCTCACCAACATCTTTATTTGGCGGGTTTGGAAATTTGTTTACGATTCGAACTAAAGCACCATTTCTTGCAAATTGCTCTGTTAAAATATTCGTAGTTGATATATGGCCGGGCAATTTGCCAGGGCTTTCCACTTCGATTCTGTTATCAAAAATTCTAATATGAACGTCTTTAATTAGGCTGTAGTCTCTATGTAAAATAGCGTTAGTGATAATTTCGTGTAGAGCTTCAGAAGGATATTGAATTTTTTCTAACCCTGTTTCACCTAATATTTTAATATCTTCAACGAGTTTAATTGTCTGCTCAATTGCTGTATAAATTTGTGAATATATTGGTCCTTCTATTGTAATGGGATCAAATGCTAAATTCTCTCTTTTACCTTCGAAGTCTTTTGTTTTATATCTATATATTTTAATACCAGATTGCTTTGGTAATGCTGCTTGTGGCTCGTCATTAAAAAGTAGTGTTCCAGCAACAGTAGGAAGGTCATTTAATATTAATAGCTGTTTTTTTAGCCAAATTTCCGGAGCAGAGGATGGGATTACGTCATGAATAAATTTCGTAGCGACATCAGAAAGGATAATTGTTTCCTTTGGGACGTTAAGGGTTTGCCTTTCAAAAGTGGTGATTCCTTTGTCTAATTCTAATCTTCTTATTGCATCAGTTGAAGTAACTGGAATGTTTTGTGCGCCCCTTCTTAAATATACAATATCATCACTAGCCTTAGTTATAAAACTAGTCTTATTAATTGTTATTTGGAGAACGAGGCCATTGCAATTTTCGTTCGTTAAAAAAGTGTAAGTGTTATAAGTTCCTAATGGGAATAAATTTGTAAAGACTTGTAAATGAGCATTCGCTTCCTCGGCATCTGTAAATCCAGCCCAAACTCTTGATTCAACAGAATTACCTTTTTTTATCTCGTCTATTCCAAGATAAATGTCTCCTCCATCGGCATTTGCAAAAGCTGATAGCGTTTTAGTTAATTTTCCAGGTAAAATTGCCTTAGATTTTAAATCATAAAAATGACTTTCTGAAATATTTAAAATTCTTTCGCGTTGCTCATCATTAATTTTTTTTGTCTCAATACTCATTTTTTAGTTAGTGTATTAAATTATTGCCCCATCTTCGCCACCGCTTCAATAATATCGTGCTTGGTAATAATGTGCATGTTGCCGCCAAGGTCGCGGAGTAATACCGCGTTATTATCTTTGGTAATGAGCTTGCTTACTTCTTCTATCGGTGCTTTTTCACCCACAATAGGGAAGGGAGCCTGCATCAACGATTTAACGGTGTAACTTTTTACATCGTTGTTCTCCATTAATTTGGTAAAAATGTAATTGTCGTTAATAGAGCCAACGTATTCGCCTTTGTCGGTAACAGGAATTTGTGAGATAGAATATTTACTTAAGGTCTCTAACGCTTCCTGCACTGTTGCATTGGCATCTACCGTTAATAATTTTTGGTTCTTATGGTTGGCAATAAGGTCAATAGCTTTTGGTTTTGTTACTTCTAAAAAGTGGCGGTCGCGCATCCAATCGTCGTTAAACATTTTGCCCATGTAACGTGTGCCGTGATCGTGGAAGATCACTACTACCACATCACCTTTCTTGAACATGTTCTTCATTTGCATTAAGCCCGCCATGGCAGAACCCGCGCTGTTACCCACAAAAATACCTTCTTCTTTTGGTATGCGGCGCGTCATAATAGCGGCATCCTTATCGGTTACTTTTTCAAAATGATCAATGATCTTAAAGTCTACATTGGCCGGTAAAAAGTCTTCGCCAATGCCTTCGGTGATGTAAGGGTAAATTTCGTTCTTGTCAAAAATGCCGGTCTCTTTGTATTTTTTAAATACAGAGCCGTAAGTATCGATCCCTAAAATCTTGATGTTCGGATTTTTTTCTTTTAAATATTTTCCTGTACCGCAAATGGTTCCGCCGGTACCAACACCTACAACCAGGTGCGTAATTTTTCCATCGGTCTGGTCCCAGATCTCAGGGCCTGTTTGTTCGTAATGCGCTTGTGAGTTGCTTAAGTTATCGTACTGGTTCGGTTTCCAGGCATTAGGGATCTCATTTACCAAACGCGACGAAACAGAGTAATACGAACGCGGATCTTCCGGCTCAACATCTGTTGGGCATACAATTACCTCTGCACCAAAAGCGCGCAGGGCATCTACTTTTTCTTTACTTTGTTTATCGGTGGTAGTGAAGATACATTTATAACCTTTTATCACCGCGCCAATAGCAAGGCCCATACCGGTATTGCCACTGGTACCTTCTATAATGGTGCCGCCCGGTTTTAAACGGCCGTCTTTCTCGGCATCTTCTATCATTTTAATGGCCATCCGGTCTTTAATAGAGTTGCCGGGGTTAAAGGTCTCTACTTTGGCGTAAACATCGCAAGGCAGGTCTTTTGTTATTTTATTGATCTTTACCATTGGCGTGTTGCCAATTGTTTCGAGTATGGTTTTGCAAACTTTCATAGTTGTTTTTTTTATTGTATGGTGTCATGGTGAGCTTGTTGAACCATCCTTCGACAGGCTCAGGATGACTATTCAGTTAACTCGCCTCTTAGATCGGCAAGCAAATGTTTTTTTATTTGTGTATTATTTAATTTTTGTCCTAATAAGAACATTAATTTTGTAACGGCGCTTTCAAAGGTCATATCAGCTCCGCCAATCACGCCCATCTTTTTTAAGTGCGAGCTGGTTTCGTACATACCTTGTATCACTTTGCCTTCAAGGCATTGAGTAATGTTTAAAATAACGATGCCTTTAGCAATGGCCTTTTTTAATTCGCTGGCAAACCACTCTTGCGTAGTAGTATTACCGGCGCCAAAGGTCTCTAAAATAATGGCTTTAATGCCCGGTGTATTGATAATAGCTGAAGTGATCTTTTTACTGATACCCGGAAATAATTTTAATACGGCAATATCATTGTCCATATGCGTATGAACTTTTAATGCCTTTGTTGTTGGTTTTAATAAAGCGCTTTGATTGTATTGTATGCTTACGCCGGCTTCTGCAAGGGCAGGGTAGTTGGGCGATCTGAATGCGTCAAAGTGCGATGAGTTGTATTTAAAGGTGCGGTTGCCGCGGTATAATTTATATTCAAAGTAGATACACACTTCGTTCACAACCGGTTTGCCTTTTACTTTACTGCCGGCAATTTCAATAGCGGTAATTAAATTTTCCTTGCCATCTGTGCGGATAATGCCAATAGGCAATTGCGAACCTGTTAAGATCACCGGTTTATTCAGGTTCTCAAGCATAAAGCTCAGGGCACTTGCGGTAAAACTCATGGTATCTGAGCCATGAAGGATCACAAAGCCATCGTACTTGTTGTAATTATCTTTTATGATCTTTGCCAGCTCTATCCAAACAATCGGGTGCATGTTAGATGAATCGATCGGTTTTGCAAAAGCAATGGAAGATAATTCAATATCGAACTTTTTTAGTTCAGGAATTTGTTGTGTGAGTGTTTTAAAATCAAAAGGTTTTAATTCTCCGGTAACAACGTCCTGCATCATACCAATGGTACCGCCGGTATAAATTAAAAGTACTTTTGATCTTTTAGGTTTTGATGTTTTCATAGCGAGTCAGGACAGAAGGGAGTCAAGAGACAAGACGTTACTATCTTGCTTCTTGATTCCCTTTAGTCTTGCATCTGTGTTTTAGAATGGCAGATCATCATTATCGCCCACGTTACCTGTAAATACAGGGGTAGAAGAGCTGTTAATGCTGTTGTTTGATTGATTGTTGTTTTGAGAAGATGCGTTAGAGTTGCCTCCTGTCATTTTCTCGATACGCCATGCTTCAAGGGTATTAAAATACTTAATGCCTTGTGGGCCATTCCACTCGCGGCCGCGTAAATTGAATTGCACTTTTAATTCTTCACCATCGTTAAACTGGTCTAAGATGCTGCATTTGTCTTGCGTAACCTGGAAGCTAACGTGTTGCGGGTAAGGCGTGTTTGCTTCTGTGGTTAATACGAATTCGCGTTTTTGAAAACGATCACTCACTTTTTGAGTCTCGAATTTTGTTTTTAGGGTTCCTACTACTTCCATGATATATTTGTTTTTATTTTTTACTGGTTAATGTTTTCATTAAAGCAATGCCATCCAGGCCTCTTTTACCTTATTTGCTTCGAGTAAACTTTTGGCAAAGCGATGCTGGTCGTCTTTTGATGAAAATCCTTTTATTGTTTTTTTGTATTCGGCTGTTTCTTCGGTTGTTGGTAAATGTTCAACACTTCCCAGCAGGCCTAAATTATTCCCGCTCAAAACATGGCTGTTCCTGATCTCTGCAGGGATCTGGTCAAGACCAATGCCAATGGTTGTAATTGGTTTTTCCACTTCAAACATGGCAGCCCCGGATGCGCGGCAGTACCAGTTATCGCCCATGCGGGCCACCAGGTCTATTTTATGCGCGTCTATTTGTTTATTCTCGTTCAGTACCGAATCAGAAATATGAATGCGCAAGATCTCGCAAATAACAAGATTGCCCGCACCTCCGGCTTTTCCAAGTTCTTTAACTTCTATCACCTTACATTCTAATTGCACCGGGCTTTCTTTTACCCTTGCAGGTTTTACCAGTTCAGAGGCCAGCGGAGTAAAACCAGCTTTAACGAACTCGTTAGTGCCTTTTGGAAAAGGGCTGCTGGCCAGGCTGGTTTGCTGCACCATATCGTAATTAACCATATTGATCACTACTTCGGGCATTTCTTTTACATTCAGCAAAGTATCTTTGGCAGCGCCCGTGCGCCCGCTGTAGGCAGGTGAAAAAATTGCAATGGGCGGATTGCTTGAGAACAGGTTAAAAAAACTAAATGGGGCCAGATTAGGTTCGCCATTTTTACTAACGGTACTGGCAAAACAAATAGGGCGTGGAGCTATTGCATTCTGCAAATATTTTTGCAAAACAGGTATTGTTAATTCTTTGGGATCTAATGATAGCATAGACTTTCAAAGTTACGAAAAGGCTAAGGAATTAGCGAGAATTGTTAATAATTGGCTAAAATGTGGATACTTAAATGTAAAATGGAAGAGGGAAAATGGAAAAGGTAAACAAAAACTCCATCTTCCATTTGCCATTTTACATCTTACATTATGGCTTGATCTTCAGATGATAATTATTGTATTGCACGCCAGACCTGAAATTGATCCTTTTTCCGCCAATGGTGCGGTAATGATCTTTATATAACTGAACAGAAAGATAGCCGTTAGTGGTACTTGTAAGGCCAAGCAGATCGGCAGGACTAAAGTGAATGGTGGTATCGTTGCCCGAAAATAATTTGTTGGGAAAAACGGTACTGGCTGTGCCCCCGGTAATAAATACGCGAATAAGATCGCAATTACTTGTACCGTTGACAGACACTGTAAAACCTGCGCTTGCGCTTATGGAGTCTGGAATGTTTGCAGTAGCAGTAAAAATAGGGGGCGGGTTGCCATTCGAATAAGAGAAGGTGGCAATTGACAAATAGCCGGATACGTTCCAGTTATAAGGCAAAGAAAATGGAGTACCGGTAGTATCGTTATAATAATAGTTGGTAACAATGCTTTTCTCTTTAAAGGTCACAGAATCCAGCATAACATTGCCCATGTATTGTAAGTTTTGAGAATAATAAGCTTCGTTAATAACCGGCTGGCTCGAGTAATAGGCTATAGCAGATTTTCCTGCCGGAGAGTATACTCCTGCATTTTTTACAAATACATTAGAACATGAAAACAATGCCTGGTAATTGGAAGAATCGGATGGTGTAACATTGGAAATCGGTGTACCCGAAGGTCCCGGATCCACGTCTTCAGTTTTTTTACAGGACCATAACAGAGTAAAAAATAAAGGTATAAAAAGTGCTTTTTTCATTTGAAGAAATAAAGGTAGTAATTTTTATTGAACGCAGATAACGCTGATACTTATGATTGGTGCTGAAAAAAAATCTGCGATCATCTGCTTAATCGGCGTTCTTTTAAACCTAGAACTTGATCTGTAATCTTACATTCACTTGCCGGTTGGTAAGGTAATTCGGGATGGCATAACGGTTGCCGGTCACATCCTGGATCCAGGTGTACGAAACAGTGTTTTGTACCTGCAATAAATTAAAGATCTCTAAAAACACCCACATATCTTTTAAATGATTGAATACATTCTTGCGTTTTATTTCGCGGTTTGGTTTTAACAGGTTGTAGGCAAAACCCGCATCAACGCGCCTGTATGGCGGCATTTTTAATACCTGTTGCCAGCGTAAATGTGTGGGTGGGCCAAATGGTAAACCGCTGCCAAATTGTAAATTAAGATTGAATTTAAAAGCAGGAAGCTGCGGAATATAATCCTGGAAAAACATACCAAAGGTTACAAGCTGGTTGGTAGGCCTTGGTATATAACCCGGATCGATGCGCACACTGTCTGCTTTTACCAGATCAAATACCTGGCCTGGAACGATCTCTTCGCCTTCTTTATTATAATAGGTGTAATGAATATTATCTTTTGAGTATTCATAGGTCTTTAATAAACCAATAGTGGCCCAGCTTTCAACACCTTTTACAAATTCGCCGTTTATCCTTACATCGGTTCCTGCGGCATAGCCCGTAGCGTTATTGTTTGCAAAATAACGAATGCGTACGTTATCGATCTCGTAAGGATCAAGCGCATTAAGTTGTTTAAAATAACTCGAAATAATAAGTTTAAACGGCCTTTCCCACATTTTAAAGATGTAATCGCTGGTAAGCACAAAGTGTATGGATTGCTGCGCTTTTACATTGGTATTTATATCGCCGTTTATATTTCTTAACTCCCTGTAAAACGGTGGTTGGTAATAAAGTCCTGAGCTGAATTTAAACAACCAATTACGTTTCCAATTGGGTTTAAAGGCAATGGTAATACGTGGCGAGGCCAGGAACTGGTTATTCACCGTCCAATAATTTCCTCTCACACCTGCGGTGATACTGATATTTGAAGAATCGCGCAATAGTTTGCTAAAATTATATTGTATAAAACCCTGCGAGCGGTAACTCGGTAACGTAATGTTTGTTTTATAGGCATCGGTTAAATTAATTTGTGTAGCACTGTAAGGCAAAATATATCCTGCAGAATCAACCATACGCCATTCGCTTAATTTATCGTGGATCAGCTCCATTTGTTCGCGGGCGCCCCACAAAAATTCGTTATTTGCATTTATGTAGCGGGTGCCTTTGTGTTCAAAATTTATAACGGTAGCTTCCAGGTAATTTCGTCCATTATTTAAAAACGTGCCAACCCCACGGTTAAAAGCAACCTGGCCAAATGTTGGTTTTGAAAGATCAGCCTCTACCTGGTCAATATAATACTGGCCTTGCACGGTATAAATTTCCTGCTCCTGCGAATGATAAGCCGATGTAATGAATTTTAATTTTGTTTTGCTGTTTGGCCTGTATGTGGCAGAGAGGCCGCTCATAAATGTGGTATAATCCATTACTTCCTGCCCATCAAAATATACGGTAAAGCGCAAAGCGTTATTAACCGTTCCGAAATTGGTTTCGCGGTTGGTTGGTATCACTAAATATTTGTTTTGGGCAATGTTGCCTAAAAACTCGATCTTAAATTTTGGATTGATATCAAAGGTTAAAAATGTTTGAACATCTAACGCGCTGGGGCGGTATTCACCTTTGGTATCAAGGCTTTTTAAAAGATATGAATTGGTGCGGTAACGCGCGCCAATGCTCCATGCCACTAAACGATTATTGCTAATACCTTCCAATTGCACATTCCCGCCTAAAACACTCCCGGAAGCATTACCACCAAACTTTAACGGTTTACGATAAGTAATATCCAACACGCTGCTCATTTTATCGCCATATTTTGCTTCAAAACCGCCGGCAGAAAAATTAATATTCTGCACCATATTGGGGTTGGCAAAACTCAGGCCTTCCTGCTGCCCGCTGCGCACAAGAAAAGGACGGTATACTTCAATATCATTTACATAAACAAGATTCTCGTCAAAATTACCGCCACGCACACTGTAACCGCTGCTTAACTCGTTATTACTGCTTACGCCCATTTGTGTCTTGATAATATCTTCTATATTACCCGTTGGGCTAGGAAGCTGGTTAAAGATCAGGGGATCAAGCCTTACCGTTTCAACGCCGCGGTTTTTATTATCGGTTACTTCAACTTCTGTTAAATTGTTTTTAAATTTAAGAGCCGGTGAGAACTTAAGAGTTTCGCCCGGTTTGGCGTTAACCTGGTAATTAAGGGCATTGTAGCTGATATTAAAAAATACCACCGTTACCATTTTGCCGGCATCAATGGTAAGGCTGTAAAAGCCATTTGCACCGGAGATGGTTGTTTGATTTGGATTTTCTTTTACGCCAATGGTAATACCTTCAATAGGCTCGCCATCTGTTCCCTTAACAACGCCTGAAAGAGTTGCCGTTTGGGATGTTAATGCAACAGCCCAAAAAAACAGTATAAAAGTAATATGGTATTTAAACGTTTTCAGAATTTAAATAAGATAACGAATATACAGACATATTATTATTTGAAGAAACCTTTTATTTTACCGATCCTGAATTTAATATCAGGCTTTGGTTATAGATTTGTATGAACACTTTGAATTCTTCGGTCATTTTAGCATCTAAACCGGCATTCTTATTCAAAAGGTTATTGGCTAAAGTGCTATCGCGCTTGTAGTTAAAAACAGTTTTTAATTCGGGTGCGGAAAAAGAGTATAACATAGAATCTGTATACAAATAATGAGTGCTGTTACCATACGAATAACTGTTATTGGAACTGGTCTCTAAATAAGACCTGCCAATTGAAAAGAAAGGCTTGTTATAACCCAATAAATTAAGCGCGCTTGGCAAAATATCCATTTGAGAAAAAGCCATATTGTTTTTACTTTTTAAAGAATTATCACCTTTAAAGAATATAATTGGAATACTTTGATTGCCCACCACATTGCTGTAAAAAGGATGCTCAGAGATGCTGGCATGATCAGCCGAAAGAATAAAAAGTGTGTTGTTGTACCAACTTTCTTTTTTTGCAGAAATAAAAAATTGTCTTAAAGCATTATCTGCATACCGGATAGATTGGGAATTTTCAAGCGGGCCTTTTGGAAACCGGGTTTTGTATTTACCTGGCACAAAATACGGGTGATGCGAACTTAAAGTAAAAATAGCAGAGTGAAACGGCGCTTTTAAGCCACTCATTTTTTTTACTGCATATTGTAAGAATGGCTCGTCCCAAATGCCCCAAAAACCATCAAAATCGTCATCGTTGCCATATTCCTTTTTTCCGAAATAATTGGCGTAGCCCGCAGATGGCGCCCAGTCATCAAAATTCATAGTACCGTTTATACCGCCATGAAAAAAAGCGGTAGAATATCCTTCTTTACCCAAAACAGAAGCAAAAGACGTTTGTACATTGTTGGCATAAATAGAATTAATGAATGGATTATCCATTAGCGAAGGTAAACCCGAAAGAATAGCAGGAATACCTTCGATGGATTTTGATCCGTTTGAGAACGCGTTGGTAAACAATAAGGATTGGTCCATCAAACTGTCAAGGAAAGGCGTTAAACCCATGTTGGCACCAATTTTGGTGTATTCTTTTGAAAAACTTTCCAAAATAATAACCACAACATTATGTTTTTGAAATATAGAATCTTTATAGTGATGAACTGGATTAAAATGCGCTTTTAAAAATGCTTCGTTATAAAAATTATAATTGGTAAGCGCAGTTTGGCTTACCGATTTTATTAAAGTAAAAGGTGTGTTTAAAACAAGGGGCACTTCTTCGGGCGTGGTTACTGATCCTGCATTTACTATATCTATTGGTATTCTTTGAAGGCCACCCCTGATACCTAAAACAATACAGCCGCTAAAAAACACAAACACCAAAAAAACAAGTAAGGCTTCTTTTATATTGGTAAAAACATATTTTTGAACCACAATTGGTTTAATTTTTTTGTACAGGTAAATTAAAACCATTACCAGTAAAATATAAATAAGCAAAACCCACCAAAAATCTTTTACGTACTGGGGCAATAATTTTCCAATGTCTGTTTGCCCGCCAATTTGCTCAAAAAGATCAGACGTTGAGCGTTTTTTTGTGAAACGGAAATAACCAACATCTACACAATTGGCCATAATAAACAGGGAGTTGCTTATAACAAATAACCATTTTAAAATGGCCTGGTAAATTTTTTTGTGGTAAAAATTAAATGGCAGCGATGATAAAAAAATAAATAAACTATTGCTTACAAAAATGCTGAAAGTATCGAACCGCAGGCCGTAAAAAGAGTCTTGTATAAAATCGGTAAAATTAACGGATGGAAATAAACCCGCATTTGCTATATAAAATAACAAGCGGCAAATAAAATAAAGCAAATAGCAAATTAGTAACCGCTTAAGTAAAAATAATAATTGGTTTATGTAATTTACAGTCACTATAAAATCAAAAAAATGTAATTTAGTAAAATATTGAGCACAAATATAAAACAAGATATTCATCAGGTTTTAAAAAAGTATTGGGGGTACGAAAGTTTTAGGCCCTTACAGGAAGATATTATCCTTTCTGTAATGGAAAAACGCGATACCTTGGCGCTTTTGCCAACGGGGGGTGGTAAATCACTTTGTTTCCAGGTGCCGGGTTTATTAATGGGGGGCACAACGCTGGTAATATCGCCGTTAATTTCGTTAATGAACGACCAGGTGCAAAACCTTCGCAGCAAAGGCATTTCGGCGGTTGCCATTAGCGCCGCCATGAACTTTAAAGAAATTGACGTGGCCTTAAATAATGCAGCATTAGGTCACGTGCAGTTCTTGTACCTTTCTCCCGAAAGGATCCAGAACGAAGAATTTCGCCAAAAATTAGCTTATTTACCCATTACATTAATTGCGGTAGACGAGGCGCACTGCATCTCCCAATGGGGTTATGATTTCAGGCCAAGTTATTTAAAGGTGGCCGAGATCCGGTCTTATTTTACCGAAGTGCCAATTATTGCATTAACGGCCAGCGCTACAAAATTTGTGGTAGAAGATATACAGGTTCAGTTGGAGTTTAAGAACCAGCAGGTCGTTCGCCAATCTTTTGCACGCAAAAATTTGCGTTATGTTGTGCAGCAGGAAGAGGATAAAATAACCCGCCTGCTTAAACTTATTGCCAATATTGGTGGTTCGGGTGTTGTATATGTACGCAACCGCAAAAAAACAGAAGAACTGGCAAAGATCCTTACATCAAAAAAGATCTCGGCTTTAGCCTACCATGCAGGATTGAAGTTTGATGACCGCGAAAGTATACAGGAGCGATGGCTTCAAAATAAGATACAGGTTATTTGCGCTACCAATGCTTTTGGAATGGGTATTGATAAAGCAGATGTGCGCTTTGTAGTGCACATGGATCTTCCGGAAAGTCTCGAAGCTTATTTCCAGGAAGCGGGAAGGGGCGGGCGCGATGGAAAGATCGCTTATTCAACCATCTTTTATACAAAGGCCGATCAGCAACGGTTGATAGATAATTTTAAATACGCTTTTCCTGAGCTGGATTATATTAAACAAAGTTACCAGGCCATTTGCAATTATTACCAGGTGGCAATAGAATCGGGGCAAGGCCTTAGCTTTGAATTTGATATTGATAAAATTTGTAACAGTTATAATTTACTGCCGGTTTTGGTATATAACAGCATTAAATTTTTAGAGAAAGAAAATTATCTGTCTTTCCTGGATGCAGGGTTTGAAGCCTCTAAAGTACTGATGCTGGGCAATAAAGAAGAGCTGTATTCTTTCCAGATAAAATTCCCGAAATACGAGCCGGTAATAAAAACCCTGTTACGAAGCTACGGCGGGTTATTTGAGAATTATGTTTTTATAAACGAAAAAGATCTTGCTTATCGCATTAAAACCAATACTGTGGAATTGACCGAGCAATTGAAATTTTTAGATAAACAGGGTTTGCTTTCTTACGTTCCGCAGTCTGCCTTACCCAAATTGATTTTTTTGCAGGATAGGGTCAATACAAAATATTTAGAATTTAATCCGGATAATTACCTGAAATTAAAGCAGCGGTATCTTGAACGTATTAATTCAGTAATTGATTATACGAACGAAGATAAGATCTGCAGGCAGGTGCAGCTCTTGATCTATTTTAATGAATTTAATTACAGCGATTGCGGGCATTGCGATGTATGCATCAGCAAACGACCAAAAGATTTCGAAAAAGTAAAAACAAAGATCCAGGAGATCTTAAAAAAAGACGCATTAACACTGGTTGATCTTAAAGAAAAAATGCGCTCTGTAAATGATGATACCTGGGTAAAAGCCTTTAATGAACTGGTGGATGACGGCAAAGTATCGGAACACGATGGGGTTTTTTATGTGAAGAAATAAAGATCCGATAAAGGACACGTGATACAAGACTCAAGAGAGCTTACAATACCTTTTTAATTACTCTTAACGTATGCGAATATTTTTTTGTATCGGAGCTAAAGATGCCGTAATGATCAAATTTATCAATACGTACCGAGCCACTGGCGTGAATGATCTGTTCATTGCTCAGTAAAATACCAACGTGCACAATGTTTCCTTCTTCGTTATCAAAAAAAGCAAGATCGCCGGCCTCTGCTTCTTCTACAAAACTCAGTGGCGATCCTAATTCAACCTGTTGCGAAGCGTCTCTTGGTAATTTATAACCGTTAAGGCGATATATGATCTGAGTAAATCCGCTGCAATCAATACCCAGCGGACTTTTACCTCCCCATAAATAGGGAGCGTTTAAAAATAAATAAGCGGTAGAAATAATATCCTTTGCAGTTCCTTTTTTATTTGGAACAGAGGCCTGGCCTTCAAAACCAAAGCTAAACGATTCAAAGTTTATGGCTTTGTCTTTTAAGAACGGTAAGCAGGCACCTAACGTTATCGGAAAATTTGTTTTTGTATTTTGATTACCGATCACCTGTATCAATTCACTCGAATAAATGCCCGGTTGCTTTTGTAAATTGGTAAAGGTTGGTTCAGAGATCCTGGTATGTTGTTTACTGTTTATCCAGCACTCGTAGTTATCGTAAGCGATCTTTATGCGTATCCATCCTTCTCCTGTTTCTAAAACGCTGTAATGTTCACCAAATAAAAGCTGTGTAACCATTTCGCTGGTATTGTTCGCTTCTTTTCTACAGGGGATTACACTCAGTAAACAAATGCCGTATTGCATAGATACAAAAGTAACTAAATTCCTGCACTTTTCATAAAACGAACGAAAGGCTTGCTGTTGCTATTTTTAACCACATAGATACATAGAAAAATTAAAAAGAAAAATGAAAGGTTAACATAGAATTGAAACGTCGCTTCAATTTCTTTGTGTTTCTTTGGTCGTATAGCTGATCTTTTCAAGATCTATGTTTCTATATGTTTTAATTTTTACGAGTTGACGAAATAGCTTTTTTTAAGGACATGTTTTTTGAATAATTCGACCGAATATTTTATTTGCTCTAAAATTAAATAATGTTTAACTTAGAAACTTAGATATGAGCCAAGAGACCAAGGAAGCTGTAAATAAAATTCTGACCGAGTATTTAGAAAAGCAACAACATCGTAAAACTGCCGAACGTTTTGCTATTTTAAACGAAATTTATTCGCATGAAGGGCATTTTGATATAGAACAATTGTACCTGATGATGAAGAATAAAAAATACAGGGTGAGCAGGGCAACTTTATATAATAATATTGAGATACTTTTGGATGCAGGCCTGGTTATTAAACACCAGTTCGGCAAAAACATGGCTCAGTTTGAAAAGGCTTATAAATACAAGCAACACGATCATTTGATCTGCAACGATTGCGAGCATGTATTTGAATTTTGTGACCCAAGGATACAACAAATACAAAGATCGGCACAGGACATGCTGAACTTTGACATAGTAAACCATTCGCTTAATTTTTTTGCAAAATGCAGAACTCTTAAGGAAAAAGGCGTTTGTGAACATTTTAAAAAATAATAATTATGGTTTTTGATTTTACGATCGACAAAAAAGAGAATCACGCAATTATTACAATTGGTGGCAATTTAATTGAAAAAGGGCAGGCAACTCCCTTGCTGGAAAAGGCTGAAGAATTGGTTAACGAAAGTTGCACCAAATGGGCCATTGATATGGAAAAACTGATCTATATGAACAGTAGCGGACTAAATACGCTTATCCAGTTATTAACCAAAGCCCGTGTTGCCGGCGGCGAGGCTGTGTTGTTTAATATGAATAAAAAGATAAGTGAGTTGATACTTATTACAAAATTAAATACGCTGTTTAAAGTTTCAGACACAAAAGCAGAAGCTTTTAAAGTGTTGGATGTTTAATTTATCCTGCAATATCAGGCTTAATCCAAACAGTCAGTTCGAGTGTTTTTTTGCTTTGTTATTGCAAAAAAATATATCGGGAACTAAAAACGTCTCGATACGAAAATTCAAGGAGGCGGAATTTTCTACTCGACGTGACAATTCAACTTAAATATCTTATCTTATTATTTTTCGATCTCCTTTAAATGCTCCTCCAATTCAGAAAGGTGCATTTTTTTTTCGGCTAAGATCTTCTTCTTGTCCTTTTTGAATAATGTGGCGGGAATGGCCCCGGTCCAAGCTTTATCTACTTTGTCAATAAAATCGTTGCCGTTCACTTCATCCAATAGAACGCACTCCATTTTAATTTTATTTTTCGCTAAAAATGGATTCACTTTTTTATTCAGTTCCTCTTTAAAGTCAAGGGTTACTAAAAGCAGTTTTACAGGTTTTTCTTTTAACGAAATATAAAGGCTGTCAAACGATGGCAGCTCCTGTACACATGGCTTGCACCAGGTAGCCCAAAAATTTACAATATAAGTAGTATCAGGGCTGCTGATCCTTTTTAAAAGCGCATCGATCTTATAAACGTGGCTAACCGTTTGCGCCGTAATTAACAAGGGAAACAGCAAGAGACTAAGGGTGATGAGCCGCTTCAATTTTAGAATCATATTCTTTTTTTAAAAGTTTTATCTCCTGTATCAAACGGTTTATCTCAAGGCTATCGGTGCCATCGTAAAACCCCCTGATGTGGCCGTCTCCGTCTATCAAAGCAAAATTTTGTGTATGTATAAAATCATCAGCATCGCCGTTACCTTCATCGGCATTCAATAAATACCCTTTTCTTGCCAGTTCGTATAATTTTGCTTTTTTGCCGGTTAAGAACAACCATTTTTTATCCGTTACGCCATGCCTGTCGGCATATTCTTTTAATACAGGTATTGAGTCCGTTTCAGGATCAACAGTATGCGAAAGGATCTTAAAAGCAGGTTCGTTCTTAAACTCTTTATAAACGCGCTCAAGGTTTGTATTCATTACCGGGCAAATACTCTGGCAGGTTGTAAAAAAATATTCGGTCACGTATATATTGCCGTTAACCGTTTTATTGGTTACTTTTTCATTGAACTGGTCGGTAAACTCAAACTCCGGAATAGTATGATAAGTACTGTCGTTTATCTTTACTGCTTTTTTTGGCCCGAAATAGGCAAGAGTGCGTAAAGGTTTATCTTCTTTGGCCTTTAACATATACCAGCCAATAAATATGGCCGGAATTAAAATTAATAACCAATAATAATTAAATTTACCTTTCATTATACAAAGTTATATAAAGTATTTTAATGGCAATTTTTAATAACAAAAATAGAGAAGAATTAGAGCTTGGTTTTGGTACAAAGAACTATAATAAGCGCGTTCGCTTTTTTGACCGGAATGGAAAAATAAATGTGCGCAGGGTAGGCATGGGTATTAAAAATATTGATGTTTACCACTGGCTTATTACCACCTCCATCATTAGCCTTGTTTTTGTTATTATTGGCAGTTATGTGCTTGTTAATTTTGTATTTGCAGGTGTATATTTTGCCATTGGCGCCGAGCATTTTGGCGGGTTAGATGCCATTACACCGTTTCAGCAATTTATGAACCTTTTCTTTTTTAGCGCGCAAACCATTACTACTTTGGGATACGGGCATATTTATCCTATGGGTAACGCAGCCAGCATTGCCGCAGCAGTAGAATCCTTACTTGGATTATTGACCTTTGCTTTGGCAACCGGGGTTTTATATGGCCGTTTTTCAAGGCCAAAAGCACATTTGTTATATAGTAAAAATATGCTCATTTCGCCATATAAGGATATTACGGGCATTATGTTCAGAATTGCCAACCGTAAACAATATGAGTTGATAGAATCGGAAGCAAATGTAACTTTAACTTTAAATAATCCGGAGACCCAGCGCCGCGAATTTTTAAATTTAAAATTAGAGATCAGCCGCATTAATTTTTTAACCCTTAGCTGGACGATCGTGCACCCGATAAACGAAGAGAGCCCCCTTTTTGGCCTGACAAAAAAAGACCTTGAAGAAAGAGATGCTGAATTTATTATTTTAATGAAAGCCATTAATGATACTTATTCGCAAACGGTTTACTCGCGTAATTCATATAAGGCCGAAGAGATCGTAGAGAATGTAAAATTTAAACCACTATCTACCGAAGCGGATGCTAAAGGCAGGGTAAAATTGAATGTAACGGATATTCATCATTTTTATGAAGTAAAACAAACAACAGAACTCTTAAAACAAAATAAATGAGCCAGGAACTTAAACAGGAAGAAAGAGAAGTAATTAAATTAATTGGCTTTTTTAAAAAGAAGGCAGAGCAGTGGCCCGCAGAAAACGAAATGCCAGCAGAATTCAAACATTTAATTGAAACCTGCGACAAGCTTTTTGAACAAATAAATATTCATGCAGAGAGCCGGGAAATAATACTTGCGGAGCGGGAAATGCTAAAAAAGTTAGTAAAGGATAATGCCCAATGCCCGCGTTGCAATAAGAATGAGAATTTAAAACTTATTGGTGCCGAAAAAAACGAAAAAGGCTGGCAAAGTAATAAATACAAATGCCGCAAGTGTAACATTACTTTTGTTTGGAATGCGCCAAATAACCCCTGGGATATGATCCCTTATGTTGAAAGCGTTGTTGCAGAAATAGAAAAAAAATCTGAAGCTGAAGGTCTTGACGAAGCGTCAAAACAACATTACCAGGCTGCCATAGACCAGATGAAAGGGAACCTGGCAAAGCTAAAACCGGTTGTGGATAATTCTGCTATTGATATAGCCAATCTTGAACTCAGGGATAAAGAGATGGCCGACATGGTTCACAAGTTCAAAAAACATTTGATGATTGAGAAGATAAAAATGGAAGATTAATAAGTTTTTAAAGAAGTTAAGACTTGTTTAAAAATTTATTAATGAACGGCCGTGAAATTCTTAGTATTAAACTTTAACCCCAATAACTAAAATGTCATCTATCTGTTCGTTCTGACCTTTCCAGGTCTCAAAAAATTCGGCAAGATAGTTTTTTTGCTCTTTTAAATTTTTATCGTTGATAGACAGCAGCAGGTCTTTAAAATTTTTTGTCATTAGTTTTTTAGAGTTCTCTCCGCCAAACTGGTCGGCAAAACCATCGCTGAATAAAAAGAAAGTGTTTCCTTTTTCTAATTCAATCTTATGATTCTCAAACACCTGCTCATCGGGAGTTAACCCGCCAATAGAGCACTTGGTTGCTTTGTGCTCTTTTAATGTTTTATTGTTATCAATTACCCAAAGCGGCCTGTTGGCGCCTGAATACTCAATGGTTGTTTTGGTTTCGCCATTTTTAATTACCGGGATGGTACATAATGCAAGGTCCATCCCATCGCGGGTGGCATTTAAATTATCTCCCGATTGCCGTAATGCACTTTTTACGCCAAGGTTCAGTTCTTTTAATATATCGCCGGGCTTATGAGAATTATCAATCGCATCTTTTAGTTTTTCGGTACCTATCATGCTCATAAATGCTCCCGGTACGCCATGGCCGGTACAATCCACTGCTGCAAAAATTATTTTATTAAATTCTTTTACATATTTATCAGAGAAAAAATAAAAATCACCACTCACAATATCTTTTGATTTATAAAGAATAAAATAATCTTTTAAATATGGGGTTATCTCCTCATCCGGAGGTAAAATGGCGTTTTGTATCCTTTTGGCGTAAACAATACTCTGCATTGTTTCAAGGTTCTTTTCTTCAATCAACCGGCTTTTTTCTTCGATCTCGCCTTTTTGCTGGTTAATCTCAATGGCTTGTTTGGCAAGCAAAGCATTGGCCTTCTTTTTTTGAATGATATTCCTTATCAGAAAGAAAGTAAATAAAGCAATGATGATAAAGCCTGCTAACATGTAATTGATCACCTTTTTGCGCGCCTCATTTTCCTTCTCTTTCATTTTCTTTTCTTTATTGGCAACGTTCAGTTCTTTTTTAGACATTTCGGCAAGATATTTTTCTTTAAAAATATTTTCGCGGGCATCTTTTAATTGTTTCTCTTTTAAAATGCCTTCCATCTGTTGCTGGTGGGTAATTGTTTTCAGGTTCTCTATTTCCCTGGCGCGCTTTTCCGCCTCCAATTGTTTTTCAAGGATCTCTTTTTCTTTTTCCATGAACAAAAGACCTTTTATTTTTTTCTCCTGTTCAAACAAAGCCAGTTCGTTGGCTTTTTTCTCGGCTTCCAGTTTTTTGGCAAGCAATTCATTTTCTTTTTCTTTAATTAAAGCCTGCTGAAGATCTTGTTCTTTTTTAAGCATTTCAATCTCTTTAAGTTTATTTTCAGATTGCATTCTTAAATTATCTATTTCAAGCTTTTTATTGCTTTCCATGGTTGATGCAACCAAAAGTTGCGTGGTTGAACTGATATCGTTTAACTGCTTTTTAAATAAATGTTCGTATGAGCCATCTGCATTGAATTCTTTTTTCTTTTTATTGAAATAGATCTTGTTAGCTGGCTTATTAATGATAAAACCCAGTACATCTTTTGTGGCGCCGGTGGCAAAATTATCATTTAAAGAAACTTTCCAGTTATTAAGGGTATAAGCAATTGCATCGGCAACGTTGGCCGTTTTTGTACTGATAAGAACGGAATATTTTAAAAAACCTTTTTTTGAGAAATGGATCACGTATTCTGATTGAAGGTGAAGAACAATTTTAAATAACCCGTCGGTGCTTAAGGTATGTTTGGAAATAGGCAGATCATAGTTATCAACGATGACTTCCACATCATCCAAAGGTTTTCCGTTCTTGGTAACCTCTCCCGAAAACACGAGTACAGATGTTTTATCGTCATCTGCATTTTTAACGAAGGCTTCTTCTTTCTCGTTATAAAAGGTAAGCTTATCTGTCCACAAATTATTTTGCAGGTTTCCTTCCTGCAGTAATTTGCCTTTTTCCGAATAGAATTTTGCTTTACCTTTTGTAATACCGTTTTCGTAGTTAATTTCGCTTTTTATTTTATTGGTGTTGGTATGATAGGTTTTCCAAAGCCCGTTCTTAAGATTATTTAGAAAGAACCCGTCTTCTACGATCTGGTTGTGTTTTAAAACCTTGTTCTTTATTCCTTTGCTATCGCGTCCAAAATAGATCCAACGACCTTGCCTGTCACCGTTTTTATCAATTTTATTGATGGTATCACCAAAAAACAATTCGTACTCTGTTTTGTTCTTTTGGGCCTTTAAATTTAACAAGGCAAGCAGGAGAGAAAATAATATGCAGGACTTTAATTTCAATTAGTTTATTTGAACTAATAAATATAGGGATAAAATAAAAAATAGGCAAACCTAAAAATAACTTTAGCTGGGATATGATATTATCAGTTCGAGTAGCGAAACGGAAGTGTAGCGTATCGAGAACGCTTCTCGATACATCCTTCCTGTCGTCAGGATTACTCGAAGTGACATTCCCTTTAAACTTTAACGTTCCTGACACATTACATAAAAACAGATTGCACCTGGTCGCGCAGGTTGTAATGGTTGCTCATCACTTCGCCATATGCGCCTGCGCTACGGATAGCAATTAAATTACCCCTTTCTGTTAACGGCAGTTCTACCGCTTTACCAAAACAATCGCTGCTCTCGCAAATGGGGCCAACTATATCGTACTTAACGGCATTGGGTTCTTTTAATTTTGAGATGTTCTCGATCTTGTGAAAGGCCTGGTAAAGCGCGGGTCTTATCAATTCGGTCATTCCCGCATCCAAAATAGCAAAATTGGTGTTAATGCCGTTTTTAATGTAAAGTACGCGCGAAATTAAGGAGCCGCATTGCGCAACAACAGATCTTCCCAACTCAAAATGAATTTGCTGTTGTGGGTGTAGTTCTAAAAAATGTTTAAAGATCGAAAAATAATCCTCAAAACTAACAATGGCATGCGTGTCGGGTTGCTGATAATCAATGCCAAGGCCACCGCCTAAATTAATATGTGGCAGCAAAAAACCTTTTTGAATGAACCATTTATTTATTTCGTTAACACGGATACACAAATTCTTAAATGGATTCAGGTCCTGGATCTGTGATCCAATGTGAAAATGCAGGCCGGTAAAATTTAAATTGTCTAAACTTTTTAATGCTTGTAAAACTGCGTCAAACTCGTAAGGGTTAATACCGAATTTATTTTCTTCAAGGCCGGTAGTAATATATTTATGGGTATAGGCATCTACATTTGGATTAATGCGTAAAGCAATATTGGCTTTTGTGTTTTTGTTTTTAGCCAATTGGTCTATCACTTTTAATTCGTGAACGCTTTCTGCATTAAAACAAAAAATAGAATTATCTAAAGCAAAATTTATTTCTTTATCACTTTTGCCTACACCAGCAAATGCAATTTCAGTATTTTTAAAGTTGCATTCCAGCGCTCTTTTTACTTCGTTACCACTTACGCAATCGGCACCAAAACCAGCGTTTTTGATATGCTCTAAAAGGGTAGGGTGCGCGTTTGCTTTTAAGGCATAATGAATGTGATAATTTTGAGGAGCCGCTTTTTTAATATGTTGTAAAGTAGTTTTTAGCAACTCCAGGTCGTAAAAATAAAAAGGTGTTTCCAGCGTAGAAAAATGATCTACTTGTTTTTGAGTGAACATATTTTCTTTAGTTATAATTAAACAATCCTTTATTTAACGCTTTTAAAGCATCGTTCTTTAAATTACCGTTCACCAGAACAGAAATGTTATTGGCGCTTCCACCGTACGAAACCATGCGTAATGGAATATCTTTTAAAGCTTCTAAAACCTTATTGGCATAGCCTGGTTTTTCTTTTGGTAACTGTCCCACAATACAGATAATGGTTTGGTCCTCATCAATTTCAACCTGTGCAATTTCTTTAAGGTCTTTTAAGATCTCTTTTAAATTTTTTGAATTATCGATGGTTAATGAAACAGCCACCTCAGAAGTGGTGATCATATCTATTGGTGTTTTATAACGTTCAAATATTTCGAATACGGCACGTAAAAAACCGTGCGCTAAAAGCATTCGGGCGCTTTTTATATTTATGGCGGTAATGCCGTCTTTAGCCGCTACAGCTTTAATCCCTTCCTGTGTAGTAATATTGGCAATCAGCGTTCCTTTTGCATCGGGTTGCAACGTGTTTTTTAACCGTACCGGAATGTTGCGTTTTTGCGCGGGTAGTATACAGGTTGGATGCAATATCTTTGCGCCAAAATAAGCTAACTCGGCAGCCTCATCAAAACTTAACTCTTCAATAGGGTGGGTTTTATTTACGATACGGGGGTCGTTATTGTGCATACCGTCAATATCTGTCCATATCTGGATCTCAGGACTTCTTATAGCAGCACCAATAATAGAGGCTGTGTAATCGCTGCCACCGCGTTTTAAATTATCAATTTCGCCAAAGGCATTGCGGCAAATGTAGCCTTGTGTAATAAATAATCTTTGGCCTTTATGTTTATTGATCTCTTCCAGTATGTATTTTTCTATGTAGCCCAGGTTTGGTTCATCATCTTCATCGATACGCATAAAATTTAAGGCGGGTAACAGAACAGATTCTACATTTATCTCTTCAAGATAATAATGGAACAGGGCAGTACTTAATAATTCGCCTTGTGCTAAAATGGCCTTTTCTTCGTTGGCAGTAAACATGTCCAGCGTAAAAGCAGTTATATATGCAAAATGGTTTTCTATTAAATTCTTTGCTTTTTCGAAGCTGCTGTCCTTAGCATAAAGCTCTTTGATTACTGCATAATATTTTTGTTTTAAAGCGCCGATCTGTTCTGTTGCCTGGTTAATATTTTTATTGTAAAGCGAGTTGCAGATCTCTACCAATGCGTTGGTAGTGCCGCTCATGGCGCTTAATACAACAATTTTAGGTGAATCGTTTACGGTTAATTTTACAAGATCTTTTATTCTTTGGGCAGAACCAACGCTGGTACCGCCAAATTTTAATACAAGTAACATAGTAGTTGTTTTTTTATTAAGGGTGATTGATAAATTTGCTTTCGGATGAAAGAGAGACCGTAGCTCTCAAATAATAGATTAATGGCATGGAAGCCATTTATACTTACGCTTTATTTGAGATTTGAAATTCATTTACCGGGTAACAAAGAAAAAAAGTTTTTTAAGATTTACAAAATTTTTGATGCGGGTGTTTGTAAATAAAACTTAACATTTTTATCAAGATCTACTGCAGGCTCTTTGTCAAAAATGCCAAAAACACTGCTGCCGCTGCCACTCATGCTGGCATATAAAGCGCCTGAAGCATAAAATCGCTCTTTAAGTTCTTTTATCTTTGGATATTTTATAAACACCGTTTTTTCAAAATCATTGTTCAGCATATTTCTCCAATTGGCTATTGGCGTGGTCTCAATTATATTTTTAAGATCTTTTTCTGCGGGTTTTGGATCAACGCCATCATAAGCTTCTTTTGTATTGCTGTGAATATCGGGAAAGACCACTAAAATGTAATAGCCCGAAAGATCGATATTTATATTTGAAAACTCATCACCTTTGCCTTTGGCTAAAACAGCCCGGTTGGCTATAAAAAAGCTGCAATCGCTACCTAATTTGGAAGCTATTTCCTGCATCTGATCTAACGAAAATCCAAGTTTGAACCTTGTGTTTAACAGCCTGATAAAAAAGGCAGCATCGGCGCTTCCTCCACCCAAACCCGCACCCATAGGCAGCACCTTATGTAAATGAACTTTTATGGGCGGCACTGGTGCCAGGCCGGAAACATGCTTCCACGCCTTATAAATGAGGTTATCTTCCTGTTTTCCATCTATTAAAATGCCGCTTTGGGTAAGCAAAAAAGGCTCTTTTTGGGCCGGATCCTCGATAATTTCGAGCGCATCGCACCAATTTACGGGGTAAAAAACGGTCTCGATATTGTGAAAGCCATCTGCCCGTTTACCAGTGATATTAAGCCCAAGGTTTATTTTACAATTTGGAAATACCAGCATTTTTTTAACATTTTTTGTTGGTTCAAATATTTTTGCTAAATTGCAACAAATTATTTCAAAAACTATTTATCAAAATGAAAAAAATTACTTTAGGTTTTTCAATTTTAGCAGCTTCGGCTGTTTTCCTTACAAGCTGTAACAAAAAAGTAACTGAAGCCCCTGTGGCAGATAAAGAATTCCAAAGCTCTATCGACGCTTCTTATGCGAATACTATTGTTACTGATATCGACGCTCTTTGCGGCTTTTTGGGTGAGAATGCTAATCCGAAATTTTTTAACGGTGCTCCCGGAACACCTACTATCACTCCAGGTAACGTTCCAAATATTTCTGCATCTATGACCTGGCCTGCTGCCGGTCAATTATGTATGGACGGAAAAAAACGTAGTGGTTCAATTTTAATGACTTATACATACACTGGTCCGGTTGCCCCATATTACCGTGATTATGGTTTTAAAGCGATCGTCACGTTAAACAATTACCATGTTGACGGATGGCATGTTGACGATTCAACATCTTTTATTATTACAAATCTTGCAGCTTCTGCTAATCCAAATCCTGCTACTACCAAATTAAGATGGAGTCTTGAAGGTAACTTTAACATGACCAATGATGCTGACCCAACTAAAAAAATGAGCTGGATCGGTAAATTGAATAAAACTCTTGTTAATACAGCTCAGTTAGGGCCAAATAACTTAACAGCAATTTCATGGACAGCTGCAATATGCTCGTACGAAGGTTCGTTTAGCGGTGTTACTCCAGGTAATATTGCATATACTTATACTGTTGGCACCGATAAACCTTTAGTTAGAAACTATACTTGTTCACCTGATAAAGTATTAGGTGTTAGTACAACTCCTACCATGTCTATCGTAAATTCTGAATTCCACCCGTTTATTGATGGTATCGCTTCTTTCACTACTGTTGTTACCGGTAAAGAACCAAGATCGATTGATTTCGGAACAGAAGGAACGCCATGCGATAACAGTGGTACCATCACTATCAAAGGAATTACTTACGAAGTAGACTTTAAGAAATAATTTTTTAAATACCAGAACAAAAAAGCCGCTTCATTAAGAGCGGCTTTTTTTATGCTGTTAAAACTTATAACTTAAACCGTTTTTAAGAACGTAAGTTAACGCCGGTATCCCTATGGGTTGCCTGGTATCGTAAAGCAAATTAAAACCAACCTTAAAATTAAAATGATTGGTAACAATTATTTCAAAAGCCGAATCGTTGGCTATCCTGTAATCATTAAAATTGGCAAGGTTGGGTTGATAAAATGTAGTAGCCGTGAACTCCACTTTTTTAGAGCTAATGCTCACCGTTAGATAACTGCTTAACCTGTTATTATACTTCTCAATAGAATCGTTGTTCTGGCTTTGATATTCGTACATATACAAAACAGCGGTATAAACCCTGAAATTGGTTTGTTTGATCAGTTTAAACCGTGGGCCAGAGCCTGCAAGATAGCGCCTGTCGAGCAATAAGATACGGTTATATTGCGCCTGTACAAATGCCTCCCAGGTTAACCATTTTGAAAGTTTATAATTATACCTGAAATGCTGGTAACCAGAATTTACAAAGTCCTGTTTGCCTGCTTTAATAAATGCGAGATCGCCGATTGCTAATATACGATGGTTATTATGTACATACTGGCTATGAATATTCATGCCCAGCGAAATTACCTGGCTGGTATTTTGATTAATATTAAAATTAAGATCTGCCCTGCCAATAAAACCGTTGGTGTCTTTCAAAAAGCGTTTGCTTTCAATATTAATAACCTGCGCAGTTAAGCAGTATTGAAAAAAAAGTATACTTAAGACAAAGAAAAACGACCTCATTTTTGGAGCCCAAATTTATTAAGATATACCATATAGTTGACATCATTTTTAATACCTTTGTTTAAAACCTTATAATTATGAAGCATTTTTATTTTGTTGTTTTACTATTGGCAATAAGTTTTGGACAAAAAGCACAGGTTACTCTTGTAACCAATATGCCTCCGTCTATAGCACCCAATGCTAATCTAAATATAGAGGTTAAGATCAATAAGGGAACTATCAGTAATTTCTCTAAATATGAAATGGAATTGCCCGAAGGGTTTGAAGCCAGCGAAGGCAACAGCAAAACCGGCTATTTTACTTTCGAAAAGAACCGCGCAAAGATCGTATGGGTAACTTTACCACCCGAGCCGGAATATGTATTTTCATTTAAATTAAAAACACCGGCCGCCACAGGTCCCAGGGTGTTAAATCATAAGTTCTACTACATTGAGAATGGTGTAAAAAAAGAAGTTAACGGCCCGCAAATTGATGTAAAGGTAGACGCATCGGGCGTTACAAAAACGTTAAGCTATTTACCCGATGAGCCGGAAGCACCCGTTGTTACGAATACGGTACCCGCTGTTGTTACAAATACGGTTGCGGCAGTTACCACCACCACTTTACCTCCTGCGCAAACCGTAACTGTTGCATCTACGCCAACGGTAGCTGCATCAGGTAATACTATTGTTACCACTTCAACAAATACTTTAAGTGCCGCTCAGACGGGACTTACTTATTTAGTACAGATAGGCACTTTTGGTACCGACCCCGGAAAAGCAAAGTATGCAGATCTTGGTAAAGTTACCATCGAAAAAGATGGCACAGTTTATAAGGTCTTAATTGGCGAATATAATACCAAGGAAGAAGCTTTAAAAAAGCGTGAAGAGCTTGTTCCCAAAGGCTATAATGGCTTTTTGGTCAAATACCAGAATGGGCAAAGGGTAAAGTAAGACTTTGTATTTGCATAAGTGCTGACATATTTTCTCAATTTTTAGTTTATTCCGCCATTTTTCTGAATATTTTTCAGATTTCTTCGAAAAAACCTGCTTGGCATAGTTTATGACGTTATCTTTGCGCAGAAAAAAACAAATATCTATAAATATGGCAAAATCAAATTTAAACATAAAGCCTTTGGCAGACAGAGTGTTGGTTGAACCGGCACCGGCAGAGACAAAAACAAGCGGAGGGATCATTATTCCTGACACAGCAAAAGAAAAACCAATGCGCGGTAAAATTGTAGCGGTAGGTAATGGTAAACCAGATGAGCCTATGACCGTAAAAGTTGGCGATGTAGTTCTTTATGGTAAATACGCTGGTACCGAATTAAGTATTGAGGGTAAAGAATACCTTATTATGAAGGAAAGCGACATTTACGCAATTATTTAATTAGTTAATTCGGCGATGAGCCAATTAACTAATAGAAAAACAAAATACAATTAACTAATTATCAAATTAACTCATTATCTAATTTAAAATTATGGCAAAAGATATCACCTTTAATATTGAAGCCCGCGATGCTTTAAAACGCGGTGTAGATGCATTGGCAAATGCAGTAAAAGTAACTTTAGGTCCAAAAGGACGCAACGTTATTATTGATAAAAAATTTGGTTCACCGGCAATTACAAAAGACGGTGTTACTGTAGCAAAAGAAATTGAATTAAGCCACCCGGTAGAGAACATGGGAGCGCAATTATTAAAAGAAGTGGCTTCTAAAACAGCTGATGTAGCAGGTGATGGAACAACAACCGCAACCGTATTAGGCCAGGCAATTGTAACTGCAGGTTTAAAGAACGTAGCGGCAGGTGCTAACCCAATGGACCTTAAACGCGGTATAGACAAAGCCGTTATTGCTGTTGTTGAGAATTTGAAAAAACAATCACAAAACATTGGTAACGATAATAAAAAGATAGAGCAGGTGGCAACCATCTCTGCCAATAACGACAGTACCATTGGTAAACTTATTGCAGAAGCAATGGGTAAAGTAAAAAAAGAAGGTGTAATTACTGTTGAAGAAGCAAAAGGCACTGATACAACTGTAGAAGTTGTGGAAGGTATGCAATTTGACCGCGGTTATATCTCTCCATACTTTGTAACCAATGTAGATAAAATGGAAGTGGTAATGGAAAGCCCTTACGTTTTAATTTATGAAAAGAAAATTTCTGCGATGAAAGAATTATTACCAATTCTTGAAAAAGCAGTACAAACAGGCAAGCCATTGTTAATTATTGCTGAAGATTTAGATGGAGAAGCATTACAAACATTAGTGGTTAACCGTTTACGCGCCAATTTAAAAATTGCAGCTGTTAAGGCTCCGGGTTTTGGCGATCGCCGTAAAGCGATGTTGGAAGATATTGCCATTTTAACCGGTGGAACATATATCAGCGAAGAGCAAGGTCGTCGTTTAGAGGACATGCAATTGACGGATCTTGGCCGTGCAGAAAAGATCTCGATCGATAAAGACAATACAACCATTGTGAACGGTGCCGGTAAAAAAGCCGATATCACTTCTCGTGTGAATCAAATCAAAGCACAGATCGAATCAACAACATCTGACTATGATAAGGAAAAATTACAGGAGCGTTTGGCAAAATTAGCCGGTGGTGTTGCTGTGCTTTATGTTGGTGCTGCTACAGAAGTAGAGATGAAAGAGAAAAAAGACCGTGTGGATGACGCTTTGGCTGCAACACGTGCTGCTGTTGAAGAAGGAATTGTGCCAGGTGGTGGCACAGCTTACATCCGCGCAATTGCCGCATTAGATAAATTAAAAGGATCTAACGATGATGAAACAACAGGTATTGCAATAGTAAAACGCGCTATCGAAGAGCCTTTACGCCAGATCTGTACCAATTGCGGTATTGAAGGATCTATTGTTGTACAAAAAGTAAAAGAAGGTAAAGATGATTTTGGTTTTAACGCACGCTCAGAAGTATTTGAGAATTTATTAAAAGCCGGTGTTATCGATCCTACCAAAGTAAGCCGTGTTGCGTTAGAGAATGCTTCGTCGGTTGCTGCCATGCTTTTAACTACTGATTGTGTTTTAGCTGAGAAAAAAGAAGAGAAACCGGCTATGGCTACTCCTGATATGGGTGGTATGGGCGGCATGATGTAAGTTAAGCCTTATTAATATATAATTTTAAAAGCCTTTCTGCTAACCAGAAAGGCTTTTTCTTTTATACTTGATAAACGGAATTAAAAAAATTAGCCACATAGAAACATAGAAAAAATGATTCTACAGAACGCCGAAAAGATCCAAATAAATTTTCTTCGCAAGCGAAGTAAATCCTATGTTTTATTTTTTTTAAAATAGCTGCAATAAAAACACTTTGTATCTATGTGGTTAAAATATTAAGAATTTCTTTTTTTATTACACCGGTAACTTTATTATCTTTAATACAATTATGAAATACAAATTATTTTTAGCCATTTCTTTATCTGCTCTTTTTATTTTCTCTTGCGGAAAGAAAGAAGAGGATCAACGAAAGAAGGAAGAGAAAAAGATCCAGGCGCAATTGAATAATACAAAAATTCAGCTGTATAAATCAATGAAAATTGCCTTGCGCTCCACCGCCACGGTTGGGCAAAATCCGGAGCTGGATAGCGCCCGGAAAAATATGTTCAGGCTGGTTGGCAGCGTTCTTAGTTCAGGGGCTTCTATCCTTGATAAATCAAAACCGATCGAGATCCATCCTCTTGAATTGTTTGCCCTCGGTAAAGAGATATACGATACCAAAGATGTTCTTCTAAAAACAGACGAAGATTCGTTACCAACATTGCTTGCAAATATTTTTTATGTATTTACGGGTTCTGCAGTTATCAACTCACCGTACTTTCCTTTAGCATATAATAATAACCACGAGCATATTTTACTTTCTTTATTGTGGCAGGTTACACCATCAGCACCGAAAGATTTTTCGTTGTACGAGGTGTATAAATCAGACGAGGCTCACATTAGCGATCTGAGTTTAAAATTGGTGTATCAATTAACCAAATCGTTTGTGTTTTACGAGAACGAATATTATTATCATTCTTTTGATAAATGCAACGAATATCTTGCCTTTATGGAAAAGAATAAAAAATTAATAGAAGAAACCCCGATCATTAATATTACAGATGAGGGGCCAGTAGCAGGCGAAAAAAGCTACTACCAGATGCATGGAATGGGCCTTATCATAAAAGCGCTTGACGAAAATAAAATGGGCAAGGATAAAGAAATGCTTAATGATATGGAGCTTTTTTTAGACGATATGCAAAAAGGCGGGCTCGATAATGAATTAACATGGCTGGTAAGTGCATACGTTTTTATCAGCAAAGAGGAGTACGAAAAAGCGATTCCGGCACTCGAAAAACTGGGAAAAAGCGACAAGTTGCCAGCAGAGGAGAAGAAAGCTATTTCAGAGTTATTGCAATATTGCAAAGCAAGAAAAAAAGGAGATGCCTTAAATATGTTTAAAGATAAATTGGCTTTTGGAAAGATCACGTTTTCTTTAGTAATGGACAGGTTAAAGTCTGCCAAACAGTTAACTGACCTTGAAAAAAGTAAAGAGGGAAAAAAACTCGTAGAAGTTCAGAAAGAAATGAACGATAAGATGCAGTATTTTGATAGCGCTAAAAGTAATTTGAATGCTGATAGTTTGAGCTCAAAAGCCAAGAATCTTATTAAGGATGTTTTTAAATAATATTCTTTTTATATTTCATAACCACGTATTTTTCAGGTACAACAAGTTCACTCGTACAATAGTCAAGTTTGATGTGTAACGCTTTTGGATAGTTGCTGACCGTTTCAAAATAAAAAGGTGTAAAAAATCCGGGGATAATGCATACGAGATATAATTGCTGCGAAGCTTTTTTTATCAATGCCTGCGTTAGTTGTTTTCCAAATCCTTTATTGCGTTCCGGTTTAATGATGCCTAGTGAGCATAGCTCATCGCAATCAGCATGACTCCTGATGCGCCCAAAGCCAATAAGCTCTGTGTTGCTTTTGATAATTAAGAATTGATCTTTCTGCAGGTCGCGATCATCCAGTGCAAATTCTTTAATATACTTTTTAATTAAAGTGAATTCCTGGCCGGAAGGAGAACAAATATGTAAACGTGTTGGAATGATCTAATCTTCTTTTTTTGCGGCCATTTCTTTTAACAGGCTTTTAGAGAAGAAAAAGATAATAACAACGCCTAAGCCAAGACATAACCACAAAAATTGTTTGGTCTCAAAAAAAGACTTTTGTTTTTCAGCAACTATGGTCTCTGATTTTGGGATCTGTTTAATAAAGCCAATACCTGCTTCAGGCAATAATTGTGGAATACTCGATACAAAATTGCTCAGATCGTATTCGGGTAATTTTAGGGCCTTATTTCCAAATCTAAGCATATATTTAGCATTTGCATTCAGGTCGCACACTAAATAGCTTGCTAATTGTTTGCAGCTTATGTTTTCAATCTCTAATGGAGGATTATCTTTATTGTCTATTTCAATAAACACTTCTTTTTCATTTAAAGAAGGTACATCAAAAAATAAAGCGGCATCTGAGCTAAGATCGAATTGAAATAAAACTTCACGGTATTTTTCGGTTTTGTTATGTTTTAATTCACGTTCACGATTTACGTATACAGTGGCATGGCGCATGAATAAACGCGGATTCTTTATTTTAAAATCCAAACGGTCAACTTCCTGGTTATTTGAAAAAGATAATTTGATGATGGTTTTCTTGTTCACCTTATCTTCGCTAATACTTTTTGTAAAAACCACGTCATTCAATTTTCCGGCAATAACAGAGTTTTTAAAGTAACCCGCCGAATTTATTTTTAAAGGTTCAGAATACCAATCATCAACCAATAACCTGAAATATTTATAATTATTTAGAGGAAAATAAATGCACTTGTAAGTGTTGGTATAAACTTCATTGTAAGCAAGGCTCAATTCCTGTTGGGCGCTAACGCTATACCACTGTTTCATATCTTCACTACCTTCAACAGCACAGTATTTAAAGGCATCCGAGTTATTAATATTAAAGGCAATGTTGCTTATTTTATCTTTACCCGGATTGTGGATAATGATCTCGGAATAAGAATTAAAATGTTTTTGCGACACGACCTGGTATTCTATAAAATCCGATTTCGCTTTTAATAAAGGCTCGCTTAAAACAACGTAAGGCACTTCCCGTTGCAACGAATCATGAATTCTTGTATCGTGCAGATCGGGAGCCATGTATTGCCTTATCTCAGGGTTAAGAGGTATTTTATAAAGGCCGTTTGCTTTTATACCATTGATAGGCGCCTGGTGAGTATAAACCTGCGCGTTTATTTTTAAAACACTGCCAATCAATAAAACTAAAAGTATCTTTTTCATGCTTCTCAATTAAAATTATTCTTGCGTTTTTTCTGTAGATGTATCAGGCCCGGTTTTTATGTCGTCGGTCTTATTTTTATCGTCGGCCAACAATAGGGCTTTTATCTTTTGATACATAAAAGAGATGATCAATAACACAATACCCAAAATAATGAAGGCAATTATTTTTCCAGCCTCAGATGCATCTTTAATATCGAATGTAAATAGTTTTAACAGCGTTATGGCTATCAATAATAAAGAAACGATCCTGAACGTTTTGTTGTGCTTTTTCATGCCAATAAACAAGAATAAAAAAGCCAGCATACCCCAAAGTATTGGAAAACCTATTTGTATGGTACGCGTTTCAAGGGTGTTGTATTCTCCCATTTTGCTTACGTATTCATAGTCAGAATTATTAAACACCGGGATCAGTTTTAATTTTATAACATGCAATATTAATTCGCTGCTTGCCAGGTAAACTACAGCAATAGAAAATAAAATGGTATTTAATACTTTAGTGTTTTTAATAAATGAATTTTCCCTGTAAATAGCCTTATACATTTTATAAACCACAAATGCGGCGGCAATAACCGAAACGTAATGGAAGATAAAACCAATACTATCTGCATCGGGCATTAACAGCGAATCTTCGAGATTGGCCACAGGTAACCAGGCAAAACCAAAAAGAAAAACCACAAGGCTTACAAAATTAAAGATGTATAAGGTTATTTGAGTGCCCTTATTCTGAAGCCTGGTAGCGGCCAGGTTTAGTAAAGCTAAAAATACCAGGTGGTATACCTGTATCAGAATGGCCACCGTTGTTGAGCTATAGAACCATTCGCCGGCCTGGTAGCCAACTTCTAAAATGCCTGTTAAGTAGAGCAGGGCAATAAAACCTATTTGTAATACCCTGCCGTAATTTTTAGGATTAAAGGGTATACCAAGGTATTTTAATTTTTCGTCTTCTTTTCTTAATAATAAAGCAACCGCCAATAATGATAATGAAGAAACAAGGCCGGTGATAAACGCTTTATTTAAAATGATCTTTACTGACTCTTCGTGATAACTACCGTATACATTTGCCCAATCCATTAACAGGCTAATAAACATTAAAAATGTAATAATGACCGAAGCAAACCTGAACAGTACAATTTTTGAACGCTGTGCCAGCCAAATAAGTAGTACAGATTCAAGCGCCCAGAATAAAGTAATATAATTACCATGCAGTTGAATAGGGGCAGCAATGGTAACAAATGTAAGCGTTAAGCCAATCATTAAATATACCAGCTTAACGTCTGCTTTAAATTTCTTGTATAGCAAGAAAGAACAGATAAGGTTAAAGCCTGCAAGCAAAACGGCAAAGATCCCTTTTAATTCCGGATGATAATAACTTAAGATCTGCATGCCGGCACCAAAAAATAAAAATGTATTACTTATTAAGATAGACAGATCTAACGCAGCAAATTTGCGTTTTTCTTTAATGTTATTAATGATATTCATTAAAACAAAAACCACATAAAAAACAGCGGCAAAGATCATTGCCCCTTTATACGGCGCATTTTCCTGGCCAATGGCTTTGGTTTGTAACCAGCCAAAATAAAGGATCATTGTAAAACAATAGGCCAGGATATTAATGAGGTTCCATTTACGCATATAAGCGAGAATAAGCATGCCTATATCAAGAATTAAAATATAAGTAAATAATACTTTATAGTTGCCCTGGCCTGTGCTTACCATAAACGGCACTGCAAAGCCACCCACTATGGATAAGGCTGCCAATTCAACACGGTCGTATACAATAGAGATGAACACGCTAAAGCCCGTTATTAAAAGCATTATTATAAAGGCTGTGGTTTGATCAAAAATATGATACTGGTGAAAGGCAATGCCTACAGTAAAATAAAAAATAGCAATACCACCGGCGACCAACACAGAGCTAAAGGCTTTGAAATTTTTGCGTAAATAGTGAGCAAAGCCCAAAACAATACCGCCGCATAAAATACCAATACCCACGCGGGCAATTTCATTTATCCATTCTTTATCAATTGCATATTTAACAAAGAAGGCAATACCTATTACTAAAATGGCAATACCAATTTTGCTTACAATGTTCTCGCCAATAAATTTTTCAAGATCAGGATTGTTCTTCCTGAATTTTGAATACCAGCTCTCCTTCGGTAAAACTGGTTTTATTGGTTGTTTTTGCGGTTGATTGATCTCTACTTTGATCGGCTCAGTTTGCTCGATCACTTTTTCAACTTCTTTTTCTTTTATTGGTGGCGGGATCTCATCTTTTATTTCAATGATAGGTTCTTCTACCACATATGGCGGCACAACGGTTTTTGTTTCCGGAACAATTTTTTCGGGTTCTTCCTTAACAGGCTCTGTTTTTGTAGTTGTTTGCTCGGTAGCTGCTTTTTTAGATTGGCTAAAGCTAACCACCTTAAGGTAGTTCTCAATGTGAGTAAGTCTTTCTTCTGTTTTTTTTAACTTAGAGTTTTTGATCGCATGAAAAATGATCAGTAACAAGATAATTACCAGCAGTAAAAAAATTTCCATAAGGCTTTTTTTAGTTAGTATAAAGATACAATAATAGTGGAAATACGAAACTATATTTTATGCAGAAGAAAGGCTAGCTATTTATTACTTTGAAGGTTTTGCGAGGCCTTTATTTACTCTTTCTACAATAGTTGAAGCTATCTTTGAGAAATATTTATCGATTATCTTTTTAGGATTATTTAACGAGGATTCAAATTCTTCTTCTGCAATACCCGAATTTATTTCTTTTGCATCGTAAGTATAAACGGTGTAATGCACTGTTATTTTTCTGTTGTTGTTTCCTTCTCCTAATTCGGTAGGACTTTTACTTCCGCTGGCTTTAATATCCAACTGGTTTACAAAAACAAAAAGGTCGGTTTTATATTTACCATAAAGTATTGGTACTACTTTAGCGTTGGTGATTTTGGCATTCATAAAACGCTGATCTGAATTACTTTCTACATTCAATTGCCCTTTTTCTATCTTCTTTTTTTCGGCCTCTTTTTTAGGTGGCTGGTAATTATTTTGATCGGGTACTTTTTGAAATTCGTAAGTTAGATATTGGTAAATACCATCAAGATCTTTTCTGTATTTTGTAGTATCATCCATAAGATCTACTACATTAAATTTATTTGCTTTAAAAGCCTTAAATAATTGCTCGCTCAATCCATCCCTGAATTTATATTTAATTTCTTTGGCCGTTAACTTGGTTTCTGCGTTAATGTTCTGATCTATTTCGCTCATGTATAAGCGCGATTCGAAAGGGATGAGCATTACTTTATGCGCTGCAGCAGTTTCCCGATCGGGTTTGGTATTGTTTTTAACCGTAGCGTTCTGGCCAATAAAGTTAAAGGCAATAAGATTTAAAAATAAAAAAAAGGTTAGTTTTATTAGCTTCATACTATTATATAAAATTTATAATGCCTACTTCACTAAATGTAACACATTAGTCGCGCAACCAATCTGTATTGGCCCACACCATTAACCCTAAAACAATAAATAATCCAACGTTATTGGCATAATAAATCACCTTATCAGAAACTTTTTTGCCGGTGATCATTTCCCATAAAATAAACATGATGTAACCACCATCCAGCATGGGGATCGGTAAAAAATTCATAAAGGCTAAAGCGAGCGATAAAAATCCGGTAAACATCCAGAACGAATACCAATCCCACTCAGGACTCATTTGTTGTACCATAGTGTAAAATCCACCCACACGTTTGTGCGCATCCTTAACGGTAAATATCACCACAAATTGTTTTGCCTGCATCACAATCTGTTCCATACCATCTTTAATGCCCTGAATAAAGGCCTGTCCAATACCAAATGTCTGCTCTTCAAGTTTAAGAGCTGTTTTACGGCGCGGGGCAAAACCAAGCTGGCCCATATCACTTACCATGCAACTTGTTTTTACAGTATCGGTACCTCTTAAAATAGTAAGGTCGGCTTTTTTATTTTTACTTTTGATCAATTGCGATCTTAATTCATCATAAAATTTAACCGGTACATTATTTACCGAAATTATCTGGTCGTCAATTTTAAGATCGGAGTTAGCGGCAAAGCTGGTACTATCAATTGCCAAAACAATTGGTATAAAACGGTCTTCAACAAATGTTGATTTTTTTAAGCGCCTTAAGATCTTAGAGCGATCATCGTCGGTAACAGGTATCGAGAATTTTTTTCCATCAGCATGCACTCCTTCAATAGTAGAAACACCATTCATGATAATTTCAATAGGGATGCGTTTAATAGACTTCACGATCTTTCCATCTAAAGAAGTAATATAATCGCCATTCCTTAATCCCATTTCGTAAGCAGAACTGTCTACCATTAATCCATAAGGCAGGTTTGCAACCGGTAGCGTATTTTTTCCCCAAACAAATAAGATCATCCAAAAAATAAAGATGCCCAAAATAAGGTTAACAATAATACCTCCCATCATTACCAATAAACGTTGCCATGCCGGTTTACTGCGCAGTTCCCATGGCTCTGCAGGCTTTTCAATAAGGCTTTTATCCATTTGCTCATCTACCATACCGGCAATTTGAACATAACCACCAAAAGGAAACCAGCCAATACCATACTCAGTATCGCCCACTTTCTTTTTAAGCAAAGCAAAATTCATAACGTTGGCAAAAGGAAATAAGAAATCGAAGAACAAATAAAATTTATCAACCCTGCATTTAAATTTTTTGGCAAACCAAAAATGGCCAAATTCATGAAGGGATACAAGTATTGTTAAACTTAAGAAAAGCTGAGCTATTTTTATGAACATAGTAATTTATTATAGGTAGCGAAGATACTAAGAAAATTGGGTTTTAATGTACATTTTTTGATAATTTATGATAATCGTCATAACCTGTGTAATGCCTGTAAATACTCAAAAATATTAAAAATTTAACACTGGTGATTTTAAGATAAGTGCATACTAGCCTTATTTATCTTTGTTTTAGCGATTTGTCGTAAACAGCCCGTTAGTATGTCGTTTTTGCACCATTGTTTTAGTAGGTTACAAGTTATCTTTGTAGAAGAAATTAAAACTAAAAATATAATACTATGAGCAAACAAAAAATTACACCGTTTTTATGGTTCGATAACAATGCAGAAGAAGCGATAGATTTTTACACCTCTGTTTTTAAGAACGGAAAAGTTGGTGGCAAAAGCTATTGGGGCGACGGCGGCCCATTGCCCAAGGGCACATTAATGGGCGCTACTTTTGAAATAGAAGGGCAGGAGTTTATGGTTTTAAATGCAGGGCCCGTATTTAAATTTACAGAGGCTATTTCGTTTTACGTAAAATGCGAAACACAGGAAGAAGTAGATTATTACTGGAATAAATTAACGGCAAACGGCGGACAGGAGTCGCGTTGTGGCTGGCTAAAAGATAAATACGGGCTTTCATGGCAGATCATTCCAAATGCGTTAACAGAATTAATGGGAGATAAAGACCGTAAAAAAGCCGGCAACGTTGTTCAGGCCATGATGCAAATGCAAAAAATAGATATTCAAAAATTAAAAGACGCTTACAATAAAGCCTGATTTTTTTAAAATGTTTTAAGAACGGATAGCAAATGGTTATCCGTTTTTTATCTTTGGCAAATGAACAAGGTTTATATCCAGGATAAAAAATTTGAGAAACTCGATTGCACCCAAAAACCAATTGATAAAGGCGAATACGAGAATTGCACTTTTAGCCATTGTAATTTTTCAGATGCCGATCTTTCTAATTTCAATTTTGCCGGGTGCATTTTTACCGGTTGCAATCTAAGTATGATAAAACTGGCAAAAACGGTATTACAGGATATTACTTTTAAGGATTGCAAATTATTGGGTGTAAGTTTTGAACGCTGTAACGAATACATGATCGGCGCAAATTTTGAAAATTGCGTTTTAAATCTTTCTTCATTTTATAAATTAAAGCTGAAAGGAGCAAAATTTAAAAACTGCAGCATGCATGAAGTTGATCTTACCGAAACAGATCTTACTTTGGCGGTATTCAGTGATTGTGATCTTTCCGGCGCCACTTTTTTAAATACTATCCTTGAAAAGGCCGACCTGCGAAGCGCCCATCATTATTCAATAGATCCCGAAAAAAACAAAATAAAAAAAGCCAGATTTTCTTTGAATGATATTTCGGGTTTATTATTTAAGTATGATATTGAAATCGAGTGATCTATTTAATTAAACCCGTTGCTAATTTTCTGGTTTCTTTATCACATTCAATATATTGTTCGTAGGAAGGCGTTTTTATAAAACCTGATTTTTCCATGGTATTATTTACCACATCGCTCATTTGTAAAAAGCCGATCTTTTCTTCTAAAAAAGCCTGCACGGCAATTTCATTGGCAGCATTTAAAACACAAGGCATGTTACCGCCTTTTTTTAAAGCATTAAAAGCCAGTTGCAAATTGGTAAAAGTTTCCAGGTCTGGTTTTTCGAAAGTAAGTTGCGGGTAATTTAAAAAATCAAAGCGTGGAAAACTGGTTTTTATCCTTTGCGGATAGCCCATGGCGTAATGGATTGGTAACTTCATGTCTGGCAAACCCATTTGAGCTTTTATACTGCCATCTTCAAACTGAACAAGGCTATGCACAATACTTTGCGGATGCACGATCACATCAATTTGCGAAGGATCTAAATGAAATAACCATTTTGCTTCGATAACTTCAAGACCCTTATTCATAAGGCTTGCAGAGTCGATCGTGATCTTGGCGCCCATGCTCCAATTGGGATGTTTAAGCGCCTGCGCTTTTGTTACTGTTAAAAGATCGTTGCGTGTTTTCCCACGAAATGGCCCTCCACTTGCGGTTAAATAGATCTTTTCAATTTTATTCTCCCATTCGCCGGCCAGGCATTGAAAGATGGCCGAATGCTCGCTATCAACGGGGTAAATGTTTACGCCATTCTCTCTTGCTAAACGCGTTACCAACTCGCCGGCAACAACCAATGTTTCTTTATTGGCAAGAGCAATTGGCTTTTTATGTTTAATAGCATTAATGGTTGAAGCAAGGCCAGCGTACCCAACAATACTCGCCAACACAAGGTCGATGGTTTCCATCTCAACAATTTGTTCAACGGCTTTGTTGCCGGTAAATACCTTAACATCTGTTGAAGATAATGCTGCCTTTACCTTTTGATACTGGCCCTCATCTGCTATAACTACTGCGTTGGGATTAAATTCAAGTGCTTGTTTTATTAACAGGTCGGCATTATTATTTGCTACCAGTACCTCTGCCTCAAAATACTGAGGATTTTCTTTGATCACCTCTAATGCCTGTGTGCCAATGCTACCGGTACTGCCAATAACAGCTATGCGTTTTTTTTCTTCCATTATTATCACTACAATTATCTGTAAAATTTTCTGGGTTATGAAACTATTTTTTGCACATTAAACAATCAATCGTAAATTTGCAGCGTCTTAAGGGGTGCTTGGTTGAGATGTTAGATGATAAATGTTGAATGATAAATGTAGTCCGGGTCCGGAACATTTAAAATTCATCATCCAACATTCAACATTTCTTTCAGGCTGAGATTAAACCCGTTAACAGTATTCGCCAAACGTTGCTGTTAAACACCTGAACAGGATAATGCCTGCGGAGGGAAATAAATTAAAATAACACATGCCCCACGTGTTGTTATGTTTAATTAAAAAAAATAAAAAAAATGAACAAACAAAAAATGGCAAAGATCATCTTTGCGATGGCATGCTTTAGCGTAGCTGAAATTCATGCCCAACACAGTCTTTCCGGATCTGTAAGATCTGAAAAAGGCGAAGCAATACCTTTTGCAGTAATTGGTATTAAGAACACGCAGTTAGCGGCCACTGCAAATTCAGAAGGCGCTTTTAAATTTAAGAACCTGAAAGACGGGAAGTATATTGTTACTACCAGGAGCCTTGGTTACCTGGATAAAACAGATACAATAGATCTTAGTTCCGATCTTGCACTTGACCTTAAGCTTTCAGAATCAAACAAACAACTCGATGAAGTAGTTGTAAATGCCACGCGTGTTGACAAGAACAGTGGTATGGCCTACAGCAATGTAGATGCTGAAACATTAAAAAAACAAAATCTTGGGCAGGATGCACCGTATATGCTTAACCAATTACCAAGCGTAGTGGTTAATTCAGATGCAGGAGCGGGTGTTGGCTACACGGGTTTACGCATAAGAGGATCGGATGGAACCCGTATTAATGTTACCATTAATGGTGTGCCAGTTAACGATGCAGAATCGCAGGGTACTTATTTTGTAGATATGCCCGACCTGGTTTCAAGCACAAATAATATTCAGGTGCAGCGTGGTGTAGGTGCTTCAAGTAACGGTGCCGGGGCTTTTGGCGCCAGTATTAATTTTCAGACCAACGAGTTAAAAGATAAACCTTATGCAGGTGTTATTTCAACAGCAGGTTCGTATAATACCTTCAGAAATACATTAATGGCAGGAACCGGCTTACTCAATAATAAATTTACCTTAGATGCCCGCGCTTCCAATATTAGCAGTGACGGTTACATTGATCGCGCCAAATCCAATTTGCAATCGTATTACATTGCGGGTGGCTATTACGGTAAAAAAACGGTTATTAAATTAATTAATTTTTTAGGCCAGGAAAAAACATACCAGGCCTGGAATTATGTACCCGAGGATTCTATTAAGGCCGGAAACCGCACGTATAACGAGTTAGGAGCTTATACAGATCCTAATGGGAAATTACAGTATTATAAAAATCAAACCGATAATTATAAACAAAATAATTTTCAGTTGCATTTTATTCACCAGGTCAATTCGCGCTTAAGCTTTAATATTACCGGCCATTATACAAAAGGCAAAGGATATTACGAAGAATATAAAGAGGCACAGGATCTGTCAAAGTATAAAATCGATCCATTAATAACGCCAAAAGGGGATACCATCACCACCAGCAATATCATTCGCCGGTTATGGTTGGATAATGATTTTGTTGGTGGTATTTTTAATATGAATTATACGCCAAATTCAAAGCTTGTATTTACTTTAGGCGGCGGTGTTAATAGTTATTACGGCAAACATTATAACCGGGTTATGTGGGCGCAGTATGCTTCTAACTCTGAAATAGACCAACAGTACCTTTTTAATACTGCCAATAAAAATGATAGAAATGCGTATTTAAAAACAAATTATAAACCTGTTTCTAATTTAAATGTGTTTGTTGATTTGCAGGTAAGAAATGTGGATTACCGCTTTTTAGGTTTTGCAGATACTTTACTTACCACAAAAATGCAAAATCAAACCTATACGTTTTTTAATCCAAAACTGGGCTTAAGTTATGATGCTACTGCGAATGTTAATCTTTACGCTTCCATGTCTGTTGGAAATAAAGAACCTAACCGTGACGATTTTGTGAACAGCATCCCGCAAAACAGGCCAAAACCAGAGCAATTACTGGATATTGAGGCCGGTGTGAAATATAAGAAGAGAAATTTATATCTGGCTGCGAACCTTTACAATATGCAGTACAAGAACCAATTGGTGTTGAATGGAAAAATAAATAGCGTTGGCGCTTATAACCGTGTAAATGTTGCCAGCAGCTACAGAAGAGGAGTAGAGCTGGAGGCAAATGCCAACCTTGGGCAGTATTTTGGAATAGGAGGTAATTTAACGTTATCGCAAAATAAAATAAATAATTACGAAGAGTATATTGATAGTACCGATGCAGCTTACACTACTTACGCGCAACACAAAAATGTATATAAGAATACCGATATTTCTTTTTCGCCCAATGTAATTTCTTCGGTAATGTTTGTGATAAAGCCGGTTAAAAATATGGAGATCACATTTATTAATAAATATGTAGATCGCCAGTACCTTGATAATACAAGCAATGCAAAGCGCAGTATAGACCCATATAACGTAGTGGATGCGAGATTCAATTACACGATCAAAACAAAATTAATTCCGGAAATTTCGTTTATGCTGAGCGTGCATAATTTACTTAGCGCTAAATATGAGACCAATGGTTACACGTTTAGCTACTATACCGATACAACATTAAGCACTTATAACTATAAAGCGCCTGCAGCACCAATTAATTTTTTGGGTGGAGTTAGTTTGAAATTCTAAATCCGGATTTTTTTAGCCGCAGATTTCACAAATAACGCAGATATTATTAAAAATCTGTGTGGATTTGCGAAATCTGTGGCTTTTTTATTTAAAGTTTTTTGATCACGAAGTTGTAACCGTTTGATTGGCGCAGGCATTCTACTTTGTAATAAATGTCGGCTTTTTTCTTAGCGGTAGCAGTATCCAATTTCGCTCTTAACTTTAAATTTAAGAATATAAGTTTTGATTTTAATTTATTCCAGGTTCTTATTCTGAAAGCAATAAAGCCACGCATTTTTTTAAACGGAATAGGGCTCCATAAAACCATCTTGTGATAATCAATACCAAATCTTCTGCCGCCGGTTATTTTTTCAAGCTTCATGCCATGTTTTTTTGCATAAAACTCTAACGAAAAATAGGACATGTGGTTGTATGAGATCTCGTGAAAACACTCCATAAAAGCAACATAGCCAACATACAGCCCACCCGGTTTTAAGATCCTGCTTACTTCGGCAATGGCTTTTTCTACATCGGGGATGTGTTCTAAAACAGAAGCCATAATTACAAGGTCAAAAGTTCCATCCTTAAAGGGAAGCTCTTCTGCATTGGCAACAACGGTATGAGCGCCGCCTTCAAAAGGTTCTACACCCTCCCAGGTGCCTCCGGCATTTTCTACAATTTTTTTTGTTTTGCCATAACCGCAACCAATATCAACTACTTTTTTATGACCTTGTTTTACTAATTCGGCAAGATCATACGCAGGCACATTTACGTCGTATTCACAATTGGGTTGCTGGTCTTCGAAGGATAAAAGCCTTACGCCCATACCCGGTATAAAAGCTCTTTCACTCATAAAAAAATACTACGCGGTTATTTAATATCATAAAGTACGTTGGTAGCTTCGTGAATATAAATATCTTTAGTTACGTTCTTTACCCATTTATTTTCGCGGTTTAAGCGGGTTGTATCGTTGCTGATCTTTGCAACATCTTCGCTTAATAACTCGCCGGTAAAGCCTTTTATTTCTTTTCTAAGATCTTCGTATTTTTTATTCTGATCTCTTAATTGTTTTTGTTCGGCTCTGAATTTTTCTAAATTAAGGCTGTATTTAGTATCGTCTTTTTTAGATTTTACTTCTTTTGCCTGTCCTTCTATCAAAGTAAACTGAGGATTTTTCTTAACACGTGCCTGGCTGTTTTTGATCACCGTTGGGTAATTAATATTCTTAAACTCAACATAATCAGCCTTCGGGATCTCGTCCCAAGGCATTGGATTATCCATTTCCTTCTCTCCAAGATCAATAAATGTATACGGGTCGGGCAATAACACATCAGGTATAACGCCTTTTAATTGCGTTGCGCCGCCATTAATACGGTAAAATTTACTATTGGTGATCTTTACCTGGCCAACGGGTTTAATGGTATCAAATTGCGGTAACAAGAAATTATCAAGGTCTACAAAAGATTGCACGGTACCTTTTCCAAAACTTGGCGTGCCAACAATTACACCGCGTTTATAATCCTGTATAGCAGCGGCAAGAATTTCGCTGGCGCTGGCGCTATTATGGTTTATCATAATGGTTAACGGCCCGTCCCATACAACATCCGGGGTTCTGTCTTCCATTACATTACGCATGCCTTTTTTGCCCTGAACCTGAACAACCGGGCCTTTTGGAAAGAATAAACCCGCCATTGCAACCACTTCCTGTAAAGAGCCCCCGCCGTTGTCGCGCAGGTCAATAACTATACCTTTTACGTTTTGTTTCTTTAATTTTTCTATTTCTTTACGCATATCGCTTGAGCATCCGCGGCCTGCACCCGAATTGGCAAAGCTGGCAGTATAAAACGACGGTAAATAAATATAACCGATCTTGTTTTTGTTGTTTTCAAGAACAGCGCTTTTTGCAAATGTTTCTTCTATTTCAATAACATCTCTTATTATCGGAATAACTTTAATACTGTTATCACTTTTCTTAACGGTTAATTTTACTTCGGTACCTTTTTTTCCTTTTATAAATTCAATAGCTTCGTCAATATCCAGGTTGGTTACGTCTACCGGCTCGGCATTGCCCTGCCCAACTTTAACGATCTGGTCGCCTGCTTTTAATTCGCCTTGTTTATAACTTGGGCTACCTACAATGATCTCGCTAACCAGTAAAGCGCCATCTTTACTTTGTAAGCGGGCGCCAATACCTTCAAACTGGCCGCTCATGATCTGGTCAAATTTCTTTTTCTCTTTAGGAGCATAATATTCTGTATGAGGATCGTATACACCGGTAATTGCATTTGCGAACGTAGAAAAACGCTCACGTGGGGTAACTTTGTTCAAACGTTTAAACCAATCTTCGTTTGCTTTAAGGGTCTTGCGCCTGGCTTCAACTTCAAGGGTATCAAATGATTTTACTTTCCAGGCAGTATCTTTCTTTTCAATTGCTTTTTCCTGGCGGTCCAGCATATCATCCAAACGTAACAGAACCTGGTACTTGATCATTTTACGCCATTCGTTCTTCAGATCATCCTGCGTTTTGGCATAAGTGGTTTTTTCGTAATCGGTTTCGTATTCTTCATTTACGGTAAAATCAATAGGTTTTGATAATAGCTCTTTGCTCCAGTTCTCTTTTTCTTTTAAGCGTTTCATGTATAGCTCAATCGACTTTGCGTAAAACTCGTGATGCTGGTTTAAAAGCTGGTCGTCAATATCCCGGCGCGATTTGCCCAGTTCATCCACATCGCTTTGAAGAAAGAACTTTTTATTATAATCCATCCGCTTCACATAAAGTTCAAAAACCTTTTCGCTAAAAGTATCATCTAATTTTAACGGCGAATAATGGTTCTGGTTTAGGCTTCCAAAAAGTAATTCAAAAATTACATCGTTCTTGTCGAATACATACTTAAAAAAAGTAAATGACGACAAAATAATAACCCCAACTAGTAAGGCAGTTTTTTTGGTTATTTTAGATATGAATGCTTGCATATGTACAAATTTAATTTTTTAATACGTAATTTCATATCCAAGCATGCATATATTTTGCCAGACAGGCTAAAAACTTGTTTAAATATTGTTAAATGGGTAGCGGCTAAGAATGTTATATTTAGCGGGTAATATATTTAGTTATGATAGATTTTTCGAGGGCACAGCTAACTCATTTTTGCGTGCATTTTGTTGGTAATAAAGGATTAGGTGAAGAGTTGACCTTAAGCGATAAAACGTTTGAATTTAAAGATGACTTTGTAAAAGAAACCGTTCTGCGTTACTTTTTAACCCCCTTTAAAACCGATATTTATTACCAGTTTAAAGGTAAGGTTGATGTTTCTTTGGCCAGTGTTGCCAATGCCTGCGAAGACCTATTTGGCTCTCAGAAAGAATTTGTGGAGCAAAGTAAACAGGTTGCAGAACATTTGTATAACCAAAGCATGCACCCAAAAATAAAAGGCGGCGAGTTTTACGTTTGTTTTTTTAGAGATGCCGTTGTAGACGGTGAATTATGTAACGCCATTGGATTTTTTAAAACTGAGAATAAAGAAACTTACCTAAAAGTGTATCAGCACGTTGATAATTTTGATATTGATTGCGATAACGGCATAAATATTAACAAGCTGGATAAAGGTTGCCTTGTGTTTGATACCGATAAAAAGAAAGGGTATAAACTAAGTATAATTGATACCAATAACCGCAATGCCGAGTGTGCCATGTATTGGGAAGAGGATTTTTTGAATGCTACCATTAAACCAAACGGTTATTACCATACCAAGAATTTTATAGATACATCGCGTGGTTTTTGTGAGGAGATACTAACCGAAGCAAATAACGTAAACAAACAAGACCAGATGATGATGCTTAACAAAAGCACTTCGTATTTTAAAGAAAAAGATAAATTTAATTTGCAGGAATTTGAGAAGGAAGTGTTGGTACAACCCGAATTGATTGGCGCGTTTAAAGATTACCGTAAGGATTATAACAAAAAAATGGACCTTACTGCTATTGATGAGTTTGATGTTTCGCAAACGGCGGTTAAAAAGAATCAAAAGTATATGCGTAGTGTTGTTAAACTGGATAAGAATTTTCACATATACATTCATGCCCGCCACGATTACGTAGAACGCGGATATGATGAGGAAAAAGGTTTAAAGTACTATAAATTGTATTACGTTAACGAAGAGCAGGGGTAACCTTCGTTATTTTTGGTTTATTGATATGCTATGGCCCCAACGCGGAGTAACGTGTAATTATTTTGCGCCGCTAGGGCAAAATAATTTCAGAAGCCCTTACTGAATTATTTATTAATTCACTTTCTTTTTAAAAGTAAAAAATACATCATTGTTTTTGCTTAATATAAGCGTTTCGCCGATCAATTTAAATTGCAGCTGAACAAAATCCTTCATAATGTAATCTTCTACTTTTGCATCATCGGGTTGGGTACAGGTTTGATCACTTATTTGCATGCCTCCAAAAAAACTTAATTTATCTCCGGAGACCCTGTATTTTCCCGAAAAGGCGTTGCAGCCATAGCCGGCGTAAGTGCTATCGTCAAAACGTAAAATAGAGTGATCGTGTGTTAGTGTAATATTGGTATTTGTTTTTTTATCTTCAACTTTAGAAAGTACCCAAACCACATTTTTTAAGCCGCTTTGTGCATATATAGTTGCAGTAAAAGCAATCGAAGCAAAAAATATAAAATATCTAATCATCTCATTTAAGATGATGCAATTTTCATGCCTGAAAACACAGGTTTTACTTCTTTTTAGCTTTCATTTCATTAGCAATGGCAAGGGAGTTGGCGTCGCCTTTAGATTCTAATTCTTTAATTATAGCCTCCTGGTTCTTTTGATCGCGGTTTTGGGATAATTTGTAGGCTGCTTCAATTTTTGTGATCTTAATTTCAAAACCGATAATGCCTTTCATTTCCTTTGCAACATAACCTGGAGTCATTTTCTCAATATCAACAGGCTTTGCAGACGCTTTTTCATATTTATCAACCAATCGTTTTAAAGCTTTTAAAACCTCTTCATCGGTCGTGATACGAATGCTGCCGTATACGTGAGCTGCAATATAATTCCAGGTTGGCACATTTTCATGATCATACCATGACGATGAGATATAAGTATGTGGGCCAGAAAATATGGCCAGCACTTCATTTGCAGTTTCAAAATTTTTCCATTGTGGATTTGCTTTTGAAAGGTGCCCGCACAAAACGTCTTCACCTTTTTCATTCCTGTATAATTCAAGCGGAATGTGTGTAGCGGTTATTTTACCACCGGCTTCAACTACAAGTATGCCAAAACTGTTTTGTTGAATAAAGTTTTTTATTTCATCAATATTGTCATTTTGATATTTGCGTGGTGTATACATGGCGCTTATTTATTGGTTTTATGATCTTCTTCTAATATTGCATAAAAATAATTATCTACCCATTGCCCACGTATTGGAAGGATCTTTCGTTTTTGTCCTTCTCTTTTAAAGCCTGTTTTTTCAAGCACCTTTATAGATGCAATGTTTGCTACAGCACATCCGGCTTCCACACGGTGCAGTTTAAGCTCATTAAAACAAAAATTTAAAACAGCTTTTGTTGCTTCGGTGGCGTATCCGTTATTCCATGATGCGGGATGTAATTTATACCAGATCTCTGCCGATCTGTAATTGGGCTTGCCCATTTTTATTCCGAACAAACCAATAAATTGCCCTGTTTGCCGGTTCACGATCTTAAAAACAAGCGCCGTTTTAGCCTTTATTGAAGTGAGCCAGTTATTTAAAAGGTCTCGAGTTTCGTTTAGGGATGCCGGAATGCCAAGAGTATTAAACTCATCCACCTCGGGTAAAGAGTGAAGGGTGTGAATGTGTTCAAGATCTTCTGATTTTATCTCAAACAGATCGAGTTGTGGAGTTATAATTGACATTGCAAATGTTATTCTATATATTTCCGATAGGTTGGCTCGTGATGCATTTGAAAGCCGTTCTGTTTGTAAACAAATTCTCCTTCTTTGGTTGCATGTAATTCAAACACAGTAATTCCTAATTCGCTGGCTGCGTTAGTAAGCGCGTTCAAAATACCCGTGCAAATGCCTTTTCTCCTGAATTCGGGAAAGGTATACATGCTCATAAAATAACCAACCCTTCCGGATGGATTTCTGAAATTACCCGGTTGTTCACGCAAAACAACACCGCCCATACCCGCAATTGTATTATTTTGCTTTGCTATAAAAACAATATATGTTTGATTTAATGCGCGTTTCAAATAATTTTCAAACTGCTCATTAAAATCGTTCACCAGGTTTAAAGGTTGCTCGCCTGCAAACTCGCTTATAAATTTTGCGCGGCAATCAATAATGGTTTGTATATCATCCGGTCCTGCCTTATGATAAGTAATTGGGTTCATTTTTAACTTTCCTGTTTTCGTTTCACAATAAGTATAAGGTCATTGTCCAGTGGAAGGTACCCAAACTCATAACACCATATGTATGTATGATTATTTTTTGTGGTGGTTTGATGCGTGTAGTATTTAAAATTAAATCCTTTGTCCAGTAATTTTTGTTTGGCCAGGGTTGTTTTTTCGCCCTGCAGGTTCTCTTCAAGTATCCTTCTGTTTTTACGTAAAATATTATTTACATTTCTTACATAATTGGTGGTATCGCTGTTTACCTTGTTGTTAAAAGAGTTGCGGCACATATCACTGCAAAACTTTTTATCAATACGGCCTGTAATAACTTCTCCACATTCGGGGCATGTTCTTTTTTCCATCAATCTAAAATAAATAAATTTAATTTAGTAATTGTGTTTTTTTTGTAACAACCAAATTAAAGCTTGTTATCCGCATAAAGAAACCAACCACTTGTATAACGGTTTGAGTAGCGTACACAAAAGAAATTTTGTAATTACCGTTTCATTTAGTTTTGAATCTAATTAACGTATTTACTAATGCTTAAAATTAAAACACATGAAAACAACAGGAAAATTAATTTTACTTTATGCAACGGCATCGATTATTTTTACGGCATGTAAAAAAGAAAGCCAGCAGTCTGTAAATCAACCAGGCCAGGGCGGCAACCTAACTACCGCTAAAGATAATTCGCAGCAACGAAGTGGGTGTCCTGCCACAAATGGAATTACCTGCAGTGATGGATTATTGGTTTTTGATGGCTACGATAATTTTAAACTGGTTGTGGAAGATATTCAGGATGCTTATGATGATACAGCCAATGACGATACCACAAATACCGAAACCCAGCCGCAATGCTTCGAATCCAACTTTAACTATACATCTTTAAGGTCTGTGCTTTTTACGGCACATACAAATGCATTGGCCAACGAGGTTTATGATCCATCTTCCGATATCTTTTACCATTACGTTCCGCATACAGGAATACGTACGGTATGCAACAGTAATGGCGAAGTTTTGATAGGGCAGGAGCTGCACATTTTTACCAACCAGGGAGATGAATTTATTGTTCACAATGGCGACCGTTCTTTTACCGCCCAGATAAACAATGGCGATTTTACAACATTGGATGGCGTAACACAGTATGCCTACAATGGCTCGGTAACAGATTATAATAACGGCACTGCCATCGTTATAATTCCATTTACTACCGGCGATTGTAAACCATGGACAAAAATTAAAACCAAAACCTACGCTAACAATAAAAAGATGTTGGTTTTGAGTACCTGGGTTGGCAACACTGCCTATCTCAATACTTCAGGGAGCGATGTTACTGCTTTTAGAAAAGTGTTAGGTGGGTGGGTACCTATGTGGACTGACAATCTTTATGTTGATTACGCAGGTAACTATCGTAATAAATTTTGCAATGTAATGGCAGGCTTAAGCGGTAACCAGGGCCCAAACTGGGCTCATTACAGAAGAGCGGCAAATGATATTTTTACTCCAAATGGTTTTGCCAATAACGTTTTTAGGGCCGTTGGAAATGGCGAATTTGGGGGTAATGCCTCGGCAAGCGGTTGCTCTTTATTTAATGCAACACTTTGGTAAAAGCACGGCAGTATGAATTTCGAAAAGCTGTAACTACTATGGCTTTTCGAAATTTATGATCTTAAGCAATAATTTTTAAAGTGTTTTTTACCAGCCTGGCTTTTTGTTTTGCTTTTAAAAGATCATCGTCAACAATGGTAGCATGCCCCATTTTGCGAAATGGTTTTGTGGTTGCTTTTCCGTATAAATGCACATACACGCCACTAAATTTTAAAATATCTTCAAGGCCCTGGTATACTGCAGTGCCTTCGTAACCAAAATCGCCAAGCAAATTAACCATTACGCCGGCTTTTACAATGGCCGTATCGCCCAGGGGCAAATTTAAAATGGCACGCCACTGCTGTTCAAACTGCGAGGTAATATTGCCTTCAATAGTATGGTGCCCACTGTTATGTGTACGCGGTGCAATTTCGTTTACCAGTACTTTTCCATCTTTGGTTAAAAATAATTCTACCGCCAGCAAACCAATAATACCAAGCTTCTCGGCAATATCTGCAGCCAATTTAAGCGCTTCCTTTTCTACACTTTTTTTAATATTGGCAGGGCTAAATAAAAATTCTACCAGGTTGGCTTCGGGATTAAATTCGCATTCTACTACCGGAAAACATTTTACTTCCCCGCTTTCGCTTCTTGCAACAATTACCGAAAGCTCTTTATCAAAATCAACCAAACGTTCTAAAACAGAAGGTTCTTCAAAAGCTTTTTCCAAATGGTGCGGATTAACCAATTTCACTACTCCCTTACCATCGTAACCACCTTTCCTGAGTTTTTGAAAGAATGGAAAATAATCAGCGTATTTGGCAATTTGTTTTTTGTTATCCACCAAAAAAAAGTCGGGACTAGGAATATTATTACGTTGGTAAAACATTTTTTGTAACCCTTTGTCCTGTATCATTTCAATAATATGTGGCTGTGGATATACTTTTTTTCCTTCTTTTTCAAGGGCTTTCAGCGCTTCTACGTTTACATTCTCTATCTCAATGGTAATAAGGTCTTTATCTTTACCAAAATCATAAACAGTATCGTAATCGTTTAAATTGCCTTGCGTAAATTTTTTTACCAGATGCCTGCAGGGAGCATTTTTATCGGGGTCGAGTACAGAAATAGTTAAATTAAGGTTTATAGCATTTTGAATAAGCATTCTTCCCAACTGGCCGCCACCTAAAATGCCTATATTTATTTGTTGAATGGTTTTAAACATGTATTAATTATTTGAATGGTAAAGATAATTAAACTAAAATTGATACCTTTAAATATCTTATAAATTACATGAAAAAAATTTTACTTCATTCTCTTTTATTAATTGGTGGATTTGCCACGGCTCAAAATGAATTTAATTGCGGATTTTTACATGCGCAGGAAGCCTTATTTAAAGAAGATCCTACGGCAAAGGCCCGCACTGCGAAATTAATTGAGGACGCCAATAATATAAGCAACAACAACCAATTAAAAACCATGGCTACCACATTTACCATTCCTGTGGTATTTCATATCCTGCATTTGGGAGGAAATGAAAATATAAGCGATGCGCAGGTACATGATGCCATAGCTGTAATGAACCGCGACTACAGTAAAAAAAATGCTGATACTACCGGTATTATTGCCCAATACAAACCCATTGCTGCCGATTGCCAGATAGAATTTCAGTTAGCAACGCTGGATGAGAATGGGAACTGCACTAATGGCATCACGCGCCATTATACCCCTCATACCGATTGGGTGGCCAGTAATTCGTATTATACTTACACCTGGGACAGAACAAAGTATTTAAATATATACGTGGTTAGAACAATGCAGGCTGGAGCCGCAGGTTATACTTATTTACCGGGCCAGGCAAGCGCTAATGCTGATGCTATTGTTGCTTTGCATAGCTATGTGGGCAGTATTGGCACATCTAATCCTTATACCTCGCGCACATTAACACACGAAGCCGGGCACTGGTTTAATTTACAGCATACCTGGGGTAGCACCAATCAACCCGGTGTAGCTTGTGGCGATGATGGTGTAAGTGATACACCAATAACTAAAGGCCATCAATCCTGCAATCTGAATTCTGCCGTTTGCACCAGCGGTATTGTTGAAAATGTACAAAATTATATGGAGTACGCTTATTGTTCAAAAATGTTCACGCAGGGCCAAAAAACAAGAATGATCAATTGCATCAATAGTGGTATTGTTGGAAGAGATAATTTATCTACAAATGCCAATTTAATTGCTACGGGTGTTATAAACCCGAATGCGAATTGTGCCCCAAAAGCCGATTTTGTTGCCGATGCCGTTACATGTGTTGGCAACAATTATACTTTTACTGATTATAGTTATAATGCAACTGTAACCAATTGGGAGTGGAGTAGCCCTACAGCTGCAGCTACATCTACGTTACAAAACGGCGTATTAAGTTTTACAAATTCAGGTACTGCTACTGTAAAACTAAAAGTAAGTAACGCTTTTGGTATGGATTCGATCACAAAACAAAGCCTTATTGTTTTACCAGGACTAAACAGCGGCAGTTTAAATACCACACAGGGTTTTGAAACAACGTTTCCTGACGTTAACTGGACGGCTACCATCCCGCAATATGGAAGCAGTTTTGTATTAAATACTACTACAGCTGCAACGGGCACAAACTGTATCTGGGTAAATAATTTTTACGATAATCCAAATGGCCCTGTAACAGTTTATAGTCCATTATTTAATTTACAAAATGTAATCAATTCGCCGCAGCTTACTTTTAAATATGCGTATGCACAGCAGGCAGCCAATAATAATGATGCGTTAAAAGTTTTTGTGTCTACAAATTGCGGCGGTAACTGGACCCAACTGTATTCAAAAAGCGGCGCCCAGTTAAATACTACCGGCACTTTAATTCCAACAGCTTATCTTCAACCGCAGGCATCAGAATGGGTAACTGAAATGATAAGTTTAAGCGGTTCGGTAGGCAATCAGAAAGTGGCGTTAAAGTTTGAATTTACACCAAATGCCGGTAATAATATTTTTATTGATGACATCAATATCAGCGGTGCTGTTAACATAAGAGAAAATAATTCCATTTTAAACTCAGTAAACGTTTTTCCAAATCCATTTTCGAATAAATTAGTAATTAATGGTAATGGATTTGAAAAGATAAATACTATCCAAATGCTGGATGTATTGGGCAAGGAAGTTACTATGCAAATTGAAAGAAACGCAGATGGCTTGCAATTAAATATTGAAAATATTGCAAGCGGAATTTATTTTTTAAGGTTGAATTCTTCTGAAGGTAACAAAGTTGTAAAAGTAGTAAAAGAGTAATTTGAAAAACTGTTTTAAATATTCTGGTTTATTTATCGGGCTATTTTGTTTTATTTCCTGCTCATGTCCAACTAAAGATGATCTTAAGGTAGCTTATGTAAAAGAATACAGTCAAATTGAAAAAGCAAACTGGCTTCTTGGTTCCTGGCAAAATATTTCTAAAGATGGTGCCTTGTTTGAAATATGGGAAAAGAAAAATGATTCTACTTTAACCGGAAAAAGTTTTTTTATTGCCGGTAAGGATACGGTTTCTTCAGAAACTGTAAGTCTTGAACAAAGAGGAGATAAGTTATTCTATATTCCAACGGTTAAAGATCAAAATAATGGCCAGGCCGTAAAATTTACTTTAACTAATTCTACCAGCAATAAATTTGTTTTTGAAAACCCGCAGCACGATTTTCCAACAAAGATCAGCTATACAAAAATTAACAGCGACTCACTGGTTGCTGAAATTTGGGGAATGCCAAATGGTAAAGAAAGGACAGAGCAGTTTCCGATGGCAAGAGCAAAATGAACTTAGGCGTATTTGATCGAATGATCAAACGTCGTTTCGTTACTGTGCATCACATCAAGCTCCCAGCCTTGCGGATATGGCGCTTCCAATAATGAACCTTTTAATAAGTAAGGATACATCTCTGCATAGGTTTGAATTTGGTTGGCGCTTACCCTGCGATAAATATGTGAGCGGTGCAAATTATCAGGGTGCGCAATACCGGCAGCCGACATCAATTCTACTGCTGCTTTTATCGTTTCGTGATGATAGTTGGCAACGCGTACCCGCTTGTCATCCACATTTAAACCTTTGTATAATTTGGGGTTTTGTGTGGCTACACCGGTTGGGCAGGTATTGGTATTACACTCTAATGCCTGTATACAGCCAAGGGCCAGCATCATCGACCTTGCCCCGTTGCACATATCGGCCCCTAAAGAAATATTCTTTACAAGGTCAAAACCTGTATGCACTTTACCGGAAGCAATAATTTTAATATGTTTTTTAAGTCCAAAACCGTGTAAAGAATCGTATACAAAAGCCAAAGCATCTCTTAACGGCATACCTACCGAGTTGCTAAATTCAAGTGGTGCAGCGCCGGTTCCACCCTCACCGCCATCCACAGTAATAAAATCGGGCATAATATTAGTACTTATCATGGCTTTACAAATGGCAATGAACTGGCTTTTTTGGCCAATACACAATTTAAAGCCAATAGGTTTGCCACCACTTAACTCTCGTAATTTTTTAATGAATTGTACCAGTTCTAAAGGCGTACTAAATGCTGTATGATAAGGCGGGGAAAGCACATCTTTTCCTTTTTCAACCAAGCGTATCTTTGCGATCTCCTCGGTTACCTTGGCGGCCGGTAAAATACCACCATGCCCCGGTTTTGCGCCCTGCGATAATTTTATCTCTATCATTTTTACATTTGGCAGCACGGCGCGTTCTGCAAATGCATTATAATTAAATGTACCGTCTGTATTTCTGCAGCTAAAATAACCGGTACCAATTTGCCATATCACATCGCCACCGGGCTCTAAATGGTATGGGCTTAATCCGCCCTCGCCGGTATTATGTGCAAAATTATCAAGCTTGGCACCGCCGTTCAATGCCATAATAGCGTTCTTGCTTAAAGAACCATAACTCATGGCAGAAACATTAAAGATGCTGGCAGAATAGGGTTGCTTACAATCAGGTCCGCCAACCAATACACGCGGATCGTGATCAACTTTAGAATGAGGTAAAGGGCTAATTGAATGATTTAGCCATTCGTAGCCTGTTTCGTAAACATTTAGTTGTGTGCCAAAAGGTGTGGTATCATTCACTTTTTTTGAACGCTGATAAATAACATTCCTGCTTAAGCGGTTAAAAGGTGTACCATCCGTATCCGATTCAATAAAATACTGGTATATTTTTGGGCGCATCCACTCGGCCCACCAACGCATACGGCCAACAATAGGAAAATTATGTTTAATAGAATGTTTGGTTTGCGTAAGATCTTTTATGCCTAATAAAATAAGAGGCACTACCGCTACATATAGCCACCATACGGGGTGCCAGAAATAACCAATACCACCAATTATCAAACAGATAAGAATAGAAACAGGGATGAATTTTTTCATGATATTAAATGAATTATATAGTAAATATAATCATTCGTATTTTTTTTGCAAGCACAAATATTAAATCCTCAGGCTTAATAAGCCAAAATTTACCCGAAAATAACAGGTGAGACAGAGTAGTGCGAATTGCCCGTAAAAGCGTATCTTTGCCCATTATTTAATTAAAAAGCATTCTTTTGACATTCGACGATTTTAAATTTGAAGACTCATTACTGGAGGGCCTGTACAGTATGGGTTATAAACAGCCAACCCCAATTCAGCAACAGGCAATTCCTGTTATTCTTGATAATAAAGATCTTATTGCCTGTGCGCAAACCGGTACCGGTAAAACTGCAGCCTATTTATTACCCGTTATCAATCATATTTTACATGCGCCAACAAGGCATTTAAATACCCTGATCATTGCACCAACACGCGAATTGGTAGTGCAAATAGATCAGCAGATAGACGGGCTTGGGTATTTTTGCTCGGTTGGTTCTATGGGCATTTATGGCGGAAATGATGGCATGACCTGGGAAAAACAAAAGCATGCTTTGCGAGAAGGGGTTGATATTGTTGTGGCAACGCCCGGCCGTTTAATTTCTTTATTGCAGGCAAAAGACATCAACTTTGAGCATTTACAACATTTGGTTTTAGATGAAGCCGATAGAATGCTGGACATGGGCTTTTTTGATGATATTAAAGCCATTATAAGTTACCTGCCAAAGAAAAGGCAAACGATCTTATTCTCTGCAACCATGCCGCCAAAAATGCGTCAGTTGGCAAAAGAGATATCCAATGATCCTGAACAAATTAATATTGCGATCAGTAAACCTGCGGCCGGTATTGTGCAACAAGCCTACCTGGTTTATGATAATCAAAAAGAAGCTCTGTTAAAGGGAATATTGGAAAATGAAGATTACCAATCTGTAATTATATTTTCATCCACAAAAGAAAATGTAAAACAGCTTGAAAGGAATTTAAGGCATGTGAATGGCCCCATTAAGGCTTTTCATTCTGACCTTGAGCAGGCAGAAAGGGAAGAGATCATGCGTGATTTTAAAGCAAAAAAATTAAGAATTTTAATTGGAACGGATATTCTTTCGCGTGGTATTGATGTGGACGGGATTTCGTTGGTTGTGAATTATGATGCGCCCGGTGATCCTGAAGATTATATTCACCGCATAGGCAGAACTGCGCGTGCCTCTAAGGCTGGTGTGGCCATTACTTTTATTAACCAGTACGATCAACAAAAATTTGGACGAATAGAAGCTTTGATGGGCTTTGATGTAACTAAATTACCGTTACCTGAAAAATTGGGCGAGGGCCCGGTGTATAATCCAAGTGCTATTGTAAAAAAGCCTTCAAAGTTTGGTGATAAATCTAAACCTAAAAGAAGGTTTAATAGTAAGGATAGAAAAAAAGGTTAAACAGAACCGATGAATAATGATACTGCCATAAAAGCAAGATTTGTCATTAAAGTATTATTTATTTTGTTTTTTCATATTGGATGTGATAATAGTTACAGGGATGTAGTTGGAAACAAGTCTTCAGAATATTATAAAAAGTATAATATAAAACTTACAGGTAAATTGGTTAGTATTAAAGACATTGATAGTCGGAAATGCCTAATTAAAATATTGATAGACACTTGTAACGTTAAAGAACATGATCTTCGCTTCTCAGGCGAAAGTTATTACCTATATATAAAAAACGATACAGCTTATGCAATTCAATGTTGTACGCAATCGTTGCACTTAGATCAGAGATTTTTAATTGATTATTCGAAAAAATCGAATTTTTTTGTTGGAAGTGATAATAAACCTTACTCAGAACCATTACCGGATTTTTTTGAGAGCTATGAAATATTGCAAAGGCAATATCTCAACGGAATAAATCCATTAAAAGAGAAATAAAAAATCCCCACATAAGGGAAATTATGAATTACTTTTTTAAAGCATCCTTAATTTCAACCAATACATTTTTAATATCACGAAGTAATTCATCGTTCATAGCCGAATTAGCATTATTGCTTACCGAAGTAGTGATCTGGTATTTTTCTTTTATTACTTTTTCGCGTTGATTTAAGATCTCTGTTTTAAATTTTTCTGCATCAATTATTCCCAACATGCTCATCATATTATTATCGTGTTTACCGCCGCCGCCGCCGGCCGTTTCAATACGAATAAGCGTTAGGCCAAAAGAGCGGAGGATGGGGCCACCGTAAAAAGAAAGGTCCTGGATATTTTCGAGAGGAATTGTTTTTTCGATATGAAAGATCATGCCTTTTGAAAAACGAAGGTTTTTTGTGGTTAACTGGCATTCGAGTGTGTGAAAAAATTTGTTACTTAGCCATTGCCCTAAACCGCACAGCCAAAATGGAATGATCAACCAACCTGCAATAGAAATAAAAAGATAAAACAGCACTATCAAAAAAATATAGGTTTTTACTTTTGGGTTAAAGCTCGCTTTGTTGAGTATTATTTCGTTGTCTATCATAGTTTAAAATTATTAAAGTGTCAGTTCGAGTAGTGAAACGAAGTGGAGCATATTGAGAACCATTTGTAAGACTTGTCGATACATTCCTCCTTTCGTTGGAATTACCCGAAGTGACAACGCAGAGGTTACCGCATTAATACCATCTTGCCAATATCTTTCACAAAAAATTTATCGGCGGCGTTTCCTGACTTCTCTATACTATTGCCGTTTAATTTGGTGGTTATTTTGTATAGGTACACACCGTTGGCTAACTTATCTCCAAAATCATCTTTGCCATCCCAGGCGTAATCGGTAATATTTCTGCCAATATGCACATGGCCCAATTCAGAACGTTGTATCTCGCGCACAATTTTTCCGGTAATGGTCATTATCTGAATTGTGAATACCTCTGGCACCTCACTACCCGTTAGGGTAAATACAAACCGTGTGCTGGTACTAAATGGGTTTGGGTAATTTAATACATTGGTTACCGTTGGTTTATTATCTACCTGAAACTGGATCTTGTAATCCTGGGTACCTGATGCGTTACGGCTTCTATCTTTTGCCTGAACGGTCAATAAATAAGTACCATCAACCGGAAAATTGGCATTGTAGGTAATTGAAGCACTGTTTTTTGGAAGGTTAGCGGGTGTAAACTGTAAACCCTGGGCAAAATAAATACGTTGTTGGGTTTGCCCCGGTGGTTGGATAAAAACGGAAAATGCCCCTGTATCGTTTAACGCCAAAAATTTATTCTCGTCTTTCAGTGTCACTAAAATAGATGGTTTTGCAGAAACAATATCGCCATTTAAAATTCGTACACCGTCAAAAGTCACATCCAGTAAAGGATTGGTAACATCCTTAGAAACCCTGAAAGGGTATCTTCCAATATTATTAAATTGAGCCTGTTCTTTTTGATATTTTGCATTGGATAATGGGTTTACATATATCCACAATGCGTTATTGCCGGCGTACTGATAACTGTTCACAGTAACAGTATCAATAAAAACCTGGCCGGGTACAAATGGCTTTGGTTTCATTTTTTGTGGCAAAGGTGTTTGATTATGATTGTTGTCTTCTATCCAATAAGTTACTACCAGGCTGTCATCAAAATTTTTAACGCCAATATTCTCAATCGGGAATTTAAATGTTACTTTATCTCCTTCCTGCAAAGTATCGTTGATGCTTTGAAAACCTTTTAGCGGATTAATGGCACACTCCGGCGCTTCATCATACATAATTTGCCAACGCTTTAATTGCGGCGATGTAGTGTTAATATTATCGCGCATAAGGGCAACCAGTTTTAAATAGGGATATATATTTGCATCTGCATAATTATACAGGTCAAACACATCGGAGCTATCTTGTGTAAATGTTTTTAATGTATCAATTTGTCCGTTAGTTTTATAGCCAACTACTTTTAGCAGTGTTGTATCTCCCGGCAAGGCGTCTACGCTTTGTACACGCCAGTGCAAGCTGTTCCATTTATAGGAAGGGCCGATCAACTCCGAAGCCACATAACCATTATGCCACCGTGTTTGTATACTATCATTTAAAACAATTATTGATTGTTTGTTCAATCCTTTTAATTCATGCCCTTGGCCAGCAACCATGCCTTTTTTACCAAATAAAATATAAGGCACAGTATCAGGTGTTGTTCTTATTGTAACGGCTCCAATACTTTCAAAAGCATTGTAAAGCGAATTATTGTAGGTTGTGATCTGCGCATATCCCGGTGTTGTAGCGCCCATGGTATAGGCAAGTACATAATCATTTGGCGAAACGGCATTCAGAAAATTTTCCATATCAGTTTTCCAATTCGGGAAACCGCAATAGTTAGAGGCCCCAAAAGAATAAACATGCAATACCTGGTTATCTACACAAACACAATTGTTATATGTTCCTGGCCCTGAAGCGGGCCAGTTTGTACTGATCACATCATCTGGTTCTCCGCTTATCGAATCAAAAACGGCAAAGTTCCAACCGTCTGGTGCGCAACCCCAGCTTGAAAGCGTAAGGTTATTAAAGAAAAAATTAATATTTGTAGAAAATATGTTTGGTTGTATACCATTTCTGCAGGAAAGACTTTGTTTATTGTTTTGAAAAACAAATTTGCGGGTAGATTTTTTGTAATTTACAAACTGGTAGCCATCATTTTTAAACTGGTGAAAATGTGCCTGAGCCCAGCCTCTTTTTGTACCAATGGTTTGAAAAGAACTTTCGCGCCAGATGAATGGAGTGGTTGGAACAGTACTATCCCTGCTTACGCGCCAAAAATAAACTGTACTGTCGGCAAAAGGTAAATTTACGGTCCATTCTAAAACACCACCACTGCTTGTTATTAAAGTAGTTTGTATAGGCGTTTGAAATTTATCGCAGGTGTCCAACTGAAAACGATAGGTAGCGCTTGGCGCAAAAGGATCGGTAGTAGACGCTTTTAAGGTTATAGTTGTTGTTTTAGGCACAATGGCATATTTGTATGGATATACCGGTACAACATCCCCTCCCGGAATAAAAATATCTACAGTGCCAAATGTGGCATTGTTTGTTTCGATACTTTCGCCAATCTCATTAAATTCATCTATTTTTATTTTAAATTTATTTAAACCTATTCCACGGTTAAAATCTATTTGCGTAAAAAAAACAAGACTGTCTTTAAACAACGGCGCTTTTATTCTTTTAAAAATAATGCTTGAATCGCCATTTGGAAAATAGCGTTCTACTTTAACAAACACTGAATCGTTAACCGCTTTTCCCAGATTTTTCATATGCACGTTCACGCCAATGGAATCTGTATATTTTTTCAGATTGAATGCAACATCGCTGTTCTTTAACTGGTAATCGGGCAATGCCCCAACGCTTAACTTTAACGACGGGTCTCCGTGCAGGGTCATATCAAAGCTGGTAAACTGAACGATCTTATCAATTGATAAAAGGTTATTTTGCACGGTCTCCAATATGATATCGCCAATGCCCTGGTTGTATTTGGTTGAAGATGTTGATTGGTAAAGCCACGAATTATAATTGTTTAAAGCGTACACAAAACCCAGCGATGTAGCTGCTAAAAAACCAACACTTCCTTTTTGGTTTGCAAATACAAAACGTTCACTTACCGATATCCTTCCGGGAATGTGAATATTACCCGAATAACACGAATTGGCAACCACAAATGGGTATTTCCCGACATTGTTATAAAGCTCAGGATCATCAATCGCCTGGTCAAATCCCTGTTCAGAACCATGGCCGAAAAAATTTATAAGGGCCGCGCCGTTACCGATCATACTTTTTATACTATCGCTAATGGTTGTTTGTATTGGCGCAGTGGTGTTTTTTTTGAAGGTATATACTTCAGCTCCAAAAAGTGAGTCTTTAATAATTTGTTCGTAACCTGCCATATATGAGGCTAAAAGGTTTGCAAGATTAGTTTCATCGCCACCAACAAAATGAAGAACGCGTTTTTTCCAGTCGGCCGGCGCAGAACTTTCGTGTTGCTGCACTTTGGTTAAATATATATTAACATCATTATTTGATTGCGCTGCTATTCTGCCAATTGGTATTTGAGGACCAGAAATACTGGTGTTTGATGAGATGGCCGTTAAAAGATGGTCGCTGCTTGGAACACCTAATGTTGGAACTAAATTAAAGGTTTGTGTTGAAGCTGATAACGCATCGCAGCCTACCGCTTTACCGATAAGGAAAATATATTTTGGAGGATTGGGTAAACTATCCTGTAAAAATTTACAAAAATTCTTAATAGCTATGGGGTGTTTGTTAATACCATAGCCAAACTCTTCGTACAGGTCGTTAACATCAGCATCAATAACATTATACGAGCCGCCTGCAATTGACTGGCGATAATTTTTATAAGCGTTTGCACCCGCCAGAAGGCTATTATGATAAATAATAACAAAAAGGTTGTTTGACGGAAAATTTTTAAAATTAACGAACGAGCCAGTTTGATGAACCTTAATTAAACTGGTAACAGCAATGGTTTGCGATTCGGCAGCAATGACGCACAGTTTTCGCCCGGTGCCATTTGGTATAACTGCCCGCACCATTGAAGATGCAATTTTAGTGCTAATTCTTTTATCATTACTTATGTCGTACAGCAATACGTTGGCAGACGACGCTAAATTAAAATTAGAAAAACTGAAAAAGGTTTTGGCTGATAAGGTGGCGTCATCTATAAATAATTTGTAAAAGGATTTGTTATTAAGATCTGGCAATTGCGGATGAAAATAATTGATATAATGCAAAAGCGTAGTGTTGTTTATTGACGAAAAAGAGGGCCCTGCAATAGAATTAAGAGTAACATTTGTACTGTTATTTGTGTTTTGTGAATTTAGCGTAAAAATTTTGCGCACGGGCACAAAACCATGAAAGGTGGTATCAGCCAACTGTATAATACTGTTATTTTGATCGGTATAGGATATTTTTATTTGGTGATCCTGTATAACCGTATTGTCAATACTCATGCCCGAATAGTTAATCGATAATCTTACCGGCAGGTTGGTGGTAGTATATGTATTTAAATTTGAGAATGCAGTGCCAATACTTGTAGTTATTCCAAAAGCAAGGCCTTTGCCTTCGGCTTGTGTATAGCGCGGGTCGCTTGCATCTGAATTATACTCGCCAACGGTATTGTAATACGAATTGCCGGTAAATATCTTTTCAGAATAAAAATAATTTCCGGTGGGATAGGCAATGGAGTTGGTATCTGTTTCTAAAATAAAACGTTTGTTAACCGTTAAATTATTGAGGGTTAAAAAAGCGTAAATGGTGTCATTAAAAAGCGGGGCATATTTATTTGGAAGGTATTTTACACCTGTATACAATAAGGAGTCTATCTCACCCATATCAGGGCTGGCGTAAAATTCAATATAATCACCTGTATTAATCTTATTATCGTTTTCTCCATTGATAAAAAGTGTTTTTTCTTTCCCTTTAATAAAGAGTTGAAAGTTTTTTGGGTTAAGGGAATTTAAATTAAAATAATTTGACAGAGTGGCAGAGTCGATCCTGTAAATACCTTCTTTGTAGATCGGAAATTTAAAATACTGTTGAGAAAAGTTTATCCACTCATTACCATAATTTTGAGCTTTAATGGTAAATGCAACAAAACAAAACAGGCTTATTGCGAGTAGGTTTCTCACTTGTTCATTTTTTTATTGATATCGATTTTTAATGAAAAAATATTTGAATATAAAGCAATAGATCTATCGCCAATATCGGTTAAGGCATAGTCAAGCGTAAAGATCTTATACTTAACGCCTACACCAAAATTAGGTTGAAATGTTGTGATGAATTTTGTAGCGTCATCATTTAATTGTTTTTGAATATTACCAATTCCGCCGCGCACGTATACAAAACCCTTGTAACCGATCTCCGTTCCCAGTGCAGGTTCCATGCTCCATAAACCGGTTTTAACAACAGTGTTTCTTTTTCCGTCAAACGTGTTTATTAAATTTAATTCGCCCAAAACCGAGATCCTGTCTTTCCAGAATAAAAAGGTTCTGGCTGCTCCTAAAATCAATTTCGGTGCTGTAACTTCAATAGAAGAAGAAGGGATCTCGTTACCGGTTTGTTGTAATGTAGCAATATCCTTTTCACTTAAATTATAACTCCAGGCGTTAAAGGTGCCGGTTACATCTCTTGCCATGGCGGCAAATTTCCAGTCTTTATAGTTATATTTTGCGCCAGCATCAAGGCCAAAACCCCAGGCACCACCAAATTCGCCAAGTTTACGGCGTATGATCTTAAAGTTCCCTCCAAGTTCAACTCCTTTTATTTTTGGAATTTTACGTGCGTAACTTAATAAAGCTGCAAAATCAACGGCATTAAAAGATGTGATCCTGTTATAATCCACATTACCGTTGGCATCAACAAGATCAAGCGTATTTGGGATATTATCTACACCAAAACGCAGGATCGAGATACCGGCTACGCTGTTACTGTCAATTTTCTTTGAAACGCCAATGTAATCGTACTTAGCAATACCGGCAAAGTATTCTGCGTGCATCAAACTTACTTCAATATCACTTTTTTGTTTTAACAAACCTGCGGGGTTCCAATACCCCGAATTTACGCCTTCAACACTTGCTATGTTGGCATTACCCATACCAAGTGCGCGGGCGCCAACACCAATATTTAAGAATTCGTTACTGTATTTACGAAGCTGTGCCTTTGAAACCAGCGAAAACACTACTAGCAGAGAAAAAAGAAACTTTTGCATATTCAATAACTAAAATTAAGCTAAAAAAATGAAATTATACCATCATTTTAACGAAATACGGGCTATTTTATTGTTGAAACGACCAGATAAAAACCGGGTAAATTTTGTGGCCCCTTTATAGTTCATATGATAATGGTCGATAAACAAGCCCCGGTCTTTACAAAAAGGAAGGGAGGAGTGATCAAAATACTCAATGTTATTAATGGCGGCAATGTTCTTTAACTGGCCAATGATCTGTTTTTTGTTAACAAGATCAACCTGAGCGCCTGCAAAAATGGGAGAGCTTAATAAGGTTATTTTGATCTTGTTTTTAGTGCAAATGGTAATAATTGAGTCGAGATAATTTCTATCCGTTATATTAAAAAACGTGTAGTATTTTTTAACCGGCACATAGGTTAAAGTAGGCCTTAATACTTCCTTTAAATAGCCTTTATAATACAAACTATCTGTTTTATTTTCAATACCCAGCCATCCGTGCAAACTGGTGCTTATATTTTTAAAGCCGGTGTATGGCCACGAATAATAAGGGTTATAATAAAACTGTGGCATTCGTTTATCAATTTTAGTGAACTCGTTTAACAGTGTTTTATTGGATAAAAATGGAAAATAATTATTGAATTCTTTTACCTCTGTACTTGTATATTTTAAAAAATGATAATCGAGTTCGTAAAATAAATATTCCGGAGCATTGCTGTTTTGTAAATACGTTTTTAAGGCAGCAAAGGCAACTTGGGGCGTGGCACCGGCCAGGCTTAAATTAAAAGAATTTTTATTTGTGATACTGTCAAATAAGCGGGTATTATAGTGCATTTCTACCCTGGATGAGCCCAAAAAAAGAACATTGAAATTATTTTTTTTAAAGAAGCAGGTTTTATATTTATCATAATATCCATGGGTTTGCATTAGTAAACCTTTGTAATGCATGTATCGCAGGCCATACAAAAGCAGAGTAATAAGCAAAAAATATATAACGGCCTTTTTTATCAAAATTGAAAATAAATAAATGTATTGGCAGAAAAATTCCCTAAAATAAAAATAAGTACTATAAAAGCTATATAGGTTAAGGGTTTTAACAGGTTATAGGTTCTTTCAAACCGGTTAATGAGCGCATATTCTTCGTTAAATTCTTTTAAAAATAAAATAATAACGGATAGCATTAAAACGAAATAATAAAAAGTATCCTGCCGCGTTTGCAAATGGGAAAACGAAAAATAATTAGTGTTTATATTAAAAATGGAGTGGTAGATACTTCTAAGGTCGGTAAGCGAATTAGCCCTGAAAGCAATTAACGATAGTGTATGAAAGCCCAGTAAATAAAGATGTCCAATAACTGCGGGTACTTTTACATTGGGAAATTTTTTGCGAAGTAGTATTTCAAACACATAAAAAATACCGTGCAGGCTCCCCCAGATAATGAAGGTAATATTTGCGCCGTGCCAAAACCCGCTGATCACAAATACCAAAAAAATATTCAATAACCAACGGTTATAGCTTACTCTGTTGCCACCTAAACCAATATATAAATAATCGCGAAACCAGGTTGTGATACTAATGTGGTTACGCCGCCAAAAATCGTGCAGTGATATTGCAAACAAGGGCCGCCGCCAGTTTAAAGTAAGATTGATATTGAACAGTTTTGCAATGCCGGTTGCAATGTCACTATACCCGCTAAAATCGCAATACACCTGTATCACAAATAAAAAACCTGCCAGCAGTAATTCAACTCCGTTAAAGGCTGTAACATCATTAAAAACGGGTGTTACTATTAAATTTAAATTATCGGCAATAACCAGTTTTTTAAAATAACCCCATGTAACCAATGTGGCAAATTGCTGCCAGTTAATATTTTTAAAGTAAGTTACAATTTTAAATTGCGGCATAAGATCGTTATACCTTACAATCGGTCCTGCAACCATGTGTGGAAAAAAAGATACGAATAATAAAAAATCGGAGAATCTGTCATCGGCACGATATTTACCCCTGTATACATCAATTGTGTAGCTTAATGATTGAAAGGTATAGAACGAAAGGCCGGCAGGAATAATAAATTGATTTAAGATTGAAGATTTAAAGCCAAAGATCTCTACCGATGAATTATAAAAGAAAACAAAATACTTAAAAACAAAAAGCACACCAATGTTACTTACCAGGCTTAACGCAAGAAATAGCTTTTTGGTTTTTTGTTTTTCGGCACAGGAGATCCTTTTTGCCAATAAATAATCCAGGCCGGATGTGCCAAATAATAAAAGCAGGAACCAGGGATTGTAACTGTAATAGAAATAATATGAGGCCAGTAATAAAAAATAGTTACGGAATTTTGACGGCGTGATCCAGTAAATAATAAAAACAACCGGTAAAAAAACAGTAAATATGAGGGAGTTAAATAACAAATCAGAGTATTTTTTTCCTTAATTGTTTTAATTCACTTTTTCTTTTTTTGTTTTCTGTATTCTTGCGTATGGAGGATTTACTGGGCTTTGTGGCCAGGCGTTTTTTAACCGGTTTTAAAAGTTTATTAAGCAGTGTAATTAATTTTTTAATGGCAACTTCTTTATTTCCTAATTGCGACCTGTCGCTATTGCCCAATACTCTTATTAATGTTCCATCAATAAAATCGGCATATTTTTTAAAGATGGTCTTTTTTTGTACATCGGTTAAAGCCTTAGATAGTTGCACGTTAAACTCCAATTCCACCTTGGTTTCCACCTTGTTTACGTTTTGACCGCCTTTACCACCTGAGCGGGAAGTTTTAAAACTTATTTCTTTCGAAACTATTTGATCTGTTTGTTGTTCTGTTAACATAATAAGTTTGATAACAATTTGAAAGTACAAAAAATACCCGAGTGAATAATTTTAATTTTATAAACATGATACGGGCGTTATTTATTTTTTGCTTTTTTTCTCATTTTTCTTTCGCGCAACAAACTACCGTTAATCAGTGTAAATACCGTTTTGATAATTATTTGAATTTTAGAGGATCTTTAAATCACAGGGTAGAGTTTCAGAAAGAAGCGATCTTTATCAAAGATGGAAGTGGAAAAAAGATCTTTGTTATTTATGCGAATGAACTAACCGTACTCGCAAAGTTTTTTGCAAACAATTCATATTTAAAACAAGAAAAACTGGTAAAGTTTAAAGGCACTAAAAAACTATCGCCCGCCCAACGTGATAGTATATTCAGTAAAACTCCGGATAAAAGAAAGATCAACAGAACAGATAAAAACCTGCCGTTAAGTGGCTATCGCGTGGCCATAGATGCAGGCCATTCGGCAACCAATTTAACCGAAGCTGAGATAGAACAAAAATTCCTGTATTTTGTGAAAGACAGTATCAATCACCCCTTAGATAGCATTAAGTTGTTTGAAAGTGTCTTAACTTTCAACACTTCGCAATTACTTCAAAAAATGCTGGAGGAGCAGGGCGCAAAAGTATTTTTAACACGATCGCAAAATAATTATACATCGTTCAATTGCACTTATGCATCGTGGCTTGTTAATCATAAGCAACGTGTGTTGGATAGCATGCTTAAAGCAGATAAATTACCGAAAACAAAATATACCAGGCTCTTAAAAATGAATGATCATGACGTGTTTTGGGAGTTTTTCAGGGATTTTGACCTTAACAACCGCGCCCGCTTGATCAATGATTTTAATCCGCACGCCAGCATTATTATTCACTATAATGTGGATGAGAAAAATGAACCCTGGAAACAAACATCCAAAAAAGATCTTACTATGGCTTTTATTGGCGGGGCTTTTACAAACGAAAATTTAGACAAACCCGAAAACCTGGTACATTTTTTGCGGTTATTGGTTACCGATGAGTTAAATCAATCCGAGATCCTGGCTTCTTTAACGGTAAACAATTTTAGCAATAATCTTGATCTGCCAATTGCCGCACAATTTGATGCTGCTTATTTAAAAGATAATTGTTTGATAACAATGAGCCCTGGCGTGTTTTCGCGAAATTTAAATCTTTGCCGTTTGGTTAATTCGCCCCTGGTTTACGGCGAAAGCCTGTACCAGGATAATGAGAAGGAATGCGAAATACTAATGAAAATGGAACAAAATTATAAAGGCATAAAAACCAACGATCGTTTATTGAACGTAGCAAAAAGTTATTACCAGGCTGTTTTGCTGTTTTTAAAAAACTAGTATATTAGTGTTATCAATGGCAGGTAAAATAAAAATATATTTGGTAGACGATCATCAGATGTTGATAGATGGTTTAAAGGCCATTATTTTCAGCGAAAAGGATTTTGAGATAGTAGGGGAGTGTACCTTTCCTTTATTGGCAATAGAACAAATTCAATTATTAAAACCCGATATTGTTTTAACCGATATCAATATGCCCGAACTTACGGGTATTGAACTGGTTCGAAAGTTAAAACCGCGAATGGCAGATACTAAATTTGTTGCCTTGAGCATGTTTGGAGAACGCAGTTATATTAAAGATATGCTGCAGGCAGGTGTAAGTGGTTATGTTTTAAAAAATACCGGTCGCGAAGAATTGGTAAGAGCCATTAACACGGTTTACGAAGGCCGCGAGTTTTTTAGCGAAGAAGTAGAGCAGGTAATAGAATCAAATCCTGTGAAGGATGAAAAGATAAATACCATTAATTTAACCGAGCGTGAAGTAGATATTATTGATTGTATTGCCAAAGAAATGACCAATGCGCAAATTGCAGAAGCGTTATTTATCAGCGAACGTACCGTAGAAACCCATCGTAAGAACATCTTCAGAAAGACCGGTATCAAAGGCGTAGTAGGCCTTGTGAAGTTTGCGCTGGATAAGGGATTTATAAAGTGATGTAAAATTCTGGTCAGTTCGGGTAGAGTTTGTAAAAAATCGTATCGGGACGTGACATCAAAAAGCGTTCTAAGGAATATTCATATACTTATGAGTTTGTAAACTGATCATCCATTTTGGATTTGATTTTACGTACTCAATAATTTCGGGAAGCAGCTCATTATGTTTACTCCACTCGGGCTGCAAATACAAATAACAGTTTTTACCAACTTTAGCAGCCTGTTCTTCGGCCCATTTAAAATCGTGACGGTTAAAAATAATTACCTTTAATTCATTTGCCTTTTCGTAAACTTCTGCCAATGGGGCCATTGTTTTTTTTGGACTTAGGCATATCCAATCCCATTGCCCGCTTAACTGGTAAGCGCCAGATGTTTCAATAAATGTTTCTATATTTTTATCCTTTAATTGTTTTGTTAAGGCGTCTAAATTATAGATCAAAGGCTCGCCACCGGTTACCACAACGCTTTGCGCTTTCCATTCAATAACGTTGGTAATTATTTTTTCTATCGCTGTTAGCGGGTGGATATTGGCATCCCAGCTTTCTTTCACATCGCACCAATGGCAACCTACATCGCAGCCTCCAATGCGTATAAAATAAGCGGCCTTGCCGGTATTATAACCCTCACCTTGTATAGTGTAAAACTCTTCCATCAAAGGCAACAGTTTACCTTCATTCAACGCTTTTTCATCGGCAGGTTTTAAACTATGTAATTTATAATTCAGATTGCAAAGATAACCACAAATTTCAAATTCAACTTTTAAACCTTCTTAACCTTCAAACTTTTTAACTTTGGTCTAACATTATTCCAGCTTATTTATTCGTAAATTTATAGCTTAATAAAAGAGTGATTTTTTTATGAATATAGGCATGGTTTGCTTCCCAACATACGGTGGAAGCGGGGTAGTAGCAACAGAACTGGGTAAGGCACTTGCAAAAAAAGGACATAAAGTTCATTTTATGTCATACAGCCAGCCTTTTCGTTTAAACCTTTTCAACGAAAATTTATTTTACCACGAGTTTAGCGTAAACGATTATCCCTTATTTGAATATCAACCATACGAAAGTGTGCTGGCAAGTAAGATCGTTGACGTTGCTATTTATAACCAGCTGGATGTGTTGCATGTGCATTACGCTATTCCGCATGCTTCTGTGGCCTATACTGCGCAACAGATCTTAAGATCAAAAAAAATCAACCTTCCTTATGTTACCACTTTGCATGGTACGGATATCACTCTTGTTGGCCGCGACCCTGCCTTTGAGCCGGTGATCCGTTTTTCTTTAAATAACAGCAACGCTATCACTTCTGTATCAGAAAGTTTAAAGATGGATACATTAAAGACCTTTAAGATCGATAACAAGATCACCGTTATTCCCAATTTTATAAATATCGAAGAATACGAACACCCAAGAGAGCATTGTGTAAAACATAAATATGCGCCAAATGGCGAAAAATTAGTAGTGCACATCAGTAACTTCAGAAAAGTAAAAAGGATAGAAGATGTGGTAAAGGTATTTGATCGCATACAAAAACAACTTCCTGCAAAACTTATTTTGGTGGGTGATGGTCCTGAAAAAGCAGCGATTGAACAATTGTGCAGGCAATTAAATTTAGGAAATGACGTTATTAATTTAGGCAAGATCGCCGACCCAAAAGAAATTTTAAGTGTGGCCGATCTTTTTATCTTACCGTCAGAGACCGAAAGTTTTGGTTTATCGGCCCTGGAGGCCATGGCTATGAAGGTGCCCGTAATAAGCACAAACAGCGGTGGTTTGCCGGAGGTAAACATAAACGGCAAAACAGGTTATTTGAGTGATGTAGGCAATGTTGAAGAAATGTCGGCCAACGCTATAAAATTATTAAGTGACAAAAAACTGTTCGAACAATTCCGCCAAAATGCATTTGCACAGGCAAAAAAATTCGATATTAATAATATACTTCCTCAATACGAGAAGCTCTACCAACAATTGGTTTCAAGCCAGGCTGTACTGGTTTAAAATTGTTAAATCTTTACGGCAGATTCTTTTTTATAAAAAAAACGGTTTAATATTGTAATATAAATGGTAAAAACAACCACGCATAATATTGAGATCTCTGTTGAAGCGAGGTACCTGGCAGAACAAAGTGTGCCCAGGGAAAACCATTATTTTTTTGTTTACTTTATCACCATCGAAAATAAAAGCGACTATTCTGTACAACTATTAAAACGCCATTGGGATATTTTTGACAGTGTTGGCGAAAAACGGGAAGTAAACGGCGAAGGTGTGATAGGAGAGACCCCTGTTATTGAACCCGGTCAAAAATTTGAATATAATAGCGGCTGTAATTTAATAAGCGAAATAGGGTATATGGAAGGCTTTTACTCTATGACCCGCCTGATTGACGAAACTGAATTTAATGTTCAGATCCCAAGGTTTGAGTTGGTGGTTCCGTCAAAGCTAAATTAGATTCCCCCGAATACAATTAAGTCAGTTCGAGTAAATTTTTGTCGGCTCTTTACAAAAATTGTATCGAGAACTTTTTCTAACGTCCCGATACGAAAATTTAAAAGAACAAATTTTCGACGCGACATTTAATATTGCCGGTTATTTACAAAATTGCTCAATAATACGCGATGCCTGCGTATTACCTAAACCATCGGCTTTATTAAGATCTTCGCAGGCACCGTGCTTATCTTTTATTGCCATTTTAGTTGCCGCCCGGTTAAAATAAGCATCTGCATAATCAAACTTTAATTTCAAGGCTACTTCATAATCTTTTAATGCCTCCTGGAAAGCCTTGTTCTCTGATTTGGCAACCGCGCGGTAACAAAACGCCACCGGGTTTTTTGGATTTAGTTTAATGGCTTCGTCCAGATCTGCAATTGCACCGGTGTTATCCTTTGATTCTATTTTTGCGGCCCCTCTTGATACAAGGGCTTCTTCTTCGCCGGGAATACCATCCAGGTAAACGTTCCAGTCGGTAACGGCCCCTTTAAAATCCTTTGCCTCAAACTTGGCTTTTGCCCGCAACTTGTATGCTTTATAATCGGGTTTTTCGGCGGGCATTTTTTTAATGGCGTCGTTCAATTCTTTTATTGCGTAATTGTATTCCTTCATGGCAAACCTTACTTCACCTTTCATGATCATGGCATCGATAGATTTTGGGTTGATCTCAACAGCAGATTCAAACGCTTCTATAGCCGTTTTATAACTTTTTCCCTTATACATAAGTAAACCCCTGTAATAAAAAAGCTCCCAATCATCTATCTTCTCATCTTTTGCAATTTCTACAGCGGTATCAATGGCGCCCTTACTTTCGCTAAACTTATTGTTTAAGTAATAATTTATGCCGTTAAGTTTTGTGGTCTCAAAATTCATCGGTTGAATAAGTTCTGCTTTTTTCAGATCCTTTTCGGCGCCTTTGTAATCCTTTTGCTGGATCTTGATAAAGGCCATTTTGTTATAAACCTGCCAGTAATCTTTTTTTTGTTTAAGCGCATTTTTTAAAATAGGCATGGCCTGATCGTACTTGGCAGAATCTATCAGTTTTACAGCCTTCTCATATAATTTCTGGTATTCGGGTAGGCTATCGGTAACAATTTCCTGGCAATAAAGGTTGGGGCCATAAAGCCAGATTATCAACAAAAACAGCCATTTATATGTATTTTTTACCACCTTTAAAACCAATTTTGAACCTTTAAAAAAATTTCATACATTTATACAAATATAAATCTTTATGGCACCAATTATTACAATTATTGTTCTTGCACTCTTAACTATTTTTTTATCGTTTGTTACAGTTCAGCAGGGCACAATTGCTATAACCACTATTTTTGGAAAGTTTAACCGCATTCTGCGCCCGGGCTTAAATTTTAAAATTCCCTTTATTGAAAAAGTATTTAAAAAGATCTCTGTTCAAAACAGGAGTTCTGAGCTTGGTTTTCAAGCAGTTACAATAGATCAGGCAAACGTGAACTTTACCGCCATGTTATTGTATTCTGTAATAAACAGCGACGAAGAAACCATAAAGAACGTTGCCTTTAAATTTATTGATGAGCGTAATTTTATGCAGGCGCTTGTGCGCTCTGTTGAAGGTTCGGTACGTGCATATGTTGCTACAAAAAGACAATCAGAAGTATTGATCTTAAGGCGTGAGATCGTTGAGGCAGTTAAAGAACAATTAGATCAAACACTGGAGCATTGGGGTTATCATTTAATAGATCTTCAATTGAATGATATTACCTTTGATGAAGAGGTAATGCGTTCGATGGCAAAAGTGGTGGCCAGTAATAACTTAAAATCAGCCGCCGAAAATGAAGGGCAGGCCTTATTAATTACACGAACCAAAGCTGCAGAAGCTGAAGGTAATTTTATTAAGATATCGGCCCAGGCTGAAAAAGATGCATCACAGTTAAAAGGTGAGGGGATCGCTTTGTTCAGGCAGGAGGTTGCCAAAGGTATGGCCGGCGCGGCAAAAGAAATGCAGGATGCTAATCTTGATTCTTCTTTGATCTTATTTAGCATGTGGACAGAGGCTGTGAAGAATTTTGCGCAGGAAGGAAAAGGCAATGTGATCTTTTTGGATGGCAGTGTAGAGGGAATGCAAAAAACAATGAAAGATATGATGGCATTGAATATAATGGATGCTAAAACCGGCAAAAAATAATTAATATATAAATCAAAAAATAAAACAAACAACACACAAAATACAATGAAAAAACAATTATCTACACTAGCTCTCTGTGCTGCTCTGTTAAGCTCTGCTCTTGGCGTTGCACAAATTCAGCCTTGCAACACTTATGCTGCAATGGAAGAGCGTTTTGAAAAAGATCCTTCTGCCAAAGCCCGTTTTGACGAAGTTCAGGCAAAATTGCAAAGAGAATACCTTGAGTACCAAACTGCGAATAATATTGCCGGCAAAACTGCTGCCGTTCAATACACTATTCCTGTAGTATTTCATATTCTTCACGTGGGTGGTCCTGAAAACATTCCGGATGCAACTTGTATCAACGCGTTAGCTCAAATTAACAGCGATTACGCGAGAATGGGTGCTGATACAAATACAATTTTTGCTCCATTTAAATCATTATATATCAATTCTGATATTAAAATGATGCTTGCCCATAAAGATCCTTCAGGAAACTGTACAAATGGTATTGTTCATCATTATGATACAAGAACAGATTGGCACCAGGGAAGTCCATCAACAAATTACACCGGTATTACCTGGGATCCTACAAAATATCTTAACGTTATTGTTGTAAAACAGATCATTCCTACAACAACGGTAACCGGTAACGGTATCATTGTTGGATACACTTATGTACCGGGTACATGGCCTACAGGCGCGCCGCAGGATGCAATCGTTTACAATTACGGCTTTTTAACAGGTTTACAGGCTCGTTCGTTATCTCACGAAATGGGACACTGGTTTAACCTTATCCACACTTTTGGTAATACAAATAACCCTGGCGTTGTTTGTGGCTCAACTGCTGGTGGCGATGGTGTTTCTGATACACCGGATACTAAAGGTAACTTTAGTACATGCCCTGCCAGTTCAACTAACACAGCATATACATGTACTTCGCCAAACCCGGGCAATCCGAACAACTATTATCAAAACGTTGAAAATATTATGGATTACTCGAGCTGCCCTAAAAACTTTACAACCGGCCAAACCAACAGAATGCGTACCGCACTTGCATCAGCAATTTCGGGAAGAAGTAATTTATGGTCGCCTACCAATATAACCAATACAGATGTAAATGGCGTACTTCCTTGTGCTCCAATTGCAGAATTCCTTTCAACTACAAGCTACACAGTATGTTCTGGTGGTTCGTTAACTATGAAAGATTTTTCATATAACGGTACTATCACAAATTATTCGTGGGTGGCAGATAACGGTTCGGTACCTGCAAACCCTACAGCATCTGTTACAGCTTTCTCTTTCCCAAATGTGGGAGTTACAACAATTACTTTAACAGTAAGTAATGGTCAGGGTAACAGTACTAAAGTAAGGACGGTTACAGTATTAAACGGCACTCCAGGTATTACAGGTCCTGCAATGGAGAGTTTTGAAGCGGCTACAATTCCTGCAGGCTGGTCAATTATTAACCCAAGTGGTGTTGCATGGGCTTTAACCAATACCGCTGCAAAAGCCGGAACCCAATCTTATGTATTGGATGGAAGCCAAAGTGGTGCCGGACAACAGGATATGTTAGTAATGCCTATTATGGATCTTTTAAACAACCAAAACGATAGTTTATGGTTCTCATACGCTTATGCAAAACAAAACTCTACATACGCTGATAAGTTAGTGCTTCAGGGTTCATTGGATTGCGGTGGCACCTGGATAGACGTTGTTAGCTTATCAGCTTCTTCGATGGCAAACGGTTCGGGTGGAACTACATCAACTCCTTTTGTTCCAACTGCATCGCAATGGAAAGATGTGAACGTTTCTGCTTACCCATATTGGTTTAACATGCAAAACTCACCAAGCGTTTTATTCCGTTTTGTATTCACCGAAGATCCAACAAATGGTTTTGGTAACAGAATTTATATTGATGCGGTTAATTTTGTTGGTACTTCAACAGGTATCAATCAATTAACTAAAACCTATAAATTAAATATATTCCCAAATCCTTCTAATGGCGAGGTTACAGTTAAATTCAATTTAAATGATGCTGCTAACGTTAGCTTAAATGTGGTTGATATTTTAGGTAAAGAAGTTTTACCATCAACCAATTATAATTTGAATGCTGGCGAACAGTCGATCTCAATTAACAAAAACAGCGGTCTTTCAAAAGGTATTTATTTTGTTAACCTTTCTGTAAACGGTGCTAAAATGTCAAAAAAATTAGTGATCAACTAATAAGAAGTTCTTTGTAATTAATCCCGTCTTGGTTTAGGCCACGACGGGATTTTTTTTAGCTTTATATTTTTATGGCTAAGGTTTTTTCAAACATCCCTTTTTTCAGGATCCTTATTCCTTTTGTAATAGGTATTCTTACTGCCATTCAATTTCATATCTCACCAATACATTTCATTTTTTTACCGGCGTTAATTGCCGTTGCGTTGATCTGCAGATCAAGGGCCCAGCAAACTGTATACACCAAACGGCTGTTTTTATTTTGTTTTGATGTTTTCTTTTTTTTATTTGCTGTTAACCTGGTTTACAAAACAAATACATCGTATCAAAATAATTACTACGGCAGGTATATTAAAAATTCAGATTCTGCCGTTTACCTTTCGGCTACTATCAACGATCTTCCGGTAGAAAAAGAAAACTTTGTAAAATGCCTCTTAAAGGTAAATGAAATAAAAGCCGGCACCGGCTTTAAAACGGTTGATGGAAATATAATTGCTTATTTTAAAAAGCCGCTTACAAATAAAAAAATAAAACCAGGTTCAACACTTATACTAAAAGCAAAACTGCTTGAGATCGACCCGCCTAAAAACCCATATGAATTTGATTATAAAACCTATTTATACAACAAACAAATATACCACACAACATTTGTTGATAACGGAACTTTTGAAATTGTGAACGTTCCTCAACAATTAAACCCCGTTTGGTATTTTGGATTATTTGTAAAAGAAAAAATTCTTCAAAGGTTAAAGAATAGTGGGCTTACTTACCAGGCCTATGGTATTTGCGCTGCTTTGTTAACGGGTTACGACGATGAAATTGATAAACAGGTGGTAGAATCTTTTTCGCATTCGGGTACGCTGCATGTTTTATCGGTTTCTGGTTTGCATACCGGTTTGATCTATTTAGTACTTGCTTTTTTATTTGATCTTGCAGATAAAAAAAAGAAATATAAGATCCTTAAATTTTCTGTCATAACATTACTATTATGGTCTTTTGCCCTTATTACGGGCTTTTCGGCCCCGGTGCTACGTGCAGTGATTATGTTCAATTTATTGGGTTTCGGAAAAATATTTTACAGAAGTGATTATCGCAACCAGGTAAATATACTTTTGGTTTCCGCCTTTATATTGTTATGTTACGATCCTTTTTTTATAACCGATGTGGGCTTTTTATTAAGTTATTTTGCAGTATTCGGGCTCCTTTATTTTCAACCTAAACTGGCAGCGGGCTGGCAACCTCACAATAAAATTGCAAATTGGCTGTGGCAGGGCACCACAGTTTCTTTTGCGGCAACCATTAGCACATTGCCGCTTACCCTGTTTTTCTTCAAACAATTTCCTCTTTGGTTTTTTGTATGCAATATTGTTGTTATACCGGTAAGTTTTGTTGTTTTACTACTGGCTTTTTTTGCGATCCTTAAATTGGGTATTGCAGCAGTAATTATCAATTATATTATTAAATGGCTTGTTGCTTTTATCTCATTTTTTAATTCTGCCAAATTCGGGTTTGTAGATAATATAGATTTTGGTTTTTACGATGCTGTATTCCTGTCAATACTCATTATTTTAACTGCTTTAGCATTTCAAAACAGATCTTATCGCCTGATAAGGGCTTCTTTTGGTTTGCTGATATGCTGGCAAATTATTTCTATAATGCTATCATATTATGCAAAAACCGAAAGCCTTGTAGCAGTTTATCAAACAAACAAAAGTAATTACGTTTTAACAAAAAACAGTACCAATTCAATATTAAATCAATTAGATTCGGCGCAGTTTGTATATCACATAAAACCACATGTTACTTCATTTAACAACACAAATTTAAGCATAGCCCCATTTAATTATCTTGAGCAAAAGGGCAAAACAGTTTTGATCTTAAACCAAAAAGATCGATGGCCGGATATGTCTTTTAAAACAATAGATTTTCTGGTACTGGCTAATAATTTCAGGCTTTACGGTATTGATATGGAGGCTTTTTCAGAACTTAAAACCGTAATACTGGATGGTTCAAATAATAATTATTCGGTTAAGAAAGCAGAAGAATTATGTCGTAAATTTGATGTTGAATTGATCAAAACAAAACAGAAAGGGGCCTATATCCTTAATCTATAAATGAAACTCAGAATTGGCGATAAAGTAAGATTTTTGAACGAGACCGGCGAAGGGGTTGTATCACGTATTAAAGACAAAACCTCGGTGTATGTTGAAATGCAGGACGGTTTCGAGATTCCGTACCTTGCTTCACAATTGGTACCTATTCATACAGAATTAATAATTGATAAAGATGCAGATAATATAGAACTGAACCCGGACGCGTATATTAACGATGCTGTTTATCTTATTATTGAACCCGACCACGAATTACCTGCATTAATAAATGATTATAAGATCTATTTATTTAATTCTTCGTCATATAACGTTCTGTTCTCATACTCAATAAAAGATGAGGCCTATTTTCAGACACTTAAGCATGGCGAATTGGGCGCCTATCAAAAGATCCTTTTAAAACAGGTAAAGATCCAGTTCTTTAAAGATTACAGTTATCACAAGATAGAATGTTTGTTTTATAAGAACTCGCATTTTAAAACTCAAATGCCAATTGTAGAGATCGTTAATATAAGTCCAAAAACCCTGGCAGAATCTAAAGTAATTAAACACGATGAATTTAAATTTCCGGTTTATGGATTTTTGCTGAAGGACGAATTTTTAACGCAAACAAATGTTGAGCAGGACCTAAGCCTTGTGGACATAGCAAGGCTGAAAAGCATAAAAGAATTTAATTCCCGTTCAAAAGCCTCAAAATCCAATAAAGAATATTTAAGGTCGCTTGAAAAAGAAGTTGATCTTCATATTACCGAGTTAATTGAAAATCCTGAAGGATTGAGTAACTTTGAAATGTTGAACATTCAATTAGAGAAATTTGATACTGAGTTAGACGAAGCTATTTCAAAGAACATGAAAAAGATCGTTTTTATTCACGGTGTTGGTAATGGCAGGTTAAAACAGGAGATCGTTACCCGCTTAAAAAATACAAAAGGTGTTACTTTCCAGGACGGATCCTACAAGGATTATGGTTTTGGGGCAACGCAGGTAAACATATTATAAATAAATATAATTCATTTTATGATCCCATTTTCGCCTCCAAGAATTGATGATAAGATATGCAACGAAGTTGTTGCTGCATTAAAAAGCGGATGGATAACAACCGGGCCGCGTACAAAATTATTTGAAAAAAAACTGACCGAATACTGCGGTAATAAAAATACTCTTTGTTTAAGTTCGGCAACGGCGGGGCTCGAAGTAATGCTTCGTTGGTTTGGCGTAAAAGAAGGCGATGAAGTGATCTTGCCCGCCTATACTTATTCGGCTACCGCCAATGTTGTTATTCACGTGGGGGCAAAACCAGTGTTTGTTGATGTTAATGCCAACGATTTTAATATTTCTGTTGTCGAAATTGAAAAAGCCATTACCTCAAAAACAAAAGTGGTCATGCCTGTTGATTTTGGCGGTTTACCCTGCGATTATGCCGAAATAAATGAACTGGCAGTAAAATATAAGAGCAAATTTGTAGCGTCTGATAATATTAATCAGCAGCAGCTGGGCAGGATACTGGTATTGAGCGATTCTGCACATTCTTTTGGTGGCAGTTATAAAGGAAAAAAAACAGGTTCGCTAACAGACATTAGCGTATTTTCTTTTCATGCTGTAAAAAATTTAACTACTGCAGAGGGCGGCTCTGTTGCCCTTAATTTACCAGCGCCATTCGATAATGAGGCCATTTATAAACAGCTTTGCGTTACCACTTTGCATGGTCAAAATAAAGATGCCCTGGCCAAAACACAAAAAGGTAATTGGCGTTACGATATTGTAGAGGCAGGGTATAAATGTAATATGACAGATCTAACTGCCGCAATTGGCCTTGTAGAATTAGAGCGTTATGAAAATGATACCCTTGTTAAGCGGAAACATATTGTTGACAGATACAATAACTTATTGAAGAACGACGCACGTTTAGAACTTCCTGTTTGTGAAACTGCAACTAAAATAAGTTCTTTTCACCTGTACCCTTTACGCATTAAAAATGTTACAGAGCAACAGCGCGATGCCATTATGCAGCATATCTTTGATGCGGATGTAAGTGTGAACGTACATTTTTTGCCGGTTCCGGGAATGAGTTTTTATAGAAAATTAGGATACGATCTGAATAATTATAAAGTAACGGTTGATCTTTCGAGCCGCGAAATTTCGTTGCCCGTGTTTTATGATCTTACCGATGAACAAATTAAGATAGTTACCGACGCGGTTATTGCGGCTGTAAATAAAGTATTAAAATAATTTGGAAGAGATCGTTGAAGAAAGCACTGGCCTGGCTTTAGAAATAATGATGTATTCAAAACCAAAACGCATATTTGACCTGTTTTTTTCCTTTATAGGGTTAATTATCCTATTACCTTTTTTATTGATCATTTCGTTTTTGATATTTGTTACTGATGGATTACCTGTTTTTTATATACAAAAAAGGGTAGGCAGGGATGCTGAAGATTTTGGACTGTTTAAATTCCGCACCATGAAAAAGAATTCGGATAAAATGGGTTTACTTACCGTTGGCGGCAGAGATCCGCGAATTACCGGTATTGGCTACTACTTGCGTAAATACAAGTTGGATGAGCTGCCGCAGCTTTTAAATGTTTTTATTGGAGATATGAGTTTGGTGGGGCCCAGGCCCGAGGTTCGAAAATACGTTGATATGTATGATGAAGAACAAAAAAAAGTATTATTGGTGAAGCCTGGTATTACCGATTATGCCTCTTTAGAATATTTTAGTGAGAACGAATTGTTGGCAAGATCAACCGATCCTGAAAATACATATATCAAAGAAATTATGCCCGCAAAATTAGCACTCAATAAAAAATATATTTCGCAAATGGGAGTGGCGACCGATATTAGGATCATTTTAAGAACATTGAAAAAAATAGTTGATTAAAGCAGGCCAATAAATAACCGTGTTTATTGATATGCCCAATTGTTTGAAGTTTTAGCAATTGAATCGGCATACAATTGTTGATTTGGGGCCGTTAGTGCCATGGGTACCACCAACAACAGTAAGAAGCAAATGTTTAAACTGCCTGGCATTTAACGAGTCGTTTAACCTGGAATAAAAAACCAGGGATAAATGGAGAGATTCACGCAGTATCTATCGTTTTCTTAAAATAAAGGTCATTGATATTTGTTGGTCCTGCATAGGAAATGATCGTATTAACGCAATTAGGGTTATGCATAAAGCCGTAAAGCAAAGCAATATGCCCGCCAGCGCTATAACCATGTAAATGAAATTTATCCTGTTTTATACCGTATTTAAGTTTATTGGTGGTTAAAAAACCAACTACTTTGTCCATATCCGTCATAATTCCCCTGCAATTAATGTTTTGAGAAATGAACCTGTAATTAATATTGGCAACTATATAACCCAATGCCTGCAGTTCTGTACCTCGCCAGCTTAAAACCGATTTATCTCCTTGTACCCAACCGCTACTGTGTATCAGAATTACTACAGGTGTTTTGGAATTCCTGTTCTTTGGCGGATAAAGATCCAGTTTATTTAATGATCATCGCCATAAGCAAGATCGGTAAGTGTATAAGAAGAATCGAGCGCTAGAGGGGTAATAGTGTCGGAGGTTTGATTTTTGCCCTGCGGATTAATATTATTTTTTTTACAAGAAATCCAAAAGATACAGGTAAGTATAAGTATTTTTGATAGGAAGATCTTTTTAAGCATTGCAATTTTTTTAATTCGGTATACTAATTTAACGATTTTAATTTATTGCATGCAAAACCCACATTAATTAAGAGCCTTTTCGATCTTCTCCTTTGATTCCTGTCCAACGTTTGCTTTGTTTCTAATTATCCAATCGGTAATGGCAAGTAAAAACTTCTCTTTTTCTTTAATATGAACCAGTTTTATCTGGAAGGTTTTTTTATCTTTTTTTACAAAATAAAAAATATCGTGCCTAAACTCAATGATCCCGATCTCTGAAGCAAACACCTTTTTTAATCTGCTTTCGGCAAATAACAAGTAATTGGCATAAACACTAATAAAGCAAAGATCTCTCCGGTATTTTATAAATAAAATTATAAGCTCGGTAACCGCAATTATCAAACAAATAACGTACAAATATTTTGCCCTGCTGCCCGATGTATAAAGCATTATAGCAAAAGTTACAAATATGCTTGCCTTTAAAACCCTTAAGGCTACCAAACTAAATGTAAAATAAGAGAACCTGAGAACAGGGATAGAAGCTTTATAACTGGCATTTAAGATCTCGTAGCAACTCAGGAAAATATAAGCCAGGCCAAACCCCAGTTGTATCCATAAAAGTTCGCTCCAGTTAAACCATCTATAAAAAAAATTTGAAGCCGACAGAATAACAATAGCAATAAGTAAAAGGTTTTTTCCTATAGAGGCAAGCGCTGAGTTCATGTTTGGCAAACTTACGAATTAAATAGGTCAAAAGTTTAGAAAGTTTAAAGTTCAAAGTCGTTAAAATGCAAATAACCTTTTAAATGTCACTTGTTCCTTTAACTGCAGGCCTGATCACGGTTTTAAGAGAATTTAAGAAAATTTCAGATTTCCACTTTGTAAAGCCAGCCTATTTTTGTAATTTTAGGCTCTATGATGTTTGTTTATCCCGCATTTTTATGGGCTTTAGCGGCGGTTGCAATTCCAGTCATTATTCATTTATTTAATTTCCGCCGGTATAAAAAAGTTTACTTTACCAACGTTAAATTTTTAAAAGAGTTACAGCATCAAAGTAAATCCAAATCGCGTTTAAGAGAAATACTTGTTTTAATTGCCCGTTGTTTGGCAATTGCCTGCCTGGTTATTGCTTTTTGCCAGCCGGTTTTGTATGATAAAGATGCTGTGGTTACAAACTCAGAGGCAAAGGCCATAAGTATCTATATTGATAATTCTTTCAGTATGGAAAATGTAAACAAACAGGGCCCGCTGATAGAAACCGCAAAAAACAAGGCAAAAGAGATCATTAAAGCATTTGGTAACGGAGATAAATTTCAGATCATTACAAATGATTTTGAAGGAAAGCACCAGCGTTTTAATTCTAAAGAAGATGCTGTAAATGTTGTTGATGAAGTTAAAGTTTCTTCTGCTGTAAGGTCATATAGCGATGTTTTAAAACGTCAAACAGAGTTTTTAAAGTCATCGAACCTTGTTAACCAACAGGCATACGCCTTAACAGATGCACAGCAAACCACGTTTAATTTACCAGGCATACAAAACGATACTTCTGTTAAAGTAACCATTGCGGCCTTAAAGGCAAACGAAACCAATAATATTTATATTGACTCCTGCTGGTTTGAAACGCCTTTACAACAAAAAGGTTTTATACAAAAACTTCACGCCAATATTATTAATTATGGCAACACTAATCTCGAAATTGGTTCAGCAAAATTATTTTTAAATAAACAACAGATCGCCATTAGCTCTTTTTCGGTTGAGGCCAATTCAAAAAAAGAAATTCAGTTTACATTTGAGTGTAAGCGGGAAGGAGTTAATTATGGCTCAATGAAAATTGAAGATTTTCCTATTACCTTTGACGACGAGTTGTTCTTTGCCTTTAATTCTAAAGTAAATGTATCTGTATGTCTTATCAACGGAAAAGAGCAAACATTAAATAACCCTATTGCTACGCTTTTTAAAACCGATAGCCTGTTTAACCTCCGGTCTTCTTTAGAGCAGGGTATTGATTACAGTGCCTTTAAAGCGAGCGATGTGATCGTTTTAAACCAGTTATCGGAACTAAGCAGCGGTTTAATGGCCGAACTTTTAAAGTTTACCGGCAACGGTGGTTCTATAGTACTTATCCCGGCCCAAAACCCGAATCTGGAATCCTATAACCAGGGTTTAGCCATGTTGCAAATGCCAAACCTTGTATCGCTTGATAGTAGTAAACTCAAGGTTGATAAAATTGAGATGGCCTCCAGGTTTTACGCCGGTGTTTTTGAGAAAGTGAGCGATCGTTTAAACCTGCCGCTTGTAACCAATCATTTTAAACTTGCAAAAACAAATAAGATGGATTTTGAAACTATTTTAGTGCTTCAAAATCCTGATCCTTTGTTTGGTGTTAGCAAAAAAAATAACGCCAATGTTTATTTATTTTCCGCGCCTTTAACTGAAAGTTGCACTAATTTTTCAAAACACGCTTTGTTTGTGCCAACCTTTTACCAGGTATGCTTTAGCAGTTTAAGATCGGTGCCTTTATCATACCAGGTAAGTTCTAATGTGGTCATAAATATTAAGAACGATCTGACATCGGTAGATCAGCCACCACACATTAAACAGCTTAACGGGCAATTAGATGTTATTCCAGAATCAAGGGTCTTAAATAACAACCTGGCGCTATATACACAACATCAAATAAACGTGCCGGGCTTTTTTGAAGTAGCGCGCAATAATTCGGTATTGCTTCCGCTGGCATTCAATTATTCAAGAAAAGAATCCAACTTGCTGTGTTTTACTAACGAGCAATTAAAAAAAATGATAGAAGATAAAAGTTTTAAAAATATTCAGTTAATAGAAGATATAACGGGCGATATAACAAGCCAGGTGCAGCAGGGAGCAGAAGGTAAAAAACTTTGGAAAATATTTATTATCTTAACATTGTTGTTTATAGGTATTGAAATAGCATTATTACGTTTTTTAAAATAAAAGAAGATGAATATATTGATCAAACAGGCACACGTTTTAGCAACCAATAGTCCGTTTTACGATAAAACGGTAGATATTTTAATTGAAGGTGGCATTATTGTTGAAATTAAAAAATCGATCACGGCTAAAGGCACTGTTAAAGTTATAGAAGGAAATGACCTTCAGATCTCAAACGGCTGGATAGATATGCAGGCTGTATCGTGCGACCCGGGATTTGAACATAAAGAAACCCTGGAAACAGTTATTAAAGGCGCGGCGGCAGGTGGATTTACCACTGTTTGTGTACACAATTATAATAACCCGGCATTGCATAACAAATCGCAGATAGAATACATTTTAAATAAAACAGAGAATAAGACCGTAACTGTTTTACCTTTTGGAACCATTACCGTTGAGGGAAAAGGAAAGGATCTTGCAGAGATGTATGATATGAAAAGATCGGGCGCTGTTGGCTTTAGCGATTACAAACATCCTATAAAAGATGCAGGTATGGTGATGCGTGCCCTGCAATATTCAGATAATATCAACTCGTTTATTATTACGCATTGCGATGATGAAAGTATCTCTAACGGCGGGCAAATAAACGAAGGGGAAGTATCTACAACGCTTGGCCTGAAAGGTATTCCGGTTTTGGCAGAAGAACTTAACCTGCAAAGGAACCTGGCCATTCTTGAATATACCGGCGGTAAGCTGCATATACCAACGGTTAGCACCAGGGGCAGTGTTGAGTTATTAAAAAAAGCAAAGGCAAATGATCTTAAAGTAACTTGTGGTGTGGCAGCTATAAATTTATTTTTAGACGATACAAGTTTAGCAGAGTTTGATACAAATTATAAGGTAAATCCGCCACTGCGCTCTAAAAAAGATGTGCAGGCATTAAGAAATGCAGTGGCCACAGGTGTTATTGATGTGATCGTAAGTGATCATTTGCCGCAGGATATTGAAAGTAAAGATCTTGAATTTGACCACGCAGATTTTGGTATGATCAATTTACAAACAGCTTTCTCATGCGCCCTCGAAGCAATGAAAGATAAAAATATCGATGCTGTGGTTAGATCCATGTCGGATAATGCATATAGCATCTTAGGATTAAAAACCCCGATAATTGCAGAAGGAAATACAGCTAATCTTACCATTTTTTCGGTGAAAGAAAATACAACCTTAACCGAGAGATCGAATTTTTCGAGATCAAGAAACTCTCCGTTCTTTGGAAAGCCGCTTGCAGGTAAAGTTGTAGGAATTGTAAACGGGGCAAAATCTTTTTTCAATTAAGATAGTTGACGTTGGCAATAAAAAAATATACGTTATTATCTGTATTTATAGTTTATTGCTGCGTTGTGTTTTCACAGAATAAAAAAGATTCTCTGCTGCTGGCTTTAAAGAAAGCTAATAATGATACCGCGCGTTGTAGTATTTTAAATTCATTGATAGAAGATGAAGCGGATGATAATGTTTGGCCTGCTTATAATGATCAACTAAAAAAAATAGCAGAGAAAAACCTCGCTGTCAAAGACATTGATCCGGCATTAAAAAAAATATTTCAAAAAAACTTCGGCTCTGCCCTTAATAATTTTGGTTATATTGCTCAACAGCAAGGCCGCATGAATGAAGCTATTCACGATTTTGCAGAGTGTTTAAGGATTTACGAGCAAATCGGTTATAAATCGGGCATGGCTACATGCTATAATAATATAGCCTTTATCTATCAAAACGAAGGAAATGTTGCCAATAGTATTACTTATTTTAAAAAGAGCTTAAAGATCTGCGAAGAAATTGGAAATAAAGCCGGTATCGCTTCTGCGCTTAATAATTTAGGGTCGATGCTTGATAAACAGGGTAATACCCAAATAGCATTAGAGTATCATCTCAGGAGTTTAAAGATAAGGGAAGAAATTAAAGATGATGATGGTATTGCTGCCTGTCTTAATAATATTGGTTTTTTTCATTATCATCAAAAAGAATATAAGGAAGCACTTGAATATTTTCAAAAGAGCTTAGAACTACGTCAAAAAGGCGGTGATAAACGCGGATTAGCTTCGGTTATTTTTAACATGGCCAATACTTATAGCCGCCAGGGCGATTATTTAAAAGCCAGGGCCAGCTTTGAAAAAAGCCTTCAAATTTGCAATAACATACAGGATAAGATGGGTATTGCACGGGCCTACAACAGTATTGGCGGTACCTATGAATCTGTTAACGAAATTGATGTTGCTTTAGAGTACTATGAAAAAGCTTTAAAATATATGGAAGAACTGGGTAGTAAAGGCGGCGTAGCGGGCGCTTTAAACAGTATTGGCTCTGTTTATTTTAAACAAAAAAAATATGATAAAGCGCTTGAGTATACCTCAAAAGCTTTACAACGTAATAAAGAATTGGGATACCCGGAAAGTATTATGAATTCGGCAAGATTGATGTATGCTATTTATAAACAGCAAAACAAGGGAATGCAGGCTTTGGAAATGCACGAATTATATATGAGTGTTAAAGACAGTTTAGAAAATACTGAAAAGAAAAAGGCAAGCATAAAAAAACAATACCAGTTTGAATATGAGAAAAAATTTACGGCAGATAGCGTAAAAACTGCAGAAGAAAAAAAGGTTATTGCCGTACAATTAAAACAGGAAGAAACACAGCGCTATGCTTTGTACGGTGGGCTTATCATGATAGCTTTATTTGCATTGTTTATGTTTAACAGGTTTAAAGCAACTCAAAAGCAAAAGCAACTTATTGAAATTAAAGAAAAAGAGACCCAGCTTCAAAAACAGCTGGTAGACGAGAAACAACAAGAGATACTGGCAAGTATTCGTTACGCAAAGAGAATACAGGATTCACTATTGCCATCAGACAAGTATATTGACCGAAACATGAAGAACCTGAAAAAATAATTTATTGTTTTTTCAGCATTTCGAGCTTGTAATGCACATTCATGTCAAACTCATTTTCGGTAAGATCGTTTTGCAGGAACGTGTATATAGAAAGACATTTTTCTTTTAACTTACCGTAATTTAGCTCGTCATTTTTTGCGGCGTAAAAATTTAGTTTTTCGAAAAGAAGATCAGCCAGGATCTTTTTTTGATCTTGTGTAAGGGTACGGCGGTTTAAGACCTCATTTTCAAAAGCAGTGGCGTCTAAGCGCTCAATGTGATCTATTTCTAATGATGTGAATTTTGCAGATGCATCGCTGATCTCTTTTTCAAAGTTATCCCAATCCTGTAGTTTTTTAAAGCCAAGTATAACGGCCATAACTTTGCCAAACTCTTCAAATTGCCTTCCCAAATAATCTTTCTTAAGCATTGGCAATTTTTTTATAAATGGATAAAACCTGCGTGATCAAAAATTCCTCTTCATTATTATAAATAATAAAATCCGATCTTAATACTTTTTCTTCCTGTGGCATTTGGGCTTTCATTTTGCTTATCACTTCATCTTTGCTTAACCCGTCGCGTTCCATTACACGGTTTATTCTGAGCTCATCTTTAGCCGTTACCAAAATTATCTTTTCTACCTGTGCTTCCAGTTTAGCTTCAAATAACAAAGCTGTTTCTTTTATTACAGGTTTATCTTTGTGCAGTTTTTTAAAGCTCTCAAACTCCTTAATTACTGCAGGATGTATGATGGCATTTAATTTATGAAGCAGGATGGTATCTGAAAATATCTTTGAGCTGATATATTTTTTATCTATCGTAGTTTCTGATAAATACGCCTGGCTTCCCAATAAAGCTTTTACTTCTTTTTTTATATCGGCATTAAAATAAATTTCTTTGGCTACATCATCACTGTAAAACACAGCGCAGCCAACCAGTTCAAAAAGCTTTGCTACCGTACTTTTGCCACTTCCTATGCCACCCGTTAAGCCTACTACCATTACTTAATAATTAATATTTCCACTTCTTTTGGTTCAATGTTCAGGATATTTATATTTCCCGGTACGGTACTTAAAAAAACGCTGCATTTATTGTTGCCATTTATTTTTGAAGGATCGACACTGGCTTTAAACAACACAGTATCGGCAATACTGAAGGTGTTTTGTATGCCTGTAAATTTAACGTTTACGTGTTCAGGAAAAATATTTACCTGCTTAAATCCCGCGCTGTTTATTACTTTAACAGGCAACGTTATCCAATGTTCAATTAATTTATTTACTTCAATATATACATCCACCTCGGCCTCTGAGGTATTTATTTCTGCACTGGGTTTAATAATGGCCAGGCTCGAATTATGATCGTTATTAATATTGATAAGGTTAAGCGGCTGCGAATAAATAGTATCAATTTTATTGATAACGGAAGTATCGCCCCAAATAGTAATAAAAGCAGGACTGATGATCGGTTTTTTGTATCCGTAACCTTGCGAGCATTTTAAATATAAAGGCACTTTAACCGGCACATTTTTTTGGTAACCGTTCTTTTCCGAAAAATAAAGTGTATCGGGGCTGATATGTTTAATTTGCGTTTCGAATTTTAAGCTACTTTTAAAATTGACGCCGCTGCCTGTTAAAATGTAATTCTGTTGTTTGTTTACCGATTTAAGCAAATTAAAATCTATTTCAATTGGCTTAAAAGGTTTATTGGCCAATACCAATAATAGTTTTAAACCAGAAGCTTTTATGTCCACCGAAATATGGTTGGGGATCTGCGTTAATGGTTTTTTATTTTGTGGTAAATTCTTAAACGTTACAGGTACAATAATAGTTTGTGTATACACCGTATTTAACGCCTGCAGGATCCAGAGCAGGCTGGCAATTCCTACACAAATAAAAAAAGCCGTGGCTTTGCCAGGCTTTAATTTTTTTTGTGAATATGATGTGTTTGAATTATTCAAACGTGTTACATTATTGTTGTTGGTTTAAAGTTGATGTAGCATCCTGCGAAACAGCATTTTTTGAGATCTTCATTTTGCTGCCATCTTCTACTTCCATAATAATAGTGCCGTCTTCTTTTATTTCATGGATCTTGCCGTAGATACCGCCAATGGTTAAGATCTTATCTCCTTTTTTTAAAGCCTCAATATATTTTTTTTGTTCTTTTGCTTTTTTCATTTGAGGACGGATCATAAAAAAATAAAATACAACAACGATCGCTATTAAAGGCAAAAATTGCATCATTGGGTTTTGGTTGGCTGCAGGAGCTCCTAATAAAATTACTAATTGGTTCATGTTTTGTTTATTTATTTGTTATTGGCGTTCGGTTACGAAGCCGGGTTTATTAATTATTTTGCAGTTTCTGCTACTATTACTTCTGTTTTAATTTTTATAACGCGGGTGGCAGGTTCGCAATTGGTTACAATGGTAACCGTTTTTTCCATCAAACCTTTTTTGCCTTCGCTGTTAAAAACAACATTTATTTTGTTTTCTTCGCCAGCTTTAATTGGTTCTTTTGGCCATTGTGGTACTGTACAGCCACAGCTTCCGTTGGCACCACTAATAATGAGATTGCTTTTACCAATGTTTTTAAAGGTAAATGCATGGCTAACAATTTCACCCTGGGTTATTTTTCCAAAATCAAATTCTTCTTCTTCAAATTTCATCTCTGCCTTGTCTGAATTGGTATTACCGTTGGCACTTGCCGAATTATTAACAATATCAGATCCTACTGCACCATCGTTATCTTTATTCTGACACGAACAAAGCGAAATAATAAAAGCTGCGATTAATATTCTTTTCATAATAGGGCACAAATATAAGTACATTAAAGAGGTTTTAAAACAAAAAAAATCCCAATTGCTTGGGATTTTATAAATGCTTTTTGTTTAGAACTTGGCCCTGATCTTTCTCATTTTCCTTTTCTTGCCTTTACCAAAGAAACCATGTCTGGCACGGTAAAAACTACTTTTTCCTCTAATAACATAGCTATAGCTAACACTCATGGTCATATAACCGTCTTTGTGTGTTTTGTCTCCTCTTTTTTGTCCCCAGTTGTGCGAACCGTAGGCACCAGGATTATCAGAAATGGTTTGCTGATCCAAAGATGAACTTCTTAATACAAGGCCTCTTGTGTAAGCATCACCCGGTGGTGTGTCAGGATAATTACCGCTTATATCATCTACATAATCTGTAAATGTTTTTCTGTAGTTCATCTCAAATCCTATGCGGTGTTTTTTATCAAATGTAAAATAAAAACCCGCGCCCATTGGTATGTTTAAAACTACTGCCTTGTATGCGTAACCTTCATCAGCATATGGTCTCATTTTTACCCATTGGCCCTGGTATAAACTTTTAGGGTTGGTGTAAAAACCGCCAACGCCCCCAAATAAATAAGCTCTAAAACCATTTCTGTATCTGTAAGTATTTCCAAGGTCATTATTTTCGTAAAAGAACCATTCGCCGGTAAAACCAAGATCAAAAATATCGTTCCTGAAGTTAAAGTTCCTGTAATGGCGGCCCGGGTTAGTTGATAATTTGTCATCACCTTCAACCCTTAAGTAATCAAATGCTAATTTTAAAGAAAGTTTTGGTCTCCACTTATATCTTACAAAAGCCCCGCCATTCCAACGGGTTTGCGCCAATTTCATATCGGCAACAAAATCCCTTCTTGTTTTTTCTTTACCTCCAATATCGCCAAGGTAGTTAGAAGCGCCAATTGCGCCGCCATACTCCCAAAGCCATTGCGACTTTAAAGAAAATGTAGAGGAAATAATAAATATTAATAATATAAGTTTTTTCATATAGTCTTAAAATACCTCCCAAATATAGTAAAATTTTATTAAAAACAGCAATATATTGTAAACGAATAAATTGTTGCCTTTTTCTGGCTAAAAAACATAATTTTATGCCAGAATAATCAAGCAAACATCTTTATGAAAAACAACCGCATTTGTGAGCTATTTAAAATAGAAAAACCAATTATCCAGGCGGGTATGATCTGGTGCAGCGGTTGGGAATTGGCAAGCGCAGTAAGCAATGCAGGGGGCCTGGGCCTTTTAGGATCGGGTAGTATGTATCCTGATATTTTAAGAGATCAGATCCGTAAATGTAAAAAAGCCACCCAAAAACCGTTTGGGGTAAATGTGCCACTTTTGTATCCAAATATTGACGAGCATATTAAGATAATTATTGATGAAGGTGTTAAGATCGTTTTTACAAGCGCCGGTAATCCAAAAACCTGGACGAATCACTTAAAACAGCATGGTATTACAGTGGTACATGTTGTTAGTGCCGTAAAATTTGCCATAAAATGCCAGGAGGCCGGTGTTGATGCTATTGTAGCTGAAGGTTTTGAGGCCGGCGGGCATAATGGCAGGGAAGAAACCACCACGCTGGTACTGATACCCCAGATAAGAAAAGCCGTTGACCTGCCTTTAATAGCTGCCGGTGGAATAGGTTATGGCAGCCAGATGGCAGCAACTTTTGCCCTTGGTGCAGAGGGCGTTCAGGTAGGAAGCCGGTTTGTGGCCAGCCCCGAAAGCAGTGCGCATCAAAATTTTAAGGACGCTGTAATTAAAACCAACGAAGGGGATACTGTTTTAACTTTAAAACAACTAACGCCGGTAAGGCTCATTAAAAATAAATTCTTTAAGGATGTTGAAACAGCCGAAAAAGAAGGGGCGTCTGCAGAAACACTCGAAAAACTCTTAGGCCGGGGCAGGGCAAAAAAAGGTATGTTTGAAGGCGACCTTGATGAAGGTGAACTCGAAATAGGCCAGGTAAGCGCTGCCATTAAGGAAATAAAGCCGGCTGCCGAAATAGTAAATGAAATTATGAACGATTTTGTGGCCACCATTGAAAAAATGAAATCTTTAGCTTTATAATTATTTTAGGAGTAATTTTGATATTTATACATAATAAACACTGACCTAGAGGGTATGATCGAGTTTGAAAAGTTTACATTAGAGAATAATTTACGCGTAATAGTTCACCAGGATAAAAGTACGCCATTGGCCTGCTTAAATATTTTATACGATGTTGGCGCAAGGGATGAAGATGAAAATAAAACTGGCTTTGCGCATTTATTTGAGCATTTAATGTTTGGCGGAAGTATCAATATTCCCAGTTACGACGAGCCTTTGCAAATGGTTGGGGGAGAGAATAATGCTTTTACCACCAACGATCTTACCAACTATTATTGCACGGTACCTGCAGAAAATATTGAGACCATGTTTTGGCTTGAAAGCGACCGCATGCTTAGCTTAGCCTTTACCGATAAAAGCCTCGAGGTGCAGCGAAATGTAGTTATTGAAGAATTTAAACAACGGTATCTGAATCAGCCTTATGGCGATGTTTGGTTATTATTACGCCCCGAAGTGTATAAAAAACATCCATACCGGTGGGCCACAATCGGTAAAGAGATCTCGCATATTGAAGATGCCACCATGGCCGATGTAAAGGCTTTCTTTAAAAAATACTATAACCCAAGCAACGCCATTATGGTAGTAGCGGGTAATGTAGATGTAGCGCAGGTAAAACAACTGGCTCAAAAATGGTTCGCTCCAATTCCGGCAGGAAGCAAACCGTTACGTAATTTGCCGGTTGAACCCAAACAAACAGAACCAAGACGCTTTACCGTTGAACGGGATGTGCCCGCAAGTTCTATTTACAAAGCATACCATATGTGTGCCAGGGTAGATGAAGAATATCACACTGTAGATATTATTTCGGATATTTTAAGCCGTGGCAATTCTTCGCGCCTGTATAAAACTTTAATAAAGGATAAGCAACTGTTCAGCGATATAAACGCTTATGTAATGGGCGATTTGGACAAAGGTATTTTTGTAATAAGCGGTAAAATTCCCGATCACGTAAAGATTGAGGATGCCGAAAAGGCCATTAATGAAGAAGTTGAAAAATTAAAAACAGAACTTGTAGATGCAGTGGAGCTGCAAAAATGTAAAAACAAAATTGAATCCAGCTTAACTTTTAGCGAAACGGATGTGTTAACCAAAGCTACAAACCTTGCGATTTCTGAACTTTTAGGTAGCGCTGAATTGATCAATGAAGAAATTACAAGGTATAGTAAAGTTACCCCACAAAAAATAAAAGACCAGGCAAATATTATCATTAACGAAAACAATTGTACTACATTATATTATTTAGCTAAAAAGAAATAATTAAAATGATAGATGAAATTTATATTGCCGATAGATTAAAAACGTCAGGTTTTTCTGATTCGGTTTTAAATCGTTACCAGGAGCCTCATAGATTTTATCATACAACGCTTCATTTGTTAGATGTTGTAAACCAGTTGTTGAAAATGGAAGGGTTTGATGAAGAGTTGTTTTTAGCGGCCGTATATCATGATGCTGTTTATGATCCGCAGGCTAACGATAATGAAGAACGATCAGCCAAATTATTTTTAGAAGAAGCAAAAAACACAAAACTTTCTAAAGAAGAAAAAGATCGTATCTATCAATTAATATTAGATACAAAAACGCACAAAGCCTCTACAGAAAAATCTAAATTGTTGATAAAAGCAGACCTTAATATTTTAGAACAACCTCTGGATAAATTAATAGAATACGAACACCAGATCTTTAAAGAATACCAGTTTGTAGATTATACTATTTACCAACCCAAACGCATAGAGGTTTTAAAAAGCCTGAATACGAACGGTAAATTGGATTCACTTATTGAATATGTAAAATACCGTAAACCAACTATTGGCATTTTTTGCGGCAGTTTTAATCCTTTTCATAAAGGGCATTATAATGTGTTGCAAAAGGCAGAACGTATTTTTGATAAAGTGATTATTTCGTTTGGTAAAAACCCCGATAAAAAAGACAGAACCTGGGATGTCCCAAATTTGATAAAGAACCGCCAGTTGGCAGAGTATTCGGGGTTATTAACAGATCATATTCAATCATTCGGGTATGATCTTGTTGTTGTAAGAGGCTTACGCAACTCTACCGATTTTCAGTATGAGCAAAATCAATACCGTTATATCCAGGAATTAATGCCCGAAATAAAGATCATTAATATTTTTTGCGATAAAGAATTTGAGCACATCAGCTCATCTGGCATCAGAACCCTGGAAAAATACAATAAGCACCAATCTTATTTGTTAGATTAGAATGATGTTGATTTCTGACAAACAATTTAACAGAATTTACTGGCTTTTGTGCACCATAATTTTTGTGATCGTTGCGCTCAGGGCCTTTCTTATTCCTTTTAGTCACGATGAGGCCGCCACATTTTTTTTCTACGTTCAAAACAATAACTATCTGCCATATAAAGCGCACCTGTATACCAACAATCATGTGTTAAATAGCGCGTTTACAAATATTTGCTATCATCTTTTAGGATCGCATCGTTTTGTTTTAAGAATTCCGAATTTAATGGCATTTACGATCATGTGTTTTGGCATTTTTAAATTGTTCAAACACTTAAATACAGTTTCAGCTAAATCAATAGTTGTTATATTTTTCCTTCTTACTTTTAACTTTCTCGATTTTTTTGAGATCTGCCGTGGTTACGGTTTGTCTTTTGGTTTTATGCTTTTGGGGCTTTCTTACCTGCTTGATTATTTTAGTACAAAACAATTCAGTAAAATAGTTTTATTTTCGTTATGCTGGCAATTAGCGTTGGCTGCTAATTTAATACTGGTGGTAGTTTTAACTATCTTGTTCTTTTACATTTTTGTTTTTCAGATCCGCAATAAACTTTTTTTTGATATCAGAAATGTTATACTCCAGGTTATCAATTTAATTATCCTTGTATTCTGGATCAAATTTTCCTTCTTTTACAAAGAGCAAGGTAAGCTTGATTATGGTGTTGGAAACAATTACTGGAATGTTACTTTTAAAACGCTGATACAATTTTTATATAGTACCAGCTGGTTATGGATACAGGTAATAAGTATAATTTGTATCTTTTTTTTGCTGGTCTGCTCTTTGGCTTATTTTATTAAAAGACCTTTTTCAATATTTAAAGTGTATGATAAGAAGATCTTTTTTTGTGTTATCTTATTTACCTGCGCACTTGCCTTTTTTTTGCAGAAAATAGTATTAAACGTCAATTATCCTGAAGACCGTACGGGGCTTTTCTTTTACCTCTTTTTTGTATTGGGCCTGGCGTTTATAATAGATCAGTCTTCCAAACTCATTGCCACGTTATTTACCGGTTTATTGTTTGTTCTTTCCTGTTTTCATTTTATTACTACTATTAACTTTAAAGACTTTACCTCACTTTATTATCATACCATGCCAAAAGCGTTATATGACCAGTTAATGGATGAATACAAAAAAACAAACCAGATCTTTACAATTGGCGGCCATCGTGTGCGCGAAATGAATTACGCTTTTATGAATTACCGTGGCGGTGCTATTTTAAACCATATGGATGATGCCGAACAAATGACCATGAATTGTGATTATTATTACGCCATGAAGCGTGAAAAGCCTTATTACCAGTTTTTTTATGACGAAATAGGAGAGGATAAAACCTGGGACAGGGTATTACTTAAGCGTAAAGAAAAGATCGGTAAAAATGGTTTGGTATCAATAACAACTGCAAAAAATTATAAAGGTAATAACGAATATTTTGAATTTATCCAGTTTGGCGATACAACCGCTAAATCAGGCAATTGCCTTGAAGCCGAGCTAAGTATAGATTTTAAACTAGTACCCAAACCTTTTAATGCTTTTTTGGTTTTTAGTATTGATAATGCTGAGAACAAAAATGTTTATTTTAAACGGGTTCCCTTAAACTGGCTGGCTGATAATTTAAATGGTTCTATAAAATATTTTAGGCTAACTACAGGCCGTGTACCGGCAAAAGGTCTTGTTGCCAAGGTTTTTATTTGGAACATTGATAAACAAGATGTAGATTTCAGTTTAAATTATTTAAAGATCTATGAGTTAAAAGGTAAAGGTGTTAACTTTACCATTCCGGCAACGTTTTATCCGTTAATTGAAACAATAACAAAACAACCGCTATTATAATATGCTTAACAGAACAGAAGCCCCGGCCTTTAAAACAATCGACAGAATTGATATTATCCAGGCAACAAAACAAAAATTAAATAATGGTATTGATTTTTATTCCATCAATGCCGGAAGCCAGGAGATCACAAAAATTGAATTTGTGTTTAAAGCAGGTATGTTTTACCAGCCATCACCCCTGATAGCATCCAATACAAATACATTAATCGAGAGCGGCACACGGTCATTTACGGCTAACCAAATAAGCGATGGTATTGATTTTTTTGGTTCTTTTTTAGAATTGGAAGTGGGTCAGGATTTTGCTACGGTAACTCTTTACTCTTTAAATAAATATCTAAACGAAAGTTTAAAGTTTATGGAGGAGGTCTTAAAATACCCGGTATTTCCTGAAGATGAATTTAAGATCCATGTAGCCAATAAAAAGCAAAAGCACCAGATCAATTCCCAAAAAGTAGATATTTTGGCAAGAAGAAGGTTTTCTGAATTGTTATTTGGAGAAAAGCATCCCTATGGTGTTCAGGTAAACGATACCGATTTTGACAGGGTAAGCGTTTCAGAAATAAAAGCGTTCTTTAAAGATCATTATCATTCGGGCAATTGCACTATTATTGCTTCGGGGCATTTACCCGCAACAATTATCGGCACTTTAAATACTTTTTTTGGCAACGAGGCCTGGGGCAATGACAAAGCTGCAATTGGTGCTGTAAACAGTGCCTTGCATACTACAAAACAACAAAAACATTTTGTTGAGAGGCCAGACGCCATTCAATCGGCTATAAAAATGGGCCGTTTATTGTTTAATAAAACGCATTCTGATTATTTTAAATTCCAGGTATTAAATACTGTTTTAGGCGGTTATTTTGGCTCCCGGTTAATGGCTAATATTCGCGAGGATAAAGGGTATACCTATGGCATTGGCAGTGGACTGGCCTCATTTGTAAATGGAGGTTATTTTGCAATTTCTACCGAGGTTGGCGCCGATGTTACCAAACAAACCTTAGAAGAGATCTATAAAGAATTAGGGAAGCTCAGAAATGATCTTGTTCCCGAAAACGAATTGGAAACAGTTAGAAATTACATCCTCGGGCATTTTTTAAGAAGCGTAGACGGCCCTTTTTCGCTGGCAGATAAGTTTAAAAGTATTTGGGAGTTTGGGCTTGATTACTCATACTTTGATAATTATTTTAATGCTGTAAAAACGGTTACTCCAAAGGAGTTACGCGATCTGGCCAATAAATATCTTAAAGAAGAAGATATGATAGAGTGCGTGGTTGGAAAAATGTAATCGGAACTATTAAACCTGAATTTTTATCCTTATTTTTGACATTCATACAACAACATTATGAGACTAATTGAATTTAGAGAAGCATTGAGAGAAGCCATGTCTGAAGAAATGAGACGTGATGATAAAATATTTTTAATGGGCGAAGAAGTGGCCGAATATAACGGCGCTTATAAAGTGAGTAAAGGCATGTTAGCCGAATTTGGCGAAAAACGTGTTATTGATACACCTATTGCTGAGCTTGGTTTTGCGGGTATCGCTGTTGGCGCTGCTTCTAATGGTTTGCGTCCCATCGTTGAGTTTATGACTTTTAACTTTAGTCTTGTGGCTATCGATCAGATCATCAACAGCGCCGCTAAAATGTATAGCATGAGTGGCGGCCAGTACAACGTACCTATTGTATTTCGCGGGCCAACAGCCAGCGCAGGTATGTTAAGTTCCCAGCACTCTCAGGCCTTTGAAAATTGGTACGCCAATTGCCCGGGATTAAAAGTAATAGTTCCAAGCAATCCATACGATGCTAAAGGTCTTTTAAAAAGCGCTATCCGCGATAACGACCCGGTAATTTTTATGGAGAGTGAGCAAATGTATGGTGATAAAGGTGAAGTGCCTGAAGGCGAATATACCATTCCGATTGGCGTTGCAGATATTAAACGCGAAGGAAAAGATGTAACTATCGTTTCTTTTGGCAAGATCTTAAAAGTAGCTATGGCTGCTGCAAAAGAATTAGAAGCCGAAGGGATCAGTGTAGAAGTGGTAGATCTTAGAACCGTGCGCCCGATCGACTATGAAACTGTAATTAATTCGGTTAAAAAAACAAATCGTTTAGTGGTTGTAGAAGAAGCCTGGCCATTGGCAAGTATTTCAACAGAGATAGCATTTAAAGTACAAAAAGATGCCTTTGATTATTTGGATGCGCCCATCATTAGAATTACAACCGCCGATACGCCATTACCTTATGCGCCAACTTTAATTGAGGCAAGCTTACCAAACGTTGCTAAAGTTATTAAGGCGGTTAAAGAAGTAATGTACGTAAATAAATAATTATTCATGCAATACCGTTTGCCTGTTGTTAAGCCTTCAAATCCTAAATGGATAGAAACGGTAATGGCAAATTTTTCATTCTTTTTACAGGATCATGCGGGTTGCGAGCGCAAAGCTTCGGCCTCTGCCATGAGCCTTGTGGCAAAGTATCCTAACCGTATAGAGATCATTCCTGAATTGATCGATACTGCTTTGGAAGAGATGGAACACTTTCGTGATGTATATAAGGTGATGCAATCACAAGGCCTTCAATTACAACACGAAATAACCGAAGATCTTTATGTAAAAGAATTATTGAAGCTTTGCCGCACCGGGCGCGATGAACATTTTATGGACCGTTTGCTTTTGGTATCCGTAATAGAGAGCAGGGCAGCAGAGCGCTTTAAATTGATCTACGAGCATCTGCCCGAAGGCGATCTTAAAAAATTCTATCATAATTTATGGGCCAGCGAGGCAAAACACGGTGAAGTATTTGTAAAAATGGCACTTAATTATTTTGACGAAGAGTCAACCTACAAACGTTTAAACGAATTAAACAACGCCGAGGGCGAAATATTAGAGGCTATGCCAATTACGGGTAAGCTTCATTGATACATGCGTATAGCTTTAATTACAGATGGAATTTGGCCCTATGTTTTAGGTGGCATGCAAAAGCATTCGTATTACATCTGTAAATACCTGGCACAAAAAAAAGTTTATGTAGATCTTTATCATTTTAATCAAAGCACTTATGATATTTCAAAACTGGAGTTCTTTACGGATGAAGAAAAACAGTTTATTACTCCTGTAATTGTAGATTTTCCTAAAAGCAATTCGTTACCCGGCCATTATATGCGCAACTCTTATATGCATTCAAAATTAATTTTTGAGGCCATAAAAGATAAATTACAAACCTATGATTTTATTTATACTAAGGGCTTTACAGGCTGGTACCTCATAGAGCAAAAACATGCAGGCAAAATAACATGTGCTAAAATAGGAGTAAAGTTTCATGGCTACGAAATGTTTCAAAGAGCGCCCGATGTTAAGATTAAACTGCAACATGTTTTTCTTTTGAGAAAACCGGTAAAGAATCTTTCTCAAAAAGCAGATGTTGTTTTTTCGTATGGTGGAAAAATTACGGATATTATCAGATCGATTGGCGTTGATTCCAAAAAAATAATAGAATTACCTTCGGGTGTAGAGGCTAATACGGTTACAAGCGCCGTTATTCCTGTTGGCGAAACATTAAAATTTTTATTTTTAGGCCGTTACGAAAGAAGAAAAGGTATTGAAGAACTCAACGAGGCTATTTCAGCGCTTTCAAAAAGCCAAAACAGAAAAATAGAATTTCATTTTATTGGCCCCATTCCGGCTGATAAACAACTAAAAGACCAAAACAGCATTTATCATGGCGAGATCCGCGATAAATTAAAACTTACGCAGCAAATTAAGAATTGCGATGTGCTTGTTTGCCCTAGCTGGAGCGAAGGTATGCCAAATGTTATTTTAGAAGCAATGGCCAATGGCTTAACGGTATTGGCTACTGATGTTGGGGCTGTAAATGTTTTGGTGAACGAAAGAACCGGCTATTTAATTGCAAACTCAGATCCTGAATTAATAAAAAACACCATTCAAAAAATAATTACTGCTTCCAACGAAGAAATTAATGCTAAAAAACAAAATGCATTAGCTCTTATCAAAGAAAAATTTGTTTGGGAAAAATTAGCAGAGCAATTATTATTCTTTATAAAATGAGATATTTAACGGCCATCATAATTGTTTTTATTTTTTTGTTCAGTTGCACAAAAAAAATCGGCAAAAATCCCGGGTTGGCATATTCTGATCTTGCGCTGCTTGACAGTATCAGCCTTTCATCTAACAAATATTACAAGGGCGATGCAAATACCATTCATCCAACTACCGGCGCACCGCATGGCCCGTTTAAATTACGATTTAATATAATTGGTTTTAATGCTTTGGTAGATAGTGGCAAACTACCGGTTGCCAATAAAATGCCTGATGGTTCTTTAATTGTAAAAGATGTTTATGACGGGAACGGGAATATAACGGTTCACGCTTTTATGTATAAAAAAACCGGCAACTGGATCTGGGGAGAGATCAAACCAAATAAAGAAGTTCAATTCAGTGTAAACAATAACGCTTCGTTATGCACAGGTTGTCATAGTGCGCCGGGTAACAGGGATCTTGTAAGAACCTTTCAGTACTATTGATCCGTCCAATCGGCTATAAACAGGTTTGTATCCCTTGTTCCTCCATTATTTCTGTTTGATGAAAAAATGAGTTTTTTCCCGTCGGGCGAGAACATAGGAAAAGCATTGAACACGCTTTGATTGGTTACCTGCTCTAAACCGGTACCGTCTTCATTCACCATAAATAATTGAAAATCGTAACCTTTGCTGCTATGGTGATTGCTTGAGAAAATTATCTTTTTTCCTGATGGATGATAAAATGGCGCCCAGTTGGCCTTGCCTAAATGGGTAACCTGTTTTAGATCGCTGCCGTCCACATTACAAGTATATAATTCCATATTGGTTGGGGCCACCAGGCCCTGTGCCAATAGTTCTTTATACTCTTTTACATCCGCCTCTTTTGTTGGGCGTGATGCCCTGAACACCAGCTTTTTTCCGTCGGGCGAAAAGAAAGCCCCACCATCATAGCCTAAACCGTTAGTAATTTGTTTTTGATTTTTACCGTCAATATCCATCGTCCACAATTCAAGATCGCCGCTTCGGTCGCTCGTAAAAACAATTTTATCTCCTTTTGGCGACACGGTGGCTTCCGCATCATAGCCTTCTGTTGCAGTTAATTGCTTTGTAATGTTTCCTTTCAGGTCGGCAACATAAATATCAAATGTTTTATAAACGGCCCATAAATATTTCCCTTTTATGTTTACTACCGGCGGGCAATCATCGCCACCTTTAAATGTAGATGCGTATAAAATGTGCTTGCCATCTTTCAGGAAAAAACTGCAGGTGGTTCGTCCTTTGCCGCTGCTTATCATATCGGGCTTATAGGTAGAATCCTTTGCGGCTTTTTCAATATCAAGGTTAAAGATCTGGTCGCATTTTAAACCCCATTTTGCGTTGTTGCTTTGAAAAGATGCGTATTTGCCATCAAAGCTAAAATAGGCTTCCGCGTTATCACCACCATGCGTAAGCATCTTCAGGTTCTTTAAATGCCTTTCTTCCTGCGAAAAGTGTACAGCCGCAGAAGACAACAATAAACAAGTAAAAATTGCCTTCATTTTCATAGAAGATCTCGATAATTTCATAGACGATATCAAAGTTAAAAACAGTTAAGATACAATTTTGCCAGAAAAAATAATAGTTACATTTGTTAACTATTTTAAGTAATTTTTTTCTGATGCAAAGTAGTAAAAAAATAAACATGCCCATAGGAACACGGGCTCTTATTTTATCTAAACTTTACTACGGTGTATTAAGTAAAAGTCTTGAAGATATTGATATTGAACGCTATTATTCTGTTCTTTATTTTTTAAGCGAAAATAACGGTTGTAACCAGCAATGTATCTGCAACAACCTGGCCATTGCAAAAACGGCAATGGTAAAAGTTATTGATCATTTAATAAAGAACGACCTGGTAGACCGGGTTATAAATCCTGATGACAGAAGAGAACATTTTATTACACTTACCAAAAAAGGAATTAAACAAACCGAAGAAGTGGTAAGATCGTTTGTTGCATTGGATAAAGAAATATTTTCAAAGATCAGTAAAGAAGAACAAGAGATCTTTACAACAGTACTCGAAAAATTATCGTTTAACTTAAAAGAGCTACCCGCAAACGACCTGTTTTTTAATTACAAGAAAACAAAAAGAAAAAAGAGAACTTCTTTAAATAAAATTAATTAGAAATGAAAAAGATACCAACCTGGTTAATTACTATTATAGTTATTGGTTTATTAATTGCATCTAAATTCGTTTTCTTCTCTAAAAAAGAAGATAAGCCTGCTGCTAATAATAAAAACAAAAATGCAATGCCCGTTGCTGTAAATTATTTTGTGGTAACACCTGTTGGTTTTACCAACGATATTTTTGCAACCGGTAAAATAGGTGCATTTAATCAAATAGATATTTTGCCCGAGGTAAATGGTAAGGTTACCGGCATCTTTTTTAAAGAAGGCGAAACAGTTACTAAGGGCACGTTGTTGGTAAAGTTGAACGCTGCTGACCTGGAAGCCCAATTATTAAAATCAAAAACACAATCAAAGTTATCTGAACAAAAATTGGACCGTCTAAAAAAACTAATGGCTGTTAACGGCATTAGCCAGGAAGAGTTGGATATACAAGAGAATGAACTGAACGGCTTTAAGGCCGATCAGGCCTTTATAACGGCACAAATTGCAAAAACAAATATTATTGCGCCTTTTACAGGTGTTATTGGTTTAAAAAATATAAGTGAAGGGTCGTTCGTAAATTCATCTACACCAATTGCTTCGCTTGTTCAGTTAAATCCATTATTTGTTGAGTTCTCCATTCCTGAAAAATATAAAATGTTATTTAAAAAAGGTGGTAGCGTAAAATTCTCAAGCGATGATACAGAACAGGCCAATTCTTACCCGGCAACGATTTATGCTATTGAACCAAAAGTAGACGAGACCACAAAAACCATTAAAGCAAGGGCCATGTACACCGGCAATCAAACGTTTTACCCGGGCAGTTTTGTGAAGGTATTTGTAAACATGGATGAAACAAAAAATACACTAATGGTGCCAACACAGGCTGTAATTCCAACGTTAAAGGGCCAAAAAGTAATTGTAAGCAAAAATGGTGTAGCTGTAGAATCAATCGTAACGATTGGTGTGAGAACCGATGAAAAGATACAGATTTTAGAAGGATTGCAGAGTGGCGATACGGTTATTACAACCGGTTTGCTATCTGTAAGAAAAGATTCTAAATTAAAATTATTAAAGGAAAGTAAATAAAATGGATTTAGCTTCGCTTAGCGTCAGGCGGCCGGTATTGGCCATTGTTATGTCCATCATAATTGTGCTGTTTGGTGCTATTGGATTTAATTATTTGGGGATCCGCGAATTTCCATCGGTCGATCCGCCGGTGATAACCGTGCGCACAAGCTACACCGGTGCAAACGCCGATGTGGTTCAATCGCAAATTACCGAACCGTTAGAAAAAGTAATTAATGGTATTGATGGTATCCGTTCTATTTCAGCTTCATCTAACCAGGGTTCAAGTATCATTACTGTTGAGTTTAATTTAAGTTCAAATCTGGAAGCAGCAGCGAATGACGTGCGCGATAAAGTTTCGCAGGCTGTAAAACAATTGCCGCAGGATATTGATGCGCCTCCTGTTGTTTCTAAAGCAGACGCCAACTCGGATGCGATCATCTCAATGACCATTTTGAGCGATACGCGTTCGTTACTGGACGTAAGTGATTATGCTGAAAATGTTATTGCGCAGAACCTGCAAACCATATCGGGTGTTAGTTCTGTGCAGATCTGGGGCCAGCGCCGTTACTCCATGCGCATTCGTTTAAAGCCCGATCAGTTGGCGGCATATAATTTAACGCCATTGGATGTAAAACTTGCTTTAGACCGCGAGAATGTAGACCTGCCTTCAGGAAAGATCGAAGGTAACGCCACAGAGCTAACAGTGAAAACAATTGGCAGGCTATCTACCGTTAAGCAATTTGAAGAAATGATCGTAAAAGAATCTGCAAGTAATATTGTAAGATTAAAAGATGTAGCTAAAGTAGAATTAGGTGCAGAGAATGAGGAAACGATCTTAAAAGAGTCGGGCACCCCAATGATCGGCTTAGGCCTTGTACCACAACCGGGCGCAAACTATATTGATATTGCCGACGAATTCTATAAACGTTACGAAGCCCTAAAAAAAGAACTGCCAAAAGATTATACCGTAAATATTGCGCTCGATAACACACGTTTTATAAAAAAATCTATTGTTGAAGTGGGCGAAACACTCGGCATTGCATTAGTGTTGGTTATCCTTATTATCTTTTTATTTTTCAGGGATTGGTTAATTGCTTTCCGTCCGTTGATAGATATCCCGGTTTCATTGATAGGCGCATTTTTTGTGATGTATTTAATGGATTATTCTATTAATGTGCTAACGCTTTTGGCTATTGTACTTGCCACGGGGTTGGTGGTGGATGATGGTATAGTGGTAACCGAAAATATTTTTAAGAAGATAGAAAAAGGCATGGCTCCTAAACAAGCCGCTATTGAAGGTACAAGAGAGATCACTACAGCCGTAATTATTACCTCGCTTACTCTGGCTGCTGTTTTTATGCCGGTAATATTTTTGCAGGGCTTTGTGGGCAGGTTATTCAGGGAGTTTGGTGTGGTAATTGCCGGGGCGGTACTTATTTCTGCTTTTGTATCTTTAACATTAACGCCAATGCTAAATGCTACGTTGGTAAGAAAAGATCCTACCAAAAAAAGCAGGTTTTATTTATGGTCAGAGCCGTATTTTGAAGCACTGGATGTTTGGTTTAAAATAAAAGTGACCAATTTTTTGCAAAAAAGGTGGTGGGCACTTGTTATTCTTGTTGTATCAACGTTCACTATCTTTTATTTTGGATCTCAGCTTAAATCAGAACTTTCGCCATTAGAAGACCGTAACTGGCTTAGATTAACCGTAACAGCGCCGGAAGGCACATCGTTTGAAGCTACGGATGCTTTAATGGATAAATTGTCCGGATTTATTGTGGATTCGGTTCCTGAAAAAAGAGTGTGTTTAACGGTAACGGCTCCGGGCTTTGCCGGATCGGGTGCCGTAAATACTGGCTTTGTTCGCCTTGCATTAAGCCCTTCTGAAGAACGCAAACGTTCAGAAGCAGATATTGCCGCTTACATTACAAAGAACCTGGCACAATTTCCCGAAGGAAAGATTTTTGTGATCCAGGAGCAATCCATCTCTTCGGGTGGTGGCCCAAAAGGTACGTTACCCGTACAGTTTGTATTGCAAACAAACGATTTTAATGAGCTCAGGCAAAAACTTCCAAAGTTTTTAGAATTGGCAAATAAAAATCCAACCTTCCAGGGGGTGGATGTGAATTTAAAATTCAATAAACCCGAGCTGGAGATAGAGATCAACCGCGATAAAGCAAAAACATTGGGCATCTCTATTGCAGATGTGGCCCAAACCATTCAACTGGCATTAAGCGGCCAGCGTTTTGGTTATTATATTAAAGGCGATAAACAATACCAGGTATTAGGGCAGGTTAACCGCGAGAACAGGGATAACCCAAGCGATATAAAAGACCTGTATGTTAGGAATGCAAAAGGCGATATGATCCAGCTGGATAATATCATTACCATTGCCGAAAGAAGCAGCCCCCCACAATATTATCACTATAACCGTTACCAGTCTGCCACAATTTCTGCCGGCCTTGCAAACGGCAAGACCATTGGCGACGGTATTGATGAAATGAATAAGATCGCCAAAGAAGTTTTGGACGACAGCTTTACAACGGCATTAACCGGCGCTTCGCGCGATTTTGCAGAGAGTTCTTCTAACATTGTGTTTGCCTTTTTATTGGCGCTTGTTTTAATTTATCTATTGCTGGCTGCGCAGTTTGAAAGTTTTATAGAACCTCTTATTATTATGTTTACCGTGCCTATGGCGTTATCGGGCGCTGTATTTTCGCTCTGGTATTTTAACCAAACACTAAATATCTTTAGCCAGATAGGGATGATCATGCTTATTGGCCTTGTTACCAAAAATGGTATTTTAATTATTGAGTTTGCCAACCAGTTGCGCAAAAAAGGAATGAATGTTAGGGAAGCTTTGATAGAAGCGGCAACAGCGCGTTTACGACCTATATTAATGACAAGTTTGGCAACCATTTTAGGCGCTTTACCAATTGCCATGGCATTAGGCGCAGGTTCAAAAAGCAGGATGGGGATGGGTATTGTGATTATTGGCGGTTTATTATTATCGATGGTATTGACCCTCTTTGTGATTCCGGCTATGTATTCTTACCTGGTAAAAGATAAAAAATTAGAAGATGATGAAACTGTTTAAATATTGTTTTATTTTTTTAGGCGTTTGTAATTGTCTTGTTGCGCAGGATCTGTTAACGGTAAATGATGCTGTTAAAATAGGGCTGGAGCGAAACTATTCTGTGCTGATCGTTAAAAATAACCAGGAAATAGCCAAAGCACAAAATAATTTCGGAAACGCCGGCATGTCGCCAACCGTTAGCTTAAACGGCGGTTTAAATGCAGCAAATTTAAATTCACACCAGGAATTTAATACCGGCGTGGTGCAGGATAGAAGCGGTGCCAGATCAAATAACATTGCGGCCTCAGTGAATGCCAACTGGAATGTATTTGATGGGCTTAAAATGTTTGCCATTAAAAAACGGCTTGAATTGAATGAAGGCCTTTCGGCCATCCAGCTAAAACAGCAAATGGAAAATTCGGTTTACGATATCATTGTTTCGTATTATGATATTGTAAGAACGCTTGAATTAATAAAAGCCGCCAAACAAAATTTAAGTATTTACCAGGAACGTAAAAAGTTAGCGAAACTTAAGCTCGAGATAGGTTCCGACTCTAAGGTTGACCTTTTATTATCCCAATCTGATGAGAACAAAGCAAAAAGTACGATCATTCAATTAGAGATCCAGCTACTGAATTCAAAAACCAAACTCAATACACTTATCAATCGCCCGATAGATAATGATTTTAAAACTACAGACTCTATTATTGTTAATTATGATCCAAGCATTGAAGAGTTAAAGAAAAGCGTTGGCAACACTAATTCGTCCATCCTTATCTCAAAACAAAACGAATTGATCTTTAAGCAAGGAATACAAGAGGCCAGGGCCGCTAATTTACCCTTGGTGCAATTAAATGGCGCTTATAATTTTACACGCGCACAAAGCCAGGCCGGTATAGTGTTCTTAAACCAGCAACAGGGCTTAAATGGCGGTATTACAGCAAGCTGGTTATTATTTAATGGCAATAAAAATAACAGGTTGGTGAAAGAAAGAAATATACTGGCATTAAATCAAAAATACATTACCGAGCAAACCCAGTTAAATATAGATGCTGTTGTTTACATGAATTACAAAGCCTATTTAATGAATAAGCAGATCGTGGATCTTGAACTTCAGAATTTAAAAGATTCTAAAGAAGTGCTTGACGTTTCGCTGGAAAGATATAAGATCGGTAAAGCGAATTTACTGGAGACCATTGAAACACAAAAAAACCTGGAAGACGCACAAACAAGATATATCAATGCCCTTTATTCTATGAAAGTAGCCGAAACCGAATTGCTAAGGGCTAACGGCGCGCTTATTAAGTAAGCCACAGATTTTGCTGATTACACTGAAGTGATAGATAATTATTAAATTGTGCAAGCAGAATTTTTAATTTGACCTACTTCGTATCAAAAAAATAATTTGTGTAATCTGTGAAATCTGCGGCTGTTAGTTATTACCGGCTAAAACGCATTTGGAAAACACCCCAAAAGGCTTCTTTGAAGATCTTTGTACTCATTTTACTTACGCCTTCCACACGGTCAACAAAAGTAATAGGCACTTCCACAATTTTAAATCCTTTTTTATAGGCACGGTATTTCATCTCTATCTGGAAGGCATAACCCATAAATTTTATTTTATCCAGTTCAATAGATTCAAGTACTTTTCGTTTATAACATTTAAAGCCGGCGGTTGTATCTTTTACATTGAACCAAAGTACCATTCTTACATAGATAGAAGCAAAATAAGATAACAGAATGCGTTTCATATCCCAGTTACTTACGTTACCGCCTTTTACGTAACGCGAACCCACGGCTACATCTGCACCATTTTTACAGGCGCTTAACAGGCGTTCAAGATCTTCGGGGTTATGGCTAAAATCGCAATCCATTTCAAAAATAAAATCATAATTGCGCGCAAGGGCCCACTTAAAACCGTGAATGTAAGCGGTTCCAAGGCCAAGTTTTCCTTTGCGTTCTTCAATATGTAATTTTCCCTGAAACTCTTTTTGAAGTTCTTTTACTTTAGTTGCGGTGCCATCAGGCGATCCATCATCAACGATCAGTAAATGAAATTCTGTTTGCAGGCTAAATACCTTACGGATCATTTTTTCAATGTTCTCGATCTCGTTGTAGGTTGGTATTATTACTAAATTATTGCCCATTAACGCCACTAATATAACTATAATGCTTTTAACTAGTAACAAAAAAAAGGCGATTATATTGTTCTTTTAAATAATTTTACCAATTACCAGTATTTATACTTAAGCGTTGATCTTTTTTAAAAAGCATACAAAACAATTATCGTTTTTACTTGTCATAATTGCTTGTGCCGCACCTGTATTTTCGCAAACAGATTCTTTAAAACCAAAAAAGCGGTATAAGATCAATGGCTTACCCATTTTGTTTTATACACCCGAAACCCGCTTTGGTATTGGCGCCGCGGGGGTTTGCACATTTAATTTTAAAAAAGACAGTATAAACGCCGCCCGTTCCAGCTTTAACCTTGGTTTTTCGTACACGCAAAATAAACAGGTGTTATTTTCGTTACCTTATTATTTATTCTTTAAGAACCGTACTTATCAATTGTATGGTGAGCTTGGGTATAACCGGTATACCTATAATTTTTATGGCGTTGGCAACGATCAGCCAAAAAATTATGTAGAAAAATATGGTGTAGAATATCCCCGGGTACGGGTTACCGCACTTAAAAAGTTAAGTAAACATTTTTTTGCCGGCTTACGCTATGCCTTCGATAAGTATAGTTTATTTAATGTGGATTCAAGCGGCCAACTGGCAAAGAACGATATCAGTGGATCGAAAGGCGGGATTGTTTCGGGGCTGGGCCTTGTTACTGTATACGATAGCCGCAATTATATTTTTTATCCCTCAAAAGGATGGTATGGCGAACTGGTGGTTTACAGGGATGACAAGGCTACAGGCAGCACATTCAATTACACGCGGGTAGCTTTGGATGTAGCAAAATATTTTAGTTACCGCGAAAATATACTGGCCCTTAATGTATATTCTATTTATTCAGACTCCGACCTTCCTTTTTTTCAGATGGGAAACCTGGGAGGTATGAAAAAAATGCGTGGCTTTTATGAAGGCCGCTACCGGGATAATAATTTACTGGTCTTTCAGGCAGAATACCGAAGGCATTTATTTTGGCTGCTCGGATTTACCCTTTTTGCCGACGCCGGGCAGGTTGCCAAACGTTATGACGCCTTTATTGATAAGAACTGGCGCTATACATACGGCGCAGGCCTGCGCTTAACCCTTGATAAGGCGCAGAAGATCAACCTCCGCATTGATGCCGCGGTTGGCAACAACCAGGTGCTTCCGTATTTTACCATTGGCGAAGCTTTTTAAATAGCATTTTGTTTAAAAGACCCATTTAGGTTAATAATATTATCTTTTATAAATGGGCATTATCCCTAAATTTACAAAGTGGCCACTAAATTTAACGTAAGGGTATATGGTATTTTGATGCAGAATAATACTGTATTGGTTTCCGACGAATTTATCAAAGGCAATAAGATCACAAAATTTCCGGGTGGCGGGCTCGAATTTGGCGAGGGAACGAAAGATTGTTTAATAAGGGAATTTAAAGAAGAATTAGATCTTGAAGTTGAAGTAACAGAGCATTTTTATACCACCGATTTTTTTGTGGCATCCGCCTTTCATTCTAACAGCCAGGTAATTAGTATCTATTACCTTGTAAAAGCAAAAGGCAAGCTTAATTTTAAAGTGAGCATTACCGCTCATAATTATGATAAAAAAGAAGGGGCACAGTCTTTGCGCTGGATAGACCTGAAGCAGTTAAAAGAATCTGATCTAACTTTAATAATTGATAAAAGGGTGGGAGAGATGCTAATTAAGAAATACAACTAAAATCGATTCAGTTTACCAGTTATACTAAATATCCTGCCAGTTATTTTATAAAAGCCGCCAGTTAGTTTTTTTAACCTGGTGTATGCCTTTTTTAAGGGGACTTTTGCACTGTGAACAAGACAACCACCCGGACAGCCACTATTTTTATGGACGAGAACAACGTGTTACACATGGTAATGCTTGAGGGCATGCGCCTGGATTATGAAGACGCGCTTGACAACGGGCTTGTTATTAAAAACCTGTCGGGAGGTAAACCCACACTAAAATTAATAGATGGACGCCTTAATTTTTCGATGGATAAAAAAGCCCGCGAATTTATAAGAAGTATGGATTCTAAACAGACCGTTGCAAGGGCGGTTGTAAAAAGCTCGCGTTTTAGCGCTATGATCATTAATTTTTACACGCGTATAAGTAAGCCGACAATTCCAACTAAAATATTTACCAATTACGAAGAGGCTTATAATTGGTTAATGCAGTTTAAGGTGAAAAACGAATAGTAAAAATAACTGATCTTTACTAACTGTTCTTAAATTGCCGTTTCATACTGAAGTTACTTATCTATCACCTCGAATTTACAAACTACGCTTTCGCCGTTATCATCAGTAAGCTCTAACACATGCAAGCCTTTTTTTGGCGCCAGAGATAGCTGGTGAAATTTTTGTGTGCTGCCAATATAATTGCCATCCAGGTGCCAGAAAATAGTTGCGGTATTATTTTTATGCGCCGCTTTAAAAACACAGTTACTGCGCGCGCCGCTTTGGTCAATAGGTACATAAATTTTAAAACCTTCGCGTGGGTAAACAATATCCATTTGGTGCAGGTTCATATCACCGGCGCATTGCGGTAAATAACCGGGCAGGGCTTTGTAAAATAAACTGTGCTGCTTAAAAAAATATTCCTGCGTTGGCGAAACCACAAACCAGGGCACATGTTTCATTTTATCTACAGGGTAACAATTACTGTTAACACGGTACTGTTCTGTTTCATCCAAATGCACCAGTTTATGAAACGGGCACTGTTTTGTTTTGTTACAGCCTTTTTGGTAATATTTTATCTCTACATCTTTACAAATTTCTGAAGCTTTAAAACCGCTTTGTTTACAAACAGTAATTTTTTCTACATCGCCGGTTGGTTTGTTGAACCAGGTTTTATTTTGCAGCACATTAAAGATCGAAAATAATAAAGGCGCCGCGGCAGCTGTGCCGGTTAACTCGGGCCGGCCTTCGCCATCGGCATTGCCTACCCAAACCGCTACCGTATATTTCGCATTTAAACCAACCGCCCAGGCATCCCTGAAACCAAAGCTGGTACCGGTTTTCCAGGCAATGCGGTTCTTCGATAAGAACTGCATCCAGCCCACATAATCCTGTGGGCGCAAAAGCTCCGTCATGGCATTAAGGGTGTACCAAATGCCCGAAGCGCTGATGAGATCAGTGTTTTGTGTTGCTTTTTTTGCCGGCCTTACTTCTTCTTTTAAATACATTAACGCATGGTAACTTTCTGCGCCATATTTATTTTTTGTGTTGGAGTAACTGATCAAGGCCCGCCCCATAGACGAATAGGCTGCTGCAATATCCCAAAGTGTTGCTTCGCCACCACCTAAAATTAACGACAAGCCGTAATGCGTTGTGGGTTTTGTAAAGGTTTTAAAACCCAACTGTTTTAAACGTGTATGAAATTTTGCCGTGCCATAATCCTGCAGCATTTTTACAGCGGGTACATTTAACGAGCGGGCAATAGCTTTGTTAGCAGGCACCAGCCCGTCATAGGTTAAATTAAAATTCTTTGGTCCGTACGAACCAATTTGCGTGGGCACATCTTCTAGTAAACTTGCGGGTAAGATCTTATCCTCGCTTAGCATAAAGGCATACAAAAAGGGTTTTAAAATGCTGCCGGTGCTGCGCGGCGAATTAATAATGTCTACATAATTCTCATGCTCGTTCTTTAATGAAGTGCTATTGCCTACATAGGCCAGCACTTTTCCTGTTTCCGTTTCTGCAACAATGGCGCAGGCGTTATTTATCTGGTTGGCCGATAAATTCTGAACCTGTTTGTTCAACAACTCATTTACCTGTAATTGTAAATTTCTATCCAGCGTTGAATAAATGATCTTTGAACTTCCATGCTCTTCAATAAACCTGTTAAGTAAGTGCGGGGCAATTTGCGGAATAGGGTAGGGTCTTTGCGGCAAGGGTTCTTGCAGCGCTAATTGATAAGTAGACTTATCTATAATGGCTTTATCGAGAAGTTTTTTTAATAAACGATCGCGTTTTTTTTGGAGCGCCTCATGATTTTTACCCGGATAAATGAGCGAAGGGGAGTTGGGAAGCACTGCCAATAAAGCGCTTTCGGCCCAGCTTAACTTTTCGGGACTGCGGCCATAATAGCGCCACGAGGCGGCAGCCAGGCCAACCACATTACTACCAAATGGGGCATTGCTGCAGTAAATGTTTAAGATAGATGATTTTTTATAAGAAAGCTCTATGCGAAAAGCTAATAAAATCTCTACTATCTTTTGATAATAATTACGGCTCTGGTTATGGCGCATCATCCGCGCTATTTGCATGGTAATAGTGCTGCCCCCGCTTTTTATTTTACCCGAACTAAAATTACGTTTTACCGATTTTGCAATAGAAAAAGGGTTAAAGCCGGGATGATAATTAAAATATTCGTCTTCAAAGGTAATAATGCATTGTTTGAATTTATGCGGCACGCTATCGCTTTGCGGAAAACGCCATTGCCCATCCGCCGCTATTTTTGCGGCAAGCAATTCGTTATTCCCATCCAGTAAAACAGTGCTGCAGCTGTTGGTAAACAATTGGCCGGGGAGCCAGCACCAATAAATAATGCTTACAACGGCAATAAAACTGAGCTTTATTTTGTGCTTAAGAACGAAAAAGGATATTTTATTTTTAATGCTCAATAAGTTAAAATTCGGCTATTTTTTAATGTTAAATATACGCTGTTTGTTTATTCAAATTCTTTATTATATTTGTTTTAACCTTTAAAAATTTATACATGAAAAAAACTTTACTTTCGATCTTATCGTTAATGTCGTTTACTGCCTTTTCGCAATGGCTGGCAACTCCTCAAACTTTCCAGGGAAAAGACTGTGCTTCGGCATTTGGAAAACTTTTTACCGCCGGTGTATCTTATAACGCCGTGGATGTATCTACCGACGAATGCGTTAGTTTTAATGCTTCAAACACAGGTTTAAGTGCCGGTGTAAAACTTGGTGTGGTAAATGGTGGTGTATTTTATGCCTTTGGCGGCAATAATATTTACCAGTCTACAACAGGTAATAACTGGACGTTAATGACCGCTGCTACTGCAACCAATGATGTTGTAAAGGGAATGACAGTGATAAACGGTACTGTTTTGGCGGTAACCAATCCCATCAGCGGCGTGAGCTCAAAGATCTTTCAATTGAGTGGAAGCAACTGGACACTGAGATCAAGCTCTTCTACATTATTATATACAGCTATAGAAAACCTTAACGGTACTTTATATGCCGGTACAACCGCTACCTGCGTTTTAAAATCAAACGACGCAGGTTTAACCTTTACCAATACATCAACAGGTATTACACCTTTAACCAATTTTTTTGATAAATACATTGTTGCTTTTGGCGCAACCAGTTCGGCAATTTTTTGCAGTACCTTAGGTGGCAGGGTGTTTAAATCTACCAATAGTGGTGCCAGCTGGTCGCAGGTATATTATATTGGTAACGGCTCAAGCACCATTGGCGTGAGCGATTTTTATACCATGCCAAATAACACAACACTTTTAACCGCCAGCGATTCAGGCTTTGTTTACACAAACAACGACGGCGCCACATGGATAAAAGACAATGCAGGTTTAACAACAACAAGCGGAATCTATTCAACCATCAAACTTGCTTTAACCCCTAATTATATTGTTACAGCCGATAGGAACGGAACTGTTATGCGCAAAGCTTTAAACCAGCTTATTTTAGGAGTTAAAGAGAACGCATTGTCTGTTCACAGCAATGTTTACCCAAACCCTGCTACAGATAAGGTAATTATCGAGTCTACTGCGCTTGAAACAGAAACCAATTGTGATGTGAGAATTACAGACATTTTAGGAAAAGAGCTGGGTTCTTATAAAATGGTAAATGGCAGCAGCACCATCGACCTGCAAAATTTTAGCAAAGGTTGTTATACTTACAGGGTTTACAATAACTTAAAAGCAGTAAGCACCGGCAAACTGATAGTTAACTAAAAAACAAAAAGCCTCCTTTAAAACAGGGGGCTTTTTTATTATTCATCTTTTAAAATTAATTATGCTGGATTTTTTTAAAAAACTCTTCGGTTCTAAAAAACAGGCAGATGAAGGTTATATTCCGCCATCGCTTAAAATGCCTGTTAAACGGTCAACAGACATTGACAACCTGGTTAATAACGCAGCGGTTGAGAATAATGAGCCTTCAGAAAAACAAATTACAAAAGAACCTGTTTTTGATGCCGGCACAGAAAATTCAATTTTTAAACATGTTGAAGAAAAAAGTAAATCAACTACTTACAGTATAGAGCAGGAGTGGAGCACTTTTGAAGAAAATAAAAAGTATGGTTATAAAGATGAAAATGGCGATAAAATAATTTCCGCTAAATATGATCTTGCTGAGGATTTTAAAAATGGTTTCGCTATAGTTAAAATAAAAAATAAATACGGTACAATAAATATCAAAGGCGATTTTATATTGCCGGCAATTTATGATTATATTGAGGATGAAAAGGATGGTTTGATGATGTTGGAAAAAGATAGCAGGCATGGTTTTGCCGATACAAAAGGAAATATTGTTATTCCTGTACACTATTTGGATGTAGGTGTTTTTTGTGAAGGATTGGTTTGGGTGGAAAAAGAAGATGCACTTGTAGGTTTTGTTAATGGAAATAACAACGTAGTGATCGATTTTATTTATGATTTTTGCGGCGACTTTTCAGAAGGCCTGGCCTCTGTTACCAAATACGCTACCGGCGAGGATGATGAAGACCGTTGTGGCTTTATAGACAAGAACGGCAAGTTTATAATTGAAATGGAATATGAAGATGCCGGTGATTTTAAAGATGGGCTGGCGCCGGTTTGTATTGATGGAAAATATACATTTATAGATAATACCGGGAAGCCAATTTGTGAACCAGCCTATGATATGGCTGGTAATTTTATTCTCGGGCTTTCTTGTGTAAGGTTAACAGCCAATGGCAAATGGGGTTATGCCGATAGAACGGGCAAACTTGTAATACCTTGCCAGTTTGAATTTACTTCAGATTATTTAGATGATGATGAACAATTAGAATTTCTAAAAAATCTAAAACAAAAAATTTTAAATAAATAATTTCAACGGACGCAACTTTTTAATTTTCTGTTCGTAATCATAGTTGAACAAAACCTTTAACGCTATGACAACGAAGCAGCAACACTACCAGTTAACTGTTAAGTGGACAGGTAACACGGGCGCCGGCACAGCCAGCAGAGATTCTTACGAAAGAAGCCACGAAATTTCGGTAAAAGGAAAAAAAAAGCTCCAGTGTTCGTCCGATTCCAACTACCATGGCGATAAAACCAAGAATAATCCCGAAGACCTGTTACTGGCATCGCTCTCGTCATGCCACATGCTTTGGTTTTTGCATTTTTGCGCTTTAGAAGGTGTTGTAGTGGTTGACTATATTGATAATGCCGAAGGTAAAATGATACAAACTACCAATGGCGCAGGGTATTTTACCGAAGTAATTTTAAGTCCCCAGGTTATTGTTCAAAGTGCTTCTATGATCCGCAAAGCAAATGAGCTGCATAAAAAGGCAAGTGATTTTTGTTTTATAGCCAACTCGGTTAAATTTCCGGTATATAACAGGGCGGTAACCCACGAATTAAAAGCGGGGGCGGCAGCCTGATCCATTATAGTTTTACCTTGCAGGTTTTACTAAATAAAAAAATGCCGCCACATAAATATATATATGGCAGCATTTTAAAAATTATTCTTTATTAAAAATTAGTTTCCCGAAGTTTTTTGAACTTTTACGGTTTGAATATCCTGGTTAACAATAATTCTGCAAAAATAAATGCCGTTAGCAACACTGTTTCCTGCTGCATTATTTCCATTCCAGTTAAACTTATATGTTCCGGCAACTAATGACGAATTATTAAGTTCATTTATTTTCTTTCCGGTATAATCCATTACTTCAATTTTAACCGAGCTTGTTTCTTTTAACTTCACTTCAAATACTGCATTTTCGGTAAATGGATTTGGATATACATTTACTGCAGATACATTTTTGTTATCATTGATAGCTGTATTGTTTTTTGCTATTTTTCTTCCACCTTCTGCACAAGGCCCCACTGTTGCGCCCTCGTCAATTAAAGCGGCAACGGCATCCGAATCTACACATAAAGTTTCTGTTCCAACGCATACAATTACATTTGTACCTTCGCAGCAGGCATTTACAACATTAACAACGGCCATTTCTGTATCGGTACATCCGTTTGCATCAGTTATCGTTACAGAATAATTAGTGGTAACTGTAGGGCATACGGTAACATCTGCACCTACGGCCGAAGTGTTCCAAGAGAATGTAAAAGGCGGAGTGCCCGCTAAAGCAAAAGCAGAAAGATCTGAGCATTGCTGGCCATAACACAACGTAATATTTGTATTGAAGTTATTGATATCACCCGATACAGCATCAAATACGCCAAGTGCAATTGTAGCGGAAGCAGAACAGCCATTCTCATAAGTTCCGGTTACTGTGTAAATTGTAGCAACCGTTGGGCAGGCAACTACATTATTTCCTGTTGATGGAGTTGTGTTAGATGCCCATGAGAAACTTCCACCTAAGCTGTGTGAACCAAGCCCTGTTGTATCATCGTTCGCAAATTGATCCCACTCAGTAAAAAGCGTAGCAAAGCCACTTGGGCCTGTGGTTGACGGATTGGTAGTTATACCTGAAAAAACAGAAGGCTTTCTGCGTAAGGTATGATCCAGAGTAGAATTTCCTCCAAGAGTCCATTGTGTACCAGGGTTATCACCAATTACACCAAAAATGTCAACGTTAGAGGCTGTAGATATTTTATATAAAGCCAATGCGTCGTTACCATTATGTTGTATGGCGGATGAAACAACGCCACCGGAATATGGGGACGCACTGTTTTTAAGAACCAACACTGCGCCATTTGCAAGGGTACCACTAAGCGTATCTACAAAGCTTGGTGTGGCCGATCCGTTATGATATGCTTTGTAAATGTAATCCGATAAGTTTACGGCACTTCCTGTTCCGTTATATATTTCAATATTTTTATCAAGTGAACTTCCTTCAACATATTCTGAAAAGAAAAGATCGGTTGCCAAAGTTTGAGCAGTTAATGTTGCGCAATTACCAGGGCAAACGCTTGACGAAGAAGCAGTAGCTGAAATAGTTGGACTTGGAGCAACAAAAATATTTACTGGTGTTGCCGCTGCAGAACAGCCGCTTGCGGTAACCGTTACATTATAAATACCTGTTTGGTTAACAGAAATAGTTTGTGTAGTAGCTCCGGTAGACCATATATAGGCCGAGCCTGAACTTGCGGTAAGTATAACATTTGAACCACTACAAATTGTAGTAGATCCGCTAACTGCTATACTTGCCGAACAGGCGGCACCCGATAAACAAATATCATCAATCCTGTACTGAGTTGTATTATCGTTATTAGTAAAACGTATACGAAGATTTGATGTTGAAGGAATTGTACCTGATGCGGTACGTAAATACCAGTGAGATGTTCCGCTGCCAGTTGGCAGGACAGGAAAGCTAAGAGCTGTGTAGGTAATACCGTCGCTGCTTATTTCAACCAAAAAGTTAGAACCGGTTGCTGCATTTGTACTTTTACTGATACCAAAGTTAAGCGCCAGCGAACCTAAGGCACTTGTATTAATACCGGAGATCTGGAAATTTTTTCCAACTGTGTTCGTAAAAAAAACATTGGCATTGGCAGAGGAGCCGGTATAGCCGGTAGATGGCGAAGTATTTCTTACATCGGCCGAACCGGAGTAGCTAAAACCGCCATTGGAGAAACCAACAGATGCCTGCGCAATAGTTGATGTACTACCTACCGAACCTAACGGTTCGCAGAAGGATTGTGAAAATGCACTGCATGGTAATGCTAACAAGGCGCCATACATTAAACTTTTTAAATGATTTTTTTTCATGTTTTCAGGTTTTTAGTTACCAGGAAAATTCCTGGCGGTACAAAATTATTTTTGTATTAAAGCCTGGTTATTATTACATGGTTATTGATTTTTCATGTATAGATTATATTTTCTAGCGTTAACACGATTTTTAATAAAACACTTTCTGAACAGTAAAACTATTATTAAGAGGTTGTTATTTAAAGGGTGGGTGTTTTGAATGAATTTTGTTTTTTTTGGTTCGATTGTAATTTAATTACTTCCGGAATTTTTTAACGTGCAGAAAATTTAACCTGGAAGAAAAGCCTATTGTAAAGAAAAGTTTAATTTAAAAGGTAAACTGTAGAATTATATCAACAGTTTTATTTCATTTGATTGTTTTTATAAAGTGAAGTTAAAGTAATTGTTTTTTTAGCAGACCGAATTTCAAAAAAATAAATATCGTTTTTACGATCTTTTAAAAAGAGCATACCCATTATAATAAAATAGGTAAAATTACCTATTGACAAAATCGTAAACATACATCAACTTTAAAGGCAGCTAAACAATTGTATTATTGTAATGTTTGCTCATTTAAAAGTAATTTATTGAAACATGATCTCGGAAATTAATACACTCAAAATTGACCTTATTAAAAAGGAAATAGACGAGCACATTTACCCGGCTAACTACAGATCGAGTTTTATTTTGATACCCGGAAGCAGGGTTTTGGGTATCTATAATCAATGGTATATTGCGGTACTTAACGAAACGGTATTAAATAAAATCAATTCAGTACTGCAAAACAGATCCAAAGATCTTCAGCTTAAATACTGGGATACAGAAAAAAGCTCCAATGCAGTTACTATTTTAAAATATTTTCAAGTAAAGGGAATGCAGGGTAAAAAAGATATTGAACGAAAAATATCGCTTAGGTTTATAGTTGTATTCAAAAATAATAATGAAATGCAGGGCCTTGTTTCTTCAGTGCTTGGTTTCCTTTAGTTTTATTTATTCTCTTTAATTCGCTCCAATGTTCGTTGAATATATTTTTCGGAGGTTATTAATGCCGTTTGAATTCTTTTGGCATAATGAATGCTGTCCAGGATCTCTTTCTGTTTATGATCTACCAGCTTTTTTTGTTCCATGATCATTAGATTTGCTTTTTGTTTTTGCCTGTAACCTCTAAAAATAAAAACAGAAAATAATACAACCAATCCAAACCCGAAAACAAAATAATTACGTTCTTTCTCTTTTTGTTTTAGCGCTTCTTTTGCAATGGCATCTTTTTTATCCTGTTCGGCTTTTATAACCGCTTGTTTTTTCTCGAAATCGTAATTCAATTCAAGCCGGGTCAATTCTTTATTTTTTCCTTCGTTGAATAAAGAATCTTTTGCAATGGTGTAGGCTTTATAACAGGCCAGTGAGCGTTTAAAATCGCCTTTTATACTATAAAGATCGCTAAGGTTTTCATTCACGTCCATTTGTCCATATACGTCATGCATTTCGTTTGAGAGTTTTAACGAACGTAAAAGGTATTCTTCGGCTTCTTTGTACTTTTTTTGGGAAAGATAAAATGTTCCAATGTTGCCTAAGGTAATGGCCACGCCTAATTTATCATTGATCTCTTCTTCTGTTTTTAGCGCTTTGAACGAATAATCGAGTGCTTTATCTATTTCACCAATGTTCTTATAAACTACACCAATATTGCTATACACGGTGGCAATTTTTATTTTATCGTGTATCTCTTCAAATTTTTTTAACGCTTTAAAATAGTATTCCAGCGCCGCATCGTTATCGCCTTGCTTACGTTTAATAATACCCATATTACCATACTGAATACCAATGGTTACTGTATCTTTTAATTCTTCACCTATTTTTAAAGCCTGCAGGTATGAACGAAAAGCTTTTAGGTAATTGGCTGATTCTTCATACACCAGGCCAATATTACCAAAGTTACGGGCAATACTTTTTTTATTTTTTAGTGTTTCGTTTAATTTTAACGACTTAAAATGATACTCTAATGCTTTTGAGAATTCGCCTTTATAATAATAAGCAAGGCCCATGTTTGAATAAGCTACTGCAATCCCGTTCTTATATTTAAGTTGCTGGCTTAAGGTCAATCCAAGATCATTATAATACATGGCCGTATCATAAATGCCAATGTCAGCATAACGTAAACCTAAAATGTTTAAATGCATGGCCTTAAGCGTGTCTTCTTTATCTCTTTTTAAATAAGATTTTAAAGTGTCCAGCTCGGCGGTTTGCCCGGCAATATCCAGGCAAACGCAAAAAAGGAAATAAAAAAAATAAGTTATTTTATAATTAAGCCGCATGATAATACCTACCTAAATTAAACAATTTATTCTTCGGTTTTAATTTTACTTTTGGGGATATTGATAGTTTTTAAGAATTTGATTATCCTTCTTTCCCGTTCTTCGAGCCAGATTATTTCGTGATAGGTGAGAATGTTCTTGCTATGGCAGTTTTTCATATTTATTATTGTAATCGAATCACTCCTTGTGCTATCAATATAGTTTTTTAATTTGGCCTTTTCTTCATCTACCAGGTGGCGAGTGTGTTCATAAAAATAAACAAGAAACGTATCCGTACTCGCGGCTCTTTTACTGACAATTAGCTTAATGTCATTGCAAATCCCGTTTGATCTGCCAAGAGAGTAGGTAACAGGGTCTTTTTCGGGGATAGTATCTTTTTGTTCTTTTAACGTTTCTTTTTTAGCTTGTTCACGCTGCTTTTTGCCATTCCTTCGTCTTTTTTTTGCGTTATATTTTGCAAGAAAAATACTGGTTTTTTGTTTTAAGCCCCTTTTGCCGCCTGAATCTTTTTTGGAACCGGAGAATGAAAAAACATCCATTAAACACTCTTTACGAAAACAGATGAAAGGAAATTTATAATGAATAACGCAGGATTGAAAAATAAAGCAGGTAAATAACAGAATCACTATTATTTTGCAATTGTTTTTCATTTTTTTAAATTAAGTAAATAGTTTCTGTCAGTTCGAGTAGCGATCCCGATAGCTATCTTGAGTATCGAAAACACTTCTCGATACGTTCTTCCTATCGTCAGAACTACTCGAAGTGACATCGTTTTCATATTTATAGTTTTATTCCAATTATGCAAACATCGTCAACCTGTTCGTGTTTGCCTTTCCATTCTTCAAACAAATTATACAAACGCTCTTTTTGAACGTTCGCAGTTTCAGTTGAGTTTGCCAGCAATACTTCCGACAATTGTTTGTATTTAAATTTTTTTCCTTTCGCTCCGCCAAACTGGTCGGCATATCCATCGGTAAATAAATAAAAAATGCTTCCTTGTTTATATTCTATTTCATGAGTGGTAAAAGGTTTTGGCTGTTCTGTTTTACCTACAGGTTGTTTGGTTGCTTTGATCTCTGAAAGTTTTATTGTTGTTTTTTCCGCTTCAGGTTTTTGAACGCCGGCCGGATAAACAATACTTGTATTTAAATACCACAAAGGGTTATTGGCACCGCTCCAATATACTTTTTTATTTTGCTGATCGATACACAATAACGAAATATCCATGCCATCTTTTACTTCAGAACTATGCTTTGAGAAAGTTTCCAGAACAAGTTCGCGGGTTTTATCCAGGATCTTTCCCGGCTCAATAATATTGAACTCTTTTACCGAACGTGTTAAAGCGCCCGAACAAACTACAGATACCATTGCGCCGGGCACACCGTGGCCAGTAGAGTCTGCTGCTGCAATAAATAATAAGTCGGCAGAAGACAGTTTTTCAGTGGGGAGTTGCTGCTTACTGTTTTTTGCAGACTGCAGACTGACCGTCTCGAACCAATAAAAATCACCGGCAACAATATCTTTTGGCTGATAGTAGATAAAAGTATTGGGTAAATGAGTTGTAATTTCGGTAACAGACGGTAACAAAGCGTCCTGCAGGCGCTTGGCGTATTGAATGCTATCAACGATATCCTTATTTTTTTCCTGGATGATCTTTTTTTGTTCGGTAATGGTTAGCTTGGCCTGTTGAATGGTTGAACTGTTTGCCCAGGCAGAATAAATAGTTAATACAATTGGAATAATGATCAATGCATCCGGCGGATTCTCTGCTTTTTTTTCTACCAGCATTTCAATAGTTAGTGCGCCATGCAATTGTTCGTTAATAACAACATATATCATTGGCAGCCAAAATAAAAAACAACAAAAAATAATCCGGCACTTGCCACGTTGAATGATGGCACTTAATACCATAAAGAAGATGGTCCACGCTGCACCAATATGATCGAGATTAGTGGGGTTAAGCATCATAAACACGATAGACGAGATAAAAAAGCAGATCGTAAAAAAGATATTGAGCGATCTGTCTATATTTTGCTGCCGTTTCATAATAAAGGGCATCGCAAGTAATAATAAATATCCAATGGCGTGCACGGTTAAAGCTTTGTAGATACCCATGGCTGCATCGCTGATAAGGGGCAGGAAAAATATAATAGAGAACATTAAAGAAAGACGAAATAATAAAATGACGCGCGCCTGTTCAAAAGCATCATCGGTACTTCTTAAAATATCGCCAATAAAGTATTCGCGGATCTTGTTCATTAATAATAAAGATACAAATGCCTCCGGATTTTACAAATTTTTAATGAACCACTAAGCGTGTTTATTACAAATGATCAAAGGTAATTTCCTGCACACCGTTTTTCCAGATCTCTTCGCCAAGGGTTTTTAATAACGCTGCATCTTCATCCGCTACTTTTGCAAAAATATTGCAGGCATCCAGGCCTCTGCCTTCACCATAATAAATACCCATACAGTTGGATGTTTTTGCACGTTTGGGTTTTAGCGGGCCAAATACCACTTCGCCGGGTTCTGTAAAAACAGATGCATTTTCCTGGATAATATCCAACGGTACAACATTGTCTATCCAGATCTCCTGGCCGGAGGTGCGGGCATGCATAAATGTTTTGGTAAATGGCAGGATCTTTGAAAAAGCGGCAGATGTTACCGGCGCAGCATCCATATAATAGTTAAAACGAATAGTGATATTTTGTTGCGTGGTGATCTTAAAGCCTTTCATTTAATTCTATATTGTTATACTTAATAATTTGCTCTTTAATTTATTTTTATGATTTTTCCGACAGCCTGACTTTGATCTGTAAAAACAGCTTTAATAATATATATGCCTTCCGGTTTACCAGACAGATCAATTTTATTTATATTATAAACAGTTGAGATTAATTCGCCGCGTATATCAAATACCTGTATATAATTTATAATTTTATTTGTTTTTAGAAAAAATAAATTACTGCCTGGGTTAGGAAAAATAGCCAATTCATCAGAAGTTTTAAATGAGTCGAAACCAACGGGGTTGCCAATGGCATAGGGTATTGTATAAAAGGCTACACCGCTTGAATTGTAGTACTGGCCTGCTTTATTAAAATAACCGGTAATAAAGAGTTTATTATTAAACGATGTTATACCGTTTACATAGGGGTATGAAATATTATTGGTATTGTATGGCGACTTGTAATAAACGCCATATTCAGCTAACCTTGAAAATTTATTTAGGATGTGATTATAACGCACAACATTCCAGGCAGAGTCGCATTGAGTATTTGTGGCAAAGTAGCATTGAAAATTTTTGTAAGTATTTTCTGATCCACCGAGATAAATAATGCTATCACTTTCAACATAACTTGTATTAAACGAATTTAAATGGTAGGGATTGTATTGTTGAAAATCACTAAATGAGGTGTATGCTAATGTGGCTCTGTTAAAATAACCAGCACCAGATAAAACGCTTGCCTGGTTACCAAGTTTATCTCTGTAATACATAAATTTACCGGTAACAAATATTTTATTTTTGTATACTTTTACTTCATTAATAGTGCCATAATTGTTATTAATATTACAATCAGGATTGACCTGGAAAAGAAAATTACCCATATTTATCCATTGCTTGGTGCTTATTTTATAGGCTGCAAAATTAAGCAAAGGCGTATTTGTGCTTATACAGAAATTACCCCCAACCCATAGCGTATCATTGGTTATTTGCATTGAATTTATTTCGCCATTAAACGGTGCTTTTAGTATAGAATCCCATGCAGTGCCATTATAATAAGCAATGTTTCGTAATGTTGAACTGTAGTTAATAGCAAAAGAGCCCCCAATAAAAAATCCGTTTCCATAAAATACAATGTCATTTATTTTATCACCCCCTTTAGTAAAATTTGTTGACGATTGAAATAACGGGCTCCATACTTTGGTAACTTTATTCCAGCAAGCGCCCATGGTATATGTTGAAGGTGTATAATTTGCTTGCCCAACCACACAAATTGTATCACCTTTTATTCTTGAATTTATTACAGGAAAAGGTTTCCAGGATGAAAGAGAATCCCATTGCGCAGTGGCTTTATCCATTCGCACGATACTGAAATTCTTTATATTTCCGGTAGAACTTTGCTCAATTGTATTATTAGTAACGTAAATATGAGATTGATCTTCTGAAATCTTTCCATATGAATATTGATAAGCATTATCGAGTGAAAAACCGTTACCAAAAGATTTATAACCCGGCCCTGAACCGGAATAACGAAGCATTCCATTAATAGGCCTGGTGTTACTGCAAGAGATAAGTAATTCATTTTGATAAACAAATAAGTTGGTTTTTGTTTGACTTGCAACATTTGCAAGGTTTAAAGCTATTGGTACTAATTGCCAACCGGAAGCAGAAAAGGAATTAACAAAGTAATTACCACCATTATAATTTGTAGTTGTGCCAGTTATAAACCCGCAATACAATTTGTTTTTATATAATTGAATACTACTCATATTATATGGTGTATTAAATACTGAGTTATTTTGATACGCCCCAATAAAAGGTATTGTATCCCATTGGCCGGTTGATGATTTCCATTTCATGATACAATCTGAAGAAGCCCATGGAGTGGGGTAATAAACAATATTATTTGCTTTTGTAAATTGACCGCCAACGTAAAGATCATTTGGGTTTAGTGTATCTTTTACGGCACAGGTAACATTGGCGACATTATCCGAATTTTGAATATTGCTTATCAATCCACCATTCATAGATTGCCAGGAGACACCGTTCCATAAACCAACACTATTAAGCGTTAAAGCACCGGCACCAATAAATGTACCACCTACAAATAATTTATTATTTATGTTTTTTAATACTTTTACTACGGGTTCTTGCGATATAGTCTGATATAAAGGCCCGGGAACTGAATCAAAAGTACTTGTTACAAAATCATATGAGCAAATACTTTTTGCAGTAAGTGTATTATTAATTTGTGCAAATTGGCCTCCAATATAAATCTTATTGCCTATACGTTCAAGAACATACATGCCACCATTGCTTGTCACCGATCCCAGGGGTGTCCACACTTTGGTTACAACGTTTAATTTTGCAAAGTTAGTAGGTATGTTATTTACGCTAAGTATACCGCATACATACAAAACGGTATCATTTACCAGCTTAATACTTTTAAGATTTACCAAGGAGGCATTTCCTGTAAGAAAAGTTACCTGTTCAGTTAACTTGTTCCAATGAAGGATGTTGCCAGGTATATATACATTAGCATAATCTGAACGAGAACCAATATATAAATTCTGTGCGTTATCTTGTTCCGCCCCAATTACTTCGCCATATCCCAGGTTATCATATTTATTTGACCACGCGCTAACCTGCGCAATATGTTGCAGGGTTGCAATTATAAATAACGTAACTAATAATCGTTTACTTTTCTTCATTTTAAAAAAATATAAAAGAATTTTTGATAAATAATAGTAATAAATAAGCTGTAAGAAAACATTGGCTAAATATCCTGTGCCATAAATGTAACCGTTATAATAATATTCTCGTTTTTGTTACACTTTAGTTTTTCGATACTTGCATCGTACCAATAGGGAACAGAAAAATTCATTTTATAAATTCCGGGGTCTAAATGATCAGTATACACACCTTTTTCATTCATCTCAGGATAAATGGTATCATCGTTCACATCCATTTTTACATGGCTTTTAACCGGTTGTTTGGTTGGACCAATAAATTTAATGGTAAGATTTTCGTTTTGCGGAATGCCTTTTACAATTTCTTTTTTAATTAGAACAGTGCTTTTCTTTTGTTGCGCATTGATATTTAATGCAATTGTAAAACAAAAAAATATAAATAATATAGATCTCATGTGTTTAGTTTTAAGTAATAAATATATTAAAATAAACGCTGAAAGAGCAAGAAAATGCTGTTATAATTCTTTGATCATTTCAAATTGAGAACCCAAACTATTGACACCTTTTGATGCCAGGAAACTTTCAGCAGCAGCATAGTTATTCTCTACATTAATGAACCTGACGTTTGTGGCTTTATTGTGTTTTAATAACTCAGTAAAAAGGATGGAAGCAATGCCTTTTTTGCGATGGTCTTTAGCGATTACCAATTGTGGAACATCGCCTGTTGCTGTTTCAATGACTCCATAACCAACAATGGTATTGTTTAAAAAAGCACCGATGATCTTAAAGTTGGCCGGTGCGTTGGCAAGTGACGCGAAATTGTTTTGCCACGAGGGCTGTATATCAAACATATATTCAAGTGCCGATATGGCATCAAGGTTTAGTTCTTTTAATTCCAGTTCCGGTAAATTTTGTTGTTTACCCGGCTTAAGATCTTTTAATTCTGTTACATGATAATTTATCTGTCGGATGGTTTTAAAGCCGATTTTTGTATATACTGAAATTGCTTTATCATTATTGGTCAACACTTCCAATAAATACTGTTGGCATCCGGCAGCTTTTAAAACCGGCGCGGCAGTTTCAAAAATTTGTGTGGCCAGTCCTTTTCCCTGGAACTTCTGTATAGTTCCGGTAGCAGTATCGTAAGCTGTTATTTTGTTATTGAATTGCCCAATACCGTTTAAAGTAAAGCTCACCAGTTTTTCATCTTCAAAAGCACCAAACGAAAGTTTTGCATTAAAACTTCGACGCCTGATCATATTCTCAAACTCCTGCAGGGTCCAGCTTCGGGGGTAATCTTTAAAAGCTTCGTTAAAAGCAATATAGAGTTCTTCAATACTGTTATGTTCTAATGATCTTATTTGCATTTAAAAACAAAATTAAAAATGTGGTTTTGCGGGCATTCCTTTTTCCAGCCAGTCTTCGTAGTTCATCATTATATTATAATGGTCGAGCAGCAAGATATTCATGCCAAAAAGAATGGCCAGGATCAGAATGGTTAGAATAAATTTGTCTGATTTGTTATTCATTTTAGCAAATACATAAATAAGGGCTCCAAAACCAAAAGAGATAAGAGCCAGCTGCTTTACGTTGCCGCCGGTATAGTTAGCGCCATTCATCCAGCAAAAATAATTGTAAAACAATAAAATTGCTATTTGAAAAACGATAACGATTATTTTAAGAGGTTTTGTGTTTTTCATATCTTTTCTTAATACCGAAATTTTATTTGATATTTCTCAAGTAAGTTAAAAGCTTTGTTAAATTCAATTAATCCTTCATTCCAGCTTTTAAAGTGCCTTTTTTTATTCGGTAAATGTGAATGTTTAATATCGTTAATAAATCTTCTTCCGTTTTGTAAAATTTTAATTTCTTCGGAATTTGCGCATTTTGATTTGAATAAGGCATCTATAATTAATTCTAAATTAGCACGATCATCCGTTAATTTGGCTAAATCAGAATGCATTCTGATAACAATTTCAAAATGGGCAGCTTTTTTAAATGTTTCAATACTTAAATCTGGGTCACTAAAACGTCCAAATTCATTTAAGCATTTTTTTCCAAAAATATTTAGAGCTGGTGTGGAGGTAAACATACCCATCCAGTGGCCATAATTTTTGTGAGATAGTTCTTTTTCTAACAATTCTTGTGGCGCATATATTACAAGAGGTGATGCAATACCGACGTTTACCTCATTGTTGAAATCATCATAATTACCGTGCCTAATATGGTCGAATTCTTTTTTGAATTTAGAATAGTCCTGCCCACTTTTCATTACTCTTAACATATATCCAATAACGGAAACCAAAAGCTCTTCTTCGTTTAATTTTATTGTGTTTCCCATAATCAAAAAATTCCCTCTATTGTTTTCCACCATATTATCGTAAACGATAATTTCTACGTCTTACACTGTCAGTTCTATAAGAGAAATAGTTGAAGCGTATCGAGAACGCTTTACAAGACTTCTCGATACGTTCCTCCTTCCGTCGGAACTACTCGAAGTGACAGACCATAATCTTAATTCCCCGCAACACCATCCGTTTTCTCTTTCACAACCCGTATCCATTGACCTTTGCTACGCGAATAGATACTATTATCGTACATGGCCTCTACATTAATGGCCGGTAAATAATATTTGCCTTCATAGCTGGCATTCAGCATCAGGTTAAACGTTTTATTTTCATTAATATTCAGATCAAAATACGTCAACACTTTATCATCTTTAATATCCTGGTAGGTAAATGGCGAGTTCTTCATGGCCGCTTCATTATCATCCATGCGCGCGTTATGAATTTCCCAACCCGATGGCACGTAATTGATCAACGCAATATTTTTAATATCGCCTACCAAGCCTAAATTCTTAACATTTACGGTCATCATAAAATTTGTGCCCTGCATCAATTCATCAGGAGAGATGGTATTGCCATTCATATCTTTATAACTTACTGTGGCCAAAATATTTTCGTTACCTTCTACCTCTTCGCCAATTGGCGGTTTACCGCGGTTGATCAAGCGCACATATAAAGTGCCTTTGCCATTGTTTACAATACTAAAGTTACCGGGTGCATTTCCTTTAAAATCAATTGGTACTTGCGCAATAGTGGCTTTGCCTTTTAAACTAACGGCTTTGCCATTTACGGTCACTTCTGCCTGCATGGCCGATGAGCCACCAAATTTCTTAATAAAATCTGCCACCGCTACCAAAGCGTAAGCCGTTGTTTGTGTGCTTAACCAGTTCTTAGATCCCAGCACATCCGATACTTTTTTCAACTGTACAAAGGCTTGTTGTTTTTTGTTGATGGCCGTTAACACATCTAAGATCACAGCCATGTCACGGTCTGACGAACCGTAAGTATAATAATTGACACGATACGGCGATACATCTGTATTTGCTTTTGCAATTAATTTCTCTGCTTCATCGGTTTGCCCAACTTGTGCATACGCACCAGCCAATAACCAACGCGCCTGGTTAGATAATAACGGGTATTCGCGCAAACGGTTCATGGCGCTTAACACCGGTTGGTTAGCTAAAGCCAAAACATATAAACGGTAGGCCTGTAACTCATCGTTATTATAATATTTATTTTTGCTGATCTCAAAACTTTGCGCGGCATTGGTTTGAAACCTTGCCCAGGATGCTTTAAAGCCCGCCGGTAACTCATAACCTTTTTTCTCTGCACTGATCATAAAATGACCTGCATACGAAGTACCCCAGTCATCGGCCGTGGTTAAGCCCTGCCAGTAGGCCATGCCGCCACCTGTAACCTGGAATTTGCGCAGCTCGCTGATACCATGTTTAATATTGTTTTCAATTTCTGTTTTGCGTTCAGGAGAAAGATCTAAAATATCCGTTAAATATAATTGCGCAAACGTTTGCGAAGTAGTTTGTTCAATACAACCGTGCGGGTAGGTGATCAGGTATTTTAAACGCTCATCTAAATTTATCGGTGGAATAGTGGACACCTCTAAAACCCCGCTATTTGTGCCGGCCAGGCCAAGCGGGTTAAAGGTTTCTTTCATCGATTTTCCTGCGTCTACCCAAAGGTCTTTAATATCGGTTACGTAAGGATTTGGATTTCTGACGTCCAGCTCTACTTCGTAAACAGCGGTATGTCCGCCACCGGTTGCTGTAATTTTAGCTTTGGCAATACCGGTTTGATTTTTCACTTTAAGATCGAACACCACTAATTTTTCATCATTCTTACCAATATTAATGGCTTTTGAATTTTTGCCAACGGTTTGCAGTAAACCGTTTACTTCTACTTTAACAGTAGTGTTGCCAATATTTTGATCGCCACCAAAAACAGATACCGGTAATTTTACTTCTTCGGTAACGCTTAACACACGTGGCAATGTGCCTAAAACCATTAATGGCGCTTTAACAGGCGTGGTTTTTTCTGCCATACCGTAAGCGCCTTTTTCGCCGGCAATTAGCATGGTGCGCACTGAACCAACGTACATTGGCATTTTAAAGGTGATGGTTTTCTTTTCGCCTTTGGCCAAATGGTAAGGTCCAAAAAATTTAACCATTGGTTTAAAGCGGTTGGCTTTAGCGCCATCGTCGCCCAATAAACTTCCATCGCCACCAATACTTAAAATGCGTTCCAACTCAGCACCAAATGCACCAATTACGTTGTCATATACATCCCATGTTTTTACACCTAATGCTTCTTTTGCATAAAAGGTATTATGTGGGTTAGGAGTTTTAAAACGGGTAATGTCAAGCAACCCTTCGTCAACCATGGCAACGGTGTAAGCCATTTCTTTTCCGTTCTCTTCGCCAATGGTTATGCTTACATTTTGTTCGGGTACTATTACAGAAGGTAATGCAAGTGTTGGATGCAAATGAGTCTCCGGATCATCAATACTGATAGGTACTACGCCGTATAAACGAATTGGCAGGTCGTTTGTTCTTGAGTGCGGTTGCATTAATGAGACGTGAACATATACATTTGGCGCCATCTCTGGTGTGATCTTGAAGTTAAATACAGTGCTGCCTTTTTCTGTTTCCAGCCAATGCGCTTCAATAACACGACTTCCGTTTTCGATGGTTACAAGTGCGCGGCCATTTTGTGGTGAAGGAATTGTTACAACAGCTTCTTCACCGGTTTTGTATTTTGCTTTATCGGTTGTAAAGCTCAGCATGTTCGAAACAATTTTATTATCGCTGCCGCCATCACGCTCCATCCAGTTACTCCAGTCAAAATAAACAACCTGCGATGATGAATGCCCGCCATCAAGATCGATCACGCGCACCAAATAGCGCCCCCAATCGTTTTGTTTGATCTTAACTTTAATTTTTGCGGAACCGTTTTTAGATGAGAACGTTTCCTGCTGCACGCTGCGATGATAATCATCAGATGCATAATTGGCCAGCTCATCATTATACTGATCCCACCACCAGCGCCATTCAAGCTTATACAATTCAAATTTTAAATTAGGGCGCGATACTGCGTTGCCAAAAGCGTCAACCGTTGCCACATCAATATAATGTTCTTTATCTGTGTAAAGGATGCCTGAGTTTTTTTCTCCCGCCGGCATTTTAATACCGGTGTAATAGGCATAAGGTGAATAATCTACCGAGAAACGATCTACGCTAAATGCGCCACCCTGTTCAAACACCTGCGTATTAAAAGTAGCCTTCAAAAAGCCGGGTGCGTTTTTGCCAAGATCTAATTTTAAAGGAAAATCAGTATTTCCATTATCATCTACTTTACCATCAAAAACAGTTACCTGTTGTGCTTCAAAACGGATGGTCTGATCATCAAAATTATGATCGGGATATTTAGCGAATTGTGTTGTTTCTGAACTTAACGATACATTGATGTTAGCCGCAAGGCCATGCGCTATTGCACCGGTAAGCCAATTGGTATGTAGTTTAACTATGTTCTCTTTTGTGCCCACAAGCAGTTTATTATCGCCTACATTCACCTCTATTTTTAAACGATTAGGCATAATGGCTTCAATGCGTACACTTTTATTAAAATGCATCGATCCGATCTTTATATCTGCATTCCATAAACCGGTTGGTGCATTTTTATCGGTGACGCAAGAAAAATTATAAAAGCCGTCTACACTTTTATTACTGATAATGCGTTTGTATAGTTGACCTTGCGGATTGGTTAACTCAAACTGTACCGGATGGTTGGCAGGAATAGAACCTAATTTATCTTCTAAGATAAAATTAAGGAACAAAGAATCGCCCGGGCGCCAAACGCCGCGCTCGCCATAAATAAAACCTTTAACGCCTTTTTTAATGGCGTCACCCGAAACATCGTACATACTTAAAGAAAGTGTGGCACCATCTTCTAATTTTAAATAATTACGTTGTTTATCTTTTTTTGCAATAATAAAATAAGGTTTTTGCGGTGGAGAAATAAAAGCCTGCCCATCCGAATTTGTTTTAGCAGAAACTATGAGTTGTTTTTGATAATCATACATTTCAATTTCTACACCTGCCATTGGGTTGGTAGTTACAAGGTCGTTTACAACGGCAAAGAAACTACCATCATTACCTTTTTTAACTGTAAGCCCAAGATCAGAAGCCAGAATACTCCTTGATACCGCACGGCCATATTGTGTGTAATAGGCATTTTTGCATGGGTTATCGCGGAAGGTCCAGCTGTTCTCGTTTTCTTCGCCATCGCCACCGTCACCCTCGTAACCGTAATCATAGCCATAATCGTAAGAGTACTCATCGTAATAATAACCAAAATAAGAAATAGCATCTTCATCTTCTGGCGCTTTAATTTCCTCCATTTCATACCGATAGCTATCGGTATTATCACCACTGTTATTTCCTAAACACGAAAAAGTAGAGTAGGCTTTTTTAAAGCTTAAAGTAACACGGTAAATAGCGCCTGGCTCAGATTTAATAAGAGTACTAAGGTCTAAAGAGAACTTTTTCCAAACGCCGTAATCAGCTGGGTTGGTAATGCCTAAATTAATGCGTTTCTCCACAATTTTTTTACCCACCTGCGCTATCTGGCTGCTACCATCTATACCATTGTTTTGCAGGTATTGAAGGATATTGTTCTCATAGATCTTCATGATCTTTACATCAACAGCACGCAGGTTAACCGTTTCAAAAGGCATAGACAGGTTGTTGGTAGAAGGGAGGATGTTTCCTTCGCCAGAGAATTTAACGGCAGGTTTTACTTCTTCAAACACTATGCTATGTTCGGAAGCTTCGCTTACCTGGCCCTTGGTATCGCGCACACCATCTATTTTTAAAGTATACGATCCGCTTTTTGCATTGGCCGGATAGATCAATACCTGGTTATTGCTAACAATGTATTTTGTTTCGGTAAGATTAGCAATGGTGATAAGGCCTTCCAGCGATTGATTCTGATCGATCGGGTTTGAGAAATTAACCAATACAAATGGGTCGGCCTCTGAAGAAACCACTTTTGTATTTAACAGCACAAGTTCGCCTTTTGCAGGCACGTCAAAACTTTGTTTTGCAGTGTAGGTAATTCCCAGGTCTTTGGCATCACAATTCAACGTTAATTTTCCGGTAGAGCTGCCCGGGCGTTCAATACTATCAATGGTAAATTTATGTGAAGTGCCTTTTTCGTTGTGGATCCATTTAACGTTCATGTTGCGGCTGTCCAGTTTTGCATTTAAACTCTTTTCAATAATGGCTGCCTCGGCAAAATCGGCAGTAGAAACATTACCGCTTAAACTATAGAAGTTAAAATCGTTGGAGTGATAACTTTTAAGATCGTTAACCTGCAATTGGGCCGATTGTTTAATGGCCTGGAACTGGAACTCAAACTCCTGCAGTTCTTTTTTTACTTCTACCAGTTTATTCAGGTGAAAGGTGGCTTTATAGATCTGCCCGGGCTTTAAGCGTTCTGTGGGTTTAAATTCCATGGTTTGCCCATCTTTCCATACTGTTTCGCCTTCAATGGAAGGATCGAATGAAAAATAATTCTCTTTTAATGGTGTATTAAGCTGGGCGTTATTTGCAAACTCGCTGCTCAGTTTAATCTTTATAGTAGAACCGGTAGAAATGTAACCGGTTGTAAAAGCGCTGATGTAGCTGGCAAACTCTGGGTTTATCTTGTTTACAAGGCCATTATTCTTATTGCTGCCGGTAAGATTCTTAAACACATCGCGGTTATTGTATATTAATACTACACCTGCCGTCATGGCCACACCAATAGCCATATATTTTATTTTTTGTAATAACATATTGCAAAATTTTGAACCTAAAAATAAGATTTTTACTTAAAGTGACGCTTTAAGTAAAGCTGGAATTGTAATAAATTGTTAACGGTTTTCAGTTATTCATATTTAATCCCTTCGGGATTTTATTGGGATGCACACAGATTCAGTTATTCATATTCAATCCCTTCGGGATTTTATTGGGATGCACACAGATTCAGTTATTCATATTCAATCCCTTCGGGATTTTATTGGGATGCCACAGATTCAGTTATTCATATTCAATCCCTTCGGGATTTTATTGGGATCCATACCGATTCAGTTATTCATATTCAATCCCTTCAGGATTTTATTGAGATTCATACCGAGTCAGTTATTCATATTCAATCCCTTCGGGATTTTATTGGATTCATACCGATTCGGTTATTCATATTTAATCCCTTCGGGATTTTATTGGGATGCCACAGATTCAGTTATTCATATTCAATCCCTTCGGGATTTTATTGGATTCATACCGATTCAGTTATTCATATTCAATCCCCTTGGGCTTTTATTGGATTCATACCGATTCAGTTATTCATATTCAATCCCTTCGGGATTTTATTGGGATGCCACAGATTCAGTTATTCATATTCAATCCCTTCGGGATTTTATTGGATTCATACCGATTCAGTTATTCATATTTAATCCCTTCGGGATTCTATTGGGATGCACGCAGATTCAGTTATTCATATTCAATCCCTTCGGGATTTTTATTGAGATCCATACCGATTCAGTTATTCATATTCAATCCCTTCAGGATTTTATTGAGATTCATACCGAGTCAGTTATTCATATTCAATCCCTTCGGGATTTTATTGAGATTCATACCGATTCGGTTATTCATATTTAATCCCTTCGGGATTTTATTGGGATGCCACAGATTCAGTTATTCATATTCAATCCCTTCGGGATTTTATTGGGATGCCACAGATTCAGTTATTCATATTCAATCCCTTCGGGATTTTATTGGGATGCCACAGATTCAGTTATTCATATTCAATCCCTTCAGGATTTTATTGAGATTCATACCGAGTCAGTTATTCATATTCAATCCCTTCGGGATTTTATTGGATTCATACCGATTCGGTTATTCATATTCAATCCCTTCGGGATTTTATTGGATTCATACCGATTCAGTTATTCATATTCAATCCCTTCGGGATTTATAACCCTCGTTTGCTTAATTCATATCCAATCTTTTCGGGATTTGCCGCTTCAAAAATGTCAAAAGTCCGAAGGACTTAAATATGAATAAAAGAAAACAATACTTCAACAATCCCGAAGGGATTGAATTTTACAATTCAAATCATAAAGTTAAAACCTTATCTTTTAAAGTTGTATAAATATTGCTATGTTCAACAATTAATGTTGGATGACTATCGGATAGGAATTTTTGAAACGCAGATTTTCGATCACAACAGAATACACTCCGTTTTCCAGTCCAGCAGTGTTTAATTCGTATTTGCTTTCACCAACAGGCAATGACACATTTTTATTAGAGATAAGCTCTTTGCCCATTAAGTCAAATACCTTTATTTCTACAGTTTCGATGGCTTCAAGGTTAATGGTTAGTGTTAATTTATTGCTGGACGGGTTTGGAGAAAGAACTACATCCCTGTTTAGTTTATAGCGTTTAATACTACTGCAAATTGTACCATAGTTGCATGAGTCGTAATGCCCAATACAGGAGTTAACCAATGCAAATGTACAGCTTTGGTATTTTTTGCTTTTTTTATCGTGTTTACAAGCCAGACCTAAGGTCCAAGGATGATAACACGGTTGGTTAGGGGTTGTATTAAAAATACAGCCGCCGCCCATCAAATTAAAATTGTAATTATAAAGTACATGAAATTTTGAACCGATGCTTTCAATATGCTCAAGGTAATTCACGGCATATATCGGCGAAGAATGTTTCCACAAATAAAAATGCTTTCTTGGCCCGCACATTTCGGTTTTGGTTTTTATAGAGTCCAACCTATAGTAGCCATTATAACTGGTAGAGTTTGGGAAGGTATAATAAACAGAGTCGCCAACGTTAAGGCTAAAATCATAAATCAGTATCTCAGCAACAGTGGTACTCTCTTTAAAATAAACTTTTTTTGCGACCGTATCTTCGCGCATATATCCTTTAAACTGCTTGCCTGTATAATTTAAGCCAGAGTTACCAAGTTCATACACTTTTTTATATTTTAATGAGTTTAATGTTATCGTATCAATAGCAACCACCGGAAAATAATAAAAACTAGGGGTTGCAGCTTCTTGCCCGGGAGCAATAACGGGTATAAAGCAATTAAAATGCTGCCAGGCTGTAGTGTCGGCAGGTAACATTTTGTTATAAGTTTGGGCTGATAAGGTAAAACAGCTAAGGCCGGCCAAAAAGGTAAGTATTGCTTTTCTCATGTATTAAAGATACAAAAAAATGATCAACCAATAAAACTATAAATCGTAGCAAGAAGCCATCTGTTTAAAAATTACCTTTATGCTATGAATGATAATCTTAATCCTGAGAGTGAAAACTTAAATACAACCGATAAGGAGATAGAGCGCGCTTTGCGGCCTATAGTTTTTGACGATTTTAGCGGTCAGGAAAGTGTGGTAGATAATTTGCGCGTGTTTGTGGCAGCCGCCAAGCAGCGTAACGAAGCGTTGGATCATGTTTTGTTACATGGCCCGCCGGGTTTGGGCAAAACTACATTGGCGCATATCATCTCTAACGACCTTGGTGTGAATTTAAAAGTAACAAGTGGCCCTGTGTTGGATAAACCCGGCGACCTGGCCGGTTTGCTTACTAATTTAGAACCATTTGATGTATTGTTCATTGATGAGATCCACCGTTTAAGCCCGATCGTGGAAGAATATTTATACTCCGCCATGGAAGATTATAAAATCGATATTATGATCGATAGTGGGCCAAATGCCAGAACCGTACAGATAAAATTAAACCCCTTTACATTGGTGGGCGCCACCACGCGTAGTGGTTTACTAACAGCGCCGTTACGCGCGCGGTTTGGCATTACCAGTCGTTTAAATTATTATGATAGTAAGGTATTAACGGGCATTGTACAACGCAGCTCGGATATTTTAAATGTTGGCATTAAGGATGAAGCCGCTTACGAAATTGCCCGCCGCAGCAGGGGAACCCCGCGTATTGCCAATGCTTTATTGCGTAGGGTGAGGGATTTTGCGCAGATAAAAGGTAACGGTAGCATTGATATTGAAATGGCCACTTATTCTTTAAAAGCTTTAAATGTAGATAAGAATGGTTTGGATGAAATGGATCATCGTATATTAAGTTGCATTATTGATAAATTTAAAGGTGGCCCTGTAGGTATTGGTACCATTAGCACGGCAGTGGGCGAAGAAAGTGGCACCATTGAAGAGGTATATGAACCTTTTCTTGTACAGGAAGGATATTTGACCCGTACCCCGCGTGGCCGCGAAGCCACCGAAAAAGCTTATAAACATCTCGGCAAAAGCATCTGGAAAAAGGATGGCGGCTTGTTTGATATATAGAAATTAGTCTTTAATCATAAGTCTTGTGTCCTATGTCTGCCTCTATTTTTTTACTATCTTTAAGCCTTCATTACAAAACCCAATATGTTTCATTTTCTTTTAAGAACCATACCTCGTCCTATATTGATCCAACTAAGTTTGGTCTTTAGTAAACTGGCTCCTGTTTTATATTACGGTAACCGTTACGAAGATCCAATTACAGGCAAAACCTACCGCAAATTTTTACCTTACGGCTATAGCGGCAAAGCAAAACGCAAAAATGTTTTATGTCCGGGTAGCTTATCGTTAGAGCGTCATAGGTTATTATGGTTATATCTTAAAGAAAGGACCGATTTTTTTACCAAACAGCACAATATGTTGCATATTGCGCCAGAGCAGTGTTTTTACAAATTATTTAAGGCGCAAAGCAATTTAAAATATACAACCGGCGATTATAACAGCCCAATTGCCGATGTACATTTTGACCTGCACAAGGCGCCTTTTGAAGACAATACCTTTGATGTGATATTTTGTAACCACGTGTTAGAACATGTGGAAGATGCCGACCAATGTATGCGCGAGCTATACCGCATTATGAAACCGGGCGGCTGGGGCATTTTTCAGGTGCCTTTAGATACAACAAGGGCTACCACTTACGAAGACAAGACCATTACCAGTGAAGCCGACAGGGAAATTCATTTCTGGCAAAAAGATCATGTACGTTTATTTGGCCTGGATTACAAAGATAAATTAGCTGCGGCCGGTTTTAAAGTAAAGGTAGATGATTTTGTAAATACCCTTTCGCCGCAGCTGGTAGACAGGTATCGTTTGCCCGCCGGCGAAATGATCTATTTTTGCAGCAAAGTATAAATTTTACAATTTTCTAAGCAATAGTCCTGAACTTTCATGAGTCCTAAAAGAACATTCCTGTGCCTGGCACTTTTCATTTCTTTTTTTCAATACCTGTCGCAAACTACCACGCTCGATTCTTTAAAGCTTGTGTTAAAACATTCAACAACCGATACCGTAAGGATCAGTACTTTGTTGAATATCGGTTATGAAGAATGGATAGAACGTACTACTTTTTGGGATAGCTTAATAAAAGAATGTGATCTTAGTATCGCTAAAAGACCTGTAAAACAAATTGAAAAAGCTTTGCTTAATTATAAAGGCAGCGCACTAACGGTTCTAGGCTTTATGTATGAGCAACAGGGCCAACAGGTAAAAGCGCTTGAAAGTTACCAGGCCTCTTTAAAGATCCAGGAACAGATAAATAATAATGAAGAAATGATCATGACGCTTGTAAATATTGGTATGGTATATTTACAGCAGGATAATTTTTTGCTGGCTAATGAGTATTTTAATAAAAGCATAGCAGTAAACCAAAAATCCGTAAAAGATAGCGTCACTCTTTATAAAGCATATAATAATATCGCTACTGTTTACCAAAAAAAGAAAGAGCATGAAAAAGCGTTGGAATATCATTTTAAATGTTTAAAAATTGCAGAGATGATACAGTTTGAAAGAGGTATTGCCATGTCTGATTACAATATTGGCGTTACCTATAGCGACCAGGATGAGTTGCTCGTGGCTCTGCAATTTTACGAAAAGGCACTCATTAAAATGAAAGCCATTAAAGACGAAACGGGTACTGCCTATTCTTTTTACGGAATTGGGAGGACAGCTTTTAAAAAAGGAGACCTTAGTACTGCGTTGGATAATGGAAGCAAAAGTCTTGAAATAGGAAAAAGAACAAAAAATATCGACGTCATTAAAATAGCTGCCGATCTTTTATTTGACGTATACAAAAAAACAGGTAAATATAAAGAAGCCCTTGCAATGCACGAACTTCATATCGCAATGAAGGATAGTATCAATAATGAAACTACACGCAAACAAACATTAAAAAAGCAATTTGAATATGAGTATGATAAAAAAGAAACACAGGTAAAAGCAGAAGCAAAAGCCGAGAAAGAAAAAATAGAACTGAAAGCAGCCGAGGATACAAAACGCCAAAATATTATCATTTACAGTGTTATGGCAGGACTATTACTGGTAAGTATATTTTCGGTTTTTATTTTCAGAGGCTTGCAAAAAAACAAAAAGGCAAATAAAATAATTACCCAACAAAACAAGACCGTTGAAGAAAAAAATCGTCTTATTGAAGAAAAACAAAAAGAGATCATTGACAGTATCAATTACGCACAACGCATTCAGCGAAGTTTGTTAGCCAGCAAAGATCTGCTCGATCAAAACCTTGAAAATTATTTTGTATTATTTAAACCAAAAGATATTGTTAGTGGTGATTTTTACTGGGCAGCCAAATTAAACAATGGCAACTTTGCAATTGTTACTGCAGATAGCACTGGGCACGGTGTGCCTGGCGCTATTATGAGCATGTTAAATATTGCCTGCTTAAACGAGTCGGTTAGTAATGGCTTTACATCTCCGCACGACATCCTTTCTGAAACGCGCTCTAGCATTATAGAGCATTTAAAAAATGATGGTAGCGAAAGCGGGGGCAAAGACGGCATGGATTGCAGTTTATTATGTATCGATCACAAAAATAAACTACTATATGCTGCGGCAGCAAACAACCCAATATGGATAATGCGCAGTTCTGAAGTCATAGAAATAAAACCTGATAAGATGCCGGTTGGTAAACACGACAAAGATACCGAACCGTTTACGATGCATAAAATAGAATTACAAGCGGGAGATATACTATATACCTTAACCGACGGATTTCCCGATCAGTTTGGTGGTGAAAAAGGCAAAAAATTTATGAGTAAAAATCTAAAAGAACTTTTAAGATCGATATCACATTTACCGCTTTCTGAGCAAAAAGCAGCGTTAGAGCTAGCGTTTGATAAATGGGTTGGCCAACTTGAGCAAATAGATGATGTGACGGTTATTGGAATACAGATAGGGCAATCCTAAAACCAATACAATACTCCATATTTCTTAAAGTTATGGCGTATAAAAGCTCTATTTTATCATTTTTTAAGATTAAGGAAGTTTTTTCCATTTTCTCATTAAAATAGAGGCTTTCATGCCATTTTTACCCGTTTTTGCAATTAAATTATACGCAAAATTTACTTAAATCTTACATATGTCCATTTCACCAATTTAATGGCAAAATAATCTATAACCATTATAATATCTTTATGTTATAAATTAATCACTAATTTTTTACAACATGAAAATCATCCAGAAAAAATATTCAGCTAACAAAGGTTGGGAAATTATAAGGGACGACAAATTTGATGCAAATCTTTGTAATGTTGTTTTTGCATTCGGAAGTATGGAAGGTGCCGCCGAAAATAAATTATACGATACTTTAAAAGTTCAATACCCAAAGGCGATTATTTTAATTAATACCACCGCCGGCGAAATCATAGATACGCAGGTAAACGATGCCAGTGTTTCACTTACCGCTATTTATTTTGAAAAAACATACATAAAAACATCCGTTGTGGATATCGATAAGGTAAAAAATAGTCACGATGCCGGTGTGCAACTGGCCTTGGGTTTTGAAAAGCAAGGATTAAAAAATGTGTTTGTGATCTCTGACGGGCAAAAAGTGAACGGTAGCGAACTTGTTTTAGGTTTGCAACAAACCCTGCCAGAGCAAACGATCATTACCGGCGGCCTTGCCGGAGACGGAGCCTCTTTTAAAAGAACATTGGTTGGTTTAAACGAAACACCAACTGAAGGTAAAATAGTTGCTATTGGTTTTTATGGAAATAATCTATCGGTTAATTATGGAAGCTTTGGTGGCTGGGACCCTTTTGGTCCCGAAAGATTGATAACAAAGGCGCAAGGAAATGTTCTATACGAACTGGATGGTAAACCCGCTTTAGATGTTTACAAAACCTACCTGGGCGAATATGCCAGCGAGCTGCCAAGTTCTGCTTTACTTTTTCCGTTAAGTATTCGTAACGGAGATAGCGGCTCATTGGTGCGAACAATTCTTTCGGTAAATGAACAAGACAAAAGTTTGACCTTTGCCGGAAACATGACCGAGGGTTATTATTCAAGATTAATGAAAGCTAATTTTGACAGGTTGATAGAAGGGGCCTCTACAGCAGCTCAAAATACAGTAGGTAAAGAAAATAACAAGCCCGATCTGGCATTACTGGTAAGTTGTGTAGGCAGAAAACTGGTTTTAAACCAGCGCGTGGAAGAAGAAGTGGAAGTGATAAGGGATATTTATGGTAGCTCTACTGCGCTTACCGGCTTTTATTCTTATGGCGAAATTTCGCCGTCTAACTTTTTAAAATGTGATCTTCATAATCAAACAATGACAATAACCACTTTTACTGAGAACTAGCCATGTTTAATAAACTATTAGAACGCCAGATCTTAAAATTTTATGGGAGCATTGATGATATCCCTTTAAAACATCTGGAGTTTTTGAAGATCATCAGCGAGTCATACGATCATGGCGAACGCGACAGAAGCATGCTTGAACGTGCAATTGAAATTAGTTCGGGCGAATTGATCGACCTAAATAATAAGCTTCGTAAAGAAACGATAGAGCTAAAAAAAACGCACGCCGAATTAAACACCTTATTCGAGAATATTGATGACGTATTCTTTTCTGTAGATATGGCAGATGGATACAGGCTGCTTCAAATGTCTCAGGGCTGCCAAAAAATGTATGGCTATGCTGTAAACGAGTTTCACGAAAGGCCTAATCTATGGTTTGATGTGATACTTGATGAAGATAAATCTATTATTGAAAAAAATTATCCGGCATTGAACGCAGGTAAGCGTATCAAGCAAGAATACAGGATCTTTCATACCGATAAAAGTATAAGATTTATTGAAACAAAAATTACGCCAACATTAAATGAAAATGGAAAACTAATAAGAATTGATGGACTTAGTACCGATATCACACAAAGAAAAAAAATAGAAAAACAGATAGAAGACGATCACCGCAATTCAGAAGCTTTAATTAACAGTACAACAGATCTGATGTGGAGCATTGGTATTGACAATAAACTTATTAAAGCAAATAAAGCATTTATTGCACTAATGAGGCATATTAGCGGTGTTACTTTTAAACCGGGAGACGACCTGTCGGTAATACCAGGCATGGATACCGAACAAATAAATAAATGGCTGCCATATTATACTAAAGCATTTAATGGTGAAAGCCTGGTATTTGAAGAACATAATGTTTTTGATGGGATAGAATTATGGAACGAAATATCTATGCAACCTATTTACGAAAACAAAATAGTAACAGGTGTTTCGTGCTTTTCAAGAAACATCAGCGAAAGTAAAAGATCGTTGCAGATCATAAAACAGAGTGAAGAGATGATGGCAGAGGCTCAGCGTATAGCTCATTTTGGCAGCTGGGAATTGAGTTTGATTGAAACAGAAAATAATTCGCTTAATACATTAAGATGGTCAGATGAAGTATTTCGCATTTTTGGTTACGAACCCGGCCAATACGAAGCAACACTCATGAATTTTTTTAATGCCGTTCACCCCGATGATCGCGTGCAGGTTGCAAATGCACTGGAAAAAGCTTTAAAAGAGAATTCAAGATATCATATTGAGCATAGGGTTATTCGTCCGGACGGTGAAATACGTTGGGTAAGAGAAAACGGGAAAATAATTGTAGCGGAGAAAACATACATACCTCAAAAAATGATTGGCACTGTTCAGGATATTACAAACCGCAAAAAAGCACAATTGGCACAGGAAAATGCAGAAGCTAATCTTAGGAATATTCTTGAGAATACAGATACTGCTTATGTTTTATTGGATACTGATTTAACTATTTTATCATTCAATCAACTTGCAAAAGAATTATCGCAGCAACAAATAAGTACAACTATTCGTGAAGGGCTTAACTATATTGATATAATACCGGAAAACAGGAAGGTAGATGTGAAAATAAAAGCAGAAGCTCTGTTAACGCAACAAAAAAAGATCAGCTACGAAACGGTTTACCAAACAAAAAAAGGCGAAGAACTATGGTTATTTATAAGCATGAACCCGATCTTTCACGAAGATGGATCTTTGCTTGGATTAAGCATAGCAGCAAGAAATATTACCGAAAGAAAATTACTTGAAATTGAAAAAACAAGGATAACCAACGATATTACGCAAAGAAATAAAGATCTTGAGCAGTTCACATATATTGTTTCGCATAATTTAAGATCGCCTGTAGCAAGTATCCTGGGCCTGTCTATACTTTTAGATACACCGGGCATTGATGAAAAAACCCGTAAAGAATGTTTTAAAGGTTTTGTATCATCTGTTAAAAATCTTGATAACACTATCATTGACCTTAATTATATTTTACAGGCCCGTAAAGAAATAAGCGAAAAGAAAGAGCTGGTTGGATTTTCTGACATCGTAAATAGTATTAAAGAGAGCATCAGCAACCTTATCGCTAAAGAAGATGTGAAGATCAATATCGATTTTTCGCACATTGATGAAATGTATACACTAAAAAGTTACCTGTACAGCATTTTTTATAACCTTATTTCAAACAGTATTAAATACCGTAAACAGGATGAAGCACCGGTGATTGATATTACCAGTAAGCGCATTGATAAAAAAATAGTTATTGTGTTTAATGATAATTGTATTGGTATTGATATGAAAGAGCATGGCAATAACATATTTGGGTTATATAAACGTTTTCATTTAAATGTAGAAGGCAAGGGTATGGGGCTTTACATGGTTAAAACCCAGGTGGAGACACTTGGTGGAAAAGTAGCTTTAAAAAGCGAAGTAAACCGTGGAACGGAAATTACTTTGGAGTTTGAGGTTTAATTTTGGTCAATTGTTTAGTTTTGTATCTTTGGTCACATAATGATCGAAACTTTACAAATAACTAAAATTACAGCTTCCGATCTTCATGAGCTTGAAAATATAGGCAGGCAAACTTTTATTGAAAGTTATGGTGATAGAAATACTGCCGAGAACATGGAGAGCTACTTATCTGAGAATTTTAATACCCATCGTTTAAAAAGCCAGCTTGCAGATCCTGATTCCGAATTTTATTTCGCGATCTTAAACGAAAGGGTAGTTGGTTATTTAAAATTAAATTTCGGTAAAGCACAAACCGAAAAAAAATATCCAAACTCGGTCGAGATCGAACGTATTTATGTTCTGAAAGAATTTCATGGTAAAAAAATAGGGCAGTTATTTTGTAATAAAGCTTTCCAGCTTGGCCAGCAATACAAACTCTCATATATATGGTTGGGTGTTTGGGCAGAAAACCATAAAGCCATTAGTTTTTACAAGAAATATGGATTTACGGATTTTGATACCCATACTTTTAAATTTGGTAACGACGAACAGCAGGATATTATTATGAAACTTGAGTTATAAATATGGCAGATAAAAAGAAAGTAATTGCTATTTCGGGCAGCACAAGAAAAAGCTCAACTAATTTAAGCTTGATTCATGCCATTAAAAATTTAGCGATAGATAAATTCGACCTGATCGTATTTAATGAGATCGTCAATATCCCACAATTTAATCCGGATCTTGATATAGAACCGGCACCAATAAAAGTAACTGAATTCAGAAATCAATTAAAAGCTGCTGATGGTATCTTAATTTGCACGCCCGAATATGCCATGGGTGTGCCGGGCACTTTAAAAAACGCAATAGACTGGACGGTTTCTTCGGCTGAATTTTCAAAAAAACCGGTTGCACTGATCACCGCATCATCTATGGGGCAAAAGGCCCATGCTTCTTTACTTGAAACACTTAAGATCATTGAATCGCATATAACCGACCAAACACAATTGCTGATCTCATATGTAAAAACAAAAGTAAATGCAGAATCGGTTATTACAGATGAGACTACATTAAATCAGGTAACAGATCTTGTCAATGCTTTTTCAAAACTAATGGATCATGAATAGAATAGACAGGGTTTCTAATATCCTTATTCAACTACAATCAAAACGCGTTGTTAAAGCGCAGGATATTGCCTCACGGTTTGATATTAGTTTACGAACAGTGTACCGGGATATCAGAACCCTTGAAGAGGCCGGCATACCTTTAATTGGCGAAGCAGGTGTGGGCTACTCAATAATGGAAGGTTATAAATTACCACCGGTAATGTTTACCCTGGAAGAAGCCACCGCTTTTTTAACCGCCGAAAAATTAGTTGAAAAATTAACCGATACTTCTACAAAAGAAAGTTACGCCTCGGCTATGTATAAGGTAAGGTCGGTTTTGCGCTCCACCGAAAAAGACTATCTCGAAAATATTGAAGACCATATTCACGTTGCCGAAAACCGCTATTTGCCAAAAGAGCAGGATAAAGGCCATATTCAAACTATTTTAAACAGCATTTCTACAAAAAGAACTATTTCTATCAGCTATTTTGCCAATCACGATCAAAAAAATACCTTGAGAAATATTGAACCGTTTGGCGTGTATTATTCCGGCAATAAATGGTATTTAATTGCTTACTGCCATTTGCGAAGCGATTATCGTAACTTCAGGATTGACAGTATCCAGGATATTAAATTCACTCAGCTTAAATTCAGTAAAGAACACCCGTCGTTAAAAACGTATTTAAAACAATTTACAAAAGAAAAGGAATTGCATACCGTTATAATGAAGGTTGACAAAGAGGTTATTAAATATCTTGGCGATCAAAAATATTATAACGGCTTTGTTTCTCAAAAAGAACATGATAACCATTTTGAAATGACCTTTTTAACCTCATCTGTTGAAGGTTTTGCCCGTTGGTACATGATGTTTGGCGATACCGCCGATATTTTAAGCCCCGAAAGTTTAAAGGCCGAGGTAAGGAAAATAACATCCGCTATTTCTAAAAAAGTAAAATAATTTTTTTGCTGCTGACATACCTTTGTCACTAACCTGTTATTCCTTTGTTTTTATAAATCAAAAATAAGAACAAATGAAAACAACAACCATCAACGAATTTAAAATTATTGGTATTTCTGTAAGAACCACCAACGAAAATCAGCAGGCAGTAAAAGATATTCCTTTATTATGGAATAAATTCTTTGCAGAGAACATTACGTCAAAAATTTCCGGTAAAACAGCAGATGACATCTATTGCGTGTATACTGATTATGTAAAAGATCATACACAGCCTTATACAACTATTATTGGTTGCCGGGTAGATAGTTTACAACATGTGCCGGAAGGCCTCGTCGGAAAAACGATCCAAACTACCAATTATATGCCTTTTACGGCTAAAGGAAAAATGGCCGATATGATCGTGTATAATGAATGGCTTAAGATCTGGAATGCTAATATTGACAGGGCTTTTACAGCTGATTTTGAAGTATACGGCCAAAAAGCCCAGGATCCTGAAAATGCAGAAGTGGATATTTTTATTGCTTTAAAATAAAATATTTTTTACTGCTGACATAAGGCTGTCACTTACCCTGATTTACTTTGTGTTATAAACTTAAAACCAAAAAAATATGAAAACAATGATTGATTTATTCTTAAAAGAATTAGAAGCAGAAGCAAAAACAACCCGTAAAATGCTGGCTATTGTGCCGGATGATAAATACGATTGGAAACCGCATGAAAAAAGCATGACTGTAAGAAGCCTTGCTACCCACATTGCCGAGCTGCCAACCTGGATTGAATTGGCCTTTACTACAGATGAACTGGATTTTGCCAAAGGACCTTACGATCCGGTAATAATTAATAATACAAAAGATCTTTTAGCGCTTTTCGAAAAATCGATGGTGGCCGGTAAAAAACATCTTGTGCCCGCTAACGAAGCAAGAATGGACGAAATGTGGACGATGCGTAACGGCGAAGAAGTTTATTTAAAATGTACGAGGGCTGAATTGGTGCGTGTTACATTATCGCAAACCATTCATCACCGCGCGCAGCTGGGAGTATTCCTACGCCTGTTAAACATCCCTATCCCGGGCAGTTATGGCCCGAGTGCAGATGATATGAGTTTCTGAATGTGTATTAACGCGGGTGCCGAAGAACTGGCATCCGCATTTTTAACGTTATAAATATGAAAAAACTGGATCTTACTAAAGAATATAAGAAGTACTATACTGCCTCTGTAAAGCCCGAATTTGCTGAGTTTGGAACCTTGAATTACATTTCCATTTCAGGAAATGGCGACCCTTCAGATGAATTGTTCTCAAAAAATATTGAAGCTTTATATTCTGTTGCCTATACCATAAAATTTGCATTTAAGGCCATGGATAAGGATTTTGTGGCTTCAAAACTTGAAGGGTTATGGTGGTTTGATGAAGACCGGTATAAACACATACCTATGATGGATGCCCCCATAAAAATACCGCGCAGCGAATGGGAATACAGGCTGTTGATACGCATGCCTGATTTTGTAAACCAGAGCAGTGTTGCAAAAGCAAAAGCTGCCGTTGTTGAAAAAAAAGCAATTCAAAAAGCTAACGAAATAATTTATTTTGAAATGAATGAGGGTAAAGTGATCCAGGTATTGCATATTGGCCCTTTTGATAAGGAGCCCGAAAGCCTGCAAAAACTTTTTGATTTTAGCGCTAAAAATAATTTAAAACAAAACGGGCTTCATCACGAGATCTATTTGTCTGATTTTAGAAAAACAGAGCCTGCAAAACTCAAAACCATTTTGCGCGAGCCAGTAAAATAATTTTTTTATATCTTTAAGATGAATGCTGAGTGATCTTGATAACTTTTATCTGAATAAACAAGAGCCTGTTAAGGGCTGTTTGCTGGCCTTGCGCGAACTAATAATGGCGCAGGATAATGATCTTACCAACAGTTTAAAATACGGCATGCCTTTTTTTTCTTATAAAGGAAAAATGTGTTGCTATTTATGGGTGAACAAACAAGGCATACCTTATATTGGAATTGTGGAAGGAAAAATGATAGAACATCCAAAATTGTTAATAGGGAAACGATCAAGAATGAAAACCTTCCTGGTTGATCCTGATAAAGATCTTCCGGTGAAAACGATAAAACTCATCTTAAAACAAATGCTAGATCTTTACAGAACAGGCAAGGTAAAGATCAATACAAAAAAAAGATAGGCTATTTAGTATTCTGAAGAAATTTTAAAATTGACAAACCGATAAAATCAACATTGGTGCCGCTGTTTGATAAAACAACTACGCCTGTTCGTTGTTCTTTAATTAAACCACAAAAGCTGCTAAAACCAAAGGTGCCGCCATTGTGCCAGATCAGCTGGTTATTATATTTTGTGATTATCAGATGCCATGCTAACGCCACATTCGAATTTTTATTGAAGGTTGATTGGTGTGCCAGTTTTGTGGCAGCATCTTTTTCGTTAATATTATAGTTTAAATAATTTATCATATCGGCAGCTGATGATCTTATTGCCCCCGCGGGGGCAAATGCTCCGAGATCCCAATGAGGTGTAGGTTCTCCGTCTGCATTATAACCATCTGCAAACCTCTTTAGTTCGTCGGCTGTAAGGTCTATTGTAGTAGAATTCATGGCATTTGGTGCGCAGATCTTTTCCTTAACAAGCTCTTCAAACGATTTATTATATATGTTCTCTAAAATAATGCCCAATAAGGCCATGCCAAGGTTAGAGTATTCGCAGATCTCTCCGGGTTCTGTTGAAAGCGAAATACTTTTTAAATAATCAAAGATCATTTTTTTGTCATAATTCTTATATGGATTTTGTTTATTGTAATCCGGCTGGGCAGTTATATTTTCCGGTACACGCGGCAATCCACTGGTGTGGTTGGCTAAATGTTTTACCTGTATAAATTGTTTATTGGTTTCAAGATTTGGATACTTTTCGGGAAGATAGTTACGTATATCATCCTCCGGTCTTATTTTTCCCTCTGTTACTGCATATGCTAACAGAATTCCACAAAAGGTTTTGGTTACCGAGCCAATTTCATAGATCGTATTTTTATCAGGCAGCACCTTATTATCCATTTTAGTTTCGCCATAATTATAAAAATAAATCGAATCGTTTTTAAAAACACCAATACTTAAACCACAATTTTGCGGGCTCTGGATATAATTTCCGGCTGCATTTTCAACAACAGAATCAAGTGGAGTTTGCTTTTTATTATCCGTTAAATAAAAGGTTCTTTTAGCTCTAAAAGTATTTTCAGCCAACTGGCCTAAGGCCAGGTAAGAAAATAATACAAAAACAACCGTTATGCCTGCTTGTAAATACCTCATTTTATTGGTTTACAAGGTACCATTTGTTTCACAGATTTACGAAAATAATTGCCCGTAAGTATACTTTTAATAAGATAAACCGCGTTAATAACTAAGGTTTTTTTTGTTTTATGTTAGTTAATAAACCTTTATATTTATTGTTTAAATGAAGAAAATTATAACCGCATTTTTACTCTGTTTAAGCCTTAATTCCTTTTGTCAAAAAGAAGGGCAGGAGAACGCGTTAGTTTCTATCCGTGGTAATATCGGAATACCAAGAGTAGTTGGCAGCCAGGCGTTTCGAACTTCATTTGCTGGCCTTTACGAAGGCAATCTTTCAGTGAATCTTAAATTGTTTAGCAATTTTTTTGTTGGTATTGGTTACCAGGCTTCGCAATTTCAGAATAATAAATTCTTAAAATTCCAGTATTTTAATGCCAGTATTCCATACAATACAAGGCTTTTGTGTAATGGTGCTTTTGTTAAACTCGGTTACGATCGCTTTTTTTCCGATAAAGGGTACGCCTCTTTTTCGCTCAATTCGGGTTTAATGCTTAACAATTATATCAATGTAAACGCTGATACCAGTATTTCTAACAGGCCTTTTGTTATCCAGGATTTTTCCGGCGGTTACCTTCAGCCCGAAACATCCATTAATTTTATTGTAGATAAACACCTGGCCTTTTCCATCATGTTAAGCTATACAACTTTATTTTACAAATACGATCCAAAAGCCCCGCGCCTGGCTCAATTCCAGGAAGTAAAAGATTCTCGCAACCGTTATTACATGAATTGGGTGAATATTGGTTTTGGATTTACAATTTTATTAGATAAAAAAACTAAAGAATAAGAAAGATGATCACTGCTGAAATGCCCGTTAAATTTGACCGTAAAAAACACAAGGATAATACTTTATTAGAGCTGTATGTAAATATTTTGAGACCCCGGATGATCGAGGAAAAAATGTTATTGCTGCTTCGCCAGGGCAAAATTGCCAAATGGTTTAGCGGCATAGGGCAGGAAGCAATTTCTGTTGGTGTTGCGTCTGCTTTAGAAAAAGATGAATACATTTTACCCATGCACCGTAACCTGGGTGTATTTACTACCCGCCAAATTCCTTTAAACAGACTCTTCTCGCAATTTCAGGGTAAGCCGGGTGGCTTTACACAGGGCCGCGACAGGTCATTTCACTTTGGTACCAACGAGTATAAAATTGTTGGTATGATCTCGCATCTTGGGCCACAATTGGGCGTTGCAGATGGTATTGCCCTTGCCAATAAATTAAAGCAGGATAAAAAAGTAACCGTTGTTTTTAGTGGCGACGGCGGAGCAAGCGAAGGCGATTTTCACGAAAGTATAAATACTGCAGCCGTGTGGGACCTGCCTGTTATTTTTGTGATCGAAAATAATGGTTATGGGTTAAGTACGCCAAGCAACGAACAGTTTCGCTGCAAATCTTTTGCAGATAAGGCCATTGGTTATGGCATTGAAGGGGTAAGTGTAGATGGAAATAACGTTTTAAAAGTATATGAAACGGTAAAAAATTTAGCGGAGAGCATTCGTGAAAATCCGCGCCCTGTTATTTTAGAGTGCGTTACCTTCCGTATGCGCGGCCACGAAGAAGCCAGCGGCACAAAATATGTTCCGAAAGAATTGTTTGACGTTTGGGGAAGAAAAGATCCAGTAAATACATTTGAGAAGTTTTTAATTAGTGAAGGAGTTTTAACCGAAGAGTTGATCGAGAAAACAAGGGCGGAAATTAAGCATGATATTGATTCGGGATTAGAGATTGCTTTTGCAGAAACAAGCCCAAAACCGGATACAGAAAAAGAATTACGCGAATTGTTTAAGCCGTTTTCTACCTCGGATACAACACCCGCAGGAGGCTCTAAAACAAATATGCGCCTGATCGATGCTATTAGCAATGCAATGAAGCTGGCTATGCAAAAACATGGCAATCTTGTTTTAATGGGACAGGATATTGCAGATTATGGCGGTGTATTTAAAATTACAGAAGGTTTTGTAGAAGAATTTGGCAAGGCAAGGGTTAGAAATACACCTTTATGTGAAAGCGCTATTTTGGGTACAGGTTTTGGATTATCAATTAATGGCCACAAAGCCATGGTAGAAATGCAATTTGCCGATTTTGTGAGCGAAGGTATTACTCAAATTGTAAATAATTTAGCTAAAAGCCATTACCGCTGGGGGCAAAATGCAGATGTGGTAGTGCGTATGCCAACCGGCGCAGCAGTTGCTGCAGGCCCGTTTCACAGCCAAAGCAATGAAGCCTGGTTCTTTAAAACACCGGGATTGAAAATTGCGTATCCTGCATTTCCTTCAGATGCAAAAGGATTGTTGTTAACCTCGTTCGATGACCCAAACCCCGTGATGTTCTTTGAGCATAAAGCGTTATACAGAAGCATTAATGAAGATGTACCGGATGATTATTACAATATCCCGTTTGGTAAAGCAAAAATGGTGCGCCAGGGAAATGAACTAACCATTGTTACTTATGGTTTGGGTGTGCATTGGGCGCTCGAGGCGTTAAATGAAAATCCTGATCTGAACGCCGATCTTATTGATCTTAGAACATTAGCGCCATTGGATACTGAAACAATTTATACATCGGTTAAAAAAACCGGTAAAGTAATAGTAATGCATGAAGATACTTTAACAGGTGGAATTGCCGGCGAGATCGCTTCATTGATCACAGAAAACTGTTTTGACTATTTAGATGCGCCGGTAATGCGTGAAGGCAGCCTTGATACGCCTGTACCAATGAACGCCGATCTTGAACATAATTTTTTACCTAAAGAAAGGTTCAAAGAAAAGTTAATGAAACTCTGGAGATATTAGAACATGAAAGGGAATAAGGAAATAGTTTATTACATTGTTTTTTTAATTCCTTTTCTTTTTCCTTCCTGTGCTTTAATAGTAAATAAAAAGTTTCAAACCATCCATATTTATTGCGACTCTACTCTTAAACTAAATAAAGTTGCAAATAGCGCAAAAATCGTGGACCTGGATTCGATGCCCGCCTATCTTGTAAAGCGTAACGCCAACCCCTTGCCCTTAGAATTTAAATTAAACGATTCTTCTCTTGTAAACTACAGGTTGCCAAGCGAATTAAGTCCGGCTTTTACTGTTGGCAATATATACCCGTTCGGACTTGTTGGATATGGTGTTGATCTTTTTTATCCTAATAAATTCAGATATCATCCAAATAATTATTTTAGCTATGATGCCAAGCGTCAGAAAATTATTTATAGAAGACATTTACCTTCAACTATTAACGATGGCGAAGGCCTTACCATAAAACTTGGATGGAGTTATCTTAATCTTTATCCTAACAGTTTGTACAGCGGGTTAAATGGAGGCGCATCACCATTTGGACTGACCGGGCAACTGGATTATAAATTTAAGAAAGACCGATCAGTTTTCCTGGAAATTGGAATGGCTACCATGTTGGTGCCCAGATCACCTTATCGTAGAAGAGCATATAATTTAGAAGGCATCGATAGTATCTCGCACGTTTACAGCAATAATTTTTGGTTTACAGCCGGATATAAGTATCACTACAAAAGATTAAGCGGTGGAGTAGGTTTAGATTTTTCACCAACTTTCATCACCAGTAATAAATATTACATCTCTCATAAAGACACCATTTTTAAAGGCGACAGCATACCAACTAAATTTCATGACGTTAGCAAAGACGTATCTAAAAATACCCTATTGTATAAACTTGGTTTTGCATTTAATGCAGAGTATATGCTCATAAAAGAACTATCTGCCGGCCTTACCTGGCACCTGTTCGTTAAAGATCTTAATTATAGCAGCGGTGTATACGCCTCTCATTTTTTTAATTTTTATATCACGTTAAACCTTGGAAGAATTAATTTAAGAAACGAAAAAAAGAAATATGACTATAATTGACCTTAGAAGCGATACCGTTACAAAGCCTTCAAAAGCCATGCTGGAAGCTATGTTCAGCGCAGAAGTTGGTGATGATGTGTTTAAAGAAGATCCAACCGTTATTGAACTCGAAAAATATGCAGCAGCACTTTTTGGAAAAGAAGCCGCATTATATTGCCCGAGTGGCACTATGACCAACCAAATTGCTATTAAAGTACATACACAACCCGGCGATGAATTATTGTGCGATGTAAATTCACATATCTATAATTACGAAGGTGGCGGTATATCTTTTAATTCAGGTGTTCAGGCAAAATTATTGCAGGGCAATGAAGGCCGCTTATCACCGCAATTAATTGAGCCGGTTATAAATTTAGATTTTGACTGGTTAACAAGAACAAGCCTGGTTTCTCTCGAAAATACTGTGAACAGGGCAGGAGGGAGCTATTATACGTTAGAACAAATAAAACCCATTGCAGATTTATGCAAAAAAAATAATTTAAAATTGCATTTGGATGGTGCCCGGATCTTTAATGCATTGGCCGAAACAAATGAGCCGGCAAAAGAGGTAGGAAAATATTTTGATTCTATTTCAATTTGTTTATCAAAAGGCCTGGGAGCGCCTATTGGATCTTTATTGTTAGGAGAAAAAGATTTTATTAAAAAAGCCCGTAAGGTGCGTAAGATCTTTGGTGGCGGTATGCGCCAGGCTGGCATACTTGCTGCGGCCGGACTGTATGCATTAAAAAATAATGTTGCCCGTTTAAAAGAAGATCATGTACGCGCAAAAAAAATAGGCGATACATTATCTAAATTACCTTATGTGGAATCGGTTTTACCGGTTTATACCAATATCGTTATTTTTAATTTGCGCCCGGAAAAAATTACCGGCGATGCTTTTGAGAAAAAATTATCGGATAATGGTATTAAGATCTCAGCCTTTGGCAAGCACACCATTCGTATGGTAACACATATGGATTTTGACGATGCGATGCTGGAGAGAACGATAGAAGTTTTGAAAAGCATTTTGTGATGGAACACGGATAATACAGATCGAACAGATTTTAAACAGATAAAAAAAATATCAGCGCTAATCAGTTAAATCAGCGTCATCCGTGTCTATCACGTAAATCAAAATACCATCCTGATCTCATCCATTTTATCCATGAATTCAAATACCTGGCCAGCCTGCATGGTTTTTATATTTTCGTAAAAAGGCGATTTTGATGAAACCACCATCACTTTTTTATCATCAATCATTAAGGGGCCTAAGCCAATGGCTACAAAAAATAAGATTCCGGATAATTCAAAAACCGATCCGATCTTAATTTCGTTAGCTATTTGAGAAATATCTATCTTCTCCAATACAGCTAATTCCAGTTCGGCTTCTGCCAATTGTTTAGCGTTCATATCACTATCCAACTGTCCCATAGAACGTGAAGTTTCGTATTTATCTCCCGCTGTACTTTTATCGTTGCTGTTGGCAGAGTCTTGTGCCTGCGCTATGGCTGCTTTTGCATTAGCAATACGTTTATTGATCACTTTAATACACTCTGTTTTTAAAGTATTTTTAAATGCAAGTTTATCTGCAGTAGATCGTAGCTCTTTCATAAAATAATTTTGAAATTAGAATTTAGGGCAACTTACCAGTACTTTTCTGTTACGTTTACGTTTTGAGGCGATCTCGTAAACAATTGATACTTCATGCGAGCCTTGTGTGTTGTTTATTTTTAATGAAGATACGGTTACATCATAGCTATAACCCACCCTGAAATTTTTGTCAGGCACTTCAAGGCCAACCAACAACGCAACGCTTTCGCGGTTAGGATAACCCAATTTATAATGTTTTAAAGGTAAGCCACGATACCAAATGCCAACATTTACAAACGATTTAAAATAATAGGCTCCAATATCCAGCTGGCTGTATTTTTGTTCGCTTCTTAAATTTACACTGGCACTTACAAATTCTTCCAGTTTTGTTTTACCGGAACCCCTTGCGCTGATAATAAAACGGTAACCCCCATGTAAACTTGCAGAAACCGGTAAGGCATCTATATTGCCAACCATACTTGCATTTGGTTGATTGATATGCCTTGCAGCAAAACCAAACCAATAATTAGTTGAATTAAATAAACCGCCAACGGCCATATCAAAATAACTTATTTTATCGGCCTGCACCGCATCCTGCGACACAGATGAACCCGTTATGAACTGATCATTAAAGATCAAACGGGTGTAATCTATTTTTTTCTGGTTCATTACCAGCGAAACGCCTCCTCTTGCTTCGGCATATTTTCCAAGCTTTATGCGGTAAGCGTAATTTACACCGCCCATGGTTGTAACAAGGTTGGAGGTTCCAGCCCTGTCTTGCAAAACAAAAGCACCAATGCCACTGTTTAAGCTGCTTAAGTTATAATCATAACTAGCCATATAGGTATTGTAGGCAGTTTTAATTCCAGGCCATTGGTTGCGGTAATTGGCAGCAAAACGGTGCTCGTACGTTAAACCGGTAAAAGCAGGATTTAAATACATTGGCGCTGCATAGAACTGCGTAAACTGCGGATCCTGTGCCAGAAGCTTAAGCCCTGAAAATACAATTAAAAGTATAGCGCAATATTTTTTGAACATTATTTTTTAAAGATTTTAAATTCAAGGTCCTTATTCACTTTTTCAAAGGCTAACGGATCAAGATCAACAACCAATGTAGTGTAACCTTCTGCTTCTACAATGGCTTTATAAGATTTTAGCGGATTCATTACTAAAATAAATTTACCCGTTTTTGGATTAGAACTATAGGTTCCATTCACAGCATTACCTTCATTATCCAGCAAGGTTATTTTTACTTTGGCCGGCACCTCGTCTTTAAAGGCCATACCATGTTTCACTTTCAGGTCGTTATCTCCAAAACGCGTATCTATTTGGTAAATATCAATATTTCCGGTGCTCTCTTCTTTTAAAGAAGAATAATAACCACGCTGGCCATCCACACTTAACACAAAAAAGATATCGTTACCTACGTTATTGATCGGGTAACCTAAATTCTCCGCCGGCGAAAACTGATTTGTTTCGGGATTAAAGAAGCTTTTAAAAACGTCATACTCACCAATAGTATTATGACCTTTACTGCTAAAGTATAGAGTTACGTTATCCGGGTGCAAAAAAGGACTATCTTCATCATACAACGTGTTAATGGAAGGGCCAAGGTTAAAAGGCATGGCCCAGCGGCCGTTTGGTAATTTTTTTATCCTGTAAAGATCTTTTCCTCCGTAACCCCCCGGGCGGTTACTACTAAAATAAATCTCGTTGGTATCGTTACTAAAACAAGCGCTCGTTTCAATAAATTGTGAGTTGATTTCCTTTGGCATTTTTTGAAGAGACTCCCATTTATTGTCTATACCCAGTTTAGTAATGAAAAGATCACCGGTAACCTGGTCGGCCGCCGTTCTGAAAACGATCATGCTTTGCCCATCGGGGCTAATAGCCACACAGGCATCGTTGGTTTCAGAATTCACAGGCGCTTTTAAATTCTCGGCCTTGTTCCATTTACCATTTTCTTTTGTAGAATAATAAACATCTTCAAAGTAATTGCCATAAGCATCTTTTTTATTATTTGAGCTACCTTCCCTTCTTGATGTAAAATAAAGCGTATTCTCATCGGGCACAATTACCGGAACGTAATCTGCATATACCGAGTTTATCTCAGGCCCCATGTTTTTTATGATAGAGCGGTGCGGCTTAGCGGTAAAGGCTTTTGCAGATTCACATACTTTAATTAAATAGTTTGTTTCATCAGTTCCAACCAGGCGCTGTTTAGGGCTTACTTTATTATACTCTGTTAAAAGCTGAATGGCTTCATCAAAACTTTTTTGCTGATGTTTGATCTTTGCCAAATAATATTTTGCATCGATCAATGTTGAAGAATTTAAAGACGGTAAAAAAAACTGGGCGCTGTCTAAAGTATAATTCAATTTAAAAAAACAAATGGCGCTGTTCACTCCGGCCTTTTCGTTCTTTGTATCCAACACCAATACCTGCCTGTATATATTCCATGCGTTGTAGTGATCTTCAATATCAAAACTAACCTGCGCTTCTTTTAATAACTCTTTTATTTTCTTTTTATTTTCTTTGCTTTGGGCAGACAACGCTGTTCCAAAAAATATCAAACAAAATAAAATATAGATCTTTCTAGGCATAAATTTATTTTAACAACAATACGTCTCCCGTTTTATTAAATGTTTTTCCGTCAACAAACGACGCGGTGATCTTCCATATGTAAACATCCTGCGTGCACATTTTTCCTTTGTAATAACCATCCCAGCCTTCGGCAGGGTTTTTTGTTTCAAATAATAGCTCACCCCAGCGGGAATAGATACTTAAAAGATATTTATCTACGCCCCTTATATTTGGATGAAACACGTCGTTACTCTTATCCTGCGGATCGTAAGCGCTTCCCGGCGAGCCGCCAATGTTTGGTGTAAAGGCATTAGGTACCTGCACAAAGGTTTCTTCCTGGGCCTGCACTTTTGAGGGCAGATTAAACGTATCTCTGCAACCGCGGTTGCTGGTGGCAATTAAAGTTATTTGGTATTCGCCGGCCTTAACATAGGTGTATGAAGGGTTTGTTTCCGTTGAATTACCACCATCACCAAATGTCCATTTAAATGATATGGCACCGGTAGATAAATTATAACACTGTGTAGGTTGGTTAGGTACAAAAACGAGTAAAGGATCGGCTTTAAAAAATGCTGAAGGTTTTGGAAAAACTTTTATTGTTTTGGTGGTTGTATCAGGGCACCCATAAACATCTTTTGCTACCAACTGCACGGTAAATGTTTTATCTACCGAAGAAGCGTTGATAAATGTGTTACTCACGCTTCCTGTTGATGCCGTATTTCCATCACCATAGGTCCATTGGTATTGTGCAACACCAACTATAGGCGGAAAAAATACTTTGAGAGGTGTGCAGCCACTGTCTGGTAAAGCAGAGATAAAGAATGTTGTTTTTGGGTGAACATTTATCGGAACTTTTAAAGTGTCTTTACAGCCATTACTGTTAGTAGAAACAAGGCTAACCGTATAGCCCTGTGTAACAGGAAAAATATTTGTATACGTTTGCGTAGGGCTTGTTAACGTAGAAGTAGAGGCGTTTCCGAAATCCCAGTTATAGGATATGGCACCTGCCGACATATTTGTAAAATGCAATCTTGCCGGAGAACATGCGGGGGTATCTACCGTTAAAGCAGATTTTGGGCGTGCAAATAAATTAATGGGTTTAACTATCGAATCAAAACAGTTATTTGCTGTTCCAACCAGTAATTTAACCGTATAGGTTACAGGCCCGTTGCCCGGAGCATTTGTAAAGGTTTCGACGGGGTTTGTCTGCACCGAGGCATGCCCGTTATCAAAGAGCCAGGCACTGCTGTTATTACCCGAACTGGTATTGGTAAAACTTACAACAAGCGGTGAGCAGCCGGTATTAGGCGTTGCGCTAAAGTTTGGAATTGGTTTTGGAAATACAACAGGGCTTCCCAGGCTTGAATCAATACATCCGAAGCCATTGCTGGCTACTAATTTTACTGTAAATGTTTTTGTTGCAGTAGTGGTGTTTGTAAACACATGTGTGGATGGAGCGGTTGCTGTAACTACAGAAGGCGATCCGTCGCCCCAGCTCCATGTATACGAAATAACACCTGGCACGGAAGGAAAACTCACCAACAACGGGGTACAACCACTTGCAGGGATCATAGTAAATGAAGTAAACGTTTTTGGAAAGATCTGTATGGTTTTAACCGATGTATCGGTACAGCCTACGCTATTTGTTACAACAAGTTTAATGGTATCCGTTTGTAATAAAAAACTGTTGTTTGTATAAGTATGACTCGGATTTAAAATGGTTGAAGAAGTATTGTCACCAAATGTCCAGGAATAGGTGCTGGCACCAATGGAGTTATTGGTAAATGTAACCGGCAGGGGAGAGCAGCCTCCTGAAAGGTTACCTGTAAATGACGATACCGGCCTTGGAAAAACTGAGATTATTTTTTTTATGGTATCAGAACAGCCCGCACCTGTTGATGCGATTAGTGTAACTGTATTTGTTACAGTAGTTTGTAAAGTATTACTGTAAGTAAAGCTTCCGTTAACAGCCGTAGATGTTACCGTTGGTGTCACGCCAAAATCCCATAAATAATTTATGCCGTTTAATGAGGTATTGGTAAAGGTAATAGCTAAGGGCGGGCAACCTACTGTGGGTGTAAATACAAAATTAGCGGTTGGTTTTACATTTGCAGTTATAACATTGGTGGTTGAATCTATACAAAAACCCGTAGATACAGTTAGGTGAACCGTGTATGTTGCCGGCGCAGTATAAGTATGTGGTGGATTTTGAATGTTTACGAGAGGCGATCCATCGCCAAAATTCCAGGTGTAACTATTAATGGCATTTGTACCTGTAACTGTAGACAGGTTTGAAAAACTGGTAACAGAACCCACACAGGTAGCACTCGGCGAAAAGGCTGCAATAGGATTAGGTCTTACAATAATAGAAGCGGTTTTAGTATTAACACAGCCATTGGCGCCGGTTACACTTAAAGATACAGTGTAGGCACCTACAGCAGGATAATTTTGATTGGGAGGAATTTGCAGGGTACTGGTATTGGTATTTCCAAAATTCCAGTTCCAGGCTACAGCACCGATAGAAGATTCGTTAAAGACCACATTATTTAAAACATTACAACCCACTGATGGCGTGTTCACAAAATTTGCCGTTGGCGAAGGCAGTATGTTGACGACCACCTGAACGGTTGCCGTACACGCAGAACCCGCACCCGGAATAAATGCGGCCAATTGCACGGTATAGGTGCCCGGTGTGCTGTACACATGCGTTTGTGGCCCATTACCAAGGTTAACAAAGCCGCCTCCTGTACCAAAATCCCATAAATAAGAAAAGCCTGCCGGACTGGCATTTGTAAATGTTAACGGTGCATTTTGACATAACGGTCCCGGGGGTGCCACAAGGCTTGCTGTGGGTGGGTTAACTATCTGTACATTAATGATGGCAGTATCAATACCACACAAATTACTATCACGCAACATCACCGAATAAGTACCAACGGCAGGGTAGGCAATACTAATGGGAGTAGTAGGGGGCCAGGGTTTCCAGTTAATAATAGAGTCGTGATTTATGGGTGGCCAGTACATTCCAAAATTCCACCATTCTTGTCGCTGAAAAGTATTACCCTGCGCTAAACAATTGCGGTTTGTTGTATTTGTGAATTGAAACACGTTGTCTGGCCAGCACCGTATGGTTTTATCGGGGGTTATAGCAGCGTTATCAATATCGTAGATCTGGATAGGATTAAAGTTAGCAATGGTAGGATTGCCAAAACTACAATAATTAAGCGCCTGCAAGGTGATCTGTGTTTGGCAATTGACCGTTCCTTTTTGATAGGTATGCGTTATTGTTTGCCCGCCATTAGTATAACTAAAGGCCACCGTTGGCGAACCATCGCCAAAATTCCAAACAAAATGTGTGGTGGGACTAACATCTGTACTTGAGTTGGTAAAGGATAATGTTTTAGGTGCGCAGGCTTGCGTTACACCGCCAATGGGTATTTGTATGGAGGCATTAACGGGTTTTTCCATTACAACAACACCCGTTAGGGTGCAGTTAAGTGCCGGAATGATCAATGTTACCACAAAAGTATCTACAGTAGCTGCATAATTATGGGTTAATATCGTATTAGCAGCGTAAGAACCTCCGGGAACAGTAGGGCTTCCATCGCCCCAGTTAATAGTATATGCACCCCAGCTACTGCTGGATTGAAAGTTAAGCATGTATGAAGTGCCGGTACAACTGATAAAATAGGGATGCGAAGAAGGATTCCCTAAATAATCAAACACCTGTGGACATTGCGCTTTGCTAAAACAGGTAATTAAAACAGAAATAAAAATCAGTAAGCGTTTAATCATGCAATTTTCGTTCTCTTATATTTTGCAAGCCTGTAAGCCGGGTTCTGTTTCATCGGGAGTTTAACCTCCCGGTATATTCTATCATTTATCTTTGCGACCTACCCATTGCGGCTCCCATTTCTGAGATAAGACGGGTAGCCTTAATTACCGCAACCTATTTGGCCTTTCAACATCCGAGGTTTACCCAACATGATTATCGCTAACCATGTTTGTGAGCTCTTACCTCACATTTTCACTATCACCGCGCCGAAGCGAGGCTACTTTGTTTTCTGTGGCACTTTCTGTTACAAAAACATTTCGGTTTTTGTACCCACCCTTTCAGGTGGCGGATTACCCTGTGTTGCCCGGACTTTCCTCCGCGAATTTTACATTCACGGCGATAGAACAACTTGCCTCTAAATTTACGAAAAATAAATCAAAAAGGTTTAAGGGATTAGTTAACAAAATACGATCATTTTTAAAGAGAAAAATGGATAGGAGCGCCGTGTTTACGCCTGATAAATACGTCTTTTAACGTAAAAAGCCAATGAGCAGAACCCACTGGCTTTTTATTGAATGTAAATAAATTCTAATTAAAATAGTTTTGCTTCTACACTTATCTCTACATTGGCATCTTTTGGTAAACGGGCCGCCTGTATAGTAGCACGGGCCGGAAAATCGTTTTTAAAATAAGAAGCATATACTTCGTTTACATGCACAAAATTATTCATATCGTTTAAAAAAATAGTGCTTTTTACCACATTATCGTAATTGCAACCACCGGCCTTTAAAATAGCGCCTATATAATCCATCACCATTTTGGTTTCTTCTTTAATAGTTGTTTTAACCAATTGTTTACTTTGAAGGTCCATGGCAATGGTACCGCTAATAAACATACTATCGCCAACAATTACAGCCTGGTTATAAGGCCCGATCGGTGCCGGAGCATCTGGAGTATTTATAATTTTTTTCATAAATAGAGGTTTAGTTTTATAGTTAAACAAATATAATTAAATACTTGTAAAATGATCTCTGCTAATTTTAAACAATTCACTTGTTTTTTTAGTTTCTGTTTTGTTTCTTTGTTTTTAGATAAATGAAAAACCAATTAAATACCATGCCATCCCCATGCAATACTCCTTATTGCTGGCATTTTATTAATTGTATTATGCGCCGCTTCTAATACCCCGGCATTTTCAGTTTTATTTATTTTTCAATTTTATTTTCAAAAAACACATGCAAACCATCTCAGATCTTGTATTAGACAAGTTAAACACCTTACTGGTTGTTGTAAATAACAACGGCCAGGTAGAGTACATCAGCGATTCTGCCAAAAGGATCTTAGGATTTGAACCTGAACAATTATTGGGCGAGAACTGGTGGAAAGTTCCACGCCAGAGTGAAACAGAAGGTAATCTCATAAAAGAAAAAATAATTTCTATGATGTTGCACGATTCTTACCAGGCCGAGCAGGGCTTTGAACATGCATTAAAAACATCTAAAGGTTTAATTAAATGGTTTAAATGGAGTTCGGCGTTAACCGCGGATAATAAACTGGTGGGTATTGGTATTGATATTACCGAGAAAAAAAGATCGGAACAAAAAACACTGGAGGTGAACCGCGCTTTGACCGAGCGCAATAGAGAAATTACAGATAGTATTAATTACGCTAAAAAGATACAACAGGCCATTTTGCCAAGCGATGCTTTTTTAAAAAATAATTTTAAGGATGGTTTTGTACTGTATCTTCCAAAAGATATTGTAAGCGGGGATTATTATTTCTTTTTTGAGAATGAACTGTACAAATATGTTGCTGCTATTGATTGTACCGGCCACGGGGTGCCGGGCGCTATGATGTCGGTAATTGCCAATTCATTATTAAAAGAGGTATTTTATAATAAGAGTTTAACGCAGCCCGACAAAATTTTGTATGCCCTGGATGAATTGTTATTTGATTCATTAAATAAGAATAATCCTGACGAGATACGGTATGACGGTATGGATATATCTTTGTGCGCCATCCATAAAAAAACAAACGTGTTGCAGTTTGCCGGTGCCATGAGGCCTTTGTTTTTGGTAAGTGAAGGCGCTTTACTTGAAATAAAGGGAAGCAAATATCCTTTAGGTTATTATTTTGATAAGAAAGAGTTTATCTTAAATACCATACAGTTAAAGGTTGGAGATAGTATATATTTAACTACCGATGGTTACGCCGATCAGTTTGGCGGCGATAATAACAAGAAACTCAACCGTAAAGCCTTTAGGGAGCTATTACTTTCATTAGGCGGTTTAGACGGAGATGAGCAAAGTTCTTTTTTAGATTACTCTTTAAAGAACTGGAAACAGGACGAAGAACAAACCGATGATATTTTGGTGATCGGGTTTTTTATTTGAAAGTAATCAAAAAAAATCCCCGACAAATTGCCGGGGATTTTTTAGAAAGTTAAAACCGAAACTATTTTATAATTAGTTTATGTACACTTTGTACTGAATTGTTATCTATAACTTTTACAACATACATACCTGTTGCAAAAGATGTATTGATAGTATTTATTGACTGATCTAAATTTTGTTTGTAAACCAGTTTACCAATGTTATCATAAATTACCACTGTTGCTTCTTTTGATAAGTTAGCACTTTCAATAGTGAATATACCGTTATTTGGATTTGGATATAAACGGATGTTTGTTGTATTGTTAAAATTGGTTGAAACGCCTGTACATAGTGATACCGTTACACTCACAGTAGCTGTTGAAGTACAACCTGCAGAGCTAGATCCTGTAACAGTATATGTAGCACTACCTGTTGGTGTAAAAGGAGCTGCATCTGTAACACCGCCTGTCCATGTATAAGTGTTGGCACCACCGCCACTTAATGTAACGTTATTACCAGTACATACTACCGAAGCTGTTGTATTAGCTGTAACAGTTGGATTGTTGTTAACTGTAACCGCAACGGCAGCAGTTCCTGAACACGCACCACTTGTTCCGGTTACAACATAATTGGTAGTTGTAGATGCGGCAAATGGCGTTGCGTTGGTAATTCCTCCAGACCATGCGTACGAAGTAGCACCAGAGCCTGATAGTGTAATGTTTGTACCGGCGCAAACAGTTGTGGCGGTAATATTAGCGGCAACAGTTGGTGTTGGATTTACAGTAATATTTACAGCAGCCGTACCCGAGCAAATACCCTGCGTTCCGGTAACTGTATAAGAACCAGAGCCTGAAGGCACAAAGCCAACGCCGTTATTCACACCACCGGTCCATGCATAAGTTACAGCACCACTCGCAGTTAGCGTAACACTGTTACCAGAGCATAAAGTAGTGGTAGATGAATTTATGGTTACCGTTGGGTTGGCAGAAACCACAACCGACGATACTGCGGTATTCGTACAACCATTAACAGCAGTGCCCGTTACAGTATAATTAACAGAAGAGTTGGCTGTGAACGGAACGTTATTTGTGATACCACCGCTCCATGCGTAAGATGAAGCGCCTGTGCCATTTAATGTAACATTACTACCGGCACAAACGTTGGTTGATGCTGGAGTAGAGCCAACAACCGGTGTTGGATTTACTAAAATTGTTTTTGAAGATACCGCATAAGAACCGCAGGCATCGTTTACCAACAAATAGGTTGTATAAGTACCCATGGTTGGATAAGAAATAGCCGTTGGTGCAGCCACACTTGATGTAGATGTTGGAAGAGAAGCACCAAAGCTCCAGTAATAAGTACCGGTGCTGGTTGAACCTGCGGAGTTATAGTTAATACTGTTACCCGCACATACGGTTCCGTTTGAAGCAGTAAAAGTAGAGATAACCGGTGACTGAATTAAAAAAGGATGGATCAATAAAGAGATATTTAAACTCCATGAGCTGGCAGCGTTTGAATAATTATACCATACATTATTACTTTGTTTTTCCCATGCCGGAGAAGGCGTGGTTTGCGGATTGCTGTTACTTACAATACTTAAAGAATCGCTTGGGAAAGTAAGATTTGTAATATCAACACTGGCGTAGAATTTTTTTGAAGCTGGCAACGCCACCGGTGTGGCGAATACAAAATCTGAATATTGGCCGAGTGCAACGTCCGACATGATCTCGCCCATGGTGAGCGTTGCAACTGCACCTGTTAGTTGGGCTCCAACGACATTAGCAGTTGTACCATTATAAAGCCTTAGTGTTACAATCTTTGATTGTGTTGCAGAATAAGCGTGGCCAAAACCAACATATACATGCGTTACAGAAGAGTTGGCTGACGCCGAAACATCAAAATACATGGCTTTTTCTTTATCCAGGTAAATATTCGGACCGCTCACGAAACCATCTGTAAAAATTGGCGTGCCTGTACCATAATTAACAAGGGTCCACGCAGCGGGTGCCGGTAAATTAACCGACATACAGGTGCTGGTTGTTGTTGTAATTACTGCCGATGAGTTACCACCTTTAGGATTAGCATAAGGTGCATTTGGTAAATAAGAATTATCAAGGGCGTAAGATGTGTTACTACTCCTGCTGCTTTGTTGTGAAAAGCCGGCATTTGCAAATAGTATCAATAAAAAGAAATTAAATAGTTGTTTTTTCATGTTTTTTCAAATTTTTATATATGAACAAATATATAAAAAATGCATTCTCGCTAATTGCAATTAACACAATTGGCCTCTATTAAATCGAGTTAGTTAAAAATTAATTAATTGTTTATTGCTTATTGCTTTGAGTTGTGAACCTAAATACCCAATAACAGTGAGTAGATTTTACAAAGCAGTTGCCCGGTAATTAAGATTTGCAGATCAGATTGCTTTATGCCTCGCAATGACGGTAACATATTTTTATAGTTTTATTCCAATAACACAAACATCACTTCGACTAAGCTCAGTGTAAACTGACTCCGTTTGTGTTTTATCACTTCGACTAAGCTCAGTGTAAACTGACTCCGTTTGTGTTTTATAGTTTTATTCCGATAACACAAACATCACTTCGACTAAGCTCAGTGTAAACTGACTCCGTTTGTGTTTTATAGTTTTATTCCGATAACACAAACGTCGTCAACCTGCTCCAGATGGCCTTTCCAGGCTTCAAAATTCTTTAATAATTCTGCGGCCTGCGCTTTCAGGTTTAATTTATTAAGAGATAATAATTGATTATTTAATTGCTGGTATTTGTATTTTTTTCCTTTTGGCCCTCCAAACTGGTCGGCGTAACCATCAGTATATAAATACAATGTATCTCCTGTTTGAATTTTTATTTCGTTAAGCGTAAATGGTTCTTCGCGTTCGCCTTTACCAACAGGCATTTTATCTTTATGCAGTTCGTGTAGCTCTCCGTTACGGATCAGGATAGGGGAGTTATTTGCCGAAGCATAAGTGACCTTTTTCGAACTCTTATCAATACAAACCAGTACACCGTCAAATCCGTCTTTTTGTTCTTCCTTACTTATTGAATTGATCAGTCTTTGGCGGGTATAATTTAAGATCTTATCCGGTTGCAGAATTAATTTTTCGTTAATGGCCTCACTCAAAAAACCAATATTTAAAAGACTCATAAAAGCTCCGGGTACACCGTGGCCGGTAGAATCGCACACCGCCAGGAAAAATTTATTATCCTGCTCGCAGGCCCAGTAAAAATCGCCGCTTACAATATCTTTTGGCTGAAATAAAGTGAAATAATTATTTGTGCCTAACTGATCATTTAAAAATTCGTTGTGCGCTAATAAAGTATATTGAATTCTTTTTGCATAGTTGATGGAATCGGTGATCTCTTTATTTTTATTTTCGATAATGGTTTTTTGCTCTTCGGTTTGTTTGCTTTTAATTTCGATGATCTCTTTTTGTTTGCGTATAATCCTTAGCCTGTTAAAGATCACAAGTCCAAAAATAAAAACGAGTATAAAACCGGCGGTTAAAGCTATTTTAAAGAGCCTGTCTTTTTCTATCTGTGCCTTGTTTGCTTTTATTTTTTCATCCTTAATAATATTTTCCTGCGCATTTTTAATACTGTCTCTAACCGCCCGACGGTTAAATTCAAATTCAATTTCTTTTTTGTGCAACTCATCTTTCGAATTGCTTTCGTTTAATTTTTCGCTAACGGTAATAAATTTCTCATTATTTTCTAATGCTTTTTTTACATCGCCCATTTTCTTATAAATAGCGTGAAGGTTGCCATACACACTTTTTAAGCTGTTATAATCCTCAATCTCTTCGCCAATCTTTTCGGCAGTTAAGTAATAAGGAATTGCTTTTTCGTACTGGCCACGCTTAAAATAGATCTCTCCAATATCCATGGATGAAGAGCATTCTTCATAAGGGTTTTCAGCTTCCTTTGCCAACTGGTTGTTCTTTATAAAATTTACAAGGGCTTCATCTAAATTATTTAATGCCATGTAAGCGTTACCAATATTGCCATAAGCCGAACAAACGCCGTTTACGTTATTCATTTTTTGATAAATGTCCAGCGATTTTTTTCCGTATTCCAGGGCCTTATTACTTTCCTGGAAATTATTGTAAAGCAAACTCAGGTTGTTATAAATACTTGCCAGTTTATTGATGTTGTTTAATTTTTCGGCAATGGCAAGACTTTTTAACTGGTATTCGAGTCCTTTTTTATTTTGTCCCAAAGAAATGTAAATGGCGCCAATATTGCCAAGGGCAACCAAAATGGCCTCATCTATCTTTTTCTGTTCACCAAGTTTTAAGGATTTTTGATAATAATCAATTGCTTTTACATAGTCTCCTTTGATCTGAAAATAAGAGCCCATTAGATTTAAGATTTTTGTCTGGATACGCGCAGAGCCCGATTTTTTGGCGCTGGCGTAGGCTTGTTTAGAGAATGTGTAAGCAGAATCCGGATTAGAATATAAATAATCCCAGGCAAGATCGTAATAAATAAAAAACTTTGTGCTATCGGAAGCAGATGGTGTATTTGCAATTTTTAATAACGAATCTCTATTAGCACAAAAGAAACAGTGACCCCAAAAAAGGGAAAATAAAATTATAAGAGACTTAGATTTCACAAGATATTAAAAACCTAAAATAAGAAAAAAAAAGCTTTTTTGGAATAAATTACTAAAGAAAATGAGTGAATGTGATAGTTACTTTACCATACCAACTTAAAGGCGAATACCTATTACGCAAATATCATCTACTTGTTCAAGTTTGCCTTTCCAATTATAATATGCCTGCTCAATAAGCCCCGATTGGTTTTCCATTGGCTCTGAATTAACAGAAAGCAATAACTCTTTGAATTTAGAGGCCTTAAATTTTTTGGCATCCGCGCCACCAAACTGATCCTGGTATCCATCAGTAAAAATATATAAACAATCGTTTGCCTGTAATTGTATCTTATGCGTAGTAAATTGTTTGGCAGATTCAAATTTGCCAATGGGTTGTTTATCGGGCTTGTATTCTATAAGTTCGTTATTTCTTATTATCCACAAAGGATTATTGGCCCCGGCCCAATATAATTGTTTGGTCTTAAGCTCCAGAAGACATAAAGAAATATCCATACCATCGAGCACTTCTTCTTCGCTTTTTTCAAACTCTGCCATCACCATTTCCCTGGTCTTATCTAATATTTTACCGGGATCTGTAATAGAATATTCGCGAACAGACCTGTTCAATGCATTATTACAAACAACAGATACCAATGCGCCCGGAACGCCATGCCCGGTGCAATCGGCTGCGGCAAACAATATTAAATCGGCAGCAGGCAGGGTTGCAGGTTTCGGGCTGTCAACCGTTGGCGGTTGACTGATCAGCGGTTCCATCCAATAAAAATCACCGGCAACAATATCTTTTGGCCTGTATAAAACAAACGAATCTTTAAAATATTCTTTTACAAGGCGCTTTGGCGGAAGTATAGCGGATTGGATGCGCTTGGCGTAACTTATAGAATCAAGGATCTCCGTGTTCTTTCCTTCTACTATCTTTTTTTGGCCTTCGATTATTTTTGCGGCCTGTTTATTCTTTTTTAAACCGCGATAAATATAAAACGCCAAAACACCAACTATTAATAACGAAAGAAGCGAGATGATGGAGATATTTCTTTGAAGAGAAACACTTCTTTTATTACTCTCTATTTCCTGTTTTAAATATTTTTGTTTTGATTCGGCTTCTAAAGAGTCTGATAAACGTTTCCTGTCAAACTCAAAATATAATTGTTTTTTTGTTACCTCTTCGCGGATCTCGTCGTTGATAATCGAATCTTTTGTGTTGATGTATTTTCTGAGATAAACGACAGATCTTTTCATATCTCCATTTAGTTCGTAGGCATCGGCCATTTGTTTATAGGTTCTTTCCATTAACAGCGGAGAGCCTGTTTTTTCGGCAAGCTTAACTGCCTGTTCGGTTACGTCAACCGCCTGTTTTATTTTTTTTTCGGCTACAAAAATATCGGCATCTACATTTAAGCATGAAACAATACTGTAAGGATCTTTAAACTCTTTAAAGATGAGCAAGGCTTCTTTATTATATTCTTTTGCTTTTTCAAAGTTCTTTTCAGCGATCTCGCAAGAAGCAAGGTTCATATAATTATAACCAAGGTTATGCTTGTTATTTGAAAGCAGGTTAACTTTTACTGCCTTTAAATAATATTCCTTAGCCTCTTTGTCATTTTTAAGATTAGAAAGCGCAGAACCGATGTTATTATATGTTTGACCGATTACTTTATTATCATTTTTTTTAATGGCCATTTCGAGTGTTTTCTTAAAATAGTCGATTGCCATTCCATAATCCAATTGATCAAAATAAACACCTGCAATATTACTGTACAGTTTCATTTGCATATTCACATTACCTATCGTTTCGCATATAGGCAATGATTGATGATAGAATTCAAGCGCTTTTTTGAAATCGCCTAATCGTCCGGCACACATGCCCAGGTACATTTTACATTCGGCAATGCCCTCCTGGTTATTAAGGTCTATTGCTATAGGCAAAGCTTCCTCGCCAAGCTCGTAAGCAAGTTTAAATTTACTTTTCTTGTAATTAAAGAAAACGTTTTTAAGTGCAATAAAAAGTTCAGAACTGCGGTTCTTTGCAATTGTATTTTCGTCGTGTGCTTTAATAAGGAATTTTTCTGCTTCTTCCATTTTGCCTTCATTCATATATAACACGGCAATTTTTACAAAAGCATTTATTTTTGCGGTATCTTTTAACGAATTGCTTATACGGATGAGGCTATCGGTATTTGAGAAATAAAAAGCCGGAACTATTAAAAAAAATAAGATGAGTTGTATTTTTTTATAGTTTAAAGTGGCCATTGTAATAGCCAAAGTTAAACTTTAATGCTAAGTATGCAAATAACTATTCGACGGGTGCGCAGAATTACTTAGGATTAAAATTATAGCTTAACGCCAATAATGCAAATATCGTCTACCTGGTCAAATTCATTGTTCTGGCCATCGTCACCGATAAAAGTTCTCCAGTTCTCATAAGTGAGGTTAAGCATTTTTACCTGCTCCGGCGTAGGCAAGTGATCTATCTGCGTTAAAAATTCATTCAATTGCCGGTTCTTAAATTTTTTGCCGTGAGGCCCGCCAAACTGATCGGCAAAACCATCTGTATAAAGGTAAAGTACATCGCCTTTTTTTAATTCCATTTCAAATAAAGAAAAACTATCATCTTTCTCACCTTTACCAACCGGCATTTTGTCTTTTGGCAACTCTATTGCCATTTTATTGCGCACAACAATAGGTGCGTTGTTTGCGGCAGAGTAGGTAACGGTATTGGTAGATCTGTTTACGCAAATTAAAATAGCATCCATACCGTCGCGGCCGCCTTCTTCTGCAAAGTGTTCAATTAGCCGGGTTCGTACGTGATTAAAGATATGGTGTGGTTGAGAAATATTTTTTTCTATTACCGCTTCGTTCAAAAAATTTATATTTAATAAACTCATAAAAGCCCCCGGCACACCGTGGCCTGTAGAATCGCAAACCGCCAGGTAAAAATTGTTACCATGTTCAGTAGCCCAATAAAAATCGCCACTAACAATATCTTTTGGTTTAAACAGTACAAAATGATCGGGTAAATTATCGTTTAATATTTTTTCATTTGCCAATAAAGCATACTGAATGCGTTTTGCGTAATTGATACTGTCTAAAATTTCTTTTTGATGAAGTTCAATGATCTCTTTTTGACCTTCGGCAACGATGCTTCTGTTAATAGCCAGCTCGCGTTGTTTATCAACTTCGATCTTTTGAGATTCTATAATTTGTTTTTGATTTTGGATGACCTTTACACGGCGATATAAAAAAATAGAGAACAAGCCCACAATAAGTAAACAGAAAGCAACAGAAATTAAAATTATTTTATTCTGTTTTATCTGCACATTAAACTGAATATCTTTCTTTTCCTGTTCAACCTTTGCGATCACTTCTTTTTTCTCGAATTCGTATTGAAACTGTTTTTTAACAGCAATTTTCTGAAGCTCGCTATTGTTTATGCTGTCACTCATTTGCTCAGAGAGCTGAAGCATCTCATAAGCTTTTTCAAAATTTCTTTGTTTTTTATAGATCTCTTGTAAAAGGTTTGAAGCGGCGCCAATATTGGCCGGATATCCTATTTTTTTTGAAAGATCAAGAGAAGCCAATGCGTTTTTAAGAGCAAGTTCTGTTTTATTATCATTAAAATAATGTTTGCCGAGGTTATACAATGAGTAAGCAATGCCCTGTTTATCGTCGATCTCCTCGCGTATCTTTAAACTTTTGGTAAAAAAATCGAGTGCTTTTGATTTGCTTCCCTGCTCATCATAAATAGTACCAATATTCTGAAGCGAATATCCCTGGCCTAATTTATCGCCAATAGTTTCGCGGATCCGTAAGCCTTGGTAATAATAACGCAGCGCTTTAGATTTATCGCCGGTTTGCTCAAATAAATTTCCAATATTGCTCAGCGATTGCGAGATGCCCTCTTTATCATTGATCGATTCGCGAATTTTTAAACTCTTTTCGTAATATTCAAGCGCTCGCACGAGATCGCCCTGGCTGTTATAAATAAAACCAACATTGTTAAGAGAATAGGCAAGGCCCTGTTTATCCTTTACTTCTTCCTGTATTTTGATGCTCTTATGAAAATAATCGAGCGCAGTAGCAATATCACCAAGGTTGTTATTGATATATCCTTTGTTATTTAAAAAATCTGCATAATAACGCTTTGCTTTTTGCTGTATCGCCGGATCCTCGCTAAGCATTAGTTTTTGTGAAAGAATACCCAGAATGTCGTTGTATTGTGACCAAACCTGGTCTTCATTGATAGATTCGATCAACGAATTTAAGATCGCCAGTTTATGAAGATCTTCTTTGGCATAAGTGAGTTCGTTTTTTAATGAATCAATTACCCCGTTTTGCGAATAAGAAAATAAATTGTGTAAAAGTAAGATAATGAATAAAATATAATTACTTCTTCTCATATTTTGACTCCAATTATGCAAACGTCGTCAACCTGTTCCAGTTTTCCTTTCCAATCGGTAAAAGTTTGTTCTAATATACCCGACTGATCTTTCATACTTTTTTGCGCGACAGAAAGTAATATATTGTTAAGTTGTTTGTATTTAAACTTTTTCCCTTTTGGCCCTCCGAACTGATCGGCATATCCATCGGTGTAAAGATATAAATTATCGCCGCTTTGGAGCGTAATTGTGTATTCTTTAAATTCCTCATGGGTTTCGCCTTTACCCACAGGCATTTTATCAAAGTCTAATTCCACGATCTTGTTATCCCTGATGATTATCGGCGCGTTATTAGCAGCAGAGTAGGTGAGTGTTTTGTTTTTGCTGTTGAGGCAGACCAGGATGGCATCCATACCATCACGGCCGCCATCCATATGGGAAATGAGCCTTTTACGAATATGGTTGAATACCTCGTTAGGCTTAGAAATATTTTTTTCGTTAATAGCTTCGTTCAAAAAGCTCATGTTTAATAAACTCATAAACGCGCCCGGTACGCCATGACCAGTACTGTCGCAAATGGCAAGATAAAAATCATCGCCTTTTTTTGTGGCCCAATAAAAATCACCGCTTACAATATCCTTTGGTTTAAAAAAAACATAATGATCGCTAAGGTTATTTTTAAGCAATTCTTCATTAGCCAGCAACACAAACTGTATACGTTTTGCATAGTTTATTGAATCGAGGATCTCTTTATTCTTGATCTCAATAGTATCATAGGCCGCTTTAAGTTCTACATTTTTAATGCGTTCTATTTCAGCTTCTTTTTCCTTGAGTAAATCATTGCTAAGATTGGAGATCTTCACTTCCAGTTCTTTTTTATGGATGCCAACCGAAACGTCGTGTAGTTTTTCGTAACAGGTAATAGCCGATGGAAAATCTGACATTGTTTTGTAAACCAATGCCATTTCCTGGTAAATGTTTACAAGTTTAGCTTCAATATCCAGCTCCAGGGCAATAGCCTCAGCTCTTTTATAATAAACAAGAGCGTTCTCATTTTCGCCCATTTCGCGATAGGTAGAGGCAATTTCCATTACACTGGTTAAAACAAAACGAAATACATTGTTATTTTCGCGAATGGCTAATCCTTCAAAAAAATACTTTAAAGCTTCATTGTATTTCTTTTGTTTCTTATACACATGTCCAATATCACTAAGTGAGCGGCTTTCTGCTGTTGCATTTTTTTCTGACCTTAAAATTGCAAGGGCTTTTAAACTGGTATCAATAGCTTCTTTATATTTTTCCTGGTAGGTATAAATATTTGCAAGCCCATTGTATATACGGCCTTCCCATGTGCCATTGAGTTGCGACGGATCTGCAAGGCCTGTTTTATAATATTTTTCGGCTTCATCGTATTTTTTCAGATCCTTATAAATGGTGCCCAGAATATAATAACCCATGATCTTATCATGCTTATCTTCGGTATTGTTCTCAAAAAAAGTAATTCCTCTTAAACCATGATATAAAGCTACTTCAGGGTTAACCATAGTATTATTCATGATAGCTAAAGTAAGGTGCGTGTTGGCGATCCATTTTTTATTATCCTGTTGTTTAAAAAGTTCAAAGGCTTCCTGTATGTATTGCATAGAAATTACCCGCTCATTTTGAACTATAAAATACCCCATGCCAAGGTTAAGTAAACATTGCGCTACCCCAAAAGGATAGTTTATTTTTCTGGCCTTCTCTAATGCTTCCGAACAGGCATCAAAAGCGCTGATACCATCTAAAGGAACGCCCCTGATATTCCAAATGCGTTGGTTTAACTTATCAATGGATCTAATGATCTCAGAAGTATTTTCAGTTGGTTCCAATGCTTTTAATTTTAGTTATAAAAAATGGTTGCTTCACAATTTGAGCCCAATTATACAAATATCATCAATTTGTTCAAGGGGGCCTTTCCATTCATAAAATCTTGTATTTAAAATTTCAGGTTGCGTGTTAATTGGTTTGGAAGAAATATTTAGCAAGAATTCGTTCAATTGCCTTGATTTGAATTTTTTTGCTTCAAGACCACCAAACTGATCGGCATAACCATCAGTATAAAGATATAGCGTATCGGTGTTTTTAAGGTCTTTAACCTGATGCAAGGTGAAGGTAGACATGTTTTCGCCTTTACCAACCGGCATTTTATCTTTTGGCAACTCTATCATTTTGCCATCACGAATTAATATAGGGGCATTATTTGCAGCCGAATAAGTTACATCTTTATTGTTTTTATTTATGCAGAGCAGGATACAATCCATTCCATCCTGCGCACCATCCTGCGAAATATGTTCGATAAGCCTTTGTCGTACATGATTTAATATTTCGTTTGGCGCTAAAATATCTTTTTCTTTAATAGCTTCACTTAAAAAGAACATATTAAGAAGACTCATAAAAGCCCCGGGAACACCGTGGCCCGTACTATCACAAACTGCCAGGTAAAAATTACCGTTGTGCTCGGTTGACCAGTAAAAATCGCCACTTACCACATCTTTTGGTTTAAAAAGGATAAAATGCTCTTTTAAATTTTTATTAAGCAAAGTTTTACTTGCCAAAAAACTGCGTTGTATACGTTCGGCATAATGAATGCTATCGGTTATTTCTTTATGTTTTGCTTCCACCAAACGCTTTTGCTCATCAATAATTATGTATTGCTGCTGGGTTTGTTTTTCTTTAATTTCTATTATTTGTTTTTGCCGGTTTGTTTGCCTGAATTTTTTAAATAACGTAATTGTAAAAACAGCAGTAATTAAAAGTATGCCAATTACAATATAAATGATAAGCTGGTGGCGTTTCTTTTCTTCCAAACTAATTGCTTTTTGTGCATCTGCCTTGGCCTTTAACTCCGCTTCTTTTTTTTCCAATTCAAAATTAATTTTTGTATCGCTTAATTTAGAACTGTTTTCTATATTAAAAATACTATCGGTTAATTGTTTAAATTTCATGTGATTTGCAAGGGCTTCTTTATAGTTGCCCAAAGCTGCATCTGCTTTAGAAAGGATCTCGTAGCCCAAACGGAGGTTATTTAGCGTTTTTGTTTCTTTCGAAAGATCTACCACTTTTTGAGCATGTATTTTAGCCTCTTTGTAATTTTTAATACTGACATTCAGATCGCTGATATTTATAAGATCAAGAATTATTCCTTCAGTATTATTTAGCTCCTCATCAATTTTTAAAGCCCTGAAATAATACTCCAGCGCTTTTGGATAATCATTTTGGGCGTCGTAAATAAGGCCAATATTTGTTATGCACGAAGAGATGCCTTCTTTATTATTAAGCTCTTCGTTTAATTTTAAAGCGCGGTTATAAAACTGAAATGCTTTATCGTAATCTTTTTGTGTTTCGTAAATAGTGCCAATGTTTAAAAGATCACTCGATATCCCGCTTTTATCTTTTAATTCCTCATCCAGTTTTAAAGACCTGGCGTAATATTCCAGTGCTTTTGTTGGGTGCCCCTGAAAATCGTAAATAAGGCCAATATTGGTATAACATCGTGAGATACCGGGTTTATTTTTTAACTCTTCATATATTTTCTGCGATTTTGTAAAGTAATCAAGTGCTTTAGGGTAATTTCCCTGGCTATAATAAATAAGGCCAATATCTAAAAGTGAATTAGCTATTTCTATTTTAATATTTAGCTTTTCGCTTAACAAAAGACTTTCGCTGTAATAAACCATTGCCGAATCATAACGGGCAACATCGTAGTATGCTGAACCGATATCGATCATGGTGCTGATCTTAGCTGTATCTTCTGTACTGTTCTTTAACGCAGTAAATAAAGAGTCGAGCTTGGCTATTTGCGCAAATGAAGATCTTGTCTCCAGCAAAATAAATAAAACGAAAAATATGTGCTTAAGCGTATGGCGCATTTTGTCAGATCTTAATTCCAATAATGCAAATATCATCTATCTGTTCAAGTTCGCCTTTCCATTCGTAAAACCTGTTGTTTAATATCTCTGATTGCACTGCAACGGGTTTTGACGAAATATTAAGTAAGAGTTCATTAAGTTGTCTTGATTTGAATTTTTTTGCTTCCGGTCCGCCAAATTGATCAGCATATCCATCTGTATAAAGATATAAGCTATCTCCTTTTTTATAATTAAGTGTATATAAATTAAAGCTATCGGTTTTTTCTCCTTTACCAACCGGCATTTTATCTTTTGGCATTTCATACATCCTATTGTCCTGGATAAGGATCGGAGGATTATTTGCGGCAGCGTAAGTAATGGTATTCTCTTTTTTATCAATGCAGATCAAAATAGCATCCATCCCATCCTGGCCACCATCCTGCGAAATATTTTCAATCAACCTTTCGCGAACATAATTTAGTATTTGATTGGGCGCGGTAATATGTTTTTCTTTTACAGCCTCGCTTAAAAACCCTGTGTTTAATAAACTCATAAAAGCGCCCGGCACACCATGCCCTGTAGAATCGCAAACAGCAAGATAGAATTTATTTTCGTGTTCGGCTGCCCAGTAAAAGTCGCCACTTACAATATCTTTTGGTTTAAAGAGAACAAAATGCTCTGGTAAATTTGTTCTTAAAATTGTGTTGGTGGGAAGCAGCGCGTATTGAATGCGTTTTGCATAAGTAATTGAATCAACTATGGCTATTTGTTTTTCTTCAATTATTTCTTTCTGATGTTCGATCTCTACCTGCTTTTGTTCTACTTCCTGCTTTTGTTTACTGATAAGGATGTGAGCGGTCTTTTTTTGATTATAGATCCTGAACATGAAGATCCCGAACAAAATAGAAAGAATTAGGCTTATGATAATGAAGGCGGTTATGGTTCTTTGCTGGTCGATGGTTTTTGCAGATAATTCATTTTCCTTAAGCAGTAGCGCATTTTGTTCCTCTTTTTTTTCTGTTTCGTATTTGGTATTTAATTCAACTACCTGCTTATGGGCCTCGGCGTCTATATACAAGCGGTTAATTGAATCGTATTGCAAACGGTATTGATAAGCTTGTTTGTATTTGTTTTGATCGGCAAATAACAAAGACATCTCGTCGATGGCAATTTTTAAATTCATGATATCTTTTGTTCTGCGCGAATAAGAAACATACTGGTCGTAATAAGATTCTGATTTTGCATATTTGCCAAGATCTTTATTCATGGCGCCAAGCAGGCCATAAATGTAGAATATAGCGGATGAATCTTTATCCTCGTAATGCAAGGCAAGGGCAGAGTCGGCATATTGTTCTACCAGTTTAAAATACGATCTGTCTTCCGTGTCAATGGCTTTAGCATAATATGCGTTGGCTATATTATCAATTATAACCACTTCATTACTTCTGAATTTATATTTGCGGGCAATCTTCAACCCTTCATGAAGCAGGTTTAAAGATGAATCAAGTGAGCCATTTGTATTATAATAATCGGCCAGGTTTACAACACAGCTAAGATATTCCTCATAATTTCTTTCCAAAATAGCAATAGATTGTTCCTGCTTAAAATATTTATAAGCTTCGTTCTTTCTGTTTAACCTTAAATAGATATATCCTATTTGCCCAAGCAAAGGAGAGAGGCCGCCTTTATTACGTTTTTCAACCAGATCACGGGCTTTTAAATAATTTGTAAGAGCATCGTTAAATTTAAACAAACGCGCGTAAGCTATACCAAAATTTATATGCGCACGAATGATCTGGTTGGTATAATTGATCTTTGTTGCAAGCTTTAATTGTAGATCGGCATATTTTAATACAGAGTCGGCGCTTGTTAATTCGTACTTTTGGCAGGTATTATAATACTCTCTTAGTTTAAGAGTATCTGCAGTAAAATTTTGAGCCATGCAGAAATTGCCTTGTATAAAACACAAGGCAAATAAAACGAGGGTCTTTATTTTATAATTTTTGGGCAAGTATCTATTTTCCTTTTAAAGTGTTTATACTTTTTTCTATATACTTTTCATTTGGCAGTAATGTTTTTTGAATTCTTTCAGCGTAATAAATAGAATCCAATATTTCTTTCTGCTTTTCGTCTACAATGGCTTTTTGCTCTTTTATAATGATGTTGGCTTTTTGTTTTTGCTTATACGCTCTGTAAGAAACACCGGCAATTATCAACATTAAAATAAAACCTATCGCTGCGCCGTACGAATACGTTTTTTGTTCACGGATCTCTTGTTTATGCCTTAATCCTTCACGTTCGCTGATCTCGGCATTCTTTAAACTATCTGCTGTTGCCTTTTTATCAAAATCATATTGCAATTTTGCCTGGCTCGATTTTTTATTATTTTCCTGGTTGATCAAACTATCTTTATACTGGTTGAATTTTATTAAGTGAATGAAGGCACCTTTATAATTAGATTGGGTGCTATCCAGATCGGTATAAAACTGATAGGCTTCCTTTAAGCATTCGATACAACCGATTCTTTCAGCAATTGCAACAGAAGAGTCAATAAATGCCTGTGCTTTTTTATAATTTTTTTGCTGCAGGCTTACATTAGCCAGTCCAAGGTAGCTAAAAGTAAGGTTTCGTTTGTCCTGCATTTCAATATTTAGTTGTAGTGAGCCTTCGTAAACTTTTTGGGCTTCGGTTAAGCGCTTGCTGTTGGCATAGATCTGGCCCAGGTTTACAAGAGAACCAGCCATATTTTGTTTATCGTTAAGCTCTTCAAAAATTGTTTTTGAAAGGATGATATGTTGCTCGGCCTCATCAATCTTTTTCTGGTACATTTTGATCATTCCAATACCCGACTCGGCATAGGCAATTCCATCTTTGGTTTTTAACGCCGAAAAAATTGAAAGCGCTTTTTGATAATGTTTTAAGGCCTCGTCATATTTTAAAAGTTGAACATATACACTGCCAAGATTTATATTTATTACACCCGCACCATATTTATCTCCTATCTTTTCGTCGATACTCAAAGCATCGTAATGGCATTTAAGTGCTTCGGGCAATTTGCCAAGATATTCGTATACGATAGCCAAATTGCCGTATGTTGCAGCAATGGCATTTTGATCTCCGAGTTCTTTATTCAAATTAAGGCAACGGGTATGGTAATCAATAGATCTGATATAATCGCTCCGATAATCGTAAAGTATTCCCAGATTGCTATATGCGTCACTCAGTCCTTTTTTATAATTTATTTTTTTTGCCAGTTCAGCGGCAGAGTTACTGATCTCAATAGAACGGTCATAATCGGCAATATCTAAAAAAACTGTGCTTAATTTATTTAATAGAAATACTTTGCTTGTGTCGGTTTTTGAATTGCTGATCTCGGTTTTAAGAGAATCGATTTTTCGGGTTACATGAGCGGCATATTCCTGCCCATAAGAAAAGTATGAGGCAAAGATCAATACAAAGAGTAAATATTTTTTTTTAAAATAATTCATATTTCGCTTTCCTGTCAAATCTTTATTCCAACTATACAAACATCGTCTACTTGTTCCAGCTTGCCTTTCCATTCATTAAATTTAGTATCAAGGGCTTCTGCTTGTTTCTGTAATGGTAAAGATGCGTGGTCAAGTAAAAACTGTTCAAGTTGTTTATATTTGAATTTCTTCCCTTTTTGTCCGCCAAACTGATCGGCATAGCCATCTGTAAACAAGTACAACGAATCGCCCGCTTTGTAATTTATAGTATGTAACCTAAAATCTTCCATTTTTTCGCCTTTACCTACCGGCATTTTATCTTTTGCCAGCTCAACAATTTTGTTTTCTGATATCAAAACCGGTTCAATATTAGCGGCGGCGTAAGTTAGCTGCCTGGTACTTTTATCAAGGCAGATCAAAACACCATCCATACCATCTTTTTGTTCTTCTTCATTAATAGAACTCACCAGGCGCGAACGCACGTAATTAAAAACCTCGTTTGGTTTCTCAATATTCTTTTCTTTAATGGCTTCGCTTAAAAAGCCCATATTAAGTAAACTCATAAAAGCTCCCGGAACGCCATGGCCGGTGCTATCGCAAACGGCCAGGTAAAATTTCTTATTATGTTCGGTAGCCCAGTAAAAATCGCCACTAACAATATCTTTGGGTTTAAAAAGAATAAAATTACCAGGGATATGCGTTGTAAATAATTCTTTATTGGCGAGGAGGGCCGATTGAATGCGCTTTGCATAGCGTATAGAATCGATAATTTCTTTTTGTTTTTCTTCGATGATCTCTTTTTGTTCGTGAACAGCCTGTTTTTGATCGGAGATTATTTTATTTGCTTTACGCTGCTGGTTTAATCCGCGGAAAATAAAAATAGCCAATAATATAGTAAGTGCAAGACCTACAACAATAAAATAGGTAAGTATTTTTTGCTGATGAATGGTTTTTGCCGAAAGCTCGTTCTCTTTTGTGAGCATTAAATTTTGCTGGTCTTTTTTCTCCGATTCATATTTGCTTTGCATTTCATTCATGATCCTGTTATTTTCAGAATTATAAACTTTATGATCGAGTTCTTCATACATTAACCTGTATTCGTATGCTTTTGTATAATTATTCAGGCTCGCGTAAACAAGCGATGCGTTTTCATATGAATCTTTAAGTTGCAAAGAATCTCCGGTTTCTTCATTTATTTTAATCGCTTCAAGTATCAGTTTTTCGGCCCGCGCGGGTTGTTTGGTCTCATAATAAAGCTGGCAAAGGTTATTTATAGATAGAGCCTCGCCTGATCTGTCATTTGTCTGGCGGCGTATCTCAAGCGACCTGATAAAATATTTCTCAGCTTCAGCAAGATCTTTTGTTGCGATATAAAAATTACCGAGATTAAGGCAGGCCGCTCCTATATTTTTTTTAAGGTCGTATTTTTCCGACATTTCATAGGATTCTTTGAGACAGATAAGTGCAGAATCCATTTGTTTTAGGTACAGGTATAAATTACCAAGGTTCATTAAAGTATTGATCACCATTTTTACTTCATGTTGCTCTCTTAAAACCGGAATAAGCTTTACATAAATTACTTTCGCCTTTAAAGGTTGCTTCATTTCATCATAAACAAGGGCAAGGTTGTTCATGGTGTTGTTATGCATACTTTCGTAACCTATTTTATCGGAAATAGCAGCTGATCTCTGAAAATAATCAAGCGCCTGCCTTAGATCGCCTTTACGCCGTTTAATAATGCCAATGCCATTAAGGCCGGAGGCTTCGCCTTTTTTTAAACCACAGGTTTTTGATTTTTCAACTATCTGTTCAAACATCCTGAGGGCATCATCATAACGGCTACTGAGCCGGCAAAACTCGCCATAAGCCATTAAGGTGTAGATCTCGCTTTCGGTTAATTTTTTATCTTTTTCAAAATTAAGGGCTTGCTTGTAAACAGTTTCAGCACTGTCTGAATTACCAGCCTGGTTAGTCAGGCGGCCCAGCGAAGTTAAAGCATCAGCTTCGCCTTTATAAAATTTTATTTTTTGTGAAAGCTGCAATGCGGTTACTGCATGTTGGTATGCTTCACTATACATTTCCCAGCGAAGTGCTTCCACCAGGCGAACATGCGTATTTATTTTTTCGGTATCGGCAATCTGGGGTTTGGCAATAATTTTTAAAAGACTATCTGCATTATATTTTTGCCCATAAACTGAATTAAGGATAAAAATGAAAAGAACAAATAGCTTTTTTATCATGTTATTTTTTAAATTTTAATGCCGATTATACATACGTCATCCACCTGTTCCATTTCACCTTTCCAATCCATAAATGCTTTGTCTAAAAGTTCAGATTGTTTTGAAAATGGAAAGGCGTGGTTCTTTAATAACATGTCGTTTAATTCTTTGTATTTGAATTTTTTGCCTTTTGGCCCGCCAAACTGGTCGGCGTACCCATCGGTATATAAATACAAACAATCGTCTTTATCGTGTTTAACTATGTGTAACTTGAAACTTTCTGTTTTGTCGCCTTTGCCAACGGGCATTTTATCTTTTTCAAGTTCAACAATGCTGTTGTTTGTTATTAAAATGGGTTCGTTGTTTGCGGCAGAGTAGGAGATGGTATTCTTTAGCGTATCAAAACAAACCAATATAGCATCCATGCCATCCCTTCCGCCATCCATACTTACGGTTAAGCGCTGGCGAACATGATTCAAAATTTCGTTTGGCTGAAGGATATTTTTTTCGATGATGGCTTCATTTAAAAAACTGATATTGAGTAAACTCATAAATGCGCCTGGAACACCATGTCCTGTAGAATCACAAACAGCAATATAGAATAAATGATCTTTTTTTGTGGCCCAGTAAAAATCTCCACTCACAACATCTTTAGGTTTAAAATATACAAAGTGCTCGGGTAAATTAGCATTCATTAGTTCTGCATTTGCCAAAAGAGTGTATTGAATTCTTTTTGCATAGTTAATAGAATCCATTATCTCTTTTTGCTTTTCCTCAACAAGTTCTTTTTGATGCTCAACTTCTTTTTTCTGCAGCTCAACTGTATTTTTTTGTTCGGTAATAATTTCGTTTGCTTTTTTCTTTTGCTGATAACCTCTTATAGCAACGATCAAGAAGCCAAGAATAATTATTCCGCCAAATGCCGTACCATAAGTAACAAAACGCTGTTGCTTCAGTTCGGCTTCTTTTTGTTTTGCTTCGGTCTTTTTAAGTTCATTGTCTTTATTCAATAATTCAATTTCTTTTTCTTTTTTGTCCGTTTCGTATTTTGTATTCATTTCGGCCATTGATTTTTCCTGCTCTTTTGAGAAGAGGGTATCATTTAAATTAACGGCATAAGTAAGATATCTGTAAGCTTTTTTAGAATCGCCTGTTTGATCGGCCAGCTTACAAATGGCCTGGTAGGTTTGATTTACCAGCTCCAGTGAGCCTATTTCTCTTGCTAATTTTATACATTCATCGTAACATTCAAAAGCTTTTTTATAGTTTTTCATCTTCTCATAAATAGCGCCCATGTTATGAATTGATGTGGCAACGCCGGCTTTGCTTCCTAATTTTTTTCGTATGTCAATAGATTCGGTAACATACTTCATTGCATTTGTAAAATCGCCTTTGTTGGTATACGAATTGCAGATGTTGTTACATAAAGTTGCGGTAGACTGAAGGTTGTTACTTTCTTTAGCCATTTTAAGCGCTTCAAAATAATAAACAAGGGCCGAATCGTGTTGTTCTTTCTCAGCATATAAAAAACCTAAATTGGTAAGAGATGATATTAATCCTTTTACATTATTTGATCTTTTGTGATTTGCATAGGCCATTTTAAAATATCTTTTTGCCTCCGTATCATTACCAAGTTTTGAATTCAGCATACCAAGCTGCATATAACCTTTTGTGATCTGAACAGAATCTTTTCTTGCCTCAGCGATCTTCATGCCTTTTAAAAGCGCCTGTAAAGCCGGTGGATAGGTTCCTTTGCCCATGTATGCCAAACCTAAAGTGTTATAATCGGTAGACAAATGAACACTGTCTCTTATTGCCAGGTCTATTTTAACAGCTTCAAGGCAATTTTTTATACTCGCGTCGTAATTGGAAGAAAAATAATTTACCAGTCCAAGGTTTCCCAGTTCGGAGGCCAGCTCTTTTTGTAAATTATTTTTCCGGCAAAATTCTATCGATCTATTGAATTCAGTAATCGCATCGGTCTGGCTACCTTTATAAAAAGCCACATAACCTCTTACTGACATAGAAGAAGCCACACCATACAGGTAATTTAATTTATTGGAAATGCTAAAGGCCGTTTCCGCATATTGACTGGCCTTATCAGGATCTTTATCCACTAAAGCTTTTGCAATTTTTAAATTTAAATTAGCCGCAACTGTATCTTGCGTTTTTAATTTATTTAAGGCAAGTATAAGACTATCTGTATTAACAGCCGCATGAAGTGTGCTGCTAATAGTAAAACTTAAAACAATTATCTTTAACAAAAAAAAACTCCTCATCTGTTTACTCCTGATTCTTTAGTTTTACCATGGTTAAAATAGTGGCAATACCCACAGTTTGACCTGCCTGGTCTACGGCATCGTATTTTTCCAGAATATTCATGGCGCTGGCGTCATAAATATCAACTACCCATTTTACAATACCCACTTTAGTTTCAGTGCCATCGGCAGCAGCAAGGGGTTTATCGTTCTCAATTTTTTCTTTGCAGGTAAATTTCACACCTATGGTCATGCCCGGGTAAATAGGACGTGTAAAACGGCACTCATCAATACCATAATTCAATAATACCGGTCCTTTTGGCGGATCAACAAATAAGCCTGCCGCTTTTGAAAGGATAAAATATCCGTGAGCAACGGTACGTTTAAAGATAGTTCCTTCCAAAGCATCGGGTTGTAAATGCGCGTAAAATTTATCGCCACTTAAGTTGGCAAAATTTACTATATCTTCTTCGCTTACCGTGTGGGTAGGAGTGATGGTTGTTTCGCCAACTTCAAGATCTTCAAAATACTGGCGGAACGGATGTACATTTTTAATAATTTGTTTTGCACCTACCTGGTAGCTGTTCAATATAGCAGTGATCATTGTTGGTGAGCCTTGTATGGCAGTGCGCTGTAAATAGTGGAACACACCGCGTTTACCACCCATTTCTTCACCGCCACCGGCGCGCCCCGGGCCACCATGTACCAGCATTGGCATTGGCGAGCCATGCCCTGTACTTTCTTTTGCACACTCGGCATTTAATACCAATATACGGCCATGCATGCATGCTGCACCCAATGTATACATGCGTGCTATTTTTTCGTCGGCTGTAATAATAGAGCTTACCAGCGAGCCTTTGCCCATTTTACTTAATTCTATAGCCTCATCAATTGTTTTGTAGGGCATAATGGTGCTAACTGGCCCAAAAGCCTCAACATTATGGCAATCTGTATTTTTAAAAGGACTATCGTTATAAAAAATAATTGGCGGCATAAAAGCCCCTTTATTTTTATCTGCACCCTTTACTTCAAAATTCTCAAAGTTGCCTATTATTATTTTCTGGCTTTTGCTTAAAAGTTCAACTTTTTCTTTTACCTCTATTAATTGCGATTTGCCCGCTAAAGAGCCCATGCGTACTCCTTCAACATTTGGGTCGCCAATTACATTTTGCGCTAAACGTTTTCCTAATGCTATCTGCACATCTTCCACCATATTTTCAGGAACGATAACACGGCGAACCGCAGTACATTTTTGTCCGGCCTTGGTAGTGATCTCTCTTGCCACTTCTTTAATAAAAATATCAAATTCCGGCATGGCTGTAGTAACGTCAGTTCCAAGCACACAGCAATTAAGCGAATCGGCCTCCATATTAAAATGCACAGCTTCTTCCAGTAAACGCGGATGCGATTTTAGCATTTTACCAGTAGATGCAGAGCCGGTAAAGGTTACTACATCCTGGCTTTTTACATGGTCTAAGATGCCGCTTGCACTGCCACAAATTAATTGCAATGCGCCTTCGGGCAATATTTTACTTGCTATAATTTCTTTTACCACGGCTTCGGTCAAGAAAGAAGTAAGTGCTGCAGGCTTTACTATTGCCGGCACACCGGCTAACCAGTTAACAGCTACTTTTTCTAACATGCCCCAAACAGGGAAATTAAATGCGTTGATGTGAATAGCAACACCTTCTTTTGGTACACAAATATGGTGGCCAATAAATGTATTGTTCTTTGAAAGACGGGCCACATCGCCGTCGTAACAATATGTTTCGTTAGGAAATTGGCGGCGTAAAGATGCATAGGTAAATAAATTACCGATACCACCTTCAATATCCACCCAGCTATCGGCGCGTGTAGCGCCGGTTGCCCAGCTTACTTTATAAAAATCTTCTTTTTTACTTTGTAAATGCAAGGCCAGTGCTTTTAGCATTTGGCCACGTTGTTGAAATGTCATTTTGCGAAGCTTTGGCCCGCCCACTGTTCGCGCGTAATCACACATCTTTGCAAAATCAAGTCCTTTGCTGCTTGCGGTAGCATAAACATCACCGGTAATAGCGTTAAATAGTTCCTGTCCGTTCTCAGCCCCGGCAACCCATTGGCCGCAGGCATAGTTATATAATTTGTTCATGGTCTGATAAAAATTGAATGATAAATATAACAATTTAGAAGCATATTTCTTTTGAAAATGCACCTAAAAACATCTAAAAAATAAAGGTCTCAAAAATTAGCGCAAAGCAGCGCTAACACGCAGATTTAAAGGAAAATACGGGTTTTATTCTGCCACTTCCGTAATATGCGGTGCAATAATAAATTTTTGTATAAGACGTTCAATTTTACCGTTAAGTTCGTTTGTAAAAACCAGGTGCTGGCATTTTGGTAAACTCAGTGCTAAACGGTCAACATGGCCTTGCCAGGCATTATCTATATTGGCTTCGGCATCGTCAATTGCAAATAATTTAATTTTTGTAAGGTTAAAGGTGCGTTTAAAATAGATCTCCATAATGCGTTTTGCTGTAGCAATTACAACATCGGTACCTTCGTAAATAGCCATTGTTTGTTTATCGATCTTTCCTTCTTCAAAAACACTTACCACTCTAAGATCGGTATCTTTTGCAAATAGCCGGAATTGTGCCTCCATGGCTTCGGCTTTTTCTTTATTGGCAACAAGTATCAAGGCACGCGGCGGATCGTCATCGCTGGCACGTTGAAGTTTTTGTATTGTAGCTATATTAATAAGTGTGGTCTTACCCGAATGTTCGGGACCAATACCGATCACATCAGCCCCCGAATTTATTTTAGAAAGTAATTTTGCCTGCAGCTCTTTTGGTTCGGTAATACCAGCATTTTCAATAGTTGCAGCTAATTTTTTATGTAATTTTTCTTTGAACATATTATGCAATAAATTTATAACCAACGCCTCTTATAGAGTGAAAATGTACGGGCTCTTTTGGATTGGCTTCAAAATATTTTCTAAAGTTAAGGATATAATTATCAATCGTTCTTGAAGATGCGTTTTCGTTCACATCCCAAAGTTTTTCAATGATCTCATCGCGTGAGATAACCTTATTTGCGTTTTCGGTCAATAGTTTAAGCAGGCCAATCTCACGCTTTGGCAGGGTAGAGGAGTGGCCGCTGATATCAATGATCTCAAAGGTGTCGAAATTAATACTGCAGTTATTAAACGTAAACACATTCACGATCTCTTTTTGGGTGCGTTTAATTAAATTACTTACGCGCAGTAATAATTCTTCAAGATCAAAAGGCTTGGTAATGTAATCATCCGCACCTAGTTTTAAACCTTCAATTTTATCAGAGATCTGGTTTTTTGCGGTTAAAAAAATAACGGCCGTTGAAGGGTTTAGCTGTTTAAATTTTTTACAAAGATCAAAGCCATTTACTTCGGGCAACATTACATCGAGTAAAACCAAACTGATTGACCTGACATTTGCTGTAAAAAGTTCTAACGCCTGGTTACCGCTTTTAGCCATCAGAACGGCATAGTTTTCCATGCGCAAATTAAGGGCAATGGTTTCGGCCAGGCTGGCTTCGTCTTCTACAATTAATATTTGATGTTGCTGCATTAGTTAGGAATTATTATTTGATAGGCTACACCTTTATCCCGCCTTATTTCTACCTTGGCATCCATTTGTTCGGTTAGCATATAAATTAGCTGCATACCTAAATTCGAATCGCGTTTAATATCAAAATTCTCTTTAAGACCAACACCGTTATCTTTTACGATCAGCTTATAAAAATCAGATGGTTTGCTGATCTGGATAGTGATAACACCCACACTATCCGGAAAAGCATATTTAAACGAATTACTAATGATCTCATTAAGTATCAATCCCATTGGAATCATGTGATCGATATCAAAATACAAATGCTCTTCAATACTAAAATCAAATTTTATATCTGAATGGCTTTTTGATAACGACAGCTCAATGCCTTTGCTTAAGCGTTGTACATATTCGCCAATTTCTATTTTGCTAAGATCTTTTGAAGAATAGAGCATTTCGTGAACTAAAGCCATGGAATTGATCCTGTTACGGCTTTCAACAATAAGATCGAGGTAACGTTTATCTAAAATGTTTTCTGACTGAAGATTAAGTAAACTCGAAACAATTTGCAGATTGTTTTTTACGCGGTGATGGATCTCTTTAAGAAGCTGTTCTTTTTCTTTTAACGAAATGGTTGATGTTTCAAGCTCTTCGCCCAACATATTAACACCTGCACCAATAGCATCAAGTGTTTCATCGCCAATAACCCTGGTTTTTTTCGAAAAATCAAAACGGGCATACGACATAATAACATCAAGAATTTCTGTTACACGTTCCTGGTTATCATATCCTTTTTCCGGCATTTATTATAAATGTTTTTTTAACCATTCAACAGCATGCTTCTCTTCATCAAATAAGCGTGCCGGAATTTCGGGTTTATTTAATCCCATAAAAAAATTACCAATAACCCTGCTTAATGGAGATCTCACCATAATAGCCATTGAGTTTATTTTTGTTGTGCGACCGTTGGTAGAAAAATATTTGCGTGCTTCTTTTGCCATTGATTTTACATTGCGGGCATCCACCAATAATGGAAATTTTTTGCCGGTAAAAAAATCGTTTACCGCTTTAGAATTTTCCATGGCTTCTTTTATGGTGATCTCGGCCTGCGCCTTGGTTTTTGTGCGAACGATGCCGTCTTCACCCATCCAGGTCCAGAAAACCGAAAGGTCTTTAGCATGCTTTGGCGGATCGAGTGTTTCCATGACAGGTTTTTAAATGATAAATGTAATTAATTAATAAGCTTTTCAAAGAAATATTTAAGTTTTAATTCAACTAATTATTGCTCATATCTGCACTTAATTAGTGTTATATTTACCTTTAGTAAAACAAAAAAAACTGGAAAACCCCCACATTGAAATATATACTGATGGAAGTTGCCATACACAATTACGTGTTGGAGCCTGGGCAGCCATTATTTTTGTAAATGCAAAAAAAACGATCTTAAAAGGAACTGAAACAGATACTACCCATAACCGTATGGAATTGCTGGCCGTGATAAAGGCCATTGAATTTATTGATGCCAATAACTTTGGCACTGAACCCTTTACTATTTATTCCGACAGTCAATATGTAGTAAATTTAAAGGGAAGGGAAGAGAAACTTGTTTCAAAAAATTTTTTGACCAATAAAGGTACGTCCATACAAAATGCCGACCTGGTGCATACACTGTTAAAGCAAATAAACACGCATACTATTGAATTTATTAAGGTGAAGGCTCATATTAAGCCAAATGGAACGCAAAATTTTAACAACGAAGTAGATCATATAGTTCGTAAATTAGTAAGAGAAAACATTTTAGAAAATGACCGATAAAACATCCAACGATCCTTTACACGGTAAAACATTGGAGATGATCGTTAAACACCTGGTGTATTATTACGGCTGGGACCACCTGGGAACAAAGATCAATATTCGCTGTTTTAACGAAAATCCAAGCATAAAATCGAGTTTAACTTTTTTAAGAAAAACACCCTGGGCAAGAAAAAAAGTAGAAGACCTTTATATTTCTGTAATTGAAAAAGAGTAATTTATCTGTTGAATTATTTATCTTTATAAAAAAATAGCAATGGCTGATAAAGGATATATTTTAATGCTTGAAAATGATGAGCACGACAGGGAGATAAGTGTACCTTATTTTAAAACCCATGCCATTTTGGTGGAGTTTTTAAGATTCAGTAACGAAGTAATTCCTTTTTTAAACGATAAACTAAAAGCCAACGCGTTACCAGCCGTGATCTTATTAAGCATGAATTCTTTGCCTGATATTGGGTTAACGGTTTTAAAAGAGATCAAAGCCGTTGACGATCTTAAACACATTCCGGTAATTGTTTTAGGTGAGCATACACAGCCCGAGCTTATAAAAGAGTGTTATGCCAATGGCGCCAGTACTTTTTTTAATAAACCTTTTTCAGATCAGTTAACCGATCTTTCTATAAAAACCTTTCTTCAATATTGGTTTGAAGTGGCTCAACTACCGCAGCAAAATACGGGCTATGTTAAAGAAAAAGTCTGAGAAGCTTTAATTCCCATAATTTAAAAAGGGAATAATTTTCTACAATTTTTTACTAAAAAATAGTATAAAGCTTATTCAGGCATTATTTTTTTTGATGGTCTGATTATTGAAGTAATATTTAAAATTACTTTTATGAAACAGCTATTTCTTTCTTTCGTTTTTTTAATTGCATTAATTTCCTGTAAAAAAGAAAACACCATTATTCCCGCCACGGGTGGTGCACCAACCTCAATTACGGCAAAAGAATTTTTAAGTTCAGAACACTACGATAAATTAACCATTCAGATCCAGTCTGTAAACGGTCTTCAACCTACACAAACAGCAGTAGATCACTTAAAGAATTTTCTTATGCAGCGTTTAAATAAACCGGCCGGGGTAGAGGTTGTGTATAGTAATATTGGCTCGCCGGGCAAAACAATTTATACATTGGAAGACATACGATCGGTTGAAAACCTTAACCGCAGCGCAAAAGCCGAAGGCAAAACCATAGTAGCCTATATACTTTTTATTGATGGCGATTATGCTCAAAACAGCGGTAACTTAAAAACGCTCGGTATTGCATATAGCCCTTCATCTATGGTTGTGTTTGAAAAGACGATCCGCGATCTTAGCGGAGGCCTGGGCCAGCCATCAGTTTCGTCGGTAGAAACAAGCGTAAGCGAGCATGAGTTTTGCCACATTCTTGGCCTTGTTAATAATGGTACGGGCATGACTGTTGGTCACCAGGATGAGCCGCATGGTAAACATTGTAATAATTCTGATTGTTTAATGTATTACGCAACAGAAACCAGCGATCTTGTAAATAACCTTATAGGCAACACCATTCTTTCGCTTGATAATAATTGTATTAATGATCTAAAAGCCAATGGCGGCAAGTAAGTATTAAGTATGGAAAGTATTGAGTTAAATAAAATTGAAAAACAGGTAAATAAATTAGAGTTTAACCAGGATCCGCTTTCAAATTTAATAAAGCGTATTGATGAGATCTATATCTGGCTTGATGAGAAGAACCATATCAATCTATACAATGAACGATTAAACACTATTAAAAGTAACCTGGCTACAGCCATTCAAAACGAAAAAGACGCTTATAAAAGACGTGAGATCTTTGCGGCGTCAAAGGACGAAGTACTTGACTTATTAAACGAAATTTCGCGATCACATTAATTTGAATTTTAAAAAACATATTATGACAATAGATGAGGCTAAAGATCTTATTATTAAAAATTACGATAAGTATTTTAATAAGACCGTTTATTTTGCATCCACCGGCGAAGTACTGGTAATTAAAGCCATTGATGTAACAAAAAAAGAAAATGGCGATTACGATGCCACCTGTTTTACAGAAAAAGCGAGCGAAGAAGATGCAAATTTTGAGAACGGCATCTTTGAGCACCGTTCGTTATTAGATGTGATAAAAGAAGGAGCAGTAGTTAACGCTTAACGTTTTTTACCCGGGCTTTTTTTCTCGGCCGCGCGTTTGGTGGCTTTTTTACGAACAGTTTTTTTTGGAGCCTTTTTAACCGCTGCCGGGCTGCCTATCTTTAAATGCTTGATAATTAATTCCTGGCCGGCAATTATTTTTTTAAGCATTTCTTTGGTTGATTTACTCATGGCATATAATTTTTAATGAATTTACTCAAAAAACAGGCCAATAGCAAGTAGTTAAACGATAATTTAATCTTCAATATCGAGCATTTGCTTTAAAATAAGCGCTATTGCGCTTTTAATTTCGATAAATATGGCCTCGTGAACCTTTACGGAAGGCTGTTTTAAGAGATCTTCGATCTGTTCGCTTATTTCTATTAATTGATTAGACTCCTCAGGATATTCGAGCCGAATATCATGCGCAATAAAAAGAACCTTATCTAACAAATGCGGAAAAGAAGTAACAAAATCAATGGCTTCGATCTCATCCAGTTCTTTTACAAGCAGGGTTTCGATTTTCCTTTTCATTGGTATATATACTTGTAAAAACCGCTTTCCCTTTGGCTGAAAGCGGTTTTCTTAAACTATAGCAGTAATGATCAATATCTCAAAAACATTACCCTGATCAAAGATAAAGAACGGGTAAGGCCCGAGTGTTAGATTTTTGTTAAGGATACTTTATGCTTAAAAAGACGAGAAAATTTGAGTTTTTAAAGGATCTTGTTAAGGTGGAACATGAGTGATTCGAACTGTTTTTGATACTCACGTTTAAAATCGGGCGAGTTGTGGTCTTTAGGACTACTGTAAGAAAGCGCTTCAAAATTTTTGAGCAGGAAATTAAAATCAGCGGCATCCATTTTTTCGAGAAAAGACTTCCGGTTATTATCCAGGAGGTTGGCAATTTGCAGGGCGGCGCGATAGGTGGTTTCGTTACGAAGGGCAGAGATCTCGTCGATTATAGCTTTAAGGCGGAACATGGTTGTAAAATTAAACATTTTGCAATCTTTATTTGTATATAAAGGCCTGAAAATTAAATAAATAAAAAGTATATAATTAACATTATGTTAAATATAAATATGCAAAAAAAGAGATACACGACCTCTTTCGAAAGATTAAACTGATCTTTTATTGCTCTTCTCTACCTTAGAGTATGCAGGACACTTTTCGTGGCTTTTGCAAGAACTTAAGCTAATAGCTACAACTAAAATTACAAGGGATAATGAGATTACTTTTTTCATAGTGTTTTGTATAGATTATAAATTTAATTATTCTTTTTTACTCTTGGAAATAAAAAAGGTTACTTTGCTAAATATTTAATAACAATTTAACGTTAGTACTAACATGAGCATTAAATCATTATCACCCGAATGGAACGATCTGCTAAAGGCCGAATTTGAAAAACCTTATTATAAAGATCTTACCACGCAGGTTAATAATGCATACAAATCACATACCATCTATCCTGCAGCCAACCTGGTTTTTCATGCCTTGCAGCTATGCCCTTTCAGCGATATTAAAGTGGTTATTATTGGCCAGGATCCTTATCACGGCCCCGGCCAGGCCCATGGCTTAAGCTTTTCGGTGCCTGATGGTATCCGCGTTCCGCCAAGCCTGCAAAATATTTTTAAAGAATTAAAAACAGATATTCCGGGTTTTGAATTACCAACATCAGGCAACCTTGAGGCCTGGGCAAAACAAGGTGTATTATTGCTTAACGCTGTACTTACTGTGCAGGCAGGCCTTGCCGGCAGCCACAAAAATTTTGGCTGGCAACATTTTACCGATGCCCTTATTAAACTCATCAGCGATAAAAAAGAACATGTTGTTTTTTTATTATGGGGCGCTTACGCCATCGCAAAATCAGAATTAATTGATAAACACAAGCACCTTGTACTTACCGCAGCCCACCCGTCGCCATTGGCACGCGGCGCCTTTTTTGGCTCAAAACATTTCTCTAAAACAAATGATTATTTAATGAAGCACCACTTACAATCCATTAATTGGAAGTTAACTTAATGGCGTTATATTTTTCGGTGCGTTTATTTTTTCCGTTACTATCGTAATAATTCCATACACCATCTTTTACATACGATTTACCATCCAGCGATAATACCAAAGGGCCTTCGCCTTTTACCTGCCCGTTCTCATAATAGAACTTTTGAATATATCTTTTATTTTTTTGATCGGTCAGTTCCATTACTTCCTGCACCTGCCCGTTATTGAACCACGATTTTTTAACGGTAAGGTATTTCATTTCTTTTTCATTCTCTTCGGTATACTTTGGTAAACCGTTCGAATAAAAATCATACAATTTTTGAGGCAGGCCGTTGTAATAATTTATCTGGCGGCGTTGTTTACCGTTCTCATAAAATATATCAATATTACAATGCAACGGATCAGGGTTTACAACAGTACGTTCGCACTGCCCGTTCTCAAAAAAATTCTTAAATACGATCGCTCGTCCATCAATATAATAACCACGGTGCAGTAATTTTCCGCTCACATAAAAATCCTCGTTCCAGCCTTGTTTGTTATAACCTTGTTTATTGTAGGTGATGGAATCGCCTCCAATAGATTCAATTAAACGGTTATACATTTTAATACCATCCACACTATCAACAATCTCTTTTTGCTGATAACGTTTTACCTGTGGCACCTGGTCGGCAAAGCGCTGTGTTTGCGCAATTACCGTTTGCAGGCAACAGATCAAAATTGCAAATATGTATACGATCTTATTCAAGCTGTGGTTAGTATATCAAATTTACTGAAAATACATCAGTATTTTCACGTAGTTTTCTTATATTTTATTAAAAATTAAAAGTGAAAAGGTCAGGCTTTTTTTCTCATTTTGGTATGAGGTATATCATCTTCGAGATACTCATCGCCTTCGGTCTTAAAACCAAGGTCTGTATAGAACCCGATCAGGTACGACTGTGCAGAGATAACAATATCCTGGTTTGGGTAAAGCTGTTGCAGTTGTTTAACACTTTGCTGCATTAGTTTTTTGCCAAGATCTTTGCCCCTGAATTGTTTTTTAACCACTACCCTACCAACGGCAGGTTCTTTATAAGAGATACCGGGAGGGATGATGCGGGCATATGCAGCAAGGGTTTCAGCCTCCATCCATAAAAGATGGCGGGCAGTTTTATCAATATCATCTACATCCTGGTAAGCACAATTTTGCTCTACAATAAATATCTCGGCGCGCAATTTGTAAATTTCAAAAAGCTCGTTATTGTTTAGCTCGTTAAAGGTTTTAAAAATAAAAGCCATTTTAAAAATTGCCAATACTTAACATTACCAAAGTACAGGCTTCAATACAATCGATACCATTTTTACTTGCTTTGGCAAAAAAATCAGGGTTTTCAGTTCCCGGATTAAAGATGATACGTTTTGGATGTAAGCCAATTAAATAGTCCATCCATTCTGCATGTTTTGCCGGGCCAATGTATAATGTAACTGTATCAATATCTTTTAGTTCGGGTTTACCGGTTAAAATTTTACTTCCGGCCACTTCGCCTTCTTTTAGCCCAAGGCCAATAACGGGGTGGCCGTGTTTTGCCAAACTGGTCATTGCTTTAAACGCATAACGCTCGGGGTTTTCTGATGCACCTATTACAACTGTCTTTTTCATTATTCTGTATAATTAAGGTCCTTGTTAAAGGTTTCTTCTAAATAATAAAGTGCAACAAATCCTATACCAATAATAATACAGCCGGTAATTTTAGTGGCCAGCAACTTATCTACCCCGCAAAGCGAAATGATCAGGTTCAATAAAATAGAGATTAAAATGGTGGAGCCCCGCACAAAATTAGGCGCCGTGGTAGTAGCCGTGGCGCGAATGTTAGTTCCGAATAATTCTGAGGCCGTGCTTATAAATACAGCCCAATAGCCTGTTGCAAAACCAATAAATGCAATTATTGAATAAAAGACCGTCACCGAAATACCGCCAAATAAAAAGTAAAGCACCACGCCCACAACCGTTAGCGATAAAAAAATGGCCAGCGCTTTTTTTCTTGATCTGAGGTATTGACTAAGTACACCTGATACAATATCACCCAGCGTAATACCGGCATAGGCATACATAATTGATTTGCCGGCAGAAATTGATTTTTCGGGTAAGCCCAGGGCCTCACTTAATTCGGGCGAAAAAAGAACCAGCGTGCCCATTACATACCAAACAGGTACCGTAACAAAAATAATGCAGAGGTATTTTATGATGCTTTTTTTGTTAGAGAATAATTGTAAGATGTTTCCTTTTTTAACGTTAGATTCTTCTTTAATTGCTGCAAACATACCCGACTCAAAAACCCCAATACGTAATACCAGCAATACTAAACCCATGCCGCCACCCAGGTAAAAAGAGTGGCGCCAGTTACTTATCACCTCGCCCATAAAGCCTGCTACTACAGCGCCAAACACACCAACAGTGGCAACGATCATGGTGCCGTAACCGCGTTTTTCTTTGCTCATGCTTTCGCTTACCAACGTAATACCGGCCCCTAATTCGCCAGCTAAACCAAAACCCGAAATAAAACGTAAAACAATATAAGAATCAGTACTTTGCACCATTCCATTTAATATATTGGCAATAGAATAAACCAAAATAGATCCGAATAAAACAGAAAGCCTTCCTTTTTTATCGCCAAGAATGCCCCAAAAGATACCGCCAATAAGCATACCGGCCATTTGCCAGTTTAAAAGTAATTTACCAAAAGCGGGATTTAATATTTTTAGAGCGGCATCGCTTATTCCGGGAAATTGTATTGGCAGGATCTCGTTAAGACTTTGTGTTCTCTCCACACCAAACAATAAAAGATCATAGATGTCTACAAAATAACCAAGGGCAGCAACAATAATTAATTTATTTAAAGCAGAACGCGAAGATTTTTGATCCATAAAAAATTATTGCTTCACAATTTTCTTCAACTGGCCGGCAGCATTTGCATTGCTTACTTTTACAAAATAAACACCTGCGCTTAAGTCACCAAGATCATAATTTAACGTAGCAGAAGGATTTGGTTCTTTTACAGTTTTAATCGTTTTGCCCAATACATCATAAAACTGAACCGTAACACTGCCAGGCGTTAGTTGTTCTAATTTAATAGATACCAGTGAGTTAAAAGGATTTGGTGAAACAATAAAATTAAATAAATTGTTATCCCTGCTGTTTTGTGCAATACCTGTAATGGCAACAGCACACATGTTTGGTGCGCCCCAGCCAATAGAGTTATTTGGTGTGATATGATTGGATGCTGTTTTTCGTAAAGTATCAATTACTTTGTAGGCATTAAACGATGGATGTGCCTGCCAGAAACAGGCCATTGCACCAGCCAGTATTGGTGTGGCAAATGAAGTGCCACTACCGTGTTGCACAGTACCGTTCTGATCGGTTACACAAGAGTTTAAGCCGCGTGCCACCAGGTCGGGTTTTATCCTGTTATCGGCCGTTGGGCCAATAGAACTGAATGAGGCAACATTACCCAAAGTATCAATGGCGCCAACTGTGCAAATACTATCGGCATCTGCCGGAATACTGATCTTAGACCAGCCGCTGCCATTACCATTACCGGCAGCATTTAAACATAATAAACCTTTACGCGCTGCTAAATTTGCGGCAATGCTCATGGCGGCCGTCTTTCCATCCAAATCGGCATAGGTATGATTGTAAACCGTTTTATCAAACACAGTGTATCCCAAAGAAGTGGTTAAAACCTGTGCACCAACGCTATCAGCAAACTCAGCGCCTCTTACCCAGTTGTATTCTTCGCTTATACTTTCGTTATAAGGATTTGGAGAGGCATTATCTTCTGTTCTTAATAACCAATAATTAGCGCGCGGTGCCGAACCCATAATAGAACCCGGTTTAATAGCTGCCAGGCAAGAAAGAACTTCTGCGCCATGCAGGTCATCATCATAAACATTGGTGCCGCCACTTACAAAATCGCGTGTACCTAAAACCCCTCCCCTGTTAAATAAACTATCAAATAAATGATTGTTATTGGCATTTAAAAAACCGGCATCTAAAACAGCAATTACCATTCCCTGGCCCCTGAAGCCTTGAGAATGAAGGCAGTCGGCACCGATCTGGTGATTTTGCCAATACGAGGCGCCGTAGTTAAACGTTGCAGTTGGCGCTGCTTCCGTACGCATCTGCTCTTCTGCAAGATTGTTTGGTTGAGCTACAGGCGGTACATCTAACTTATAACGGTTTACAGGGTTGGTACTTGTTACAAACGAAAATGAATTAATGGTTGAAATTACTGAAGTGTTGGTAAATGAAACTACCACCCCATTTAACCATTTTGATACATAAAGTACCGTAACACTTGGTACCGCAGCTATTTGCGAAACATAGGCCGGCGTTACCGGCAAATCGGTAATATGATACGGCACACCGTAAGTAGCCCTCCTGGCAATAGCGGCAGGCGTTAAAAAGGCCGAAGGATTAGATAATGAATACGGATTACCACCGTTTTTGTTATTGAGTTTTACAAAATATTTTGTGGTTACCTGCGCGTTAAAGGAAGCCATCATTCCTAAGAAGCATAATACTAAAAGAAATTTGTTTTTATTCATTGCCATATTTTACTAATGTTTGTTTATAAATTACACCATCCTCTATCCTGTTCTCTACAGGTACATTTGCTATTACATTGTTTGAAAGCACATCGGTTATCTCGCGGTAAACAAGGCCAACACCTTTAGCATATTTCTCGTTATAATTCTGATACGAGATCAAGGTTCGGTAGTCTTTTTGTTTGACCAACAATACTTTATCTAATTTAGTTGAACCAATGGTTTCGCTTTTATCAATATAATCGTACGAATATAACCATTCTCCGATAGTATTTTTAGCATTTCCATTCCAATTTGCAGCCTGCTGAACCGGGAAGATCAATTTTGTATAACGCACATTGCCTTCTACCACCTGTATGCTTTTATTGGTAGCATTGATCATCCATACTTCTTTAATAGCCCACGGAATACTATCGTATGGTTTTGAAGGATTATATTTTTTAATGTAACGCTCCATTTTAAGAGCATTCTGGCCCTCGTTATCGGTAAAATTTTCTGAGATCTTTTCTTTGATCTGGTATTGTGTTGTAACGGTTGTTTGTGTTAAACTGTTATAAACGGTGCTATCTATATTATATACAACGTATCTGCCAATGGTTGTTGGATAATAATCAAGACCCAGCAAAGCATCTGCTTCGGGTACTTTTTTCTTGGCGCATGAAAAAAATAAAAAACAAGCGCTTACCAATATGGATATAGCAATTTTCAACTACTTAAAGGTAAGAAAAAAGAAAGTAAGATGAACAGGGAAAAAGAGCTTTTTAAAATTTATAGTCTTTATACTCTTTTGTGAATTCGCCTTCTTCAAAGGTTGGATTTACCTGGAGATAATGGTAATTGTATTCTTCAAATAAACCCTTATCATCTAAAATAGTAATGCTTACCGGCACCATATATTGTTTATCAATATATAAAACCACCGATTTGCAATACCAGGTTGGGATCTTGATCACCTGGCCTTTTTTTAACAGATCAAAATAATCTTTAAATTTTGGGTTTTTATCAAGTATCATGTATTCGGCAATAAAGAATTTGCGAGCAATACTAGTAATGCTTTCATTATCGCCGATGGTATAATCAACATAGCTAAAATCCTTATTATCAATTACTATTTTATAACAATTGCGGCCATTTATTTTTTCTTCGCCCAGGCATTTAAAGTAATCGTCAAATTTATCACCTATCTTGTTTTTGCTGTATTCAATTACAGATCCAAAATAATCATAACCCATTTCGTTTAGGGTATGATGCTGATCCTGGCGCATTAAATTGCCCATTGGATCGAGGTTTAAATTAAAATACGGGAAAGAGTTTGGTTTTACCAGGGCTTTGCCATTGTTTTTTCCCTGCAACCATAATACCTCTATACCTTTGATATACAAATAAATCAGGCGTGGGTTACGACTGAATTTTACGTTACTTTCGTAAAAATTAAAGCCTTTTTTACCTCTTTCGGTTATTTTTAAATGATATTTTAAACCTTTTATCTCTTTAATTGACTTTAAACACTTTGTAACTATTTCATTACAAGTTAAGTCCGGTTTTTGCGCAAAGTAAGTAACCTGCAAAAACAAAAAAGCCGATAATATAAGAGCCCTATTTAATTTTAAAAACATGTGGTCGCAAAATTAATACAATCCATCAAAAGATAACAGTAAAATGTCGGTATTTTAAAATATTTAATAAAAAACAAATTTTCATTAAAATTGATTAGTTATATTTAATGAGTAAGATTAGATTTGTAGTCCGCTAAAATGAATGTACAACAAATAATTATTAAGGGTATTAAAGAACAGCTGTTCTTTAACAATTATTTGGTACTACCTAATTTTGGAGGCTTTGTTCTTAAATCTAACCCTACTCACTTTTCCGGTACTGGCGGGGTTTTGGTTCCTCCTTCAAAAACCCTGAGTTTTAATTCGCAGTTAAAACAAAACGATGGTGTTTTGGCTATTTGGCTGCAAAACACGTTAAAATGCACTTCAAGTGAAGCTTTAAGTAATTTAAATGAATTTGCAGATTATTGTAAGAGCATTTTAAGCACCCGCAGGCGCCTCAGTATTGAAGGTGTTGGCTTTTTTTATCTTGATTTTGAGAACAATACTTGTTTTGAACCCCAATTAGATACTAACTTTTTAGCTGATAGTTTTGGACTAAAACCGGTGTTCCTGGTTGAAATATCTGAAACAGCTACGGAAATTAAAAAAGAACTGGTGTTAGAAGACAGGATAGGTGACGAGGTTATTAATATTAAAGCAGAGATCAAAAAGCAAAGAAATTACCGTAGGGTAATTGCGCCGCTAGCCCTGGTTGTAGCCATTTTTAGCCTATTGGCCCTGCTGGTAACCAATACAAAGATCAGTGGTGAATTAAAATCTGCCATTTATGGTTCGGGTGAAGCCGGAAGTTATTCACCTTTAAATTATCAACCATTAACTTTAATAAATACAGCAAAAGAAAATACCGGTTATGTGGCAGATGCCAATGGTATTGCAACACTTGAGATAGATAACAATAAAACAATTGCTGTTAAAGCGGTTGAAACGGAAAACAATGTATTTGTAAAAAACTCTCTTGATAATTCTACTCACAAGATCTTTAAGCATAACCGCTCTCGTTTTGAGGTAGTATTAGGTTGCTTTTCGGTTTACGGCAATGCGCAACGCATGCTAAAAAAATTAAAACGTCAAAATGTTAATGCTTTTATTTCGGAGCAAAATGCCAAAGGTATGTTTGTGGTAAGCAATGGCGATTTTGATACTAAAGAACAAGCTATTTCTAATTTGGAATCCATTAGCAATGTATGCCCAAATGCCTGGATAAAAAAGCCAGACTAATTCTTTAATTCCAATAACGAAGTAAAGCATGAGATACTTCCGGATTCTTTTAATGGTATTAAGTACCGGCTTATTTAGCCAAAATAACAGACCTTTTGTTCTTGGAACCATTGATGAGATCTACTCTACCGAACTATCCGAAAAAAGAACAATTAATATTTATTTACCCGAAGGTTACGATCCAAAAGATACAGTTAAATACCCAGTAGTATATTTATTGGACGGTGCCGCGGATGAGGATTTTATCCATATTGCAGGATTGTACCAGTTCAATAGCTTTTCGTGGGTTGATCGTGCGCAAAGATCTATTATTGTAGGAATAGCGAACACAGATAGAAAAAGAGACCTTACCTATCCTACAACTATAGCCAGTGAAAAAAAGAAATTCCCAACTACCGGCGGGTCGGCTAAATTCATAAATTTTATAGAAAAAGAACTACAGCCTTATATTCAAAAAAAATATAAAACTGCAAATGCAAAAACGCTTATTGGGCAATCGTTAGCGGGACTTTTGGCAACTGAGGTCCTTTTAAAGCACCCGGATTTATTTAATAAATATATTATTGTGAGCCCCAGTTTATGGTGGGATGATGGTTCTTTATTAACTACAAAGGCAGAGCAATTAAAGGAGATAAAAGAAACTACAAGTGTTTATATTGGCGTGGGTAAAGAAGGTTTAGGGTTATCAGAAAAACCGCATGTAATGGAAGTAGATGCTAATTTGCTGGCAGAAAAATTACAAAACCTGGAAAATAAGAACCTTAAAATTTATTTTGATTATTTGCCCGAAGAAGATCATGCTACTATTGAACACCAGGCTGTAATGAATGCATTAAAGCTGTTCTCATCACAGAAAAAATGATCATTTCTTTTTTTTCTTTTTTACCTTTTTTGTTTTAGCCACCCTTTCTTCCTTTTCAGCTTCGCGCATCAATAACTTCCAGTTATCGGTAGTATCTTCGGTATATAAAAGTGTTTCAGTATAATCATCCTTTTTTACATCCAGCACGCGAATAGGTTTGGTTAAAAAAGTTTCTATCTCTTTTAAAACCGGTTTTTCTTCGGGTGCACAAAACGAAACGGCATTACCTTTTTGGGTGCCCCTGCCCGTTCTGCCCACGCGGTGTACATAATTCTCGGGTTTATCAGGCAGATCGTAATTAACCACATAATCAACATTATCAATGTGAATACCTCTTGCGCTAACATCGGTTGCAATTAAGATCTTTACTTCGCCGGTTTTAAATTGTTTCATTACTTCCAGGCGGTTTTCCTGGTCTTTACCACCATGCATGGTAATGGTTTTAATGCCTACACGTTGCATGGCAGCATATACGCGCTCTGCACGTACTTTGGTTCGCACAAATACAAGTACTTTACTTTCGGGATTTTCGTTCACCAAACGTTCAAGAAAAAAACGTTTGTCATCCATGGCCACAAACATAACCGAGTGATCTACATTTTTAGAAACCGGGTCTTTTGGCGAGATCTGAATACGGATAGGGTTTTTAACCAGCGAATAAGCAAGATCCTTTATATACTCATTAATTGTAGCCGAAAAAAATAAAGTTTGCCGGTGTTGGGGCAAATACGTGATCAATTCCTTGATATCCCTGTAAAAACCGAGGTCCAGCATATGATCAGCCTCATCCAACACCAAAATATCGGTAGAGCGTAATTTTATATGACGTTGGCTTACCAGGTCAAACAAACGGCCGGGTGTAGCCACAATTATATCCGCCCCGCTTTGTAGTTTTTTAATTTGAGGATCCTGATCAACTCCGCCAAAAACACCAACTGTATTTATATCTGTGTATTTTGCTATCTTCTCAAATACTTCGGTAATTTGAATGGCCAGCTCGTGTGTTGGCACCATTACCACACATCTAATGCCAACGGGGCCGTCGAGCCTTTTCCTGTTAAATAATAAGCTTACCACGGGCACGGCAAATGCTGCGGTTTTACCGGTGCCGGTTTGTGCAATGGCCATCACATCCTCTAACCTTAAAATAGAGGGTATGGCCTTAAATTGAATATCGGTTGGACGTTTATATCCAAGTTCTTCAAGGCTTTTTTTTATTTCGGGGGCAATATGGTATTCAGAAAATTTCATTTGCGGTAGTAAAGGTACTAAAAAACAAAGGCAATTATTTTTTAATACAATTTTAATTTAATTTTACGTTATAGTTTAAAGACCTATACAATGAAAAACAGGCTTTATTTATTTTGTTTATGCCTATTTATTTACCACCTGAATTATGCGCAACAATTTAATGCTGGTATAACTACAGGGCTTAGTGCAAGCGCCATTAATGGTTTTGGTAACGGTCATTTTCATAAAGTAGGTTTTATTGTTGGCGGCCTTGTAAACTCGAAGATTAACGACAAAAACACAGCCCAGTTCGAGATAAATTATATACGCAAAGGCAGTTCGCAACCGCCCGATTCTAATAACAACGGATATTACAATGTGACACTTGATTACATAGAAATACCTGTTTTAATCCGGCGAAAAATAAATTTTACGATCAGGAAAAAACCGGTTGACCGTTTTGAATTTGAATATGGCGCATCGGCAGGTAAATTGTTACGACACACGTCAGTTGTAAACAATTATAACATACCATCTGAAAATAAATATTATAACCCCATAGATGTTAGTTTACTTGCCGGGTTTAATTATAAATTAGGTAAAAGCGCTTATTTTTCGATAAGATACAGCAATGGTTTGATACCCGCTATTAAACGCAACTCGCCTAACCTGCAGTTTATAACCTATACCTATAATAATGGAAATAGTATGGTCTTACAATTTAGTTTAAAATTTATTTTTAATGGCCGAAAAGATGAACCGGTTACTGTGCCGGTTAAAACAGAAGAAGACCCTGATGCAAATTAAATTTTATTTCCCTTTTTCTTTCGCTAAAGCAAGGATGTAACTGTAAGCTTCATTAAAATTTTTTTGATAATTTGGTTTAATATCAGTACTCGCGCCTGTTTCAATACAATGTTCGTCTTTAGCATTTAAATGAAAACAAAGCCGGTTGGTTTCTTTATCATGTACAATACCATCAATATTAACTGTTTCTATGGCACCCACATTGTACGAATTCAATTTTGCCAAAACATCCTGTTGTTCTTTTATGGTTAGTTTAAAGCGTTTTATTTTATCCACGCCATTTTCCATTTCAATATATTTGCAAGAATCGGCATAAAGATAAACGCTTGTAGATGCATATAACATACCACCGCCTGTGTATAAAGTAATATTAAGGTCTTTGTTCCAGCTAGCCGGTAATTCAAATTTTTTAGTTGTATTAACTATACATGCTAAAAAGAAACAAACGCACAACAGCATTAAAATGTATCTCATAAGCTTAAAAATTGATGATGCTAAAACTAAAAAAATAAATGATGAATAATTTTAGCCGAAAAAAATTTAACAAATTAGTTATTAAAAAAACTTATCGGGTTAAAGTATAGTTTAATAGAAAAAGAACCAGTAGTTATAAGTGTTTTCAATACTTTCAGCAATTGCGGGTTAGGCTTATTAACATGTGGGGAAGTAAAAATATAGTGTGGAAACCATATGTTTTAACACATTGAGTTTGTAATTTCATTTAAATTATTTTTTACATGAACCACAAATTTAATTTATTCGGAGAAAGGCCTTTTGCAGCTTACGCGCAGGAAAGGTTTGCAAGCATTGCCAAAGCTATAAATAAAATGAGCGATGTTGAGATCTTAATGTACGACAAAAATTTTGATGAGCTTATCCACAGGCTGGTATTTGATTTTTATTTAGCGCCAATAGACATTTCTTTTGACGATAAACTTGTTGACCTCACAGGTAAACCCTATCGCGAACACACACGCTATTACGCTGAGTACACCTTAATGATAAAAGGCGATCCTAATTTATTACTACTTGATCCGTTCTCGGCCGGGGCGGCAAAAATGACCCTGCCGGTGGAAGTAAAAACAAATGTTTTGATATTTGAAATTGATACAAATTATTACAGCGATGATCTTACAGCCACAGTAATGCAAACGGTAAAATTTGAATACGAAAAAATAAAAAACTTTATTTGTTTTACATTATTGCATTTAAATAACGAATCTCAAAAATTTAATTTTCAGTTGGAGAATTTTATCATACCGATCCTTACAAATAAATTAAAAAAAGCGCATCATAATACACACATCCGGCAAAAACTAAATTTTAAATAAAAGCCATCGCCGCTTTCGCTCAATAAAATACCACTTTCACAAACACAAAAACAGTGTTTACTAAAACGCTTTGCGCTTAATGCATTGTAATCCTATATTTATTATACTAAAATAAAAACAGATCAATAAAAGAGAATTTATAAAAAGAGCTTCTTTAGTTGGATTGGGCAGTATGGTCAATTTTTCGGCTATTGGTAAATTGTTCGATTCCGTTACTCATGTTCCGGCAACCGAAATTGCCAAAGATGAAAGTTTTTGGTTATCTGTTCGTAAAGCCTATAAATTAAATCCGGCCCATATAAATCTAGAAAACGGTTATTATTGCATTTTGCCCGAAGAAATTTTAGAACAATATTTTAAACACATTCGCGAAGTAAATCTCCAAGGTGCCTATTATATGCGCACGGTACAAGCAGAAAATAAAAAAATTGTTGCTGCAAAGCTGGCAAAACTTGCCGGTTGTACCGCAGAAGAATTAATAATTACCCGTAACACTACCGAGTCGTTAGATATGATCATTAGCGGTATGAATTGGAAAGCAGGTGATGAAGCCGTTATGGCCGAACAGGACTATGGCGCCATGCTCGAAATGTTTAAACAGGTCTCTAACCGTTATGGCACTGTTAATAAAATTATAAATATTCCAAATCATCCAAAATCTGACGAAGAAATAGTAGAGCTCTATGCAAACGCGATAACACCAAAAACAAAACTGTTAATGGTTTGCCACATGATCAACGTCAGCGGCCAGATATTGCCGGTAAAAAAGATCTGTGATATGGCTCATAGTAAAAATGTGCAGGTTATGGTTGACGGTGCACATGCCTTTGCTCATATCAAGTTTACTATTCCCGAACTTAACTGTGATTATTACGGGTGCAGTTTACATAAATGGTTAACGGTGCCGCTTGGCGCAGGTATGTTATATGTAAAAAAAGAAAACATCAGTAAGGTATGGCCTCTGTTTGCGCAAAGTGATAAGTATGATGATGAAATCATGAAGCTAAATCACACAGGCACTATTCCGGTGCATACTGATCTTGCGATCTCAAATTCAATTGATTTTTATAATAAGATCGGTGCTGAAAGAAAGGAAGAGCGTTTGCGTTATTTACAAAATTACTGGACCAGTAAAGTAAAAGACCTCCCCCATGTGATCTTAAACACACCTCCCGAAAAAGAGCGATCCTGTGCTATTGCCAATGTGGGTATAAAAAATTTAAGCCCTAATCAATTGGCAGAAATATTATTAAAAAAATATAAAATATATACGGTTGCCATTAACACCAATACAATTAAGGGTTGCCGTATAACGCCCAACGTGTTTACCACCACCGGCGAATTGGATTTACTTGTAAAAGCCTTGACAGAGACGGTATGATCCTTTGAAGAAATAATTCCACCCAAAATTACTTTTGCCGTGTAATTTTATGCCCATTTGTTTTCTTTTTATTTAATTTTTTATTGGTACAAATTTTCAGGCTATGGGTTATGAGATATTTAGTATTAACCGGCCGCATTCTTTATTCATTAATTTTTTTAATGGCAATTTTAGGTCATTTAAAAAAAGAAACTATCGAACATGCTTCAGCTCATGGTGTACCAATGGCCGCTGTTTTGGTGCCGTTATCGGGCGTTTTTGCAACCCTTGGCGGCTTAAGTATAGCGTTAGGTTTTAAAACAAAGACCGGTGCCTGGTTCGTTATTCTTTTTCTGGTGCCGGTAACTTTAACCATGCATGCTTTTTGGAAAGAAACAGAGGCTATGCAAATACAAATGCAAATGAACAATTTTATGAAAAACACGGCTTTAATTGGCGCAGCCCTTATTATAAGTTATTTTGGTGCGGGCCCGTTAAGTTTTGATAACAAAAATACACCGGCAACATGATACGAAAACTTAGATCGGGGCAATACCGGATATACTCGCGTAAAAAAGACCCAAAAACCAATAAACGCCGTAACCTTGGCACATTCGACAGCCTTGAAGCTGCAAAAAAACACGAGCAGGAAATCCAGTACTTTAAACACGCCTAACCGTTCGAGAAAAACTTATGAAAATTACACCCGAACTGATACCACATTCACACTTTCAAAATGGCATTTGGTTATTACCCGTTAACGGTAGTAACTGGTATTATTTTTTGAAAAAGAAAAATACCAATACTATTAGCAACAACGATTTTATTGAAAGTGTAGATGGCCCTTTAAAAGAACTTGTAAAATTTTTGCATCGCAAAAAAATTAAAACAACACCTTCTTGCGCGGGCCATCATTTAGGTACAAATAATCTTAAAAATAAATACAAAGGATTGTATGAAGATGGCAAACATATCAAAAACGGTGGTCTGCAATTAATGGATATACAAAACCGAAAACTATATAATTACCAGGATAAAAACTACCAATTGCCCTGGAACAAAGAAGAATTTGTAACGGAGCTCAGATCCTACCAGCAAAAAGGTATTATTGGTTTAAGATTGGGCAATCGAAAAACAGTAAAAGAAAAATTACTGAAATTAAAGATCGAAGGTGTAAGCGTAACAGAAAAAGATAAAATTTTATTTATCTCGATAAACGAAACATCCCGCGAGAAAAATAAAAAAAAGTGGAAAGAAATTACCAAGGCAGTGAAAGAGTCACTGAAATAATTCACTGATTTTATTATATTTGATTCTTTTACGAAAGAATCAAAGCTGTATCTGTGAATAAAAAACATTCGATTTATTATCTTCTTGCCCTACAGGCAATAATTTGCATTTTAAGCATCATTTTTTTTAACGGCACCTGCGATGCAGCCGATAGTATAATGCATTATTTATTTGCCAGATATGCACCAGCTCATCCTGAATTATTTTTTGACCATTGGGCAAAACCGGTTTATGTTATCCTGGCTTCGCCATTTGCTCAATTTGGTTTTACAGGTATTAAGGTGTTTAACAGTATTATTTCGTTAACAACAATTTTTTATACTTACAAAACAACCTTGCTGTTAAAAATAAAAAATGCGCTGCTTGTAGTTATAATAATGATGTTTGCCCCGCTTAATTATATCAATACATTTTCGGGGCTTACAGAACCTTTGTTTGCTTTGGTTACAGTACTTGGCATTTTCTTTTGTGTAAAGCAAAGATATATTACTGCAAGTATCATTATTTCCTTTCTGCCCTACGTTCGTTCAGAAGGTTTAATAATCATTGGTGTTTTTGCTTTGTATTTTATAATTAAAAAGGCCTGGCGCACCCTGCCGTTTCTTATCGTCGGATCGGTGTTCTTTTCAATAGCAGGATATTTTGTGTATCACGATCTGCTGTGGGTTTTTACGAAGATCCCATATGCAACTTTGTCGAGCGTTTATGGTAAGGGCACTCTAACGCATTTTGTGGAAGAGTTAATTAATGTTGTTGGCATTCCTTTGTATTTATTATTATGGATCGGTTTTATTTTAGCTGTTTTTAATTTCTTTAAACGAAGATCTCACACCGAAGAGACCTTTCTCTTTTTATCGGGTTTTAGCGCTTTTGTTATTGCCCATAGCCTTTTCTGGTATCTTGGCATCTTTAATTCTTTAGGATTGAAACGCGTGCTTATTGGTATTATGCCTGTTATTGCGGTTATTGCGCTACAGGGTTTTAATTTTATTACAGAGCATGCCTTTAAAACAAAAGAAAAAATAAAATTTGCTCTCCAAATTATATTGATCGTATACATTATTATTTTTCCTTTTACCGATAACCCATCGGCAATACATTGGCAAAAAGAAATGCAGTTGGGGCCAGACCAGGTTCTCGCAAATAAAATGTCGGCTTATTTTATTGCCACAAATGATACAAAGCATCTGTTCATTTACGATCATCAACAATTAAGTATCAGTATGAATATTGACCCTTTTGATGATTTGAAACGTAAAAGCGTTTCAAGAGAAAATGTTATGGCCATGAAACCCGGAGATATCCTTATCTGGGAAAATGTTTTTGCCGAAAAATATGCAGATATAAAGAAAGCGGAGATCGAAAAAATTCCGGGCCTTCAGTTTCTTTGCTCGTTTGACTTAAATGACAAAGGAAAAGAACTGATCTTTACTGCCTATAAAAAAGAACAAGTTGGCAATTAGTTCTGTTTTATGAGCTTGCCTTTTCCGTCGGCTTTTCCTGCGCCAAGATTGTTTGACGCCTGCGGGTCTCCCGAATAAAAAATATTACCCTTACTCCAGATATAATATTCAAAGCTTGCAACACCCTGTAAATTGAAGTACGCATCGCCAATGCTGTAAGTTGAAATAAAAACCTGGTCGGTTACAGTAAAGTTTTGGGCAAATGTAAAATTCGTTCCTTTAGAATATATGAGAAGCGTTTTTGCTGATCCGCTTAAATAGATATCGCCTGCCCCGTGGGAAGAAGTACTAACGGTCTTGAAGTTTCCATTGATGTAGGTATCGCCAATGTTCTCGTTTCGTACATAAAGCATAGAGTCCTGGTTAAAACCTGCATCCATAACAATTGAGCTTACACCATAGTTATATATTTTAGCTACGTATGGCATGGTAACGTTCACCGTTATTGTTCTTTTATAACCGCGAACAAAATTACAACTGGTAGAATTTTCTATTTTAAGGATAGTATCATTTAACGTGGTGCTAATGTTTTTAATAAGGTGTTTGCCGGCTATTACTTCAACTTTATATTCGTTGCCCTGAAAAATATTTACGTCGATTTTACCTTTTACCTCAATGTCTATAAATTTACCGGGATAACGGGTGTCACTCACCTCGCTGCCTGTAGATTTAAAACAGTCAAGATCGTGCCCTTTTTTGCAGGAAATAAAAAACAAAAGCAGGAATATCAGATTAACAAATCTCATTACTCTATTTGTAGAAAATATCTAATTCTTAAAAATACTTAATTTCAGGAAAGATATTATAAGCTCCGGTAAATTGCTTTACCCAAGCTTAATACTAATCATATTATTGTCTAAACTTTTCAAGCGTATAAACTAAAATTTCTCCATTACTTCTGTACGAATTGACGGCAATAACTTGCCAACCTTCGTTTGCAAGAGCGTTTAAATTAGCTTCAGAAGCTTTTATTGTTGCAGATCCTGTAATATCGCACTTGATAATTTTATATTCTTTCATTTTATTGACTTTTAAATCTTTCTAAAATAAATAATTTTGCATAATTAAAATTATTTTGTCCAATATCTAAACAAAAAACTATAGTCCAACCTTCATTTGCAAGTTTGTTTAATTGCTCATCAACTTTACCGGGAGATGTTTGGCTGTAATCAACTGATAATGTTTTATATTCTTTCATTTAATTCTATTTTAATGTAGGTTTTGGAAGCCTTGATGTTGATTGTACGGTATCACGAACAATTTTTTTTGATTTTTCAGATAATTTTGAAACATCATTGTTTGAATCCTTCAAATCCTTATATACAAGACTTAAAACACAGAAGGTGTTTATATTTTTATATTTAAATGTCTGGTCTATTGTTGGATTAGTTTTTGCAGCATCCAAATTGTAGGCGGCCGAATTTATATTAGTCACATATTCTTCTTTTGATATTGTTGAAATTGAATGATTCAAGTATATAATATTTTCATTATCTAAAAAAATATTTATTTCTTCAAAGATTTTTTCATTTAGGTTAATATTTCCATTAATCACAGGAATGAGAAATAATTTATGCTTTATTTTAGCCATTTTTAATTTGCTTTATTATTGTGTTAATTTTTTGTATTAATTTGATACTATTTGCTAATACAAAATCCCGCTCTTTGGATTCAATTGTTTTTGTATCTTCTAAAAGTGCTCTCATTATGTTAATTTTACTTATAGCTTGTTTTTTTTGATTTTCTGTTTTAAAAAGAGGTATATAATGAGATTCTTCGATTGAATCTACAATTGGCGTGGGCAATTCTAATTCATGGTTTAAGTTTGTAAACTTATTGTCAAAATCATAAAACCCTGTTTTATAATGCTGATTGTATGCTTTAATATAATTTGCCTGCGGAAATAAGTCCTCAAAAGTTCTAATTTTATTATCCCCGAAAACCTCATTTATTCGTATACAAAACCATCTTTTATTATCAATTAATTTCCTAAAAGCCTCTTTATTAAAAATTTTATCTCCCGCTGGATCGCTATCTAATAAAACAATGCCACACAATTCGTCTCCAAGTGAATTAAGATATCTTAAGGCGTTTTGCACTTCTGAAACACCGCCTGCATCATATATATTTAACCATTCAAGGGACGAAAATTCTTCGTTTTTCGAAGCCAATTCACTTACTAATTGTCGTAAAACAAAATGCTCCGTATCACCTTCAACAATAATATTAATATTTCCAATCAAAAATGAATCATTTAATAAAATCCCTAATTCCTTTCTAAATATTTGATATTTATTTTTGTATGATTGTTTTTCTATGCTTGTACCTTTTTCACTGTCTTTTTTAGTAAATATTAAACTATCTATGTCATCTCTTAGTGTTAAAAAAATATTATGAGTAGTATAAATCAACTGGTTAGTTAAAGAAAATTCTTCAAAAGTTTTTAATAGAGACTTACAACCATGGGGATATAAATTTGCACCTGGTTCATCTAATAGAAAAATAATTGGCTTTTTTGAATCTTTGGTTAAAAAGCTTTTATTTATTAAAAAGGCAAAAAAGTACTTAAACCCAGGGCTGCGCTCATCGATGCTATAACGAGCATCAGTAGAATCATAAATTTGTAAGATTATTTTATTTCGAAGAAACGAAAGTTCAAATTTTATGCTTTTGTCCTGATTATAATGCTTACTAAATAATGCAGTAAACTCATCTTTAACCTTACCAAGTATTTCTCCTATGTGGTAATCATCTTCTGAATCAAAAACTGAAAAATCATCGCATCCACATAATTTTAATAATCTTCTTAATGTCTCAAATTCAGCGCTCTCGCCTTTTAAGTCTTCGACGGTAGCAGGTTTAATTTTCAATTCCTCATCAGTATATAATTCAATTACAGGCATAAAAAGTTCAGAGAAAAGCTCAATCGCTTTGTTTTTTTGCTTTTCACTCGTTAATACACTTAAGAGATTAATTTTATCTAGAGTATTATCAGCACTATATATTTCGATTTCTAAATTTTCTACTCCGTCTCCCCACCTAAAAAAAGTATAAAATAGATCAAGATCCTTAATCGCATAATATGAGTTCCAAATTTTTTGTGTCGAAACAGTAAATAGTTCTAAAAATTCACTTATGTTTTCTTTAGGAATTTCATTAATGTTAATTTTAAATGTTCCTTTAATGTGTGGTAATTCTTTATTATATTTTGGAGATTTTTTATTTTTAAGTTTAAAATTATTATCAAATAATTTATAATAATTAAAATATTGTAAAGCCTCAATAATACTTGACTTTCCAGATTCGTTTTTACCAATTAGACAAGTAGAATTATTTTTAAAATGAATTGTTAAATCCTTTATAGACTTAAAGTCAATAATTCTTGCAGTTAAAAGCTTCATAAATGATATTTTACTTGAATTTAAGGAAAATAAAAATCCCCCACAAAAAGTGGAGGATTTTTGCTACTTTTTGTAGCCCGTACGGGAATCGAACCCGTGTTTCATCCGTGAAAGGGACGTGTCCTAACCCCTAGACGAACGGGCCAAAACTTAATTTGGAGGTGCAAAATTAGTGATTAATTTAAAATTATCAAAAAATATTTTGGAAAATGTTATCTTTTTTCGAACTACTTTGTAAATCCTTTATTAATAAGGCTTTTAAAGAAACTAAAAAACATTATAAAGCAATCTTCCCATTAAAAAATAAATGGTGATGCCAATGATATCGTTTAGCGTTGTTACAAAGGGTCCTGTAGCCAGGGCCGGGTTGATCTTAAACCTGTGCATGGTTAAGGGCACAAAGGTGCCTAAAAAAGACGCGCATAAAATAACGGTAAACAAGGCCATACTAACGGTAGCTGCCAATTGCCAGTCTTCTATCAAAAAAGAATAACCACAAATAAGCAACGAACAGATTAAACCGTTAATTGCCCCTACTCCCAGTTCTTTGGCCAGTTTTGGGAGGATCTTATCATCCAGCAAACTATTATTGGCCAGGCCCTGAACAATAATGGCACTACTTTGCACGCCAACATTGCCACCCATAGCCCCTATCAAAGGTATAAAATAAGCCATTTCGGGATGGATCTTTATTTGCTCTTCATAACTGCCAATAATGCGCGATCCAACAATACCACCACACATACCTACTAATAACCACGGAATGCGGGCACGCGATAAACGCCACACTTTATCGTTCGAATCCACATCGTCAGAGATACCACTCATCCGCTGAATATTCTCATCGGCGGTTTCCCTGATCACATCAAACACGTCATCAATGGTTATACGTCCAACCAACCTTCCTATCTGATCAATAACGGGCAATACAACAAGATCATATTTCTGCATGATCTCGGCCACCTCTTCGCTGGTGGTACTTGTTTTTACAAATTGTATATCCGGTTCAAAGATCTCCTCAATTCTGGCCAACGGATGAGAGATAATGAGTTTTTTTAAAGAAAGCATCCCTATTAACCTTTCGTTGTTATCCACAACATAAACGGCATACATTACATCTACATTATCTGTTTGGCGGCGGATCTCTTCAATACAGGCATTTACGGTCTCAAAGGCATATACGCTTACCAACTCTTTTGCCATTAACGACCCAGCGGTGCCATCCTCATAATTGATCAACTCGGCAATATCGCTGGCCTGTTCAATATCTTCAATGTGCGAAAGAACCTCCTCCTGGATCTCTTCCGGCAATTCGGCAATAACGTCGGCAGCATCATCACTCTGCATGTTATCCAACTGCTCGGCAATTTGCTTACTGCTAAATGTGGTTAAAAGGTCCTCGCGTTTATCGTCATCTAACTCCAGTAAAACATTTGGTGCGATCTCATCATCCAGCAATTCGTAGATATAAGCAGCTTGTGTAAGATTTAACTGGTTAATGATAATAGCAATATCCTGGGCATAAAATTCGTTTAACTGCTCTTTTAAAAAAGCGGTATTCTTTTCTTCGATAGCATTTTTAAAGCTATCTATAAATTCCGATGTGATTTCGAATTGCATGATCAAAAAGCCACGCAAAAATAAAGAATTAATTTTAAGAATCAGCCAATCAAAGGTCTTTTAGCGCCTTTTTAATACGCACTTTAATCGCAGCTGTCATTGGGTAATTTTGCATGTGTTCTAAATGAAAACGCAATTCATTTTTAAGTTCGGGATATTTTTTACAAATGGCCGTGGCCACCGTAATTGCAAAGGCCTTAACGGCAATCGGGCTCTCTGCAGAAACGATCAGTTTAAAGCAACTCTCAACAAGATCGCCTTCATGTTTTTCGGGGATCTCTATCTCCTGCAATAGCCGTAAAATGTTACGCGGAATGGCGGGATGATTACCTGGTTCGTTCAATTTTTTTATGAGTTTACCGAGATAAGGATAAATTAACTTTGGATGTTCTATGGCTGCATAGCTTAATGGCCAGGCCGCCCGTTGTGTAATACGGTACTCACCATTCAAAAAAATATCCACCAAAACTTTAAATTTCTTTTTATCGTCGCCAATATATTTTATAATGGCCTTTGTTAAAGTCAAACTATGCTCTGCAGCTAATCTTTTTTCTATATCCATTGCAAAATTGTATCTCTCCAAATTAAAACAAAAACACCTAAAACTGCAATAATACAGGCGCAAATGGCCTGTATGGTAATTTTTTCTTTATAATAAAAATAGTTTATTGGCAGTACAACTATTGGTAACAATGCAAAAATAGTTTGCGCTATTGCCACCGGCAGGTGCTGAATGGCCAATAAAGAAAAAGATACCCCCAGTACCGGCCCAAACAAGGTGCCTAAAAACATATACGGCAGGCCGTTATTTTGATTTTTAAATACCGGTTGCGAGTTGGTTTTTATACGACCGGTAATAAGCGAAATAAAAAAGGCAGCGCTAAAAGCAAATAACAACCTTATCCAAACAGCGTGTAGTGTGGGTAGTTTTTCCGGATAAAAATCCATCCCTAATTTTGAAAGCACCAGTCCTATTCCCTGGCACAATGCGCCTAAAATACCAAATAAAATCCCTTTTTTGTTTCGCTCAAAACCTGCTTCTTCAGAAACCTGTTTATCTTTTTTAGAAAGGGTTAACCATATAACACCAGCAATGGTTATAAAAATTCCGAAAACGCCAATAAAATTAATTCTTTGATCGAGGATCATAAAACCCGCCAGCAATGCCGAACCGGGCGCAAAAGTAGTGTACAGGCTGCCCAGCTTTGGTCCTAATAATTTAAATGAAGAAAAAGAAAAATAATCACCAATGGTAAACCCAATAATACCCGAAAGACCTAAAAACAGGTATTGCATGGATTGTGGCAGAGAAAATAAACCGCCAATTGAAACGGGGTAAAAAACAACAAGTAAAAAAGAAATAATGATCCAGGCTAAAAATAAACGGTATTGATTTAATGCCGCAGTGCCGAAACGTTTTGCAGCTTCTGTAAATGGAAAGATGCCAATACTCCAGCAAACTGTGGTTATTAATGCTATGAGTTCACCGTACATTCTATTCCAGGTTTCATGTTTCGGGTTAATTGTTCTAACTGCCTACTGTTTACCGCAAACTGCTTACTTATCATAAGATCTTTCTCCAAAAATACTGCTGCCAACCCTTATCAGCGTACTCCCTTCTTCTATTGCAATCTTATAATCACTGCTCATACCATAACTTAAGATCAAAGATGAAGGATTAAAGATTAAAGATTTGTGTGCAAAATCTTTAAGAGATTTAAATTCTTTTTTAATTTGATCTTTATTATCTGTATTACTGGCCATGGCCATAAAGCCAAGGATCTTTATGTTTTTAAGCTGCGAAAATACTTCTGAGTTTAAAAACGCATCACATTCTTCAAACGAAAAACCGAATTTTGTTTCCTCCTGTGCAATATAAATTTGAAGCAAACAATTAACGGTACGGTTATTTTTTTGTGCCTGTTTGTTTATTTCCTGCAATAATTTTATGCTATCCACCCCGTGAATTAAATGTACAAATGGTGTTATGTATTTTACCTTATTGCTTTGCAAATGCCCAATAAAATGCCACCGGATATCTTTTGGTAACTGTTCGTATTTATCAACTAATTCCTGCACATAATTTTCGCCAAAATCACGCTGGCCGGCATCGTACGCCTCAATGATCATTTCATTAGGTTTGGTTTTTGATACAGCAACCAGTGTTACATGAGAAGGTAATGAAGTTTTTATTTCCAGAAGATTAGCTGCGATTGACATGACTGTAAAATTTTAGAATATACAAATGTGTTAAGCGAACGCACATGCCGGCTCAAAGATCTATAAGATCTTTTCCCTCTTCAAAACTATAGATAACCAGGCCGCTTCTCATTTTTGGCTCCACCCAGGTAGATTTTGGCGGCATGATATTGTCGGTATCGGCTATCCATTTTAAGTGATCCATGGTTACAGGATATAAACCAAACGCTACTTCTGCCTTATCATCGTCAACCGCCTTTTTTAAAGCTTCAGGCCCTTTGATACCGGGAATAAATCCGATACGCTTATCTATTTTAAGATCGTGAATACCAAACAAAGGCGATAAGATATGTTCTGTTAAAATAGAAGCGTCTAAGCTTCCAACAGGATCGTCAGAGTTATACGTTCCTTTTTTGCAAATAAGCGAATACCATTTATTATCAATGTACATGCTTATTTCATGTTTTTTTTCAGGCTTATATATATCCTTTTTAATTTCCTTTACTTCAAATTTATCACCGAGTTTTTTTACAAGTTCATTTGGTGTTAAATTATTGAGGTCTTTAACTATACGGTTATAATCGTAAATTTTTAACTGCGTTTCTGAAAAGAAAACACCCAGGTAATAATTAAAGGCTTCTTTACCGGTATAATTCTTTTTTGATTTTCGTTTAATATTGCCAAGCAAAGCCGACGAGGCCGATCGGTGATGCCCATCGGCAATATAAATAGAAGGAATAGTTGAAAAACGTTTAGCGATCAGATCTACGTTCTTAGTATCGCTTAATACCCATAATGTATGGCGTACTTTATCTGTTGTGGTAAAATCATATTGCGGCACAGCTTTAGAGATAGTTGAGATCAATGCGTCAAGCTCCTTATCGTTAGGATAACAGAATAGAACCGGCTCGGCGTTAAACTCACATACTTCTAAATAATCTTTCAATTTTTCCTCGCGTTGTGTAATGGTTTGTTCATGAATTTTGATCACCCCATTCATATAATCGTCAATACTGGTACAGCCAATAATGCCAATAAATTCAACATTGTTCTTTACCTGGCGGTAAATGTAATAGGCAGGCTTTTCATCGCGCTGAAATACTTTTTCGCGTATAAATTCTTTAAAACGGCGCTTTACCTTAACCAGCCTTTCTTTTGAGCCGGGCTTGGTTCTGATGCCGTCATCGTAATCGGGATTAATAACATGCAAAAAAGTGTATGGATTACCCGCTAATTTTTCTTTTAACTCCGAGGGATTATAACCATCAACACTTCGCGAAGCTACCAAATGTACTTTATCATTGGTTGGTCTTAAACCTTTAAAAGGAAGAACTGTTGCCATTGTATCAGTCGTTAGATTTTAGTTGGCAGTCGACAGTCATCAGTGGTCAGCAATACAGCCGACTAACTTCTGTTGACTGATGACTGTTATTTAAGTGCTTCAATTAATTTTTCAGCTAATTCAACACCAATGCGTTCCTGTGCTTCGTTGGTAGCAGCGCCAATATGTGGCGTTAACGAAATTTTTGGATGTTTTAAAATAGCTACCGACGGGCGTGGCTCATTCTCAAAAACATCTAAACCGGCATGTGCCACTTTACCGCTATTTAAAGCCTCTAAAAGATCATCTTCGTTAATAACGCCGCCACGTGCAGTGTTTACCAATATCACACCATTTTTCATAGATGCAATTTCGTGACGCGTAATTAATTTACCACCCGGCACATGAAATGTAATGTAATCTGAATTTTGAATGACCTTATCCATGCCAACTGTTTTTACAGGTACAGATACAGCTTTTGGGTTACCATTTATTTCAATATCAATAACAGCCTCCGTAACAAAAGGATCAAAAGCCAGTACTTTCATTCCTAAGCCTAATGCCATTTTAGCAACGGTTTGGCCAATTCTTCCAAAACCAACAATACCAATTGTTTTGTCTTTTAATTCAATGCCTTTTGCATATTTCTTTTTTAGCTCGTCAAATTTATCTTCGCCACTAACAGGCATCTGGCGATTACTGTCGTATAAAAAACGAACAGTACTAAAAAGATGCGCAAACACAAGCTCTGCCACAGAATTGCTTGAAGCAGCCGGTGTATTTATTACATTAATTCCTTTTGATTTTGCATAGTCAACATCAATATTATCCATGCCTACCCCGCCACGTGCAATTACCTTCAGGTTTGGGCATGCATCAATAATATCTTTTCTTATTTTAGAAGCGCTGCGAACCGTTATGGCCACATACCCCTTATCATTAATCTCTTTTGCAATGTTTGCCTGCTCTACTTTTTCAGTAATTACTGTAAAGCCTGCTTTTTCAAGAATTCCTTTTCCAACGGCATCAATACCATCGTTTGCCAATATTTTTTTACTCATAATAATACATTAAATATTAAGAATTTAAATGTAAAGATTAATTACGCAAAAAAACAGTAATAATTAAAAAAATTAGAATTTAACGCCAATAGTTGCCGAAAGGCTAACAGTGCTATATTTTATTAATGCCTTTGAATTAAGCGTTGGATCGGTAGTGTTATAATAATAGTAATCTTCGTTACTTAAAGTTTTAACCCAAACCAGGTCTACATAAAAATTATTTTTCGTTCTAATACCCGCACCAACAGAAAAAGAATTTCTTACAAAATTACCGGTAAAGGTGTTGCCAAAGGGGCTACCCTGCATATTATAACCCAAACGAAACATAACCGGTTTAATATTTAACTCAGAGCCTACGCGTAAATTATGGCCGGTTTTATATTTACTTTTTATAACAGCGTTTGCACCGGCAAAATCGGCCACATCTACACTGCTTAAAGCTGCTGTTCTGTAATTTACCATTTCGTAATCAACACCTACAACCGCCATTTTTTTAATAATAAAAGCTGTATTAAGACTAAACCTGCCCGGCGTAACAATTTTGTATTTAAAATACCCACCGGCGTCAGGAGGGTCTTGCATTTGTATTGGCTGAGCCGGCTTTGCATCAAACGATGCGCTCATAATATTATAATACTGATCGGTTAAATTATAAATAGTTGGTGTATGGTAATACATCCCTACTCGCACGTAGTCATTTAACCTTGCAATACCGCCAATTTTTAAATTGACACCGGTACCTGTTGTTTTAAAATATTCGGTGTAAGTTAAACTGTTGAAGCCTAATTTATCAGTATAAAAAAATGGCAGCGGACTTGAGTAGGTTGAACTATAAGTGCTATCGCTGTTTTTTACGATCTTCATACTGTCTTTATCATCTTTTTCGGTATGTATAGTGGTAGAAACATATTCTACCTTGGGCACGCCTAAACTTACACCAAAATAAAACTGGTCTTTATAAGCATACGCATAAGAAAAATTGCGGTCGTTAACTTTGCCTGATGTGGTTATACTGCGTGATTGCAAAACGGCTTTTTTAAAATCAACAAAGCTTACCGGTTTATGGCTTGCAGAATCGAAATCCAATAAATAAACATTATAACCTAAACCTTCATAACTTGAATTATAATTGCCCGGAATTCCATCCTGCAAAGCCCTGTTATACATATCCTTTACAATAGAGCTTGTGCTATATGAAGACATTTGGGTTTTATTGAGAAAATTTTGAACCTGGGTACTTGTAAATGCAATGATGTTTCTGCTTTCCTTATCGTTTTTGGCAGGCCAGCCGGTAAGTATCCCAAAATTATTAAAGTTAAAGGCAGCATCGCTAACCGAAGAGGTTTTTGAATTAATAATGCCCTGGTTATTTGTTGTGGTAAGGCCTCCTGAAAAAGTGATCTCGCCTTTTCTATACAATCCCAGCCCGGCAGGGTTGTATGCCGCACATCCAAGATCTGCGCCAATAGCGCCAAAGGCACCTCCAAGGCCAACAAATCTCGAAGTTCCATTAATACCTACCCGTGAGTACCTGATGGCATCCTGGTCGTTTTGCGAATACGCGAATGAGCCCGTTATTAACAGGGCAAAGAAAAATCTAATACGTAACATAATCTAATTATCTGGGATGATTTGATCCTCCACCTGAACCACCTCTGCCGCCGCCGCTTCCGCCACCAAAGTTACCGCCACCGGAGTTATTAAAACCGCCGTTACCGGAACGCCCTGAATTTCCTGAATTATCAAAAAAGCTATTATTATTCTCAAAAGTAGTTTTACCTTTTGAAGGATTGTTGTTTGAAGGTTCTGTTGTATTTTTATAAGTACCGCCACGGCCTGGGTTAGAGGTGCCAAGGTTTGGATTATTGCTTATTGACTCGTTAGTGTTTAACCCCGAATTATTATAACTATTTGGTCTTCCCGGATCACCCGATCCTGAATTTGAAGTATTGCCCCTTGAAGGTTCATAAGTATTATTGCCACCAAATATTTTTGGCCAAAAACCGGTATTTTCATTAGAAGCATTAGTATTACTTCCGTTGCCGGAGTTAAGTGTTGTACCACGGCCTCCACCAGAATTTACCGAATTTGGGTTTGATGAAATAGCTTGTCCGTTATTAAAAGAGCCATTTCCTGTATTACTAAAATTGTTGTTAGTTGAAGCCTGGTTTACCTTATGCGGCACCTCAACAAACTGCGGGGTTACATCCTGCTTATGAGTAACATCGTTAATAAATTGTGTTCTGGCGCCATTTTCTGTAGGTACAGCCATGCCAGCATAACTTTGTCTCATGCTGTTACCGCCGCCATTGCTGCCTCTTGGCCCGTAAGTAGCAGTGCTGTATGAGCTGTTAGGGTCGTAACTATTAAAGTAACCCATATTGTAGCCGTTATAAAAGCCGCTGTTATAGCCCATGCCATATGGTGAATAATATCCCATTCCACATCCGTATGGATTGTATGGATTATAGGCGTAAGGATTGTATCCATAACTGTATGGATTATAACTGCCGTACATACCGTAACCGTATCCATAAAAGTTATTTGAATAATATGGGTTATAACTACCGTAATAAGGATTATAACCGCCGTAAGAATTATTGTAATAATTACCGGTGCCAAACATTAATGATAAACCACTGCTGTAGCCATAAAACTGGTTAGACGGCATGTTGTAGTTATACGAACTGTAAATGCTTGATCCATACATAGCAGGATTTTGATTATACATGTATGAATTTGTATAATAGTTATTGTAATAACCAGCGCCGTTTATGGGATTATTAAAACGACGCAATTGCGAAGCATATTTATAATCATAATAATCGTCGGTATTATATTGTGGATCCTGATAATAAGGGTTTGCATCGTCTTTAGCTTTTTGAGCTAAAGCATCAGCTTCCTGCTTTTGTTTTTGTTCCGCTTCTTTTTTAGCTTGCTCTGCTGCGGCTATTCTTGCCAATCTTTTTTCTTCCGTCGGGCTTTTATAAACATCATCCTGATATGACTCAAGTTGAGAGGTTTTGCACGAACTAAAAATCAGTGTAAAAAGGGTTACCGGGATTAAGAATTTTTTCATCGCAAATCTTTTTAAATTTAATTGTATTGCGGAGATTTTAAGTAAATTTACGCAAAAACAAGGTAGGATTTTAAAAATTTGCATTTTTTATCGTTTAACTTATAAACAGTAGAGAACGCATAAGCACTAATTGATTTATGAGCAAGGTTATTACACCACAGGAGCAGGATTATAGTAAATGGTACAATGATATTGTTGTAGAAGCTAATATGGCCGATCATAGCGCCGTTAGAGGTTGCATGGTTATTAAACCGCATGGTTATGCCATATGGGAAAAAATGCAGCAAACATTAGATAAAATGTTTAAGGATACGGGGCATGTTAACGCTTATTTTCCGGTATTCATCCCTAAAAGTTTATTTGAAGCTGAAGAAAAAAATGCGGAAGGTTTTGCAAAGGAATGCGCCGTTGTAACACACTACCGTTTAAAAACAGATCCTCAAAACCCTGGCAAATTAATGGTTGACCCCGAGGCAAAATTGGAGGAAGAGCTTATTGTTCGTCCAACCAGCGAAGCCATTATCTGGAATACCTACAAGGGCTGGATCCAAAGCTACCGCGACCTTCCATTGCTTATTAATCAATGGGCCAATGTGGTGCGCTGGGAAATGCGTACCCGTTTATTTCTTCGTACCGCCGAATTTTTATGGCAGGAAGGACATACAGCACACGAATCTAAAGAGGAAGCCATAGAAGAAACACGGAAAATGCTCGACGTTTACGCAGATTTTGTAGAGAACTGGATGGCAATGCCGGTAATTAAGGGCGTAAAAACCGCCAGCGAACGCTTTGCCGGCGCCGACGATACGTATTGCATAGAGGCTTTGATGCAGGATGGAAAAGCGTTACAAGCCGGTACATCTCACTTTTTGGGCCAGAATTTTGCTAAAGCTTTTGACGTGAAATTTGCGAATAAAGAAGGTAAGCTTGATTATGTTTGGGCCACCAGCTGGGGCGTTAGCACACGCTTAATGGGTGCTTTGATCATGAGCCACAGCGATAATAATGGTTTGGTAATACCTCCAAAATTAGCGCCAACACAGGTGGTAATAGTGCCTATTCATAAAACTGAAGATGGTTTAAATAAGATCAACGAATATGTGAATTCACTTAAAGTAAAACTTCAGGCAAAAAACATTTCTGTAAAATATGATAACCGCGATTCGCAACGCCCGGGCTTTAAATTTGCAGAGCATGAATTACGTGGTACCCCCGTTCGTATTGCCATTGGCGAAAGAGATCTTGCAAATGGAACCGTTGAAATTGCACGCCGCGATCTTTTAAGCAAAGAAATTGTAAAGATGGATGACGTTGAAAATTACGTTACCAGGCTTTTAGAGGATATTCAAAGCAACCTGTATAATAAAGCACTTGAGCGTACAAAAAACATGACGCATAAAGTTGAAACCTATGAAGAGTTTAAAAAAGTGCTGGATGAAAAAACAGGCTTTGTTTTAGCGCATTGGGATGGTACCGCAGAGACTGAAGAAAAGATCAAGAACGAAACAAAAGCCACTATCCGTTGTATACCATTAAATAATCCGCAGGAGAATGGCCTTTGTATATACAGCGGAAAACCAAGTACACAAAGAGTTTTATTTGCAAGAGCGTATTAAAGATCAATTAACACATGAGTGCAGAATCTGAAAAGAAACAAAAAGAAACCATCCTTAAATTATTATCTGAAAAATCGGTAATGAAGCAGGATGTTTATACAAATACCATTGCTGTTTTTAACGAACTAAAAGATCTTTTAAAAGAAAAAGCGGATGAACTTTCGCAGGAAATAACCAAAATTGATAAACGTGTAAATATCTTTTATAAAGAGGTTAGCCTGCAATCCATGCAATTAAAGGTGGCCGGCGATCTGCTCGATTTTCAAATGCACTCTAACGTATTTGAATTTGAAAGATCTCATCCTATGTTTAAAACCGGCTACATAAAAGGTAACGAGATGAACTCTTTTTGCGGCATTATCAGCGTGTATAATTTCCTTGCAGATTCCTATAAATACAATCGTTTAAACGATCTTGGTTATTTAATTGCCCGCATTTTTGTTAACCGTGAAAGAAAATTCTTTATTGAAACCCGTACACAAATTGGTTACAAGTACAATGCGTTTAGCGCAGAACCGGTATCGAGAGAAAACCTAGTGGATATTGTAAACGAATTGATCATTTACTCGGTAACATTCGACCTATTTACACCGCCTTATGACGCTGTAAGGCAGGTAAGCGTATTAGAGATCCAGGAAAAATCGAGCAGCAGTGCATTACGCACCGGTAAACGCCTTGGTTATTCAAGTTCATCAGGCTCTGCCAGTAACTTTGATGATGAAGTGAATCTGTAACTAATTAGTTTAGATTCTTGCTTAAGGAATTTTTTTTCTCTATTTTTAATTCTCCAAATTTAAAAATCATGAAAAAGATCCTACTACTTATTTTCCCGGTTATACTATTAAGCACTTCCTGCAAAAAGAAAGATAAAGATCCCGAACCAACGCCTTCGCCATCTTCTACAACGGGCTCTAATCCTTCAACTGGAGGTAGTTTTAACGGCTGGTGCCGCGCCTATAACGAGTACCAGTATTTAATTGGCGCTACTACTCCAGGCACAAATTTTATGATGAGTTATGCAAGAGCTTTTTTCTCATCCAACACCCTTACAACAACTTCAAACGCAACTTTTACACCTGTATTTGGAGGTATGGTAATTGCCGGCGCTGCAGATACCCTGCAATATTATTCAACTACCGGTGATTACGAAAAAAACCTTTCTGCAGCAGAGTATTCGGTTCCGGTAAAATGGAATGTGGCCGGTTCAGGTTCCATCCCCCAGTTCACTACAAATTGTTCTGAAACTTTTCCTTCGCTTACATTGTCTTCATTCACTGTATTTCCTGCCAACGTATCAAAAAATGCAGGTGTAACATTTACATTAAGCGGTTTTAATAATGCCGACAGGGTAATTGTAAACTTACAGGATAACAGTGGCAATAGTGTAACAACCGGAGAAAAAACACTTTCGGGAGGAAACGTTGTTGTAACCTTTCCTGCTGCGCAAACCGCTGCCTTTATTAATACAAACCTTGGCGCTTTTTATTTATATATTTATAATGATGAGATCCAGACCGTGAACGGAAAAAGCATTCGTTTTTCAAATGTTACAGAATATTTTATTAACGGCTTTAACATTAATAATTAAATAAACCGACTCAGAAAATATAAGGGGCCGGTTAACTCCGGCTTTTTTATTTGCTTACAATTGCAGAATGCATCTTTCATTCTCCAATCCAATATGATCCGGATCCTGAAGTAATGCCAACCTAACTTCCTGCATTTCCTTTTTATAATTGGCGCGCAATTCTTTTCTCTTTATCGCCTCTAAAAAGCGCTTTACATCTTCTTTTGTTTCTAAGATCAAACCCGGCACTTTTGTTGGCTTTCCATTTTCATCTTTTGCTACCATGGTAAAATAAGAGGTATTGGTGTGTTTCACAGTTCCTTTTATAAAATTTTCGGCAATTACTTTTATCCTTACTACCATAGATGTGTTGCCAACATAATTAACAGAAGCGTATAAAGTAACCATCTCCCCTACTTCTACTGAATCTATGAACTCCACGTTTTCTACCGACACGGTTACGCAATAATGGCTTGAATGCTTTGATGCGCAGGCATAAGCCACCTTATCCATTAACGACAATAAGATGCCACCATGGATCTTACCACCAAAATTGGCATATGCAGGGATCATTAATTCGCTAACTGTTGTTTGTGAATAGCTTACTTCTTTATAACCGTCTTCCATAATTGAAATTTAATTTTGAAAGTATAAAATTTTAGATTAACAGGCAATTTCTTGATAAAAAAAGTAAAGCCCGCTTTTTTGATTTAAATAAAAGGTAATTTTACACATCGTGTCAACCAATACACCGTTAAAAATATTTATAGTCGGGCCAGCCTACCCATTACGTGGCGGCCCTGCGCAATTTAACGAGAATCTTTGTGCGGAGTTAATTAAAGCCGGGCATGATGCCCGGATAATTTCATATTCATTACAATATCCTAACTTTTTATTTCCCGGCTCTTCGCAATTTGAAACAAGTGGTCAGGCGCCTGCACGAATAAAAATTCACACGTTGATCAATACTGTTAATCCCTTTAACTGGTTTAAAGTGGCGCGTTTTATCAAAAAGGAAAAACCCGATTTTATATTGTTCCGTTACTGGCTGCCTTTTTTTGGCCCTTCTTTAGGCACTATTGGCAGAATGGTTAGATCAAAAACAAAAGTATTAGCGTTAACAGATAATATTATACCGCACGAAAAACGTTTTGGGGATAAACCTTTTACAAACTATTTTGTAAAGAGCTGCCATGGTTTTATTGCCATGAGCAAAGCAGTGTTAAACGATATCTCAAAATTCTCAGATACAAAGAACAAGGCTTATTCTCCTCACCCCATGTATGAAACCTATGGGCCGCCGGTTTCGATGGAAGAAGCAAGAAAGAAATTAAATTTAAACACCAACGATAAGATCATTTTATTTTTTGGTCTCATCCGTCATTATAAAGGTTTGGATATTTTAATGGAAGCCATGGCGCATCCTGAAATAAAAAAACAGAACATTAAACTATTGATCGCCGGCGAATTTTATGAAGACAAGCAACCTTATTTAGATCTGATTCAAAAATATGATCTGAAGGATCAGATAATTCTTCACGATAAATTTATTGCCAACGAAGACGTGCGCTATTATTTTTGCGCCTGCAATTTGGTAGCCCAAACCTATAGAAATGCTACAAACAGTGGTGTTACCATGGTAGGTTATTTTTACGAAAAACCCATGCTGGTAACGGGCGTTGGCGGCCTGGCCGAAATTGTACCGAACGAAAAATGCGGGTATGTAGTAGATCTGTCAGTGCCAAACATCTCAGAAAAAATAATAGATTATTTTTCTCAAAATAAAGAGAATGAATTCGCAAACAATGTTCGTATTGAAAAGAAAAAATATGAGTGGACAGAGTTTATTCGCGTTCTCCTTCAATTATACAAAAACTCATAAGTTTAAACCACATAGGCACACAGTCTTTTCATAGTTTAAATTAATTTCACAAAAGCAAAACATAGTTATTTTCTTCGCTAAGCGAAGAAAACTCTGTGTTTCTTTTCTGCGGTTAGTATTAACTTTTTTTCTATGTGTCTATGTGGTTAAATTTTATTTTTGATAAGAAACATAAGGGTTATCAACACCTGTTAATTATTAATAACAGCTGTTAATACTTTATTCATTTCGGTAGATTAGCTCAATCTCTTTAAAATCAAGGCTTTCAGACCAAAAAGTTAATTACTGCTTTTTTTGTTGATAAAGCCATTTCGCTGTGCAGCCAAGCCTTCGTAAATTTAGTAATTAGGTATAAAGATGGCACTACAGGTCAATGTTAATGATATTCTCTCACAACTTTACCATCAGCGTAATGTTGTTGAATTTTTATTTGCTAACCGCGATAATATAACGGTTAACGAATTGTTAAGCCGCGAAGATATTTCGGCGGAACAATATCAAAAATTAAAATCACTCGATCTTGTTTACGAATATGAGAATATTGTTAGTCTGAACGACGCAGTAGTGGCCATGTTCGAAGACTTTATGGAGATCGGTGAAGTAACACCAGGCTTCATCAACGATTATATCAACGAACTTAACCGTCATATCCGCTTTTACCAGGAAGCGCGCGAAATGCGTTTCTTACGTAGCATTAAAAAATATTTAAAACGCATTAACGCCACGCTTACACGCGAGATCATCAAGCTTCAAAAAAATGTGGATGATACTTACAAGAACGAAAGTAATTACCGCATTAAACTCCAAAAGCTGGAAGATTACAGGGAAAAACGCGATACGATCATTGAGTTCATCAAAAAAACAACCGATGTGGTTGAAGATACAAGGGCGCTGTTTAATTTAACCAACGATACCGAGCTCTACGGCATTGTTCAGGCGCTTAAAGTAAGTTTGATCGAGAACCTGGATTACCTGATCGAGATCCAAACCGATATTACTGATTTCATTAACAAGATCCAGTTCCAGATCGATGTTTACAAGAAAGCACAACGCCTGAAAGAGATCAAAGAACACGGCTCACTTTACTACAAAACCAATTTTAAAGAGATTGTTCAAAGCATCAATACACTAAAACACAACGGGCACAAAACACCAAAAACGAAGATCGCCATCGACTTTTTGTATACAGACGATGGTCATATTTTATGCAAACGTATTGCGGAAAAATACAAGCTTACCCGTTTAATGGTGCGCGGTATTGCCGGTAAAATGGCTGGCAATTTTAAAGACAAAGGTTTAGAGCAACAGATAAAATTAGATACAGAAAAACTAGTAGAACGTTTTTTAGTGCAAACCAAAGCCAACTTGTTTGAGTATTTAATGGATTACAAATTTCCTAAGGCCATTGGCAGTGTTACCTTCGAAGAAAGACTTTCATTATTTGTAGAGATAGCGATGGAATACCAAAATGTTTTGGATTTTAAATACCGCTTGCAATACTACGATTATACCGATACCGGAAGCGATGTAAAAAAGCGATTGGGCTATACACTCATTGTTCCTGCAAAAGAAAAAGCAAAAGCAAAGAAAGAGAAAGTGAAAAAAGATGATGAGGATAAAGGATAAAAGACTCAAGACAACGAGACAACAAGATAGAACAGACCAAGAGGTTAGAACAAGAAACACGAAACTAAAAACTAGAAACAATAAGGCATGCTAGCAGAAGATTTTAATTTACCAAAACAGACCCACGATATTTTTGGCATTATGGCCCGTGGTAATTTTATTTCAAGCAATGGTACAAAAGACGGTATGAACCGTTTATACGATGTTATCAATAATCCAGAAAATTTTGATCGCTTACAGGCGTATTTTAACGTGATCCGCTACAATATTGAGCGTGGAAACAATTTCTTCTATTTCTCTAAACTGAATGAGCCGAATTCAGAAATAGAAAAAAAACTGGAACGTTTTGAACGTTACATTGATATTATCGATCTTTTGGCAAGTATGGATAATAAGATCACCATTGGCAGCCGTTTCAGACCAAGTGAAATTGCTGAAGAATGCAACGCCAACGTGCGTTTGAAACAAAAATTACAAAAAATCCCTTTATACCGTTCAGAAACTTTGCACAATAAGGTACGCGAGATCTGCGATTTGATGAGCCGTGATTCGTTCTTAGAACTGGAAGACGAAAAAACAGAATCTTATAAAGTGCTGGATTCTTATTCGTACTTACTGGATGTAATTAACTCTGTTGCTATTTATGAAGATAGCGGAACAGATACTGAAGGTGCGCAGGGGCTGATATATAATTAAGATTTAAGAATTTAGAAGTAAGATTTAAGAAATAAAGAATGGAAAATAACTGTAGAATATTAAACAGAATTGTTGAGATAAATATCGCAAACGTAAAATATGCGGATATTGAATTGAGCGGAAACACTTGTTTTGTAGGAACCAATAACTTTGGTAAAACCTCTTTGCAACGTGCTATCCTTTTCTTTTATAGCGCAAATAGCCGTGGTTTGGGGATCTCAGCATCTCAAAAACCATTTGAGGAACACTATTTCCGTTACGAGAATTCTTTTTTGATCTATGAAATTGCAACCGAAGACAAGGCTTTTTTTGTAATGGTATACCGCCACAACAAATTGGTTTTCCGTTTTGTGGATGCACCTTATAACCCTGATTTCTTTTTCACTGCCAATGATGAGGCCATGAAAATAAAAGAGATCATTGCCAATTTAGAAAAACGCGGCGTTTATATCTCTAACCAGATCGATACCTTTGAACGCTACAGGAATATTATCTATGGAACTGAAACCGATAAACAACTTTCTAAATTCCATTTATTAAAAGGTAACGAAAAATATCAAAATATTCCAAAATCAATTACCAATGTATTTTTATCTTCTAAAAGCAGTGTAGACTCCCGCTTTATAAAAGATTTCATTGCTAATTCATTAACTTCAGAAAGCAGTTCCATTAAATTAGAACAGGTAGAGCGCCAGTTACGCCAGTTTAACGAAAAGTATACCGATATTGAAACGTACCTGAAAAAAGAATCTCAGCAATTGATCGAAATGATCGATAAAAAGTACGACCAGGTGCACATGCTTAAAGGCGCGCAAATGGAAATGGCTGATAAATTAGGTAGCAGCTTACGTTTTGCCGAAACACAGAATGAAGCCATTCGCGAGGCTTCTAAAAAGAAAGAAGAAGAACTGGATGCTTTAACAACAGAGCACGAAACTTTAAAAGAAAATATTGAAAGCAAACAAAACGATATACGCGAAGAGATCGGTTATTACGACCGTACCATCCGTGACGCCAATAAAAAATTAAAAGCCTACAAAGAACAAAACGTTGAAGCTGCTCTTGAAAAAAATGCAGAGCGTGAAAAATTGCAGGTAGAATTAAACATTGCCCGTCGCGAATACGAAAGCTTAACATCTAACGTTGCAAGTATTGAAATGAAATACTCTACGTTAATTGAGCAATTGCGTAATGATAAAACTGCTTACATTAATAAGATCAATTCCCGTACCAGCGAAATTTTCAATCATTATAACGAATTACAGTTACTTCAAAAGAACGAATACAACAAACGCGATTCTGAATTAAAACAAAAACGCGATGAGAGTTTTGGCGAGGTAAATGCCGAAGTTACCGCCAAGCAAATTGAATTTAACGAATTAAAAAGCGAAGAAAAAGTAATTCGCACTACCCGCTTTTATGAACAGGAAATAAAAGATCTTGAAAGCGAGTTGGCTGAATTACGCGCTGTAAGTTACAAGAACAAATCTGAACGCGCTATTAAACAAAACATGGTGCAAACCCTGCAACGCGAATGGGAAGCGCTTGAAACTAAATTAAAAAGTTCACTAAGCAACCGTGTTAACCAAACCAATAACGAGATCATTAAAATTAAAAATGAGATCAAGGAAATTGAAGAGAAGTTAAATGTGCAGCACGATGCTTTTTACGGTTTCTTAGAGAAGAACGTAAAGAACTGGCATAACACCATTGGTAAAGTGGTGAATGAGAAATTATTATTTCGTACTGATATTGCCCCTGAAGTAAAACAGGAAACTGCCGATACCTTATATGGCATCAGTTTAAATTTAGAGACCGTTGAAGTGGTTTCTAAATCCATTGAAGAATATCAATTTGAAAAGAACGAGCGCTTAGCTCAAATTCGTGACCTGGAGGAAGCTTTAAACACATTCCAGGTTGCCAATAACGAAGAAAAAATGCTGGCTGCCGATAAATTTGGTAAGCAACTCGGCGAAATGAAAGAAGATGTTAAAGTACTTACCTACTCTTTGGAATTGGCCGATAAACGCGAACATAAATTAGGCAGCGAATTGGAGGAATGGAGAAGCAAAGCCGGTATAGAAGTGGAACAATCATTAACCGGTAACCGCCAGCGTTTAAATATTATTGAAGAAGAATTGTCGATCTTAAATAAAAAGAAAAATAATTTATTAAACGATTTTACTAACCAGTTCGAGAAATTAAAAGTATATAACGATGAACGTTTAGCCGAGTTAAAAGAAAGACAAGAGTCTGAGATCTCTGAACTGGAGGTTGAGAAGAAGAACCAGGTGAAAGATTACGAAGATAAAGAAGACGCGCTGTCGAAAGAAAAAGAAACCAACTTTAAGAGCAAAGGTGTTGATGCCAAACAACTAAAAAATGTTGAAGGCCGCATGAAAGAGATCACCGAAGCGTTAAAAGAGATAGAACAATACGCACAAATCGTAAGCGATTATTTAAAAGATAAACGCGAGATCTTTGATAAGATGCCTGATTTTATTCAAAAGAAAGAAGAGTTCGTAAAAAGCAATAATGATCTAACCACACAGGTTGAAGAGGCCACGCGTAAATACAATACCAAGCGCATGGAATTGAATAAACAAAAACGCGCTTTTGATGAGGAGTTGATCGACTTTAATAACGGTATCAATTTTTATTCTAACAACTTCCGCGAAACACCGGTATATACAAAGTATTCAGATATTATAGAACGTGCCGAACCAAAACGGACCAACTATAATATTATGGACCTTTGTACACAATTATTAAAGAACGATTCGCACTTTAACGAAGAATATGGCGCTTTCCAACGTTATGTAAATGAGTTTGCCGGTAAATTCAAGTTAGATAATCACTTTAACTTTGTGATCCGTAATGATGCCTCGCAAGGCGAGTACGAACGTTTTGCTCAGAACTTACGCTCGTTCATTAACGAAAATAAAATTGAATTATCTATTGCCGAAACAGCTACACAAATTGGTTTGGTAACCGATAGTATTGCTACCAAAGTAAAAGAACTAAGCGGGCAAAAAGATAAGATCCAGCACATCATTACCTTAATTGCCGAAGACTTTAAGAAAGCCGAATTTGAAGAAAGCAAATTGATCGAGTTCATTAAAATTCGTTTAGAAGAATCGGATAACAAAGTATACCGTTTATTAAAACGTGTGCAGGAATTCCGCGAAGAAAATGGTTTGGTTTACAACGAAGGTCTATTTAATACCGACTTTGCAACCGGCCAAAAACGAGAGATCAGCGGCCGCGCCGTTAAATTGTTAGACCAGTTAAGTTCTGCTATTAAAGAACAAGAGCAGGAAGAAATTCGTTTACAGGATCTTTTTGAATTGAAATTCAATATTAAAGAAGGTATGAACGAAACCGGCTGGACACACAAAATTGACAGTATTGGCAGTACCGGAACAGACATTTTAGTAAAAGCGATCATTTACATTACCTTGTTACACGTATTTATTAAAGAATCATCGCACCGCAGCAGCTCTGATTTTAAAGTACATTGTATTATTGACGAGGTAGGCCAGATCTCTGCGCACTATTTACGTGAGTTATTACGTTTTGCAAAGAACAGAAATATTATGATGATCAATGGTCTCCCAAACAAATCAGGTTTAGAGAGCCATTACAAATATACTTACCAGTTCCGCAGAGAAGAAAATAATAACGTGCGTATCTTCCCAAGTATTGTAACGGAAGTGGAAGCTTAATTAAAATGAAATAAATTAAAATTGAAAACCATCCTTAGCATAAAAATGAGGGTGGTTTTTTATTAGTACGAATCAAATAAAAAAACGTATGTCTGGCTTAAGATTATATAATTTCAGAGAAGGAGATCGATCAGAATATCTAGCAAATTACTTATTATCAGGGTTAGGTTTGATAACACCTGTACCTAGACAAGAAGATATTGGTTTTGATTTCTATTGCCAGTTAGCCGATCAAGAATCCGGTCCACTGACATTTGGCTATCCTTTTATTGTTCAAGTTAAAAGTAGCGGAACAGATAAAATAGTTTATGGGAATCCTGATAGCTTAAAGTGGAAAACTGAAAATATAAATTGGATATTTCGTTTAGAACTTCCACTATTATTGGGAATAGTGAATAAAAAAAACATGTCCATTAGTTTTTATAACACTTCGTTATTACATTTTATATTTTTCAAATACAAAGAACCCTCTCTTCTAGAACTAATACCAAGAGCTAAAATAAGTAATAATGTTGTTGATGAACCTTCTATTGAAAAAATTCCTGATTGGCCTGAGGATAAAGGGGATGGACATAAATATTCGCTTGATTTAGGAAATCCTATCTTAACATTAGACAATGAAGATTTACATGATGAAGTTATTTTAAATAAAAAGAAAAAAATATTGAGAAAATTCTTAATGGTTGAACAAACTAATTTAATGAATAGACGATTAAACATTCTTCATTTTCAATGGACAAGAGAGATTATTCCAAATGAACACATTCTATATGCTTGGATTTTTCTAACGGGTAATAATCAAAAAATAATTGATGATTTACTTTTAAACTTAGGCCCTAGTTTAGTATCATTAGCCATGAACCTAAGGAGGAATGGAAAGACATCTGAAGCTTTATCTTTAAAACCTATTCTTAAACAAATACCTGAGCATCTTAGACCGCCGACCTTAGTTGAAGCAAATCCAGATTTATTTGATTGACACTGATCGATTCTCCGCTCCGAAGGATTTGCAATCCTTCGAGACATTAAAAAACTAACAAATAAAAATCTTTAAAACATCTTTCTATGTACAACTTACCACATCACAAAGAAAATGATCCGCAAATAATAAAACAATTTGTAGCTAAATATCCATTTGCATTTTTAACCGGCTGCGATTCAGAAAACAAACCCATTGCTACACAGATCCCTCTTTTTATTGAAGAAAAGAATGGCAAGAAGATCTTAAGAGGTCACATTATGAAAAACACCGACCATCATAAAGCCTTTTCACATAACAGTAATGTGCTTGCAGTGTTTACCGGACATCATACTTATGTAAGTGGTACCTGGTATAGCAAACCAAATATCCCCTCTACTTGGAATTATATGAGTGTTCACGCAAAAGGCACGATAAGATTTTTAGATGATAACGAATTAGAAGATGTATTAAGACAGGTTAGTCTGCACTTTGAAAATTTTAATAAAGAGTCAGGTACAATTTTTGACAATTTGCCCAAAGAATTTATACAAAGAGCCAAGCCTTACATTGTAGGTTTTGAAATTGAAATAACAGACCTTGATACGGTATTTAAATTGAGCCAGGATAGAGATCACGAAAGTTATAAAAATATTATAGCAAAACTTAAACAGCAGGATGAAGCAGGAAAAGTTATTGCTGCAGAGATGGAAAAAAGAATTCACAAGGTATTTCCTGATAAAGTTTAATTATTAATCTATAAAAAACAATAATATGAAACCAAAACAACTCCTCTTCACCCTCGCCTTATTTTTATCTGTTGCGTTTATTAAGGCACAGGATAAATATGAGTTTATGATCATTGAATACACCACCTTTAAATATGAAATAGGCATTTCAATTGATGGTAAAGAGTTCCAAAAAGAAAAAGCGGATTTCACAAGCCAGGAAAAATCAGGTTATAATGCCAATCCCCTACTTTTAAAAGTAAAAGAATACCAGGATAAAGGTTGGGAATTAATGAATTTTAATAGTGCCATAAACGGGGGTACAACAGCGGAAGTACATTTCGCACATTTAAGAAGAAAGAGAGATTAGTGTCATTTAAAAAGCCCATACACAAAACTATTACTGTCAATACCCCTACTTCAATAGTATGGGGAGCGATAACTAATCCAGAAGCGATAAAACAATGGCTGTGGGACCAGCAAGTACAGGTAATTTCAGGTTGGGCTATTGGATCTCCTTTTATCATTAAAGGCAAATTTCATGAAATGGATTTTGAAACCAAAGGAACCATTTTAAAGCTTGAACCTGAAAAAGTATTTAAATACAGTTACTGGACACCCATTTCTGAAATAGCAGATGTTCCTGAAAATTACCAGGTAATAGAATTTATTTTAATGCCTGATGGAAATAAAACAGTATTAACCTTGAACATTACTAACCTGATAAACGAAGTTATTTACGGCCATGTAAATTTTTACTGGAACACCACACTTGAAATATTAAAAAGAGAACTGGAACAATGAAAAGATCCATATTTATAATTGTAATTTATTTATTATCCGCATTTGTAATTTGCTCTTGCAGCGAAGAGAAATCTACGCGTAATCTTTCAATAAACGAACAATTACAATACTCCGATCACTCATACCAAACCGGTATTACTATTGAAGATGGCCCCAGGCAAGGCTTTCAATACAGGGATGGCTTTGCGCAGGAATATGGCTACAGGTATGTTACTACAACCATTACAAACGATAGCAGTGTTATCGCGAATATAAAAATTGCTTTTGGCCGCGAATATGATTCGCTTCGTTCACATAAAATATTAATGTCGGATGTGTTTTTGTTACCAAGAAACTTAACACCAAAACGGCAGCAATATGATAAAGTTATTTCGAAGGAATTAAAAGATTTTTTAGACAGCAGGATGGGGAGTTCACCAACTTTAGATATTACGATAAAACCAAAAGAACATGTGGTAATGACCTTTGGCACATTAACCAAACTGGGGCAAAACGATCCGTTTACCATTCAGTTAAAAGAAAGTAATATGCGATCATACTTTGCTCTTTCTTTAGTTCTTGGCAATCTTATTACAGTTCCTTGTGGAGAGATAACGTTTCCTGATAAATAATTATTATTTTTTATAGTATGCTTACCTTCCAGCAATTCTGCCACTCCTTCTCCCCGCTTACACCAGCAGCGGCAGATGAATTATTTATAGACGTAAGTACAAAAACCTTTAAAAAAGGAGAATGCATTGTAAAACAAGGCGAAATATGTAAACATTTATTTTTTTTAAATGAAGGCCTTGCTAAAATTTGTTTCGCAAAAAATGGTAAAGAATTTGTAATGCGTTTTTTCTGGCAACAACGTATTTTTACTGTGTTTGACAGCTATATTAACCAAATGCCGTCCGAATTTATGTTAGTAGCTATAGAACCCTGCACGGTTACTTTAATAAGCCATACTAAAATGGAAATACTCTGTAAAAAGCACCATTGTATGGAAACCTTTTTCAGAAAACTTGTATCAATACCTCCTGTGCGTATGACACGCCGTATTAGCGATATGCTTGAAGAAAATGCAGCAGAACGCTATAACCTGTTTGTAAAAGAATACAAAGAGATTTTGCAGCGTATTAGCCTGGGCGACACTGCCAATTATTTAGGCATTACACAACAATCTTTAAGCCGTATCCGCGCTAAAAAGTGATTTTTTACCATTTGGTAAATGCCATCTTTTTTATCAGCCGTAGTTTTGTAAAAAAAACTATGACAGCAACAAAAACAAAATGGACAATAGATGCCGGCCATTCCGACATCCAGTTTAAAGTGAAACATTTAATGATCTCAACGGCAAGCGGCACTTTTAAAAGCTTTAACGGCCAGGTATTGAGCGAAAATGATGACTTTAGCAATGCCGGGATCACCGTTGAAATTGACACGAACAGTGTTAGCACCAACCAGGAAGAACGCGATAAACATTTAAGATCGCACTTATTCTTCAATACAGAAAAATTTCCAAAAATAAATTTTACCGGTCGTTTAATAAATAATGAACTTAAAGGAGACGTTACCATTTGTGGCGTTACAAAACCAATAACCATGGCTGTTGAATTTAACGGCATTGGCAAAGGCCGTTTTAATGATACCCGTGCGGGTTTTGAAGTAAATGGAAAACTGAACCGCAAAGATTTTGGTATGGATTTTAGCCTGCTAAATGAAGCTGGCACTGTTTTACTTGGCGAAGAAGTAAAACTGAATTTTAATATACAGCTGGTACAACAGGCTGTATAAAATACTCTTTTTTCGTTGTTAAATAATTTGTAATTTTATTATAGGCATTGCTACAATTATAGCAATGCTTATAAGTTAATTAAAAGAGCAAATGGCAGCAAAAAAAGGTAATACACTTCCTCCCGAAATATTTGCGGCCTACCAAAAACTGGTAGCAACCAATCCTAAAGTAGAATTAAAAGGCGATACTGTACCGTATACTTCCCACAACGGCCACATGTTCTCTAACTTCCACCCCGATGGCTCGTTAGGGCTGCGCTTACCTCCTGATGAAATAGATGCCTTTCTTAAAAAATATAAAACCACGTTAGTCACTGCCTATGGTATTGTGCGTAAAGAATACGTGGTAGTACCGGAAAAGTTACTAAAGAACACAAAAGAATTGAAACCTTATTTCGATTTGAGTTTTAAATATATAAATTCTTTAAAACCAAAAGCAACAAAAAAATAAAAACATGAAAGTGATTATTACAGGAGCCACGGGAATGGTTGGTGAAGGTGTTTTACTGCATTGCCTTGAAAGTAAAGAGATAAATGAAGTACTGATAGTTAACCGGAGGGCATATGATCTTAAACATCCAAAACTAAAAGAATTAATAGTAAAGGATTTTTTAAAGCTGGATGAAAATGAATCTGCCTTGAAAGGGTTTGATGCCTGTTTCTTTTGTGCCGGCATTAGCTCGGTGGGCTTAAAGGAAGATGAATATACAAAGATCACTTACGATACAACTTTGCATTTTGCAAAGACCGTTTCAAAATTAAATGCTAACATGGTATTTACATTTGTATCAGGCGCATCAACAGATAGTACTGAAAAAGGTAAATTAATGTGGGCGCGGGTAAAAGGTAAAACAGAGAATGATCTTATGAAATTGCCTTTTAAAAAAGAATATAATTTTCGCCCGGGCATTATGAAACCGGTTAAAGGTCAAAAAAATGTAAAAACACTTTTCAGGATATTGATACCCATCTTGTCTCCTTTCTTTATTAGCAAGGTCTTGAGCCTTCACCAGGTTGGCCAGGCTATGATCAACGCTGTAAATAAAGGTTATGATAAGCAAGTGTTAGAGGTAAGCGATATTAAAAAGCTGGCCGCGTTATAGTATACTGCAGGATAAATGAAGAGCTTCAAAGCTAAAATTGAGATCATTGGCATCAATCCTTTTGTTTTTGTTCCGGATAAACAGTTAAAAGAACTTTTTAATGAAGCGGGAAAAGATAAAGGAAAAATTCCTGTAAAGATAAAGATCGATGATCATGAGTTTATACAAACACTGGTCAAATACAGTGGCCATTGGCGTTTATATTTAAACACGCCTATGAGAAAAGCAGCGAAGAAGGATGTTGGCGATAGCGCAACATTTGAAATAAGATTTGATCCTGTTGAGCGCAAAATAGAAATTCACCCAAAATTTAAAGCTGCTTTAACAAAAAACAAAAAAGCTGCAAAGGTCTTTAAAAGTTTAAGCCCTTCGCTGCGCCTTGAAATAGTAAGGTACCTGGCACATTTAAAAACAGAAGAAAGTCTCGATAAAAACATAAAGCGGGCCATTAACTTTTTACTTGGTAAAGAACGTTTTATAGGAAGGGATAGGCCCTGATACCGCCAAAAGCCATACCCAGCCAATTCCACAAAAATAATTTCAATTCCCCACTCTGTTAAAATCCTTGATAAAGCAAACTATTTATAATAATTTTAAAGCACAATCAAATTATCATGTTTTTAAAATTATTTTCTCTGGCGGGAGCATTTTTATGCTTTGTTGTAAACAGTTATTCACCTTTACAGCCCGGTTTAACCGAGCGGCCAAAGATCAAGAAAACAAAAGCAATACTCTCAAAAGAAAGTACAAAGCATTGGGAATATAAGGTGCTAAAAGATACCATGACAGTGAGGGTAATTGAATATTACAAGGCTCACTCGTATTGCGGTTCTACTCCTGTTACGGCAATGGCCATTTGTATTGATAACAAAGGCGATTCGTTAAGGATCATAGAACTTTGCCCGGGACCAAAAGATTTTAAAACCGGCGACCTGCTGGATTTTTATCCGTACAACCACATTACTCAAAATAAAAAGAGCTATCAAAAATACAAAATGAGCGATGAGCATATCGATCAATACAGGTTTAATACCGTTACCCGAACCACCTTTGCCAAACTAAGCAAACATATGTATTAAGCTTTATAACAAAGCCATTGTGTTTTGGTATTTTTTTGTAAATTGCATTATGAAACAAATTTTACGGGCAGTGCTTTTAATGTGCTTTATTGGCATATTAAAAGATAATTGTATAGCCCAGATCACGGCAAATACAAACAGCCGTATTGTGGCTTTACTTGATCTTACAACAAAAAATGCAGAAACCTCGGACGCTGAGATCTATTCGGCCAGGTATATTCTAAAAACTGCAGGCATTCCGTTTATTGTAACAAGCAATGTTAATACTGCTAAAAATTATGGGATGATCCTTGCATCTTCTAAATTTGATGTTAGCACTTTTACAACACCCGAAAAAGATTCTTTAATAAGTTATGTGAACCGTGGCGGAGTTTTAGTTGCACCCAATGTAAGAGACTCCTACTTCTTTTCGTTATTCGGGATCTCTGCGCATCTAAATAGTAATGCCCGCTACAAGGTCAGATTCAATTCTTTTTTGAACGACCCTTCCTTTAAGTGGTTAAACGATACTATGGAACAAACTATTTCTTTGGGTAAAACAACATACACGTCGGTGATCAGCTCAAGAAGCTATACGGTGTCGGGCGCTTTATCATTAGCTATGTTCGACGATAATTCAACCGCAATTACCAAGAGATCTTTTGGAGCCGGTACAGCTTATGCTATTGGTTTTTCTTTTAAGAACCTGATCGTAACTAATCAGTTAAACCTTGATTACAGCGCCAATCGTTTTTACTCTAATGGATTTGAACCTACTTCTGACGCCGTTATGCTTTTTATTAAAGGGATTTACCAGGCGCACGCACCAAGGGCTGTATGGTTACATACGTCGCCATACAATAGCAAAACAACCTTAATGATAACTCATGATGTGGATGCTACCACTGCTTACGATACTATGCATTTTTATGCCGATTACGAAAGATCGGTTGGTATAAAAGCCTCTTACTTTTTTACCACACATTATATTGACGATGCTTTGCTTGCCGCTTTTTATAATTTAAACACGATCCCAAAAGTACAGTATGTTTTAAACCAGGGCCATAGTGGCGGAAGCCATTCTGTTGGGCATTTCCCCGACTTTGATGACGAATCTGTTTTTCCGTTGGGTGTATTGGGAAATACCACAGCAAGTTATTTACCCTACAATTCCGGCACGGGGCCAACCGTTGGGGGTACCGTTCTAGGAGAAACCGAGGTTTCAAAGAATTTACTGGAAAATAATTTTGGGATAAATGTAAAAACATTCCGCGCGGGCTATTTGTGTTTTCATGATCAGCTGGTAAATGCACTGGATACTACCGGTTATAGTAATAATACAACTTTTTCTGCGGCAGATATCCTTACTAATTTTCCGTATCAGCAACATAAGAACAGATCTACAGGCGGCCCGCTTTCCATTGTTTGGGAATATCCAATGACCATCTCCGACGATTTTACATCAGTGCCCATTTCCAGCACCAATTACCCGCAAAAAGTAGCTGTATGGTTAGATGTGATCAACCGTAACATGGCAAACAATGCACCAAACATATTATTGATACACCCAACGCGCCAATATAAATTAACGGCAGAGCAACAATTGATTAGTGGACTGCCGCAAGGTGTTTTTGTTACCAACGTCGATCTTTTTGCCAACTATTGGAAAGCAAGGGACGCCGTTTCTTTCACTTCCTATATATCTAACGATTCGCTTACTATTGTGGTTCCTTCTGCATTATTACCACTTGATCCAACAATAAGTTTTGTGGTGGATAAAGGGCAATTATTAACTTCTATTAAAGCGCAGGATGAATTTGGGAACCCTATCGGTGTTATCAAATCAAATTTTAATACATCTGATATTATCCTTCACTTTGCTACCTACCCTGCCGTTGGTATAAAAGAATATGAACCAACAGGCGCAAACAATACTTTTATTTCTTGCTTTCCAAACCCTGCAAACGCGAGTTGTACTTTTGATTTTAAGTTAACGCAAACAACCAAAATAAAACTTGAGATCATTGACATGTTAGGAAATGTTATACCTGTAACAGAAAAAAGTTTTGACGAAGGCTGGCAAAATGTCGCATATAATACAAGCCCGCTTAAACCAGGCGTTTATTTTTACAGGTTTACATATAACTCACAATCTGTAACTAAAAAACTAATAATAAACAGATAAATAAAAGCCATAAGTTTTATTAACAGAAACGGGTAAAGGGTTTATCATAAAAACTGTATTTTAGCTTTTAAATAACATTCTCTTGAAAGAAAATTTATTTACGTTTAACCGATTCCTTGTATTTATTGTGTGCCTTACCGTTTTAAACGTAAAGTCGCAAAATGCCGTTTTAAAAACCATAGAATCGTCCGCAGCAAAAGCAACTGAAAAAAAGAATTACGATTCTGCCATTATCTATTGCGACAAGCTCTTAGCAGAAGCAAAAAAACTAAATTCAACTATTTACCAGGTACGTGCCTTTTACCGAATGGGTTTGATTAACCAGGAGCTTGAGAAAACAAAGGCAGCTATTGATCATTTTTATAACGCTCTTTCGCTTTGTAACGATACATCTACTTTTCGTTTAAAGGCAAGTATTTATAATGCCTTAGGACAGTTAAACTTTAGTCAAATGAGTTTTGCTACCGCTAAATATTATTATAAAGAAGAGATAAAGGTACGCAAACAAATTAAAGATGTTTATGGCACGGCCACCTGCTTAATTAACCTGTCGGCAAACCACCGCCGGTTAGGTGAAAAAGACAGTGCCGCTATAGTTTTAAAAGAAGTGAAAGACATTTTAGATCAAAGGCAGGACCCTGTGCTGGCGGGCTATTACTACCAGGCCCTGGGGGCCAGTTACCAGGCTAACAAACAAATAGATTCTGCTGCTGCAAATTTTTCGAGGTCTTTAAATATCTGGCTCAAATTAAATAACAAAAAAGAGTCCATGATCCCTTTATTTAATTTAGGGCTGATCTATCATTTAAAAGGGGATTTTAAAAAGGCACTCGAAAATTATCTGCAGGTTGAAAAAATGACGGAAGACAATGAGGCGAACAACTATAAGACCACTTTATATGGCAACCTGGCCGAGGTATATTACGATCTTAAAGATTTTAAACGTTCTGCAGATTATTTCAGGAAGTACATTGAGCTTAATAACACTATTCAAAAGAAAGAAATAAATGATTACACGGCTAAGGTTGACCGGCAGTTTAAGATCGAAAAAACAGAGATCGTAAAAAAACAAAAAGAAGAAATTGCTGCCCAAACTCTTAAGATAGAAGAACAAAACCGCCGTATTTATTTATCGCTGCTTTTTATTGTTATCGTTGCGGGCACACTCGTCATATTTCTTATTTATTTTAATTTTAAAAAGCGGTTAAATTTAAAAATTGAGGAAGCTAAAAAGAAGTTCTTTTCAAATGTTGTTCATGAGATCAGAACACCCCTAAGCATGATCCAGGCACCTTTAAATTTACTTAAAACAAAAATATCAACGCCCGATGAACTTCAGAACATTGAGCTGGCTGAAAGAAATATTAAACGTTTAAATGAGCTGGTAAATCAAATGCTGGATATTTCGAAGATCGATTCAGCAAAATATAAACTTAATGAGACCTTTGGCGATCTTGAAATATTTTTTACGCAACTGGTGAATACATATTCAAAAATGGCGGTCGAAAAAAATATAAGCATTGTTCACAGGCTCAATATTCCACACAAAATTGCTTTTTTTGATAAAGATGCCCTTGAAAAGATTACCGGAAATTTATTAAGCAATGCCATTAAATACAGCAAAAACAATAACCAGGTTGGAATAGATGTGGATACCGAAGAAACAGAAAACGGCATTAAATTAATTATCAATGTTTGGGATACCGGCGTTGGTATCTCCGAAAAAGACCAGGAAAATATCTTTAACCGTTTTTACAGGAGCGAAAAAACAGCCAGCTCTGCAAAGGGTGTTGGTATTGGGCTGGCATTGGTAAAAGACCTTGTTGAATTACAGAATGGAACTATTATTGTAAAAAGTAAAGAAGGCAAAGGTTCTGCTTTTACCGTAACCATTATTTTAAAGGATAAAGAAGATAATACGGCTATTAAATCGGCTGTTTATGTACCATCTGATGAAAACGCCTACCAGATATTGCTTGTAGAAGATGATAAGGATATTTTAGAGTTTAATACCGGCTATCTTGAACAAAATAATTTTAAGGTGTTAAAGGCCAAAAACGGAAAAGAAGCCATTGAGCTGCTTGAAAAGACCTTGCCCGACCTTATTATAAGCGATCTGATGATGCCTGAGCTGGATGGCATTGGTTTACTAAGATCTTTAAAGAGTAACCCGCAATGTGATCATATACCCGTAATTATTTTATCGGCAAAGGCAGCTGCTGAGTCTAGAATGGAAGCGTTGAAGCAGGGAGCGCAGGGTTACCTGGTTAAACCATTTTTACCGGATGAGTTGCTTACAACCGTAATTAACCAGCTCGATATTTTAAGAAAACGCAAAACAGAGTTTAAAGAATTAATTGCCCAACCTGAAAAAAAGGCCGAAGAAAAATTTACCGGAACTGAGCCTTACACGCAAAAATTATTTGCCCTGATCTTTAAACAGCTCGATGATCCTGAGCTTTCTGTAGAAAAACTGGCAGATCAAATGGCAACTAACCGAAGCCATTTTCAGCGCAAGGTAAAAACCATTACCGGTTTATCTCCATCCGAGATCATCAGAACCATCCGCCTTGAAAAAGCAAACGAATTGCTTTTAAATAAGAATGGTAATATTACAGAGATCGCTTACCAAACGGGGTTTTCTTCGCAATCTTATTTTACCAAATGTTACACGCAACATTTTGGTATCTCGCCAACACAAATGCTGCAAAAACACAAATAATCTTTTTGATCTTGAAATAACTTTGTCGGTTTATTTCCACAAAGTAAGAATGGCGGCGCTTATAAGCAGGCAAATAAACGAATAGAGCGTTGTGATCATAAAGAATTTTATTGAAAATGCCTGGTAAGCAAACATGGGTGCTGTAGTGGCAACAATAAAACCTATCCAGATAAGGGCAACAAAACGTATGGCCTCCCCTACTGCCAGTTTATCGAGTTGATTTAATAGCAAAGCCAAAACAAAGGTCATTAATAAATTACCGGCCAACTGCATAAAGGAAGCTGTTATAACCGATGGCGCATGATATATCTGCTCACTCGTTTTAGCCAGTTCTTCAAAGTATGAATGCCTGAATATAACCATGAACCAAAGAAAACCAATGGCTGTATTTAAAAAAGCCGAGATGCATATCGCAAAAAAATTTACAGGTTCTTTCATACCTGTAAGTAGTCAAACGCAATGCCTTTTTAAAAGCCTTTCTAAATCATTTTTAGATACTCAAAATGTCCGTTTTAATTCACAAAATAACAATTGTGTAGAAATATCACCTTAATTCTTAACGAATTTTTTAGTGCCGGCTAATCGCTTATTTTCATCGTATACAGAAATAAAATAAATACCCGATCGCAAATGCGAAACATCTATATTATCTTCTGCAGTGCCATTCATCACCTCCTTGCCTGTAACTTCAGTGATAATAAATTTAGAAATAGAATAACTATCTGAAGTTATAGTTAATACAGAGTTTGCCGGGTTTGGATAAATTGAAAAAAGCCCGCTATTTAAAACTGAGTTAATGCCGGTTGTAACACCAGCACAAAAACTTGTAGATGAATAAGTGGCTGAACCAACCGGTATAGTAATGGTTGTAGCCGTAAACGTTAACGAGCTGGACGTATATGTTACTGCAGCAGTGGTATAATTAAAAACAATAGGAGTTACAGGATACAAAGAATCTTTACAACCCACGTTCTCAAATGGATCTGTTTTTGCAACAAACACCGTATCTGAATTATAAGGATTAAAAAAATGAAATGAGGAGTTTGAAGAATGAATAAAACTAGTGGTTAAACTATTAAACCCTAAAGCGGGAACCGGAATTTTGCTAAAATGTTTTGATCCGATAACGGTTAATAGTGAATCAAAACGGATACTCTTATAGCCATAACCTGTTGTAGCAACCGGGCCGCTAACTATTAAATTTGTATTGTTAGAATAAACATCATTTATTGTAATATCCGGTGATAACGTTTTAGTAATAATTGCCGTTAAATTAGTATCTAATGTTCTGATCAGAATCGGGCCTTCAACCGAGCTCGATGTTGAAGTTGTGTTAACGCTTCTATCAATAGAAACAAGCTTACCTTTTAAAATGGCCAGAAAATTCTGAAAAAATCTGGGAAAGGTATTTGATAAAGTTTTTGATGTTAAGATATTACCCGCAGAATCCAATCGTAAAATAGAAGATTCGGTAATACCATTTGGTTGCGCATTTGAAATATATAAAGCACGGTTTCCATTAAAAACAATACCACCCTGGTTTTGATTCTGATTAAGGGTAAATTCTCCATAAGTTTTTGTCCAGAACAAAACACCGTTCGTATCCATTTTGGCAACCATAAGATCTGTTTTACTGGCAGCTGAATTATAATAATTTCCGAGTAGGTAAATATTCTTGGCATTATCATAAGTTATAGCTCTGAATACTTCGTTATTAATTGATAATGTTTTACGCCAAGATGTAGTGTTTGTACTTAAATTATATTTTATGATACAGGGTAACGTGCCTGCCGAGTTGGTGATCATTGCTGTCATATAAAGCATCTGGTTGTTCTTTACAACATCTAATACTTTAAGGTCGTACCCGGCAATAGAAAATGTTTTACTACTGGTAACATTGCCCGTGGTTGTGGTAAATTTTGTAATGTCAGAATATGCTGTATAGGCAGCCCCTGGATATATTACCCTTACAATAAAAGTGCTTGTGTTATACTCGTTCGAATAAATAACCGATGCGTTGGCATTTGAAGAAACTGTTTGAAAAAGCTTACGCTGATAATTGCTTTGCGCATTAACAAAAAACGAAACGGCTAAAAACAAAAGAAGTAGATTATTTTTCATGAGATATGTTTTAATTTAAATAAAGATACAAAATAAGGACTTTGGTTCAAAAAAAAACCTCCCGTTTTTTGCGGAAGGTTCTTCAAAAATTCAATATTTACCTATTTTAAAATATTTGCTCTTAAGGCATATATCTTTTCAGAGATGGATTTAAAGTTAGCCTCTTTAAAATCTTTAGGGTCTTTAATGGCTGTGATCTCAGTTAAGATAACTTTTAATTGGTCATTCAGGGCCACACATTCTTTTTTATCCTTATACTCTGCTAAAAGATCGGAAAGGTTCTTTAAATAAAAGCGTTGGTCCCATAATTCTTTATACCCTTTTTCTTTTACAGCAGCATCTGTTCCGTTTTCGGTAATTTTACAGGTTAAGTATAATGCTTCCACCCACGATCCGGCAAACACTGCAGCTGCAGTATAAACACGCTCATTAGTTCTTAAATATGAATCACTTTTTACAAAGATCTCATCCAATATTCTTAATAAAGAGTCTTTATTGGCAATATTGGCTTCGGCACGCTTACCAACCATCTGGTCTACCGCGCTTTTCAGGCCTAATGCATCAGATTTAACTAAAACTGCTTTCATATACTTTAATACATCTTCGCCAACATTGTTAACCATGGCATAAGACATATCAATATTAAATGCTCCTAGCTGTAATGCCTTATTGAATTCATCACCGTTAGATTGTTTTTTTGTATCAATTAAGAACGCGTTATTGTATGGCACACCCCAGCTCGATAGCTCATTAACGCTCGCTACCGGCGAAGGAATATTTGCAATGGCAAAATCAAACTTAAATTTTGTATCCTCGTTAACGGTAATAGGTGTAGTATCTTTTGGTGTATTATCAACAACAGCAGAATCTGTTGCTTCTTTAAATTCTTCAGCCTGTTTATCGCCGCACGATGTTAAAACTGTTAGTAATGAAATACCTGCTAAGTAAAATAGTTTATTCATTTTTTAAAATTTTGATAGCAAATATAACCGCTTTTTTCAATCTTTATCAAAAATTGTTGAATTGTTATCTATTTTTTGATAACTCATCTTTTTAACCACTAAGCATACAAAAAAGGTTCAAAATTCACAAAGTCTTTGTGACCGTTGTACATACTTAGCGTTTTTCGTGGTTAAGTTAATGTACTGTTTTTGATTGATAATAATGCAGGTAATTGCTCCTCCAGGCCTTATTGGCAAGTGCGTTGTATTTCTCAAACAAAGGCTTGTCGTCTGTATTAAAAAGTGTGGTAGGTTCAAAACTGGCAGCTACCTCAAATGGTAGTTTTGGTAATTTATGCGGTGAGCAAATAAATAATAGATTCCTGTAATTTTCATCTTCAGATACTGAACATAATTTTACCTGGTAACCTGCTTTTACCAGAGTACTATGTAATATGCTGCTTCCCATACCCTTCTCACCTCTCATATAACCATGCCAGTTAATAATTACAATTGCAGAATCTGTAAGGTTTTGTTTTAGTTTATTTAAACTTTCAATGGTTAACACATGTGATGGTTGCTCTTCGGCTTTAAACAGATCAAATAACATAACATCATATTTTTTAGCGCAGGTATTTAAAAAATAACGGGCATCGGCACATATTGGTTTTACGTTGTTATCCAATTCAAAAAAGTTTACTGCCGCTTCAATTATTCCCTGGTCAAACTCAACACCGTCGGTGGCATAATTCTTCTTTTCAAATAAATTAGCGGTCAGTCCACCGCCAAGGCCCAATACCAGCGCTTTTTTTTCTTTGGCGGAAGAAGGTATCAACGTATCCAAAAGCTGCACATACTCCGAAACCGATCGTTTTGTTCTTAAATTCATCTCCGTTTGAATGATACCATTGATCTTTAAAAGCCTTATCGTTTCTTTTTTATCGTTTAAAACATCTACTACCTCCAGTTGTCCTAAAATGCTGTTACCATAAAACAATTGTTCTTTTTTTAGCAAACTAAACTGCAGGTTCAGGTAAACAAATGCTACAAATAAAATAATACTTATGCTTTTAAAAGATCTGAAAATAACAGAGCTCGCAACAAATAATGCTGTGCCAAAAAACAATAAACAGTACGTTAAGCCAATTACAGGTATCAAATAAAAGCCGCAGATAAAAGTGGCCAAAATACCTCCAAATGTAGAAACCGCATATACAGTACCGCTTACTTTACCCGATAATACATTCTCTTTTGTTTGAATACTGATGAACAACGGCGAAGTGGCCCCCAAAAAAAATACCGGAAAAAATAACAGAATAAAAGTGCTTAATACAACCGATATCAAAAATGGTAAATAAGAGATCCAGGGAATAACGTAACGGCTTAGCACCGGCATTAGTATAACAAATAACGAAGCAGCGATCAATATGCCGAATAATTTTTTTGGATGTTCGGCAGATCGTTGACTGATGAACCCACCATAAAAATAACCCAGTGCCAAAGCCACTAACGTAATGCCCATTACCGACGCCCATACATACAGGCTGCTTCCAAAAACGGGTGCCAGCAATTTTGCACCACATAGTTCTGCAGCCATTACCACAGCACCTTCTATAAAACTTAAAACTAAAAGTTTTTTTATCATTTTATTATTCCCAATACTATTAAAAGGCCCATTACCAACATAAAGATACCTACAAACCATTTAAAAAATACTATGCTTGTTTTTTTAAACAGTTTATTTCCGGCAAAAGCGCCCGTCCACGCAAAAATAACGGCGGTAAACAGCAGTAAAAAATTAGTTTGCCCATTCTTTAATTCAGAAAAACCGCTGTAAAAAGAGATCCTTACCAGGTCTACCAGGCAGGCAATAAAAACACCGGTTGCTATAAATGCCGTTTTATCTAATTTTAACCGTAATAAGAATGCGCTTCTGATAGAGCCCTGGTGGCCGCTAAAACCGCCAAAAAAGCCACTTAATAACCCACCGGCAATTAAATATTTTTCATTAAAAGATATTTCAGAAAGTTTGGGTACCAGTTCTATTATAGCAAATAAGATAATTAACAATCCAATAAAAAAGCCGGGCCATGTAATGGTAAACACATGCGTGTTTATTGAATAAACCGTTACGTAATTATTGATGTGATCTATATTTTTAAGTGCCAGTGCACCAAAAAAAGCAGCTATTAAAGAGGGTATACCAAATTTTAAAGCAATTGGCCAGTTAATGTTTTTATAAACAAGGCTCAATTTAAAAACGTTGTTAAGCAGGTGCACACAGGCTGTTAGCGCAATAGCCACCGGCAAAGGGTAATAGATGGCAAAAACGGGTAATAAAAGGGTACCTAATCCAAACCCTGAAAAAAACGTGAGGAATGAGGCAATGAGTGATGTTAATGCAATTAATACATAGATCATTTAGATTGTGAATGGTAACTGATTAAACCTTCAATTGGCGATTGAATAACATTACCTATTTCGTAACCGTGCTTTGCCGCTACTTTGGCAAAAAGGTCCTTGTAATAAAAGCCTATCGATCCAACGGTATGCACCTTGTATGAACCGGCATCGGTATATTTATTTACAAGTTGCACAAAAAAAGAATCAAAACACTCCAGCAAAATTTTTTCTATAAAAGGATGTTCTTTGTTTTTGCCTACAAATAAACATACGGAAGCTAAGTAACGGCTTGGCATTGGTTTTTTGTAAACGTTATTAAGGATCTCTTCACGATTATACCCTTCTTTTTCAAAGGCTTTTTTAAGATCTGGTGGTAAATTGTCTTCAAAATATTCTTTGATAAAATTCTTTCCTATTTGCGCCCCGCTGCCATAATCGCCCCATAAATAACCAACCGATGGTATGTTTTCCAAAATAAATTTACCGTTGTATAAACAGCTGTTACTGCCGGTGCCTAATATGCAGGCAATGCCCCAGTCTTTTTTACAAAGTGCTCTCGCCGCAGCAAGCAGGTCGTGCGACACGTTGATCTTTGGAACGTTTAAGGTAATGGTAAGGCAATCTTCTATGAGTTTACAGTTCTCAAAAGTAGAGCAACCCGCACCGTAGTAATGAATAACTTTTATTTTATTAAGATCTTCAATTAAATGAGGCTTTAAGTGATTTAAGATCTCGAGGCTGATTTGATCGATAGATTGAAAATAGGGATTAAAGCCTATTGTTTTTATTCGCTTAACGATCTCGGAGCCACGTAATAAAACCCAATCGGTTTTTGTAGAGCCACTATCTGCAATTAGTACATACATGCTTGCAAAATAGCAAAAAAAAACCGCCTAAAAGCGGTTTTTAATTTTTTAGAAAGAAAAAATATTATGCTGTTGTTTCATCAGTTGCCGGAGCATCTGTTGAAGCTGCATCGGTTGTAACTTCAGCTGCTGCAGAGTTTTTAGCTGCAATTTTTGCTGCCTTTGCATTTTTAGCTGCAGTTTCAGCTTTAGCCTTGTCTGCTGCTTTTTTATTACCTTCAGATTTTAACCTGTCTTTTTTACCAGCAACTTTGCCTTCTTTTTCGCTTAACCACTTGCTGAATTTTTGTTCAACCTGTGCTTCGGTCAAAGCGCCTTTTTTAACACCTTCCAATAAGTGTTTTTTCATCATAACACCTTTGTACGATAATATCGCACGGCAAGTGTCTGTTGGTTGAGCGCCTTTCATTAACCAATTCAAAGTTGAATCAAAGTTAATGTCAATTGTTGCAGGATTGGTAGTAGGGTTATAAACGCCTAACTTTTCAATGAACTTTCCATCGCGTGGTGCACGACCATCCGCAACTACCACATGAAAGAACGCTGAGTCCTTTTTACCATGTCTTTGTAGTCTAATCTTTACTGCCATTTTATTATTTTTTTAAATTAAGGGTGCAAATATCGTAAAAAAATCGGTTTCCACAAAAAATGAGATAAAAATGTTGCTATCACAGAGAAAAGTTATATTTTTGCCTTAAATATCACAAACTATGCAAGTTAAAGAAAGAGGTATCATTTTAATTCCGATAGATTTTACTAAACAGTCTTTATTAGCGATCAAACAATCCTACAATTTAGCAAAATATACCCATTCTAAGCTTGTTTTGCTACATGTTTATACCAAATCCGGCGAAGAAAGCTATGAAGCCTTAAATAAGCTTACCAAGCAAACCGAACAGGAAAGCGGCGTTCCTACTGAGTTTATGAACGTTAAAGGTGATATTTACGAGGAAGTAGACCGCGTGGCAGAAGAACTGAACGCCACATTGATCATAGCCGGGCTTGAAAGCCATATGAAATTCCGTAACATTATTGGCTCAAGCGCCAGTAAATTGATACGAAAAGCCCCTTGCCCTGTTATTACCATTCGTGGTAGCGAACACCGCGATGGCTGCGAAAATATTCTTTTGCCATTGGATCTTTCAACCGAAACCCGCGAAAAAGTGGATGCAGCGGTTCAGTTTGCCCAGTATTTTGGCGCAAGTATCCGTATTTTAGGGGTTTTTGATCCTAACGATGCGGCCTATGAAAATCAATTATTAGCATATACCCACCAGGTAAAACAATTCATAAAAAGCAAAGGTATTTCCTGCACCAACAAATCTATTCCGGCAAAAGATGTGGCGGAAACAGTGGTTGAATACGCCAATAAAATTGAAACAGACCTTATTATGATCATGAACAAACCAGGATTGAATGTTGGTGAGTTCTTTGGTGGCACAGATGCTCAACGTATTGTAGATATCAGCAACATTCCGGTAATGACTATCCAGCCAATGAAACGCGAAAGCATGAAACATTTCGGAACAGGGTTTTAAATCTACGTGATTGAACGCAGATGACGCTGATTAAGCTGATTCTCACAGATAATTAATAAAAAAGAGAAAAAAGAGCTAATGTTGTTTAGCTCTTTTTTTATTTAAATAATTTAGAAAAAAATCAGTGTAGATCCGTTCGATCCGCGTCATCTGTGTTCCGTTGCCTAATACACATGCTGCCCACCATTAATGCTGTAATTGGCGCCGGTAATAAAGCTTGTTTCTTCGCTCGCTAAAAAGCTTACCAAATGCGCTACTTCGTGTGTGCCGCCCAAACGCCCCATTGGCACCTGAGCAATAATTTGATTTAAAACTTTTTCAGGCACCGCCATTACCATATCTGTACCAATATATCCCGGTGAAATAGTGTTTACAGTAATACCATACTTAGCCACTTCCATAGACAATGATTTTGTAAAACCATGCATCCCCGATTTGGCGGCGCTATAATTGGTTTGCCCAAATTGGCCACGTTGCCCGTTTACCGAAGATATATTGATGATGCGGCCAAAGTTGCGTTCTATCATACCGTCCAGTACCTGCCTTGTGCAATTAAAAACGCTGTTAAGATTGGTGTTGATCACATCGTACCAGTCTTCTTTTTTCATTTTTGCCAGGCGCCCGTCGCGCGTAATGCCCGCGTTGTTTACCAGCGTATCAATATGGCCTACCTCCTGCTCAATTTTCTTTAACATGGCCCCGGTGCTGTCAAAATCGCTTACATCGCCATGAAATAACTTTATGTCAAAGCCATCTGCTTTCATGGCCTGCAGCCACTTATCGGCTTTTTCCTGTGTTACATAATTACCAACTACCCTGTAACCATCCTTATATAATTCTTTACACATAGCGGTTCCCAGGCCGCCTGTGGCGCCGGTTACCAGTACTGTTCGTTTGTTACCTTTATCCATATTTTTAGTTTTTAATTGTCGTCAAAAATAAAAAAGGTGCTTTATCTTAATGTTTATCTAACATTAAAATTAATTACAATCTAGATCCTTTCGCCGTTTAAAACAGTTGCCTCACCGCTGGTGCAAATATTCCCTGTTTTTTTATCGGTAATCACTGTTTCAACAATAGCGCGGTGCTTATCTTTCATTACTTCTTTAACGGTAAATGTAGCTTCGTATGCCGTATCTACATACATCGGTTTTAAAAAGTTAAGTGTTTGTTTTAAATAAATAGTGCCTTCGCCCGGAAACAAGGTGCCAAACACCTTACTAAATAACGATGCGCTTAACATGCCATGCATGATAGGGCGTTTAAACATGGTCTTTGATGCATAATCAGCATCGGTATGTACCGGATTTTTATCGCCGGTTACTTCTGCAAAACGGTTAACTTCTTCCTGCGAGAACTGAAATTCATGAACGTAAGTTTGATTTATTTCTAACATAAATATTTATTTGATAAACCTAAAGTATAATAAATAATTTTAAAATCCCAGCACTCCATTAATAAATATTATTTTTGTAACCATAATTTAAAGGCCAAACCTTTTACCAGTTAGAGAACTAAATGCTTAAAGCTTCTTATTATTTAAACCCCGATGTTGTTTTTTTGGCCAAAGACCTGATTGGCAAAACACTTTGCACAAAAATAGATAATAAGCTTACCTGCGGTATTATTACCGAAACAGAAGCTTATGCAGGAGTTACCGATAAAGCATCGCATGCATATGGCGAAAGACGCACCAACCGGACAGAAACCATGTATAGCAATGGTGGCGTAAGTTATGTGTATTTATGTTACGGTATTCACCGGTTATTTAATATTGTTACCAATCAAAAAGATATACCACACGCCATTCTTATCCGCGCTATTTATCCTACCACTGGCATAGATGAGATCGTAAAGCGAAGAGGCGTTAAATTCTCTAAAACATTATGTGTTGGGCCTGGTAAAGTGGCACAGGCTTTGGGTATAGATCTATTGCATAATAACCTATCTTTAACAGGTAAAAAAATATGGCTGCGGGATGACGGTGTTCTAATAAACAAAAAAGATATACAGGTTGGGCCGCGCATTGGCGTTGATTATGCCGGCAATGACGCCTTACTACCCTACCGTTTCTGGACCACTAATTATAATTTTTAATATGGAATATTCTAAAATAATTTTAAATAAAGGAAAAGAATTCTCGATGCAACGCAGGCACCCATGGGTATTTTCGGGAGCTATTGCAAAAAAAGATGCCAGCCTTGCCGATGGCGATATTGTTGAAGTGTATTCAAAACAGAACGAATTCCTGGGCACAGGTTATTATTCCGGTAGCGGCAGCATTTCGGTACGAATTATCTCTTTTGTAAAAACGATCATCGATGAAGATTTTTGGTTCGAAAAAATAAATAAGGCCTGGCAGTACAGAATGCATTTAGGTATCATAAACGAAACAACAAATGTTTGCCGCCTTTTTTTTGGCGAAGGAGATGGAGTGCCCGGCTTAATATTGGATTATTACGACGGCCACGTTGTTTTACAAGCCCATTCGTGGGGTGTGTATCTTCAAAAAGATAATATTGTGGCTGCGGTGAAAAAAGTGCTTGGTGCTTCTCTAAAAAGCATGTACGATAAAAGCGCCGAAACACTTTCAAAACACCATGCCGATAAAACTAAAAATGGTTTTATAATTGGTAAAGAAGAACAAGAAATAATTGTGAAAGAAAATAACCACCTGTTTAAGATCGATTTTATTAACGGGCAAAAGACCGGCTTCTTTATCGATCAGCGCGATAACAGGAAATTACTGGGCGATTACAGTAAAGGCAAAAAAATACTGAATACGTTTTGCTATACGGGGGGCTTCTCGGTATATGCTGCCGCGGCAGGTGCAACAGTCGTACACTCGGTGGATGCCAGCCAAAGCGCAATTGACCTTTGCAATAAGAACATGGAACTGAACCATGTGAAGAATTACGAAAGTTATGCTATAGATACTTTCGAATTTTTAAAAGATAAACAAAATATTTACGATGTGATTGTGCTCGATCCGCCGGCCTTTGCCAAAAGCAGGGATAGTAAACATAATGCCGTTATTGGCTATAAACGTTTAAATGCCCTAGCAATAAAACTCATTAAGCCGGGCGGTATTATATTTACTTTTAGCTGTAGTGGCGTGGTTGATAAATATTTGTTTTATAACACCATTACGGCGGCCGCAATAGAAGCAAAAAGAAATGTAAAAGTACTTCATTACATGATCCAGCCGGCAGACCATCCTGTAACTCCTTATTTTGCCGAGGGAGAATACCTAAAAGGCATGGTGCTTTGGGTGGAGTAATTAAAATTTAAGAATTTAGATTTTAGAATTGAAATTTTTGGTGGAACTTTAACGAGATTTAATTATTGTCTCACAAAAAGAAGCCGTAACTTTATGCCGCATGATTTTAACCGACCATAATCCGCAAGCGCTTTTAACTAATTCTGCTTATTCGCCGGAATTAAAAGCCATTGCCAAAAAAGTTTTTAATAATGAACGCATTACTTTTGATGAAGGTGTTTTGTTATACAAAGAAGCCGAACTTGGCTTTTTGGGCACCCTTGCCAATTATGTTCGCGAAAAAAAGAATGGTAATTACGTTTACTTTAACCACAATTTTCATGTTGAGCCAACCAACGTTTGTGTTTACACCTGTGCTTTCTGCTCTTACTCACGTTTAATTAAACACCGCGACCAGGGCTGGGAACTTTCGATAGAACAAATGATGGACATCATTAAAAAATACGATGGACAGGCAGTTACCGAAGTTCACATAACCGGTGGCGTTGTACCAAAACAAGATCTTGCTTTTTATACAGATCTTTTTCGCCAGATAAAAAAACATCGTCCTGATCTGCATATTAAAGCCCTTACCCCTGTTGAGTTTCACTACATCTTTAAAAAAGCAAAAGTAAGTTACGAAGAGGGACTGAAATTAATGACCGAAGCCGGCCTTGATAGTTTGCCAGGAGGAGGTGCCGAAATATTTGATGAAGCCATTCGCGATAAAATTGCAGGTGGCAAATGTACTTCCGAAGAGTGGCTTTCTATTCATGAGATCTGGCATAATATGGGTAAACAATCCAACGCTACAATGCTTTATGGCCATATTGAAACATTTGAGCACCGCATAGACCACATGGAAAGGCTAAGAAAATTGCAGGACAGAACACATGGCTTCAATGCCTTTATTCCTTTAAAATTTCGTAATAAAGAAAATGCCATGGCCGATGTACCTGAAGTTAGCGTTATTGAAGATCTTCGCAATTATGCTGTTGCCAGGATCTACCTGGATAATTTCCCTCATATAAAAGCCTATTGGGCCATGATAGGAAGAAACACCGCTCAACTGTCTTTAAATTTTGGTACCGATGACCTTGACGGAACCATTGACGATACTACAAAAATATATAGTATGGCTGGTTCAGAAGAACAAAATCCAAAACTTAGTACACAACAATTGGTCGATCTTATAAAAAATGTTGGACGAACTCCCGTTGAAAGAGATACTTTATATAATGTGGTAAAAGAATTTACTGCAAACTGATAACCGTTATATTAAAAAATATGAAAAGAATTTTTACGTTTTTTGCGCTTACCTTATTTTTAGTTTCAAAAGGCCAGGACCCTCTGATCCTGCAACCCATTAAGGCCGATTCGTTAACACCGGTAAAAAAGGATACTTCCTGGAAAACATCCGGCTTTTTTGGCGTAAACTTTAGCCAAACCGCATTAAACAACTGGCAAGGTGGTGGTCAAAATAATATTGCAGGTAATACCATCTTAAACTTACAGGCCAATTACGCCAAAGGTAAACATGCCTGGGTAAATAAACTGGATGCGCAGTTTGGTATGATCAAAACGGATGATGATAAATTATTTAAAAAGAATATCGATCAGCTGTTTGCTTTATCAAAATACGAGATAAAGGCCTTTAGCAAATATTGGTATTATGCAGCACAAGGCGATTACCGTACACAATTTGCGCCCGGCTATAATTATGTTGGCGATTCTATTGTTGGTACTGCAAGATCTGATTTTAACTCGCCCGGTTATGTGCAATTAGCACTGGGCTTGGATTATAAGCCTGCAGAATATTTTTCTGCCACCTTTGCGCCAATAGCAGCTAAATTAACCATGGTTAACCGCCAATACCTTGCCGATGAAGGCGCATACGGTGTTGACAAGGCTGTAACTGATACTGCCGGTCGTATTATCACGCACGGTAAAAAATCGCGTCTCGAGATCGGGGGGCGGATCATTGTTAAATTCAAAAAAGATATTTTTAAGAATGTAAACCTTGATTCTTACCTGGATCTCTTTTCTAACTATGCTCACAACCCGGGTAATATAGATGTGGTATTTAATAACCTGCTTACATTTAAGATCAATAAATATTTTACTGCCAATATTATTTCGCAAATGATATATGATGATGACATCGTTATTAAACGCGACTGGAATAAAGATGGCAAGTACGATAACAAGAACGATATTAACGGACCACGCTTACAGGCGTTAACAACACTTTCTATCGGCTTTGGTTATAAGTTTTGATCCTGCAACATTTAACCACATAGACACATAGTTTTTTAGATTAATTTTTTTTCGAAGTAAGGCATAGGATTTTATTCGTATGCTAATAAAATATATGTGAATCTTCAGGCATGGTGTTTTATCTTTTTCTGTGTTTCTATCTGTTTAAAACATACTAATCTTAATTAAAAAATGTAACTTTATAAAAAGCTTGTTTTAAAAATGCGTTCACTGCTTTTTATATTTTTGTTATTTTCCCATGTTTTGTATTCACAAGACAATAAAAAAGGAGTCTTTGCTTTAAAACCAACATTAGGTTTTAACGCCTGCCAGGCGCATGGAGATAATTATGGTGGTTTTCATAAAGTTGGGGGATTAGGTGGCCTTGCTATTAATGCCAGGTTTAATCCTAAAACAAGTATAGACATTGGCTTTTTCTTTTCTCAAAAAGGCGCAAGGCATAATCCTAATCCCACAAAAGGAGATTACGCGGCTTACAGGCTAAATCTGAATTATATAGATCTGCCGGTTCTACTCAGATACCAGGCCAACCCAACTTATTTTATAACAATAGGCCCTTCTGTAGCTTATTTGATCGATTATACCGAAGAGATCAATTACATCAATTATACCGGCGCTTATCCATTTAATAAATTTGAATACGGTGCTAATTTTGGTTTGGGAAGAAAATTAAAGGATAAATATTTTATTGAAGTACGGTCGTCTAACTCTTTCACTTCCATTAGAAGTTATGGTGCCCTGGCCAACAATGTTTTTTTTCCCAACCAAACGGCACGTTTTTTTAATAAAGGTTTTTACAACATTATACTTACCTTAATGTTCTCTTATAATATTGATATCAAAAAGAAAAGTGAAACACCACAACAACCATAAAATTGCCGTTGCTGTTACTGGCGCCAGCGGCAGCATTTACGCAAAAGTATTATTAGATAAATTAATGCTTTTAAAAGAACAGGTGCAGGAAATAAGCCTTGTAATGAGTGATAATGCCAAAGAGGTTTGGCAGCTGGAGTTAGGGAACGACGGTTTTAAAAATTATCCTTTTAAAATTTATTCTAAAAATGATTTTATGGCGCCGTTTGCATCGGGTTCTGCAAAATACAAAACATTGATCATTTGCCCTTGCAGCATGGGTACTATGGCACGTATAGCCACAGGCATAAGCAACGATCTTATCACGCGCGCGGCCGATGTTATTTTAAAGGAAAGAAGAAAATTGATTCTTGTTACACGCGATACGCCATTAAGCTTAATTCACATTAATAATATGCGAACCGTTACTGAAGCAGGCGCTATTGTTTGCCCGGCAACACCTTCTTTTTATTCAAAACCAAAAACCATTGAAGAAGTTGCAGCTACCGTAATTGACAGGGTTATTGATCTTGCCGGCCTTGAACAGAACAGTTACAGGTGGGGAAAATAACCGTTTATGTTTTAACCACATAGACACATAGTTTTTTTTATAGAACAACTACTTTTTCAAAAGCAAATCATAGGATTTTCTTCGCAAGCGAAGAAAGTGTATGTGAACCTTTTAGGCGTTTAGCTGTGTCTCTTTTCTATGTTTCTATGTGGTTTAATTTTTTCTTATTAACAAAACAAAAAAGGCAAACCTTTCGGTCTGCCTTTTTAATTTATTTAATATTGATTTTTATTTTTTTCTTGGACTGATTACCATTTGCATTTTCTTACCCTCTAATACAGGCAATTGCTCTGCTTTACCCCACTCTTCCAACTCATTTGCAAAACGTAACAATAAGATCTCGCCCTGAACTTTAAAAACGATCTCACGACCGCGGAAAAACACATATGCTTTAACTTTGCAACCTTCCTGCAAAAATTTCATAGCATGGTTTTTCTTAAAGTTAAAATCATGATCATCGGTATGAGGTCCAAAACGAATGTCTTTAATCACGATCTTGGCCGCTTTGGCCTTCATTTCTTTCGCTTTCTTTTTTTGTTCGTAAAGGAATTTACCGTAATCAACGATCTTACAAACAGGCGGATCAACATTTGGCGCAATCTCAACAAGATCTAAGCCTTGTTCTTTTGCCATTGCAAGAGCTTCTGCAATCGGGTAAACGCCGGCTTCAATGCCTTCGCCCACCACACGTACCTGCTTAGCGTAAATTCTTTCGTTTACTCTGTGTTGTTCTTCTTTAACACCCGGGCGTTTAAATCCGGCTTTTAAGCCTCTTGGTTGTTTAACGATCGGTTTTGCTGTAGTATTATTATTGTTCGCCGCGTTATTATTATTTGACGAATTTACAGGCTTGGTAAAATTTGGTTTTTTGTTGTTGATAGTTCCTCCGCTTTTTTAGTTTTATTTTATTATTACAAATTTAAGAATTTAATTTTTGATTAAAATCATTTTCTATGATCTGGTTCACATATTTTACAAAATCATCGGGCGTAAATTCCCCAACATCGCCTTTTCCACGGGCACGAAGGGCTACTTTCCCTTCAGCTTCTTCTTTTTCGCCAACAATTAACATAAATGGCACCTTTTTTACCTCATTATCGCGGATCTTTTTACCAATGGTTTCGTTACGGTCGTCAACAAAGCCCCTTAATTCTGAAGCGCCAAGAATATCTTTTACCTTTTCGGCATAAGCATTATACTTTTCGCTGATCGGTAAAATAGCAAACTGATCGGGTGTTAACCACAATGGAAAATTACCCGCGCAATGCTCAATTAATACGGCAATAAAGCGTTCCAGGCTACCAAATGGCGCCCTGTGGATCATTACCGGGCGGTGTTTTTGGTTATCACTGCCTGTATACTCCAATTCAAAACGCTCTGGCAAATTATAATCTACCTGTATGGTTCCCAGCTGCCATTTTCTGCCCAAGGCATCCTTCACCATAAAATCCAGCTTAGGGCCATAAAATGCAGCCTCACCTAATTCGGTAACGGTTTTTAATCCTTTTTCAGCCGCCGATTCAATAATGGCCTGCTCTGCCAAAACCCAATTGTGCTCGCTGCCAATATATTTTGTTTTGTTTTCAGGATCGCGTAAAGAGATCTGTGCAGTATAATCTTTAAAATCAAGGGCGTTAAAAACATAAAGCACAAGGTCAATCACTTTTAAGAATTCTTCCTTCACCTGGTCAGGACGGCAAAATAAATGCGCATCATCTTGTGTAAATCCACGCACGCGGGTTAAACCGTGTAACTCGCCACGTTGTTCGTAACGGTAAACAGTACCAAATTCTGCATAACGCTGAGGCAGGTCTTTATAAGATTTTGGCGATGATTTATAAATTTCGCAGTGGTGCGGGCAATTCATCGGCTTTAAGTAAAACTCTTCACCTTCGTGCGGCGTTTTAATGGGCTGAAACGAGTCGGCACCATATTTTTCGTAGTGGCCCGAACAAACATATAATTCTTTTTGAGCAATGTGCGGACTAACAACCGGCAAATAACCAGCTTTTAATTGCGCTTTTTGCATGAATTGAATCAAACGCTCGCGTAACATGGCGCCTTTTGGCAACCACAATGGCAAGCCCATACCTACTTTTTCAGAAAAAGTAAATAACTCTAATTCTTTACCAAGCTTACGGTGATCGCGTTTTTTTGCTTCTTCCAACAGAACTAAATATTCTTTAAGTTCTTTATCCTTCGGAAAAGTGATACCGTAAATACGGGTAAGCATTTTATTTTTTTCGTCGCCTTTCCAATAAGCGCCGGCAATATTTAAGATCTTTGCAGCTTTAATAAAACCTGTATTTGGAATATGCGGGCCACGACACAGATCAGTAAAGTTACCCTGTGTGTACAAGGTAATATTGCCGTCATCCAGGCGCTCTAACAGATCTAATTTGTAAAGATCTTTTTTATCGCCAAAATATTTTACAGCATCTGCTTTAGAAATTTCTTTTCTTACAAACACATTATTTTGTCTTGAAAGTTCTAACATTTTTTGTTCGATCTTTTCAAAATCGGCTGGTGTTAGTACTTGTCCATCAAGGTCCACGTCATAATAAAATCCGTTTTCCAACGGCGGGCCAACCCAGAATTTCACACCCGGATATAAAGCTTCTAAAGCCTCGGCCATAATGTGGGCAGATGAGTGCCACATGGTTTCTTTACCAAGCGGGTCATTCCACGTTAATAAACTTAACGTTGCATCTGAGTTTATAGGGCGCGATGCATCCCAAACCTCGTTATTTACTTTTGCGGCTAATACGTTCCTGGCTAAGCCTTCGCTAATGCTTTTAGCGATGTCCATTGATGAAGTTCCTTTTTCGTACTCGCGAACAGAACCATCGGGGAGAGTTATTTTTATCATATATTTTTGCTACCTGCAAACAAAGCAGGTTTATTTTTCGGGAATAAAGATAGCATTTATTATTAGCGAAATCAAGGGATGGCAAAGAATAATTATTAAAATCGCACTTGCACCGAGTAAATACTACCAATTAAAAAACCCGGTACAAAGCATTAACGACCGTTCATCCTAAACTATGGTTGATGTTATAACTTTTTAACAACCATAAAATAATATGCTTAAAAAACAATCGTTCAAAGTTTTTATTAATCCTTATTTTTACCTTTTACATTATGGGAAATTATATTTTTTTAGTTTTAGTTCTAGCCTCTTTTTTTGGCCTTAGCAAATTATTTACAAAAGCAGGTATCGAAAGCTGGAAGGCCTGGATACCGGTTTATAATTTTTACGTGCTTTCTAAATTATTAGAAAAACCAAGCTGGTGGTGTCTTATAATGATAGTGCCGGGCGTTAATATTTTAATGTATGGCGTTTACGGTTTTAATGTAGCGCGTGCGTTTAATAAGCCAAGTAACCAGGACCTTTTATTCGCTTCTTTTTTACCCTATATCTTTTTTGTAAAACTTGGGTTTGACGAGACTGCAAAATTTGTTGGCCTTTCTAAATTTAAGGTAGAACCAAGCAAGATCATTAAGAATTGGGTAGACCCTATTATCTTTGCAGTGATCGCAGCATCCATCATCCGCGGTTATTTTATTGAAGCTTTTACCATTCCGACATCTTCATTAGAAAAATCATTAATGGTGGGCGATTTCTTATTTGTGAATAAATTTGCTTACGGACCAAAGATCCCCCAAACACCTTTATCTTTCCCGTTCGCACATCATACCCTGCCATTAACCGAAACCAAAAAATCATACCTGGAGTGGATCAAATTACCTTACATGCGCCTGCCCGGCTTTGGCCATGTAGAGAATAACGACATTGTTGTATTTAATTACCCTGATGGTGATACTGTTGCCCTAAAACAGCAAAACCAAAGTTATTATCAAATTATACGTGATATAGTTGATAATGAAATGGCCGAATCGAAAGATAAGAACTTAAATAAAAATGCTGTTACAAAACAAGTTTGGGAATACGTGAACACCAATACCGATCAGTTTGGTGAGATCGTAAGCAGGCCGGTTGATAAGCGCGAACACTACGTAAAACGCTGCGTGGGTATTGAAGGAGACAATTTAGAAGTACGCCATGGCGATGTTTATATAAATAATGTGTTACAAAAGATGCCCGAAAAAGCCCAACATCATTATTTTGTAAAATTAAAAGCCAGCACTGATTTTATAACTCCAAAATATTTAGATCAGCTGGATGTATATATTACAGAAGCATTAAGGGTTTCGGTTGGTTTATCAGATCAAAAACCAACTGTATTTTTAGAACCGTACACTGGTGGTAATGGCAGGTACATTCCTTTAAAGAATTACGACATTAAACCGTTTGTAAATACATTTAATACAAAAGATACTGCTGTTTATTGCTTAAACATGACTGAGGCCAGCGCCGCCAAGTTAAGAAGCGAACCAAATGTTTACCAGGTTTTTAAACGCATAGATATGGATGATACTTATGATAATGGTATCTTTCCTCACAATACTTCTTATCCATGGAACAATGATAATTTTGGTCCGCTGTTGATCCCTAAAAGCGGTTTAACTTTACCAATAGACACACACAATATTTGTTTATACGAAAAAATATTAAGCACTTATGATGATGGCATTCATCACATCACCAAACAGGGCAGCCAGGTAATGTACGATGGTAAACCTATTACCAGTTATACATTTAAGCAGGATTATTATTTTATGATGGGTGATAACCGTCATAATAGTGCCGATAGCAGGAGCTGGGGCATGGTACCTTATGATCATATCGTTGGATCACCGTTTTTTGTTTGGTTTAGCATGAAATATGCTGAAAATAACCCGGTTAGCGGTAAATCAGTATTAGGTTCGTTAACTAAAAACAGTACCGATGGAAAATTCAGATGGGAGCGTTTTTTATGTTACGTAGATGATGGAAATTTACATTCAATAAAAATCCCTTTTATTGTAACCATTTTGTTGATTTGGGGTTTAAATAAGTGGAACAACCGCCGCAAATTAAAACAACAAAAAGTATCGACAAAATAAAGAACATAGTTGATTTTGTAAAAAAACAAACCTGGTTTTTTGCAGCATTACTTGCCTTGCTCTCTTTTATTATTTTACGAAAATTTATTTTCGATATCCGAAAGGTAAATAATATGGATATGCAGGAAACCTTTTACAAGAACGATGTTTTATTGATAAGAAAATTCAATAATACCTTAAGTACAAACGATATTATTTACATTGAATTTCCCGGAAAAGATTCTACGCAGCCAACCACCTATTTTTTTCAGCGCCTTATAGGTTTGCCAGGCGATAGTATTAAGATCATTGATAAGGTAGTTTATATTAACGGCATGGCCATTGAAGATAGCAGCAGCCTTAAACATAATTATCACATTAAAACCATTAATGTTGAAATGGACAGTCTTAATAAAGTAAAATATAATTTATTGGAAGGAAGCCCCATCTCAGAAAAAAATGATTACAGTTTTTCTATCACTAAATACAGGGCAGATAGCTTGAAAAAATTATCTGAAATAGAATTGATAGAGCCCGAAACAGAAACCAAAGGTAATTCAGATCTTTCCTGCTTTCCTTACTCCATCAACTATAAATGGAATATGGATAACTACGGCGCACTTTATATTCCCAAAAAGAATGATGTGTTACGATTAGATACCGTTAACATTGTATTTTATAAAAAACTGATCCAGGTTTACGAAAAAAATTCTCTTTCAATTAAAGGTGACAGCATTTATATAAATGATGAGCTGACCAAAAGCTACACCGTAAAAAGAAATTACTATTTTTTATTGGGCGACAATCGCGATAATGCAAACGATTCGAGAAAATGGGGTTTTTTGCCCGACAACTACCTGGTAGGTAAAAGTATAAAACTCATAAAAAAAGCGAAGCCATGAACGTTTTACTGAGTACTGCTTACTGGCCAAACCTTCATTATTTTTATTATGTTTTTAACTCCGATTCGGTAACAATAGAAAACCTCGAGAACTATCATAAACAAAGTTTTCGTAACAGAACACAGATCTTAACGGCCAATGGTAAACTGGACCTTTCTATTCCGGTAAAGAAATTAAATACAAAAGAACTTATAAAAGACATTGAGATCTCTTATGCCGAAAACTGGCAAATTAACCATTGGCGCGCCATTACAAGCGCTTATAAAAATTCGCCTTACTTCGATTTTTTTGAAGATGAGATCTTCTATTTTTATAAAAATGATTTTAAATTTTTAATGGAGTATAATAACGAACAGTTAAAGTTGATATTACGAATTTTAAAGATCAAAAAAGACATTCAGCTTACAACTACTTTTGAAAAAGAAGCACAGAACTACGCAGACCTTCGAAATATAATTCATCCAAAAATTGATTTTACAGAAGATGTAACCGTCTCCCCGCTCTTAAAAAGACCCTATTACCAAACTTTTGAAAGCAAGATCGAATTTATTCCCAATCTAAGTATTCTTGATCTTTTATTTAATAAAGGATTGGAAACCACGATCTATTTAACCACATAGAAACAGAGAAAAAGGTACAACTAAATACCTAATAGAATTGCACACATTTTCTTCGCAAGCGAAGAAATTTCTATGTTTTACTTTTGAAACAATAATTGATCTATGAAAAAACTATGTTTCTATGTGGTTATTTTTTAACAACTTCTCCGTAATAAAAACAGATCTTTGATGTTTATTTAAAATTTTGTAATTTTATATAACATCATTAAACAAAAATACATGATAAAAAAAATCACTCTTTTAGTTATAGCTATTTTATTTTGCGGAGAGATCGTTTCGCAAGCTTATACCTATACCGGTGTTTATACCGGTAAACCCCGCTACCAGATCTTAACCAAAAGAAATAATGCCGTACTGGGTATTATTAATGTAGAGCTTTTTCCAAATATTGCTTTACACCATGTACGCAATTTTGATAGTTTAACAAGCTATAGTTTTTTTGATACAACAGCCTTTCACCGTGTTGTGCCGGGTTTTGTAATACAAGGCGGAGACCCGAATTCAAGGCACGGACCTATTGCTACCTGGGGCCAGGGCCAGCCAAACCAACCAACCGTTAATGCCGAATTTACCGCTGCCAAACATATCAGGGGTACCCTTTCGGCAGCAAGAGACGCAAATATTAACAGCGCCAACTCTCAATTTTTTATTTGTGTTGCGCCAGCGCCAAGCCTTAACGGGCAATATTCGGTTTATGGCCGCGTAACCTCGGGGATCAATTATGTGGATACTATTGTAAATGAACCTCGCGATGCCAATGACGTTCCTCTCGTAAAGATCGAAATGTTTGTTACACGCATTGGTTCTAACGACACAATTCCAAATCCGCCGGTATTAAATACACCCGCAAATAACACAACCGGTATTGATACTCTTACTCAAACCGTTTTAAAATGGTTTGCACAAAGCGATGGTATTATTTATCATGTTGATGTTTCAACTGATCCTACATTTGCAACAACTACATATAGTTATAATACCGGCAACCTATTGTATGTTATGCCTACACCCTTGCCGCATAACACGACTTTTTACTGGCGTGTAAAAACCAATAACGGTGGGCATTTTAGCGTATTCTCTCCTACCCGCCAGTTTACTACCGTTGCTCCTGCAATTGCAACAGGTGTAAAAAATTATTCACCTGCAGCCGATAATATTTTGGTATATCCAAATCCGGGTAATGGCAAATTCACATTCTCAAATATTAATAAAGGCGATAAGATAGAAGTATTTGATATTGGTGGAAAACTTATCCACGAAACTGTGGCAAAAGACTCTTCGGCATTGATCGATATTGAAGGAAAAGAAAAAGGCATTTATACTTATAGGATAACAAATTCTAAACAAGAAGTAAAAAGCGGAAAATTGATCATTAAATAATCTAATGTATGTACAAAAAAATTCAACGGTCGATAATTGTCATTGCAAGTATTTTTTCAGCGAGTTTATTTGGACAGCATCATTTTGATATTTATAATAATACCGCTGCTCCGGCAAAAGAAATATACAGTTTCGAAAAAACTGCAGCTGTTGCGCAAACCACGCCATCTATTATCAATGTGGTAACATCGCCAACAGGTGGAACATCAAGTTTGGCATTTGACGGTACGGGCTTGTGGGTAGGTTCATTTCCAAATCAGATCTTTAAGATCTCAGTAACGAACGGCACTATCCTTAAAACCATAAACACAAACATCCAACGCCCTTATGGCTTGGCCTGTGTTCATGGTTTTCTTTGGGTAGTTGATAATTTAGCGAAAACCATTAATAAGCTCGATACCGTAAATGGTAACGTTCTGTTTTCCTTTAACTCCTTTAATCCCAATGGTTATGACGCCGGCCTGGCTTGGGATGGTTCTAAATTATGGCATGTGGATACAAATATGGATAGTATCTATGTTTTTGATACTTTAGGTATACGAATAAAAACTCACAAAATTAATTTACCTACACCTGTTGGATTGACTTTCCAAAACAACCGTTTATGGGTTGGCGATAATAGTATGCATAAGATATTTAAAATGGATACTGCATCTTATAATTTTTTAGATACCGTTATTTCGCCAAGACAGTACCCTAACGGATTAGCATTTGACGGACAGCACTTGTGGGTGGCGGAAAATGAAAATAGCATGGGCATTGATTCTGTTTACGAATTGGGTATTGACAATATAATTACCGGTATTAAAAACTTAAATAATACTAGTGCCGATGTTCATATTTATCCTAATCCAGGTGCTGGCAAGTTTACCTTTTCAAATATTGAAAGAGGCGATAAGATCGAAGTATTTGACCTTTTTGGCAAATTGATCAATGACGCAATCGCGAAAAATAATTCTGTTATTATAGACCTTGAAGAAAAAGAAAAAGGGATCTATACATACAGGATAACAAATTCTAAACAGGAAATCAAAACCGGGAAGTTAGTACTAAAATAAAGCCATAAAGTGGTTAAAACTTCAAAAAACAACCAATAGTTGTCGAAATACAACCAAATGTAGTTTAAAAACAACTAATTGTAGTTACATTTATTTGCATAACGGCAATGAGGCAAAATAACTTTGTAGCATCAAAAAAACATATAAAATGATGCTAAATTCAAAATCAATTGGCAATAAAATTGCCGACGCAAGAAAGAAACTTAATCTTTCACAAGCCGAACTTGCCCAAGAGGTATCTATTAGTCCACAGGCAGTTGGTAAATGGGAACGGGGCGAATCCATGCCCGACATCTCAACATTAAACAGGCTCGCCGAAATTTTGGGCGTTGACCTTAATTATTTCTCGGACAGTTTTCAAACAAACCCGGCAGAATTAAACGTTACAGAAATTTCGAACAAACAAACGGAAAACCAGGGACAAAAAACAAAAAAAACATTTGATTGGAACTGGGACATGTCTCAGGGAAACTGGACAGATGCGGACTTTTCGAATTTAAAGAATCTGAAAGAAAAATTCAGCTCCTCGAATATAAAAAATTGCAAGTTTTTGAACTCCGATCTGTCGGAACTCACTCTTGCAAAGAACAATATCGAATTATGCGATTTTTCTTCTTCAGATCTGCGAGATAGTAAAATACAATCCTCCAACATACTAAACGACCAATTTGTTAATTGTTCATTTATAGATGCCATATTCCAAAAAAGCAATATAGGTAAATGCAATTTTACTGACGCCAATTTTTCCGGTGCAGAGTTTTTTGAGGTGAATTTTGAAAGTAATAATCTAAAAGATTCACTATGGAAATTTACGTCATTTAAAAACACAAACATAAGCGACGTGGTGTTTGAAGGTAACATTGACGATTGTCATTTTGAGAACTGCTCATTTTACAACGTTAAATTTCAAAATGCAACCATTTTAAATACCTTTTTTAAATATAACAAGAGATTAAAAAAAGTACAATTCATAGATTGCAAGGTGGATGCGATAACGTACGCTTTTTTAAAGAACAACCAATCTGATCTAACGGGTATTACAGTAATATAAAACAGGATAAGCATAATAAATCACCTTTGTTAGAGCACTAAATTTTATTGATAAAGAACTAAACTATGGCAAAAAACAAACTATTAAGAATGGATAATATCGGCATTGTAGTAGAATCTCTTGATAATGCTATTTCTTTTTTTACCGAGCTTGGCCTTAAACTCGAAGGAAGGGCTATGATAGAGGGAGAATGGGCCGGGCGCATAACCGGCCTTGGCAATCAAGAAGTGGAGATAGCGATGATGATCACACCCGATGGCCACAGCAGGCTCGAACTCTCGCGATTTATTAAGCCGGCAGTGATAGCAGATCACCGCACTGAACCCGTAAATGCCTTAGGCTACCTGCGCGCCATGTTTGCAGTAAGCGACCTGGATGAATTGTTAACCAGGCTTGATAAACATGGCGCAAAGCTGGTTGGAGAAATTGTTACGTATGAAAATTCTTACAAGCTCTGCTATGTTCGCGGACCAGAAGGGCTACTTATTGGACTGGCGGAGCCGCTTTAAAACCATTAAGTTTGCAACCAGCACATGAAAATAATTACCAGTAAAGCCGAGGTTAAAAAACTTATAACGCCTGTTATTACTAATTATTCAAATGGTAATAATAATGCATTTGTAAAAGAAATCCATAAAGCGCTTCTAACAAAGAAAATAAAATTTCCGCTACTGGAATATGCCGCCAAAGAGATCTGGCAGGCTATTCCGGGCAAAGAACAGATAGACATTACAGATAAAATAATACAGCTTCATGAAATTGGTGGTAATACCATTGCAGGTATGCTCTTACAATTGCACCTGGCAAAATATTTTAAGCGATCTGTTAGTAAAGCTGCAGATTATATTATAGCCGGCGATCAATGGTATGTTTGTGATATTATTGGCGAGCGTGTATTTGGTTTTGCACTGCTTACCTATCCTGAAAAAACGATCCCTGTTTTAAAAAAATTCACAAAACATCCTGATAAGTGGATCGTTCGTTCAATTGGCGTTGCAACACATTACGCCATTAAGAAAGGCCTGAAGAAAAAGTACGCCGCAGAAATGTTTGAAGTACTTTTATCTTTATCCAATACTACCGATTTTCACACAAAAAAAGGAATTGGCTGGGCTGCAAAGACCATTGCAAAATTTCATCCCGATATCATTGCAAAACACAAAATTGAAATTGAACAAGGTGATGTAAAGCAATGGTTCAAAACAAAAGTAAAAATAGGACTTAGCCGCTCGTTTAAATATGCCACAAAACATACAGGTTAAAACCATACTAAATAAACCCAAACAACGCGACAGCTGGTTTTTGGATGACTACACTGTCAATCCTTATAGCGGCTGCTCATTTAATTGTTTATACTGCTATATACGCGGTAGTAAATATGGCGTTAATATGGAAGAAAAACTTTCTGTTAAGACCAATGCCGTTGAATTACTAGACAAAGCATTAGCTTTAAAAGCAAAAAAAGGGCAATACGGTATTATTGTACTATCATCAGCCACTGATCCTTATCTTCAGTTTGAAAAAGAACAATTACTTACCAGGAAATTATTGGAGGTGATCTTAAAACATAAATTCCCGGTTCATATCATTACCAAATCTGATCTTGTTATCCGCGATCTTGACCTGCTGAAAGAAATAGAAAGTGTTGCTATACTTCCTGATGATCTTAAAGATAAACTGAAGAGAAAAGTATTTATTACTTTTTCCTTTTCTACAATTAACGATGCTGTTTCAAAAATATTTGAGCCCGGCGCAACGCCCCCAACTTTAAGACTAAAAGCCATGGAAACTGCTATAGATCATGACTTTTACAGCGGAGTAAGTTTGATGCCGTTATTGCCTTTTATATCTGATACAGGAGAACATCTTGAAGCAATGTTCAAAACATTTAGCGCATTGAAAGCGAACTACATTTTTCCGGCCTCTATAACGCTTTTTGGCACTCAAAGCACGGATAGTAAAATGTTAGTGCTGCGGGCTGTAGAAAAACATTATCCCGAACTTGGGGAAAAGTATCGCAAATTTTTTGGGATGAGCAACGAAATGCCCGATTATTACAAACAGGCATTTCAAAAAAAAATGGAAGAACTTTTGGTGAAATATAAATTACAAAATAAGATCTTCTAAAAACACTAACCACTTTTCTTAAGCGAGTAAACAAAAGTGTTCTTATTCCCCACTCTATCCTCCACTTCAAGTTTAAAACCCAAAGGGCCGGGTGGTGTATCTTTATCAAAAAAATATGTAATGGTATTTGCCTTTACATCGTATTCGCCAACCACCCATTTATCGTTAATGTATAAATTGTATTTATAAACGCCGCTAAGGTCATCAGTTACAACAAACGAAAAAGAGTCCCATTTTTTAATTTTAGCAATTACCGTGTTTGGTAATTTTGTTTTTACTTTTGGTGCTATTGTGTCGGCCTCTAACTGAAACCATCCAAAATTACGAACCGAATAAAATACAGAATCGTGAACATTTATTGGATTAAACGTTGAAGTTCCGCTTTTTAAAATAAGCTTTGTTTTAAAAGTCAGTAATTTTTTTGGCACTTCAAAGCCAACAATGGATGTGGATTTAAGATTGGCTTCGCTTGGCAGAATGATCAGTTTTCCGGTTGATTCAACTGTATTTTCAAAAATCAACCCTGTTGAATGATACAAGGTATTTGCTGGTATATAGATCTGTAATTTATTTTTGCTGATCATAAAATCGCGGGTACAATCTACAAATACATCGCTATTGATTGCTTTTGAATAATAGTTGAATTTTCTTGTTTTAACCCACAGCTGTATAGCACGTTCATTTGCCCCTTCGTCAAACACCACCAGTTTAATAACATGATAATTTGTATCAAATAACAGTATCCGTCCTTTATTAAAACAGTTGCTGTAAAACGCATCCGGATATAATGTTGGCAAAAAACACTTTTGAAGTTTAATGGTTTCTTTTTTACTTAACTCAACATCTTCACTAAACTCATTTACGTAACGCGCATCGTCAAAACTAATACTGTCCATAGAATGCGAATAGATCAATCTACCATCAAAAAAAAGATTAGCACTAAATACATTATTCGCATTGCCTTTGGGAATAAACTGATCAAAAGCAGTAAAGGCGAAACCAAGTATGGAGTTTTTTAAAATAACAGAATCCTGTACAACAAAAAGGCTGTCGTTCTTTAATTTTTTTACCGGCGATGAAATTAAAAACTTTGGATCGGTAGTATCTGCTAAACTATAAAAGGCAATGTTTTGAATGGTTGGCAAAACAGTATCATTAATACTAAAGAATTGTAGTGGATTTAAAGGCATTTCGCTTTTTTCTTCACGTAATTCAAAATGCAGGTGTGGCCCGGTTGAACTACCCGTATTGCCCGACATACCAATAAGTTCGCCTTTTTTAACGGGTATTGTTTTTGCCTTTGGATAAAGCTCCACTTCATAATTTAATTTAGCATATTGTTCTTTTTTTACCATTTCGGCAATTAACGGATTGAGTGTATTTAAATGCCCGTAAACGCTTACTTTACCATTTGGATGAGTAATGTAAATAGATTTACCATAACCCGAAGTACTGATCTTTACCCGCGAAATATACCCGTTTTCAACCGCGTAAACAGGTAAATTAACCAAGCCGTTGGTCGAAAAATCCAAACCCGAATGAAAGTGGTTCGGTCTTAATTCGCCATAATTGCCGGTTATAACGCGCGGCGAATCTATTGGCCAGCGGTAAGCGTTTTCCTGCGAAAACGAAAACGAAAGCGCAAAAAACAAAATTAAACTAAGCAGTTTTTTCATAGAGTAATTCCTCCTCATTAACTAAATTAAAAAGACAAAAGAAAAAAACAAAAAATAAAACGCCGGCCGACGTTTGCAACATACTTTCTACCAAAAAATTAAGCGTTATCAATAGCGAGAACAGGAATAATAAAAAATGTTTTTTTACAATGCCTTTAATTAAATAACCTACGGTAAGTACAAATACTATAAAAAATCCAACCAACCCTAACCCAATAAAAGTTTGAAAATACTGGTTATGTGCATTGAATTTATGTTCGAAGGCTCCCGTTAACCCGTTTTTTTTGTAAGCCGAATAAAGCGCATCGTTGGCATCTCCTATTCCGGTGCCCAGCCAAAAATTATTCTTTATTATTTGTAAAGATTGTTCCCATATCAGGATCCTTACTGTGGTGCTTTCTGACGATGTTTTATCCAATGTTGAAGAAGAAACAGTTGTTAATGACGCCAGTCTTTGAAATGCGCCAGGAAACAATTTAAACGAAATAAAACCCAGCAATACAATTCCGGCAACCAGGAAACCGATTTTTTTAAAATTTAAAAAGGTTTTGTATTTGTATAACAAAATTAAAGGTGCGCTTATAAAAAAACTGATCATACCCAATTTAGACGAGCATAAAAAGATGGTAATAATAAACGTGGTTACAAAAAAATAAGAAGTATAGGTTATGTTTTTTTGTTCTTTAAACCAAACAGGGTAAAGTAAAGCCACCATGGCAATGGCCAAAATTAAATACATGGCAAAATACGAAGCGTGTATGAACACCGAAAATTGTGTGTAAAAAAAATACTCCGTCTGCCCGGTAGAAAAATAATAATAACCGGCACGGGCAATTAAAGCCAGGCAGGCAAAAAAACAACCCGAAATAAACGACACCAGGCAACGTTTAATGATCTGTATTGGCCATTTATAACAATAAAATAAAAAAGGCAATAGTAAAAAACTCATTTTGATCTCGATACTAAAGCCGGCTTCTTGTTTATTGTGCGAGAATAATGCGCTGATAACGGTATAAATAAATAACGCAAGTAACCACCATAGATTTTTATTGACGATGCCTTTTTTAAATTGCTCTTTATCAATATTAATGAGCGAAACAATTACCCAAAAAACAATTAACGCCGAAAGTACAAGCGAGCCAAAAGGGAGGCAAAAGCAAAACAGCGTTGGAAAAAAATAAAAGAGCCGTTGTTTAAAGGTCAGGTTCATGTAATGCTTTAATTATAGACTAAGTTATAAATTTAAATAGATTGGGGCTAAAAAATTACCAACATCGAGGCTTAAAGGCCTTTTAAACGCTCATAAAACTGCCTGGCAATATTATTGCGGTTAAAATGTTCATTCACAAAAATACGGCCATTTTTTCCAAGTTGAATAGCAGTGTCTTTTTTTTCGGTTAATTTGGTTATAGCAATTACAAGTTCAGAAACATTTTCTGGCTCAAAATAAAGGCCGGTGTTTCCTTTATCAATGAATAATCCGCGAGCTTCGCCATCAACCCCCAATAATATTGGCACTTCCATAGCAAGGCATTCAAATATCTTTGATGGGATAGCTCCAAGAAAAAGATCAAGCTTACGCAAAGGAATAATAGAAGCATTAACTGTTTTTAATATGGCAGGCATTTCTTTTTTCGAAATTGCATCCAAAAAAAATACGTTCGTTAATTGCATTTCTTTTTTCATTTGCAGCAATTTATCCTTTTCGGGACCACTGCCAATAAATACAAATTTAAGATCCGGCTTATCACTGAGATCTTTTGCGGCTTTTAAGATCACTTCAAGCCCCTGGGCAATACCTATAATTCCGGCATACACCAAAATAAAATCCGAATCTGAAAAATTATGTTTTTGACGCCAGTCGGTTTCTTTAATTTTTTCAGGATCATAATATCCAAGGTCTACACCATTTGGCAGCCAGTACGTTTTTACAGCCGGAAATCGTGCGTTAATGCTTTCGCAAATACCCTGCGTTTGGCCGGTAACAAGGGCCGAACGCCTATATAACCTGGCTTCAAGATCGTATGCCATTTTCAGCATTAGTTTATTGGTAACTACGCCTAATTTTTCAGCGCTTTCGGGCCAAAGATCGCTTACATTAAAAATCAATTTTGCTTTTTTTTGTTTTGCCAAACGCATGGCAGTATATCCTAAAAATAAGGGAGGCGATTCGCAGAATAAAAAATCAAAATTACCTAGTTTTGTTTTGCCCATTCTGGCGCTGGAGATAACAAATGAAAAATAATTTCGTAATCGCGGAATAATGGATTTATTTTTTGATACGTAAATAGAAGCGCGATGAACTTTTAATCCCTCCATTTCTTCGTACATATATTTTTTACCTTCATAACCCTTGTATATTTCCATCTGCGGATAATTGGGCATGGCGGTTAAAACGGTAACATCAACCCCTAGTTTTTGCAAACGCACTGCCAGCTCAAACAGCCTGTTTTGAGGCGCTCCAACTTCGGGCGGAAAATATTGTGTTAATATTAAAAGCTTCACTCGTTAAAGTTAGTTTAATTTTTTAAAGCATCGTAAAATGCTTTATGGATCTTTCCTCTGATACCCAGCTTGGCCAATTTATTCGGGTCAACATCCGGGTAAACGCGATTACTTAAAAACACGTAAACCAAACCATTCTTAGGGTCGGCCCAGGCAAAGGTTCCGGTAAAACCACTGTGGCCAAAACTTTCGGGGCTGCATTCAGATGTTACCGGACTGTCTTTTTTATCATCAGGTTCTGGTTTTTCAAAACACAATCCACGGCGGTTATTCGGGCAAAAATGGCAAGCTGTAAAATCTTTTACTACATTGCTATCCAATATTCTTACACCATTTAGCTCTCCTTTATTTAAATATAATTGCATAACCCTGGCAAGATCCAGCGCGTTACCAAATAAACCCGCGTGGCCGGCAACGCCACCTAATAAAGCCGCCCCGGGGTCGTGTACAAAACCCTGCACAATTTGTTTCCTGAATTTTGAATCGTTTTCGGTTGGTGCAATTTGTTCTATCGAGAATTTTTTGAGTGGCTTATAGGTTAAGCCTATTCCCATCTTAAAATAGATATCCGCTACATAATCATCCAGTTTTTTTTGTGCCTGCTTTTCAATGATCTGTTGTATAAAATAATATCCGAGGTCGCTGTATAGATATTTGCCTGGGTTTTCGAGTTTTGAATTAATGATGCGTTTGTAAACAGAATCCCGCATGCTTTCAATTACAAACAGATGCCTGGCAACATGCACCGGGTATTTTGCAGTTTGTTTTTTATTGTAGTAGCCGGGTTTGTATTCATCGTTCTTTTTGAGGGTTCTTAAATAAAAAGGGATCCAAGCCTGCAGGCCGGCCTGGTGGGTTATCACATCTTCAATAACAAGACTGTCTTTATTTGAACCGGCTAATTCGGGCAAATAAAAACCCAGTGTTTTTTTATAATCAAATTGTTTTTCACCTTCCAGTTTCATTAAAGCCAAAGCAGACGCGGCGATCTTTGTTACCGATGCAAGATCATATATTGTTCCATTATCTACGGCTTTTGCATCCGGATTATAGGTAAATGCTCCAAACGATTTTTGATAGATCAGCTCACCATCTTTTAACGCAACGATCTGGCAGCCCGGGTAAGCCTTTTCTTCTATTCCGTAAAGGGCAATGCTATCAATGGCGCCGAATTTTTTTTTTTTGAAATTCTCTTTGATCGACTTTTGTTTTGGCAAAAAAGTCGGCTCCAGGTTTAAACCGCTTTCAACCTTAAAAAGAGTGGTGCTTACGGGTAACTTACCGTTTACTTTACCAAAGCCTAAAATGGCATTAGCACTTGCTTTTAAAAGAGTTGGCATGTATTCGTATCCTAAAACAACAGATTTAAAATTTGAAACAGAGCTTATTTTATTCAAAATATAAGGATTAACCAGTAACACTAAAACACTTGGTTTTATCCTCGCAATAGAATCCATTAACTTAAAGGTTTGCTCTCCTATCCCATAATTATTATCAGCTTTAAGGGTGGCTTTATTTAATTGTACAACCACCACATCTGCTTTATTTATTTTTTCGAAAGCTGTACTTATTGCTGCAGGTTTGGCATCATGCGCTAAACCTATATGTTCTACGTAAGCATAATTTTTTATTGTGGTGTATAATGAATTTTCTTCCTCAACACCAAAAGACACTTCAGCAATTTTTAAACTGTCTAATTTTTTAAGAGGCAAAAAATTATTTTCGTTCTTTAATAAAGTAATGGAGGCTTCAGCCAACTGGTAATTCAGGTCTTCTCCTGCTTTTGTATTTAATTCTTTATATAAATTGCGTGTAACAATTTCGGGTTTTACATTTAAGCCGCACCAGTATTTTGCTTTTAATATTTTTTTGCAGCGTTCATCTATCTCGTCCCTGCTTATCTTTCCTTCATTAATGGCTTTATTTATTTCGCCAATTGCTTTTGGTACATCTTCACTAAATAATAAAACGTCGTTACCGGCTAAAAGGGCTTTCACATCAACCACTCCCGGATCGTAAAACTTAGATACACCTTTCATGTTTAGAGCATCCGTGAAGATCAAGCCTTTAAAACCCATTTTGTTTTTTAAAAGATCGGTTACAACATTTGGCGATAAAGTGGACGCTAAATTTTTTGTGGTATCTAAACTGGGAATGTTTAAATGGGCCACCATAATACTCGCCAATCCCCTGTCAAATAAATATTGAAAGGGATAAAGCTCCAGAGAATCAAGGCGTTCTTTTGTATGCCCGATATATGGTAATGTTTTGTGTGAATCACTGTCGGTATCGCCGTGTCCCGGAAAATGCTTTCCGTTAGCCATTACTTTTTCATCCTGCATACCTGCCATATACATGTATGCTTTTTGTGCTACTTTGTATTTATTTTCGCCAAAGCTGCGAATACCAATTACGGGGTTCAATGGGTTATTATTTACATCGGCAACAGGCGCAAAATTTACATGAATGCCAATACGTTTACACTCTTTTGCAATTTGCCTGCCCATTAAATAAATTAAGGAGTCGTTTTGAATGGCACCTAATGTCATTTGTTTCGGATAACGAATGGTGCTATCAAGGCGCATAGCTAGCCCCCACTCCCCATCAATACTATAAAGTAATGGTGTTTTTGCAACGCTTTGATAATAATTTGCCAGCTTGCCCTGGCGCATTGGCCCTCCCTGCATCCATATTAAACCGCCAATATTATAATTCACTATCAGCTCCTTAATTTCTCTCACATGTTTAAGATCTTTATTACTGTATGCCGCAACCATAAATAATTGCGCAAGGCGTTGATCAGGAGTTAAGGAATTAAAAACAGAATCAACCCATTTATTTTGTAAACTTAAAAAATCAGGGTCTTTTTTTATTTTGGGTGGATTTTGAAAAGAAAATACAGCAAATAGTAAAAAGGAAATAAGGAATATAAGGGACTTCTTCATTCGCCTAATTTAGCCTTAATAAAAAGGCTGGGTTTAACAAGAAAAGAATGTTTTTAACAGGCCGTTTTTGATTTTAGCAAATGCAAAAGTGCGGGAAACAACGCCCGCACCTTTTAACACAAACATAAACGCTATTTTTATTTGTTCAGAGTTACATGGCCTGTTTTAGTAATTTTTTTGCCATCTAACCCTTTGTATGTTATTTTATAAATATATACTGCCACTTCGCTTGGATTATTCTTGTATGTTCCGGGCCAGCCTTTGTACAGATCGTTTGACGAGAATAATTTTTCGCCCCAGCGGTCAAATATCTCCATTGTAAAATCAGTTATATTATAACCAAATGCCAGAAATTCATCATTGATACCATCACCATTTGGCGAAAATGAGTTCGGGATATAAATACTAAAATCTTTTGTTACTTCAATACACATATCATCTGTTGCTTTACAGCCAAATTCATTTATGGTTTCTATTATATAACAGCTGTTACGTTGCGGAAATACCTGGCTGTTCGGGCAAACACGGCACATGATCTCTTCACCATCTATCCACGTCATGGTACCCGATCCAACGGCACTTAAAAACATTGGTTGTTCTATATTAAGGCTTGTATCTCTGCCTGCCGTTACCGTTGGGTTTGGATTAACCTGTACAAGTACTGTTGTATATGTACCGCAAAATCCTTCATACGAAACGTCAACGGTATATTCAGTAGTTACTGTAGGGCTGGCAACAACGCCGGTACCACTACCAGTATTTAAACCTACAGTCGGTGTCCATAAAACGGTGTTACCGCCACTTGCCACCAATTTGGTTTTTGCACCCGAGCAAATAGCAACACTTGGAGAAACCGCTGCAACAGCAATGGGAACAACAATTACAGAATAACTCATTTGTTGCGGGCACACTACTGTTCCGGTTTGATTAAAGCCAACAACTGTATAATTTGTAGTTGTAAGAGGAGATGCCATAACATTTGGTCCACTTGTATTATCTAAACCGGTTGCCGGCGACCAGGTATAATTTTGAGCACCCGTTGCGTAAATAGGAGTTGATTTACCATAACAGATCTGGTATTCAGGAGAGCTGATCTTAAGATCGGTCGGCGGAACTACCTGTATCATAACATTTGCCGATGCAGTACAAACTCCATTAAAACCTGTTACTGTGTAAGAGGTGCTTACTGCAGGCGATGCAATAACAAAGGCTCCAGTAGGGCTGCTTAAACCGGTTGAGGGCGCCCAGTTATATCCGCTTGCGCCATTCACATTAATGTTTGTATTATCTCCATAACAAATAATATCTTTTGAAACTGAAGTTTGCAAATTAGGAACTATAATTACAGAAACCTGGTAAACAGCAGACGAAGTACACGATGCTGCAGATCCAACAACTGTATAATCTGTTGTTGTTGTAGGGCCGGCATTAACCACGGCGCCGGTTGTAGTATTTAAACCTGTATTTGGCGCCCAGTTGTATGTAGATGCCCCGCTTGCCGTTAAATTAATATTACCTCCAAAACAAATGGTATTTGTTAAAGGCGAAACAGTTATTGTTGGGTTTGGAACTACAGTTAAAATACCCGTTTGCGTGGTACTGTTACAACCTAAACTACTTCCAATTACGTTGTAAACCGTGCTAACAGTAGGATTTGCGGTAACTGTTGCCCCGCTTGTACTTGAAAGACCTATTGACGGAGCCCAATTATAACTCGCAGCTCCGCTTGCAACCAGGGCAGTTCCGAGTCCCTGGCAAACACTTGCACTTGTTACTGAAATAGATGGGTTAGGAATGATTGACATATTAAACGATGTAGTGTTTGAACATGGTCCATTCACACCTAAAAGCGAAACAGTTCCGGTAGTTGCCAAACCCGAAGGGGTAAAAGTAATAACCGGATTATTTACAGAACCAGCTGTATTGCTTAAACCAGACATACCTGACCACGTGTAAGTAGAAGCGCCACTTGCCGTTAAGGTAACAGAATTAAGCGAGTTGTTAGAGTTAAATGAACACATTGTAAAAGATGAAGGTGTGATAACCAGTGTTGGCGTTTGCGAAACCAGCACGCTTGCAGAACCTGCGCATATATTTACAGTGTTACTGATATTAACTGAATATACGCCGGTGGCGTTAACGGTAATTGTTGGTGTTGTACTTGAACCTACAATCCCTGGTCCGGTCCATTGAATATTGTTAGTTGCTGAATTTGGTGCCACCGAAATTTGTGTAGGGCCATTGATACAGGTTGGTGCCGTAATAGTTGGATTAATACCCGCTAATCCCGGAACAACTAAAACTGTATCGGGCGAGTTACCAACACTTGGAATACAACCATCAAAACCCTGGTAGCATGGTGGATATTCGTTATGGCAAGTATACAACTGGCCCGCTGTTGGAGGTGTAACTGTTAATGTAGGTCCTGTTCCTAATGGTACCGGGTTTCCTACGGCATACCAGGTTAATGTTGGAATTACAGGAGGGCCTGCCGGAGACCATCTCCAGGCGTTATTGGTTGTGGTCCATTGAGTAGAATTTCTTCCGGGTACACAAATACCAATTGTTCCGGCTAAGTTATGGATACCTTCCACAGCTGTTCCGCCAGACCAGGCCGGACAGTTGGGCTTATTGGTGATATGGTTTTCAATGATATTTGTTCCTTCATAAATTACTATCTGGAATGTTCCGTTTAAATTGGTACAAGAGTACATCGGCACGTTTGTCCAGCTAACTACCAGCCTTCTGCAGGGTGCAGTACCCTGGGTTTGATATTTGATGGTACCGCCAAGGCCCGGATGCCAATCCTGCCATGGACCCATGATACAATTTTTTGGAGCACTGGCAGATAAATTTGGAATTGGTGCAGAAACGAAAGCAACTGATTGGCCGGCGCTGAAAGAGATCCAGCCATTTGAACCAATATACATTTGGGTATAGGTAGTACCAAAGAAACAAAAAGTAAATCCAATCGGGAACGGTCCTGCCTGCGAGTCATCAGATAACGAAACACTTGTTCCGGTGTTTGTATATGGCGAAAATGGGATCGTTGCCACGTTATAGGTATTTGTTTGATTTGCAGTTATTGTGGATGGGTTGCAGGTAGTCATGTTTGCTGTTAGCACAGTTTGAGTGATACCGCAAGGTAAATTTTGATCGGGTCCTAAACTAGGGCAGTTATTTTGCGAAAATGCAGTAATAGCAGTCATCACAGGGATAATAACACTAGTTAATTTTGTTATAAATTTCATTAAAGTATATTTTGTATAAAGGTAAAGCTATTTTTAGGGTAATTTTTCACAAAAATTTAAAACGCCTTCTTTATTTAGTAAAATCAATGTTTTGGTGAGTAAAGACAATGTTGAAATAATTGTTAATAAATAACAAAACTAAATTGTTTTAAATTTGATGCAAAAAAAAGGCGCGGAATTGCTTCCACGCCCTGTTTTTTTAAAAAAAAATCTTACTTGTTACCTAAAAGTTACATGCTTATTTATTTAAAGTTACATGGCCTGTTTTATTTACCTTTTTACCATCCAATCCTTTGTAAGAGACTTTGTAAATGTAAACAGCCTCTTCACACAATACTCCCTTGTATGTACCTTTCCATCCCACGGTAATGTCTTTAGATGAGAAAAGCCTTTCGCCCCAGCGGTCAAAAATATCCATTGTAACATCTGTGATATTGTAACCAGACATTAAGAACTCGTCGTTTAAGCCATCGCCGTTAGGCGTAAATGCATTCGGTATATAAATACCAAACTCTTTAGTTACTTCAATACACATGTCATCTTTTGCCTTGCAGCCAAAATCATTAACCGTTTCAATAATATAACAGCTGTTGCGTTGCGGAAAAACCTGGCTGTTAGGGCAAACAGAGCACATGATCGCTTCACCGTCCGTCCATGTCATGGTGCCCGTACCAACAGCGTTTATGAACATTGGCTGATCAAGATTTATGGTAGTATCTCTTCCCGCAGTTACCGTTGGGTTTGGGTTAACTCTTACATATATTGTTTTAGATGCCCCGCAAAAACCATCATGCGAAACGTCTACCGTATATTCTGTTGAAGCTGCCGGACTGGCCACTACCCCGCTACCCGCAGCTGTATTAAGTCCAACGGTAGGTGTCCATAAAACCGTATTGCCACCCGTAGCCGATAAAACGGTTTTTGCACCTGAGCAGATGGCCACACTTGGCGACACTATAGGTTCTGCTATTGGCACAATGATCACTGAATAACTCATTTGTTGCGTGCAAAAAACGGTTCCGCTTTGATTAAAGCCAACAACCGTATAATTTACATTCGATAACGGCGAAGCAATAACAACCGATCCGCTTGTATTTGATAATCCTGTAGAGGGTGTCCAGGTAAAATTAGAAGCGCCGGTTGCATAAATCGGCGTTGATTTTCCGGCGCAGATCTGGTATTCCGGTGAAGTAACGGTTATATCCGGCTGAGGAACCACCTGCAGTAAAATACTTGCAGATGCTGTACAAACACCATTAAAACCTGTAACTGTATAATTTGTTGTTACCGCCGGGGAGGCAATAACAAATGCCCCGGCTGGCGTATTTAAACCTGTTGATGGCGCCCAGTTATAACCGCTTGCACCATTTACCGTAAGATTAGAACTATTGCCCTGGCAAATTATGGGTTCAGAAATATTAGTAAGTAAATTAGGAAGCACAATTACAGACACTGTTGCAACCGCGCTATTTGTACAACTGTTTAAAGTAACAAGCACCGTATAGGTTTGCGTTGTTACCGGGTTAGCAATTACGTTAGCACTACCTGTATTTGATAATCCTGTTGACGGAGACCAGTTAAATGTTGTTGCATTGCTGTTTGCCGTTAATCCTATTGAACCGCCAACGCAGATAGTTGGCGTATTTGGTGTAATTGCTACTGTAGGTATAGGTAATATGTTTAATGTGGCCGTTTGCGTGGCACTATTACATCCAACGCTTGATCCAATAACAGAATAAACGGTTGTTACCGTCGGATTTGCAATTACAGCAGGGCCAAATGTTGTGTTTAACCCAGTTGCCGGCGACCAAACATAACTGGCTGCGCCTGCCGCACTAAATGTAAAACTACTTCCTTCGCAAACACTTGTGGCGGTAGTGGCAATATTAACCGTAGGGTTTGGTAAGATTGAGAAAGAAACGTTAGTGGTTGCAGAGCATACTCCATTTGATCCCATCAATATACCTGTTGCCATAGTAGGTGTATTAAAATACGGTGGCACCATACCGCAAATATAGATCCCGGTTTGCGAGGCCGTGCTAAAATTCGTTATTGCCGTATTAGGACTTGTTTGCAGGGTTGTACTACTTGCCCCTGTTACAGTAATGGTAACTGAATTCGGCGAGTTGTTCAGGTTTTGTGCACAAACGGTATTGCTACTGTAAGCAACATTTAATGTAGGGCTTGCCTGAACCTGTACAGATGAACTGCCGGCACAGGGGCTGCTGGCACTGCTTATATTTACCGAATAGATACCCGGTGCATTAATATTTATAGTTGCTGTTCCCTGTCCGGATGTAATACCAGGCCCCGACCATACAATATTATTTGTGGTAGTATTATTTGGCATTACACTTAATACCGCATTACCCGACATACAGGTTGGCGCGGTAATAGTTGGCGTAAGCACAGAGCCCTGGCCAACTACGGTATAGGTATTATTGAGCGAATAGGAAGGGCAACTGCCGGTACATGTAGTATAGCTATATACACCGGGTTGGTTTACGGTTATCGTTGGCGTAAATTGTCCTGCAATAATTCCGGGGCCAGACCAAGTGTATGTACACACGTTTAAGGTTGAGGCAGGTGTTACACTTTGCATACCCACAGCGCCATTTGGGTTTATCATTGCCACCAAAGGTATAGATGGAAGCGAACAGGTTAATGTACCACCCTGTGGGGCAATAATTGAGCTTGTAGGCACAGGTAAAGCACAGTTGGCCCAATCGCCACCACTTGAAAGGTTACAGTTTGTGAAGGTAATAGTAGAGTTACCCGGAATTATATTTCCGGCATGCGAACCAGAGTTGGTATAATAAACCGTACCGTTAATAATTGCGAATCCACCACCGGCAGATGTTACAGGTGCATTTACCAAACTATAACTACATAATAACACACCTGCAGAGTTATATACCTGCATGCTTTGCGGGGTAGTTGTTTTTAAAATGTACCAGTTATCATTCATATCGGCAACAAGATCGTATGGCCCCCCACCGCTAAAAGATCCAATTGTTACCAATAATACGGCTGCTCCGGTTCCGGTGTATTTATATACCTGGCCGCTTGCACCAACAAGATTGTAAATGGCCCCGCCACCACCGCCAATATTTACTGCGGAGGCGTTAGAAGTGCTATGCCCGGTATTAGACCATGTACCAGTGTTATTATAATACCAAAAAGTTCCGCCCGAGGTCGTCCACCAGGTTGGATTTGGTGCCGGAAAACCAAAGGCCGGGCCAACTGCCAACCCGCCCGAACCGGCAGGCATATTGTTTAAAACCATTGTTGGCGCAGGGCCAAGTGGGTTTACAGATTGTTGTTGAATTTGAGGGGAGTTATGGATATACACAAAATTACTAGGGCAACTTGGTGCTTGGCTAAATCCTGCGTAAGAAAATAAAAACAGCGCAAACAAAAATTTTAGAGATTTTTTCATTTCAAAAGTTTTACTAAAATTAACTTTAATTGTACCGTGTTTTTTGAGGAAAAATTAAAGCCTACATTATATTTACTGAAAGCATAAGTTTACTGAGTAAAGTAATTTGTTTAAATCTTCTAAAAATCAAACAAAAAACAACAAAAAAAGTTTATCAATTTTACACAATGGATCACTTCTTAGACGAACTTAACCCTGCCCAGCGCGCAGCAACAGTAGCAACCGAAGGGCCGGTAATGATCATTGCCGGCGCGGGCTCAGGAAAGACAAGGGTTTTAACATATCGCATTGCACATTTAATGGAAAAAGGAGTGGATGCCTTTAACATTTTAGCTCTGACATTTACAAATAAAGCGGCCCGTGAAATGAAAGCGCGTATCTCAAAAATAGTGGGCGAAAAAGAAGCAAAAAACCTTTGGATGGGAACCTTTCACAGCATCTTTGCAAAGATCCTGCGTATTGAAGCTGAAAGATTAGGCTATCCGAACAACTTTACCATTTACGATACCGATGACAGCAAAAGTGTTATCAAGGAAATTTTAAAACAAATGAACCTGGATGATAAAGTATACAAACCATCTATGGTTTTAAACAGGATCAGCGATGCCAAAAATAAATTGATCTCTGCCGGAGCTTATTTAAACAATCCCATAACACAGGCCGAAGATCAGGCAAGCCGCAAACCAATGCTTGGCCAGGTTTATCTGAACTATCAAAAAAGAAATTTTAAAGCAGGTGCCATGGATTTTGATGACCTGCTTTATCAAACAAATATATTGTTCAGGGATTTTCCGCAGGTATTATTAAAATACCAGGATAAATTTAAATACATCTTGGTAGATGAGTACCAGGATACAAATTTTTCGCAATATGTTATTATCAAACAATTGGCGGCCAAGTACGAGAATATTAGTGTTGTGGGCGATGACGCACAAAGCATCTACGCTTTTAGGGGCGCCAATATTCAGAATATTTTAAATTTCGAAAAAGATTACCCCGATCTTAAAACATTTAAGCTTGAACAAAATTACCGCAGTACAAAAACTATTGTGGCTGCAGCCAATCATATAATTGCCAACAACAAAGAGCAATTCAAAAAAAATGTTTTTACCGATAATGAAGACGGGCAAAAAATAAAGATAATTAAGGCCAGTACTGATAACGAAGAAGGCCAAAAGATAGTGAACAGCCTTTTTGAAACGCGCATGCAGGTGCATGCTATGAACAGTGATTTCGCTATTTTGTATCGCACCAATGCACAATCGAGGGCCTTTGAGGAAGCATTAAGAAAATTAAATATCCCCTACCGGATATACGGAGGTATTAGTTTTTACCAACGTAAAGAAATTAAAGACGTGCTTGCTTATTTTCGTTTAACCATCAATAATCATGATGATGAAAGTTTAAAACGTATTATCAATTACCCGGCAAGAGGTATAGGCCAGGGTACCATTGATAAGATAAGTGTAGCTGCTGCCGAACATGATATCAGCATGTGGACAGTAATAAGCAACCTCAGGGATTTTAATGCAGGCATGGGAATTAACTCCGGCATTGCTTCTAAAATAAATGATTTTGTTGCACAGATAAAATCTTACAGTTTATTACTGCCCTATAAAGATGCATTTGAGCTGGGCAACCAGGTAGCCGTTAACTCCGGCGTAATTAAAGAATTATACGCCGACAAAACCCCCGAAGGAGTAAGTCGCTACGAAAACATACAAGAGTTATTGAATGGTATAAAAGATTTTGTAGAACAACCAAGATCACCACAGGAAGATGAACTGAACGATATTATTAAAGCTTCTTTACAAAAAGAAGACGATAGTTTATTTGCAGAAACAACCGACAACAGTGTAAAAACACTGGATGAGTTTATGCAGGAAATTACTTTAATGACAGATAAAGACACGGAGAAAGACGATGAAAAGAACAACGATAAAGTAAGCTTAATGACCATTCACGCGGCTAAGGGTCTTGAATTTAAATATGTTTACGTTGTGGGCCTTGAAGAAAATTTATTTCCGTCCCAATTATCTCTAAACAGCCGAAGCGACCTTGAAGAAGAGAGAAGATTATTTTATGTTGCTGTAACCCGCGCCGAAAAACAGGCAACACTTAGTTTTGCAACCATGCGCTACCGCTATGGCAACGTTATTTATTGCGAGCCAAGCCGTTTTATTGATGAGATAGACAGTAAATTTTTGGATTACCCAGAGGAGCCTGTTTCTAATCCCTTTAGTGATGATACTTTTGATAAATTCAGAGGCGATTATAATAGCGGATCAAAAAAAGACATTGGGTTTACACCTAAAAACAAAAATTTAAATACCGGCAATTCAAAGGCAGATGGTACTATCAATTTTAATCCGCCGGCAAAAAAACTCATTAGCCTGAATTCAAAATTTGCAAATTCCTCATCCACACCTATTGATCTTGCTTTGAACAGATCCTTGCAGCAGGGAGATATTGTATCTCACGAAAAATTTGGAAAAGGACAGATCGTTTTGCTTGAAGGTAACTGGCCCGAAACAAAGGCTACCATTCAATTTGAAAAAGAAGGCGCAAAGAATTTGCTTTTAAAATTTGCGAGGTTAAATAAACTTAATTAATAGTTAATCATAACAAACTTTTATAGTGGGCCAGGCACATTGCCAGGCCTTCTTTTTTAACAATTATATTTCAGTTAAAATCAATCTAAAAATATTTAGCCATTTAATGAGTTAAATACATTTTTGAATGAGTGAAATAATTTGTAATACCCCCGGTTTTTTATACATTTAACCAATTAAAAAAGAAGCCTATGATCAGAAAATTATTTATTTGCAGTTTAGCTTTTTTAAGCATTTCATTAAATGCTCAAAAAACGCCGGTATTAAATAGAACCTGTGGTACTCCTACTCCTTCAAAAGAATGGAATGACTGGTTTAATGCTGAAGTTGAAAAATTTAAAGCCGATCTGCAAACCGGAAAAAAGGTAATGACGAATTATACTATCCCGGTTGTATTTCATATTCTTCACACGGGGCAAGCCGTGGGTACCTATCCAAATATAGATTCGGCCCGAATAAGATCTCAGGTACGTGTTTTAAATGAAGATTACGGCGGCACGGGTTATATTGCGCCAGGCCAGCCTGCAGGTATCAATACCTTCTCTGCTTTAATTGCAAATACAAATGTTCAATTTTGTTTAGCCACAAAAAATCCTACCGGTGGTGTTCTACCTGAGCCAGGTATAGACAGGTTAAATTCCCAAACGTTATATTCTACCAATCCTGCTACAGTTAGTAATATTCAAACATTTATAAATAACACCGTTAAACCGGCGTCGATATGGAATCCGCAACAGTATTTTAACATCTGGATCAGCGATGTATCGCCAAGCAGCGGTTTATTGGGTTATGCTACTTTCCCTGCAGGAACTTCACTTGCGGGCATTACCGGAGGCGGAAATGCCACTAACGACGGTATCTGGTGTGTAGCCAACTCTATTGGCTCTAGTGCTTATGCACCTGGTTCTAATTACGCGCCAAACTATGATCTTGGAAGAACTGCTTCTCACGAAGCGGGTCACTGGCTGGGTTTACGCCACATTTGGGGAGACGGAAACTGTTTGACAGATTATTGTAACGATACGCCGCCTGCTACAGCAGCAAATTTTGGATGCCCCACTTCCTACCCTTTTCATGTTAATTCTTGTGGAGCAGGTTTAAGTCCGCAAGGTGAAATGACACAAAACATTATGGATTATTCAGATGACAGGTGTATGTTTATGTTTACACCCGATCAACGCACACGTATACAAACTGCTATGAGCCAGGGTACCTATCGTAATCAGTTAGGCACAACAGGTTTATGCAGCCCTGCAAATCCACCGGTACCGGGACCAGCTGTGGCAAATTTTGATATACAAAACCCGTGTGTAGGCCAACCTGTTACTCCTAATAATACTTCAAGCGGGGGACCAGCACCAACCTTTGTATGGAGCGCTTCGCCAACTACTGTAACATTTTCTCCAAACGCTAACGTTGCAGCACCTTCAATTACATTTGGCAGTTTAACATCATACACTTTATTTTTAACGGCTACCAACTCTGTAAACGTTTCAACCTACTCATTTGTAACTGGGCCTTTAACCGCATGCCCTAAACCACCGGTTTGCCTTGATACTATTCAAATGATTCAACCGGTTGATACTTTAACAACCTATAATGCGCCAAATAACAATTTATTTATCGGATGCCAGACCGGCTACGTTGGTTTTTTAACGGGAACAAATTGTTATAAGGATAAAGAATTTGCTCAATACTATCCGCCATCTACATACAGCGATACACCAATTCCGCAAGTAAACAGCGTAATTGTTTTATTTGATAGTTTAGGGACAAAAGGCGCTCCGGGCACCCAGATCATTTGTAAATTATTTGGTGGTACGGTGGGTAGCGGTCCTAATTCTTTAATTGCTTCAAAAAGCGATAGTTTAGGTAGAATTACATCGAGTACAAATAAAACGGTTACCGTTCAGTTTTGCGGATCGCCAACGTACACGTTTACTACAACCAAAATAATTCCTTATAAATATGTGTTCAACCCTCCGGTTGCAATTACAAGTGGCGGGTTCTTTGCATCTGTGCAAACACCTTATGGAACGCCTGCCGATTCTATAAAAATCTTCAGTAATACAAAAACAAACTTGTCAAACGATTCAAGTAGCTGGGTATTACAGTTTAGCAATAACTGGAGAACCTTACGTTACAACAGGGCCGCTAAAGTTCAGCTAGCAATATTACCACAGATCAGTTGCAGGGCAGTTGCGGGCATTCACGAAAACACCACTGTATTTAACTCTAACATTACCGTAATGCCAAACCCAAGCAGCGGATTAGTAAACCTGGTATTTACTTTGCCAAAACAGGAAGATGTAACGGTTAAGATCACTAATCCATTAGGGCAGCAGATCTCTTCTGACAGGTTAGAGAATGTAACCAATAATGTTGTGAATATAGACCTGAATAACCGTGCAGATGGTATTTATTTTATAGAAGTTTCAAATGGAACAGAACGTGTGGTTAAAAAGGTTATAATATCCCACTAAAAAACTATTATGAACTTAAAAAACCCATCTGATTATACCGGATGGGTTTTTTTGTTTTTAATTCATACATTCATTGCCTGTATTTTTAAGTTGATCTATAAAACAAATACCATTTTATGCGTTTTATTTGTATTTATTGTTTTGCAAAGTTGTATGCTAAGCAGTAAAATGGATAAGATCGTTTCAAAATATTACGTTCAAAAACACGGTTTAAAACCCATAGATAATAAAAATAATTTTGTTGTAAATACCGATAGCCTGCAAAAGATAAACGGCTTTTGTAAAAGTAATTACAAGAGTTTTTATACGGTGCCGTTGCTTGTTTATTTTTATTCAACCGAAAGAATAAAATGCACGATCAATCCTCGTTTTTACGTTAACACGTTAATTACCGAAATAAATAAATTACTTGAAAGCGAAGCCAATCAAGGAAAGCTAAACGATAAAACAATTGAGCTATCGTTTAAAAACATTCCAACAACATTTAACCATCATTATACCAACAACTCTTTCGTGGCTCTGATTTTTTTGACCCAATTATCTTTATCCTTTACTAAAGACGAGTTATACTATCCTCAAAGCAACCTAAAGATAAGTTATATTATTAAAGACAAAGGCACATCAACAATAATTAAACAGGGAGTTTTAACTGAAATCCTTACCAATGCCAATGATAAGAGATATTCGATCTATAAGAGAAAATACTTTGTTGAAAATTTTGTAACTTCATACGATAATACAATGCAAACAATTTGCCAATCGCTGGCGCAACAACTAATAAACGAACTATAAAATGAAATTATATTCTGTAAATACCGGGCACTTTAAATTGGATGGTGGCGCCATGTTTGGCGTGGTACCAAAATCTATCTGGAACAAATTAAACCCTGCCGACGAAAACAATATGTGCAGCTGGGCCTTGCGTTGTTTATTGATTGAAGACGGCAACCGGTTGATACTGATTGATAATGGCATGGGCAATAAACAGGATGCCAAATTTTTTGGCTATTATTATTTACATGGCAATGATACATTGGAAAAATCTTTAAATAAGCATGGCTTTAGCTGTGATGATATAACGGATATGGTGTTGACGCATTTACACTTTGACCATTGCGGTGGAAGCATTAAATATAATAGCGACAGAACAAAATTAGAACCTGCCTTTAAGAACGCTAAATATTACAGTAATAAAAAGCACTGGGATTGGGCCACACACCCTAATCCGCGCGAAAAGGCAAGTTTTTTAAAAGAAAATATCATACCCATACAAGAAAGCGGGCAACTTAATTTTATTGACAGCAACACCGAATTAATACCGGGGTTAACCTTTTTGGAAGTTAACGGGCATACCGAAGCCATGATGTTGCCAATAATTAATTATAAGGACACTACAGTGGCTTATATGGCCGATCTGATACCAAGCGTTGGTCACCTCCCTATTCCATACGTAATGGGTTATGACATGAGGCCGCTTGCAACCTTACAGGAAAAGGAACTGATCTTAAACAAAGCAGCAGAAAACGACTGGAAGCTTTTCTTTGAACACGATCCAACGATCGAATGCATTAGCCTGGAGAGAACCGAAAAAGGTGTAAGAAAAAAAGAAAGTATGTTGTTGAACGACTTGTAAATCAATAAAACAGATTGAGCTTAAGATCGTTTTACAAAACTAAAATTACCACTTATAAATCTAACAAGGCTAAATACTCAATTGTAGCCTTATTTGTGTATTTAATGGGTATTTTTGTTCTTGGATTCAATTTATGATCGTTAAGGCAAATCATATATCTCTTTGTTTGATATTAACAGGCGCGCTATTTAGTAGTTGCTCTAAAAAAGCCATTACCGATTTTAGCTTTAATAAAACAGAATACAGTGCAGGAGAAACCGTTATTATTGACAATACATCAAAAGATATAAGCACCTATCGTTGGATATTTAAACAACCTTCTGGCCAAACCATTAAATATTCTGATGCTAATCCTAAAATAAAACTCAATCCCTGCGCCTTGGACGGAGAATATTCGTTAACCCTCCAGGGAGCCCCGCAAAAAGGCGCGCCTTCTTCTATCACCCGTACATTTACCGTTAAAACTGTACGGGGCTATTTATATATTTATAATTTCTCAAATTTAAAAGACACCATTGAAATAAAAGATGATGGACAAAGCATTGGTAAGCTCTATAATGGCAATAATCCACTTCAGATAAGGATTGCCACCGGGCAACGTCATTTAACGGCAGGAAATGGCTCTAAATTATCTATGGAGCTTGGCGAAGATGAGTTGTATCCCTGGAATTTAGGAGAATAACTTTAACGACTTTTATTAATAGTTAAAACAAAAAACCCGTTATGGAATACCATAACGGGTTTTTAAATGAATTTGATTTATTATTATGCTTCTGCTTTTTCAGCTGTATCGTCTTTTTTAGCTTTAGTAGTACCTTTTTTACCACCTTTGCTACGACGTGTAGTTTTCTTAGCTGTACCTTCTGCAGATGATTTACCATTAGTGTAAATATCGTTAAAGTCAACTAATTCGATCATTGCCATTTCAGCAGCATCCCCTTGCCTGTTACCGGTTTTGATGATACGTGTGTATCCACCGTTACGGTTAGCAACTTTAGTAGCTACTTCTTTAAACAATTCGCTTACAGTTTCTTTTCTTTTTAAGTAAGAGAAAGCAACACGACGGCTGTGAGTTGTATCTTCTTTACTTTTTGTAATAAGTGGCTCAACATAAGTACGTAAAGCTTTTGCTTTAGCCAATGTTGTAAAAATACGCTTGTTATCAATCAACGCGCAGGCTAAGTTCATTAACAAAGCGTGGCGGTGAGCGGTTTTTCTACCTAAATTATTTATTTTATCTCCGTGTCTCATTTTAATATTTGTTTTGAAAGTTTAAAAGTTTTGAATGTTTTGAAAGTAACTTTTAACTTTCTTAACCTTCTTAACTTTCGTAACTTAAATTTAGTCTTTATCTAATTTATATTTTACAACATTCATTCCAAATTGTAAACCTTTTGTTTGTACAAGGTCTTCTAACTCGGTTAATGATTTTTTACCAAAGTTTCTGAATTTTAAAAGATCGTTCTTGTTGAAAGAAACAAGTTCTCCTAAAGTTTCAACGTCAGCCGCTTTTAAGCAGTTTAGAGCACGAACTGAAAGATCCATGTCTACTAACTTGGTTTTTAATAATTGACGCATGTGAAGGCTTGTTTCGTCAAATTCTTCCTCATTACGTTTTTCTTCAGCATCCAATGTAATTTTCTCATCAGAGAATAACATAAAATGGAAGATCAATATTTTAGCAGCTTCTTTTAATGCATCTTTTGGATGAATAGAGCCATCAGTAACGATGTCCAATATCAAACGTTCGTAATCGGTTTTTTGCTCAACACGATAGTTCTCGATAGTATATTTTACGTTTTTAATTGGCGTGTAAATAGAATCGATAAAAATTGTTCCGTTTGGTGCGCTGTTGGTTTTATTCTCTTCAGCAGGAACATAACCACGGCCACGCTCAACAGTTAATTCAATTTTTAAACGTACAGATGAATCGCAATTAAAAATTACAAGATCCGGGTTTAAGATCTGAAAACCGTTAACATATTTACCAATATCACCGGCAGTAAACTTTTCGCTTCCTGCAAAGTGAACAGTGATTTTTTCGTTATCGTGATTATCTAATTGTTTTTTGAAACGAACTTGTTTTAAGTTTAAAACTATCTCCGTTACATCCTCAACAACACCTTTAATGGTTGAAAATTCGTGATCAACACCTTCAATGCGTAAGCTTGTTACAGCATATCCTTCTAACGACGATAATAAAATACGACGTAATGAGTTACCTATTGTAATCCCGAAACCCGGCTCAAGTGGTCTGAATTCAAATTGTCCAGAAGTCTCGGTTGAATTAATCATAATAACCTTGTCAGGTTTTACGAAATTTAATATTGCCATATGATAATACTTATATAGGTTATTTAATTTATTTTCTTATTTAGAGTACAACTCGACAATTAACTGTTCTTTAATGTTTTCAGGGATCTGAGAACGTTCAGGACGGTTAATGAATTTGCCGGTCATCGTGTTTTTGTCAAAATCCAACCAAGGGAATTTGTTTACAGCTCCTGAAAGAGAGTGTGTAATAGCTTCCAAAGATTGTGATTTTTCGCGAACACCAACAACATCGCCGGGTTTTAAAGTAAATGAAGCGATATTTACAATACCACCATTTACAGTAATATGAGCGTGAGAAACCAATTGACGGGCTGCACGACGTGTAGGAGCAATTCCTAAACGGTAAACCACATTATCTAAACGGCTTTCGATTAATTGTAACAATACTTCACCTGTAATACCATGAGAACGGGCAGCTCTGTCGAATGTACGGGCAAATTGTTTTTCAAGAATACCGTAAGTATACTTAGCTTTTTGCTTTTCCATTAACTGAATTGCGTATTCAGATTGTTTTGCGCGTTTTTTACCTGCGCCATGTTGCCCCGGAGGGTAGTTCTTTTTTTCTAACGCTTTATCAGGGCCGAAGATTGGCTCCTTGAATTTACGCGCGATTTTTGATTTTGGACCTGTGTACCTTGCCATTTTAAATAATTGTTTTTTTGTTTTTATTATTTAAGTTGAAAACCCTATAGGTTAACAACTCCAAATCGCGGGTTTACCCGCGACCGGCTTTTTTGTTTATATTTATTTTTATACGCGACGACGTTTAGGAGGACGGCAACCGTTGTGAGGGATTGGCGTGATATCCATGATCTCAGCTACTTCAATTCCTGCAGCTGCAATTGTACGGATAGCGCTTTCTCTTCCTGCTCCCGGGCCTTTTACATAAACTTTTACTTTACGTAAACCTGCATCGTGTGCAACTTTACTGCAATCTGCAGCTGCCATTTGAGCAGCGTAAGGTGTGTTTTTCTTAGAACCTCTGAAACCCATTTTACCAGCACTGCTCCAGCTAATTACCTGGCCATTGATGTTGGTTAATGAAATAATAATATTATTAAATGTAGCATTAATGTGAGCCTCGCCTGTAGCTTCCACTTTTACTGTGCGCTTGCGTGTGGCTGCTTTTGCATTAGTTGCTGCTGTTGGTTGTTTTGCCATTTTATTTAAAACTTAATTTCTTTATTTAATTATTATTTAACTGCCATTTTCTTGTTAGCAATTGTCTTACGTTTACCTTTACGTGTACGTGCATTTGTTTTAGTACGTTGGCCACGAACGGGTAATCCGTTACGGTGACGCATACCACGAAGACAGTTGATATCAGTTAAACGTTTAATGTTTAATTGAGTTTCTGATCTTAAAGCACCTTCAACTTTAAAATTGTTGTTAATGGCGTTACGAAGAGCGTTTTGCTCATCATCATTCCACTCACTCACTTTTTTATCAGGCGAAATACCTGCATCACTTAATAATTTAGCTGCTCTGCTGCGGCCAATTCCGTAAATATAGGTTAAACCTATTACGCCTCTTTTGTTTTTTGGTAAATCGATACCTGCTATACGTGCCATTCTTTTTGACTAATATTTTATAAAGGTTTGCAAAGATAAGAATTACTTCTGTCTTTGTTTAAATTTTGGGTTTTTTTTGTTAATTACGTACAATCTCCCTTTGCGACGAACAATTTTACATTCGTTGCTACGTTTTTTGATGGATGCTCTAACTTTCATTTCTTATTTTGTAATTCTGTTATTTATATCTAAAAGTAATTCTTGCTTTTGTTAAGTCATACGGACTCATTTCCAACTTCACTTTATCGCCCGGCAGAATTTTGATGTAGTGCATTCTCATTTTTCCTGAGATATGAGCTGTTACCACATGTCCATTCTCCAACTCTACTCTAAACATCGCATTGCTTAATGCTTCCACAATAGTACCGTCAATTTCAATGTTCGCTTGTTTCGCCATATTTTAATTAACCTTGTTGTACCATCATGGCATTAGCGCCACGACCTTTAATTCTACCAGATTTCATTAATCCATCGTAATGACGATTCAATAAATATGTTTCTATCTGTTGTAAAGTATCTAAAACCACCCCAACAAGGATCAATAAAGAGGTTCCTCCATAAAAATCTGCAAAGGCGCTGTTAATACCCAGTTTTTGAGCAAAAGCAGGCATAACTGCAACTGCAGCAAGGAAAATAGAGCCAGGTAAAGTAATACGGCTCATTACCTGGTCAATAAACTCTGCTGTTTTTTTACCCGGCTTAACACCCGGAATAAAACCACCATTACGTTTCATATCATCTGCCAGCTGGTTTGGATTAACCATGATGGCGGTATAAAAGTATGTGAAAAGGATGATCAGTACTGCAAATATTAAATTATACCAAAAACCGTAACGTTGCTGAAAGATACCTGCACCCGAACCGGAAAAGCCAGAAATAGCTGCAGGAATGAACATAATAGCCTGTGCAAAGATAATTGGCATTACGCCCGCTGCATTTACTTTTAAAGGGATGTATTGACGAACACCACCGTATTGTTTGTTACCAACAATTTTTTTGGCAAACTGCACGGGTATTCGTCTTGTACCCTGCACGAGCAAGATAGAACCAACAATTACCAATAAAAGGATCACAATTTCAATTAAGAAGATAATTAACCCTCCATTGCCTGAAGTTCTTGATTTGATCTCAGAGAAAAAAGCAAATGGTAAACGGGAAATGATACCGATCATGATGATCAAAGAGATACCGTTACCCAAGCCTTTATCAGTAATTCTTTCTCCTAACCACATTACAAACATAGTACCTGTAATTAAAATAAAGATAGACTGGATCCACCAGAAAGTTGAAAGATCAGTAAACGCGTTTGGAGCAGATTGTTTAATAGAAGCGATATAACCAGGGGCCTGAACTGCAGTAACACCAATGGTTAGAAAGCGTGTTAGCTGGTTTATTTTTTTACGACCACTCTCGCCTTCGCGCTGCATTTTTTGGAAATACGGCACCGCCATACCCAATAGCTGGATAATAATGGATGCAGTAATGTATGGCATAATTCCTAAGCCAAAGATAGAGGCACGTAAGAACGCACCACCTGCAAACATATTGATTAAACCTACAATTCCACCCGCGTCAGATGATTTAGCTGCTTCTAAGGCATCTACATTAACTCCGGGAAGAACTACATAAGAACCTAAACGATAGATCAGGATCATACCCAACGTTAATAAAATACGTTGTTTAAGCTCGTCTATCGTCCAAATGTTCCGAAGTGTATCTATAAAACGCTTCATATAATTATTTTGTCTCAGTTATAGTACCGCCTTTTTCTTCGATCGCTTTTTTAGCGGTCTCAGTATAAGCGTGTGCTGTTATTGTTACTTTTGCGCTTAATGCGCCACGGCCCAAGATCTTAACAAGATCATTCTTATGGGCTAAACCATTAGCAATAAGAACATCTAAATTAATTTCAGAAACCTTTTTAGTATCTACTAATTTTTGGATCACATCTAAATTGATGCCGTTGTATTCAACACGGTTAATGTTTTTAAATCCGAATTTTGGTAAACGACGTTGTAACGGCATTTGACCTCCTTCAAAACCTACTTTTTTAGAGTGACCAGAACGTGATTGGGCACCTTTGTGACCGCGCGTTGCAGTTCCACCACCACCAGAACCCTGGCCACGGCCACGACGGTAGTTAGTTTTTACAGAACCTTTTGCTGGTGTTAATCCACTTAATTTCATCTTAATTAAATATTTTCAATTTTTAAAATATGTTTCAATTTGCTGATCATGCCTTCAATTGCAGGATTAGACTCTTTTACCACCGAGCTATGGGTTTTTGTTAAACCTAAAGCAGCCACTGTAGCTTTTTGTGAAGGACTACGTTTAGCGATACTCTTTACTAATGTTATTTTTACTTTTCCCATTGTTAAATTATTAACCGTTAAACACTCTGTCTAATTTCATTCCACGCTGCTGAGATACAGTGATAGCATCACGCATTTTCATTAACGCATCTAAAGTTGCTTTAACCACGTTGTGCGGGTTAGAAGAACCTTTTGATTTTGCCAATACATCAGTAACGCCAACGCTTTCTAATACTGCACGCATCGCACCACCGGCAATTACACCAGTACCATGAGCTGCAGGTTTTAAGAATACGCGTGCTCCGCCAAATTTACCTTCTTGTGCATGAGGCACAGTACCATGAAGGATGGAAACCTTTACCAGGCTTTTCTTAGCATCTTCAATACCTTTTGTAATGGCATCAGTTACCTCGTTTGCTTTACCAAGGCCCTGGCCAATAATTCCTTTTTCGTTTCCAACCACAACAATGGCTGAAAAGCTAAAGTGACGACCACCTTTTGTAACCTTAGTTACACGTTGGATGGCAACCAATTTATCTTTTAATTCTATATCGCTTGATTTAACGCGTTTTACTACTTCTTTAGACATCTTGATTATTTATTAGAATTTTAAACCTCCTTCGCGAGCACCTTCGGCTAACGATTTAATACGACCATGATATAAAAATCCGTTACGGTCAAAAACTACTTCAGTAATTCCTGTTGCAACAGCTTTTTCAGCGATCAATTTGCCTACTAATTTTGCTTTTTCAATTTTAGTAACTTTTGATTTAGCGATAGTTTTATCAACTGAACCAACGGCCAATAACGTTTTTCCGCCTAAATCGTCAACTAACTGAGCATATATTTCAGCATTACTGCGATACACGCTCAAACGAGGTGCTGCTGTAGTACCTTTGATCTTCTTACGAAGTTTTAATTTTATTTTTGTTCTTCTATCTTGTTTATTTACTGCCATCTCTACAATTTTTAGGATGATTAAATTTTTATTTTAATTATTTTTTAGAAGCTGATTTACCTGCTTTTCTTCTTAATACCTCGCCTACAAACTTAATACCTTTACCTTTGTATGGCTCTGGTTTACGTAAGCTTCTGATCTTTGCAGCAACTAAGCCTATTAATTGTTTATCTGCGCTCTCTAAAACTATTTTAGGGTTTTGACCTTTTTCTGCTGATGTAGTAACTTTAATTTCAGTTGGTAACTGGAAGTTAATGTTGTGAGAGTATCCTAAAGATAACTCTAACATCTGACCTTTATTAGAAGCACGGTAACCCACACCTACTAATTCTTGTTCGGTTTTATATCCTTCGCTTACACCTTTAACCATATTAGCGATCAAAGAACGGTATAAACCGTGTAATGCCCTGTGGCGTTTTTGATCGGTTGGGCGTGTAACCAAAATTTTACCGTCTTCAACTGCTACAGTAATATCTAAATCTACTTTTTGAGTTAATGTTCCTTTTGCACCCTTAACGGTTACTAAACCGTTGCTAATGGCTACCTCTACTCCTTTTGGTATTTCTATCGGGGCTTTTCCTATACGTGACATGTTAGTTTTTCTCCTTTTCTAATTATGAAATATAACATAAAACTTCACCGCCAACATTTAATTTCTTAGCTTCTTTATCAGTAATGATACCTTTAGAAGTAGAAATGATAGCGATACCTAAACCATTTAATACACGTGGCATTTTGTCAACGCCAGAATACTTACGTAAACCCGGGCTTGAAACGCGATCCAAAGTACGGATAGCAGATAGCTTGGTTACAGGATGGTATTTTAACGCAATTTTAATTACGCCCTGGTTGTTTTCTGTACTTTCAAATTTGTAATTTAAAATGTACCCTTTTTCGAAAAGGATCTTGGTGATCTCTTTTTTTAGATTAGAAGCCGGAACTTCTACAATGCGGTGGTTTGCTTTAATCGCGTTACGAACACGCGTTAAGTAATCTGATACTGTATCTGTCATTTTTTTTAAGTTTATATGTTATTTCGCAAGCGAAATAATTATATGAAACAATTTATTTTATTTTTTTGAGGGGGCAAATATACAACAATTTACCATAACCTCACAATTTTATTTCAAGCTTTTTGCCCCATCGGCAAAAAAAGGCTTAAATACCTACTACCAGCTCGATTTGGTCAATCCCGGAATTAATCCGAAAAGCACCATTTCGCGGAATGTAACACGGCTAACACCAAAGGTGCGCATATAACCACGCGGACGGCCGGTTAATTTGCAACGGTTACGCATACGTACTTTTGAAGAGTTACGAGGTAATTTTTGCAAAGCTGTCCAATCGCCGGCTTTTTTAAGCTCTTCGCGTTTTGTAGCGTATTTATCAACTAATTTTTTACGTTTGACCTCGCGGGCCTTCATCGATTCTTTTGCCATTATTTATCTTTCTTTTTAAAAGGAATACCAAATTCTGTTAGTAACGCGTGAGCTTCTTTATCTGTGCTGGCGTTGGTTACAAATGTAATGTCCATACCAGAGATCTTGCTTACTTTATCAATATCAATTTCAGGGAAAATGATCTGCTCAGTGATACCCATTGTATAGTTACCACGGCCATCAAAGCCTTTATCGTTGATACCTTTAAAATCACGGATACGTGGTAATGAAGAAGCGATCAAACGATCTAAGAATTCATACATTTTATCGCCACGTAATGTAACGCGAACGCCAATAGCAACGCCTTTACGTAATTTAAAGTTAGAGATATCCTTTGTAGAATATGTTGGAACAGCTTTTTGACCTGTGATTGTGGTCATTTCTTTTACTGCTGCTTCGATCATCTTTTTATCAGATACTGCATCGCCAATACCCTGGTTTAAGCAGATCTTTTCCAATTTAGGAACCTGCATAGATGATGTATATTGAAATTGTTTTTGCAATGCTGCTACAATTTCTTCGCTATATTTAGCTTTTAAACGAGGTTGATAGGTTGTTGTTGCCATTATTTAACTGCCTCCTTGGTTTTTGAAGAGATACGCTCTAATTTTTGAGTTTTCTCATTTAATTTACGACCTAAACGAACGGTTTTACCACCTTCAACAAACATTAAGTTTGAGATATGGATAGAACCTTCTTTTTTAACGATACCACCGTTAGTGTTTTTTGCGCTTGGCTTTTCGCTTTTGCTGATCATATTCACACCTTCAACAACTGCACGTTGTTTTTTGATATCGATTGAAACGATCTTACCTGTAGTACCCCTGCTTTCGCCAGAAATAACCTTTACAGTATCGCCTTTTTTTAATTTTATCTTTGACATGACTTAAATTTCTTGTTATTAAAGCACTTCTGGTGCTAATGAAATAATTTTCATAAATTGTTTATCACGTAATTCGCGGGCAACTGGCCCAAAAATACGTGTACCACGGATCTCGTCGGTAGTATTTAATAAAACCACTGCGTTATCGTCAAAACGAATATAAGATCCATCAGCACGGCTAATTTCCTTTTTTGTTCTAACAATTACAGCTTTACTAACTGTACCTTTTTTTACGTTACCGCTAGGTAATGCGTGCTTTACCGTAACCACCACTTTATCGCCAATTGAAGCGTAACGTTTTTTGGTTCCTCCCAATACACGGATAACAAGCACTTCTTTTGCGCCACTGTTATCTGCTACTGCTAATCTAGATTCGTTCTGTATCATTTTAAAATTTCTTTACTACGGTTAACGCTAATTATTTAACTTTTTCAATTACTTCAACTAAACGCCAGTTCTTTGTTTTGCTTAATGGGCGGGTTTCTGCAATTTTAACGGTATCTCCAATACTGCACTCGTTCTTCTCGTCATGAGCTACGAATGTGCTTGTTTTGTTAAGGAATTTACCATATTTAGGGTGTTTTACTTTACGCATAACTGCAACAACGATGCTTTTATCCATCTTGTTACTTTTTACAACACCAATTTTTTCTTTTCTTAAATTTCTTTCTTCCATGATTAAAAGCAATTTTATTTAGATGCTTTGTTACGTTTATTTAATACAGTTAACATACGTGCTATATTTCTACGGTTAATGCGAATTACAGCAGGGTTTTCTACAGGAGAAATAGCATGATTTAATGTCATTTTATTTAATCCTGCTTTTTCTTCTTTTATCTTTTCAATTAATTCTTGATCTGATAAAGCTGATATGTCTTTTGTTTTCATTTATTTGTTTTTTGTTTTATTTCCGGGCTTTTATTTCCGGTTTTAAACATTTTTTAATTAAAGTAACGGTTCAACTAAAATTTGCTTAATCTGTTATTATTCAATTATTTAGCAGCTACCTCTTCAACGTAATCTCTACGTACAATAAATTTAGTAGTGATCGGCAATTTTTGAGCAGCTAAACGCAAAGCTTCTTTTGCAACAGCTAAAGGCACACCTTCAGCTTCAAACAAAATACGGCCACGTTTAACCGGTGCCATCCAATACTCAGGAGCACCTTTACCTTTACCCATACGAACCTCTGCAGGTTTTGATGTAACCGGGCGATCAGGAAACACGCGGATCCAAACCTGGCCTTCACGTTTCATGAAACGGGTAATTGCAATACGGGCTGCTTCTAACTGGCGACCAGTCATACGGCACTCGTCCATTGCTTTAATTCCAAAAGAACCGAAAGCCAATTCGTGACCACGCTTAGCGTCGCCTTTGATCTTCATCTTTTGAGATTTTCTATATTTTGATCTTTTTGGTTGTAACATGACAATTAATTTTATCTACTTATGTAAAACTATTTTTCTTCTCTTTTAGTTCCTCTTTTTTTACCGTTGAACTTAGGACGGTCGTTGTTCGGACGATCTCCGCTTCCACCGCCTTGTTTTTTATCTTTAGATAAACCGGCATTTGGAGAAAGATCGCGTTTTCCGAAGATCTCGCCACGGCAGATCCATACTTTGATACCAATACGGCCGTATGAAGTATGAGCTTCTGCTACTGCGTAATCGATATCAGCACGAAGGGTGTGTAAAGGAGTTCTTCCTTCTTTATAACCTTCTGTACGGGCCATCTCTGCACCACCTAAACGGCCAGAAACTTTAATTTTAATTCCTTCGGCACCTAAACGCATGGTTGAAGCCATTGACATTTTTGCTGCTCTACGGAAAGAGATACGACCTTCGATCTGACGAGCGATAGAATCTGCAACTAAGCGTGCATCTAATTCCGGACGTTTAATTTCGAAGATATTGATCTGAATTTCTTTTGTAGTTAATTTCTTTAACTCTTCTTTTAATTTATCTACCTCTTTACCGCCTTTACCGATAATGATACCCGGACGTGCAGTATTGATCGTAACTGTAATTAATTTTAAAGTTCTTTCAATAACAATTTTAGAAATGCTACCTTTTGGTAAACGCGCTTTTAAGTAGTTACGGATCTTGTCATCCTCAACAATTTTATCAGCGTAATCGTTGCCACCAAACCAGTTTGAATCCCATCCTTTGATGATTCCTAATCTGAAGCCTATTGGATTTACTTTTTGTCCCATTTCTTATTTAATATTTTTGGTGTCTAAAATTAAAGTAACATGATTTGAACGTTTGCGGATACGGTATCCACGGCCTTGCGGGGCAGTACGTAAACGTTTTTGCATTAAAGCGCTGTCTACCATTACTTCTTTTACAAATAAAACACCTTCTTCAGCGCGAGCGCCGGTTTTTAATTCGTAATTAGCAATTGCAGATTTCAATAATTTCTCTAAACGGCCAGAAGCCTCGCGAGTATTGAATTTTAAAATATTTAAAGCTAGGTATGCATCTTTACCTCTCACTAAATCCGCAACCTGGCGCATTTTACGTGGAGATGTAGGGCAACTATTTAATTTAGCGAAATAAGAAGTTTTGTTTTCTTCTTTACGCTTTTCGGCTACTAATCTTTTTCTTTTTCCCATGGCTTCAATTATTTTTTATTGTGACCAGCGTGGCCTTTAAATACGCGGGTTGGCGAAAACTCTCCTAGTTTATGCCCAACCATGTTCTCGGTTACGTAAACCGGGATAAATTTAGCACCGTTATGTACAGCGAATGTATGTCCTACAAATTCTGGTGGAATTGTTGAACGACGTGCCCACGTCTTGATAGCAGATTTTTTTCCGCTTGCATTCATCTTCTCAACCTTTGTTTCAAGATTGTGATCGATAAATGGGCCTTTTTTTAGTGATCTTGACATTTTTATTTGTTTTTTGTTTTGAATCTCTACCGCTTCTCGACTTCGCTCGAAGTGACAGGGACCATTAAACGTTAATTATTATTTTTTCCTTCTTTCGATAATATGTTTGTTAGAAGCTTTTGCTTTGTAACGGGTTTTGAAGCCTTTTGCAGGTAACCCTTTACGTGAACGAGGTTGCCCACCAGAAGCACGACCTTCACCACCACCCATTGGATGATCTACAGGGTTCATTGCTACAGGACGTGTACGAGGACGGATACCTTTCCAACGAGAACGGCCTGCTTTACCATATACTTCCTGGTTATGATCCGGATTTGAAACTATTCCAACTGTAGCTTTGCAAGTGATAAGTACCATACGGATCTCACCTGAAGGCATACGTAAAATTGCATATTTACCATCACGCGCTGATAACTGAGCGTAAGAACCCGCGCTGCGAGCCATTACCGCACCCTGACCAGGACGTAATTCGATATTATGGATAATTGTACCTAGTGGAATATCTGCAAGGAATAAAGTGTTGCCAATTTCAGGGGCAGCATCTTTACCAGACATGATCTTTTGATCAACTTTTAAGCCTTGTGGAGCGATGATGTAACGTTTTTCGCCGTCTTTGTAAAATACAAGAGCGATACGTGCCGAACGGTTTGGATCGTACTCAATTGTTTTTACGGTAGCTTCAATACCATCTTTATCGCGTTTAAAATCAATAGCACGGATCGCTTTTTTATGACCACCGCCAATATAGCGCATTGTCATTTTACCGGTATTGTTACGTCCACCAGAAGAGTGATTTGTTTTTACAATTAAGCTTTTTTCAGGCTTACTTGCAGTAATCTCCGCGAAATCCGCAGTTAGCGTATATCTTAAGCTTGGAGTTAGTGGTTTATATTTTTTTAATCCCATTTTAAATTCTTTTTACTAATTAAATACTTGCGTAAAAATCAATTACCTCGCCTTGTTTTAAGGTAACAATTGCTTTTTTGTAACGGTTAACGCGGCCAATAGCAATACCACGGGTGGTATTACGGGTTTTTACTTTACCAACGTATTGTTGAGTGTTAACACTGTCAACTTTTACACCATACATCTTTTCGATGGCTCCTTTTATCTCTAGCTTATTAGCATCTTTTGCCACTACAAAGCCATAGCGATTTAATTTCTCGGCTTGTGCAGTCATTTTTTCTGTAATGATCGGCTTTACTAAAATTTCCATCTTTACTTATTTAAAATTGTTTCAAGTACTTTAATTGAACCTTCTGCAAGGATCACAGTTTCTGCATGTAAAATATCATATGTATTTAAATCAGAAGCTGTTACCACTTTTGCACCCTGAATATTACGGGACGACAAATATACGTTTTTATTTGTATCGCCAACCACTAATAATGTCTTCTTATCAGTTAGGTTAAGGTTTTTCATCAAATCCACGTAATTTTTAGTTTTTGGAGCTTCAAAAGAGAAGTCTTCTAAAACCGTAATTGCGTTATCTTTTGCCTTGTATGATAAAGCAGAAGCACGTGCTAAAGTTTTTACCTTTTTATTTAATTTGAAAGAGTAATCACGCGGGCGAGGACCGAATGCACGGCCACCACCAACAAACACAGGTGATTTCATTGAACCGGCACGAGCGCCACCGGTACCTTTTTGTTTCTTTAATTTTTTTGTGGTGCGTGCTATCTCAGCACGTTCTTTTGATTTGTGAGTACCCTGACGTTGGTTAGCTAAAAATTGCTTAACATCAAGATAGATACAATGATCATTTGGCTCTACTGCAAAAATTGAATCTACAAGATCAACTTTTTTAGTTGTTTTTTTACCACTTATATTTAATATTTCTACTTGCATGATTACTTCTCGATTAAAATATAAGACCCTTTTGCGCCCGGAACTGAACCTTTAATAAGGATCACGTTTTTCTCAGGCATAATTTTTACGATTTCAAGGTTTTGGATCTTCTTACGATTTCCACCCATTCTTCCGCCCATACGCATACCAGGCATTACCCTTGATGGATCAGACGAAGCACCTAATGAACCAGGAGCTCTTTCGCGATCGTGCTGACCGTGAGATTTGTTAGCGTGGCCTACACCACTGAATCCGTGACGCTTTACAACACCCTGGAAACCTTTACCTTTACTGGTTCCAACAACATCCACAAAATCACCTTCTGCAAATAAAGCAACGGTTACTACGTCACCTAAGTTTTTTGTTTCCTCGAAATGACGAAATTCAACCACTTTACGTTTTGGAGTAGTTTTTGCTCCTTCAAAATGACCTTTCATAGCACCCGATGTGTTTTTTTCTTTTTTCTCATCGAAAGCTAATTGTAAAGCAGTGTAACCGTCTTTTTCATTGGTTTTTACTTGCGTAACAACGCAAGGACCCGCTTCAATAACTGTGCATGGCAAGTATTTGCCATTGGCATCGAAGAAGCTCGTCATTCCTATTTTTTTACCAATTAATCCTGACATTTTATTTTATTGTTTATTATTTATTAATTATTTAAGTTTTTGTTTTAACGGCCGCTACCGCTTGCTGTTAAACTTTGATCTCTACTTCTACTCCACTTGGTAACTCCAACTTCATTAACGCATCTACAGTTTTTGAAGAAGAACTGTAAATGTCTAATAAACGTTTGTAAGCACATAATTGGAATTGATCACGCGCTTTTTTGTTAACGTGCGGTGATTTTAGAACTGTAAAGATTCTTTTATTGGTAGGTAATGGAATTGGACCATTTACCACTGCACCTGTAGCTTTTACAGTTTTAACGATTTTCTCTGCAGACTTATCTACTAAGTTGAAATCGTATGATTTTAGTTTTATTCTTATTCGTTGGCTCATGTTAAAAGAACGTATTTTTTAGTGTTTGTAAATTATGCGTTTTCAGTTTTTTTACCTTTTGCTTTAGCGATCACATCTTGAGCAATATTGTTTGGAGCTTCGTTATAGTGGCTAAACTCCATTGTAGATGTAGCACGGCCTGATGTTAAAGTACGTAATTGAGTTACGTAACCGAACATTTCAGAAAGTGGCACTTTTGCTTTAATAACCTGTGCATTTCCTTTAGAATCCATACCTTCAATTTGTCCACGACGACGGTTTAAGTCACCTACAACATCACCCATGTTTTGCTCAGGAGTAAGAACTTCTACTTTCATGATAGGTTCTAACAATACCGGTTTACATTTTGGCAATGCCTCACGGTAAGCGTTACGAGCGCAGATCTCAAAAGATAATGCATCCGAGTCAACCGCGTGGTACGAACCGTCTTTTAAAACAACTTTAATACCTACCACAGGATAACCAGCTAAAACCCCATTGTTTAATGAGTTTTTGAAACCTTTTTCAACTGCAGGAATAAATTCACGTGGAATATTACCACCAGTAATTTCGTTTACGAACTGAAGAGGACCGCTCTTAGTTAAATCGTAATCAGCATCAACCGGGCCAATTGTAAATTTAATATCGGCAAATTTACCACGACCACCAGATTGTTTTTTGTAAACCTCACGGTGATCAACCGAACTGTTGATAGCCTCCTTGTATGCTACTTGTGGCGCACCCTGGTTAACTTCAACCTTAAACTCACGTTTTAAACGGTCAACAATAATTTCTAAGTGAAGTTCACCCATACCAGAGATAATGGTTTGACCAGAATCTTCATCCGTTTTAACGCGGAAGGTAGGATCTTCTTCAGCTAATTTATTTAAGCCCACACCTAAACGATCCAAATCACCTTGAGTTTTTGGCTCAATAGCGATACCGATCACCGGCTCAGGGAAATTCATTGCTTCTAATACGATTGGATTTTTTTCATCACATAAAGTATCACCGGTACGGATATCTTTAAATCCAACTACTGCACCAATATCACCAGCTTCTAAAAATTCAATAGGATTTTGTTTATTGGCATGCATCTGGAAGATACGTGAGATACGCTCTTTGCTTCCTGAACGGGTGTTCAATACATAAGAACCAGCATCTAAACGACCAGAATAAGCGCGGATAAAGCATAAACGACCTACGAAAGGATCGGTAGCAATTTTAAACGCTAAAGCTGTAAATGGATCTTTAGCATCCGGCTTACGGGTAACTTCTTGTTCAGTATCAGGATTTGTACCTTTTGTAACCTCTTTATCAAGTGGTGAAGGCATTAATTCCATTACTAAATCCAACATAGTTTGTACACCTTTGTTTTTGAAAGATGAACCACAAACCATTGGTACAATTTTATTTGCAACGCAGGCTTTACGCAATGCGTCTAAAACTTCTCTTTCAGTAATAGTTTCAGGAGCTTCGAAGAATTTCTCCATGATCTTATCATCAAATTCAGAAACAGCTTCCAACATTTTCTCTCTCCACTCTGCTACTTCTTCTTTCATATCATCAGGAATAGGAACAACTTTGTAAGTCATACCTTTATCTTCCTCATTCCACACCATTCCGCGGTTGTTGATCAAATCAACCACACCAACGAAAGTTTCTTCAGCACCAATTGGTAATTGCAAAGGAACTGCATTACCACCTAAAATCTCTCTTGTTTGTTTAACAACATTCAAAAAATCAGCACCCTGGCGATCCATTTTATTAACGAATCCTAAACGTGTAACGTTATAGTTATCAGCCAAGCGCCAGTTAGTCTCAGATTGAGGCTCAACACCATCCACAGCCGAGAATAAGAACACTAAACCATCCAACACGCGTAAAGAACGGTTTACCTCTACGGTAAAATCCACGTGGCCCGGGGTATCAATAATATTAATTTTGTATTTATTATCACGGTAATTCCAGAAACAAGTAGTAGCTGCCGAAGTAATAGTAATACCACGCTCCTGCTCTTGTGCCATCCAATCCATGGTTGCAGCACCATCATGTACCTCACCAATTTTGTGGTTTACACCTGTATAATATAGAATACGCTCGGTAGTTGTAGTTTTACCGGCGTCAATGTGGGCAGCAATCCCAATATTTCTTGTATAACGTAAGTCGCTCATTTTATTTATTAGAATCTAAAGTGTGAAAATGCTTTGTTAGCTTCTGCCATTTTATGAACGTCTTCTTTCTTTTTAAAAGAAGCACCTTCTTCTTTAGAAGCGGCAACGATCTCGCCGGCTAATTTTTGAGCCATTGATTTTTCGTTACGTTTGCGTGAGTATGATATTAACCATTTCATGGCCATAGATATCTTACGATCAGGACGGATCTCAGAAGGGATCTGGAAAGTAGAACCACCTACACGGCGTGAACGAACCTCTACCTGAGGAGTAACGTTTGCAAGGGCTTTTTTCCATACTTCCAAGCCATCTTCGTTAGTACGTTTTGCAACGATCTCGATAGCATCATGAAAAATATTAGATGCGGTATTTTTTTTACCGTCATACATTAAATTATTTAAAAAACGGGTAACCATGATATCGTTATAAACCGGATCAGGTAATAAAACGCGTTTCTTTGCTTTGGCTTTTCTCATTGTATAATATTTCTACTAATTCTTATTATTTTTTCTTAGCCGGAGCTGCAGTAGCACCTGCTTTAGGACGTTTTGTACCATATTTTGAACGTTGTTGTTTACGACCTTCAACACCTGCAGTATCAAGGCTTCCACGAACAATGTGGTAACGAACACCCGGTAAATCTTTAACACGACCACCACGTACCAATACGATCGAGTGCTCCTGAAGATTGTGACCTTCACCTGGGATATAAGCAATTACCTCTTGCTTGTTTGTTAAACGTACCTTTGCAACCTTACGCATTGCAGAGTTTGGTTTTTTGGGCGTAGTTGTGTACACCTTGGTACATACGCCACGGCGTTGTGGACATGAGTCCAAAGCGGCCGATTTGCTTTTGTTGGTCGGTTTTGTGCGACCTTTTCTTACTAATTGCTGTATTGTAGGCATTTTAAATCCTTTGTATTACTTGATATTATTGGTTTTCAGCTCTTTCCCTTTTTTAGGGAGGGCAAAGATAGGAAAAGATTTTCAACAAGCAACAATTTTGTTCAATTATTTTTGAGTTTTGAACAATTTTTTTTATGAATACGTCGAATTTGTGAAAAAATGACGAAAAATTTACTTTGGTTGCCAAAATTTACCGGCGAAATTTTAGTTGGATTTTAACGAATCCGGTACAGAAATTTCGGGCGATTTTAACACTTCTGTTTCTTCGTTCAAAATCCCGTCTTCGCCAATGAGGTCGCGAATATAGGAAGAATAATCGTTTTTGAGATTTTTTGGTACTTTGATTTCGTAGGTACGTTTTTCGGGATTTTGCAACGACTCGCCTAAAAGCCAAGGGTTATGGAGTTTTATGATGGTTTTGTTACAACTTAAAAACCTGGCTAAATTATTAAGATCGGTAACTGAAGAATCGATTTTATAGCTTTTTAACGGAATTTTAGAATAGTAAACCAGTTTTTTCTTCCTGAGACCAAAATGCGCAGGATTGGAAAGCAGGGTTTTATAAGCCAGAATGCGGTATACAAAGCTCCCGGTTTCGCTGTTAAGTAAAAGATCGTAATAATTGTTGCTGTTTTGTTTTTTTAATGCCGAGCTTATGCCGCCAATACCGAGATTATATGCAGCGGCAGAGAGGGTCCAGTTCTTAAAAATAGCGTAAGCATCTTTAATATGGTGACAGGCCGCACGGGTGGCCTTTTCCACATCTAAACGTTCATCCACAAATTCGTTCACTTCTAACCCATAATTTTGGGCAGATGCAGGCATTAATTGCCAGAAACCTGCAGCCCCGGCCGGCGAAACAACATTTGATAAATGGCTTTCGATAACGGCTACATATTTAAAATCGTCCGGAACGCCCTGTTGCTTTAAGATTGGCTCGATGTAAGGGAACCATTTTTGCGCTTTGGTAAACAAAATTGCTGAGGATTGCCAGTGTTTATTATTAAAAAATTCCTGTTCAAGATCTTCTTTAATAGCTAGGCTGTTTGAGGGGATCTTTTCGCCGCAAAATTCGAGATTGGAAGGAATATTGAGGCCCAAAACATTTTGATTATTGTTGCTATATGAAAGCGAATTTGCGGAGGGTTGAATGATATAAACCTTTAAAAAAATAAAAAGGGCAACAAATACCACAAAAAAAACAAGCGTTAGAGCCGGTAAATTAAGTTTTGAAAGAAAATTAGAGAATATTTTTTGGGAGCTCACCTTTTTTTAATAATGGTATTTACATATAAAGATACAAATACCAAAAGGATGTAAAAAATGGAAATATAAAATAGTGCATAACTAAAGCGAAAAACCAATAAATACGCCAAAATGGCACCAAAAGAGCTTATCAAAAAGAAAAGAATAGCAATTCTTTTTTCGGTAACTCCCTTAAAAAACAAATGGTGTGTAGTGTGATCTTTTCCGCCAATGAAAGGGGATTTACCCGCTTTCAACCTGTTAAACACAACAGTAAAAGTATCCGTTAACGGGATAATAAACACCAATAACACCAATAGTACATTTACCAGCGGAAACCCCGCAATTAATTGCGAATTGGGGTTATTCCAACAATTATCTATACCCATCACTGCTAAAAACAAGCCTAAAAACTGGCTTCCAGTATCGCCCATAAACATTTTTGACGGATGAAAATTATACACTAAAAAGCCAGATAAAGCCCCCAATACGCCCAAATTAAGTGTAGTGGCATAGCTGCCTGTATTAAATAAAGAAATGTTTAAAGCCACAATAAAAAGGCCTATAACGATAGATATGATAGTTGTTATACCATCCATGTTATCGAGCATATTAACCGAATTCATAATACCCACTACCCAAAAAATAGTAACGATATAATTAATAAATTCATTCTGAAAAATGCGAACGCTGTGACCTGAAAAAATAATTATAAAAGCACAAAATACCTGCGTTAAAAATTTTAATAATGGCTGTGTATTAAAAGCATCATCGGCAAGACCCATTAAAAAAGCCAATGTAGCAGCAATTAAGATACCAACAATTTGAAGATTAAAGCCGCTGCTATGCGGCAGCAGAAGTGTAAAAATAAACGCAAATAAAAAAATAAGATAAAACGAGATGCCTCCCAAAGCAGGTTTAGCGTTATTGTTCCATCTTATCTGATGTTCTTCTTTATTTCTGATACCAAGTGTTTGAGCAAATCGTAAAAGAATATAATTGATCAATAAAGAAAAAATAAAACACAGAAAAAATAACGAAGTTAATACTATGGGATAGTTAAACGTCATTTTCAGAACATACTTACAAAACCTTTGAAGGGTTTACCTTCAAGATCTTTAGCAGAAAGTAACGGCTTTTCAAAGTTCCAGTTAATGTTAATGTCTTTATCGTTCCAAAGCAAACAATCTTCAGACGCTTTATTATAAAAGTTAGTGCATTTATATGAAAAAACCGTATTATTCTCTAACGTTAAAAAGCCATGCGCAAAGCCAGGAGGTACGTACATCATCCACTTGTTTTTTTCTGTAAGCTCTAAGCCATACCATTGGCCGTATGTTTTTGAGTTCTTGCGTATATCAACCACCACATCCAGTACGGCACCGGTTATAACTCTTACCAATTTGCCCTGTGCGTGTGGCGGGTTTTGAAAATGTAAGCCTCTGAGCACACCTTTTTGAGAAAGGGATTGGTTATCCTGAACAAAATCCAGGTTCAATCCCGCTTGCTTAAATAAATTCTGATTATAACTTTCAAAAAAATAGCCCCTTTCGTCTTCAAATACTTTAGGCTTAAGAACCAACAGGCCACTTAAATTAGTTTCAATTATTTCCATTATTTTGTTTTTCTTTTAGAGCGTTTTTTGAATTTATCATCATCGCTGTAATAACCGCTGCCGTAACCATAACCGTAGCCATAACCATAACCGTAGTTATAACTATAAATCTTTCTGCTAATATCTACATCATTAAGCACCACGGCCAGGTTATGGATCTTAGTTTCGTTTTTAAGCCTGTCTAAAATTTGCGTGAACATTTTTTTAGAATACCCAGCCCTAAAAACATAAATAGGATAATTGGCCATTTTAATAGTTTCAATACCATCGGTAACAAGGCCTACAGGTGCATTATCAATAACGATAAAATCAAATTGTTTTTTTAACTCTTCCACTACATCGCGCAGCCTTTTACTCAATATTAATTCTGACGGATTTGGAGGTGAAGGACCCGCGGTTATAAATTTTAAATTTTCCATGGGGCTGCTGTTAAAACAATCTTCAAGGGCGCTGATCCCTGTTAAAATAGTGCTCATTCCAAAATTATTTGGTACACCAAACCCTTTATGGATCTTTGGCTTACGCATATCCAAATCAATAATAACCACTTTTTTACCCGTAAAAGCCAATATACCGGCAATATTAATGGCCACAAAGGTTTTACCTTCGCCGCTAATGGTTGAAGTAATAGAAACGATCTTTGGCCCTTCTGTGGCATCAATAAAAGTAAGATTAGACCGTATGGACCTGAACGCCTCGCTGATAATTGCCTTTGGGTTTTTATCCACTATCAGCTGAGATACCGGGATATCGTTTTGGTATTTAGGTATCACACCAAGCAGGGCAATATTACCGGTAGAATATCTTGTAATATCTTTAAGTGAATAGATCTTATCGTGAAAAATATAGCGTACAAAAACCAATGCAAGGGATACAAGAACCGATGCCAGGAACGCAATAATGATGGCTGTTTTGTTACTTGGCGATACTTTGCTACCGGGTCCAAGCGCTTTTTCTAAGATGATATTTTTTGAAACATAACCCGCTTTGGAAATTGAAAATTCTGTTTTCTTTTCAAGAAGCATGGTATAGTATTTTTCGCTAATGGAATACAACCTTGTAAGGCGCGAAAATTCAACTTCGTCTTCGGGGTTTTGACTGAGCTTAGATTTGTATTCGGTAGATTTTTCAAGTAAGTTCTTGTATTTGGTTTTGTATCTTAATTTAACCGCATCCAGGCTTTCTATAAGCAATCTTTTTTGAGTTTCGAGTTGGTAGTTTACCTGCTTAATGTTTTCTGAATTTGGGGTAACGGCGTATAATAAATTTTCCTTCTCAACCAATAATTTTTGAATGGTTTGCGTTATCTCTTTTATCAGGTTTTCATATTCGGTACCGGATATAAGAGAAATTAGCTGATAAATATCAATACCTTTATTTTTATTGATATTGCTCTGGATCTCATCAATGATCCTCTCCTCCATCTCCACTTTTAAAAGCTGGTCTTCTACAGATGAATAACGGATCAGTTCAGAATTTATAAGGAGGTCTTTTTCGCTAAAATTCTTATCCTGTTTAAATTTCTGAAGATCGCCTTCGGTATCTTTTAAGTCGTTAAAAACAACACCTAACTGGCTATCAATAAAGGATAGAATATTACGCGAACTTTCGCTTTTTCTTTCTACATCGTAGTTTAAATACTCTTCGGTAATAGCATTTACAATATCTGTAGATTTTAAAGAGTTAACATCTTTTACTTTTATTAAAATTGTTTTTGCAAGGTCGTTAATTAACCTTACTTCCAGCCTGCTTTGAAGGATAGAAGTAACGGCATCCGCATTTGAGATCGTAAAATAAAGCGATTTATTTTCTCTTAAAATTGTAGCAATTTCAGATCGGTCGAGTTTAGGGTTTATAAAAATATTTATATCAAACTCGTTAGTTTTTAGCCAGGCATTTATTTCAAATTTCTCGAGGCGGTTGCCAATTTTTAAAATCCCCCCGTTTAATTTCGAATTAAGTTCAACATAAATTTTTTGATTGTAATTGATGCTGCTTTTAGGGTTAACTTTAATGAGATAGGGCGAAGAGTGATACAATTCGTTACTTTTAAACGTGCCTTCGCTAAAATAATTTACGCTTATATCGAGTTTTTCTACAACCCTTTTTAAAAACACCCTCGATTTTATCTGCTCAATGGCTTCGGCCATTAAATTATTATTGTTTTCAAAGTTATTGAGCTTTAAGATATCATCGGCCTTATTTGCATCGTTTATCTGCAAAACTGCTTTTGATTCGAAAACAGGCTGGCTATAACGCAAATACAAAAAGGCAAGAGAAAAAGAGATAACAAAAAAAAGTACGATAAATAGTTTACTTTTATTAAATAAAAAGGCAATTACACCAATATCAAAATTAGTATTAAACCTTTCGGTTATATCTTTTAGGTGATTATTGGTGGATTCTACCTGAGGATCTAACATGTTATCTTACCCTGTAAAATTGATATAGAATTAATAAGGTTGTTAAAAGAGTAAGTACCGGTGATAATTCTGTTACAATAGTTTTAAAAGGCCTGTATCTTGGCTCAACATAAATAATATCATTGGCCTGAACCCTTGTGTAACCCAAGGTAACATTTTCAATTCTTGAAAGATCCATTAAATAAACATATGGCTTTTTACTTTGATCGGCGTTAGCCCTTATTAGCTTTATTTTATATGCTTTCCCATCGTCCGGAATTCCATTTGCACTGGCAATGGCTTCCATAACGGTAGTATTATTGTTTAACATATTAACAACCCTGGCCTGGCCTGTATTGCCCGGAAAAACAATAACGCGCCTGTTGCTTATCTTAAGTGTTACAAATGGTTTAACATAAAACTGGGTGTATTTTTCTTCAAGTATCTTTTCTGCTTCTTTAATTGTTAAACCACCCACCAAAACCCTGCCAATCAAAGGCAATTTAATGTTACCGTCAGATTCCACCGTTACGTCAAGGTCAGTTCTGATAATATTAGCACCAGAGGTTGAAAGATCCAGTAATTTAAAGCCATCGTTGGTAACAACCCGGTATTGTATAGCATCGTTTGGCGCGATTTTATAATCTACACGGCCCAACGAATCGATCAGTTTATCATAGTTATAGTCTTTCGGGGTCTTTAACATCAAATTTGATTTAAAGATCTTGCACGACGAAAAAATCAAAATGAATGAAAAGAATAAGATAAGGTTTCTCATAGTTATTATACAAATATATTAATTTTAAGGCTCATTTAACAGAAAAGCTATATTGGGTACTCAATTCTTGCGTGATAAATATTCATCAGGCGCTTCTTAAAAATTTTGCGAATGGTTGTGATATCCTTAAATGTTATATCGGAATTGATAAATTGATTTTGGGTTATTTTAAAATCAATGATATTGTCTACCAATTCGTTTATAGACATCGCATCATGATTTTTTAAGCTTCTTGAAGCGGCTTCTACCCCATCGGCCATCATTAATACAGCAGTTTCTTTACTAAAGGGAATTGGCCCTGGATACCTGAAATCGCTTTCGTTTACGGCATTAGCGCCCGACTGCAGTTTCATCAAATTTAAAAAATATCCAACATAGGTTGTTCCGTGATGGGTTCTAATAAAATCAATGATCTGCTCTGGCAATTTATTGATCTTTGCCAGTTCTATACCCGCAATAACGTGGTTTATAATGATCTTCGCGCTTTCAAGGGGTTCCATTTCCTGGTGCGGGCTATAGCCTTTTGCCTGGTTCTCGGTAAAAAAATTCGGGTTTTGAAGTTTTCCAATGTCGTGGTACATGGCCCCCGTTCTTACCAAAAGTGTATTGCCGCCAATATAATAAATAGCCTCTTCTGCCAGGTTAGCTACCTGCAGGCTATGCTGAAAGGTGCCGGGCACCTCCTGCGAAAGGCGGCGTAACAAAGGCTGGTTAAGATCGCACAGCTCTAATAATTTAAAATCTGAAATAAAACCAAACACTTTTTCGGTAAGCAAAATAATTGGGTAAGCCAGTAATACCAATACCGAGCTAACAGCAAAAGGTACATAAACACTGATCTTTTTTACCAATTGCGGGGTGCCAAAACCTATTTGGTAACTTATGTAAATTAATACGTAAAATAAAAATACAAGGGCCGCAGCGTTAACAATTTGCTGGCGTTTACGCATTTCGGCAATTGCAAACAGGGTGCCTATGCCTGATAATAGTTGCAATAAAATAAACTCCAGCTTATCTGCCATAAAAAAACTGCATATCAAAACCACAATCAAATGCGTGAACAAAGCAGTGCGGCTGTCAAAAAAAACTCTTACCATAATTGGCACAAGCGCAAAAGGCAAAGCCATAACCAAAAGGCCGTATTTAGAAAAAACAAATGTAGAGATCACCGAAACGATAACGATCAGGTACAAAAAAACGATCTGTTTATTTTGACCAAAAATTGGCTTTCTAAAAAACAAAAGGTAACCAAGCAATACCATTAAAATAAAAAATATCAGTAACCAGCTAAAAAGTAATTTAATGGTTGAGTGCGAAGCGTTATTGTTTTGCAGATAGAAATAGTGATTTATTAAAAAACGTTTATTGTTGGTTAAAGGTTCTCCATGCTTTACTATAAGCTGACCCGCCAGCACAACGGTTTTATAAACCGACACCTGGCTTAGTTTTGAATTTAAATAAAGACCGGTTTTTTCTTTGCTAAAAAAATAAGTAATGCTCAAAAAATCGAGGTAATTTACATTTTGCAGATCAGCGCTTTTATTTTTTTTGAGTTCATTCTCAATAAAAGCGACAGCAGTTTTAACGGTAAAAAATTCAAAATAAGCTGCTTCTTCTGCAAAACTGCCATGGGCTATAAAAATAGCTTTATGGTAAAGTGTAGTATCAATACTTTCAATAACGCCTCTTTGATAAATACTGTCAAAAATGGGCAATAATATAGTATACGCTTTAGCATTGTTTTGTTTCAAATGCTCGAGTGCATCTAATTTCCTGCTTTTTTCAGCTTCCCTACTCTCAAAAAAAAGCGGTGATTCTGCTTCTAACACTTTTTTTTCACGACTGATATCTTCGGGTGTTTTTTTTAAGAAAAAGTCATGCTCTGCAGTGAGGTCGGGATACGACCAGATAGCATCGAACGAACCCACGCGATGCCCTACTACTTGTTTGTTTGGAAGTAAAAAAGTAATAAGGCCCGAACAGATAAATACTATCAATAACTTAAAAATAAGATTGTGTTTTGATTGTATAAAGGCAAAAAGATTCATCTATACAAAGAAAGCGTTTAAGCAAATGGTATAATTACAAAGAAATTTGTGTTTTTAACAGGGCGTTTTTAATAGCGCATTTTAACCACTAAGCGCACTAAGAAGGCACAATGTTCGCAAAGAAATATTCTTGGTGCTCTTTGTGAAGAACCTTTGTGGCCTTTGTGGTTAGATCATTTATAGATCCCAAATACCACCGGTACCTTATTGATCTCGGGCCTTGCAGAGGTCTTCCAGTCAAAAACAGTTTTTGAGCTCATAAACTGGTTTGGCCCGGTTAGGTCTTTTCCTATAAAAATAAGCGTTTCGGGAGATAAACTATTCGTTAACGCATCAAATAACTGATCGTTACGGTAAGGGGTTTCTATAAAGAATTGTGCCTGCTTATGTTTAAGGGCAAGGTTTTCCAGTTCTTTGATACGCTTTAAACGCAGAGGTTTTTCGATAGGCAGATAACCAACAAAAGCAAAATTTTGCCCGTTAAAACCGCTGGCCATAATACTTAATACAATAGAGCTTGGACCGGCTAAAGGTACAACTTCAATATTTTTTTGATGCGCCAGTTTTACCACTTCTGCACCGGGATCCGCAATTCCAGGACAACCGGCATCACTCATCAGACCCATATCTTTACCATCCAACAAAGGCTGAAGCAACCCTGAAACATTATTGTTTTTTGTGTGCTCATTCAAAAGTGCAATTTCCGCATTTTCGATCTTGGGATAACCGAACCATTTTAAAAACCTTCGCGCCGTTTTTGCGTCCTCAGCTATAAAATGAGTAAGGCCTTTAACAACTGTTAGATTGAAGTCGGGAATAAAATTATTGACGCCTTCTTCGCTTATTGGCACTGGTAATAAATATAATTTTCCGTATTGACTCACGTTGTAATATTAAATAAAATTTTTTATTGTTACCTTGCAGCGTGCAAAATTTAATAACATGTTAGGCTTAAAACTCGAAACAGATCCGCGTTGGGTAAATATAGTTGAAAAGAACATTGAAGAGATCCTTACCGATCATGCATATTGTGAGCAAAAAGCCGCCACAAATGCTATTTCCATCATGATCAGTTATGCCTATCATCCGGAGCTGGTGGATGAAATGGTAAATCTTGCGAAAGAAGAGCTAACCCATTTTGAAATGGTTCATCAAAAAATAAAAGAACGTGGCTATAAATTGGGCTATGAACGTAAAGATGAATACGTTTCTGAACTTTATAAATTTATGCGCAAAGGCCATATTAAAGAAATTGCTTTAATTGACCGCCTTTTGTTTTCTGCAATGGTTGAAGCCCGCAGTTGCGAACGTTTCAAGATCTTGTCGGAAAATATAAACGATGCCGACCTTCGCGAATTTTATCGTGAGTTAATGATCAGCGAAGCCGGGCATTATACCATGTTCTTAAATTTTGCCAGAAAATACGGCAACGCAACGGAAGATGTAAATGCGCGCTGGCAACAATGGTTAGAACAAGAAGCGCTGATCTTAAAAAATTACGGAAAACAGGAAACCATACACGGTTAAGTGGCAGATTTCAAAAATATACTGGTTATTCAAACTGCTTTTATTGGCGATGCCATTCTTGCATCAAGCTTATTGGAAAAACTGCAGGCCTATTTTCCAAAAGCAAAAATTAGTATCCTGGTAAGAAAAGGCAACGAAGGGATTTATGAAAACCATCCTTTTATAGAAGATCTTTTAGTATGGAATAAAAAAGAAAATAAACTTAAAAACCTTTTCGGTATTTTATCTCAAATAAGAAAAAATAAATACGATTGCGTAATTAACTGTCATCGTTACGCGAGTTCTGGTTTTTTAACTGCCTTTTCAGGTGCAAGGCACACAGCGGGGTACAAGGAAAATCCGTGGTCGTTTTTGTTCAACTATAATATAAAACACAAAATTGGAAATGGCTCGCACGAAACAGAACGTTACAATCAGTTAATTGAGGATTTTACAGATGCAAAAGTATTTAAACCAAAATTATATCCGTCAGCATCTGATCTTGAAATTGTAAGACCATTAAAAAACAACAGGTATGTTTGCATGGCGCCCGCATCTGTTTGGTTTACCAAACAATTACCTATTGAAAAGTGGGTAGAGCTGTGTAATAAGACAGATCATTCAACGATCATCTATTTACTCGGCGCTCCGGGCGATAAAGAATTATGTGAAAAAATAAAAGCTCAATCCAGTCACCCGGCTATAAAGATACTTGCCGGGCAGTTGAGTTTATTACAATCATGCGCGTTAATGAAAGATGCAAAGATGAACTATGTAAACGATAGCGCGCCTTTGCATTTAGCCTCCTCGGTTAACGCACCGGTTACTGCATTTTTTACTTCTACTATTCCCGCATTTGGCTTTGGTCCCCTTTCTGATAACTCTAAAACACTAGGTGTTGACGAGCTTACCTGCAGGCCTTGCGGCTTACACGGTTACAAAGCCTGCCCGCTGGGTCATTTTAAGTGCGGGCATTTAATTGATCTTTCATCGGTTGCAAATGAGTAAACCGGTTCTTATCTATTCTGGATATTGCAGCAATTGTAAAAAAGAACATACACTTCCATATGAAAAAGCAATGGAAGTTGGCATTTTATTGATGCAAAAATTTACAACTTACAAACGTATTGATTATCTCAATAACGACGCTGATCCGCGTTTATCTACAGAACATTTATATGGTACCATGGGTGGAAAAATGTTTGGGGTTTTAATTTGCGAAGATACATTTGGCAATGAAGTTATTTTAAAAGCCTATTCTTCTACGTACAATGGTGTTTGGAATGTAGAAGGCTGGGTACCGCACCTGGCCGACGAAATGGAGTTTATGAAAATTGTAGAAAAAGGTAACCTTCAAATTCATCCATTAACAGATCGCATTCAAAACCTTGAAAAAAATTCTGAAGATTGGCTGCTAAAGGTTGCTGAAAGAAAACAGATCTCTCAAAATATACTAACCGAACTTTACAAATTATACCAGGTTACAAATTTTAAAAACGAAACAAAATTTCTTGCTGATGCTTTTAATTTAAAAAAGAACATTGCCAACGGTACGGGTGATTGCTGTGCACCAAAGCTTTTAAATTATGCCGCAAAAAACCACTTAAAGCCACTAAGCATTGCCGAATTCTATTGGGGAAAAACTTCGGCCTCCGGTAATTGCGAAGGGCAATTTTATTCTTCCTGTATAGATAAGTGCCGGCCGTTACTAGGGTTTATGCTTTGCGGCATCCCTGAATTGTAATTTTTAATATCCCCCGTAAAGGGTTAGCTATCCTGTGTTATTTACGTTTAATTTTATTGAAACCTATTTACGATGAGTTTTAAGAATTATCTATTTACGTTTCTATCTTTAGTATATATTTCCGCTAACGCGCAAAAAGAGGGTTTTGCAAAAGGTAACGGCGTTGAAACCTATTATAAAACCTTTGGCGAAGGGCAGCCCATTTTAATTATAAATGGCGGCCCCGGTATGAATAGCAATGGCTTTACAGTATTGGCACAAAAATTATCTAAAAACAATAAGGCCATTATTTACGATCAGCGTGGTACGGGCAAATCTGCTTTAACCAAAACAGATTCAACTACCATTACAATGGACCTTATGGTAGAAGACATTGAATACCTGCGGAAAGAACTAAACATAAAAAAATGGGTTGTACTTGGCCATTCATTTGGTGGTATGCTGGCATCTTATTATGCTACAAAGCATCCGGAAAATATTGAAGGGCTGATCTTGTCATCATCTGGCGGCATTGATCTTGACCTGTTAAACTACGTGGGCAAGAGTATAAATTCGGGTGCAATAATAGATTCTGTAAATTACTGGAACGATAAAATTGAAAAAGGAGATACCAGCCATAATGCTAAATTCAGAAGAGGCATGGCCTTAGCGCCGGCTTATGTATTCGATAAAAACTATATACCTATTATTGCAGAGCGGTTAACACAAAGCAATTCGCAGGTAAATAATCTTGTTTGGGCCGATCTTGTAAGAATAAATTTTAACTGCGCCCCAAAATTAGCAACCTTTAAAAAGCCCGTTTTAATTATACAGGGTAAACAGGATGTGATAGAAGATAATACCGCTATAAAGGCTCAAAAAGCTCTTGTTAACTCAAAAGTTGTACTGATGGAACACTGCAAGCATTATGGATGGCTGGATGCAGAAGATATTTACTTAAAAGAGATCCAGGAATTATTAAACAAAAAATAAAATCCCCCGTTATGGGGTATAAAACCAATCAATCCTTTCATTAACTTTACATTGAAAAATACCAAATCGTAAATTAATTTTTCATGTGCTCTTAAAACCGCAACCTGGCTGCAACTGGTTGCGGTTTTTCTTTTAAAAAATCCCCCTAAGTGAGTGATAGAATTTGTATTTCTAATCAATAACTTTGATATACCAAATCATTTCAATCATGAAAACAATTTACCTGTTATGCGCGCTGCTTTTCAGTTCGTTCATATCAATTGCAAACAATTATCGCAATGATTCTTTAAAAAGCGATACTCCGAAGAAAACATACCGCGCAACAAATACAAGAATAACAGATATCCTTCACACCAAACTGGAAGTGAAATTTGACTGGAACAGGTCTCAGATATTAGGCACAGCATACATTACCGCAAAACCATATTTTAATACCACCGGTAAGCTTGATCTGAATGCAAGAGGTATGGATATTAAATCTGTTGAAGTGTTTGACCTTAGCACCGGCAAAACACAAAAAACCATAACTACAAAACCTGCTGAAGGTGTAAGCGGAACCATAAAATTAGCATCAAGTTATAAGTATGTAAATGACACCATAAAAATTAACCTTGGCCGCGAATTTACCGCTAACGAAAAATACATGGTAAAAGTAAATTATGTTGCAAAACCCGACGAATTGGTAAACGGTGGCAGCACTGCTATTACAGATGATAAAGGCATGTATTTTATAAATCCAAAAGGCGAAGACAAAACAAAAATGCCGCAAGTGTGGACACAAGGAGAAACACAGGGCAACTCTGCCTGGTTTCCTACCATTGATAGCCCAAACGAAAAAATGACCAACGAAATTTATATGACTGTAGATAATAAGTATACAACCTTATCTAATGGTATTTTAAGTGATAGTAAAAAAAATACAGATGGAACCAGGACAGATCACTGGAAAATGGATATGCCCCACTCGCCTTACCTGGTAATGCTTGCAGCAGGTGAATTTAAAAAGGTAACCGATGCCCCGTGGAACGGAAAAGAAGTGAGTTATTATGTGGAAAAAGAATTTGAACCTTATGCGAAAAATATTTTTGGCAATACTAAAGAGATGATCGATTTTTATTCGAACGTTTTAGGAACCCCCTACCCATGGCAAAAATACTCCCAGATCGTAGTGCGGGATTTTGTTAGCGGTGCTATGGAAAATACAACTGCTACGTTACATGGCGATTTTATGGTTTACCAAACCGCGCGCGAAATGTTAGACAGTAGAAAAGGTGAAGACGTTATATCTCATGAATTATTTCATCAGTGGTTTGGCGATCTTGTTACGGCCGAGAGCTGGAGTAATTTACCTTTAAATGAGAGTTTTGCCACCTATGGCGAATATTTATGGGAAGAGTTTAAATATGGAAGAGATGCGGCAGATGCTCATGCTTATAAATCGAAATTAGGATATTTTTCTTCTGCCAACGAGCAGGTAAACATGATCCGTTTTGATTATGACAACCGCGAGGATATGTTTGATGCTTTTAGCTATAATAAAGGCGGGCAAATTTTACATATGTTGAGAAAATATGTTGGCGATAAAGCGTTTTTTGCTTCATTAAAATTATATTTAGAAAAAAATAGATTTAAAAATGCCGAGATCCACGATCTGCGTTTGGCTTTTGAAGAAGTAACCGGCGAAGACCTTAACTGGTTCTTTAATGAATGGTTTTTGGCAAAAGGCCACCCTGTATTAACTTTTAACGAAAACTACGATAGCACTACCAAAGTTTTAAAATTAACCGTTAACCAACAACAGGATATAAAAGAAACAACGCTTTACACACTGCCGCTTGATGTTGATATTTATTTTAACGGCACTAAAGAGCGACACAGGATAATGATAACAGATAAGAACCAGGAATTCAAATTCAATGTTACTACAAGGCCCGACCTTGTAAATTACGATGGAGAAAGACAGTTGTTATGCGATATAACCTATAACCGACCGGTAAGATCTTATATTTTTGAATATACCCACGCACCTTTATATGGCGATAGGTTGGAAGCCCTAAGTAACCTTAAAAATAAAATATCTGAACCGGGGGTTTACGAATTATTTTTAAAAGCAGCAGAAAATGATGATTGGTATGAATTAAGAAGTCTTGCCATTTCTGCATTAGAAAATGTGGCCAAAGAAAAAGAAACAGAAATAAGACCCTTACTTATTAAAATAGCAACCAGCGATAAAAACACGAATGTACGCGCCGCAGCTATTCGTTTTTTAGGCGCCTATTATTCGGGTAATGATCTTGGTGTTTTATTTGAAAGATCGCTGAGTGAGCAATCGTATGCTATAGTTTCTGCTTCTTTAAAAGCATTATCTGTAAAAAATTTACCATTGGCCATGCAAAAAGCAAAACAATTAGAAACAGAAAAGAACAAAGAGGTATTGTTAACCATTGCCTATTTGTATGCTGAAAATGGTGCCGATGAAAGCGCATCTTATTTTAGTAATGTTTCCGGCAATTTTACAAGCTATTCATTATTTGAGTTTATGGAAGTATATTCGCAATTCTTAAAACGCTGCAATAACCTGGCTACTTTTGAAACGGCTGCAAATGAACTGGTGGCATTTTCGAAACAAAACACCAGGTATGTAGGCAGTATAGCAAAAAAAGCATTTAACGAAGGGGTATTGACAACACTTGCAAAAAAACACGAGGCCCTGGTAAAATCAAATGCCCCTGCCGAAGCTATAAAAGAAGTTGAAATTGCTAAAAATAAGCTGGAAGTATTATATAATTCCATTTCTACTCCTTAAATTAGATTCTTACATTTAATACAAAAATGATCCGGCAGTTTTTAATATATTTTGGTTTATTTCTTTCTTTTAACTTATTAAGTCAAAAATATAATTTCGTAAACTGGACGGTTGAGGATGGTTTAATACAATCGCAGGCAAGTTATATTTGCCAGGATAAGTACAGGCAGTTGTGGATCGCAACAGAAGGGGGAATTAGTAAGTTCGATGGCCGCAAATTTTCGGGTTATACCGCTCTTGAAGGTCTTATTGCCAATAAAGTTACTATTGTAATGTGTGCCAACGATGGTAACATATGGGCGGGTACAAACTATGGCATTTCTATTTTTAACGGCAAGAATTTCAGATCCATTAAACTTACCAATGCACCATTTAATAACATTACCGGCCTTGAACAAACCGCAGATGATTGCGTATATGCCATCAATAATTTAAAGCTATACAGGATCTTTAATTATAGCGGCGAAAAAGTTTCGGTGTCGGGCGATCCGAACGAAAATATAAGTACCATTTATAAAACGGCCGACAATCATGTGATAGCCTGTGTTACCGGAAAAGGGCTTTATGCATTGATACAAACCAAATGGCAAAAATTAAATACAATTTCAGGGCATTTGAAGAACGTTTTTATAAGAAAATTATTCATTACCTCAAAGAATGACACCTTGCTGGGAACCTCGGAAGGCCTTTATCACCTAAAAAATGGAGAAGCAGTTTTATACGACCTTGGCCCATCTGTTACAAACAATATCAATGTTTTTTGTATAACTGAAGACGTTAAAAAGAATATATGGTTAGGCGCAGATCACGGTGCTTATAAATTAGAGCCCGGCAATACCTTTCACTTTACCAGTAACAGCGGTTTAACCGATAACTCTGTTCTGTGTATTTATAAGGATATTGAAAATAACCTGTGGTTTGCAACCGATGCCGATGGTATTTGCAAATTCAGGGAAAACACTTTTACCTATTACGATAAATCATCAGGCCTTTCAAACACCATAGTAATGGGTATTGCACAAACCGCAAAGGGTAATGTTTATGCTGCTGGCTACAGTGGCGGTTTATATAAAATAAACGCACAAAATGATATTGAACCTTTGCATGATAAAGACCGTGTTTTAACCGAAAGTAAAATGAGCTGCCTTTATGCAGATGATGAAGATAACATATGGATAGGCGCCGGAAGCAACGGTTCGTGGTGTTACAACGAAAAAACCGGCTTAAAAAAAATAGTTGATAAGAAAAATCCTAATAACCTTTTAAGAGGTGGCGTTTGTTTTTTAAAAGATAAAAAAGGCAACCTGCTTATTGGTACGCAACAAGGTTTGTTCTTAAGAGATAAAGATGAGAATGTTACCAAATTAAAAATAGAAAACGTAGCTACCAGCGCTTTAAAACAGTTTAATAACGATAGCATCATCGTTGGCACATCTAAAGGTGTTTATGTGTTGGATAAAAATTATGAAGCGCACCTGATAGATAAAAAAGAATTCGATAATTCATCTGTGTTATGCCTGGCTATTCAAAAAAACAACATTTATATAGGCACAACCGATAAAGGCGTTTTAAACCTGAATTTAAGAACAGGTAAGATCATTAATTATAATACCGATAATGGTTTACCAAGTAATTTTATTTACAGCATTTATGTTTCTGATCAAAATAAAGCGTGGATAGGAACCGGTTTTGGCATCAGCAATTTGCAGTTGGATGAGACCGGTAGGATATCTGCAATTAAAAACTATGGTCGTTCAGATGGGTTATTGGGTATGGAATGTAGCCATAACTGTTTATTGAAGGCGGCCGATTCAAGTTTATGGTTTGGAACTACAAAAGGCTTGTTCCACTTTACGCCCTCGGTAGATATTGCAGAAAAGAACCAACCTGTTGTGCTTTTAAAATCAGTAAAATTGTTTTCTTCTGATATAACGGATAGCACTTTGTATCAGAGTTCAGAAACCTGGTTTAAGGTGCCAAACGGTCTTAAACTGCATTCCAGTCAAAACCATCTTACTTTTGAGTTTGGCGCCATCTACTTTACCAACCCGGAGGATGTGCTCTTTAAATGCAAATTAGAGGGTGTAGATAAGGATTATACAATAAGTAACAACCCGTATATTATTTATTCTGCCATTCCTCCGGGTAAATACACTTTAAAAGTACAGGCGGTTACTAAAAGCGGTGTCATATCGTCCAATACGATAGAGTATCCTTTTGAAATAGAAAAAGCCTTTTATCAAACCGGTTATTTTCAATTACTGGTTGTTTTGCTTTTAATTTCTACCGGGGCCTTGATCACTTATATTTCTACCAGGCAAAAACAAAAACGTAAAGAAACCCTTGAAAAGATACGCGAAGAAGAATTCCTTAAACTTCGTCACCGTACGGCCGAAGATTTTCATGACGAAATGGGAAACAGGCTTACACGCATTTCGGTGCTTACAGATATATTAAAATCTAAATTAGAACCAAAAGAAACCGATGCCACAAAATTAGTTGGCCAGATAAAAGAAAATACTGCTGCGCTTTATAACGGATCAAGAGATATTATCTGGTCGTTAAATTCCGAAAATGATGGCGTTTACCAGGTAACCGAGCATGTAAAAGAAATTGGCAATGAGATCTTTCACGATACGGTTATTGATTTTAATTTTACCCATAACATCAAATCAATAAATACCCTAAAACTAAAATTAGATTACAGCCGTAACCTCATAATGGTTTTTAAAGAAGCGTATAGCAATATCTTAAAACACTCTAAAGCCACCGAGGTAAACATTTCAATTGAAATGAACCACAACAACAAGGATCTTGAGATAAAGATCTCAGACAATGGCCAGGGCTTTGATTCGCAGATAATACAAAAAGGCAACGGCATTAAGAATATGAAAAACAGGGCTGGCCGCATGAACGGAGAGATCTCTGTGAATTCTGATATTCAAAAAGGAACAACAATAACCATTTTATTAAAGAACATTTTTATTTAACACCATGGAAACTAAAACGCCTATTACAGTTGTTATTATAGAGGATGATGAAACCATTCGTAATGGTTTTACCTATCTTATAAACGCCGCTAAAAATTATAAAGTGGTAAATGGTTATTCAAATGTTGAAGACGCCCTGGTAAATTTAGTGAACGATAAACCACAGGTAATACTGCTGGATATTGAGCTTCCGGGTATTAAAGGTATTGATGCCATTCCTAAAATAAAGAACATCCTTCCTAAAACCTATATTTTAATGCTTACGGTGTATGATAACGAGGATAATGTATTTAATGCTTTAACAAAAGGCGCTTCGGGCTATTTAACCAAAAGTGATAATACCGAAAAAATAATGGATGCCATACAGGAAGTTGTTGATGGTGGCGCTCCAATGAGTATGAATATTGCAAAAATTGTAATAAGATCGTTCCATAAAAATCAAAACTCACCGTTAACCAAGCGCGAAACCGAGATCCTGGAGCAAATTGCAAATGGTAAAAGCAGGAGCAAAATTGCCAAAGAGATGTTCATTGATCTTGAAACGGTAAAATCTCATATTAAGAACATTTATATAAAATTAAACGTTCACTCGCGCGAAGACGCTATTAAAGAAGCAAAGAACAACAAATACATTTAGCCTTGTTTAAATAATAGGATAAGATGTTGATTTATTCCTGATTTAATTCTTCAAATAGCATTAAATTAGAAATAAAAAAAATGAGATTACAAAAACAACTCTCCGCATTTATTTTTGCGTTTTCATTCCTTCAGCTTTCAGCACAAAATTCAACGGTTAAAAATTATAGTTTGCAGGATTGTATTGATTTTGCTTTAAGAAATAATGAGAATATTAAAACCGCCGGTTTTAATATTGAATACCAAAAGCAGGTTAAAAAGGCAGCCGGTGAAATCCCAAAAGCCTCTGTACTATACACACAAGGCCAGTTTAACAGTATTTACAAATACGATAATAACATTACCATAAGCCAGGCAATCCCTAACCCATTAGCACTTGGTAACGCCAAAGCATTGGCAAAAGCGCAAATAAAAAGCAGCGAGTTTAAATACGATGCCACAAAGGCCGATCTTATTTACCAGGTTAAAACAACGTATTACTCTTTACTGTATTCAAACGCGCTACACGATGTACTGCTTGAAGAAGATAGCATTTATGAGAATTTTTCTCAGGCCGTAATTACCAATTATGGAAAAGGCCAGGGCTCGTTACTTGAGAACACAACCGCCGAAACACAGGTAATGGAAACCAAGAACGACGTAATAGAAAGCGAAGAAGACATTAATAGTTACCAGATCCAGCTTCAAACACTTATGCACATTAACTCTGATGTTAACGCTGTAAATGTAGATTTTGATAAAGATTTTTTATCTGTTACCCTTACCAACGATTCTGTGCTCGATCACCCGCTGTTAAAATACTTAAGGCAACAGATCAAAGTAAACGAAAAAGCAAAATCTTACGAAATGGCCAAGATCCTTCCTGATTTTGTTGGTGGTTATTTTAATCAGTCCATCTATGGCCCGGGCAATATTTTTGGTAACGATTATTTTTTAACTACTAAAAACCGTTTACAGGGTTTTTTGGTGGGTATTACTATTCCGCTTTGGTTTCATCCGCAAAAATCGAAAATAAAAGCTGCTGAGTTAAATACACAGTTGGCAGAATCTGACTACAACTATAATAGCAGCATGCTCGAAGGACAATACAAACAAGCTGTTACCATGTATCTTAAATACCGCAACAGCATAAATTATTATAAAAATAATGTGTTGGATAAACTGGATGTGATCTTTGACCAGGCTTTGAAATCCTACAATTCAAAAGCCATAAGTTATATAGAGTATTTACAGGTTGTAGGCCACGCCTTAACTATCAAACAAAATTATTTAAATGTGATCCATCAAAATAATTTAAATGTTTTAAAGATAGAATACCTTCTTTCAAAGTAAAGGTTACTGGCATTTTAATTGAAACGTAACTGTTATCAGTTTATTGTTAAACTTAAAATTACAGTTATGATCCATAAAACAAATAACCTTACACCCGAAACAAACACAATAAGTTTGAACGAACAATGGCAGATCGATTACTGGACAGAATTTTTAGGATGTACCGAAGCCCAGCTAAGATCGGTGATTAAATTAGTAGGCAATTCGCTAAATGATGTAAAAAAATATTTTATCAAATAGTTCCGCTTTTATTTTTTAACCTTTACCTGTGTTTTTTATTCCCCAAAAACGGGAAAAATTTCCACTAAATAAATAATGGGTAATTCTTACGCTGATTTCTTTCTCAATTTTCCGTTTACAAGATCAACCAACTGCAACATATCAAAAGGCTTTGATAAAATGGCTGTTACTTTAATATCGGTAGTGGTTAAAACATCTTTATCCATGCCTGTTACAAGAATAACAGGTGTATCTTTTTTACCAGATTCGTTTCTAACATATTCGGCAATATCCAAGCCACCGGTGTATGGCAGCATAACGTCAGAAATGATCATGTCAAGATCAACCGAATCAATTACTTTTATCGACGAGTCAAAATCACTGGTTACAATAACGCCGTACCCCTCTTCTCTCAGGGATTTTGCAATAAGGCCCGAAATAAAATCTTCATCTTCTATAACAAGAATGGTTTTAGTTGTTTTCATAAAAGTAGTTTTTGGGGTTTGGGATCATACTTTCTTTTAAGAAATAATCGTGCCAAAAAAAACACCAACTATTATAACACTTAAAATATTTAGGTTGTTTTTTAGTTATCTGCCTTAGCTCAAAAAATTTCATATATTTATATTCGATTTTTTTAATATGAAATTTGAAACAATTGAAACGGATAAATTCATAATGCGAATTTTTGACGATAACAATTATCTTGAATATGTTATTAAAGATGGTGTTACAATTGATGAGAAGGATGTGATAGAAGGTAAAAAAAGATTAACTGCTTTGCGCCCAGGAAAAAAATATTTTGTTCTGGCCGAAGGTGTTGAGTTCTTTACATTAACCAAAGAGGCCAGAAGGGTAACGGCCACTAAAGAATATTCCGACAATACCCTGGCCATTGCTTTTTATACTTCCAACATGTCTATCTACTTTCTTGGACAAATGCATGAAAAAGTAAGTAAACCTTTTGTACCAACCAAAATATTCATTTCACGCGAGGCTGCAAAAAAATGGCTGTTTGAGCAAATGAAAACGATCAATAATAAATAAACGTAGCAGGCAGGATCTATTTCTTCCTCCTTATCACAACACCTTCGTCTGTTACACAATCCCCTTCTTTTAGCTTCAATTCGGTGCCATCCATTTTCATGATGCGGCCATTTGGCGAAAGCTGATCGCCGCTTTTAAGCCTTACGTCAGTAGTAATTTCTTTTCCATCTTTCATTAACGCCTCATTATCGCCTTTTACCAATAAACAATAATTGGTATCAACTACTTTTGGATTCGTTTCCTGCGCATGAATGTTTTTAAAACAAAACATGGCTAAAAAAATGATGATAATCTTTTTCATATTATTTAAATTTTGAATTCTTATAAAAAACCAAGGCCTTCTTTTTCACGGAAGGCCATTGGTTTAAATTTTCTGCAAACTTCTTATACTTTTACCTTCCGGCTATCACCGGATTGTAAAAGTTAATTTACAGAATGTTTTTTACACTTATTTTATATAAAATCTCATGCCAGCCTTTTATCGATTTATTTGTAGAAAACTGGTCTCAATTTAAAGATACTGTTTTTAAAATGTAGAATTTCAGGGGCGTTCTTTATTAAAAAAATGAGTAGTTTTAATCCAAACATCAACACATGAAAAAAGGGAGATTGGAGGCATTTAGCGACGGCGTTTTAGCTATTGTTCTTACCATTATGGTTTTAGAAATGAAGGTGCCACATGGAGAGCATAGCTTTTCGGCTTTAAAACCCTTGATACCGGTTTTTATAAGTTATTTATTAAGCTTTATTTATATAGGCATTTACTGGAGTAACCACCATCATTTAATAAACACCGTTGAAACTGTTAGTGCCGGCATTTTATGGGCGAACCTTCACTTACTTTTTTGGTTATCTATTGTGCCTTTTGTTACCGGTTGGATGGGAGAAAATCATTTTGCTCCCGAAACCCTGGCCTTATATGGCTTTGTACTTTTAATGGCGGCCATTGCTTACTGGATCTTGCAATTCTCTATTATAAAACAACATGGTAAAACCTCTGTTTTGGCCAAAGCAATTGGTAAAGATCTTAAAGGAAAACTCTCGCCTATTCTATATCTTGTTGCCATTCCTTCTGCTTATTTATCTGGCTGGATCTCGGGCGCAATTTATTTCGGTATTGCTTTAATGTGGCTTATTCCCGACAGGCGCATTGAACGTGTTATTAAAGAAAAATAATTTCCTTTCAACATACTATGATCTGTAGCAAAAGGTAACACTTTTACTTTATACTTTTATTGTATGAAGTTAATAGTGAAGTTGCCAAAAGATAAATTGCCTTTTATAGGCATTCAATTCCCATATTCTTACGAAGCCGGAAAAACCAACCAGGACCTGGTTACCAATTATAAACACATTCAATACAAAATAGTGCTTGAGTTTGTAAAAGATAAAGTAAATATAAAACTGGTATCACAAGAAAATATGATAACCCGCTCTTATAATGGCCTGGAATATGAAAAAGATAAATTAAAGAACTGGCTTTATTTAACCAAAAATGCCAAAGCTTTTAATTTTTCGCACACCATAAAAGAGGGTGGTAAAGAACTGGTTGCAAAAACCATATTACAACCACAAAATTTTATTTTAAAATTAAACCAGTGCCAGATTATTGGCAGCGAGATCCAGGTTGATTTTTAAACGATTTAAAAATCGTAGAGCTAATTCCACAACGTTTTTTTTCTGGTGTAGTTTCATGGCTCTATATTTGCTTTACATTTTAAAAAAAAGTGATGATAGCTACTATGAGTAAAATAGAAAAGGAAGAAAAAGCAGAAAAACTTGCCTACCTGCATCAAAAAATGATCTCTGAGATACAGGATTATGCCATTATTTTGTTGGATGTGGATGGTACTATTCTTTCCTGGAACAAAGGAGTTGAACAAATAAAAGGTTATAGCGAAAAGGAAATACTGGGCCAGAATTTTAATATTTTTTATTTACCAAGAGACCGCCAGGAAAGGCTTCCTGAGAAATTACTGGCTCTTGCCGCTAAAGAAGGAAGGGCAAGGCATATAGGCCAAAGGGTTAGAAAGAACGGATCTACATTTTGGGGTAGTATTTTAATAACAGCGCTTCATGATGAAAAAACTAATTCGGTTATTGGTTATACAAAATTAACCCGCGAATTAAGAGACAACGAAACAGAATAAAAAAAGCAGTGGTTTTTTACTACCACCGCTTTTCTTTAACCAACACACAGCATCATTATTCGAGCAGGATCTTACCCGTATAAATATCTTTACCTTTTTCTATCGTTTTTACAAAATAAACTCCTCTCGGAAAAGTGGAAACATTCACCTCAAATTTATTAACTCCATTTATATTTTCTTTTTTCCAAACAATTTTTCCGGTTATATCATATAAATTCATTTCTGCATTTTCAACGGCCTCCTTAATATCAAGCGTTAAAAGTGTTTTGGCAGGATTAGGATAGACATTAATAAAATCCGGGTTGGCGTTTAAACTTTCTACACCTGTTGTTCGGCAGCAACTTACCCCTCCAACATGTAAAGTAATAACATCGCATGCCGTACAGCAAATAGTAGAACAGCTAAAGCCGGTGTGCGCAGAAATACAAACAGTATACGTGATGTTGGATATTGTTGCCGTTGGGCTGGCAATATGCGGGTTGCTTAATCCGGTTGAGGGCGTCCATGTATAAGTAACAAAACTACAGGTACACGAAGCGCTTGAACTGAAAGTAGCGTTAAGTGTTGTGGTGCCGCCACCACAGCAAAAAAACTGATCAGGGCCTGCATTGGCTGTACATTGTGCATTAATTTTATCACTGCAGATCACCGCAATAATAATTGCTAAAATTTGGATAGTCTTTTTCATGATTAAAATTGTTTAAGGATTAATAAATAAGAACTTATTTCAAATTTATTGAATTCTTTTTGGTATGCATAGCGCAAAGCCTTATTCAGCCTGATATTTCAAGATTATTTTTAAAAACAATACGGTAAACCGTATCAAAATTTAACCGGGTATAACTATTAAATAAAATTCTTTTTAAACAGGATCTAAAAACTACTTACCGGTAAGGCTTTCTTCTTCGGCACTCTTTAATGGTTTTTTACCAACCGATCTTAAGTTAACTACTTTATTCAACAGGTCAAACCAAAAAGGCGCGCCCAACATTAATGCAAATGCAGTAATTAACCAGCCAAATATTTTTGTAAGCCAGCCAAACGCTGTAGTAGGCGCATTACCCATACCCCAGCCTATTGGCACAGGCAACTCTTTTATTACGGCTGTAGTGATCTTACGATGCCCGCTATGTTTTTTAACCCGATACGATTTAGTGGTCAGCACATCCGAATCGTTAGCATTAATGGTTAACGAACCAACCGTATCGCTTGCCTCGCCTGTTCTAACAACAGCAAAATGATTGGTAGAATCGGTTTCCATATTTTTCATATTCTCCTGCACAAGATCGGCCGATTGTTTGGCGGCAGAAGGGTCTTGCCACAAACGTTTGGTTATTAGAATAGAGTCTACATTCAATATTATACATAACGATATTGAAAAAGCGAAGATCCAGCCACGAACATATTTTTTGTACCAACCATTTGTCCTGTCCATTGAATCGTCGTAAAATTGTTCTAACCCTTTTTGAAATTTAGAGAAATCATTTTCTGCCTGATCAAGTAAACCAAGTATTAATTTTTTGGCCTCTCCTTTTATCACCGAATTTTCGTCGGCAAGTTCTTCACGTATTTTTTTTATGGTTAACTCTGTATCTTTATTATTTCGCATTACATCTAATAAGGCATGTGCAAAGCTTCTTGCTGGAATATATGCCGGAAAATGGTCGCTTCTTTTTTTAAGTGAAGTTATAAAAGGGCTTGCCGTGATCTTTGCCGAAATATCTTTCCAGTGATCATCAAACAATAATCCATGAATGGCAACTTTTAAAAATTCCTGCCTCTTTTTAAGTAAAGACATTACTATTTCGTTTAACGACGAAATAATTAAACCCAATATAAAATAAATAAATACCAGGGTTAAAGCAATATCAAGAATTGGCGAGTTAAGTAAATTCATAATAAAGGTTTTTAATTTTATTCAACCATACGTATGGTCCAAAAGTCATCCGAATAATTATTATCGGTAACATAAGCATAAGGCATTGTAAAATATCCTTTCATGGCCCAATCCTTTCCCCACGAATTGCGGATAATAAATCGCTGTTCTTTATCATCGTAGCCAACGGCCATAACTGCGTGCCCGCCTTCCATAGCGTCTTTTGGTCCCGGCAGGTTTAACTTACCTGTTTTGGTAACTTTATCGCTGTAAATATTATCATATACCGTAAAGCCAAATACAAAAGGGTAACCGGCAGCCAAACAGCCTTTCATTTGCACCAGGCTTTGTGTTAATCTTTGGTAAGATACCACCTGGTTCTTTAATGCTTCTGTATAACATTTTGAATTTGGTTTTTCTATAAATGTTTTCTTCCCGTCATCATAAGGCCATAAGGTTTCAGAGCAAACGCCCAATTTGTTTACGGTTTTTATACCGTTGCGTATTTGTGCGCCGTTATCAATTGGTATGGTATGTTCAAGGCTGCGTTCGTTATAATAAATAAACAAACGCGAAGGGATGAAAGCTTTTTTGTTTTGTTTCATTTGCTCAAATTGTACGGCAGCCCCAATAGCGTTAGCAGTGCAACTTCCCAATTGGCCCTGGTCGTAAACCGGCGGGCACAATTTTCTAAGATCTACCGAGCTGGGTAATTTTGTAGTAATTCGTGCCGGGGCGGCATACAAGTGATCTCTGTGGTCAGGCAGGTCCGGCTTCCAGCCAAAATGCCTTTGCGGTGTTTTTATTTTTGCCATAAAATTAGTTTTGATATATATGAATTAACGAAATATTTTTTTGACTAAAAATATGCAGTTAATAAAACAGCAATTAATCACAATAAGTTAACGTAAAAGTTCGGTTTACCGTACATAATAAAACATGCTTAAATTTTTATACCTGCTGGCTGTAATTATTAAAAATAAATTAATTCATTGTTTTTCAATAGTTAAATATTTCATTTGCTACAATATATAGCAAAAATATACTATTAATTATAGCTATCTTTAATAATATAATTTCATGTGTTGAAAAGTGGCGGACAGATCGATCATAGAACAATTACAACAGCAAATTGAGAAGCTGCAGTGCAATCACGCAACTTCTGCCGGGCAGCCCGGTATATTAGGATTAGGAAGTATTGAAACGGCTTTTCCCGGAAAAACATTTATGAGAGGTGCCGTACATGAACTTATCAGCAACAGTACCGAACAAGCTACCTGTACCAGTGGGTTTATATCTGTCATACTTGGAAAACTGGTTCAGAATAACAACTATTGTCTTTGGATCAGCCATATTCCAAGGCGTAGTATTTTTCCAAATGCTTTAAAGGCGTTTGGTATTGATGCTGAACGGATCTTATTTGTAGATGCAGCAAAACCAAAAGATGCCTTGTGGGCCATTGAAGAGGCCTTAAAATGCGATGCTTTAACAGCAGTTGTTGGAGAGATCAGTGAGCTGAGCTTTAATGATTCAAGGCGATTGCAATTAGCTGTAGAAAAAAGCCAGGTAACAGGCTTTATACACCGTTTCAGGCCAAAAACAGAGAATGCAGTTGCCTGCGTAAGCCGCTGGAAAATAACGCCCATGGCAAGCGAAAACAATAATAAACCCGGTGTGGGATTTTCGCGGTGGCATGTGGAATTATTAAAGGTAAGAAACGGCAAACCCAATAACTGGCACGTGCAATGGAGTCCGAAGGGATTAGAATATATTAAAGAAGAAGCGGTTATTAACGAAGCAACTGAACAACAAATCGCTTAAAATGAATAAACGTATTGCTACTATATGGTTTCCGCATTTACTTACCGACAGAATGATTCGGAAGCAACCAGGATTAAAAAACCTGCCTTTTGTTTTAGTAACTACAGAACGAGGCAAAAGGATCGTAAAATCTGCCAATAAAATTGCCCAAAACAAAGGTGTGCACACCGGTATGGTTCTGTCAGACTGCAAAGCGTTAGTTCCCGAATTAACTGTATTTGATTTTCGCGAAGAAGAACCAAAACAATTATTAAGTGCTTTGGCAGAATGGTGCATACGTTATACGCCTTTTGTGGCTATTGAACTGCCCGATGTGTTATTAATGGATATAAGCGGCTGTGCTCATTTGTGGGGTGGCGAAGAAAATTATCTGAAAGATATACATACCCGTTTTAAAGATTTTGGTTATAGCATAAGATTAAGTATAGCCGATACCATTGGTACCGCATGGGCAGTTTGTAAATACAGCCGAAACGGAACTATTGTTGGAACGGGGAAAGAAGCGGAAGCCCTATCGTTATTACCTCCTGCTGCATTAAGGATAGAATATGGTATAATAGAAAAATTAGATAAGCTTGGATTAAAAACTATTGGCAGTTTTATAACCATGCCAAATACAGCATTGAGGCGACGTTTTGGGCAACCCTTATTACAACGCCTGGCACAAGCACTTGGAGAAGAAATGGAACTTATTGAACCTGTTATACCCATTGCACCCTATCAAGAACGCTTGCCGTGTTTAGACCCTATTTGCACTGCAGAAGGAATAGAAATAGCTATCCGTACTTTACTCGAAATGCTTTGCACGCGATTGCAGCAAGAAAGTAAAGGCTTAAGAAAATGTGAACTAAAGTGTTACCGGTTGGATGGCCTGGTTGAGTATATTGATATAGGAACCAGCAAACCATCACGCAACACTTTGCATTTGTTTAAGCTGTTTGAAAACAAGATCGCACAAATAGAACCTGATCTGGGTATTGAATTATTTGTAATGGAAGCAAATGTTGTTGAAGACCTGCAAAGCACACAAGATGCTTTATGGGCCGTGAGCGGAAAAAATGAAGCCGCTATTGCCGAATTATTAGACAGGCTGGCAGGTAAAACAGGAACCAATACCATACACCGTTTTTTACCTGCAGAACATTACTGGCCCGAACGTTCTTATAAAGAAGCTATGAGTTTGACTGAAAAAGCGTTGACAGATTGGCGAACTGATCTTCCAAGGCCCTTACATATTTTACCTGTACCCGAATTAATAGATGTGTCTGTTCCCATACCCGATTATCCTCCTTTACTTTTTAAATACAAAGGGCAAATACATACTGTAAAGAAAGCAGATGGACCAGAACGTATTGAACAGGAATGGTGGATAGAACAAGGATTATACAGGGATTATTATTGTATTGAAGATGAACACGGGCAACGTTACTGGTTGTTCAGATCTGGAGAATATGAGAAGGATAATGTGAAATGGTTTATACATGGATTTTTTACTTGATAATGACATATACGCATTGGCAAATATAGAATTACGGTTACTGCAATTTTGAGCTTTTGCAGAGATAGCTGGTGGCTAAGCTAGGCGTTTAGTATTTGAGCGTATAGAAAGAAAGCTTAGATATCCAGCGGTTTTCTATTCGCTGCCTCTAAATCGCGAATAGAAAAATCTCCTTCAAAAGGTCAAAAGCGTTTTGGTTACTTTAGCGTGCCAAAAGTGACAAAAAAAATTCAAAGATTTTGTTTCCAATAGCTATTAGTATTACTATACTTTTTATCAGTAAAAAATTGCTAAACAAATATTAAAATGAAATATACAGAGCTACAAATAACAAGCAACTTCACTTTTTTAAGAGGGGGCTCTCATCCTGAGGAATTGGTGGAGCGTGCTTTAGCTTTGGGCTACACAGAGATTGCCATTACTGATTTTAATACGCTGGCCGGAATTGTGAGGGCTTATACTGCAACAAAAGGTAAAAATATTCGTCTTATACCCGCCTGTAGGTTAGATCTATTGGATGGTTATTCATTACTTGCTTATCCAACCAATAAAGAAGCCTATGCGCGATTATCCGGTTTATTATCGGAGGGAAATTTGCGAACTGAAAAAGGTAAATGCCATTTGTATAAGGCGGATGTGTATCGTTATGCAAAGGGCCTGATATTTATTTTAGTTCCACCCTCTTCTTTAAATACTGAATTTGAATTTGAAAAAGGATTTGCGGAAGCACTATCAGAATATAAAAAAGAATTGGGTGATGCCCTGTATTTAGGAGCACTACGATCCTACCAGGCAAATGATAATAAAAAATTGTACCAGCTGGCACAGCTCTCCAAACAATTTAAAGTGCCTTTAGTGGCAATGAATGATGTACATTACCATTCACCCGAACGAAGGGAATTACAGGATGTATTAACCTGTATCAGGGAAAAATGTACTATCCATAATGCCGGATTTAAACTGTATCAAAATGCAGAACGTTATCTGAAAACTGCCGATGAAATGAATCGCTTGTTTGCTCAATATCCCCAAGCTATAGAAAACACACAACGCATTGCCAGGGCCTGTACCTTTTGTTTAAGCGAATTAAAATATGTGTATCCCGAAGAAATAACCAGTGAAGGAAGAACACCGCAGGAAGAATTAACTTACCTGGCCTGGAAAGGTGCCAATGAAAAGTTTAATAACAACATTCCTGAAAAAGTAAAAAAACAAATTGAATATGAACTTGAATTTATAGGCCGTAAAGATTATGCTGCTTATTTTTTAACGGTTTATGATTTTGTACGGTTTGCCCGAAGCCAGGATATTTTATGCCAGGGCCGCGGCTCTGCAGCCAATTCAACGGTATGTTATTGCTTAGGTATTACATCAGTAGATCCTTCCAAATTCAATTTATTATTCAGTCGCTTTATGAGCGATGCACGGGATGAACCACCCGATATTGATGTAGATTTTGAACATGAGCGCCGTGAAGAAGTAATGCAATACATTTATGAAAAGTATGGCAGGCACAGAGCTGCTATTGTTGCTACAGTAACACAACAACATTACAAAGGTTCGGTAAGGGATGTGGCAAAAGCTATGGGTATGAGTATGGATGCCGTAAACAGCTTAGCAGGTTCGGGCTGGGAGTTTACAGAAGAATGGTTTAAAGGCGAAACAACCAATTCATCAGGCTTTAGTGCAAAAGATAAACAGCTGCTTAAAGTATTGCAATTAACCGAGCAGTATATTGGTTTTCCAAGGCAGTTGGGGCAACACACAGGTGGTTTTATTATTACGCAAAACCGCTTATCTGACCTATGCCCTATACTGAATGCTCGTATGGAAAAAAGAACCAATGTAGAATGGAACAAAGATGATATAGAATCATTAGGCTTTTTAAAAGTAGATGTATTGGCTTTAGGCATGCTTACCTGTATTAAAAAAGCATTTGATCTATGTAAGCAACATTATAATTTAGATCTAACGCTTGCCAATATTCCGCAAGATGACGCTGCAGTATATGAAATGATCTGCCATGCTGATACCATAGGTGTATTTCAAATAGAAAGTCGCGCACAAATGAGCATGCTACCGCGATTGAAACCAAGAAAGTTTTACGACCTGGTAATTGAAGTAGCTATTGTAAGACCAGGACCCATACAAGGTGATATGGTACACCCGTATTTAAGAAGAAGGGATGGCAAAGAGAAAGTAGAATTTCCATCTAAGGAATTGGAAGATATTTTAGGAAGAACATTGGGTGTACCTTTGTTCCAGGAACAAGCCATGGAAATTGCTATTGTTGCAGCCGGCTTTACACCTGCCGAAGCCGATCAGCTAAGAAGAAGCATGGCCACATTTAAAGCCAAAGGCATGGTTGCCGATTTTGAAAGGAAGTTAGTTGGTGGTATGACCGCTAAAGGCTATACAGAAGAATTTGCATTACGCGTATTCAATCAGTTAAAAGGCTTTGGTAGTTATGGATTTCCCGAGAGTCATGCGGTGAGTTTTGCGTTATTGGTTTATGTTTCTTCATGGTTAAAATGGTATTACCCCGATGTATTTGCTGCCGCTATTTTAAACAGTATGCCAATGGGCTTTTACCAACCGGCACAATTAGTGAGTGATGCACGAAAACACGGCGTTGCAGTTAGACCGGTAGATATTAATTATTCTAATTGGGATAATATACTTGAAGAAAAAGAAGGTAAATATTGCGCTTTACGTTTAGGGTTCAGGCAAGTGCAAGGCCTGCGCGAAGCAGAAATGCAGATATTGGTTGCTTTGAGGGACGCAGGACACATGACACAAGATGAAAGAGGAGAAAATCCTAAAATTACAATACCGCAATTAGTAGATGCTGGCGTATCATTAGTCGCATTAGAGAAACTGGCAGACGCGGATTGTTTTCGTTCTATTGGATTAGACAGAAGAAAAGCCCTTTGGGAAATATCCGCTTTAAGTGATCATGCACAGGGCTTATTTGCCGGGCAGTTGCCTGACAGCAGTTCAGAAAAACATATAACGCTTCCCACTATGGAGCTTTTTGAACATGTGATAGAAGATTACCGTTCTACCACTCTATCCTTAAAAGCTCACCCTGTAAGTTTTGCCAGGGAAAAGCTAAAACAACTTAAAGTAATTACAACACGCGAACTTACAAATTGTACTGACGGGCAAACCATAAGAGTGGCAGGAATGGTTTTGGTCAGGCAACGTCCGGGCACTGCCAGCGGCATTTGTTTTATTACTATAGAAGATGAAACAGGCACTTCCAACCTGGTTGTGTTTCATAAATTATTTCATCAATACCGTAAAGAGATCGTTCACTGCCAGATGCTGATGGTAGAAGGTAAAGTACAAAAGGAAGGAGAGGTAATACATATAGTTGTAAAAAAATGTTTTGATCTTTCAGGATTATTATTGCCAATTGAAAATCCGGAAGCAAGTGGTTCAGAAGATCAAAGTATTGAATACACCAGTAGTGCGCCCGGTGTGGCTAAAGCCAATAAAGAAATGATCAAGTCAAATAACGGCCCTTCTTTTCAATATGATGTATTTCATGGGGGAAGGAATTTTCATTGACAATTAAATTTTATCAAAAATCTCTTTTTCGAGATTTTTCTTTGAAAACTTTCGTAATAAACCAAAAGCCTTGTAAGAATTAACTTACAGGCTTTTTCCTTCAAAATTTAGTTTACCAACGAACATTTGGTAGATCCAATACTTCGATTTTCGCAATCTTTTTTTGCTTTACTTTTAAACCTGTAATACTCAACACTACCATAAGTGCTTGCCCCATAAGCTCCGCTGGAGGAACATCTGCAGTCATAAGCTTTTTTACACCCTACAAACGAGGCTACACTAAGAACAAATACAATTTTTTTCATTTATTTAAACATATAATTATTAAATGCATCTACCATTAAATTATTGATGTGGATTCCTATTTCCGAAAACAAAAAACCCCGCTCTAAGCGGGGCTTTATTTGATTTTCTGCGGGCTCAAATTTACCCTGTTCGAACCAAAAAACCAACGAAAACCCTGAAGAATTGAAAGATGCTGAAATTCAGCGATTTTTAGCCGATTTAAGGGCGATAAGTCACTTCTGCAAGGTGTTTAGGGTTGGTCAGAAATAGGGGCTATTATCGTATTTTACGGTAATTTTACTGTAAAGATCCCCCCTTAGGGTCTCAGGTAAATGACTTCACAACGAATTTCTTACCGCTATTTAAGTGAAAGCATACTGTTGAAAGGAAGGTAAGGAGTTTTCATTTTAACCCTGAAAATTGATTCCGAACTTATTCCCGGTAAATTTATCAAGTTTTACTGATGATTTTCAAGTTCTAAGGGGGAGGTGAATTTCCTGCCTTAATTCAAAAAATATTATTTAGACAGTTTAAGAATTCTTATTGCTCCTTTTGCGACCAAAACAAAAACAATGGAGCCCACAATTAAATCGGGATATTTGGAATTTGTGAAATAAACAATTGCACCAGCTAAAATAACTCCAATATTTACGATTACATCATTACTCGTAAAAATTACACTTGCTTGCATGTGAACCTCATTGCTTTTTGATTTCTGAAGAAGGTAAAGCGAAACCGCATTTCCTACTAAGGCGAAAAGCGAAATGATGATCATTAATTGAAATTCGGGAACTTCCTCAATCCCCCAAAACCTTCTAATCACCTCAATTATTCCAAACAGAGCTAATGCCATCTGAAAATATCCACTCATTTTAGCAATTTGCTTCTTTTTAGAAGCTAAATGACCAACAGCATATAAGCTTAATCCATAGACCATAGCATCAGCAAGCATATCAAGGCTATCGGCAACTAATCCCATTGATTCTGAAATAAACCCTGCGATAATTTCCAAAATAAAAAGCGAAAGATTGATCAATAAAACTGTCCACAGTAATTTTTTTTCTTTTGAATGGTCTTCGCTAACATGGGTATAATTACTTTCTTCACTACCAATTAATGAAGCCCCAAGATTAAGGTCGTTAACAGCATTAAAAATAGACGTTATATCACTTTCATGGTACACATATAAATTTCTATTAGGGATGTCAAAATCAAGTTTCATAAAATGCAGACCTTGCAATTTTAGTCGGATCATGTTTTCCTCTGAAGGGCAATCCATTTTAGAAATATAAATAGTTGATTTTTTCACAATGCTAAAATACTGTAATAGATTCTCGATAGCTACATGTAGATGACTTTTACTGAGATTTTCTTATCACAATTCAACTCAAAGCTTGCTTTTGAAAAGTTGGGGCGGTTTGTTAATCCAATTGATTCATAATTCGAAAACCCAATTCCCTCTATTGGTAAAATAAACCCTTTGTCTATCTCACCATTCTCATTTTCATCGTGAAGAATATTTACAGCATACTTACCTACCGGAAGATTACTAAAGGTTACTTTAGATGATCCATTTTGTATTTTTTCTTTCAATATCTTACAACACTTTTTGTAATCTTCATCAGGAATCGTTCCGTCCTTATTATATAATGCAAACTGGACAATACCTTTCGAGTTCTGTAGACCATTTACTTCCACGGTTAAAGAAAAGTTTTCTCCTTTTTGGTTATTAAAGGAAGATAAGGTCAATAATGATATGCTGACAAGTGCGAATAAGAGTAATTGTTTCATTTTACCTCGTTTTTCTATTTGTAATTTTTTCTTTTAAACGATCTACTAAATAATAAACCATTGGCACTAAATAAACAGTTAATATCAAGGATGAAAACAGCCCACCAATAATTACCCATGCCAAACCATTCTTCCATTCACTTGCTGTTCCTTTGCCAAGGGCAATTGGCAACATTCCTATAATCATTGCAATGGTTGTCATTAAGATTGGACGCATACGACCTTTTCCGGCAATGATTAATGCATCTTTGAAATGTTTTCCCTCCGCCTTCAATTGATTTGTAAAGTCTACAATTAAAATAGCGTTTTTTACTACTAATCCCATGAGCATAATCAATCCGAGCAAAGCAAATAAACTAAGATTGTTTAATGATAAATTCAATGCTAAAAACGCACCAATAGCAGCTACGGGAATTGAAAACAATACCACAAATGGGTAAACGAAACTATCATATAAAGCAACCATGATTAAATAAATCAATAGGAATGAGATTAATAGAACCGAACCCAATGCACCAAAACTATCATTTTGTCTTTTGATATCACTACCCCAAGTCATTTGAATTCCATCGGGTAATGGGTTATTTTTAAGGTAAGCAACTACATCATCGGCTACTGTTCCCGAAGGTCTACCAAGTGCGTCAGACGTAAGCGTTACCGCTGGCTGACGATCTTTTCTTTCCAATAAGGATGGTGAATTATCTCGTTCCACCGTTGCAAACTGCGATACTTCTACTGGTAACCCCATTGGATTAACAATTGAGAGGCGCTGTACATCTTCATAATTTTGCCTACTGTAACCGTCAAGCCAAATTCTTACAGGATATTCTGTTCCGTTTTCTGTTAATGTTGCATCGTCATTGCCAGTAAAAGCTGTTCTTAAATTCATACCAACATAAGCTGTCGTTAATCCTAAGCGTTGCATTTTATCTTTATCGGGAATTATTTTGTATTCAGGACTACCTTGTTCAACAGATAAACGCACATTATCTGAACCCGGTATTTTTTCAATCACCGACTTTAAATCATTACCTGTTTTCATTACTAAATCTAAATTACTGCCGCTTAAAGTAATTTCAATTGGAGCTGAACGTGGTATCAATCCTAATGCAGCCATTGAATAATTTATTCCAGGGAATTTCATTTTTAATTCTTCCCTCAATTTTTTCATAAACTCTTCAGTAGGTTGCTTATGGCGTTCTTTTGCGGATTTTAACTGAATAGTAAATTCAGTTTTATTAGCTGATCCTACACCTAAACTTCCAATGCCTGTACTCGGACCACCTATGTTACTAAACACAGTAGAGACATCTGCTTGCTTAATAATATAGGTTTCTATTTTCTGAGCGATTAAATTGTTTTGTTGAATGGAAGTTGATTTGTCAAACTCTAAAGCCATACGAAATTTACCCTGATCTCCAGTAGAGATAAGCTCTTTACCAATGATACCTTGTTTCATTATTCCCAAAGTAACCGCAAAAAGTAAAACAACTATTCCTGTGAAAATTAATTTGTGGCTGAGTACCCATTCTAATTGTTTGCCATACCAATTGGTGAATTTTTCTAATTGATGTTCAAATCCAAGCAAAAAACGATTGAAGAAGTTGGTTGGTTGTAAATCTTCTTTCTTACCTATTCTTGATGCCAACCAAGGTGTAAGCGTAAAGCCAACTAACAAACTCGTTAAGGTTGAAGTTACTACAACTACTGAAAATTGTTTGAGCATATCTGCCACAAATACTTGTAAAAACAATATCGGTAAAAACACAACCACGTCAACCAATGTGATCGACAATGCAGAAAATCCAATTTCCATACGCCCATCCATTGAGGCAGCATGTTTTTCTTTTCCCATATCTAAATGCCTTTGAATGTTTTCCAACACCACAGTAGCATCATCAACCAAGATTCCAATAATTAAAGACATGGCGAGCAAGGTCATTAAATTTAGAGTGTATCCTAGAAGCCACATAACTGCAAAAGCTGTGACCAAAGAGGTAGGTATTGCAATGATTACAATTAAAGAGTTTCTGAAACTTCTTAAAAATAATAGCATTACTAAAGAAACTAAAACAACTGCTAATCCCAAATCAAATACAACAGAATTAACAGCTGCAATTGTATTGTCGGTGCTATCATCTGCAATGATGAATTTTACAGAGGAATTACTATTTTGTGCTTCGATACTTTTAAATTTTGCACGAACCATTTTTGAAACATCAACAGCATTTGCATCGCCTTGTTTTTTTAATAGAATTCCAATGCCATCTTTTCCATTGTATCTACTGATAGATGTCGTTTCTTTTATTCCATCAACTACCTGAGCAACATCTTTTACATAGACTGGGCTGCCGAGCATTGGCATAGCCACCTGAACATTTTTTACATCATCAATCGTTGCAAATTTTCCGGTTAAACGAACGGAGTTATTCTCCTGATCCGTTTGTATTTTTCCGGCAGGTAAATCCAAGCCTGAGCGATTAATTGCCTCAACAACCTGATACAATGAAATTTTATATAATTTCAGTTTATCCCTGTTTGCTTTTACTTGTATCTCTCTTTCTTCACCACCCAAAATCGTCAGCTCTGCAACTCCCTTTATTTGTTGAATTTGAGGAAGATACTCATCTTTCATTTTTTGATAGAACTCAGTTGCAGGCAAATTACTGGTTGCGCTAATGGACATGATGGGCAAATCATTTGGCGACACTTTACTCATTACGGGACTTAAAATATCCTGCGGTAAATCTTTGCGAATATTGTCAATGTAGCGTTGAGCGTCTTGCATGGTTTTATCCAAATCAGTTCCATATTTTAAATTGGCAATGATGATAGATGCATTTGGTAAAGATTTAGTTACCAAATAATCCACTCCTTCTAAGTTAGATAAAGCATCCTCTATTTTTCGTGACACCGATGTTTCTACTTCGTTGGGCTCTGCTCCGGGATACACGGTTTTAATAACCACAACAGGTTGATTAAAATCAGGCATCAATTCATAACTCAAATTTTTATATCCTATAACTCCTAATAAGGTAAGTACGCTGAAAAGAACAATTATCAGCGATGGACGTTTGATTGATATTTCTGTAATATTCATAATTCTAATATTTTATTTAACAGTTACATTCGCATCGTCAAATAGATTAATAAATCCATTTGTTACGATCACATCACCTTCTTCTAATCCTTTTGACACGACAGTTTTGTTTTTTATTTTTTGGGCAATAGTTATGTTATGCAAAACAGCCTTTCCATTCTTTACTTTATATACTTGTGGTTGACTTGAAGAGCCTATAATGGCAGAAGACGGTATAATAATTCCGGATTTTTGATTGTCACTTTTTAAATTTACTTTACCAAACATTCCTGATTTGATTTTTAAATCGGAGGTGTTACTTACAATGAACTGAACAGGAAAACTACTCCCCATATTGGCTTTACTACCTATCATTGTTGCTTTACCCGACAATAGCACATCCGAATAAGCATCTGCATTAATCGAGAAGGTTTGATTTAATTGAAATGAACTCAAATCATTTTCAGAAACATTAACGGTAAATTTTAAAACTGAAATATCTGTAATTTGAAGCAATGGCACACCCGGTGCAGCAAATGCGCCCTCTTCAGTAAGTTTAGCAGTAACCACTCCATTAAACGGTGCTTTGATTGTTGTTTTATTAATTTGTTCAAGTAAAGTTGCTCTTTGAACTTTTGCAGATTTTAAACCTAACTCTGCTTTTTCTAATTGAACCCCTTGTACAGCATCTGCATTCGCTAAAACAGTAAATCGTTTTACATCAGCTTCTAATCCTTCAACTTGAACCTCCGCTGATTGTAATTGCAATTTCAATAGTGAATTATCTAGCTGAATTAATGATTGCCCCTTTGTTACAAAAGTTCCAACATCAACTAAAACATCATTTATCTTGCCTTGTATCTCAGCGCTAAGCTTAGTTTCTTTATTAGGTTCAAATGTTCCTGAATAAGCAAATTCAGCTCCTATTAATTCGGATTTGATTGTATCTACCTGAACATGGATAGCTTGCTCTTTATCATATTGATAAACTTTATCTTTTACGATTTCTTTATTACTTTTTAATTTTATGACTACAATTGCAATTAATGCCAATGGTATGATGATGTATAAAACCTTTTTCATTATCTGTTATTTTTAATTATTAATTTATTTAGTTTTTAAAATATTTCCGGATACTTTTTTTAGTTCTAAGTCTGCCTTCATCACATCTACCAATGCCGACAAATAATTTTGTTGTGCTTCCTTTTGGGTATTATCTGAAAGTAAAACATCTGTTAATGATGCAACACCCTCCTTTTGCTGAATAAGTGTTTTAGAATAAATTGTTTCTGCTAATGTCAATTGTGATTTTGCATTTAATAGATTAGAATTTGCAACTTCATATTGCATTTGTGCATTTTCTATCTGAACGTTTTGTTTATCATTTAATAATTCTAATCGAGTTGTATTTTGCTTTATCTCTTCTCTCTTTTGAAAAACCTTGTGTTCTAAAGTAGTACCGGAGAATATCATCCAAGACATTTTTACCCCGGCAAATCCAATCGGGTACGTTTTAAAGAAATCATTTGTACCACTGTAGTTTCCAAATCCGGTAGTTCCATAAGTACCATAAAGTGAAAAAGAAGGTAAATGTGAAAGTTTTAATGTTTTTAATTCAGATTTCAAGAGCAGTTCTTTCGTATTAAACAATAATATATCAGAGGTTGGTATGCTTGTATACTGTACTACTTCTGACGATGTGCTAAATGTTTCTTCAATTGTAATTGGTCGGGTTGGTGTTATGCCTAACTGAAGCTTTAATAGATTTATGATTTGTTTGTACTGTGCATTAGCCTTACTTAATTGTGTGTTTAACTGACTTTGCTGAAGTTTAATTTTATCTACATCTGTACCCTTTACCATTTGTTGTGAGTAAAGCAATTGAATATTGCTAAGTAGTTTTTCGCTATTACTTAATCCGTTTTTGATAAACACAATCTGATTTGATACTAACTGTGCATTGTAATACAAATTAGAAACATCAAATACCACTTGCTCCTCGGTTTGTTGAAACTGAATTTGACTTAATTCTTTAGCTCTTTTTGAAACCGTAATTGCTCCAATAGCTTGCGGGCTGTATAAAGGCACATCAAGAGTTAGGTTTGCATTTAAATTATGAGGAACACCAAATTGAGCCTCTTTATAAACGCCTGCTGGTCCACCAAAAACAGAGGCAGGGAGTAATTGATACGGAAGATCGGTGTAGTACCGATAGTCAATATTACCATACAATTTGGGCACTAAACCACCTTTTGCTTCCTTGTTCCTCTCATTGGCAATCTCAATATCACCTTGTGCTATTTTCAACGTTTTATTATACACTAATGCCGTATCAATACATTGCTTTAGTGACCAATTTTGAGCCTCAGAATTGCTTGTGAAAATTAGAATGGTGAAAACCATCAATAATTTCTTTTTTAATAAGTAAGTGTTTACTAACATAATTAGGCAAATTTTTTTATTTGATTAATAGTAATTGAGTGTCTTCTATTCCTTCTACCCAATGTTTTACGTTTGGCTCAATGTTAACCATATCGCCACTTGAAAGCTTTTCTGTTACCCCTTTTTCATTTTTAAAAACTACATTGCCATTAATACAAATAAGTAATGCAGGAACAGTTGTTATATGTTCTTTTAATGTGCCGTTTGCTTTGATTTGTAAAGCAGTTACATTTCCTTCAGTTGTAGAAAATAATTTCTTTGCGCTGACAGGCTTTTCTTCGGTGTGGATTGATTTTATGTTCATGATTTCTTTTTTATTCAAAGTATATGTTAAATAATTTATAAGAAGCTTTTATTTCCTCAAAGGTTTGCAATGCCTCATCGTTATTTTTAGATTTATTCAATTTGTCTACCATATCAATATAAGGCAACAACCATTTATGTAATTCATCATGGGCTTTTCCCTCCATTGTACAATTTGAAGTTAAGAGATCAATGTTTTTTTGCAAACTTGCTGCCAGTTGTGTGAAGTCCTTTAGTTCTGTATGTTTAGCTTCAACAAAACGATTAATGTCTGATTCCATGTTCCTAATATGCGCCATCATTTCAGGAACAACCGTCCATTTAGCTCCGTTGTTTAATTCAATGGAGTCGCTCTCTGTATGTTGGTGTTCGCTTTCCTTGGATGATGGTATAGATTTAGTATTCGAAATCTCACTATTTTCTTCCTTTACAGGATTATTGCAGCCATAGGTAATACCCATAAGAACCACAATTAATATTGCCAAATATTTTTTCATTTATGCTAAGCTTTTTTTTGTTATAAAGAACCAAGATATGCCTGCAAATGCGCCTGTAATAGCAATACGAGAAAGCATGGCTTTAATCGTTTTTTGCTCGTAAATTCCACCTGTATTTGCGTGAATTAACAAACCAACAAAACTCACAATAAGGATTGTTGTTGTGATTAAAAGTAATTTTGTTGCCCACGTTTTTTCTGTAAATAATCCATACGCAGCAAACAGGTACAGGAAACCTGCAATAAAATTGGAGACTACTACAAATAATACATAATTGCCTTCCTTCGCTCTTATTCCGAACAAATCAAATATTACAGACGTACTCATAAATAGAGTAATTAATGCAAATAATGTAATGATAACTGCTGCTGCTTTTAAAATAATTGGTTTCATGAGTTGTTTGTTAATGATTAGTTTCTACCATTTTTAATATGCCATTCAATACTTTATTTCCATCTTTTATCAAATCAGATTTATGACCTGATAGTTTCCATTTAAGAACTGTAATTCGCATCCCACCCATTATAATTGTTGTTGTTGTTGAAACGCCCACTATTTTACTAAAAGATCCATTTGCCTGACCTTTTTTCACAATGGTTTCTATATGATTCTGCATCAATTCCATCATGGATGAAACCGTAGATGACAATTCTTTATTGAACTGAAAAATACTTTCAGAAAAAATAACACTAACTACCGAAGGCTTTTGTACAAATGTTTTTAATTGCGAATCAAACAGATCTTTCAAAAGTTCTGATGGACTGCGATCTTTATTAGAAAGTATTACATCAAGCCTCCCTTTCATTTCCTCAATAAAGTATGTTAACAAGCCAAGTAATATTTCGTTTTTGCTTTTAAAGTGGCGATACAATGCAGCTTCTGATAGATTTAAATCAGCAGCAAGTGTTTTGATAGTTAAATCCTGAATGCCATGCTCATCAATTCTTTTGGTAGCTGCTTCAATGATTTCTATTTGTCGTTCTGAGAATTTATTATTTTTCATTTTCAAGTTTCATTTTATAAAAAGATATTCCTAACCAAATTACTGACACCGTCATACTAATTGCACCAATAAGCACAAAAACCGGAGGCGCACCCAAATAAACTTCTAACAAAATCCCTATTGGCATAAGTAGACCAATTAATCCTAGCCACGAAATTGCAGTTGTATTTTTAAGTTGATTTTTAAAATGTAATAGTAAGTAACCTATCAAAATATTTAAGAAGGCGAAAAGATTACCGTGTACATGTGCTAATCTTGTTTCAAAGTGTTTACCTATTGAGTAAGAATTAATCCACTCTTCCTTACCGGGAGCAAAGTCTCTTAAATATATTAATAGAAAGCCGTACGCCATAAACAACCCCATTACAAGAAAACCGATAGCTATGTTGTTTTTTCCTTTCATGATTTTAATGTAAGTTAGTATTCACTTACAAAGGTATTAAACATTTTGTTCCTCCACAATTATTTTAACAACTATTTTGAATGATTTAAATCACATTAACACCTAGTTAACGAATTATTTTCCAAAATTCATCTCCCCAATCTTCATAAATACTGTTTTCAGAATGAATTTGCATAATGAGTTTTAGTTCTTTTTCTTTTACAATCTTCTCGATCGCAGGAAATAATACTCTCTCTTCGAAACGAATATGTTTCTCAAGTTCTTCTTCAAGTAGACTTAACGATTTTTCAATATCCGTTGTGTCTTCAAAGAGCCGTTTTAATCTTCGATGGTCCGTTAGTGCCTTTTTGACCAACTCATGTTCATTTCCCAATAATGGAAAAATAAATTCTTCTTCAATATTAAAATGAGTTAATAGACTGTTTTTAAAAAACCAATCTGTATAGGCTTTAATTCTACTTAAATCAATTGATTTTTTTAAGCCTGTTCGTATTTTCCAACAAAGTAATAATCCGTGATGATGTTCTCTACTTAATGGCTGAAGCGCTTTACTTCTTTTAATTGGTGCTGTTTTCATTATCATTAGTTTTAATTATTAATAGAGCCTATTAAAACAAGGCTTTCTACAGCTGTATTGTTTTTTATTGAATGCTTTACATTACTAGGAAAAATAAAAAAATCACCCGACTTCCCAATAAAGTATTGACTGTCAATAAAAAACTCAGGATTTCCATCAATCACATAAGCAAATTCTGTTTTATCAGGATGAATATGTACGGGATATATGGCCATTGGTTCAATTAGTACTAATTTGACTCCGCCATTAGAAAGCTGAATAAATTCCTTTCCTAAAAACCCCTTTACTTGACCTGTTTTCCAATCTAAATCAGTTACATCAACTTTATAATTTTTAAATTTATTTTTCATGGTTATAATTCTATTTCTATTAGTTTCAAATTTTGGTCAATTATTATCTGGCAAGAAAGCCTATCATTTAAATTATTAACATTGTGTTTTTTTAGAGTAGCTAATTCATTTCCTTCAAAATCGTTTACTTTATGGGATTTAGAATTTATTTTAATCAGACAAGTACAACAACGCCCCATGCCTTTACATTCGCCAAAATTCTCTAGGTACAATTTATCCGATAAAAGCTCCATCAGGCTTCTATACTCATTAGTGTAAGTGAATAATTGGATTTTTTCACCTCCTTTAAATACAATTATTTTTATATCTTTTTTTTGACTCACGTGGTAATTAAAAACAATGAATTATTTAATTTTAGATATTAGTATTAAAATATAAAATAGGGAAACATCTATTTTAAGACATTTCCCTATTGAAATTTTGCTTAAATATATTTTATTATTCTTTTTAAACTTCCTTTTCCATCTCAATTGATTTTGGAAATAGGATGTTGTTTTCTAAATGAATGTGAAGATGTAAATCTTCTTCAAATTCTTTAAGTAAAGCAAAAGTTACTTTATATGTATTGCAAGCATCAAGTGGCGGTGTATAATTATCAGTTAATTTTTCGATTCTTCTAAATATTTCGCCTTCGGTGTCATGCTCGTGCATCATTGTTTTTATGGGACTTTGAACCGTACCAAAAGGTGGTTGAGGTGAGGGTTGGTTTTCTTGTTTTGCAATTGCCATTTTTCTTACAAACGGAAATAAAATCAACTCTTCTTTTTTCATGTGAGCAGCGAGTTCGCTCGCAGATTGATTAAACAAATCTTTTATTTCAAATAATTCTGGATGGTTCTTACCATGCACTGTACATATTTTATCAAGGTATTGTTTTAAAACAGGCGTTTTATTTTCAACATACCTATGATGCTTTTTCTCTATATAATCAGATAATAAATCCAATGGCCAAGACTTGTAGTCAGTTACTTGATTATCTTCACTTATCTTTATTTTTTCGAGATCATTGTGCAATAAGCTTTTACTAATATTTTTGCTTTCACATACTTCATCTATCGTTTGATTGCCTTTGCAGCAAAAATCTATACCGAATGATTCGAACACTCCTGCAGTGCGGTAATCGTCTGCTACCATTTCACCAATTGTTTTTTCTTTAGTGGTATTCATGTTATTAATTTTTAGTTTATAAATTCTATTTCTGATTCAACTGGCATCATTACGATTGCTTTAAGACTAGTCATTATTAATAATGAATGAGGAACAGCAGCTGGAATTATCATTGAATCACCTTTTTTCAATAAATGCTCTACTGAGGCAATTTCTATGATTGCATTACCTTCTGCGATTACAATAACTGCTTCTTTGGTACTGATATGTTTAGGCATCAGCATGTCTTTTTCACCTGTTACTTGTAATATTTTAAATACGACTCCTTTTTTGAGTAATGTTACTTCTGGTTTATTCATTTCATTTAAATATTAGTTGATTTTCCCCATTCGGATATTTCGTGTTCAGTCCACAACTCAGGGAAAAATTTTCGTTGTTGAAACTGTGGGTGCAAATATTTTTTCCATTCAGAACCACCTGTTGCTGCCTGATTTTCGCCTTTTTTGTCTAAATACTGTTTAGCTGTGTTTAGATGAACTTGTGGCCATTTAATATTATACAAACAATCAAACTCTCGCAAAATTTGTGTGAGTTCATTAGATGGGTTTTCAATTTTTAATATTTGTTCTTCGATTGTTTTTCCCTTTACTTTTTTAGCTAGAGATATAAAACGGTCAAGATATTTTTCTTCAAATTGCCTTAGAGTCAGTGTTTTCTCTCCAGTTTTCCGGTTTAATCCAGCATCTTTCCAATAAATATGTTCAAAATATTCTTCGATTGATGGTTGATCTGAGATGCGTTTTTTACCTTCTTGATTGATTAAATTTTTAATACGAGTACAATAAATTTCTATTAATCTGAATTGAGCACTTTGAAAACCACTTGCTGGCGCTAAGGTTGTTCTGAATGTGTTATAGTCATCGTAATCCATGCCATCTTTCATAACGTCAAACGAATTGATTAACATCGTGGTATAACGATTAAGCCGACTCATTTTTGTAATTAAGAATGTTTCTGTAATTGAATCACTATAAACAATTTGTTTAATTTCATGAATCATTAATTTTAAAAACAATTCTGTAACTTGATGATACATAATGAAGATTTCTTCATCTTTAAAATTTGTACGTGGTTTTTGTAATGATAATAGCGTATCAACTTCAACGTAATCCCAATAGTTAATTGGTTTTGCTTGTAGTAAGCCTTTTAAGTATGTTTCAGGATTTTCGCCCAAATTCTTATACTTTTCTTCAATTTGATGAATGATTGTTTGTTCCATATTTGATTATTTTAAAAATTTAATACTGTAAATAAAAAGGAAAATTGTTTTTATAATTTCAATTCCAACGTAATATAAATGAAGGTTTGAAGCGGGTACAACCTTGTTATCAATATGCATTTGAGCCCTTGTATCTAAGGCTGGCAACAACCAAGTTGTTTGTATAATTAGCAATACTAGTGGGAGGTAAAAGAATAAATTAGAAGGTGCATATATAGTATCTTTTGAATTAAATAAGCTAATCATTAATGCGATTGCAAAAACCCATTCTACTTTGTTTAAGGCATTAAAAATCAATCTTCCGATACCTAATCCAATTTGTAGATTTACACCGGGCGCTCTAAATTTTAACCATGCTTCCATAAAACTGATTGCACAGACAAAGCCTATCCATAAATAAATTACGGCAAATGCTAACGGATCTTTTGTGTCGGCTGTCATAAGATTAATTTATCTGGATTGTTTTTATAATATTCAATTTTATGATAAAACATTTCGGCCATTTTTTCGGCTCGCCACTTGGCTTCTGTTGCTTTTTCCCCACTAAAATTTTCATCTATTGTTTGGTAAAACAATAATAGCCATCTATCGAAATGATGTTGGTCTACAGGAAGTTTAGCATGAGGAACAAATGGACTGCCGTTATAGGTATGTTGATTTAATAAAACGGTCTGCCAAAAACGATACATTTTTTCTAAATGAATTGGCCATCTATCTTGAATTTTATCATTAAAAATTGGAGCCAATAAACTGTCAGTTCTTACTTTTGTGTAAAACGCATCGACCAATAATTTTATATCCTCAATGGTTATTATTTCTTTCATTATAGAAGTGTATTTAAAGCGGTTACTGCATAATAGATTCCCCAGCCTACGAAGCCAATAATTAAAGCCCAAAGCCAAGCAGGTATGCTTTGGGGAGTTTCACTACCTTCAATCAAAAATCTTTTTTGATCACCTTTACCATAGGCATTTATCATAATTGGTAAAACGCCATCTACTACTTCGTTTTCTGAAATACCTTCAACAGCAATAGCAGGTCCATTTCGGACTGTAAATGGAATGAGGCGGATGCCTTCTTTACCTAATGGATCTTTGCTGACTATTTTTAGATTATGAGCTCCATCAACCAACTTACGCGTATCGAGTTCAAAATTTATTGGAGCTTCAAATTCCCCAAACGGAAATTTTTCTTCGTCTAAGAATATAATTACTTTACTTTTAGCGCTCATTTTAATCGTTATTTAAAATAAAATACTTGATGTGTGATTTGTTTTTCTCACCTGGCTTAACAAGCCATTTTATTGAAAAGAAAAGTGTCAATATGGCTATAATTGCAATTGACCAAACGATAACATAGTCCCAACTATTATCGGGACCAGTACCATGCACAATACCTCTTAAAATTTTCGGTTGTTGTCTTTCACAAACTGGGCAAGCGTTGGCAAGTGTTTGCAGAAATATAATTAATATCACAATTTTCTTTTTCATTTTGCTGCTGTCGCTTTAATTTTAATAAAATCCATTATTTTCTTTACTTCATCAGGGCTTACCTTTTTACCAGTATTTCCCCAACTTGTTCTTTCGTAATTAATAATTGCCGCAACTTGATGTTCGTTGAATTCCATGTTTGTGCCAACTGCCGACATGACTCCATACTCTGCTCTGGCATCATAGCCATTCATAATAATATCTACATATAGTTCTAAATTGTCTCCGTTAACAATAGGACTCCCTTTTAATGAAGGGAATGCACCTTTAAGGCCTTCACCATTTGCTTGATGGCAGCTTTGACAATTGGCTATGTAAAGCGCTTTGCCATCAGCATCGCTACTCGAATTAGACTCAAGTGATACCTTGGTTTCTTTCTTGTATAGAAAAATTGGAGTTTTAGATCCGTCTGGTAATGGAATTTGTTTTAAAGATTGTATATATGCAACTAACTGTAAGGCTTCTTTTTTCGCAACTAGTTTTCCGTGTAAACCCTTTGTAAATTCTGGAGGTACATTTACAACAACATCTGATTTAGTTGGATGAAGTTTTGTTTCGAACAGCCATTCGTAGGATGGCATGATGGATTGCTTAACAACGGTACGAGGATTAAATAGGTGCATTAAATTCCAATCTAAACTTGGTTGCCTATTTCCTACATCGGTTAAATCCGGGCCTGTTCTTTCTGTACCCATTAATGTTGCCGTGTTTTGCCAAAAACTGGTTCTTTCTATATTGGCATAATCAGCAGCCATTCCTGGGCGAGAGCCAAATACTTTGTCCATATCCACATTTCTTACTTGTTGTGAATGACAAGCAACACAACCTTCGGATATGTAAATCATTTTACCGGCTAAGGCATCACCACTTAATGGTTTAGATTCGGGCAGAGGTTCAGTATTTTTTTGATTTTGAAGAGCGGGCATAATTGCCGTAAAGAATGTTAGTCCCAAAAACAAAGCACCTGCCGTTGTATATAATTTCTTATGGTTATTAAATATATTCATGATACTTTATTAATTTCCAGTGATTGATTTCAAATGTTTAATAGCCTCTTCTTTAATATCAATTTCAGCAATTGGTTTCCTTGTCATTTTATAAAAATTATAAGCGAAGACAAAGTGAGCTAGAAACATTAAACTGCCGCCAATTGCTCTCCATAACCAGTAATCAAACATCATTACTACGCTATCAATAAAAGGTTTACCTTCCATCCACATCATACCTTTTAATGTACCACCAATGGATAAAGGGATGGCATAAAACAGTAACCCAATAAAGGCTAACCAAAAGTGCGCTCCAACGATATGATGTTGTGGCTCTATACCTGTTAATCTTGGAACGATTGTGTAAGTACCACCCCAAATAGCGAATGTGATTATCCCGTAAAAACCAAGATGAGAATGCCCCACTGTAAAATCGGTAAAGTGCCATAATAGATTTGTAAACTTAAATGCTTCAGCTGTACCCTGCATGGAAACAATAAAATAGTACATAACAGCAACAAAAAAGAATGGTAAAGTGTAACTGTTCGATACTTTTTTCCATTGACCTTTAAACGTAAAAAAGTAATTAATTGTAGCGGCTACAACAGGAATTATCATACCACCACTACCAACAATTGCAACTGTTTGCAGCCACCATGGAATTGCGCTAAAAACAAAATGATGTGTACCTATTATTGTGTAAAATAAAATTTGTGTCCAAAACGCCAATATACCTAAGCTATAAGCATAGATTGGACGGTTTAATTGCTGAGGAATAAAGTAATATAATAACCCAAGTGTGTATAAAGTAAACCACATACCAACACCGGAGTGCATATAATAGCCTTGAATGATTGTTTCGCTAATACCATTTTGCCAAAATGGCAAGTAAGCCGTTAGGGCAATTATAATTGTGAAAATAATGGATGAAATAATATACCAGTTTGAAATGTAAATTTCTTTGGTAGTGCGTTTAGCTACAGTTTTTAAAAAGTTTAATAATGTTAGAATAAGAGCAACTGCAAATAGCGCCATGATTGGCCATATATATTCTCTGAACTCCCCGCCACCATTATTGATACCTGCCATTAAACTTATTGTACCAAAGATTACCATCGCATTAATTAACCAAAGAGCATTCCATCCCCATTTGATGTTGTGTATTTTTGCATTACTAACCGTTGGTACTACGTAATATCCTAAACCAATTATGCCTAATGATGCCCAACCCCAAAAAACCATATTCGTATGAACAGGTCTTAGCCTTCCAAAACTCAACCAACTAATATGATCCGCATCAGGAGACACAAATTTTATTCCTACATATTCACCAATAGTACCACCAAGTACAAGCCAAAAGGCAGCGCATCCCAAATACCATAGGATTAATTTTGTGATATCTTTATCGAGGCTAGGCCTTGGAATTGCTTTCTTTTTTTGTGCTGTGAAGTGAACCTGGTGATCTGGATTTGCATTTTGAATGATGCCTATTGTATCTTCTGCCTTATTTTTCCCAGATAGCTCATAGTTAGACAATGTATAATCAAGTGCTGCTTTACGTTTTAGAAGAGTACTTTCCAGTTCCTCATCTTCTATTGTTATAAGATTTTCTGCAAATTGCTTAGAATCTTGTAATTTATTTTGATTATTATAAATTTTGAACGCATTAATTGCTTTAACAATCGCAAAAATTGATCCTAGCAAAACAGGTATTAAAATTAATATAAGGGTTATAATAATACCGCCTTGACCAAACAATCCCTTTTCCGGATTAGTATTATTTTGAGCAGATAATGTTAATGAGGAGAAAAGTATAAGTATAATAGTGCTCATACTTTTATTTATGTCATGTTTTTTTTTAGAACGAAGTAACCGTTTTACTTTAAGATATTCTGCTATTTGATTTGAATTTAAACTAGATATATAGGAAGAAAATCTTTGAGTAGTAGTTTCCTTTCTCCATTTTTTTTCAAGAGATACCTGAATATTAAATTTCCTAAGAAAATGCCAAATGATGGCCAAAAACAATCCTATGAGTAATATAAATATGAAGGTTGCGGTTGGTGGTGAATTTTCAAGATGAATCATGTTATTCGCTTCTTGAGCATTTAATAGCATTGAGCCATAAAATATAAGTATGGCGGTTATTATTAGCCTTAGCTTCATTTTGATTGTATTTAAATGTTTGTAATAATAAAAATGGTGTTCAAAAAAATACTTAAGTAAAACATCGAAAGACAGAGCTTACCCGAACCAAGGGCAATAAAAACAGCGTTGCTAGCCATTGTAATTGCTGCACAAGTTGCTAACACAATAACGTGAGCATTATTTTGAAGAATAAAGCCACAAGCAATGGAACCCAAACAGCTTTGAATTGTAATACCCATTGCCATCCATCCAAAACGGGACTTTTCGAATTTTTCTGCTTGCTCGTTGAACCAAGTATCAATTCCTCTATTAGATGAATTTTGGCTTCCATTCCGAGCACTGATTTGTGATTGTTTAGATGTATTCATGATTTCTATTTTTTGAACTTTATATTACAATATATTAAGACCTTTATATCCTTTAATGTTTTAATTTTTTTTTATCTATGTAAAAATGTTAACCCTTCTTTTAGCCCAAGTGACAATTCTAGAATAGTGGTGTTTTCGAGCATATATTTTAATTCATCTCTTACAATTTTAAATTTATTATGTACTGGGCAAGGCTGTTTTTCCGAACATTCTTTAAAGCCTAATCCACAACCCTTGTATATAGAATCACCATCAATAGCCAATACTATCTGACTAAGTTTTAAATTACGCATATTTTTTTTTTCTATAGAAAATCCTCCATTAGGGCCTTTAATTGAGTCTATTATTTGATTTTTGGAAAGTTGTTGCAAAATTTTTGCAGTAAAGGCTTCAGGCGAATCAATCGCTTTTGCAATGTCTGTAATACTTACACGCCTATCTAAATTAGACTGTTCTGCAATGTATATTGTAGATCTAATAGCGTATTCACAAGCTTTTGAAAACATGGTAATGATATTTATAGTACAAATGTATACAATTTTAAATAAAAGACAATGATATCTTTTATTATTTTTTTAACCCTAAAATGAATCGAATCCTTTTTCTATAATCCTTTTTTACAGGATACCTTCTGTTTGGCGTGATATTGTTAAAAATTAATGCGACTAAAAATAAGATTAGAACACCTGTTAGTACCGGAGAAAGGACGTATATGTATCCTAATGTCTTTATTTTTTCGCTACCAATATTTGCGATTAAAGCTGTAGCTCCACCTGGCGGATGGAGCGTTTTTGTAATCTGCATAAAAACAATAGAAAGAGAAACGGCTAATGCAGAGGATAGCCACAATTCATTAGGTATTAACTTATGTACAGTAACACCGACAATTGCACAAACTAAATGACCGCCTATTAAATTACGTGGTTGGGCTAATGGGCTGTTTATAGCTCCGTAAATCAAAACAGAAGAAGCTCCGAATGACCCTATTAAAAATAAATTATCATTAAAAACAAAATATTTGCTGTTAATGAATCCTATAATACCAATTCCAAAAAATGCACCTAAAAAGGTAAAAAAATGTTCCTTTGTATCAATTAACGTTTCTTTATAAAAAACATATTTAACTTTTCTGTAACTTCTTTTTATTTTCTTGGTTGGCATAAACTTAATGTCTATTTATAAATCATTTTTGTAGAGACTGCAATTCTTTTCAATGAATTTACTTTTTGGCTAATTTAAAAAATAGAAAAAGATAATCACTAAAAATCCTTGTAAAATCATTGTACCATCTAAAATGCCATAATGATAATAATAAAGGCTACGTAACGTCTTATTATTAAGAAAAAACAGGGTGCTTAAAGCTGATAAAATTAAACCAGGTAAAATAAATGTAAGTTTATACATTGGATAATGAACTAAACAAATTATTGTAAATAATAGCAGAAAAATATTAGCTACAACTATTGACTTCTTTGGACCTATTAATATGGGAATTGTTTTTAATCCAGATACCCTATCGTCAGAAATATCTCTAATATCAAATGGAATAGTAATTGCAAATACGAATATAAACCTTTCAATTAACATTAGTAATAGATGGCCTTTATCATAAATATTATTTGACTGAATTATAGGAAGTAATATTGTGACTACTGACCACACAAATGATATTAAAAATATTTTAAGAAAAGGAATTTCTCTCAATCTAAAAACATACTTTAATTTTTTTAAAAATGGTAAGGAATAAAAAATGGTTAATAAACCTATAGGTGCTAAAGCAATAAGGACTTTTTCTTTAGCAAGAAGTATTGAAACCAAAAAGCCTATAATTGAAAAGAATACAATGAAATAAAATCGCTTAGGATATTTTTTGATCCAAGAATGTCTATTATGGTTTAACGCATCCTTATTAGTTAAAACTAATATTAAACGATGTATGTTATATTCAAATAAAGTCGCAAAAAAAATAATAAACACGTAGGGATGCAACTGAGGTTTCATTCCTAGCTGAATTTTCGTTTCAATTGTCAAAAATGCAGCAGCAATAGATATATATAAATTCGAATAAATTAATGCCTGACAGATTCCAAGTATAAATCTCAATTTTTTAAATATTAGTTAGAGGAGTAAAAATACTATTTATTTAAAAATTGGTTCTTGATATTTATAGTAAATTGTTTTTGATTTATTATTACAAGATCTTTTGTATTCACTAAATAGTTGATCTTTTAAAAAGGTTTATATTAAAGTTAACTTACCATCACGGTCATATGTTTTGAATTCTCCGTCTTTGTAAACCATTTTAAAAATGACCTCTGCGCAAGTGTAAAAGACACCAATACCTCCAAGAATAGACCTGTTGGAGAAAAAACAATAGGAAAATATATTTATTTTGCATTGTTAGTTATCCTAACTATATTTGTGTCGACAATATTGTTTTCTTATTGCATCACTCTGACGAAAAAAGGAAGGTGAGTTACTTGGCTGACGAGTTTAATATGACCAAAGCAACAATCAGTGACACCGTTAAAACGCTTGAACAAAAACAACTCATCAAGAAGGAATACGAAACAAACGACACAAGAAGTTACATAATACATCTGACTAAAAAAGGAAATGACTTAGCCGAACAGACATCTTTATTTGCAAAACAAATACAAATTCCTATTGACAAACTTCACGCAACCGAAAAGGAAAATTTATTATTAAGTTTGTTAGACATCATACATCATTTGAACAAATCTGGAATTATCACTATACAACGAATGTGTTTTACTTGTCATTTTTACAAATCAAACAAAAACTGACAGGAACACTTTTGCGGACTTTTAAATACTAAACTTGCCGACACAGAATTACGAATTGACTGTGCAGAACATAAACAAAAACAAACTGTATGACAAGAACACCAGCATGTAAAAGCGGTTTGGTGTTATGGGGGCTGACGTGCTTCGTAGATACATTTGTGCAAGGTTCAGCATTTTTGCTTCGTATGGACATTAGTTCTAAAAATCTCCCACAACGCCAAGTCGCAAACCATTCAAGTTGTATACATCAGCACCCATAAGCCAAAAACTATTAGTGGATCGTATTTTTTTTCGTCCAAATAGAGCCGTTCTTAGTAGTTAATTTCACCAGACTCCCTTTTTTAACAAGTTCATTCAGTTGTTTTTCACTCTCTTCTCTTGGTGTTCCTGAAAGCTCTGAAAATTCTTTTGCCGTCAAAGAATTATACTTTGAAAAAAGTGTTTCCCAATTTTTGCTGTATTCACTTTTAGTAGCTTTGGAATGAAGTTTTAAAACCGATGTTTCATAAAAGGCGTAAGGTTTTGAACCATACACAATTTCTTTATTACCGATATTATCTAAAAAGAAAATAGTTGGAAATCCTCTTACACCATATTCTCTTACTAATTTCAAATCTTCCTCAAAAAGATTTTTTGCTTTGCCTTCGTAATCCTTTTTCAATTGCACAACATCTAATCCAACTTTCTTAGCAGCAACCTCTATATGTTCCCATTTTGCAATATTTTTCTTTTGCAGAAAAACCATTTCTCTAATTTCTCTTAAAAATAAAACAGCTTTCTCATTGTCCTGCATTTGCGCAGCTTTAAAAGCAATTGAAGGTGGATAAGATGAATGTAAAGGATCTTCCAACCATACATCCCCATCAATAGGCATATCGTAATAAACACTTACTTCATCCCAATGGTGAGCTACGTCAGAAGGTTTGCTTATACCACCGTTGTTGTAGTTCCAATCGGGTAACAATCCACCCATGCGATATTCAATTTCTAGGTTGTTGCCATATTCTAATTTTAATTTTCTGAGTTGTGGTTCAATGCCCCAACAAGAAGAACAAATTGGGTCGGTAAAATAAATAACTTTAACAGGTTTTTCTATGCTTTGTGCGCCAATTTCTGTTTTTGCTGTGCTGTCAGGTATTCCACATATACCTTCTACAGGGTCACACATTAGCGGATTTTTATTTTCTTCCATTTTCTTATTTGTTTGAGCTTGGCAACCGAAGCTGCCAAGCATAGTTAATATGATGATTACTATTTGAATCGATTTCATTTTTGAAATAATTGTAGTGAAAAAGCAGTATTGGCAAACTCATCTAATCGGGTAATCAAGTCATTCTCTACTGTATAAACTTGTACCCATTTTTGTTCCAACACTTCACCATTGCTTTTTATTTTTTGTTTTTCGCTACCTAAAACTACCACGGTGTTTTGGTCAGCAACAAATTTTGCAATTTGAAAATCCAAAACATCAACGTTTGACATAATGTTTGTAATAAATTTCACTGCCCCATCTTTACCTTGATAGGTTCCATTGTAGGGGATACCGTCTGTACCATGATATACCCAAATTGTGTTTTCAGATAGGGTTTGTTTTAAGGCTTCCATATCGCCTTTGCCAAATGCTGTAAGCATTTTTTGCACTACATCAAGTGCTTTTGTTGTTTCTTGTATCATTTTATTTAAATTTTATTTGTTATTGATAGTACAAAATTACTGCATACCAAATGTATATTCGCTATGGGTTTCCTTTTTGAAAGTAGTTTCCTATTGGAAACTATCTAAGAGATTTGTAACTTTGCAAGACATATAAATTAATTCAAGTAGATGAAAAAACACGCTGAAATAAATGCTACACCGGTTTGTCAGGTAAGAATGCAAGCAATAAGTGATTCCATGAGTCTATTATCAGGGAAATGGAAATTTCATATTCTTGGTACGCTCATTGAGGGTAGTAGATTGGGCTTTATGGATTTGTTGAGAGAAATAGACGGCATTGGTACAAAAATGCTTTCAAAAGAATTGCAAGATTTAGAAATGAATAATTTAATCAGCAGAACGGTAATGAACACAAAGCCAATCACCGTTGAATATTCAATAACTGCATATGGTAAAACTCTTTCACCTCTAATTAACGAGATGGCAAAGTGGGGAGTAAATTATAGAAAAGCTGTTTATGGTAAAAATAAAAAGTAAGTAATGTATTCAAAAGATTTTTTTTCTTATATCCCCTTCATTTATTATTGCATGATCTTTTGTATTCACTAAACAATTGATCTTTAAAAAAGGTTTGTGTTAAAATTAACTTACCATCACGGTCATACGTTTTGAATTCCCCGTCTTTTAAACCATTTCTAAAATGACCTCTGCACCATATTATGCCATTATCATGATAAGAAATGTATTCACCGTGGCGCTTTCCTTTCTGATAGCGCTCTTCGATCTCAATTAAACCATCAGAATTATATTCCTTCCATAAGCCTGATTTACACTTATAATTATCATATTGTCCCTCTGATATTAAAATACCTTTTGCCGAAAACTCCAAATGTTTAGCTTTCTCCATAAATATAAAGAATTTAATAGTCTTACCTTACAACTACAACTGCTTCATTATTACTAAATGTGAGGATCGGAACGTAGCTTCCGGAAACCATTTCCCTTGAGTTGCTTCTTTTTAATAGCCGCTCAACAAAACTCGGTTTGCTAGAAAACATAGCAATTATATCAGCATTTCTGCCATTAAGATATTGCTCAATGCCTCGCTTTACTTCAGAGTTTAAAATGTAAACGCAGTTTATTTTTTCATAACCAAAACTATCACGAAGATTTTTTGCCATTGCAGCTTCGTTGAATTTCGGTAAATTATTACTTTGACAAATATGAAGGACTGTAATCGAAGAATTTAATAACTTTACCAAGGATAAAACCACGGCAAATTCTTCAGATAATCTTTTCATGTCAGTCGCGTAAACGAAGTTCTTAAGTCCTTTGAAAGAAGCATATTCTGGTATAGTCAGCACAGGGATCGAATTATTATTACCTATTACAGCAGCTGCGTTACTTCCTAAAATATGTTTTTTTATACCACTGGCTCCTTTGGTGCTCATTACGATAAGATTGCACTTGTGGTTCACTGAAAAAGTATCAACTAATTCTTCAAAAAAAACACTGTTACTCTTTTCAATAAATAATTCAGGGTTAAAATCTCCAACAACTTCATCTCTTACTTGCTCTATAAAATCTAGGCATTCATTTTCACGCTTCATGGTAAGCATTTTAATAACTTCATCATTATCATTAAATCCAGAACGTATTTGAGTTAGCTTATCAATATTAAGAACATTCATTACAATAAGCTTGCTGTTCAAAGCAACGCAAAGATTAGCGGCATATATTACTCCAACCTTTGAGAGTGGAGACAGATCTGTTAACGCAAGAATTTTCATAATATATATTTGTTTACTGCTTCATTAGAAAAAAGAATCCTTTTATCGATGCACCCATGATCCCTTCATCTTAAATTGACGTTAATGAAATCCTGGTAGTGATTTAAACTCATAAACCCCTAAATCTAAAGGTGGAATACTCATTACCGGAATTTTTGAATGATTCACAATTTGTTTAGCAAAAGCACCGAAAAGCAAACCGCTCAAGTGTGACTCTTCATCAGCCAAAACAACAATCAAATCAGCTTTTACCTTTTTGGAGTACTTCATCGATGCAAGAGACAAATTATCACCTTTTATTGTTTTTATTTCATAAACAACTTCAGCTTTTTGAATAGCTTTCTCTACTGAATCCAGTTTCACCTTAAATGTATTTGGGTTTACATATCCATCTTTATCTAGTAAGCCAAGTACATGAATTTTAGCAGCGTATTTCTTCGCAAGCGAAATAGCAGCATTTACCTTTTGTCTTGAATTGAATTTATTGTCAATAGGTAAAACAATATTAGAGAAACCCAATTTCTTCGCGTTTGTCTGAACTGTAATTACAGGACACGGACAAACCGTTACAATTTTATGTGCATTGCTTCCGATAAAGTATTCATTAAACCCACTTGCACCATGTGTACCCATTACTACAATGTCTATCTTGTTTTCTTTTACAGCATTTACAACTTCGTATGCCACCTTTCCTTTTATGCAAATTGTTTTAACGGTAATACCATGCTTTTTACGCAACATATTTGCGAGCTCAGTCAACTTATTGTTAGCGATTTTTTTAATGTCGGAAAAATCAGGCATTTCAATAACAGCGTCATAGATTCCAAATGTGGTTTTTGATAACTCAATAGCATGGAATAAGAAAAGATTTGCTTTACATAAGCGAGCCATAAATACGGCATGTTCAAGCGCCAATAATCCTGTTCGAGAGAAATCGGTAGGAATTAGAATGTTTTTAATCTGTATTTTTTTCATGTTTTTATTTTTAGGGTTAATATTTTTTACTGTGTCTTGATAGATAATGTTATTGAATAAGATTAATTCAAAAATTGATTCTGAGTTTCTTTTGGGATCGTTGATTTAGATGTAAATATTATTACTTGAATTATTAATCCAATAATAATCAAAAGCGCCCAGTCAAATTGGCTCAATAAAGTTGAGAAATTAACTATTTTTTTTGAAGCCTTGTTCAATTCTATTCCGGTTGATATTTGTATTGCGGCTAATTTATCTAATTGTTCTAAAGAGACATTGAGTGATTTATTTTGAAGAGTAAGTAAGCTGGCCTTTAAATCTTTATTATTGCTTAATAGATACTTGTATTCCAAATTCATCATAAGCAAAACGTTTTTTTTAAATTCTTGAAACTGAATCTCTTCGTTTTTTGTCAGGTTAGTTTTTTCATAATTATCTAAAAGAGTCAAAATAATGGCTCTATCCTGTTTAAAAAAATCATTAATATTTTTGACGTTTTGATTCGTTACGATAAGTTTTCTCTCATAAAAGATCTTTCCAAATTTGTAAATATAATCTTGAGCAAGCAATCTATCAGAGTACATTTCAGTGGACAAATCACCCATTTCATTAATATTCTTATTATAAGTGTATGAACTAAATGCAACAAGGAAAAATACAGCAATCATAAGAATTGTGATCCTACCTTTATGACGGATATTATACAAGATATTCATATTTTAATTGACAACTTTAAGAATAGTTAAGTACTTAATACCTGATTGCATTTTCCATGAAAATTTATCAGTTTCTTTGAACCCAATTAATGCGATACTTATTGGGGCTAAAATAGAAATTTTACGTTGTTCCAAGTCAGCTTCCGTCGGAAGCACGATTTGCATTCGGATAGGTTTTTTGAAAGAATCATCCATAAATTCAACTATAGAATTTAAGCTTACAATATTTTTTTTCAAGGCATTATCTTTTACAATTTCAGCTTTAGATAATTCTTCTCCTAATTGCCTTACTTCGGGAGATTTTTGTTTTTTGATCAATTCATAAAGCGTTTTATAAACTGATTCGGAAATAATTGGTTTCATATTATGATCATTAAGAATTATTAACCTTTAAAATTTTCATCTTTTTAATTCCGGAAGGCATTTTCCATACAAAATCGTCCGCTTCCTTACAACCTATTAATGCAGTGGCTATTGGCGATAAAATGGAGATCTTTTTTTTAGTTAGATCAGCCTCTTCAGGCAATACAATTTGAAATCGTATTGGTTTTTTAAATGAGGAATTAATAAATTCTACTATGGAGTATAAACTCACGATTTTTGAATCTAGAAAGTTATCCTTTACAACTTGTGCTTTTTCTAATTCATCATTTAATGGTTTCACTTCCAGTGTTTTCTTTCTTCTAACCAAATTGCGAAGAATTCTATAAACTGATTCGGAGATAATAGGTTTCAATAGTTTCATATTAATTTAATTTTTTACTTCGTTTGAGGTTTTAATGTATTTATTGCCGTCTGCTTTAATCAAATATTTGATCCTCTTTATAATGTCAATTTTACGTTGATGCTCTTTTGCCTTTTTATCTAATTGATTGACTATTTTTTTTATTTCTACATGCGTTCTCATGGTAATACTTGTTAGTTTTTCAGTAAATTATTTAACCGTGTTATTGCAAAAATTTTTTAAATATTAAGCATAAGCCAATATTTAAAAGAAAACTTTCTGCAATGTTTTGCTAAAAGAGTGTTAATCTTTTACCCGCTGAGTAAATTCAGCGGGGCCTAATTGATAAAGGCCTTATTATTCGAAGAAAAAATGAGCTTCCTCTTTCCAATAGCTTGAGAGAAAGATAAAGACTTTAATATGATATTAAGTTTGCTCATTTTGTTATAGCGTAAAAATACATCATTTCTTTTATCATATAAAGATTTTAACTTTTAATAACTATTGTAAATTAAATCTACTTACATTTTAGTACCTTTGATTTTCAGAATTTTATAATGAAGCTATCAGGGAAAAAAATATTCATATCAAGAAAACTATTGCCTGATAGTCCCTTCAATATCCTTTTGAAAGATCAGAATCATCAAGTCATTGATCAGTCGCTGATACAAATTACTCAAATAAGATTTTCTTATACACCACAAACAAACTGGATATTTTTTACTAGTAAAAATGCAATTGATTATTTTTTTGCTCAAAATCCGGATTTGCCAATGGCAGTAAAATTTGGTGTGATTAGCGATGCTTCGGCTAAACACCTTTTAAAATATGATATTACTGCTGATTTTATTGGAAAGGGTATAGATTTAGGTAATATTGCTAAAGAGTTTAGGGAAATTTTGCAAAACGATAGCGTTTTATTTCCACAAGCGATTGATTCTTATCAAACCATTCAAAAACAATTAGCCTTTACCAATACCTGTTATAATTTGTATGTATATAAAACCAACATCAAAACTGATTTTGATATACCGTACTCTGACATCTTAATTTTTACAAGCCCTTCAAATGTTACTTCATATTATAATAAGTATGAGCCTGATCCAAGGCAAATAGTTATTGCAATGGGAACTACCACCAAATACAAATTGAATGGATATAAAGTAAGCAATGTGTTGATTCCTAATTCATTTGATGAAGAAGGGTTAGTTGATGTTTTAGTAAAAAATAGTTTTGTTTGAAATTCTCAAAAGCTAAAAAATGCAAATATTCACCGGTTTAAGTGTTAAATGTTAAAATAACAAATAGATTTGTATAAAATAAATAAAGTGAGTTCACAAAAAAATAGCATACAATGGTTATCATTTTCGATGATAGCTATTTTATTGATCTCATTTTCGATGATAGCTATTTACCCTTCATTATCGGTGACTAATAAGATCAGCATCGTTGAGTTAAATTCTGATCTTTCAAAGGAAATGGAACAATCTGATACTGAGAATGACTTAAATGAAGAGCCTGCTAATTTATTTTATTTTGAAATCTCAAAAGTGAATCTACAAAAGTCATCTTCTATACTAAAAAGATCACAAAATGTCTTTTTAATACCCCGTGTATTTTATGATATACGCATATTACCCCCTGAATTCCTGATCGGATAAGCCTTTTATCCATTCTCTAATTTCTTATTTATAAATTTTACATAGGCTCACGCCTGTGCTATTTAATCATTTAATTATTGTGAAAACATTAAGCATTCTTGCATTAAGCCTTATTATACTAAGCTCTTGCAACTCAAATAAAGATCAAAAAGAGCAACAGGAATTATTTCCTGTTACAGCAGCTATTAAAATAGACACCTCTTCATATACTGAGTATGTCTCAGAGATACATGCTTTGCAAAATGTAGAAATACGTGCTCGGGTAAAAGGATATCTTGAGAAATTTCATATTGATGAAGGTATGTATGTAAAAGAAGGCCAGTTATTATTTACCATAAATAATAAAGAATACATCGAAGAGCTATCCAAAGCAAAAGCAATGTATAAGAGCGCAACTGCACAGGTAAGCGCTGCTGAGTTAGAGGTGAAGAATGTTTTACAGCTGGCTGATAAAAAGATCGTTTCTTCTACTGAAGTCGAAGTGGCAAAAAATAAACTTGAGTCACAAAAAGCAAACTTAGAAGAAGCTCTGGCGCATCAGGCGCATGCTAAACTAAAATTAGAAAATACGGAGATACGCGCACCTTTTAATGGCATCATTAATAGAATACCACACAAGATAGGAAGTTTGATCGACGAAGGAACGTTACTGACTTCAATATCAGAAAACGATGAGATCTACGCTTATTTTGATGTATCCGAAAAAGAGTATTTGAATTACGCGCGCAACATTAAAAATGATAGCGTTGAATCAAAGGTTGTAACCTTGATTTTAGCTGATGGTCATGAGCATAATTATAAAGGAAAAATTGAAACCATTGAAGGAGAAATAGACGAGAGTACCGGCAACATCGCTTTCAGAGCGCGATTTAAAAATCCGGATAAGATAATCAAGCATGGAGCGAGTGGTAAGATCCGCCTCAAGAAAAAATATGATCAAGCAATTGTGATCCCTCAAAAATCAACTTTTGAGATACAGGATAAGCTCTATGTATATGTAGTTAATAATAACAATACGCTCTCGGTAAGAAACATTGAATCCAAACATCGTCTGCCACATTTATTTATTGTGTCGAAAGGATTAAACGAAGGTGAAAAAATAATATACGAAGGGATACAAAATGTAAAGAATGGCATGACATTACGCCCTGATTTCATAAGTATGAAAACAATTATAAAACAACTGGGAAAGAAATAATATAACAATCATTAATCATGTTAAAGAAATTCATACAACGCCCGGTATTATCATTGGTTATATCCTTATTTATAACCTTACTTGGTGTATTGGCATTAAGTCAATTACCAATTACCCAATATCCGGATATAGCTCCGCCGGCAGTTGCGGTTACAACTAAATATACAGGAGCTAACGCAGAAGTTTCTGCAAAAGCAGTTGTGACTCCTTTAGAAAGGGCTATTAACGGTGTGCCCGGAATGGCATACATGACATCAGTTTCAGGTAACGATGGAACAAGCATTATCCAGGTTTATTTTAAAGTAGGAACAGATCCCGATCTTGCCGCAGTTAATGTGCAGAACAGGGTTGCCACGGTTTTAGATGAATTACCGGAGGAAGTAATTAAAGCCGGTGTTTCAACTGAAAAAGAGGTGAATAGTATGTTGATGTATTTGAATTTGGTTAGTAGTGATAGTACGCTTGATGAAAAATTCATTTACAATTTTGCTGATATAAATGTTCTTGCTGAATTAAAACGTATTGATGGTGTTGGTTTTGCCGATATTATGGGACAGAGGGAATATGCAATGCGTGTTTGGTTAAAACCACAACGTATGGATGCATACGAGATCTCGGCTGAAGAGATCATTCAGTCTTTACGGGCACAAAATGTTGAAGCAGCTCCGGGAAAAGTTGGAGAGAGTTCCGGCAAACACCCGCAGGCACTACAATATGTATTACGTTACACAGGTAAATTAACGCAGAAAGAACAGTACGAAAATATTGTCATCAAAGTTTCTGAAACAGGAGAGATGCTGCGATTGAAAGATGTAGCTGATATTGAATTTGGCTCACTGGATTATGATGTATTATCGAAAGAAAATGGAAAGCCTTCTGCTGCTATCATTTTAAAACAACGTCCGGGTTCAAATGCAAGTGAAGTAATTTCAAATATTAAAGAGCGATTAGAATTCCTTAAAGCATCTTCGTTTCCTCCGGGAATGGATTATACTATTAGCTATGACGTGTCGCGTTTCTTGGATGCATCTATTCATGAAGTGATCAAAACATTACTGGAAGCATTTTTATTGGTGGCATTAGTAGTGTTTTTGTTTTTACAGGATTGGCGATCTACTTTAATACCAGTTCTTGCTGTGCCTGTTTCTTTAATTGGAACATTTGCTTTTATGCAGTTGTTTGGTTTTTCAATTAATCTGTTAACACTTTTTGCTTTGGTACTGGCCATTGGTATTGTCGTCGATAATGCCATTGTAGTTGTAGAAGCCGTCCATGCAAAAATGGAAGAAAATCATTCTGATCCAAAAACAGCAACAATGCAAGCGATGGGTGAAATTGGCGGTGCGATTGTTGCGATCACATTAGTAATGTCAGCGGTATTTATTCCGGTTGCTTTTTTAGATGGACCTGTTGGTGTATTTTACAGACAGTTCTCTGTTACGATGGCTATCTCAATTGTTATATCAGGAATTAATGCGCTTACACTTACTCCTGCGCTTTGTGCTATCATGCTAAAAAATCATCACCAACATCCAAAACCTAAAAATTTGTTGAGCCGTTTTTTTGATGGATTTAACCGTTACTATGATTCTATAGCCTTAAAATATCGCAGGGTATTAAATTTAATTGTGAATAGAAGAGTTGTAACATTTGGAGCTCTTGTGATATTTTGTTTGGCAACATGGGGCGTTGGAAAAATTTTACCAACTGGTTTTATTCCAACTGAAGATCAAGGAACTATTTATGTGAACGTAACTACACCCGTTGGAGCTACTTTAGAACGTACTGAAAAAGTAATGGGCGAGATCGATGATGTTGCCAAAACTATTGAAGCAATTGAATCCATTTCAACATTGGCAGGGTTTAGTATGATGACAGATGGTTCAGGAGCCTCTTTCGGTATGAGTACAATAAGTTTAAAACCATGGAAAGACAGAAAGCAAACTGCTAATGACATTATTGCTGTTCTTCAGAAAAAAACCAAACACATTAAAGATGCGGAGATCCAATTCTTCCCTCCTCCGGCTGTTCCCGGTTTTGGTAACGCCAGCGGTTATGAATTAAGATTATTAGATAAAACAGGTTCAGGCAATTTGCAGGAAACGTATAAAGTGACTAAGGACTTTATGGAGGCAGTAGGAAAGAGAAAAGAAGTGAAAAGTATTTTCACAAGTTTCAATCCAACTTTCCCTCAGTATTTAATTCATATCGATCAGGATGTTGCTGCTAAAAAAGGGATCAGCGTAGATAATGCCATGAGTAACCTTCAAACATTAATGGGAAGTTATTACGCGACTAACTTTATCCGTTTCGGTCAAATGTATAAAGTAATGCTTCAGTCCGATCCAAAATTCAGGGCGCAACCGGAAGACATTTTAAAACTGCGTGTTAAGAATAAAAATGGGGAGATGGTGCCTTATTCCATATTCAGTAAGATCGAACGCGTGTATGGTCCTGAGCAATTGACGCGTTATAACATGTACATCTCAGCTATGTTGAACGGTGAGGCGGCTGATGGTTATAGTAGTGGCGATGCCATTAAAGCAATTGAAGAAGTTGCTAAAGAGAAATTACCTCGGGGATACTCCTACGAATGGTCGGGTATGACAAGAGAAGAGATCCTTTCAGGAAACCAGGTTGTTGTCATATTTGCTATCTGTTTGTTGTTTGTTTATTTGTTACTCTCAGCGCAATATGAAAGTTTCTTATTACCACTCCCTGTTATTTTATCATTGCCGGTTGGAATTTTTGGCTCGTTGTTTATACTATACATTCTTGGTTTAGAGAATAATATTTACGCACAAGTGGCGATGGTGATGCTCATTGGTTTGCTTGGCAAAAATGCCATTTTAATTATTGAGTTTGCTATTCTCAAGCAAAAAGAAGGGAGAACTGTATTAGAGGCTGCCATAGAAGGAGCAATTGCGCGTTTAAGGCCGATCTTAATGACTTCTTTCGCATTTATCGCTGGCTTGATCCCTTTGATGTTAGCATCAGGCGCAGGAGCAATCGGCAATAAAACTATTGGTTCGGCAGCAGCAGGTGGCATGTTATTCGGTACACTTTTCGGAGTGGTGATCATACCTGGTTTATATGTATTGTTTGCAAGTATTAGCGAGAGAAGGAAAAATTTTAAAGAAATAAAAAATGAGAACGAATAGTTTAATATACATATTGCTTTTTGCAGTCCTCTTATTCGGTTGTAAGACGGCTGAGCTCACAACTGAAAAAACAAAGAATGGTTTGCCTAAAAACTATATTGTAAACACAGATACTACAAGTGTAAGGATTCAAAAATGGAGGGAGCTTATTTTTGATGAAAAGTTAAGAGCTTTAATAGATAGTGCTCTCACTAACAATTTTGACTTGCAAATTGCTTTGCAAAAGGTAGAGATCTCAAAAGCAGGCATAAGGTTTGCGAAAGGTATTCGTTTACCGGAAGTAGGTGTTGTAGGTAGCGCTGGTCAAAGAAAATTTGGAGATTACACAATGGATGGAGTAGGAAATTATGATACACAATTCTCTCCGAACATCAATGATAAACAACAAATACCAAATCCCCTTCCTGATTATTATGTCGGTGTGCAAGCGTCATGGGAAATTGATCTGTGGGGTAAACTTAAGAATAAGAAAAAAGCAGCGGCAGCAAAATTTATTGCCAGTCAGCATGGAAGAGATCTGATCGTCACTAATCTGATCGCGGAGATTTCAACTACTTATTTCGAATTGTTGGCACTTGATAATGAACTTGAGATCCTCGAAAACAATATTCAATTACAGCAAGGTGCGCTTGATGTTGTGATCATACAAAAACAATCTGCTAAAGCGAATGAGTTAGCTGTTGAAATGATGAAGGCTCAATTGTTGAATTCAAAATCGATCTTAGTGGAAGTAAAGCAAAAATTAATAGAATGCGAAAGTAAATTAAATTTCTTAGTTGGCAGTTATCCTGGAAAGATAGTGAGAGACACATTAATGGATTCACAAAATGCTATTGCTGCTATTAATGCAGGAATACCTTCTGATATATTAGTTAATCGTCCTGATATCAGACAAGCTGAAATGGAATTAAAAGCTTCAAATGCAGATGTGAAGTCAGCAAAGGCAGCCTTTTATCCTACATTAAACATCAACTCTCTTTTAGGGTTACAGTCATTTAATGTGTTGCTATTATTAGAAGCGCCAGCATCCTTAGTTTACAATGCTGCCGGGTCACTTGCGGCACCTCTGTTAAACAGAAGAAAATTAAAGGCTGACCTAATGACAACTAAAGCTGAGCAAAAACAAGCTTACATAAACTATGAAAAAAATGTGGTGAATGGATTTGTTGAAGTATACAACTCATTAAATAACATTAAGAACACTAAAGAAATGTATGATACCAAGTCAGAGGAAGTAGAAATTCTGAAACAATCTATTTTTACATCCTCCGAATTATTTAAAGCAGGAAGAGCTAACTACATGGAGGTTATTCTCGCTCAAAAGAACGCATTACAATCACAATTGGAATTGGTTAATTACAAGAAGCGACAAAACACTTCGTTGATCAATCTTTATCGCTCTTTGGGTGGAGGATGGCAGTAAGGTTGAAGAAATTTGAAATGTGCAACAATTATTCTATATTTAAGTACTTAATGATCTATGGTTGCTGAAACTCTTATAGCGCTTTTTTCTTTAATTACTTTGGAAGTAATTTTGGGAATTGATAATATTATTTTTATTTCAATACTTGCAGATAAATTACCAGAAAGTCAAAGAGACAAGTTAAGATATTGGGGTATAGTTCTGGCAATGCTTATTAGGTTATGTCTTTTGGGAGTGATCTCCTGGATTCTAAAACTTGATTCCGAATTATTTAAAATGTTTGATATAAGCTTTTCTGGAAAGGGGCTAATACTGTTATTTGGGGGGCTTTTTCTTTTGTACAAAAGCACAAAAGAAATATTTTATAGTACCGAACATGAAAATCATCATGAATCTGATATAGTTAAAAAAAGCAGCTTTAGTAAGTTATTATCTGAAATAATTATTCTTGATCTGGTGTTTTCAATCGATTCCATTATTACTGCGGTAGGAATGGTAAAAGAACTTTGGATTATGTACGCTGCCGTTGTTACAGCAGTATGCATAATGTTAATAGCCTCCAAGCCAATTAGTAAGTTTATTCAAAAGCATCCTTCTTTTAAAATATTAGCTCTTTGTTTTTTAATGATGATAGGTGTTTCTTTAATTGGTGAAGGCTTACACTTTGCTATTCCTAAAGGCTACATCTATTTTTCAATGGCTTTTGCGTTTATAGTTGATGTTATACAAATGAAAAAACTAAAAAAATAAAGTACTTTAAAATATGCAATATATTTAAACGCATTAGTATGACTAGTTTTGTTAAATAACATAATATTAACTGTTTGTGTATTGGTTCTAGTAACCAGTTTAGTAACTTTAACAATTAAATTAAACATTGTACAATAAAATGGAAATATTGAGCCAATACCACGAATCAATTGCAATCTTTATAGCTCGAACCTTTTTAGGATGCTTATTCTTTTTTCAAGGCTTTGACGCTGTTTTTAAAATTAAAATAAGAAATGTTATAGAAACGTTTCGACATGATTTTGCCAACAAAGGAATACCACGTTTTGTTACTGTCATAGGTTCGTGGTACACTAGCCTAACAGAATTGATTTGTGGCGCCATGCTTATACTTGGGTTGTTTCAATACCCCGCATTAATACTTTTAGGTCTTAATCTTCTAATGGTTGCTGTAGCTTTCGGGCTAAATACAGCTATGTGGGATACTAAGTATGTCCTTCCAAGATTGATACTTTTATTGTTTTTATTGATCGCTCCTCCTGCTTGGGACCAGTGGTCACTTGATGTGCTAATTTTTAACAAATTCTAAAAATAAATTGACATGAAAAAGATATTGGTACCGACTGATCTTTCACCAAATTCCAAAACGGGTATTAAATTCGCAATACAATTTGCCAAACAAATTAAAGCGAAGTTGGTGTTCTTATATGTGGCGGATGTAATTAAGCCTACTTCGTGGTCTGAAGAGCGATTCAAAACGTACTCGAAAGAAATGGCTCAAAAACATGACGTTACTATTAAAAAATTCGTTTCGCAAGTTTGTAATGAAAAACAAATACTTAAAGACGCTGAGTATAAAATAGAGTTGAGTTACAATACACCAAAATCTATTATGGAGACGGCTCAGAATAAGAAGGTTTCGTTTATTTGTATGAGTACTCGTGGTGCCGGAAAAATAAAGAAACTATGGGGAACGAATGCTTCTGAAGTAATCACTAATTCACCTATCCCAGTGATAGTTATTCCGCAACGTTATACGGTAGCACCAATAAAAAGCATATTCTTTGCTTGCGACTTTGCGGCCTTAAACAAAGAAATGAAAATAGTTCAAGATTTAGCGAACAGCGTTAAGTCAAAACTTAAAGTGTTTCATTACGATTATTTATTACACGTTCCTGAAAATTTAAAAAAACTGGACAAGCAGGCGGATAAATTCCGCGCAAAAAGCACAAGTTTTGTTATTAAAAGGAAAGAGATGGAATTTTCGCTGGCTGAGCATCTTGCAGGTGACATTAAAAAAGACAAACCCAGTTTAGTTGTTTTATTTACTAAACAAAACCGTAATTGGTTTGATAGATTAATCTCCCGAAGCGAGGCATCGGAAATGTCCTTTCATTTAAAAGTACCTTTACTAACTTATAAAAAGATATAAATGAAACCTTTTTTTAAAAGGTAAATTAAAATTTATTTGATTCTACTACTACCTTCTTTTTAAAGAAAAAGAAAAGATAACCAAGCAAGCCTGCAACGCAAGAGCTCAACAAGATCATCATTTTTGAAGACTGAATTAATGCCTCATCGGTAAAGGCTAACTGCGTAATAAAAATAGACATTGTAAAGCCTATACCGGCAACACAACCCAATGCCAATACATCATACCAAGTAATGCCTTCGGGTAGTTTTACAATCTTTAATTCCGTAATCACAAAAAAGGAAAGCATTATTCCTAATGGTTTACCAATTAATAAGCCTAAACCAATACCAATAGAATGCAAACCGCTTAATCCGGAAATAAATTCGGTTTTAAATGGAATGGCTGTATTGGCAAGTGTAAACAAGGGTAGGACAATAAATGCAACTGGTAAATGTAAACAATGCTGCAATTTAATGGAGGGAGTGTTTGCTGCCCCTGTGCCAAATGGACATGCAAAGGCCAGTAGAACACCTGAAATAGTTGGGTGAATACCCGATTGCATCATAAAAAACCACATGGGAATGCCTAATACCAAGTATGGAATAAGACTGTGTACTTTAAATTTATTTAGCACCAATAAAAAAACAAAAATGCCAAGCGAAGCCATTAAAAAACCGTAATGTATGTTTGAACCATAAAACAAAGCGATGACTAGGATTGAACCTAAATCATCTATAATAGCAATTGCCGTTAAAAGTATTTTAATTGATACCGGAACTTTATTCCCTAATAAAGAAACTATTGCTAAAGCAAAAGCGATATCTGTACCCATTGGAATACCAAAACCATTAACGGTTGTAGCACCAAAGTTTATTGCCGCAAAAATTAATGGCGGGAAAAGCATACCACCAATAGCCCCAAAAATTGGCAATATGGCGTTTTTTATGGGGTGAAGCTCTCCTGCATACAATTCACGTTCTATTTCTAAACCAACCAATAAAAAAAAGATGGTCATTAAGCCATCGTTTATCCAATGCTCAATGCTATAGTGCAAATTAAAATTAAAAAAAGAAAAGCCTATTTTCTCGTGCCAAAAATGAATGTAGTTTTTTCCGAAGAATGAGTTGGCAAGAAGTAAAGAAATTATGGTACAAAAAATAAGCAACAAACCCGCATTTTTTTCGCTGCTTATAAAATCTTTAAATATGCCGGTAAGCGTGTTTTTCATTTCTATGTATTAAATTTATTTTAAATGGATTGCTTTTTAATTCCCCTCAACAATTTTTATTTCTTTTTGGGTTAAATTAATCATTTTTGAGGATTTTGCCCTTAAAGTTGTTAATTCCCCATAAAGCCTAAAGTGTTTAAGTAAGAGGGTGAGCCTTTTACCAAAATAGCTTTATATAGCAGTTGAAAGCACTTGTCGGCAGTTTCCGCCCAAATCGGTAAATCGAGTAAAACCCCTGCCGTTACTTTACGCTAAAATCGAAAAACTTTAGAAAAGATTATAAAACAAACGAAAAAGATGGCAATGAACATCAAAAATGCGGAAAGCGTAAAATACACTTGTTGCACCTTTGTTTTTGCTAACGATAATCGCCAATACCGTTCAATAAGAACCAATAAGGTTCAATGCGTTCGGGAATCGGCAAACAGTAAAATACAGTATACGACCTTTGAATTTTTAAACATAAAATACAATAGCCATGAAAGAAACGAGAGAAGAAAAAACAGAACAAAAACAAACCGGAAACAAGACCGAACAAACTTTATCAGGAACGGATATTGAAAAAGGTGTTTGGGAAAAAGCAGCAGATACCATTGCCGGAGATAATAAATTAATGGGGTCGGTATTAAAACTTGTATTAAGTCCTATTACACTATTGATTGGTGTCGGTTTATTGATCTATGCCTTTATAAAATTAAAAGGGCAAAAAGAAGAAATAGAAAAATTGAAAGCAGAAAACCTCAAGCTAAAAGAAGACTACACGGAGCTTGAAGAAGAGCTTGAAAAAGTAAAGAAGAAATACAAGAAGATAAAAGTGTTATCGGAAACTGAAACTGAGAATCCCCATTTAGGAATCGGGATAAATGCAATCAGAGATGTTATACCAATAACGCAACCGGAGAAAAAGAAAACATATGAAACCGCTTATTTATAAAACGAAAGACATGGAAAATAAACTCATAGTAAAACGATATAAAATACCGGAAGATCTGCTGATGGATATTTTACGCATTTTGTTTGGTAACAATATCAAGCATAAAATTATTGGAATTCAGGAGCGGCAAAACATAGTATTGTTGAATGTGAATTTTGATTTAAACTTTCTTAAGAATAGAGAAGCCAAAGAAAACATGGAAGGCATGTTAACTGATTACACCGAATACATGAGAGGTTTGCTTGGCGATACAGTTTTGATGTTGGATGAAGAAGATGATGAAAACGAATATTAAACCGATTAGAATTTAAAAAGAATGGAAAGCACCTGTTTATATTGCGGAGGGCATTTTACGGCAATACGGTCGAGCAAAAAATATTGCAGCGATAACTGTAAGCAAATGGCATACTTTAAAAGAAATGGCTTGGTGCTTTCGGGAACACCGGAATCAGAGCCAAGTTTGAAAGTGCCAGTAGTTAGCGTAAAGCCTATTACTACTAATGAAGTTATCGTAAAATACGATAAAGAAAAAGATACCGTAAAATACGGTAATGAAGAGCTTACCGTAAAATACGATAAGGATCAGCGAAGTGAATTTGAATTTGTTCCGCTTGCGGATGCAGAAGAAGAAGAAGAAGAAGAAACCGAAATAGCAGAATTGAATAATGTAAGAGAGATTGAAAAGGAAACTCAGAAAGTTGAACCGATCAAAAGTTCTTTAAATATTGAGAAAGAACCAAAAGATGAAAACGAACCTCGGTATAAATGGATCAACAGTAAACTCATTAGTTTAATTGAAAAAAAATACGAGCAAAACTCCGGAGGTATTAAAACAAAAGAACCTTTTGATTATTGGCAATACGAAGATGCGAAACGGATCGTTTGGGTAAACACTCGCTTTAGATGTTTAGCTGAAGGATTAATAAAGCTAAGTAATTATAGCCGCATAGACCAACACACCTTGCTTTGTATAACAGATGCATTTAAACGATTAATTACAAGCACAACATTTAATAAGCTACCAAATGATTATCCTTTTAAAGAATTAATTATTGAACTCTTTATCGGAGTAAATAAAATGCTTACAGAGAAAGGGCATTTAAAAATGCTTGCTTTTAAATTAACAAAGGAAAGAAAAGCACAACTGATTTGCATTAGACATCAATTAATGCTTCACACAGCGGAAATAAAATTTTCTGAAATAGATTTTATTGAAGAAAAAACACACGAAGAAAAAGTACAACAATTAATCTCCAGCAAAAATGAAACCGAAAAGAAAAATGATTGGAGATACAGATACTATGCATTAAAGAAACAAGGATTATTAAAAAGTCAACAACAAAACAAGGCAGCATAATATGAAACGAAAAGTAAAAATCAGATCACCTTGCCTAATTTTAGGATACTAAAATGTACAGAAGAAAGCTATAAAATCAATCTAAAAATTGGGCGAATTTACGGGCGATTCGGGGGTATTTCTTTATTTAAAAAGATGTACGTAAATTAGCTATTATATTGATAATCAATATAATAAGATGAGTAAAATATATGTTGAACGAAAAGTGTGAGAAAACAAAAAGAGAAATGAAAAGTGAGCGCGAAAATAACAAAGGATTAACGGTTGAAAAACTAAGAATGATAAAAGGTTATGAAAGTGTAAATGATGAACAAGCAAACAAGATTGTATTATCAATCAAAAGACTGGCTGTTCTTTTATGCGAGCATCTTTCAAAACTAAAAAAGAAGGACGAGATCGATGAATCATGTGAAGCAAAAATAATTTTGCTGAATACTGAAAAAGAAGTTTCGGAAAGTGAATATAGAAAACAAGCATAAAAAATTATTAATAAAAGGAAGGAGGCAAAATGACAGAAGAACAAATAATAGCAAATCGGTTTGGGCGCTTTGGTAAAAAGGAAGTAAAGCAGTCCACATCCAATTTGGCAGTAATGTATACAAGGGTTTCGGGCAAAGGGCAGTTTGATAAAAACGAGTCTTTGGAAACTCAACGCAAATCGATTGAGGAATATGCTAAGAGAAATAATCTAACAATTGTTTCAGCGTTTGGTGATACTTATGAAAGTGCTAAAACGGATGCTAGGAAAGAGTTTCAGCGAATGCTGAGTTTTGTAAATACAAGCAAAGGAAAAATTAGCACTATCTTGGTTTACAAAATGACTCGCTTTAGTAGGACAGGAGGTAAAGCTATTTCCATTGCTGATGAACTAAGAGAAAAGCATGGGGTACATATTAAAGCAGTAACAGAACCGATTGACACCTCTAATCCAAACGGCGTTCTATTCCATGATATGCAACTTTTGTTCGGGCGTTGGGATAACGAACAACGAAAGCAAGTGGCAATGGCAGGAATGAAAGCCAAATTTGAAAAAGGAATTTGGGTTGTGAAACCACCACAAGGTTATGATATTGTGAGAACAAATGGTGAACGTAAAATTGTTGTGAATGCAGACGGAAAGAAAATTAAAAAAGCGTGGGAATGGAAACTAATGGGTATGAAGAATGAAGAAATTATTCTGAAACTTCAGGCTATCGGAGTAAAAATGTACAAACAGCAATTACATAAAATTTTCATTAACCCTTTTTATTGTGGGTTAGTATCACACGGAATGCTGAATGGAAAAGTTGTTGAAGGAGTGCATGAAAAAATGATCTCTAAGGAAACGTTTATGAAAGTGAATGAAGTCATTTCATCTTCAACTAAATTCGGAGTACCACACAAAGCAGAAGATGTAAATATTCCTCTGAAGGTTTTCATTAAATGCTCGGATTGTAATCAGCCATTTACAGGCTATATTGTAAAGAAGAAGAACTTGTACTACTATAAATGCAGAACAAACGGCTGTAAGTGCAATAAAAGCGCAAAAGAAATGCATCGTTTGTTTTCAGAGGAACTTGAGAAATATGAAGTAAAGCTAGATTTAACCGAAGCTATTAAAATTGAATTGGAAAACACCTACCATGAACTGAATAAAGACTCTGTTGAAAAGGAAGTGATCCTTAAGGCGAGAATTGTCGAACTAACCAAGGATATTGAAACCCTTGAAGAGAAGCATTACATAAAAGAGGAGATGCCCAAGGAAACCTACGACCGTTTTAGAGTAAAATACACTAAGGAATTTGATAAAATCCGAAAGGAAATGGCGACTTGTGGGATTTCCATTTCGAACCTAAAAGAAATGATAAATGAAGCCGTATTTCTTTGCCGAAACCTGCGCCAAATGTGGCAAGATGGAGGTATAGCACTTAAGGAGGGATTGCAAAATTTACTCTTTCCTAACGGCTTGGTATATGACAAGAAAAACGGGGCATTTCGAACCTCTGAAATCAACTTTATAATTGCACAAATCGCCCGACACACGGGCGATTTGGCTTTAATGAAAAAGGGACTTAGTTCTCTTTTTGAGCCTAAGTCCCTTTCAGCGGACTGGACGGGACTCGAACCCGCGACCTCCGCCGTGACAGGGCGGCATTCTAACCAGCTGAACTACCAATCCGTTTTCCCAACCTAAATCGGGAGTGCAAATTTAACGGTTTTATTTTATCCCACAAACTTTTTCTGTAAAAAAATTACATTCCTAAAATTTGCTGCGCGTGGTTGGCCGAATCTACTTTTGTAATTACCTCTTTTATAATGCCATCCGGCCCAATAACAAAGGTGGTCCTTAATAAGCCATCATAGATCCTGCCCATAAATTTTTTGGTTCCCCATACATCGTAGGCTTTAATAACTTTCATATCCGTATCTGCCAGTAAAGGAAAAGGCAAATTATATTTGGCTATAAATTTGGTATGAGAGCGCTCATCATCAGGGCTCACCCCTATTACAGCATAGTTACTATCGCTTAGATATTTATACTCGTCGCGCAGGTTACATGCCTCTTTGGTGCAGGTCTCCGTATCATCCTGTGGATAAAAATAAAGGATCAGGTTTTTTCCTCTGAACATTGCTGAATTAAGGATGTTTCCATTCTGATCCCTTCCTTCAAAATAAGGAGCTCTGTCGCCGGCATTTAAATGGGTTCTATGCGCGACGAAACTGGGCTCTTCCTCATCTTTTTTCTCCGTATGCTCTGTGCTATCATGCATACTTGTATTCTCCGACGAATTAGAGTTTGAAGTATTCATACTCTCGTTCATCGCATTCATATGTTCATGGCTCTCGGTACCCGGTACATGAGACACAATATTTTCAACTACTTTTTTTGCAAGTTTAACAGCGCTTTTAAACGCCTGTTTTACCGGACCTGCTTTTTTTACCGCTTTTTTAGGGGCTGCTTTTTTTACTGCTTTAACAACTTTTTTTGCTGATTTTTTAACGGCTTTTTTAATCGCTTTTTTAGCTGTAGTTTTTTTTGCTGCTTTCTTTGCAACTTTCTTAGCTGCCTTTTTTGTTGCTTTTTTAGCTACTTTTTTTACAGCTTTCTTAGCAGATTTTTTTGCTGCTTTTTTAGGTTTTGCTTTTGATGCTGTTTTTTTTGCACCCGCTTTTTTAGCACCTTTCTTTGCTGCTTTTTTAGCCGGCTTTTTAGCCGCTTTTTTTGATGGTTTTTTCTTTGCCATAACTTTAGGGTTTATGTTTTATGTAACAGTTGTTTGTTTATTTTGTTTTAAAATTACTTTCTCATAATATTTACAGTACAACTTAATTGGGCATATATCGCATTTAGGATTTCTTGCCAAACACACATAACGTCCGTGCAAAATTAACCAATGGTGTGCTTTGGGTACAAGCTCCTCTGGTATAAATTTAATCAATTGTATTTCAGATTGCAAAGGATTTTTAGCATTTGTGGTAAGCCCAATACGGTTACTTACTCTAAAAACATGCGTATCTACCGCCATTGTTGGCTTATCGTATATTACCGAAGCTATAACATTAGCAGTTTTACGGCCCACTCCGGGAAGTTTTACCAATTGGTCTACCTCGCCGGGCACAATGCTTTTAAAGTCGTTTACAAGCATATTGGCCATACCCACAAGGTGTTTTGCCTTATTATTGGGGTAACTGATACTTCTTATATACGAAAATATGGTATCAGGGCTTGCTGCAGCCATAGCTTCGGCAGTAGGGTAATCTTTAAATAATCTTGGCGTTGTAAGGTTAACCCGTTTATCTGTACACTGGGCACTTAATATTACGGCAACCAGTAACTCAAAAGGATTAGCGTAAACAAGCTCTGTCTCCGCCAGTCCAACGTTGGTTTCAAAGTAATTCAGTACATGTTTATAGCGTTCGGCCTTTGTCATTATTGAGTTAGTAAATTTAGAAATATTTATAATTTACTGTATCAACTAATCATTAATTTTGTTTTACTCTCATGATAAAACCATTTTTAAAATATTTAACCGCTATTAATTTCGCATTTCTTTTTGTGGTCCTTTTATCCTGCGAACATAAGGCAGAAAAAGAAAAAACAAAGGACCTTCCTCAAAATATCAATGAAACGGCAATAAAGAACCAGTTTGTAAAGGCAAACCAGCAAATAGTGCAAAAAGAGAATGATGAGATGGATTATTATGTAAAAACCCATAAAATGCCATTTGTAAGAACATCGTCCGGCATTCGTTTTTATGTATACAAGCCCTCTGCTCATGGCGATAGCATTAAAGATGGAGAAGAAATAACCATGAATTACGAGGTGGCTTTACTGGATGGCACAAAATGTTACTCATCCAGAACAGATGGCAAAAAAACATTTATTGTTGGCAACGAGGATATTGAAAGTGGCATTCACAAAGGCGTTAGATATTTAAAACACGGCGATAAAGCCATCCTGCTTATTCCTTCGCACCTGGCCCACGGCCTGTTAGGCGATTTCAAAAAAATTCCACCGCAAATGCCTATAGTTTATGATATCGAGATCTATTAAGGCCGCAAAATTAAGTTCATACATTTTCTTGTTTTTATTGTTTATTATTAGCTGTAAACGTAATGGCGAAAAGCATTTTTCTTATAATAAACTGGGGTATTATTTTCAGCTCATTGCGTTTAATTCAAGTACAGACCAATACCGGCCAAATAGTGTTGCCTGGGTAGATGCCTGTTTTAAAACCCAGTCGGATTCAGTATTTTGGGATAGCCATAATAATTTTAATAACAATTTTTTTATAGCGATCGATTCAAGCAATAAAACCAATTTTTTTAAAAATTATGTTGCCGGGTTAAGCGCCCTGGATAGCGCTTGTTTGTTAATAAGAACAAAAGATTTTTACAAGCAGCAATTTAACTCTGATAAGATCCCCTTTTTTAGTAAGAACGATTCGATCGTAAAAGTTAATTTTAAGATCCGCCAATTACTTAGCGGCACCGAATATGCCAACAGAAATACCGATCTTTTAAAACAGGAAGCAGAGCAAATTGAAGCTTTTTTTGGTTCGGCCCGCGATTTTGAAATGGCGAAGGATTCTTTAGGTTTTTATTGGGTAGATAAGCCAAAAACCTCGCCATTGCCGGTTATTGTTTATAAGGATATAGTAAAATTAAATTATACGGGTAGCTTTTTAAATGGCCGTGTTTTTGAAAGGTCGCCCGAAAATTTTGAGATCTCATTTGGCACGCCCGATCAGCTCATAAAAGGGATAAATTATGTTATAAAGCGCCTAAAAAAGGGTCAAAATGCAAAAATAATATTACCTTCACGGCTCGCTTTTGGAGAAAATGGCAGCTCAAACGGAACTATAGCCCCATACACTCCATTAATTTATGAAATAAAAATAATTGACGTAAAAAACGAAACTGTACTTTAAAACAGGTTCAATAAAAACAAAAAAAACAAATGAAAAAAGTAATTTTTCTATCAACAGCAGCAATGGCATTATGCTTTGTGGCCTGTAAAAACAGTTCAGAATTTGAAGGCTTTACCAAAGCAGAGAACGGATTAAACTATAAATTTTTTACTCACAACGAAAGTGGCACCAAGTTAGTTGAAGGTGATGGTATTACCTTTAGCTACCTGATCACAAATAATAAAAACGACTCTATTATTGTAGATTCAAAAACAGTTAGCCAGGATGGTAGCGGTTACACTAAATTTTTAATGCCAAAAACTTCTTTTGTTGGAAGTTTAGAGGATGGAATGGCTATGATGTGCAAAGGCGATAGCGCTGCATTTATTTTTTCTGCCGATTCTTTTTTCTTAAAAACAATGCGCATGAACGAATTGCCAAAACAATTTAAACCGGGCGAAAAATTAAAAGCTATTGTAAAGATCAAAGATGTTATTGGTAAAAAAGAACTGGAAGAAAACCAAAAACAACAAATGGCCGAACGCGAAAAAATGATGAAAGAGGCCGAAGGCAAAGAAAAATCAGATCTTGATAAATATTTAGCTGATCATAAGATCACTGCAAAACCAAGCGAAACCGGTGTTTATGTTATTGAATCAAAAAAAGGTTCGGGTGCAAAACCAAAATTAGGCGATGAAGTAGAACTTACTTATGTAGGTAAGTTATTAGATGGTAAAGTATTTGATACGAGTGTTGAAGCAGTTGCTAAAGAAAATAATCTTTTTAATCCGCAACGTCCTTATACCCCGTTAAAATTCGTTCTTGGCCAAAACATGGTTATTAAAGGTATGGAAGAAGCAGTGATGCAACTATCTAAAGGCTCAAAAGCACTTATGATCCTGCCTTCAAATATGGCTTACGGGCCAAATGGCGGCGGGCCAATCCCTCCGTTTTCGCCTTTAACTTTTGAAGTAGAACTGATCAGCTTTCACCCTGCTCCTGCTCAACCGGAGCAAGCACAGGTGCAACCTGCTCATTAATTTGGCAAACTATTTGTAACATTACATTAAAATAAAAACAATATGAAAAAGTTACTTTTAATGATCACAGCAATTGCTACTCTAAGTTTTGGAGCAGTTGCGCAAAAAAAAGAAAAACAAAAATTAAACAAAATGGATAAAGAATTTTTAAGCAAACACCCCGATGGCATGTATGCCAAATTTGAAACAAGCAAAGGCGATATCTATACAACTTTAGAGTATAAAAAAACACCTATGACCGTAGGTAACTTTGTTGGTTTGGCAGAAGGAAAAATTAAGAACAAAGCAAAAGCAGAAGGCGTGCCTTATTATAACGGTTTAATATTTCACCGTGTTATCCCTAATTTTATGATCCAGGGTGGTTGCCCGGATGGCAGAGGTACAGGTGGCCCGGGTTACACTTTTCCTGACGAAACCGATACTTCACTTAAGCACAGCGGCCCTGGTATCCTTTCTATGGCTAATAGCGATCCTCAGGGCTCTAAACAAGCTTATAGCAATGGCGGTAATACCAATGGCAGCCAGTTCTTTATCACGCACGTACAAACGGCCTGGTTAGATGGTTTTCATACAGTTTTCGGCCATGTTGTAGAAGGTCAGGACGTAGTAAATAAAATTGCTGGGAACGACACTATAAAACAAGTAGTTATTTTACGCAAAGGTAAAGAAGCCGAAGCTTTTGATGCGGCTGCTACTTTCGAAAAAGAAAAAGGAGCCTTTGCTGCTAAAAAAGCAGAAAAAGATAAAGCTGCAGAAGAAGCAAGAGCAAAAGCCAACGAAGCAGCTTTAAAAGAGTTTGCGAACGGAAAAACAACTGCCAGCGGTTTAAAATATATTGTTTTAAAAGAAGGAACCGGCGCAATGCCATTAGCAACAAGTAATGTAAAAGTACATTATACCGGCACTTTTACCGATGGAAAAGTATTTGACAGCAGCGTTCAACGTGGCCAACCTATTGATTTTGGGTTAAACCAGGTAATTCCGGGCTGGACAGAAGGTGTGCAATTAATGAAAGAAGGGGCTAAATACAAGTTCTTCATTCCTTATACCCTGGCTTATGGCGAACAAGGTTATCCTGGCGCTATTCCACCAAAAAGCGATCTTATTTTTGAAGTAGAGTTGATCAAGATCAACAACTAATTCAGTTCATATTTCTTTAAAAGCCTCCAAAAAACGGGAGGCTTTTTTATTTTATGAGGTTTAATATTCTCAAAAGTTCACTTTTTTGCTGGCATTATATTTTAGGTATCATTTAAAAATCAATACTATGGAAGAGGACTTAAAAAACAATCACAAAAACAAAGAGGAGAATAGTGATTTTCCGGGCTACCCGATGTACCCATCTACTGAGGATATTTACAATCAATTAAAAGAAGAAACGGAAATAGATCCGGAACAAACCGATAAAAAGAAATCGAACAAAAAAGAACCCGCATCTAACTTAAATGAAAAAGATTTTAAGGAAGATGTAAGCGGTTCTGACCTTGATGTACCGGGGGCTGAGCTGGATGATGAACAGGAGGAGATTGGCAGCGAAGATGAAGAAAATAACATATACAGCCTTGGTGACGATGAAGAAGAGTAATAAACAAAGTGGATTATACTTTTACCCCTATTACACAAACATCGTCTACCTGCTCTAAGGGTCCTTTCCAATCATTGAATTTTTCTGCAAGTATTTTTGATTGTTCGCTACATGAAAGAATATTTATATTTAAAAGCAGTTCCTGAAACCGCTTATACATAAATTTCTTGCCTTTAATCCCCCCAAACTGGTCGGGATAACCATCTGTGAAGGTGTAAATGATTGTGCCGGGCTCTGTAGTTAATTTTACCTGTGTAAATGATTTTAATTCGCCACTGCTAATACCTACCGGAAACTTATCGGGTTTAATAATATTAATTGTTGAATCCTTTATAAGCCAAACGGGGTTATTGGCCGCAGCTATTGCAAGTTCCTGTGTATTTCTGTTTATCCTGCACAGGCTCATGTCCATACCATCTTTATTCTCCCCTACTTCGCCTTTTTGTTTTAAAGCCTGGATAATGCGTTGGCGTAACAGATTTAAAATTTCGGCCGGTTCTTGCACATTTCCCTCATTTACTATTTCGTTCAATAAAGAAGATGCCAGCATGCTCATAAATCCGCCCGGAACCCCGTGGCCAGTACAATCTGCTGTAGCATAAAAAATGTAATTGCCTTTTTCGCTTAACCAGTAAAAATCGCCGCTTACAATATTTCTTGGTTTAAAATAAACAAATGCATCTTTAACCAGGTTTTTCAGATCATTTTCTTTTGGAAGGATGGCCGATTGTATTTTTTGGGCGTAATTAATGCTGTCCAAAATTTCTTTGTTCTGATGTTCAACAAGCGTGCGTTGCATCATTACTTCTTCATTCTTTTGAAACAGTAGTTTATTTGCCTTTCTTTTACCAATATTGCTCCAAATGGCCCAGCCCGAAAAGGCCAGTAACAGTAATGCGCCCACGATCAATATTCTTTGATTGCGGTTTTTTAACTCGAGGTTCTTATTCAGTTCCTCGTTCTTAAAATTACTTAATTCTATTTCTTTCGATTTTTTTTCATTCTCATACAGGGCTTCTATTTTAGAACTTTCAGTGATCATGTTCGAATTAAAAACACTGTCTTTTAAACTATAGGCTTGTTTTAAGTAATGCAACGCTTTATCGCGTTTACCAAGTTTATCATATAGTTTATAAATACCGTTATACGCTTCCAGCTTAAGCCGTGCGTTATTCATGCTATCGGCAAGATTTACGGTTCTTAAAAAATAATTTTCAGATCTTTTAAAATCTTTTACATTCAGGTATAACACGCCAAGATTAGACATGGTGGTAATAACACCTGCCTGGTTATTGGCTTCACTTTTTAATTTTACCGATCTTTCAAAACATTCAATGGCTTTTGGATAATTATTGGTTTCCATGTACAGTACGCCAATACTATTAAGATCGGCACTTATCCATTTTTCATTATTAATACTTTCGGCATTTTTAAGAGATCTGCTTAAATGAAACAAGGCCCTATCGTATTGTTTTTTATTTCTGTACAGTACACCAATGTTCTTATCATTATCTATATAGCTTAAAAACAATTGGCTATCCATATTATTTAGCTGCATAAATTTGCCATCTGCCATCGATAAATATTCCATGGCCTTTTCAGCATTCTTTATTTCTTTAAAAATAACTCCTACCCTATTCAACAATATGGTTTCGTTGCGGGTATTGCCGGTTATTTTTCTTAATTCATCAAAAATTATTTTAATAGCAGTATCCTGTTCTTCTATTTGAATATAAATGCGGGTCATATCCGAAACAAGCTCTGTTCGTTTATCTGTAAGCTTTAATTCGTTGTATAACCTGTATGCTTCTTTATTAAATTTTAATGCGTTAAAGAACGATTTTACACGTAATTCTTCGATGGCAGCCTGTTTGTAAATCAGCGCTGTTAAGGCTTTTGGCAGATCTTTTGTAATGATAGAAATTTCCTGGTGCGCAAAGGGGGTATCTTTTTTGTATAATGTCCTGATCTCTTTCTTAATATATTCTGGGCGGGCAGAATCAGGTAATTGAAGAAGCGATTTTACAAAATTATTTTGCCCGTAAAAAGCAAGTGTAAGAGCAAAAAAAATTATGAAGAAGATCTTTTTAATTTGAACACTGGTTAAGGATTGTAAAACTAATATTCTTTTTTTTATTTAGGGATACGGAAAACCGTGATTTTTTGATTTGATAATATTGTGGGATCAAAAAAGTTCAAAAAAAAAGCCCCAGATTACTCTGAGGCTTTTTAAAATTGGCATCGACATACTCTCCCGGGCTTTAGGCCAAGTACCATCTGCGCAGGTGGGCTTAACTTCTCTGTTCGGAATGGGAAGAGGTGATCCCCACCGC